>CAINNJ010000028.1 GCA_903851195.1 uncultured Acidobacteriia bacterium
GCTGAAGGGCACCGGATCTACCCGTATCTGTTGCGCGGAGTCAAGGTCAATCGTGCCGATCAGGTGTGGAGCACGGACATCACCTATATCAGGATGGCGCAGGGCTTCGTCTACCTGGTGGCCGTGATGGACTGGTTCAGCAGGTACGTGCTGAGCTGGTCGCTGTCGCTGACCCTGGAACACGACTTCTGCGTCGAGGCGCTGCGGCGCGCCCTGCGCCGGGGGAAGCCGGAGATATTTAACAGCGACCAGGGCTCGCAGTGCTTTTGGCAACTGTACTTGGGCTCTTCCGCAATTCTGGTGCAGGTTCATGGGGCGTGACTGGTAAGCATGCCGGACCATGGGAAGGGGAGAACACGTGCACGTAGGAGGTTGAACCCGGCGCGACCATACATCTGCCGCTTGATGGCTTTCAGTCGGTTCACCTGCCCTTCGACCTGACCGCTGCTCCATTGCGTCTCAACGGCTGCAGTCACTGCAGAAAGGTCCTTTTCCAATCCGTATCCGAATCGAACCAGAGGGGCGAATTCGCAGTGCTTCACCTCTTTGATCCATTTCCCAAGAGCGGCGGCATCCTGGCCTTTCAGCGCGTCGCGAAAACCCAGGGCGAGGTCCCGGATCCGAATGATATCCGGACATACGCCGGTAAGTCGGTCCAGCAGAGTTTGCTGGTCTTCAGTCAACTGATCTGGTGGGCGGGCGGCCAAAATCGCGGCGTGCCTGGGTGCCACGCGTTCAGGTGTATTCAGCTTGCCTGACGGCTTGCCGGAAGGGCGCCATCCGGCAACGAACTTCGCGACCATGGAGCGGCATCCTTTATACCCTCGTTCCCGGATCTCATGATGAAGACGTGTAGCGTTATGACAGCCTTCGTTCCAACGCTGCCGGAGGTACTCATCGAAGTCGGCGACCTTTTGGCGGCGGCCGGTTGGCCGTTTACGTTCCGGGAACTGACCCGTACGCAGGCATCGACGTATAGTTTTCCGCTGAATATTCAGTTCGCGGCCGATTGCCTGCTGAGAATATCCCTTTTCATGCAGATCGATCACCTGTTGATATCGGTCCAGACGTCTTTGCCGCCGCTGAAGCTGCTGTGTTTCATGTGTGTCTGGCAGCGGTAAGTCTTCGTCCGGAGGAACGGGCGCCTCGGGCAGCTCTGGCGTCGGGGTTGCCGGCAGCACTAATTCACGGCTCCGCTCTTCCAACACCCGTTCCACCGCGCACGACAAATTGAGCACCAGATGAAACCGGTCAGCCACCTGAATCGCCGACGGGGCGCCCTTGGCACCGCCATCGGCGTAAATGCCACCACGGTCCCGCGCAATCACCTCCACTCCGGGATGCATTTCCAGCCATGACGCAAGGCTTTCCGCCGAGCGCTCCGGCAGGATATCGGCCACGCGGTGCCGTTCGAGGTCCACCAGAATTGTTCCATATGACTGGCGCTTTCTCCATGCCCAGTCGTCAACGCCCAGAAAGCGAATTGGCTGGGACTCCTGCGATGCCGGGACGTTTCTGCTGACACGGCGTCGGACAGTATCGTCGCTCGCCCGAACAGACAACCGTTCCAACAGACGAGAGCCCGGCAGTCCGCCGGCAACATACCCTACGATCGCAATAATGCCTTCCAGCCGTTCCGTTGAGCGGCCATGAACTCGGGCCACACCCGGAACGCGCTCGCAAAAGATGGTGCGCGGGCAATCGTGGTTCCGGCAACGATAGCGATGCACGGTCAGGCAGATCCGCACAGAAAGCCCCTGCCACGGCAGATCGGCTAAGCGACGAACGTACACACTGTGTCGAGCCGTGGAAGGACGTTCGCAAAGAGGGCAGATAGCAGAATGCCGTGTCGAAACCGCTATTTCAAAGCCTTCTTCATGCCTGTCGATCCTCTCCAGAACGAGCGTGCCCGGATCAGGCAAAACTGCTTGTGAATGGCCAGGAGTAGGTGCCATTAACCAGCAGCCTAAAACATAACAGGCAAAAAATGTTCTAACTCAATTTAGGTCGGGTATCCTGGCTGACAAACCTGCACCAGAATTGCGGAAGAGCCCACTTCAGACTACCGAAATCACGCAGTTCACCAGTGAGAAGTTCACGCGGAAACTGAAGGCCAGAAACATCGCCATCAGTATGGACGGACGGGGACGCTGTATGGACAACATCTTCATTGAGCGGTTGTGGCGGTCGCTCAAGCAGGAAGAGGTGTACCTGAGAGACTACGAGTCGGTTCCGGAAGCCCGGGCGGGCATCGAACGATACCTCCGCTTTTAC
>CAINNJ010000029.1 GCA_903851195.1 uncultured Acidobacteriia bacterium
CCTGTGCCTCGCGCCGTCCTTTTCGTATTCGCGGCTGCGGAGTTCACCCTCGACCTGCAAATGAGCGCCCTTCTTCAGGCTGGCCGCGAATTCGGCAAGCTTCCCGAACGCAAGGCAGCGATGCCATTCTGTCCGCGATTCCCACGCGCCCTCCGGGTTCTTCCATGACCGTTTCGTGGCCACGGAAAATACCGTGAAGGCGGTTCCATTGCTGCCGGTTTTCGTTTCGGCGTCGGCGCCGGTAAATCCGATGAGAGTGAGTCGGTTGAGATACATGATGTTTTCTCCTGTTCTGCCCGTGTGTCCTGGGGCACCCGGAAGCGAGAGGCGACCGCTCCCAAGGCAAGGAGTGGCTTTTCTGGGGGGACCAGAATGGGGGAGCCAGAACCGGAACGGCGCCGATAGGCGAAGCAGAGACTCCGCAGTCCGCCGGGCGCGGGAATTCGCCCGAAGCTGTGCCCAGGACGGAAGGGCGGGATCAGGAAAGAGCGAGTATGAAATCGAAGTCAGCCTCGGATCTACGGCGGTCCGGCGTGAAAAGAGCAGTACGGATCAGTGAAATGCGGCCGAGTATTCTCATGGCGAGTAGTCGCAGATCCTACGGTGCAGCAGCGGGAGGACTAAGCCACTGAACAAGCCGTTCTGTTTCGCATTCGCGACCCTCGACAATAGAGCCGGGTACTCCGTTGCCGCAAGGACACCAATCGGACAGAATGCCGCACAGACAATCCCTTCATTCCCCGGTCTCATCGGGCGCCAGGCCTTCAGGGATGGCCAGGCCAAGCTTTTTCAAATGATTGTAGATGCTCGACCGATTCATGCCGGCGAGCTGGGCCGCCTTCGTTTTCTGACTGTCGGCACGTTGCAGAAGCCGCTGGAAGTATTTCCTCTCGAACTGCTCGCTTGCCGGCTTAAAAGGCTGCTCGATCATTTCCTCGAATTCGCGGCTCTCGGCGCTTGCGGGATCGAGCCTGAGATCGGCGGGGGAGATGAACCGGCCGTCGGACAGGAGCACCGCGCGTTCGACTACGTTGCGGAGTTCGCGGACATTGCCCGGCCATGCATACTGTCGCAACCTCCGCATGGCATCGCTGTCAAAGCTCTTTTCGCGCGCGAGGCCGGCCAGAAGATGTTTGGCGATCGGCTCGATATCCTCGGGCCGGTCCCGAAGAGCGGGAACGTCGATACAGACCACGTTGAGGCGGTAATAAAGGTCCTGGCGGAAGCGGCCGGACTGGACATCCTTCGCAAGTGCGCGGTTGGTGGCCGCCACGACACGGACATCGACCTTCCGTTCAATGTTTTCGCCGAGCCGGACGACGGTGCGGTTCTCCAGGGCGCGGAGCAGATAAGCCTGCACATCTCCGGGTGCGTCGCCGATTTCATCGAGGAAAAGAGTGCCGCCATGGGCTTCCTCAAACCGCCCTTTGCGGTCAGTCGCGGAACCCGTGAAGCTTCCGCGAGCGGAGCCGAACAACTCGGAGGCGATCAGGTCGCGAGACAATGCCGCCATGTTGACCGAGATCAGGGGCTTGTCCTTTCGGGGACTGCCCATGTGAATTGCTTTCGCGATGAGTTCCTTGCCGCAGCCCGACTCTCCCTGGATCAACACAGTGGAACTGGAGGCGGAGATCCTGCGGACCAGATCGAGAACCCCGCGGATTGCGGCGCTCTCTCCCACGATCTCGGGCGGTCGGGCGGCGCGGGCCGCGTTCCAGCGGTGCCGGAGGGCGTCGCGGGCGGCGGCGGTACGGTCAAGAACGCGGCGGACAGTTTCAAGGAGTTCCGCTTCCTCGAAGGGTTTTGGCAGGATGTCGGACGCGCCCGCGCTCATGGCCAGGCGCGCCATTTCCAGATCGGCATGAGCGCTGATCACGATGCCGGCGGGCCCGGGATTCTTCGCCAGCGTTTCTTTCAGAAACTCCGTGCCGGTTTCATGCCGAAGGCGCTGATCGATGAGAATCAGGTCGATAAATTCGGTTTTCAGACGAGCACGGGCTTCGTGGAGATCGGCTGCGCCAAAACAGTCGTAACCTGCCCGTTCCAGAAGGGCCGAGGTGAGGGTAACGAAGTCCCGCTCGTCGTCGATAATGAGGAGGGTTTCCGGGTACTGGCGTGTTTTCATTGGCCACCGAATCCGTAGAATAGCTGCAAAGCGAGGTGGATGGAATCGCAGTATGTGAGGTATTTACGGCCGGAGATGTCGGAAGGCATTTCAAATCGGTCGTCGGCGAAGCGGCAGAGGACAACGGGTTTGCCAGCCTTGTAGGCGTAGCCGATTTCAAACCAAACGTTGGCGCAGCAGCTTAGATGATCGTTGGGATCGCGGTTGCGGAGATTCGCGATGACGGCATCGCAGTTGTCAATTGCGCCGGTGACATCGGTGTTCACGGTCGCGTTGCCGTTCACGTCGCCGGGGTTCAGGACTTCAATGCCGAGAGGCTTGAGCGCTTCAGCGACGCCTTCGCGGAAAGGCTGGTATAGCGAGTTGGCAAAGGGTGAGGCAAGGAAGACCTTACGCGGCGGAGACAGTTTGGCGCCCTTTCTTCTCGGATGCTCAAGCGCAATGGGACCAAAGGGCCGACCATGGCTCAGCATGTTATCCATTCTCCGCGTGAGTTCGTTCTCGTAATCGGGAGAGTAGGCGTCCGCAGGCAGGCGCTCGCACCAGCAATCCTTCAGTCCGCGTGGAATGCAGGTGATCACTTCACGGGCGTGAACCTCCTTTCCGGGTTGAAGGTGCGCACTAACCAGGGCACCCTTGTCCAGCAGCAGGTTCATGTCGTTTTCATAATGATCCAGCGCCCAGTTGAGGAGCACCAGAGAGCCGGGGCCGATTCCGGCAAAGTTCCGCTTTCCCAGAAAGATCGCCTCCGCGCGATGCCGGCGCGCGTTGTTGCTCCAAAAAGCGGGCACTTGATGACGCCCGCCGAAACCGATGGCGAAGATCCTGGGCATATCACGCCTGCAAAGGAACTTCCGGGAGCCGGATCACAAAGCGGGCTCCCTGGTAGGGGCCCGGACTAAAGGCCTGGATGGAGCCGCCCATGGCCTTGATGACGCGTTGGACCGTGTAGAGGCCGTAGCCCTGATTCAGGGCGTCGCGATCGGTTTTGGTGGTGAAAAGGGGGGAGAAAAGCAGGTTGCCGACATCCTGATTGAAGCCGATTCCGTTATCCTCGACGGCGATCTCTACGGATCCGTTGTCGCGGACGGCTGAGATGCCGACGCGGTAGTCGATCTGAACGGAGGATGTCTTATCGACGGGACGGCGCTCGGCAATCGCTTCAATGGCGTTCTTGATGAGGCAGTCGAGCGCATGGCCCAGTTCCTCGGGGTCAGCGAAAGCAGTGAGTTCAGTGGAGCCGGCATCGATATACACGTCAGCGGATTTGGAAGCCCACGCTTTTGAAGCGCTATCGATGATCGGCCATAAATCGGTCGGCTTTGGATTGACGGGCCGGTCGCGGGCAACATCTTTAAGTTCGAGCAGGACCTGGTGTATCCGGCTGGAATGGTTCACGATAAAACCGGCGCGTTCGCTCAGGAGGGGTTCGGTAAGTGAATTCTTCAGTTCGCGGGCACTCTGTTGAATCACCTGCAGCGATGTGCCGATGCGGTGGGCAAGCTCGCGGTGGGCCGAGGCGATGCTTTCAGCAGTCTCGGCTCTGACTGTTTCGCGTTCACGCGCACGCATCTCCTCGGTCGTCGCGATCAGTTCCGAGAAATAGGAGAGAACATCGCGCCAGCGCGGGTCGAAGGCTCCTTCGCGGAGCGACTCCATTTCGAGCACTCCGATAATGCTTTGGTCAAAGGCGACGGGTACGGCCATCAGGGCGGCTGCATCCGGCAAAACAGGTTCCAAAACGCGGGTGGCGGCGGCTGTGTGAGCAGCAATGAACGGTGCTCCCGCCTGAATGTCGCGGACAAACTTCCGTTCCGGATTCGGATGAGCTGTGTCGCTGAACAAGTCTATGGAAAGCGATTTCGAGAGAAAGAAAACATGAAATCCGTCGGGCTGGAGTGTCTGTCTGACGACCTCGCGGATTTTGTCCAGCACTGTCTTGAGATTGTCCGCCCGGTGCAGGTCGCGGCGGATCCGGCGAACGCTTTTCAGCGCTATGCCGGGAGCTATGAAGCATTGGAGTTGGGATGGCGTCATATCTTTCACAAGGTATTGCCAGACGCCCATGCGCAAGTCGTCAATCGCGCTGCTCATTTCCGGATAACCAGTCAGAAGTACCACGCAAATATAGTCGAGAAGGTCTTTTTCGTAAAGCCAGCGGACAACTTGATCCCCGGTCTTGCGGGGCATGTTCTTATCCAGAACAATGGCGTCGAAATACTTGCCTTTTTTTGCGAGTATATCGATGGCCTGTTGGCCGTCCGATGCGGTTTCGACCTGCCAGCCGATGCTCCTGAAATGAAAGCCAAACGCATCGAGGATGTATTCCTCGTTATCGACAAGGAGGATGTTAGCCAATTGCCGCCTCCAGGGGGAAGGACAGAGTGACGCAGGTGCCGCGGTTTGGGCGGGACGATATCCGGACCCTGGCTTTATGGCGCCGGGCGATGCCGGCGACCACAGCGAGACCGAGTCCGTTTCCGGAATGTTTCGTGGTGAAAAACGGCTGGAGCGCGCGCTGACGCGTGTCGCGGTCCATACCGCATCCCGAGTCGGCCACCCGGAGAATGATGTTTCGGCCACGCCGGGCCGTCTCCAGTCGAATGCGGCGCGAGCCTTCCGGCGGAAGTGCTTCAAGGGAATTTTGAATCAGCATGGCAATAAGGGTTTCCATCTGAGCCGGGTTGCCGAGGATCGTCGGCTGCGGCTCTGCGTACCGTCTGTCGATTTCCACGCCCTCGCGCATTGGTTCGGGAAGGTCGAGCCACGCGCGATCCAGAGAGTCGTTCAACCGAACGGCTTCGAGGCAGGCTGGTCCGTCCGTCGCGGCGAATGAAACCAGATCCTGACAAATGGATCGAATGATCTCGAAAGCGTCGTGGAGCTTGTTTAGCCTCTCCGTGACTGGGGGCGGGAGGTCTTTCATGTTCTGCAGGTTGTCGAGGAACCCATTCGCGGCGGTCATTTTGTTGCGCATTGTATGCAGGAAACCGCTCAACATGGTTCCGATCATGGCGAATGGCTCGGCCAGTTCCAGTTTCTTCTCCACGCTTTGAAGAGAAACGATGGCGGCGGCCGCGTAAGGCGCAATGATATCCACGTCGATCAGGGCTTCGTGACGCACTCTGAACGCGGTGGTTGACGCGAGGATAATCACGCCGAGAAATACATTATTTAAGCGCAGGGGAACGCCAATCCAGTTTCTGAGACTCTCGAGGTAGGCGCGCCGGGGACCCGGCGGCAGCGACGCGCAGTCGATCATGCGCGGATCGCCCGGGCAAAGGTCAAGCCAGACCGGCGACTCTGAACGGCGGCATTGCTCTAGTCTCGAATTGGTCTCAATTTCGAGAGGCAGAATTCCTTCAATTGTCTTGGAGGTGCCGACGAGGATCCATTTCCCGCTGCGCGGATCGAGGAGGCGGATTGTTCCGAACTCCATCTTTGTCCGGGAACACGCGAATTCAATTGCCTTGCGCGCGACGGCCGATGTGTCGGCAGCAACCGCAAACGCGAGACCGAAGTCCCTCAGCCTCGTGGCCGTTTCCAGTTCCTCGGAGAGACGGCGTTGGGCGCGGTCGAGCATAAGCGCGGGCTTGAGCTCAGCGGAGACTCTCTTGGCGAGCATGAAGGCCTTATCCTGAGAGAATTTCCGGGGATCGGGCAGAATTCGAAAGCAAAGCCCCAGAGTTGCGGAGGCATGCGGGTCGAGGTCCATTCGCAGCAGGGCTCCGGACTGGAGCAGTTCGCCGGTCTCCGGACCTAGTTTCTGTCTCAACGTTTCGCGGATGCCGAGCCAGTCATCCGCCTCCCACACGTTGGCCGAGAAAGCAGTGCTCCCGGCGTGCTGGAATTCATAGCGGTCGCCTTCCAGCGATTTCATCAGGCCGAACGTCTCCAGATAGTGGGCGTCCGTGAGACTGTCATCAATGCGGATGAACGCTCCGTCTGCCTCGGTCGCGACAGCAGCATCCATCAGGTCGACCCGGACGGCGTCGCGAAAGTTGGCAGCCTTTTCCCGTGCAGTAAGCCATGCGCGATTCAGGTTTGCCTCCTCCTCCAGTTGTCTGACCTGGCCGGAAGCCTCCTCCTCAATCCAGATGCGGTCGAGATTGCGCGCCAGTTCGTCGGCGATTTCCTGGAGGAAAACCTCGTCCTCGTGCCTGAAGAGTTCCTGAGATTTGACCGAATCGAGCCGTATCACGCCGATGACACGGCCCCGTGCAACTATCGGCGCGGCCATCAGGTCAAGGTAGTCCGTGGCCTCAGGATGAATGGTAGGGTAGAGGCGGGTGTGTGAGATCGGTTTGAGTATACAGTGGCGGCGTGAGAGAGAATCCAGTTCGTTCCGATCGTGCGGATTGTGGACGCTGACGGTAACCCGGTTTTCGGCAACCCAGCCAGTTATTCCTATTCCGAACTGATAGGAGATTTCGCCGGGTCTGGCAATGTGAGCCGGATAGGTGCCGGCCTTGAGCATCAGGAAACGGCTACCCTCTTTATCCAGAAACAGGGAGCAGTCCTGGGCATTGAATACGTCGGCAAGTTTGCGCACCAATTGCGAAAGTTTCTCGGCATCGTTGAGGCGCAGGTTTCGCTCCAGTTCGCGGAAGAGTACCTCTTCCTGAGCGGCGATCATGTTGAGCACCGCCTCGAACTGAGAAAGGAGGGCCTCCAAGCGGCTCTCTGT
The DNA here is from genome assembly GCA_903851195.1 of uncultured Acidobacteriia bacterium. Lineage (GTDB taxonomy): Bacteria > Acidobacteriota > Terriglobia > Bryobacterales > Bryobacteraceae > BOG-234. The sequence continues at coordinate 6,813 of CAINNJ010000029.1, forward strand.
GTCGGAAGAGCACGCGTCAGTGATATCCCAGTCGATGGAAACAACGCCGCGAGGTGCCCCTCTGACCAGGAATCGCTTCGCCCAGAGTGATCGTGTTCCCTCCAGGACCTGGTAGTAGTTCTTCGCCTCGTCGACTTTGGGCGAGTAAAGGGCAGCGGGCTGATTCAAAGCCGCCACACCTGCCGATGCGGTGTTGGTGCGGTAGAGGGTCTCAAGGGCCTCCTTTGTCCATTGATCGCCAATGCAGACGGCGTAGGAAAGATGTTTCGTCAGCGGGTTCAGCACCCGTATGCTGGAAGCGATGCAGTGGGAACCGCTGACCAGTTTTAGTTCCTCCGCAAAACGGCGGAAAATCTCACGCTTGCTCCTGAGCACCGCGGAGATGTCGTCGTCGCGGACGAGCAGAAGATCCGTGACCGATGCGCGCCAGCCCTCCGAAACTTCCTCGTGCAGCCGTGCCCGCCGGAGTTCCTGGCGCATGGCCAGCGTGACTGCCTGACGGCCGGCCCATCGGGCCAGTCGTTCCCATTCGTATCTGTCTGTTTCAGGGAACGCGTCGCGATCCGCGGACTGAATCTGGAGCGCCGCCTGCCGTTCGTCCCACCCCCAGACCAAAGGGACTGTAAGAACGGTCCCGGGGAGTGTGTGTTCCGAGGCATCGCGGGAGAAGTAAGGATCGTCCGCCTTGAGATCGGGTTCGTAGCGTAGCTTCCGTTCGCGGATCGTATAACCGACGTGGCCCTCTGTCCTGCCAATGGTTCGCTTCAGCATGGGTTCTCCGGTGCGCTGGTCGACATCGATGAATTCGCCTCGGGGAACAGCGAAGAGGATGCGGGATACCCTGTTAAACAAATCTCCGGCCGCAGTGGAAAGCACGTTGCGGATCTCCTGAGGCGTCGCCGCCTGACGGATAGCTGCTTTCGCCCTTTCGAGGATGCGTCCCGTGCGGCGTTGCGTCAGCCGGAGTGAAAGCGCGTCCGCGCGTTGGCGCACCTTGGACGCAATATGAAACTGATTAGCCGATTTCTCGGAGTCGGATACCGGTGCGTTGCCGAGGAGACCGGCGAATTTTCCCTGCAAATAGAGTCCCACGATGAAGACGTTGGCATCCGGGGCGCACAGCACCCAGCGGTCGAATTTGCCCTCCTGGCGCAAAACAGGGCAGGCGGAGCATTCCGCGCGGTTGTGATGAGCGGCGACGGGGCAATTCAGGTTGCGGGTGCTTGAGGGTGCGATCAAACGATAGGAGCTGTCATACAGGGAAAAGCCCTGACGAGCGAGAGCGTCGACTTGCTTTTGCCCGATGAGATCACGAAGGTCGTGGGCAGTTCTGATAAGTTCCGTGGGCGTTTCCATAACCACAAGGCCGGGTGACGGCATCTTAGACTCCGGACGCTCAAAAGCATGCGGCGCGCCTTTTGGCAGATCGAGTGTAATCAATGAATTACGAGGGTTTACCGCGCAGAGTGTCGAGGAATCGCAACGCTATGTGTCGCGACTGTCCCACACGCGGCTGGTATCGCGAGTTCGCGACGCCGAATGTCGAGCCGCCACGACATCGGACGCCGTTTGGACGATGTGTTGCGAATGGAATCAACGACATACGGCCTGGCGCGCTCCGTGCATCGAGGTGCGGCATGAATCATCCCATTGAAAGACCCAGCGTGACCGTTCAGGCCGGATGCGAGCGATACCGGCTGCAGCGGCGAGCCACCCTGGGTTCCTTTGAAGTATGGCAGATATTTGTTCTTGCGACCGACGAGAGCATCGCGCTTCCGCGGTTCGATACTCTTCCTGACATCTTAAAGACGCGGGATGCCAGGTTTCACGTTTATTCAAATACGCGACTCGAGTGGACAATGGAGGGCTGTGAGCTGAAGTTCCATGCTTATTATATGGATTCCGCGTGGTTCATCTTCGGCTCCGAGTGGTCCATCCTGCACTGGATCCCGTGCGATGCGGCGGCGTTGAGGTTCGCCTTCGGCCTGCACCATGCGGGGGCGCGGCTGTCGGCATCGCAGGCACACAGGATGGCTGCATAGTGAGTGGGCAGGGTGGTTGTTCGCCTGTAATGCCTGAACGCCGGTTGCGGCACGGTCCACCGGCCGCCAACGGAGTCGCCTCAAGACCGGCGCCCCGACGAATGTCGCCGGGACGCCAGTCCGCTTACATGCGGTTTCGCCGCGTCCTACTTCCGGCCAAGCCGCCGCTTCCTGACGAGGGAGGCGCCGACCAGGCCGAACCCGATCAGGCTGTACGTGCCCGGTTCGGGGGTAGGGGCAGGGCTGGCGGAGCCGGTCACTCCGACACCGGCCGGGGAGAACACCGTCGGGACAGTGCCTCCACCGTAGGGGTCAGAGTATCCGATGTAGGAAAGAATCTGATCCTCGATGTCGAAGGTGTGCCTGCCGGCTGACAGGAACGCCGTGAACGTTCCGGTGCTGTACTGCGGACCGTAGAGGGGAACGGCTTTGGTAAAGCCGAGGCTGCGGCCGTCGACGAACGCCTGGTAGACGTCCCCGACGAGGCAGCAATCGCCGACCGACAACGTAAAGATGCCCGAGTAGGGCATAGTGAAGGACACCGGTCCGCCGATGCCCCCGACGGCGCCGTCGGGGCCAAGGGCAAGGGAGCCGGCGGGCGCCGGATTTGCCGCGGAGACAATAGCCTGATAATCGAAAATCGGTTCCGCGTTCGCCGCGGCAACGATCGACAACGTTGCGACGATAACAACTGCTGTGTGAGAATACTTCTTGTTCAAACGGTCCATTTTTCTGGACCTCCTCGATTGGTACTCAGCCAATTGGCTGGTATAACAACGGCCTAATCCCCCCTTTTTTCGGCGATTTTTTTTTAGCTTTTTGCGGGAAAAGTTTTTAGACTGGGCGCATGGGTTTCGTATCCGACGAACAACTGCGGCGGACTCCACCTGACCCCTCCGAACCCAAGCACGTTGGCGCATATGACGGGGAGTTCTCCGGGCGTCATGTCACCGCCACCCTAGTCGTGCGGAACAACGGCCATGGGCACTGGGACTATGGGCCGGAGATTCCGATCACCGCCACGCCGAACCTTTGCCTGGAACTCCAGGTGGATAACGAGCGCACCCTCTTCTGGTCCGGCGTCCAGGTCACGGTGAATATCGACGAACTAAAAGACGGCCTCGGCGTGCCGCGCGCCATGCAAATGCCGGCGACGCGCAGGCCGTTCGTGGTGGCCTCCCTCGCTCCGCCCGGTGACGCCGACAATCCGGCGGGCTGGTTCGCCTGCGCTCCGCTGCGGAGCAAGGTCAAAGAGGGCGGGCCGAAACTCCGCGCCGAAATCCGGAAATCACTGAAATCCGGCCTGCAACTGCAGGACCTGAAACGCGATCCGTTTTTCAACGAGAAGGGCAAATATGTGGCGCGGCTGAACGATCCGCTCCGCCTTCACTACGAAAACGGCCGGAATTTCGGCAACGGTTTCTTGGCCGGAGCGCAGCCGCCGAATGCGGCAAAAGTCGTCTGGCATTTCGGCATCGTCACGGAGGAGTGCCTGCGGGACCACGGCATCGCATGGAAGACGGCGGCGCGGACACATGCGATTCGCGACGCCGGCACGAACTCCGGCATGGTCCGCGTGCCGCGCACGGCGCAGAAAGAACCCCGGGATGTCGCGGTGTGGCACGCGCTCGCGGGCAAGGCGGCCGGGGACGACGAGGTCCACCTGGCTCCGAGAATCGAAAAACTGACCGGCAAGATTGCGGGAGGCAAACATGGGCCGATTGCGTGATGCGGAACTCCGCCGGCCACCGGCCTCCGCGTCGGAACCAACGTTCGTTTCTGCGGTGGACTTCGCGGGAGTGAGTTCGGCAACCGTGTTACATCCGAAAACTTTCGAATACGGCGAAGAGATCGCCATCGAGGTGCGCCTGAACGAACTGCGGTTCCGGCCTATTCCGGGAAGCCACGAGGACCTGTTCTGGTCCGGCGCGGAAGTGCGCGTGAACAGGCAGGAACTCCGCGCCGAACTCGCGAGACTCGGACTGCCCGCGCTCGAAGACTGCCAGTACTTCATCACGGCGGCGCTGGTTCCGCGCTCGTTGCTCTGGCACGCGCATGCGCCGCTGTTGCCAGGCTATGGCGAAGGCGACGTGGATGGCGCCATCGCCCGCCTCGCGGCAGGCGAAATTCAGCTCGGGGAAATGCCGTTCGATCCGTTCGAACCGTTCGAACGGGACGACGGCTGGCTGGTGGCGCGCCTCGGCGACCCGCGGCGTCCGCACTGGGATGAACGCGTGGAGGAGGCCGGCGACGGTTTCCTGGTCGCGAACCGCAAAGCTCGGGAGCCCCGCGCGTGGATGTTCGGCCTGTGCCCAGGAAATCCGACATGGGCCGTGGAGAAGGTGGTGCAGGAGCGGCTGGATTTTCTGGACCAGGCACAGGGCATTGCGCCGCGAAGGGCCGCTCTGGAAGCGAATATCGAACCAGGCGGCGATGCTGTCGACTACCAGGACCTTCAGCAAATGGCAATCGGCAACCTGCACACCAGGCCCGGCATGGAGTTGACGGAAGCCATACTGCGGGCTGCCACGTGGCTGTCAGTGGCCGGGCGCCGGCAAGGCTCCCGGCGACGGCTAAAAGGTGCGCTTTGGAGACATTTCCGGCATCTGTTTCGGGACGCGGACCAGCGGCGCTGGTACGCGGTGTACGGGAAGCGGGCGATAAAAGGAAGGGCGGCGGACCAGGCAGCGGAACTCCTGACAAAGATCGCAGAGTGCTGGCAGGATCACCTGAAGGTACATCCGGGATGCACTCTGCTGCCCCGAAATTCGCGGCTCACGCTCGAAGGGCTGCAGCGCGCTTTGAGCCAGGAGCCTCGGGATCTGCGACAGGCCGCCTGCCGCGAGAGGCTGCGGAGATGCATCGGCCTGCGGCTTGCCCAGGCCTAAAAAATTTCGGACCGAGGCTGCCGCCTCGGTCAAGGGAAAAGACAAAAAAATCAAGGAAACACTTCCCGGAGACAACGAAACCCGAAGTCGTCGTCGCGCCCACCCGGCCTGCCGTAGAGGCGAAAAGCCGCGCGGAGGTCCCACGCGCTGAAGTAGAACGAGCCGCCCCGCGCCACCCGCATTTCGTACCCTTCTTTCCATGGGCTCGAAGTCCATTCCCAAACGTTTCCCGCCATATCGTTCAGCTTCGTGCCTGGCGGCACGCCCATTGGAAAGAGTCCGACGGGCGAGACGTGGCGGATTTCATAATCGTAGTTGGCCCGATCGTGGACCGGCTCCTCGTCGCCCCACGGATATCCCCGTTTCGTATCTCCCGCTCCGCCGGCCGCCAGGTACCACTCGTGTTCGGTCGGCAGGCGAATCAGCCGATTTTGCGTACGGCTCAGCCAGACACAATACTCCTCCGCTTCAAAGCACGAAACATAAACCACGGGGCGGTGCGGAAATCGCCGCTGCGCTTCCCAGTCATCCGGCCGGCGAGCCCCCGGATTGGCCTTCAAATACTCGCGATATTCAAACACCGTAACTGGGCACCGTCCCAATTCTAAGCTCTCCGTGATTCGCTCCCAATACTCCGCCTCCCCCGGCAAACGGAGACGGCTGGTATCGCCCACCAGCAGTTCCCAAGCCTCAGCCGCCTCGCCCCGAGACCACAGATCCAGACCCTCCCCATCGGCCTTGCCCTCAAACAAACCATCCATTCGGCGGACATAATCTATATACCGGCCATCGGCGATTTCGCGCTCCTCCTCACGCCGGTCGCGGCTCATCCGCCGGATCAGCGCGACCGTGCGAGCCTGATCCGCAAGCGAATCTCCCGCCGCGCCCAACAAGCACGAAAACAGCCACTGCGCTTTCTTCGGCCGGAGCAAAACCGCAAACAGCCGCAGAAACTCTCGCCACTCCACCGAATACCGAAGCCGGTCCCGCAGCAGAGTCTCCCGTTGGGCGGCATCGTCGTTGCTGTTTTCCAGCAGCTCCACCGCCGCCAGATACTCCTGATAGGTGAGATGGCGGAACTCCACCATGCCCTCGCCGCGGCTCACGATAATGCCGGAATCCATTTCTTCCTGCGCCAGAAACTCGCGGGCTTCCCGCGCGGGCAGGCCGGCGGAATCTTTCAGAATCCGGATTGCTGTATCCGTGTCGGCCTGTTTCAGACGGCCTCCGGCGGCCGTTTGCATCCCAAACGCCAGCGCGCCCAGCAACTGGAGGCATTTCTTCTCGCCCAGACGGCCCGGCCGGTGTTCGCGCGATCGGGCCAGCCAGGTCAGCACCGACTGGTAGAGTTCGCCCCGATCCTCCGGCAGGCGCTTGTCGTTCCAGTGGATGGAAGCCAGCGCGGTGAGCATCATGGGCGTGTCCGCCATCTCGCGGATTTCGTCGTTGGCCTCCACCTGGCGTTGCAGGTCCTCGCGTAGCCGGTCCCCGGCGGCCGGGTCGTTGGGGCAGGCGCACCGGTACCACTTTTCGAAGAACCGGGTTCGCGCTTCGTCGTCGAGCGGGGCCACGGTATCGACAGCGAACTCCAGCGTGCTGCCCTGCCCGCGCCATGCGCCCGGGCGCGTGGTGACAACAAACCGGCATCGCCGGTACTGCTCCGCGGCCCTGGTAAAAAGCGTAATCAGACTGCGGCGGCGAGCTTCGTTCAGGGCTTCGTCGAGGCCATCGAGCAGCACCACCGTCTCGGCGCGGTCCAGTTGCCGCAGCACAAACGACAGATGCATGTTCCAGGGCTGCGCCGCCGCGTGAACGGCAAGCCAGCGGGGGTCGTCCCAGCCGGCCGGTGTGCCGGATGCCTCAATCTCCTTCCGGATGGTCAGATCGAGTTCGGCAACGCGGATCAGAATCGGGAAGTCCTGGTCTGTCGCAGCGAGCTTGTGCGCGAGTTGCTGCAGGAAGGTGGATTTGCCGGAACCGGCGTCGCCCTGCACCACCAGGAGCCGGTTTTTCCGGACGGACTGCTCGATGTCTTCCCTGGCCGTATTACTGAGCGGGATGTAGATGTCCTGAATGGGGAAGGCCCGTGCCTTGCCATCGCTGTTCTGAAAGCCGCGGATATCCACCTGCGCCGTGCGGCGGTGCAGATCTCCGTTGCATTGCCGGCGGAGGGCTGCATCGGGATCTGGCGGGTCCATGATCATCGAAGGGCAGCCCGGCAGAGAGACCTGGTAGCGGGCGAGAAAGGGAGCGATCTCGGCCGCGCCCAACAGCAGGGAACGGTGGGCGCGCTTGCCACCCTCCTGAATCAGGCCGACGCAGCGGGTATCCTGGCCGAACAGGGAAATGGCGACGCCGCCGCTCATGCCGGCGCGGGCGCCCGAATCCACATGGAGAGTGGCCACGCAACCGTGCCGGTCGAACTGCGGGCTGGCCCGGTCGGGGATGGAACGGAAGGCGGGCGCGCCTTTCGTGCCGACGAAGCCGTTGAGGTTAACGGAGGCTCCGGGCGCGACCTGTTGCGACCAGAGCGGCGGGTCGTGCAGATCTTTGGCGAACCGGAGCAGGGCCAGGTCCGACTCGTCTTCCGGCGAAATGCCGATTACCTCGGCTTGGTCTTCGAAATCGTCGGCGCGCGCGGTGACTGTCTTCGCGGATTTGACCACGTGGGCGCAACTCAGCAGGTGCCGCCGGGAGACAAGGACGGCGGTGCCGAGGAATTTCTTTTTATCGTAGAGGCGGAAAAGGTAAGTCCCGGATCGATCCATGTTTTAGCCCTAAGTAATGCAGCAAACCCGCCGAACGCTTCGCTCCAAACGGAACTACCACGGCGACGGGTTCTCGGTTACCACCTGTTCGACGCCCGGCGCGAGACCGAAACGTCCGGCGCGCCATCCGGAAGTGGAAACGCACTCCCGATGCAGGGTAAACCACACCGGTTCCGGCTCAAAGTCCACATCCCGGAGACAACGAAACCCGATGTTGTTGTTGCGCTCATCCGGCCTGTTGTTGTTGCGATAAGCCGCGCGGAGGTTCCTCGTGTTGTTGTTGAACGAGCCGCCCCGCGCCACCTTTTGACGGCACGCCGCGAGAGACAAACGCGAAACGATTCAGCATCCTGCGGCGAAGAACGACTGTATCCCCAAAGGACGCGTGACTGATCCACGCCTGTACACTCTGCCGCACAGTATCCCACGCGATACGGCCGGCCGCAAAATCCTCCTGCAGATGCGCCAGCTTCCGTGAGAACCGCACTACGTTGGCGCGAACCAGCCGGGCTTTATGCGGGAATAATCGCCAGCCGAGAAAGGTAAGTCCCTCTGAACAGCGATAGACGCGGGATTTGCCTTCGTGCAGCTGTAAACGGTCCGCCTCAAGTTGTCCGGCAATCCGGTCGCGCATGAGCCGGAGTTCGTCTTTGGAATCGCCGAACAAAACAAAATCGTCGACGTAACGTGCATAAGCCGCGGGGCGAAGTTGGCGAGTAATGAACTGATCGAGGGAATCCAGACAGACGTTGGCAAAGAACTGGGATGTCTGGTTGCCCAGCGGGATACCGCGGGCGCGTTCGAGTGGCGTGAACAGGTCGTCGCCAGGAAAATAGAATAGCGTGGCTTCCTGTGGATTGGAGCCGTCGATAATTCTTCCGGCCAGCGCCAGCGTATCCCGGCACTTTACGGCGCGCGCCAGTTTTCCCTTGAGGATGTCGTGATCGATGGAGGCGAAGTATTTCCGGATGTCGCACTTCAGAGCATAGGGATAGCGTCGGCAAGCCGCGCGCGCGACCCGGAGCGCGCCGTGCACGCCAAAACCTTTGCGGCAGGCAAAAGAGCGGGGAGAGAACCGCTTCTCGAAGACCGGTTCAAGGATACGCGTGAGGGCATGATGGACGACGCGGTCGGGAAAGGGCGCGGCGGAGATGAGCCGGGGTTTCGGCTCACGAATTTCAAAGGTTCGGTAGGCGCCCGGCATGTAAGAGCCATCCAGCAATTGAGCGCGAAGGCGGATCAGGTTCGGTTCCAGATTCAGCAGGTAAGCGGCGACATCCGGCCGGTGGCGTTTCCCCGCGGCAGCGGCGCGAGCAGCCTCCAGCAGGTTGGAAAAGCCGGTCAGTTCCGGCCACAGCCGTCCGACGCGTCTCATGTGGCAGCCGGAACGGCCGACTTATGCCACCCGCCCACCATGCGGCCGATTTCTTCCAGCTTTTCCGCACAGAAACCGTACGACTCCACGGACAACAGCTGAAGGTCTTTGGCCAGGCGCAGAAGGAAACGAACGGAATTGACTTTTTGGCTGGCTGTTTCAAGCAGAGGGGCCTTGCGGCGGGAGTAGGCGGCCTCCACCAGAGTGGTGAGCAGATCGAGGCTGGTTGCGGTCAGCCGTTCGCCAACCGTGAAACGGTAGCTCTTCGGAAAATTCTCCACTTTTTTCACGAGCCAGAGCACAAAATCGTATGTCTTTTGGACGGCGGGAGGGGCGCCGTCATGCGTGTTTTTTGGAAATGGTTTCGACATAGAGTTCCGAAATCAGGATAAAGCTCTGAAAAATTTTCTTGCCCGAGGCTGCCGCCTCGGTCAAGGGAAAAGAGAAGAGGGTCAAGGGAACACTTCCCGGAGACAACGAAACCCGATGAAGTCGCCGCGCTCAACCGGCCTGAAGTAGTTGCGATAAGCCGCGCGGAGGAGCCACGTGCCGCTGCCGAACGAGCCGCCCCGCGCCACCTTGCTTTCCGGATTGTAGTCACTGGCGGTCCACTCCCAGACGTTTCCCGTCAGGTCCAGGATCCCGGTCTCGCGTTGCGCGCCCGCCGGGAAGATTCCCGCGGGGGTCGGCTGCCGTACCCTGCCACAACAGTTGGCCAGATTCTCCTCAGCATCCGGTGAGGGCCCATTTCCCCATGCGTAGCGCCAACCGTTGGATCCTCTTGCCGCGAACTCCCACTGCTTCTCCGTCGGAAGGAAACCTCCGGCCCACTTGCAATACGCGTCCGCGTCGTTCCAGGTCACGTAAACCACAGGCCGGCTGGGGTGCGCCAACTGCTCTTCGAATTTCATTTCCGGCGCGGCGGTAAGCCCCTGGCTTTGCAGATAAATCTCGTATTCGTACACGGTGACGGGATGCCTGCCCAGCCAGAAGCCTGGAACCGGCACCGGATTGTCCGGACGTTCTTCATCTTCATGCGCCTCCGCATCGTAGTCCCGGCGCTCCTTTTTGCGGGACTGCGCGCCCATCCAGAACTCGCCGCCCTCCACGCGAACCCAGTACTCCCGCCAGTTGGCGTCCCCAAGCTGGGGCCTCGGCAGCCGAAGCCGCGGATCCCCCGCCTGGCCGAGCGCTTCCGCCATGGCAATGCGGGTCTGCAAGGGCACCTTCGCCGCCTCGGCCGCATTTTCCAGCACGGGCAGCACCGTGGCCCGGAGTTGCTCCCAAACGGGCTTCACGCCGGCGAGATACAGCGGGCCATCCGGATAAAATCCCGAGGGTCGCAGATCTTCCAGCGCCGTCCCCAAGACTCCGGTCGCATAGGCCCGGTCTTCCACCGGCCATTCAAGCGCCTGCCGGATCAGCTCGCGCAGCATGTCGCTGAGTTCTTCCGGCGAATCCAGCATGCACCCGGCGAGCAGCCGGAGAACCTCCGGGCATTCCCGCGACACCAGAAGCGCCGGACAAAACTCCGCGCGCTTTTTACCCCAGCCGGAGAGCCGGCGGGCCGCCAGGAACTCCTGCAGGTAGCGGTGCCAGAAGGCCAGTTCGGCGCCGCGCCGCGTCAGCAGGCCCGTTCGTTCCTCGGCCTCCCGCAGATACTCCCTGGCGGCCTCCCGCCGCCGGTCTTCGGGCTCGTGGGAGAAGCCGCTTTCAATAAACTCCGCCGCGCGCCCCAGGGAAACCTGGTATTTGTTGCCCTTCTCTTCGATCATGCGGAGCGCCAGTTCGCTCAGTTTGCGGCGAAGATCGTCCGGCCTGACCCCGGCCTGTCGCGAGCGCGCGTTCACCATCCAGGTCACGATCTCTTCGAAGAGAGCCGCCCGCTGTTCCGGCAACTGCCGGCCATCGGTGGTCAGGGCGGCCATGGCCGTGATCATCAGCGGGTTGCGGGCCAGAGCCCGAATGCCGGGACGCGTGAGAGCCGCGTTCAGTCGCTCGGCCTGCGTTCGCGCCGCCGCCTCCGTGTCGGCGGCAAAGCGCGTCCAAAGGGAGATGAACGTTTCGATGGCGGCGTTGTCGAGCGGCAGGATTTTCACCTGCGCCTCGGCGGAAACGAACCGCACCGGCGTTGCGCCCTGCGCGACTTCGGGGCGAGTGGAGATGACGATCCCGCACTTGAAATCTTCGGCGGCGCGGTCGATCAGTTCGCAGATCGGCTCGCGGTGCGTGGCGGAGACTTCGTCGAGCCCGTCGAAGAGCAGCAGGTGCGTCGCGGGCGCGGCGCGGCGCAACTCTTCCCTGAAGTAGTCGGGGCTGAGGCCGCAATCCTGCGCTTCGGCGAGCGAGCCGAGATAGAGGCTGAGCCAGCGGATGTCATGCTCTTCGGTGGGGAACGGGTCGCCTTTGGAAACGTTGGCCTGGATGTAGTTTTCCAGTTCTTTGAGCGGCACCCAGCAGGCGAGGCCCCGGCAGCGGATTTGCACGGTTTCGGCGTCGGGGTCGGGCCGGACCACGGCGTAGCCGATGCGGCGCAGGAAGGTCGACTTGCCGCTGCCGGCCTCGCCTTCCACCACCAGGACGCGGTGCCGGTTGACGGCTTCGGCCAGAGGGATTTCGGAGGGCGCGGCCGGTTCCGACGAGTGCTCACGGGATTTCGCGCGCTTGCCGGCGGCGCGGTCCGGATGAGCCGTAATCGTCATGGCCGGAACCCAGAGACGGACGATGTCGACTTTCTGCGCCTGGCCATTCACCTGGAGTCCGCCGAGATCGATCTGGCCGAAGATTCCGCAGAGAGTCTGTTTGTATCGGGCGAGATCGCGCAAGGCGGGCGGGCGGCGGACGATGGGCTGTGTGGGCAGCGTGAGGCCGAGGTGGCGCAGGTATTCGGCGATGGCCTGCTGGGGGATGGCGGCGCCGACGGAGCCGAAGTCTTTCCAGAGCAGGGCGATGCAGGAGAAGTGGGGATGATCGGGATATTCGAGGACGCCGCCGCTGGCGCCGGGCTGCACGGAGCCGACGATCTGGATCTCGGCGCCGGGGTGGTGGATGTGGCGGGTGCTGCGGTGGAATGCGCCGAGCGGGTGGCCGGGTTTGGTGGGGTACGCGAGTTCTTCGACGGGGTCGCCGGGTTTCAGAGAGCCAGGAGTTTGTTTCCAGGGCGGGATGCAGGCGGGATCGAGGGGTTGCGTGACTTCGAGGACGGCGAGATCCCAGGCGTCGAGGGGGGCCTGGCGTTCGGGCTGGTGGATGGAGGCGGGGATAGGGTTATCCGTGCCTTGTTCGCCCCAGCCGATTTGGAGATGGGTTGCCCAGGTGCTGTCGCCTGGGTGCCAGACGACGTGGCGGCAGGTCAGGAGGAGGGTGGGGGAGATGAAGACGCCGGTGCCCTGCATGGGTTTGTGGGCGCCGTAGCTTCGGCAGGTGATTTTGACCAGGTAGGGTTGGGGGGAGATGGACATGGATGCAAGGTTCAAGGGATCACGTCCCGGAGACAACGAAAGCCGATGCTGCCGTAGCGCTCACCCGGCCTGCCGTTGAGGCGAGAAGCCGCGCGGAGGCCCCTCGCACTTACGCCGAATGAGCCGCCCCGCGCCACCTTGGACAAGAAATCGTAGTCGCTTGACGTCCATTCCAAAACGTTGCCTGCCAGGTCCAGGATCCCGGTCTCGCGTTGCGCACCTGCCGGGAACAGCCCAACGGGAGTCGGTTGCCCGACCCGCATAGCGCAGTTGGCCAGATTCGCCTCCTCTTCCGGGGAAGGCTCACTTCCCCACGGATAGATCCAGCTTTGGGTGCCTCTTGCCGCGTATTCCCATTGCGCCTCCGTCGGCAGGGAATCGCCCGCCCATTTGCAATACGCCTCCGCCTCGTACCAGGTGACCCGGACCAGGGGCTGGCTGGGGTGCGCCAGTTGCTCTTCGAATCCCATTTCCTTCGCCGCTGTAAGGTGCTGACTCTGGAGATAAATCTCGTACTCCTGAACGGTGACCGGATACTTGCCCAGCCAGAAGCCGTCCACTTCAACCGGAACGGTACTGAACTCTTTCCCCATCCGGAACTTTCCGCCTTCCACCCGAACCCAATACTCCAGCCATCGCGGGTCGCCGAGATCCGGCCTCGGCAACCGAAGGCGCGGATCGCCCGCCTGGCCCAAAGCCTCGGCTGCGGCGATTCTGGTCTTGAGCGGTATCGTTGCGGTCTCTCTCAAATCGTTGGCATCGCGGCTGAAGATTCGCATCACGAGATCCCGCCGTTCCTGCCAGACCGGCTGCACATCTGGCGGCAGGCGGTAAGGTGTGGGAGAAAGATCCGCGAGCATACTGCCGACAACTCCGGTTAGGTATGCTGCCGATTCGAGAGAAGGATCAGCGGCGCGAAACAGACATTTGAAGAGACCATCCAGACGGCTCCGTCCCCCAGCCTGCTGCAGAAATCCCGCCAGCAGCCGCAGGACTTCCGGAGACTCGCGGCTTTTCAGCAAAGCCACGGCCTGGACGTATAGATCCTCCTGATTGGCGAGCTGTCGCGCGGTGAGGAACTCCTGGAAGCTCCGGTGCCAGAACTGCAGTTCCCTGCCGCGAACAGTGATCAGCCGGGTTTTTTCTTCGGCAACATGGAGAAAGTGGCGGGCGGGCTCTAAGGTCTCCGCCCGTAGGTATTCCGTCAGGACGACAGCCGCATCGTCGAAACCGATCTGGTATTTGCGGTCTTCCCCCCGCTCTGTCATGCGCAGGGCGAGGACACTCAGGTTTTCGAGGAACGTGGGCGCGGAGAACTCGTCGTCCGGACGGCTTTGGCTTTCGGCCAGACGTTTGACGATCAGTTCGTAGAGTTCGGCGCGCTGCTCCGGAAGGCGGTAACCGGCGCGGCCGCGGGTCGCCATGGCGAGCAGCGTCAGCATGAGCGGATTGCGGGCCATGCGCCGGATCTCGGGCCGGCGAAGGTTCTCGCGGAGCGCCTCGGCGTGGGCTTCCGCCGCGGTCTCGTCGTAGGACTTCACCATTCCGGTCCACTGCGTCAGAAACCGGTCGATCTCCGGGTCTTCCATCTCGCGAATGGGGAAGCGGGCGGAGATGCCGGCGAGGAGAGGGCCGGCATGTTCGGCTTCGGGGCGAAGCGTGATCACGATGCCGCAGGTGAACGTCCGGGCGGCTTCCCGGAGCAGGGCGGCGAGCACCGGCCGCCATGGTGGAGCGGCTTCATCGAGGCCGTCGACCAGGAGCAGGTTTTTCGGATCGTGCAGGGCATCGGAGAAGAACTCCGCATCCAGGTTCCATCGCGAGACCCGAGACCTGGTCGCGAAGTAGTCGGAAATCCAGGTCAGGCCCGGTTCCCGGGGAGGGTTTTTGGGATAGCGTTCGGCGAGGCAGGCTTCGAGTTTCTTCACGGGGAGCCAGAGGGGGTGGCCGGTGTAGCGGAGGGCCAGCGGGTCGGTGCCGGGAGCCTTCAGCATGGCGTGCGCCAGGCGCTTCAGAAAGGTGGATTTGCCGGAGCCTGCGTCGCCCTCCACGACCAGGACGCTGTGACGGTTGACCATCGTGGAGAGTTCGGTGGCGACGGAGTCCCGGCCAGTTTCGTGGAGGGCACGGGTGTGGGCGGGGACCCAGAGGGTTTCGATAGCCACGTCTTCCGGCAGGCCGACGCCGCGACCCGTGACGCCGAGTGACATGAGCGAGATGTAGCCGGTTTCGGTGCGGGCGTAATCGAGATATCTGGTGACGTCGGGCGGCGAGGCGGGGCGTCGAGGCTTCGGCGCGGGGGGATGTTCGGGGAGAGGGATGTCCCAGCGCCCGAGAAATTCTTTGATGACCGGCGCCGCGATCAGTTCCGTGGCGGTCATCTGCAGGGTTCGGCGCGCGAGGCCGACGCAGCACCAGTCCGGGTGCAAGTGCTGGTTGGTGATCTGGCCGATACCGCCGCTGATGCCGAGCGCGACATCGGCTTTTAAGAGGATGCGGCGGTTATCGGCGTCTGTAACGGAGCGATCGCGATTGTAGGGGTTGTTTTCCGGGAAACCGATGATGCGGACTTTTTCGTTTTCGGCGATATGGGGGTAGCCCCAGGAGGGAACGAGAACGTTCTGGGCAGGCTCGTCGAGTTTTAGGACTGCGAGATCTTTGGTTTGGTCGTGGTGAAGGACGGTGGCGGGCAGGGGTTCGCCTTCAAAGAGCACGCGGAGGTGCTTGAATGGGCTGGCGGCGTTTTTCGCGAAACAGACGTGGCGGCAGGTCAGCAGCAGGGATGTTGAAAGGAAAACGGCCGAGCCAAGGAAAATGGCGTCGCGCGATTCCGGGTCCCGCCCGGTTACGCGGACGACATATTCGGGAACCCTGTCCTGTTCGCTCATATCGCTGTACATTGGAGTGAGTATTCAGGATAATTGATATATTTTGCTCAGTAGGGGTTGGGGGACGCTGGACTTGGCGGAATGAGGAAACGGTCATCTGGCGCGTTCAATACCGAGGGTGCCCGCCCAAGTCTCTTGGCGCGGGGCATTCACGTTACCATGCACTCCCCCGGCGCCAGGCAGGTTTGGAGCGTACGCGATTGTAGGCAGGGGCGAGGGTGCGGTGGCTATTGGCACTATTGGCACTCGTCGAGTGTCGCGAGGCCAAGTCCGGCCTGTCGGAGGGCCGCGTCAAGCCGGTTTGTGATAGACGCCCATGAGTCGCCACCAAGTTGTTCCTTGGCGTCGAGACCCACTGTCCTGCCGCAGACAGACAAAGTTTGGAATGGTCCTGCCGGATCAAAGCGGCGCAATAAGGAAATGTCTCCGAGAATAGGTCGGCCCCCGACGGCGATGAGGCGCAGGCTTGAGGGTATCGACTCGAGCAGCGCCCGAATCGGTGAGCCGCCCCTGGCGGCAAGGACGATAAAGTCCGCCATCATTCCCGGTTTGAGGGCTGCAACCCGGTCGGCCACTCCGGCCAAGCGAGCCGGGTTGGATGTCACCATCGCGAGCAGTTCTGTGTCCGACAGGAGAGAGCCGTTAGAAACGTTCCATCTTGCCGCCTCACGCAACTCCGCAAGCATTCCGCTGCTACCAGTCGGACTCCAGTCCGGTGCGATTGCCATCTGCACATTTGCCGCCTTGGCTGCACGGATGTCGGCAGTTCTGCCGTACAACTCACGGTTGCTTCTGGGCGACCACACCAGGCCGACGCCGCGAACCGCCATTTCCTCGAAGTCCGGAGCCTGAAGAGCGACTCCGTGCACAATCGTGGCCCCAGAGCGTAGAAGCCCCTGTGCTTTGAACATGGCGAACTCGCGTCGCGACGCTGCGTCGACCCCTTCTGACACATGGAAAATCGCAGAGCGTAAACTACCCGACGCGAGGCCGTCCCTGAGGCTTGCCACTTCTTTCCAGTCCAGTTCAAGCGGTGCGGTGACGTAGCGCAGCGGCTCCGAATTTAGTTGTTCCGAGTACAAACCCGAAAAGACATCGAGGTTGCGGGCCAGTCCCTCTACGCATTTGTTTCGTTGTGGCTCGACGGCTGTAGCGCCGAGGCTCCCCAGCGTTGAAGTGGCGCCGCCGAGCAGCGCCTTCACCTCAGCAAACCGCTGCATATCACATCCGCGACCCGCCGCGAAAAGTTGGTTTCGAGGATTTTCAAGGCGGGCAGCGTACTCACTCATGGACTGCCATTCGTATCGGTTCTTCACGATGTGCGGCAAACTCCAGTGTGGGAGTACGTTCCACGTGAGGTGATTGTGGACATCGACAAGCCCCGGGAAGACAACACCTTCGAGAGCAATGCGCGTGACTCCGGGCGGAACCTTGACCTTCGCGCCGATGGCCTCAATCCGGCCATTTCGTACGAGCATGGTTCCAGACATTAGAATTTCGCTGCCTGTTACTAGTGTTCCGCTTATGGCGTACGTGTCTTGCCCGCGCGCCGGGGTGCTAAGGACGTGGGCTAACAATCCTGCAACAAACAGTGCTGTACGCATGTCATTTAGCTTAACCCTGAGTCGCGCCAGCTGCAGCATGCCGAACCCGCAGCTTTGCCAAAGCGTTTCCAGCGTCCTCACGACACTGCTTGCTGAGCAACCACTGCCCCATCCTGTACGCATCGGCTGGCTGGCCAGTACGTACGTATGCGATCATCAACATCAGACTCAGTTTGCCGGTTCCTTCGCCGCCTGTCATGCGCGGCGCTTCTGAACCGTCTGACAGGTACGAGATTACTTCGTTGTAGCGGCCTTCTTGAAAGGCGAGTGCAGCCAACGCGGGTCGCTGTAAGGCTTTGCCCGACGCTTTACCAGAGGTGACGGTAGAGAGTTCCTGGTGGCACCTCATCATGTCTATGCGACTGCCAACCCAGGCGGCTGCTTCCGCCCGATGGATGAGGCAATTCGTCTTGAATTCCCGAACCTGACGAAGATTTGAGCCCTGAACCTGCCCTGCGACCGACTCAAGAGTCTCCAGAGCGCTATCGAACTCCTCGACGACTTGCTGCAGCATCGGCACGTCTGGGGCGAAGGCATCAGAGGCAGACGGACCGAGCAGCGCAATATCTAACCGGTAAGCGGCGGCCGCAATTCGGCTCATTGCGGCCTTCGCACGGTGGATCGCTGAATCGTGAATCTCCGCCCACAGTTCGTCGGCGCGAGCGCTCTCCTCAAAGCGATCAAGAGCCGCGTCGCCTTCATTGTTTAGTCGCATAAGGTAAGCGTCCTGATACAGCATGTAGCCTTTCTCAGCAAAGTGCTCCGTCGGAATATGAACGACCCCTAACGCCGACTTCATCTGCTCAAGCATCTCTCGTCCAACTATCGCACCGGATTCGCGGCGTGCAGCGTTGGCCGACGCGAAGGCAATCTGGAGACGCCTGATGTGTTCCTCGAGATCAGAAGGCGAACCCCTGTCGTCGGCGCAGAGAGTGAGTGCGGCCGAGCATGCGACGTTCTCATATTCCTTTGTACGACCGGAATAGACTAATGCCCATTCCAGATCCGTCAGATCAGCGAAGCGTTGTGCCCAGGCTGCTCCCAGCACCAGCGCCTGAAATCCGTTGCTCGCTGCCTCGGGCGCAACGTTGAGAGCCGCACACGTCTTCCGAACCACCTCTTCCTCGAAAACCAGCCCCATGTCAGGTCCGCACTCCAAGAGGATATTGCACAAGTTCGGATGGCGCCTTAACTCCAATGCAAAGCCGTCCACGCCGGGAGACTCGGAACGCCCAATCTCGTGGTGAGATCGCAAAGACCGCATCACGTCAAACTCGAAGCGAAGTCCTCGTAGGAACCGCTCCGGGCAGGACAATTCGCAGGATTTCAGTGCAGCCAAGGTAAGGAAAAGACGCAGGTGATCGCCTCCGAGGGCGACGATCTGTTCCAGCATGCGGCAGGCTGCCTTGTTGGCCGCGAGCGTCAGATCGATGTGATCGAAAACGATTGATTCAATTCGCCACTTTGTCGACACGAGGTCCGCACGGGTTTGCTCGATGACTGTCTGCGCGTGCTCGGCGAGATACTTCTTCGCGAGCTTGCCAGCCACATCCCCCGCATCTTCGGGCGTCAGGACGTATGGCGCACGACCCACACGGGGCATACCTCCCACCTCGACAGCGTCATGAATGAAAGGCGCGCGGCCGAGAAATAGGAACCGACGCTGCTGAACCCAGTGGCAAGAGCGCAAGCGCTCCATCGCGGACGGTATCAGATGAATGTCGTCAATGATGAGAATTTCCCCGGGAGAGTTCTCAAAGCGGCTACAAGTTGAGTCAGGGGGTTCATGCTGCAGATGGCGGCCGCGAAATGCACACACGGAGTAGTCACGACTGCGGCACTCCCAGTTGATCCAGGCAGCCAGCGCGGATTTTCCAGTCCCGGGCGGACCTTCCACGGCGACGCTCTGATCGTTGGTCAAAGCCTTCAATACATCCGGGCCGCAACGCGGGCTGACGACGTGGCCTTCATTAAAATCCTTCTTGCAAAGGTACTCACGGCGAAGCGGATGGGCGGTAGCGGATTCATCGTAAGCCTGATCGCATACGGGTACATTTGGGCGCTGACACGACACGGCTTCGCACAATGCAGTAACGAACCCCTCCCATGCCGCGCGCTGCCTTTGGTCCATTGAACCCGGTCCGGTGGCGGGATCTAGAGCCGGAATGGTGTATGCGTGGATATCGGGTTCAGGAAGGCTTTCGAACGCCCCGAGAATCAGCTGAAATAGCATGCGGGTCGAAGAGCCTGGCTCGGCGCGATTTGGCCCGATCTGCTCCCGAAAAAGTTTCAGCTCTTTCCCGACATATTCGCTGTTTGAAGCAGACGGCGTCCAGATCACAACGAAGTGATAAGCGCTGCGGATCGCGTCCTGCAACTGTTGCTCCCACCGCTTTCCGACCCGGAGGCTCTCAGTATCCAGGAAGACCCTGGTGATGGAGCGCTGGGCGAGACTCCTCCGCAGGCTCTCGGCCCACGGGGAATCTTCGCGCGCGTAGGAGATAAAGATGTCGTAATTAAAGCCGTTCAGAGAGCTGACATCCGCCTCGTAAAGATCAAATCACAAGGTATGAACCCGAGTCAATTCAGGTCGGCCGAGCGATGCTCCGTTCATCAGGCGCCCAGAGGTTCGTAGCAGGCGAGCTCGATCTTCGCTGCATTGTGACCTGTCCGCGAAATCGACACACACGGTGAACTGATCTTTCAGTGTCCTTTCGGTGAGGGTGCGTAAGCGTTTTGGGCGGGGCCTATTTCTCCGGGAAATAGGTCTTAAGAATACGGCGCACGGAAGTACGGCCGATCCCGAGGCGGCGGGCGATCTCCGCTTTGCTGACACCAGCGCGATGC
>CAINNJ010000030.1 GCA_903851195.1 uncultured Acidobacteriia bacterium
AGGTCGGCTTCGACGTTGGCGCAGCGGCGGAGACGCCAGGTGGCGCGGAGGATTTCGATGGCGTAAGCGCCTTCGAGAGCGTCCTGGGGATTGAGGCGATCCCAGAGCGCGGTGGTGAGTTCGCTGTATTCGGCTTCGTCTTGCGGGAGGACGAAGTTGCGGGTGGAAAAGAGGTGGAGTTTGCAGGCGTTTTGGGACGAGGCTGCTTTTCCGGCTTCTGTGCGGGGGCCGGTGGAGGCCTGGGCGTTGCGGCGATTGGCGTCGGTTTGTGCGGTGGTCGGCATGGTGGTGCTCCTGGGGTGAGGATGGCACAGGGGAACGGGGGATAGGCCGTATGTTGTTGATTTTGCGGGCGAAAATTGTTGTCACCGGGCAAATTGGCGGATTCGGCGGGCCGACTGGATGGCCGGCCCCTTACCGGCAGGACGGCTGTGCCGCAATCCCCCACGACGTTTGCAACGGAATTCGCCGTATTCAATTTCCGGAAAGCGCGTGATCCGACCGGAGCATCTCAAACCGTCCGACGGAGCGCCCGGTAAACCCTTCGCGACCAAGCAGGAGTTTGCCCAGCGATCTGCCTTTGATCGCCTGGTTTCCGGTAACCGGACTCTTCGGGCGCAACGGCCAAACCGCTGGCCACATGTCGGCAATGCGCGTTTTACAGCAATTTGAACCGCGTCAGTCGGCCAACCGTTTCTGCATGGTTCCGTGAGAAAATGACAAGCGCCGGGAGAATGCACCCAAAACATTTATTGAAGGAGGTCGAAGAGGTATTGCGGACCGTACCGCCCGTCGAAACACGGCGTCACCCCGAACCTGAGAACAATGCTTGGCTCGGCCGCACTGCGAACGTTATTCAGCAGTGGGATTCGTCGCGCAGCTCTGAATTCCGGGAACTCGTCAAGCGTTTTCATGCCCCGATGGCACGTGAGGCTGGCGAGGCATTTCAGGAGATGATAGTGCTGCTCAACCAAGCTCAATTCGATCTTCACGCTCAAGCTCGCGTATTCAACCTAAACGACTATCGACGCAAGCTGGAGGCACAAGACGAGGTAATCCGGAGCGCCGCAGGACGCGTAATTCCGATTGGGGTGTCGCACACGCTGATAAATCTGTTCGGCGAGATGGCTCAGGCGTTTCCAGAACTCAACTTACGATCATTTGAGGGGCACGGGAATGGAGATTATCTTCGGAGTCAGATTTCCATAGCGGTTGAAAGCCTGTCATCCTTGATCGGGGCGGCGGCCCAGCCGCGGGATGCAGGGACCGGAGGACAAAAGCCCACCAACCCGGCCTTAGTATTTGTGATCCACGGGAGACAGCTTCTTGGCGATTTTCACAACTTTCTGTACGCATTGGGACTAAAGCCGTTGGAATGGTCGGAAGCTCGGAGAAGAACTGGCAAACCCAACCCCTTCACATGGGAAATCGTTGATATAGCGTTGAAGGAAGCGGGCGCAGTAGTCGCTTTGATGACTCCGGACGACGAGGCGAGACTGCTTGAGCATCTCTGGACCAGTGCCGAAAACGGCCTGGAAAAGCAATTTCTTTCTCAGCCAAGGCAGAATGTATTATTCGAAGCCGGGGTTGCATATGGAAGAGACCCGCAACGAACCGTGTTGATTCGTGTGGGCGCGCAGCGCCCTTTGAGTGACTTGGCCGGACACCATATTCTGACGCTCGACAATTCGGCTCAGTCAAGACAGGCGATTGCCGACGCGCTCCGCGCCGCGGGCTGCCCTGTGGATGTCTCTGGCACAGGCTGGTTCAAGTCCGGCGATTTTACCGTGGCAGACGCACCGGTGAAGGCGCTGGGGGCGTCAGCCCGACTCAAGCAGGATGTTGCTAAATTGCAACTTTACAAAGTACAGCTAAAGGGGTTTTCGGAGTTGTTAGACGCAGCTAACATAGTCGCAAGTATCCACACCTTCTTTTCAGCCACACCGGAATATCTTAATGACGCCAGTGGGCGATTTCTGGAAAAATATCCACTGAACTTCAAAGAGCAACTTGCATTTAACGTTCAGGAATCCATGAAGAGGTGGACCTTGGATGAGTTACGTGCTGACGTGGACGCCCTCGTTATTGAATAGCGGCAAAACAAGCGCCCTCCAAGACTGATCAAAGAAGGCGAAACCCTTCGGCGGAGCTAGCCATAGAGCCCTTCCACGCCAAGAAGCGACTCCCGTGGCTGCGCCCCGAATTGGTATCGTTTCTCGCCGCCCCTGACAAAAGCTGCTCACAAGCTGCTCAAAACCACCCCGCCTTTGACTGCTGACTGATATGAATAATTCAGGCATCATGCAAACGCCAGCCTCGCCGCGCTCCTGTCTTTATTCGCACCCCCGGAATCGTTATTCACATCGTCGAATACGCATTGGTTGAATCGGATCTCTCATCCTCCAGCACGACCGCTGTCCAATCCGGCATGCCAACAGGCTGCCTTGTTTCGGAAAAGAGAACAGTTTGAGCTGGAAGTTACTACGATCTCGCACAAAAGACCTTTTCGAGACAGTGCCTCGTAATCCGGTTGGCATTGATATTCTTAAGCTCATGGTCCGGTGCATTGAATGTGGTTGCTCCCGGTTTGACGTACAGGGCTTCTGCTGCGCCCTGTGTAGAAAGCCCCATGGGATCCGCAGCGAACCCTGCCACATAACGGCGGAAACACAGCGCGTCCTAGTGGCGCACGCCGCCGAGTTGCAGCGGTTCGGCGTAGCGCTCACTGAAGCGGAACAAATAAGAAAAGACGCTGGCACCTTAATGAGCGCCGTAGGCTTAGTGGTAAGCCTCTCAGAGGCAGTGTTTCCCGGCTCGCTGAGAAAAGCGGTCTTCTTTCTGTACCACGAACTGACGATCCCCCGGAATGAAATTCTTCGGCTCCGCCTCAGTGAGCCGGAAGAAATAGACCAAATCCTCGTCGATATGCAATGCGCGGAACAGGACTGGCTGGAAAAAGAGTACCGGGGAAAGTTAAACGCTGAGTGTTTCATCCTGATGCCATACAGTCACTTGCGAAAACGCTCGAATGCGGAACGAACAGCCGCGACCTCCGAGAGAGTGGTCGCCGAACGCCGCTTGATGTACCATCGGGGGTCTTGTCCTATTTGTAGAAGCAACGGGCAACCCACGTGGGAAGTAGACGCCAGTCCAATTACCCGCTGAGCTAAAACAGCATTGCAGTATACGAGGCGGCTGCGTGTGACCTGCTCAGCGCCGATCTGGCCGCCGGAATCAAGCGAGTCAAAGGCCTAAAAGAAGGTGGAAGTCAGATTGGGCAACTGGTTGACGGCGGAATATGGGTACGCAGTTTGGCAGGCACCAGATGCTGAACGGCTGAAGGGCAAACGCGGCCGGGCGCTGCTCAGCTTCCTGGTGGCCTGCGGACTTCGGCGTCACGAGATGGCCGATTTGTCCCTGCGGCGTTAGCGAAATCGCGCAGGACACGGGCGAGGCGGTCGAGCCTGCCGGCCATGAGCGTTGCCACCCGTTCTCAGCGCCTTCGCGCGCCCGCGGCGGAACAGGAGGGACTTTCACAACCAAAGTGGTAGAGTGTCCCTTCGCATGAAACTTCGCAACTTGCTGCCCGCTGCCCTGCTTTTGGTCGTCAGGGCGTTTTCCCAGACCGTTTCCGACCCCGCTTATTCCGCCGAGCGCCTCGCCCGCGTCGACCGCCTGCTGCAGCAGTACGTCGACCAGAAGAAGATCGCCGGCGCGGTCGCGCTGGTTCTTCACGACGGCAAACCGGTTTACCAGAAAGCCGTCGGGTGGAGCGATAAAGAGGCGAACCGTCCCATGACGGCCAACACGCTGTTCCGCATCGCTTCCCAGACCAAAGCGCTCACCAGCACCGCCGTTCTGGCTCTGGTTGAAGAAGGCAAGATCGGCCTGAGTGAGCCGGTCAGCCACTTCATCCCGACGTTCACGAAAACCACGGTGCTGGCCGCCGGCGCTTCCACGCCGGTTCCGGCCAAACGCGCGATCACGATTCAGGATTTGCTCACGCATACCGCCGGTATTTCGTACGGCACGGACCGGCAGGTCGCCGCGCTCTATGAAGCGAAGGGTCTGGGGCCCGCCGCCGGCAACGGCTGGTACACCGCGGATAAAGACGAACCGATCTGCGAGACCATGGAACGGCTCGGGACGCTGCCCTTCGTCGCCCAGCCCGGTGAGGCGTTCGTTTACGGCTACAACACCGACATTCTCGGCTGCGTGGTGGAAAAGGCCTCCGGGATGTCGCTGGCGGAGTTTATCCGGACGCGCATCACCGCGCCGCTCGGTCTGAAGGACACACGGTTCTTTATCCCGGCCGCGGAGCGCGACCGCCTCGCAGCCGTTTATGCCAGCGGCCCGGATGGTCTGGCTGTGCGCGCGCCCGATGGATCCAAAGGCCAGGGCTCTTATGTGGATGGACCGCGGAAGAGCTTCGCCGGGGGCGCGGGCCTTACCTCGACGGCGGCCGACTATGCGCGCTTCCTCGAAATGATCCGCAATGGCGGCGCTTTGGGCGGCACGCGCATCCTCTCGCCGCGCACCGTGGACCTGATGACCACGAACCAGTCGGGTAGCCTGCATTCGACCACCGGCCTGGGCTTCGGACTGGGTTTCGAGACCGTGGATCGGTATGGCGCGAGCGGGATGGCCGGAGTGGGCGCGTTTGGCTGGGGCGGCGCTTACGGCACCACGTATCAGGTGGACCGCCAGAGCCACTCCGTCCTGGTATTGATGATTCAGCTGATGCCGAATGGGACGGATATCCAGGCCAAATTCAATGCGCTGGTTTATCAGGCGCTCGTGAAGTAAGCAGTGGTGAAGTAAGCATTGGTGAAGTAAGCACACGAATCTGCTCCAGCAGAAAATCGCTGCCTCGCTTGCGGACCCCGGCACTGACTTTCATGCCGGTCCGCAGGCGCGCGGCCTCTTCGCGATCCCGCACCAGAAACTCCCGCGTCTGCGAGGTTAGAAGCCCGGGCACCTCTTCGTGCCGCAGCACCATGGTGCCGGCTTCCGGATAGACGGAAACCACCTCACCGCTCAGTAGATGCCGGGAGCGCACCGGCGGCGGCATCGCGCTCGGGACCCACGGATCCGACCAGCGGCCCTCCGCCGCGATTCCGGAGTCGGTCAGGCTGCGCAGGAACTCCAGCAGATCCGCTTTCTCGCCGGTCGTCAGTTCGAAGCCCTTCACGAACTCGCTCTTATTGGGATTCGCGGATCCCACCCCCGCGAGTGGCCCGCTGCGGAGGGTGCGTCCTCCCGCCCGGTAATGGTCGATCGCGTCTTCGAGCGGCTTGACGCTGCCGTCGTGCATGTAGGGCGCGGTGAGGGCGATATTCCGCAGCGTCGGCGCTTTGAACTTCCCCCCGTCCGCCGCCTGCCGCGTGAACTCAAAAAGCCCCGCGTTATCGGCCGGATAAGTCATGGCCGTTTTCAGGTTATAGAGTCCCGTATTGTGAAACTCGACTTCAGCCGTGCCCTTTCCCAGATAATCCACGGAGCCGGTGAAATTAAAGCCGCCGTGGCAGTGGAAACACTCCAGCCGCTCGCTGAAGAAAAGCTTTTCGCCCCGCTTCGCTTCGGCTGAAATGGCGTCGGGATCGTCCCCGCGCCGGTACTCGTCATAGGGCGAATCGCCCGATAACAGCGTGCGCTCGAATGAGGCCAGCGCTTTCGCTACGTTCGCCACGGTAACCGGATCCGCTTCGCGCGGAAAAGCCGCGGGGAATAACTTCGCGTAGCGCGGCTCTGCCTGCAGCCGCCGGACCAGCACGTCTTCCTTCCCCGACAGCCCCAGTTCCACGGGATGTTCGCCGAACAGCGGCACGAGCGCCTGTTGCTCCAGCCGCGTGACATTGGGATTCGCCCACGTCAGCACCGGCGCGTAGGCCACGTTCATCAGACTCATCGGACCACGCGGATGCAGTTCCCCGGTGGACCCCAGTCCGCGCGCCCGCCCGTCCGTGAATGCTTTGTCCTGACGGTGGCAAGTCGCGCAGGATTGCTTCTGGTTGAGCGACAGCCGCCGGTCATAGAACAGGTGCCGCCCCAGTTCCACCTTTTCGGCCGACATCAGGTTGTCCGCCGGCACCTTCGGATGCGGAAAACCCGGCGGCAGACGCCATTCATATGTGCCCAGCTGAATCCGTTCCGCGTACAACTCGCGCACACGCAGTTCCCGCACCCACCAGACGAGTTCCCAGCGCTGGGCTTCGGTGAGTTGGTTTCCGAACGGCGGCATTCCCTTTTCGGCGCCGTTGGTGACGATCCAGTAGATCTCGCCGTCCTTCATCGCCTGCATCACGTAATTCGTGAGGTCGGTGGGACGGACGGGCAGCGCGCCGGCCTGACGGGTGCGGGATTTTCCGTCGCTGCCGTGGCAAGCCACGCAAAGGCGTTCGAAAGTGGCGCTCGCCGAGAATAGCCCCGCCTCCGAACGCGCCACCGGATTCACGAGGCGCCGCGATTCGAGCGGGGCGCTGGAACGCCCGTTGGCATCGTGCAGAAGCAGCAGCGGCAGTAACAGTTGAGAAATCACGGCAGGCCCACGCGGAAGAAGTCCTGCGCGCCGGCGGCGTGTCCGGCGAATGGAAGTCCGAAGTGCGCGAACAAAGGCGCGCACGCCGCTGTCGCGGGGTCGGACTCACAGGCCCCGCCACGCTCCACATCGGAATCGCGCAGGAGGGCACCCAGATCCGCCTGCACCACACTCCGGCCCGGCTCGAAGTCCTTCAGTTCCACTTCCGCGCGGTTGGGCGACACGCACTTTGCCGGCGGACTGTTCGGCGCATCCGGGGTGCAGCCCGTGCTGCCCAGATGGATGGAAAATGCGCGGGTTGCGGTCGCCAGTTCGATCCGGGCAAATCGCCGCCCCGCATTCCACACCCAGCCCATCGCCGTGAGATTGAGGGGAGACGGCATCGCCATCAGATCCGAGTGATTCTTCGCGAATGGCACGCCCAGCGTGAAGCGCAGTCCCCGATAGACATGCCCCGCGGGAACCGTCCCGGTCACCACGCGGTTCGTCTCCGGCGACCCGTTCCTGCAACCTGCGCTGCCGTCTTCGAAATCGAGCAGCGCCACGTCGTCCAGCACCCATTTGCCGTCCTGCGCGAGGTCAACGGGCCACTCTTTCCCGGCTTCGTCCAGCAGGCGAACGTTGTGGATGTAAAACCGGAAGTCACGCGGCGTGATCACGGATTTCGAAAGCCCCACGCCGGCGTATTTCCGCCCGCAGGCCAGTTCCTCCGAACCGACGACGGCGCGGAACGGAATGGAAACCGTTTCCGCCGCGTTCGCGGCCGCAGCAGCCAATAGCAGCAGAATCACGCCCGCGCTTCTCACGGCTTGATCACAATAAACTGGCCCATCATGCCTTCATCCTCGTGGTTCGAGAAATGGCAGTGGTACATGTACGGATTCACGACGTCGGCGAAATCGTCGAACCTGGTCACGAAGGTCACGGACTCGCCCTTCGGCACCGACACCGTATCTTTCCACCCCTGCTCATACGCGGCGATGGTCCCGGAACTTCGCGAGACGATTTTGAACTGCACGTCATGGATATGGAAGGCGTGACTGAACGTCTGTCCGTTGGAAATGGTCCACGCTTCCACGCCGTTCAGGCTCACCGTCTGGTTGATTTTGTCGGGATCGTAGGCGGAATTATCGAAATTGAAGGGCGTTCCGGGGCCTTTATCGGTAATCTGGACGGTCCGCGATTTCGTGGCATCCGCTTTCGACAGATAGGTATTTGTGACCAGTTTCGCGGGCAAAGCCGTAATTCCGTTGCCCGTCGCCGCGCCGACGTTGATATGCAGCACATTGAACGTCGTATTGTTCAGCAGACTCCCGAAGGTTCCGCTCGTCTGCGCTTCGCCGCCTGGAAAGCCGAAGAACAGTCCGTTGTTGTAAGCTTTCAGATCCAGCTGGGCGCCGGGCGCATCTTTGGACAGATCGACCAGAATTTCGTATCGCTCGCCGACATAAACCTGCAGACGCGTCACCGCGACGGGCGCATCCAGCAGCCCGCCATCGTTGCCGATGACCCAGAACGTCCGGCCGTCGCTGAAGCCGAGGTTATAGGCGCGCTCAATCTCGGCATTCAGGATGCGAAGGCGCACGAACTGGGCGGGCAGACTCACCTGCGCGTTCAGCGTCCCGTTCGTCACTTCGTAATCGCCGTAGGGCGACACCGTCACGTCCTTGTTGATCTGGTTGCCGCCCGCGATGAAACTGCGGCTGGTGAGCACCAGAGGCAGATCGTCCACGCCGTAAGTTCGGGGCAGCGCGAGCGCGGCCTCGGCCGGATCTTTCACAATGATGAAACCGCCCGCGCCATAGATCAGGTGCTCCACTGTTTTCATGTGCAGGTGCGGGTGATACCAGTACATGGCGGCGCTGTTTTTGACCTCGAACGAAGGCGACCAGGTTTCGCCCGCCGCGATTGGCTGGTGCGGGCCGCCATCGGTCACGGGAGGGATGTGGAAACCGTGCCAGTGCGTCGTGGTGGCCTCGCTCAGCTGGTTCGTGACATTCATCTGCACCACGTCGCCTTTGTTCATGATGAGCGTGGGGCCCCAGAAGCCGGAATCGTTGTAGCTGTAGGTATTCGTCAGGGCGCCGGACCGCATTTGTTTCGTGCCCGGCGCCAGCGTCAGGTTGAAGGTTTTTCCGGTCAGCGTATCGGGAATCCACAGCGTGTTGTAAGTGGTGGACGATCCCGTTGAGGGCGTCACCGAGACGGTTGCCGACGCGGCGCCCGTGCCCGCGTCGTTCGTCGCCGTCACCGAGCAGTTGTACGTGGCGCCGTTCACCAGGCCCGCGATGAGGAACGGGCTCGATGCGCCCGTCGCGACCTTCGTGACCGCTCCCGCCGTGCAGGTTGCCGTGTACTGCGTGACGGCCGAACTGCCGCTCGTCGCCGGCGGAGTAAACGCGATCACCGCCGTGGTATTGCCCGCCGTGGCGCTCACCCCGGTGACCGCGCCGGGCAATCCGCTGAGCCCCGCCACGGGAAGGTAGAGCGTCTGTCCGCCGGTCGCGCCGTTGAGCGTCGTCTGGAGCGGCACGTCGCCGGAGCCGAGAATCACCGGCGGCACGACGTTGAACTGATACAGCCCCACCAGTCCAGGCGCGAGGCCCGCATAGTTCACCGTTGCCGCCGTGCCGCCGATGGTGACGCTGAGCGAGCTGGTCAGCGCCGTCTGCCCCGATGCCTGCTTACCCGCCACGGCGCCCGGCGTGACCGTTCCGAAGCCCACGCCGTAGAGCACGAGGGTCTCTCCCGCCACCGCCGGCGCCGCGGGGACTCCGGAAATGCTGCCATTCCCCACGAAAGCGCCGGTTGCCGCGTGCACCGCCACCACGTACTGCTTCCCGTTCACGCTGAAGGTGGAAGGCGCCAGGAGCCCCGGTTTCTGCGGCTGAATCGTCAGGCTGGCGCCCGCGCTCTGCAGGCCCTGGAAGCCGGCCACGACTGTCGCCGTTCCCGTGGCCAGGCCGTCGGGAAGCTGCAGGTTGATTTGGGACGGGCTCACGTAGCTGATGAAGCCTGGCGTGCCGTTGATGGTTACGGTGACGCCGTCGAGAGAGGTCGGGGCCGCCGATCCGGTGAAGTCGGCGGTCGCCCAGGTGCGGGTGGTTCCCGCCAGATTGGCGCCGTAGATTTCGATCCACGAACCGGGCGCGGCCACGCCCGCATAGCCGCCGAATCCGCTGGCCGTGATGATGTGATCGATGGAGGGCGGGGTCGCGGCCGCCGCGCAGATCGGCAGCAGGGATAATGTCGCCGCCAAACGAAGAAGCACCGGCGGGAAGGAAGAGTGGATTCGCATGAAACCACGAGATTAGCGCCGGATTGTAAAGTTTTCGTGTGCCGCGGCGGATTTTCTGTAAATCCGCCGGAATTTTCCTTTACGTAAAATCACGTCAACACATCGCCCGGTTCGCCCGCCGCGCTTCGAACTGGTATATCGTAAGCGAAGGCCGAACCCCCGAACCGTACCTATGTCAAACCGAATTTTGTTGAAAAGTCTTGTAGTCAGCGCCGTGCTTGCCGCCGGCCTCGTCGCACAACCCCCCGTCGCGCCCCAGGCCGGCGGACGCGGTGCCGGCGGCGGTCGTGGTGGTCGCGGCGGCGGTGGTGGCGGCGGCAATCGCGGCTTTCCCCAGCATTCCCGCCCTCTCGCCCCCGCCGAGATCCTGGCACGCGGCAAAGCCGTTTATGAAACCAACTGCGCGCGCTGCCATGCCACCGATCTCCGCGGCAATCCGCCGGACGGCCACAGCCTGCTGCACTCGATCATCGCGCTCGACGACAAGAAGGGTGAACTGATCGGCGATTCTCTGATGAAGCACGACGCACCGATCAATCTTGCCGGCGGTGATCCGGTCGCGGTCGCCGAATACGTCCACAGCATTCTCGCGACTGTCAGTGGCCAGGGCAGCCCGCCCAACCGGCCCGACGGTTCCGACCTCAACATCCTGGTCGGCGATGCGAAAGCGGGCCAGGCGACCTTTGCCAAAGCCTGCGTCGCCTGCCACTCCGCCACGGGCGATCTGAAGACCATCGCGACGAAGTACGCCGACGTCCGCGCGCTCCAGAACGGCTGGCTGCAGGGCACCAGCGGACCCGTGCGTTTCGGCGGCCGGGGCGGCGGCGCATCCGGCTTTCCCGCCACCGTGACCATGCCGAACGGTCAGAAATTCGAGGGGAAGATCGTCCGCAAAGACGATTTCCTGGTGATTCTCACTCTGGCCGACGGCACCCGCAAATCCATCGCCCGCAACGGCGATGTTCCGAAAGTGGAGGTGAAGGATCCGAGCGAAGCCCATAAGAAAATGGCGCTCGCCATCGACGACCCTGAAAACAAGAACCTCCACGACATTACCGCTTACCTCGCCACCCTCAAGTAGAGGAGAAACACGACGATGAAAAATTTCTTATCCGTGACGCCGCTTGTCACCCTGCTTGCTCTCACACCCGCGTTGCTCCCTGCTCAGGCAGGCGCGAATAAGATCGGTCTGGAACGGAACGGTGTGGATCCCGCCGACGCCAACAAACCGCTCGGTGACCAGTGGATCACCTACTCCGGCGATTACAGCGGCAAACGCTTCAGTTCGCTCAAACAGGTGAACGCGAATACGGTCAAACATCTCAGCCTCGAATGGCTGCAGCCCAACATCACCACTGCCTGCGGACCCACCGGCACGGCTCCGGCCGGTCCTGGCGGGGCTTTCGGCGGCGGATTTGGCGGCGGCGGTGGCGGGGCGGCGGCGCCCATTATTATCGGCGGCCTCGGCACTGGTGAAGCGAACAACTGCGGCCCGGCGCGCCTTGGCGGCGGCATTCTGTTTGTCGACGGCATCATCTACGCCTCATCGCCCGATAATGTCTGGGCCATCGACGCCCGCGACGGCGCGATCCTTTGGCATTACTACTGGAAGACCCGCGGCGGCACGAGCCTCGCCACGCGCGGCCTGGGCATGTGGCACAACCGCATCTACTTCGAACTGCATGACGACTGGATGGTCTGCCTGGACGCCAAGACCGGCAAGGAAGTGTGGAAGAAGGAAATCTCCAGCTTCGACGCGCAGTACTTCTCGTCGAACGCGCCCATGGTGCTCGGCAACCACATCATCGCCGGCACGGGCAATGACATGGACGCGCCCGGCTTTATTAAGTCGTATGACCCGGAAACCGGCGAACTGCAGTGGACGTTCTTCACCACGCCGCAGAAGAAGGGCGACCCGGGCCTGGACACCTGGGCCAGCCTTGATGCCGCGAAACACGGCGGCGCGATGACGTGGATCCCCGGCGCTTACGACCCCGAAACGCACCTCTATATTTTCGGCACCGGCAACCCCACGCCCGGTTACACGGTCGGCCGCGGGGAAGGCGACAATTTGTATACGTGCTCGCTGGTGGCCGTCAACGTCGATACCGGCAAGATGGCCTGGTATTACCAGACATCCCCGCACGACACCCACGACTGGGATTCCACGGAGACGCCCGCGCTCGCCGACATGAATTTTAACGGCAAGATGCGCAAGCTCGTCCTCACGGGCACGCGTAACGGCTACTTCTTCGTGCTGGACCGCGTCACCGGCGAACACCTGGTCACGAGCAAGTTCGGCGTGGTGAACAACTGGGCGCAGGGTCTCGACGCGAAAGGCCAGCCGAAGCGCAATCCCGCCAAGGACGCGACGATTGCCGGGTCGCTGGTCAACAACGACGTGACCAATTACTGGCCGCCTACGTTCTCGCCGGACACCGGTCTGTTCTACATCCAGGAAAATAACAGCCTGCGGATCAGCTATCTGCTCGACACCGACCCCCGCGGTTCCATGGGTCTGGGCGGCATCGGCGGCGGCGCGAGTCTGTCTTATGGGTCGTTCATCGATGCCATCGATTACAAGACCGGAAAGACGGTTTGGCGTCATGAACTGAACGGCACCGGCCCGGGCCTGCTCTCCACCGCCGGAGGCGTGGTGTTCGGCAGCGACGGCCCGAATCTTCTGGCACTCGATGCAACCACCGGCAAAGCGCTCTGGCATTCGCAGATCGGCGCGCTCTCCGCACCGCCGGAAACGTTCATGCTGGACGGCAAACAACACGTGCTGGCGGCTACCAGCGGGTCGTTGTTCATGTTTGTGCTGAATTAAGCCTGGGCCCATCGAGGATGGCGCGCAGGAATTCAACGCGTGTCAACCGTGCGGGGGAGGCATCAGCTTGCCTCCTCCGGTCACTCTAAAAACGGTTAACGGTCACTCGGATATGTCTATGTCATCCGACATAGCGGAGCGTGGGTCTTAGTTCGGGAAGTTCCTCGATTGCGGCATCTTCTTCTTGTACGGGACCCGCCCAGGAAAGTTTTTGAGCTTTGGTCATTCCGAGTTCCTGCATAACTTCGCCCAGACGACCTGGATCCGAACTCAAGTCTTGAGCGAACATTACCCTCCACTCGGTGCTCAGGTTTTCCTCGGCAACCCATTCATTAAAGGTCCTGATCAAACCCTGGACCTCCGGAGCGATTCCTTCTCGCCATTGCCGCGAATCCACCGTGATCTCCTTCACGCTGATGCTGTGTATCGACCAATCTATGGAAAGTCTTATTCCAACCATAGCCTCGCCTGATGAGTTCATGCCATAAACCTGCACGCTCTTAACGTATTGCTTGCGGATACCCAGCAGGATGCGATTAACCACGTCGTCGTCGGCGCCTGTAGTACGGCGCAGCAAGCGATCAATGTTCAGGCTCATCAGGCGCAAGCGCGTATGCGTTTCTGAATTAGTGCCCGTGCGAGCCAATGGAATCTCCTAAATGATTGACCATTTGAAGTTCTGCCTCAATTCTTGCTGCGAGTTTCGAGAGGTACGAAATGTCGGCAGGAAGTCGAACGGAAAACTGCTGGTTGCGTACTACCTTTATCAGATCCTTAGGCTGGTATCCCGAAATCGCTGTCCAGATAAAGCCGTCGAGTGCGCTCGCCCTCAGGTCTGCAAAGAAAGAAGCCGGTTGTCGCCGAAACTCGTCGACGAGTCGCAAGATAGATGGCTGGTCGTACTCGGGAAAGATACTCGCCACAATTTGCGTCTTTTCTTCGATAGTTGGCTTCCACTCAAACCGCTTCATCCGCCCGGGCCGCACCAGCGGACCGTAAAGTTTAGTAAGGTCGTTCGCCGTAACTATTATTGGCACCCGAATCGTCGGCTGATTTTCGACAACCGTCGGAAAATCGGAAAGGTGGAGCAACTGAGCCAACACATTCTGGCGGTTCACCGTGTACTGCGTGAGGCTGCCCCAATCCCCCAGGGCCGCATCGATATCGTTCAGAATGAGACAGCTACCCACATCGCCGTGTTTCATGGCACGACTTGCTTCAAGGTATCGCCGCCGGATCAGACTCGACGGTTCCCCTGCGTCGGCGTTTTCCAGTTCACCGCCTGCGATGAGCCACGACCTAATCCCATAGTTCTCCAGTATTCGCTGGCAAATGAATGTCTTGCCTTCCCCCGGAGGTCCGTGAATTCCCAAAATGAGAGGCGATTCCCAAAGACCTTGCCTGCAATAGTTTTTGGCAAGGTGAAGCCCAATCTCTTTTGCAAACCGCTCCGGAACAAATGGATTTCGTTGACGGGCCGCAGCTTCGTTCATATGACAGGTAATCCGGTTCTTATTCGGGCAATCTCCTCCCGAAGTTGCCCGATGCGCCGATGGGTCGTCGCGGGTTCTGCCGTCGGGCCGTGAGAATTCAGGAAATCTCGATCCGGCGCCGAACTCAGGACGTTACCGTTTGAGGACGGGGTCTGCGGAGGGGCTGTGTTGGACTGCTGATTTGCAATTTCGAGTCTTCGGTCCGCGATAAGAAACCGGAATCTTTCAAGGCGTCTCTCGACAGCCTCTGACGACGACTGAACGGCACGCTCATCGCCGGTTTCCCACTGAATCTCTTCGGGCACGGAGTTCGAAAACCGTTCTGCGAGCAGCCTGGTTTCAGCAAGGATTGCAGTCATAATTCGCAGACTGTCCTGTTCCCTGACCTGCTGCGAGGCCATTAAATGGTTGGCGATTGCCTCAATTTCATCCGCTGTCGCCGCGCCCGGCTTCTCAGTAACTTTTTCCGTTATTAAAGTAGAAATAACCTGACCAGCAATACCGAGTACGAAGTCAATCATGCACTTTCCCAAATAGTGAAGGAATCAACCTTTGAAAAATGATAACCGGTATTGAGGCTCGAAGCAATAGGTTCGCATATTTTTCGAATCGGGCCGCAATAGCGGGAAAGTTGGCCCTCAATATGCTTAAAAAAATTAAAACACGGGCTCACACCTCACACTACCCCATGGCCCACCTTCGACAACCGTCAGCCAACCACCTTCCAAGAGGCGGAGGTACCAATTATCGGACTTTTCACGAACGGGACGTAATATGCTGCCCGTATCGCCTCGCCCACGCTCAACAGCTCCGGTTGCACAATAGTCCTGTGCGCGGATTTCAGTCGAAGCACTGGGGTTGGTGGTACCTGTCTATCGGCGTGGGCTTTCTTTTGCTGGCGATCGTACATCAGCTGCAGGGCGCAAAGCTCGGCGCAGTGGTGCTTCGCATCATCGTCGCTATCGGTTTCGTCTTGCTCAGCTGGATGCAATTTCGCTTTGGCAGTTGATCTTTTTCGGGGCGCGGTCGATTTCCCCCGCCCCCACTCGTCTCCTTCATGTAGGTCGAAACCGACTTACCGAAAAGGAGACTGACGATGGATACGAAACCCACGCACGAACAAGCTCAGTTGCAACTTCAGGTTTTCGAACAGCGGCGCGACGATCGCCTGCGGCAGGCGCGCGACTGGTTCTTCCGGAACTACATGCCCCAGACCTTCGAGGAATCGATGAAAATCGCGGCCCCCGGCACCGAAGGCGGCACGAATTTCATGATGGTGACCGGTTACTGGGAGCAGACGTGCGCGTTGCTCAATTACGGACTGCTGCACGAGGATCTCTTCTTCGAGACCACCGGCGAATTCTTCGGCGTCTTCGAGCGCGTCCGGCCGGGCTTGCAGCAGGTCCGGGACGCGTGGAAGAACCCGCGGTTTCTGGTTCATCTGGAAAAGGCCGCGACGCGCTTTGAAGCCTGGACGGAAGAACGCGCGCCGGGCCAGATCGCCGCGATGCGCGGCTTTATGAGCCAGATGCAGGAGCAGAGCAAAGGTAAGTCGGCGTAGGTGCCGGGGAGGTGCGCGGCTCCTTGGGGGAGCCGCGCGGGTTCCCTATTTCGGAACCGAGATCGTGATGTTGCGGAACTTCAGGCCGCCGGTGTGGTCGCCCTGAATGTAGAACGGGCCGGGGTCGCCTTCGCGGGCGTCGAGCGCGCCGCCGGTGATACCTTCAATCTCTTTGTTGTCGATGGTCTTCACACCGTTGCGCACGATGGTCACATTGCGACCCACCAGCGTAATATCGAAGGTCTCCCACTCGCCGGGCTTGCGCGGCAACTCGACTTTCGAACCAATCCGGCCATAAATGGCGCCCATCGAGCGCTCCGGCGGCTCGGTGCCGGCCGGCTCATATTCCATTTGGACTTCATAACGACCACGCAGATAAACGCCGCTATTCGCTTTGTCCGGGCAGTTTACTTCGAAGTGCAGGCGGAAATCGGTGAAGGTGCGCGTGGTCTTCAGATTCGCGCCGTGTTCTTCATTCACCAGCAGGCCGTCTTTCACGATCCAGTGGCTCTTCGAGGGATCGCCGATGGGCTCCCAGCCTTCCAGATTCTTACCGTTGAATAACGCTTCGGGCTTCGACCAACTCTTCGGCGCGGCGCGCTTCAGATCGGGCGCACGCAGGCCGGTCAGGGCCAGAGTCCTCTCGCCGCGCTTCTGCTGTCCGGTGAGTTTATCGCCTTCGGCGTCGAGATCCCAGGACATGTCGCCCTGACGGAAGCTGAGGTGATTGCCTTTCACCTGGACGTCTTTGACCTGCACGACATGGCCGCCGGTCGGCTGGAACCAGACTTCGAGAGCGTCGCCTTTTTCCGTGACGCCCAGCCAGTTGGCGCCAACGCCTCCGGGTGTGGTGGTGGTGAAATCCCAGCGGCCCGCGAAGGGGCTGGCGGCCCAGGTGAGTGCGGGGGCCAAGAGCAGCGCGGAGAATAAAGCAGTCGATCGCAATGACATGACCGCAAGTCTAATACACCGGTGTCTAACTGGCGAAGATTTTGTCCATCCCGGTGGCGAGGTTCTTCAGTCCTTCGGGCGAATTCGCGCCGCCCTGCTCGGCGATCCCCCAGCCGGTATAGCCGATTTCGTCCAGCGCGGCCATCACGGCGGGCCAGTCGTTGTCGCCCGTAAGGAACTCCGCCTGAAAGCCGGCGTACGGCCCCTGCTTGTCGCGTTTCGCGCGGCTGTACTCCTTAATGTGCAGCTTCACGATGCGCTTGCCGAGGACACGGATCCACTGCTCCGGAAAGCCGTAGTTCACCACGTTGCCGATGTCGAAATGCCAGCCGACGGCAGGGCTTTCGAACTCGTCCACGTAGCGCGCGGCTTCGAGCGGACTGAGCAGGAACTGGTTCCACACGTTTTCGATGGCGATCTTCACGCCGGTCTCGCGGGCCAGCGGAATCGCCTTGCGAATTTCGGCCTGCGAGCGGGTCCAGGCGTCGGAGTAAGAAACGTTCTTGTTGACCACGGCCGGCACCAGCAGGACCGACGAAGCGCCATACGCCTTCGCCTCCCGCAGCGACTGCATCAGGCCATCAAGACCGGCTTTGCGGACGGCCGGATCGGGATCCGAAAGCGGCTGCTTCCAGTGCGTGTTGCAGCAGACGCTGGCGGCCTTCAGGCCGGTGGCGGCGAAGGCATCCAGAACCTCGTTTTGCGGCATGTGGCTCATGGGCTCGATGCCTTCGAAACCCGCGTCCCTGACGGCTTTGAACTTCGCCAGAATGGGGACGTCCATCTGAATGGTGCCGTACATGATGGCCTTGTGGAGATCGCGGGTTTTCCCGAACGCGGGGGCGGCGAGAGCGGCGGTTCCGGCAAGAAGAAAGTGGCGTCGGTTCACGAGGTTCATCATATCCGTTAAGATGGTCGCATGAACCCGCCGAATCAGGCATCACGCCGCGATTTCTTTATTCAGGGCGCCACGGGCGCTCTTCTTGCCGGCGCGCCGGCGATTCTGCGGGGCGCGCCCGCCGGACAGGCTATTAAGGTCGGACTGGTGGGATGCGGCGGACGCGGCACGGGCGCGGCCAGCCAGGCCCTGCACGCCGACGATTATTCGGTGCTGACCGCGGTGGCCGACGTGTCGCAGGAGAAGATCGACACCTGCCTCGACACCTTGCGCAAGCAGCAGGGCGACAAGGCCGATATGAAGGTCGCGGTGGAGAAGCCGAAGCAGTTCGTCGGTCTCAACGCTTATGACCAGCTGATCCAGAGCGGCGTGGACGTGGTGCTGCTAGCCACGCCCCCCGGCTTCCGGCCGATGCATCTGCGTAAAGCGATCGAGGCCAATAAGCATGTGTTCTGCGAAAAGCCGATCGCCACGGATGCGCCCGGCGTTCGCCATGTGCTCGAAACGGCGAAGATGGCGAAGGAGAAGAACCTGAATCTCGTGGCCGGCTTCTGCTGGCGTT
Organism: uncultured Acidobacteriia bacterium; assembly: GCA_903851195.1. GTDB lineage: Bacteria > Acidobacteriota > Terriglobia > Bryobacterales > Bryobacteraceae > BOG-234. Next base: position 18,132 of record CAINNJ010000030.1, read on the forward strand.
ACGCGAATCACATCGTCGCCACGTTCGATCAGGTGCACAACGGCGCGCTGGGCGATCTGGTGGCCTACTACGCCACCTATTACACGAGCCCGGTGAAGCCGATGCCGCCCGCCAGCACGCGGCCCGCGGGGATGAGCGATATCGAGTGGCAGATCCGCAACTGGTACAACTTCACGTGGCTCTGCGGCGACAGCATCGTGGAGCAGGCGGTGCACAGCGTGGATAAGATTGCCTGGGCGATGAAGGATCAGCCGCCAGTGAGTTGCGTCGCGGTGGGCGGGCGGCAGATTCCGGCCGAAGGCGGCAATATTTACGACCATTTCGAGGTCAATTACATTTATCCGAACGGGGTGCGCGCGTTTCTGGCCAATCGCCAGATCGAAGGCTGCTACAACGAAAATTCGGACTACATTCTGGGGACGGAAGGCGCCTGCACCATCGGCCGCGGTCCCTCGCCCCGCATTACCGGCAAGACGAAATGGACGTTCGAAGGCCAGAAATACGACATGTACCAGAAGGAGCATGACGAACTCTTCGCGGCGATCCGGAAGAATCAGCCGATCAACGACGGGCAGCGCATGGCCACCAGCACCATGCTGGCGATGATGGGCCGGATGGCGGCCTACACGGGGCAGCAGATCACGTGGGAGCAGGCGCTGAACTCGCAGGAAAAGCTGTCGCCCGATACGGTCGACTGGACGGGCAGCTTCCAGCCCGCGCCCCTGGCACGGCCGGGAATCACGAAGTTCCTGTGAGACCGTTCGGGCTGCTGTTGGCCTACGCCGCACTGCTGCAAGCGGCGGATTTCCGCAAAGACGCGCTGCCGGTGCTGGAGCAGAACTGCACCTCCTGCCACGGCGCGATCAAACAACTGGGCGGCGTCCGGTTAGACACGCCGTCCGGATTTGAAAAGGCGAAGCCCGCGGTGGTACTGGCGTCGGTGGAGTCGGGTTCCATGCCGCCCGGAGAGAAGCTGACCGCGGCGGAACTGGCGGGCTTCCGCGACTGGCTGAAGAGCGGCGCGGCCTGGCCGGCGGGAATCGTGGCCGCGACAGGCGGGGCAGGCGCGGGCGGTGCGGATAATATGGCGCTGGCGCGGCGGATTCATGACAAGATCGCGGCCGCTCCGGCGACTGCCGCGCCGCTGAAGGCCTACAAGACCACCATTCCCGGCACTGCCGTTTCCTACGAGATGGTTCCCATTCCCGCGGGAGCGTTTCGCATGGGAACGCCGGACGCGGAGCCGGGGCATCGCAAAGACGAGAGTCCGGTGCATCCGGTGCGAATCGAAGCGTTCTGGATGAGCGCCCACGAAGTGACCTGGGACGAGTATCGACTCTTCATGTTCGCGAATCAGGCCGGGGAGAACGTGAACAAGGACGCGCAGGTGGACGCGGTAAGCCGCCCCACCCGGCCCTACGTCGAGATGAGTTTCGGCATGGGGATCGACGGCTATCCCGCGATCAGCATGACGCAGCATGCGGCCAATAAGTACGCGGAATGGCTGAGCGCGAAGACCGGGCAGTTCTACCGGCTGCCGACCGAGGCGGAGTGGGAGTATGCGTGCCGGGCCGGATCGCAGACCGCGTTCCCCTGGGGCGACGATGCTTCAAAGATCGGTGAGTACGCGTGGTTCACGGACAACGCGGACGGCAAGTACCAGAAAGTGATGTCGAAGAAGCCGAACGCGTGGGGGCTTTACGACATGCTGGGCAACGTGATGGAGTGGACTCTGGATCAGTACGCGCCGTATGCCGCTTCGACCGGCGCGGTCACTGAGCCGTGGGTGAAAGCGACGAAGCCCTATCCACATGCGGTGCGCGGCGGTTCCTGGGCGGACGATGCGGAGAAGTGCCGGTGCGGCGCGCGCGTGGGTTCCGATGCCACGTGGAAGCAGCAGGATCCGCAATTGCCGAAGAGCATCTGGTATCACACCGACGCGCAGGGGTTGGGCTTCCGGCTGGTGCGTCCGCTGCAGGTTCCAGGGCCGGACGAGATGTTCCGGTACTGGAATAGCGGTGTCGAGCACGATCAGTAACGTGCTGCTCTGCTGTGCTCTGTCGCTTCCCCTGGCGGTGGCGCAGGAGCGGATCGAGGCGTTCGAACCGCATATGGGCACGATGTTTCGCATCGTGCTTTATGCGGATGATGCAGAGCGCGCGAACCACGCGATTCGGGCGGCCTTCGACCGCGTTGCCGATTTAGACAACAAACTCTCCGATTACAAGCCGGACAGCGAACTCAACACGGCGTGCCGCGTGGCGGTCGGCCGGGTGGTAACGATCTCCGCGGATCTGGCGACCGTGCTGCAGGCCTCGCAAGCGCTTTCCGAAGCCACGGACGGCGCCTTCGATGTGACGGTGGGGCCGCTGATCCGCTTGTGGCGAAGGGCTCGGCAGACGCGCGTGCTGCCCTCGCCCGAGGCACTGGCCGAGGCGCGGCGGCTGAGCGGGTATCGGAAATTGCGGGTGGGCGAGCGTACCCTGCGCGTGGAAATACCCGGAATGCAGCTTGACCTGGGCGCTATCGCCAAAGGCTATGCGGCCGATGAGGCGTTGCGGCTTTTGGCGGGACGAGGCTTCCCGCGGGCGCTGGTGGCGGCGAGCGGCGATCTCGCCATCGGCGACGCGCCTCCGGGCAAAGCGGGCTGGGACATCGGGGTCGATTCGCTGAATTCGCCGGACAAAGATTTCACGCGAACCCTGCAACTGCACAACGCGGGCGTTTCCACGTCGGGCGATACCGAACAGTACGTGGAGATCGAGGGGGTGCGGTATTCGCATATCGTCAATCCGGCTACCGGAAAGGGCCTGACGCGCCGGATCGGTGTCACGGTGGTCGCCGCGAAGGCGATCGATTCCGACGGCCTCGCAACCGCCGCGAGCGTGGTTACCGAACAGCGCGGAGCGGCCGCCGCGATGGCGCTGATCGAAGCGCGCGGAGCTACCGGCTACATCACCGTAAAGTGAACGAAAGGATCGTGGATCCCGCCGCGATGCCGATGTACTGCTGGTTATCCACGGTGTACGTCATCGGGCCCGCTTTCCATGTCTGGCCGGCATTGAAGTGCCAAAGGAGTTTGCCGGTCCGCGCATCGGCCGCGATGAACGCGCCGTGGCCATCGCCGTAAAATACCAGCCCGCCCGCGGTAACCAGAAGGCCGCTGCCGAGGATGCCACCGCCGACATCCGGAATCTCCCACTTCGCTTTTCCTGTCTGGATATCGATTGCTTTCAGGAATTTTCCGCCGTTCTGGCCAGGCGCTCGTTTGGTATCGCCGCCATAGAAGGACTCCCCGGCCTTCCAGACGTCGTCCTTCTTCGAATAGACGCTGCAGGATTCCTCGGCGAACAGGTAGTAGAGACCGGTCTGGGGGCTGAAGGCCGAAGAAGGCCAGTTTGCCGCGCCCGCGACAGAGGGACAGACCACCTGGCCGTCCGCTGTCGGCTCATTGCCGGGCAGCAGAACCGGACGCCCGTCCGGTCCGATGCCGCTCGCCCACGTCAGTTGCTTCACAAAAGGCTGGGCCAGCAGAACCTTGCCAGTCAACCGGTCCAGCACGTAGAAGAAGCCGTTGCGATTGCCTTGCAGCAGCAGTTTACGCGGTTCACCGCGGAAGACGGCGTCCACCAGGACCGGGGTTTCCGTGGCATCCCAGTCGTGCAGGTCATGCGGGGTGAACTGGTAGTGCCAGCGCAGCTTTCCCGTGGCGGGCTCCAGCGCGATCACTGAAGACGTGTAGAGATTGTCGCCTGCGCGTTCGGTGCCGTTGTAATCGGGGCAGGGATTGCCGACGGGCCAGTACAGCAGGTTCGCGGCGAGATCGTAAGTGCCGGTCAGCCACGTGGCGCCGCAGCCGTGTTCCCAGGCCGTTCCGCGCCACGTTTCCGAGCCGGGCTCGCCGGGCGCGGGAACGGTCCAGAAGCGCCAGACGCGTTCCCCGGTGGATGCTTTGTAAGCATCGAGGAAACCGCGAATTCCCTCGTCGCCGCCGGAGACGCCGGCAATCACGAGATCGTTGACCACGAGCGGCGCGCCGGTCGCGCCATAGTTCTTCGAGGCTTCCGCCATTTCGGTTTCCCAGAGCAGTTGGCCTGTGAGGCGGTGCAGCGCGAGCAGGTGGGCGTTATCGGTTTCGAAAAAGACGCGGTCGCCCAGCAGGGCCACGCCGCGGTTGATGCCTCCGGCGGCGTCTCCGGCGAGCCCGGGCGTGCGCGGGCGGGTGAAGTGCCAGACCTCGCGTCCGCCGCGCGCGTCGACCGCCCAGACCTGATTGGCGGCCGTTACGTACATGACCCCGTCTTTTACGACTGGTGTGGTCTGCAGATGGCCGGGCGAACCCGGCAGCGTGAAGATCCAGGCTGGGGCAAGCAGGTTGACGTTGGAAGGATCAATCTGTTGCAGCGGGCTGAAGCGGTTGCCGGTGTGAGAGCCATCGTAAGTTGGCCATTCGGTTGGTTTCGGGCGAATGATCTCGCCGAAGTCTCCAGCCGGACCGGCTCCGGCATGATTGAGCCCCAAATACGCGATCAGATCGCGCCGGTCCCCGGCTAAAATTCCGGCGTGCGGAGAGACAGCGGGTTCGCGGGTGATCCGAAGGATGTCCGTCTTTACGAGCAGATGCAGCCGGTTGTCGTCGCCCATCAACTGGAGTTCGAAGGCACTCTCACTCCGGGCGATACCGCGAAGAACCGGACCGCCGCCGCGCAGTCGAACACTGATGATTTTCACCGGTGCGGGAGCAAGAAAGGCCTGTTCCAGCTCAGCGGAACCGCGGGTTTTTCCAAGATTCGAGAGATCGGGGCCGAGCAGGCCGCCCGTCCCGCTGACCATGTGACAGGTCTTGCAATCGCCCTCTCCGTAGAAAAACCGCTGCCCGGCGGCGGGGTCTCCGGACTTGGCCCGCTCCGCGGCCGTCGCCCGGGGAGCCCGCAGGGAGAGCACAAATTCCGCCAGGCGTCCGGCTTGCTCCGAGTCCAGTGGAAAGGCCGGCATGCCGCTGCCCGGAATGCCGCGCAGAATGACCTCGCGAATCTGGTCGGCCGTGACCGCGCGAAACTGCTTCAAGCCAACGATTGCCGGACCGTGACCGCCACCGGTCCCGTCCGCGCCATGACATCCCGCGCAGCGTTCCCGGAACTCGTTCTGTTGCCCGTATAAAAGAGCGGCGAAAGCGAAGATCAAAAGGAATCGGGCGGGCATCAGCCGTTAGTGTAACGGCAAAAGCCGCCCGATCTATTCCGGCCGGAGAAGCCCCGTCATGTGGGGCCTCCGGAACGTTTCACTTTGTTGAAGCGGCTGCGGAACTCAGGAGGAAAAGCCGCCGCCGCGAGTGGCCGGGCGATCGCTCACGGCAAAATCGGCACCGGACTCCGAAGAGGAAGAAACGTCTTCCGCGCCGGTGGATTCGAGAATGCTCTTGGCTCGTTTTGTCCAGTCGGCGTCATCCGAATGAACCGAGAGAAGAATGCCGCCTTTCTTGATTCGGCCTTCGTAGCGTTTCGCCTCGTACTCCGGAATGCCCAGCCCGACGAGCACGCCTACCAGGCCACCCGCAACCGCACCGGTGCCGATGCCGGCCAGAGCGCCCATGATGGGTCCGGCAGCAATGAACGGACCGATGCCCGGAATGGCGAGAGCGCCGATGCCCGCCAGCCAGCCGAGTGCGCCCCCCAGCAAAGCGCCCGACGCCGCGCCCGTGGCCGCGCCTTCCGGCGCCTTGGTGTTCTTTTCATGCGCGAAATCTTTCGTGCCCTGGTTTTCGGGGAAGAGCGCCGAAATGTCCGTATTTCTGAAACCGGCGGCGCGGAGTGTATCCACTGCCCGTGAAACCTGCTCCGTCGATGAATAGATGCCGAATACCGATGTGTTAGCCATGTTTGTTCTCCTGTTGAATGATGCTCGTCTTCGTGCGGCCCCCCTACTTAGAGGGCGTCACTTCCAGCTGGTTGACAACTTTTCCGTCGCCCGCAACGGCGGTCGCTTTCTTCATGACCGAGTCTTTCTCCTCATCGGACCGGACCGGGCCCTTCAGCGTGACACTGCCGTCCTGCACGATGATTTTGACGTTGTGAGCGTAAGTGGAAAGCGACTTATCCTTGACGATGGACTGACGGATCTGGCGAGCGGTCTCCCGATCCGGCTTATTCATCTTCTGCTGATCGGCGGTGACCGCGCCGGGTTCCCGATCCCGCTTATTCATTTTGGTGTTGTCAGGCGCCGGAGTTTGACCGAAACCCGCGGATACCAGCAGGACGCCGGCAATCAGGGCCTGCGCAACGTGCTTCTTACTTTTCATAAGTTCTCCAATGAAAGGCTCTCCGCGCGAAAGTCATTCGCGTGGCCACCTTAACCGCAAGTGCAGCAAGTGAGTAGCCAGCGGAAGAAGTAACTCATCCGTGCGCGGCGTTGCCCGGCCAGCGCCAACCCTGTCAGACCGGGCGATTCGGCCTGACTCAGCCCCTTGATCCGCATCACACCGACGGGTAGCGTCGGGGCCGAAAACCTGAAGGAAGTTTTTTCTAAGGACATGTGAAAATACGAACCTTTTTCCCCGGTTTTCGTGCTTTTCCTAGCAAAACGGGTGCCCGGCCTGTCCGACACGGTAAGTTTCACTCGATATTTTTCAGCGGGACTGTTGGCCCGGTGATTGCAAAGTTGAGAGATGAATAGATTCTTTACATTCCATTAGGAAGAGGGAAGGTTGCTAAGCGTCAAATGGAGTACTTCCTGGAACCCCCGGGCCAAATGACAGTAGCCAGTTTCATGGGAACGATTCCTGGGCCGATCACCAAGTCCGCTACCGCACTGAACGCGCCGCCTCTGGAAATCCTGATCGTGGAGGATAATCCGTCGGATGTGGAACTACTGAAGACCGCGTTCCGGGAATGGCGGCACCGGGCAAATCTGCACGTCGTTGCGGATGGCGAGGAAGCGCTGGCGTGGATGTTCCGCAAGGGCGCGTACACGGCCGCGGTGCAGCCGGATCTGATCCTGCTCGATCTGAATCTGCCCAAGAGGAGCGGCACGGACGTGCTGCGCACCCTGAAACAAACGCCGGAACTGCAGCATATCCCGGTTGTCGTGCTGACCACGTCCGATCGCAGTGAAGATGTGTCGCGGGCCTACCAGTTGCATGCCAACTGTTACCTCACGAAAACCATCGATATGTACGAGTTTTTCTCCAAGATCCGGGCGCTGGAGGAGTTCTGGTTTTTCGCGGTCCGTCTGCCCTTCGATCTGCGCGCCGGCCACTAAGCCCGCGTCGAGGCGGGCACCAGCATGCGGACCGTGAGTCCTCCGCCGGGGGTCGGTTCCGCCGCAATCGATCCTTGATACGCGGTCAGAATGCGGCGGGCGATCGCGAGTCCCATCCCGTGCCCCGGATATTCGGCGCGCGAAAGCAGGCGCTGGAACGGGGCGAAGATGCGTTCCGTGTCGGCTGCCGGAACGCCGGGCCCATTGTCCGCGACGGCCATTTCCACATGGTCGTTGTCTCCCCGCCGGGCCGTGATCGCGATTCGCAAACGGGTATCGGCGCGCCGGAACCGGACCGCGTTGGACAGAAGCTCTTTAAACACGCCCTGCAGCGCCACGGGCACGTGGATACCGGCTTCCGCGATGTCGTTGGCAACCACCACCTCCGCCTCCGCGGCCTGCAGCGTCCCCTCATTCGCGATCAGCACGCCCCGCAGCAGAATGCTCAGGGGTAGTGAGTCGCTTTTCGCCGTCACATCGCCGTAGCTCACCAGCGCTGTCAGCAGGCCGTTCATGTCCCCGGCGGCGGCCGCCGCTTCTGTCAGGAACGCCTTTTCGGCTTCGGGAAGCGTGGCGCCGGCGCCCGCCTGCACTAACTGGATCCGCGTCAGCACCGTTCGCAGGTGCGAACGCATATCGTGAGTGAATGCGAACAGGAACCGGCTGTCGTCGAAGACGAAGCGGTCGGGGGCGGCGCCGTTTTCCGCGGACATGGGCATCGATTAAGCCAGCACTTCTTCGTCGCCGGGTGCGTCCCCGGAAAGCAACTGGTACTGCCGCAGCTTGGTATGGAGGGTCTTGGTGCTGATGTCGAGGATGGAAGCCGCGCGTGTCTTGTTCAGACCGGCATGCACCAGAGTCGCTTCAATCAGCACCCGCTCCGCCTCGCCGATCGTCATGCCGACATGCACCGGCAGCGCGCCGGGCTCGATTGGCGCAGGCAGGGGCGGCGGCGGCGGGAGATGTGGCGCCTCCGCTTCCACGCCGTGCGCGAGGGGGTGCGGCATCAAATGCGCCGCATCGGCAGCCGCGGCGGCGGCTTTCAGCCCAAACGGCACGTGCGATGGCCGGATGGGCCCGGAACCCGCGAGAATGATGGCGCGCTCCACAATATTGCGCAACTCCCGCACGTTGCCTTCCCAGTTCCGTTCCTGCAGGCCGGCCAGAAACTCCGGACTGGCATGTGTCACGCGGGTGTCGTGTTTGCGGTTCAGACTGTGAATCATGGATTCGACAATCAGAGGAATATCTTCCTTGCGGTCCCGCAACGGCGGCAGTTCGATGTGGAACACATTGACACGGTAGTAAAGATCTTCCCGCAGTTTTCCTTCCTGAATCGCTTTCAGGGGATCGCGGTTGGTAGCCGCCACCAGCCGCACGTCGGCCTTCAGTTCCTGCCGCGAGCCGAGGCGGCGAAACTGGAAGTCTTCAAGGACGCGCAGCAGTTTGGCCTGCATCGCCATGGGCATTTCGCCCAATTCGTCCAGAAACAGCGTGCCGCCCTTGCCCGATTCCAGCGCGCCGATGCGGCGTTCCACCGCGCCCGTGAAGGCGCCCTTCTCATGCCCGAACAGTTCGCTTTCGATCAGTGTCTCCGGCATGGCCGCGCAGTTCAGTGCAATGAACGGGCCGCCGCTGCGGCGGCTGTTGTCATGCAGCGCGCGGGCCACCAGTTCCTTGCCCGTGCCGCTCTCGCCGGTGATCAGCACGGAGGCGCTGGTCGGCGCCACCTGACGAATCACGTCGAACACGTGCAGCATGGGCGCGGACCGCCCGATCAGATTTCCCAATACGCCGCGAAAGGCCAGTTCGCGCCGCAGTTCCTCATTTTCCGCCGCCAGACGGCTCTGCGCGCCCGCCCGCGTCAGCAGCACCTGCAACGCCGGAATGTCGATGGGTTTTTCGAGAAACCAGTAGCCGCCCAGTTCGTGCACTGTATCCAGAGCTTTTTCGAGGCTCCCGAAGGCCGTCATCACGATGGAAGGCGGCAGTCTGCCCTCCGCGCCCAGAGTGCGAAGCAACTCGAAACCATCCATGCGGGGCATCATCAGGTCCGTGATCATGACGTTGACCACGGACCCGGAGAGGATCTCGAGCGCTTCCCGTCCATCGCCGGCCTCACTGACTTCATGACCCCAGCTCTGGATGACCTGCGCGAGATATTGACGATGATCGACTTCATCGTCCACAACAAGAACTTTCATGCGAATGGCCTCAGTATGCCACGTTGCACGACAACGATAGTGCCACTTCACCAACAATGCGGCAAGGGATGTGCGAAGCCGTACTTCTGCATTGGAGGAGCAGCCCGAAATGGTGCTTCATTCCTCTGAAACACCCGTGGGCGAAAATAGTGAGAATGCGCCGTTTCCATCTTCCCCTTCTTTTGGTTCTCGCCGGTCTGGCCAAAGGACAGCTTCCGGGCACAGCACCCGCCACATCACCGGTCACCCCACCCGGTACATTCGTGGAGCTGCCCTATCTCCAGCTGGGCGATGCGCCGGCGCTGGCGAAGCAGGAAAGCATGATGGTTCTGTGGCATACCGAAACAGCCGGAGTCTGGACGGTGCAGGTCCGCGCGCCGAAAGAAAAGACTTGGCGTCCCATGGCGGCGCCCACCGTGCAGACCGTGGACGCCCCCGGCATCGCGAAGCATCAGGTCTATCGCGCGCGCCTGACCGGTTTGAAGCCGGGTGAAGCCTTTGCCTATCAGGTTCTGAAAGACGGCCAGGCCGTATTTCAGGCCGAAGGGCGCGCCCGCAAATCGGCCGCCCAACCGGTGCGATTCGCGCTCTTCGGCGATTCCTCGCAGAACACACCGGGACAGCGCGCCATCGCTTACCAGACCGCTCTCACGAAGCCCGATTTCGTGTTCGTGACCGGCGATATCGTCTACACTTCCGGCCGCATTTCGGAATATCGGGAGAAATTTTTCCCGATTTACAATGCCGAGACCGCGAGCGCGACCACCGGCGCGCCGCTGATCCGGTCCGTGCCCATGATCGCGGCGCCGGGCAACCACGACACGGTCCTGCAGAACTTCGCGCGCTTCCCGGATTCGCTCGCCTATTTCCTGTATTGGGACCAGCCGCTCAACGGCCCGCGCGTGAGCTCCGGCGCGCCGAAAACGGTTCATCAGCTCACCGGCAGCGAAGCCGCGCAGCCTGCTTTCCGCGCCGCCGCCGCGCCGCGCTATCCCGTTATGGCGAATTTCTCTTTCGATTACGGCAATGCGCACTGGACCGTGCTCGATTCCAACAACTACATGGACTGGAATAACCCGGAACTCCGCGCCTGGGTCGAGAAAGATCTGGCGTCGGCAAGCGGCGCGACATGGCGCTTCGTGGCGTTTCACCACCCGGGCTTCAACTCGTCCCACAGCCATTTCACGGATCAATGGATGCGCAGCCTGGCTCCCGTTTTCGAAAAAGGCAAAGTCGACGTGGTGTTCGCAGGACACGTGCACAACTACCAGCGCAGCTTTCCGCTCACCTTCACCCCGAAACCCCAACCGGACGGCAGCGCAATGGGTTCCAAAGGCGAGGTGGCGGGCGACTGGAAACTCGACAAGCAGTTCGGCACGGCCGCCGACACCGCCCACAAACCGAACGGCGTCCTATACATCGTCAGCGGGGGCGGCGGGGCCGGGTTATACGACCCCGCGCAGATGAATGAGCCGGCCTCCTGGCAGAGCTTCACGGATAAGTTCATCTCCAACACGCACTCGTTCAGCCTGGTGGATATCGACGCGAAGAGTTTCCGGTTCCGCCAGATCAGCGAAACCGGTGAGGAACTCGATTCGTTCCGGATTCAGAAGTAACGGTTAGAGAAGCGGCGCGCCGGCGCGCAGCGGGGCCTGACGGATTTCGAGGCAGCCCCGCCCGGTCGGCAGAACCTTACCCGGGTTCAGCCGGCCCGCCGGGTCGAAGAGCGTCTTGAATCGACCGATGTAATCGAGCGAATCCGGCGAGAACAGCTTCGCCATCAGTTCGTTCTTTTCCATGCCGACGCCGTGCTCGCCGGTGATAGACCCGCCCACCGAGATGCAGTAGGTGAGGATGTCCTCACCCGCGGCTTTCGCGCGTTCCAGTTCGCCTTCCACGTGCGGATTGAACAGGATAATCGGGTGCATGTTGCCATCCCCCGCGTGGAAGATGTTGCTGATGCCCAGACGGTGCTTCTTCGCGACCTCCGCGATATGGCGAAGGGTCGGCGCGATCTGCGTACGCGGCACCACGCCATCCTGCACGTAATAGGACGGGCTGACCCGGCCCACCGCGCCGAACGCGTTCTTCCGGCCCTTCCACAACAGGTCGCGCTCTTCGGCCGTTTTCGCCACGCGGAACTCACGGGCGCCACAACGTTCGCAGGCCTCGCGGATCTGCAGCGTCTGCGCCTCTACCGCTTCGACGAGACCTTCGAGTTCGATCAGGAGCACGGCGGCGGCATCCAGGGGATATCCGGCATGCGTCGCCTCTTCCACCATGCGCAGCATCTCGCCATCCAGCATCTCCACCGCGACCGGCGTAATGGCGCGCGCCGTGATGTCCGCGATGGTGTCGGCGCAGTCGGAGGCGGAGTTGTAGATCGCGAGAATCGTCTTGATCTTTTCCGGCTGCCGCATCAGGCGCACAATGACCTTCGTCACCAGCACCATGGTGCCTTCGGAGCCCGTCAGCAAACCCACCAGGTCGTAACCCGGCGAATCGAGTTCCTTGCCGCCCGTGGTGTGCACGGAACCATCCGGCAGCACGAACTCGAGGCCCATCACGTGATTCGTCGTGACGCCGTAAGCCAGGGTGTGCGGGCCGCCCGCGTTTTCCGACACGTTGCCGCCGATGGTGCAGGCGCGCTGGCTGGAGGGATCGGGCGCGTAGAAATAGTTCAGCGCCGCCACGGCCAGCGAAATATCCAGATTCACCACGCCGGGCTGCACCACCATGCGTTCGTTTTCCAGATCGATTTCGAGGATCCGGTTCATGCGCGAAAAGCCGATGGTCACGCCGCCCGCGCGCGGAATGGCGCCGCCGCTCAGCCCCGTGCCCGCGCCGCGGCCGACAATGGGAACGCCGTACTCCGCCGTGATCTTCACGATGGCCGAAACGTCCTCGGTAGTCCGCGGAAACACGACCATCTCCGGCCGCGCCTTATCCACGCTGCCGTCGTATTCGTAAAGACTCATGTCCTCCGGACGGTCCAGATAGCCTTTCGGACCGAGGAGTTGCACGAGGCGCTTCTTTGCCGCCGCCGGAAGCGGGATGCGGCCGAAGACCTGTTCAGAGGAGTGACTGGACATGCTGAATCATCTGCGGCGAAGACCAGGGCTGCACGGAGATATATTTTTCGATCACTTTGCCGTTCCGGTCAATCAGATAACTTTCGGGATACTGCACGGTGCCATAGCTCAGATTGATGTTCTGCTCGGGATCCCGCGCGGTGAGATAGGCGAGCGGATTGCGCGCCAGGAACTGTTTGTACGCCGCTTCGTCCTTATCGACGCTGACGCCCAGAATCACCAGGCCCTTCGGTCCCAACTGCCGCGCCATCTCGTTCAGGCCCGGAATTTCTTCGATACAGGGAGGGCACCAGGTGGCCCAGAAGTTGAGCAGCAGCAGTTTGCCGCCGTACTCGCGGGCCGTGACGGACTTCCCGTTATCGGCGCGGATGCTGAAATCGGGAGCGCGGTCCCCGGCATTGACCACCGTCTCATGCAGGGAGTTGTAGAGGGCGAAGCAGAACGCGGCCATCATGAGCGCGAGCGCGGCCTTCAGAATTCGGTCTGACTTCATATAGTGTGCGGTTTCCTATAATTCTATCGGACGCAGTGATAACAAAAATTCTTCCATGATCATTTCAAAAAAGGTGGAGTTCTCCGCCTCTCATATCTGCCGGTCCGAACACCTCTCCGACGAGGACAACGAGCGGCTCTACGGGGCGGCCTCCAACCCGCTCGGCCACGGTCACAACTATATCGTCGAGGTGGCCGTCTCCGGCGATCCGGAGCCTGTCACCGGGATGATTCTCGATCTGAAACATCTCAAAGACATCCTCGAAGAACGGGTGCTGAGCGTTTACGACCACCGGCTGCTGAACCGCGAAGTGGCGCCGTTCGACCGCGTGGTCCCGACGGTCGAAAACATCGCGATCGACATCTGGAACCGCCTGGAACCGCATATCGACCCGACCGGCCGCGCGAGACTCTGGTCCGTCCGCGTGCACGAAACGAACGATTTGTTTGTGGAATACCGGGGCGAAAAATGACCGTTTACCTGAGCCGCCGCTACGGTTTCGCGGCCTCCCACCGTCTGCATTCCCCTGCCCTGAGCGAAGCCCGCAACCGCGAGATCTACGGCAAATGCAATAATCCCAACGGGCACGGCCACAACTACGAAGTGGAACTGACCGTCCGGAGCGCGGTGGATCCGGTCACGGGACTGGCGGTCGACCTGGCCACCCTGGACGGGCTTGCCGAGACGCATATCCTGAAACCCTTCCGGTACCGGAATCTGAACGAGGAGATCGACGTATTCCGGCTGGCCGTTCCAACCACGGAAAACATGGCGGCGGAAGTGGACCGCCGTTTGAGAGCCGCATGGCCGGAGACCTTCCCCGCCGATGGACCGCGGCTTGAAAAGGTTCGCATCTGGGAAACGGAGCGAAACATCTGTGAAGTCTGAGACCCTTATGAAGAGGAAGCGCGCCGAGATCAAAATTCTGGAGCCTGGCAGGACCGGCAAACCAATTGCCCCGCTGATCGCCTCGGTGCTCGATTCGCTCGGCGAAGATACGCAGCGGGATGGTTTGCTGCGCACGCCGGAACGCGTGGAGAAAGCGCTGCGCTTTCTTACCAGCGGCTACACCACGGACATCGACAAACTGGTGAACGACGCCATTTTCGACGTCAAATACGACGAAATGGTGATCGTGCGCGACATCGAGTTCTTCAGCATGTGCGAACACCACATGCTGCCGTTCTACGGCAAGATGCACGTCGCCTATATCGCGAAAAGCAAGGTCATCGGCCTCAGCAAACTGCCCCGCATCGTGGACGCCTTCGCGCGTCGCCTCCAGATCCAGGAGCGGCTCACCCAACAGGTAGCGGAGTGCATTCAGGAAAAGCTGGAGCCGATGGGCGTCGGCGTGGTGGCCGAAGCCCAGCACTTCTGCATGATGATGCGGGGCGTGGAGAAACAGCACTCCGGGACGGTGACCAGCGCGATGCTGGGGGCGTTCCGGGAGAACAAGGAGACGCGGGACGAGTTTTTGTCCCTGATCCGGAACGGGAAATAGCCCGCCGCTAACCCGTTATCCCCACCGGATTACCCCCACCAGACTTCGCCGGGCGCCAGATGCGCCTTCGCCACGTCCGGATTGAGTTCTACGCCATACCCCGGCTTGTCCTGAATGGTGAAGTAACCCTTCTCCCAGAACGGGCCCTCGCGGACCACCAGGTCCGGCCACCAGTCGATGTAGTTCGCCAGTTCGTGCACGCGGAACTCCCGCATCGATGCGGCGGCGTGGGCGCTCGCGATGGTTCCGAGAGGGCTTGCCGGGTTATGCGCCGCCGTCCAGATGTAATACATCTCTGCCAGATCGGAGATTCGCTTCGATTCCAGCAGCCCGCCCGATTTCGGAATGTCGATGTGCACGCCGCTGGTGGCCTGCATCTCGATCAGCCGCCGGAAGCCCTGCCGGGTGTAGAGGTTCTCGCCCGTGCAGACCGGGACGTTGACTGCATGTGTCACGCGCGCCATGGCTTCGATGTTGTCCGGCGGAACCGGATCCTCCAGCCACATCGGCTTCACGTGCTCCAGCGCGTTGGCGAGCGTAATCACGTCCCGCACATCGTAGCGCCAGTGGGCTTCCACGGCGAAATCGGCGTCCGGCCCCAGGGTCTCCCGCACAGTCTCCATAGCCGTGACAATCCGCCGCACGTCCTTGTGGCTCAGGTTGCGGGCATACGGGTCGTGGCCGGGTTCTTTGAATTCCGGGTCCGCGGCGGGAGGAATGCCGTCGCCCTGAAACTTGAACGCCGTCCAGCCCCACTTCTCGCCCTTCACGGCCGCGACCTGATCTTTCCAGGACTGCATGTCTTCCACGTGCGCGGCCGGCTTCGACATGGTCCGGTAGAAGCGCACTTTGTCCCGGAAGCGGCCGCCGAGCAGGTTGCAGACCGGCGTTTCGAGGATCCGGCCCGCCAGATCCCACAGAGCGATCTCGATGCCGCTGGCCGCCGTGACTGTCACACCCGCAATGGCGCCGGCGCCCGCGCTGCGCATCAGCATCTTCGTGTAGAGCTTATCGACGTTCAGCGGGTCCTCGCCGATGATGTGCTGCTTCAGCTGGTTCAGCACGAGATCTTTGACGCCCGGTCCCCAGTACGCCTCGCCGATGCCGTAGAGCCCCGGCTGGTCCGTCTCGATCTTGATGAGGTTCCAGTCCCAGGTGCCGCGGACGATCATCACCTTCACGTCGCGGATTTTGACTTTGTTCTTCAACGCCGCGGCGGCCTTCCAGCGCGCGCCGGAGAAGAGGAATCCCGCGGAGGCGGCACGGGTCAGAAAGTCCCTGCGATGGAAATTCGGCATTGCAGAAAGTCTATCGCGAACCGGCAGCGCGCGGCGGGCAGCGATCATGGCGCGGAGCGAGGCAGCTATCATGAAACGATGCGTTCTTTTACCGGCGTAGTGTGCCTGTTCCTTCTTGCCTTAACCAGCGCGGCACTTCTCCACGCCTCCCTTATTCCCACGGTTCATCTGGACGAAGATACCGTAAAAACTTATCAAAGCTACGTGGATGTTTTCGAGAAATCCGTTGTCGATCAGTTCAACAAGACCGGCAGGATGTGGATCGACTCGGAGAACAACGGCAAGCGCAACGCGTTCGAGGCTTCCAAACCGGTGGTCGAACCGCGGCGCAACGAAGATATCGCCCATGGCAGCATCCACCACTTCTCGGGCGCCATCCACATCAACAACGCGACCATTGAATCGGTCCGGCACGTGATGGAGGATTACCCCCACTACGTGCAGATTTTTAAACCCGATCTTGGCGCCGCCTCCGGCACGAAGGAAGCGGACAGCACCCCGGAAGATGAGCACTTTCTTTCGAAACTGCTGCTGGTGCAGAGCACCATCTGGATGAGTGTCACGTACGACACCATTTACGACACCCATTACCGCCGCGTGGCAAAGGATCGGTGGACCACCCGTTCCGTCGCGCTCAGCATTAAGGAATGGAAGGACCCGAAAAACCAGACCGCCGGCACTATGCCCGAGGGCGACGACCACGGCTTCCTCTGGAAGACCAACACGTACTGGTTTGCACGGAAACGCAATGGCGGGCTTGATCTGCAGGCCGATTCGATCGCGCTTTCGCGGACCAACCCGGTCGGTTTCGCGTGGTGGGGGACGCGCCGCTCTCGCGACGCCGTTGACAAGATGCTGAGGGACGTCCAGAACGCCATCGAAGCGAACCGGAAATAATTGTCAGCGAAATAATCGTCAACGAAGATGGCCGGGCGTCCAGCGCAGTTTCCAGCCCGGCCGGGCCCGCAGAGTGGCGTTCACCTCTTCGAGCGAGCCGAAGAAGCCGGCAAAACTCCGCTCCAGATGCGCGGGTCGGCGACGCACCTGCGTGAAATCGCGATGCCGGAACTGATCGGTGCAGGCGATCACCGCGGTTCCCATGGGCCGGTACTCGTGCGTGCCCTGTGCCCAGGCCAGGCTGCTTTCTTTATCGATCCATACCGCGAAACCCATCTCTTTATAATTTGCCATTCGCGGCGCGGCGCGTGCACGCTGGTTCGCGCAGGAGTCGCAATGATAGTCTCGCAGTGAAACGTTTTCCGCAAAGGACACCCTGCATGAAGCCCTCGTTCGCCGCTCTGACGGCACTCCTTATCAGCAGCATTCCCCTCCCCGGAGCCACCACGGTGAAAAAATCCGATTTCGGCAAAATGCCCGACGGCACGCCCGTTGCGCTTTACACACTGACCAGTTCCACCGGCCTCGAAGCCCGCATCATTACTTACGGCGGGATTCTGGTTTCTCTCAAAACGCCGGACCGCAAAGGCGTGGCGGCCGACGTCGTGCTCGGCCATGACGACCTCGCCGGATACCTTGGCGATAAGGGCACCTACTTCGGCGCCCTGATCGGCCGTTACGCCAACCGCATCGGCCATGCGGCCTTCACGCTGAACGGCGCGGCCTATAAACTGCCGAAGAACGACGGGGACAACTCCCTCCATGGCGGCACGATGGGCTTCGACAAGCGTGTGTGGACGGCGAAGGAGGTACCCGGCGGTCTGGAACTCACCCTGTTAAGTAAGGACGGCGAAGAGGGGTATCCCGGCAATCTGAAAGCGGTGGTCACCTACTCGCTGAACGGCAATAACCTGCAGATCCACTACACGGCGACCACCGATAAAGCTACCGTCGTGAACCTGACGAACCACTCGTACTGGAATCTGAAGGGGGACGGCGACATCCTCGGCAACCTGCTCACGATCAACAGCGATCGTTACACGCCCGTCGACGCCGGCCTGATCCCCACGGGGGAACTGAAGCCGGTGGCGGGCACACCCTTCGACTTCCGCAAGCCCACTGCCGTTGGCGCCCGCATTGCCCAGGACGATGCGCAGCTGAAACTGGGACATGGCTACGATCACAACTGGGTTCTGAACCGCACCGGCAAAGGTCTGGAACTCGCGGCACGCGTGGAAGATACCGCCTCCGGCCGCGTCATGGAAGTCTATACGGACCAGCCCGG
Organism: uncultured Acidobacteriia bacterium; assembly: GCA_903851195.1. Taxonomy (GTDB): domain Bacteria; phylum Acidobacteriota; class Terriglobia; order Bryobacterales; family Bryobacteraceae; genus BOG-234. The sequence continues at coordinate 36,159 of CAINNJ010000030.1, forward strand.
CGTGCAGTTTTACACGGGCAACTTCCTGAACGGAACGGTAAAGGGCAAAGGCGGAAAACTCGCGGCCATCCATTCCGCCCTGTGTCTTGAAACGCAGCACTACCCGGACACGCCGAATAAGAAGTCCTTCCCCACCGCGGAGCTGAAGCCCGGCGAGAAGTATGACACGACCACGGAATTCCGCTTCAGCGTGAAATAGCCCGACGCCAGAGCCGAAAAAACCAAAGCCGAAGCGCCACCCGGGTGACAGACACCGGGCGGCGCTTCCCTTGTCAGCGGCCTGCCGCGACCACCACGGGTTTCCATTCCGTGGCGGACTGCTTCACTTTGGAAGCCTCGTCTCCCGGTAACCGCGCAGCCATGGCGGCGAGCCGCCGTTCCGCATTCTTCTCGTTCTGTTTGGCCGCCAGAGTGGACCAGAAATAGGCCTGCGAAGCGTCCGCCGTGACGCCGGCCCCCGTCGCGTACATCTGCCCGACTCTTTCCTGTGCCGGGGCAAAGCCCTGTTCCGCGGCGGATTTATACAGTGCAAACGCTTCTGTCAGATCCCTCTTTCCGGCTTTGCCCTTCTCCAGAATCTGGCCGAGATCGTATTGCGCCTCGGCCACGCCTTTCGCGGCAGCCAGCCGGTAGTAATGCATGGCCTTCTTCAGATCCTGCGGAACACCGTAGCCATCTTCATAAAGCGATGCGATCCCGGTCAGCGCGGCACCGTCTCCCTGATCCGCCGCCATTTGGTACCAGCGGGACGCCTCCGCGTAATCCTGCTGGACGCCCCAGCCGTGCGCGTATCGGAATCCGAGCCGGTACTCTGCCTGCGAATGCCCCTGCGCCGCGGCGAGGTGATACAGGCGCATGGCTTCCTCGATGTCCTGGTGCACTCCCAAACCTCTCGCATAGAGGATTCCAAGGTTGAACTGGGCGTTGGCATCGCCCTGGTCGGCGGCCGCTTTCCATTCCCGGTAGGCGGTGGCATAGTCTTTCTCCAGAAAGGCCTTTCGGCCCGCGGCGGAATCGGCTCCGAGCAGCATCCCGGATGAGGATGCCATACCCCCGACCACGACTACAGAAGTAAACAACAGGCACGCCACCCGCTTTGCGGACGGCTTCTTCCCGGCAAAAAGGCTTCGCATGGTCCCTCCTTCAAAAGGACTGAGCTTTACGATCATTTACACTACTCCTGTCGCGCTCCAAGCGCAATGCCCCCCTTTCCTGGGTTCCCCGACGGCCGATCAAGCGATTTCGTTTTATTCCCTAAGCTCAAACGGAAACCTACCCCTCATTTTTAATAAAGACCGGTAATGCTGGCGCTTTTCACGAGGACATCAGGCGGGGCCGAAGGTTTTCGGAACCGGGGGCGGAAAACGGGACAATTCCCCATTTGAAACGGACTGTGCGGAACACTCGCCACTTTGAAACCGATGGGCCATAGATAACTCTGTATACGAAAGACGACGCAGTACTATGCGGAAACGTAGCCGATGACACTTTAATACAAAAAAATTGCGCCAATATGTCACAGAGAAACGAAATATTTGCGGTTATCGCGGAGAAGCCCGGCATTCGGGTATTTTTGAAAAATTCGGCAACCGGAACTGCCTTTTGGTCGGGAATGCAGCCGGTGGCGGAAGGGATCCTGGGGGCTGTGGTTTCGGATTTCACTGCCCGGGCAAACAGAACATATTTAAAGGATAAGAAATCCGGCTGGAATTTCCGGGCAGCCTCGCGGAAGTCGGTGGATCCCATCGCAAACAGGCGTGGAACCTATGATATTCGTCGTTGGCGGCAGGATGCCCAGGTCCGGCAGACCGAACCGGATTTCGTCCTTGCCGCAGGCACCGTGACGCATTACAGTTAGTTAACATGACGGATATCATTGAGCACAATGGACGTTCACGCGGAATACGGAGCAGGGCGCGGCCCGGCTGCGCCAACCTGACCACCATCGTGTGACAACCTGGCACTTCCGATTTCCGCCTGTATTTCGTCTCAGTACTAGAACCAACAGGTTAGGCGCATCAGCCAGGATTGGCCCTTATTTTGCTTCACTAGGATTTGCATGGATACGTCCAAATTATTTCGAACTCTGTCACATCACGTTATGTGCCTCACGGTTCTGAGTTGTCCGGCGCTGGCCGGGACGCTCTCGCCGGAATTCAAAACGCTACCCTCCAACAGAACGCTGGACGTGATTGTCCAGTACGCGCAGGGTCATCAGCCCTCACTTTCAACCGGCCTGAAACTGGCCAGCATCAACGGCGGCGCCATTTACCGCATGACGGCAGCGCAGGCGGCGATTGTTGCGGCGCATCCGGAAGTTTACTCGGTCACGCCGGGCTCTCGTGCCGTGTTTGCCAGTGACAGCGGCAATGGAAATTCACAGGGCGAGGATCGCCCCTACGATTTCATGCCGCAAACCATCCAGCCGAATTCGAATGTGAACAACGCGACATTCCAGGGATTCGGGGTGGGTGTAGTCGTTATCGACAGCGGCATCAATGTTAATAATGACCTGCAGTACCTCGTCGTCGACGCGGAGAACTTCTCCAGCGACTCCGATACCGCCGATCATTATGGACACGGCACGCATGTGGCTGGCCTGATCGCCGGCAAGGGCGTGAATTCTCTGGGCGCCGATCACATCATTCATGGCGTTTCTTCCGGCGTCAAACTGATCAGCCTCAAGGTTCTGAACAGCTCCGGTGCGTCCACCGACAGCCAGGTGATTCTCGCGATTAACCGCGCGGTGGCCCTCAAGAAGCTGCATCCGGAATGGAACATCAAGGTGATCAACCTTTCGCTGGGCCGCCCTGTATACGAAGTCTCGGCGCTCGATCCGCTGTGCCGGGCCGTTGAAGACGCCTGGATGAACGGCATCGCGGTGGTGGTTGCGGCAGGCAACCAGGGTCGCCTGAACACGGCGAACACCCAAGGCTACGGCACCATTGCCTCTCCGGCCAACGATCCCCTCGTCATCACGGTTGGTTCGCTGAACACGAATAACTCCGCGAAACTGAAAGACAATCTGATGACGAGCTACAGTTCGAAAGGTCCGACGCTGATCGAGCATGTGGTGAAGCCCGATCTGGTGGCCCCTGGCAACAAACTGGCGGCCGTCCTTGCGCAGGGTTCTTACCTCGGCCTGCAACCCCAGTCCGTGGTCTTCTCGGATCGTGGCAGTTCTCCGGATTACCTGCTCCTGAGCGGCACCAGCATGGCTGCCGCGGTAACCAGCGGCGCGGCCGCGGCGGTTTTCCAGAATGAAAACCTCACGCCGGATCAGTTGAAAGCGCGCCTGATGATGACGACGACGAAGCTCCCCGCGACTACGTATCCGGTTGTCGTCACCGATCCGACCGGGGCTACGGCGCCCGTCACCTACACGGTGCGCAACGACCTGTTTACGGTCGGCGCGGGCTCATTGAACCTCGATAAAGCCCTGGCCGCGAAAGGCCAGCACATCCCGGCCAACCAGAACGCGGCCTCTCCGGTTGCGGTGGTGACTTATTCCGCGAAGGGTGTGATCCGGATCGCGCTGAAAAATTACTCCACGGTCTGGGGCAGCAACGGTTCCACGGTTTGGGGCAGCGGCGGTTCCACCGTCTGGGGAAGTTCCGATTCCACGGTCTGGGGCAGCGGCGGTTCCACGGTCTGGGGCAGTGGCGGCGATGGCTCCACGGTCTGGGGCAGCGACGGCTCCACCGTCTGGGGCAGCGGCGGTTCCACGGTCTGGGGCAGTGCGGATTCCACGGTCTGGGGCAGCGGCGGTGATGCTTCCACGGTCTGGGGCAGTTCCACCGTGTGGGGCAGTTCCACGGTCTGGGGTTCCAGCGTTCAAAGCCCGACCGGCGATTCCGCCGCGTTCGGCTCGCTCTGGGCTCTCGACGGCTCCACGGTCTGGGGCAGTTCCACGGTCTGGGGCAGTTCGACCGTTTGGGGTAGTTCTACCGTCTGGGGCAGCACCCTGGGTGGCGACCCCGACAGCGGCAGCACCGATTAATCGCAGCGTTCGCGCGAGTATCCATACGTCGAAAAAGGCCTCGTTCCTCACGGAGCGGGGCCTTTTTCGTGCTTGCCGGAATTACCGGATTCCCTGCCCTTTGAGCCAGGAGATCAACGCCGCCGGATCGTCCGAGATCACGGCATCGGACCCGGCTGCCGCCAGCTTCGCCCATTCCGCCGGAACGTTCGATGTCCACGGCACTACCTGTAAACCAGCGGCATGCGCAACAGCGACCAGTTCCGGAGTCACCAGATGATACTCCGGACTCAGCAACGTCGCCTCAAACTCCCTCGCCACTTCCGTCCAGTCTGACGCCTTCTCAAACAAGGCCGCGCGCGGGACCGACGGATCCAGCTGCTTCATCGCGCGCAATGTCCGGGGGTCGAAACTCTGCAGGATGAACCGCTTCTCCATCCCGTTGCGCCGCGCGGAATCCAGAATGAGCCGCACAAAATCTTCCGGCCCGGGCGTCAGCTCCGGCTTATCGGCAAAGATCTTGGTTTCCACGTTAAACCACACCGAATTCCCGCGACCCAGCGCAAACACCTCATCGAGCGACGGCACGCGCGTTCCCGGCACCGGAACCTGCTCGGGAAAACGCGGATTCTTCTTCGCGCCGCAGTCATACCGGTCCAGTTCCTTCCGGGTAAGGCCGCGAATCGGAATATCCAGCTTTGGCCCGGAACAGATTGTCGAGTTCAGCAGCGGATCGTGCGAGACCACCGCGACATTGTCTTTCGTCACGGCGACATCCAGCTCCAGCACGTCCACGCCCTCGGCGATCGCGTAACGGAACGCGGGCAGCGTATTCTCCGGACGGCGCGCCCGCGCTCCGCGGTGCCCGTGCACCTGAATCCGGCGTGGCCCGTCAGCCGGCAAGGCAATCCCCGCCGCCGCCAGACCCACTGCGCCCGCCGTAAACGAACGTCTCGAAATTCTTCGTGAAATCATAGAGGAATATCGAGTCTCGCACGCTCCGGCCCCGGCTATCCATAACAATTCAATGAACCGTACGCGTTTTCCGGTTCATGTAGTCCATCAGCAGATACTGCCCCAGCGTGTGCGGAGTCGTGAAATACGCCTTGCCCCGGCACAGTTCGGTCACCTTGCGGACGAAGTTGATCAGCCCGTAATCGCTCGCCAGCATGAACGTGTTGATCAGAATCCCCTGTTTCTTGCAGCGGTTCACCTCTTCCAGGGTCCGGCTGATCACCAGCGGATCCAGCCCGAACGCATTCCGGTAGGTGCTCCCGTCGTCCAGCGTCAGCGCCGAAGGCTTCCCGTCGGTAATCATCACGATCTGCTTCATGTCCTTGCGTTCCTGCTGCAGCAGCCGCTGCGCCAGAATCAGGCCATCCCGCGTATTCGTGTAGTAGGGCCCCACCTGCACGCGCGCCAGTTCCCCGATCCGCACCTCTTCTGCCGAATCGTGGAACAGCACGCAACGCAGACTGTCGCCCGGATACTGCGTCCGGATCAGATGCGCGAGCGCCATTGCGACCCGTTTTGCGGGCGTAAACCGGTCCTCGCCATACAGGATCATGCTGTGGCTGCAATCGAGCATCAGCACGGTGGCGCAGGAACTCTGGTACTCCGACTGGTGCACGTGCAGGTCGGAATACTCCAGCTCGATGGGGTCGGAAGTCCCGGGCTTGACCCCGCCCCGCCGCACGGCCGAGAACAGCGTCTCGCTGATATCCAGGTTCAGCGTGTCGCCGAATTCATACTGCTTTGAAGACCCCGAGGTCTCGATACCGGTCGACAGATCGCGCGTGTCGTGCCGCCCGAAACTCGCTTTGCCCAGCGACCCCAGCAGGTCCTTCAGCGTTTTAAAGCCGAGAAAATCGAGGGATTTATCGGTCACCTCGAAGCGGGCCTGCCCGGATCCTCCCCCCTGTTCGCCGTTCGCCTCGTCACCCCGGTCCACGGAAATGTGGCCTTCGTCGGCGAGCTTCTGCACCAGGCTCTCGAGCAACTGATCGAGTTGCTCGGGCGACATCGCCGCGAGCTTCTCCAGAATCTCCTGCAGACGCTCGTCCGGAAACAGGTCGCCGCTTTCCAGAGCCTGGCGGATCGCCTCTTTAAGGTCCTCCAGACTGTTCTGGTTCCACTCGGAGAACCGCATGAACTGCGTGTTGTAACCGCTTTCCAGAAAGAAATCGGCCAGAGCCTGCATCAGGTCCTGGGCGTCGATGCCGAAATCGTCACCGTCGTATTTCGAGAACCGGACCCACTTCATGCGCTGCCTCCCCGGCAAACTCCGTTCGACAAGCCTTAGTTGAACTGACGGCGCTGCCGCTGGCGCGGCGTTTCTTCCGGTTCCGGGGCGGGGCGCTTCCGCTCTTCGGCCGCGAAACCACGCTCCTCGCTCCGGCTCAGCCGCTTGTGGGCGTAGAGCCCCTCGAGGATGAACTCCCCGGCGGAGGCGCGTACCGGATCCGGCTCGTTCGCCGTCAGACCAAGCGCGCGCGTCTTCTCCATCAGCCCCTGAATCGACATCAACTGCACCAGCAGCCCGGCGGAATCCACGTCGGCGCCAAGTTTCAGCGACCCGCCCAGATCGAACCACTGCACAATCGGCTGCATGTTCACGCCTTCGAAGTACCGGTCGAAGACTTTGCCCACGGCCGCGCGGATCAGTTCCCGCCCGACGGTATCGCCGCCCTTCAGTTCGCCCTCGTACTCCAGTTCGATCTTGCCGGTGATGGCCGGCAGCGCCGCGTAAATATCCAGAACGCGCGGCACGGCGGTATCTTCGCCGTTCTGCAGAGCGCGCCGCTCCGCATTCGAAATCACATTCTCCGTCACCGAGATCGGCAGGCGCTGCGAGACGCCGGATCGCTTGTCCACCCGCTTATCGTCGCGCGCGGAAAACGCCAGTTGCTCGATCACCTCGGCGATGTAAGACGGCAACCGCACCGCAACCGCGGCGCCGGCACCGTCCCCCCCTGCCCGGTCGATCCAGGCCTCGCTGCGGGTGATCTCGATGCCATGCTCGATGGTGGCCGGATAGTGCGTGCGGATCTCGCTCCCGATGCGGTCCTTCAATGGCGTGATGATCTTGCCGCGCGCCGTGTAGTCCTCGGGATTGGCGGTGAACACCAGCAGCACGTCCAGAGGCAGCCGGACAGGATAGCCCTTGATCTGGACGTCGCCTTCCTGCATGATGTTGAACAATCCGACCTGGATCTTGCCCGCCAGATCCGGCAGTTCGTTAATCGCGAAAATACCCCGGTTCGCCCGCGGCAACAGCCCGTAGTGGACCGTCAGTTCATCCGAGATGTCCTGCCCGCGCCGTGCCGCCTTGATGGGATCGATATCGCCGATCATATCCGCGATGGTGACATCGGGCGTCGCCAGTTTCTCGACGTACCGATCGTCCGCCGCCAGCCAGGCAATCGGCGTCGCGTCGCCTTCTTCCCCGATCAGCACCTTGCAACGGCGGCAAAGGGGCGCATACGGATTGTCGTGGATCTCACATCCCGCCACGAACGGCGTCCACGGGTCGAGCAGCGTGGTGAGCATGCGGATCAACCGTGTCTTGGCCTGCCCGCGCAGGCCTAACAGGATGAAGTTATGGCGGGAGAGAAGTGCGTTGGTAACCTGAGGGACAACTGTATCTTCGTAACCGACGATTCCCGGGAAAAGTTTCTCCCCGCTTCGGAGTTTCGCGATCAGGTTCGAGCGAAGCTCTTCTTTTACAGACCGCCGGGCCAGATGATTCGCGGTAAACTCGCTGGCGCGCAAATCTCCCAGCGTGCGAGGCAACTCCAGAGAGGGTCGAGGCATAGTTGCACGTCCGAAACTGTCCTGATCTTAGCAGGACACCTGTTGGATGCCTCTCCGCGCGGTTCGGTTGTCCTAATCGGAATTGAATTCGAAAATTTCGCCTTCGCACCGAAACACGAGACGTCCGCCGGTCAAAGTTTTGACTTCGTGGGTCAGCGGAATAAACACCGCGCCGTCGGTGGATTGGCCCGGCGGCAGCCGCGTCTGTCCCAGCGCGATCGCGGAAGCCGTAGCGGCCGCCTTCAGGCGCGTGGACATCCCGTAAGCCATGGCATTCTGCCGCCGCTGCTCATAACCGTTCGTCGAGCGCATATGCGGAATTCCATATAACGCCCCTTCGTAGGAGGAAACCAGTTTCACCACGTCGGCGTGAGACGCCCGGTCCAGCAGCAGATCGACCACCTGATTGGCGGGCAGCCCCGGCATGGCCATCTCCTGCCGAACGTACGAGAACGCTTCCGGCTTCACCGTCCAGTAAATCTGCGACCCATTCGACACCGAGACCTGCACCAGCCCGAAACCCGCGACGTGATTCGGCAGATGCGTCACGATGACGGTGAGCCCGCGTCGCGTGGCGGTCTGGTACCGCATGCCATTGGCTTCATACTCAATGACCTGCGCGGCCGCGGGCGCGGCCAGCAGCAGGGCCGCCGACTGCAGGAACCCGCGGCGATTTGGGCGAGGAATTTTCACCAGGTTAATACCAGATTACCGCGCCGAATTTCCGGCATTGAACTTATTTCAGCTCGGTAATCAGAAACGGCCCCGTCCCTTCCGGAAGCCTGTTCCACAGGACCGCGGCCGTCACCGGATCCACGGCCACGAAGTTCTTCGCGGCCGGACGGTGTGAACTTCTGTAAACCCGCACCTGCGGGTTGTCGAGCAGCGTCTTCTCCGCGGACTTGCCGGCGGCAGCGCCACCCTGCGACCGCACCTCGATCTCCACAATCCGGATCGGTTTCGAGGAGACATTCTGGCTCGTATGCATCCCGCCACCGGGACTCCAGGCGACGTCCCCTGCCTTCCAGTGCTGGTTCTCCGCCTTGCCGTCCGCATACCGGATCTGAATGTCCCCCGGGTCCAGATAGATCATCACCCGGTTCTCCTTATGTTCATGCAGGACGCCGGGTTTCGACACCGGCTGATCCGTCACGGACAGCACGCGGACATACTCATTCTCAACCGGTATACTCCGGCCCTGACCCATCGCCAGAGCCAACGGAATGACAAACAGCAGCAGACGCATAAAGGCAGTCTATTACGCCACTGGCCACGGCAACTCCGGTTGCGGCCACGAATTGCGACAGCTTCGCCCCAAATGCGTTTCGTCCGCAAAAGGCGCGGCGCAGCATGGCATCAGACGATATGCGTTTCCCTATCCTCCTCCTGTCGCTCCTCATGTCGCTGCTGGTTCGCGGCGCGCTGGTTCGGGCTGAAGATCCGGTTCGGGCTGAAGATTTCGACAACGTGATGCAGCAGGGCCGCACCGCACTGGCTGCCGGCAACCTCTTTCTTGCCGCCGCGCGCTTCGAGTCGGCCTGCGGCGATCGTCTTCCCGGCCAGTATTCCCCGGCCCGGGTCGCGTACTGTCAACACCATCTCGCGACGGTCCGGTCTGGCCTGGGCGACAATGAGGCCTCTCTGCACCTCTATCTTGCTGCCGTGGAGGCATGGCGAGCCACTGGCGACACCTGCCTTGTCTCTTTCAGCGCCACCCTGATGAACCTGGGCGAACTCTATCGCCGAATGCATCGCCCGCAGGAAGCCGAAGACGCCTTCAAACAGGCGGCGGAACGGGCGCTGCGGGCGGAGCCCGAGTCCGGCTTCGTCTTCGCGGAAGTGCTCAGCCGCCTCGGCGCCATTTACCAGGAGACCAATCGTCTGGATTCCGCGATCGCCGTTCTTACTGAATCGGTGCGCCGCTTCGGCGCGCTCCCACCTGCAATCGCGGAGGGAGTCCGATCCGAGGAGGCCTTCGCGCGTAATGGTCTCGGCATGGTGCAGCTCGGCCTCGGCCTGCAGCGGGAAGCGGAAGCTAATCTCCGCGGCGCGGTGTCGCTCGCCACCGCGGTGCTGGGAGAGGACCATGTCGAGACGGCTTCGTACCAGACGAACCTCGCGCTTGCCCTCGTCGTGACGGGCCGTTTCGACAGCGCCAACTCGCTTCTTCGTCGCGCCAAACTGACACTCGACAAGCGGGGCGGCGGCACCGGCTCCCAAATGGGCCTCGTGCTCGCGGAACTCAGCGCGGCCGCCGCGGGTGAAAACAAACCCGGCATGGCCGAAGACTTCGCGCAGCAGGCGCTCGCCGCGCTGCTGCGGCAGAAGGAGCCGAGCCCTGTCGCGATCGCGCTGGCCCGCGTGAATCTCGCCGACGTTTACCTGCGCGGAGGCCGCCTGGACGACGCGGAAAAACTGCTGCAGGACGCTCTCGCCACCGAACGGCACCTGGTGCCCGATACCCGCCTGCTCGCCGACGGCATTCGCCGGATGGCGGAACTGCGCGCTCTGCAGCACTCCTGGCGCGAGGCGCAGGATCTGTATCGCGAAGCGATCGCCATTTACGAACACCGGGTGGGCCCTGCGAACCCGGTGCTCGCTCCCGTGCTGCACGGCTACGCCGAAGCGCTCAAACACGGCGGTGGTTCCAAGGCGGACATCCGAACGCTGGAAGCGCGCGTCAAAGCGGTCTCCGCCCTGCTTCCCCGCAGCTAGTGTCATGTACGAGAAATGGGTTGCAATAACGGACGTGACGTGAGAACCTGGGTCTGGATATATGGCCAGACCGATTTCAAGGCTCGAATTGAAGCCGGAAGAGCGCGCCGAACTGGAGCGCCGGGTACGCGCGAAG
>CAINNJ010000031.1 GCA_903851195.1 uncultured Acidobacteriia bacterium
GTAACACGCGAGCAAAATCATCGATTTTGTAGGCCTTCGTGATCTTCGTGTCTTCGTGGTGTGGACCCGGCCAACGGAAAGTGCACCAGTCGGCCATCGGAAAGTGCACCACCTTGAGGCATGATTTTCCCCGTCCGGGATACCCCCGGCGGAGGAAAGGAGCATGCTCAAGATGGAACAGGCACATGTCATACGACACAAGCATTACGCAGAAGGCCAAAGTGTGCGGCGGATCGCCCGAGAGATGGGGCTGAACCGTCGGACCGTAAAGAAGTATCTGGGGCTGTCGGAACCGCTTCGGGTTGAAGTTGCGGAGCGACCGCAGCCGATATTGACCAGCGTGGTTCCCCGGATCGAAGCGCTACTGGAAGAGTGGGCGCCACGCTTGGAGGGGAAGCATCGCTTAACCTCGCCGCGTCTGCACCGACAACTACGGGAAGAAGGTTTGGTGATCGGCGAGCGGACGGTTCGCCGTTATCTGGCCGAAAAGCGGCGTCAGGCGTCCGAGGTATACGTGCCCTTGGTTCACCGGCCGGGTGACGAAGCGCAAGTGGATTTCTTCGAGGTCTTCGTTGACGAGGCCGGTCGTCGTCGCAAGGCATGGAAGTTCCTGTTGCGGATGATGTACTCGGGGCGCGATTTCATCCACCTTTACGATCGGTGCGATACGGCCAGTTTTCTCGACGGACATGTGCGTGCATTCGCGTACTTAGGTGGCGTGACACGCAGACTGGTGTATGACAACCTGAAAGCAGCCGTGAAGCGCGTCGTAGGGCTTCGGGATCGGGAACTGAACGACCGATTTCGAGCTCTATCGAGCCACTATCTGTTTGAACCGTGCTTCGCCCGGCCACGGCAGGGACACGACAAGGGCGGCGTGGAAGGGCGCGGCAAGAACATCCGGTTGCAACATCTGACGCCGATTCTAGCTGGATCGGATTTGGATACGATTACGGCGGCGGCGCAAGGCGATGTCGATCGGCACTGGCAGGAACGACTACATGCCGATGGCCGATCACTGCGCGTCTTATACGACGAGGAACGCCCCCTGCTACTGCCGTTGCCAGCCGCACCGTTTGAAGCGCGTTGTATGCAGCCGGTATCGATCAGCCACAGTTCGACGGCGAAGCTCGGAGGCGCGGTGTACTCCCTGCCCGAGCGTTGGGCGCGACTGGACGCGGAGGCGTGGGTCGGCCCCCGCGATGTCCGGTTCTGTTGCCGCGGCGAAGCGGTGGTTCGGCCTCGGCAAGCACCGGGCGGCCGACACATCGTGTATCGCGATTATCGGCGAGAGTTATCGCGCAAGCCGCAGGCGGTGCGGCAAGTAGCGCCCGAACTGGTGGCGGAACTGGGCGAACCCTACGGGCGGCTGTGGACGATGCTGGAGCAGACACATGGTGGTCGTGATGCGGGCCGGATTCTGGCGGATGTGCTGGGGGCCATGGAAGATCATGGCGAAGGCCCCGTCACAGCGGCGCTGGTGGAAGCGATGGCCGACAACGCCTTTGCTGAGGGCGGCGCGAAGCTGCTGATGTTGAAACATCATCTGCCGGCCCGGCCGGTCTTGGCAGAGAACTTGGTGCCGGCGGCGTTGCGGGCAATTACCGTGGAAGCCGGTTGTGCAGCCGACTATGACTTGCTGCTGACAGGAGGTGCGGCATGAGCGACGAAGTCCTGCAAGCTGTGATCCAAGGACACGCCCGGCAACTGCGCACGCCGAACATAGCCCGCGAATGCGCGGCCGTAGCGCGACGCGCCCGCGATGAAGGTTGGGCCTACGAAGAGTTCCTGCGGGAACTGTTGGAAAGCGAACTCCACCATCGCCAGGAAAACGCCGCCCATCGCCTAATGAAATTGGCTGGGTTCCCAGACCAAAAAACGCTGGAGCAAATCGACTGGCCGGCACTGGCTGGGATCAGTCGCCCAAAGATCCAGGAACTGGCCAGTTGTGCGTTCGTGGAGGCGCATGAGGATGTGGTCATCGCCGGTCCAATCGGTACCGGCAAGACCCATCTGGCCATTAGCATCGGTGTGGAGGCGGCCCGCCGCCGCATCCCCGTGGTCTTTCGCAAGGCTGCGGATCTGGTGCGTGAACTCCTGGAAGCGCGGGATGACCGCACACTCTCCCGGTTGCACCGGCGGTACCAGAAAGCTCCGTTGTTGATCGTGGATGAACTGGGGTTCGTGCCCTTCAAGCGCGACGGCGGCGAAGTGTTGTTCAACCTGCTGGCCGATCGCTACGAACGGCGTTCGACATTGGTCACGACCAATCTGGCTTTTGTTGAGTGGGTGCAGGTGTTCGGCGACGAGAAGTTGACCACGGCGCTACTGGACCGGCTGGCGCACCACGCCCACATCCTGACCACGAAGGGCAGGAGTTACCGTACAGGTCGCGGCAAACGCGATGAGACGGAAACACCACCGGAAACGGATGTGGCCAAATCCACCAGCGGGAGGACCACCCATGTGGCATGAACTTGATCAGAAAGCACTGGCGCGGGAAGAAAATGCTTTCGCTGCGCCACGGACATCCGAGGCGGTGGAGCAGATCGTGGTCCTTGCGCGGCTGGAACTGTACAACGTGAATCGGCCCTGTGGCGCAGACGCATTACAACGCCATCTTCAGAATCATTTCCAGTTGCAGCCGCTGCCAACGCGGCGGCAAATCGGAGAGATTCTCACCCGGTATGGACTGACACACGGACGTACCGGTTGGTATGAGGGCGAGGAATTGGACTGGCTCCCCGTGGCCAGCCGTATTCCAAAAGAAGAAAGGAGATCGTTGTAATCCACTCACCGCCCGCCCCGGCCTTCCGCCCTTGCCGCTTCGCGGCAGCCCGCCTTCGACGGGCACGGGCGCCAGTCCGGGGCGTCCGGTTGTCACGTTGGCAGGGGCCGAAGGCACCTGCCGCAGACCATGTAATAGCGGGAGGTCTGGCTTGATCTCCCGGTCACAGAAGGACTAAAGTTCAAACGTCTCAGGGTGGTGCACTTTCCGATGGCCGGAGTGGTGCACTTTCCGTTGGCCGGCACGAC
>CAINNJ010000032.1 GCA_903851195.1 uncultured Acidobacteriia bacterium
CTTCGCGCGTACCCGGCGCTCCAGTTCGGCGCGCTCTTCCGGCTTCAATTCGAGCCTTGAAATCGGTCTGGCCATATATCCAGACCCAGGTTCTCACGTCACGTCCGTTATTGCAACCCATTTCTCGTACATGACACTAGCAAAGGCGGCTTTCGACGAGAGAGTATTGTGGCGATCACAAGGTCAGAGACCTGTCGCGGTAGCGACGGCGCTGTCCATTTGATGGTCAACACCCTCTGACAGCAATTCCGGATCAACCTCAACTTCCACGTCCGGCACCACCCCCGTCCCCTCCAGGGAGTCGCCATTCCACGTGATCCATCCGAAAATCGGTAACCGCAACCAGTAGCCGGCGCCGACTTTGAAGTTCGTCGCGCCAAGGACATTGCCAGCCGTTTTCGTGCCTACGACCGTGGCCAACCGGTTCTCCTTCGCAAAGCTCGCCACCATCTCTCCCGCGCTGTTGGTCCATTCATTAACCAGGAATACGACGCGTCCGTGGAACGGTTGGGGGCCTAAACCCTGGGTCAGCAGCACCACTGACTTATCCCGAACGGCGAACGCAGCGAGCGTCGCGAGCAGGGCCGCCTTTGTTCGGGGCATCGGCACGCGTGGCAGCTTGTTCTTGTCGTACCCATGGCGAACAGTCTTCGGTGTAATGCTGTAGCCAATGGGCCTCTTGTCCGGGCACAGATAGCTGGCAAGCATAGAGAACCCTAAGCTTCCCCCGATATTGCCCCGGAGATCGACAATGAGGCGGTCCACCCCTTGCCCGTTCAATTCTGCGACCGCAGTCGAAAGCGCGGCACCGAACCGCATGCCTGCCGAGCCGGAGAAGTACGGAATGCGCAGCAGTCCGATATTCCCGGGCAGCACCCGGTGCGTGACTGCCTTGGGCTCGACGATCGGCGGCCGCTCTTTCGTGCCCTTCCTGAAGGGCACCTCGACCGTGACGTCACGCCGGGCACTGGGAGACGAGAGCGCCAGCGTGTACTTCTCGCCGGTCTTCAACACAGGCAGTGTCGGCGGTTGTGTCGGAACACCATCGATTTCCCGAAGAATCTCGCCCGGCCGGATGCCGGCCTTATCGGCAGGGCCCTCGGGGAAAACGTCGAGGAAGAACCACAGTGCGTCTCCGTTTGCACCAATACTCTTCAGCGTCGCGTTGATCGAATGTTGGGGCAAGAAGCGACCGAAAGATCCGTGGTAGAAGACTGTGTGACTGGTCTTCAGGAGCTTGAGCTGTTCGCGAATGCCGTTTTCAAAGCTTTCAACGCTTGCATCGGTCAGGCCGGCACTCGCGCGATTTAGATTCTTCGCCCACGCTTCCAGATCCACGCCCGCCACGTTGACGTAGCTCTTGTGAACGCGTTCTTCAATCGCTTTTACGATTCCCGCTCGCGCCTCGCGACTGAGCGGTGTAGTTTGTGATTCGTTTCTGTTCATGGAAAATGGTCGCTGTCCTGGGGACGCCCTCAAACGTGAACGCCGCCCAGTAGTAAGGGACTGATTTGGCTCCGAATTTTGCGAGAAAATCGCGCTTTGCCGCGGCGAGAGAACTCGCAGCCGACTCCCCGGCGGCAAGATGGGCGTAGAACTGCCGTACGACCGCGAGCGAGGCATTGTCGTCGGTTGACCAGAGCGTCGATATCACGTTCTGAGCGCCCGCCAGCAGAAACGAGCGTGCCAGAGTCGCAACACCTTCTTGCCCCTGCACGGGGCCTACGGCTGTATCGCACGCCGAAAGGACCACCAGATTAGCCTTCAATCGCAGTTGGGCGATTTCCGACGCCTGGAGCAGGCCGTCCTCACCGGCGGCGGCGTCGCCGAGGACGACCAATGCAGCCCGATCGGGACGGCCTGGATCGACGGCGCTATGGACGGCGAGGTGAACGATCCGATATTTCTCGGTAGCCGCTTTCTTGAAAGCCGTTTCAGTTGCCGCGGAACCGAGGATGAGTTGCTTGTCGCCTTCGCTGGCTCCGGCCATCGCGGTCATCGCCTCTTCGCGCGAATTCTGCAAATTGCCTGCCACTGCGGGACCGAAACCGCGCGTCTCGATCAGGTTCCGGAAGTAGTTCCGTTCATGCTCGTAAGGAACCGCGCCCATCGCAAAGACTTTGGTGGCCATGTCGGGCCTCTGACTTTGCCGCGCCAACAGGTAGAAGCCGCCCGCGGACGGCAGATAGGAGATCACGGAACGTTCTCCGACATACTTGCCTGAGGGCTCCCGGAGAGAATCGAACGGCAGCATGTTCAGCAGACCGTCGCGAACGATCATCAGATCCCCTTTCGGATACCAGTCGTTGACCGGGCCCAGCAGCGCACTGTAAAGCTCCCCTGCTGCCGCGTCTGCCGGCTGCTTCTGCTTTACGGCTTGCAGGTACGCAGACACCAGGGTATCGACGTGGCCCTTTCCCGTCAATCGAACTATGTTCACGGAGTTACGACGAATTATGAGAACCCACGACGCGGGCTCTGCCAGCACGTACTCCAGAATCGTGGCATCGGTACTCATCGTCCGCTGGATGTCGCGGAGGGGCACGTGTGAGTAGCTCTTTGCCTTCAGGATGTTCACTTCCGGCGTGACCCATCGGGCCTGTTCCAGCAGAAACATCTGATCACGGAGCTTTTGAATCTCGCCCGTCGAGCGCGCCGCCATCATGCCGATCCGCAGCCGCGAAATCTGGCTTTCGTTCTGCTGCGCTCTTGCCGGCGCCTCAGAGCCTCCCAACAGGAGGTCGGTCAGAATCCGACCTCGCACCTGCTCGACGACCTCATATGCCTTCGCCGGGTTATTCAGATGCTCCGCGATCAGCGCGAAGTGAGCCACGTACATGTCGCTGACCGATTTGATCCACGCGGTCTTGTCGAGAACGGCGGAGTCTCTACCGATGCTGGCGTCAACGAACGCGGCGGCCCGATCATACGTGGCGTCCGCCTCGGCAAATTTTCCCTCGCGGGCCTGTATTTCGGCAAGGATTTCGAGCCGCTTCGGGAGGATGTAGAGTTCTCCGTTCCTTTGGGTTGTCGCTGTTGCGCTGACGAGAAGCGCCTCGGCTTGCCGCAGATCGCCTTTGGCGCTGTAAACGTTCGCCAGCGCGAGCCGCGATTCGGTCAGCGCGCGAGTGTATCCGCCGGCTTCGCACAGCCGGATCGCTCGCTGCAAATCCTGAACCGCGCCGTCCGCGTTTCCCTGCGCGGCCTCGATCTGGGCAACTGTCGCCAGAATCAGAGCCTCGTAAAACGCGGTCTTTCGCTGCCTGGCGCTTTCCAGCAACCCGGTGATGACTTTCCTCGATTCCTGATTCTGCCCGAGCGCGGCAAGAGACTCGGCCTTCGCGAGGTAGATCAAAAAGGGGTAGGGCGCGCCGGGGGTGGCTTGGGAGAGCGCGATGGCTTTGTCGAGATACGGAACCGCCTCGGCGTTCATTCGGGACATGTTGAGTCCGGTTCCGATCGCGTAGAGATATTTAATCTGCCCGCCCACATCCTGCGCCTGCGTGGCGGCCACGAGAGCGCCGCCGATGTTCTTGCGGGCGGTTTCAAGATCCCCTTGGTAGAAAGCAGCCAGTCCCAGTTCGGCGGACGCGCGATACTTCCACCGCGGGTCGCTGGATTCCATTGCCAGCCGGGCCACTTCCTCCCAATCCTTGCGCATGGCGGCCGCCTCCATCTCCCCGTCAATCTCTCCCTTGATCGACAGGCAGAACAGTCGGAGTTCGCGATCCGCCTTCATGAGGGGATCGGACTCAAGCCGGTGTTGGAGTCCGTTGGAGGTAAGCGAAAGGTTGCGGCGCTGGATGGTGGCGCGAATGATACCGAGTTCGGCGTACGCGAGGCCGCGGCGGTCTCCGTTCCTGCGGAATGTCGCCGCCGCGGCCACGAAGTCAGGTTCTGCATCGGTCCAGTTGTTCAGGTCCGCGAGCTGGAAGGCGTGCCGGAGAAGTTGCGGCGGGCCGCCGGTTTCATCGGCGTTGACGGCGGGCGCCGCGAGTGTAACCACGCAGAGCGCCAGGATGAATCGCAATGAAGTTATGTTTCGCACGGCTGAATAATCCGGGTTAAAGCTTCAAAACCTTTATGGGCGGGGCAAACAACGCTGAACGCCGCGAACCCTCCCTAATTACTAAGAAGGGCTTTTTCGGAAAAAACCGACAAACTTTTTTTCGGTCTGCGTTCTGTTTCTGACAAGTCCCCGAAGTTTGTATGTTTACTGACCCGCAGTCTCAGCGCCGCCAAGGCGCGCTGCTGTGACCTTTGCGTTTTCCACACCAGGGTACCCGCGACTACAGGTATTCCCCAGGAAAGAGACTACAGGGAGTCAATAAGGCAGCCCGCCCCGAAAGGGTCGTGCCCGCGCCCCGGAAGGGTCGTTTGAATTGAGAAGGGCAACATTATTGGGCGAATCCGGGGTTTTCGGCAAGCGCCTGCGCCCCGAAAGGGTCGAGGAAGTCTTTCGCCGACTAACAGGCTTTTCAACAGGTGAGGAAAATCGCGATGCCCTGAAGATTTCTTGTCGGTTTTTTCCGAAAAAGGCCTTCTTAGAGATTAGGGAGAGTTTTCATGCAACTTGATCGGGAACATCGGATTTCGGCGGAGAAGGCCAGTATTCAGCGTCTGCTGGGGCCGGCGGACGTGGCGAAGTGGCTGGGCGTGTCCTCGGGCTGGGTACGGGACCATGCCACGAGGAAAGAACCGCGGCTCAAGGCCGTAAAAGTGGGGAAGCTGCTTCGGTTTCGGCCGGAGGACGTAGAGGCTTTCCTCCGAACCTGCACGGAAGGAATACCAAACTGAAATGGCACGAGAGCGTCATCAGCAAGGCTGGGTTGAAGAAACGGGAAAGAAGGCGAAGAAGTGGCGAGGCCATTACTTCGTCTACGTCCGCGAGGGCGAGGGCACCAGCGTTCGAAAACATCGAGTCGCGACGCTGGGCCTGAAGTCGGAGCTTCGAAAGTGGGAGGCGGAGAAAAAGCTCAGGGAGATCATCGAGCGCGAGACGGGCAAGGCCAGCGACAAACCGGATTCAAATGTCACGCTGCGCTGGTTCTGGGAGAACCGGTTCCTGCCTCTGCAAGTGGGGTGGCGGGATTCCACGCGGGCTGCCGTCTTGTTCACAATGGACCAGCATGTATTGCCCGTGTTCGGCGACGTAGTCCTGGCGAACCTGCGCCGCTTCGATCTGCAAACACATCTGAACCGGCTGGCTGCAAAGTATTCGAAATCACTGGTGGACAAGGCGAGAACATGGACACGAGCAATTCTGGAAGAAGCTGTCGAACAGGAATACCTGACGAAGAGCCCGGCCCGAAAGCTGGCAATGCCGCCAACGCGGCCGACGTGCAAACGTTTCCTGTCGAAATCCGAGTATCACCGGGTTTTGGGTGCGCTCGAAGGGCGGGACCGGCTGATATTTCGTATGTTCGTCCTTTGTGCGCTCCGGCCGGGAGAACTGTTCGCTCTTCGTTGGCGGTCCTTCGAGCACGGAACGCTGATGATCGAGGAAGCGGTCTACCGGGGGAAGCTTGGAGACCCGAAGACTAGGGGCAGCGTGGCGATTGTCGCCATGCCAAAGTCGCTGGCGGTCGATCTGGAGCGTTGGTTCGAGGAATGCGGCAAGCCCAGTCCAGATGATCTGATCTTCCCGTCGAGGGTCAACAAGCCGATTGACGGGCACAACTACCTGCGGAGAGACGTGCTCCGCCCAGCGGCGTTAAGCGTCGGAGTTAAAGGCGTGACGTTCCAGTGCCTGCGGCGGACGTTCGCCACGCACTTTCATCTGGTCGGTACCGTGAAGGACGCGCAGGCGCAGATGCGCCACACGAATGCGCAGACGACCATGAATGTCTACACCCAAACGATGTCTGATAGCCTGCAGGAATCGATGGAAGAGTTTGACGAGGAAATGTCAGAGGAAGAAAACTGTACCAAAACCCCAAAGGATTCTGAACATAAATGAACAACTTTTTGTCTGCTTCAAAACTGCAAACTATTGAAAACAATGGTGGGCGCGCAGGGACTCGAACCCCGGACCTCCTGCGTGTGAAGCAGGCGCTCTAACCAGCTGAGCTACGCGCCCTTTCGGACCAAAACTCTATTCTAGTACACTCCCTTTCGTCGTCCCGCTGGTACGTTGCTTCGCAAAACCGAAAGCGGCCTGTAACCCTTGTTTCACGTTCCTGTCGTACCCTTTGGACATCATGCTCACTGGTCTCCGGCCTTCATACCTCGCCGCGCTCCTCCTGCTCGCCTTTTCCTCTCTCCTCCCCGCCCAATCCGACGCCGGAGCCACGCTGAACGGCGCCATCCTCGACCCGAGCGGCAGTTCGGTTCCCGCCGCCAAAATTACCGTTCGCGGCACTGCTACAGGTTTCACCCGTGTCGCGCAATCCACCGCAGCCGGCCTGTACAGCTTCAATCGCCTTCCGGTCGGAGAGTACGAACTGAAGGTCGAGGCTGCCGGGTTCAAAACCTTCACGCAAAAGGGAATTACGCTCACGATCGGCTCCACCGCAACCATCGACCTGAAACTGGAAGTCGGCGTGGCGTCCGAAACCCTGTCGGTCACCAGCGACGCGCCGGTGGTCGAGACCAGCACCTCCACCGCCGCGAGCACGGTGGACGAACAATCGATCGTCGGTCTCCCGGTAAATGGCCGGAACTTCATCGATTTTACGGTGCTGACGCCAGGCGTCGTTCGCGATCCCACCCGCGGCGGCGACCTGTCCTTCGGCGGGCAGCGCGGCACCAACAACTCCCTCCTGGTCGACGGCGGCGACGCCAACAATCTGTTTTATGGCCAGGCCACCGGCCGCACCGGCTTCCGCCCCTACGCCTTCAGCGAAGACGCCGTGCTGGAATTTCAGGTCAACACCAGTTCCTTTCCGGCGGAAGTCGGACGCGCCAGCGGCGGCGTCATCAACGTGGTTACCCGCAGCGGCAGCAACGCGGTGCACGGCACCGCTTTCGAGTTCTTTCGCGATAAAGGCCTGAACGCGAACACATTCATCAATAATCGGACCGGCGCCAGAAGGAATCCCTATCACTTTAATCAGTTCGGCGGCACCGTTGGCGGGCCGGTCGTCAAAGACAAACTCTTCTTCTTCCTGAGCTATGACGGACAGAGAAACGCGCAGTCTCAGATCGTCGCCCCGAATACTCCGGTGCCCGCCAGCCTGCTGAATACCTTCGGAAAATATCTGACGCCTTATCTGATCGGACTCAATAACAATGTCGGACTGGTGAAAGCGGACTGGAACGCGTCCGCAAAAGACCGGATCTCCGTGCGCTACAATCTCAGCCGCTACACGGGCGTCAATCAGGAATCTTTCGGCACCAATGTGGCGGAGGAGCACTCCGGCAACAACGAAGTGAACACGGACAATCTCGCGGCGTCGTGGACCCACACTGTCGGCGCGAACAGTCTGATCGAGGCGCGTTTCAATTATCTGCAGGACAAGGAACCGGGCTACGCGAACACGACGGGACCGGAGGTTAACATCATTAACGGAGTTACCTTCGGCGCCAACAACTTCAGTCCGCGATTTACCAACGGCTCCTCTTACCAGCCGGTCGCGACGTGGACTTACGTGCACGACCGCCACACCCTGAAAGCCGGCATCGACTTCAATTTCGTGCGCGAGGGAAACTATTTTCCGGGCTTTTTCGCCGGCGGTTACACCTATAACAGCTATGCCGATTTTGTGAACAATAATCCGGCCAGTTTCCGTCAGGCTTTCCCCGGCGCGGGAACTTCATTTCCCATCAGCCATCCCGACGTGAACGAATACGCCGTGTTCGCGCAGGACGCCTGGCGAATCACCGACCGCCTCACCCTGAACTACGGTCTGCGCTTCGATAAGTTCGGCTACCGTCAGCCCACCTACCGCAATCCCAATCCGCAACTGCTGGCCGCCGGTCTGTTCACGGACCGTATCCAGACCGAGGACCGCAATTTCGGCCCGCGTTTCGGCTTTGCATGGCGCGCCGGCAAAGGAGACGCCGTCGTGATTCGCGGCGGTTACGGCGTGTATTATTCCCGCACTCCTGGTCTGCTGCTGAGCACCGCAATCCTGAACAACGGCTTCGCCTCGCAGACATACCTCATCACAAGCAACCTGCCTGTCTATCCCAACGTTCTGAAGTCAGCGCCTGGTCCGGGCAGCCCGCCGGACATCTACGTCGCCGACCCGAATTTCAGCACGGGCCGCACACAGCAGTTCAGCGCCCAGGTCGAAGTGGCGGTGGGGAAACAATCGAGCGTCACAATCGGCTATCTGGGCGTCAACGGCACTCATCTGACCAGGACGCGCGATATCAATCTGTTTCCGTCGGTCGCCACGCCGGGCTATATATGCCCCACGTCCGCGGCCTGCACCGCCGCGGACGGCACGCCGACCACATACTACCGGCACCCGGGAGCGGGCGGCCCCTTGCGCCCGAATCCCGCCTTTGGAAGGATCTCGCTTTTCGACAGCGGCGGCAACTCTCTCTATGACGGTCTGTTCCTTCACTACCAGCGCCGTTTCGCCAACCATTTCAACGCGCAGGCTTCTTACACGTGGTCGCACGTGATCGATACGACGCCGGACGGCACATCCGTGGTGCCGGGAAATGCGGGCGACGACGCGAAAGTCGCGCAGGATACCCTTCTGCCGAACCTCGACCGCGGCCCGGGCAATTCGGACATCCGCCACCGTCTGGTGATTTCGGGAACCTGGGACATCAGCTATGCCAAAGGCAGCCCGTTGGCGCGGTCTGCTGAACAACTGGCAACTCGGGATGATCACCCAGGCGCAGTCCGGCCGGGCATTCAGCGACATCGCCACCGGGGACCCCGGGAACGACAGCAATACGGCGAACGACCGCAGCCCGGGCGTGGGCCGCAACACGCTGCGCGGGCCGGAATTTATTACGGTGGATGCGCGCATCAGCAAAGACATTCCGTTGCTGCGGGAGCGCGTCAAACTCCGCTTGATGGGCGAGTTCTTCAACCTCACCAACCGCGCCAACTTCAACGGCATACAGACCACGCGGTACACGTTCAGCACCGTCGGAGGCGTTGGCTTCTACAGGCCCACCACGAACTTCCTGGCGACGCAGACCACCTTCGACCCGCGCATCATTCAGCTGGCGGCCAAAATCGTATTCTGAGAGGGGACCGCGGACTTCGGTAAGCTGGCATTTGATGGCTCAGGGCGCGGATCCGCGCGAAGTCTACACAGAGCGCCTGGCGAAGCGGCAGGCAACCCTCGAAAGTCTGGAACTGCGGCGGCTGCGCCTGGGTAATTTGCGGCTGCTGGTGTCCCTGGGAATCGGAGCGGCCGCCTGGTTGGCCTGGCAGGGGCGCGCCTCCGTCTGGTGGATCCTGTTTCCTCTGCTGGGTTTTGCGGCGCTGGTGGCGCAGCAGTCCCGCCTCGAGCGGCAGGCAAAATTCGCGCGGCGCGGCATCCGGTTTTACGAACAAGGGCTGGCCCGCATCGGGAATCGCTGGCAGGGCCTCGGTGAAACCGGCGAACGGTTTCTCGACGCACATCATCCGTACGCGGCCGATCTGGATATCTTCGGTCGCGGCAGCCTCTTCGAACTGCTCTCCACGGCGCGCACGCGAGGCGGCGAGGCGAAACTCGCGGCCTGGCTCAGCGCTCCGGCTTCGCTGGCGGACCTTCGGCTGCGGCAGGAGGCGGTGGACGAACTGCGGCCTCTGCTCGATCTGCGCGAACAGATCGCCGTGCTCGGCGACGACTACCGAACCGGCGTGCATCCGGATCACCTGATTGCGTGGGCGGAAACCAGCGCACAGCCGTTCACGCGGGGCGAGCGACGGATGGCTTTCGCGCTCTCGGTCATTCAGGCGGTGTTCCTCGTCTGGTGGTTCGCAACGCAGTTTGTTGGCCTTCAGGCGGAAATCGGCGTACTTGTGGTGGGCCTGCTCGAGGGCGCCTTCACGCTGCGCTTTCGCGACCGAATCCTCGCGGTTCTGCATTCGGTCCACGACGCCTCGCACGATCTCGATTTGCTGTCGCAGATTCTGGCGGTTCTTGAGAAGCAGAACTTTCGCTCCGGGCGTCTGGCAAAACTTCGCGAAGCGATTGGCGTCCAGGGCAAGCCCGCATCGGCCAACATCGCCAGGCTGCGTCGCTGGATGGAACTGCTCGATTCCCGTGACAATGTATTCGTCCGCATCTTCGGCCCTCCGCTGCTCTGGGGCACGCAGATTGCGATGGCGGTGGAAAACTGGCGGGCCGCGCAAGGGCCTTTGGTGCGGGGCTGGCTGGATGCGGTAAGCGAAATCGAAGCGCTCTCCTCGCTTGCCAATTACGCATGGGAACACCCGGCCGATCCCTGGCCGATACTTGCGGAAGCCCGCTCACTCGAAGGCGAAGAACTCGGACATCCCCTGCTCGCCGATGAGCGCTGTGTGCGCAACAGCGTGACGCTTGGCGACCCGCTGCGGCTCATGGTGGTCAGCGGATCCAACATGTCGGGCAAAAGCACGTTGCTCCGCGCCGTGGGCATTAACGCGGTGCT
Organism: uncultured Acidobacteriia bacterium; assembly: GCA_903851195.1. Taxonomy (GTDB): domain Bacteria; phylum Acidobacteriota; class Terriglobia; order Bryobacterales; family Bryobacteraceae; genus BOG-234. The sequence goes on from CAINNJ010000032.1 coordinate 10,531, forward strand.
GGCGCTGGCCGGCGCTCCGGTGCGCGCGAAGCGGCTGCGAATCTCACTGCTCTCCGTTGGCGCTTCCATCCGCACCATGGATTCGCTCGAAGAGGGTCACTCCCGCTTCATGGCCGAGATCCTCCGGCTGAAACAGATTCTGGAACTGCCCGCGCCCGCGCTGTTCCTTCTCGACGAACTGTTGGGCGGGACGAATTCTCACGACCGGGCCATCGGGGCCGAAGGCCTGATTCACGGACTGCTGGAACGCGGCGCGATCGGAATCACCACCACGCATGACCTTTCCCTGGCAAGAGTGGCGGATCAACTCGGCGCGGCGGCAATCAACGTGCATTTTGAAGACCGGCTGGAAGGCGGACGGCTCGTCTTCGATTACCGGATGCGCCCCGGCGTGGTTTCGCGAAGCAATGCCCTCGATCTGATGCGGGCCGTCGGACTGAACGTCTGAAACGTTGCCGGGTAAATGCGTTGTATTCTTGAAGTTGAATGCCGACACACCCGGCCGCGTTCGCCACGCCGATCTCGCGGGGAAAGCTCCGGCAAATCGAACACGCCATTGAAACCAGCATCCGCGGCAAAAACGAAGCCGTGCGCATGGCTCTGGTTTGCCTGCTCGCCCGCGGCCATTTGCTGATCGAGGACGTGCCCGGCGTCGGCAAGACGACGCTGGCGCAGGCGCTCGCGCGCAGCGTGGACGGGAACTTCCACCGCCTGCAGTTCACCAGCGACATGCTCCCTTCCGACGTGCTGGGCGTCACCATCTACAACGCGCATTCCGAGCAGTTCGACTTCAAGCCCGGCCCCATCTTCACCAACTTCCTGTTGGCGGACGAAATTAACCGCACCACGCCCAAGACACAATCCGCCCTGCTCGAGGCCATGAACGAACAGCAGATTTCGGTGGAAGGAAGAACGCTGCCGCTTCCCGATCCGTTCATGGTCATCGCCACGCAGAATCCGGCGGAACACCACGGAACGTATCCCCTGCCGGAATCCCAACTCGACCGTTTTCTGATGCGTTTGCGGATCGGCTACCCGGATCTGGCAAGCGAGCGCGAGATCATCCGGCAGCCCGAAACGCGCCACGGCGAGAGCACGCCGCAGGTCCTTTCCCGGGAAGAACTGCTGGCGATGCAGGACGCGGTGAAGCAAGTGGTCGTGGATGAAGCCATCGTGACTTACATGCTGGCCATCGTGGAGCGCACGCGTACGCATGAGGGACTTGCGCTGGGAGTGAGCCCGCGGGGTTCCCAGGCTTTCTATCGCGCCGTGCAGGCCTACGCGGTGGTGGAAGGCAGAGGGTTTGCCGTACCCGACGATGCCAAGACTCTGGCGCCGAAGGTGTTCGGGCACCGGGTAGTTCCCGGCGCGCGGCAGGCGCTTTCCTCGCGGCGCAATGGCGCTTCAGCGGCCGCCGGCGAACGGATCATCGAAGAGATTCTGGCGGGGATCGAAGTTCCCTTTTAGAACCGGCCGAGTAGACCGGAATCATCGAAAGCGCCAGACCGCCGGCGGTGAGCAGTACGCACAAGGCCACGAACCAGTCCCCATAACGCGTATAGAAGGTCAGATCCTTGCGATACGAGTAGGGCATCCGGGCGGCCGTTTCAATGAACTCGGGCGCGGTCCGGACCACTCTGCCGGCCGGATCGATCACGGCGGAAACGCCGTCGTTGGTGGCGCGAACAATCCACCGGCGATTCTCCGCGGCCCGCATGCGCACAATCCGCAAATGCTGGTACCGCGCCTGGCTCTTGCCGAACCAGCTGTCGTTCGAGATATTGAAAAGCGCCTCCGCGCCGCCCGCCACGAACTTCCGGATAAAGCCGGGGAAGACCGATTCATAGCAGATGAAGCTGCCGACACGGTGCTGGTCCACCGTGGAAACAACCACCGTTCCGCCGGCTTCGAAATCGCCCGCTTCAGTGGAGATTTTTTGGGTAAGCGCACCCAGTGGCCAGGGCACGAACTCGCCAAACGGCACCAGTTTGACCTTGTCATAGCGACTGATCACGGCGCCCTCCGGCCCGACCAAAAGAGCGGAATTCAGGGGTACGCGCTCGGCCGTTCGTCCGACGGCGCCGGTGAGAACTCCGGCATGGGCGGCTTTGGCAAGTTCCGAAACGAGTGACACGAAGCGAGGGTCATCCGAGTAAAAGGGCCCGGGCATCTCCGGCCAGACAATCATGTCGGTGTTGCGGCTGCGGTCAGACACAGGCGAGAACGAGAGCAGCGCGAGCTCTTTCTCGGTTCGCAACTGGAGTTCCGGGCTCCAGACCGTTTCATCATCGATGTTGGGCTGCACCACCATTGCGGTCTTATCGCCGCGTTGGGGCGCCGGGAGGTCCGGCAGCACATACAGGCAAAGCAAAAGCAACAGCCAGGCGCTCGCCAGGCGCTGGCGGCGCAGAATGATTACCGCGATTACCGCCGACATCAGCGCGAAAACAAAGGAAAGTCCCCAGACGCCCGTGAACGGCGCGAGGCGGAGCAGCAGCGACATATCGCCGCCTGCATTGCCCAGGTTCAGCCATTCGAAACCGCTCCACGTATTCGTCCACTCCAGCGCAACCCAGAGCGCCGCGATGGCCGCGGGCGCCAGCCAGCGTGTCCGCAGGAGCGTTCCTGCCAGCAGGGCGAACAGACCCATGTGAATCGCTTTGGCGAGGCAAAACAGGATGAGCAGCAGCCATGCGGCGACCTCTCCGACGCCCGCGTGGTGCGCGAGCGTCCACTGAATCCAGTTGCACAAGCCGAACCACCAGACGACTCCGCAAGCGTAGCCGAGCAGGAACCGGCGCCACACGCCTGGTTCGCGCGCACAGGCGATCAGCAGCGGCGTCAACGCCAGCGGAGACAGCCAGACCAGATTGAATCCGGGAAACAGGACGATCAGCAGCGCCGCACTGCTCAGCGCCAGCAGCCAGTTCGTCAGGGCGCGGATATTGAGAATCAAGCCTGAGAAGCTCGGGAGCCGCCGGACACGGCGCCATGAGTCGGTGGAGCCACCCGTCCAGCCGTGTCCGGCGGCTGAAACCCGAGCGGTTCCCCAAGAGCCTGCTCGCTCACCAGGTCCGCCATATAAGAACTGCGCACCAGTGGCCCGCTGAAAACCATCTTGAAGCCGATGGAAAGCCCGAACGCCTGATAATGCGCGAACTGCTCCGGCGTGGCATAAGCGGCCACCTGCAGGTTTCTGCGCGTGGGCTGCAGATATTGGCCGATCGTGGCAACGTCGACATCCTGCGCCCGCAAATCGCGCAGCAGTTGCTCCACTTCTTCCGTGGTTTCTCCCAGACCCACCATGAAGCCCGACTTCGTCAGCACGTCCGGGCGATGCGCGCGCGCGAACCGGAGCACATCGAGAGACTGCTGGTATTTCGCCTGCGGTCGAACGCGCCGATACAGGCGCGGCACGGTCTCCATATTGTGGTTAAACACGTGAGGCATGGCGTCGAGAACTCGCGCGACGGCATCCATGTTGCCTTCGAAATCCGGCGTCAGCACTTCCACGCGGGCTTCCGGCAAAGCGCGGGTCACCTCGCGAACCGTTTCCGCGAAATGGAACGAACCGCCGTCCTCCAGATCGTCCCGGTTCACGCTGGTGATCACCACATAGCGAAGTTTCATCTCCGCAGCCATGCGGGCGACATTGGCCGGTTCCGCCGGATCGAGCCGCATGTCGTGCAGCCGCGGGCTGCCCTTGGGCACGGAGCAGAAGCCGCAGCCGCGCGTGCAGAGATTGCCCAGAATCATGAAGGTCGCCGCCCCGCGGTGGAAGCACTCATGAATATTTGGACAGCGCGCCGACTCGCAGACCGTGTGCAGGTTCAATGTGCGCAGGCCGGACTTCAGCTTGTTCAGCGATTCGAAATGCGTGGCGGGACGGCGGGCCCACTCGGGAAGCCGAGGGCGCGGCGGCTGGATCTGAACCAGGGGTGTACTCATTGTTTTTGCACGAACGCGCTGCCAAAGCCAATGCTCTTCAGTCTCGCCTTGGCATCGGCGAGCTGTGAGGTCTGTCGATAAGGTCCCACGAGGACACGGTAGAGGCCGTCCTTTGAACTGGTCGCCAGAATCGTCGGGAAGCTTTGCTCCCGCAGCGTTTTCACAACGCCATCAGCATCAAGGCGGGGCAGCGCGGTGACCTGCAGATAAGAGGCGCCGGGCTCCGGTGTGGAAACAGTTGTGATTCCGGTGGAAACAGGCCGAACCGGTTTCGCGGCTTCGGCAGGCGCGACCGGAGCCGGCGGCGGATCGGAACGGGCGGCCGCTGGCGCCGTATCGAGCGCGGGCCTGGTATCCACACCCGAACCGGCTCCGGGAAGGCCCGCGGGAGTTCCGGTGCCGGACTCCGCAGGCGATGGCCGGTCCGGCGCGGGCGTCTCTGTTTCGGGCTGTGCCGCCGCCGTTTCGCGCGGCGGTTCCGGCTGTTGCCGCTGCCCGCTCTGCAGCGCAACCGTTCCCCCGCCATCGGCCGCCAAAGATGTTCTGGTGGAATTCCTGCCGATCATGTAACCCATGGCGAAGAACACTCCGCAGAGTGCCACCACCACAAAAAAAAGACTGATGAGCTGCTTGTTTCCGATCACCAGTTCTCTGTCGCCGCCAGTAGCCGCCATGTTGAAGATCTGCCCGCCTCGCGCTGCGTGGATTGGTGCGGAATCGATCCGTCCCTTCTCAGGATAACGTTGCTTTTGCGATCCGGACCAGTTTGTTGCGGCGTGCCCGGATCGCCGCGCAGTAAAGCAGGCTGGTGACAAGGCCGAATGGAATCCCCGTCGCACTCGCCATGGCGGGGTGGACCCGCGCGGAAGCAGAGGGTGAAAGCAGCGTCAACTCGCCGGCGACCACACAAGCGGCAGCGGCGCAGGCGAGGATGGCGCAGATTCGGTATCTCCTGGCAGCCACAAATCTCGCCTGCCAGACAATGAGCACCGCGGCCGTGAACAACCATACCGCCGCGTCCCGCCGCCACGTAAACCTGCTCAGCGCCGAGACGCTGAGCAGCGCGACCACCGAGCCCGTGACTCCCGGCACAACCGCGCCAGGCAACAGAAATTCGGCGTAGATACCGAAGGCGCCAAGAACGAAAAGGAGAACGGCCAGATCGGGCTGTAAGCCGTTGGGGAACGACTGGAAAAAGAGAATGGCAAGCGCGGAGAGAATCGTTGCGGAACCAACCCGGAGCCACATGTCTGACACCACTATAGCTTCGCTGAAACAGGGTCAAAGAGTACGATTTGACCACCGGGCTTATCAGCCCAATAAAACGTTTTTTCGTGAAAATGTAATATGCCGAGGTTATACTAAGTGGGTAAGTTATGGCTACAAAGCGATCCGCAACAAAGAAAACAAGCAACACCGTAGTTGAGAAAGCTGCTGCAGGCGCGAGTTCCGCGCGTGCCGCAAAACCGGCAACTTCGCGTGTGAAAACCGTGAAACACAGTAAGGCAGCAGCGTCCGCGGCAGAACCGATTGCCGTGATGGATTCCGTTCCCGCGGCACCCGTTGCCACGGTACGGGCGACATCCAAAGTGACGGAAGATCCACAGGCCGTGATTGCGCAAATCGCCTATGGATATTGGGTGGAACGCGGTTATCAGGGCGTTAATCAGGCCGACGACTGGTTCCGCGCCGAAGCGGAATACCGGCAGCGCGCCGCGGCGCGTTAGTCGCCCGCGCCTCTACTTTTTTTGAAGAGCACGCGCAGGCCCTGGCCACCGGTAGCGGCTTAGCGATTGTTTGTGGCTCGTCTGGCTGCGTCCGGCTACCCCTGCGCTTTTCAGTACTTCCGCAATACAGCGAGCAGCCGGCCCTGGATTTGCAGTTCATGGGCCGGAATTCGCATCGGACTCATCGCCGCGTTAGCGGGTTGCAGCCGCACCATGTTGCCCGGCTCCCGATAGAAGCGCTTCAGCGTCGTCTCGTTTCCGCCCACAAGGGCGACAACGATATCGCCGTCGTGCGCTTCTTTGGAGTTTTCGACAAGGATCATATCGCCTTCGCAGATATGATCTTCGATCATGGAATTGCCGCGCACGCGAAGCGCGTAGGTATCTTTCTGGCCGACAAAGTCGGAAAAACTGACGCTGGTCTTCTCTTCGTAAGTCTCGACGGGACGGCCAGCGGCGATGGTCCCCAAAACGGGAACTTCCAGTGACGCTTCCATCCGGTTGCGGCGCTGCTCCTGTAAGTACCGGGGGGCTACTTCGACGGAGCGGCTCTGGTTATGGCTGCGATGCAGATAGTTCTTGGTCTGGAGTGCGGAGATGTGCTTGTGAACGGTCGCGATCGACGCCAGCTCAAGCCCGCGCGCAATCTCTTCGTAACTGGGACTGTACCCGTTCTCAACCTGATAGGAGGCAATGAAATCGAGTACTTCCTTTTGCCTGCGAGTTAGGGCCATTTGACGTTATAGTAGGCGAACAAAAGGGGAAAAGCAAGTGCCCGTGCGCTTTTCCGCCGGAGAACCCGCCGGCTTCCCGCGGGAGCCCTCGAAATAAGGGCCGGATGATAAGGGCCGGATGATAAGGGCCGGATAATAGGAAGTTGCCCCGCATTCTGCTCTTCGCCGCGACCACCGGCTACCAGACGAAATCGTTCGTGGAAGCGGCGCGCCGCCGCGGCGTGGATGTCCTGCTGGCCACCGACCGCTGTCACATCATGGAAGACCCCTGGGGCGACAGCGCGATCCCGGTGCGATTTGAGGATCCGGAAGAATCGGCCGCCTTTGTCGTCTCCGAAATCCTCTCCCGGCGGGTCTCCATCGACGGCATCGTCGCCGTGGCCGACCGTCCGACACAACTGGCGTCGCTGACAGCTTCCAGGCTTGCGCTTCCCTGGCACCCTCCGCATGCGGCAGCGGCATGCCGGGACAAGTACCAAATGCATGTCCTGTTCGCGGAGGCCGGGTTGCCCGTTCCCCGTTTCCGTCTGTTGCCCGAAGGCACGGACCCGCACGTGGCCGCGCGCTCACAGGAGTTTCCCTGCGTTCTGAAACCGCTTGGTCTCTCCGGAAGCCGCGGTGTCATCCGGGCGAATCATCAGGCGGAATTCATTCAGGCCTTCAGGCGTATCTGCCGCATTCTGGAGCAGGCCGGCTTGCCCCAAAGCCTTCAGCTGGAGCAATACATTCCAGGCCGCGAGTTCGCGCTGGAAGGCCTGATGAACCACGGCGCCCTGCACACTCTGGCGATCTTCGACAAACCGGATCCACTGGAAGGTCCGTTCTTCGAGGAGACGATCTACGTAACACCATCCAGAGAACCCGCGGAGACGCAGTTTGCCATCGAAGACACGGTCCGGCAGGCGGCGCGCGCGCTGGGCCTTTGGCACGGGCCGATTCACGCAGAGATGAGGGTGAATACCGACGGCGTTTTCATGCTGGAAATCGCCGCGCGTCCAATTGGGGGCCTGTGCGCGCGCGTGCTCCGGCTCCGGTCACCGCAGTATCCCGATCCGCTCTCGCTCGAAGAAGTGCTGATCCTGCAAGCCATCGGTGCACTCCCACCGGATCTTTCTCCGGACGCCGCGGGAGACACTTCCGCCGCGGGAGTCATGATGATTCCGGTCCCTCGGGCAGGCGTTCTTCACGCCGTGCATGGCAGTGAGGATGCGGAGGCGGTGCCCTGGATCGAAGACGTTGTCCTCACCGCGAAACCCGGCGAAATGCTGGTGCCCCTTCCGGAAGGCGCAAGTTACACGGGATTCCTGTTCGCCCGCGCTCCCGACCCCGCCTCGGCCGAACAATCGCTGCGCCAGGCCCACCGCGCACTTCGGTTTGATATTCTTTCGGCACTGGACGTACTGGGGTAGTGACGGGGCAGCGCTGTGTCGTAACAGCCATCCACTACCACAAAAAAATCTACCTGTTATTCTGGTGAACCAAATGACGCAGCGGCGCGCGCTCCCACGTATCTGTATCGCGCTCGGACTACCCGATGTACCGCGTCTTCTCGAGCAGGCGCGGCGAGAAGCCGAGGCCGGCGAGAACTTCCTGGAGTTCCGTCTGGACTACCTGCCGGACCCCGTGACCGGCGCCCGCGCCATCGCGCAGTTTCTCGAAAGTTACCCCACCTGCACGGTTCTGGCCACCTGCCGCCGCCATCAGAACCACGGCAAATTCAACGGCAGCATTGAAGAACAGCTCAAAGTTCTCGATCTTTGTATTCAGTACGGCGCGCGTGCGGTGGACGTGGAAATTGAAACGGCGGAACTGGTGCCGGACCGCTGCGCCGAGTTGCGCAGTCGAGCCTACCTGATCATTTCCTGGCATCACTTCGAAACGACGCCGCCGCTCGATCCCGTGTTGAAGCGCATGCGCAAAGTCCCGGCGGATGTCTATAAGCTGGTGGGAACCTCCCGCAAGCCCAGCGACACGGGCCGCATCCTCGCCGCCAGCAAGCTCAGTCCGAAGATTCCGCTGGTGACTCTGGCGATGGGGGAGATCGGCTTCCCTTCCCGCGTGCTTTCCACCGCAATGGGAGCTATTTTTACGTATGCCGCCCCCGCGCATGTACAGGGGACGGCTTCGGGTCAGATCAACGCGCGCCAGCTACGCTCCCTGTATCGCATCGACAAATTCACGAAGGCGGCCAAAATATTCGCCGTCATTGCGGATCCGGTGCGCCATTCGGTTTCCCCCACGGTCCACAACCGGGCTTTTCAGTCGCGGCGTATCGACGCGGTCTATGTGCCTCTGCTGGTTAACCAGAACCAGTTGCGCGATTTCTTCCAGTTCGCGACGGATCTTCCGCTTTCCGGCTTCAGTGTCACGATTCCCCATAAACGCCGGATCATGCGGTACCTCGATCAGGTGGAACCGCTCGCGAAACGCATCGGGGCTGTGAATACGGTCGTCCGCAAGGCGGGTAAGTGGCGGGGCTACAACACGGACGCCGAAGCCGTGTCCGGGCCGCTCGCGAAGCTCACGAATCTGCAGAAGTCCACGGTTCTGATTGTCGGGAACGGCGGCGCGGCACGCAGCGCGGCCTGCGCGCTGTCGGACGCCGGAGCGAAAGTCGCCATCACGGGACGAAACCCGGATCGCGTTCGCGCGCTCTCCAGGCTCGTAAGCGGTGAGCCGATGTCGCATGAGCAGGTGATGATCCGGCACTTCGACATCGTGATCAACGCAACACCGATCGGCATGTGGCCCAACAGCAAAGAGTGTCCTTTCGAAGACAGGATCCCTGGTGAGATTGTGTTCGACATGGTTTACAATCCCCTTGAAACCGTTCTCATTAAGCGGGCTCGTGAGCAGGGCAAACAAGTGGTGCCGGGGCTGAAGATGTTCATCGAACAGGCGGTTCGTCAGTTTGAACTCTGGACCGGCGAGACGGCGCCCCGGTCGGCCATGGAAGCGGCGGCGGTGGACGCACTCGAAACCCGCTATCTGGAGCAAAAGGCATGAAACTCTCGCGCCGGGAAATTGTCGCGGTAGTGGCCGGTTCAGCTGCCGCGGCGAAAGTTGCCGCGCAAACACCCGCGGTTGATTTGGCGAAAGCCGCGCAGGAAAGCAATCGCCGCAATGCGGATCTCCTGGCCAAGGTTGAATTGCCCGCCGCAACCGAACCAGCCTTCCGGTTTCGGGCATGACTGAAGACCTCTTTTTCGCGCCGGTCACAGAGCTGAATCAGCGTCTGAAGAAGAAGGAATTCTCCGCCGTCGAGTTGACGCGCGCCTTCGCGGAACGGCTGGAAAAGACCGGGCCCCGCTTCAACGCGCTGGCGCTGCCCCTGACTGAAATCGCTCTGCGCCGCGCCAAAGAAGTCGACAAAGACCTGAAGCAGGAGCGTTATCACGGCCCGCTGCAGGGCGTTCCTTACGGGGCCAAAGATCTGCTCGCCTTCGCGGGACAGCCCACCACATGGGGCGCGCGCCCGTACGCCGCGCAGATCTTCGACGAATCCGCGACGGTGCTGCAAAAGCTGGACAAAGCCGGTTCGCCGCTGATCGGAAAACTCGCGCTGGTGGAACTGGCGGGCGGTCCCTCGTACAGCCGGGCAAGCGCGTCGATGTTCGGACCGGGCCTGAACCCCTGGGATCGCACACGCTGGTCCGGCGGCTCATCGAGCGGGTCGGGAAGCGCCGTGGCGGCAGGACTGGTTCCGTTCGCCTTGGGCTCGGAAACGTCCGGCTCGATTCTGACTCCTTCCGCCTACTGCGGTGTCACCGGCCTGCGCCCCACCTACGGACTTGTCAGCCGCCACGGCGCCATGTCGCTTTCCTGGACCATGGACAAGATTGGCCCGATGTGCCGGAGCGTGGAGGATTGCGCGCTGGTACTGCAGGCCATCGCGGGCGTCGATTCGAACGACCCCGGCTCCGCGGGCAAGAGTTTTTATTACGCCCCGCAGTACGCACGCAAGCTCAGCGAACTGCGCGTCGGTTTCGCGCCCGGAGACGCGGAACTGGCGGACGCCAACGCGCGGCCGGCCTTCACGGCTGCCATGAAGGTGATTCAGGAAACCGGCGTCCAAATGGTGGAGGTGAAACTTCCCGAATTTCCCTATGGCGCGGTGACATCCATCATCATCGGTTGCGAAGGTTCCTCGGCGTTTGAAGAACTGATCACCAGCGGCAAGGTGAATCAACTGGCCGACGCCAAACAGATTGAAGGCCTGAAGGCCGGACTGGAAATTCCGGCCAAAGATTACCTGCGGGCCATGCGCATCCGATCACTGATCCAACAGGAATTCCGGAAGCTGTTCGCCGACATCGACCTGCTGGTAGCGCCGGCCCGCTACGGCATCGCTTCAAAAGTCGCGGATCCCCTGGATGCCCCGGCGCCCGCGCCATCCACGAACGCACGCGGTCTGAACGGGCTGATCCCGGCGGGAAATCTGGTGGGTCTGCCGGCTCTGTCCGTGCCGTGTGGCTTTTCCGAAGGCATGCCGTTGGGCCTGCAGATTGTGGGGCCCGCGTTCAGCGAGAACTCCCTGTTCGCGCTGGGCCGGGAGTTTCAGAACCGGACGGACTGGCACAAGCGGCGTCCTCCCGCCTGACCGACGAACATGACCACGTTTACCGACCCGCAAACCGGCACCCGGGTGATGCAGATCACCGACCATCCGTCGATCAACCATCCGGTGTACTTCCTCGAAAGCTCATTCACGCCGGACGGCTCGAAAATCCTGTTCACCTCATACAGGACAGGCGCAGCGCAACTTTTCATCGCGGGGTTTCCGGACGGCGAAACCGAACAACTCACGTTCGGCGACCCCGTGCATGCCTACTCCGCGGCGATTCGTGGCGAGCGCGTGTTCTTCGTCCGAGGCAATGAGATCTGGTTGATTCGGCTGGACACCCGGGCGGAACAAAGAATCGCGGTCTTCGACGGGCAACTGGGTGAAGTGGCGCCGGACGCCCAGGGGGACTGGCTGGTGGCGGCCATCAAAACGTCCTCGGGCAGCGGACTGGTCTGCGGCCGCAGCGATGGCACCCAGTGGAAGCTGATTCCCTTCCCCCGCACCGTGATCCATCCGCAGTTCCATCCGCTCGAACCCGGGTGGATCGAATTCGCCGGTGATCCGGCTCCCCGCATGCACCGGGTCCGGCGCGACGGATCCGGTCTCGAGTGCCTCTACCAGCACGGCAACGACGAGTTCGTGGTGCACGAAACTTTCCTCGGCAACACCGGCGATCTGGTTTTCACCGTATGGCCGTACAGACTCTGCCGGATGAGCTGGGAGACCCGGGATATCCGGTTAATCAGCGAGGGAAACGCGTGGCATATTACGCCCAACAGCGCCGGAACCCAGGTGCTTTGCGACACCAACCACCCCGACCGCGGGATCTGGCTCATCGATGTACACACCGGAAAGTGGCGCCAGGTGTGCGAATCGAAGTCCGGTAATCGCGGCACGCAGTGGAGCAAGTCCTGCTATGCTCTGGCGGAAGATTTCGCCGCCGCACGGGCGGCTAACCCGAATCATCTCAGCTGGATGGAGACTCCTGCCGATACCGTGTACGGCCCGCAGTGGACGCATCCGCATCCGGCTTTTTCCAATGATGAACGGCGGATTACCTTCACGAGCGACCGCAGCGGAGACCCCCAGGTATACGTAGCAGACTTGCTATGCTGAGGCCATGGGCTGTGGATCCGGCATTAACCTCAATCTGACCGCTTCGATTCCCGAAGGCGCGCATCGGGTTTTCTGCGTCAAATTCCAGAAGGAAATGGAAGGATTGGAGGAGGTTCCCTTCGAAGGCCACCCGCTTGGACAACGGATCTATGACAACGTTTCCAAGGAGGCGTGGAAGATGTGGGTGGAACATATGAAGATGCTGATGAACGAGTACCGGCTCAACCTCGGGACCCAGGAAGCCCAGGAGTTCATCATCCAGCAGATGGAACAATATTTCTTCGGCGAAGGCGCGGCGCTGCCTCCTGATTTTCGGCCGCCGCAGCAGAAATAGACAGGAATGAGCGAGCGAAAAGCTCTGATCATAGGAGCCGGTCCCGCGGGTCTTACCGCGGCCTTCGAGCTCCTGAAACGCACGGATATCCGTCCGATTGTACTCGAGAAAAGCGAGGAAATCGGCGGCATCTCGCGCACGGTTCGATACAAAGAGAATCGTATGGATATCGGTGGCCACCGGTTCTTTTCCAAGTCGGATCGGGTGATGAACTGGTGGATGGAAGTGATGCCGGTGGAAGCACAGGCGGACGGCAACTTTCAGATTACTTACCAGCGTCAGAGCCGTGATGTGGCGGCGGCGAAAACCGAAGGTCCGGATCCGCGCGTGGAAGACCGCGTCATGCTGGTGCGGAATCGCAAGTCGCGCATTTATTTCCTGCGGCAGTTTTTCGATTACCCGATTCAGCTCAGCGCCGATACTCTGAAACGGCTCGGCGTGGCACGGACGATTCGCATCGGCCTGAGCTACATGCAGAGCGCGGCGCACCAGATCAAGCCCGAAAAATCCCTCGAGACCTTCTTCATCAATCGCTTCGGGAAGGAACTTTACCGCACCTTCTTCAAATCCTATACGGAGAAGGTCTGGGGTGTTCCGTGCGATCAGATCAGCGCGGAGTGGGGCGCGCAGCGCGTCAAAGGGCTCTCCATCACCAGGGCGCTCGGGCACTTCCTGAAAAAGAAACTCGGAAGGACCGCCGGGGATATTTCGCAGAAGAGCACGGAAACGTCTCTGATCGAGAGATTTCTCTATCCGAAATACGGTCCCGGTCAGTTATGGGAGTACGTGGCGGAAGACGTAAAAGCCAAAGGCGGCACCGTGACGAAGGGCTGGAAGGTGCATAAGCTCTTTACCGACGGCTTCCGGATTACGGCCGCCGAGGCGGTGAATCCGGAGACCGGCGATGTGCAGCGCCTCGAAGCCGACTACTTCTTTTCCACCATGCCGATCAAAGAACTGATGCGGTGTCTCGACGCGCCGGTTCCCGCCAGCGTGCTGGAGGTCAGCGATGGCCTGCAGTACAGGGACTTCATCACCGTTGGCGTCTTACTCAGCAAACTGGCGATCAAAGAAGATTCCGAGACCGGCGGTAAGTTACTCCGGGACAACTGGATCTACGTGCAGGAACCGGACGTGGAAGTGGGCCGCATGCAGGTCTTCAACAACTGGAGCCCCTACCTGGTGGGAAATCCGGACCATGTGTGGATCGGCCTCGAATACTTCTGTTACGAGACGGATGAGATCTGGCGCAAACCCGACGCCGAGATGATCGACTTCGCCACGCGCGAGATGGAGAAGATCGGGATCATTCACCGGGCCGATGTACTGGACGCCTGTGTGATCCGGGTTCCCAAGACTTACCCGGCTTACTTCGGCATGTATGAGCGGTTCGAAGAAGTGAAATCTTACATCAGCCGCTTCGAGAATCTGTTTCTGGTGGGCCGCAACGGCATGCATAAGTACAACAACCAGGATCACTCCATGCTCACGGCAATGACGGCCGTGGATAACATTATCGAAGGCCGTGTGGACAAAGCGAACCTCTGGTCTCTGAATACCGAGATGGAGTATCACGAAAGCAAAGACGGTAAGTAGCGCTGCTGAGCGCGAGATTCAGCAGCATTTTCCGGTACTAAGGCAGAACGGCGGGCAGCAGCGCGGGGTTGCCGGTGGATGCGCATTTGGGATGGCCATAGCCACTCGGACTGACTCCCGTCCCGCCCGCAGGATTCGGAGTGATGTCGTAGATGATGTTATCCGGACGCGACGCATCGCCCGAAACACCACTGACTCCGAACAGGTGATCCAGCGTGAGCGAGTGACGAACACGCCACGCAATAGCATGATCGGCACAGGAAGTATCGCCGCTCACACCCACGGCGCCGAGAATCTGCCTTCCCGTGCCATAAAGCGCGAGCCCGCCACCGAATACATTCACGCCACCGATCTTGCTGCCGACCATGGGATCCTGTGCCGTGCCATACTGCGCGCCGGAACCCCGGTACGCAACGCCGACATCGACCGGATTGCTTTCCTGCAGCCCGAAGAGCGATCCGCCCGGCTGAACGGCGGAATACAAATTAGCCGTGGAGAGTGCCAGCCCTAACTGCTGGCCCGACCCGCCGCTGTAAGATGTGCCATCGAGACTGAACGCGTTCGCCGTATTCGCTTTCTGCGCCGAGATAACCCGGCTGCCGGGCCATTGCGCACCCCGGTTATTACCGGAGAACGCCACCGCGCAGACGATTCCGTCGCGATCAACCACGGTCGCCCACATCTGGTTATTCAGACCACTTACTTCAGCCGCGGTGGCGGCTGTCAAAGCACGCTTCAGCGCCGTGTAATCGGGCAGTTCATAGCAGCCGTTCTGCGCGGATGCGGCAACGGCGAAAAGTATGCAGGACGTAACGCTGTTTGCGAGTATCTCTAGGGACATTTCTGCTTACTCCAGGACAGAACATTTTGTCGTAACGTGCCGATTGTACGTCTAATCCCGGGCGATCTGTTTGTAGGCTTTCGGACCGATGTTGGCTTCTTCACATCGGCGGCACCCGGAAGTGATCACTTGCTCGCGGACTCGTGAACGGAAGGCGTAAAGCCATGCCGGAGACACCGGACCAGAGGTTCCGGTGTCAGCACCGTAACAGTTTCAGCGCCGTCACGGCGGAGCCTCTCCCGATAGCCATCCGGCGACCAGACCAGAAGCGCGTCCGCCCGGACCAGACAGGCGATCCCGTTCTTCTGCACGAAACAGCCGTCCGGCAAATCGCTGAGCGCAGCTTCAAACGTAACCTTGCCGCCCCGTTCATCCATTCGCGCCGAATGCAGGACCGCGTCCATCTCCGGAGCCAGGCCCGGCTGCAGACCGGCGCGCTTCCATGCCTCACGAAACTCATTGAACCGCTGCCGCCGACACTCGGCGCAGGGTCGGTGACCGGCGGAGAGAGCAGTCGCTTCATCGAGAAAAAACAACTCCGTATAGAGGCCGGGTGACATCACCACGCGCGATCGCCCCCTGAACTCCAGCAGGCACGTGATCCAGCGCTGCCCCTTGCAGGGACGGACAATCTCCTGCTTCTCGTTATGCAGCGCGCCGCCCCGGTTACCGAGCAGTGTGCCGCGGGCGCTCGTTCGAATGAGTTCTCCGGACGGGCTGACGCGGTTTTGGAGTGGCATGTCCATTTCAATCTTAGTCTTTCGAGCGGCTGGCTGGCTCTTCGCGCGCTTCGCCGGCGGGTCTGGTACACTCAGGCCCCGTGAGGACTTTTCTCTTTCTCTGCCTGTCTTCCGCGCTCACCGCTCAAACCTATGATGTGGTGATCGCCAATGGCCGCGTAATCGATCCGGAAACCAAACTGGACGCGGTGCGTTCGGTGGGGATCGACGGTGGCACCATCCAGGCCGTCTCCGCGAAGCCCCTGCAAGGGCGCAAAATCATTGACGCCAAAGGCCTGGTGGTCGCGCCGGGCTTCATCGATCTGCACGAGCACGGGCAGGATGCCGAAGCCTACACGTTCCAGGCCCGGGACGGCGTCACCAGTTCCTTCGAACTTGAAGTGGGCACCGCCGATGTCGCCGGCTGGTACGCCGCGAGAGAAGGGAAATCCGCAATCAACCATGGCGTCTCCATCGGGCACATTCAGGTCCGCATGAAAGTCATGAAGGACCCCGCCGATTTCGTCCCGTCCGGCCCGGGCGCCCATCAGGTGGCAACTCCCGAACAGATCACCGAAATGAAGCGGCTGATGGAAAAGGGCTTTCAGGAAGGCGCCGTCTCGGCCGGTCTGGGTCCGACGTACACACCCGCGGCCACCCGGTGGGAGATTCTGGAAATGTTCCGCGTGGCGGCACGCTTCAAGGCGTCCTGTCACGTCCATCTGCGTGGCAACGCGGAAAGCGGTGAGCCCGAGGAAGGCCTGGAAGAGGTGCTCGCCGCCAGCGCCGTGACCGGAGCGCCGCTTCATGTGGTGCACATCGACTCGTCGTCATTGAGCCACGCGCCGCACCTGCTGCAGATGATCCGCGAGGCCCGCGCAAACGGCCTGGACATCACGACAGAAATGTATCCGTACACCGCGGGCCAGACCCGGCTCGACTCCGCGCGCTTCGACACCTGGGTAAACCGGCCGGAACAGGATTACCGCAATCTGCTCTGGGTGGCCACGGGCGAGCGGCTGACGAAAGCGAGCTTTAATCGCTATCGCAAGGAAGGCGGCCTAGTTATCCTGTTCAACAACACCGAGGAGATGATCGACACCGTGCTTCGTGACCCTCTGCCCATGATCGCCACCGATGGATTCGGGTATGAGACCGGCAACAGCCACCCGCGCTCGGCCGGGACGTACTCGCGGATTCTCGGCGTCTATGTGCGCGAGCGTCATATCCTGCCGCTCGATGAGGCCATCCGCAAGATGACCCTGATGCCCGCGCGGCGGCTCGAAGCGCGCGTTCCGTCAATGAAGAAGAAAGGACGAATTCAGGTGGGCGCCGATGCCGACATCAACGTGTTCGATCCTGCGACGATTCGCGATCATTCCACGTATGAAAACGGAAAGGCGGCTTCGGAGGGAGTGCGTTATCTGCTGGTAAACGGGACTTTCGTGGTTTCCGAAGGCAAACTGGTGGACGGCGCGGCGCCCGGCAAAGCAGTCCGGGCGCCGCTTTCCAACTAACTTCGCTTACTTGCCGACTTCAAGAATCGAGAACGAGCCAGGCACCATCGGACCTCGTCCAGCGCGTCCGCCGGCCGGAGGAGGCGTCGGCGCAGGCCCATATTCGGCGGCGATCAGCAGGACTCGGCCCGTCTTCGTATCGAGCGTCATCGTCTTCGCGCCAGGCATTGTCTTCAGCGTCTGTTCGACCTCGAAACTGGTCGGGCTGTTCTCCTTGATCACGGTCAGCGTGCCGTCCCCCTGCGAGCTGAACGCTTCCATCGTTTTGGGGTTGAAGCCCGCGCCATCCACGCCGGTGCCGATCGGCAGGGTCGTGATGATCTTCCCGTCGTTCGCATCCATGATGACCATGCTCGCGGGAGTGCGGCAGGCAACAAAGAGAATGTGGTTCTTCACATCGAATGCGAGACCGGCCGCCGTCTTGTTGGCATCGCCGCCCAACGAATAATTCGCGGTCACTTTGAGCGTCTTCGCATCCACCACGGCGACGCTGTTCTTATCTTCGATATCGATGTAAATATGGCCCTTGCCGTCGGTGACGGCCTGTTCGGGAGCGCCGCCCAGATCGATGGTTCCCACGACGGAGCCGTCCTTCGCGTCGATCACGGTTGCATTCGGCGCCCGGTGGCTGAGGATATAAACCCTCGCATTGAAGGGATCGAACAGCAGGCCGTCGGGTCCGCCATCCACGTCGATGCTCTTCATTACGGAGAGATTTTTGGTGTCCCACATGACCACTGGCTTGCTGGTTGCAAAGCCGTGTCCCGACTTCGGATCGACGGCCGCGCCGTGCGCATTGACGCCGGCAATTTCGCCGGCGGGTTCGAGTGTATCCAGATTGAAAACGGAAATGCGGCCCATCGGCGGCGTTCCCGGAAGCGTGCGGGCCACGTAGAGACGCCGACCGGCTTCATCCGCATAGACGTAGTCAAACCCGCCATCGCCGCCGACTTTCGCGGTTTTCAGAATCTTATAAGGTCCCTGCGCGTGGACCAGAAAAGCGGGCAAAACAAGCGCGAGCAACAAACGAACAGAAAGCATCGACAGTTCTCCTCGATTGAGTATACGGGTCCACGCCGATTCGCGGCCAGGCAGGCGAGGGGAAGCGCATCACACACCTGGCAGTACTCTTTCCCCGTACCGGCGGACTCCCCAATCCGCCCGAAAAGAGCAACAATCGGAGAGCAGAATACTTCTCACTTCCATCCTTGTTTCCCTTTCGGGCTCGCCGCGCGCGAGGTCGTCGAATCTCTGATCCGGCGGCGTCGCGTGCGGCATTTTTCTAATACCCTTCCCAAACGTACGCGAAAAACCGGCGCAGTTCCCGAAATCCGCACTCTTCATAAAGGCGTGCCGCCGCGGAATTCGCAGTCGTCACGGTAAGGCTGATACGTCTCGCGCCACCGGCCTGCAATGACGCGATGGCCTGCCGCAGCAGTTCGTACCCCAGTCCCGCGCCCTGTGCGCGCGGCGCCACGCAGAGTTGGGTGATGTGCGCCACATGGGGGGCGACAAAACTGGTCAGAACAATGCCGGATACGACGCCGGTGCCGGATTCAAGAGCCACGAAAGATGCCTTCTGGAAGAATGCCCCGCACCCGGGATATTGCACGATGTTGTAGAGAAATTTTCGGGCGCCTTCAAAAGAGCGGTACTGGTCATTGATCTGGCTGTCGATATGCCCCTCGTAGGAAAGAGCGATCACGCTCGAAGCGGCGTCATGGTGGTGATCGCTCCAGGGTTCGATGCGAAAGCGCCGGTGCTGCAGTTTGCGGGCAGGCGGCAGTGGCGAACCGGCATCGTAACGCATCAGAATCCGCTCGAACAGCCGAACAAATCGCTCCCGTTGCAGCGCTTTCGCTACGGGCTGCTCCAGAAGCATCAACTGACTCTCGATTCGGCTGACGGAAGGCGTCGCGATCAGACCGTCGAGCATCACGCGAAACAGGCGAACCTCGGCTTCGCCCCTTCGCCATCCGGGTCGAACGTAGAGGTCGCCAATCAGGCCTTTGCGATCTTCCACCACCGAATATCCATACCCTGCGACCTCGCCGCGGTCGATCAGAGCCACGCCGCCCAGCGCCCGCATATCCGCATATTTCCGAACCAGATTGGCGGATTTTGAGAAATCCCAGTCGAGTTCCTGCTCCCATTCGACGGTCTCTTCGAGCAGCAGGGGATCGAGTTCCCGCGCGCCCAGCCGCCGGAGTTCGACGATTTCCGGACTCCCCGGCGCGAATTCGGCGTAAGCAGCCATATAGATAAAGGTCCCGTGAGCCGGAGACTAAACCGCCGTCTCCGGCCAGATGCTGATCTGCGGCGAAGAGCCGTTTCTGCCCGGAAAGTTCTTTCCCGGCAGGACGAAATGGTCGTCGCAGCGCGGCTCATACGTCTCGTCGCCCCCCACCAGAATCTGCGGACTGTTGTAGTGCGCGGGCACGCCGTCGATAATGCGCTGCGGATACAAAGCGCGGCTGCCGCACTTGGTGCAATAAGACGTCATCCACATACAGCGGTCCTCGGCCAGCAGCGCGAGATCGGGCGTGGAGCCGAACGGCTCGCCGCGGAAATCGAACGCAAGGCCGGAGGCGAGAATATCGTACCCGTCGTCCATCAGTTCTTTAATGAGCTGAAAAAAGCCGGAATTTCGGGGAAAGAACTGCACTTCATCGAACGCAATGATCTGAAAGCGGCAGCCCGCCGCCGATTCCTTGGCGCGCAGAATGGGCCACAACTCGCCCGGTTGCGTGGCGAGAATCTCCTCGGCGGCGTCTTCGTCCCCCCTTCTGCTCTTGATGCACGACATGCCGCTGCGCGTGTCCGTTCTCGGCTTGAACACCGCGATCTTGCGATTGCCGTACCGGCGCAGCGTCTCAATTTCCGTGAGCAGATGCCGCGTCTTGCCCGAAGCCATGTTGCCGATAAAAAGTCTCAAAACGCGTCCGCGAGCCACTTCGGTATCCCCAGTTAGAGTTTAGTCGATACGGCGCGAGTTGCCGCGCGCGCCGCTGTTGTCCTGCCTGTCACAATAACAACCATGACTACACCTGCGGCCCTGCTGGAATCCGGACGCACTCTGGGAGTGATCGGCTCCGGCGTCATGGGCCAGACGCTGATCAAAGGATTACTGGAAGCCGGACTGGTAACACGGCGGCAGATCTGGGCCACCGCGAAGACACAGGAAAGTTGTGACGAAGTGGCCGAGACGCTGGGGATCACGGCGGTTCGCGACTACCGGGAAGCCGCGGCCACTGCCGGCATTATTCTCGTATGCGTGAAGCCGGCGCAGATCGGCGCCGTTTCCGCCGTGCTGCGGGAATCGTCGCTTCGCGCGGACGTGCTGATGATTTCCATCCTCGCCGGTGTCTCCACGGAACGGCTGGAATCACTGCTGCGTCCGGCGGAGAACGACGGGCCGCGCCCGGTCTGGGTACGGGCCATTCCGAATACCCCGTGTGTGGTGCGTCAGGGAATGACCGCCATCTGTGGCGGCAGTGACGCCACCGCGCGGCATCTCGCGCTAGCGGAACGAATCTTCAGTTCCGTGGGCCGCTGCACCGTGGTGGAAGAGCATTACTGCAACGCGATCACGGCGCTTTCGGGCAGCGGACCCGCCTACATGTATCTGATGATGGAAGCCCTCGCCGACGCGGGAGTCCGCGTCGGACTGCGCCGCCATGTGGCGCTCGAACTGGTGGCGCAGACGATGCTCGGTTCCGCGCGCATGGTGCTCGACACGGGCCGACATCCCGCTTCTCTGCGGGACGACGTAACCACGCCGGCGGGTTGCACCATCGGCGGTCTGCTGATGCTGGAGGACGGCAAGATACGGTCGGTGCTGGCGCGAGCCGTGGAAGAAGCGACCCGCATCGTGGAACAACTGGGGAAAGCAGCCAAAGCCGGTTGATGATTGGAACCAGAAGCCGTCTCGGGTCCCGAAGGACCCGAGTGGATTCAACGCCTTATTAAGCCAGATCGAACTTCGTCTGGTGGAGTAACGGATCGCTCTTGACCAGCACGGATTTGCCAAGAATCTCTTCCAGTTCCTGCAGGAACTGGTTGTGGTTGCTCTTGAGAACCTTGGCGACTTCCGGATTCACTCGCAGCATGATGTTGTTGTGCTCGTCTTCGAGAGCCTTCTTCATCCGCTGCGCTTCCTGCAGGATTTCCGTGATCACCGTCTGCACGCTCTTGATGTAACCCGCGCCTTCGCAGTACGGGCAAGGCGAGCAGAGCGTCCGTTCGAGCGATTGCTTGACCCGTTTCCGCGTGATCGCCACCAGCCCGAAATCGTTGAACTGCAGGATCTTATACGGAGCCCGGTCGGCCCGCATGGTCTCTTCGAGAACCTGCATCACTTTCTGCCGGTTCTTGCGCTCGTCCATGTCGATGAAATCGACCACGATAATACCGCCCAGATCGCGCAGGCGGATCTGCCGGACGATCTCTTTGATCGCGTCGGTGTTGATCTTGACGATGGTATCTTCGAGGCGATTCGACTTGCCGACGTACTTGCCCGTATTGATATCGATCGCGACCAGAGCCTCGGTCTGATTGATAACGATGTAGCCGCCCGACTTCAGCCAGACCTTCGGCCGCAGCGCCTTCTCCAGTTCGTTGGTGATGCCGAACTCGTCGAAGATCGGGTTGACGCGCGTGTACAGCTTCACGCGCTGCACCAGCGCCGGCTGGAACCGCTGGGCGAAACGCAGAATGCTCTCGTACAGCTCTTCGTTATCCACCCAGATGGTTTTGAAAGATGCCGTGAGCTGATCGCGAAGAATGCGCTGGACAAGATCCAGATCGTGGTGCAGCAGGACGGGCGCCGGTCGCTTTTCCGCTTTCTGCCGCATATCGAGCCAGAGGTTGTAGAGGAAGTGCATGTCGCTCTTCAGCTCTTCTTCGCTCTTGCCCTCCGCCGCGGTCCGGCAGATGAAACCGCCGGGAATCCCCTGGCGATGGGTCTGCACCACGCGCTTGAGACGATGCCGCTCCTCTTCCGAAGGGATCTTGCGGGAGACGCCGGCATGGTCCACCGTCGGCATGTAAACGACGAAGCGGCCGGGCAGAGCGATATGCGAAGTGATCCGCGCGCCCTTCTGGCCCAGCGGCTCCTTCGCGATCTGGACAATAATCTCCTGGCCTTCCTTAAGAAGGTCAGAGATGGACGGCAGCTGCGGACGTTCCCGTTCCGGTCGTTCCGCACGTTCGGAGCGTTCCGTGCGCTCGCCGCCGCGCTCTGACCGTTCTCCGCCCCGCTCTCCGCCGCGTTCTCCGCCCCGTTCGGGCCGCTCGCCGCGGTCGGAACGTTCCGGACGGTCGCCACGCGACCGGTCGCGATTTCCGCCACGATCTCTCGAATCGTTGCGGCGGTCGTCCCGCGGCGGCCTCGAATCATTGCGGCTCTCGGTCCGAACTTCCGCGCGAGCCTCGTTGCGTGGCTCGGGCCGGGCTTCTGCACGCGGCTCCACCGTCTTTGTCTCGGCTTCGGTCGGTTCCGCCGCCGGCGGGGTCTGCTTTTCACCCCGCTCTTCGGAACCGGGGCCGCCACGCATCTTGCGGCGCATACGGCGCGAGACGCGATGCGGATAGCGATGACCCTGCTCGCGCAGGGCTGCCGTCAGACTGGTCGGGATACGGGCCGGTTCGGGACCCTCATGGTCGATCGGAGCCGGTTCGCCTTCCGCGTCCGACTCTGCTTCCGCGGCGGCAGTATCGATCCCCTCGATCTCTTCGTTCTCCTGTACCTCGTCGAACTCTTCCGCCGCGAAATTTTCGCCCGCCGGCTCTTCGGTGTCCGGGACGGACGAGAGCATACCCAGCCCTGCAAACGGATGGTCCGCGGGAACAGCCGCTTCCGGCTCGGCGACGGTCACTGTCTCGGCAACCGAAACCGCTTCAACGACCGGTTCCTGTTGGGAGACTTCGCTGGCGGGCGCCATTTGCACCGGCACAGCGACCTCTGCCACAACTTCAACCTCCGCCACGACTTCAACATCCGCCACGACAACGGCTTCCACTTCGGGTTCCGCAGCGGAAACTTCAGGACTTAATTCGGGAGCAGTAACAGGCGGGGCAACCGCTTCCGGCGCGATGGCTTCCGGTTCCGGTACGTGCTCGGCAGCCACTTCGGCCTGCGCGTCGGCTACGGCTTCCTCGACGAGTTCGTCGATCTCCGCGGCAAGCGCTTCATCCGGCTCCACCGCGTCGTCTTCACGCACATCGGCAACCGCATACTTCGCCAGCGATTCACCGGGGAGCACATATTTGGCCAGCGATTCGCCTGGAAGCACCGGAAAGTCGTCCGAACTGTGCCGGATCGGCGCAGGAGCAAATGCGGGAACTGTCAGGAGTTCCGCTTCCGCAACTTCGGCGATATCGCCTTCCGCATCGCCTTGCGGCTCGGCATCGTCCGCGCCCGGCGTAAAGAACTTGGAATCGGGCAGACCGCCCGGTCCGCGCCCACCCCGGCGGCGGCGGCCGCGACGTCCGCGACCCCGGTCTCCGCCCTTGTCTCCACTCTTATCTCCGCCGCGGTCGCCCGCGGCGCCGTCCCGTGAAGGCCCGTTCGAGCGTTCCGAACGTGGCTGTTCCTCGCGACGCTCCACAACCGGAGGCGCGATCACGGGGGAGGCGGCGATGACCTCCGGCTCCGCGTCTTCCGGCGGAACCGGGGATTCGCTTCTCCGGTCCCCCGAAGCGGTCCCGCCGCCCTTTTCCATCTTCAGGACTTTATCTTCAACGGTGCTGACGACCGCGTCGTACTCATCGTTGTCTTCGAAAAAGTCGGAGACGTAAAGAAAGGCGTCTCGTTCCAGTCCGATATCCACGAACGCGGACTGCATGCCAGGGAGCACACGCGTGACGCGCCCTTTGTGGATGCTGCCGGCCAGCGAGTATTCTTTTTCCCTCTCGTGGAAAATCTCCACGAGCTGGTCGTCTTCAAGGATCGCGACTCTCGTCTCGTGCTTTCCGGTAGAGACGATAAGTTCTTTCGACATGTCTGTTTCTCCCGTTGGGCTCCGTCAAAGAGCTCGGACGCGAGAGAATCTGGACCCGAATCGAAGTGCTGCGCCCTGCGTAAGGATCGCCTGGGGCTTCCGTTCACACGGAGCCTTGCTCAACCGACCTCAACAAAACTCACGCCAGCCGGAGGGTGGAGGATAACTACCGCAAAACCTCGCACTCAACACCCATCATCGGCCTCTTGAGGGAACCTCCCATCGTTCGGCAGACGGGCCCAACAGGCGCTGCTTCCTGAAAATACGGTACCAGGCGTGGGTACTCAGAAAGTCGGCCCCCGCTGCGCTGACGCGCTGCAGAGTCTCCAATGGCTCCCAACTTAAGTCAAATAATTCGTTAGTGCCCTGGACCGGATTCCGGAAGCCGCTTTCGCGCGCCTCCTCCCATCCGGACCAATCCAAATTTCCGTTCAAATCTCAATTCACAGATGCTCAATTGACAAACCGTCTTACCCGAACACTGTTCACGAGTCCCAGCATCAGGAAAGTCGACCAGATGCTGGACCCGCCGTAACTCATCAGCGGAAGCGGGATCCCGGTTACAGGCATCCGCCCCACTACCATTCCAACGTTTACCAGTATATGAAATAACAGGAGCGCTCCGACACCCATGCACAGATACATTCCTGCCCTGTCCGGCGCCGTCTGCCCGTCCTGCACAACCTGCATCAGCAACACAAAATACAACACAAGCACAAACATCACCCCCACGAAACCATGTTCTTCGGCAAATGCCGAGAAGATGAAATCCGTGTGGGGCACGGGCAGGAACCGCAATTGTGTCTGCGTTCCTTTCGTTACGCCCTTTCCCCACGTCCCTCCGGATCCGACCGCAATCTTCGACTGGATTAACTGATAGCCGTTACCCTGCGGATCCCGTTCGGGGTCCAGAAAACTTACGATGCGGCCCTTCTGATAAGGTTCCAGATGGGAAAATCCGATGGGCACGACCACCAGAGCAACCAGCGCGATCGTCGCCCAGTACTTCCAGTGCATGCCGGCGAGAAACACCCCGATCAGCAGAATCGGCAGATAAGTCAGCGCCGTGCCGAGATCGGGCTCCTTGGCAATCAGGGCCATGGGAACCAGCACCATGCCGGCCAGTTTCAGCAGATCCCGCGTCTCCAGAATCTCCGTGCGGATCTCCGTCAAAAAGCGCGCCACCAGCAACACGACGGCGATCTTGGCAAACTCGGAAACCTGCAGATGGATACCCGCGGGCAGGGCGATCCACCGGGTGGAACCGAACGCCCGCTTGCCGATCACCAGCACCGCGATCAGCAGCACCACCGAAACGATGTACATGGGATAGACCCGCTGCATCAGGGCGTGGTAATCGATGTTGGTCATCAGCCACATGAGCCCGATTCCCGCGCCGATGTAAACCACCTGCTTCCACCAGGCGCCCTGCCAGACGGTGTCGTGCGTGGCGCTGAAAATCTGCAGCACCCCGATGCTGCAGATAATCAGGATGATGAAGAGCATCGCCCAGTCGAAATCTTTCAGCCCGCCCCGCTGCAACATGATTACCGGGCCTCCCCCGCCGGCCGAACAGAAGTTCCCGGACCCGCCACCGGCGCCGGCAGCGGACTCATGGCGGAGTTTAAAGCGGAGGACAAAACCGAAGCGGGATTCTGCTTCAGCCGTTCCACTTCCAGAAGGCGCGCCTTCTTATCGAAGTACGACTTGATCACGTCGCGCGCGATCGGCGCGGCGAACTGTCCGTGGAGTCCGGAGTTTTCCCAGAGCACGGAAATCACGATTTCCGGTTTGTAGCATGGCGCGAACGCCACAAACCACGCGTTGTCCTTCACATCCTTGTGCAGTTTTTCGTAGGCTTCCGAGGCGATCTGGGCAGACCCGGTCTTTCCGCAAACATCCACATTGGGGATTTTGGCTCGTCCGCCGGTGCCGCCCTCGTTCACCACCGCGTACATCCCGTAAACGACTTTTTTCACGTTATCGGGGCTCAGATTCCATTCCTTCGGCTTCTCTTTGGCGGTATCCGTCATCAGCAGATGGGGCGCGTGCCAGCTTCCCCCCAGCGCAAGACCGCCGATGGCGCGCGCCAACTGCAGCGGCGTCACCGTCAGTGCGCCCTGTCCAATGGAAACCGAGATGGTTTCGCCGGCGTACCATTTCTGACGCTGCGTGCGGAGCTTCCATTCCGGGGAGGGCACGGTTCCCGACGCCTCGTTGGGCAGATCGATTCCGGTCTTCTCTCCCAGCCCGGCCTGATGCGCGTAAAACGCAAGCTGGTAGATCCCGGTCTGATTGCCAACATTATAGAAGTAGGTATCGCAGGATTGGGCAATGCCCTTATGCAGCGAAACCGAGCCGTGCGTCCCCCAGCAGCCGTGATAATGGCCGTAGAACGTTGCACCGCCCGCGCAGTGAAACGTGGTGTCCTCATTGATGGCGCCGGTTTCGAGCCCGGCGATTGCCACCAGTGGCTTGAAGGTGGAACCCGGCGCGAATTGCGCCTGGATCGGCCGGTTCAGCAACGGGTTACCCGGGTCGCTGGTGAGTTCGCGCCAATCGGCCGATTTGATGCGAACGGCGAACTTGTTCGGATCGAAACTCGGCCGGGAAGCCATCGCCAGCACTTCGCCGTTATTCGGATTGAGCGCCACCACAGCGCCGCGTTTATCGCCCAATGCCAGTTCCGCCACCACCTGCAGGTCGAGATCGATCGTGAGTTGCAGGTTTCGTCCGGGTTTCGCCTCTTTGATACCCAGCATCTGCCGCTCGCGGCCCAGGTTGTCGACGATCGACTGGCGCTCGCCGTCGACCCCCATCAGGGTGTCGTTGTATTCCTTTTCGATTCCGGTTTTACCGATGATCTGGCCTTGGTTATATTTCGCGTAATCCGGATTGTCCAGTTCGGACTCGCTGATCTCACCGGTGTAGCCGATCATGTGGGCCAGCAGACCGTTTTCCGGATACAGCCGGCTTTGCGACTGGATCAACTCCATCTCCGGGAAGGTGTTGGGATCGCGGTGGGAATCGACGAAAGCCAGATCGGCGGCCGTGAGCTGTTCCTTGATAATGATCGGCTCGTATTTGGGACGGCGCCGGTAACGCGCTACCTTTTTGGCAAGGTCGTCGTAATCCAGATGGAGTCCGCTGGCGATTTCGTGAAGATGCTCCTCTTTCAGGTTCTCGCGCGACAGCAGCAGCTTCCAGGACGAGTGGTTGTCGACGATCACGCGACCATCCCGGTCGAGAATCCGACCCCGCGGCGCTACGATCGGCAAAGCCTTAATCCGGTTACGCTCCGCCCGTTCGTTGTAGATTTCCGGGCTTTTGATCTGCAGTTCCCAGAAACCGGTGACCAGAAACAGAAAGATCGCAACGGCGAGATACTGGAACGCGGCCATCTTGGCCGACGCGAACTTCGGATCGTCCCGCTGCTGCACTTTTTGGGGGGACGACGGATTTTCGTGCTCGGGTTGCGGACCGACTAAAGAGAAACGCACAGGGGGTTACTGCTGCTGTTAGAGTACCAGAACCGGCCGGAACTAACGATCGTTAGCAGTTCAGTTCATCCCGCGTGATTTTGAGGCCGTCCAGATTCCCCAGAACCGTCAGCGCGATGGATTCCGGCCGGAAGAAATCCCGCGCTACCCGCTGAACTTCATCGGCAGTCACCTTTTCGATGCTCTCCACCAGTTCGTCCAGCGTAAAGAACCGGTTGAAATGCATCTGCTGGCGAGCCAGATTCGACATCCGGCTGGAGGTCGATTCCAGACTTAGCATCAGCGAACCCTTCATGTGATCTTTGGCACGACGAAGCTCTTCAGCCGGAACCGGCTCCTGCTTCAACTCCGTGAACTCCTTCAAAACACAATCGATCACCTTGCGAGCCGATTCCAAAGAGGTGCCCGCGTAGACCGCCAGACAGCCCGTGTCGGTGTGCGGATTCAGTTCCGAAAATACCGAATAGGCCAGCCCCTGCCGTTCGCGGATGTTCTGGAACAGGCGGGAACTCATGCCTCCGCCCAGCACCGTGTTCAGCACGTAGCAGATAAAGCGATCTTCGTGGGAAATCGGATAGCTGGGCACACCGATACAAACGTGTACCTGCTCCAGTTCTTTTTTGGTCTTGAGAGCAATGCGGGCGTGCGTGGCGGGTTTTACCTGTTCGGGAATCGGGCCGCCGGATTTCACGTTCGCGAAACGCTCGGCCACCAGACCGACCAGTCGCTGGTGATTCAGATTGCCCGCCGCCGTGACCAGCAGGTTCTCCGGAGTGTAAATCTCCCGGTAGTAAGCGTCGATGACTTCCCGGTTCAGCTTTTTGACAGTCTGTGGCGTACCGAGGATCGGCCGCCCGAGGGAGTGATCTTTCCAGAAGTTCGAAGTAAACGTCTCGTGGACCAGATAGTCGGGATTGTCCGCATCCATCTTGATCTCTTCGAGGATGACGCCCTTTTCCTTCTCGATATCGTCGTCCCGGAACGCCGGATTCAGGACCAGGTCGCTCAGGATGTCCATGGCGACAGGAAGATGCTCATCCAGCACTTTCGTGTTGTAGCAGACCATTTCCTTGCCCGTGAACGCGTCCAGATTGCCGCCGAGAGAATCCACCGACCGCGCAATATCCTCAGCGGACCGGGTGGTGGTCCCTTTAAAAAGCATGTGCTCAATGAAGTGAGAAACCCCGTTTTGTTCGGGTGTTTCGCGCCGGGAACCCGTCCCGACCCAGACGCCGACGGACACGGAACGAACGTGCGACATCGCTTCCGTAATGACTTTTACACCGTTCGGAAGCGTTGTCGTCAGAATATCGCGCTCCGTCGAAACCGACAGAGGGGGAACTGCGAGAGTAGATGACAACGTGATTAGACCTTACTCGGTTGTACCACTTTGCAAACCGGCAAGGCTACCGGCGGGAAACCGTGTTACACTGGTGGAAATGCCGCAAGCTCTTGTAGGAATGGAACTTAGCGAGCTTCGGCAGGTGCTTCCCCCGGATGAGCCGGCCTATCGGGCCAAACAGATCTACCGGGCGATTTATAACCAGAAAGTCGCCGATCTCGTCCAGATCTCGACTCTTCCCGCCCACATTCGCGCCGAACTTTCCGAACACGCCGAACTGGGACTGCCGCTGGCGGACTCCCGCTTTGAATCCGTCGACGGCACCCGGCGTTACCTGCTTCGCCTGAGTGACGGCAGAACCGTGGAAACCGTCCTCATGCCCGAAGAGGACCGCGATACCGTCTGTATCTCCAGTCAGGTCGGCTGCCCGGTCGACTGTAAGTTCTGCATGACCGCGCTGATGGGCCTCGAACGGTCCCTCACCGCCGGCGAAATCGTGGGGCAGGTCTTGTTTGTGGCGCGCGATAACGGCCTGACCATCTCCCCCAACAAGCCCGATTCCCGGCGCTTCAACATCGTGATGATGGGGATGGGCGAACCGCTCCTCAACCTGGCGAACGTCCTCAAAGCCACGCGGATTCTGGTGGATCCCAACGCGGTCGGCATGAGCGAACGGCGGATCACCGTCTCCACCTCGGGCATCATCCCCCGCATCGAGGAACTGAGCGAATCGGAAGTTCGCCCGAAGCTGGCGATCTCGCTGAACGCCTCCACCGAGGAAATGCGCCAGCAACTGATGCCGATTACGAAGAAGTGGCATCTCAAAGATCTGCTGGAAGTCTGCCGGACTTACCCGCTGCGCCCGTGGGAAAAGCTCACCTTCGAATACGTTTTGCTGAAAGATGTCAACGACACGGATGCGGACGCCCGGCGCGTGGCCCGCATGCTGGCGAATCTGAACTGCAAAGTGAATCTGATTGCCCTGAATCCCGGCCCGGGCATTCCTTATGAGACGCCGCTCCCGGAGCGCGTCGCTTCCTTTCAGGAAATCGTTCGCCGGTCCGTTCCGTGCTTCGTCCGGCGCCCGCGGGGACTCGACATCTACGCGGCCTGTGGACAATTGAAAAGAAACGCATGACCGTCATCATTCCCCATCACAAGACCAAACAAGAAGTCGTCGCCTCCATCGACGACGCCGCGACCAAACTCTTCGCCTCGGGTCTGGGTGGTTCCGTGGCGATCGTCGATCCGAAAAAAGACTGGTCCGACTCGACCATGAGTTTCTCCCTTACGGGCAAAATGGGGTTTATCTCGGTTCCCCTGGCGGGCACAGTCGCGGTGGACGACGCCAACGTGACCGTGGAGTGCGACCTGCCTCCGATGCTGAAAAACTTCCTCGGCGAAGCAAAAATCAGCGCCGGCATCCAGTCCAAAATGAAAGAGATCGTCGGCGCCTAGCCCGGCCCGCCCGTTCTATCCCTATGGAAGCCCCTACGCCTCCCCTGCACGGGATCCGGGTTCTCGACTTTTCGCACGCCCTCGCCGGGCCCTACTGCACGCTGCTTTTCGCGGATTACGGAGCGGAAGTCTACAAGCTGGAATCCGCCGACGGTGGCGACATGGGCCGAGGCTGGGGCCCGCCCTTTGCCGGAGATCAAGCCTCGTTCTTCCTGGGCCTGAATCGCGGGAAGCGCGGCATCTCCATTAACCTCAAGCGGCCCGAAGGCATCGATCTCTGCCTCCGCCTGATCGACCGCATGGACGTTCTGATCGAGAACTTCCGCCCCGGAACAATGGATCGCCTCGGTTTGGGCTATGAAGCTGTCCGGCGGAGGAATCCGCGCCTGGTCTACTGCTCCATCTCCGGTTACGGGCAGGCCGGTCCGTCGCGCGACGAAGCCGCCATGGACCTGATTGTCCAGGCGTCCAGCGGCCTTCTGAGCATCACCGGCACGGAAGCGGGCGAAGTGGTTCGCTGCGGCTACTCGGTCGCCGATGTCACCGCGGGCCTGTTCGCCCTGATCGGCGTCCTGATGGCGCTGCGGTCGCGCGACCAGTCCGGCCGGGGACAGTATGTGGATGTTTCCATGCTCGACTCCATGATCTCCACCATGACGTCGAACTACATGGGCTTCCTCGGCTCCGGAATCACCCCGCGCCCGCTCGGCACCTCGTTTGCAACCGTGGTCCCGTACCGGGTTTTCGCCGGCAGCGACCGGACCTTCGCGATTGCGGTTGGAAGCGAGAAGCTATGGTCGGCTTTTTGCGGTGTCCTCGGACGTCCGGACCTCGAAACCCATCCGGATTACGCGACGAATCCACTTCGCGTGCAACACCGGCCCCAACTGGAGCAGATCCTGGCGAATATTTTCCTGGAGCGCCCGGCCGGCGAATGGCTGGAAACGCTGCGGTCCGTCGGAATCCCGTGCTCGCTGGTCCGGAACTTCGCGGAAGTCCATGAACACCCGCAGACCGCCTTCCGCGCCATGTTCCCGCTGCTCGATCATCCGACCGCCGGACCGCACCGGACAACCGGCACACCGGTCAAACTCTCCGAAACTCCCGGCCACCCCGGTGCTGGCGCACCGCTCCTCGGAGAGCACACCGGAGACGTGCTGATGCAGTTACTCGACCTCGATACCAACGCCGTGCAGGAACTTCTCGCGGACGGCGTGATTTTCAGCGCGCCGGTTTAAGCAGCTTGTCGATCTCCGCCGCCAGGCCGTCAAACGACATCGCCTTCTCGTCCGTGCCCTCGAAATCGTTGCGAATCATCCCGTCGCCGTCGATCAGAAAAAGGTGCGGGAAATGGATCTGCGGGTTGGTTGGCGTGACGCGCAGATACGACGCGATCATCTGGCCGCTGTCGAAAACGATCGGCCAGGTCACCTTGTGTTCCTTCGCGAAGAGGTCCGCGGTGCTCTGGTTGTCCGGCATGGTCAGGACGGAGATAATCGCCAGATTTTCGCCGTACTTCGTCTTTGCCTGCACCAGCAGATCCGTGAGACGCAGGCAGGCGAGACAGTGCGTCGAGACGATATCGACGATCAGCACCTTGCCCCGATAGTCCTGCGGATCGTGTTGCTGGTAATGCGAATCCGCCAGTGAGAAGCCGGGCGCGCGGCGATTGGAATAATCGCCCGCCCCGCAAAGCGCCAATGCGGTCACCAGCGCTGTTGAGACCAGTCTCATCGCGTACCTCCGGCGAGTTCCCGCAGCGAGCTTTCAAAAGGTGCCCGGGCAACTCCTTTTTCCGTAATGATAGCGGTTACGTAGCGGTTCGGCGTGACATCGAACGCCGGGTTGCGAACCAAGGTGCCCGCGGGAGCCACCGGCACGCCGAACACATGCGTCACCTCGGCCGCCCCACGTTCTTCGATGGGGATCTGTTCACCCGACGCGAGCGTCAGGTCGAGCGTGGAAATCGGCGCGGCCACATAGAACGGAATATTGTTCTCCTTCGCCAGCACCGCCACCGAGTACGTGCCGATCTTGTTCGCGACATCGCCATTGGCGGCGATGCGGTCCGCTCCGACAACCACGCAGCCGATCTGGCCGGCGCGCAGGAAATGGCCCGCCATATTGTCCGTGATCAGCGTCGCCTGGATGCCGTCATGCTGCAATTCCCAGACAGTCAGGCGCGCGCCCTGCAGGAAGGGGCGGGTTTCGTCGGCATACACGTCGATGTTCTTGCCCGACTCGATGGCGGCGCGGATCACGCCCAGCGCGGTGCCGTAGCCCGCGGTCGCCAGAGCGCCCGCGTTGCAGTGCGTCAGCACCGTTTTGCCATCCGGAACCAGCGGCGCGCCATGCTTTCCCATCGCGACGTTGATTTCGATATCCTCCGCCCGCACCAGCTTCGCTTCGGCGATCAGGCGATCGCGAACTTCTTCGAAGGGCAGATGGCGGACTTCACGGTACAGGCGGTTCATGCGGTCGATCGCCCAGAACAGATTCACCGCGGTCGGCCGGGTGGAAGCCAGTTCTTTCGAGATGACTTCGAGTTGCGCGTCGAGTTCCGCCGGATTGGCTTTTGCTACACCGATCGCAACTCCCATCGCCGCCGCGACACCGATCGCGGGCGCGCCGCGGATGATCATGGTGCGGATCGCGTCCGCGACCTCCTGATAGGTCCGGCAGGTTACGTAGGTCTCTTCGGCGGGCAAGCGGGTCTGGTTGATCATGACCACGCCTTCGTCGGTCCATTGAATGGTTTCTATCATTTGTGAACTGGATTGGCGCCCTGCGACAAGGTCAGCAGGAACGGCAGGGTGTTGTAGCCGATGTGCGTTATCGCGGAAGCGCGCGTGGAACCGGTGATGTGCCGGATCAAGCCGAACGCGAAACCCGCCAGCGTGATCACGACGCCACTTTGCCACAAACCCGCGTTCTGGCTGAGATGGAGAGCGCCGAAGAAAAGAGAGGTAATCAGAATGCCCGGGAACACGCCGGCTGCACTCACCAGCACGGGCTGGACGAAACCGCGGAACAGCCACTCTTCAATCACAGGCCCCAGCGTAATGCCGAACGCGACAATCACCAGCCGGCTGAACGGGTCTCCGTTGAGCAATTTGTCGAACGGGGTTTGAATCTGGGGAGTCCGCAGCAGAACCAGCAGCACGGCACTCACCGCTGAAAGAGCGAAGCCAATGCTCAGCAGGGACATCGCCGGAACCGGATAAACCGTCCAGCCCAGCGAACGGAACAGCGGTTTGCCCGCCCAAAAGAAAAGAACTTTCAGGGCCGCGAACAAGGCGAGATACGCCAGCGATTCCTCCACCACCTGCCAATAACCGAGCTTTGCATTCTCATGCAGCACGCCGATCGCTCCCCCGCCCACCAACCCGAGCGCCACGAGGAAAATCGCCGCCATCATAAACAGTTCGCCGAAGCCCCAGAAGGGAGCATCCGGCGCGGCCAGCACCAAAGGGGTCGATTCGATTTCGTGCTGCAAACCGGTCTTCATGCGCCGTGCCCGGCGGAGGCCTCCGTCGCCGAAGCCTCAATCAAAGCAGCCGCCAGCAGGGGAATCATGATTTCGTGGTGCCCGGTCAGGGCAAATCCGTGGCCGCCCGCCTGTGCATGAGGCCGCTCGACGACGTTCACCCGGGGCCGATAGTGCTGCAGAAAGTCCATATTCACCGTCGTGAAATCCCGCACCTCGTGTCCCAGGTTGCGAACGCACGAAAGGGCTTTCAGAAACACCTCGGGCAGCACGACGGCGGAACCGGCATTGATATAAACTCCGCCTCCATCGAGCGCCGCCACCATCGAGCAGAAAAGACGAAAATCGCGGTGCGTGGCCGTGCCGAGCGCGGCGGCATCCACCGCCGGGTGCGTGTGCGGAGTGTCGGTGCCGATAGCGACATGAACGGTAACCGGCACGCGTTCGCGCCATGCCTGCACCAGCAGGCTCGCCGGGGCATGCTCGGCCGGCGACAGGCGGCCGAGAGCCCGGCCGAGCGCTTCGCCCAACCCGCAATCGCCCGTCAGCGCTGCGTTCCACTCCCGCCCGGTTTCTTCCGCCGCGCCGAAGCGCCCGTCCGGCAGCACCGCTTCCACGTCCTCACTGGTGTGGCCCGCCAGCGCAATTTCGAAATCGTGGATGGAGGCGGACCCGTTCATGGCAAAACCGGTCGCGAACCCGCGCCGCATCAGATCGATCAGCACCGGCGCCAGACCACATTTAATGACGTGGCCGCCCATCCCCCAGATCACCGGCTTGCCCTTCCGGCGAGCCTCCGCGACCGCCGCGACCACGGACCGGAACGTATCGCCCGCCAAAATCCGCGGCAAGCTGTCGAGCCAACCGGATAAACCGGAACCTGCCTGATACGGCGTGGCGAAATCGCGCTGCTTTACCTTGCCGCCGCGGGCAGTCAGAGAGATCGTGTTAAGACCGGTGAGATCCACCGGCTGGATGCTGTAATCGCTGCTCATGCGGCGCGTTCCCTCTGCACTTGCTTCCGGAGCGCTTCCGCCGTAAAACTCTTGCGCGATTTCATGACCTTCTCGGGCGTGCCGGTCGCCACGATACGACCGCCATCCTCGCCGCCATCGGGACCCAGATCCACGATATAGTCGGCGCTTTTAATAACATCCAGATTGTGTTCGATCACTAATACAGTATTGCCGAGGTCCACCAGCCGCTGCAGAACTTCCAGTAATTTGCGGACATCCTCGAAATGCAGTCCGGTGGTCGGTTCATCCAGCACGTAAAAGGTGCGTCCGGTTTGCCGCCGCGAGAGTTCTTTCGCGAGCTTAATCCGCTGGGCTTCCCCGCCCGAAAGGGTCGTCGAAGACTGCCCCAGATGCACATAGCCCAGCCCGACATCGAGCAGAGTCTGCAGTTTCGGGCGGATCTGCGGATTCGTTTCCATCAGAGGCAAAGCTTCTTCGATGGTGAGTTCCAGCAGATCGGAGATCGAATGGCCTTTGAATTTCACCTGCAGCGTTTCGTAGTTGTAACGCTTGCCGCGGCACACGTCGCACGTGACGTAAACGTCGGGCAGGAAGTTCATCTCGATCCGCTTCAGCCCGTCACCCTGGCAGGCTTCGCAGCGGCCGCCTTTGACATTAAAACTGAAGCGCCCGGGCTTGTAGCCGCGCTCGCGGGATTCCGGCAGCAGCGCGTAGAAATCCCGGATAGGCGAGAAAAGACCGGTATATGTGGCCGGATTTGAACGCGGCGTGCGCCCGATGGCCGACTGGTCGATCCGGATGATCTTATCGATATTCGAAATTCCCGTAATTTCGCCATGCGCGCCGGGCGCATCGTGGGAGCCGTAAATCTCTTTCGCCAGCGAACGGTAAAGAATGTCGTTGACCAGCGTCGACTTGCCGCTGCCCGAGACGCCGGTGACGACGATAAAGCAGCCGAGCGGAAACTCCACATCAACGCCCTTCAGATTATGCTCCGCGGCGCCCCGGATATGAATCGATTCGCCCGTGCCCTTCCGCCTCTGCGCGGGAATCGGAATCTTCATCGTGCCAGCGAGATATTGCCCGGTAAGCGAATGCGGATTGGCGCGAATTTCCGCGGGAGTTCCCTCCCCCACCAGTTCTCCGCCGAGCCGTCCCGCGCCCGGACCCAGATCGATCACGTAATCGGCGCGCTCGATGGTTTCGGCATCGTGTTCCACCACCAGCACCGTGTTTCCCATGTCGCGCAGTGAGGTGAGCGTATCCAGCAGGCGGTCGTTATCCCGCGGATGCAGCCCGATGGAAGGCTCGTCCAGAACGTACAGCACGCCGCGGAGCTTCGAGCCAATCTGCGTGGCCAGCCGGATTCGCTGCGCTTCGCCGCCCGAAAGAGTCGACGCCGAACGGTCCAGACTCAGGTAGTGCAAGCCGACCGACTCGAGGAACTCCAGCCGGCGCCGAATCTCATCCACCACCCGCTCGGCAATCGCCAGATCGCGCGCCGAAAACTGCCAGGAACGCGCCGTCAGCAGGGCCCGCGAAATCGGCATTCCCGTGAAATCCGCGATGGACAGGCTTTTCACGCGCACCGAGAGACTGGACTGCCGGAGCCGTTTGCCGCCGCAGGTGGCGCATACCACGGGGGACATGAAATCCGTGAGCCACTCCCGGTAATCGGCGGAGGAATCGCGATAAATATCCTGCAGAATTCCCAGCAGGCCCGGAAAATCCCCGCTGCCGCTCAACAGCTTTTCCTGCGACGCCCGGGGCAGCTTTTCCCATGGCGTTTTCAGTTTGATGCGTAGCGTTTTCGCCGCTTCCTCCACCCGGTGGATCACCCGGCTGGAGCCCGCCGCGGGACCCAGCGCGCCTTCGAGCAGCGGCTTCGACGAATCGGCGATCACCTTGTCCGGGTCGAACGCCCATGTGCTCCCCAGACCGGAGCAGTCTTCGCAGGCGCCGAAGGGGCTGTTGAACGAAAAGGACCGCGGCTCCAGCTCCGGAACGCTCGTGCCACAATCCACGCAGGCCAGTTTGCGGGAGTAGAGCCGCTCTTCGCCGCCTACGGTCGCGATCAGAACCAGACCGTTGGCGAGCTTGACCGAAGTCTCGATGGAGGTCTCCAGTCGCTTGTCGATCCCCGGCTTTACCCGCAGCTGATCCACAATCACTTCGATCGTGTGGTTCCGCCGCTTATCGAGATTGAGTTCGTCTTCGAGCGACCGGATGATGCCGTCGATTCGCGCTTTCACGAAACCCTGCCGCGCCAGTTTCTCCAGATCCTTTTTGAATTCGCCTTTTCTGCCGCGAACAATCGGAGCCATGACCAGAATTCGGTCTTCCGGGCGGAGCGAGAGAACGTGCTGCAGAATCTGTTCCGTCGTCTGCCGGGAAATCTCGCTGCCGCAGGTCGGGCAGTGCGGGATGCCGATGGAAGAGTACAGAAGCCGCAGATAGTCGTAAATTTCCGTGATCGTGCCGACCGTGCTGCGCGGGCTGCGTCCGGTGGTTTTCTGGTCGATGGAAATGGACGGGCTCAGACCGTCGATGGAATCGACATCGGGCCGCTCCATCTGATCGAGAAACTGCCGGGCATAGGTCGACAGCGTTTCCACGTACCGCCGCTGGCCTTCCGCGTAAATGGTGTCGAACGCCAGCGACGACTTTCCCGATCCGCTCAGGCCAGTGATCACCGTCAGACTATTCCGCGGAATGCGCACACTGATGTTCTTCAGGTTGTGCTGCCGCGCGCCGGAAATTGCTATATCCCTCAACATTCTGTTAAGTTTGTAACGGTTTGAGTACCCTGTTGCTTCAGAACCGCTGAAAGGTTCAAATGCCCGATTGCCCCACCTGCGGGAGAGAAACTGTACGGGTTCGACGCGGTTTCTTCCAGAAGATTTTCCTCAACGCCGCTTTTCGATGCCGGAGTTGCCACGACCAAATCCATGTTCGCCGTCGTCTGCTGCGCGGAATCAGCTTTTATAGTGAATGTCCTCAATGCGGCACCCGGACGCTTCCGGAACTGAAGGCGATCGACCGCGTTGACCGGATGAACAAAAATCCCCTGCGCTGGATGCTGGCGTTCGTACGGGCTCCCCTGTACCACTGTACATTCTGCCGGCTCCAGTTTTGGGATTTCCGGAAACGCCAGCCGGGTTGATCCGGCCTTCCGAAACAAATTGAAGGCGGGGCGTATCGTTGTTATATGCTCCTTCAGGCCCTTGACGCCGATCAGGGCAAACGAATCGACTCTCTTCTTCACGAAAGACTGCCCGAATACAGCCGTTCCCGGATCCAGACCTGGATTCGGGGCGGCGAGGTTCGTATCGCCGGTAAAGCCGCGAAATCTTCCTATCTGATTCGCGGCAACGAACAAATCGAGGTGGAACCGGTTCCGCTGCCGCCCCTGCGCGCCACGCCGGAAGACATTCCGCTCTCCGTCCTTTATGAGGATGAGAGCACCGTGGTGATCGACAAGCCCGCCGGCATGGTGGTCCACGCGGGCGCCGGGAATCACGACGGCACTCTCGTGAACGCCCTGCTCCACCGTTTCGCCTCGCCCACAGGTTCCGCCCCGACGCTTTCCGCGGTGGGTGGCGACATCCGCCCGGGTATTGTGCACAGACTCGACAGGTTCACCAGCGGCGCTCTGCTGGTGGCAAAGACGGACTCCGCTCACCAGAATCTGGCGCTGCAGTTTTCGTCCCGCAAGGTGGAGAAAATCTACCTGACTCTTGTGGAAGGCCGCATGGAAGGCAGCGGAAGGATTCTCAAACCGATCGCGCGGGATCCCAAAAACCGGGCCCGGATGACCGCGAAGCTGTTGACCGGGCGCTCCGCGCTGACCGACTGGGAAGTGGTGCGGAAATACGCGGATTTCACCTTTCTGCGCATTCGCCTGGGCACCGGGCGCACCCACCAGATCCGGGCGCATCTCTCCTCGCTGGGACGCCCGGTTGCGGGCGATCCGCTCTACGGCGCGAAGAAGACGGAATGGAACCGTTACTTCCTCCACGCGCACCGGCTGGGTTTCACCAGCCCCGCAACCGGCGAGTGGATTTTAGTGGAATCGCCGCTGGCGCCGGAACTGGAACAATGGCGCAACAGTTTGTCGATAGAATGATCACATATGAAATTGTCTTCGCCCGTGTGTGCACGGCTGCGCCTCGGTGCGCTCTGGGTGGTCATCGGGGGTATGGCCCTCGGAATCTCGCTTTACGGCCAGAAGAAACCGGTCAGCGGCCAGAGTTCTCTTTCCACCGAGCAGGTTCCGGCGCAGGGCAAGGAAGACGAGACCACGAAAATCACGCTGGACGTCACCCGCGTGAACGTCCTGTTTACGGTCACGGATAAAAAAGGCCGCTTCGTCACGGACCTGGGCAAAGACGACTTCTCCGTCGCGGAGGGCAAGAAGCCGCAGACGATTCAGGAGTTCACCGCGGAATCCGACCTGCCCCTGCGCCTGGCCGTCCTGGTGGACACCAGCAACAGTATCCGGACCGAGTTCAAGTTCGAACAGGAAGCCGCCATTCGCTTCATGCAGAGCGTCCTGCGTCCCCGCACCGACCGCATGATGCTGGTGAGTTTCGACAGCGCAGCCGAACTGGTCAGCGATCTGACCGACGACATGAAAGCTCTGGAAAAAGGCATCAAAGGCATGCGGCCGGGCGGCGGCACCTCGCTCTACGACGCCATCTATTTCGCGGCGAAGGAAAAGCTCATGCTCGACCAGCCGCGCGATAAGTTCCGCCGCGCCATGATCATCATCAGCGACGGTGACGACACCGAAAGCCGGTTCTCCCGTGATCAGGCTCTGGAGATGGCGCAGAAGGCGGACGTCGTCATCTACGCGATTTCGACGAACACCAAACGCGACGACCAGGACGGCGACAAGGTTCTCCGCTATCTCACGGAAGAGACCGGCGGCCAGGCGTTCTTCCCGTTCAAAGTGGAAGATCTGGACCAGAATTTCGAAAATATCGCCAACGAACTTCGCCACCAGTACAACATCTTTTACCGCCCGGAACCGCTGAAGGCGGACGGCCTGTACCATCCGGTCACCGTGAAAGTGAAGACCCGGCGGGACCTGGTCGTGAAAGCCCGCAAAGGCTACTACGCGCCGAAACTCTGATTCCGAACGGAGTGTCTGATTTTCGCTTTCCGGCGGAATTTCCGCTAAACTCTTACGAAAGTCATGCACAGGAAACCTTCCGCCGGCGTGGGATTCGCTCTCGTCGCGCTGTTTTCATTCCAGACCATCCCGTCCGCGCGCGCCGCGGGCGATTTCTCCGATCTCGATACGTCGAAGAGCGAAATTCGCCCCCTGATCGAGCGGTTTGTCGCCGATCGGGGCAACCTGCAGCGGTATTACAACGTTGGGTCGTCCCGTGAGCGGCGCGAACGGCTCCGCCGCTTTTACCTGGACGCGAAGGCAGCCCTGACGGAAAAGAACTTCGACGCCATGGGCGAGGACGGCAAAGTCGATTACATCCTGTTCCGCAACAGCCTGGATCACGACCTGCAGCGGCTCGATCTGGATGCCAAAGAGGAAACGGAAAACGCGGTCTACCTGCCGTTCGCGGATTCCATCGTCAATCTGGAAGAAGCGCGCCGCAAGATGGGGCCGATGGACGCGCGAAAGGTCGCCGACGCGCTGGCCGATCTGAACCGGCAAATCGAGGCCGCCCGCAAGTCGGTGGAAGCCAGACTCCGGAGCGATAACGGTGCGGAAGCCGTCCGCATGCGGCGAATCGTCGGGAATCGTGTAGCTCTGGAAGCCGTGGCGCTGCGCAACACGCTGCGTACCTGGTTCACGTTTTACGACGCCTACGACCCCATCTTCACCTGGTGGGCGGAAGAGGGCTACCGGACGGCGGACACTTCCCTGCAGACTTATACGACTTTCCTGCGGGATCGCGTGGCGGGGTTGCGCGCTGCCGATCCAGGCCCGGTCGCAGCTCCGGCGCCGGGCGGACGCGGAGGCGGTGGTCGCGGCGGCAATGCCGGTGGCGGCGGAGCCTATGCGGCTTCCATAGCCGCCGCGCGGCCCGGCGCCACGGACGACATCGTCGGCAATCCCATCGGCCGCGAAGGCCTCATGGTGGAACTCGCCAATGAGATGATTCCCTACACGCCGGAACAACTCATCGCCATCGCGAACAAAGAGTACTCGTGGTGCGAAGCCGAGATGAAAAAGGCGTCCCGCGAGATGGGCTTCGGTGACGACTGGAAGAAGGCCGTTGAAAAGATCAAGACCATGTACGTGGAACCCGGCAAGCAGCCGGAACTGATCCGCGATCTGGCGCACGAGGCCGAAAAATTCCTCGACGACCATAACCTGGTTACGGTGCCTTCGGTGGCTCACGAAACCTGGCGCATGGAGATGATGACACCGGACCGGCAACTCGTGAATCCGTTCTTCACCGGCGGTGAGGTGATCAGCGTCTCCTACCCGGTCAATTCCATGACCTACGAGCAGAAGCTGATGACGATGAAGGGAAACAACATTCCCATGTCACGGGCCACCGTGTTCCACGAATTGATCCCCGGCCACCACCTGCAGGGCTATTACGGCGCGCGCTTTAAGCCGTACCGCTCGCAGATCTCCGGCACGCCGTTCCTCACCGAAGGCTGGTCGCTCTACTGGGAACTGCTGATGTGGGACCTGAAATTCCAGAAGACTCCGGAAGATCGCGTCGGAGCTTTGGTCTGGCATATGCACCGCTGCGCGCGCATCATCTTCTCGCTCAGCTTCCACCTGGGCAAGATGACGCCGGACGAAGCCGTGAACTTCCTGGTGGACAAGGTCGGCTTCGAGCGGGATAACGCCGCCGGCGAAGTGAGGCGGTCGTTC
This sequence comes from uncultured Acidobacteriia bacterium, assembly GCA_903851195.1. Classification (GTDB taxonomy): domain Bacteria; phylum Acidobacteriota; class Terriglobia; order Bryobacterales; family Bryobacteraceae; genus BOG-234. The sequence goes on from CAINNJ010000032.1 coordinate 52,248, forward strand.
GGAGGCGGCTACTCGCCTCTGTACCAGGCGGCGTATCTGCTGGGCGGGATGCAGCTGAAATCGCTGCACGATTCGCTGGTCGGCGCCGGGCCGGGCAAGATGACCAACCGGGAGTTCAACGATGCGGTGCTGAAAGAAAACCGGATCCCGGTCGAATTGATCCGGGCCAGCCTCACGAAACAGAAGCTCACCCGGGACTACGTTTCTACATGGAAATTCCAGGGAGACGTGCAGCCGTAACCACCGGTCGGTCAGGAATTCAGGACCGCGCGGCGTAAAAATGGCGTGGAGCGGGCGTCGAAGGCGCCTGCTCCAGCAGTTCGCGGTAGCTCTCCAGCGCGACGGACGCGATGGCGTCCCACCCGAAGCGCTCTTCCGCGATCTGCCGGCCGCGGGCGGCAAGCCGCAGGCGCGTTTCCTCGTCCCGGAACACCCGCACCAGCGCCTCCGCGAAGGCAGGCCCCAAATCGCGGATTAACAGGTCCTGCTCGTCTCGCAGGTCAAGGCCCACGCAACCGACCGGCGTACTCACCACCGCCCGGCCGCAAGCCATCGCTTCCATCAGTTTGATGTTGGTGCCGGCGGAGACGGGCAGCGGAATCGCGGCAACGCTGCATTCCCGATAGGCAGGCCGGACATCCTCGACGAAGCCCTGGATCCGGATGCGCGGATCCGGCGCGAGAAGTCTCTGCTTCCCCGCATTCCGCGCCGCCACTTCATGATGCGGGCCGGCAATCACGTGGAGCCGGACGTCCGGAAGGCTCTTCCAGACTTCCGGCATGATCCCGTCGCGCAGCGCCTCATAGGCCAGCAGATTGGGCAAATGACGGAAAGACCCGAGGAACAGCACCGTCCTCTCCTGCGTCTGGCGCCGGACCGGCTGGAATCGGCGGAGGTCCACCCCGTTCGGGATCACATGAGTCGCTTTACGCGGAGCGCCGTTTTCGAGTGCAATAGTCCGGTCATGATCGGACATCGTCCAGACCACGCTGGAACACTGCAGCGCGGCCCGCTCGAACGCGTGCCACAACTCGTACTGCCTTTGCTGCGCGGGGTCCGGCCTGGATTTCGCCAGTTGCTCATGCAGTGTGAAGGTCAGGTCGTGTTCCACCAGAATCACGGGCACGCCGCCGGTGTGGCTCGCGTATTCCGCCATCTGCGTGTATTCGAGTTGCACCGCATCCACCGTGCGGGAGAGACAGAGGTCCGACACCAGTTCGGCCATCGCGCTGTGCCGATACTCAGCGACCTGCCGCGGTACCGTCTCGTCGGGGTTTTTCTGATCGATATCCACCACGCGGACGTCGCGAAAAACCTCGTGCAGTTCGTCATAGTGAACCTTATCACCGGCCTCGCGGAAACAGAGCAGGATGAAATCGATTCCCGACGCCATCGCGCGGCAAAGATTGTACATGCGGACCGCGCCGCCATGGGACAAAGGAAAGGGCAGATAGGGCGACACGACGACCACCCGGGGCAGCCCGCGAAACTCTTTCCTGTGCGCCGGCGAATGCGCGACATTGCCGCGTACGCGCCTCGGATGCGCGGCGGCGAGAGCCCGCAGCGACGGCGTGAGGAACAGCCGCGCCACCAGTTCGGCGTCCTCCAGTTCCATGGCGGGTTCCTGCGTGAGCGTCCGGCCCTGCCCCGCCACCAGGCATTGCAGACCGCTGGCCGCGGCTTTCCAGTACAAGGCCAGAAGAGCGCCGCCGAACGTCACGGAGGCGGCCACGCCCAACTGCTGCAGCAGATCGCGGCGCATCACCAGCAGCGTGGACCACGGAGCCATCACTTGCGCGACTTCCCCCTGCTGCAGTTGCCGGAACGGGTGCTTCGGAACCACCGTCCTGCGCCAGCCCGACCAGGCAATCTGCGGAGCCGTTACGAAAGCGCCGGTTTCGCGCGCCAGTTCGATCAGAGACGATGGGTCCGCTTTTTCGCCCAATCGCCGGAAGACGACAAAATCAGTTTCGGAATCGAGGGCCGCCGTGGCGACTTCGGAGCGCATCCAGGTGCGGCCGGAAACCAGAATCTCCCGGTACCTGACGCCACAGGGTTCCACCGTAAGCGCGGGAGCCGGATTTCCGGCTGGTAACCGCCGAAGAGCGCGGTGAACAAGCCCTGGAGTGGCGCGGGCGACCAGAGCCAGTACCGCCAGGCAGAGGCTGAGGAGTCTGTCGGCCGCATTCCGGACCCCTTTTGCCGAATTGACCAGCAAGGCCCAAAGGAGTCCGCGCGCGCCCCCCGCCCAATCCGCCAGTCTGCGCGCGCCGGACACAAACGAATCCCGCAACCGCCGGCCCGCATGTTCCGCCAGCGCGCGTGGCCGCGCGGCGAAAAAGCCCCCTGCCTCGTTCGCCACCACAAACCGGAAAGGCGGAACCAGAAACGGAATCAGCTTCGTCGCCAGCGCCCGGCGATCTCCCCGCCAGGAAACAATGATCAGGGCCGGCCAGAAGTGGCCCAGGTCCCGGCGGATCCTCCGTGCCCCGGCGCCGGAAACACACACGTCGCATCCGGGGACGCTGGCTGGCAGCGGATCCACGCTCCACGCGTGAACCGGCAAACTGGTCTGGCTGGTGAGAGCGTGCGCGACGCTGGCCTCGACATCTTCGCGCGTGATCCCGATGACGGCAATAATCGGAGGCCGGTCCGCGCCGGTAATCCGCTTCAGCAGTCGCTTCAGACCTGCCATTTAACGGAGCTCGATCCCGGTCACTTCACCCGCAAAGCCTTTAGCCTTATCCGTCGCCGCAACATACCGGATCCGCACAGGGCGCGCCTTCTGCGCGCCGCACGTAAGCGTCCCGTCGCCGCCCGTGATTTCGATCTGAGAAATATCGCTCACCTGCATCCGCTGCACCTTCCCGTTTGGTTCCCGCACGCTCAGCGCGAGTTGTTTGCCCGAGCATTCCACCCGCGTCAGAACGCCGGACAGGGTGACGCCGGGCTGATTGGCCTCATCCCAGTCCACGATTTTGGCGTCTTTCGCCAGAGGCTTTGTATTGGCCCGCGCTTCGAGATCGGCGATCTCTTTCCGCGCCTGCGCTTTCAGACGGTCGATCGCCGCCGCTTTCGCGGCCGCCTCCCGCCGCCTGGTCTCATACTCGTCATCGAGCCGCAGCTGCTCGATCTGGCTCCGCGCGGTCAGCGCCGATTCCCGGCCCGCCGCGTCCGGGGCGGCCTGCGCGGCGGCGAGCCACGCCCGACCCGCCTCCGCGTACTGCTTCTGGCTCTCGCAAAGCTTCGCGTACTGCGTCCACCACGGATAATTGCGGGGAGCCAGCGCGACAGCCTGCTTCCACTCCATCATGCGGCGCGGCAGTTCGTCGATTTTTTCGCCCAAAGCCCAGTGGGCCGGGCCGTAATTCGGATCGAGCGTGAGCGCCTCTTTGAGAACCGTAATCGCCTGTTCGGGATCCGTTTCGAGGCTGCCGAACGCGGTCAGTGCGACCACGTTATGGGTTCCTCCCTGGCGGGCCGCTTCCATATGCGTGCGCGCCGACTGCAATTTGCCCTCCCGAATCGCCAGAACGGCCAGTCCCTCATGGGCTTCCGCGACGTGCTTGCCGGCTTTCAGCAGCGACTGGAAAATTTCCGCCGAGCCGGCATTCAGCATGTCGGCCCGCATGAGTTGGCCTTCGTCGGACGTCAGAATCGTCGTATGGAAGTCGCGGTCGGGATTCAGCAGACGGTTGGGCGCCTGCGTCGGGGTAAAAACGCCTGCCGCGAAATAACGGTCCACTTCCGCGTTCATCTTCGCGGGATCTTCGCTCAGACTGCGGAAAGCCCCGTTCGAGTCCATACCCGACGCCAGATTGTGCAGGTAGATGTGAGCGCGCCCGGCGAAATCCGGTTGGGTGATCAGACGGTGCAACAGAGCCCATTCGCGGGTCCTTTCCGCGGCGGGTGGCGGGGCGCCCCAGGTCACATGGACCGCATTCGACTGCACGGTGCTGAAAAACGTTTCGATCGCTTTCTCCGTGGCCTCCGGCATATTCGAAAAATTCGCTTCCAGCAGTTTTCTGGTCAGGGCGCGAATCAGTTCCGGAGGTAGCTGCCCCTCCGCCGTCGTGCACGTCATCTCACGGTCCCGTCCGGTGCGAAAGCCGCCACACCCGTTCGACGCCATCTCGCGGGCATCGCGGAACACAAGAATCCGCAAGGGCGGATCCAGGCGCAGGTCGGCCTTGCCCATCACTGTGCCCAGAGCAAACCGAAATTGTTCGAACTGGCTGAGCCCCTGAATCGCCGACCGCCGGCCATTGTCACTGATCGTTTCGAAAGAACCCAGACGCGCGCTCACCCACTGCGTTTCCGCGCGCAGGGGAAACAGCGGCAAAGAGGCCAGAGCACACGTGCCAAGGATTCGGGGAAACAGCATGGATAAACCTCCCCGTCGCGTCATTCCAGTTGAGTATAGTATGCGAAAACACAGCGGAAGGTCTGCTCTGATACATAATGGGACTGGTACTCGCTCTGCATCCAAATGGTTGAAGATCTGATACACCGGGCTCGACGGCGTTTCGTACTGAACGAGGCGCTCGGACAGGTTGCGTTTGCCGCGGCAGTTGCCATAGCGGGACTCGCGTTGATTCTCCTTCTCGGAACTCGCTGGCTGGAATGGTGGACTCTCACCTTGTTCGCCGTCGCCGGTGTGGCAGCCGGAGCTTACCGCGTCTGGCGCGCCGTGCCCGACCAATATGTTACCGCTGTTCGGCTGGATGCCAATGCCGGGCTCTGCGATGCACTTTCCACCGCGTTGCACTACGGCCTGCATCCTTCCTCGCCCGAACACGCCGGTTTCGAGCGTTCCCAGCGGCAGCAGGCGGAACTTGCGGCGGCTTCGGTGGATCTGGAAACCGCGGTGCCATTCACAATCCCCCGGACCCTGTATCTGATGGCGGGTTCTGCGGTGCTCGCCTCGGCACTGTTCCTCATACGCTTCACCTCCGGGCATGGGCTGGATCTGCGCGCGCCCATCACCGAAGTGCTCTTCGAGGATCAGGCGGCGCGGCAACTCGCGAAACAGAAGCCTTCTTATAAAGAAGCTTCCCGGCAAAAGGGTCTGGAAGCCGCGGAATCCTTACTGGCTAAACTGGGTGTGCCGCTGAAGCCGGAAGATAAGCAATCCGAAGCCGCACTGGCCAAGGCAATCGACGAAGCTCTGGACGGGGCGGGCGCGGCCGCCGACAAGGGAGCGAAAGGCCCGAATTCCGGAAAATCCGACGACGGTAAGGCCGGGAACGGCCTGGAACAGCATCCCGATGGCGATTCCATGGACGGCAAAGCTTCCGATGCAGGCGAGCAGAATGCCGAGTCGAAGACGCCGGGCGGACAGCAAGGGCAACCGGGCGATAAAGGCGCGCCGAAAAGTGGGCAAAGCGCCGACAACTCCAGCCTGCTTTCGAAGCTGAAGGACGCCGTTTCGAACATGCTCTCGAAGTCCGGTCAGGACAAGAGCAGCGCCGGCCAGAAAGGACAGCAGCAGCAACAGCAGGCCAAGTCCGAGAAGGCGGCGGGTGAGAAGGGCAGTAACGGTAAGGGTCAGGAACAGCAGGGCCAGCAGCAAGGCGAGGCACAGGCCGGCGATCCCAACGGGGATCCGCAGGAAGGCCAGCAGGCCGAGGGTAAGGCGGGCTCCAAGAGCGCGCAGAATTCCTCGCAGGCCGGCAGTGGCGTGGGCAGCCAGGATGGCTCCAAGGATCTGAAGGCCGCCGAGCAGATCAAAGCCATGGGCAAGATCAGCGAAATTATCGGCAAACGCGCCGCCACGGTGACCGGCGAAACAACTATCGAAGTGCAATCCGGCAATCAGCAGTTGCGCACCGCCTATTCGTCGAAAACCGCGGCGCATGCCGAGGCCGACAGCGATGTCAGCCGCGACGAGATTCCGGTGGCGCTGCAATCGTACGTGCAGCAGTATTTCGAGCAGGTCCGGAAATCGTCGGCACCCGCCAAAGCCAAAACCGCGGATCCTGGTAAATAGCTTTATCGGAATTCGGGCGCCGGGAAGCAGTCGGTGAGACGCACGCTTCCCAGCCAGGCGGAAATCGCAATCAGAACAGGTTGGCGGAGGTGTGTCACCGGCGTCATTTCGTCCGGATTGAGCAGTTCCAGAGATTCCAGCCGGATGCGCGGTTCGGCGGCCAGAAATTCGCGCGCTTTTGCGCAGGCGGCCTCCGGAGACGGCGCGCCGCGGAAGATCTCCGCCGCTACTAACCGCAGCGCGCGGTATAACATCGGCGCGACCAGCCGTTCTTCCGGCCGCAAACGCCAGTTGCCTGAGCTCACTGCCAGTCCATCGGCCTCCCGCAGCGTGGGCACTGCAACGATCGTCACCGGGATATCCAAATAACGGACTCCGCGCCGGATGTCGGCCAGCAATCCGGCGTCGCTTTCGCTCAGGCAGACCAGATCCGGCCGGAGAATCTGAACCAATTCGATCAGCAAGGCACCGCTTTGCGAGTCCCGGATCGACGGCGAAAAAGCGAAGCCGGCGCCCGCTTCCCGGCAGAGCCGCAGATCGTTCTCCGGGTTACCGCGGGGCGGCTCCAGAAAGCCGACTGCCACTGCCTCCGCCCGCGATCGGGCCTCTTCGATGATCCGCACGTGCCCGTCGTGCAACTCGCCCGCTACAGGAACGAGCGCGAGGGTTTGCCGCGGTAAGCGGGGCAAGGCAAATCGCTGCCGGAGAGCGCCGATCGTCGTGATTACTTCCGTCGTCATCGTCGGTTATTGAGTCGGCGCGTAGTATCCGGTTCGCCAGTGCGCCCGGATTTTCGGAAGTCCACGCGGCTGGATGACACGAAGGGTAATCCTGCGGTACTTGCCGTCGCGCTCTGTGTTGGATGGAGTATAGCCGATGAGGTACTGGTTCCTCAGTTCGACTCCGATCTTCGACGCGATATCCGGCAAATCCCGCAGGCTTCCCACGAAATGATGCCCGCCGGTCGGCTCTGTCAATGCGCTCAACAAGCCGGGTCCGGCCATCTCCTCCGGCGAGCCCATGCCGCCAAAGATGCCGATCGCGTAAATCTGCACATCGGCCTCCCGCACCCGGTTACGGACTTCGCTGAAGGTGTAGCGGCTGTGATTGTCGCCGCCATCGGTAATAACGATCAGTGCCCTGCGGGGATTCGAGGCCTTTTTCATCGTCTGCATGGCGAGCGTGACACCGTCGAGCAGCGCGGTGGAACCGCGGGGCCGTGTGGACAGCAGCCGGTGCTGGATTTCACTCAGATCGTGCGTGAACGGAACCGCCAGTTCGGGACGGTTGGCGAATTCCACCAGAAATGCCTCGTCTTCCGGATTCGCGGTTTTGAAAAACTCGGCGACGGACAGGCGGGACTGCGACAGGTTGCCGCCCATGCTTCCGCTGGTATCGAAGACGATGCCGACCGAAAGAGCGGCGTCTTCATTTCCGAACGAAACAATTTTCTGCTCCACACTCTCTTCGAAGATGCGGAAGTCACCCTGTTCCAGACCGGTTACGAAACGATTCAGCGGATCCGTTACGTTGACCGGAACAAGCACGACGTTCGTGTCGACGCGAATGTTGGCCCTGGGTGCCGCAACGGGCGCACGTTCTCCTGGCTTCGGGCGCGGAATGGTGATCGCGCCGGAATCCTGTGCCCGGACGGCGGAGGCTGTCTCGCCGACCAGAGCCGCGAACAGAATCGTCCGGAACAGAAACAGCATGGCGCGCATGATCCTGAACCGACTTTACACCCTGCGGCGACAGTCCACCCGAGCCTTCTCCGAATGGCCGCGGAACGGATTCCCCCGGAACCGGCCGGCTCAAAAAACCGGTGACAACGTTTTTCACTTTTTTCGATTCCGGATAACTGCTTGAGAAATCAGGCCAATACTGTACGATTCGATTCTTTTCCGTAAGGATTGCTCACGTTTTTTTTCACGTTTGCACTCGTATAATCAGCACAGATATGACGGACCGACCCAAAATGAATTCCGGAGCGAAAGCTCGTGGCCGGCAGAATGCCGAACCGACCGATCTGACCTCAGTACTCTCGTCGAAGGTAGTTGGTCAGCCCAATGTAATCAGCGTCATTGTGCCTTACATTGAGATGTTTCAGGCCGTCCTTGCGCCGGAGAACCGGCCCGTCGGCGTGTTTCTTCTTTTAGGTCCCACCGGAACGGGAAAGACCCGCACCGTGGAGGCGCTCGCCGAAGTGCTCCACGGCAGCATCAAAAATTTGCTGAAAATCGATTGTGGCGAATTTCAGATGGAACATGAGGTTGCCAAGCTGATTGGGGCGCCTCCCGGATATCTCGGCCATCGTGAGACGCAGCCCATGCTTTCGCAGCAGAAGCTGACCGCCGTCACGAGCGAGCGAAGCGGCCTTTCGCTGGTTCTTTTCGACGAGATCGAAAAGGCCGCGCCTTCCATGACACGCCTGCTGCTGGGCGTCCTCGACCGCGGGGTGCTGCGCCTCGGTGACAACTCGTCGGTGAACTTCGAGAAGAGCATCGTCTTCCTCACCAGCAATCTGGGAGCGAAGGAAATGATGCGGGAGATCAATCCGGATTTCGGCTTCCAGTCCGCCAGCGGAGGCATTCCCCGGGAAGAAGTTTCGCAGAAGCTGCAGAGCATCGCGCTCATGGCCGTTCGGAAGAAGTTCTCGCCGGAATTCGTCAACCGCATCGATCATGTGATCACGTACCAGCCGCTCGATGCCGAGTCGTTCGCGGCCATCACCGACCACGAGATCGACAACCTGCAGAACCACGTCAACTCGCGACTGGGGACGCGTTGTTTCACGATTGAAGTTCCCTTCGAAACCCGGCAGTGGCTGATCCAGAAGGGGACCAGCCCGGAGTATGGAGCCCGCGAACTGAAGCGGACCATTCACAAGAATCTGACGCAGCCGCTCGCGACCATGGTCGCGAAGAATCAGATCGAACCCACGGCGCGGGTCCGGGTAGACGTTGCCGAGGACAAGGAATCGCTGGTGATGCGCTCCACGGGGACCGGCGAGGCGCCGGCGCCGTCTCATCCCACCGTGTTGCTGGTCGACGACAACCGGGATCTGCTGCAGTTTCTGCAAAGGCTGATGGCGGAATCCGGCTGGGAACTGCTGGCCGCCGAAACCGCGGGAGACGCCCGGAAAATGGTCGCGTCGCACAAACCAAACGCGGCTTTGCTGGATTACATGCTGCCGGACGGAAACGGCGTGGAGTTGGCGCAGCAACTGCGCGGTGTGATGCCGAACCTGCCGATCATCATGATGACCGGAACCGTGCTGGGACCGGAGGAGGAAGCCATTTGCGAGGAGTACGACTTCCCGGTACTTCGGAAGCCGTTTCTGGCGACGGATGTGATGAACCAGATCCGTGCGCGGCTCACCGGAAAGGCGCGAGGCGGGCGCTGATCCGGAGAGGAAAACCGGGGCCGGAGGGTGTTGGACCCGGCCGGCTCCGGGCGCTCCCGGGAAAATAACAAAACAGTTTCATTTTGTTGGGAGAAAGAGGCCCGTAAAGTTTGACGATCAGGCTACACCACGCTAATATGGTTCTGCGGGGTGGAGCAGTCTGGTAGCTCGTTGGGCTCATAACCCAAAGGTCAGAGGTTCAAATCCTCTCCCCGCAACCAATTCCATCAAACCTCCCTCATCTCCTACAGCAAACAGCAGTATTTTTGCCGGTTTCGCTGGCATTCAGGATCCAACTTAATCTACCTGTTGTGAGCGGCGGCTCGCCCGGATTGTCCGGTACGAGCCGCCGTGCCACGTGCATTTACCAGAACAGCTTCACCGAAAGCAGCACCGTACGGGACTGCAGCGCCGCGTTCGGCTGCCATAATTCGCCGTAGGTCGATTGCAGAGTGAAAGGAGGCACCGCCGGGTTTGTGAGCGAGGCGCTATTGAAGCTGTTAAAAGCTTTCATGCCACTGTTGGGATTATAGAAAAACAGCGTACTGTTCGGTGCGTTCAGCGCGTCCAGCTGCAACTGGAGATAGCGCTTCTCGTCCGAGCCCAGGCGGATCCTCTTCTGCAGGCTGGCGTTCAGTGTCACCAGCGCCGGAGACCTGCAGTCGGTGAGCGTCCGGGGTGCGTTACCGAAGGCCGGGTGCAGGAACGAACCCGGCACCGCAACAGCGTTCGGATTTGCATACGGAATCCCGAACTCGTTCGTGTAACTGAAATTCGGATTCAGACAGGGCTGGCCCGGAACCAGGTCGGGGCGCAGCAGGATGCCCGTGGGCAGTACGGACGTGCCGGTGCTCGAAACCCACCAGCCGCTGTTGCCGGCCTGAACCAGAAACGGCATGCCGCCCTGCGCATTGAATGTGCCGGAGGTGACCCAGCCGCCGATGACGGCATTCAGTACGCGGTTATGAGCGTCCAGCAATTTGCCGCTGCCGGCGGGCAACTGATACGAGTACCCCACCGTCATGCGCACCGGCGTATCGAAGTTGGAAACCGCCCTCTCGAGTTTCAGGTTAAATGGATTCTGCACGGTTGCGGCGCCGTAGATCGAACCGGCCAGTGCCACAGTCGGGCTGCCCCCGGCGTCGTCGATCGATTTCGACCAGGTGAACGAAGACTGGAAGGTCAGGCCGCCCGAGAAGCGCCGGGAAACGCCCGCGTACAGCGAGTGATAGTTGGAGTTGCCGTTGCGATAGAACTGCTGCTGGAGCGCCTGATTAAAAAAGTTCTGGTAAGGATTGAGCGAACTCAGCAGGTTCTCCTGGATCACCGCCCCGTTCTGCGTGATCCCGTAGGGGTTCGGTATGTTCGTCGCGGAGAAGTTCGCGCCGCTCTGAATCTGGCTGAAGAGTGTATTCAGGTTCGGGAAGTTCAGGGGCACCGCGGCGGTGCTGACCAGGTGAATGCCGACGGTTCCGGCATACCCGACCTGCGCCAGCGTCTTTGAATCGATCATGCCCTGCACCGTCAGGCCCCATTGCTGGATATACGGAACGGTATTGCTTTGCTCGATGTACGGTACGGTCACGCCCTGCACGGTGAAGAACGGGCCGCGTCCCTGCAATACCGTGTACGCCGAAGTCAGAGGCTGCGCGATCGGGTTGCTGATGTAGTCAACCGGCTGGTTCGGCGTGGTGCCGCCGGTCGTGCCGCCGACCGAAAACGAGTTCACATTGAAGTTCGGCAGCGGCGTATTGCCAAGCCCGGTGAGCGGAACCCGCATCAGCCCGTAATTGGCGCGGACGGAGATGCGCGACATTGGCGCCCAGGCGATGCCGATGCGCGGCTCGAAGCCCATATAGTTCGAAGGCCAGAGTGTATTGCCAAGACCGCAGTTGTTGGCGAAGCAGTAAGCTCCGGTAGCCGGCTTCCCGTTCAGCGTGCCGGTCAGATCCGGAATGAACGTTCCCTGATTGCCGAATTTTTCCATGCGCGGCGTCTGGAACTCGTACCGCACGCCGATATTCACGGTCAGCTTCGAGTTGAGGCGGTAATCGTCCTGCGCATAACCCGCGAAATAGTTCCAGCGGTAGTAACCGGGAACCTGCACCGGCGTGTTGGTATAGCTGTTGATCAGCCCCAGAATAAAGCTGGCGTACGGATTGCCGCCGCTGCCGTTATTGGTCTGGTTGGCGTTGAAGCCATAACTGCCTCCGTAAGCGCCCAGCGGATTGTACTGGTTCGAAACCAGCCGCCGGACATCGGCGCCCATGTCGATGGTGTGCTTCCCGACGGTCCAGCTTAAAGAATCGCTGAACTGGTAGTTCGAATCGACCTGCGCATTCAGCGAACTGGTGCCGACCGACAGCGAGTAGCCCGAAAAACTGAGCGAAGGCATGCCGGCTCCCGCAACCGCCGGCGTAAGTCCATAGGCAGCCGCAAAGTCCTTCGTCAGAGCCCCTGGCGGCTCGCCCCGGACCTGGTGATTTCGGGCATACATAATCTTCACCTCGTTCACCATGGTCGGCGTCAGGATGTGGGTTTCGCTGAAAGACGCCACGTGGGCCGAGGAGTTGTCCGTGGGGAACCCGGCGAGCGGCGATGACAGCGGAAAACCGTAGGTGCGCGACGCCGTCAGCGGCTGCGCCGAATAGCGCAGGAACAGCTTGTCTTTTTCATTGAACTGATGATCCACCCGGAAGGAGTAGCGATCGTCGGTGTTCTTCACCGCGCGCGTCAGAGAAACGTTGTAACCGCTGTTATTCCAAAGTCCGTCCGGCCGCAGGAACTGGGCGAACGCTCCCGGATTCGAGGGCGTCGGGTACTGCGAGAGAATGAACTGAGCGAACTTGTTGGCCGCCAGTTGCGCGGCCACGCTGTTGCCCGGTATGGGTACATACTGGCTGCTGCTGGTGTACTTGACTCCGGACGGGAATCCGCCGGAGTTGAGCGGCTGCTGATAGTAAAGCGAGCCCACCCGGGGCGCGGCCAGCGCGGCCGCCAGACCCTGCTGGCTCAGAATCGTGGTGTTGATCAGGGAGTAGGAGTCGGCAAAGTTCCCGGCCAGTTCCGCGGGTGTGGGAACGGTGCCCAGCGCGGTGGTTGCGTTATAAAGGCGCGCCGGCTCGAAGCCTCCGAACACGAAGGTCCGGTTCCTCCCGTTGTAGATCCGCGGAAGAACCACCGGCCCGCCGAGGTACCCTCCGAAGTAGTTTTGCTGCTCGGCATTCGGTATGGTCTGCCCTACGGGCTGTGCGTTAAAGAATTTGTCCGTGTGCCGCCAGGAAAACTCACCGTGGTACTGGTTGGTGCCGCTGCGCGTCGCCTGAATGATCACGCCGCCGCCCGTATTGCCGTATTTGGCGGGCACGCCGTTGGTCACCACCGTCACTTCCTGCACCATGTCGCCGGAGACGCTGGCTGCGGTTCGCCCGATGCTCGCCTGCGTCACGTTGGAGCCGTCGATCATGATCGCGGTGGTTCCCGGCATGCCGCCGGAGATGTTGGTGGCCGCCCCCGGCGCGATGTTGCCGGTATAAATTCCCGCGTTCTCGGAATCCACCTGTCCATACGCGTTGGGATCGCCCCGCACGCCCGGAACCAGCATCGCGGCTTCGAGAGAGTTGCGTTCCGTCAGCGGGAGATTGGCCGTGAGCTCTCGCCCCACGGTGGTGGCCACGTCCGAAGATGTTGTGTTCAGCAGGGAAGCGGAGGCTTCCACCACGATCTGCGTGGCAACTGCGCCCGGCTTCATGGCCACGTTCACGGCGGCTGTCTGGCCCGCCTCCACCGTGACATGTTCCGCGACCTCCGTACTGAAGCCGTCCCGCGAAAGTTCGACCCGGTAGTCGCCCGGCAGCAGCGTCGGAATTTTGAAAATCCCCTCGCTGGATGTCCGGGTTTGTGAAGCGACATTGGTCGCGCTGTTGAAGGCCTTCACCTGCACGCCGGCCAGTACCGCCCCCGACGAGTCCGTTACCGCCCCGTTTATGTTTCCGAAACTATCCTGCGCCCAGGCCGCATTCAGACCGAACGCGATCGCCAGCGCGATCTTCAAAAACCGCTCCTGCAACATGGCTGCTCCCTTGAGACGACAAAAAGTCCTGAGATAAATCATATATAACCCTCAGAAGTCGCACTGAAAGCTCTTACCTGGGCTGTCCGGCCGGTTCGTTGGCGAACATTCGTGCTCCGGCTCAGAGCATTGGTTCGGCAGCGGCCTGCCGGCGAGCTACGAAGACGCCTCCGCTGTCCCAAGTTCACTCTCCAGTTCCTCAATCGTCGGCAAACTGCCCTTCAGCTTTTCAGGAAGACTTTCAGCGAGCCGGTATTCGGAAATGCCGATGGGCTTGTTGAAATCCCGGAGCGAGTATTCGGCGACAAACCGGTCCTTGGTCTTACAAAGGATGAGACCGATGCTGGGCTGGTCGTCGGGATGCCGCAGAAGATCGTTAACCACCGAGAGATAAAAATTCATCTTGCCGGCGAACTCCGGCTCGAACGCTCTCATCTTCAGGTCGATCACCACATAGGCGCGGAGTTTCAGGTGATAGAAGAGAAGATCGATGTAAAACTCCTGGTCGCCCACGGCAAGCCTGTACTGGCTGCCCACAAACGCGAATCCCACCCCGAGTTCGAGAAGAAACTGGCGCAGATGCACCAGCAGACCGCGCTCCAGATCGCGCTCGTGGGCATCGTCGCCGAGGGTGAGGAAATCGAAGTTGTAGGGATCTTTGGTGATGTCCCGCGCGAGGTCGGATTGCGGCGCGGGCAGGGTCCGGTCAAAGTTGGCGACGGCTTTCCCCTGGCGGTGCAGTCGCCCGGATTCGATCTGGTGAACGAGAACGTTTCGGCTCCAGCCGTGCTGGATGGTCGCTTTAACGTACCAAATGCGGTCTTCGGGAGCGGAAAGCTTTTCGAGGATCGCGAGATTGTGATACCAGGTGATTTGTGCAAGCACCGCTTGCACTATTGCCTCATCCGGCCAGGCCTCCGCGAACGCGCGCATGTATTTCAGATTTCGCGGGGAGAAGCCCTTCATATCCGGGAACGCCCGCTTGAGGTCCGCCGCCAAACGGTCAATCACTTTCGCGCCCCAGTTTTCCCGTTCCTGCCGGTCGAGAATATCGCGGCCGATCTGCCAGTAAAAGCAGGACCAGTTCCCGGTTCACGGCCATCGACGCGCGAAGCTGCGCCGCTCGAATTCTCCCCTTCAGATCCGTGAGAAACTGCCCGTAGCTGTCGGGCCCGGAGCCATCTCGCCCATAGCCATCATGCCCATAATGATCGGGGATGCCTGGTTTCGTCATCTCATTTCTTCCTGACGATCTCTCACCAAACGAGTGAAGGCGGCAACATCGAGAAGTTCACGGGCCTGCTCCGGGGCATACGTCGCGTGGAGTTTGCGCGGAACCACCAATTGTAACCGGAATTCCCGCATCTGGTTGGTCTGATCCCTGCTGATCGCGGTTTCCAGCGTGAGCAGGTGCTTGTCCCCGATGCGTCTGGCTTCCGCCAGCACCTGGCGCCACCGCTCCTTACACGTGCTTTTCACGCCCAGCATTGTGAGTAAGGCCGCATCGAACCCGGCGTCCTGATACTCCTTGCCACCAGGAAACAGGAAATCCGGTTTCGCCTTCCCTTCGGTCGCCACGGTCCGGCCGTATCGCAGTTGATTCTGCGTGAAAACGACTTCCAGATGGTTCTCTAGCGCGAGGCCGACACGGCTTTTCCGGCGGTTCTGAACCGACAGCGAATATTGCAGGAACCCGTCCACGTCGTCAACGAAACCGCGCGACAGGCGTTCGGCGATCAGATGCTTCTCCAGCGTTCGGAACAGGCTCTCCTCGCGTTCCATCCAGGCCATCAGAGCCACGTCCGGATCGTCCTGGGAGTGCACCTCCGGGAGCGTTGACCTCGCAAACGCCGAGAACTCCCGGGTCTTCGGGAACACGCCCCCGAATCTCGCCAGCATCACATCCAGGTGGCATTCCGTGGCCGGCTCGACGACGATCCCCAGTTGCTCCAGAATGAACGTGGAGGCGAACTGGATCCGGTCCTGTTCGGTATCCAGTTCCTCCCGCACGGTAAACCCCTCATAGAGGGACGCCTGCATACTGAAGAGCCACCGGATCTGATTGGCTGTCGTCGAGTCCCCCTGGGCGATGACCACGAGCACCGAGTTGTCCGGCCGCCTGCCGATCACCAGCAAATCCCCTTCGGACGCTCGGAGCGAAACGCGGGTAGTCGGAAAGTAGAGGCGATGTTCGGTGCGGGTTCTGTGCCTCAGCCGCGAATCGTACCAGGTGACGGTGGCATCCTCAGCGACCGGCCCGTCCTCCTCGTCGGTCAGATAGATGAATTTGGCCGGGAAAACGTGCTTCTCCGTAGCCCTCCCGAAAACGCGGATCAGTTCCCGGTTGCCGTTATATTCATGCTGGTTACTGCGCGCGAAATCCGCCTCGACGGCACTCAGCGTCTTGGTCGCGACACCGGTGAAGAACTCCGAAAGATAGCCCGCTTTCATCCGGTTTCATCCGAACAGAGGCATTTCGAGAACACCTGTCTGTTCGTACTGGCGCAGTGCCCGGATGTGCGGCTCCATCGCCTGAGCAACCGCCCGGATCACCGGAACGACGACACTGTTGCCGAACTGCTTATACGCCTGGGTATCGGAAACCGTGATTCGGAAACCGGCCGGGAAACCCATCAGCCGGGCGCACTCCCGGGGAGTCAGCCGGCGCGGGTTTTTCCCCTTGCCGCGGCTCACCAGAATCTCGGAGCCATCTTTGTGGTAACGGGCGGAAAGCGTTCTCGCTACCGAATTCCGGTCCACCAGCCCGAAGCCGAAGCCGTTCCCGGCGGCCCGGTGCTTTTCCGCGTACGCCTGCAGATAGGCCCACAGCTTATCGCTCAGGACGTATTTGGAATTCACCTTGCCCTTCGGCCCGGCGGTGTACGGCTCTTCGGGATCTTCGGAACCATCCTCCGGATGCAGAATCGAACGCAGCCGCGGCCCCTCTTCCGGCAGCCGCAGATCGTCGAACGTGAAGCCGACCTTCTCCCGAAAGCCGACAATCAGGATGCGCTCACGGTGCTGTGGAACAAAACGGGCGCCGTCGATAACCCGGGCCTCCACGTGGTAGCCCAGTTCTTCCCTGAGAGTTTCGCGGATGATCTGAAAAGTCTGGCCGCCGTTATGGCTGAGCAGATTTTTGACGTTTTCCAGCAGAAAGGCCTTGGGCCGCTTCGCCGCGATGATGCGCGCCACGTCGAAGAAGAGCGTGCCCTGGGTGGTGCATGCAAAGCCGTGCGGCCGTCCCAGGGCGTTCTTTTTACTGACGCCGGCGATCGAGAACGGCTGGCAGGGAAAACCGGCCACCAGAACGTCGTGGTCCGGAATGTCGTCGGCCGGTACCGGCACGATATCCCCGACGAAGTTCTCTCCTTCGCTCCCGAAGTTCTCGACGTAGGTCTTCCTGCACCAGTGGTTCCACTCGCTGGTGAAGACGCACCTGCCGCCGGCCTGCTCAAATCCGGCCCGCATGCCCCCGATGCCCGCGAAAAGGTCGATGAAAGTGAAGTTAGCGGGATTCGCCGCCGGCCGGGCGTCGGAACGGATCATGTCGCGCAGAGCTGCGGCGAGGAAAATCGGGCACTCGGTCTCCTGTTTTTCCCACCGTCCGATAGTACGCGCAGTCACGCGCAGCCGGGCGGCGAGGTCACGCTGGGTAAACAGCTCACGAGCCTGCGACAGCAGCACAAGGGGAGAGACCGGTTCTGTTCGTGTGCTGGGCATACCTGAAGACATTATGTCGCACAAATGTCCCTCCTTCGGCGGCGCGTGTGCTCCCGCGAGCGTTGGACTATAGTTAGAATCGGCGTCATTCCACCATGGTTTTGCTCAGATCTTTACTGGTTTCCCGCCTGAGGCGGTTCGCATTCGCGGCGATCGCGGGCATAACGGCGCTCTCTTGTCCCCAACCCGGATTTTGTCAGCCGGTTCCGAAACGCCCTGTCGTCGATTACGAACACGACATCCACGCAATCCTCGCCGACCATTGCCTCACCTGCCACAACGCCGAAAGGCGCTCCGGCGGCCTGGCGCTTGGAACCTATGAGGATATCCTCGCGGGCGGCCGGACAGGAGCCGCCGTCAAACCCGGCAGCAGCGGCCAGAGTCTGCTGATCCGGCGCGTGGTCGGTGAGGCGGGACCCGTGATGCCTCTTGGCGGCGACCCGTTATCTGCGCGGGAAATTGCCACCCTTCGAACCTGGATCGACGCCGGCGCCCGCGCCACGCCGGGTGCGGCAATCGGGAAACCGCGCTGGGAACCTCCGCTCACCCTCACCGCACCACCGGTACCCGCTCCGACCTGGGACGGGTGGACGCAACCGCTCGATCGCTTCACCTCGGCCTACCTCGCCAAACAGGGGGTTGCAAAGCCCCGCCCGGTCGATCAGGCCGAGTTCGCCCGGCGGGCTTATCTCGACATCTGGGGCCTGCTGCCGACGCCGGGTCAGATCCGGGAGTTCATCGCGAGCACGGATCCCAATAAGAGGCAGAAGCTGGTCGCGTCCCTGATGGACAACCCCACGCGCTACGCCGAACACTGGATCAGCTACTGGAACGATCTGCTCCGGAACGACGAAGGCGTGGTTTATTACTCCGAAACCGCCCAGCGGAAGAGCATCACGCCCTGGTTGCTGGACGCCCTCCAGACCAACAAGCCTTACGACCGGATGGTCCGCGAGCTTCTGAATCCGACCTCGGCCACCGACCCCGATGGCTTCCTCATCGGCGTCAACTGGCGCGGCACCACCAGCGCGTCGCAAACGCCGGCGATGCAGGCTTCGCAGAATGCCGCGCAGATCTTCGTCGGGATCAACTTCAAGTGCAATTCCTGCCATGACAGCTTTATCAGTAAGTGGAAGCTAAAGGACGCCTACGCGCTGGCCGCCTACTTCTCCGCCGAGGAGAAACTGCAGCTTTACCGCTGCGATGTCGCCCAGCCCAATCAGTTCGCGACGGCAGCCTATATGTATCCGGAGATCAACCGGCCGCTCCCCTCCGGCAGCATCCCGGATCGCCGCGCGACGGTCGCCGAAATCTTCACCGACCCGCGCAACGGCAGACTGGCGCGAACCTTCGTCAACCGGATTTGGGAGAGGCTGATGGGTCGGGGCATCGTCGAGAATGTCGACGATATGGATGGCGAGCCCTGGAGCCCCGAGGTCCTCGACTATCTCGCCGCCGATTTCGTGAAGGGCGGTTATGACATCCGGCGGCTGATCTCGACCATCATCGGCTCAAATACTTATCAGATGGAGGCCGTCTCGCGTCCCGACGGACCGCCCAGGCAGTATTCGTTCCGGGGGCCGGAACTTCGCCGTCTGACCGCCGAGCAGTTCGCCGACGCCATTGCGACCGTGACAGGCGACTGGCAGGTGGCACGCCGTCCGGTCGCGCCTTCTCCCGCGCCGCCGCCCGCAGGCCAACCGAAAGCTCTGGGAGTGTTTTCCGGCGCTCCGGTGGACACCGAAGTGAACCTCGCGCTCAACACCCGTCCGGCGCGCCCCAATCCGCAACCGGCGCCTGCTTCCGCTCCGGCCCGGGTGCCGGCCCCCGCGCCGGTTCCCATTCAGGGTGGCGTCTATGCCCGCGAATGGAAGATTGCGGGCAACAGTCTGACCCGCGCTTTGGGCCGCCCGATTCGCGATCAGGTGTACTCCACTCGCGACAACCTGCCGACAACCATGCAGGCGGTCGAACTGGTGAACGGCGAAACCCTGAATCACTGGATCTGGCGCGGCGCGCAGCGCATGCTGGGGGAATTGCCGCCGGAACCGGCCAGTCTTTTCAGCCGGCAGGTCAGCGGCGCAGGCAAGCCAGCGGCCGGCGCCGCGCCGCCGCCTGCAGTCCCGTTCGGCGTCGATGTTTCCAAATCGGACAGGATCTACCTGATCGTCGACGATAATCTTTCCACCGCGCCGGATCGCGCAACGCCCATCTGGCTCGACGGCGTGTTCACGTCCGCCGACGGCACGAAGACCCCACTCGCCTCCCTGCAGCCAGTAACCGTGCAGGGGTTGCGCGAGGACCGATCTGCCGTGATCCCGCTCAATGGCGAGCGGCCCGTCCCGAATGCCGTCCGCGTGAAGTTTCCGTCCGTGGTCGTCTACGACATCTCTCACCGGGGTTTCGCGAGTTTCGAGGGCGTTCCGACGTTTGAAAACACGGCGCTCGCGCAGGGCGAAACCGTGACCGGGCGGTTCTTTATTTTCGATCAACAACCGTCGCTCGATCGCCTCGCGACGCCCTCTCCCGAAACGCCGTTGCCCCCGGAACCGCCCGTAAAGACAGTTGCGGAGGCAGTGGATCGGGTCTACTGGCACCTGCTCGGCCGCGCGCCCTCGGTGGCGGAACGGCAGATCGCCGTCACGGCTCTGCGCGATCCGGCCCATCCGGGTCGCCCCAGCGCTGCGGGACTCGCCGACCTGCTCTGGTCGGTCATGGTCAGCCCGGAATTCCAGTTCATTCGTTAGAAGCGGAAGAGTAGAGCATATGCCGGAAGAAACGCCCAAACTGACTGCCGAAGAAGCTTACATCAGTTCGAAGATCCATCGCCGCGGCTTCATGGGCCGAGGGGTAACGGCCGCGGCGACACTGGCGTCGCTGGTCGGACGAGAGCCGACACTAATCAGAGCGGCCACTCCGAACGGGGCGACGGCCGATTCCGTCATCGTTCTCTGGATGGCGGGCGGCATGGCGTCCACCGAAACCTTCGATCCCAAGCGCTATACGCCCTTCGCGCCCGGCGTGCGCACCGACAAGGTGCTCAGTACGTTTCCGGCAATCGATACCGTGGTCGATAACATCAAAATTTCGCAGGGCCTGGAGCGAATCGCAAAGGTGATGGACCGCGGCTCGCTGATCCGGAGTTTTCAGGCCGCTGATCTCGGTTTCATCCTGCATTCGCGTCATCAGTACCACTGGCATACCGGGTACATTCCGCCGCAGCCCATGGCAGTGCCTCACCTGGGCGCGGTGATCGCGAAGACGCTGGGTCCGCGGGTGGATACCGTGCCGCCGTTTATTTCGATCGGGCAGAATCTGGAAATCGGCGCGGAATCGCCCGCGCTGAAGTCGTTTCACACCGCCGGATTCCTCGGCAGCGAGTACGGCCCGGTGCTGCTGATGAATCCGCAGGATGCCGCCTCCGCCGTGCGCCCGCCTTCCGATCTGGGGAGTTCCCGGTTTACAAGCCGTCGCAAACTATACGAGCAGGTTCTGGCGAAGGAGCCGGTTTATCAGTTCGCGGGAGACTACCAGAGGCAGAGTCTGCTGCGTTCGATGGACGCCGCCGATAAACTGCTGACGTCGCCTTCGGCAAAGGCATTCGATATCTCGCTGGAAGGAAAAGAGAAGTTCGATATCTACAACACCAGCCGTTTCGGGCAGGGCTGCCTGCTCGCCCGGCGCCTGGTGGAGGCCGGTGCGCGTTATGTCGAGGTGACCACGGAGTACGTGCCTTTCCGCTGGTGGGATAGCCATCAGGACGGACACGCCCGCGCGGAAACCATGAAGAAGATCATCGACGGCCCGGTCGCGCAACTGGTCCTCGATCTGGAGGAGAGGGGGCTTCTGAACCGCACGCTGGTGGTGCTGGCCAGTGAGTTCAGCCGCGATGCGATTACCGAAGGCAAGGTCGGCAAAGAGGTGAAGGATCAGGCCAATACGCCGGATGTGATGCAGTTGCCGATGCATTACGGCATGCACCGGCACTTCACCGCTGCCGGTTCGGTGCTGCTGTTCGGGGGCGGCGTGAAGAAGGGTTTCGTTTATGGCAAAACCGCCGAGGAACGCCCGTGCACGACCATCGAAAATCCGCTTCCGATGGAAGATCTGCATGCGACCATCTATCACGCGCTCGGCATCGCGCCGACGCAGAAGTTTGAGTATGAGAAACGGCCGGTTTATGTGACGCGGGACGGGAAAGGCAAAGTCGCCACGCAGTTGTACGGGTAAACCGACATAAAAGAGAAAAGCCTCCCGGTTGAGAGGCTTTTCATGGTTTGAAGAATTTTGGTGCGGAGAGCGGGACTTGAACCCGCACGAGATTGCTCCCGCTAGCACCTCAAGCTAGTGCGTCTGCCAATTCCGCCACCTCCGCAGGTGTACAGGCAAATGCTGTGATTACTTCTTGGCCGGAGCCGACTGAGGTTTTGCCGGTGCCGAATTCTGTACCGGACGCCGCTTCAGGTCCGGGAGATTACTGACTCCCGCACTGCGCGTCGCCACAATCGAAAGCGAGATCGAGGTCAGCATGAAAATTACCGCCGAAATCGTGGTGGCCTTCGAAAGCAAGGTCGCCGAGCCGCGCGGTCCGAAGGCAGTCTGGGAACCCATACCTCCAAACGCGCCCGCAAGATCGGCCGCCTTGCCACTCTGCAGCAGCACCACAACAATCAGGAACAGACACACGATAACGTGTACGATCGTCAACAGGATTGCAATCACAACTCTGTCAGTATAGCGCAACACCCTCACGCGCCGCCTCATTATCTGTAACGAACGCGTTTCACCCCCGGCAACACCCCTTTCGCCATTGCCTGCGACGATCCGGCCGTTGTATCATCTTTACTAAATCTTCAGTCTGATCCGGTCCCCGTTCGATCATCATCTCAACGCATCGAAGGGGTCTGCATGTATTTACGGATCGGTTTTCTCTCCATTTCGCTGGCGTTCTCCAGTTTCCTCTTAAACGCCCAAAGCGTCAGTAGTCAAATTAACGGCGCTGTCACCGATCCTCAGGGCGCGGTAGTTCCGGCCGCCGATATCCTCGTGGTGGGTTCGGAGACGAACGCCCGCTTCACCACAAAAGCCAACGACCGCGGCGAGTGGACCGTACCTTCGCTTCCCACCGCCACCTACCGCGTGACCGTCACCGCCGCGGGTTTTCAGACCGCTAACGTGGAAAATATCCGCCTGGAACCCGGTAAACCGGCAACCGTGAACGTAACGCTCACCGTCGGTAATATCTCGGACCGAATCGAGGTCACGGCAGGCGCTGAGATCCTGCAAACAACCGATTCTTCCGTCACCACGAATCTGGAAGGCAGGCAAATTAACCAGCTCCCCATGACCGCGCGGAATGCCACGGAACTGCTGGTTCTGCTGCCCGGCACTTCGACGCCCGGAACCTCCCGGACCTCCTCGATTAACGGTCTTCCCAAAGGTTCCCTGGCCATGTCGCTCGACGGCATCAGCATTCAGGACAATTACCTGAAATCGAGCGACGGCTTCTTCGCCACCATCCAGCCCAAACCGGATGCCATTGAGGAAGTGGCCGTCACCACGGCCGGCGGCAGCGCGGACGTGCTGGGCGCAGGGTCGGCGCAGGTCCGCTTCGTCACCAAATCCGGCACCAACAAATTTCACGGCACCGCGTTCTGGCAGACGCGGAACACCGATCTCGACGCTAATTATTACTTCAATACCATCAACGCCCAGCCGCGCGACCGGCTCATCCTGAACCAGTTTGGCGGCAGCATCGGCGGTCCCATCAAAAAGGACAAGCTGTTCTTCTTCTGGAATCAGGAATTTTTCCGCCTGCCCCAGAGCTATACCCCTGCTTCGCTCCTGACGATTCCCACGCAAAGCGCCATCAACGGCATCTACACCTACGCCGACGCCAACAAGGTGTTGCACCAGGTGGACGTGCTGCAACTGGCTGCCGCGAATCCCGCGCCCGCCGGCAGCCGCGCCTTCGCCACCACGCCGGACCCCAACATGCAGACCACGCTGCAGGACATGCTGAAGCTCGCCTCCGCCGGGGGTACGCTCAACAGCCGCGTGGCCAAGGCCAGCGATTACAACCGTTACGACTACACCTTCACCACCAACGGGATGAACCGCCGCAGTTTCCCCACCGTGAAACTCGACTGGAACGCCACCAGTAAACACCACGCCGATGTGGTCATCAATTACCAGAAATATTACGCCAATCCGGACGCCGTGAACGGCATTCTTCCGATTCTCGCCGGCACCGGAACCGTGCTCGGCAGCCCGGCCTCCGGCGGCACGCGGCGCATCTCGTTCTCCGGCGTCACCTCGCTCCGCTCCTCGTGGACCCCGCGCCTCACCAGCGAAGTCCGCTTCGGTCTGGAAGGCGGCAACTCCATCTTCCGCGACGAAATCACTCCCGCCCTTTACAGCCGCTGGAACGGCTACGCGCCAGTGTTCACCGGGACGTACTTCTCGAACCCCTACACCACTGCGTCCAACTCCCGCCGCAACTCACCCGTCAAACAGTTCGCCACGAATCTGACGTGGACCGCGGGAGCTCACGTGGTCAACTTCGGCGGCAATTTCGACCAGATCAATCTCTGGCAGCAGTCGAACGGCACGCAGGTGGTTCCCACCATCACAATGGGCATTGCCACCGGCGACCCCGTGGCAAACATCTTCACCCTGGCCACGCTGCCCGGCAGCACCTCCACGCAGCGCACCGAAGCCCAGCAGCTTTACGCCATTCTTACGGGCCGCGTTTCGGCGATTTCGCGCTCTTTGTCGCTCGACGAGACGACGAAGAAGTACTCCAATACCGGCTCCATCGACCGGGACCGCCAGCGCGAGTTCGCGTTCTACGTGCAGGACAGCTGGCGCGTACGCCGGAACCTGACGCTTAACGCCGGCGTGCGCTGGGACGTGCAGCTTCCCTTCGTCAATCTGGACGGCCTTTACTCCACTGCCGGATACCAGGGCGCCTGGGGAATCTCGGGCGTCGGCAATCTGTTCCAGCCCGGCAACACGCCCGGCAGCGCCAACATCGGCTTCAACGCCGCCAAACCGGATCAATACGCGTATAACGCGAACTATCGCATCTTCCTGCCCTCAGCTGGTTTCGCTTACACCCTGCCGGAAGCTCCCGGCTTTTTGCGCCGCCTCACGGGCAAAGAGGGACAGACGGTCGTCCGCGGCGGCTATGCGATTTCCGTGAACCGGGAAGGCACGGGCGTCTTCACCGGTCTCTGGGGTTCGAACCCCGGCCGAAGCACTTCCACCTCCGTGGATCCGAGCAACACACCGGCCGCGTTCGGCGCGCCAGGCAGCGTGTACTTCCGCGACGCGACCCTGCCCTCCGCCAGCATCTCCACCACGCCCGTCTATCCGATTCCGCTGGCCGCCAACATCAGCATCAATGAGATCGATCCGAAAATCCGCCAGGCCTATGTGCAGAACTGGGTCTTCAGCCTGCAGCGCGAGATCCTGAAAGACACCGTCCTCGATGTCCGCTATGTCGGCAACCATGCCGTCGGCCTCTGGCGCCAGCTCAATCTGAACGAGATCAACATCTTCGAAAACGGTTTCCTCAAAGAATTCCAGGTGGCCCAGAACAACCTGCGGATCGCGCAGAACGCCAATCCCGCCAGCATCAATTTCGGCAATCAGGGGCTGCCTGGACAGGCGAACGTGCCCATCCTCCTCACCGCCCTCGGCACCACGTCGGATTCCACGCAGGCCGTCAATATTCAGCAGGGCCAGGCCGGCGCCGTGGCCAGCGCCATCGCGCTGAACGCCACCCGCATGGCCAGCCTGGTGAAGGCCGGTTATCCGGCCAATATGTTTGTGGCGAATCCGGCCACCAACAGCGGCGCGTTTTTCCTGACCAATGGAGGCGGCGCGACCTACAACTCGCTGCAGACGGAGGTTCGTCGCCGTCTCTCGCAGGGGCTTCTGACGCAGGCCAGTTACACGTGGGGCAAATCGCTTACGAACATGGACGCCTCCAGTTCCAGTGTCTTCAGCCAGCCCATCACCTTCCGCGATTCGAAGCTGGACAAGGGGCCGTCTCCCTGGGATATCCGGCATTCCTTCAAGATGAGCTACATTTACGAACTGCCTTTCGGGCCGGGCCGCAAATGGATGACCGGCGGCAACAGCTTCGTCAAAAAGGCGGTACAGGGCTGGGAATTCACCGGGAATTACCGGCTGCAATCGGGCTCCCCGGCACTGCTCCGCAGCGGACGCCAGACCTTCAATACCGCCAGCGGCCAGAGCAGCACGGCCGACGCCGGCATTGTTCTTCACGGGTTGACGGCGCAGCAACTCAACGACATGGTGGCCATTCGCAAAGACCCGGCCGGCATCATCTACTACCTGCCGCAGGCGCTGCTCAACAACACCAATGCGGCCTTCGAGGTGGGCGGGAAAACGCTCGCTAATCTGGACCCCAATGCGCCCTATATCGGACCGCCCACCACGGCGGGCCAGCTGGGCCAGCGCATTTACCTCTACGGACCGTGGCAGAGCCGGGTCGATTTCGGCATCCTGAAACGAACACCCGTTGCCGAAAAAGCGTCGCTGGAATTCCGCGCCACCGCGCTGAATCTTTTCAACGACGTAAACTTCCTGCTGGGCTCGGCCGGGAACGACGTGAATTCGCTCTCCGCAGCCTCCGCCCAGTTCGGCCAGACGACCAGCGCTTACCGCGATATCACGGTTTCCGGAGCCAACGACCCTGGCGGCCGGATTGTCGAATTCCAGCTCCGTCTGGTGTTTTAAGAACCCGAACGGAGGAGCCGGCTCGCCCGCGGGCCGGCTCCACTCCGTTGTTCGGGCATTTCGATTCTTATTCCATTTCCGGATTAAACCGGCTTTATAAGAATAAGAGCATGATAAATTAAGGAATGACCACCGACGACCTGCTCACCATAGCCATCCTTCTGACTCTGGCCCTGGTCGCCCTGCTGTTCCCCGGCGGACCCGGCACACCCAGGCGCTTCAGGCTTCACTCCCGGCCTTCCTGTCCCGCTCCGGCAGGCTGCTGAACTACTGCACCGCGATGGTCACGCCGGACTGCGCGGTGACCGTGCCCACCGTCACCGCGATCGGCACCGCGCTGCCCGCCGCCACGCCGGACGGAATCTGGACGTTCACCTGGGTCAAACCGGCCACGGAAGTCGGCGTGGCGCCCGCATAGTTCACCACCGCCGTCTGCCCGCCGACGGTGACCTTCACCGGCAGCACGGTCGACGGATACGGCGCGGCATTGGCAATCTTGCCATCCACCCCGCCCGGATTGCTTTGCCCGTCGCCGGTGATGTAAATCGAAATAAACGAACCCGCTTTCGCCGGCTTCGCGGCGCTGTTCAGAGAGCCATCCGCATTCACCGCCGCCGCCTGGCCCGAACCCGTGGAATCAGCGGTAAAAATGGCGGGCGCGGCCGGCACCACAGGCACCGTGGTCACCACCGAATGCTTGCCCTGATACACCACTTCCACGTTCGCGATGGAGTAGTTTCCTACCGCATACGGCACAATCGCGGCTACCACGTTCGACGACACATAAATCAGCGGCGCCGGGAAACTGTCGATCAGCACCTGCGTGCCCGCGATCTGATTGCCGATACTGCCGTTTAAAACCGAAAACGGCGTCAGCGTCGCCGGACCGATACCCGTGCCGAACAGGGTCACGATCTCGCCCGGAGCCACGCCGCCCTGCACGCCGGAAGACGCCGCGCTGGTGATCGCCCCGATGGAAAACGGCACCGGGGTCATCAGACGAATCACCTGGTTGTTCGAATCCGCCAGATAGATGTTGCCCGACGCATCGAGGGCAAGACCGGCCGGATGATCCAGTTGCGCCTGTGTGGCCTGCCCGCCGTCGCCCGAAAAACCATCCACGCCGGTGCCGGCAATGGTCAGAATCGTGCCGGACGGAAGAATCTTCCGCACCACCGAAGTCAGCCCGTCCACGAAATAGAGGCTGCCCGCCGCATCCACCGCGAGGCTCTGCGCCGTCACGCCGGAAGCCACGGTGCGGATGTTGCCGTCCGTGGTCACCTTGCGGATACTGTTGCTGCCGACGTCGCCAATATAGACGTTTCCGGCGCTGTCCACCGCGAGGGACGTCGGAGAGGCCAGCGTCGCCTTATTGGCCGCGCCGCCGTCGCCCGCCATGCCCCAGACACCGGTTCCGGCGATCGTCGAGATGTTCCCGCCCGAAGCGATCTTCCGGACCGTCGAATTCCCGTAATCCGCGACGTAGAGGTTACCGGCGCTGTCCAGCGCCAGTCCGGCCGGGAACCAGAGTTCCGCTTTGGAAGCCGCCGCGCCATCGCCGGCAAATCCCGGAGTACCGTTGCCCGCGAACGTGGTGATTATCCCTTTGCTGTCGATCTTGCGGATGCGGCTGTTCCCCGTGTCGGAGATGTAAACGACACCGCTCGAATCCACGGCAATGCCATGCACGTCCGAGATATTGGCCGACGTCGCGGTGTCATTGTCGCCCGCGAAGCCACGCGCTCCATTGCCCGCGATCGTCGAAATGAAGCCCGTCGACGCCGTCACCATGCGCACGACATTGGTCCGGTAATCGGAAAGGTAGTAATTGCCTTTGCTGTCGACCGTGACCCGCTGCGGCTTATAGAGCTGAGCTACGTTCGCCGCCGCTCCGTCGCCAAAATAACCCTGCACGCTGGGGATTCCCGCGATGGTCGTAATCACATACTGCTGGGCGGATGCGACACCTGCCGCCAGCAGCAGAGCCGGCATCAGCCGTGTGAACCCGGAGGGGCGAAATCTGGTAGCCTGATCGCCGCTAAGCGGCTTTATGCTCTTCATTTATATCGGTTTCCGTGAGACGCCTGCGCGCCTGCGTGCGTTGCGGCACTTGCAGGTCAATCCGTAATGATACCAATGGCAAGCCAAATGCCGTTCAGATTAACCCCGCTGTCGAAGAGTTCCGCGGCACTTCTCCCCTCCTGAACCTGAGATACGGCAGTCACAGGAGGGCCGATCAGGATACGGTCCCGCGCGGGAGAACTTCAACCTGAGGTACAAGTAGAGCAGATGCTCGCATGCGTCCTGCCATCGCCCGCCCCCGTGGAAACCGGTCCGCTTCAATGGACCGAAGTGCCTCGACCCGTTCCCGGACCCGGCGAGGTGTTGCTGCGGGTTCTCGCCTGCGGCGTCTGCCGGACGGACCTCCATGTCGTGGAAGGCGAACTACCCGTGCGGAAGCCCAACGTCATCCCCGGCCACCAGATTGTCGGCGTGGTGGAAGCGCGGGGAACCGGCACCTTCGAAATTCCGCTCGGAACCCGGGTCGGCGTGCCCTGGCTGCACCGCACCTGCGGCGTGTGTGAGTTCTGCCGTTCCGGCCGCGAAAACCTCTGCGACGCCCCGCAGTTTACCGGCTGGACCGTGGACGGCGGCTATGCCGAATACACCGTCGCACCCGAAGCTTTCGTCTATCCCCTGCCGGACGCGTTCTCCGACATCGCCGCCGCGCCGCTGCTCTGCGCGGGAATTATCGGCTTTCGCTGCCTGCGCCTTGCCGAACTGAGCCCCGGCTCGAAACTGGGCCTTTACGGTTTCGGCGCGGCGGCGCACCTCGCAATCCAGGTAGCGCGGCACCAGGGCGTGGAAGTCTACGCCAGCACGCGGGGCGAAAAGCACCGGAAACTCGCTCGCGAACTGGGAGCCGTCTGGACGGGCGAGGCCGACGCCGCGCCGCCCGCCCTTCTCGACGCCGCCATCATGTTCGCTCCGGCCGGCGAACTGGTGCCGCCCGCCCTCCGGGCACTGAAGAAGGGCGGACGCCTGATTCTGGGCGGCATCCATATGAGTCCCATTCCGTCCTTTGGTTACGAACTGCTCTATCAGGAACGGGTCATGCGCAGCGTGGCGAACAACACCCGAGAAGACGGCCGCGGCTTTCTCAAGGTCGCGGCGGAAATCCCGGTGCGGATGGAAGTCGAAACGTTCCCGATGCGCGAAGCGAATCGCGCCCTGCAGGCACTGAAGTTCGACGGGATTCGGGGCGCGGCAGTTCTCGTGACGGAGTAGAATCGGGTTTGGACCGGATCTCACGTCGCGCCGCCTGTCTGAGCCTGCTCGCGTTACCGGCGCTGCCGCTGGGCGCGCAGGATCCGCCGCCCGCCGAAGAACCGGCGGAAGAAGCGCGCCGCCCCGACAGCTTTACGGTCTACGCGGAAGCCCCGCGCCTCTTCCTTCGCCCCGCGCGCCTGAAACTGCTGCGCCGCGAACGCGAACGCCAGAGCCTGCGCTGGGAGCAGTTCGAAGGTCTCTGGACCGGCAACGCCCCTTTCGACGAACCGGGCTGGACGGCCGCACTCCTTTATCAGATCGCCCAGGACCAGGCGGCCGGCAGGAAAGCCGTCGCGTGGGCTGCCGGTCCGGGAACCGACGTCCGCCAGATCGCCCTGGTCGCCGACTGGTGCGCGCCGCTTTTTTCCGGCACGGACCAGAGCCGCATCTTTGCCAAGCTGCAGCGCGCGGTGAACGGTCCGGCCCCGAAGACCATCGGCGAGGCCCGCAACAAGGTTCTCGCGGCCATCGTGCTTTCTGAAACGCAGCCGGAACTCGCGGAAAAGACGCTTACCGCCGTCTTCGATACCTTCTGGACCAACACCTTCATCGCCAATCTGAAATCCGCCAAGGCCCGGCTCCCCAACGCCGAGGCCAGCGCCATGATGGAACTGCTGCACGCGTTCCGTGACAACGTCAGTTTCGATCTCCGCGACACCTTCCCGGCCTGGTTCAAAGAGTACCCGCTGATCCACCTGATGGCCCACTATCCCCCGCCCTTCCCGGCCGCGGAAAACGAGTACCGCATTCCCGCCGATATCGCAATTGATAGGAAGGGCCCCGATCTCGAAAAGGCCGTGCTCTCGCGCGCCGCGGAACTCGCGATGGTGGCCTACGATTCCAACGCGCCGGAAACCCAGTTGCTGCAGGGTTTCCTCATGAACGACCGTTTCGTGATGCGCGGCACGGCGGGCATCGCTCACGAACTGCTGTGGGCCAACCCGTACCAGCCGGGTCTCAGCTACTATCACGTGCCGCTCGCGCAACACGATCCCATCGGCGGCCAGTTGTTCGTCCGTTCCGCCTGGGAAGACGACGCCTCCTGGATCGGCTTCTTCGAGGGCCAGTTGCAGTTGTTCTCCGATGGCAGCGTGACCCGCATCGATCCGAAACTGTCGCACGAACCGATGGATATCGAGGAAGCCACGGTCTTCTTCGCGCGCGACGCCAAAAGCTTCCGCGTGCCGCCCCGCAAGACGGAGGAAGCCATCGACGATGTCTTTATCGTCGGTCTGGAGCCGAAGCGCGCTTACCACGTGGAAGTGGACGGCCTGGAGATGGTGGAGGAGACCGCCGACCCGGGCGGCATCGTCTTCCTGCCTGCCCTGCCCTCCGGCGCCGCCGTGCGTCTGGGGCTGAGAAGCGCACAGGCCGCTTTCGGCGGCACCAGGAGAATGAGGAACTCGGCGGATTTGGCCGCCGGAAGCGAGTCCGTTGTGCGCGAGTTCCTCAGAAGCTCGGGAGCCGTCGGGCGCGGCGCCGTAAGGCCGAGCAACCACCCGTTCAGCCGCGCCCGCCGGCTGCAACCCGAGCGGTTTCTCAAAAGCTGAGTATGCCCGCTGAGCTCTTCGCGCCGGAAAACACGCTGGAGGACGCTTCCGAAGACACCGGGTTCCTGACTCCGGTCAACGTCTCCAGTTCTCTCTTCTTCGAATCGCCCGTCGAAATCTTCGCCCGCGTGCACCGGGAGATTCGCCCGCGCACACCCGTTCCCGCCATCGTGGTGGAGTTCAAACAGTTCGCCAATGCGGATAGCCACGTGCGCCTCGAGAGCGGCACCGTCACGGTCCGGATCACGGATTTGCTCGAAGGCGCGCCGGCCCCGGTGCTGGAATCGCTGGCGCACATCCTGCTCGGCAAACTCTACCGGAAACCGGCCGCACGGCAGTACGAGCATCGCTACCGGCTTTATCTCAACCGGCGGGACATGCGGCGGCGCATCACGCTGGTGCGCCAGACCCGCGGACGCAAAGTGCATCTGGGCTCACAGGGCTCCGTTCACAATCTCGAAGAGGTCTTCGAGGAACTGAACCAGAAATACTTCGGCGGCATGATGACGCGGCCTGGTCTTGGCTGGAGCCACGTCCGGTCCCGCACCCGGCTCGGGCATTTCGATCCCTGCCACCAGATGATCATGATCAGCCGGATCTTCGACGATCCGCGCGCCCCGCGTCTTGCTCTGGAATACGTGATGTTCCACGAGATGCTGCACCTGCACTATCCGGTGGATCACTCCGGCGCCCGGCGCTGCGTCCATACGCCCGAATTCAAGGCGCACGAAAAGCAGTTCCCGCAGTTCAAAGAAGCCCGCGCGCTGCTCAAAAAGATGTGGTGAGGCGCGCCGGTTAAAACGCCAGGCGGTCTTTCTTGGCGTCCAGCTTTGCCGGATCGAGCCCCGGCACCTTTTTCAGATCGTCAAGCGACTTGAAGTTACCGTTCTTTGTCCGGTATTCCACGATGGCAGCCGCCTGGGAACGGCGCAGGCTGAGAGCGCTTTCGAAATCGATCGCCATCGCCTGATTCACGTTCAGCTTCGGCACCGCATCGGCGGGAAAGTTTTTGGTCAGGTACTCGACCACCGCGCGCATCTCGGTGTCTTTGCCCACCATGCCCAGCGAGGTCATTTTGTCGATGGTGTCCTGCCAGCCTGCCGCGTTCTGCCGCTGTGAAGTGGCGCGTTCCAGCTCATGGCACTGGCTGCACAGGCGCGTGGTCTCTTCCTTGCCCGGACCGTCCGGGAGTTGCGCGGCAGCGGGCAACACGATCACCGCCATCGCCAACAGAAGATTTCTCATCTCAGTGCTCGATCGGAAAACCAAACGCATAGAAAGTGCCGTCCTGCGTTCCCAGATATACCGCACTGCCGCCAATCGCCAGACCGCCCTGGGGCGTCACCGGCGCGCCCATAGTGGTCCCGCTGTTCCAGAGTTCCTTGCCGGTGGCCCCGTCGAGCGCGTACAGGCTCTTGCCCGCAGCGACGAACACGACCCCATTCACCACACCCGAAGCCGCCGGCGCGGTGATGCCGGACGCTTTCCAGCCCGCTTCCAGAGCACTCCCCGTAAACTTCAGCGCCGACGCGCCGCTCAGGATCCAGCGTGCCCCAGCGCTATCCTGCCACGTCGCGAGCGGCCCGGAATATCCACCCGCCGGCGATGCCGCGACCTGCGAAAGCGAAGCGCCGTCGATCACGCGCACCGAACCATCCTTTGCCGCCACCGCGATCAGAACTTTGTCTTTTTCGGCGAACACCACCGGCGCGGAAGTCAACGCCTGCCCGGTGGAATACGAGGCTTTGCGGCTGGCGAGCGTCTTCGGCTCCAGCGCGAGCACCTCACCCGTGGTCGTGGTGGCAAAAACGGTCCCGTCCGGACCGAATGCCGTCCCCACTACCGGAGCCTTCACGCTCGCGACCGTCTTCGTCGCGATGTCCAGCGCGTACAGTCCATCCGGCGCGCCCGCGCAATTACCGGAAGTTACCGCGTACGCCACGCCATCCACGACAATCAGCCCGCTGACGTTGGCATTCGCGGGCAGGAATTTAATCGGCGCTTCGGGCTCCTCACCGTTCGACACATACATGTTGTGGAACGCCCCGTCCGTCGAGACCGCATTCAGGAAAGAAGGAGTGCGGCCACGCGGAGGACCTGCCGGACCCGCGGGAATCACGCCCCGGCCCGCGCCGCGCCCGCCGGCATTCGGCTGCGGTTGCGCGGCAGCGAGCGCCGCGGCGAGCGTAACAGCGCCTTCACCCGGCGCGCCGACACCGGATTTCGCCGGACCACCGCGTCCGCCGCCGCCACCGCGTCCCGCATTCACCATCGGAAGCGCGGCCGGAACTTCCCGCGCCACGCTCGCGCTCATGCTGCCCGGACAACTACCTGTGCCGGCGCCGGCCGTGACCGGAAAATGCTTCTTCCATTCCACGCGGGCCAGATCCGAATCGAACACCGTGATGTTGTTCCCCAGCCCGCCCACAAAAGCATAACTGCGAAAGCCCCGGTAACCGATGTAGCGGTCCATCAGCGACGGAGCCGTGAGCGCATCGTTGCCCACCTTCACCTTCCACATGAACTGGAAGCCCGGCTTCGCCATGCTCTCCGCGGAGATCTTCGCGTCCGTCCGCACCCAGCCGGAACGTTGCGAATCGTTCCCGGTTGTGGACCAGTCGGCGCCTCCGCGCCCCTGTGAATTCGCGGCCGGAACAGCAGCCATCAGACAGCAGAAAACGCACGTAAGGCGGATTGAAGGGCGGTTCATTACGGGTGTATACTACCAGACACCGTGAATCGTTTCAAGCAATCCCTTTTCACCCTGTTGCTGGCCCCGAACCTTTGTCTGTTCGGCGCCGACTGGCTGACGGACGGCGGCAACTCGCAGCGAACCAACTGGCAGAAGGACGAGAAAGCGCTCTCCACTTCCACCGCGAAGAACATGACGCTGCTCTGGAAAATGAAGCTCGACAGCGAGCCGAAACAGATGCACAATCTCTTCCCGCCGCTGGTGATCAACACCCTGAACACGAAGGATGGGCCGCGTCAGGTCGCCATCGTCGCCGGCGTTTCCGACAACCTCTTCGCCATCGATGTGGAGAAGGGCACGGTGATCTGGAACAAGCATTTCGAAAGCAACTGGACGCCGGCTCCGGGCGGACGCGGCGCCGGTATCCTTTGTCCCGGTGGTCAGACCGCAACGCCCGTGATCACGCCGACCGGCACACCGGGCAAGTACACCATCTACGCCGCCTCCTGGGATGGCCGCCTGCGGCAGATCAACGCCTCCGATGGCGAAGACGTCGCGCCTCCCATGAAGTGGATGCCGCCGAACGGCAAACCGTACGGCCTGAATCTCTACAAGAACGTGCTCTACACGCACACGGCGCAGGGCTGCGGCGGCAATCCGAACGTCGTTTATGCCTACGACCTCGCCACCAATAAAGTGGGCACATGGGGTCCGGCGGGCGGCGGCATGTGGGGACGTCAGGGACCGGCCATCAGCGCGGATGGCGTCATGTACACGGGCACCGGCGACGGCAAGTGGGATCCGGAAAACGGCGTGTACGGCAACGGCATCATCGGCGTGAAGCAGAATCCGCAAACCAAGTCGCTCGACCTGGTGGATTACTACGGCCCTTCCAACGCCGAATGGCTCGTCAAACGCGATCTCGATATGCAGGTCACACCGGTCATCTTCAATTTCAAAGGCCGCGAACTGATGATCGACGCCAGCAAGGAATGCCGCCTCTACATGATGGACACGAAGTCCATCGGCGGCGACGACCACCGCACGCCCGAATACCGCACGCCCCTGTTCTGCAACGAGGACGTGAACTTCGCGTCCGCCGGCGTCTGGGGCTCGCTCGCAAGCTGGGAAGATGCGAAGGGCACCCGCTGGGTGCTCTCGCCCTTCTGGGGACCGAAACATTCCGCCTTCAAAGCGCCCATCGAGAACGGACCGACCAAGTACGGCGCGATTATCGCCTTCAAAGTGGAAGACAAGGCGGGCAAAGCCGTGCTGACCCCGGCCTGGATCTCGCGCGATATGAACCACGCGGAACCGCCCGTCATTGCCAACGGCGTGGTATTCGCCTACGGCAACGGCGAGGATACCGATCAGGCGTATCCGGATGTGGGTTTGGCGGATACAGCGGACCGCCGCATCCCGGGCTCCACTCACGCGGTGCTTTACGCCCTCGATGCGCAGACCGGCAAAGAGCTCTGGTCCAGCGGCGAGCAGATCAAGTCCTGGAATCACTTCAGCGGCATCACGGTGGCGAACGGGCGCGTTTATATCGGCACGTTCGACGGCATGCTGTACTGCTTTGGCCTGAAGAAATAGGAGCTGCCGGTGCGAATTCCCGCCGCGCTGCTGCTGCTCGGCTGCACGCTCTGCGCGCAGCAGCAGATTCCCCGCGAAGAACTGGAACGCGTCGTCGCGGCGCAGCGGCATCTGCTGGCCGATTGGGCAGGACTGAATCGATTCGGCAGCGACAACACCGAAGTGCGCCCGCCCGCGCCCGGCGAAAACCGCGTCGTCTTCTTCGGGGACGACACCACGGCTGCGTGGACGAACTTCTTCCCCGGCAAGCCGTATCTGAACCGCGGTATCGCGCGCCAGTCCACCCCGCAACTACTGGTGCGCTTCCGTCAGGACGTGATTTCCCTGAGGGCGAAAGTGGTGGTGATTCAGGGCGGCATGAACGACATCGCGGGCTTCGTCGGCTACGGCTCGGAAGGCACCATGGCGGAGAATTTCACGTCCATGGTGGAACTCGCAAAAGTGAATGGAATCCGCGTGGTGCTGGCCTCGCTCGATCCGGTGTGCGACTGCTACACCAACCAGACGAAGCTGCGGCCCCAGGGCAAGATCATCGGCATGAACGGCTGGCTTCGCGACTACGCGGCAAAGACCGGCTCCGTTTATCTGAACTACTACGCCGCGCTTGCCGACGGGCGCGATTTCAAGAAGGAATACACGTCGGACGGTCTGCTGCCGAATGCCGCTGGATACGCCGTCATGGCGCCTCTTGCCGAGAAGGCAATCGCCGAAGCTTTAGCTCTTCCGCTTCGGTGATTCCCGCCAGGCCGGCCGCAGTTTCAAAATCTTCTTGTAGACCGGGCAACTCTCGTCGTGGGCCCCGGCCACGTAGCCGGTGCTCTGCAGGAATTCCTTGACGATCTCGCCGCCGGTAAACACGAACGTCTTCTTGAAAACCTTCCCCCACTCTTCCAGAGTGAGCGGATGCAGTCCGTCCAGCCACGCCGCGAGAGACCCGTGCTCCCCGATCAACCGCAGGGCGGTGTTCGCATTCGAGATGGCCGCATTCACCTTTAAGCGGTTGCGGATGATCGAAGCGTCGGCCAGCAGGCGCTCCCGGTCGTGTTCACCGAACGCCGCCACTGCCGCAATATCGAACCCGGCATAGGCGTTGCGGAAGCCTTCGCGCTTCTTCAGAATCGTCGTCCACGAGAGTCCGGCTTGATTGATCTCAAGGATCAGCCGCTCGAACAGCGCCGTGTCGGACCGTGTCGGGAAGCCGTACTCCGTATCGTGATAAACGACGTGGCACGGGTCGATGGAAGCCTGCCGGACCACGTCGCAGTAGCTCATACCGCCCCTATTTCACAGCGACAGCCGGCGCCACCGCGACCGTGCTGTCTTTCGGCAGCAGCAGAATCGAGATGGCGCCCACGATCGCCACGCCCAGAACGAACATCATCGGCGTCGCATAGCTGCCAAACGATTCCCGCAGCAGCGACACGCCCTGCGGCACCCACGTCTGCCCGATTGTGTTGACCGGCAGAATGATCGCCATGGAGCGCGCCAGTGAGTTGACGCCGAACTGCCTGGCCGCCATCAGCGGAATCAGCATGTAATCGGCCCCCATCGCGAAACCGAAGATGATCGCGAAGAAGTGCGGGCTGGTGCCCGGAGTCACCGACAACAGCAGCGGAATGCTCGCCGCCACCACGAAGTAGGTCACGGTCATCACGTACTTCATCGGGAACATATCGGCGAATTTGCCGATCAGCAGGCGCCCGGCAATGCTCGACCAGAGGATCCAGCGCGTAGCCTCGGCCCAGGCCGCGTTGAGCTGCGCCTGATCCGTGAAACCCTGGTCCCGGAAGACCAGTTTCATGTGCTGGTTAATCGCGCCGATCGATCCGATGGAGCAGAGACTGCCGATCAGCAGGAGCCAGAACGGAGCCTTCGAAAACAGGTACGAAAAACTCTTTGCTTCGATCTTCTGATCGGGGGTCGGCTCCGAATCGCCGTCCGGAAACTGACCGATCTCGGCCGGCCGGTCCTTGAGGACGAACATCGCTACGGGCCAGGCGATGAACATCACGCAGCCGATCGCCAGCAAAGCGCCCCGGAACGTATACTGCTCCGTCATCGGCTTCACCAGCCACGGACCCGCCGCGCCCACCAGCCCGACGCCGACGTAGACGATCCCCATCGCCATTCCACGGTTCCGCCGGTACCACTGCGAAATGATGATCTGGTGAGGAATCGGCCCGGAGAGAATGTAGCCGAACGTGTAGAGGAACCAAAGGAAGTAGTAGGCGTAAATGTTGCCGGACATCCGGCTCAGTCCGAAAAACGCCAGAAACGTGAAGCCGGTCCCGATAATAATCAGCTTCTTCGGGCTGAAGCGCGGCACAACGACCGGCCCAACCCAGAGGGTGAACAAGGCGGCCAGCGGAAACCCGAGAGTAATGTCATGCAGCGGCCAGTTGAAGGCGTTCTTGTAGTAGTCGTAGAAGAACGGCATATTGTAGTAGGGCAAGCCCACCGATATGCCAAAGGTCAACAAAGCGGCCGCTATAATCCACTTCCCGTAGAAGTTCCCCACCCGTTTGGAACCAGTCATGTGCAACTAATCTATCATTGGAGGGCGGGAAAACGCCCTCCCGCGCCGCGGCAGACGTGCAGCGCGTCAGGCGCTCATTCCGCGCGGACTGGAATGGGAACCGCAATTGTGGGAATCGCGCTGGTGACGGGCGATCTCATTGCGCAGTTCCGTGCGCCGCTGTGTCGCCTCGTCCAGATCGAATGCGATTCTCTGCGCGGATTCCTCGTCGCGCCCGTATTCGGCAATTCGCAGGTGGCCTTCCAGACGGAACCAGGCGAGCGTTTCGGTCTCGTACGCCTTTGCCAGGCGTTGACACTCCGCGCAGCCATTGACCTCATCCATCGCTGAACCTCCTTTCACAGCCATGCACAACAGCGCATGCGAACATCTCCCGGTAAAGCTTTATGGTATCGGTTCTGGCCCGAAAGTCCGCCGTTTTCCAAAACGGATCGTGCGAACCCGTACGGCGGAACCGGCGCTCTGGTCCCGTTCCAGCCCGTCTGAAAGCTTCGGCGCCTGTACCCGCCTGGCTTCCGGGTGCGTATACAATTTGACAGAGGGCCGTTCCCTTCCGGAACGCCGGAAGCCGCTTCCCTGCCTCAATTTCACTGGATTCCGTGAGGAGTAATTTGATTCTTCGTTCTCTTAAAATTCGTGTACCGTCGGTCTGCCTCGTTAGCCTCGCGATGGCCGGCAGCGTACTCGCGCAGAATACCCCGCAGGCTCAGCCTGCCGCCGCACCCGCTCAGACTGCCGCAAAGACGACGGAACCCGACTATCCGGATCCGCGGACGCTCTCGGTGGAAGTATTCTACTGGCTGACGGTTCCGCAGGGCTCGGGACCGGATATTCGGGGCGGTAAGGTCGCCACGGGCTACTCCTCGATCTTCGGCATTGGCAAAGAGAAGCCGGGTCCCGGCATCGATATCAGCTACCCCGTCACGCGGACCGGCGTGCTGCACTTCGACGGCTTTCTGGTCAAGGGAACGGGGAATCAGAAGGCATCCGCCGACACCACCGTCTTCGGCACCAGCTTTTACAAGGGCGACTACCTGTCGACGCAGTACCAGATCGAGAGCGGGCGGCTTTATCTCGACGACCTTCTCTACCCGCACAAATTTCCCGTGGCGAAACTGCGCTTCAAGTCGATCTGGGCGATTCGCTATCTCCGGGCGAAATCCACCATCGACGCGCCGCTGAGCACGGTCACCACCGGTACGACGGCCACGTCCAATCGCCAGGTGATTCTGCCCGAATTCGGCCTCGCCGCCGAGTATGCGCTGGCAAAGCACGTCCTCTTTCGTGTGGAAGGCTCCGGCTTTGGGATTCCGCACAAGTCGCTGATCTGGGACGGCGCCGCCACGTTGTCCTATCGCCGCGGCCAGTGGACCCTCGAAGGCGGCTACAAAGGCCTGGGCTTCAAGACCTCGCCCAACAAAGACGAATACGTGCAGGCCGTTCTGTCGGGCGGCATAGTCGGCATTCGCTACAACTGGAAATAGCCGAACGGTTATCCGATTCGGATCACGCGCGTCTCGGCCAGGCGGTCGTGCAGGGCGCGCTTTTCGTCGTCGAAGGCGGCCATCAGGAAGCCGATCCCCGCGATAATCCCGCTCAGGATCTGCCCGAAATACCGGATGACCGCGGCCCCCAGCGTTATCGGGCCGCCCTGCGGATTGACGACCTTGAGCTTCAGAACCATCTTCCCCGGCGTCGCCCCGTACTGCGTCCAGAAGAAGACGAAATAGGCGAGCGTGAGAACCAGACTGGTCAGTCCCGCTTCGCCGATGTGCGCATAGAACCACGGGGAGCGCCAGAAGTTTCGCTCGATCATATTCAGGCCGAGCGGCAGCAGAACCACCTGCCGAATCGCCCCGATCACGATGCCATCGATCACATAGGCAAGCCAGCGGATCCAGAACCCCGCGTAGACCAGCCGGCCGGCTACCGGACCTGGCGCCGCGGGGGTCACGCCGGCGCGCGGAATGGCCGGCATGCCAATCGCCGCGCTGTAGGGAATCCAGTCCTTCATCCCCTCCCGCCAGACCAGCGTCGCCGCGTCGATGGTTCCACTCCGCAACAACTGCCCCAACTCCGGTTCCGAAACCGGACCCGCCTGCCGTCCGTCGAGCGCGTAATACCAGTCCATTTGGTTCTTCCTCCACGCGTGAACGCGTGCCGATTTAAGATACGGTGTTTGCCAGGCCGCCGGTTCAACCGAATTGTCATGCAGGGAATTGCTACGCTGGAAAGTTGCCCCAACAGGCCGCTCCCCCAAGAATATTAGACGTTGGCTGCGGAATCCGCAAATATCCGGGATCCATTGGCATCGATTTCAATTCCGCCAGCGCCGCCGACGTGATCTGCGACCTCGATCGCTTCCCCTATCCCTTTGCGGACCGCACCTTCGACCACCTGCGCGCCATCCACGTCATCGAACACGTCACCGACGTCGTGCGGACCATGGAAGAGTTCCATCGCCTGGTGCGCCCCGGCGGCCGCATCCGCATCGAGACCCCGCACTACACCGATTACAGTTCCTTCTGCGACCCCACCCACAAACACCACCTGAACAGCTTCTCCTTCCGCTACTTCGGCTCGAACGACGGCGGCTTCGGCTACTACACCGCCGCAAAATTTCGTGAGATTTCTGTCCGGGTAAAGCTACTAGCATTCTGGAGATGGCTCGGCTTCGAACTGCTCGTCAACCGCTTCACCCGCTTCCGGAAATTCTGGGAGTTTTACCTCTGCTATGTAGTGCGAGGCAAGGCCATGGAGTTCGAGTTTGAACCTCTTGGCCCCCCTGTACAGATTCGCCGACCGGGTTCGCTTCCGGCGGCACGGTAACGTAGGCCGGCGCGGCGAAGACATCGCGCACCGCTGCCTCCGCAAAGCCGGTTTCACCATCGCCGCGCGGAACTGGCGGCCGCCCCAGGGCGGAGGCGAGATCGATCTGATTGCCTGGGACCGGGGCGAACTGGTTTTTATCGAAGTGAAATCCCGCGTTTCCGGCGAACTGAACTCCCCGCTGCGCGATATCGACGAGGAGAAGAAGAAGGCGCTGCGCCGAGCCGCCCGCGACTACATTCGTCGTGCCGGCGCCGAAGCGGCCGTCACCCGGTTCGATGTTGTGTCGGTGGTGGGCGAGCAGCCGGAACACTTTCGCAACGCCTTCCCTTTCACGCCCTGAACCGGCCAACCGGGTATAGTGGTGGGGTTACGCATGCCAGAACTGCGAAAAGATCCGGTTTCCGACCGGTGGGTCATCATCGCCACCGACCGCGCCCGCCGTCCGTCCGATTTCATCCGCGAAACCGTACCCGCCGAGCCCTCCGGACGCTTCTGTCCCTTCTGCCCCGGCAACGAAAGCAAGACCCCGCCGGAGGTCCTCGCTTACCGCAGTGGTTCGCAGCCCAACCAGCCCGGCTGGTCGCTTCGCGTGGTCCCCAACAAGTTTCCGGTGCTTGGAATCGAGGGCGACCTGGACCGCGAAGGGGAAGGGATGTTCGACAAGATGCAGGGGATCGGCGCGCACGAGGTGGTGATTGAAGCGCCCGAACACATTCTCAGCATGGCGGCCCTGAGCGAGCGCTCCATCGAGCAGGTTCTCTGCGCTTTTCGCGATCGAACCAACGATCTGAAGAACGACCGCCGCCTCAAGTATGTCCTGATCTTCAAGAACCATGGCGAAGGCGCGGGAGCCACCCTGGAGCATTCGCACTCGCAACTGATCGCGCTGCCGGTCGTTCCGAAACGCGTGCAGGAAGAACTGGAAGTCGCCGGCCGCTATTACGACTTCAAAGAGCGCTGCCTGTTCTGCGACCTGCTTCGTCAGGAACTGAAAGCAGGCACCCGCATCGTCACGGAAACCGATCAGTTTATCGTGGTGGAACCGTATGCGCCGCGGTTCCCGTTCGAAACCTGGATACTGCCGCGCCGGCACGGATCCCACTTTGAGAATGCCGACGGCCCCCAGCTGAGCAACCTGGCGTGGACTTTGAAATCCACGCTGCGCAAGCTCGAAAAAGTATTGGAGAGGCCGCCGTACAACATCGTGATTCACACGGCGCCGCTGCAGGAAGCGGCCAGCGCGTACTATCACTGGCACATCGAGATCATCCCGAAGCTGACACGCGTCGCCGGCTTCGAGTGGGGGACGGGCTTTTACATCAATCCCACGCCTCCCGAAGAATCGGCACAGTTTCTCCGGGATGCGGGGCTGGGATAGAGACTGCGCTTAGTGCGCGCCGACCGGTTCGCCCGCATGCGCTCCGGCGAAGACTCCGAAAGGCAGATTGCCGTCGGCATCGAACGGCAGTTCGTGCGCTTCCTCGAGAATTTCCAGCAGCGGATTCTGTTCGATCTCCGCGCGCATGTTGTCACTCAGCGCGATTCGGGACAGTTCGAGCGTATTCTGGATCCATCCGAAACGCACATCCGCGATGTTGTGCTTGCCGACGGTCAGCGAGATCCGTTCCAGGCATTCCCGGTCGGTCCCGAAATGAATCGGCGTCTTCGCGGCGGAAGGCGTGGAAGCCGTCAGGGCATTGATCCAGGTCGGATGCGGGTCCAGCTTGGCCAGCAAACGGTCGTGCACGATATCCGAAAGCCCGAGCCCGACGCCGTTCCCGTAGCTCACCGAACTCAGATCCCGCAGATAGATCCGCTCCACCTTGGGAGTATTCGGCCAGGGATTGTACTCGCCCTGCGTGCCCCGGTTCACCACTTTGGTGTCCATGCCCGCGCCGCTGATCTGCTTGCCGATCTCATCGATCATCAGTACATCCAGATCGGCGGGCAGCGCGGGAGCCCAGGATTTCGACAGTTCCAGAAGCTCTTCTTCCATCGACAGCATCTTGCCGACCGGCACCGCCGTCAGTTTCGCCGTATTGTGGTAAGCGTCTTCCAGGATCGCCATGCCACCCAGAACCTTGCCGGAACCGAGAACCTGCGTGCCGACGCTGCGGATCACCGCCTCCATGCCCAGACGATACGCATGCGTGTGATAGTTCTTCGCGCCGGACCACTTCCCCAGCCCGATGCCCATCATCTTGAACAGCCCGCTTTCAATCCTGCCCGAGAAATCCGTGTGCATTTTGACACGGCCAACCAGCATGATGCCGTCCGCCCCCGACGCATGTTTGTCGAGGAATGCTTCGATGCCCTCCGGCGTGCGTCCCAGCGAGATCACTTCGAGGGAACTGCGCACCGGACAGCCCATCGTTTCCTCGATGATGCCGTAATGCGCCAACACGTCGGCCTGCCCTTCCGCCGTCGCCGCGCCGTGGCTGCCCATGGCCGGAAAAATGAACGGCTGCATGCCCTTCGCTTTCCAGTAGCTCACCACCGCTTTCACGATCGTGGCGATATTGCTGATGCCCCGGCTTCCCACCCCGATCGCTACCGTGGCGCCCGGCGCAAGTCCGGCGCCGAAGCCCGCGTCGCTCAACTCCTTCTGCACAGTACCCGGGATATCGGCGAGGCTGCGATCCGGGAAATTCTGCTTCACGAGGAGCATACGAGGAAAGGTCATGGAGGGAATTATATCAATGGGTTGAGATGGGGGTTCAGGCGGGCTTCAGGCGTGCTCCCACTGGTCCGACAACAGTCTGGCGTACTCTTCCGACGCATATAACTGAAAATCGAAACGCCCCGGATCCAGCACCGGAAACGGCTTCAGATGCTGAAAACAGATATACGCGTGATCAGCATACCGGTGGTAGTTCTTCAGAAAGGTCGCCGACAACGTCTCGGCGGGAGGCGGCGCATTGAACAGGCTGTTAATGCCGATCGCCCGCGAAAACACGGCCCGCCGATCTGAAACACCCCAGCGTTCCAGCTTCGTCTGCACTCCCGGCGGCGGATCTTCCACCACGAGAGCCGCGAAGCTCTGTTCTGAAACCCGCTCCGAACCCCGCTCCGAAACCCATACGCGCGGATCTCCGGCCCTCTCCACGAAATCGACGCACTGCTGCATCCACCGGTGAATGTCTTTGCCCAGAAAGAGCAGCATGCGGATCTCCTGGTATCGCCCCAGCATGATGCGGCGGAACAGTTCGGTTTCCTTCTGTGAAGAGTCGATCAGACCCTGCAGAGCCAGAGAGGCGCGCGAGCCTTCCAGAAGTTCGTCGGTGCTCCCTCCTCCCCCAAACGGGTGAAGGATGAGAGGTGGCAGATGAGCGGGTGCGGCCATGGCAGCTACATAGAGATCGACTTGTAACGGCCAAAACTATAGAGCCCCGCCGGACTTCGCGATTCCGCGGCTACTTGCGCTCGGTCAGTTTTACCGTTACCGTCAGCTTCCGGTCGTTTCGGAGCACCTCGACCACCACTTCGTCGCCCGCCTTGTGCGCGCGCAACGCGTAGGTGAAATCGTAAAGATTGCCGATGTCCTTATCGCCGAACTTGATGAGAATATCGCCGGCTTTCAACCCCGCCACCGCCGCCGGAGAGCCCTCTTTCACGTCCGCGAAACGCACACCCGTGGGAGGCTCCGCAAAATCCGGGATGCTCCCGAAATTCGGCCCGTACCCACCCCCGGAACTACTGCTGATGCCGCTGACCGTGCCGGAATGCGGATCGGCCTTCGGCTGCACCCGGATGAACTGCGGCCGCTCGGCGTCGGTTTCGAGGCGCGTCGCGATCTCCGCCACCAGTTGCAGCACCTGCACCGCCCCCGCCGTGTCGATCTTGTCCCACGTGTCGCTCGGTTTGTGATAATCGCCGTGCAGACCGGAGAAGAAGAACAGCACCGGCACCTGTTTAGTGGTGAACGAGGTGTGGTCGCTCGAACCATAGCCGCTGTTATCGGAGTAATCGACCTTGAGCGGCGACTGTGCCGTGAGCGAATCCAAACTGGCGCGCAGCGTGGAACCCGTGCCCGCGCCGCCCACGAAAATCTTCCCGTCCCGCGGCCTGCCGATCATGTCCAGGTTGATCATCGTGACCGCCTTCGAAAGCGGCATTTCCGGGTGATTCGCGTAATACCCCGAGCCGAGCAGCCCCAGTTCCTCGCCGGCGAAGGTGATAAACAGGATCCCCCGCTTCGGCTTCGGCTGACCGGCAGCGTACCGGGATGCAAAGTAGTGAGCCAACTCCAGGACGCCCGCCGTTCCCGAGGCATTGTCGTCCGCGCCGGGGTGCACCGTGCCCGCGAGCGACGGCGCCATCGAGAACTGCTCGCCGAGGCCCAGATGATCGTAATGCGCGCCCACGATCACATACTCATCGGTCTGGCCCGCCAGATAACCGACCACGTTATTCACCGTTTTGACCGCGCGCTCGACATC
Source organism: uncultured Acidobacteriia bacterium (assembly GCA_903851195.1). GTDB lineage: Bacteria > Acidobacteriota > Terriglobia > Bryobacterales > Bryobacteraceae > BOG-234. Next base: position 97,179 of record CAINNJ010000032.1, read on the forward strand.
CACGTTCTCGCGAATCTCCACGCCCTTCAGTTCGAAAGAGCGCGGCTTCAGGTCGCCATCGATCGCGCCCTGCAGTTGCTCCAGATCTTTGCCCGATGCCCGGAACCATTGCTGCGCGATATCGTCTCGGACCTCGACGACCGGAATCGCCGCGTCCGCCGGCCCGTTGATGCTGCCGAACTTGTCCAGGTCTTCTTTGTCCTGCTTGTGATTGAGGCGGTCTTTCACCAGCACCACGGCGCGCGCGCCGTGGCTCCGCGCGTTGGAAGCTTTGCTGTAGTACTGCGAATGATCGGTGTAGGATTTGCCCGCGAACACGCTGTTCTCGTCGTATTCCTGCGGCTCGTGCGCCAGCACGATCACGATCTTGCCCTTGACATCGAGCCCGGCGTAATCGTCATAGCTGTATTCGGGAGCCGTAATGCCATAGCCGGCGAAGACCACCGCGCCGGACACTCTGCCGCTCGAAGAAAAGTTCACCGGCAGGAACTCTTTCTCCACCTGGAGATCCTGGCTGTCCGCGCCCGCCGAGACTTCGAAGCGATTCGCGCGCCCCAGCTTCGCGCTGGTCGTGACCGGAAACGGCTGCAGGAAGCCCGCCGACCCCGCCACAGGCTGCAAACCATCGGCGCGGAAGCGATCCACAATGTAGCGGCCCGCTTTTTCGAGTTCCGGAGAACCCGTCGCCCGGCCCTTCAGTTCCGGCGACGCGAGGAACTTAATGTGATCCAGATAGCGGGCCGGATCGAACGACGGCGCGGCGGCGCCAAAAGCGAATACCGCCGCACCCGCGACGAAGACAACCTTCCAGTTCCGGCGGATCATAGTCTCTCTTTTACTTGTGAAGCGTATTCCCGGGCTTATCGCCCGGACCGCCCGCAAAGCCCGGCAGCCGCAAATCGCAGCCGCAATCCTCACCCGCGTTCTTCGCCGTCTTCTGGTATTCGATCTCGTAATCGATCACGAATTTCAGATCGTTCCACGAACTGGCCCCGGCGACGCGGCGGCCATTGATGAAGATGGTCGGCGTCTGATTCACCGAGAGCGACTGCCCGGTCCTCATGGTCTGATCGACTTCCGCCTCCGTCTCATTGGAATCCATGCACTTCGACAGCGGTTCGGTTTCCAGCCCCTTGGTCTTGGCGAATTCCAGAACTTTCGCCTTTAAGTTATCGGCATTGATCTCCGACTGTTTGTCGAAGATCCAGTCGTGGAAATCCCACCACCCCGCCGCGCTCTGCTTGAACACGCAGCGCCCGGCCATCGCCGCCGGCTTGGCCCAGGGATGAATCGACTGCAGCGGATAGTCGTAGAAATAAAGCCGCACGTCTTTCGGGTACGTCTTGAGCAGATTGTCCCGCAGCAGTTTTGCTTCTTCACGGCAGTACGGGCATTCAAAATCGCTGAACTCGGAGAGAACCACCGAAGCGCCCGGCGTGCCGACGTTGGGCCTGCCTTCCGGCTTAATCTTGTCCAGTTCCGGCTTGAAAGGATTCTGGGCGATGTCGTAGACCACACCCCGGATGATTTTCTTTCCGTCGTAGGAGACGTAAAAGCTTTCATCCTGCATCTGGCTGCCGCTGACGCCGCGGACCTTCACTTCGTAATAGCCCGGCATGGGCCCGCCCTTCGGGTCGTCGATCTGCACCTGGATAGGCGGCGGCCAGACGAAAAGATGCCGCAGATACGCTTCAAGCGCGACCTTATCGAGGGCGGAAGCCTTCTTCCCGGCAGCCGCGGCGGGACTACCGGCGGCCGTCTTGCCGGCGCCCGGCGTCTGGGCAGTGAGAGCGGCAACCGCCGCGACAATCAGGAGGAGCGTTCTGAACATTTAGGTTTACCTGCTTCGACGGATCACATCACCGGGCCGATACGCCAGGGCACGAATTCATGATGCCCCAGAATCTCCGCCTTCGTTCTCTCGCCGGACGCCACGCGCAGAATCATGTCGAAGATCTCGCGCCCCACTTCGGGCACCGTCTTCTCTCCGTCCGCGATCGCGCCGGCATTGATATCCATATTGTCCGTCATGCGGCGATACGTCAGGCTGTTGCTCGCCACTTTGATGACCGGAACAGTCGGAAATCCGATCGCGCTTCCCCGCCCTGTCGTAAAGACAATCATGTTGCAACCGCCCGCCGCGAGTCCCGCCAGGGAGGGCGGATCGTAACCCGGCGTGTTCATGAAGTTGAAACCGGGAACCGTGATCCGCTCCGCGTAATCCACCGCGTCGTTCAGCGTGGAAACACCGGCCTTGGCGACCGCGCCCAGCGACTTTTCAAGAATGTTCGTCAGGCCGCCTTCTTTATTACCTGGAGACGGGTTGTCGTCGAAGCTGCCGCCGAACTGGTTCAGATAGTTCTTGTAACCCCGCACGAAGCCGAGCAGCTTCTCCGCGACGGCCCGGTTCCGCGCGCGGCGAACCAGCAGATGTTCGGCGCCGAAAATCTCCGTGGTTTCCGCCAGCACCGGCGACCCGCCCAACGCCGCGAGCATGTCCGACGTGATGCCCAGAGCCGGGTTCGCAGTAATGCCGGAAAAGGAATCCGACCCGCCGCAGTTCAGCCCGAGAATGATCTTCGAAGCCGGCACTTCCACGCGCTTTTCCGCCGAGCACTGCTCCAGCAGTTTCTTGATTTCGCGCCGCGCCGCATCGCGCGCCCCGTGCGTGCCGCCGCTGCCCTGCAGCGTCAGTCCCACCAGACGGCTGGTCCGCGGCGCATTCGGTCCCAGATAATGATCGATCTGGTTGACCTCACAGCCGAGGCCCATAATCACCGCCGCCGCCACGTTCGGATGCGCCAGCACCCCGGAAAGCGTGCGCCGCAGCTGCGTCGCATCCGCGCCGGCCGTCATGCCGCAGCCTTCTCCGTGAGGAAACGCCACCACGCCGTCAATTCCGGGAGGCAGGGTTTCACCCAGGAAGCTCCGGGCAATCAGTTCGGACGTATATGAAGCGCAGTTGCTGGCGGCCACCACGGCGATGTAGTTGCGCGTGCCCACCCGCCCGTCCTCGCGCACGAAACCCATAAAGGTGGGCATATCGCGTGGCGGCGCCGGAATTGCGATCTCACCTTCCGGAAATTCATAAGCGAACTCGATCTCTTCAAAGGAGACGTTGTGCGTGTGGATATGTTCGCCCTGAGCGATCGGCCGGCTGGCCCGCCCGATGCGCTGCCCGTATCGATAGATATGTTCGCCGGGGGCGATGTTCATCAGCGCCACTTTATGCCCGGCCGGCACGGAGCTCTTCGCTTCGAAAGCGACGCCGTCGATCCGCAGCGCCTGGCCCGGAGCCAACGGCACGCGCGCCACCGCGACGTTATCGCTCGGGTGCAGATGAATTGCTGAGTTTTCTGCCGTGGGCAGTTTTTGAATTTCCAGTAGCTCCATGATTTTTCTTTCGTCCGGCGAGACCAGCCTATCGCATCAGGACCGACTCGGTTGTCTGTTCTCCGGTGTGCACATGTAACCGCCCGTTTACCGGATGAAACCAGATCCCCGTGCCATCGGCGATCGCGGGCAGTTGGGCCGGTCCGTCCACAAAAGATCCGGTTTCCATCACTTCTTCCGTCACCAGCAGTTGCCCGATATGGACATGCGCGTGGCACTGCCGCCTCGAAATATCGCCGTTCATCGCGACCGCCCAGGTCTCACCCCAAACCTCCTTGGCTTTCGCGATCGCGGTGGTCCACAGCACCAGGCGCTCGTCGGCGCTCATCCGCGCCAGGGGATTGATGCCATCGAATTTCGCGCGCGGCACCGCGAGCCAGCGGTTCGGCTTCGTCGGATCGTTGTCCCGCACCAGAAAAACCGGTTCGGACACGGGGTGTTTCTCTGCTTCCAGACACAGACTGCACGCCCGCGTTTCTGAAACGGAGGGACTCGCCAGATCGCAGACACAGTCGCGTATGTCCGCAGTCGCGCTGCAGGCTGTCAGCAACAGCAGCAGGTTACGGAGTCGCATCAAACCATAATATCCGGTTGCGGCCTGCCAGCCGGGCACGATGTCGCGGCCGGCGCGCGACGGCTGCAGCGCATGAAAAAAGAATGACAACCGCCGTGAAAAGGTCTCTGATTTTTCCCGCTTTCGATTCAGAAACGCCCGGCTTTACGGAATGCTCCGTGTTTTCCGGCGGCATGGTTGCTTTTGGCAGTAAGGTTCCGCTAGTGTACTAAAGGCGACACTGCGGTCACGGCGGGGCACTCACCTTCAGGAGGATTATTTCAGATTTTGGGCACAGCAATCGCCGGCAGCCTCCCGATTTTCGGAGTGCAGGCCGCTAATTCTTCTTTTTCGGGGACTCTTGCCGTGCTCCCGGTAGAGTTCGATGTGTCACCGAGCATCTTCGGAATGACGGAGCCGGTGGCCTCGACTTCCTTCTCAATGCATCTCTCGGCGCCGGCGCCGGTACTTTGGTAGGTGCTCAGTCCGATAACAATCCGGGTTCCACTCTCGCGGATGGTTTTGCTTTCGGCAATGCCTGCCTGGGCGTGGCGTTTTGCACCGGTTTCGATTCCGCGCCATCGCCGCCGCTGACCGGCAACCGGGAAGTCGATGTTATTTCCGCGGTCTCGGCCTCGGAAGTCGCCGTCACCCCCGAACCGGGCACGCTGGCTCTGGCAGGAAGCGAGTCAGTGCTTTTTGCCCCGTGGCGACGTCGCCGCAATTAATATTCTCGCCGCTGCTCACCAGCGAGATGTCGCCGTTTTTTTGAGCCGGCATCTTTGCCGAACCTCTCTCGCCCGCAAGTACCAGGAGCCTTTCAACGTGAAAAAACTTATTCCCGCTCTCGCGGTCGGTGTCTTCTTCCTTCCCGCGGCAGTCTTCGCGCAGTCTCTCCCCGTTGTGCAGGATGCCCACGTCGCGACTACCGGACCCGCCAGCACGAAGAATTTCGGCGGCAGCGTCACCCTGCATGTCGGTGGATTGTCGGCCGCGCAATCGCTGGTTCAGTTCGACCTCACGGCGCTTCCCGCGGGAATCAGCGCCATTAACGTCAGCAAGGCCACCCTGACGCTGTTTGTCCATAGTCTCGCCGCAAGCGGCAAGGTCAACGTTTCGGTCGCCAACGGCGTTTGGTCGGAGGGTGTCGTCACAGGCAGCGGAAGCCCGGTCGCCGGAGCTGCTGTCGCGAGTGGCGTGTCGGTCTTACAGGCGAATTCCTACATCGTGGTGGACGCCACGGCCGCAGTCCAGAACTGGCTCTCGGGTACGACCAACAGCGGCTTTCTCATCGCTCCGGCCGACGGAGACATCAGAATGACCCTCGACAGCAAGGAGAGCGCCACCACCAGCCACCCCGCTGAATTGCTCGTTACTCTGGTGAACAGCGGTCCGGCCGGCGCAACCGGGCCTGCAGGTCTAACGGGGGCGACCGGGCCCGCCGGACCCACCGGCCTCACGGGAGCGACCGGGCCCGCCGGACCCGCCGGCCTTACGGGATCAACCGGACCCGACGGACCCACCGGCCCTACGGGATCAACCGGGCCTGCCGGACCCACCGGCCTCACGGGATCAACCGGGCCGGCCGGACCCATTGGACTTACGGGAGCGGCCGGGCCCACCGGAAGCATTGGCCTTACGGGCGCAACGGGGCCTGCCGGACCCATCGGCCTCACGGGAGCGACCGGACCTGCCGGACCCACTGGCCTTACGGGATCAGCCGGACCTGCCGGACCCACTGGCCTTACTGGATCAGCCGGGCCCACCGGAAGCACTGGCCTTACGGGTGCAACGGGGCCTGCCGGACCGACCGGCCTCACAGGAGCGGCCGGGCCTGCCGGAAGCACTGGCCTTACGGGTGCAACGGGACCTGGCGGACCGAACGGACTCACGGGAGCGACCGGACCTGCCGGACCCACCGGCCTTACGGGAGCGGCCGGGCCCACCGGAAGCACTGGCCTTACGGGTGCAACGGGGCCTGCCGGACCTACCGGCCTCACGGGAGCGGCCGGGCCAGCCGGAAGCACTGGCCTTACAGGTGCAACGGGGCCTGCCGGACCCATCGGTCTCACGGGAGCGGCCGGGGCTGCCGGTCCCACCGGCGTCACGGGAGCGACCGGGCCTATCGGACTTACTGGCCTTACGGGCGCAACGGGGCCTGCCGGTCCCACCGGACCCGCGGGAACTACCGGGCCTGCCGGAGCTACCGGCCTCACGGGAGCGACCGGACCTGTCGGACCCATCGGACTTACTGGCCTTACGGGTGCAACGGGGCCCGCCGGGCCCACCGGACTTACGGGAGCGACCGGACCTACCGGACCCATCGGACTTACTGGCCTTACGGGAGCGACCGGTCCCACCGGGCCCACCGGACTCACGGGAGCGACCGGACCTACCGGACCCATCGGACTTACTGGCCTTACGGGAGCGACCGGGCCCACCGGTCCCGCCGGAGCTACCGGACTCACGGGAGCGACCGGACCTACCGGACCCATCGGACTTACTGGCCTTACGGGAGCGACCGGGCCCACCGGTCCCGCCGGAGCTACCGGTCCTATCGGCCTCACCGGGGCCGCCGGACCCACCGGCCTTACGGGAGCAACCGGACCCACCGGGCCCACCGGCCTTACGGGAGCGACCGGGCCCATCGGACTTACTGGCCTTACCGGGGCAACGGGGCCCGCCGGACCCACCGGGCCCACCGGCCTCACAGGAGCCACCGGTCCTGCCGGAGCTACGGGTCCTATCGGCCTCACCGGTCCTGCCGGACCCGCGGGACCGACGGGCACAACCGGTGCAACAGGAGCCATGGGATCCACAGGAAGCACCGGGGCCGCAGGCCTGACAGGTGCCACCGGTCCGACGGGACCGACCGGTGCTACCGGCTCAACCGGACCCGCGGGATCGACCGGCGCCGCAGGTTCGGCCGCCACGGTCGCCGTCGGAACAACCTTGACAGTCTCGGCAGGTACAAGCGCGAACGTGACCAACAGCGGAACGACTTCCGCGGCGGTTTTCAATTTCACGATTCCACTGGGAGCTACGGGCGCTACGGGACCCGCGGGACCCGCGGGACCGACGGGAGCCACAGGAGCCACGGGTGCTACCGGATCCATGGGGGCCACCGGTTCAACCGGGTCGACAGGAGCCACCGGCGCGGCGGGAGTTTCGGGCGGTACGTTTCTCACACCCCATACGCCACTTTCCACAACGGCTTCCCTTAGCCTCACGACCAACTTCATCTCAACCACTGCCGACGCAATCGCGACTTTGACCTATTTCGGAACAGCCTGCAGCCTTACCACCTTCACGGGCTATTCAACGGTCGCAATCGGCAGCGGGCAATTGACCGTGAGATCCGCGACAAGTCCAAACGGAACGTTCTCCGGCACAGGCGTCTCGTGCACCGGGTCGGCTAACGCGGCATTTACCTGCTCCGGACTCCCTCTCCCGGTCGCGGCCGGCACTTTTCTGGATTTCGGCTATAGCGCGGGTGCGGCCGCGAACGGGATTTTCACTCATGTCGTTTGCCGCTAATCCGGCTTTCTGACCCTTTTCCCGGGTCGTGCGTTCCCCGACGGAACACGCGATCCGGAACTATCATTCACACAGAAATAAGTTCAAAGGAATCAATACACATGGATCCATTTATCGGTGAAATCAGAATGTTCGGCGGCAACTTTGCACCTCGCGGCTGGGCATTGTGCAACGGGCAGATGTTGGGTGTCAACCAGAATCAGGCGCTCTTTTCCCTTCTGGGAACGACTTACGGCGGCGACGGGAACAGCACCTTCGGCGTTCCCGATCTCCAGGGCCGCGTTCCGGTCGGCCAGGGCGCGGGAGCGGGCCTTTCGCGTACTCAACTCGGCGAGAAGGCCGGTTCTGAGAACGTGACGCTGGTTGCCGCCCAAATGCCAACCCACACGCACGCGGCGATGGCCTCCACAGGCGGCGCGGACAAAGCCACGCCGGCCGGCAATGTCTGGGCTTCGCAGACCGACAATACCGGGGCGCTAATTCCCGCCTTTACGCCCAGTTCTCCCGCCAACGCAACCATGGCGCCGCAAACCATCGGTGCCGCCGGCGGCAACCAGCCTCACAGTAATTTGCAGCCGTATCTGGTTGTTACCTACATCATCGCGACCGAAGGTATATACCCGAGTCGCGGCTAGTCTAACCCGATGGGGCGGACCGACCGGATCCGCCCCCCCCCCGCCCCATTCCCGTGTCAGTTTCCCCGCGCCCTGCAACGCCCGACGACGAGGACTTCATCCGGCAACTCATAACGGATGCCGTCGCCGCTTCTCCGGCCTTCACCTTCTGTCCGGAACCCATCCGAAGCAAGCTTCTCGACATGCAGGTCTCCGCGCGCATCCGGTCGGTTCGGGCGAACTTCCCTCAGGGACGAAATCACATCCTCGTCGATGGAAGCACGGGCGAAACGATTGGATGGCTGTTTGTCGCGGATCTGCCGGAAGAACTCCGCCTTGTCGAGATCGCAATGATCGCTTCCCGCCGCGGCGAGGGTTTGGGTACCGCCGTCATCTCCGGACTGCTTGCGGAAGCGCGGGAAGCCGGCAAACCCGTCCGTCTCGCCGTGGACGTCCTGAACCACGCCGCTCTCCGGCTTTATTTGCGACTGGGCTTCCGGATCGTCGCAGGCGACGAGGCCCGGCATCAAATGGAGAAGCGTCCCGATTAAAGCCCGATCGCGTCGGCGTTCCCCTGCATGGCCTGAATACAAAACGCGATATGTTCGTCGAGATCGAGGCCCATCTCCGCCGCGCCGTTGACGATATCGTCCCGGCTCACCGACCGCGCGAATGCCTTGTCCTTCATCTTCTTGCGCACGGTTTTCACGTCCACTTCCGCCACCTTGCGCGAAGGCTTCACCAGTGCACAGGCCGAGATGAAGCCGGAAAGCTCATCACACGCGAACAGCGTTTTTTCCAGCGCGGAATCCCGCGACACCCCGCTGTAATTCGCATGCGACAGAATCGCCCGGCGAATCTCCTCCGGCACCCCCAACCCGGCCAGGATCGGCTCGCCTTTCATGGGATGATCCGGCGCCTCCGGATGCATCTCATAGTCGAAATCGTGCAGAACAGCCGTGACGCGCCACGAGTTCTCGTCCTCGCCGAGCCGTGCAGCGTATGCCGCTACACACGTCTCCACCTGAAGAGCGTGGCGGCGCAGGCTTTCCGACTTCGTGTATTCGTGCAGAATCTGCAATGCGGTTTCGCGCGTCATCATAAAATGTGTTCTGTAGTTGGCCACCGAGAGGTCAATACCATTTTACGTAACGCTCAGCGGTCGCGCTTCGTCAAATGGAAATCATGGCCTGTCGGCACCGAGGTCGTTTACGCCCGGTTACAAAAACGTGTGCTAAACTCCGTGGGAGAGTGGGTGTTTTCCCTTCGCTTCCAGAATTGGAAACGAGAGTGCTGTTCAAGTCGTCGAATGGTTCGTACCGCGGCGGCCAGGCCCTTTCAGCAAATGGCCCTGCCGCTTAATTAGGATTGGTTTACCTGGATGCCAGAAGTTCTTCATACCGATGTCGAGACTGCGGTGCATGACCCGAATGGCGCGGTAAAGCTCCATACGGATCCCGATGACCACCTGGCCCGCCTGCTCGCGCCGCAGAACACCGAAGCGCCGTGGTATCTCTCGATTTACGAGTCCGTCCGGGACCTGATCAAGCCTCCCCAGCTTCCGCCGCTTGAGGTCACTTCGCGGCCGGTTGCGGTGAAAGATATCTGGGGCCTTTACGACAAAGATCCCAAATCCCGGTACATGTCCGTCGGGATCCATGTGGCGGTTTTCGCACTCCTGTGGTTCGGCTTCACCAGTCCGACCGTCCAGAAGGCGATCAAACAGAACTTCAATCTGATCGACCCGAACCTGAAACCGTTCGTTCCCGAAGCCAAGCCCAAACAGAACACCATGCAGGGCGGCGGCGGCGGTGGCGCGCGGGAACCGTTGCCGGTTTCCAAAGGCAAACTGCCGAAGCCTTCGATGAAGCAGTTCGTCCCGCCCATGATCGTGGACCACACGCCCAAACTGGCGATGGACCCGACCATCATCGCTCCTCCCGACACCCCGCTTCCGCAGTCCAACCTGAACAACTGGGGCGACCCGCTCGCCAAGCTGATGAACAATTCCAACGGGAACGGTTCCGGCGGCGGCATGGGGAACGGCTCGGGTGGCGGCGTCGGTTCCGGTAGCGGCGGCGGTTTTGGGCCGGGTTCGGGCGGCGGCGTCGGCGGCGGCGTGTTTAAAGTCGGCGGTGGCGTCAGCGCGCCTGCCGTGCTCTTCAAAGTCGATCCCGAATACTCCGAGGAAGCGCGCAAGGCCAAGTACAGCGGCACCGTTCTTCTTTCCGTGATTGTGGATACCGAAGGCAAGGCACGCGACATCCGCGTGGTGAAGAGCCTCGGCATGGGTCTCGACGAAAAAGCCATCGAAGCGGTGCAGAAGTGGAAGTTCAAGCCCGGCATGAACAAGGGCACGGCGGTGAACGTCCGCGCGCAGATTGAAGTGAATTTCCGCCTGCTATAAAAGGCGCTCAATTCTCGTGTCGTAGCGGTTGGTTGGCATGTGTTCTGCTGAAGAGGAACACATGCGCGCCAACCGCCTCGTCAACGAACAAAGTCCCTACCTCCAGCAGCACGCCCACAATCCGGTGGACTGGTTCCCCTGGGGCGACGAAGCATTCGAAAAATCCCGCGCCGAAAACAAGCCCATCTTTCTCTCCATCGGCTATTCCACCTGTCACTGGTGCCATGTGATGGAGAAGGAATCGTTCGAAAACGAGGCGATTGCGAATTACCTCAATCAGGAGTTCGTTTCCATCAAGATCGATCGGGAAGAGCGCCCCGACATCGATCGCATCTACATGAGCTACGTGCAGTCCACCACGGGCGGCGGGGGCTGGCCGATGTCGGTTTGGCTGACTCCGGACCTGATGCCCTTCGTCGGAGGCACCTACTTCCCTCCGGACAACCGGTACGGCCGCCCCGGCTTCCCTCTGGTCCTCCAACGTATCGCGGAAGCGTGGCAGAAGGATCGGGAGCGCATCGTGGAGTCGAGCGTCAACGTGATGGAACAACTCCGCACGGAGGCAGGCAAAGGGGAAGCCGGCGCGGACCGCGTCGGAGCCGCCGTCATGGACGGCGCCTTCCAGTATTTCCGCCGGAGTTTCGATTCCCGCCGGGGCGGCTTCGGGGGCGCGCCGAAATTCCCCCGTCCTTCGGTCCACAACTTCCTGCTGCGCTACTGGAAACGCACCGGCAATGAAGAAGCCCTCGATATGGTCGGCACCACTTTGATTGCCATGTCGAAGGGCGGCATGAACGATCAGCTGGGCGGCGGCTTCCACCGCTACTCGGTCGATGAATACTGGTTCGTTCCTCATTTCGAGAAGATGCTCTACGACCAGGCGCAACTGGTCACCTCCTACCTTGAAGCCTTCCAGATCACCCGCAACGACGCTCTGGAGGCCGCCGCGCGCCGCACCCTCGATTATGTTCTTCGCGATATGACCGCGCCCGAAGGCGCTTTCTGGTCCGCCGAGGATGCGGACAGCGCACCCGACGCCGCCCAGCCTCACGAAAAAAGCGAAGGCGCGTTCTACATCTGGACCTGGCAGGAGGTCATGGATCTTCTCGGCCCCGAGCACGGGCAGTGGTTCGCCTTCCGCGCCGGCATGGAGCGCGAAGGCAACGTCCGCAACGATCCGCATCAGGAATTCACCGGCCGCAACATCCTCTTCCAGGCGCACACCCTGGCTGAGACCGCCGAGCACTTCTCGCGCTCCACCGCGGAGATCGCCATCGCTCTCGCCGACGCGGAACAGACGCTGTTCGACGTCCGGGCCAAACGCTGCCGGCCTCATCTCGACGACAAGATTCTGACCGCGTGGAACGGCCTGACGATCTCGGCCTTCGCGAAGGCGGGCCGCGTCTTCAACGAGCCTTCTTACCTCGACGCCGCGAAGAAGGCCGCTGCGTTCCTGCTCGCCACCATGCAGCAGCCGGATGGCTCGCTGCTCCGCCGCTATCGGGCCGGCGACGCGCGCATCGAAGGCATGCTGGACGACTACGCGTTCCTTGCGCAGGCGCTGCTCGATCTCTACGAGGCGACCTTTGACTTCTCGTATCTCCACCAAGCCATTGCTCTCACGGGGAAGCAGCAGGAACTGTTCGAAGACCAGGAGTACGGTGGCTTCTTCGCCTCCGCCCAGGCCGACGCCACCCGCCTGATGCGGCTGAAAGACGACTACGACGGCGCGGAACCCTCCGGCAACTCGGCGGCGCTGATGAACCTGCTGCGGCTCAGCCGGATCACCGGCAGCGCGGTGTTCGAAACTTCCGCGCGTCGTCTGATCGCGGCTTTCTCCGAGCGCATGGCCGCGAACCCTTACGCCATGCCGCAGATGCTCTGCGCCTGCGAATTCGATCTGGCCGAACCACGGGAAATCGTCGTCGCCGGTGAGATTGATGAATCGATGGATCTCTTGCTGTGGCAGGCTTTCGATCCGAACCGCACCCTGCTCGGCGCCGGCGCCGAACTCGCGGCCTTCCAACCGAATGTCGCGGAAATGCGTGGCCCGGCCGTTTACATTTGCCGCGACTTCACCTGTCAGGCTCCCGTCAGCACGCCGGAAGACCTGGCGCGATTGCTAAAATAGCAAATTCAGTCATTTCAACCGAAAAGAGGAAACTATGGAACGCGCCGGAGCAACGACGTTGAGAGGCCAGCCCTTTACGCTGGTGGGTCCTGAACTGAAACCGGGAGATGACGCGCCGGAATTTACCGCGCTCGACAGTTCACTGAAGACGGTTCATCTGGCCGATACCGCGGGCCGGTCGCGAATTTTCAGCGTGGTTCCCTCGCTCGACACACCCGTGTGCGACGCCCAGACGAAACGCCTGAACGAAGCGGCGGCCCAACTGCCCGGGATCGACATTTATTCCGTCAGCATGGATCTGCCGTTCGCCCAGAAACGCTTCTGTAATTCCTTCGCGCTGGACAACGTCAAGATGTTGTCGGACCATCGCGAGGGTTCTTTCGGACAGGCTTACGGCACGCTGATCAAAGAGCTCCGCATCCTGAGCCGCGCGATCTTCGTCGTCGGTCCGGATGACAAAGTGAAGTACGTGGAGTACGTTCCGGAAGTCGGCGACTTCCCGAATTTCGACGCCGCCCTCGAAGCCGCAAAGAGCTGACAGACGGCGATGGCCGAACGATTCACGCGGAAGAGTGGTGCCTTTGCAGGCTAGTGTGCTCAGTACGACATGGAACCGGTTGCCCGCGCTGCTTTCACAGCTCCGCCAGAGCCGCCTCTTGCGCGGCAGTCTGGTCGTCGGCGCGGGCATTCTTGCCGGGAACATAACCGGCTTCTTCCGCGTGATGGTCACCGCGTGGTTCCTCGGCACGCACGCGCGTGCCGATGCGCTGGCGGTTGCCAGCGGGCCTATCGATACCATCACGAACGCCATCATCAACAGCATTCTGCTGTCGTTTGTTCCCATGCTGACCGTGCACAAGGACTCCGCCCGCGCCGCAATCTTCCACCGTGCGCGGCGCGTGTTCGTGCCGTTACTCCTCGCGGTGAGTGGCTTCATTATGTTGTTCGCTCCTGCCCTGATCACCTTCCTCGGACCGGGCCTCGCCCGCGAGCAGCATGACGAAGCAGTCGTTCTTCTGCGGCTCATTGCCCCGTCCATTTTCTTTGGCGGCACCTCCTCTCTCTGCGCCGCGCTGCTCTATTCCGAACGGCGCTTCCTTGCTCCTGCGCTTTATCAGGCGTGCATCAACGGAAGCATGGTTCTCTGTGCTCTCACGCTCTGGCCGGTCTTTGGCGTGAAAGGGTTCGCCTTCGGCTATACCGCCGGCTCCGCCCTGCAGTGGACATTGACGTGGCTGGCCAGCCGCGATCTTCGCAGGATCGACCCCTCGGCGAACAGCACACCCGTAGCTCTCCGGGAAATCCTGCGGACACCGGGAATCTGCCTCGTCTATGCCAGCCTGATCTCCTGCAATGTGCTCGCGACACGGGCCTTTGCGACGCACGGCGGACCCGGCATGGCTGCTGCCCTGGACTACTGTCTTCGTTGTCTCTCGGTTGTGATCGCCTACCTCGTATATCCCATGTCGAACAGCCTCATGCCGGAAATCGCCCGTCTGCGCGGCGCCGGCGACACGGCCCAGGCTTACCGCCTGATGGACCGGAGCATCAAACTGATGGCCACCGCTTCCGTTTTAGGCTGCCTGATCGGCATCGCCTTCCGGACGCCGGTGATCGCGATTCTCTTTCAGCGCGGCAGCTTTACGCCGGAATCCACAAGGTTGGTTTCCACGGTCTTTCTGGGCCTCGCGCCGGCCATCATCGGCTGGACTCTCATGGATCTGGTGTCCCGCTGTTTCTTCGCGCTGAATCGTCCGAAGATCCCGATGTTCGCCGCCTTTCTTCCGGTCAGCGTGAATCTGGTTGTGATCTTCCTGCTGGGCAAAGGAAGCAGTCCCGCACTGCTCGGACTGGGCCTGTCCGGAGGACTCGCGGCCGGCTTCCTGGCCCTTTTCGCCGCCGCGCATACTTCGAACAAGGTCGGCGAACTGCAGGTGGAACCGGTCGAAGTGGCCTAGGGCCGCACCGGAGTGCGCGCGGGAACTACCTGGCGGAACTACGCGTTCCCCAGATACCAGAACCGAATCAGGAACAGTGCCGTCAGCAGGTAGACCATCCACCCCACCTCCCGGAACCGCCCGCGCAGAATGCGGATCAGCGTCCACGCGCAAAAGCCGAAAGCCAGCCCGTTCGCGATACTGAACGTCAGCGGAATGGCGATCATCGTCAGAAACGCCGGAATCGCCACCTCCGGGTCCTGCCACGCGATCTCCGTCACCGTCGTCATCATCATGCTGCCCACGATGATCAGCGCCGGAGCCGTGGCACTGGAGGGGATCACCCCTGCAAGCGGCGCCACGAACAGGGCGACGGCGAACAACAGCCCGGTCACGATCGCCGTCACACCCGACCGACCGCCCACCGCGACGCCGGCCGAGCTCTCGATATAGCTCACCACCGTGGACGTGCCCGCGGTCGCCCCGACGATCGTCGCCACCGCATCGCAGTAGAGAATTCTGTTCAGCCGCGGCACGTTATGCGCTTTCGTGAACAGCCCGGCTTTCTTACCCACCGCCAGCAGCGTCCCCACGTTGTCGAACAGATCGACGAAGAGAAACACGAAGACAATTTCGAAGAAGCCCAGACTCAGCGCCCCGCGGATATCGAGTTTGCCGGCCGTCGCCGTGATGTCGCCGGGGCTGTAGGTCATGGGCGCCCAGTGAATGGTTCCCGTAGCGGCTGCCAGTGCCCAGGTTGCCAGCACGCCCAACAGAATCGCCGCGTTCACGCGCGACGCCAGCAGCGCGGCCGTCACCAGCAGGCCGAACAAGGCCAGCAGCGTGGGAGCGCTGTGCAGGTTCCCAAGTCCCACCAGAGTCGCCGGATTCGCCACGATCAGCCCCGCGTTCTTCAGGCCGATGAACGCGATAAACAGCCCGACTCCCGCCGCCACCGCGGAGTAAAGTTCCTGCGGAATCGCATTCACAATCATCTGCCGCACGCCTACCGCGGTGAGAAGGATGAACGCCACGCCCGAAAGAAACACCGCGCCCAGCGCCACACGCCAGTCCACGCCCATCCCCTTCACCACGGAATACGTGAAATACGCGTTCAGCCCCATGCCTGGCGCGAGCGCGATGGGATAGCGCGCGAAGACTCCCATCAGGATGCTGCCCAGCGCCGCGGCCAGACAAGTCGCGGCGGTCACTGCCGCAATCGGCATACCCGCCTCATGCAGAATCGACGGATTCACGAAGATGATGTAAGCCATCGTCATGAACGTCGTGATGCCCGCCAGAATCTCCGTGCGCCAGTTGGTTCCCAGCGCGGAGAATTCAAAATAGCGCTCGAGGCGCTCGACCATTCTTACCCTCCCAGATGCTCCAGAAGCAGGCGGAGCGCATTGCCGCGATGGCTGACGCCAAACTTTCGCTCGCCTTCCACTTCACCGAAGGAACACCCGAACGGGGGGTAATAAAAGAGCGGGTCGTACCCGAATCCACCCGGGCCACGGGTTTCATACAGGATCTCACCCTCGACCGTACCGCGGAACACATGGGTGGCGACACCGTCCACCGCGAGCCCGATCACGCAGACAAAACGCGCGGTGCGGTGGGGGTTGTCGCCCAGACGCCGCAGCAGCAGGGCGTTGTTCTCGTCGTCCGTGGCATGCTCGCCCGCATAGCGGGCCGAGAACACGCCGGGCTCACCGCCGAGCGCATCGACTTCCAGACCCGAATCGTCCGCGAACAGAGGTCCCGGCGCGAACCGACTGTAGTAGGCCGCCTTCAGGCGCGCGTTCTCTTCAAACGTAGCGCCCGTTTCTTCCGGGGCCTCGATGGATCGAAGATCCGGCAGCGGCTCCACTTCGATGCCCAGGACCTGCCCGGCCAGGCGAAATTCCCGCAGCTTACCGGGGTTTCCCGTTGCGCACCAGATCTTCAAGCAGTTTCAATAACGCGCTTCTGCAGCGCGATCAGGTCGGCGACACCGGCGCGGGCCAGATGCCGCATCTGGTCCATCTGCAGGTCGTCGAAGCTCTTGTGTTCAGCCGTCGCCTGGAACTCGACGAAACGGCCGGTATCGGTCATGACGATATTCGCGTCCACCTCGGCCCGCGAATCTTCCTCGTAGCAGAGATCCAGCAGCGGTTCGCCCTTCAGAATCCCCACGCTGATAGCCGCCACCGCGCCCATGAGCGGCGACCGGTGAACCATCTTGTACGTCACCATCTGCTTCACCGCGATAGCCAGCGCCACGTACGCCCCGGTAATCGAGGCGACGCGCGTCCCGCCATCGGCCTGCAGCACGTCGCAATCGAGGATGATGGAACGCTCGCCGAGCGCTTCCAGATCGATCACGGAACGCAGCGAACGCCCGATCAGCCGCTGGATTTCGTGAGTCCGCCCACTAGGCCGGCCCTTCGTCACTTCGCGCGGCGTCCGCGTCGAAGTCGCCCGCGGCAGCATCGAGTACTCGGCTGTCACCCAGCCTTTGCCCGTGTTGCGCAGGAACGCAGGCACCGAACTTTCCACGCTGGCCGCGCACAACACGTGCGTGTTGCCCATGGTGATCAGCACGGAGCCTTCCGCGGTCTTCAGATAGCCCGGAGTAATTTCGACGGGCCGCAGTTCAGTCGGAGTTCGGCCGTCAGGACGCACGCATCACCAGGATCATCACGATAACCACCATAATCATTCCGCCGATCAGGATAATCAGACACGGCACGCCCGGCTTCACCTGCGGCGGCGCGTCCGACTTCTTCTTGAAGGCTTTGTATTTACTCATGTCAGAGCGGGACTACCGGAGTTCGAGCATCGCGGCGGTCTCGGAGAAAAACCGGTCGAGGGCCTTGATGGACTCGGGGCTCAGGTCCCTCACCAGAATCGCACGGACCACCCGGCCCTTCTGTTCGAGCGCCTGTTTGGTGGCGAGAAACTGCGCCATGTGATAGTCCGGCTCATAGCCCGCCGTGGAAAAACGGGTCTGCTTTTCCGACAGCAGCACGATGGAAAAACAGCCGCCGTGCCCGATGATCATCTCGTGATACGAGTGGTTCATGGCCGGGCCTTCGTACACGTCCGCCACCATCTTCAGCTTCACGCGGAAGATCCGCTGCGCCGCGTTTTCCAGCGCGCGCCGCATGAGTTTCCCTTCTTCGGAATACCGCATGTCGCCGAAGAAGGTCAGTTCGCCGTAGTTGATCCTGTTGTTCTCGGCGCTGTACCGGATCGCGTTGGCCAGCGTCTCCGGCGTTTCCAGCCCGACCTCGCCTTCCCAGCGCCGGATCGGCTTGCCTCCGGTCAGCGCCTTCCAGGCTTTCGTCTTCGGAATTCCGCCGGCTTCCTTCGCCTCCGCGAAAATCTCCGACGTGATCGCTTTATACAGTTCCACCGAGGGCTGCATCACGAAGTTCATCTTCCGCAGGTAGCCCAGTGCAAAGACCACGTAGTGGATGAACTGCATGTACCGGGAAACGGTACCCTTCGCCGGGAACGTGACCGCCGCCATCGGATACTTCGCCCCGCGCAGAGCAGTGATCCCGGCGCCATCCGGATGCGCCTCGCCGCGCCGCTGAATCACCAGGAACAAACGGTCCTGCTTCGGATCCGAAGCCTTCCGGTAGTTCTTCCCGTTGAACTTCTCGCCGATCACGATCTTGATGCCCAGATCCGCGCTCTTACCGAGGCTCTCTTCCACATCCTGCTTGGTCCACAACGAGATGGGCGCCCACGATTTCGGCATCAGCAGCGTGACCTTATCGCGCCCCGCCTCGCCCTGCGCATGCAGGAAAGAGGCCAGCTTGAATGCGTCCGCGATTTCGGTCTCGCTCAGGAAAGAACCCGCTATCCATTCCTTCAGATCGCGCCCTGCGAAAGACAGCGGATACAGCGCGCCGCGCGTAAGCGGTGAACTGTGCCGCCCCGCCGTGGTGTTGTCGCCGTCAAGCTGCAGCGGGATGCGCTTATAGCCGCGCGGCCCGGCAAACTGGTCGAGAATCGAGCCCGGCAGCGTCAGATAGACGAAGTTCGGCGTGCTGTCGATTTTGAACTTGTCATAGAGCCCGGCCAGTTTCTCGAGATTGACCACCGGCTCATAGGACGTCATGCCCATCGCCATGCCGACCACCAGCGTCGCCGGCAAAAGCTTCGCCATCGGCTCCTGCGCCCGTTGCTGCATGTCGTCGATAATCGATTTCAGCTTTTCCGGATCGGTGGAATCCAGCGAATAAAACATCGGGCCGCCGCGCAGCAGTCCCATGGCGAGGAAGGCCGTCTTGTCTTCCATGGAACCTCCCATGCCGGCCCAGATAATGAACCGGATCTTCTGGCCGTGCACGGCCTGCACGCGATCCCGAATGTCCCGGACCTCGGTATTCACCACCTGCGCCCACTCCGGATGTTCCTGCGCCTGCCAGGCCAGATCCAGCACGCCGTAACTGTTCTTGGTGACCCGTCCGTCGGCATTCACCTCCATGCCGATGCGAACCAGCGCGTCCGCCGCCGGAGAAATCGAGGCCAAACCCTCCGTGCGGGCTTTCGCGTCGAGCGCGCGGACGCGTTCCAGCACTTTCTCGGCATCGAACCGCGCAAAGTACTGCTCGGTGTTTTCACGGACGGAATCGTTCAGGATCGAAAGCGGCAATGGTTTCCTCGGTGGTGTCGCCAGTGGTGACGGCGCGTTACTCTACGGACGTGAATGGAAGTGGAAGAAATGTCCGGGTGTTCCTCAGTTTACTACTCGGCGCGGCCCTGTCAGTGCTGAGCGGATGTGGAGAGAGTTCGTTGCCGGGCAAGCCGGAACTCCCCCAATCGGTCTCGCCCGGCTGGTCCCGAACGTCCTTTGAGCACGTTCCCGCACCTGCCGGACTTCCCGCCGGAACCAAAACAGACTGCTGGAAGGCCGCTTATTCCGGCAAGGGCGCCGCGGAGGTCTGGACCTGCGGTTTCAGCAGTAACGGAGGGGCTTTCGACGCCGTGCAGAGAACCCGCGCCGAGGCCGATACAGTGAAGTTTCAGCAGGGCAAGTACCTGATGATCGTGAAATGGACCGGAGGCTCGAAAGAGGATGTCACCGCGCTCGTGCGCGCCGTTCAGAAGAGCCTGGCGTCGCAGAGTTCCTGAGTGGCGCGGGCCGTTTAGTTATTGCCGGACGCGCCCAACACCTTTTCAATGGTGGGAGCATCCAGCGTACGTAACGCCAGTTCGAGCGCCTGATCGCTGGTGCATGTCGCCACGGTCCGCTCCGCCCATTCGGGCAACGCACCGAACCGTTTCTGCAGAAACGCCCGTAAGACCTCGCGGGAGCGTTGCTCAATGCCCTGCGCGATCCCCTGCCGGATCGCCGGCCCCAGGACCTTGTTATCCATGATGTCGAAAGTAACCGGCATTCTTATTCTCTCCTCGATAACCACGGTTTCGAAGCCTCTCATTCCGGATAGTATCAGGAGTTTGCGAACGGCGTCTTCTCGCCTCCCGGGTGCCAGACGACTGATCTTCCCCAAAATGCGCCGGATGGTACCAATCCGGTCGTTTGTGCGTGTCAACACCGCCAGGATGTTATCC
>CAINNJ010000033.1 GCA_903851195.1 uncultured Acidobacteriia bacterium
CTTCAAACTCCGCCGCCAGTTGATCTGCCTCCGCCCGACTCAGGTGCCGCCGATGCTTCTTTGCTGCTTGCTTCTGGACCACGCTCCCACTTCATCAGAACTGCACCCACGAAGAAAGATGCCGTTGCTCTGACGCTTACTCTCTTTTTCATTTCTTCTCCTTTCCCTTTTGGTCCGTAGTCCGAAAATCCGGTTTGGTGGGCGCCTTCTTACCGCCCTCCGGCAAACGGTAGTTCTTCAGGACATCGGTCGATCCTTCCAGGTGCTTGTTGGGGTCGGTCTCGCCGGGCCGCACCTGCTTCTGCTGTTCAGGCCCGGGAGAGCCACAGGATGTGCAACCGACCACCAGTGCCACGACGGCCGCGACGGGGATGACTTTCAAAACCACATCGCCCCCGGGTAGTGATGAGCCTTGCCCGCGGGATGGGCGGATTCCGGCGCGGGAGCTTCCAGGGACTCGATGATGAAGCCGAGAATGAAGATCCCCATGAACAACAGAAAGAACAGCCCGATGATCAGCCGCCCCGCGCGAAAGACGTTCGTTATGGGGCGCAGGTCGTTGCGCATACCACGCGTGTTATTCGACATCAGATTCACTCCTTTGTTTTGGCGTGCTCGCACCGGCGCGCGTTCGGCGGAAGAGGAGGGAAACGACGGTGAGTCCGGCGAGGATCAGGGCACCCTGGGCCAGCTCGTTCGTGACCCGGTCCGTGATTCCCAGCTCGGCCAAATTGGAGCCGGCGAGCATCGCTAAGCCGATAGTAATCAAACCGAGAGCCCGATATTGATTGCCGCAGCGAAAGAGTGAAAACAGCGATTCCATGAAGTTCTGTACCTTACAAATTCCCCGGCAACCGGTGGCGATCGTACGCGGGTAACATCAAGTCGTCAGTGAGGTACACCTTGATGCGATGTCCCTCCCGAATCACAAAGGTCGGCAGGACGTTCAGGTACCGGTCCAGGATGCGCAGCGAAGACTGCGAAACGCTCTGCGAAACACCTTGTCTGTACTGGTCCGTTCCCGTCGCGTTGTAGCCGTAGTTGGCGCCTGCCTGCTCGATTCCGGCAATCACGCCGATCGCGAGACTGACTCCGAACACCTGAAGATAGTGGTGGTTCACCTGATCCCGAAGTCCGGTCTCACCCACCTGACTCAGTCCGTGGAACTGGTCGAGGTTGAGTGAGTAGCCATCCGGCATCACGATGCGGTGGAAGGTGACCGCAAGCCGCTGTTGTCCGAAGTTATTCACCCGCTGCACTTCTCCGAGAACGCGGCTGCCTTGGGGAATGAGAAGGTTCTGGTGGTCGTGTGAATAGACGTTGGTTGTCACCATCGAATTCACGGGGCCGCTGAAGCTGCCGTCGAGCCGGTTGGTCAGCACGGTCTCGATTACGGTTCCCTCGAAGAGTCGGTACGTCTTTCCCGCCGCCGCCTGACGCGCGGGATCTTCAGGACGCGCTTTTGACTTCGGTGCCGCCGTGGTGTCTGGTTCCGGGCTTTCAGATAGCCCCCCAACTTTTGCCGGAGCCTGCGGCAAGCCCGCTGGAGCGGAATTCTGGAGAGTCTGGCGCAGGGTGTTTAGTTCCACACCGGGCGCTTGCAGCGGTTCCCGGCCTGCGGCCTCGGCCGATCCGGGACTCGTCTGATCCTTGCGATAACTGAGCGCAACGTTGGAACTGAAATAGCTCGCGTACTCCCGCTTCTTCCGCTCCGCCTCCAGCGCCTGGCGCTGAATCTCTTCCGGTGACGGTTCCTTGACCGGAGATCCGGTCGCTGGATACTGTGGCTGCGGGTATGGGGAGTTCTGCCCGAGGTTCTGCGCGTTAGCCGCCGCGCTCTGCGCTTCCAGCTTCGCCTGATCGACGCGCTGGCGTTCCTGAGCCAGCTTCAATGCCTCCTCGTCAACCATTGCCCGATATTGGTCGATCTGCTTTTGGTTCGGCGGATTCGCGTTCTGCGGTGGCGCGGTTACCGGTTTCGCCTTGGGCCGCGGAGCCCCGGAATTCGAAAACGCGATGACGAGAATCATGATCGCGGCGATGATGACGATCACCCACGTCTGAGCGTTCTTCGGCAGAATGCCCGGAGCTTTCGGCACGTTGTTCCGGATCTCCGGAATGGCGCTTTGAGGGATGCTGTTGTCGGTCTCAGACATGGCTACTCCTGGCGGGCGAACGGAAGGCGCTGCTTACCAACAGCGAGATATCCGTTGTCGAGGATCTTGTCCACCACGTACGTTCCGCTCCGGAACTGAAAGTTGATGAGGTTTGCCTTGCCGTCCTTGACTTCATACAAGGCGGGCGTCTCCTCCGGGTTTGCCCGAATGTACGTGAACTTGTCGTCGTGGAAAATGGCGGTAACGTCAAACGGCTTCTTGTCGCGCTCAAACCGGTAGGTGAATTTCATTTTTGCCGGGTAATCGTTCCGGAAGCTGGCAATCTGACTTTCAATCGCGGTCTGCGCGGTCTCTCTCGCTTCGCGCGCCTGTGTCCTCGCGAGTTCCGCCTGCTGCCGACAGTCCTCGATCTGCTGCGCGGGAACGAACCGCGGCGGGCCGTTCAGAGCGGAGATCATGGTTTCGTCGCCGGGCTGAATGAAGAGTTTGAGGTCGGGCTGACCCTCGGCAACTTCAGTGAGCAGAAAGGAATACACGTTGCCGCTGGCGGTTACGAGATTCAGATTCGTGCGGCCGCCAGCTTTGGCCGGCTTTACGTAGGCGAAGTTCTGGGCGCCGTTGACCACCCAATACTCCTTATCCCCGCAAACGAAATCCATGATCTGTTCGCTTTTCGGCAGAACGATGAGGGTCGTAAAACGAACTTTGGTGCGTATGGCGACAACGTCCCGCTCCTGGTACTGCACCACGCGGGCGGCGGCATCCGGGTCAACCGGGATCGCGGCGTTGCCCTGGGGCGGCGCGCCCGCCGCGAAGATGGCGGAGCAGATAAATGGGATCGACAGTAGTGGTTTCATGAATCATTCCTTTCGGGTTCGGGAAGTTCGCCGTCAACAGCGCGCGGCTGGCCGCTGAGGAATTCAAGGCCGCGTTCGAAGCCGTAGCGCTGAAAAGCCCGTTGCTTCTTCTCGTTGTCGTAGGGTGAGTTGGTGTAAATCCAGTAGTCCTTGCTGGCCACGTTCAGTTGGACAACCTTGGCGATATCCGGCCGCTTGATCAGCAACTGCCGTTTCGGAGCGAGCGACGCAATCAGGTCCGCCTCCGTCTCGTTCAGGTGGAACAACTCCTGATACTGCTTGCGGTCCATTCGGGGGTTCGCCAGAAAGATCAGCGTGCCGCAGCTTTCCGCGATCACCTGAAGCATCTCGTTCCGGGTCAGGTCCGCGCTGGACTGCGTGGCAAGGATCATGGCGGCGTTCCTCTTCCGCCAGGTCTTCGTCGCCTCCACGATGTACTGCTTCACCGTGGGGTTCCGAAAGAACCGCCACGCCTCGTCGAGCAGGAAGATTTTCAGTGTGGTGGAGAGCGCCGGGTCATAGATGCTCGCGTTGGCCCGGTGCAGGATGTAGAACAGCAGAGGCTCGAGGATCTGCGGATATTTGTCGAGCCCCTCGAAGTCGAAGGTCTGGAACGATGCGAGGGTGAGGTTGTCCTGAACGTTGTCGAAGAGGTGCCCGTACTGGCCGCCTTCCACCCAGCGCCGCAGATACTGCTCCAGGTGTTTCGGCAGAATGTTGAGCAGCGTCAGGAGCCTGCGCTGTGATGGATCGACGCGATAAATGCTGTCGATCTGGCTGTACAGTTCGCGCTCATCGCGGTCGCTCATTGTAAACGTCCCTGACGATTCGATCAGCACCTTCACGAACGAGAACAGGAAGTGAAGATTCTCTTCGGATGGCGGCAGGCAGAATGGGTTGATCATGATGCCGCGGCGCTCCAGATCGATCTGCACGTATCGGCCGCCGAAGAGCTGAGTCAGCATCCGATATGACCCGCCCAGATCGAAAATCACCGTGCGCGGCGCGTACTTCTGCGCATGTGTCAGAAGAAAGTTGCAGGTGAACGATTTGCCGGCGCCGGTCATCCCGAGCAGCAGCGTGTGGGCGATGTCGCGGTAGTGAAGGTTCAGGTAGTACGGCGTGTTCTGGTTGGTTTCGAAGACCGCAAGGTACTCGGCGTCGAGGTGCGCGTCCCGCGTTTCGCCGGATTGAGGAGTAAAGAGAAACGACAGATCCGCGTAGTTCGTGTTGAGCAGGTACATCTGGCGCAGGTTGTAGCGGTAGTTGCATGGTAGTGCTCCGAGGAAGGCGTTCAGCAGGTTGTACCGCTCTTCGAAGAGCACCGCGTCGCGTCCGGCGAACACCTTGAACGCCTCGGCAACCGATTTGTCGAGCTGCCTTCGGTCCCGGTCGTAGAGAATCACGGTCAGCGAGAAGGTTCCGAAGTAGTTGCTCTTTACCTCCAGTTCGGTGAGGCAACTGCCGAGTTCGGACACGATCGCCGCGGCGGAATCGTCGACCAGCATTTCCTGCGGCGCCTGCGGCTCATTGTTCAGGTTGACGTAGTTCATCATGCTGACTTTCGAGTTATGAAAGTGCCGCCGCTTGCTGTGGATCAGTTTTCGCATCTCGAAGTTTTCCACCCGGCGGAACTCGCTCGCGATGATGCACTCGGATGGCAGCTCCTGCAGTTGTCGCAGCAGGTTCGGTTCAGTCCTGCCGGGTGCGTCTTTGAGCGTAAGGACTTTGACGTACCTGTCGTCGAGGCGAAGGAATCCGCGGTGGCACTCCAGAGCGGAATCGCAGACGTAGTAATCCAGAAACGTGTTGTGCTGCAGCGGCACGGAATCCGCTTTGTCCTGCGAAAAGTTGAGCAGCCTGCGGAACAGCGTGAAAGCCTCCGCTTTGGCGGCGATTCGGACCGGCACGTATTCCTGCAGCTGGATCACGAAGCTGTTGACCCGGTTCAGTAACGTGCGATGTCCGCGGTTGATGACGTCTTCAATCAGCACCACGGTCCTGTTTACGGAGAGCAGAGAGAAGATCGCTGCCGGCTGCCTTGCGATCAGCTTCAGTTTCTCGGCGATGTCGAGGCCGAAGCGGGAACCTTCGTAAACGATCACGAAATTCGCCTCGACGGAGTAGAGCTGACCCGCCTTGCCCTGCATGTACTCGGCGCGCCCGGCGACCGCCTGCCGAACGACCGGATTCTCGTAGTCCGGACTCCGCGGGATCCGGGCGTTGTCGCGCTTCACAAGATACTGGTAAATCCGGAAAGAGGAATCGAAGGACCGGATGCAGGCTTCGAACCGGCGCGTGATGGAGTTCAGGTCCTCACGGTCGAGGCATTCGTAGTCCAGCCCCTGGACCTTCAGCACGACGCCGACCTCTCCGCTCTTGGTGAGGAAGACCTGATCGTCGATGAAGCCGAACAGGTTCACGAATGAGTTGACCGCGCCTGAGTCCTGATAGTCCTTAACGATTCTGGAAAGCCTGACCATTCGTAAGTCGCTCCACCGGGTAAGTCTCCCGCTTCAGCGGGTCATATTGATTTCTGAATCGCGACGAGTTCATCAGGATACGCAGTATTTGTGGATCTTCTCTCGTGGCGTAGCGTGCCAGCATGTACAACATCGCGAACATCAGCGCCCCGCCTACAAGACTTGAAAAGCAGGTGAAGGTGGCGGACCCCATGACCATCGCGACGAAGAACAGACGTCTCTCGACGCCCCATATCGTCAGGGGCTTATTAATGGATTTGTAGACCGGATTCCACGTCGGGACTGCCATGTCGTCTTCCTCCTTCACCCTCTCTCGCGTTACGGGAACATCCAGGCCATGAAATTGGCGGCCCCGAGGGCCATTCCCAGACCGAAGATGAGCCCGGCAAAAACCTTCTTCGAAGCACCTTCGCTGTATGCGAACATCAATCCGCCCACAACGATGGCCACGAGCGACAGGCCCCTTGCAATGGGACCGGTGAAGCTCACCTGAAGGTTTTGTACGGCTGTTTCCCAGGGCGATGCCTGGGCAAACACCGGTGAGGCGGCGGCCGTTGCCATCGAAAGCGCAATCAGTCGCCGCACGGTTTCATGGAAGGGCCGGCTGG
Organism: uncultured Acidobacteriia bacterium; assembly: GCA_903851195.1. GTDB lineage: Bacteria > Acidobacteriota > Terriglobia > Bryobacterales > Bryobacteraceae > BOG-234. The sequence continues at coordinate 6,066 of CAINNJ010000033.1, forward strand.
TTATCAGGATCGCCGGACCAGTTTGTCTGTTAACGGATACATTCATTGAAAAGCTCCATCCAAAACTGCGAATCGCGTTTTCGGGTCGCGATATCTTTGCTGAAGTGATTTCTGTTCTGAACTTCACCTCCTGTGGAAAGTGGCTTTCGGCGGATCCCGAAAGATCTTTGAGGTAACTGTTTACGGAGCTGCCCCGCATTCTGACGACGCGCTGAAATGCTCGCCGAAGTGAGTGCCCTGAACGGGGCAGGTTGGCCGCGAGGCGGGGCCGCTCCGTGACGTGAAAGAGGTCACAATGAGACACACCGCGAGCTTTCCGACGCGAGTAGAATGAAGCAATCGGCAGATCGCAATGGCTCCAGTTCCACCTTCCGGCTCCCACGGGAAAATGGCACTTGCGCTGCAGGAAAAGTCTCGCGAACTCGAATGCTGGAAACTTTCGGGTTTTGGCGTGCCTCAAGAAACAATGGCCTCTATAAGTAAAGGCAGGCAAAAGACCACAACAGGACAAAAAGTAAGAATATTTTTTTGTCCGCTTGCTTCGGGCCTGCTTAGTCGGGGTTAATTCTATGGGTTCGGATGCGGAACTAATTGCGTTTCTTGAGAGAAGCTCGAATGCCGGTTCGCCGGATCATACCGGCGACGTTTCTCAGGGCGATTCGGTGCCCGAAACAGCGGATGGCATTATCCTGTTGCGTCAGGCTCTGATTCGGAACCTGCCGATGATTCGGCGCAAAATCAGCGCGAATCCCCAGCTTGATTCGTCGCTTCACGATTATCTGAAGAGCTTGTATGACAGGCTGCGGCGCCGCTTGCGGGACGTTGACGATCTGGACCACGCCATCGACAACGGAATCAACTCGTTGCTGCACGAACAACACCGGAATCTCGACCGGAGGAGTTTCCGCGTCAAACCGCTGGGGGCGGACGCCGTGTCGAAAGCGGATCCGGATGGACTCCGGTTCGTGACCGCGCTGATCAGCCAGGACAAGCTCAAGGCGTTCATGGAGTTGCTGGATCCGTGGACGAAGAATGCGTTCATCGCGATCCATCTCGAAGGAGACGGTGAAGCAGGTGCGGCCGTCGCCCGCCGCCTGGGTATGAGGGAGAACTCTTTTCAGCGTAAGTTCCGGCGAGGCATCGACAAAGCTAAGGAAAGATACATTTCGCTGCACGGCCGAGGGTAAGTGCAATAATGTCATCGATCTGAATCCATGGCGGAAAACTATTCCGACGATGACTGGCGTCGGCTCAACGAGGAACTCAGGAAGGCGATCCTGCGGGGTTACCCGAATCCGGAACGGGTCGGATGCCCCGGAACCGATGTGCTCCGGCAGTTGGCCGCGCAACAACTCGCGGTCGGTCATCCCGCGTATAGTCACGTGATGGAGTGCGCCCCGTGCTACCAGGAGTTGATGGATTTGCGGAAGGTGGTTCCGGTAGCCGCGCCGGCGCGCTCTCGCTCAGGATTGCGGATTTGGGTTCCGGCACTGGCGGTTGGCATCGTGCTGTGCGCAGGAATTTCGTATTACGAGTTGTCGCCGGGATTTCATCCAGCACCGGCCCGTGACGTGGCGCTCAACGTCGACCTGCAGCACTGGACCGTTTTCCGGAACGACGTTCCCGGAAAGCCCCGGCCGCCTTTGGAACTGCCGCGCCAACGGCTGGATTTGACCTTCACGCTTCCTGTCGGCAGCGAAGACGGAGAATACGATATTCAGATCGCGTCCACGCCTGGTGTAACCGCGCTGGTTTCGAGCCATGGAACGGCGAGGCTTGAGGATCACAATGAGACATTGCGGACACGTTTAGATGCGAGTTTGTTGCCGTCTGGAGGCTATTCGCTGGAAATCATACGGCAGGGTTCCGGACCCTTGCACGTTCCGATCACCATTCTTGGCGGGGATGTCCGGTAAAGTTCAACGGAGGGCGATACAGCTACATGCCCTTTGCCGCTTTGATTGCCGCAGACAACTGGTGGTCAACGCCATCGGAAACGCCGTTTGGCAGGAAAGGGAGATCAACATTCGGCATCACACCAACTCCTTCGAATGACTTACCTTCCCACGTCAAATAGTTTCCGGTAGGTATCGTCATCGAATAGCCGCATCCGACCGGGAGCGGCGCCCATGCCAGCAATTTCCCCGCAGTCCCGCTTCCCACGATTGTTGCGAGTTTGTGGTCTGTGGCGAATCCAGCCACGATTTCCGCCCCGCTGATTGTGTGTTCGTTGACCAGCAGCACGATCCTCCCGTGAAACGGCTGTCTGCCAAGGCCCTCTGTCACGACCACGATCGACCGGTCCACCTTTCGAAATCGCCAAAGCGCAAAGGGAGCCAGAAGCTTGTGGGATGGCACCCGCTCGAACCGGATCAACTCCTCGCGCCGGTAACCCTGCTCCGCCCGTCTCCGCGTCAGACTGTAACCAACCGGAATCTTGCCCGGCGTCAGATAGCTCATCAGTCGGAGATTCCCCGCGCCGGCCGAGCCCAGGTTCCCCCGTAGGTCAACAATCAGGCTCTTAGCGCCATTCAGTGAACGAATCGCGTGGTCGGTGGCCTTTGCGATATCAATCCCGAGAATGCCCGGAAACATGCTGATCCTGATGTAGCCCACGGTCGGCTCGGGTCGGGAAAAGGTCAGATACCGCGTCGTATCGCGCTTCTTTTTCGCACCGGGCAGCGGAGGTTCGACGGTGAACGTGGCCGGCTCAGCACCGGGATTTCGGAACTGCACAACCGCCGGCGCATTGGCCGACAGTTTCGGCTCCGCTGCGGCGCACAGTTCACCGCCATTGATTCCGAGCAGCGTCGCGCCCGGCTGAACATTTGCCTGATACGCCGGTCCATCCACCAGAACATCCTGAAAGATCCACGGGGAAGCGCCGCCGTTCATCGGGTGCAGTGTCGCCTTTGCGAGCCTGGCGAACGAAACCTTCCGATTGCTCTCGTGAAAAAAGTCGACCGGATGCGCCCGGGTTTCCTTCAAAAGCGCGACTATCGCGCCAACGAAATCGTCCGTGGCGAGAAGCTCGTCCCGGCGTGCCTGAGCGATCCCGCGAAGATCCACGCCATGAAGCCCCGGATCGTAAAATCGCTTCTCGAAGGTCTGCAGAACCGTCTCGATAATTTGTTCGCGCTGTTCGCGCGAGGGATTCTCGATGCTCATTGCTTGAAGGAGATCCTCCGGCTCCCGTCGCCGCTCACAAAGAACCCGGCCCAGTAGACGGGCGCTGCCTGTTCGCCAAATCTGTCGAGGAGATCCAGTTTCGCCTTCCGGAGCGCTGTTTCCGTTTCATCGCCGGCCGCCAAATGTGTGTAGAACCTCGTCATCAGGCTGGCAGTGAAGGTGTCGTCCACCGCCCAGAGGCTGGCCACAACGGAGCGGGCGCCGGCAAAGAGAAACGCGTTCACCAGACTTGCCATGCCGTCGAGGCCCTGCATTTTGCCGAAGCCGGAGTCGCACGCCGACAGCGTGACCAGCTCCGCGTTCAGGTGCAGGCCGCGGATCTCGCGCACCTGCAGCAGTCCGTCGTCACCGGTCCTGGCGTCCGGCGTCAGAAGAATCGCGGAGCGATCGGGAAACCGGATATCCGTGAAGGCGTGGGTGGCGAGATGCAGCACGCGGAAATTGCCGAGGGGCTGCGATTTGAAAACCGCCTCCGTGGCCCCTTCTCCGAGAAACAGTTGACTGGCGGGCCCTCCGATCTTCGCCACGGCGCGCGCTTCGGCCGCAGCGGATGGAAGCGGACTGAGTGTCGCACCTTCCAGATCGAACATGCCGCGCTTAACGTTCGTTCCCGGAGCCTTTCCCGGAGCCTGCTCTCGTGAGACCTTCGCGGAGACTTGCTCCTGAACCGCGGGCTTAGTGTCTCCAAAAGCCAGCAGCGTTAACGGCGTCGGCTTCGGCGCCGTTTCCGTGCGGAGGAGGCTGAGCACTGTGGCCGAAGGAACGTACGCGGTGGAATGCGAGCGCATCACGTAATCGCCCTGCGACGTGACGAGCGAATCGAACGCAACCTGGTTCAGTACGCTGTCCGGCACCACAATCAGGCGGGACCTCGATCCGTATTCCGGAATCGGCCCCAGAATGGCGTCGAAGACGCTCCGGGCGGCTGTACGCTTCACCGCGGGCACAGGCGCTTCGCTCTGAATTTCCGCCAGATAAGCTTTAACCAGCGATTCAAGTTTGGCCCGGCCCGGAAGGGAGCGTGGCTGGATGGAATCACGGGTGATGGCAAGGCAGAACGAGCCGGCTTCATCCACCGCGTACTCCAGCAAGAGTTCGTCCGGTTTGAGCAGTTGCTGGAGTTTCGGAAGGCTCACCGGGTCGCCTCCGATGGTGAAGGTCTTCCGGTTGCGGGCCAGCTCCACCGGAGTGAGTTCCGCTTCCACGGCGAACAGTTCCTGCATCAGGGCTTTTCGATCGTGAGCTTCGCCGCTCAGGAGTTTGCGCTGCACCGCCGCAAGTTTCTTCTCGGCGGGCGTGGGCATGACGGCGGGCTCGTTCGTCCAGAGAGGGCGCGCCCGAAGGCGGTCCGCCACCACACGCCCGCGGGCCTTTTCGAGTATCCGGAAAGCCGCCGGGATGTTTTTCTCTGCAGTGAGAGCAAGGCGGAAGTGACCGATATAGACCTCGCTCATGGTCGCGATCAGAGCGCTCTTGACTGTGACTGTCGGGACGTTCACCAGAAGGCTCTCGATCAGGTCGCCCGCCTCTTCGTAGTACGCTGCCGCCTGACGCGGCTTGCCTAGTTTTGCTTCAATCTCCGCGGCGGTAGCGAGGTGCTTCGGGAGGAACTCGATGTCGATTAGCTTCCGGTCCGCAATCAGGCCCTCTTTCACGCTTTTTTCCGCCGCCGCAAAGTCCCCGGCCGCCATGGAAAGGGTGGTGAGGTGGAACAGCGCGTCGGAGTATGGCCGCGGCATGCCGGCGTTCCTGGCCGCGGTGGCCGCCCGTTCGTACATCCTGCGCGCGCCGGTCAGATCCTTCGCTTTTTCGGCCTTCGTTCCCAGCGCCACATACAGATCCGCCTTGTAGACGGACATGTTGGAAGTTTCGACGAAACGTCTGGCCTGTTCCAGCGATTCCAGCGACCCCGCCTTGTTGCCCTGCACTTCCAGCGCTTGCGATTTCGCCATGTACGCCATGAGGGGAAACCGAACTTCCGGATTGTCTTTCGCGAGCGCCAGCGCTTCGTCGGCATAGCCCTGTGCTTCCTCGGCCTGCCCCTGCTCAAGAAGCCCAACGGCTTTCAGGGAACGCGCGCGGATTTGCCCGGCAACATCATGCAGCTGTTTGGCCGCCCTGTAGCCGGCTTCGTTCAGTTCAACGGACTTGACGGTCTCGCCTTTCAGAAACGCGATAATGCTCAACTCTGTTTTCAGCCGCTCTTCCCAGCCCTTTTCGCCGAGTGTCTGCGCGAGAGCCTGCGCCGCGGCCCACTCCCGCGCCGCGTTAACCGGATCATGAATGCTCAGATCCACTGTTCCCTTTACGATCAGCCCGCGAAGCCTGACCGACGGCGTGTTCTGGACGATGGGTTTCCGAAGGTCTTCCGCCAGCAGGCGTGAAACCTCGGGGTAGGACAAGACCGTTTCGGAATCGGCACGGAGTCGGCTGAACCGCGCCAGCATCGCGTTGCCGAGGTCTCCGCGCCGCTCAAATTCCTGTTCGCATTGCCAGTAGAGCGGCCGGGCCTTGATCCAGTTGTCGAGCCAGAACAGGCGCTCCGCTTCTTTCAGCGTCTCGTAGGGGTTTTCTCTCATCTGGCAGAAAAGCGGGAATGAGAACGCAAGCGGCAGAATGTATTTTTGAAAACGAAGCATAACGTTCACGGTTTCTGAGGATTTTTCTCAGCCGACATGGTCGGCGCCCCCTGTGGTTCGTTATTCGCCAGAATCCCGGATGCCCAGTTCCGCTGATCTTCCGACGAATCCACATCCATCAGGACTGCATTGGCGATTCGAACAGAGCTTGCGATTTCTTCTTCTTTCCTTGCAATTTCCGACTGCCGGTAAAGCCGAAACGACTCCCCTCCGAAACATTTTGCCACCTGAATTATCAAAAGTCCCATCGGATTGGTGAGGTTCCTCATGCTGCGCAGACGGCGCGCCGTGAGACGTGTAAGATCGGCGAGTTCTTCGTCGGTGGCATCCGGTGCGACCTGTCGGCAATTTGCCACGATCCGGCGAGCGGCGTCGTCATCCGCGTAACCGAATACTTCGCTCAGCGCCGCTGCAACCGCTGACGTTGACGAAATGCCTGAAGAGTTTTCTTCTTCCTTAATTGGCGGCACCTCAGAGGTGACAGGACCTGGCGGATTTGGAGTGACAGCGGCTGTGCGCAGGGAAGTGACAGGGCCTGTGCCTTTGGAGGTGACAGGGCCTGTCACCTCCGTGGTGTGAGAGCTGTCACCGACGTCCTTGAATAGTCGGACACCCGAGCGGTCTTTTATCGTCCAGATGAGGCCGGCGGTTTCCCGTCTGTTCAGGATGCGTTGAAAACCGTAGACCCGGTACGTGCGACCGATATTTTCGGCGCGGTCTTCAGGTTTGATGATTTCGATGGCGAGTTTTGCCTGAAGGGACTCCAGGTTCCGGTCAATCGTGTTGCGATGAAGGCGGGCCTTCTCGGCCAGGGCTCGGTATCCGATCGTGATCTCACGATATTCCGCTGAAATAATTCGTGCCTCGCGCCAGAGCGTGTCGTAAATGAGTTGCTCGGCCATTGAGTGGCCATCCTGAACCGTGCGCGCCCGGCGCGGCGCCTTGGGCGGCGGCGTGGACTGCTTGATCGGGCTCTGCTCCTGGGTGGTTGAATCGGGTGCTTCGCCGATCCGTGCGAGTATGCCAGGCAAAACCTCACCCGCCTTCGACCACCCCCGGCCCCCTGTCACACGGGAGGTGGCAGGACCTATCCTCTCCAGGGTGACAGGGCCTTCAGAGGTGACAGGGTCTTGGGCCGGACGCAGTCCGCCGTGCCCGAACATATCCGACACGACCTCAAAGATGTCGTCGCTCTTGTCCCAGCGCGCCTGGTACTCTTCAACGGGCCGGGAGCGTTTCGGTTTGCTCATCGTGGTGCCCCAGAAGCCGCAAGATTTCGGTACAGGCGACTCCATAGTCTTCGAGCGCCTTGGATCGGCGGTCGAAGTCGTGGAGGAACTTCTGCTTTCGTAACGCCCGGTTGACCGCCTGGTCCGTTCGGATTCCTCGAAGCACGGGAATGCCGGACGAGGCGGACTGCGAGTTGAGAGCGTTCAGCACGAGTTCCGTGGCGGAAAGCCGGTGGTCCACCATGGTCGGCAGAAAGCCGAGGCAGCGGCAGCCTAATCGAAGGAAGTGGTTCAGCACCTCAATGGTCTGGAGCGATGAGCGGGCACCCTCGATGCTGAGCGCGTCCATCGCTACCGGCACGATCACGTTCTTCGTGTAGGCGATGGCGCAGCTCTGGAGGTGAGAGATGCTGGGCGCCACATCGAAGAGGACCGCGTCGTATCGCTGTTCCACACAGGAAAGCAGCGAACAGAAGATCATCTCCTTGGCGGTCGCCGCGCCCAGCGACACTTCGACCCGCATTGTTCGACGATCGCTGCAGATGATGTCGATCCGCTCGTGAACGTTCGTGGCCACGCGTTTGATGCTGAGTCCGTCATTGACGAACTGGTGGAGCCACCCTTGCGGGTGAAGTCCGAGCGCCAGGTAGACCGATCCCTGGCTGTCGGTGTCGATGACGAGAACCCGGCGTCCCCGTTCCGCGAGATGGCGGGCCAGCGTCAGCGTTGTGGTGGTCTTGCCCACGCCGCCGCGCTGGTTTGAGACGGTGATCGTAATCATCGGCGAGCCCCGCGTCGGAACCGGGCTGAAGTGTTCGGGCTTGCCGGGTTGTGGCGTTTGGCAGTAAACATCGGTTGTTCGTCAAGTTGAGCTTGTTTCGGTTTCATAGACGAATCCTGTGAAGCCGGACCCGAAGCGGCAACTTCGGGTCCGGCTGTTTATGTTGCGGGCGCGCTGGTCAGGCGGCGGTGTTGGTCTGCCCTTCGAGCAGCCGTTCCAGAGCCTTCCGCGGAACCAGAATCCGTTTTCCAAAGCGAATGGTGGGAATTTCTCCGCGGCGGGCGGCCTGATAGGCACCAGCGCGGCTGATTCCGAGAATGTTGGCGGTTTTGTCCAGCGTGTACGTTGCGCGTTCCTGAGTATGTTCCGTGTTGTTCTGCATGTACTCCTCGCTTTCAGCACAACGTACTTGCACGCCGTGCCTGCACATGCCACAATACTGGCATCGGCACACTGTGCATGTCAAATGTTCTTTTACAATGTGCAGTAGTCCATGGAACTTACAGAAGCCGTCAAGGCTTTGCGCGCACGGTTGAACGAATCCCAGCAGGCGTTCGCCACCCGGCTGGGAATTTCGATACGAGGGCTGGCGAATTACGAAAAGGAGCGGGAGCCGCCGCTCGCGCTGTTGCTGAAACTGGCGGCGGTCGCCCGCGAGGCCGGAGACGAGAAACTGGCGGAGGTCTTCCAGTGGTCTTTTTATGAACAGATCGCAGCGGCGACGCAGGGCCACCGGATTTCCTTTCTTCAGGAAGACGAACGGGCCGGCGAGAATGCCGGGCTGTTGTTGACTACGTTCGGGCGAGGGCAGTTCGAATACGTATCGGCATTCTCGACGGCGCTCAAGGGTTTGAGCGACGCGGCTGACGCGGAAACACGCGAGAAGTCGAGAAAGGCACTGGATACATTGCTCAAATCGGTCTATCCGGGGCTGAAGCCGGTGCCGAAAAGGGAATAGGACGAGAAAGGTATGACGGGTTCACTCAAAAAGCGCTCCGAGAATTCGTGGACGATCGTGCTTTACCTGGGGCGCGATGCCACCACGGGGAAGAAGAAGTACTCGTGGCGCACCGTCCACGGCAACAAGAAGGACGCTGAACGCGAACTGAACCGTCTGCTTCACGAACTGGATACTGGCGCCTACATGGAGCCGTCCCGGCTCAGGGTCGGCGAGTACCTCGACAAATGGCTCCGCGACTACGCGGCCACGAACGTGTCGGGAAAGACCTATGAACGGTATGAAGACATCGTTCGCAATCACCTCAAGCCGGCACTCGGTCACCACCTGCTTACGAAACTCCAACCGCTTCACGTGCAGGCCCACTACTCGGAATCTCTGAAGAGCGGCCGCAAGGACGGCCGTGAGGGCGGCTTGTCGGCGCAGACCATCGTTCATCATCACGGCGTGCTTCGGGAGGCCCTGAACCGGGCGGTTAAGTGGGGGTTGGTCGCCCGGAACGTGGCGGACGCGGTCGAACCTCCTCGGCCAGAGAAGCAGGAGATGGTGGCGATCGACGAAGCGCAGACGGTATGGCTGATCGAAGCCTCCCAGACGACGCGGCTTTACATTCCAATTCTGCTGGCAGTCACGACCGGAATGCGTCGCGGTGAAATTCTCGCGCTGCGCTGGCAGGACGTGGAACTGCAGCACGGATTTCTGACCGTTCGTCGCTCCCTGCAGCAGACAAGGGCTGGTGGCCTGAAGTTCAAGCAAACCAAGGGGAAGCGCCCGCGCCCGATCTCAATTCCGCAACTGCTGACGGACGCGTTAGCAGAACATCAGGCGAAGCAGAACGCGCGCAAGGCGGCGTTGGACTCCGGGTATCAGGATCAGGATCTTGTGTGCTGCAGCCCGGCCGGCGCGATCTGGAAACCGTCGGCATTCACGAGCGCCTACCGGGATTTGCTCCGGCGGCGAAAGATCCGAAACATCCGGTTTCACGATCTTCGGCATTCCCACGCTTCTCAACTTCTTCGGGCAGGTATAAATCCCAAGGTCATTTCCGAGCGTTTGGGGCATTCAAAGGTAGCTTTCACGCTGGACGTGTACAGTCACCTGTTGCCCGGAATGCAGGAAGAGGCCGCAACAATGACGGAAGCGGGGCTTCGCGCAGCGTTGCCACGCAAGCCGTCATAGACCTACGAAAGGGCGTAGAGAGCCTTCGACGAACTGGTTGGGTTTCCAGCCTTTCACCAGCTTATCGAGTAAAAGCGAGTCGGTAATTCCCAAACCCAATGATCCCATCACCCCGGCAACTTCGCTTGTAAAGTGGCTTATGATAGCGCCCGCCCCGGCGAATAGCAGCATGCGCACCGTCTTGCAAGGTAGCTTGTCAGCCCAACCAGTTCTGCTAATTTCTCGAACGTACTCCTTAAGGAGATCGGCGTCTTCGGATTTAGGCGCTAGCCAACCTTTGAGCTTCTTGCTTTCCTCCGTCAATCGAAGAACGTCATCGAAGTTCCTGCTCCCGCTTCGGACGGCCTCAGCGATGCCCCTGCCCTCGTGGCACGTCCACTCCTGAAACACGCTCAACTGCTTGTGGTTCTGAGCCCTCAGCTGAAGGAGTTCAGAAAACCTTACACTTGCCACGGCCGTTGTGGAGGGCGAAACTGCCATGTCGGCCGAGATGGCGGCGGAAAGGCGCAAACCCGCCAGCGCATCGAAGACCTCCATCAACAAAGACGCGGGGGTGACTGTCGAATCGGACACGATTTGACGCCGAACACCAGTCGCTCGCCTTAGATCGAAATTTGTTTCGACAACCAAATCTTGGGGCGCGCCAGAAGCATCGGAGCCAGCTGCAGTTGGGTCCTCGTAGACGTTAAAAAATGACCCTTGCTGGGGAGAAAAGCCAGGAACGAAGTGTTCTAGTACGGCATCGACGCACTTGCTCACGAATCCAGGGACCAAAATCTCCGCTTTCGCTTTTTGGGCGTCTGTCATGTTCCATTTAACCCGATCTACATGGCGGGAGAGGCGGTTTGCAAGACGTGTACTGCGCCCTTGCTTGCCTGTCAATTCGAAGAATGTCGTTCGCGCGTATTGCTCAACGCTTAATCTCGGTGGAGGCCCGATGAGAACAAGTCCGTAACGATCACCCCGAGGGGTTGCCGTATTGCTGACGCCGAGATGATTTTCTATGTAGCAAAGCTCCAGAAATCCGTTATCAAGCGCGTAAAGGAGAGAATCGGGTCCACAGATGCGGATCAGGGAGACGAGCGTGTTTGGGTCTGCCGCGACGCGCACTTTTTGATAGAACACCATCGCTTCGGCAAGAAGACCTAGATCAAACGACTTGCCCGAGGCTTGTGGTCTGTAGAGGCAAATGGATTCGAACATCGCAACCGTTTAGATTTGATAGTAATACTATCTTTGGGCGACGAAGGCTCAACCCCGAAGACCCCGCTGTTTCATGAACTTGCCCTCGAGCCCGCTGTTGAAGCCAAGGATCTTGTTGTTCGTTGCGAGACACAAAAGCCGGTGTAGGACGTTTCCTGACGAGTGCTGGAAAACGACAGCGATCTTGAAATCAACCTTTCAACCCCGGATTAGCAAGGGATTAGCAAAAGCCAAAAAACAAGGCCAAAACGAAGGCGGGAAACCGGGCCAAAAACCACCCGTAAACTATTGAAAACTGGCGGAGAGGGGGGGATTCGAACCCCCGGTAGAGTTTTTGACCCTACGACGGTTTAGCAAACCGCTCCTTTCGGCCACTCAGGCACCTCTCCGCGAGATGTACAGGCCGTACTCTCCGAATCTTATCACAACCCCCGGTATTTCACCGCCGGATCCGCCCCCACCAGCGCCACCGACGCCGCAAATCCCGCCGGCGCCAACACATCCGCCACCCGGATATCCGCCGATGGAATCTCCATCAGTTGCCCCCCTACCGCCTTCGTCCGCGCTTCCCGCCGCGTCCACACATGAAACAACTCCGCCGTGGACCCCTCCAACTCCGTTTCCCCGATCCGCTCCAGCAACTCCGCAATCTTCACACCCTCCCGAATCTGCTCCAGATCCACCCCCGCCGCCGCCCCGCGCGTCACCGCCAGCATCCCCCACCGGTGCGAATGCGACAGATTGAATTCGATCCCCGGCGCATCCTCCAGCGCGGGCTTCCCGTTCGCTCCGTACCGGAACGTCAGTGACGCCGCCTCGCGCCCCACATACCCCGCCAGAATCGTCCGCATCGCCGACCGCGCATGCCCCCACCGCCGCCGGTGCTCCTCGAACCGGAACCGGTCCGCGCGCGCCTGTTCTTCGGGCGATAGCACGAGTTCCCGGGGGCTATCCAGATCGAACGTCCAGATATCGACCTGGCAGATATCAGTCGGGCAGCAACTCACGGATGGCCTCCCGAAGCGCCGGCAGAAACTGCGGATTCCGGTCCACAAACATATGCCCGCCCGAAAACAGCCGCAACTCGAAACCGAGCGTCGTCTGTTCGCGCCACGCTTCCAGTCGCGGCAGTGCCACCGTGGCATCGTCCAGCCCGCCAAACACCCGGATCGGCACGTCGAGCGGCGGCTCCTCCCGGTACACATACCGGCGGTGCAGCCGGGCATCCGGTCCATACTGCATCACCAGTGCCCGCAGCGCGACTTCCGGCGCCCCGGCGCCATGAATACGAACCAGCGACTGATAAACGTCTTCATCCGTCATTTCCGGGTGGACCGTCGTGCGCAACTGCGGCGCCGTCGCGGCGGAGACGAAAAGCGCCGCCGGCATCGGCAACCCCTCCCTGCGCAGCGCCCGCGTGAACTCGAACGCAATTCCCGCGCCCATGCTGTGACCGAAAAACGCAAACGGCCTGCTCAGCAGAGGAGCGACCGTGCGCAGCAGGTTCTCCACCACCTCCTCCACCGTCTGCGCATTCGCCGGATATGCCACCACCGAAAACGGCGGCCGGTCCCCCCAGCCGTAGTACGCGGCAGTCGCGCCGGCATAGGGGAAACACAAAACTTCGTTCATAGCTTCCAAAGGCCAGTCTAGCGGGTGTGCGCCACGTTACCGGGGCCATCCCCCGGACGCGCCTGCGGGACAATAAAGGATTCCATGAAATTCCGGCTGTTCCTCCTGATCGCGCTGCAACCGGTGTGCCTGCACGCCCAAGAACCGCCCGCCTCCGCCGGACACACCACGGTCGTCGTCACCGGCACGGCCGCCCCCACGCCGCTCGACGAAGCGGATCGTGACATCGCCGAACTGCCCCTGCCGCGCGCCGAACGCCCCCTCTGCGATTCCTGGTTCAACCTCCTCCAGCTCGACCCCGCCCTCAACCTGCAGCAGCGCGCCCCGGGCGGCTTTCTCGCCGACCTCTCCATCCGCGGCGCCACCTACGGCCAAACCCTCGTCCTGCTCGACGGCATGCGGCTCAACGACGCCCAGACCAGCCACTTCAATCTCGATCTCCCCATCCCCCTCGAAACCGTATCCTCCATCGAAGTTCTCAAGGGTTCCGGTTCCACCCTCTACGGCTCCGACGCCATCGGCGGCGTCCTCAATGTGCGCACCCGCGCCGCCGAAGCCCCCGAAGTTCGCCTCCTCGCCGGCGCCGGCAACTTCGGCACGAACGAACAGCACGGCGTCGCTTCCTTCGGCTCCCACCGCCTCTTCGAACAGCTCGCCTTCGCGCGCGACTTCTCTTCCGGCTTCGCGCCCAACCGCGACTACCGGAACCTCTCCCTCAGCTCACTCTCCACCGCCAAATCGAAGCTCGGTGCCGGCAGCCTGCTCATGGCGTACAGCGACAAACCCTACGGCGCCGACCAGTTCTACGGCAATTACCCCTCCTGGGAACGGATCAAAACCTGGTTCGCTTCCGCCCATCAGGATCTCGGCGACAACACCGAAGCCAGCTTCGCCTTCCGTCGCCATACCGACCTCTTCGTGCTCTTCCGCTACGCCCCGCAGATCTACACCAACCGGCATCTCCTCGACAGCTGGCAAGGCGATCTGCGGCGTCACGACAAGCTCCCGCTCCACGCCATCCTCAGCTACGGCGCGGAGGGTTTCAGCGAAGCGATCGACAGCACCAACCTGGGCGTCCGCAGCCGCACCCGGGGCAGCGGCTACCTGTTTTACGACCTGCGCTCGGTCCGGCGTTTCTCGCTCTCCGCGGGCATTCGCGAAGAGGTCTATGGTTCCGGTCAGGTGGCCAACAGCCCGTCCCTCAGCGGCGCGGCCTGGCTCAGCTCCCGCATCCGCCTGCGTGCTTCAGCCAGCCGGGCTTTCCGATTGCCCGGCTACACGGATCTCTACTATTCCGACCCCGCCAACAAAGGCAATCCGAATCTGAAACCGGAGAGCGCCACCAGCTACGAAGCCGGTCTGGACGCGTATTTCCGCCCCAACCTGCACTCCTCGGTAACCGTATTCCAGCGGCGCGATACGAACGTGATCGACTACGTTCGCGCCACTTCCGCCGACGTCTGGCAGGCCACCAACTTCGATAAACTGCACTTCACCGGCGTGGAAGCCGCCACCGTGTATGAGCCGAAGGCCGGCCAGAGGATCTCTCTCAGTTTCGCGGCCCTGCGCGGCATCAGCGTGGTGGACACCGTGCTGCTCAGCAAGTACACGTTCAATTACCCCGTGCGCAGCGCGGTCGCCGAATGGCGCGGCGCCGTTGGGAATCGCCTCATCGCGCGCACCCGCCTCGGCGTGGTGGACCGTCTCAACCGCTCGCCCTACGCGGTCTGGGACGCCTCCGCAACCTGGTCGCGCGGCAAGGTTCGCCCGTTCCTGCAACTGACGAATCTCACCAGCACCGTCTACCAGGAGATTCCCAATGTCCCGCTGCCCAAACGCGGCGTCGTGGGCGGCGTGGAAATCGTCCTATTCCGATAGAGGCCGGATCAGCGTGGTGGTCCTCGTCAGCACGCCGCTCGCCGTGGTCACATTCGGCTGCCCCGGGCGTGAGGTCTCGAACCGGTATTCCAGCAGGTTCGAACCCCGCCTGCGGTACGTTACGTGTTGTCCGGTCGCCGCGCTCCCGAACTGAACGGTGTTCTCGTCGGAAGTTTCCAAAACGTAGTGAACCACCGCCCGGCCGGGCTGAAAACAGTCGGCATGCAGCCGGTTGTCGGGCCCGTCCGCATAGATCACGAACATCTCCTGCCAGGCGGACACCTGCCGGTTCGGCGTGGCTCTTCCGACAATAATCTGCGAAGCCACGTCGTACCGGAAATCGACCATGCCCGCGCCTTCCGTCCATCGGCCGATCAGAATCCTGGCCGGATCCAGCGCGCTGTCTGGTGCCTTGGCTCGCTGGAACACCTGCCCCGAACACAAGCCAGCCAGCAGAACCAGCGCGATCGCGGACCTCATTTCGTCAATTCCTCCACCAGGAGTTTCGACGCATCGGCGATGAAAACGTACCCCGCGTTATCCGCCGACCAGTCCACCTTCGGCATCCCCTCGCAGGTAATTGCGATCGCTACCGGCGCGGCTTTCGTGAACACAATCCCCACGTCGCTCCGCAGGTGATCGAGCGCGCCCGGCTTGTCCGCCACGTCCACGTCGAAGCGTCGCGCCATCCCCTCGCGCCACTGCTGCTTCTTCATGATGTCGAGCATCTCGGCCGAAGCCGCCGGGCTCACCAGTTCGCCTTTATACAGACGTTCCAGCAAACCCACCATC
Source organism: uncultured Acidobacteriia bacterium (assembly GCA_903851195.1). Taxonomy (GTDB): domain Bacteria; phylum Acidobacteriota; class Terriglobia; order Bryobacterales; family Bryobacteraceae; genus BOG-234. The sequence goes on from CAINNJ010000033.1 coordinate 21,546, forward strand.
TCGCGTGGCGTCGAAACCCCGATCCCGAACCCTTTGTTCGCCGGATCCCGGCCCGCGTCGCTGACCCCCTCCGGCGTGGACCCCTTCAGAATCTTCCGCAGGGAGCGCGTATTCTTCAGGCCCAGCCTTTCCATCACCGCGTTCACGTCGTTCCCGGACACGTGGTCGAGCACCAGGTTCGTGCCGGTGTTGTCGCTCAGCAGCATCATGTAGCGAACCAGATCGCGCAGCGCGATCTTCTGCCCGTCCGACATCTCCGCCAGCACGCCGGAGCCGCCTACCTTGTTCTCTTTCGTGAGTTCGGACGTGTCGGTCCAGTGCGCTTTGCCGGCCTCGACAGCCGTGAAGACTCCGATCAGAATCGGCAGCTTAATGGTGCTTGCGGTATTCACGCGGTTGTCGCCGCCAAGTTCGTACGTGGCGCCGGTCTTCAGATTCTTCGCGTAGATGCTGACCTTGCCGTCGAACCGCGCGGCCAGGTCTTTTACACGATCCTGCCCGGATGCCGGGAAGCCGCCCGCGAATGCAAGAATTGCCGTTAGGACGAACGCACGAGACATACCACCGCCTGGGATTCCGCCGAGCGCCCTTCGCCCACCGGGCCCACGCGCTCGGAAGTTTTGAACTTGACCGACACCTGGCTGACCTCCAGCCCCATCGTCCTCGCCAGGGACTCGCGAATCGCCAGCCGGAAGTCTTTCAGCTTCGGGCGCTCCAGCAGCACCGTCGAATCCACGTTGCCGATTCTGTAGCCCGCCGCCGCCGCCAGATCGCACGCATGTTTCAGGAACTGCAGACTGCCCGCGCCCTTCCACTTCGGATCCGTATCCGGGAAATGCATCCCGATGTCGCCCGCGGCTATCGCCCCCAGAATGGCGTCCGTGATCGCGTGGGACAGCACATCCGCGTCGGAATGCCCTTCGAGTCCGAACTCACACGGCACCGTGACGCCGCCCAGAATCAACGGACGCCCGGCGGTAATGCGGTGGTTATCCCAACCCTGCCCGAAGCGAATCATCTAGTGTTTCGCCGTCTCGTGCTCGAAGAACAAACGGGCCAGATCCATGTCGTTCGGCCGCGTGATCTTGATATTCCGGTCGCTGCCCAGCACCACGCTGATCTCCACCTGGTCCAGCCGCTCCACCAGGCTCGATTCGTCCGTGCCCGTGAAATTGTCCGTCCGCGCCGCCGCGAAGGCGCGCTCCAGAATCTCTTTGCGGAAAACCTGCGGCGTCTGCGCCAGAATCAGACGCTCCCGCGAAATGGTGGACCGCACCTTCGCGCCCCCCGCCTGCGCGCCGCTCACCTGTTTCACGGTGTCCACCGGCACAATCCCCACAATCGCCGCTCCGGTCTCCTGCGCTTCTTCCACCACGCGCCGGATCGTATCGAGATCGATAAACGGCCGCACCGCATCGTGCACCGCCACCATATCCGTATCGGCGTCGAGCGAACGCAAGGCGTTCTCCACGGATTCCTGCCGGCTGTTCCCGCCTGCCACCACGCGCAGCGCTCCGAGCAGTCCGCGCCCTTCTTTCACGAGCAGGTCTTCCACCCACGGGATATCCTCCTCCCGAACGGCGACCACGATGTCATGCACCAGCGGCGACGCGACGAACTTGCGCACCGTGTGGACCAGAATCGGCGCGCCTTCGAGCAGCATGAACTGTTTCCGGCTCGTGCCGGACGTTTCAGCGCCGGTGGGCGTTCCCTTGAGCATCCGGGTGCCTAATCCGGCTGAGGGCAGAATAACGGCAAGTTTCACTGATCAGCTCTCTCCGACTGCCTGTTCCCGACGCGGCGGGTTCTCCCGGCGTTCCACCACCTGCGGCACAGCCGCGGCGGCCGTCTGCGACACGGCGTGATTGCGCTCGTCGTACTTCCCGAAAATCATCTTCCCGGCCGTGGTCTGCAGCACACTGGTCACCGAGATATCGATCGTTTTCGAGATCATGCGCCGTGCGTTATCGACTACCACCATGGTACCGTCATCCAGATACGCCACACCCTGGTTGTACTCTTTGCCTTCCTTCAGAATGAAGACGCGCATCAGTTCGCCCGGCAGCACGATCGGCTTCAGCGCATTGGCCAGTTCATTGATGTTGAGAACGTCCACCCCGCGCACGTGCGCCACCTTGTTCAGATTGAAGTCATTGGTGACGATCTTGCAGCTATAAACCTTGGCCAGTTCGATCAGCTTCATGTCGACTTCCTTCACCTGCGGGAAGTCCTCCTGCACCACCTGGACCTTCAGATTCGGCAGTTTCTGGATCCGCTGCAGCACATCCAGCCCGCGCCGTCCGCGGTTGCGCTTCATGCTGTCCGCCGAGTCGGCCACCATCTGCAACTCCTGCAGCACGAACTGGGGAATCACCAGCACGCCGTCCAGAAAACCGGTGTCGGCGATATCGGCAATCCGGCCGTCGATAATCACGCTGGTATCCAGGATTTTATGGTTCTGCCGGCTGTCGGTCTCCACGCCGAACACCCCGCCCAACACGCCGGGATTCAGCAGTTCCCCCTTGTTGGCGCCCGTCACCATGCCGAAATAGACGAAAAGGATGAGACACGCCACCTGCACGAAATGCAGCACCGGTGCGTCGGATCCCAAACGCCCCAGCACCATGCTGGTCAGTGCCGCGCAAAGCAGTCCGGCGATCATGCCCGCGCCGATGCCGAGCAGGCGCTTCAGGCTGATTCGCTCCACCCGGATTTGGAGTATCAGCGCCACGCCCGCAATCGCCGCGCCCGCCGCGGCCGCCATCCAGATCGAAATATCCAAAGGCCGGAAATACGCGGCGGTAATGCCCAGTATCAGTACGAAGATGAGTCGAACGAGAATAGAATCCAGCACGGCCGATTTCCAGTCCGGGTGAGCGATCCCTCACGCCGCGAACCAAACTTATAGAAAGGAGATGAGTCGAAATTGTACCACCGGCGGCGAACTATTTTTTCGCCGGCGGTACAGGGTAGACGTTCGGCAGATTGCCCAGACCGTAGTACTGGTGGACGATTCGCGCGCCGCTCACTTCCCCGATCCGGATGCCCGAAGGATCGGGCCCGATCGGCATGCCGGATGGCCCGCTGGTTACCATCTCCAGATCGCCGTCCCGCCCGTAAGCGTTCCGGTGATAATGGCCCGCGAACACGTAACGAACGCCGTTGCGCTTCAGCAGCGCCAGCACCCGCTGCCGCGTTTCGAGCGGAAGATTGAAGTACTGGTCCGGTTCGTCGGCCTTTTCGAGGAAGAACGGAATGTGCTGAAAGATGACGACCGGCACGCCCGAAGCCTGCCCTTTCGCGAGTTCCTGCTCCAGCCATTTCTCCTGCTTCGCCGCCTCTTCCATCACCTTGCCGGGGGCCTTGAAGAGACTCGAATCCAGCACAATCCCGTACATCCCGCTCTCGCGGAATGAGTAGTAGTCCGGACCGTATGCTTTCCGGTACGCCGCTAAAGTCGCGGGCGTCGGCTCGTTCGCCACGTCGTGATTCCCCGGCACGCTGTAAAGATGGATGCCGGCGTCCAGTTTCTTATTGATTCGCTGGTACTCCGCGATTTGGGCCTGGTCTCCGTCCTGATTCGTCAGATCTCCGGTCACCACCAGAAAAGCCGGTTTCAGCCGGTTGACATTGGCGACGACGAACTCCCAGTTCGCCGTCTCCTGCCGGAAATCCTTATTCGCCGTATACATGCCGAACTGAGGGTCCGACGCCTGAATGAAAAAGAACGGGTCCGCCGCGAAAGCGCGCAGAGCAAGCAGGGAAAGCAGAAGAGTTCGGGTCATCACACTTTAAGTTCCCACGGCTTCCGGTATTTGCGTTCCAGATACGGCTTGATCTGCGACTGCGCCGCCGTTTCTTTGTCCCCGTTCCAGTCGATCCGCATCCCGCTGCGCAGCGAAACGTTCCCCAGCAACGCCGTCGCGGTGGACCGATGCCCGATCTCGATATCGGACACGGGCTTCTGCCGCGTTTTGATACAGGAGATGAAATTGGCCCAGTGATCTTTGCCGTGGTTGTTCGAATTCTGTACCGTGGTCTCCGTCAGCGGACTCCCCTTCTCAGGCCACAGCGTATACCCGGCGCGATCCACGAACAGCGTTCCCTTCTCGCCGTGGAAGATGGTGCCGTAAGTCTTGCCGAAAAGCGAGTTGCCGTTGAACATCCGGTTCTCATAGGTGGCCAGCATCCCGTTCGGATACTCGTACGTCACCTGGAGCGTATCGGGCGTGTCGCGGTTGTCTTTCACCATATACTTGCCGCCCAGCGCCGTAATCGCCTTCGGCGGTGTCTCGTCGAATGCCATCTGGACAATGTCGAGAACGTGGATGCCCCAGTCCGTCATCATCCCGCCCGCATAATCCCAGAACCACCGGAAGTGCGAGTAGGCGTTCGGATCGATGCCGAACCGGTTCTTATTGAACGGCCGCTCCGGCGCGGGCCCCAGCCACATGTTCCAGTCCAGATCGCTCGGAGGCGCGGCATCCGGAGGATTCCCGATGCCTTCCACCGGCCCGTTGCCGTAGTTGAAGGTGCGGCAGAACGTGACCTTGCCCAACTCGCCCGCCTTCACCAGCTGCGTGGCTTTCTGGAAGTGGATGCCCGACCGCTGCTGCGTCCCCACCTGCACCACCCGGTTGTACTTGCGCGCCGCTTCCACCATCTTGCGGCCTTCCTCGACCACCACGCAGATGGGCTTTTCGACGTACACGTCCTTGCCGGCCTTGCAGGCCTCCACCGTCATGTAAGGATGCCAGTGATCCGGCGTCGCGATGCAGACCGCGTCCACCGATTTGTCCGCCAGCACCTCCCGAAAGTCTTTCACGCCCTTGGCGGCCGGCGACGAATCGGGCTGGTTCCGGGGTCCGCGCGCGCTGCGCGCGATCGCCTTTTCCAGATTCGGCTGGTACACGTCGCAGACCGAAACCACTTCCACTTCCGGCTGCTGCATGGCCGAGCCCATGTTGCCCTGCCCCTGCCGCCCCACGCCGATAAAAGAGACGCGGATCCGGTCGTTCGCGCCCTTCACGTTCCCGGTGAAAATCGCGGTGGTGAACGCCGCCGCGCCCAGTTTCAGAACATCGCGCCGATTCTCAGTCATTTCGTGACCTCTCCTTACTTCACGACAATATTCAGCAGTTTATCCGGCACCGCGATCACCTTTACCACGGTCTTCCCGGCGATCAGGGCCTGCACTTTTTCATCCGCCAGCGCCGCCTGTTCCAGCCCGGCCTTATCCAGCCCCGCCGCTACCGTCAGCCGCGACCGGATTTTGCCGTTCACCTGCACCGGAATTTCGACTTCCGTCTCCCGCGCCATTTCCTCGTTGAACGCCGGCCACGGCTGCTTGAACACCGCACCCGTCTTGCCCTGCTCTTCCCACAGTTCCTGCGCGAGGTACGGAGCGAACGGCGCCAGCAGGAACGTCAGAATCTCAATCGTCTGCTGCATCGCGGCGGCGGATAAATTCTGCTCTTCCAGATACGCCTCGTTCACCAGTTCCATCATGGCCGCGATCGACGTGTTGAAATGCCATCTCTGATCGAAATCCTGCGTGATTCGGCGCAGCACCTGGTGCAGCTTGCGCAGAATCTTCGTATCGGCCGAGCCATCACCGCCCGGCATGCCGATGTTCCGCGTCGCGAACCGGTACACACGCCCGAGGAACCGGTGGATTCCCTCCACGCCGGTTTCCGTCCAGTCCATGTCCCGTTCCGGCGGCGCCGCGAACAGCGCGAACAGCCGCGCTGTGTCCGCGCCGTGGCTCTCCGCCACGCCGATCGCGTCCACCACGTTGCCCTTCGACTTCGACATCTTCATGCCGTTCGCCAGCACCATCCCCTGCGTGAAAAGCTTCCGCACCGGCTCGGCGTTGGTGATCAGCCCGATATCCCGCATCATTTTCGTCCAGAAGCGCGAGTAGATCAGGTGCAGAATCGCGTGTTCCACGCCGCCGATGTACTGGTCGATGGGGAACCAGTAATCGATCTTCGCCTTATCGAACGGAGCGTTCGAATTCTTCGCGTCGCAGTAGCGGTAGAAATACCAGCTCGAATCGACGAACGTATCCATCGTGTCCGTCTCGCGCCGCGCCGGCCCGCCGCACCGCGGACAATCGACATTCACGAACTCCGGCACTTCGTCGAGCGGCGACCGGCCCTTGCCCGTAATCTGAATCTGCCGCGGCAGCACCACAGGCAGTTGGTCGTCCGGCACCGGCACCACGCCGCACTTCTCGCAGTGAATCACCGGGATCGGCGTGCCCCAGTAGCGCTGGCGGGAAACGCCCCAGTCCTTGATCCGGAACGTCACCGCGGTCTTGCCGAAGCCCTGCTGTTCGGCGAACGCCGCCATTTCGGCGCGCGCTTTCTCGCTCGTCATCCCGGAGTAAGGCCCGGAATTCTCCACAATGCCGTACTCGCCGCTGGCTTCCTGCATGGCATCGACATTCGGAATCTCGCCGTCCGCCGGACGAATCACCGGCAGAATCCGGATCCCGTACTTCCGGCAGAACTCGAAGTCCCGCTGGTCATGCGCGGGCACGGCCATAATCGCGCCCGTCCCGTAACCCATCAGAACGAAGTTACCCACCCACACCGGCACCCGCTCCCCGCTGAATGGATTCACCGCCTTCAGCCCGGTGTCGAAGCCCTCTTTCTCCACATCGCCCGGGCCCTGTTGCGCCGCCGCGTCGATCATCCGCTTCGCCGCCGCCTTCGCCTCATCGCCCAGCGTGGAGACCAGATCGTGCCCCGGCGCCAGAATCATGCAGGTAGCGCCGTAAATGGTATCGATGCGCGTGGTGAACACCCGCACCGGCCCGTAGCCTTCAATCTGGAAATCGACCTCGGCGCCTTCGCTCTTCCCGATCCAGTTGCGCTGCATGGTCAGGACGCGGTCCGGCCACGTGCCTTCCAGCAGCCCGATGTCCTGCAGCAGTTCGTCCGCGTAGGCAGTGGTGCGCAGAAACCACTGGTCCAGCGCCCGCTGTTCCACCGGCGTGCTCTCATGGCGCCAGCAGCAGCCGTCCACCACCTGTTCATTCGCCAGCACCGTGGCGCACAGATTGCACCAGTTCACCAGCGCCTGCTTGCGATACGCCAGCCCTTTTTCCAGCATGCGCAGGAAGAACCACTGGTTCCAGCGGTAGTAGTCCGGCTCGCAGGTGGTCACTTCGCGGTCCCAGTCATAGGAGAACGCGAAACGCCGGTGAGTGCGCTTCATCTTTTCGATGTTCGACAGCGTCCACTCGCGCGGCGGCCGCTTGTTCTGGATCGCGGCATTCTCCGCGGGCAGCCCGAACGCGTCCCAGCCCATGGGATGCAGCACGTTGTACCCGCGCATCCACATGTAGCGCGCCAGCGCATCGCCGATCGAGTAGTTCCGGATATGGCCGATGTGGAGCGCGCCCGAGGGGTACGGCAGCATCTCCAGCACGTAATACTTGGGCTTCGAAGAGTTCTCTTCCGCCTGATAGAGCGCGGGCTCGGCAGCCCACCGCTCGTGCCATTTCAGTTCGATCTCGTTGTGGTCGTACGTCTTTTCCGGCATTTGCGCTTAAGAACCAGTTTTGCAGAGTCCCGTCCCCCGCGAAACCGCATGCTCCCCAGACCCCTCCCAAAGCTCCCCAAAAAACGGCAAATGACACTACCGTCCCATTTTAGTACAACCGTACTTTAACTATTCCACCACTTTAATGCTAATCTTCCCTCCATGAGCATCTCCGCGAAGGAACTCCTGACAGCGCTGACGCAATTCAACCCCTGGTGGCGAGGCGAAACCGTTAACGACCTCCCCACCTGGCGCCGCGCCGCCTGGCACGAACTCCAGCGCTGGATCCTCGCTCCCCCGGCGCCCCGCGCAATCCTGTTATCCGGAGCGCGACAGATCGGCAAAACCACCCTTCTGATGCAGTCCATCGCCGATCTCCTCCGCCGGGGCGTTCCCCGCGCCAACATCCTCTACGCCACCTTCGATCACCCGATCCTGAAACTGGCCGGCATCGAGGCCGTGATCGACGCCTGGCGCCAGCGCGAACCGCGCGCCGAAGGGCCCGAGTACGTCTTTCTCGACGAAGCGCAACTCATCCGCGAATGGGGCACATGGATCAAGCACCAGGTCGATTTCGATAAGCAGCGCCGCGTCATCTTCACCGGTTCCGCCATGCCCTTGCTTGAAACCTCGCAGGAATCCGGCGTCGGCCGCTGGCATTCCATCCGCCTCACCACGTTGTCGTTCTACGAATACCTGCAGATCAAGAAGCTGAATTTACCCGCGCTTCCCGCCGTCGGCAGCCTGACCGACCTCTTCGGGGAATCGCAATCCGGTCTGGATCGCATCCAGGACACAGCCCGCCCCTACGTTGCCCACTTTCACGAATACCTGGTGCGCGGCGGCTTCCCGCAAACCGCGCAGGTCGACAGCATCACGCAGGCCCAGCGTCTGCTCCGCGAAGACATCGTCGACAAAATCCTGAAGCGCGACATGACCGCTCTGTTCGGCGTGCGCCGCATTCTGGAACTGGAGCAGACATTTCTCTACCTCTGCATGCACGATGGCGGCCTGCTCGACATGATCGCCCTCTGCGGCAGCCTGGAAGTCAAACGCCCCACCGCGCAGCATTTCATCGGTCTGCTGGAAGCCACGCATCTCATCTACCGCCTGCAACCCTACGGCTACGGGAAGGAAGTGCTGCGCGCCCGCTCCAAAATTTACCTCGCCGACGCCGCGATCTCCCCCGCCGTCATGATGCGTGGAAAGTCCATCCTCGAAGACCCGGCCGCCCTGGGCATAGCCACCGAAACGGCCGTCTTCAAGCACCTCTTCGCCCGCTACTACTCGAGGCAGGTTCGCTTCACCTACTGGCGCGGCAGGAAGAATCACGAAGTAGACCTGCTCGCTCAGTTCGGCGAACAGCTCATCCCGTTTGAAGTGAAGTACCGCGAGGAACACACGGGTGTCCGGGAGTTGAAGGGTCTGCTCGAACTTTGCGCCGCGAAAGACATCGAGCGTGGCTACGTGGTGACCAGATCCCTGGACGACATCGGCCTGCTGCCCCTGCCGAAAGGCCTCGAATCCAAAATCATGCGCATTCCCGCGCCTTTGCTCTGTTACTGGATGGGCGAATCGGAAACGCATACATCCGACGTCTCGACCGCTTAGAATGCGATGGTTTGCCTGCGCCCGACTAGGCGCAAGGTCGGGAAATATCAATACACCTTAGCCCGGACTGGCGAAGTCAAACGCGCCGTCAAGCTCCTCGGAGCTCACTTCGCCCTCGACGTACCGCTGAAACAGGGCTTCGGCTTCGGAGGATACTTCGAGCCCTTCCATGTGTACGCTGGCAAGCGCGTTGGCAACTTCTCTTGCCCGCTCTGTCCGGTCCGCGGCAGCAACTGACATGTGGACAGCCTCCTCAATACCCTTCGATTCTCTCCTTTACCAGAGGCGTTGTAATCCGGTCGGCCAGCGGCAGCTCTCGCCTCACGATGCTTAGACTACGATGGGTCATGTTCCGGAAAATCGCCCTCCCGATCTTCTTCTGTCTCACTCTCCCGGCCGCCGACATCGCCCCCGTCCCGCCCCGCGCCGCCAAAATCATCACCTCCGAAGGCATCCTCAAACACATCCGCATCCTGGCCTCCGACGAGTACGAAGGCCGCGCCCCCGGCAGTGCCGGCGAAAAGAAGACCCTCGACTACCTCGTCGCGCAGGCTCGCGCGATGAAACTCGCCCCGGGCAATCCGGACGGCACCTATCTGCAGCGCGTCCCACTCTGGGGCGTTACCTCCTCCGGCGAAGCCAGCCTCCGCGTCGGTAACACCGCCTTCCCGCTCACCGCCGGCGTGGACTATCGCGTTACCTCCACCCAGCCCAAAACCTCCATCGACGTCGCCGGTACCCCCGTCGTTTTCGCCGGCTACGGCATCGTCGCCCCCGAATACCAGTGGGACGATTACAAAGGTCTCGACGTCAAAGGCAAAGCCGTGCTCATCCTCGCCGGCGACCCTCCCCTCACCGACCCGAAAGACCCCTCGAAACTCGATCCCGCCATGTTCCTCGGGCCCGAGCTTTCTTACTACGGCCGCCCTTCCACGAAAGCCGATATCGCCTGGAGCCGAGGCGCCGCCGCCATCGTCACCCTCTTCACGCCCCGCGGCCTCTACCCGAGTTTCGCCAGCATGAACCGCTTCCTGCCGCGCGAGTCCATGATCCTGCGCGACGAATACTCGAACAACCGCATCGCCGCCACCGTCGCCATCACCACCGAAAAGGGCACGCAGTTCCTCACCGCCGCCGGGCAGGACCTCGCCGAACTCCGCAAAGCCGCCCTCTCGCGCGATTTCCGGCCCGTGACCCTGAACGCCTCCATCGCCATCCACGCCCGCAACGAAGTCCGGGAAATCGATTCCGCCAACGTCGCCGCGAAGATCCCCGGCAGCGATCCCAAACTCCGCGACGAATACATCGTCTACAGCGGCCACTGGGACCACCTCGGCCGTCAGGACGACAACATCTTCCACGGCGCCAGCGACAACGCCTCCGGCACCGCGGGCGTGCTCGAACTCGCGCGCGCCTTCACTCAACTCCATCCGAAGCGCACCGTCCTCTTCCTCTGGACCACGGCCGAAGAAAAAGGCCTGCTCGGCGCGAAATACTATGTCGAGCATCCGCTCTACCCGCTCGCCAACACCGCCGCCAACATCAATCTCGATTACTTCAGCAACTGGGGCTGGGGCAAGACCAAAGACTTCAGCATCGTCGGCATCGGCATGACTTCTCTCGACGACATCGTGAAGGACGTCGTCACCCGCCAGGGCCGCGTGGTCACCGGCGACACCGCTCCCGAGGAAGGCTTCTACTGGCGCTCCGATCACCTCGAGTTCGGCATGGGCGGCGTCCCTTCTCTCGCCACCAGTCCCGGCATCGATTTCGTCGGCAAACCCGCCGGCTACGGCGCGCAGAAGCGTCAGGAATACATCCGCAACGACTACCACAAACCCACCGATCAGGTGAAGCCCGATTGGGACCTCACCGGCGCCGCGCAGGATCTCCAGGTTCTCCTCGAAACCGGCTATCGCGTCGCGCAGTCTCCCGAACGCCCGGTCTGGCGCCATCGCGGCCCCTACATGAACAACCCGCACGCGGGCAAATAGGCATTTCCGTTAGCATGTAGCTGAATGCAGATTCTCGTCGTCGAAGATGACCGGCGCATGGCGGAACTGCTTCGTCGCGGCCTGGTCGAGGAAGGCCATCAGGTCGTCGTCGCGCGCGACGGCCTGGAAGGCTTCGAAATCGCCCGCGCCTCACGCTTCGACGTCCTTGTCCTCGACGTCATGCTGCCCGAAATGGACGGCATTGCCATCACCCGGCGTCTGCGCGAACTCCGCAACCAGACGCCGGTCCTGCTTCTCACCGCCCGCGATGCCGCAGCAGACGTGGTGCTCGGCCTCGATTGCGGCGCCGACGATTACCTCACCAAGCCGTTCGCCTTCGATGTCCTGCTCGCCCGCATTCGCTCCGTCAGCCGCCGCGGCGCCATCCCGCGCCCCGTCTGCCTGCAACTCGCCGACCTCACCCTCGACCCCGCCTCCCGCCGTGTCACTCGCGGCGCTGACGACTTCAACCTCACCCCCCGCGAGTTCAGCCTGCTCGAACTGCTGATGCGCAACGCCGGCCGCGTCATCGGACGCGAGACCATCCTCGAATCCGTCTGGGGCTACGGTTGCGACGTCAGCGAGAACACTCTCGAAGCCTTCGTTCGCCTGCTCCGGCTCAAGATCGACACGCGCGAGCCCAAACTCATCCACACCGTCCGCGGCGTGGGCTACGTCATGCGGCATCCCTGAGGCATGCGCACGCGCTCCATTCAGTTCCGGCTCACCGTCTGGTACGCCCTGGTTCTGGCGGGTGCGCTCACGCTCTTCGGCGGCCTGGTGTGGATCTCCCTGCGGCAGCGCCTCACCAGCGAGTTGCAGGAAAACCTGCGCGACAGCGCCAGTCGCTTCGAAGCCTACATGCGGCGCGAGGTCCGCGAAGTCTCCGGCCTCGAACTCAAGGTCGAGATGGAGGAATTCTGCCAGGCTTTACCCGACTCCAGCTATCTCGAACTCCGCGGCTCCCGCGGCTTCGAGTTCCGCTATCCCGAACAGCGCCGCCCCGACCGCACGCTGCAGACCGTGCGCCGGAATTTTCAGATCGGGCAGGAAGACTTCACGCTCGATATGGGGACGTCTTCCGCCGCCATTGACCACACCCTGAACCTGCTCGGTATCCTGCTGCTGACTCTGTTTCCCGCCGTCATCGTGCTCGCCTGCGCCGGCGGCGCGTGGCTCAGCCGCCGCGCGCTCAAACCGGTGGATGAAATCACCGCCGCCGCCCGCGCCATCGGTATCGAGAACCTCTCGCGGCGTCTGCCCGTTCCGGACACCGGAGACGAGATCGAGCGCCTCGCCGAAGTCTGGAACACCATGCTGGCCCGCCTCGAATCCGCCGTGACCACGCTCTCCCAGTTCGCCGCCGATGCCTCCCACGAACTGCGCACGCCCCTCGCGGTGATTCGAACCAGCGCCGAACTGGCCCTCCGCCGCCTGCGCGAACCGGAAGCCTATCGCGAGTCCCTGGCCGAAGTCGCCGCCGAGGCCGAACGGATGACGCAACTGGTGGAAGACCTTCTGTTTCTTGCCCGGTCCGACGCCCGCACGGTCGGCCTGCCGCTCGCCCCGTTCGATTTGCGCGACGCGGTTCGCGATGCCGTCGCCGAAGTGCGCGATCTCGCGCTCAACCGCCACATGGAGATGCGCCTCACGCTCCCTCCGGACCCCGTGACCGTGACCGGCAACCGCGCGGCCACCCGGCGCCTCTACCTGGCGCTGCTCGATAACGCGATCAAATACTCGCCGCCCGCCAGACCGGTCAACGTCACGCTCACCGCCACCGCCCAACAGATCACCGTCGCCATCGAAGACTTCGGCATCGGCATCGCCGCCACCGACCTGCCCAACATCTTCCAGCGTTTCTATCGCGCCGACAAAGCCCGCACCGGTTCCCTGGACGGTCACGGCGGTCACGGACTCGGCCTCTCACTCGCCGAAACGCTGGCCCGCGCGCACGGCGCCACCATCGCCGTCAAAAGCGTGGAAGGGGAAGGCTCCGTCTTTTCCGTCAGCTATCCGCAGGCTTAAGAGCGACAGGCGCAGCCGCGAATTCCGGTAAAGCAGCCGTCGCAGCGGCGGCAGCGAAGAACGAACGTCTCGTCAGCATCCAATCGGGATCCTGCGCGACCTCAGCCTTTCAGGCGCTTAAAGCCGTCGAGCGCGAACTCCAGATCTTCCAGCCGGTGCGCCGCCGTCACGCACAGCCGCAGCCTCGCCGAACCCAGCGGGACCGCCGGGAACATAATCGGCGTCACGGCAATCCCCATCGACCGCAGCGCGCCCGCCGCGAAAGCGCAACTCGCTTCGTCGTTGAAGATCACCGGGATAATCGCCGTCTCAGAAAGCCCTGTGTCGTAACCCAGCTCATGCAGGCCGGCACGCAGGAAGCGGGCATTGTTCGAGCTGCGCGCAACCCGTTCCGGTTCCTGTTTCAGAATCCGCAGGGACGCCGTCACCGCCGCCACCGCGGACGGATTCAGCGCCGCTGAAAAGATAAACGGAGCCGCCGAGTGCTGCAGGAAAATTGACAGTTGCTGCGATACCGCGACGAAGCCGCCGTTCGACGGAATGCCTTTCGCCAGCGACCCGGTCCAGATATCCACCTCGCCCGCCGGCACGCCGAAATGCTCATCCGTGCCGCGCCCGTTCGCGCCCAGCACACCCGACGCATGCGACTCGTCGATCATCAGGAAGCAACCCGTATCCCGCTTCACCTGAATCAGATCCGGCAGCGGGCAAATATCCCCGTCCATCGAAAACACGCCGTCGGAAACGATGAGCGTGCGGTTCGAAGGGCCGCCGTTGGCAATCTCATGCCGCAGCGAATCCATGTCGTTGTGGCGGAACCGCTGCACCGGCACCCCGGCCAGGCGGCACGCGTCCACCAGGCTCCGGTGCGAAAGCGAATCCAGAATCACCCGGTCCTGCACTGAAAACAGACTCGCGATCACCGCCAGATTCGCCAGGTAACCGGAGCTGAACGTGATCGCTTCCGGCATGCCTTTGAATTCCGCCACCTCCCGCTCCATCTCGTGATGGATATCGAGCGTGCCCGTCAGCATGCGCACGCCGCCCGTGCCCGTGCCGTACTTGCGAATCGCCTCGATCGCCGCCTCGTCGATGCGCGGATCCCCGATCAGACCCAGGTAATCGTACGAAGAGAGCATGAGCATGTCACGCCCTTCCGCCTTGACCCACGGCCCGGACCGCGTCTGCAGCGGGAGTTGGTAAGGATAAACCCCGGCCTCGCAAGCGCGTCCCATGAGCTCGAAGACGCGGCGCGCCCGCGCATCGACCAACTGGTCCTTCCGGAACGCCGACTGGCATCCGTTGGAAAAAAACCCGTTGAAAAGGTCGCCGGAGCCCGTCGTGCAGGCCGAAGAGGTTCCGTTAAGAGATTCGGGATCGTGTATCATTTCAGTTTCATCGCCGGAGCAAACACTATATTGTAATGTTCGACGCATGTCACTACCGGAACAAATGCATCTTTTTTTTCGCGGCCATAGCGCTGGTTGCGCCACTATCCGCGGCCGATCCGATCACCGGCCTCTGGAAAACCTTTGACGACAAAACTCATCAGGTTCGCGGTGTCATGCGCCTTTACGAGCAGGATGGAGCTGTTTTCGGGAAAATCGAGAGCAGCGTGGACCCGAAAGAAGCCGCCGATGTGTGCGACAAATGCACCGGCGACCGCCAGAACAAACCTATCATTGGCCTGGTGATTCTGCGCCAAATGAAGCGCACGGGCGAGAACGAATACACCGGCGGCGATATCCTCGATCCGGATACCGGCTCTGTCTATAAGTGCAAAATCACCGTCGCGGACGGCGGGAAAAAGCTGGTGGTCAGAGGCTTTGTCGGCTTTTCTCTGCTCGGACGCTCCCAGAACTGGATACGTAAGGAATAGCCCCTTACCCGGGTAAGGTTGTTCCCTCAATGTGGGACGGGATGAAATCCTGCGGCGGGTTGGAAACCCGCCCATAACGCCGGTTACCAACCGGCGCGCAGATTCTTAACAATCTGCCCCACTTTCGTACTCGCCAACTGCGCCGCTGACCCGGCTTACAGCCCCATCTCGCTCTTCACCCGGGCGAACCGTTCCACCGCGAACTCCAGATCTTCCCGCGTATGCGCCGCCGACATCTGCGTGCGAATGCGCGCCTTGCCCTGCGGCACCACCGGATAAGAAAACGCCACCACGTAAATGCCCTCGGCCAGCAACCGCTCCGCCATTTCACCGGCCACCCGCGCATCGCCCAGCATCACGGGAATAATCGGATGCTCACCCGGCAGCAGATGAAAACCGAGCGCCGTCATCTTCTCCCGAAAGAACCGCGTGTTCTCCCGCAAACGCTCCCGCAGTTCCGAGCCGCCGGTCAGCAGTTCCAGAACGGCCAGCGAGGCCCCCGCGATCGCCGGCGCCAGCGAATTGGAAAACAGATAGGGCCGCGATCTCTGTCGCAGCAATTCGATAATTTCTTTCCGCCCGCTGGTATAACCGCCGCTCGCGCCCCCCAGAGCTTTGCCCAGCGTGCCGGTAATTACGTCGATCCGCCCCATCACGCCGTGGTGCTCGTGCGTGCCGCGCCCGTGCTCGCCCGTGAAACCCACCGCGTGCGAATCGTCCACCATCACCAGCGCGTTGTGCTTCTCCGCCAGATCGCAAATCTCCGGCAGCTTCGCGATATACCCGTCCATCGAAAACACGCCATCCGTCGCGATCAGGCGCTGCCGGCAGTCGGCCGATTCCCGCAGTTTCGCCTCCAGATCGGCCATGTCGCTGTTGCGATATCGAAGCCGCCGCGCCTTCGAAAGCCGCACGCCGTCGATGATGCTCGCGTGATTCAGTTCATCGGAAATAATGGCGTCTTCGGCGTCGAGCAGCGTTTCGAACAAGCCGCCATTCGCGTCGAAGCAAGACGAATAAAGAATCGTGTCTTCCGTCCCCAGAAACGCGCTGATACGCATCTCCAGGTCTTTGTGGATCTGCTGCGTGCCGCAGATAAACCGCACGGACGCCATCCCGTATCCCCACCGGTCCAGCGCCTCATGTGCCGCCCGAATCACCGCCGGATGATCCGCCAGCCCCAGGTAGTTATTCGCGCACATGTTGAGTACGCCCTTGCCCGCCGGCGTATCGACATGCGCGTTTTGCGGGCTCAGCATCACCCGCTCGGCTTTGTAAAGTCCGGCGGCGCGGATCTCGTCGATCCGCGCCTGCACCTGCTGCCTGGCCGTGGAGAACATACTCCAAGTCTATGGCGTTGCCCGCCACGGTCGAAGACTCAAAAATATAGCTTCGCGCCGAACTGTAACTGCCGTGCCGGTCCCGCCAGCGTCGTGATCGTTCCGAAGCTCGAGTTACTCCGGTTTCCGTCCGGCGCGCCCAGATTCGTCTTATTCACGAAGTTGAACGCTTCCGCCCGCACTTCGAGCTTCGACGACTCGCTCCACAACCGGAACTGCTTGTGCATCGCGATGTCGGACTGCACGAGTCCCGGTCCGCGAACGATGTTCCGGCCCGCGTTGCCGAACGGGTGGCTGACATCCGTCGGAATCACCACGGTCGTGGGATTCAGGTAGTTCAGCGGCCCGCCGCCGGGCGTAACCGGATTGCCGATGATGTTCGGACGATAAGTCGGCAGTCCGCTCACCTGGAACGCCGAACTCGGGCTGTAATTCAGATTCACCGGCAGTCCGCTGACCGCCGTGTTGATCACACTGAACTGCCAGCCGCCCAGCACCCCGTCAACCAGCATGTTCGCGCCGCCCATGTACTTCCGGTTCTTACCGACCGGCAGATCCCACACGATCGCCGTCGTGTTATTCAGCGTCTGGTCGTAACTGGACGCGCCTTTTTCGTCCCGCACATCCGCAAGATTCACCCGGGAGTTATCGCCGCTCGTCGCTTCCAGATGTCCGGACGCATTATCGATCGCCTTCGACCACGTAAACGAATTCAGCACATACAGCCCGCCCGAGTAGCGTTTTTCCACTTTCAGCTGGAACGCGTGATACGTGGCGAAACCGATGCCCTCCGCCACTTCGATGGCGTTGAAGTTGCTGATCGGCCGGCGCGCCTGGAGCGAAAGATTCTGCCCCACCTGATTCGGCGCCGCCTGATTCCAGTCGCCCAGCACCATCAGATGCACGCTGTGGCTGCCCACATAAGCCGCGTCCACCACCAGCGTCGGCGTAATTTCACGCTGCACGTTCAGATGCCAGCTCTGCACATAGCCGTCCGGATTGTCCTTCGGGATGTAGCGCGCCTGCGCGTTCAGCGGATTGAAATTCGACGGCACCGCGAAGTTCGCCGGATACCCCAGTTGCGTCGGCCGGAAGCACGTCCCGTTCGCGTCGGCCGAACTGGTGCACAGCGGAAGATTCGCCGGGCTCTGATTGAAAATCGCGCTCACGATATTCGGCCCGTTGTAGGCCAGCAGATTTTCCCCGCCCATGCGGTTGAAGTGGACCCAGGAAATCCCGTAACCACCGCGCAGCACCGTCTTGTCCATGGCGCGGTAAGCGAAACCGAAACGCGGCGCCCAGTCGTTCTTCCGCGGATTCACCAGCGCCTGGCTGTAAAGGCTGCCGCTCTTCGCCTGGATCAGCGAGTTGGTCGCCGGATCGAAATTCGCCAGCCGGTTGTCCGATACCCACTGCGGCGTCGCGAACTCATACCGCATGCCCAGATTCAGGGTCAGCCGGGAGTTCACCTTGTAATCGTCCTGAATGTAGCCGAAGTGCATCCGCTGCTTCAGGTCGATAATCACGTAATTGTTCAGATTGTAGGAATCCCGCGCTCCCATCAGGAAGTCCGTCAGCCCGTACGCCAGACGCTGCGCCGTGGTGGGACTCGCCACGCCCGGGTTGCTGAACAAGCCGTTATAAGTGTCCTGCCCGTAGACCGGATTGAAGTCGTCGATCGTCGTCGTGATGTCCTGGTACTCGTAACCGGCCTTCAGCGTGTGCTTGCCGAGATATTTCGAAAAATTCACCTTCGGATTCACCACGAACGGATTCTGAAACTGCGGATTCGATCCCTGCCGCCCGAACTGCGAGTACCCCGTCACGCTCTGGCTGTTCAGCGTGCTCACCACATTCGCATCCGTCGGCAAGCCGCCGATTCCGAACTGCGCCAGCAGACTCGGCTGCCCCACCCCGATCGGCGATTTGCCGCCGTCGAACCAGGAGATTCCCAGCCGCGCTTCGATCAGCGTCGTCGGATTGATCGAATAGGTAGACCCCGCCGCCACCTGCTGATTGAACTCGTGCACCGTGCCGTTGTTGTTGCCGCCCGCCACGCCCGGAATGTTGCCCGGCACATAGAGGTTCGCTTCCCGCTGGCTGTACCGCACGAACGAGTTCAGCTTCTGGTTCGGAATATAGTCGATCTTCCAGTCGCCCTTGTCGTCGTTGATCGACGCCCGCGGCAACGAACTGAAGTTGTTGCTGAAACCCGCGATATTCGGATCCGGCAGCGCATTCACCACCGCCCGCGCGAACGGACTGATCACGGACGCCGGAAGCACGCCGTCCGCATAAATCGCCCCCGTGTAAGGATTCTTGATCGCCGTCCCGAAACTCGCCGTCTTGTAAGCCGCCGTCGGAATGGTCGCGAACGTCAGCGCTCTCTGCACGCGGCGCAGCCCTTCGTAATCCACGAAGAAAAACAGTTTGTCTTTAATGATGCGGCCGCCCAGCGAAGCCCCGAACTGATTCTGCTGGTACACCGGCTTCACGCCGCCCAGCGGCTGGAAGAAACCCACCGCGTTCAGTTCCGTGTTGCGCACGAACTCCCACGCGCTGCCATGAAAACTGTTCGTTCCGCTGCGAATCGTCGCGTTGATCACCGCGCCCGACGCGCGCCCGTACTCCGCGCTGTAGTTATCCGTCGCCACGCGATACTCCGCCACCGCGTCCGGATTCAGCTGCACGATCTGATTCGAAAAGCCCTGGTTGCTGGTGCCGTAGGCGTTGTTGTCCACCCCGTCCAGCACGAAATTGTTGAACGCGCTCCGCTGCCCGTTGACGTTGTAAGAAGCGTCCCGGCTCGTGATGGAGCCGTCTTCGAGCACCGACTTGCGGACGCCCGGCGCCAGCAGCGTCAGATCCGCATACGACCGCCCGTTCAGCGGGAGATCCAGAATCTGCCGGGTCGCCATCACCTGCCCGCGATCGCTCGAATCCGTTTCGAGTACCGCCGCCGCGCCGGAAATCGTCACGCTCTCCGTGATGCTGCCCACCTGCAGCGCCAGATCCACCCGCTGGTGCGCGTTCACGGTTACCGTAAACCGGTCCGCCGTAGCTGCCTTGAAGCCCGGCGCTTCCGCCTTCAGACTGTAATCGCCGATGCGGACCTTGAGGAACTGATAGTCGCCCTGCGAGTCCGTGGACGCCGTCTGTTGCGTTCCGTCCGCCAGGTTGCTGAGAACCACCTTGCTCGAAACCATCACGTTGCCGGACTGGTCTTTAATCGTGCCGAGTACCGTGGCGGTGTCGAACTGTGCGAAGAGAGGCGAACAGCCGAAAAGAAGAACTGCGGCACGAAGGACGCCAGTGCGGCCCCTGCCTGGGTTGCGTTGAAGCATAAGCCGTCAGAATAGCGGCTTTACGCTTCACTTAGATTGCAACGCGGTGTCAAATGAATGACTTGGCGTCGCGAAGCGAGCGCGTCCCGCGCCGCGCTACAATGAAGGATTCGTTTCAGGCTTTAGCCAGTTCTCAAAAGTTCGTAGTCAGGAGACTTCCCTTAAAATGTTCGATCTGTTCCGCAGCCGCGAAAAGTCCGTGCGCATCCTGTTGTCGGTGATGCTGGGCCTTGTCGCTCTTTCCATGGTCACCTATCTGATTCCCGGTTCCGGCGGCGGCATCGGCGGCTCGACGGCCGATAAGACCCTCGTCGCCCAGGTCGGGAAAGAAGAAATCACCTCCCAGGAAGTATCCCGCGCCATTCAGAACATGACCCGCAACCGCCAGTTGCCGCCGGAAATGCTCTCCATCTATGCGCCGCAGATTGTGCAGCAGCTCATCAATGAGCGCTCCATGGCGTTTGAAGCCGACCGCATCGGCCTGAAAGTCTCCCCTGAGGAAGTCGACAGCGCGATCGTCGACACCCTGCCTCCCCAGTTGATTAAGGATGGCAAAGTCGACGGCGCCACCCTCGCCGCCATGCTGCAGCAGCAGGGCATGACTCTCGCGGACCTGAAAACCTCCACCGCGCGCCAGTTGCTCGTCAACAAACTCGAACAGGTCGTCTCCCAGGGCGTCATCGTCTCCCCCGCCGACGTGGAAGCCGAATTCCGCCACAAGAACGAGAAGATCAAACTCCAGTACGCGCTCCTCACCCCCGCGAAGTTCCAGAAGGAATCCGAAGCGACGGACGCCGAAGTGCAGGCTTACTACGAAGGACACAAAGCCGATTTCAAAGTCCCCGAGAAACGCAGCTACGCCATCGTGGTTCTCGATCCGGCCAAACTCGCTCTGAGCAACATGCCCACCGACGCGCAGATCCAGGCCGAGTACAACAGCCGGCGCAATGAGTTCATGTCGCCCGAGCGCGTGAAGGTTCGCCACATCCTGCTGAAGTCGGACGCCTCAAACGACACGGTCATTAAAGCGAAGGCCGAAGGCCTGCTGAAACAGCTCCAGGGCGGCGCGGATTTCGCCACCGTCGCCAAAGCCAACTCCGAAGACCCCGGCTCCAAAGACAACGGCGGCGACGTCGGCTGGATGGTTCGCGGCCAGATGGTCCCCGAATTCGAGAAAGCCGGCTTCTCGCTCCCCGTCGGTCAGCTCAGCGGCCTGGTCAAAACCACCTACGGCTATCACATCCTGAAGGTGGAAGCGCACGAAGACGCGCACCTGAAGACTCTCGACGAAGTCAAAGGTCAGCTGATGGTCGATTACTCGAAGCGCGCCGCCAGCCAGCAGTTGCAGGCGCTCTCCGACAAGGTCGTCGCGGAACTTCGCAAAGACCCCTCCCACCCGGAAAAGACGGCCGAGGCGACCGGCACCACCCTGATTCACGCCGATAACCTCCAGGCGGGCGACCCCATCCCCGGCATCGGCCCTTCGAAGGAGTTCACCGACGCCACCGCGGCCCTCCGCAAGGGCGAGGTGATGGCCGGACCCGTCGTCCTGCAGGACGGCAAAGCTCTCATCGGAACCGTGACGGACGTGCAACCCGCGCATCCCGCCAACCTCGACGAAGCCCGCGCCGAAGCCAAAACCCGCGCCACGTCCGACAAACTCAATCGCATCCTGAACGACAAAACCAACGAACTGCTCGCGAAAGCGCAGTCCATGGGCGGCGATCTCGAAAAGGCCGCCAAAGCCATGGGCATCGAAGTGAAGACTTCCGGCGATGTCGATCGCCAGGGCGCCGTCGAAGGCGTCGGCACGGCCTCCTCGGTTCCCGATGCCTTCACCAAACCCGTGGGCGCTCTGATCGGACCCGCCACCGTTTCCGGTGGTCACCTGGTCGCGAAGGTCGTGTCGAAGACTCCCGCGAATATGGCGGAACTGGCCTCCCAAAGCGATTCGATTCGCGGCGAACTGCGCCAGCAGCGCGCCCGCGATCGCGCTCAGTTCTTCCAGGAAGGCCTCAAAGAACGCCTGAAGGCCGATGGCAAGCTGAAAATCTATCAGGACGTGATCACTCGCGTGGTCTCGGCTTACCAGCGCAGCTAAATGCACGACGTACTGGAATTTCTCAAGTCGCTCTACAACGCGGAGCGGCTTCTGCAGTTGGTGCGCACTCTGCTCGGAAGCCCGGTCGGTCTGGCCGGGCTCTTCGCCATCGTTTTCGCCGAAACCGGCCTCCTGGTCGGTTTCTTCCTCCCCGGCGACTCCCTCCTGTTCAGCGTCGGCGTCGCCAGCGGCGCCGCCAGCGTGAATGTTTACCTGCTCGCCGGCATGCTGATGGCGGCCGCCATTGTCGGCGACAACCTCGGTTATTTCCTCGGCCGCCAGGCAGGCCCCATGATTTTCAGCCGCCCGAAATCGCGCTTCTTTCACCCGGACCACCTGCAGCGCACCCAGAAGTTTTACGACAAGTACGGCGCCCGCGCCCTGGTCTACGCCCGTTTCGTTCCCATCGTCCGCACCTGCGCCCCGTTCGTGGCGGGCGTCGGCCGGATGAGCTACACGCGCTTTTTGTTGTTCAGCATCTTCGGCGGCATCTTCTGGATCGCGTTCACCATCACCGCGGGCTACCAACTCGGGCAGTTCCCCATCGTGCAGCGCAATTTCGAGAAGGTGATCCTCCTCATCGTGTTTTTGTCTCTGGTGCCGGTCGCGCTGGAAGCGCGCAAGGCGCGCCGCTAGTTTTCCCGGTGGTCGGGCCCGGCATGTCCGTCCGAGTCCGGACACACACTTCCCTCTGGCTCTGGCCAAACCTGCTCAGTCTGGACGCGCCCTTCGTGGCCGTCCTCTGGCAGGATTTCCTCGCCCGCTGCTACCCCGCTCCGCTCCATCCCGCCGGACGCTGCGTCCTGGGCCTCACCGTCTGGGCCATCTACCTGGCCGATCGCCTCTTCGACATTCGCCATCCGCCCGCCGCCGATGAAAGCGCGCGCCACGCGTTCTACCGTCGTCACAGTCTGTCGGTCGCGATCCTGCTCACGGGAGTCACCCTGCTGGACCTGCTGCTCGCCCTGGTCTGGTTGCGCCCCGCCGTTTTCGTCCACGGTCTCTGGGTGGGTGCCGCCGTCGCCCTCTACCTGACCGTCTTCGCGTTCTGGCGCGCCGCTCACCGCTACACCAAACAGCCCGTGGCCGCGATCCTTTTCACTGCCGGCGTCTTCCTCGTCGCCTGGACCCGCACGCCCCACCCGCAGCGGACTCTCTTCTGGCCCGCCGTGTTCTTCTGCGCGCTTTGTCTGGGCAACCTGCTCCTGCTCGAAACCTGGGAAAACGGCCGGTCGACGAAGCGGGGTTGGCTCTGGCTGCTCCTCCTCGCCCTGTCATCCTGTATCCCCGGCTTTTCCGCCTGGTACATGGCCATCGGCCTCAGCGCCGCCGGTCTGGCACTGCTCGACCTCCGCGGTGGCGCACTCTCCGCCACCGCGCGTCACGTCCTGGCCGACGCCGTACTGCTCACGCCTCTGCTCTTCACGCCTCTTGTCGGGGCTGCGCCCTTCATTTCCCGTTGACGAACTGATAGCCGCTCGATCCGCCCTTCAGGAACATCTTGTCGAAGTGCCACTCGTCGCCCTGCTCGGAAAACACCACTTCCGTCTGCTTCGCGTTGTCCGTGGACGCCTCGATCCTCTGCGCCTGCAGTGTAACCGTCGGCGTATGCTCGCCCCGCACGATGAAGTACTCGTCGCCGTCCCGCATATCGATACTGCTGATCGTGTACTGACCGCTCGGCAGAGTCGTCGATCCGATCGTCACCGCGTGCGGCAGCGTCACGGTCACCGGATTCACCTGTCCGGCAAGCAGCGCGCCCACCATCAAACCGCCTCCCGCCAACACCTGGACACACGTCTGGCTGAAGCGCACAAATGCGTTTTTCATTTTCGTTATCTTCCTGTTTTTGAGATTGAGGCCCCGCGCTTCGCGCTGCCTTCTGTATGGAAGAACGTTCGCTCCTGCCGCGCAGTTACCATACAAGTTCAATGTTTACAATGCTTTATCATCACAGTCCTTTACACACACGGCTTTACAAACACGGCTTGACAAACAGCGGCTGAACGAACGCGTGAGAATTTTTCCCGCTCCGCGCACTAATCAGACTGGAGAGGCAATATCCGGCTACTCGCGCTGTTTCTCCTGTTCGCGGCCGCGGCGCCGGGGCAGGGTACGGTTCCCGAAAAGGATCCCGCCTATGAGTCTCTGTCGAAAGCCTACGACGCTCTGCGCGCGCGCGACTACGACGCCGCGATCGCGCTCTTCGACCAGGCCGCCGCCCTCTCCCCGGGGCGCGCCGACATCCGGAAGAATCTGGCGTACACCCTGCTGAAGACCGGCGACACCGAGGCCGCGCGCGCGCAGTTCGCCGAAGCCATGCGGCTCGATCCCGCCGACACCCACCTGGCCCTCGAATACGCCTTCCTCTGCTTCGAAGCCCGCGACGACGCCTCCGCCCGCAAAGCCGAAGCCCGCCGGATCTTTCTGCGGGTTCGCGATACCACCTCCGACGCAGAACTCCGCGCGACCGCCGCCCAGGCCTTCCGCAATATCGACGAGCCCCTGCAAACCGGCATCGCCCGCTGGCAGCAGGTGCTCGCCACCTCGACTCCCACCTTCAGCGCCCACTTCGAACTCGCCCAGCTTTGCGAACAGCGCGACGAACTCGCCCTCGCCGCCGCTAACTACCTCGCCGCCTTCCGTCTGCTGCCCGAGCGCAAGTCCGTGCTGCTCGACCTCGCACGTGTCGAAACCGCCCGCTCCAATCCCGAAGGAGCCGTGTCCGCTCTGCTCGCCGCCTCGCGTGGCGGGGAACCGCGTGCCGCGGAACTGGCGCGCGAGCAACTGCCGCAGCGCTATCCCTACGTTTACGAGTTCCGCAAAGCGCTCGAACTCGACCCCAAAAACGCCGTGCTCCGCCGCGAACTCGCCTATCTCCTGCTCAGCATGTCCTCCAAAAACGAAGGGCTTCGCGAGGAAGCCGAACAGGAATTCCAGCGCGCCCTCACCGCCGCTCCGGAAGACTACCTCGCCGCCGTCCAACTGGGCCTTCTCTATCTCGAAGACCACCGCGAAGCGGACGCCATGCCGCTTCTGAACAACGTCCTCGCCCACGCCGACCCCGCCACCGCCAATCGCGCCCGCATGGCTCTCCACATGCCGCTCCTTCTCGAAGAGCGGAGCAAGACCGACAACATCGTCGATCCCCGCCTGCTCGCCGAGCGCAGCTTCAACGCCGGTTTCCTCAAAGACGCCCTGCGCTTCTACACCCAGGCCCGGGAGGAGAATCCCGTGGATTCCTCCGTCGCCCTGAAACTCGGCTGGACCAACAACATGCTGCATGACGACGACACGGCCCTGCGCTGGTTCAACATCGCCCGCCACAGCGCGGATCCGAAAGTCGCGGACGAGGCGTCGAAGGCCTGGCACAATCTCCGCCCTTCCCGGCAGCGCGTCCGTACCACCGTCTGGGTCTATCCCCTCTTTTCCACCCGTTGGTCTGACCTTTTCGGCTACGGTCAGGTCAAGACCGAGTTCCGCATCGGGAAGCTCCCGCTGCGCCCCTATGCCTCGGTACGCTACGTCGGCGACGTCCGGCGTCTCACGTCGGAAGTGTTGCGTCAAAGCCTATCCGAGAGCGCGTTCATCTTTGCCGGCGGCGTCGTGACCCAACCCTGGCATGGCGGACTCGCCTGGTTCGAGGCGGGAGGCGCGGTCAGCTATATCCGCAATGAGCACTGGAGGGATATCCGGGGCGGCATCTCTTTCTCCCGATCGCGCGGCGCCTCGCTCGGCGGCGACGCCACCGGCCCCTTCGCGGAAACCACCTTCGACGGTGTCTTTGTCAGCCGTTTCTCGAACGACGAAATTAACGGCTCACAGACCAAGGTCGGCTACACCACGGCGGTCGGCCCACTTCGCGTACAGCCCTTCTGGGCGGCGAATTTCTTCTTCGACCTGAACCGCCAGTACTGGGCGACGTTCGTGGAAACCGGCCCCGGCCTGCGCTTTCACCCCCCCGGTGCGCCGAAACCCGTCAGCGTCACGGTTGCCGCCATGCACGGCGTCTATCTCATTAACGAGGGCAATCCGCGCCGCCCGAATTTCAACGATGTCCGGATCGGAGTCTGGTATGCCTTCACGAAATAGCGCCGTACGCCTCGCCCTGCTGCTCGCCTTCGCCCGCGCTTGCCCTGCCGGAACGTTCGCGGTGCTCGGCAACACGGCCGGATCCTGGCCCGCCGTTCTCTCCGCCGTGGGCCATCTCCCCGGCCCCGCTGCCACCGCCGACATTTTTGTCGCGCCCCCCCGCACTCCCGCCGCTGCCGACTGGCAGACCAAAGTCCGCGGCGGCGCGGCCCTCATCCTCGAAGGCGCTTCCCCGCTCGCCGCCAGCTTCGGCTTCACCCCGCGCCTCGAAACCGTCCCGGTGCTCCACCTCGTGGACGTCCACAACCCCAAACTCCCGGTCATCTGGAGTACCGCCGTCGAGATGCCCCGTACCGATGCCCCGCCCGACGCGCGCATCTTCGCCAGGGAGCGCTGGACCGGCGCGCCAGTCGTCGCCGGTTATCGCCTGGGCGCGGGCGCCGTCCTCTGGGTCGCCGTCCACCCCGGTCAGACCGGCTACGAGCGCTTCCCCTACCTGATGCAGTCCCTGGCCGACCTCGGCTTTGAACCCAGCTTCCGCGCCTCCCGCCTCTGGGCCTTCTTCGACTACTCCTACCGCACCCGCGCCGACCTCGACTACCTCGCCGAACGCTGGCGCAAAGCCGGCATCGGCGCGCTCCACGTCGCCTCCTGGCATTTCTACGATCCCGCGCCGGATCGCGACGAATACCTCAAGCGACTCATCGAAGCCTGCCATCGCCACGGCGTCCTCGTCTACGCCTGGGTGGAGTTGCCGCACGTCAGCGAGAAGTTCTGGAACGATCACCCCGCCTGGCGCGAAAAAACCGCCGCCCTCCAGGACGCCCAGCTCGACTGGCGCAAACTCATGAACCTGCAGAATCCCGACTGCGCCGCGGCCGTTCGCGCCGGCCTGAAACGAATGGCGGACCGTTTCGACTGGGACGGCGTCAACCTCGCCGAGCTCTACTTCGAATCTCTCGAAGGCGCCGGCAACCCCGCCCGCTTCACCCCCCTGAACGACGACGTCCGCAACGGCTTCCGCGCCCTCGCCGGCTGGGATCCGCTCGAGGTATGGTCGAAACACAACGACGCCGCCTCCCTGCGCCGTTTCCTCGACTACCGCGCCGATCTCGCCCGCCACATGCAGGAAGACTGGCTCGACGCCGCGGAACACCTGAAGCCCGGCCTTGACATCGTCCTCACCCACGTCGACGACCGCTTCGATACCGGCATGAAGGACTCCATCGGCGCCGACGCCGGCCGCGTCCTCCCCCTGCTCGACACCCACAACTTCTCGTTCCTCATCGAGGATCCCGCCACCGTCTGGAACCTCGGCCCGCAGCGCTATCCCGAGATCGCGAAGCGCTACCGGCCGCTCACCCCGCACACTGCCAAACTCGCGATCGACATCAACATCGTCGATCGCTACCAGGACGTCTACCCCACCAAACAGCAGACCGGCACCGAGCTCTTCGAACTCGTGCACCTCGCCTCCACGGCCTTCCGGCGCGTCGCCCTTTATTTCGAGAACAGCATCCTGACGCCGGATCTCTCCCTGCTCGCCGCCTCCTCCGCCGTCATCACGGAATATTCAAAGGACCACCGCAGAATCACCCTCGACTCCCCCGCCGATATCGAGCTCAAATGGAACGCCGACGGCGCCACCGTCGATGGCAAACCCTGGCCTTTGCTCTCGAAAACTCTGCTCCGTCTTCCCGCCGGCAAACACCTGGTGGAACCCGCCGGCCACCGCGCCGCCATCGCCGTCACGGACCTGAACGCCACTCTGAAATCCGCTACCGCCGAAGGCAAACACGTCACCTTCGACTACGCGAGCGACAGCCGCGCCATCGTCACCTTCGACCGCAAACCCGCCCAACTCGAACTCGACGGCGCGCCCTTCCCGGCCAACTGCCTCGACTCCGGAAACTGCACGCTGCTCTTACCCCCGGGGAATCACCACGTCCTGACTCAGTGAGTGGTCAGAAACTTCCGGTACAGCCCGCTGTTATACGTGCTCCACGGCGTGAACCCGTGGCTCTCCTGGTACAACTGCCACGCGAAATCGATATTCGCCTTGCAATCCAGCAGGTCCCGCAGATTCAGCCCCGGCCTCTGCAGGTGCACCGTGTTGATCTGGAAATAGCCCCAGTCCAGTGTGCCGTTGCTGTTGTAGTGGTAGATCTCGCACTTGCCCTGCGGATTCTCGGCCCGCTGAATCGCCAGAGCCACCCGGCAGTCCGCCCCGAACTTCCGGCACGCATACTGCTGCCACGCCGAGAGCCGGTGCCCCTTCTGATCGGCCCGCGCCTCTTCCGCGGGAATCGTTTTCACCCGCTCCGCCACCACCAGCGGCCACTGCCAGTGCAGCCGTACCGGACTCTGCAGACTCACCGTGTACTGCCCCGTGAACCACCACAGAAACGCCACCAGTACCACCGCCCCGCCGATGGCCCCCGGTAATCCGGAATCCGGTTTCGCGGTCGTCGCTTGGCCGCCAACTCTTTCGCCCCGGTCCCCGGCGCCCTAAGGCATCATCTCGTCGACCAGTTTCTGTGCCCCGTAAAGCTTCCGCAGCGCTTCCGTCATTACATTCGTGGTCACGGCCACCGCCCGGTTCGTGGTTTCCTCGTAAACGAAATCCCCCACCAGCGACTCGATATTGCCGTCGAAAATGAGCCCGACAATCTCACCCGCGCGATTGATGACCGGCGAGCCCGAATTGCCCCCGATAATATCCGCCGTCATCACGAAATTCATCGGCGTCGCCAGATCCAGCTTGTCGCGCCCTTCCATATATCGCGACGGCAGTGCGAACGGTCCGTCGAAATTGAAGCTTGCCGCCCGGTCGTACAGCCCGTACATCGTCGTTTTCGCCGGCGCCTTCGTCCCGTTCATGGGATAGCCCGCCACCTCGCCGTACGACAGCCGCAGCGTAAAGGTCGCATCCGGATACGCGTTCTTCCCGAATGCCGCGAAACGCGCTTTCCCCAACTGCTCGCCCGCCCGCTGCTCCGCGCTCTGCACGTTGTCCTGCTGCCACTTAATCATTTCCCGCCGCATCGGATCCAGCTCGCGCTCCAGCACCACCATCGGATCCGTCGACGCCGCCACCGCCGCTTCCCCGCCGGCCACCAGCTTCCGCCGGAATTCCGGATCTGCCATCTGCGTCCCGGTAAGCCAGTGCTTCGCCGCCTCTTCCGGCGTCCGCCCCGCCAGCGCCACTTTCGCGAAAGGATCGTCCGGACCCAACTCCGCCAGATCCAGCGCCAGCGCCCCGGCCATCCGCGCCTGCTCCATCTCCGGATATACCGGCGCCGGCGAAAACAGACTGTATTTCAGCGACTCCAGTTGCGCCTCCCGATACTCCGGCAGCCGCTCCCCATCCGGCTTCTTCACTTCCGCCACGTAGTCGACAATCGTGGCCGCCAGATTCGCCAGTTCCGAATTGGTGCCCCGGAAGAACTGCTCCTTCGCCCGCCCGGCCGCCTTCTTCTCCGTCGCCGCAATGGCGTCCCACGCGCCGCCGAATTCCTGCTTCCACTGCGCATTCGCCATCACCCGCGCCCGAAACTCGTCTTCCGCCTTCTGCTTCGCCGCCATCACATGCGGATCGAGCAGGCCCTTATACTCCCCGTCGATCGCCTTATACGAATTCTGCAGCCCGAAAATCTGCGACCCCGCCTGCCGCGCCTGCTCCGGACCCCGCGCCGAATACTTCTCCAGCGTGGCAATCCGCGATTTCAGCAGTTTCAGATACGACGGCTGCCGGTAATCGCGCTCGAACTCCAGTTGCGCCACCGTATCCAGCCGCTGCGTCGACCCCGGATGCCCGGAAACGAAGATCAGCTCCCCTTCCTTCGCCCCCTTCGGATTCCACTTCAGATAATCTTTCGTCTCGAGAGGCTTCCCGTTGTCGTAGACCCGAAACAGGGCCATATCCAAGTCATACCGGGGATAAGTAAAATTGTCCGGATCCCCGCCGAAGAACGCGATCTGCTGCTCCGGCGCGAACACCAGCCGCACGTCCGTGTACTTTTTGTAGCGATACAGCCAGTACTCGCCACCCTGATACAGCGTCACCACGTCGGATCGCAGCCCCGTGCTCTTCTGGCTCCCGCTCTCGATCTCCGCCATCGCCGCCCGCCGTTTCGCGAACTGCTCTCCGGGATTTTTCGCGCCCGCCAGAGCCGCCTGCACCCGCGCTGTCACGTTCTCCATCGAGACCAGTACGTTCACCTCCAGATCGGGAGACTTCATCTCCTGCTCCGCGGTGGCCGCGTAAAAGCCGTCTTTGATGTAATCGTGCGCCGCCGTGGAGTTCTTCTGCAGTTGCCCGCGCGCCACATGATGATTCGTCAGCAGCAGGCCGTGCGGGCTGATGAAGGAGCCTGACCCGCCGTCGTTCAGCCGGACACTGGACAAACGCACATGATCGAGCCACTCGGGCGTTGCCGTGAAGCCGTACTTCTGCTTCAACAGTTGCGCCGGAGGGTTATCGAACGTCCACAGGCCCTCGCCTCCGTACACGGTAGGGGATACCAGTGCCGCGGAGGCAAGCAGGAGAAGAGATTTCAGTTTCATGGTGGCTCGCAAGATCCCATCTTACAGAGAGTTTGCGGTGCCCGTGTGGCGCCGGATGAGGTTCCGTACGCCCGGTCAGTTCCGCCGAACTGTCAGACTTCCCCGGTCCGTGGTCAGAGAGATCCTCGGACCGCCGCCGCCCACCCGTCCCTTCAGCGTGGCCCCGCGCCCGTCGGTCTGGCCCTCGATCGGCGCCCCGAA
This sequence comes from uncultured Acidobacteriia bacterium, assembly GCA_903851195.1. Lineage (GTDB taxonomy): Bacteria > Acidobacteriota > Terriglobia > Bryobacterales > Bryobacteraceae > BOG-234. The sequence goes on from CAINNJ010000033.1 coordinate 52,253, forward strand.
CTCATTCTGCGCCTCGCCCTGATTGGTTCGCCCGTCCAGTTCGAACGCCGATTTCTCCGGCGCCGTCAGTGTCACATCCCCGTTCTTCGACCGGATTTCCATCTTCGGCAGCGGCGTCTTCGTCTGCGTCACCTGCACATCGCCGCGGTCCAGCGTGATCTCCAGCGAGTTCGTCACGTCCGTAACCTGCACGTCCCGTGTCCCCGTCTGGAACCGCACCGGTCCCACCACGTTGTTGATCTTCATCTCGCTCAGATCGAGCGTGACGCTCCCGGGAATCTGCTCCACGCGGAAATCGCTCCTCGCCGAGCTGAAGTGAAGCGGCTTCGCCAGTTCGCGGAACTCCAGCGTGCCGGAGTATTCCCCGTTGATCGTCACCTGTCCGTCGACCTTTTCGATCTGCACTTCTCCGCCGCGCCCCTGCAGATCGAGCGATCCCTTCACCGACGTCGCCCGAACCAGCCCCGTCCGCGAAGACTCGATCTTCACGTCCTTGCCGATATTGTTCAGCCGCACATCCCCGTGCCCGCTGGTCACATCCACTGACCCGCTGATGTCTTCCACCGTCAGATCGCCGTTGCGCCCCCGCGCCTCCACGTTCATCCCGGCCGGCAACGTAATGTCGAGATCCGTGCTGATACTCAGCATCCGCCCGGTATGGGGCTCCTCCGCGTGCACAATCAGCAGATCGCCCTGCCGTTCCACCCGCACCTGACTCTGTTCGTTCCCCCGGTCCGCCTCGTTGCGATTAAACGCCCGCACCGTCTTGCGGCCCGACACCTTCACCTCGCCCGTGTCCTCGCCCTTCAACGATAGATTCCCGTGGATGTTGTCGAGCACCACCCGCGTCACGCCCTGCGCCGGACTGACCGCATTCACGTCGTACTCGTAATCGGTGCCCAGGATATTGATCCCGCCCGCGTTCAAACGGCCCAACTGGAACCCGCCCCGGTTATTACTGCCCCACGCCACGAACAGCAGCAGGATAATCCAGAACCACGCTCCGCCCCCGGCGAGCGGCCGGGGCGGAATCGCGGCGCCGCGACCCGCGTGATACAGCACTTCCACCAGCCCGATCACGCCCATCAGAATCAGCAGCACCGGCCAGTAGTTGGAAAACAGCGACCACAGCGGCAGGTCGTGCCCGAGATTGTTCAGCAGAAAGACGACCCCGATGACCACAAGGATCAGGGGCCCCGTAATGGAACGCGGCCTCATTGACTCACCCCGGGAGGAACGCCAGGAGGAGGAGGCGGCGCCACGAAATCGTCACGTCGCCGCCGGCCTCCCAGCAGTTTCAACAGTCCGATCACAATCAGCAATACCGGCCACGTCTGGTGAAATCCGAACTGTGAAAACCGGTCGATCAGGAATAAGACGCCTACCGTGATCAGAATAATCGGACCCGTGATGGCGCGAATCAGTTGCTGGCTCTGGTCGTTCATTGCCGGCCTCCGTCGGTCTGGACGTTCGAAGCATGTTCGGAGGGATTCAGCCGCGTGTACAGCATATAAAGTCCCAGCCCGATCAGCCCCAGCGGCCAGTAGCGCTGAAACTGTTCCATATTGATGATCTCGGTGGTATCCAGCAGCAGAATAAAGCCCACGCCGATCAGCAGGATGGCCCCGATCGGAAACCGGCTGTTGTGGTGCCGCACCTCGAACAGACTCGAGAACTCTTCCACCACGATTCCGTACCGCCGCTTCCTCGCCGTGTGATACGCCTCGAACGCCTGGTAAATGACCCAGATCCCGATCATGATCCCCAGAAACGCCGCCATGCTGCCGCCCCGGGAATTGCTCGCCAGGCTGACCAGCAGGCCGAAAATTACCGCGTGGATCAGGCCCTTGGCATACTGCCCGTTATAAATCGCGCCCACGCCGGGAAAGAAACCCAGAATCAGCGCAAGCACCGGATGCACGGCGGAATTCGGCATCGCTCCGGCCGGCGCCGCGCTCGGGGCGACGGGAGCCGAATACGGCGAACTCTCGAAACTGCTGCTGGCTGGAGCGGCGGAAGTGGTATACGGCGCAGAAGCGTAAAGCGAAGACCCATACCCCGTGGCCGGCCTCGGCGTCTCTCCCGCCGGGGACGTCCCGGGCGTGAAAGGCAGCGGCGGCGGCGCGGCCGCGGCCGGCAAATGCTCCGCGCAATAGATCGAGCCAAGCGCCGGGCGCTGGCACTCCGCGCACATCGGCTTCCCGCACTCACGGCAAAATGCCGACGCGGCTACCTCGGGATGGTTGGCGCAATTCATGGACGTTTCTCCTGTTCGGCGGTTCCTGGCGCATCCAGCTTCTTGCCGTTCGCCTTTGCGTCCGCCGCCGCTTCCTCTGCTTCGTTCTGCTGTTGCTTCCAGTCGTTGATCTGGTTTCGGATCTCGTAAACCAGACGCATGCTTTCGTAACTCTTCATCGTGCGGTCCCAGATCCGGTGGGTCCTGTCGTCGAGCGACGTCCACAGCCGCACCGGATCCAGATCCGCCGGCGTCAGCCTCGTCTTCGGACCGCCCGCGCACCGGCTCAGCATCGTGATCGACATCAGGGTCAGCATCGCCCCCATCACGAATCGCGGCCGCAGCACCGGGCCAAAGAACCGGTTGATCGCGCCCCGGATCCCCTTCGCCCGCAGCTTGAACTCCCAGCCCGAATTCGTGGCATGCAGGATATTCGTCAGCAGCGCGGGCGGCGGTTCCACGTCCGCCACGATTTCGAAAAAACCTACCGCCCCCTGCGCATCCGCCGCGAACGCCGCGCAGGCCGGACACGAACCGAGGTGCTGTTCAAACGCAGCCCGATCCTCCGCTCTCCCGGGAGAGCTCAACTCGCCATCGATGTGATCGGCGAGGAGGATTTCGAACTGTTCACAGCTCAACATGTTCTTCTTTCCGCTCAACGTCCCAAAACCTAACGCCCCGACCCAGGCCCCGACGAAGCATGATTCGACGCCGCGTGGCCCATCTTAAACCGCAACAGCCGCCCCAGCTCCGCGCGCCCGCGATTCAGCCGGGATTTCACCGTGCCCTCGGGAATTCCCAGCACCTGCGCGATCTCCCGGTACTCCATCTCCTGCAAGTCCCGCAGAATGATGGTCTCCCGCAACTCCGGCGAGAGCTTCGCGAGCGCGCCCTGCAACAACTCACTGGCCTCCCGCCCCGCCAAAGCGGCGTCCGGCCGGCTGATCGACACGAAACCTTCTTCCACCCGCGGCAACTGCTCCTCAATCGAGTCGGTCACCCGCTCGTTCCGCGTCCGCCGGTAATGATCGATCAGCAGGTTCCGGGTCAGCCTGGTCAGCCACGTCGCAAACGAGCCTTCCGTCGAACGGAAGCCGCCCAGCGCGCGGAAAACCCGCAGAAACACTTCCTGGCTGAGATCCTGCGCTTCGGAATCCTTGCCCGTGAACCGGTAACAAAGTCCGTACACACGCCGGGCATGCTGACGCACCAGCGCTTCCCATGCGGCGTCGTCGCCGCTCAGGCACCTCTCTACCAGTGTGCTGTCGAGATCCAAATTGTTCCCGTTGCCGCTATTCGTGACGCTGCCCGGCCACACGGCTCCCGTGAGCCCCCAAATCGCCGATGCCGCTCCTGCTGCCATATTCGTCCTATACCGGACGGCAGAGTCAAGTCCTGCCGTGAAAACCTTTCGTAACTAGGAACGAGGCAATATCATCATAGGTTCATTTTTTCCGAAATCGTGTTTGGTAGTCTGAACAGTCGGACCGGATTTTTTCTTTTTGACAGCGCCCCCTAACCAGCATCGTAAGAAAATCGTCGTCGCCACCCTGATCGTGGCCGCCGCCGCCGTCTGGGCCTTTCTCTACGGGACGCGCGAAAAAGCCTTCAACTGGAGCGTCTTCGCCTCCTCGGTCCGCAATCTCGACGCCGGCTGGCTCGGCCTCGCCGTCCTCAGCTCGTACTCCACCTACGTCGTCCGGGCGCTCCGCTGGGCCGTGCTTCTCCGCCCCCTCCGCCCGCGGCCTTCCCTGGTCGGCCTCTTTTCCGCCACGGTCGTCGGCTTTTCCGCCGTCACCGCGCTCGGCCGCGCCGCCGAAATGGTCCGGCCCTATCTGATCGCCCATAAAGAGAACGTTCCGTTCTCCTCGCAGGTCGCCGCCTGGATCGTCGAACGCCTCTACGACGTCCTGATCGCCCTTGCCGTCTTCGGTTTTGCCCTCAGTCACCTCCGCCAGTCCGGCGTCGTCCTCGGGCCCACGCTTTCCTGGGCCCTCGAAGTGGGCGGCGTGGTCATCGGAGCCGGATCCGGCGGCTGTCTCGCCATCCTGCTCGCCATGCGGTTCTGGAGCGAAAACATCCAGCGCGGCATCCTCCGCGCCCTCGGCTTCCTCGCCGCCCACCACTTCGCCAAAGTGGAACGCGTCGTCGCCAACTTCCTCAACGGCGTGCAATGCACAAAGAGTCAGTCGGCCACCCTCCGGCTGATTGCATACACCTTGCTGGAGTGGCTGCTGATCGCCGCCTGTTATGCTTGCGTTCTGAGGGCTTTTGGAAGCGCCGTGCGGTTTTCCCCCATCGACGTACTCATCCTGATGGGCTTCGTCACGTTTGGCTCCCTCGTCCAGCTCCCCGGCGTCGGTGGCGGCGCCCAGGTCACCGCCGTGCTGGTCCTGACCGAAGTCTTCGCCGTTCCCATCGAAGTGGCGACCGGCCTCAGTCTCCTGCTCTGGCTTATCTCCTTCATGGCGATTCTGCCGGTCGGCGCCCTGTTCGCCGTCCGCGAAGGCCTCACCTGGGCCCGCATCCGCGAAGCCGAAAGCGGCACCCTCGCATGACCTGCCCCTTCTGCGGCCACATGGAAGACCGCGTCATCGATTCCCGCGAGAGCAAAGAGGGCGATTCCATCCGCCGCCGCCGCCAGTGCCTCGCCTGCGAAAAGCGCTTCACCACCTACGAGCGCATCGACGAAGTCCCCTACATGGTCATTAAGAAGGATGGCCGGCGCGAAAAGTTCGACCGCCAGAAAGTGCTCGGCGGCCTCCTCAAAGCCTGCGAAAAACGCCCCATCAGCATGGTGAAACTCTCCGATCTCGTCAACCTGGTGGAAGCCCGCGTCACCGACTCCCCCGACCGCGAAATCACCACCATCGAAATCGGCGAGTACCTGATGGACCACCTGCGCGCGCTCGACAAAATCGCCTACGTGCGCTTCGCCTCCGTCTATCGCGACTTTCAGGACGAACAGCAGTTCCTCAATGAACTGCGCACGCTCACGCGTCCGCTGCCCGGCGGAGGGAACTGACGCATGTCACCGGTGATCGCAGTGAATCATCCCCCAGCCAACAACGACGTTACCCTCGAACGCCTCGAAGATCAGATCCGCTGGTACGACAAAAAGAGCGCGTCCTGCCAGCGCTGGTTTAAGTGGCTGAAAGCCATTACCATGATCTCCGGCGTGTTTGTCCCCGTGTTTGCCGTCTCGGCGAAAGGCAAAAACCTCGCCGCGCTTCTCGGCATCATTATCGTGCTCGCCGAAGGCTTCCAGCAACTGAACCAGTTCCAGACCAATTGGACTTCCTACCGGTCCACCTGCGAAGCCCTGAAGCATGAAAAATACCTCTTCCTGGCCCAGGCCGGCCCTTATGAAGCCGCCACCCGGCCCTCGGCCATTCTTGCCGAACGCATCGAAGGCCTGGTCTCCCAGGAACACGCGAAATGGGTCTCGGCCCGCCACGAACTGGAAAAGAAAGCGCCCGGCAAATAGCTTCAACCGGCGAATAGCCTACAGATGACACTCGGTATGCACGGCCCGCACGGCCTTCTCCAGCCCGTCCCGCCGCACCACCACCGAAATCGTCAACTCGCTCGAACCCTGCGCGATCGCGATCACGTTCACCTCTTCCCGTGAAATCGCCGTGAAGATCCGTCCCGCCAGCCCCGAAGCCCCGCGCATTCCCTCGCCCACCACCGCCAGCAAACCGACATTCCGGTTCACCTCGATACCCTTCACGTACCCGTGCGTCAGTTCCAGCGCCAGCGCCGTCTCGATCGCCTGACTCGCCCGCTCCAGCTCGTCGTTCCGCACCAGAAAGCAAAAGCTCTGCCGGTAACTGGAACTCGAAAGCGCCAGAATCTCCACGTTCACCCGGTCCAGCGCATCCAGCGCCCGCGCCATAATATGGACGCCGCTCACCGCCGAACTCGCCGGCTCCAGCGACACCAGGGCCACATTCCCCATCGACGTCACCGCGCGCGCCCCGGAATTCCCCGCGCCCAGCGCCGGCACAATCCGCGTCCCCGGCTTCTCCGGCGCGAAACTGTTCTTGCTCCAGACCGGGATTCCCCGTTCCACCAGCGGAGCTAAGGTGCGCGGATGCAGCACTTTCGCCCCGGCATACGCCAGTTCCGCCGCCTCGCTGTACGTGATCTCGTCCAGAATCTTCGCGTCCGGCACCAGACGCGGATCCGCCGTCATAATCCCGTCCACGTCGGTCCAGATCCACAACTCCGCCGCGCCCAGCGCCGCCGCCAGAATCGACGCCGAAAAGTCCGACCCGCCCCGGCCCAGCGTCGTCGGCCGTCCGTCGGCCGTCGCCCCGTTAAACCCGGTCACAATCGGGATCTCCCCCGCTTCGAGCAGCGGCATCAGCCGCGCCGTCGCCTTTTCCCGCGTCGCGTCCATAATCGGAGACGCATTGTTGAACACCGCGTCCGTCACCACCGCGGTCGCCGCGTTCACTGCCGTCGCCCGAATGCCGCGGCTCAGCAGATGTTCGCTCACCAGCAGCGCGGAAAGCCGCTCGCCCACCGCAATCGCTTCGTCCACGGCGCGCGGCGGCCGGTGACCCAGCATCTGCATCCCGCTCACGATCCGCCGGAACTCCCCGATCAGCTCGCTCACCTGCCGGCAAACCCGCTCCCGCTCTTCCGGCGCCACCAGATCGGCGGCAGCTTCCAGGTGCCGCTTCTCCAGCGTTTCCAGACCCCGGTCGATGCCCGCCTGATCGTCGGCTTCCGCGTGCCGCGTCGTATCGAGCAGCAGATCCGTGATCTTCGACATGGCCGAAACCACGGCGGTCACCGGCCGCCGCGCCGCTTCTTTCGCAATGAGGTCGCACGCAACTCTCATCCGCTCCGGGGAACCGACGCTGGTTCCCCCGAACTTCATCACAAGCAGGTCCTGCAAAGTCTTTTAGTGTTCCTTCCCGTTCGAAATGCGCGCCCGCACAATGCGGAGGATCGCTTCTTCCACCTCTTCCGGCGTCAGCCCGGTCGAGTTCAGATAAGCCGCATCCGGAGCCTGCACCAGCGGCGATTCCACCCGGCTCCTGTCGCGCGCGTCCCGCTCCGCCAGTTCCGCCGACAATTGCCCGGCCGAAACTCCCGGTTGCTGTTCCGAACGCCGCCGGACGCGCTCCCCTTCATCCGCGTCCAGGTAGATCTTGACCCGCGCATTCGGGAATACCACCGTGCCGATGTCGCGCCCTTCCATGACGACGCTCTCGCGTTCCGCCAGCCGCCGCTGCTTCTCCACCAGCGCCGCCCGCACAGCCGCAACCGCCGCGACTTTCGACGCCGCCGCCGAAATCTCTGGCGTGCGAATCGCCTCCGTCACATCCTCGCCGTTCAGATGCACCCGGGCCTGCGCCAGCAGCCCGATCTCGGCCGCGACCGCGAGTTGCTCCAGCCGGAACGCATCGTCGGGACTCACGTTCTGACGCAGCGCCCACAACGCCACCGACCGGTACATCGCGCCCGTATCGATATAGGTGTATCCCAGCCGCTCCGCCAGCCGCCGGGCGATGGTGCTTTTGCCCGCGCCCGCGGGGCCGTCGATCGCGATCACATGTGCCATGAGGAATCGGCGCCGGTCAGGCCGTCAAATCTCCGCCTTGAATCGCTTCTCCCCGATTCACTTCGGGAGCGCGGGCCGACGTCGCCCGCCCAATCCCGCAGTAATCGAATCCCGCCGCGCGTGCCCTTGCCGGATCGAACAGATTGCGCCCGTCCACCAGCACCGCCTTGTTCATCCGTTTCGCCAGATCCGCCAGATCCAGATCCGCGAACTGTGGCCATTCCGTCACCAGCACCAGCGCGTCGGCGTGTTCCACCGCGGACTGCGCGTCGGCGCAATAGGAAATCCGCAGCGCCGGATTCTGCTCCCGGCACACCGACATCGCGATCGGGTCGAAGGCTCGCACCCGCACGCCCATGTTCAGCAGCCGCTCGGCAATCTGCAGACTCGGCGCATCGCGCAGATCGTCCGTATTCGGTTTGAACGCCAGACCCAGCAGCGCAACCGTGCGGCCTTTCAGAATGAAGAGTTTCTCCTGCAGCTTCTGGATCACGATCTGCCGCTGCATGCGGTTCACCGCCACGGTCGCCTCGAGCAGCCGGGCCTGATACCCGTACTCGCCTGCCGTGTGCAGCAGCGAACTGATGTCCTTGCCGAAACAACTGCCGCCCCACCCGATGCCCGCGTTGAGAAATCCCCGGCCAATGCGCGCGTCGAGCCCGATGCCCTTCATTACTTCCGTCACATCCGCGCCCACCCGCTCGCAGATGTTGGCCACTTCATTCGCGAAACCGATCTTCGTGGCCAGAAACGCATTCGCCGAATACTTGATCATCTCGGCGCTCGTCAGCGTCGTGGTCACCATCGACACCGGGTTCATCTGCAGAGGCCGCGGCGCGAACGAAGGATCCGGGAAATTCTGGTCCACCAGCGGCTGGTACAACCGGCGCATCGTATCGAGCGTCCGTTCATCTTCCGCGCCCACCACAATGCGGTCCGGATACAGCGAATCGTGAATCGCCGAACCCTCGCGCAGGAACTCGGGATTGCTCGCGACCCCGAAAGCGATCGTCTCCGTCTCCCCGTGCTGCGATTCGGACAGTCCTTCCCGCACCAGCGTTCCGACCAGGTTGCCCGATCCCACCGGCACCGTGGATTTGTTCACGATGACCCGGAACCGGCTGGAATCCATCGCGGCGCCGATCCCCCGCGCGGCGGATTCCAGATAAATCAGGTTCGATTCGCCCGACGGCAGCGGCGGCGTTCCCACCGCTATGAAAATCACATCGCTGGCACGTACGGAATCCGCCATTTCCGTCTGAAAATCGATGCCGCCCCGTTCCGCGGCGAGCCGGATCAGCTCCACCAGCCCCGGTTCGTAAATGGGCGTTTGCCCGGACCGAAGCTTTTCAATCTTGCTGGAATCCGTGTCCACACAGGTGACGCGATGCCCGAGAAATGCTAAACAGGCGCCCGTAACGGTGCCGACATACCCTGTGCCAATAACGGTAATTCTCATGTCTTTAGCCTACCAATGGAAGCAATATCCGATCGAGCGCTTCGTCCGTCCACTCCGTGACTTCGATTCCACGGTGAAGGCTCCAGCGTTCTGTATGTTCCAGCCAGCCCTCCGGCTCTACGTCGGTCAGCGGACCCAGCGTCTCCAGTTCCAGCATGCCCTCGCTCGCGAAGGTCTCGTACGAACAACCCATGTCCGGGTAAGTCCGCGCGGGGTCCGCGTCGTACTTCTTCAGGAAGACTTCCGACCCCAGCACATACGCGCCCCACGTCTTCTCGTTGAAGTGACCCAGCTTGGTGTGATCCCGGTTCTCCGGGTCGTGGTGCAGCACCAGATACTTCTTCAGAAACTTCCAGCGCGGATCGCTCAGATCAGTGAATGCCCACATCACCAGCGGATTCGTCGGCGCCAGAATGTCCTCATGACGGCCGCGCGGCGGAAAGCCCGTCACCCCGGTCCCGGAGGGGGCCATCATCGTCAGTCCCCACGCCGAAATGCGAATCGCGAACGGCAGCGTGTTCCGCATCCGGTGCAGAATCTCCACGCCCGTCCCTTTGGCCGCCATCCGGATGACCAACTGCTTCTGCAGTCCCGTCTCCGGCTCCACCGGACCGGTCGCCGTCAGCACCTCGCCGGCGACGTCCACTTCAGCCGGGTCGTTATCCCGGGCGTACGTGCGTTGGAAATCCTCCGGCGCCAGCCAGATGCGATGGCCGCCCCGCAGTTGCCACTCCGCTTCGCCGCTCTTGCCCAGCTGATCGTCGAACACCCGGAAAAAGTTCTGTCCGCCCACAAACCCGCACCGCATCACCCGCGGGCCGATGTCCGCCGTCACAATCAGTTCGATCTCGCCATTCGAAATCCGGTAACAGTTCGGCCAGCCGCCCCACTCTCTCTTCTCGATCTGAACGGACATCAACTCCCTTTCACCGCGAGCACCACGTCCAGATACTTGCCCGTCCGTTTGCCCGAAACTTCACTGAATCCGGCTTCCCGCAGCAGCGCCGTGTATTCGGTCAGGCTGCGCTCCTTGCCCTCGGTGCAGATCAACATGTTGAGGCTCTGCATATGCGCCCCAACCGGTCCGGACCGGTCTTCTTTGATCAGCTTTTCCGCCAGCAGCAACCCGCCGCCCGCCGGCAGCCGGTCGTAAACCCGCCGCAGCAACAAACGGATCTTCTCCTCCGGCCAGTCGTGCAGAATGCGCCCCAGCGCGTACAGGTCCGCCGCCGGCAACTCATCGGTAAAGAAATCCCCCGCCTGCAGTGTCAGCCGGTCCCGCGCCGGCGACTTCTCCACGAATTCCCTCGCCAGCGCCGTGATCTTCTCCATGTCGAACACCACGCCGCGCAATTGCGGCCAGGCTTCACACGCCGCGATGACCAGGTGCCCGGTCGCCGCTCCCAGATCCACCATCGTGCGGAAATTGCTCAGATCGAACGCGCGCACCACGTCCGGTGACGTGGATACCCCCAGGCCGTGCATGCCCATCGTGAACGTGCGCATCTTCTCCGGCGTGCTGAAGAAGTGCTCGAAGATTGGACCCGGCCAGCCGAAGGTCTGCTCCCACCGGGGCGTGCCTTCCCGGATCGCGTCCTCCAGATTTCCCCAGAGCTTGTACAGCACCTCATTGGAATAGAGGATGTAACCCGTGATGGCCGATTCGCTCGACCTCTTCAGGTACAGATCCGCGGCGATCGAGTTGGAAAACTGATCGCCCTCACGCTCCAGCAACTGCAGTGCAACGCAGGCTTCGAGCAGCCGCAGCGTGGTTTCGGGCTGCGTCTTCAGACGCTCCGCCACTTCCGCCGCCGTCAGAGCCTCTTCGGCCAGCAGGTCGAAAATGCCCAGATTCACCGCGACAAACAGGGTCTTCGACCGTCGAAAACCTTCCATCAGGTCAATTATTGGCGCCGGACCGGGTATGCTCATCTGTTCCTGAAATGGTCGTATCCCTTGACCGGCAGAGGTACCCCGTGGTGCCGGATCTCACCGGCCGGACTATTGATGATCGTACCAATGCGGGTCAGCGGAATTCCCTGAAATGCAGCCGGGACCGGCGTGCCCGCCCGCACCGTGAACAGCAGTTCGTACTCTTCCCCGCCGTGCAGCGCCTGTTCAAGGCTCGCTCCCCGGAATCTCGGCGGCTCCCCGATCTCCGCCCCCGCCCCGCTTTCCAGACACAGCCGCTCCAGATCGAGCGACAGCCCGTCGCTCACATCGATCGCCGCCGTCGCCCGCAGTTTCTCCCGCAGGAATACTCCCAGCGCCACCCGCGGCTCGGGATGCAGATGCCGCTGCCACGCCTTGCCTTTTCCACTTTCCAGACCCAGCGCCGACCCGCCCAGCGCGCCCGAAACATAGATCTCATGCCCGCGTCGCGCGCCGCCGCGCCGCAAAGCCTTCCCCCTCGGAACCGCGCCGCACACCGTGACGTCGCAGGCGAAAATCTCCCCGTGCGACAGGTCGCCGCCCGCCAGCACCGCGCCCCAGGCCGACGCCCCGGCGACAAGCGTGTCGAAGAAACGGTCCAGCCAGCGCGGCGTTGTCCACTTCGCCGCGCACAGGGACACGAGACAGAACCGGGGCGTTCCCCCCATCGCCGCGATGTCGCTGATGCTGCGCGCCAGAGCTTTCCGTGCGACGTCCGCCGCTTGATGTGTCTCCCGCAGGAAATGCGTGCCCTCGACAAACAGGTCTGTGGTGAACAGCAGATCGTCCGCCGAGCCGCGCGGCCGGTAAATCGCGCAATCGTCGCCGATGCCCGCCACCACGGGCGACCCGGCCGGAGGCAGCGCCATCTTGCGCAGCCGCTCCGTGATCGTGCGTTCGTCTCTCACGCGCCGGCCATCCAAACCCCGGCCATCCAATCCGCGCCCAACTTACTGCGGAGCCCGGTCCGGTTCGAGAAACAGCTTCACGCGGTTGCTCTCTTCCCCGTTCATCAGAATTCGCAGTTCGCTCGCGCCGCGGTTGACGATCGGTGGAATCTGCAGTTCCACCACGTAATAGCCCACGTATCCCGGCGCCAAAGTCGCGCGCGTCACCTGCACGGGAGTTCCGTCGAGCCACGCCGTCACGTTGCCCTTCACCACCGGCGGCGAATCGAGAGGCGCGGGCACGCCCGTGATCCAGTCCGGCGTCACCCGGCCCAAACCAGTCGCCAGCAACTGCACCGCGGACCCCGCCCGCACGGCCACGTTCGGATCCAGCACCAGCCCGCTCTGCGCGTCAAGCAGCAGCGGCGAACCGTCGGAATCCACGAAAATCGCCGGCGAAGCGTCCCGCACTGTAACCGGCACCGTCCAGCGGTCCCCGGTTCCTTCAAGCGCCAATTGGAACTGTCCGGCGGACGCCTCGAACGGAACCTGTAACTGCGAACTCTGCGCCGTGGCCGCGATCACCGGATACGGCATATTGCCGCTACGTCCTTTTTGTACGCTCGCGCCAAGCACGCTGATCAGGGATCCCGGAGCCGCCGAGCGGTCGCTCATGTCCGCCGCGTTCACCACCCGCACGTTCTTCGTCCGGTGCGGCGCCTGGGTTTCGAACACGCCGTACCCGTCGAGAGCCACCGTCAGCGTGTTGTCGCTGTTCAGCCGGACATCCCACGCCACCGCCGCCGGCAGATCCCGCGAGATCATCTTCCACACCGATGGCGCCGGACCCGCGTCGTTTAAGGACACACTGCCCGAGAAGATTCCGCGGTCCGTAGCCAGATAGACGACGCTCGCCGAACGGTCCGCCGCGACCCCGTGAATCTGTGTCGCGGGCAGAGCGCCCGTCACGTCTTCCCAGAACTGACCGCCGTTGATCGTCCTGAGCAACCGCGCGCCCGCCGCGGCCAGCGCCGAATTCGGCCGGTCGCTGTCCACCCAGATCCGCTCGATCGCCGCAGCCCCCGCCGCCGGACTCTCTTCCCACGAACTGCCGCCGTCCCGTGACACGTACAGTTTCCCGTCTGCCGTGCCCAGATACGAAATCCCGGTAGCCTGGGCCGCCGCGCTCACCCGCAGTCCCGTCCTGCTCGCCAGCCGTGTCCGCAGCGCCGCTTCCGGATCACCACCGCCCACAGGCGTCCAACCCCCGCCTTCAAACCCGACCACCGTGGAATCCGCCAGCACCACCGTCCACCGGCTCAGCAGCCGACGCGCTGTCAGATTCGGCAACTCATCATTTAAACCGCGCCAGCTCAGCCCCGCATCCATCGATCGCCAGACGCCGAACTGATTCGCCGCCGTGATTTCCTGCGCATTCGCCGGCGAGACGGCCACCGAGGTGAATCCGCCGCCCACGATCGAACGGCTGTTGAAACCCGTCAGATTCAGCCACGACCGGCCATTGTCTTCCGATGCATACACATTGGTGGGTCCCGCCGCATACAGCCGGTTCGACGCCACCTGAATGAGCGCGTCCGGTTCCGGCAGCGACACCGCCGGCGCCGCGCCCGACGCGGGAGGAACGCTGTCCGTGGTATTCAGGCGCCAGTGCTGGAAGTCCGCTGTCTCGAAAATCCGGCCCGCCGCTGTCCGCACCAGCAGCCGGTCGCCGCCGCCCGAATACCAAGCGCTTCTCACCGGACCCGTCGCCGGACCCGCCAGCCCGAGATTCAGCGTCGTGCCCGCGACCCGCCGCCAACTCGCGGCGTTGTCGACCGCGGAACCCGCCGGCGACACCTGGGCGCGTCCGGCCGGCGCGAAGGCAGCCAGCAGCGCTCCCGCTATCGAAAGAGGAATCGCGCCGCGCCGAATTCGCACACCTGTCTCACATCGACACATCGACGTGTCTCGATTCTACCGCACTTCGGCGAGCCTGATTCCGGAACCTGCTGATTCGGCGTATGTTGCACATGTCGTTTTCGCACGGACCGAAACTTTCCTGCACGAACGGTGCTATTCTTGGGGTTATCCGTGGCACCTTTTTGGCCAAATTCGAGGTTGATCGTAGCGCTGGTCTCCGGCCTGCTTTTCACATTCGGGTCTCTGTCCGCGCAGCAGCCGGATCTGCCGGCGCAGCCATCGACTATGGATATAGGTGGCGCGGCGCGCCTGCTTAGTTTCACCGGCCAGGTCTCCGTAATGCGGGATTCTTCCGCCTGGGCGTTGAACAGCGGCGATCTCGTGCAGCCGCAGCAAGTCGTCGTTACCGGGCCGGACGGCTGGGGCGTCTTTCAGGTGTCGGACGGCAGCAAATTTGAGGTTTACCCCAACTCCAGAGTCGTCTTCCGCGCCACCCGCGGCGACTGGAAGGAAATGCTGGAAGTCTGGCTGGGCAAGGTTCGCGTCCAGATCGAGCATTTCGGCAACATCCCGAACAACAATAAGGTGCGCACGCCCAGTGCCGTGATCTCGGTGCGCGGCACCATCTTCGATGTGACCGTCGAAGACCAGAGCGATTCCACCCTCGTCGAGGACGAGGAAGGCTCCGTCTCCGTCCGTCATCTGCTCCGCCCCGGACAGGAACGCATTCTGATGGCCGGCGATTCCGTTCGCATCTACCGGAATGAGCCGCTCGGAAAAGCCACCATCGACAAAGGCGCCGTGCTGCAGCGTGCCGTCCGCGCCGCTTCCGATGCGTTCTACCAGTTGGCCCTCAGCGGACAGCGCGCCGGAGGTTCCATCGCGCGTGTTCCGACCGCCGGCAGCCCGGGAGATAAGAACGGCTCTCCCGTTCCTCCGCCGCCCTCCGCGCCGCCGCCTCCACCTCCCGCTGGACCGCCGCCACCGCCGATGTAGTCCCGTTCTCCTCGGGTTTCTGGTGCCGGCGTAAATTGGTGCTGGCCTGAACTGGTGTTAGCCTGAACTGGTGTTAGCCTGAAAAGGATGCGACTGCGTCCGATAGCTTTCGCGCTTTCCCTTCTGGCAGCGCTGCCTGGTTTGCCCGCGCTTCGGGCACAGCAGCCCGCCGTCGCAGCCGCCGCACTACCCTCCGACCAGCAACTTCTTACCCTTCTGCGCAGCGTTTCCGCGCATGCCCTCAACCTGCTCCCCCTGCTCGATCAGGTACATGCCTCCGACTGGGTCTCGCGCGGCGCTCCCGAAACCTACGCCCTCCAGCTCGCCTACGCCCGCCGGCAGATTCAGGGAATCGAGGCCGATTTCACTGCCCTCGCGTCGCATCCCGACCACATGCAGGACTGCATGCGCGCCCTCTTCCGCGTGCAAACCTTCCATCGCTCTCTCGATACCTTACTCGGCGGTCTGCGCAAATACCAAAACCCCGCCCTCGCCGATCTCATCCAGTCCGTAGCCGCCGAAGATCAGGAAGATCTGGGCAAATTGCAGGATTACCTCCTCGAACTTGCCAATCAGAAGGAACAGGAGTACCTGGTCGTCGACCACGAGGCTCAACGCTGCCGCGCCATTCTGTCCCGCGAACCGGCCACGCCCCGCAAGAACGCTCCGAAGGAATAAGTGACCCAATCTATGCCGTTTTTCTGTAGTATCTGCGAAGAAGAATCCGCCACCATCTGCGCCAGTTGCACCAAGGACGCCTGCGATAACCACCTCTGCCCGAAATGCCACAACTGCAGCGATTGCTGCGCCTGTGAGCTCACGCTCGACGAAACCGCGAACGGCAGGCCCCACTGATCGGCTGAGCGCAAACCGCCCCGGGCGCCGACAGTCAGCTCTTCGAGGCGTCAGTTCTTCGAGGCGTCAGCTCTTCGACTCGTCCTGCCGCGCGCTCCACGCCTTCTGCAGGTGCGTCCGGGCAAACTCCAGATCTTTCCCCATCGCGCCGGGCGCATCCTGCGGATTGTATTCCGTGTGGATCGAAATCGGGCCGGTGAACCGGACCGCCGCGAGCCGCGCGAAGAACTTGCCCCAGTCCACCATGCCTTCGCCGAGCGGGCACTTCTGCATCACGAAGTTGTCGCCGTCTTTCTTCCAGTAGAAGTCCTGCAGCGATACCGCTTTCAGCCGGGGCAGGGCAATGCGCAGTGCCGCCTCCCAGCCCCCCAGGCCGCCCTCCGCCATGGCTTCCGCCGGATCAAAATAGTACCCGACCAGCTTCGGGTCCAGATCGCCAATAATGCTCTGTGTGTCCCACACCGCCTCGCCCACCAGTTCGCCCGCCCGGTTCGGAATCATCACCGCCATCTCGCATCTCTGCGCCTGCATCGTCAGCTGGATCAGTTCCTGCTTCACCTGCAGCAGGCGCCGGGCGATCGGAGCCGTCCCGTACGGCCACGTGCCGGTCCGAAACAAGGGTATCTGTGAATGGCCGGTCAGATACAGCACCGGATAGCTCGTCGGGTCCGCCACCGTGGTGATGTTGGTCGAAATCATCGGCACTTCGAGCCCGGAGCCGCGGATGCTCTCGAACGCCCGCACCAGGTCCACGTTGGTGATTCGCGGATCCACATGCCCGCCGATCATCACCGTCAGATCCACGCCTTCGTAGCCCAGTTGCGCCGCGATATCGCCGACCTGCGGATACGGAACCCGGATCATGTTCTGCGAATAAACGCAGAGCAGGGGAGTGGTTCGTTGGGGCGCCGAACGCCCGAAGCGGGGTGTCGTGTCCGGCGGAGTCTGCGCCGCGGCCCGCGTGACAGCGCCCGCGGCAATGAGTTCACCGAGTCCGGCAAGAGCGGTTCTGCGAGTCATGAAAAACTCCTGCCACCATCTTAAAGCCGGTTCTTACGCCGCCGGCGTGCCGATCAGCCCGATCGCCCGCAGCGCGTTGCAGATGTCCCGCGACGCATGGCTCCGGTTCATGGTGTAAAAGTGAAGCCCTGGCGCTCCCCCCATCAGCAGATCCAGACACTGTGACGTCGCGTGCGCCACGCCCAGCCGCATCACCGCCGCCGGATCGTTCCGCGCCTTGTCGAGTTGCGCCGCCAGCTTGAAAGGCAGCGTCGCGCCGCACATTCCGGTCAGGCGTTCGATCTGCGCCACATTCGTGATCGGCCAGATGCCGGGAAGAATCGGCACCGTGATTCCGGCCGCGCGCGCCCGTTCCACGAACTCCCAGTAAACCCGGTTGTCCAGAAACAGCTGCGTGATCAGGAAGTCCGCCCCGGCGTCGACTTTCCGCTTCAGATTGTTCACATCCACCGCGGGATTGCCGCACTCCGGGTGCTTTTCCGGATACGCCGCGCCGCCCACCGAGAGGCTCTGCCCGTGGTTCATCCGAATGAACGCCACCAGCTCGTCCGCGTTCCGGAAGCCCCCGTCTACCGGCACGAAGGCCGTTTCGCCCTTCGGCGGATCTCCCCGCAACGCCAGAATGTTCTCCACCCCGGCAGCCGCCAACCGGTTCACCACGGCGCCGATGTCCTCCCGCGTGGAGCCGACACACGTCAGGTGCGCCATCGCCTCGATGCCCGAATTCTGCTTGATTCGGGAAACAATGTCGATCGTCTTCTCGCGTGTGGAACCGCCCGCGCCATACGTGACCGAAACGAATGACGGTTCCAGTTCGCCGAGTTCGGAAATCGTGCGCTCCAGCTGCGCGGCCGCTTCATCCGATTTGGGAGGAAAAAACTCGAACGATATGGAGGGCAGTCCGGTGGTCAGAAAATCCCGGATCAGCATACTCCGATTGTATCGTTCCGCCCTCCATTTCCCGCGGGCGTTGCGGCTGCTGTGTAATGGAAGCATTCGCGGTATGAACACTCTTGCGTGGCGCGGCCTTCGTTGTCTGTTTGTCGCCGGTTTATCCTGGTCAATTGGCTTCCTGCTGATCTCCCTGCGGATGAATCGCTCGGTTGCCTCACTGCTGCTCGTCCTCCTGGTGCTGGCGGTGGCGGCCCGCGGCGACTGGCTTCTCGCCGTGGTCAGCTCCGTGGTCTCCAGCATGGCGTTCAGCTTCTATTTCATCGACGCCGTGAATAGTTTTCGCATCACCAGTTCCGAGGGCGCAATCACGTTTTCCACCATGCTGGTCACCGCTCTGACCGGCAGTCATCTGGCCTTGCGGGCGCAGCGCCGTGCGGCGGAGGCGATCCTGCGCCGCGAGGAAATGGAACGTCTGCAGCGCCTCGGCAACGTTCTGCTTTCCTCGGGCACCGTCGCCGAAGCCTCCGGGAGTGTCGTCGATCAGATCGTCGATCTTTTCGGCGTGCAGGGCGCCGTGATGCGCGTCGATGGCTTCGCCGGACCGTTCCAGGCAGGTTCGCTCGTCCCCGGCGGTTATTCGGTCATCCGCATTCCCTCGGCGTTTACCGGCTCCACGCTGGAACTGCACGGCGTTCAGCCATCCCCGGAAGTGCAAAGCGCGCTCGCCAACCTGATCAGCCTCATTCTCGACCGCGCCCGCAGCGCGGAAGAGCGAACCCGCATCGAAGCTTCACAAAAGGGCGAGGAGTTGCGGAATACCGTCCTCAACGCGCTCGCCCACAATTTCAAAACGCCGCTGACGTCCATCAAGGCCGCGGCTTCCATGCTGCGCAGTTCGCAGGGTCTGGCCGCGGGTCCCGACCGCGAATTGGCGATGGTGATCGATGAAGAGGCGGACCGGCTGGAATTGCTCATTCGCGAATCGCTGAATCTCGCCCGCATCGAAGCGCACCAGGAGAACCCCCGCATCGAGGATTGTTCGGTGTCGGAGATCGTCGATGCCGTTCGGTCCCGCGTGAAACGTTACCTCGGCGGCCGGCAGTTCATCGTCGATATCCCGGACGACCTTCCTCTCCTGGCCGGCGATCGCTTCCTGTTCGAGCAGATGCTCATGCAGGTCGTGGACAACGCCTGGAAATACTCGCGGCCCGATTCGCGCATTCGCGTCTCCGCCGAATGCCAGGACTCCCGCCTCATCCTGACCGTCCGGAATCAGGGTCTTCCCATTTCCGAAGAGGACAGAGGTAGAATCTTTGGTAAGTTCTACCG
The DNA here is from genome assembly GCA_903851195.1 of uncultured Acidobacteriia bacterium. Lineage (GTDB taxonomy): Bacteria > Acidobacteriota > Terriglobia > Bryobacterales > Bryobacteraceae > BOG-234. Next base: position 71,359 of record CAINNJ010000033.1, read on the forward strand.
CGGAGCGGCTAATCGCTCACAGGTCGAGGGTACGGGTTTGGGGCTTGCGATCGCCAAGGCGATAGCCGAGGCACACGGCGGGTCAATCTGGCTCGATTCCGAGCCGGAAGGTCCGGCATTCAAATTTTCTCTGCCGGCAGGGTTAATGGGGGATTTCAGTGATTCAGAACAGAACTATATTGCTCCTTGACGATGAGCCGCAGATTCGCCGGGTTCTTCGCGCCAGCCTGACGGCCCAGAATGCGAACGTCCTCGATGTGCCCAGCGGCGAGGAAGCGCTCGAACTTCTCCGCGAACAGACCGTCGACCTCATCCTGCTGGATTTGAACATGCCCGGCCTGGGCGGCCTCGAAACCTGTCGTGCCATTCGCAGCGGCTGGGATGTCCCCATCATCGTGGTTTCCGTTCGTGACTCCGATGCCGACAAGGTGGAAGCGCTCGACGCCGGCGCGGACGATTACGTCTGCAAACCCTTCAGCTTCGATGAGTTAATGGCCCGGATCCGCGCCGCGCTCCGCCGCAGCGGTTTCGCCACCGACACCACCCCCCGGCAGATCTCCGTCCCCGGCCTCGAAATCGATTTCGAGAGCCGTCGCGTCGTTGCCGCCGGCAAGCCGGTGCGACTCACCCCCACCGAATTCGACATCCTCCGCTACCTGGTCTCTCAGGCGAACAAGCCGGTGCCGCACCGCCGCCTCTTGCAGGCCATCTGGGGACCGGAGTACGGCGACCAGATCGAGTATCTCCGCGTCTTCATCAATCAGCTCCGCAAGAAGATCGAGCCCTCCGCGGGTAAACCGGTCTTCATCACCACCGAACCCCGCATCGGCTATCGGTTTGTGTTGCGGGAGGCCGTTCCGGCCTGATCCCGCGACAATCGGCCTTTATTGATTGACCTGCATCGTTTCCGCGAACACGGATTCCGGCAGCTGAATGCCGCTCACCCGAAGCCGTTCCAGGATCTTCGGCCGAACCCCCGTGCCGCGGAACACGCCCTTTACTTTTCCCTGATCTGTGACGCCGGTGCGTTCGAAGACGAAAATCTCCTGCAGTTCCACCTGATCGTCGTGCGCCGCCACCACTTCCGCGATGCTCATGATGCGCCGGGCGCCGTCCTGCAGTCGCGCCACCTGCACCACCAGCTTGATCGCCGAAGCCAGCTGCTGCAGAATCACCCGCGCCGGTATCTCGATATCCGCCATCATCACCATGGTTTCGAGGCGCGAAAACGCGTCTTTCGGTGTGTTCGCGTGCACGGTGCTCATGGACCCTTCCACGCCGGTGTTCATCGCCTGTAGCATATCGAGCGCCTCCGCCCCGCGGCACTCACCCACGATGATCCGGTCGGGACGCATGCGAAGCGCCGTGCGCAGCAGTTGCCGCTGGTTGATTCCGCCTTCTTTGTTGAGATTCGGCGGGCGCGTTTCGAATTTCACCACGTGCCTCTGCTGCAACTGCAGCTCGGCCGTGTCTTCGATAGTGACAATGCGCTCTTCTTCCGGAATAAACCGGGAAAGCGCATTCAGCATCGTGGTTTTCCCCGAACCCGTGCCGCCGGAGACCAGCACTGTCGTCTTCGCCTGCACACATGCCGCGAGGAATTTGAGCATCGCGGGCATCGTGGTCTTGTACTGAATCATCTCCTCCTGGGTGATCACGTGGCGCCCGAAACGCCGGATACTCAGGGACGGACCATCCAGCGCCAGCGGCGGAATAATCGCGTTCACGCGCGAGCCGTCCGCCAGGCGCGCGTCCACAATCGGTTGCGCTTCGTCGATACGCCGTCCCACCTGGGAAACGATCTTCTCGATAATGTGCAGCAGGTGCGCATTGTCCCGGAATCGCACCGGAACCTCCGACAGCTTGCCGCCCCGCTCGATATAGACCTTGTCGAACCGGTTGACCAGAATATCCGAGATACTCGGTTCCTTGAGCAGCGGCTCGAGCGGCCCCAGCCCGAGCACTTCGTCCAGAACCTCTTCGATGATCCGGTTCTGCTCGGCCGTCGTCATCGGCACGCGCTCTTCCTCGAGCAGCCGTTCCACCACCCGGCCGATCTCCGCCCGGAGACGCTCCTTGGGCAGGGAAGAAACCCGCTCCAGGTTGAGCACGCCCAGAAGTTTCTTGTGAATCTGCGATTTCAGCTCGAAGTTGCGGTCCGTCGGTCGGCCCACCGGGGCTGCGGACGGACGGGCCGGCGGTGTCGGTCTATAGTTGCTTCCCACGAGGTATGTGGGCTCAATTATAGCCAATCGGGTACGAATCGGACGACAATGGCGGTATCGGATTCCAGTGATCGACGACCCCCATACTGAAATACCTGACAAGCTCTTCTTCCGCATTGGCGAGGTCAGCCAGCTGGTGGGCGTGGAGGCTTATGTTCTCCGCTACTGGGAGTCCGAATTCAAAGGGCTCTCACCGAAAAAATCGGACAGCGGACAGCGCATGTTCCGCCGCAAGGATGTCGAACTGCTGCTGCGCATCAAGGAACTTCTCTACGAGCGAAAGTTCACCATCGAGGGCGCCCGCAAAGCGTTGGCGGAATCGGGTAAGCAAGGCGAATTGCCGAAACAAAAAGTAAACCAAAGCAAGGCAGCGGCCCAGGAAGAGCTGTTTCCCCGCGCCGATCCCTTGCCGCACATTCGCCGCGAAGTCGCCGAGATTCTGAAATTGCTGTCCTGAACCCGCGCTACTCACCCGTGATCGTGTTATAGATCCGGTCCAGATCGTCCGCCGAGTAATACTCAATCTCGATCAGGCCCTTATTGGGACTCTTTTCCACGATTCGAACCCGCGTGCCCAATCGGGATTCCAGCTCCCGTATCGCCGCTTTCACGTTCGGATCGAGCGGGGGCGGCTCCGGTTTCTGCGCGGCGCCACCTCCGGAACCGGCCTTCGCCGGCCGCGTGTATTCCTCGATCTGCCGGACCGACCAACCCTCCGCCATGCACTTCGCGGCCACAGAGCGCTGTTCCGCCTCGTCCGCCAGTTTCAGCAGGGCGCGCGCATGTCCCTGCGTCAGCTTCTTCGCCGCCACGAACTCCTGCACGTCCTCCGGCAACTGCAGCAGCCGGATCGTATTCGTCACGGTAACCCGGTCCTTACCCGTTTTCTCCCCGATCTGGTCATGGCTCAGTCCCAGTTCGGTCCCCATGCGCTGAAAGGCCAGTGCCAGTTCAATCGCGTTCAGGTCTTCGCGCTGAATATTCTCGATAATCGCGAGTTCCAGAACCTGTTCGTCCGACGCTTCCCGAGGTATTACCGGCACTTCTTTCAGACCCGACGCCGTCGCCGCGCGCCATCTGCGCTCCCCGGCGATGATTTCGTATCCCGAATCCCCCGTCCTGCGCACAATAATCGGCTGAATGATCCCGTCGCGCTCTACGGACTGCGTGAGTTCCGCCATCGCCGCCGGATCGAACTCCCGCCGTGGCTGATTCGGATTTGGCCGCACCGCTTCGGTCGCGACAAACAGCACGCTGCCTTCTTTCGGTTCTACCGCCTCCACAACAGGGGCGGCGACCGGAGCCGGCGGGACAACCGGAACGTTTCTGGTCGGGAGCAGGGAATGGAGTCCCTTCCCGAGAGCCTTACGCGGATCGTTTTTGCTCATTTTCCAGAAGCTCCTTTGCCAGTTGGATGTACGACTCGGATCCGCGTGAGCCCGGATCGTAAAGGAGGATCGGTTTACCGTGGCTGGGCGCTTCCGCCAGCCGGATATTCCGCGGAATCACCGTCATCAGCACGTCGGTTCCGAAGAACTCCCGCAGATCGTTCGCTACCTGCTTCGCCAGATTCGTCCGGTCGTCGAACATCGTCAGAAGGATGCCTTCGATCTTCACCGGATGACCGAACGACTCTCCGACCCGCTGAATCGTGTCCATCAGCTCCGAAATGCCCTCCAGAGCGAAAAATTCGCACTGGATCGGCACCAGAGCCGAATCCGCCGCCATCAGCGCATTCAAAGTCAGCAAATCGAGCGAAGGCGGGCAGTCGATCAGAATGTAATCGTAGTTCTCGCGAACCGTTTTCAGTTGGTCGCGTAGAATCGACTCTCGTCCTTCCACCGAAACCAGCTCGAAATTGACCCCGATCAGGTTCTTATCGGCGGGAAGGACATCCAGACCATCCATTTCGGTTTTCTGGATGGCATCCTTCGGCTCAATCCGGTCCACAAACACGTTGTAGGTGGTCGCCATACCAGGTATCTTCTGTACGCCCAGCCCGCTTGTGGAATTGCCCTGCGGATCGTTGTCGACCAGCAGAATCCTCAAATCGCTGGCTGCCAGAGCCGCCGCCAGATTAATGGCGGTAGTTGTCTTTCCTACACCGCCCTTTTGATTGGTTATCGCAATGACCTTGCTCAAACGGCCAGTATAACTGTTTCACGTGAAACATTCCGTGAAACAAGCCGTCCGCGATCCCGATGTTTCACGTGAAACATCAAACCACAGAAATACCCGCGTCCGCCCGCCTTCCACCCAAACCCGCAAGCGTCAGATGAATATCCAGCAGAGCCATTGCCGCGGGAGTAACCCCCGGAATCCGCGAAGCCTGCCCCAGCGTCGCCGGACGCACCCTGTCCAGCTTCTCCGCTACCTCCCGCGAAATCCCGGGTATTCGGCCAAAATCCACGCTTACCGGTATGGGCCGCGCATCCGACCCCTGCAGCTTCTCCATCTGCCGCAACTGCTGGTCCAGATAACCGGCATACTTCACTTCGGTCTCGGCCGTCATGCAAACACCCCGCAACGCAGGCCCGCCCAGCACATCTTCCACCCAACCCGCCAGTTCCGAAATCCTCGACTCCGTGCGCCGCAACCACGCCCCCTTCGGACTCTCCAGCAGCGCCTTCCGCACCCGCGCCACCTGCTCTCGCTTCTCCCGGAAAAACACATCCCGATCTGCCGAAGCCAGCCCGATCTCCACACCCAGCGGCGTTAACCGCTCATCCGCATTGTCGATCCGCAAATGCAGCCGGAACTCCGCCCGCGACGTGAACATCCGGTAAGGTTCATCCGTCCCCTTCGTCACCAGATCGTCGATCATGATCCCGATATACCCCTGCGTCCGCCCGATCACAACCACGCTCTTCCCCTGGATCTGACGCGCCGCATTGATCCCCGCAATCAAACCCTGCGCCGCTGCTTCTTCGTAACCCGAAGTCCCGTTGATCTGCCCCGCGAGAAACAACCCCGGCAGCTTCCGCACCTGCAACGCATGATCCAGCTCCCGCGCATCGATCGCGTCATACTCGATCGCATAACCCGGCCGGATCATCTCCGCCTCCTCCAATCCCGGAATCGACGCGATCATCCCCGCCTGCACGTCAATCGGCATGCTCGTCGACATCCCGTTAACGTAAATCTCGTTCGTGTCCAGCCCCTCCGGCTCCAGAAAGATCTGGTGCGACTCCTTGTCCGGAAACTTCACGAACTTGTCCTCGATCGACGGACAATACCGCGGCCCCACTCCCTCGATCTGACCGCTGTATAACGGCGACCGCGCAATGCTCTCCCCGATCACCCGCTTCGTCTCCGCCGTCGTCCGCGCCAGATAGCAATCAATCTGCGGCCCGTCAATCTTCTCCGTCAGGAACGAGAAAGGAACCGGCACCGCATCCCCCGGTTGCCGCTCGAACTTCGAAAAATCCATGGTCCGGCCATCCAGGCGCGGCGGAGTACCCGTCTTCAGCCGTGAACTCCCCAGATTCAAAGCCCGGATCTGATGCCCCAACACCTGCGACGGCGGCTCCCCGTTACGACCGCACGAAAACCGCTGCTCCCCGATATGCGCCAAACCGTTCAGAAACGTACCAGTCGTGATAATCACGGCCTCGCACGCCAGATTCCGCCCGTCCATCAACTGCACGCCGCGTACCCGCCCGTCCTCGATGATCAAACCGGCCACCTCGGCCTGCTTAATCCGCAGATTCGGCTCCTGCTCCAACACCTGCTTCACCCGAATGCGGTACTGCTTCTTGTCGCACTGCGCCCGCGGCGACCACACGGCCGGACCCCGGCTCGTATTCAGCAGACGAAACTGAATCCCCACCGCATCCGCCACCTCGCCCATCAGACCGCCCAGCGCGTCGATCTCCCGCACCAGATGACCCTTTGCAATCCCCCCTATCGCCGGATTACACGACATCTGCCCGATCAGATCCACATTCATCGTGACCATCACGGTGCGCATCCCCATCCGCGCGCACGCCCGCGCCGCTTCGCAGCCGGCGTGCCCGCCGCCCACGATCACAACGTCACAGGACTGGTCTGCGTGAATTCGGGACATTGTTACCATTGTAGCCGCGCAAATGAAAGTACTCGTTATCGGCGGCGGCGGCCGTGAACACGCCCTCGCGTGGCGCCTCCACCACTCCCCCTCCGTCACGAAGGTCTATGCGACACCCGGAAATCCCGGCATCGCCAAAATCGCCCAATGCGAAACCGCGACGGATTATGTCCAATTGGCCGAACAACTGCACGTGGACCTCACCGTAGTCGGCCCCGAAGTCCCCCTGGTAGCCGGAGTCGTCGACCAGTTCCGCCTCCGCAAGTTGCCCATCGTCGGACCCACCGCTGCCAATGCCGCCCTCGAAGGCAGCAAAATCCACTCCAAGCGCTTCATGGAAGCCCACGGCATCCCCACCGCCCGCTTCCACACCGCAGCCACCCCCGCCGAAGCCACCGAAGCCCTGCGCGCCTTCCGCTTCCCCGTCGTCCTCAAAACAGACGGCCTGGCAGCCGGAAAAGGCGTCGTCATCGCCCAAACACCCGCCGAAGCCGCCGACGCCATCGAAACCCTCCCCTGTCCCCTCGTCATCGAAGAATTCCTCGAAGGCGAAGAAGTCAGCTTCATCGCCCTCTGCGACGGCCACCGCGCCCTGGCCCTCGAACCTTCGCAGGACCACAAACGCATCTTCGATAACGACGAAGGCCCGAATACCGGCGGCATGGGCGCCTACTCCGATTCCGCCATCCTCACCGAAACCCAGCGCAGCCACATCCTCGAAACCATCGTCAATCCAGTCATCCACGCCACGGGCTTCACCGGCTTCCTCTACGCCGGACTTATGATGACCCCTTCCGGACCCAGCGTTCTGGAATTCAACGTCCGCATGGGCGACCCCGAAACCCAGCCCCTCATGCTTCGTCTCCTCAGCGACTGGGGCGAAACCCTCATGGCCGCCGCCAAAGGCGCACTCCCGTCTTCAATCCAGTGGTCCCCGCAACCGGCCACCTGCGTGGTTCTCGCCTCAGCCGGCTACCCGGGCGCCAACCAAACCGGACAAGCCATCCACCTCCCTGAAGCCACACCCGACGGAACCACCATCTTCCACGCGGGAACCAAACGGCAAGGCGATCACCTGGTTACGGCAGGCGGACGAGTCCTGGGCGTCACCGCCCTCGGCAACACCCTCCCCGAAAGCATCGACAACGCCTACGCCGCGGTAGCCCAAATCCGCTTCGAAGGCATGCAATACCGCAGAGACATAGGCAAAAAGGGCCTGAAACGCTATAATACGGTCTGATCCGGGCACGTAGCTCAGTTGGATAGAGCGATCGCCTCCTAAGCGGTAGGTCAGCAGTTCGAATCTGCTCGTGCCCACCAACCCGGCCTTACTGCACCAGCTTCTTTAGCCCCGCCAGCACCGAATCCGGCACGCACAGATTCCCGCGCAATCCCGTACCCAAAGAAATCAACGGCTTATTCCCGCCGTGGAAGTCCGAACCGCCCGTCGGCGCCAGCCCGTACCGTTCCGCAAGCGACCCATAAAACGCCACGTTTTCCGGCGTATGATCGCTGTGGAACACCTCAATAGCCCGCATCCCCATCCGGCTCATCGACCCCACGTATTCCGTCAGCGTATCCCAGTGATTCCGAGCCACCCGCACCGGATGCGCCATCGACGCCACGCCGCCCGCCGCCACTACCCTCTGGATGGCCTCTTCAATCGGCACTTCATGCCGCTGCACGTAGCCCTTCGCGCCTTCATCCAGGAACTGATCGAACGCGTCCTGAATATCCTTCGCGTAGCCCTTTTCCACCAGAACCCGCGCGAAATGAGGACGCGCCGTCAGCGTCCGCCCTTTCGTCTCCACTTCTTCAAGCGTGATCTCCACTCCCAACGACTGCAGCCGCTCAATCAGCCGACGGTTCCGGTCCCGCCGGCTCTCCAGCAAAAACGCCACCCAGCTTCGAAACTCCTCCGAAGGCGCCTGCCCCGGAAAATACGCCAGCAGATGCACGGAAGCCCCGCCGAACTTCGTCGAAAGCTCGATCCCGCACACCAGTTCCAGCCCGGCATCCGCCGCGAACGGCAAAGCTTTCTCGTAACCCCGAAACGTATCGTGATCCGTGATCGCCAGCGCGCTAAGCCCTACCCGCTTTGCTTCCGCCACCAACTCCGCGGGCGTAAACGTCCCGTCGGACTGGTCCGTATGACTATGCAGGTCGATCATGCAGTCTCAATCAACCCGCGGCGCTGCAACTCGCGCCAGACCTTCTCCACGCTCTCCGCCGGCGACTCCCGGTCCGATCGCACCACCACATCCGGATTCTCCGGCGGCTCATACGGATCCGAAATACCCGTGAACTGCCCCACTTCGCCCGCCAGCGCGCGCTTGTAAAGCCCCTTCACGTCCCGCGCGGCCAGCACCTCGATCGGACACTCCACATACACTTCCACGAAATTCGCGATCCGGGCCTTCACTTCCTCCCGCGTCGCCCGATACGGAGAAATCGCCGCCACCACCGCAATCACCCCGTTCCGCGACAACAACTCGCTCACGAATCCAATCCGCCGCACATTCGTGTCCCGATCCTCCCGGCTAAAACCCAGCCCCTGCGAGAGATTCGTCCTCACCACATCCCCGTCGAGCAGTTCCACCTTCGCCGCGCCCGCGCGAAAACGCTCCATCAGCCGGTCCGATATCGTGCTCTTCCCGGCCCCGGACATCCCTGTCAGCCACAACGTAAAACCCTGATGAGTCATAAAGTCAAATGCGCGCGTTATTCAGCAAATCCTGAAGCAATACATCTACCGTACGCAATACCCGGCCGTCCGGCGCGAAATGCAAACCGCACTCCTTGTCGGCATCGCTTTCCCACCACCACCGGCCGGCCCGCTCGTCCTCACCCGCCGTAATCGCCCTCGTGCACGGGTCGCATCCAATACTCGAATACCCCGCCGCGTACAGCGGATGCTCCGGCAATCCCTGCTCGGCCGTATAACGCGCCACATCCGCCGCGCTCCAGTCCGCCAAAGGACTGATCTTCACCGGAGATCCGGACCGATCCACCACCTCGACACCCGCACGCAAATCGCTCTGCCCGCGCCGAACTCCCGTGAAATACGCCCCAATGCCCGCCATCCTCGCGGCCAGCGGACGCACCTTCCGCACATTGCAGCACAAACTCCGCTGCGCCAACCCTTGGTAGAACAGATCCCGCCCATGCAGCGCCACCATGGATTCAACTTCCGCAGGCTCCGGAACGATCCTCTCCACCCGGATGCCATACCGCCGTTCCACGGTGCCGATCATCTCCAGAGTCGCCTCCGGTAGCCGGCCCGTATCAATCGTCATAACGGAAACAGGATGCCCCGCGCCCATCGCCAGATCGACAATCACCACGCCTTCGCGCTGAAAGCTCGTCAGCACGACCAGCGAATCTCCGAATTCGGAAACGGCGGCGTCCACAACTGCCCGGGCGGAATCGACTGGGTTCATGACATCGACTGGGTTCATGACAAGGGGGACCAAACAGAACTGGAAAGAAAACGAAAGGAGGGAAAAATGGAGCGGGAGACGGGATTCGAACCCGCGACATCAACCTTGGCAAGGTTGCACTCTACCAGCTGAGTTACTCCCGCTTGCGCGAAACTTCTATGATCTCCCGATCGGTGCCAGCCTGTCAAACAATATCGTAACAGGGCACCGTGCGGCACTGACTGATCACTTCGAAGGCGCTCCGGTGCGAAACCACACCGCAACCACCATCAAATCGTAACACACCCGTATTTGTCCCCATCGCACCCGCTCCGATATCATGACAACCGACCATGCTCAAAGAATACGCATTTGAAATGGCCGCCTCGGCCATCCGCTTCGGTTCCGGAGCCACCCGCGAAGTCGGAGCCGACCTCGCCGATCTCGGCGCCAAATCCGTCCTCGTCTACCTCGACCCCAACCTCCGCAACCTCACACCCGTAGTCACCACCCTCGAATCTCTCGAACACCACCACGTTCCCTACCGCCTCTTCGACCGCGTCCGCGTCGAGCCTACCGACCTCTCCATGCACGAAGCCATCGCCTTCGCCAACGAAAATCCCTGCGACGCCTTCGTCGCCGTCGGCGGCGGCTCCACCATCGACACCGCGAAAATCGCCAATCTCTACTCGTGCCACCCCGCCGACTTCCTCGATTACGTCAACCAGCCCATCGGCAAAGGCAAGCCCGTCCCCGGTCCCGTAAAACCCCTTATCGCGATCCCCACCACCGCCGGCACCGGCAGCGAAACCACCGGCACCGCCATCTTCGACTACAAATCCCTCCGCGCCAAAACCGGCATCTCCCATCGACGCCTCAAACCTACCCTCGGCATCGTCGATTCCGACAACACCCGCTCCCTACTTCCCGCCGTCGCCGCGGCTTGTGGTCTGGACGTCCTCTGCCACGCTATCGAGTCCTACACCACCATCCCCTTCACCGAACGCCCTCGACCCGAACGCCCCGTCCTTCGCCCGTCCTACCAGGGCGCCAACCCCATCAGCGATCTCTGGAGCCTCGAAGCCCTTCGCCTCACCGCTCAAAACATCCGGCGCGCCGTCGCCGATCCGACCGATGACGCCGCTCGCTCCGCCATGCTCCTCGCCTCTTCTTACGCCGGCATCGGCTTCGGCAACGCCGGCGTCCATCTGCCTCACGGCATGTCCTACCCGGTAGCCGGCCTCGTGAAAACCTTCCGCGCCGCGGGATACGAAGCGGTCGACCATCCCCTCGTTCCCCACGGCATCTCCGTCATCCTCAACGCCCCCGCCGTGTTCCGATTCACCGCCCAGGCCTGCCCCGAACGACACCTCGAAGCCGCCCGCATCCTCGGCGCCGACATCTCCGCAGCCCACCTGGAAGACGCCGGGAAAATCCTCTCCGACCAGCTCCTCCGCCTCATGCAGGATCTCCACATGCCCAACGGCCTGGCCGCCCTCGGCTACACCGCAGCCGACATTCCGGCCCTCGTCGAAGGCACGCTGCCCCAGCACCGCGTCACCAAACTTTCACCCCGCCCGGCAGGACCCGAAGAACTCGCCCAACTCTTCGAAGACTCCCTGATCGCCTGGTAAACTGACACATGCCCAACGAACTTGCCCGCCGCCTGCGCGATATCGTTGCCGCCGAACTCCCGGTGCTCGCCACCCTGTCCGACGCACACGTCTCCAGCAAACCGGCCGGATCCGACAGCTGGTCCCCCAAACAGGAACTCGGCCATCTCATCGATTCCGCCGCCAACAACCACCTCCGCTTCGTCCGTGGCGCCATTGCCACCGAAACCGCGCCAAAACCGCTCCTGTTCGACGGCTACGCCCAAAACGCCTGGGTCTCCATCCACGGCTACGACGACTCCCCCTGGCAGGAAACGGTCGCCTTCTGGGGCCAGTACAACACCTTTCTCGCCGCTCTCATCGAACGCATTCCTGCATCCGCCCTCGCCACCGAATGCACCTTCGCCGCCGGCCCCGTCCTCACTCTTGGCTTTGTGATCGACGACTACATCGTCCACATGCAACACCACCTCGACCACCTCATCGGCCGCGCCGTCGTCACTCCCTACCCGCGGATCAAGCCGCAAACCACCTGACCGGTCGCCCCATTACGCCCCCGGCCCCGTGCCGAAAACAACAAACCCCGGCGCTTCGCAACCCGGCCCAAACCAAAACCGAAGCGCCCTGTTGTAACGTGTTTTAAAACCTCCGCATTGTGCTAGACTCATCCTGTTCGCAGCACAACGGGACTCTTCACGCGCCCCACCATCCTGCTGTAACCACGAATAATCAGACGAGGTTACGACCTCATTTCGGACAGCCCCATCGGCGTCCAGGGAGAAGTGTTGTCTTTGTGACCGGTGAGAATCGTAGCCCCTGGGATCTCATCAAGCACCAGCTTGAACAAAAACTGAGTACGGAGAGTTTCGAGAACTGGATCTCCAGAACTCAATTCCTCCGCGTTGAGGGCCGTACCATCGTCGTCAGCGTCCCGGATGGTCACACCGTCTCCTTCCTCCAGGAAGAGTACTCGCAACAGATCGATTCGCTCGCCCGCGCCCTCGGCCTCGGCCTCGATCACGTCTCCTTCCAGGTCGGCGGCAACGCTTCCCTCGGCAGCACCGGACCCTGGGCCGACCCGGCCGTAACCAGCAATCCACCCGAAATCGAATCGCCCATTACCCTCAATCCGAAGTTCACCTTCGGATCCTTCGTCGTCGGAGCCTGCAACCAGTTCGCGCACGCCGCCGCCCAGTCCGTCGCAACCGACCCCTCCCGTCGCTACAACCCCCTCTACCTCTACGGCGGCGTCGGCATGGGCAAAACTCACCTCATGCATGCCATCGGCCGCGCGCTCCTCGCCAACGGCCACATGCGGATCATCTACACCACCAGCGAGCGCTTCACCAACGAAGTCGTCAGCGGAATCAAACACGGCAAGATGTCCCAGCTCCGCGAGCGTTACCGCTCCGCCGACGTCCTCCTGATCGACGACATCCAGTCCCTCGGCTCCAAAGACCGCACGCAGGAAGAATTCTTCCACACCTTCAACGAACTGCACGACGCCCAGAAACAAATCGTCATCTCGAGCGACTGCCCGCCCAAAGACATCACCGGCCTCGTCGACCGCCTCCGCTCCCGCTTCGAGTGGGGTCTCATGGCGGACATCGAACCGCCGGATCTCGAAACGAAAATGGCCATTCTCGAAAAGAAGGCCGAACTCGAAGGCGCCACGCTCCCGGCCGACGTCCGCCTCTTCATCGCCGAAAAGACCAAATCCAACGTCCGCGAACTGGAAGGCGCGCTCGTCAAACTGGTCGCTTACTCGTCCCTCACCCAAACACCCATCAGCATCACGATGGCGAAACAGATTCTCAAACATCTCCTCGAACGCCAGGACCGCCGCGTCACCATCGAAGCTGTCCAGAAGGCGGTCGCGGAGAAGTACGGCATCAAACCCTCCCAGCTCCGCGAAAAGAGCAACCGCAAGGAAATCGTCGGACCCCGCCAGGTCGCCATGTTCCTCGTCAAGGAACTCACTCCCGCGTCACTGCCCGAAATCGGCCGCGCTTTTGGCGGTAAACATCACACCACCGTCATCCACTCGATCGACAAAGTTCGTGACCAGAGGCCCACCGACCCGGACCTCAACAAACTCATCAACAGCGTCATCGATTCCTTCCAGTAATCCCACACCCTCTCCCCTTAAAATCCGCCAACAAAACCACAGCCTAAACCGCTGTCCCCCAAACACTTATCTGGTTCTCCACAGAACCCCGTAAAAAACGGGCTCTGGAAACCTGCGTAAAGACGGTAACACCCGTTCCACCGCTCCCGCCCCTTTCCTCCACAGCCTAAACGCGAGTAGCCACGACACTTACCGGAATATCCACAGCTCCCTGCCCGATCACCCCACGAACCCGTGTGTAAAAACCGCGGCCACGCCGGTTCTCCGGATGTCTTCCGCCTGCCCCGCACAACTGCGCAAACCGTAAGCTTTTACTTCACAACAACTTGAACGTCAATCCACATTTCCACAACACCGGTCACTACGATCTTTAAAACGTATATATCCGGAACGTCGTCGGAAGGCGCCGAGCCCTCCGAAAAACCTCCGCCAGACCACTTTCCACGCCTTCAACCCCCCTTGCCGGATCTCCGCTACACCGTCCACAGCTCAACCTGCTGCAGACGCAACACTTCCCCGGTTCTCCACACCCGCCCTCCCCCCGGCCCTATGGATATCTGTGCAAATTTCGCCTCCTCTCCGGAACTCCCCAGCACTTCCGCCCGGAACGCACAAAGCATCGCCCGGGTAAGCTCAATCGAATAAATGGCATACGGCGGGATCCACAGATCCACAACCCCGGTAACGACGATCTATAAAACCGATAACTCTTTAACGCCGTAGGAAGCGGCCTCGCCCTGCTTCCCGTCAGCCCCCAAATGGCGCAAACGGCTAAATTTTTGTATAATTTAGAGAGCTTCCACATTCGACGATTCCGTCAGCAGCGGTTCTCTTCCGGCACCAGCAACCCGCGGCAAGAGAAACCTGGCAAAAGAGACCTTTGGAATTGCCGATCCGGAAGCAAAACGCCCGACTTGCCGCCACCGTCCTGAGAACCTCAGCAACGGCAGAGACAGACACGGCAGAGACAGAAAAGAGAGGAGTTTCAACAACTCAATGGAATTCACCGTCAGTAAGGCGGATCTCGTCCGCGAACTGGGTTTGTCTCAGGGTGTCGTCGAAAAGAAAACGACCATCCCGATTCTCTCCAACGTTCTGCTCGAAGCCATCGGGGACCGCCTGTTCCTCACCGCCACGGACCTCGAGCTCGGTCTCCGCACCTCTTGCCCCGCCAAGGTGAAGAAAGAGGGCTCCGGCACCATCCCCGCCAAGAAGCTGCTCGACTTCGTGCGCCTTCTGCCCGATGCCGAAATCACCGTCAAATTCGGCGACAACCACTGGGCCTCGCTCACCTGCGGCCGTTCCCGAACCCGCATCGCCGGCATGAGCCGCGAGAGCTTCCCGGAACTTCCGCCCATGCCGGAATCCGTCGCCGAGCTTCCCGCCAAACAGCTCACCGCGATGATCTCGCGGACCATGTTCGCCATTTCCATGGAAGAGAGCCGCTTCACCCTGAACGGCGCCCTGCTTCTTCTGGCGCCCAACGGCCTCACCATGGTCGCGACCGACGGCCATCGCCTCGCCTATGTCCACAAACCCGCCGCGGAAGGCGCCGCGGGCCACGTCTCCTACCGCGCTCTGGTGCCCCGCAAGGCCATGGGCGAGATCCTCAAGCTGGCCGACGACCCCGAAGCGCAGGTCCGCTTCGCCGGCGACGACAACCACCTCTTCTTCGAATTCGGTCCGCGGCTCCTGATCACCCGCAAGCTGACCGGCAATTTCCCGGATTACGAACGCGTCCTCCCGCAGGACAACACCAACATCTCCCGCATCTCGAAGGACGAGGTCAAAGCCGCCATCGAACGCGTCGCCCAGTTTGCGGATGAGCGCTCCCGCGCCATTCGCGTGCAGTTCACCACCGGCGAAGTCCGCATCTTCTCCTCTTCGCTCGAAACCGGTGAATCCGAAGAGAGCGTGCCCAGCGAATACTCGGGCCCGGATCTCGAAATCGGCTTTAACGCGCAGTACCTCCTCGAATTCCTGCGGGCCGTTCCGCAGGACCAGGTTTCCTTCTCGCTCAAAGACCAAAAGAGCGCCGGCGAGCTCCAGCCGGTTCACGGTGCCGAAAACACCGATCCGGAGCAATACCGCTATGTCGTGATGCCCATGCGCATCTGACCCGGCGGTTTTTGAAATAAAGAAAACCCTATGTCAAACGAAGTTCTGACGTCCCCCGATGTCTACGATTCCAGTTCCATCAAAGTTCTGGAAGGTCTGGAAGCGGTGCGCAAACGGCCCGCCATGTACATCGGTTCGACTCGTGAAGCAGGCCTTCACCATCTCGTTTACGAAGTCGTCGACAACTCCGTCGACGAAGCTCTCGCCGGCCACTGCACGGAAATTGAAGTCACCATCCACATCGACGACTCCATCACCGTGATGGACAACGGCCGCGGCATCCCCACCGATATGCACGAAGAGGGAGTGTCGGCCGCCGAGGTCGTCATGACCAAACTGCACGCCGGCGGCAAGTTCGATTCCAACAGCTACAAAGTCTCCGGCGGCCTCCACGGCGTCGGCGTCAGCTGCGTCAACGCTCTGTCCGAAAAACTGCACCTCGAAATCTGGCGCGCCCCCAAAGGCGAAAAAGCCTCCGTCACCTGGGAACAGGACTACGAAAAAGGCTTCCCCATGGGCCCGTTGCAGCAAACCGGCAAAGCCGGCAAGCGCACCGGCACGAAGATCACCTTCAAGCCCGACCCGACCATCATGGAGGCGACGAAGTACAACTTCGACACTCTCGCCCAGCGCCTCCGCGAACTCGCCTTCCTCAACAAGGGCCTCAAAATTACGCTCTGCGACGAACGCGAAGAGCCCGAGAAAAAGACCGAATTCATCTACGAAGGCGGCATCCAGGAATTCATCCGCCACCTGAACCGCGGCAAGGGTGTTCTCCACGAATCCCCCATCTATCTCGAAGGCGAAAAGCCTGGCCCCAGCGGCACCGTCGGCATGGAGATCGCTCTCCAGTACAACGATTCCTACTCGGAAACCCTCTTCACCTTCGCCAACAACATCAACACCGTAGATGGCGGCACGCACCTCAGCGGCTTCCGCTCCGCGCTCACCCGCACCATCAACTACTTCGGCCAGCAGGCAGGCCTTTTCAAAGACGTCAAGGAAAACCTCTCCGGTGACGACGTTCGCGAAGGCCTCACCGCCGTCATCAGCGTCAAAGTCCCGCAGCCCCAGTTCGAGGGCCAGACCAAAGGCAAACTGCAGAGCGATATCGCCGGCCAGGTCCAGCAACTGGTCAACGACAAACTCGGCGAATACTTCGAAAAAAATCCGTCCGTGATGAAGCGCATCGTCTCCAAGGCGATCGACGCTTCACGCGCCCGCGAGGCCGCCCGCAAAGCCCGCGACCTCACCCGCCGCAAAGGCGCGCTCGACGGTGGCGGTCTGCCCGGCAAACTGGCCGATTGCCAGGAACGCGATCCCGCCAAGTGCGAACTCTTCCTCGTCGAGGGTGAGTCGGCCGGCGGCACCGCCAAACAGGGCCGCGACCGCCGCTTCCAGGCAATCCTCCCGCTCAAAGGCAAAATCCTCAACGTCGAAAAAGCCCGCTACGACCGCATGCTGGGCCACGAAGAAATTCGCGCCCTCATCACCGCCATGGGCACCGGCATCGGCAAGGACGATTTCGATTCCGCCAAGCTCCGTTACAGCAAGATCATCATCATGACGGACGCCGACGTCGACGGCTCCCACATCCGCACCCTCCTGCTGACTTTCTTCTTCCGCCACATGAAGGAGCTGATCGAAAAGCAGAACATTTATATCGCCCAGCCGCCGCTTTACAAAATCAAGCGCGGCAAAAGCGAGAAATACATCAAGAACGAAGCGGAATTCACGCGCGAAATCATGCGCCGCGCCACCGAAAATCTCACCGTCGCTTATGGCAGTGAGCAGGACGGCACCGCCGGCGTCATCGATCCCAAAGAACTCCGCCCGTTCCTCATGAACCTCGACGAATTCCAGCAGCTCTTCCACAAGCTGGAGCGCCGCATGCGCGAAACCCGCGTCGTCGAAGTCCTGGCCGATACCGACATCAAACTCGATGCGAAAACGGACTTCACCGAACGCGCCAATCTCGAAGCCCTCTCCGCGGCGCTCGCCAAAGCGGGCGTCTCCAATGAGGTGGTCCCCGACGAACAGCACTCCGCCTTCGCCGTCACCTATCACGACGCGACCAACGCCCTCCGCAGCATCAACATCGAGCTTTCGCACCAGCCCGAGTACCGCAAATTCCGCATCCTCGCCCGCCAGATCCTGAAGTTCAACCGGCCGCCCTTCACGGTGGCCAAGGGCGAACACAAGGACGTCATCAACGGCTGGCGCGACCTGCTGGAACACGTCAAGGCCGAAGGCAAGCGCGACGCCTCCGTGCAGCGTTACAAAGGTCTCGGCGAAATGAACGCCGAGCAGCTCGCCGATACCACCATGAACCCCGAGAAGCGCACCCTGCTCTCGGTCCGCCTCGAAGACCTTGTGGCCACCGACCTCATCTTCACCACCCTCATGGGCGAAGACGTCGAAAATCGCCGCAAATTCATCGAAGACAACGCGCTCGACGTCAAAAACCTCGACGTCTAAGCCACGCCTGAAAACACGGGCCGCGGCGAATCCATCCCGCGGCCTGCTTCATAATAAAAACCCGCAACGGAACGACGAAATCATCATCAACCCTGAGATCCTCATCGGCAAACCTGTAATCGCCGGCACCAGACTCTCGGTGGAATTCATCGTCGATCTCCTGGCTGCCGGGTGGAGCCACAGCGACATTCTTACCAGTTATCCCCACCTCCAGGAAAACGACATCCTGGCATATCCGCGCTACGCAGGAGAGCACCTCCACAACGAACGGGTTTATCCCCTACCGACAGTATGAGGTTTTTGGCCGACGAGAATTTCCCATTCCCGGCGATTACCGGACTCAGATCTAACGGCCACGATGTGTCCTCGATTGCCGAATGCCACGCCGGAGTCCGCGTCCGCCAACTGCTCACTTCCGACTGAATTCCCCCTACCCCAGCATCCCCAAAGCCGCCATCAGCTCACTCCGCGTGTGATCGTCCCCCGAAGCCCCGGTCACCTCGATCCCCTTTCGATAAATCTCCCGCGCCTCCTCCGTCCGTCCCAGCTTCTCCAGAGTCTGCCCGCCATGAAAATACCCGGCCGCATATCCCGGGTTATAACTCAGCAGCTGTTCAAACTCCCTCACCGCCGTCTCCAGCTCCCCCGACCTCACATACTCCATCGCCAACCCGTACCGCGCGAAACCATCCTCAGGCTTCTGCTCCACCATCGATTTCAGGATTTCCAGCCGATTATTTCCCATAACTCTTGTTACCATAGCCTCCAGCCATGAAGCTCGTTTTCTCCCTCGTCCTGATCGCCACGGCCAGCCTCGCCCAACTCGCCGCCCCGAATCCCCAGGGCGTCGCCATGGGCCACCTCCACCTGAACGCCGCCGACCCCGACACCTTCAAACACTTCTGGACCGATCTCATCGGCGCGCAACTCTACGACAAGAACGGCCTTTCCGGCGTCACCGTCCCCGGCGCCATCATCCTCATCCGCAAAGCCACGCCCACCGGCGGCAGCGTCGGCTCCACCGTCAACCACATCGGCTTCACCGTGCCCGACCTCCAGCCCTGCATCGCCAAAGTGGAAGCCGCGCACCTCAAATACACCAAACCGAACAACGGCGCCGTCCAGATCATGATCGACGGCCCCGAAGGCCTCCGTGTCGAACTCACCGAAGAGAAGTCCGCCACCGTCCCCCTCCGCTTCCACCACATCCACTTCTACACGCCCGACCCCCAAGCCATCCAGGCCTGGTACTCCGAACACTTCGGCGCCATCCCCGGCAAACGTCTTCTCTGGGAAGCCGGCGACCTCCCCGGAACCAATCTCACCTACACGCAAAACGCCACCGCCGTCCCCACCCAGGGCCGCTCCGTCGATCACATCGGTTTCGAAATCAAAAACCTCGAAGCGTTCTGCAAAAAACTCACCGACTCAGGCGTGAAACTCGACGTACCCTACAACACCCGACCGCAACTCAAACTCTCCCTCGCCTTCCTGACCGACCCGTGGGGCACCCGCATCGAACTCACCGAAGGCCTCGTCAACTAGCCCCGTACACTGGGACCAGTGCCCTGCCCCCTGTTCCTCCCCGCCACCACCGGTTGTGAGGCCCAACCCGGCATCGTTCTCCCGCCCGGCACCATCCGTCGCCACTGTCACCCCGCCTACGCCCGCCACACCTGCCCTCACGCTGCCGCCTCCCCCAACGATGCCATGCGCTTCCTCGTCAAATCCGACCGCAACGGACTCATCGAAGTCGCCTGGTCCCTCGAACGCAACCACCACCCCGTCGCCGTCGGAACCCTGACCATCGAACCTGCCCACCAAACCGGCACGCCCCTCGAACAACAGGCCTTCGCCCTGGCCTCCGAATACTTACGCCGCAAAGGAAACTCATGACCGCAAAATTCGTCCGCGAATCCATCTCGGATTACGCCGAACTCGCCCTCCCCAACGACGCCAACGCTCTCGGCAATCTCCTCGGCGGCAAGATCATGCACCTCGTCGATCTCGCCGGCGCCATCGCCGCCATGCGCCATTCCGGCGAAGTCGTCGTCACCGCCACCATCGACCAGATGCAGTTCATTCACCCCGTGAAAATCGGACAACTCGTCCGCCTCCGCGCCAGCGTGAACCGCGTCTTCAAAACCTCAATGGAAGTGGGTGTGAAAGTCTGGATGGAAGATCTGCTCACCGGCCGTGAACAGCATGTCTCGTCGGCCTTCCTCACCTTCGTCGCAATCGACACGAAAGGGAACCGCATCGAAATCCGCCCGGTCGTTCCTGAAACGCCCGACGAACGGCGCCGCTATGAGGAAGCCGGAACGCGCCGGGAATACCGCCTCGCCCGGCGCGCCGCGAAAAGTCCGGCTATCTGAACGAAGCTCGGGAGCCGCCGGATGCGCCGCCGTCAGCCAGCGGAACCACCCGTTAAGCCGTGGCTGGCGGCTGCAACCCGAGCGGTTTCTCAAAAGCGCACAGGCCGCTTTCGGCGGCACCAAACGAAAAGAGAAGCTCGGCGGACATAGCCGCCGGAAGCGAGTCCGTTGTGCGCGAGTTCCTTTAGAAGCAACCAGCCCTCAGGCTTCTTCGTCCTTGAACATATACTTAATGTTGCTTTTATACAGAAGCAGATTCGGCTCCCCGTCCCGATTGAATTTCAGACAGGACCGGTCGTACCACTCGATAACGCCCTTCAGCACCTCGCCATCCTTCAGCGTGATCACCATCGGCGTCTTCGACTGCATCTGCTTGACGTAATAAAAATTCTCCGCGTTGGTTTGATCGGGCGGAATCGGACGTTTTTGCGCTCCCCCGGATTTACGGGGCGTCTCGCTCTTCTCTTTCATCTCGTTGAACGAGGGGCGAATCAATTTCCGGTTGGCGGACTCCACGGAATTTCCTTTCTGCAAGGAAGCGGTGTGCTGAGTTTCGACGCGGGTAAGCGTTTGTCCAGAAGCCAGCAGGGATGCTTCCAGCCTTTTCACCATTGATAACACACCCCGCCGCCAAGCGCCAGATACTTGACTTTCCTGAAATTTTCGGCTTCCAACGCCCCTGTCATATCCACGCGCGACGTTCTTCGCCGCCCTGACTCCCCAATAATAAGGGCCGCCACGGCTCTCAGCCAGGCGGCCTCGTAATCCAAATTGCCTTCAAAATACGGCTCGGCAGAGGACCCCGCGCGGGGGATGTCCCGCGGAGATCCCCGCCTTTACCACCGCACCCTCCCGAACTGCCCAGGACATGTGCCTGGAACCTCTCAGGCGGCGAAACGAAAAGCGACGTACCCGAGCAGCGCTCCCATCCCGGAACCCACCAGCACATCGCTTACAAAATGCATCCCGACCACCACGCGCGATACCGCCACGTTCCCCGCCAGCACCAGCAGCGCCGGCCGGATTTCCGGATAAAAACAACCCACGCTCACGGCCACCGCGAACGCCGTCGTCGAGTGACCGGACGGGAACGAAAACTTGTCCTTCGTCACGATATGCGCCCAGCAGTGCGGCTCGATGTCGCGCGGCCGCAACCGGCAAAACACGCGCTTCACTTTGTGGAAAATCACGATGCCCAGTGTCACCGCGCACGCTGCCGCTTCCACCGCCCGGAACCGCATCGCGTCCTGCGACAACAGCACCGCAATCCCCACCAGCCCCCACAACCACCCGTCGCCCGCCCGCGTCGCGCCCAGCATCCACCAGCGGATCCACCGCGGCGCGCGCCAGCGGTTCACCCGCTTCATCACCTGATGATCGGGAAAGGACAACGTCGATTTTGCCCGGGCCCTCGTCACATCGCCACCACCGGGGCGCACGCTGCATTACCACCCGCAGCTGCAGTCTCCGTCCTTCTCGACCAATACCACACAAAAGCCACTTCCCTCACGTAATTCGCCAGCACCGCCACCGGAATGGCCGCGAACAGCCCGCCCGCCAGCACCATCCAGGGCTTTTCCCGCATCAGCGAGCCGCCGATACCGAATACCGCGTTGTTCAGCTTCACAAAGTCGCCCGATTCTCCCGCCGGCCGGCCCTCGCCGCGCCGCAGCCCGGCCAGGTAATCGCTCACACTGCGCGCGCCGTTCACATCCGTGTACGTCCGCCCCACGCAGGCCATCGTATGGGCATCGCTGCCGCCGATCTCCGGTTTCCCGAACCGCGCCGCGAACTGCCCCGCCAACCGGTTCGCCCTCTCCAGAATCTGCCCGTTCATCGTTTCCACGCCGTGAAAATCCCGCGCGAACATCGCGAAGTCTTCTTCCGTCCGATGTCCCGTCAGGCTCGAATAAAGGTGGTTCACCGTCACGAACAACCGGTTCTCCGCCGCGTAAGCCAGCAGGCTCTCCACGTCGGTTCGCCGTCTCTGCAGCTCGATATGATCCTGTTCCCGGATCCCGTACACGCCCGCGTGCATCTCCGTGCCGCTCGGCATCGTGCAGGTCACTTCCTCACTCAGGAAGAAATCCGGGTATTTCCGCAGCTCCTCCACGGCGTCGATGGAATCGTGATCCGTAACCGTGACCAGATCCATGCCGCGCCGTTTCAGCGTCTCGTACAGCGCCAGCGGCTCGTTGTAAGATTCCCGGCAAACGCGGGAGAGCACCGGAACCGTACACATTCCCGAATGCACCGTATGAACGTGAAGATCGCACCGCATGCTACGGTTGTAGCTTTTTCGCTGTTACAAACCGGTGATGGCGCGGCGAAACAATTGTGAAAGGTGTATCTTAACTTCAGTTCTCCAACAATTTCCCATGCCCAGCGAAACACCGATTAAACGCGAATTACGCAGTAAACAATGGTGGTCCGGCAAAGAATATTACAACTTCTCCCGCCGCGCCTGGCTGCGCTCCGAAGGTTTCACCGCGGACGTCTTCCAGAACCGCCCCGTCATCGGCATCTGTAACTCCTGGAGCGAGCTCAACAACTGCAACGCCCACCTCAAAACCGTCGCCGAAGCCGTCAAACGCGGCGTCTGGCGCGCCGGCGGCTTCCCTCTCGAATTCCCCACCATCTCCCTCGGCGAAATGTTCATGAAGCCGACCTCCATGCTCTTCCGCAACCTCATGTCCATGGACGTCGAGGAATCCATCCGCGCCAATCCCATCGACGGCGTCGTCCTCCTCTGCGGCTGCGATAAAACCACCCCCGCTCAGATCATGGGCGCCGCCAGCGCTAACATCCCCGCCATCGTCGTCACCGGCGGACCCATGCTGAGCGGCCAGTGGCGCAACCGCAAACTCGGCGCCGGCACCGACGGCCGCAAACTCTTCGACCTCTACCGCACCGGCAAAATCACCGAAGGCGAACTCTGCGAAATCGAAGGCGGACTTGCCCGCAGCGCCGGCCACTGCACCGTGATGGGCACCGCCAGCACCATGGCCTCCGTCGCCGAAGCTCTCGGCATGACGCTGCCCGGCTGCGCCGCCATCCCCGCTCCCGATTCCCGCCGTCTCACCCTCGCCGAACTCAGCGGCCAGCGCATCGTCGACATGGTCTGGGAAGACCTCAAACCGTCCGACATCATGACCCGCCACGCCATCGAAAACGCCATCACCGTTAATATGGCCATCGGGGGCTCCACCAACGCCGTCGTCCACCTGCTCGCCATCGCCGGACGCCTCGGTATCGACCTCAACCTCGACGAGTTCGACCGCATCTCCACCCGCACCCCCTGCATCGTCAATGTCAAACCTTCCGGCGAATACCTGATGGAAGATATGTTCGAAGCCGGCGGCGTCCCCGTCGTCATGAAGGAAATCCTCCCGCTCCTCCATGCCGACGCCATCACGGCCAACGGCAAGACCATCCGCGACAACGTCGAAGGCGCCGAATGCTGGAACCGCGACGTCATCCGCTCCGCCGAGACGCCTCTCTCATCCGAAGGCGGCACCGTCATCCTGCGCGGCAACCTCGCCCCTCGCGGAGCCGTCATCAAGCACACCGCCGCCTCGCCCCACTTGCTCCAGCACCGCGGCCCCGCCTACGTGTTCGAGTCCTATAAACAGATGCACGACGTGATCGATTCGCCCGATCTCCCCGTCACCAAAGACACCGTCCTCGTCATGAAAAGCTGCGGCCCCAAAGGCGCGCCCGGCTTCCCCGAATGGGGACAGATTCCGATGCCGCGCGTCCTCCTCGATCAGGGCGTCAACGACATGGTCCGCATCAGCGACGCCCGCATGAGCGGCACCAGCTTCGGCACCGTCGTGCTGCACGTCGCTCCCGAATCCGCCGCCGGTGGACCCCTCGCCGCCGTCGAAACCGGCGATGAAGTCGAACTCGACACCGCCGGCCGCCGCCTCACTCTCCATGTCTCCGACGAAGAGATCGCCCGCCGCCTCGCCGCCCGTCCCCACGTTGCGCCCCACTACGACCGAGGCTACGGCTGGATGTTCCTCCAACACGTCAACCAGGCCGACGAAGGCTGTGACTTCGACTTCCTTCGAAAGGTATAACGAACGCATGACACGCAGAACGCTTCTCACTCTGCCCGCCGTTTCCCTCGCCCAGGCGCAGGGCATCCCGCAGCAATACTGGAGCCCGGTCGCGACGTTTTCCATCCTCGGCTATGACCCCGCCACCGGCGAAATCGGCGGCGCGGTCCAGTCCCGCGTCTTCTCCGTCGGCAACGGCGTGCTTTGGGCCGAAGCCGGTGTCGGCGCCGCCGCCACACAAGCCATCGTCGACGTCAGCTATGGTCCCCAGGCCCTCAGCCTTCTGAAACTCGGCTACCCGCCCGAGCGCATCCTCAACATGATTCACGAGTCCGATCCCGACCCCGATCCCGCCCGCTGGTCGAAACAGGGCCGTCAGTTCGCCGTCATGAATATGAAGGGTGAGTACGCCGCTTACACCGGTCCCAAAGCCACCGAATGGGCCGGTAACAAAGGCGGCAAATTCTGTACCGCGCAGGGCAATATCCTGGCTGGCGAAGGCGTCGTCAGCGGTATGGTGGACGCCTTCGAAAAGACCGAAGGACACCTCTCCCTCCGCTTACTCTCCGCCCTCGAAGCCGGACAAAAAGCCGGCGGCGACAAACGCGGCATGCAGTCCGCCGCCATGCTCATCGTGAAGAAGGATGGCGGAGTCTGGCTCCATAACGATGTCGTCCTCCGCTTACAGGTGGACGACAACCCCGAGCCCATTAAAGAACTCCGCCGCCTCGTCGAATCCGCCGTGAAGCGATTCCGTCTCTCTAAGTAGTCCGTCGTCGCCGTATCGCCACACAAAGACCGGCCACCAGTAAGCCCCATGTAGCCGGTTCCGGAGTTGCCGCCGCCGCCGCAACCGCTAAGTCGAAACCGTAGTTAAACGCTCCCGCATTAAAGTCCTGGACCCAGAATGAATATTGTCCGGGACCCAGCGGAGTCGTGAACCCGATCGCTCCGTTTACCGGAATCGCGATCTTACTTAAGATATCCGAACCTACGTCCGACGGACCGTAATGCCACCATCCCAGCAGCCCCGCCGCCGTCGAAGCATTCGTCGGCAATGTGACCTGAGGCCCCGCCTGCAGCCCGATAAAGGACGTCGCCCCGCCCGATGTCGTCCCTGCTAATACCGTAATCCCGGTAAGAGCCTCATTCGCCGGAATCGTAATCGTGAAGTAGTCGCGGTCGATTCCCGAACCCGCGTTTCCCGTCGTGCCGAAAATCTGATTCGACCCCAGCCCGACCGTAACCTGTGTCGGACTAAGTCCCGAATTCGAGAAGTCGCCCGACACCGACTCCCTGTAAATCGTGGCCCCGTGTAACAACGAAACTCCCGAAGCCAGTAACACACTTACCAACGCAGAATATCTGACCAGCATCGCTTATCTCCTGAGGGTCTGACTTGCCCACAGGTAGACTAACGATTTCGCATTACCGTCTTGTAATCGCGATGTAAAAAGTTATTCCGCTTTGTACTCTCTTACACTCCCGGCGCGCTCTCCACAATCTCCTCCGCCGACCGGTCCCAATACAACTTCCGCCCCTCCACCTGCGCCCGCGCCGCCATAATCACCGCCACCGAATGCGCAAACCCGTGCTCCACCGTCGCGTTCGGCTGCTGCCGGCTCCGCATGCACTCGAACCAGTTCCGCATATGCGCCGGATTGCTGTCCGAACTAAACGGCATCGCTCCGTAAGTCTTCTCCACCGCCCCCGTCAGCAGCCTCTGCGACCACCCCATCCCCTTCGTCGCTCCCTCGCTCAGCACCACCGGCTTCTGCGCCCGCCGTACAAACGGATTGTCCTCGTGATTCCCCTTCTCCTCCACCACCTTCCACCGCTGACTCCCTTCCCCGCCGACATTGATCAGCGTCCCCTTCGACCCCATAATCCGCGTCGAACTGTCGCTGTCGTTCCCGAAGCTCGTCGCATAACTCACCAGGAACCCCTTCGGATATTCCAGCAGCGCCTGGAACGTGTCCGCGTTCTCCCGCCCGTCCGGCCACGCATAGACCCCGCCGTGCGCCACTACGGACACCGGAAACTCCTCGTCCAGCAGATAATGCACAAGGTCGATCCCGTGACTCATCCACTGATCCGGAATCCCGCTCGAAAACTCCTTATACAGCCGGAACTCGAAATACAGCCGCGGATCGAACGGCCGCTCCGGCTTCGTCAGCAGCCACCGCTTCCAGTCCGTATCCTCCTCGCGCAACTGCTTCACTTCCGGCCGGCCCCGCCACCGCGGCCCGTGATAATTCCAGACAATCTCCACCTTGCTCACACGCCCCACCGCTCCGTTAACAAGCTGCTCTTTCGCCGCGATCTGATACGGCTCGCTCCGGTGCTGCGTGCCGATCTGAACAATTACTTTCCGCGCCCGCACCGCCTCGCGCGCCGCCTTCGCCTCCGTCAACACGTTGGCCATCGGCTTCTCACAGTAGACGTCCTTACCTGCCTCCGCCGCCTGCTTCAACAAGGGAGCATGCTGAAAATCCGCCGTCGAGATGATCACCCCGTCCACGTCAGGCAGCGCCAACAGTTCCTCGTGATACCGGAACGCCCGCGGCGCGCGCCCGTAGGCCTGCGTCGCCGCTTCCGCCGCGCGTTCCCGGTTGACCTTCCACAGGTCGCAAACCGCCGTCATCTCGACTTTGTGCGCGTCCTTCAGCCCCGCCGCCACCCCCGCCAGCTCACGCCCGCGCCTGCCGATTCCGATCTGCCCCAGGTGAATCCGGTCATTCGCTCCGATAATCCGCCCGTAAGAGAGCGCACTGCTGCCCAGCGCTGTCAGAAACGTCCGGCGCTGCAAAGTTTCATTGGTCATTCGATTTACTTTCTGATGAGAATATTCCAGGTCTTCCGCCCGAACCGGCGAAGATCCGGCTCGAATTCCGTCAGCAGATTACTTCCCGCCCGGTCGATTGCCGCCGACCCCACGCCGCACAACAGCGTTGCCGCACTGATTGACTGCGGATGCCACGTCGAAGCCGTAGCCGACGCCACCACCCCCGCCGCCATCCGCCCGTACATCGGCTCCACCGACCCGTCCGGCCGGTACGCCAGCACCGCATGGGTGATGGCGAACACGATGCGCTTCCCGAATCGCCGGTCGCCCGAGAGCCGGTATCGCGAATCCTCTTTCAGCGCGGCCTCGAGCGCCGTCTGCACCGAATTGCGCACAATCCGCCTGCCCCATCCCGACGCCACCCGATACGAATAACTCTCCGCGCTGCGGTCCCACTCGCGCGGCGCCCGCGTCCAGTGATCCGTCGCGCTGTCCACCAGCAGCCACGCGAAACGCTGCGGATCTGTGTAGGTGCGGAAGAGATAAGCGTTAAAGCGTTCCCGGTTATCCCGGTAGTAAGGTGTTCCGGCCGGCACGGTCTGCGCGGACACGGGAATGGCGAGGCTGAGCAGCAACACGGCACAGACGAGATGCATACTACAAATGTCTATGTGAAACAGATTACACCAGAAAGCGAAACAAAATCTTTATTTTTTCTAGGGACAGACAGCCAGCTTTTTGACAAGTTCGATTCTATCCGCGTCCGCCGCGCCTGGTCGGAAGCCTTGTAATTCAAAAAACCGAGCCGACCCCGCCGGCGTTTGAACCACTACAAACGCCGCGTTCCCCGTTCGCCCGATCTCCCGCATGCGGTACAGCAGAAGAAATCGCCCCAGCCCCATTCGCTGCAAATCCCGCCGGATCATCCCCCACCGCAGCCTCGCGCTCTGCCCGTCCCCCGCCATCGCGAACCCGCCGCACCCGGCCACCCGATCTTCGTGTTCCATCACGAAATAGGGCCCGTCCGGAGCCTTCAGGAACGCCTCGAACTCCGCTCGCCCAACCGCTCCGTCCAGTGAATCAAACACCTCCAGGCAGGCGGCGCGATCCGAATCCCGATAAGGTCGAATATCCATGCCCTACAGTCTCACCCATGCCAAACTGAAGCCGTGCTCACAGGTTGCTGCGGCTGGACCGAAGCGCAGGCCCGCTACACCCGAACCTTCTCCACCATCGAGCTGCAGACCACCTTCTACCAGCCGCCCGCGCCAAAGGTGGCGGAACGCTGGAAGGCCATCGCTCCCCCCGATTTTCGCTTCTGCATGAAAGCCTGGCAGCTCATCACGCACACCCCCGCCAGTCCCACCTACCGGCGCCTGAAATCGCCCGTCAGCCCGAGCGAGCATGATCTCTACGGCAGCTTCCGCCCCACCGAACAGGTCCGCCTCGCCTGGGAGCGCACCCGCGAAATCGCCGCCGCCATTGACGCCCGGGTGATCGTCTTCCAGTGCCCCAAATCTTTCCTTCCGACACGCGAAAACAGCCAGAACCTGACGGCCTTCTTCCACGAAATCGACCGCGACCACCGCACCCTCGCCTGGGAACCCCGCGGCGAGGACTGGACTTCCGACCTCATCCGCGCCCTCTGCGCCGAAAACAATCTGATCCACTGCGTCGACCCGTTCCACGCCGACCCCGTCTGGGGCGACGCCTTCTATTGGCGCCTCCACGGCCGCACCGGCTACCGCTATCGGTACACCGCCGAAGATCTGGCCGAACTGCAGCGGAAGGTACAGGCCCACGCCCACCTCCCTGGCCCCAATTACCTGATGTTCAACAACATCTACTCCAAAGAGGACGCCCTCCGCTTCCTGAAACTCTGATCAACCCTCCGAATGTGGGCAGGTTGTAAACCTGCGCCCTGGTTGGTAACCGGCGCTGTTGGTGTGTTTCCAACCCGCATCGGGATAAATAAACGGACCAGGATGTCGCGGAAGCGACCAACGTTTCCCCCTGAAACACTGCTAAACTTCCCGCATGGGCACCGGAACGCTCGTCAGCGTGCAGGACTATCTAAGCACTTCGTACCGCCCTGATCGCGATTACATCGACGGCATTCTCATCCACCGTAACGTGGGCCAAAAAGACCACAGCAAACTTCAGGGCGAGATCTACGCCTGGTTTCGCGAACGCCGCCGCGCTCTTCGCCTCGCCGCCTTTCCCGAACAGCGCATCCAGGTCGCTCCGCGCCGTTATCGCATCCCGGACGTCTGCGTAGTCAACCTGCCCGAACCCGACGAACAAATCTTCACCAGCCCGCCGTACATCTGCATCGAAGTCCTCTCGCCTGACGACACCTTCCCCGCACTTCAGGACCGCTTCGACGACTACCTCGCCATGGGCGTTCCCAACATCTGGGTTCTCGACCCGGCAACGCAGCGCGCCTGGCGGATTACCGTAGATGGCCACCTGGAAGTGCTTGACGGACAACTAAAAACAGTCGACGGGCACGTGATACTCCCGGTTCCCGCTCTGTTTCCTGCAGCGGACTAGAAGAACCTTTGCCGCCTCGAATTAAACCGGCAGGGATAAGGTGTCTGGCCTGCTGTCCGTGTCTTTCTTAAGAGTGTCAACGAAAAGGCGACCAGTAGGATAGTGTTTCAATATTCTGTCGTAATCGTACACCTGCCGGTGATGCTCGATCATCAACACTGAACTGATCTTGAACTGGTCGCGCTCTTCATAAACTTTCTCAAGAACTTCGTTGCGAACGACCCAGGCCAGCATGTCGGCAAGCTGAATCGCCGGTTCAGAACTGTCAACGGATTCAATACTCCTGATGTGGCTGAAAATTGTACCCTCCACCTTCTTTTCCTGTAGCCAAACCCGGTTCACCTTGTGCATAAATTTCTCGTCTCTGTCGAAACGAAGAACAAGCGGTTTCTGCTCGTTCCGGCACTCAGGCGGGAGACCGAGCCCTCCGACACAGAAGTTAACGCAAATTTCTTCCGGTAAGCGCAAATTCGGTATTTGCTTCCGCGCTCTCTCCCAGTCAGACAGCAATACGCTACAGGAATAGGCGACTAAATACCGGTCCCTGAAACAGCCCGCCACATTCCAAAGCTTAGTAAGAAGTTCTTGCCTCCGGATCGCATCCCATTCCACAAACTCGTTGCGAAACGCCATGATCGGAGCCATGTGCAGCGCGCGTGTGGATCCGAGGGCTTCCATCCACCGTTCCCTGAATTCAGTCCAAACCTGCTCCGACGCCGCCACGCACGCAAGAGTTACGACCGATCTTCTGGTCTCATCTGAGCTTCCGTCATAGTAAGCAATTAAGGGCACTTGACCATCCTAAGACGTACCATCTCCGGTTGGCCAGTCAGTCCGCCTTGTCAACTTAGAACACCCGACTCCATCAGCGTGCTCTCAACCTCACGACCACCGGAAAAGTCGAAAGGCTAAGGCAATAATGCTCAATTCGGCCGATGTAATTTATAGCGCGCTCAGCACCATCCCGCGCCGCAATGTAGTCATACAAATCGATTAAATCGCCCAAAGCCTCCGGGCTGAACTCAACCCTGTGACTCACGCCCAATCTTTCTTAACCGATCGGCGTGCCGTGCGCGAATCGCTGCAAAAACCCGCTCGCCCGGTATGGCCCGATCCGGGTCCGCTTCCATCGTATCATAAACACCGACAACCTCGTCCCGGAGCCATTTCTCGACTGCGGCATCCCGTTCCTGCAGAGCCCGCAGGCCCGCTCTGACAACCTCACTCGCAGACCCGTAAGCGCCGGCTGCAACCAGTTTGTCGATATAGTTGGCCTGCTCGGCAGGCAGGCTGAAAGTGCGCTTCTCAGGCGATGGCATATCACAAGAATGACACTTTCACACTCGCGAAACCCCGCCCCCGCAGCGCCTCGTCCGCGCCGAAGCCGCTAATGGCAAGGATGATAGGTCGCTTTCCCGGCCCGCCAAGCCACTTCAGGATTAAACTCACGAAGGTGCTCCCCGAACCATTCAAGTGGGTGCGCTTGCTGAACGACGAACGTCCGATCGCCCTTCCCGCCATGGCTGCGACACTTCCACTCCCGCTCCTGCGGCAGGAGAGAGGACTGCACCACAAAGACCAGAACCGCTGCATGAACCATGCGGTGCATAATCGCCTCCAGCGCTCAAACCGACTCTGACTCCCCGTCACTTACACCATAAGTCCAAAACCCGGTGCCCAAAATCTTCAACCAAAATTCCGAATCAAATCAACAACCTGCAGACCAACCCCATCCCGCCCCCGCCTTCCCACGTGCTAATCCTTCAGCCGAGGAAGCAATCATGTCAGCACCCGCCGCCATCACCGAAGCCCAGCTCAACGCCAACCGCCAGAACGCCCAGGCCTCCACCGGCCCCCGCACCCCCGAAGGCAAACAGCGCACCCGCCTCAACGGCATCCGCCACGGCTTGACCGGCCAGACCGTCCTCATGCCCCACGAAGACCAAAAGGCCTTCGAACGCCACACCCGCCTCATCGTCGATTCTTACCATCCCGCCACCGACACCGAACGCGCGCTCGCCAAAGCCATCGCCAACGACCAGTGGCGCCTCAACCGCGCCCGGGCCATCGAGGAAAACATCTTCGCCCTCGGCCAGCTCAACAACCCCGTCGAACTCGAAGACGCCGACGAACGTACCCTCAACGCCCTCACCCAGGCCCAGACCTTCCTCACGGACGCCAAAGAAATCGGCCTCCTCTCCCTCTACGAAGGCCGCATCCACCGCAATCTCCAGCGCAACATCGCCGAACTCAATCGCCTCCAGGCCGAACGCCGCGCCGTTCAGGCCGCTGCCCTCGAAGATGCCCTCCTCCTCGCCCAACAGGCCCTCGCGGAAGGGCGCACCTACGACCCCTCCCACGACTTCCCCGCCCACCTTGGCTTCGCATTTTCATCCCACGAAATCACCCGCCAGCTCGACCGCCGCAACCGCCTTCAACAGGCCCGCGCCCTCCAGAATCCCCGCAACTCCCAGCGCAAAGCGGCCTGAAACGAAACGCTGCGGACACCCCACCACACAATGCCGACGACTTTTAGTGCATCTTAAGAACTAGTGAAGCCGCCCATCGCCAGCACTCCGTCCACCAGCACTCCGCCAGACGACACCACCGCGCCCGTGACGCCCGAACATCGCCGTCTCGCCGAGTCCGAATCCCGCACCTCTCACTGGAAGCGCTGGGGACCCTACCTTTCCGAACGCGCCTGGGGCACCGTCCGCGAAGACTACAGCGCCGATGGCTGCGCCTGGGAATACATCTCCCACGACGCCTCCCGCTCCAAGGCCTACCGCTGGAATGAAGATGGCCTCGCCGGCATCTCCGACCGCCACCAGAAAATCTGCTTCGCCCTCGCCCTCTGGAACGAACGCGACGGCATCCTCAAGGAACGCCTCTTTGGCCTCACCGGCAACGAAGGCAACCATGCCGAAGACGTCAAGGAATGTTATTACTACCTCGACTCCACCCCCACCCACTCCTACATGAAGCACCTGTACAAATACCCGCAGGCCGCTTTCCCCTACGCCGAACTGCTCCAGGAAAATCGCAACCGCGGCCGCGCAGCCGGCGAGTTCGAACTAATGGACACCGGCATTTTTGAAGACCAGCGCTACTTTGACGTCTTCACCGAATACGCCAAAGCCGGCCCGGAAGACATCTGTATCCGCATCACCGCCGCCAACCGCGGACCCGACGAAGCCACCCTCCACATCCTCCCCACCATCTGGTTTCGCAACACCTGGTCCTGGGAACCCAGCGCCAAACGCCCCTTCATGCATCGCGGCGGCGGAGCCCGGGCCGTCATCGAACTCGAAGAACCCCTCTACGGCAAACGCCGCCTCATCTTCGAAGGCGATGTCCCCCTCCTCTTCACCGAAAACGAAACCAACACCGTCCGCGTCTTCCACGCCGAATCCGGCCCCACCTTCTGCAAAGACGGCATCAACGAATACGTCGTGAACGGCAACCGCCAGGCCGTCAAACCCGGCCAGACCGGCACCAAGGCCGCCGCCCACTACAAATTCACCCTTCCCCCCGGCGCCGAAATCACCATCCGCATGCGCCTCACCGACGACCCTCACGCCGCCACCATCGTCAACGCCGATTTCGACGCCGTCTTCGCCGACCGCATCCGTGAAGCCGACGATTTCTACGCCACCCTCATCCCCGCCGACCTCTCCGCCGACGCCCGCAACGTCATGCGCCAGGCCTTCGCCGGCCTCCTCTGGTCCAAGCAGTTTTATCACTACGTCGTCCGCGACTGGCTCAACGGCGACCCCGGCCATCCCGCCCCGCCCGCCAGCCGCCTCAAAGGCCGCAATCACGACTGGCTCCACCTCTACAACGCCGACATCATCTCCATGCCGGATAAGTGGGAATACCCCTGGTACGCCGCTTGGGACCTCGCCTTC
This sequence comes from uncultured Acidobacteriia bacterium, assembly GCA_903851195.1. GTDB lineage: Bacteria > Acidobacteriota > Terriglobia > Bryobacterales > Bryobacteraceae > BOG-234. The sequence continues at coordinate 105,088 of CAINNJ010000033.1, forward strand.
CACACCATCCCCCTCGCCATGGTCGACAGCGACTTCGCCAAAGACCAGCTCATGCTCATGCTGCGCGAGTGGTACATGCACCCCAACGGGCAGATCCCCGCTTACGAGTGGGCCTTCGGTGATGTGAACCCGCCCGTCCATGCCTGGGCCGCCTGGCGCGTCTACAAAATCGACAAACGCCGCACCGGCGTGGGCGACCGCGTCTTCCTCCAGCGCATCTTCCACAAGCTGATGCTCAACTTCACCTGGTGGGTCAACCGCAAGGACGCCGAGGGACGCAACGTCTTCCAGGGTGGCTTCCTCGGCCTCGACAACATCGGCGTCTTCGACCGCAGCGCCCCCCTTCCCACCGGCGGGTACATCGAACAGGCCGATGGCACCGGCTGGATGGCCATGTACAGCCTCAACCTCCTTGCCATCGCCATGGAACTCGCCAAAGACGACGTCTCCTATGAGGATGTCGCCAGCAAATTCTGGGAGCACTTCCTCCACATCGCCAACGCCATGAACCACATGGGCAAAGACGGCGTCGGCATGTGGGATGAGCGCGACGGCTTCTTCTACGACATGCTGCACCTGCCGGGCCATGGCCTCATCCCCATGCGCATCCGCTCCATGGTCGGCCTCATCCCGCTCTTTGCCGTCGAAACGCTCGATCCCGACGTCATCGCCAAACTCCGCGGCTTCGAACGCCGCATGGCCTGGTTTATCGACAACCGCAAAGACCTCACCGCCAACGTCGCCTCCATGAACGCTCACGGCGTCGGCCAGCGCCGCCTGCTCTCCATCGCCGGCGAAGAACAACTGCGCAGCGTCCTCCGCTACATGCTCGATGAAAACGAGTTCCTCTCGGACTACGGCGTCCGCGCCTTATCCCGCTTTCACAAGGACAACCCCTATCGCCTCGAAGCCGGCGGCCACCAGTACACTGTCAGTTATGAGCCCGCCGAATCCGGCACCGGCATCTTCGGCGGCAACTCCAACTGGCGCGGCCCCGTCTGGTTCCCCGTCAACTATCTGCTCATCGAATCTCTCCAGAAATTCCATCACTACTATGGCGAGCAGTTCCAGGTGGAGTGCCCCACCGGCTCGGGCGTCTTCATGAACCTCTGGCAGGTCGCCGCCGAAATCTCCCGCCGTCTCACCCGCACTTTCCTTCGCGACAACGAAGGCCGCCGCGCCGCCCACGGCGACGCCTGGCAATACCAGTCGGATCCGCACTGGAAAGACCTCGTGCTCTTCTATGAGTACTTTCATGGCGACAACGGCCTCGGCCTCGGCGCTAACCACCAGACCGGCTGGACGGGCCTGACCGCCAAGCTGCTGCAGCAAAGCGGTGAGTAAACTCGCGCCTGTCCTTACGCCCCTGCAGGCCCTGGGCATCGTAGTCGGAGGCACCATCGGCGCCTCCATCTTCCTCGTGCCCTCGCTCATCGCCGCCCGCGTTCCCTTCCTCGCGGGCGCGCTGGCCGTCTGGATCCTCGGCGCGCTCATCAGCCTCGCCGCCGTCCTCACCATCTCCGAACTCGCCGCCATGCTGCCCGAAGCCGGCGGCGGCTACGTCTACATCCGCGCCGCCTTCGGCCCGCTCCTCGGCTTCCTGTTCGCGTGGACCGACGCCGTTATGATCCGCGCCGGCGCCGCCTGCACCATCAGCTTCACCTTCGCCATCTACTTCGCCCAACTGGTGCCCGCGCCGCCGGGCCTTCCAACTGCCGCCTGGCAGGGCATCGTCGCCGGCATTCTGCTCATCGCCCTCACCCTCCTCAACTACCGCGGCGCCCGGGCCGGAGCCGATGTCCAGGTCGCCGGTATGGCCCTCAAAGCCATCGCCCTCGCCTCCGCACTGATCCTTCCTCTGCTCCTCTGGCACGGCCCAAACAACCTGCTCACCGCGCCCGCCGCCACCGGCCTGATCGGCGGCAGCTTGGTCGCCGCGATGATTCCCGTTATGTGGACCTACGCCGGCTGGGAACAACTCGCCCACCTCACCGAAGAAGTCCGCGACCCCGCCCGCAACATTCCGCGCGTCTTCGCCGCCGGCCTGCTCCTCATCGGAGCCCTCTACTTATGCGTGTCCCTCGGCATCCACTACGTCCTCCCGTGGACCGCCGTCGTCCAAAGCCAGGCAGTAGGCGCCGACCTCTTCCGCGCCCTCTTCGGCCAGGCCGGCGTCCAGGCCATCTCCGCCCTAATCCTTCTCTCCACCATCTTCACCGCCAACGGAGCCGTCATGTCCGGACCCCGCTCCGCCTTCGCCCTCGCCCGCAGCGGCGACGCGCCGGAGTGGCTCAGCCGCGTCCACCCCCGCTTCGGAACGCCCGCGAACGCCGTCGTCGCGATGGGCGCCTGGTCCCTCCTGCTGCTGGCCGTCAGCGTGGCTCTGATGCTCGTGCCCCCGCCCGCCGCCCTGCCCGCGCCGGTCCGGAACGCCTGGGCGGCGCTGCAACTCCGCCCGCTCTTCGACATCCTGGTCTCCTGGGTGATGTTCGGCTACCTGCTGCTGCAGGCCCTGGTCGCTGCCAGCCTGATCGTCCTGCGCCGACGACACCCGGAATGGCCCCGCCCTTTCCGCGTCCCCGGCTACCCCTTCGTCCCGCTCGCGAGCATGGCCGCCACCGGCCTGCTCATGTTCTCCATGGCCTCTTCCGGAGCTCTCGAAGTCGCCGCCGGCCTCGCCCTCATCCTTCTGGGTCTGCCCGTACGCAGGCTCTGCGGACATCGTTTAACCTGAACGTATGCGCGCTCTTCTCTTCGCCTCGGTCCTCGCACTTCCCGCCCTCCTGCCCGCGCAGGACATCGTTCTGCCGGACGGCAAAGCGAAGACGCTCATCGAGAATACCTGCACCGAATGCCACGGTCTCGACACCGTCGTCAGCAACACCATGTCGGCCGACAAGTGGCGCAGCACGGTCAACTCCATGGTGAAGAAGGGCGCCACCCTCTCGGCGGCCGAGATCGACACCGTCGTCGATTACCTCTCCGTCTACTTCTCGGAAGAGAAGGTGAACGTCAACACCGCCGGCCCGCAGGAACTGCAGGACGGCCTCAAGCTCACCGCCGACGAAGCGAAAGCCGTCCTGCAATACCGCAAAACCAACGGCGCCTTCAAAGACCTCGAAGGGATGAAGAAGGTGCCCGGCCTCGACGCGAAGAAGCTCGACGCGAAGAAGGACAACATCATCTTCTAGGGTCGCAAAACGTCGCTCGCCTCGGCCTGCGCCACCAGCAGATCGGCGTCTTCCCGCAGCAGGAAGCGCTCTTTCACGGCCTTCTCCGCCGCAGCCTTCACCAGCGCCACATACTTCGCGTGACTCCCATACCGCTCTTCGAGAGACGGTCGCGGATCCCCCGCCGCCACCCTCTCCGCCTTGGTCTTCGCGAACGGCACATACCCGCCGCTCAACCCGCACTGCTTGCCCGCATCGAAGCCCTTCGCCACCACGTTCCAGCCCAGGTACGACCCGAGCGGCGCCTGCCGCAGCACGGACGGCACACCACTCACATCGCTCCCGTCCGCGTCCACTTTCGGGACCAGCGTAGACAGCGTCCCTTTGATCGCCGGCGGCTCCTTCGAGATCACGCCCGACAGGTCCTTGTAGAGGAAGCCCGGCCCGTAGTCGTGGTCTACCACCGCGTTCACGATCCCGTCCGGAGACGGCACGCCCGGGATCTTCGGGAACCCGATCGCCGCCGCCGTAGCCTTCGTCAGTTCCCCGCGATCGAGCCGCGGAGACCGGCTCGCCGGCGGCTCCGTCCCCTTCGTCACCCACTCCACCAGGTCCGCCACCAGCGCCTTCAGAGTCTCCGCTTCCGGATTCGGATTCGCCGGCAACAAGCACCCCGCCGCCGGTCCCGGAGTCGCTGTACTGAAGCCTCCGCGCCCGCCGCCATGCGTCGTGCCGGGGAAGAAGTATCGCCGCACATTGGCCGGTAGCGGGATGTCGGCCTTCGCATCCGTCCCCACCAGGTTCGGCGACTCCCGCAGATACCAGAACTCCAGAGCCCCGAACGTCTCAATGATCTTCGGACATGTCTTCGTCGTCGTGCACCGGTCCAGCAGCCCCGCCGACGGACGATGCCGCGCCGTATCCGCGTAATCGCTCCACCACAGCGTGCCCTCGCTGCCCGGCTCGTAGAGCCCAGCCGCCCCGCCCGGGACCGCGAACCGGATGTTCAGCGCCAGTTGCCGCGCCGCGATATGCGGATTCGCCCCGTCCCACACCATCCGGTTCGCCTCGTCCTGGTTGAAGCCCAGATTCAGATAGCTCCGGATGAAGTTCCCCGACTGCGAACTGCCCCGGCTCAGCGCCCACTTCACCTGGCCCGCCAGAGGATTGTCCGCGCTCTTCTCGTACTTCAGGAACGAGTTCAGATCGCGCGTCGCCGCGAATCCGATGCCCAGCACCAGCGGGTCCTTCGCGGTGAAGCTCAATTCGTAAGCGAACGCCGGGTCGAAACCGCCCTTCGCGCAGATCTTCGCGGGGTCGGGCACGCCCGGAAACGGCGTGCTGCCGCAATCGGCAAACGCCCACTCAGACGCCGGCACCGCCACCGCCGCGCCCGTCTGCGACACCCGCTTCGTCAGGCTCGCCTTTGACGTATCGAGCGTCAGCGGCCGTTGATACGTCAGCGCCACATACGCAGCAGTGCCGATGGGCAGCGTCGTCGCGCCCGGCGCCATATTGATGAAGCGTTCGATCACCGGCCCCGTGATCGGTGTGCCGTCCGCGTTCTTCGCAATCGGAACGCTGATGGTCTGCAGCCCAGCGCGCGGCGCCACATCGCCCTGCCAGCCGCTCACCACGCTGATATGTCCGTCCGGCGATCCCGAAGGCGCGCCGTTGCCGCGGTTCGGCACCGTATAGATCAGGACGCCGCTTGCCTTCGCCGGGTCGATCGGCCGCGAGATCGCGAACGTGCCCGAGTACTCCACCAGCCCCTTCGCATTGCGAGGCGCGAACGCCAGGTCCGTGATGAGGGTGTTGTGCGAGTCCTTCGGATCCAGTTCCCCGAAGAAGTGCCCGCTCAGCGTCTCGTACTGCCCGGCCTTGCCGAAGGACTGCCCCTGGAACGCGGGCGACTCGCGCTGCTCCACCACAACTCGGGTGACACGAGCGCTCAACGGCGAAGCAAGCAACAGGGCTGCACAGACAGCGACGAACGGTTTGGCCATTCGTCGATACTACGCTACGTCGGACTCCAGTTCAACACGAGCCCCCGCGATCACCAGCCCCGGCCGGATCACGCGCGCATAGAAACCGCCATGCGCCCAGTGCGGTGACGACACATCTCCCGCCTTGCACCGCGCGTCATAGAGCTCGTTCTTGATCGGTCTGCCGAACACGTCGAGGTTGCTGCACGGCGTCCGCAGCGTCGTGAGCTCGATGACCGCGTCCTCCCCGACGCGATACCGCTGCCCCTGCCGCCAACCGTGCGGATCCATGCCCGACACCGTCAGGTTCTCGCCCAGTGCTCCATACGAAACCGGAAACGTGCCCGCCAGCCGGTCCACCAGTTCCGCCGCGATCATCAGCACGGCCTTATCCGGACCGCCGTGATACTTCAGGTTGCGATGCCTGTCGCCGTCAATGCCCTCGCGCTCCAGCATCACCGGACCGGTCACCGCCAGCTTCGGCAGTCCGCCCCCCGAACGGCTGATCTGCCGCAAGACTCCCTTTGTGGCGGGGGTCATCGCGCTACCCTCACAGTTTGGACAACCTGACGCATTCTCTGGTTGGATTGTTTCTCGCCAGAACCGGATTCAGAGAGCTCACGCCGCGCGGCACCGCCATTCTGGTGCTCGCCGCCAACGCGCCGGATTTCGACGTCGTGTCGTGGTTCGGCGGCACCCTCACCTACATCCAGTGGCACCGCCACATCACGCACTCGCTCATCGCCATGCCCGTGATGGCGCTGCTCACGGTCGCCATCGTCCGCGTGCTGGGCCGTGCGCCGTTGCGTTGGCTGCAGGCCTTCCTGATCGCGTTGCTGGGCGTCGTGTCGCACCTGCTGCTCGATCTGACGAACGTCTACGGGGTCCGCCTGCTGCTGCCCTTCACCGGCCAGTGGTTTCATCTCGACATCACGCCCGTCATCGACCTGACCATCTGGGCGATACTGCTGCTCGGCATCGCCGCCCCTGCCCTCGCCCGCCTGGTCGGCTCGGAGATCGGCGAGAAGCGTCCCAACGCCGGTCAGGGCGGCTGGGCCGTCACGGCGTTGCTGCTGCTCTCTCTCTACGACTACGGACGCAGCATTCTTCATACCCGCGCCATCGCGACGGTAGACGCGCATCGTTACAACGGACTGACGCCGCGGCGCTCCGGCGCGTTCCCCACCGCCAATCCGCTGGTGTGGACGGGCACGGCCGAACTGAGCAACGCGTACATCCAGGTTCCCGTCGACTTGCGCGCCAACTTCCACGTGAACGACGCCGAAACCTACTACAAAGCCGAGCGCACCAGTGCCATTGAGGCTGCGCTCCGCACACTGCCGTTCCAGCGTCTCCTGCAGTTCGTGCAATACCCCCTCTGGCTGACCGAGCCGATGCTGGACGAGAAACACAGCACCCGCGTGCGCCTGGTCGATCTGCGCTTCGGCAATCCCCGCGCGACCGGCTTCGCGGCCACCGCGATCGTGGACGAACGGAACCAGGTGCTCGACTCCACCTTCGGCATGGGTGTTCCGCGACTGAAATGAGGCCGCCGCGCACCAGGGCCGGCGGCTGGGTGAAGCCGGCGGAGGTGGAACGGAGTGAGTCGGGCCGGCCTCTGTGCCGCTGGTGCCGCTCCGAAGTGCCCGCGCCGCGGCGCACCTTCTGTTCCGACACGTGCGTCCACGAGTGGAAGCTCCGCACCAATCCCGGCTATCTGCGCGAGCAGGTCTTCGCCCGTGACAAAGGCGTCTGCGGGCAATGCGGCGCGGACACGGTGGCGCTGCGCCGCGACATGCGCAAACTCGATCTGGCCGCGCGCAGAAGGTTCCTCCGGGCCTGGGGGCTCAAGGAAGGCAGCCGCAAATCCATGTGGGATGCCGATCACATCGTGCCGGTCGCCGAAGGCGGCGGCCAGTGCGACCTGTCGAATATGCGCACGCTGTGTCTCCGCTGTCACCGCGAGGCAACATCGGCCTTACGACTGCGGTTGATGAAGAAGACTACTTCTTAAACAGACGGTTAAAAGCATCCCGCGCGTCCGCTGCACTGCGCGGCGGCGGTGTATTCAAGCTCGGCGCCGGACGGCCATTCGCGCCGTTCCCGTTGTATCCCGAACCCTGCTGCGGATTCACCATCTCACGGGCCACCGTGACACGCGGCGAAAACACGGCGCAGTCATTCTGCTTGTCCTTCACCGCGATTCGCAGGGGCACGGGTTTCATGCACTGGAAGCGCGTGGACGGTTCAAAGTGTGAGCACTGCTTACAGCAGTGCAGTTCGACCCCGCATTTCGGGCAGGGGCCGGCAAAGGAAGTGCCAGGAGGCAGCGTGGTGGAACAGCTATAGCACCGGGAAGCCGTTACAGTTTGCACAAGACGAGGCAATCGCGGTCCCGTGATATCGAGAGACGGACGCGGACCCGAGGGTTTCGGTTTCGCTCCGCCGCCATTGCTGTTGCCGTTGGGCAGGCTCAGGTTATCGGAATAGCCGTGCTGCCGGTATTTACGATCGGAGTCCATGCGGATCAAAACTCCTGGTTCTTTCTGAAAAGGCCTGGTACAGGACGGGGAGTCCGGGCCTTCAATCTCAAATTGGAATGGTATTGCTGGGAATAGACAGCGTATATCTGGTCAGTCGAACGGACGAATCGGATCCCCGCTGCTACACCTCATTATTACCACGGAATGTTTCGACTGTACAGATCATCCTCGTCAATAGTTAGTGACAAAGCGAAGATCGATGTTGCAGTCAACGATTTTTTCCGGCTTCGGTACTATGGGTTATGTTCGTCCTGCTTCTGGCCGCGGCGTCGCTGGGGCAGGCAGTCCCCCCTCGCACACCTGTGTTTACAAGGGATATTGCTCCAATCCTCTATAGCAACTGTGCGCCGTGCCATCACGAAGGTGAGATTGCTCCCTTCCCTCTCCTCCGTTTTGAAGATGTAAGAAAACATTCTGCGTTGATCGCGAAGGTCACGCGAAGCAAGCTCATGCCCCCCTGGAAAACAGTGGAGGGCTATAACCACTTCGCAGGCGAGCGCCGATTGAGCGCCGTGCAGATTGTAACCATTCAGAGGTGGGCAGCCGCCGGCGCGCCGGAGGGCGATCCCAAACTGTTGCCCGCTGCGCCGGTCTTTCCGGAAGGCTGGCGCTTGGGGAAGCCGGATCTGGTGGTCACGGTCCCGGAGCCTGCCAGTATTCCGGCGGAAGGTCCGGACATATACCAGTGCTTTGTCGTACCGATGCCCGACAACACCAAACAGAGGTATATCCGCGCCGTCGAATTTCGTCCCTCAAACCGCCGCGTGGTCCATCATGCGCTGTTGTTCACGGATGCTAGTCATATCCCGCATCCGCCGAAGTATCCGTGTTTCGGAACCATCGGACTATTGCCTACATTGGGCATAGGCGGGTGGTCGCCAGGCAATGAGCCCATCCGCATGCCGGAGGGCGCGGCGCTGCCTCTGGCCCCGCAGTCGCGGTTGGTCGCGCAGATCCACTACCACCCTGACGGGAAGGCGGAGGAAGACCAGTGGAGCGTCGGGTTTTACTTCACCGATCAGGCTCCGGTGCGGCGGGTGGTGGACGTCGGCATGGCGTCGCGGCTGATCGATATTCCGGCGGGCGAGGCGCACTATGTGGTGAAGGCGCACTTCACCAGTCCCATCGCGGTGGATGCGGTGGGCATTATTCCGCACGCCCATCTGCTCTGCCGGGAGATGCGCGGGTGGGCGATTCTGCCCGATGGCTCGAAGCGCTGGCTGCTGAACATCCGCGACTGGGATTTCAACTGGCAGGATCAGCTGAAGTACGCCAAGCCGATCCGGCTGCCCGCCGACACGCGTTTCGAGATGGAATTCGTGTATGACAATTCGGCGGCGAATCCGCGCAATCCGCACTCCCCGCCGCAGCGCGTGGTATGGGGTCCGGGCACGGATGACGAGATGGCGGGACTGCACGTGCAGGCGATCCCGGTGCATATGGAAGAGCTCCCGGAGTTGGGCCAGGCGCTGTGGGGCGCCGTGATGCGCTCCGTCGGAGGACGGTTTTATACCCCGCCGGCGCCGCCGCAGTAAGGGAAATTTTCCCGTAAATCGCCCATTAACGCTCCCGAAAACGAGATATGGTAAGAAAAGACATGTCCATATTCGTTACAGGCGGAGCGGGATTCATCGGATCGCAGTTTATCCGGGACCGGGTGGCGCAGAACCCGGATGAACTGGTGATCAATTTCGACGCGCTGACCTACGCGGGAAATCTGGAGAATCTGGAGTCCGTCGCGAACCTGCCGAACTACCGGCTGGTGAAGGGCGACATCTGCGACGAGCAGGCCGTGCTGGCTGCCATGCCGGACGATTGCGGCGCCGTGGTGAATTTCGCCGCCGAATCGCACGTGGACCGCAGTATTCTGAGCGCGAAAGAGTTCGTGAAGACGAACGTGCTGGGCACGCAGACGCTGCTCAACATCGCGCGGCACAAGCGCGTGGGCCGCTTCCTGCATATCTCCACCGACGAAGTGGGTGGCAGCATGGAGCCGAATCAGTGGTTCACCGAGGACATGCCGCTGAATCCGTCGAGCCCGTACGCGGCCAGCAAGACGGCGGCGGAGCACATGGTCCGCGCGGCGGCGCACACGTTCGGGATGGACGTGCTGATCACGCGCACCAGCAACAACTACGGACCCTACCAGTTCCCGGAGAAGCTGCTGCCGCTGGCCATTTCGAACGCCATGCAGGGCAAGCCGATTCCGGTTTACGGCGACGGCCTGCAGGAGCGGGACTGGATCCACGTGGCCGACAACACCCGCGCGCTGATGCTGGTGCTGAGCAAGGGCAGGCCGGGAGAGACGTATCACATCGGCGGGAAGAATCCGCTGCGCAATCTGGATGTTTTGAAGGTGCTGCTGCAGATCACGGGGCAGCCGGAAAGCCTGCTGACGCATGTGACGGACCGGCTGGGGCACGACCGCCGGTATGCGGTGGATTGCTCGAAGACGCACCGCGAACTGGGCTGGCAGCCGGAGATCTCGTTCGAAGAAGGGCTGCGCTCCACCATCGCCTGGTATCAGGACCATGCGGAGTGGGTGGAACGGGCGAAAAGCGGCGAGTACAAGACGTATTACGAGCGCATGTACAGCGGCCGTTAACTCACCGTTGTGATCTCGCGAGGAACAAGGTATGCCAGCTGCCGGACTGGCCGTGAGCCCGGCAGCGCTGCACTTCGACGTTGAAGCCGGCGCGTCCCAGAAGCTTCTCGAAGGTCGCGTTCGGACCGGCGGACCAGTAGGCCGCGCAGCCTCCGGGGCGCAGCGCGGAACGCGTCAGTCGCAGGCCGGAATCCTGATAGAGCTTGCCATTGCCGGGCGCGCTGAATGCGGCGGGCCCGTTGTCGACATCCAGGATCACGGCATCGAACGAGCCGGGCGCGGAACGAATCACCTCGGCGACGTCCGACTGTTTGACGGTCACGCGGGGATCGGCCAGCGCTTCGGAAGCCAGCGGATACGCCGGATTACGGTTCCACGCCACCACCGCTTCCAGAAGTTCGGCGACGATGACCGTGGCATCTGCCGGCAGCGCCGCAAGGGCCGCCTTCAGCGTGAAGCCGAAGCCCAGACCGCCGATCAGCACGCGCGCCCGCGCTTTCGACTTCAGCGGCTCGCAGGCGAGTTCGGCCAGCTTCTCTTCGGAAGAGTGCTGGCGGGTGGACATCAGCGGGGAAGCATTTAACTGGATGTCATAGGCGCCGTCGTGTTCATGCAGCGTCAGAACGCCGCCCTCGGGTGTGAGGCTTTGATCGAGCAGGACTCGTTTTTTCAAATCAGCAAATCTTTCAAATCAGCAAAAGCTACAGCCAGAGCGAGCAGAACGCGGCGGTTGGGCATCGATTCCCAATTTTATGTCAACCGCGGCCATATACTGGGGGCCATGAAGCGGCGTACATGGTTCCTGGCGATTTTCGTTGCGATGGTTGCGGCGCTTATCGCGCTCGCGCAGAGCCCGGTCAAACGCCCGGCGATCACCGGCGTGGCGCACGTGGCACTGAAGGCGAACGATGCCGATGCGGCGGTGAAGTTCTATGGGCAGGATCTGGGATTTCAGCAGCTCACACCACTGCAGTTCAAAGTGAACGATCACCAGTACATCGTGATCACCCGCGAGACGCTGACGGATGCGGACGACCGGCTGTCCCACATCGCGTTCGAGACGGCGAATGCGAAGCAGTTACGGGACTACCTGGCGAGCAAGGGCGTGAAGGCGCCGGCAAGTGTAGGTCCGGATCAGGATGGCAATGTCAGCTTCTTTATTACCGATCCCGAGGGGCACCAGGTCGAGTTCGTCGAGTATCGCAAGGGCTCGCGGCAGAGCCGGCAGTTCGGGAAGTTTTTCGGCGATACGCGGATTTCAGAACGAATTATCCACGCGGGATTTCTGGTGAGCGACCGGGCTGCGGAAGACGCGCTGTACAAGGACGTCCTCGGCTTCGACGTCATGTGGCACGGGGGCAAGACAGAGACGTCCGACGACTGGATCGATATGCGCGTGCCGGACGGCGACGACTGGCTGGAGTATATGTGCTACGTGAAGAATCCGTCGGCGAAGACGCGCGGCGTGATGAATCATCTGGCGCTGGGACCGTCTTCGGTGGAAACGGCTTACAACCGGCTGCTGGAGCGGGGCGCCACACCTGCCGAGAAGCCGAAGATCGGCCGCGACGGAAAGTGGCAGCTCAATCTTTACGACGCGGATCTGACGCGAGCGGAACTGATGGAACCGAAGCCGGTGCAGACACCGTGCTGTTCCGCGTTCAGGAGCCGGTAGTAGACTCCGACCTTCAGATGCGGCCGCGGCCGACCAGAAAGAGAACGAGGATCACGAGCAGGACAACGCCGATACCGCCGCCCGGTCCCCACGTGTTGTAGCCGTAATAACCGCCGCCTCCTCCGAAGAGCAGAAGCAGAATGATGAGCAGTATGAGCATTTCCGTTACACCTCGCCGTAGGGCTAGCACTTTTGACGCCAACCTGATTGACTCCAACCAGCTTGACTCCAACCAGTGCGGGGTGACCGAGAAACCGGGCGGCTACTGCGCGGTTGCGGTCCGGGCGCGCAGAATCGGCTTGCCCGCGTCGATACGCAAATAAAGAAGAGCGCCGAGCGCGGCCAGGATCGACATGACGACGAAGATGGACTGCCACCCGTAGTACTTCACGAGATAGCCGGAGATGGTGGTCGAGAGCGCGCCGCCCATGTTGCCCCAGGTGTTCATGACGGCGGAGACGGAACCGGCGAAGTCGCCGCCGATATCGAGCGGAATCGCCCAGGACACACCGACCGTGAGTTCCAGGCCGAACATGGCGATGCAGGAATACCAGACGCTCTGCACGGGATCGGCGGCGAAACAGGCGGCGAGGATGGCGACCGCGCCGATGAGGAAACCGCCTACAGCCACGATCCGGCGCGCGGCGGCGAGTTTCATGCGTTTGGCCAGGATATCGGAGAGCCAGCCGCCGGCGATGTCGCCAAAGGTGCCGGCGAGTAACGGCAGGCTGGCATAGAGGCCCATCTTCTCGATGCTGAAGCCGCGTTCGGCGTTCAGGTATTTCGGGAACCAGTCGAGGTAGACGGCGAGCGAGTAGCCGTAGCAGAAGTAGGCCGAGGAGAGGATCCAGAGCTGTGAACTGGAGAGGATGGCGCGCCACGGCACGGGGCCGACGATGCCGGTGCGGCGTCCCGCAACGGGGGTGATGAGTTCGAGTTCGGCGGCGTTCACGCCCTTATGTTCGGCGGGATGATCGCGGTAATACGTGAACCAGACAATCGACCAGACGACGCCTAAAGATCCGAACGTGACGAAGGCGGTGCGCCAGCCGTAGTGCACGATGATCCAGGCGACCAGAGCGGGCGTCATGGCCGCGCCCAGGCGGGATCCGGCGTGGGTGATTCCCTGGGCGAAACCGCGTTCGGAAGGCAGCATCCAGCGGGAGAGCGAGCGGGTGGCGATGGGAAAAGCGCCGGCTTCGCCCATGCCGAAAAGAAAGCGGCAGACGATCATGGAGCCCGCGCTCCAGACGCCGATTGTGGCCATGCAGAAGAGAGACCACCAGCTCACGATACCGGCGAGCGCGCGGCGCGGACCGAAGCGGTCACCAAGCCAGCCGCCAGGGATCTGGAAGATGGAGTAGGCCCAACGAAATGCCCCGAGAATCCAGCCCATGGTCACGACGCTGAAGCCGAATTCCTTCTGGATGGACGGCACGGCGGAGGAGATCACCACGCGGTCCATATAGGTGATCATGTAGGCCGCGACGGTGAGCCCGAGGACGACGTGGCGGACATGCGATGGCCGATTCTGTTGCACAGGTTTGTCTATCATATCGGCTGCGGCGCGTTCTGTAATAAACTCAAGCCGTGATACCCAACCTGACCCGGCGCACCGCGCTGACACTGCTTGCTTCCACACTCGCCCGCGCGGCGGACAAACTCCCGGCCAACAAGAATGTGAAGTGGGCGCTGGGGTCGAATCTCTGGAACTCGTTCCCGCGAGCCGAGGAGCCGAAATTCTCGTTCCTCGATATCTTCGACGTGATGAAGGACACGGGGTTCACGGGAGTGCGCGTTACGCAGTTCCCGCAGATTCTGACGAAGTTCAACATCACCACCGAGCAGATGCGGAAGGAAGCCGACAAGCGCGGGCTGCAGATCATCACCATTTCGTTTAATGGCCCGGCCTACGACGCGGCGCAGCGGCCGAAGCTGTTCGCGGACGCGCGGACGGCGATGAATTTCCTGAAGAACTTCGACGCGAAGCTGCTGGTGGTGTTCTCGCCCAACCGTTCGAATCTGACGGAAGCGAACTTCAGGACGATGTGCGAGACCTACAATCAACTGGGCGAGATCGCGGGCGAGATGGGTTTCCGCGCGGGGCTGCACAACCACATGGGGCAGATGGTGCAGACGCAGGAAGAGGTGGACCGCTGCATGGCGATGACGGATCCGAAGCTGTTCTGGTTCTCGCCCGACACGGCGCACCTGCACCTGGCGGGCTGCGACGCGGCGTACAACCTGGAGAAGTACAAGAGCCGTCTGATGATGATGGATTACAAGGACGCGAAGCGCGACCCCGCGCTGATCTTCCCGAAGAATATCTTCGATCTGGGCGATGGTGAAGTGAACTTCCCGGCCTGCCATCGCGCTCTGAAATCGATCAACTACAAGGGCTGGATCTGCGTGGATCTGGATATCGCGCGGCAGGGTCCGCGGGTCAGTTATGAACGCAGCGGGGCTTATGTGGTGAAGACGCTCGAACCGATTTACGTCTAGGCGGGTTTCCAACCCGCCGCCGGATTCCATCCGGCCCCACAAAGAACTAACGATAACTTTTGTCGTCGAGGTGTGAGAAATCCACGCCGTCTTTCATGACGCCGAGCGTGACGATGCCGAAGGTGAAGACTTCGGTGCCGGGTTCCAGGTGCCCGCCGAAGGCGCGGTCGGGCGTTGCCATGGTCATGTGGGCGTGCACCTTGCCGTTGATCACGTAGCCGTTCATGCTGATCACGTCGGCGGGCTGCGTGGGGTCTTTGACGAACATGTTCTTCGACGGCAGGTCCCGGTTGCTGACCTGATGGACCTGATAGCCGCGGACGGACCCGGCGCCGGAGAGGACGACTGCGTTGCGGATCTTCTGGTCTTTGACGATCCTCTCGATGCCGGCAAGCAGGTCCGCGCCAAATTTGAAGCGCAGCACGACGATGCGGTCGAACTGGCCGGTGACAGCGTAGACGTCGGGAATTTTGTCGCTGTTCGGCTTGGCGTCGTCGGCCGGATTGGCGGCGGCATTCACCTGCTCGCGGCGTGTCTGTTGCGCGAGCGCCGTGATTCCCGTTATCAGAGCGATTGAAAGAAGTAATGGGCGAAAACGCTTCATAGTTGATGCCATTATCTGCCGCGCCCGCTAAAATCACGGAATGAAAATTCTGGTTCCCGCGATTTTGGGCCTGGTCTGCTCCGCCCAGGCCGCGGAATGGTCCCTGAAGGCAACGCCCGCAACCGTGGTCATCGGGAATTATTCGGCGTCGTCGAAGCCGGTGCTGACGGTGAAGTCCGGCGATACGGTGGCGATTGAGACCGTGTCCGGCAGCAGCGCGCAACTGCGGCGTTTGGGGCTGACGGAGGCCGAGGTTCCGCCCGCACTGACGGCCATCGAGCGCGAGGTGAAAGAGCGCGGTCCGGGCGGCCATATTCTCACCGGCCCGATTTACATTGAAGGCGCCGAGCCCGGGGATACGCTCGAAGTCCACATCGACAAAATCACGCTGCCGGTGCCGTGGGCGTACAACGGGTTCCGGATGACGGCGGGCTTTCTGCCGGAGGATTTTCCTTATGCGGGCGGGAAGCTGATCCGGCTCGACCTGGCGCGGAACGTCGGGCTGTTCGGGGCGGGAATCGAACTGCCGCTGCGGCCGTTTTTCGGAAGCATGGGGATTGCGCCGCCGGCGGGCGCGGGCAAGCTGAACAGCGCTCCGCCATGGCTGCATGCGGGCAATCTGGACAATCGCGAACTGGTGCAGGGGACCACGCTGTACATCCCGGTGCACACGAAGGGCGCGCTGTTTCAGGTGGGCGACGGGCATGCGGGGCAAGGCAATGGCGAGGTGGATATCACGGCGATGGAAACGGCGCTCAACGGCAGTTTCCGATTCGTGGTGAGGAAAGACCTGCACCTGAAGTGGCCGCGAGCGGAGACCCCGACGCATTACATCGTCATGGGAATGGACGAGGAACTGGTGATGGCGGCGAAGCAGGCGGTGCGGGAGATGATCGAGTTCCTGGTGACGGAAAAGAAGCTGAGCCGGGACGACGCGTACATGCTGTCGAGCGTGGCGGCGGATTTCGCGATTACGCAACTGGTGGACGGGAAGAAGGGCGTCCACGGGATGATCGCGAAATCGATCTTTGTTCGCTAGCGGGTGAGCAGGGCCATGCGGACGCCGCGGTACTCCCAGCGGCGAACCACGCGCATGGAGAGCAGGCGGGCAGCGCCTTCCGGGGAGAGGGCCGGCTCGAAGTTGTAGAAATTCCGCATCAGCCAGCGCACGGGCCTGCGTTCGAGCAGGCGGAGGGGATCCCAGGCGGTGGAGTAGACCACCATCATGTCGGGCCGGTGGTCCTGCAGGCGGGCGAGGTCGGAGGCGCGGAAATCTTTGAGTTCGATCACCTGACGGGGCAGATTGACGTAGCCGTATTCGGGGTGGCGCAGGGCGTCGGAGAGCGGGAAGGTGGTGGCGATGGTGCCGGGCCGAAGGTCGATGTCGGCGGCGACGTCCTGCTCCAGTTCGGTGAAGCTGACGAACTGCAGGTTGTTTTCGAAGGGGAATGAGTAGACCGGGTTGATGAGGTTCGCGGCGGCGAGACAGACGATGAGCGCGGCGACGGCCCACTTGCGGGGCACCGGGACCAGAGCGCGGATGGCAATCGCGAAGGCGATGTAAACCACGGGGAGCACCGGGAGCAGGTAGCGTTCGAGCACCGCGCCGCCGAGCGCGCTGACCGCGAGCACGTTCAGTCCCACAAACGCGGCGGCGATTTGCCAGGGGCGGCTGCGGAAAATCGGCGTGCGGCGAAAGGCCCACAGCAGGATCGCGGTGCCGATGAAGTGTCCGGTGCCGGCGAACAGATAGTACACGCGGCGCAGCAGGGCAAGCGTGAAGCGGACCGGGTTCAGCGGGTAGAACAGGTTGTACTGCGTGAATTCCGCGTTGCCGAACCAGTGGCCAGTGGCGGAGCGCAGGACAAGAAGCCAGACGCCCAGTACACTTGCGGGCAGCAGGAACCAGGCGGCGTCGCGGAACTTTCGCTCGAAAAGAAGCCAGGCGCCGAAGAGGCCGGCGGTGGCGAGGCCCGTTTCCTTCATCAGGACCAGAGCGACGCAGGCGAGGGCGGAATCGCGGTAGCGGTCCTGCAGGAAGAGCAGCAGGGCGAGCAGGGAGAAGCACATCGCCGGCATGTCGAGTTGGGCCAGCATCGATTGGGCGAAGAACAGGGGCGAGAGGCAGAGCATCGCGAGCGCGGAGAAGGCCGGGGTGCCGGTGGCTTCGCGTCCAAGTTCGATGGCGAGCAGGAAGGTGACGAGCGCGCCAAAGGAGGCCAGCAGCAACATCGCGATCCGGGTGTGGGAAATGGAGAAACCGACGAGGTGCCAGAACGCGGCCAGATACGCCATCACGCCGGGCGGATGGACGTTCGGCAGGGTGGAGTGCGGAATGACGGCGCCGGAGTGGTAGAGATCGAGCGCGGCCGGAATGAACTGGCCGGTTTCGTCCCAGTAAAACGGGACCTGCAGCAGCGGACCATGGGAAAGCACCATGAACATCGCGAGCAGCAGGTAGACCAGCGCGTAGGTCTGCCAGCGCACCGGCGGGCGGGTGCGAAGTTTGCCTCCAAAACCAGCCGGGGCCTCGGAACGAACGAGTTCCGGAGTTCGCTTATTGAATAAAACTGGCGCCCGCACGTGGTTCCAGGCGGATTTCGCCGAACGCGGATTCGTACTGACTCACATTCTGCTGCAGGATTCCGAGCAGCGCCTTGGCTTGCTGCGGACTGACGAAAATGCCCTGAAAGTTGCGGATGTGGACGTTTTCCGGGCTGTTCTGGTCGATGTTGCCGAACATGAGAAAGAAGTCCCAGAGGTTGACGCGGATCTGGACGCTGTTGGCGTAGGATTCGCGGTAGTCGGGCGTCTTCTCGAGCAGAATCCGGGGTTGAGACGGTGTCATTGACCTCAATCGTACCGTAGGCAGGGGGCGGAAAACGGGTAGCGAAATCCGGCGGCGCGCCGATTCGTCTTGACTTTCGCGACCCCGGCATTTTATGGTAGCGTTTCGTCTTCCGACGCAAAGTGAAGTGAAACCGAGGCAGCGGGCGCGGATTTGAAAACTGTGGACAGCGCAGAACAGGCACTCATCGACCAGGAATACTCATCCACGCTGGAGAGCGTCGATCAGGCGGAGGCGTCGATTCTCGAAGCGGCCGGGCAGGCCGGATTCGACGAGGACGAGCAGCACCGGATCGGCATGGCTCTGCGGGAGTGCATGGTCAACGCGGTGGTGCACGGAAACCGGTACAACAAGAACAAGAAAGTGCATGTTCGCGTGCTCAGGAGCAGCGAACGGTTTACAATCCAGATTACCGATCAGGGTGAGGGATTCGAGATCCAGGAAGTCCCGGATCCTCTGGACGAGACGAATCTGCTGCGGCATTCGGGCAGAGGATTGTTTTTGATGGGCGCGTTCATGGACGACGTGAAGGTGCGCAAAGTTCAGCCTTCGGGCACGGAAGTTACGCTGGTCAGAAATGTGGGTCCACGCGACTAGCGGTATTTGTTAGCGTGGTTGTAATACGGAATATTCGAGGAGACAGGCGCAGATGAGCGTTAAACTGAACACCCGCCAGGTGGGTGATGTGACGGTGATTGATGTTTCCGGCCGAATTACACTCGGGGAAGGGTCGAGCGCGCTGCGCGACGCCCTCCGCGAACTAACGGCCAAGGGCAATAAAAAGATTCTTCTGAATCTGAGCGAAGTTTCCTACATTGACAGCTCCGGCATCGGCGAACTGGTTTCCGGCTTCACTTCGGTGGCGAACCTGGGCGGCACGCTGAAACTGCTGGGTCTGACCAAGCGCGTGAAGGATCTGCTGCAGATTACGAAACTTTACACAGTGTTCGACGTGCACGAAGAAGAAGCGCACGCGATCCGCAGCTTCGCGTAAACGAAATCCGAAAGGGAAACGAGAGGGCCGGGGGCGCGAATGGCGCTTCCCGGCCTTTTTCTTTTTCAACCGGAGAAGCTAGCCGCCGCCCACGAACATGACGATCTCGATTCCGGCTCCGGATTCGACGGGCGTTTGTTCCCAGTGTTCCCGTTTGACAATGTGCCGGTCGAGTTCGACGGCGACGCGGGCGGGCTCGAGGCCGAGGGACTGAACCACCCCGAGAAGAGTGGTTCCGGAGACAAATGTCCGGGGCTCTCCGTTGACTGTTGCGCTGACCATAATTCCGACTGTAACCCGATTTTCCGTGGACACGGGATCCCGTGGATTATTATAGTCAAGGGCGTCAAAAGCCCTTCCAAAATATAACGCCAAATCCTCACGAAGATGCCTACAAGTCCGGCTGAACAATGGCTTCCTGTCCTCTTCCAGATGGCGCTTGCGATGATTATCGCGGCGGCTCTGGTCACCCTGTCTTTCGCGATCGGACGACGGGTGAAAAACCGGGTGAAGGATATGCCTTATGAATGCGGCATTGAGCCAACGGGAGACGCCCGCGAGCGATTCAGCGTCAAATTTTATCTGGTCGCGATGCTGTTCATCCTGTTCGATATCGAAGCGATCTTCCTTTATCCCTGGGCCGTGGTTTACAAACAGCTGAAGATGTTCGCGTTCGTCGAAATGCTGCTCTTCGTTGTTTTGATTCTGGCGGGATTTTTCTTCATCTGGAAAAAGGGAGTGCTCGACTGGGCCGAGGGTGAACGCAATCTTCCGCCCGGCCGCGTGCCGGTGAAACTGCGGGGCATGCTGGAAGAACTTCCGGCGAAAGCAGCGAAGGTAGCCGTCCGATGATTTCCGAGACTCTGCAACAGGATCCGATAGTAGCGTCGCTGGCCGGTCTGGCGGTGGCGGCGAAGTTTGAATTTGGCGAACTGACGGTGGAGATCGATCCGGCGCAGATCGTGGAAGCGCTGCGGCGCGTGAAGCACGACCTGCAGTTCGAGCGGCTCACGTCGGTCACCGGGGTGGATCGTTATCCGGCCGAACCGCGGTACGAGGTGGTTTACCATCTGCAGGCGATCGCGGCGAAGAAGCGGCTCCGGCTGAAGGCCCGGGTATCCGGCGCGAAGCCCGAGATCGACTCGGTAACCGGCATTTATCGCGGCGCGGAGTGGTACGAGCGCGAGACGTTCGATCTGTTCGGCATTACCTTCCTGAGCCATCCGAATCTGATCCGCATCATGATGCCCGAGGACTGGGAAGGGCATCCGCTGCGGAAAGACTACCCGATCACGGGGACGCGGTACTGAACATGGCCACAGACACTCTTATCACCACCGAGCAGGACGTTCAGCAGGATTTCGCGGCCCATGGGGAGTCGCGCGGGCACCGGACGATGGTGCTCAATATGGGTCCGCAGCACCCTTCCACGCACGGCGTGCTGCGTTTGCTGCTGGAACTGGACGGCGAAACCATTGTCAAAGCGGCGCCGGATATCGGGTACCTGCACACGGGGATCGAGAAGGAATTCGAAGTCAAGACGTACCAGCAGGGCGTGACGCTGACGGACCGGATCGATTATCTGGCTCCGCTGTCGAATAACCTGGTGTACTGTCTGGCGGCGGAAAAGCTGCTGGGTCTGGAAATTCCGGAACTGGCGCAGTGGACGCGCGTGATGCTGGCGGAGTTTACGCGTCTGAACAGCCATCTGGTGTGGTTGGCGACGCACGCCATCGACATCGGCGCGATGAGCGTGTTCCTTTACTGCTTCCGGGAGCGCGAAGAGATTCTCCGCATTTTCGAGATGTTCTCCGGGCAGCGCATGATGACCAGCTATATCCGGATTGGCGGCCTCGCGCTGCCGCATCCGCGGGGCTGGCAGAAGCGCGTGAAGGACTTTGTCGATATTTTCCCGTCGCGTATCGATGAGTACGAAGAACTGCTGACCGGCAATCGCATCTGGACAGGCCGCACCAAGGGCGTCGGTTACATCTCGCTCGAAGACATGGTGGAACTGGGCGTCACCGGGCCGATGCTGCGGGCCGCGGGCATGGCGATCGACGTTCGCAAGGACGCGCCGTATTCCAGCTACGAGAAATTCGATTTCACGGTGCCCACCCGCACCGAAAACGACGTGTTCTCGCGTTACCTGCTGCGTCTCGAAGAGATGCGGCAGTCGCACCGGATTATCAAACAGGCGCTCGAAGGCATGCCTTCGGGATCGCACCAGGCGGACGCGCCGGGCATCGTGCTGCCGGAGCGCGAAAAGATGAAGACGCAGATGGAAGCGCTCATCTATCACTTCAAGATTGTGACCGAAGGCTTCCGGGTTCCGGAAGGCGAGGTTTATCAGGCGGTGGAATCGCCGCGCGGCGAAGTGGGTTGTTACATGGTGAGCGACGGCACGCAGAAACCGTATCGCGTGCACTGGCGCGGACCGAGTTTCGGCAATCTGCAGTCCACGTCAAAACTGATTGAAGGCACGCTGATCGCGGACGTGATCGCGGCGCTGGGCAGTATGGACTTCGTACTTGGAGACACCGACCGATAAGAACGCCGCGGCGTTTGAGACAAGACATGACTTTCTCTCCTGAACTCGAAGCACGCTTCGAAGCATTCCTGGCAAAATATCCGGCGGACCGCAAGCGTTCGGCGATGATCCCGATGCTGATCTACGGGCAGGATGAAGTGGGCTCCATCACCGATGAACTGGTGGAAGAAGTGGCGAAACGCGTGGGCGTGACGCCGCTGCAGGTGCGTGAAGTTTCCGGCTTTTATTCGATGCTGCACCACAAGCCGATGGGCAAATATCACGTGCAGGTCTGCACAAATATTTCCTGCCTGCTGGTGGGCGGCGAAGAGTTGTATGAGCGGGCTTGCCAGAAGCTGGGTCTGGGCCATAAGCAGGTCTCGGCGGACGGGCAGATTTCGCTCGAAGAAGTGGAATGCATGGGCGCCTGTTCGTGGGCTCCCGCGGTGCAGGTGAACTACGATTTCTATCACGATGTCACCCCCGCGATGCTGGATAAACTGCTGGACGGGCTCAAGGCAGGCAAGGCTCCGGAACAGATTAGTGAAGTGCAGAAGGTCAACAGCTGATGTATAACCAGCCGAATCCGCTTGAAGTGAAGGTTCTGACGCGCCGCTTCAACCTTCCGAATTCCCATCGCATCGAGACGTATCTCGCCAACGACGGCTATAAAGCGGTCGAAAAAGCGTTCGGGATGACGCAGGACGAAATCATCAACGAAGTGAAAGCTTCGGGGTTGCGCGGGCGCGGTGGCGCCGGCTTTCCGACCGGCATGAAGTGGGGCTTTCTGCCCCGGCAATCGCCCAAGCCGAAGTACATCATGGTGAACGCGGACGAATCCGAGCCGGGCACCTGCAAAGACCGGCTGCTGATGGAATTCGATCCGCACCAGTTGATCGAGGGCGTTATCATCGCGGGTCTGGCGGTGGGCGCGCAGCAAGGCTACATCTACATTCGCGGCGAGTTCCGGTATCTGATCGAGCACATGGATCGGGCCATCGCGGAAGCTTACCATCGCGGGTATCTGGGCGAGAACATCTTCGGCCGCGGGATTAAGTTCCATCTGGCGACGCATTCGGGCGCGGGCGCTTACGAGTGCGGGGAAGAATCGGCGCTGCTGGAATCGTTCGAGGGCAAGCGGGGAAATCCGCGAATTCGTCCTCCGTTTCCGGCCGTGGCGGGCGCCTATCAGTGCCCCACGATTCTGAATAACGTGGAAACGTTCTGCGCGGTGCCCTCCATTATTCTGGGCGGCGCGGGGTATTTCGCCGGTCTGGGCAGTCCCAAGAACGGCGGCACGCGGCTGTTCTGCATTTCCGGCCACGTCAACAAGCCAGGCGTTTACGAATTGCCGATGGGCTTCAACCTCATGCGCATGATCAATGAGGTGGGCGGCGGCGTGCGGGGCGGCAAGAAACTGAAGGCCGTGATTCCGGGCGGCTCCTCGTGCCCGGTACTGAAGGCCGAAGAGTGCGATCTGGCGATGGATTTCGATACCTTGGCCGCGGCGAAATCGATGCTGGGCTCGGGTGGCGTGGTCGTGATGGACGAAGACACCTGCATGGTGAAAGCGGCGCTGCGCATTATGCGGTTCTATGCGCATGAAAGCTGCGGCTGGTGCATCCCGTGCCGCGAAGGCACGACCTGGCTGCGCAAACTGCTGCAACGCTTCCATGACGGGGGCGGAGTTCGCAGCGACATCGTGCTGATCGGCGATCTTTCAAAGAATATGCTGGGGCGGACGTTCTGTCCGCTGGGAGATGCGGCCGCGTTGCCGACGATCTCGATTGTCGAGAAGTTCCGGGAGGAGTTCGAGGCCCATCTGGATGGGAAACCCTGCCCGTACGAGAAGACTTCACGGCTTGTGGCGGCGTAATGGCGGAAGCGAACGGACATCAGGATAACCTGTCCCGGCTGGATCGGATCGAAAGAGCGATCGAGCATGTGATCGACGAGCATGAGATGTTCCGCGACGAACATAAGAAGCTGCTGCAATCGCAGATTCTGCTGCAGAGTTCGCTGGAGACACAGAAGGTGCGGATCGATGAGCTCACGGACAAACTGAATGGCCTGATCGACATCGTGGACCGGGATCATCGCGAGTACCACGAGCGCCTCAATCGTCTGGAACAGAAGTAATAAAGGAATTGAATGGCTGATCTGGTAAAGTTCACAATCGACGGACGCGAGCTGGAGGCCCCGGCGGGCACGCTCGTCATCGAGGCCGCGAAGCGGAACGGCATCGAAATTCCGTCGTTCTGTTATTACGAAGGCTATTCGCTGCAGGCCGCCTGCCGGATGTGTCTGGTGGAAGTGGAAAAGATGCCCAAGATGCAGGTGGCGTGCACGCTGCCTGTGGGGAACGGTATGGTGATCCGCACCGATACGCCGCAGGTGCAGAGCGCCCGCAAGTATACGCTCGAATTCCTGCTGACCAACCACCCGCTCGATTGCCCGGTTTGCGATAAGGGCGGCGAGTGCGAACTGCAGGACATGGTGTTCCGGTACGGCGCGGGCGAAAGCCGGTTCACGGAAAACAAGATTCACGTGGACGAGCAGCAGTGGTCGCCCGTGGTGTTCTACGACGCGCCCCGCTGCATTCTCTGCTTCCGCTGTGTGCGCGCCTGCGACGAAGGCACGGGCGTGAACGCACTGGGCGTAATCAATCGCGGCGCCATTTCGCTGATCGCTCCGAATAAAGAGAACCATCTGGAGTGCGACGAGTGCGGTCAGTGCATCGATATCTGCCCGGTGGGCGCGCTGACGAGCGGCACGTATCGCTACCAGACCCGCCCGTGGGAGATGGAACACGTCGGCACCATCTGCACGCATTGCTCCGATGGCTGCAAGACGACGCTCGGTGTGCGGCAGGAAGAGATCGTTCGCGGCAATAACCGCGACCGGTCCGGTATTAACGGCGAGTTCCTCTGCATTAAAGGTCGGTACGCGTTCGACTTCTACAATCACGCGGAACGGCTGCAATCGCCGATGATCCGGGTGAACGGGAAGCTGGAAGCGGTGTCCTGGTCGAAGGCGCTGGAGACCATCGCGAAGAAGTTCGGCGAGATCAAAGCGCGCGGCGGGAAGTTCGGGATTGTCGGTTCCAACCACACCACGAACGAAGAGAATTTCTACCTGCAGAAGTTCGCGCGGCAGTGCCTTGAGACGAATAATATCGACCACCATCGCACCGGCGACGTGACCACACTGGTGGACGCGCTGTCCGGCACGAACGGCAAGCTGGCGACGACGGCGGATCTCTACGAGAAGAAGGCCTTCCTGATTCTGGGTTCCGACCTTTCGCTGGAGCATCCGTTCCTCGCGTTCCAGATTCGCGCAAACTTCCGGCATCACGCGGCGAAGATTTACACAGTAACCGCGAACGCGGTTCGCGAAGAGAACTACGGAACGAAGGCGATCCGCAAGGCCCGCTTCCAGGAGTTGGAGGCGCTGGCCGAGCTGCGGGACGAACTGGCGGCGCAACCGAATCTGGTCATCGTGTTCGGCGATTCGGTGAAGGGCGAAGCGGTGCGGCAACTGGTGGCGTTTGGAGAGTCGCTGGGGATCCCGGTGAGCTACTGCGCGCTGGTGGATTACTCGAATTCGCGGGGCGCCATCGACATGGGTCTGGTGCCGGAGCTGGCGCCTGGCTACCACGCGAGCGGGTCGCCCGGCCTGAACCTGAAAGAGATGCTCGCGGCCGGCGACCTGGATGCGTTCTGGGTGGTGGGCGCGAATCCGCTGCAACACGAGCCGCTGAAGGCGAACAGGGCGTTCGTGGTGGTGCAGGATATGTTCCTCACCGAGACCGCGCAGCGCGCCGACGTGGTGCTGCCTTCGGCCAGCGCTTACGAAAAGAACGGGACCGTCACGAACGGCTGCGGCGAAGTCCAGCGGCTGAAGCGGGCGGTATCGACGCTGGGCACGAAGCCGGATCTGGAAATCGTCGGTTTGATCGCGAAGGAGATGGGCTTCGCGCCGCAGATGGGACCGTGGTCGCCGGATACGGTGTACAACGAGATCCGCCGCAGCGTGAAGGGCTACGATATCCCGCTGCCGATGGTCACGCTCGGGGCGCAACAGACCATGCCGGTCAACGGCCGGGTGGGTGTGGACCTGAATCCGGACCTGATCGCCTCCGCGCACGAGAATTTATTCACGTCCGGCACGATGGGGCGTTATTCTAAAATACTGAATTCCGTGATCGAAAAACGTTTGAATAACGCGCCAACCACGATTGGCGAGCCGGCGCAGAGCCAGCCTAGCCACACTAAGCCCAGTTCAGACCAGCCGCCCGGGAGCGCTCATCAGTAATGGAATTCCTCGTCATCACTCTCATTAAGCTCGCGCTGATCACGTTCATTTTCATGACCACGCTGGCCTATCTGCAATGGGTCGAGCGGAAGGTCATCGCACACGTGCAGGTTCGGATGGGTCCCTCGCGAGTGGGTCCTCACGGACTGCTGCAGCCGCTGGCGGACGTCATCAAGCTGATTACTAAAGAAGGCGTGATGCCGCCGCATGTCAATGGCGGCTACTATCTGCTGGCGCCGTTCCTGGCTGTTTTCATGGCCCTGATTTCCATCTCGATCATTCCGTTCGGCGGCGCGATCGACATACCGGCGATACAGCTGGCCGGGAAGACGTTCGGGCCGTACCACACGATGATGGAACTGGCGAGCGTCAACATGGGCGTTCTGATGATTCTGGCGGTCAGCTCGATGGGCGTGTACGGCATCGCGCTGGCGGGCTGGTCTTCCAATAATAAGTACGCACTCCTCGGCGGACTCCGCAGTTCGGCGCAGATGATCAGCTACGAGTTGCCGATGAGTCTGGCGATTGCGTCGCCGCTGCTGACCGCGGGCAGCCTGCAGCTTCGAGGCATCGCCGATTCGCAGGCCGGTTTCTATCTGGGCTTTGTTCCCAAGTGGGCTATCTTTCAGATGCCCGCCCCGCAAATCTTTGCGTTTATTATTTTCATGATCGCCGCCTTCGCGGAAACCAACCGTATCCCTTTCGATCTGCCTGAAGCGGAAAACGAACTGGTGGCGGGCTTTCACGTCGAATATTCGAGCATGACGTTCGCGTCCTTCTTCATGGCCGAGTACGCCAACATGGTCACGGTCTGTTCGGTGGGCACGCTGCTGTTCCTCGGCGGCTGGCAGCCACTCTGGCCCGCCGCCCTGGGATCGAACTTTGTCGCTCCAGCCATCTTCCTTGGCGCGGGACTGATCTGTCTTTATCACGGCCTGAACCCCGCGCGTCCTTTCGATCGCTACACGCTGCCTGTCTTCGCGGTGGTGTTTTTCGGACTGGCCGGACTGATGGCGTTCCCGCCGCTGGTACCCGTGCTGACGCCGCTGTTCTGGTTCCTGGCGAAGGTCGGATTTCTGTTGTTCGTGTTTATCTGGATTCGCGCCACACTGCCCCGGTTCCGTTACGACCAGCTCATGAGTTTCGCCTGGAAGTTCCTGTTCCCCGCAGCGCTGCTGAATCTGTTAGTCACCGGTTTCCTGGTAGCCCTGGTTCCCTGATGGACCCATATTAGATGGACCTATTTTTCTTCTCCCTATTCGCGTTTATCGCGCTGATCTGCGCCGTCAACGTGGTGCTGCAAAAGCACCCGATTTCGAGCGCTTTGTCTCTGGTGGGCGTGATGGCCTCACTGGCGGTCCTTTATCTTTTGCTGGGGGCGGAGTTTGTCGCCATGTCCCAGGTGATCGTTTACGCAGGCGCGGTGATGGTGCTGTTCGTCTTCGTGATCATGCTGCTGAATGCCGGCATCGAAGTGCATCACGGCCGAAGCTGGATGGCCAAACTTCTGGGCTTCCCTGCGTTTCTCGCGATCCTTGGCCTGCTCTGCTTCTTTGTCCAGCGAGGCTTTCCGAACGTCGGTTCCGTTCGGTTCGGCGACTGGGAGGGCGGCGGCGCGCAGCAGGTCGGTTATGCGCTGTTTACCGAATACCTGTTGCCCTTCGAAGTCACTTCGGTGCTGATCCTGATCGCGATCATCGGGGCGATCGTACTCGCGCGAAAGGAGCTGGATTAATCCATGGACCCGCTTGAAATGATGAAGAACGGCGTGCCGGAAACTTTCTACCTGACTCTGAGCGCCATGCTGTTCGCCATCGGAGTGGCCGGATTCATGATCCGCCGCAACATTATCACGGTATTTATGTGTATCGAGCTGATGCTCAATGCCGTGAATCTCAGCTTTATCACTTTCGCCCACCAGCACAAGCAGGTAAGCGGACACCTCTTCGCGTTTTTCGTGATGGTGGTGGCTGCCGCCGAGGCCGCGGTGGGACTCGCGATTATCCTGACTGTGTTCAAGAATCGCTCCACTCTGAACATCGACGAAATTAACACCCTAAAGAACTGATGCAGAACCTCTGGCTCATTCCGGCGCTCCCGTTCATCGGTTTTCTGATCAACGGCATTTTCGGGCGCAAGCTGCCGAAGGTGGCGATTAATGCCATCGCGGTCCTCAGCGTTGTCCTGTCTTTCGGTTTGGTGGTCGGTGTCGGCCTCTCGAGCGACTGGGGGACGAACCCCGTTCACCAGCACTACTTCACGTGGATTAAGAGCGGCGCTTTCGAAGTCGGCTGGGATTTCGCGGTCGATAAGCTGACGATGATCATGCTGATGATCGTCACCGGCATCGGCTCTCTGATTCATATCTATGCCACCGGCTACATGGCGCATGAAGAAGGCTACTACCGGTTCTTCGCTTACCTGAACCTGTTCATGTTCTTCATGCTGAACCTGGTGCTGGCGGCGAATTACCTGATTCTGTTCGTGGGCTGGGAAGGCGTGGGACTTTGCAGTTACCTGCTGATCGGCTTCTACTTCGTGAAGAAGAGCGCCACCACGGCCGGCAACAAAGCCTTCATCGTGAACCGCATCGGCGACTTCGGATTTTCGCTGGCCATGTTCCTGATTGTGGTTTCCTTCGGCACGCTGGATTTCGCGAAAGTGTTTGAAGCCGCTCCCGGTAAATCGGTCGAAGTATTGACGGCGATCGCCATGCTGATGCTGCTGGGCGCGACCGGCAAATCGGCGCAAATTCCGCTGTATGTCTGGCTGCCGGACGCGATGGAAGGTCCGACGCCGGTTTCGGCACTGATCCACGCTGCCACCATGGTTACGGCCGGCGTGTACATGTGCTCAAGGTCGGCGGCGATTTTCACGCACGCTCCGGCGGCCATGGAACTGGTCGCGATTATCGGACTGCTGACTGCGGTGTTCGCCGCGACCATCGGCATGACGCAGTACGACATTAAGAAGGTTTTCGCTTACTCGACGGTTTCGCAACTCGGCTATATGTTCCTGGGCGTCGGCGTGGGAGCGTTCTCGGCCGGGGTCTGGCACCTGATGACGCATGCGTTCTTCAAAGCCCTGCTCTTCCTTGGGGCCGGCAGCGTGATTCACGCGTGTCACGGCGAGCAGGATATGCGGCACATGGGCGGTCTGAGAAAATACGCGCCGTGGACGATGGGCACGCTGGCCTGCGCTTCGCTGGCGATTGCGGGTTTTCCGTTCACCTCCGGCTTCTTCAGTAAAGATGCGATTCTGGGCGCCGCTTTCGCGCACGCGCCGTGGATGTTCTGGGTGGGTGTGATCACGGCCGGCATGACGGCTTTCTATGTGTGGCGCGCTTTCTGGATGACCTTCTGGGGCGAGTATAAAGGCCACGGCCATCCGCACGAATCCCCCTGGTCGATGCTGGGACCGCTGGTGGTACTGGCGTTCCTGTCGATCGCGGGCGGCTTCCTCTTCAATGTGCCGAAAATTCTGGAGTCGATGTTCCCGATTAAAGAGGTGGAAGGCGAGATGACGCTGACGGCGATCTCGGTTACCTTCGGCCTGCTTGGTATCGGAATTTCCTACTACATGTACGTGGTGAACACGGAACTGCCGGGAAAGATCGCGAACAGTCTGGGTGGGTTTTACCGCCTGGTTTACGACAAGTACCGCGTTGACGAAGCTTATGACACCGCGGTGGTGCAGCCGCTGGTGGAAGGCTCCACGACCGTGCTTTGGCATGGTGTTGACCAGGGCGTTATCGACGGCATCGTGAACGGTGTCGGTCACCAGTCGAAAGGTATTGGCGGTGTCCTCAGACGAATACAGTCGGGCAATATTCGAAGCTATGCAACCTGGGTTGCGGTCGGGGCTGTCGCCTTGCTGATCGCGCTGGGGTTGGGCGGAGGCGTCCGATGAACCTTCTCGATCTGCTTATCGCGATCCCCGCGATCGGGTTCCTCATCGTGCTGCTGATTCCGCGGCCGATGGAGAATTTCATTCGCCTGTTCACGCTCGGCTTTTCGCTGCTGACATTCGTCGTTTCGCTCGGCATGGTTGTCGGCTTTCAGAACGGGCAGGCGGGCCAGCAGTTCGTTACCAATGTGGTGTGGATACAGAATCCGGAGATCCACTATCACGTGGGAATCGACGGGCTGAGTCTCTGGCTGATTATCCTTTCCACCTTCCTGACGCCGATCGCAATTCTACTTTCGTGGAATTCGATCAAAGAGCGGGTGAAGGAATATTTCGCGCTCCTGTTGTTGCTGGAATTCGGGCTGGTGGGTGTATTCGCCGCCTGGGATCTGTTCCTTTTCTATGTGTTCTGGGAAGTGGTGCTGGTGCCGATGTACTTCATGATCGGTATCTGGGGACATGACCGGCGCATTTACGCGGCCGTGAAGTTCTTCCTGTATACGATGGCAGGATCCGTGCTGATGCTGGCAGGGATTATCTTCCTCTATCTGCAGGGCGGGACGTTCGATTACGCGTCGATCCTGGATCAGCTGAGCAGCGGTAAGATCGTGCTGAATCACTTACAGGAAACGCTGCTGTTCCTCGCGTTCTTCCTGGCGTTCGCGATTAAAGTGCCGCTGTTCCCGCTGCACACCTGGTTGCCGGACGCGCACGTGGAAGCTCCCACGGCTGGTTCGCTGATGCTTGCTTCAGTGATGCTCAAGATGGGTACTTACGGGCTGGTTCGCTTCTGCCTGCCGATGTTCCCGACCGCGGCGCGTGAGAACGCTCCGTGGATCGTGATCCTGGCGATTATCGGAATCGTCTACGGCGCGCTGGTGGCGATGGTGCAGCCGAATATGAAGAAACTGGTGGCGTACTCTTCGGTAAGCCACCTGGGTTTCGTGGTGCTTGGCATCTTCTCTTTCACGCAGATGGGACTGGACGGCGCGGTTTATCAGATGCTGAATCACGGTATCTCGACCGGCGCGCTCTTCCTGCTGGTCGGCTTCCTTTATGAACGCCGACATTCGCTTGAAATTGCCGATTACGGAGGCGTGGCAACGGCCGCTCCGTGGCTTTCCACGCTGTTCCTGATTACGACGCTCGCGAGTATCGGACTGCCAACTCTGAATAACTTTATTGGCGAGTTCCTGGTGTTGCAGGGCGCCGCGCAGGTGCACTTCAGCTGGTCGATCTTTGCCTCGCTGGGCGTGATTCTTTCCGCCTGCTATATGCTCTGGATGTACCAGCGGGTGTTCTTCGGCGAACTGTCCGACGAAGTCCGGCATCACATGCCGGAACTCAACGCACGCGAGTGGGCCTGCGCAATTCCTCTCGTGGTCATGATGGTGTGGATGGGAATGTACAGCCAGTCCTTCCTGCCGGCGGTATCTGAAACCAATGCAAAAATTCTCGATCAGGGCAAGATGACGGCGCCGGTACGGGCGATGGCCCAGGTGAACGGAGGCAACGCCAATGCCCGCTAATTTCACTCCCTCCAGCGACGATCTGCTGCGGTTTGCACCGGAGATGATTCTGTCGGCGGCGGGAACGCTGCTGATGGTGCTCGACCCGTTTTTCGCGAAGAAGATGCCGAAGCTGTTCGGCCATCTTTCCATCGTGGCTTTCATTCTGGCGATCTTCGGGGCGCTGGGCGCGAATTCCGTGGCGGGTCCCGCGTTTTCCAACCTGCTCATCGTCGACGGATTTGCCACGTTTTTCCGGATTCTGGTGATGATTATCGGAATTCTGACGGTGCTTTTGTCGTATCGGTATCTGGACCGGGAATTATCGGAAACCAGCGAGTATCACGCGCTGCTGCTGTTCTCGGTTGTCGGGCAGTCGCTGATGGTGGCGTCGAACGATCTGATCATGATCTTTATCGGTCTGGAAATTTCGTCGATCGCTACCTATATTCTGGCCGGTTATCTGCGCGACGACAAACGCAACAATGAAGCGGCTCTGAAATATTTCCTGCTCGGATCCTTCGCCACGGGCTTCCTGCTTTACGGCGTTGCCATTGTCTATGGTTTAACGGGCACGACGAAGCTGAACGAAATTCCCGGTTTGCTGGCATCGCAGGGCACGTCGCCGCTGGTGATCGGCGTGGCCACGGCCATGATTCTGGTCGGGCTGGGCTTTAAGATTTCCGGCGCGCCGTTCCAGATGTGGGCTCCCGACGTGTACCAGGGCGCTCCCGCTCCGGTCAGCGCCTTCATGGCAACGGCGCCGAAAGCGGCCGCTTTCGCGATTCTGATCCGCATCTTCATGACGTCGTTTCAGCCGAGCGCTTCCGGATGGGAACCGTTCATCTGGATCTCGGCTCTGCTCTCGATGACGCTGGGGAATTTCGCCGCTCTGACGCAAAACAATCTGAAGCGAATGCTGGCGTATTCGTCCATCGCGCACGCCGGCTATCTGCTGGTGGCGGTAGCGGCGCGTTCGGAGTTCGGCACGGCGGCGGCCATGTTCTATCTGGCGGCTTATGCGCTGATGAATATCGGCGCGTTCGCGGTGGTCATCCATATATCGGGCAAGGGCGAGCGTCACCTGCGCATTGAGGATCTGGCTGGTCTGGGACAGAAGCAGCCGGTTACGGCCGCTTTGCTCACCATTTTCCTGCTGTCTCTGATCGGCGTCCCGTTGACGGGCGGCTTTTTCGGCAAGTTCTACATTTTCCATGCGGCGCTGAAATCGAATCTGGTCTGGCTCTCGGTGCTGGGTCTGCTGAACAGCGCGGTGGCCGCTTACTATTACCTGCGGTTGCTGGTCGTGATGTACATGCATGAACCGGGAGATGTGACCCGTTCCCTCGAGCCTCTAACACCCGGTCTCGGGGCCGCGCTGGTTCTGCCGGCAATTGGTACGTTTTTTCTCGGTGTGATGCCTGGTGTGGTTCTGACCTTCGCCCGCAACTCCTCTCTTTTAGGGAAATAGCGCCTCTGCGGCGTGGCCTGCCGTTTGGCAGGCCACATGCTTATACTGGCATCGAGAGGAATAAGTTCCTATGAGAACAGCCCTGATAGCCACCGTAGCGCTCGCGAGCGTGATTGCTCCCGCTTGTTTTGCCGCGAAAGATACCGCCACCGACCGTCTTGATGCGTCGGCCGATCTGATGACCGCCATGATGAAGGCGGATGATAAAGGCGTCCCCCAGGATTTGCTGAACAAAGCCCGCTGCGTCGTGCTGGTGCCCGGTCTGAAGAAGGCCGCGTTCATTGTCGGCGGCAAGTACGGCCGCGGATTTTCGATGTGCCGCAAATCGGGCGGAGTTGGCTGGTCCGCGCCGGCCGCCGTTCGGATTGAAGGCGGAAGCGTTGGCTTCCAGATTGGCGGATCGGAACAGGATGTGCTTTTTCTGGTCATGAACGATACCGGTATGAAACATCTGGTCAGCAGCAAGTTCACGATTGGCGGCGAAGCGACTGCCGCCGCGGGTCCGGTCGGGCGCGATGTGAGTGCGCAGACGGATGCGGTGATGCGCGCCGAGATCCTGTCTTACTCGCGTTCACGCGGACTGTTCGCCGGTATCTCCCTGCAGGGCGCGACTCTGCGGCCGGACGATGAGGCCAACAAGGAGCTTTACGGCCACGAAGTCGACAACGGCGCCGTGCTGAAGGGCAGTGAGAGCGCTCCGGCAGCCGCAGCGAAGCTGGAAGCTCTGATGAATCGCAATTCGCTTCGCGAAACCAAATAAATCCTGCGGTTTTAAGCGCCCGGCATTCGGACTGCAGCTCAGTCCGGGTGTCGGGCTGTTTGTCGTTTCAGGCGTTCCAAAGGGCCGTTTCGCCGACGCGGAACGCGCCATCGCGGGGTACGGCATCGAGCGGAAGCCCGTCCTGCCAGAAGGAAAGGCCTACGCTTTCCGCTTCTTCGCGCAACGGGACGGCAATCTCCAGCACGTCGCTGAAAGCGGCGGTGCCCGAACCCTCCAACACCACCGCCGCGCCTCCTTCGATCCGGATGATGCAGTTGCGCTCCCCGGCTTCTCCGGAATGTACCTGAATCTCCAGGTTTTCGAGCGCGCCGGCGGCTTCCTCAAAATCCACGCGGAGGTAGACGGAAGATCCGTCAGAGCCGTACTCGACACCCTTCAGCAGAACCCGTTTGCCGTGCATGGAGCCCTGCCGGGGGTCGACCTTGTAGATCCCGGCGCCCAGCCATTCGAAGTAGGAATCGACCACGCCGTTGATGCGCGGTGAGATGGGGCCGACGGGGAGGGTGTGCGCCTCTTCCACGCGGACCTGCAGGATAGGCTGGGAGAGTTCGACGGGGGTCGGCAGCCCGAGCGCGCGGTAGACGCTGGCGAGGTGCTCGCGATAGATCTGGTCGAATTCGATACGGTTGGCGGACTCGTGTTCGGGGCCATACCACCAGTTCCAGTCGCTTCCTTCGGAGATCAGAAGTTCCTGGAGGGCGAGTTTGCGGCGATCGGCCGGGACGCTGACGGCGGCATCGTAGGCCTGACGCGCGTCGAGAAGCAAACGCCAGGCTTTATTGTCTTCCTCGGCGCCGATCCAGATATCGAAATTGGCGTTGATCCAGGAGCCGGGGTGGATGCGGTCGAGAGGCTGCGATTCCATGCGGCGGAAGGCTTCACTCACGGTGACCGCTTCCATGGTGGGGTCGGCCTGAATGGCGCTGTAGAGTTCGCGGAAGAACGGGCGGCCGCTGCGGTCGTAATACTCCCAGGCGTTCTCGCCATCGAGAATGATCGGCACCAGGGCGTCGCGGCCACTGGCGAGAATGCTCCGGCAGTTCTCGCGGATCCGGCGGAGAAAGTCCTGCGCGGCTTCGTGCGCCCCCATGCCGGAGTAGACGAAACCGATCAGGTCGCTCATCAGGTGATCGCGGAAGATCATGCGCATCTGCCGCCCGTTCTGCCGCCAGAGGTAGGGGCGGTAAGTGACTTCGGGGACGGCGGCGCGGCCGAGGGTGCGATCGAGAACGCCGTTATCGGTGCCGGCCCATTCGAAACCGGTTTCCGCGGCGAGGGCGAGAGCCTGGTCGGAGACGGAGCCTTCGGAGGGCCAGAGACCGACCGGGGCGACACCGAAGGTGTCTTTGACGTAGTCCCGCGCCATTTCGAGCTGGAGGCGGGCGTCGCCCGGGTAGGAGAAGCGTGGCGGCAGCGGGACGTTGGGATGCGAGACGGCGGCGATATCGCTGTCGCAGAGCAGGGGCAGAATCGGATGGTAGAACGGCGTGGTGGAGATTTCGATCTGCCCGGAGGCGGCCAGTTTCCGGTATTGCGGGATCACCTGAGCGCAGATTTCCCGCTGTTTGCGGCCCATCAGAGCCTGGTCTTCGAGGGAATAGTGGCGGCCCTTCGCGACCAGCATCCGAACTTCGGAGTCCTTGTCGAGATACTCTTCGTCGAACCAGGCGAGCTGGGAGAGCACCTGGAGATCGCGATATTCCTGGGGTCCGAAGACGCCGCGGCCTTCCGTGCGCTGCGCCTGCCAGGCGTTGTAGAGTTCGCCATAGCGCGGGTAGCGGTAGATCATGCGCGAGGGGTTCGCCATGAAGAAGTTGCGCAGGATGAAGGAGTGTTCGCTGTCGGAAAGGTCTTCGGCGGGCTTGAGGGCGGCTTCGAGGAACGGATCTTTGGCCTCGCCGCGCGCGTATTCCTCCACCTGCACCATCATGGACGGGACGAGGTTGAAGGTCTGGCGAACGTCCGGAAATTCTTCCAGGATCTTTACCATGCCGTAGTAATCCTTGAGCGCGTGCATGCGCGTCCAGGGCAGGCGGTACTCGCCCGAGGCGAGGTCCTTATAAAACGGCTGGTGCATGTGCCATAAGAAGCACAGGTTGATCCGGGGCATCGGTTA
This sequence comes from uncultured Acidobacteriia bacterium, assembly GCA_903851195.1. Classification (GTDB taxonomy): domain Bacteria; phylum Acidobacteriota; class Terriglobia; order Bryobacterales; family Bryobacteraceae; genus BOG-234. The sequence continues at coordinate 140,640 of CAINNJ010000033.1, forward strand.
GTGCGAAAAGCGGCTTGAGACGGGCGCCGGCATGGGAACGTGGGGACCTTTGATGGCAGCCCAGAGGATCGCGTTCAGCTCGTCGTCGTCGATTTCATCCGCCTTGTCGAACCTCATGCGGGACGATTTGAGGCCCGCGACGGTATTCGGCGGATTGAGAGTATTCAACGGGGTTTGCGGCTTTTCCAGCGCGTACGGTTGCGACGAGGGCGAGTTTCCGAACACGCCGAACATGGGGCGGGCACCAGCATCGTAGGTGGTGAGGGGATGCAGGCCCAGGATCAGTTCGATGGTGCGAAGGACCGATGCCTGGTTGTACATGGTGCTGTTCACGGTGCCCTTCTTCACCCACGGCGAGATCACATAGGCGGTGGAGCGGTGCGAATCGACGTGGTCCGGGCCGTTCTGCGCATCGTCTTCGATGACGAAGATGGCGGTCTCCGCCCAGAATTTGGTTTTCGACACGGCTTCCACCACCATGCCGATGCCCTGGTCGTTATCGGCGGCGAGGGAGAGGGGCGAGAGTTTGCCGGCGGCTGCGCCGTTGGTGTGGTCGTTGCCCATGCGCATGATGAGGAACTGCGGCATGGAGTTGGCTTTTACGAAATCCTGCATTTCGCTCGCGAATTCTTTGGCGCGGTCGATATCCGGGTAATCGAGATCGAAACCGCGATAGTTGGGATCCGTGACGGGCGCGAGGATGGGGTCGCGAACCGCGGTGATCTGGGTGCCGTCGGCTTCCGGAGTGGCCCGGTTATCCACGTAATAGCCGTAATTGCGCATGGTGATGCCGGCCTGGCCGGCGGCTGACCAGATGTACCCGGCGGGCGGGGCATTGGCGGGCTCCTGGCCTTCGTAATCGTAGGTTTTGCGGCGGCCGGCGTAGCTGTTGGGCCACATGCGCTGGGTGTAGTCCGGCGCAATGGCCGCGGTGGCCCAGTTGTGGCCATCGGCGCTGACGTCCGAGTTTTCGTAGAAATTATCCAGCAGCACGAACTCTCTGGCTAATTTGTGCAGATTCGGCGTAATTTTCTCACCGAAAAGAACCAGGGATGGGTCGCCATTGCCCTCCTTCATGTCGCCCAGCACCTGATCGTAAGTGCGATTTTCCTTCACGATGTAGATGACGTGTTTGATGGGGCCGTTGGGGCGAACCGGGTTGCCCTCCGGCGTGCCGGCATCGTCCAGCAGTTCATCGCGATAGGGGGTGTTGGCGACGACTTCTTTCGTCCAGGAGTCGAGCTGCTGCGGATTCGAAACGTCCGTGAACTGCACGGTGCCGCGCTGGATGTGGCCGACGTATTCCACGTCCTTCGTGCCTTCATGCAGGGGTTCGGGGCGGCGGGATGGGTTGGGACCGCCGGGGTTGGCGAAGGAGCGCAGACCGCGGCCGTTCAGAACGCCCATGCGGCCGTCGGGTAGAGCAAAAGCGGCGGTGGGATACCAGCCGGTGGGGACGAAACCGAGCACGCGGCTGCGCGCTTCCGAGATATCGACCACGGCGGCGGCGTTGGCATCGGCGCAGGCGACGAAGAGTTTCGAACCGTCGGCACTGAGGCCGAGTCCGCTGGGGGTGACGCCGAGCGGTTGACGCGGGGTGATGGCGAGATTGATGGTTTCGAGGCGGGAGAGTTCACCCGATTCGGTGGCGCCCAGAACGTAGACGCTGTTGGTGTTGGACGCCGAGACGAAGAGGCGCGCGGTGATGTCGGGATGTTCCTCAACCGGGCCGCTTTTCCAGACCATATCGGTGGTGTGGGGGCCGACACGGGTCAGGTTGATGCGTTCCCCGGTGTTGATGTCGTACTGGCCGATGGAGCCATCGGCCCAACTGGAAACATAGATACTTTTGCCCGAGGGATGGAAGAGGATCCGGTAGGGGCGCCGGCCGGTTTTGATGCGGGAGAGCACGAGACCGGACTGGGTGTTGATAACGGCGACGGAATCGTGAAAGAGGTCGGCTGCGTAGAGCAGGTGGCCATCGGGAGCGAGCTGGATGTCGCCGGTGAAATCCGCCGGTTTGCGGTCCTTCTCGGCTACCAACGGGAAGACGCGGGACGGCTTCAATACGCCCGCCGCGAGGGAGAATTCGTAGACGGCGGCCTTCGAACCGCCACCGACGTACACCTTGTCGCCGGCTTTCGTCATGGCGAGGCCGAGCCAGCCATCGGGTACCGGAGTGCGGCTGGTCTCCTTCGCCGACGCGATATCGATGACACTGACGCTGGGGGGATTCCAGCCGCCGTTGAGGACGAGGAGCGACTTCTTGTCCGGCGTGACTAAGGTGGCCATGGGCAAGGTGTCCACGGGAATCTGCTGACCGGCGGCCTTGATGCGCCAGCCGCTATTGAGCAGGAACGCGCCATCCGGCAGCAGGCCGACCTGCTCACGCGGCGCGGGCTGGGACATCAGGAAAACAGCACTTACACCCAACACAAGAACGAGAAATTTAGGTTTCATTCGCTTTCGGAATAACGCTGTGCGATGGGAAAGCGGCGGCCCATGCCGAACGCCTTCGAGGTGACTTTGAGGCCCGGGGCAGCCTGTTGCCGTTTGTACTCGTTGCGGTCCACCTTGAGGGCGATGTCTTTGACGAGGTCAAACGGGAGCGAAAGTTCGTTGGCAATTTCTTTGGCACTGCGGAATTCTTCCACGTAGAGGCGAAGAATGGCGTCGAGGACTTCGTAGGGCGGCAGGGAGTCGCTGTCTTTCTGGTCGGCGCGCAGTTCGGCGGAAGGCGGTTTGGTGAAGACCGATTCCGGGATGGCGTTGTCGCACCGCTGGTTGGCGATACGGGAAAGATCGTAGACCAGGGTTTTCGGGACGTCGCTGATGACGGCGAGGCCGCCGCACATATCGCCGTAGAGAGTGCAGTAGCCGACGGCGATTTCGCTTTTGTTGCCGGTGGTAAGCACCATGGCGCCGAACTTGTTCGAGAGCGACATCAGGGTGAGGCCGCGCAGACGGGCCTGGATGTTTTCCTCCGCGACGTCGGGTTTGCGGCCTTCGAAGACGGGGCCGAGGGTGCGGAGCATTTCGTCGTACGCGGGAGTGATGGAGACGATATCGAACTGAATGTTGAGGCGCTCCGCCATGTCTCTGGCATCCCGCACGCTGTGGTCCGATGAGAACGGGCCGGGCATGGCGACACCGCGGACATTTTCGTGCCCGACTGCTTCCACGGCGATGGCGGCGGTGAGGGAGGAATCGATGCCGCCACTGAGGCCGATGAGGACCTTCTTAAAACCGCATTTGCGGATGTAGTCTCGGGTGCCGAGGACGAGAGCTTCGTAGACGGCTTCTGTTTCGTCGGGCAGAGAGGCGGAGTGGTCGCCCGTGCCGTTTTCGAGGTCGGCGATGACCAGATCTTCGCGGAAAGATGCGGCGGAGGCGATCATGTTGCCGCGGGCGTCCATGACGAAGCTGGAGCCGTCGAAGACCACTTGATCGTTGCCGCCCACCTGATTGACGACGACGAACGGCACCTTATGACGAAGCGCCATGGCGCGGAACATGTCCATGCGGAGGGTGCGTTTGCCCAGGTGGAACGGGGAGGCGTTGATGCTGAGGGCGATGGTGCCGCCCTGCTGCAGCAGTTCGTCGACGGGGTCGCGGGTATAGAGGGGGTAACGCCAGAACTGCTTGTCGTTCCAGGCGTCTTCGCAGATGGTGAGGGCGAGTTGTTCGCCGTTCATGGGCCAGAGGGACTGCGTCTCGCCGGGCCTGAAGTTGCGCGATTCGTCGAAAACGTCGTAGGTGGGCAGCAGGATTTTGTTCTGCCGGAGAAGGATCTTGCCGTTGCGGAGAATTGCGGCGGAGTTGGTGGCCTGTTTTCCGCTTTGTTTGGGGGACTGGCCGACATAACCGGCGACGACCGCAAGGGGGAGGTGCGCGGTGGCCTCGGCGAGTTTCGCGAGAGCCGCTTCCGACTGGCCGATGAAGGACCGTTTCTCGACGAGATCCCGGGGAGGATAACCGGTGACCGAGAGTTCCGGAAAGACGATGAGATGGGCGCCGCGCGAGGCCGCTTCGGTCGCAAAACGTGTGGCAAGCGCCACGTTTCCGGCCAGGTCGCCCACGGTCGTATTGATCTGCCCGAGGGCGATCCGCATGAGCTTCCATTTTAGGCGATAGGACCGGCTCTTCCCGAAAGGCGGAAGAGCCGGTCCTCAGACGAACACTGTCCGCCTCAGACGACTGTTGTCAGAACGAGTACTTCAGACCCAGCTGCACCTGCCGCATGGCAGTGGAGGTTCCGGAGATGACACCGAAGTTCTGGTGCGCGGCGGTGCCGGGCATGCCGGGTTGCGTCGCGCCGGACAGAATGTTAAGACTCGGCATGCCCCAGTTCGGGTGATTGAGGACGTTGAACGCCTCCATCCGGAACTGCAGCACGTGACCTTCTTTCCACGGCATTTTGAACTGCTTGTGCACTTCGAAGTCGAAGCCGAAGATGCCGGGGCTTTCGATGGTGTTGCGGCCCACGTTGCCGAACTGTCCCGGGGGGGCCTCGGTAAAGGCGGCCAGGTTGAGCCAGCGGGAGGGCGTCGGATTGCTGAGGTAGGGGCTCAGGCCGGTGGAGTTGGGACGATCGTAACCGCCCGCGCCGCTGCCTGCGTTATCCACACCGCCGATGCCGAGCGTTCCGGGAACGCCGCTCTGCATGGTGAGAATACCTCCGGCCTGCCAGCCGCCGACGATGGTGTCGAGAACGCCGTTCTTTACGTCAAGCAGTTTGCCCTTGCCGACCGGCAGGTCGTAAAGGATGGACGTGACGGACCGGCTGCGGACGTCGAAGGACGAGAGAGCGCGCTCGCAGGAGATGCAGTTGCTGTTCTGCGGGAACAGCGTGTCATAGCCCTGGACGCGGATGCCGCTGGTGTCGTCGATGGACTTCGAGAAGGTGTAGGAACTGATCACGCTGATGCCCTGGCTGAAGCGGCGGGTGGCCTTGACGCTGAGCGAGTGGTAGTTGGCGTTGGCGCCATCGGCCACCAGCTGGATGATGCCGAAGTTCGAGAACGGGAAGCGCGAGGGCGCGGCGCCGACGGTTCCGGGAATGCCCTGGTTGGCGTCCTGGAAGCCATAAAGATGATGGCTCTCATTGCCCAGATAGCCCGCTTCCACCAGCCAGTTGCCGGCAAACTGCCGCTGGATGTTGAGCAGGAACTGCATGGTGTAGGAGGTGTGGTGATCGTAGGCATCCACATAAGCGTAGGGCGGAGGAATCTGCGCCGTGGCGCCGCTGCCGCCCGGAACCGCGTTGCTGTAGAAGAGGCTCGGGGTGCCGACGGTGGAGTTGAGCGTGACGCGCGCCGCGATGTTGCGCGACATGTCGAACACCGCGTTGCCGATGTCCTGGTTGTAGAAGATGCCGAAGCCGGTGCGGACGACGGTCTTCGAATCGGGCGACCAGGAGATGCCGACGCGGGGAGCGAAATCTTTGTAGCGCGTTCTGATCAGCTGGTCGGGATACTTGCCGTTGCTGCAGGCGGCGGCGGTGCTGGTCCAGTGGATGCTGAGACCGGCATACGGGTCGGTGCAGGTGCCCTGGCGAACGAAGGACGGGTACGGGACGGACGAGGGCGCGTTGGAACCGAAATAGAGCTGCGGGATCGCGACGGTAAAGAGATCGCCCTTGGTGTCGGTCCACGGCGGGGTGAGCTCATAGCGAAGGCCGAGGGAGAGCGTCAGTTTCGGCGTGATCTTCCAGGTGTCGTCGATGAACGCGGCTTCGGCGTTGCGGACATAGGCCGCGTTGGCGATGGCGACGGCCACGGTGGACTGGAACATATCGCCCAGCAGGAATTCGGCGAACGCGTCGCCGCCGGTGTGAGCCGCGCTCTGCGTGGCGTTGGGCTGGAAGACGAAATTGCCGCGGGAGAACTGGTTGCCGACCTGGTTGTAGTGCTGCCGGTTGTACTCGAAGCCGAAGCGGAAGGTGTGCTTGCCGTGGATCCAGGAGACGTTGTCCACAACCTGCAGCGTGCTGTTGTTGTTGGCGTACGGACCGTCCGTGTTGTCGCCGATGCCGCTGAAGCCGTCGCCGTTGAGGGAGATGGCGGGAACGCCCCACGTGACGGGATCGCCGGATTTCAGGCCAGGGACGCCCAGCGTGCCCACGGTGTCCGTGGTGAACGCCGAGTAAGTGCCGGTGGAGTTGAAGAAGCGGGAGTATCCGAAACGCGCTTCGTTCACCAGATTCGGCGAGATGGTGCGCGTGTTGGAGCCGAGGTACTGCTCGTAGTTGGTGAGGATCTTGCTGCCGGTGATACTCAGGCCGGTGGACGACTGGTTTTCATCGCCCCAGCTGTAGCGGCCACTCCACTGCGACTTCGAGGATTCCACCCAGTCCATGCGGAGCGTGAAGCCGTCGCGGTTGTTGGGGGAAGAGTTCAGCTGCGTGTAGTTGTTCGAAAGACCCGGCAGGATGGAACTCGGGTAATACTTCAGAAACTTCTGCGAGATGGGGTCGAGGCGGCTGGTGGGAATCACGTTATTCGGGAACTGGGTCTTCGTGGTTCCGTTCAGGCCGGTGTTCGGATCGTAGATGGGGTTGCTGAGGCCGCTGAGGTCGCCATTAAACATGGCGGCGGTGGGGACAGTGTAAACGCCCTGGGAGTTCTGGCGCTGCTTCTTCCACTCGTCGTTCGCCATGAAGAACAGGCGGTCTTTGCCGTTGAAGAGTTTCGGGATGCGAACCGGGCCATCGATTTCGAAACCGTAGTCGTTCCACTTGAAGGGCGACTTGTTTGGGTGGTTGGCGGTGAAGGCGTACGGAATGGCGTCGAACTTGTCGTTCCGGACGAAGTCGAACAGAGCGCCGTGATAGGCGTTGCCGCCGGATTTGGTGAGCACGTTGATCTGGGTGGCTTCGTGGCCGAACTCGGCGGGATAGACGCCCGTCTGCACCTTGAACTCCTGAATGGCGTCGATGGACGGGAGCACGATGTAGGAGAGGAAGTTCGGGTCGGTATTCGTCACGCCGTCGAGCGTGAAGTAGTCGAACATGATGCGCTGTCCGGCGGCGGAAATGGACTGGCTGGCGCGATCGCCGCCCTGGCGGGAACCGGCCTGTCCGGACGAGGAGGAAAGCGTGTTGGCATTGGCCGCGAGCGCGACCAGGCCGAGGTAGGAACGCCCGTTGAGGGGCAGTTCGGTCACGCCTTTGTTTTCGATCACGGTGCCGACGGACGCGTTCTCCGCCTGCAGCAGATCGGCCTGGGCGGAGACTTCGACGGATTCGGTCACCTGCCCGACTTCCAGAGAAAAGTCGAGGCGCACGGTCTGCTGGACCTGAACTTCCACATTGCTGGTCCGAGCGGTTTTGAAGCCGGAATGTTCCGTCTTCATGTTGTAGAACCCGGGCGGCACCGAGGGGAAAGTATAGTCTCCCGAATCAGTGGAGACCGTGGTGCGGACGCCGTTGGTCGCGACGTTCGTAAGTGTAATGTTAGCGCCGGGAATGCCTGCGCCGGAAGAATCGCTGACGCGTCCTGTAATTTCGCCGAGGGTCTGTCCGAATACGGGCGCGAAGGCGGACAGAGCCAGAAGGGCGACAGAGAGCCGGAAGCTCCTCATGTAAAAAGAACCCCCAAAAGAGTGTAATCGCCCATTTATCTTATATGACGATGAGCGGGGACAGCACAGAAGAGCCCGTTAGCGGTTCCAGGACCACCGGGCGGAATGCTGCTACTTACGGCGGGTTTCGACGGCGAGGCGGATGACCGGGATGAGGGAGTTCTTCTCGCCCGGCCGGGCGGGGCGGGGGCGATTGGCGAGTTCGAGGTTGAGATGCTGCACGAACTCCTCGATCTGCTGCTGCATGGCTTCCATCTTGGCGCGCATGTTGAGGATGATCTCGACGCCGGCGAGGTTTACGCCAAGGTCGCGGGTGAGATGCAGGATGACTTCGAGACGCTCCAGATCCTCATCGGTGTAGAGGCGCGTGTTGCCGTCGCTGCGGCTGGGTTTCAGCAGTCCTTCGCGCTCATAGAGGCGAAGGGTCTGCGGGTGAACGCCATACTGCTCGGCGACGGAGGAGATCATATACGCGGCTTTGGATTTCTCACGCATTCGTTGCCGACCTCGCTATTCACTTGCCGGGATATCGGTCCACATCTCTTTCCGGGGGTCTTCGGTGTGCAGTTCCGCCAATTGCCGGAGCAGTTCCTTGGTGCGCTCGTCGCGGATGTCCGGCATCTGCAACTGCACCTGCACGATCTGGTCGCCGCGGGTGCCTTTGCGGGTGTTCATAACGCCGCGTTCGCGCAGACGGAACTTCTGGTTGTTCTGCGTGCCGGGAGGGATTTTGAGCAGCGTCTTGCCGTCGATGGTCGGCACCTCCACCTTGGCGCCGAGGCCGGCTTCCGAGATGGTGACCGGCACCTTCATGTGGATGTTGTCGCCCTCGCGATGGAAGAGGGGGTGCTGCTCCACGTGGGTGGTGATGTAGAGATCGCCGGAGGGCGCGCCGAGGGTGCCCGCGTTGCCTTTGCCTGCCACGCGCAGACGGGAACCGTTTTGGGCGCCAGCGGGGATGCGGACTTCCACGGGCTCGGTGTGAGCGATCCGGCCGTCCCCGTGGCAGGTGGGACAGGCGTTCTTCAGCCGTCCGCGACCCTGACAGCGAGGGCAGGTCAGATTGAACTTCATGTTGCCGGCCATCTGGGAGACGTTGCCGGTGCCGTTGCACTGGGGACACGCGACGGAGCCCGATTCATTCCCGCCGGTGCCGTGGCAGGTGGGGCATTCTTCGTAACGCGTGATCTGGATGGTGGTCTGGGTGCCTTTGATGGCCTGCCAGAAGCTGATATTGAGGCCGTACTCGAGGTCGGCGCCCTTTTCGGGGGCCACTTCGGGAGTTTCCTGCTCGCCGCCGCGGAAGAACTGGTTAAAGATGTCTTTGAAACCGCCGCCGGATGAGCCGCCTGACGCACCGCCGGCACTTTGGCCACGCCGGGCCTGAGCCTCTGCCTGGGCATTCCGGAGAACATCGGAGAAGTCGAAACCGCCGAAATCCATGTTGGGATGGCGGGAACTGCCCGGTCCGGCGCCGGGTCCCGGCATGCCGTTTTCCGAGTAGAAGCCGACCTGATCGTACATGGTCCGCTTTTTCGCGTCGCTCAGCACGTCGTAGGCTTCCTGCACGTTCTTGAAACGATCTTCCGCCGATTTGTCGCCGGGATTCAGGTCGGGGTGGAACTTACGGGCGAGCTTCCGGTAAGCTTTGCGGAGCTCGTCTTCGGAGGCGCCCCGAGGGACTCCCAGAGTTTCGTAATAGTCGTGTTTTGGGCTCGCCGGCATGGGTTTAAAGGAGATAACGCGCGGGGCCGAAAGCCGACCCCGCGCGCGGGAACTACTACTTACTTCTTATCGTCAACGTCGACGAACTCGGCGTCAACCACGTCTTCCTTCGGCTTGTCGCCTGTCGAAGGACCACTGCCCTGTTTGGCTCCGGGTGCGCCTGCGCCATCGGGCGTGGCAGTCGCTTTGTACATGGCCTCGGCCAGTTTGTGGCTGGCGTTGGTGAGGCGGTCCGTGGCGGCATTGAGCTTTTCCGGATCGTTCTCGTTCATGGCTTTCTTCACTTCTTCGAGAGAACCTTCGATGGTCTTCGCGTCCGCGTCGGAGATCTTGTCGCGATGCTCTTTCAGCGTCTTTTCGACGTTGTAGACCATGGAATCGGCGCGGTTGCGGGCTTCGATCTGATCCTTGGCCTTGCGATCGTCGGCGGAGTTCGCTTCGGCCTCGCGGGCCATCTTTTCCACTTCCTCTTTGGAGAGGCCGGAAGAAGAGGTCAGGGTGATCTTCTGCTCGTTGTTGGTGGACTTGTCCTTCGCGGCCACGTTCAGAATGCCGTTGGCGTCGATGTCGAAGGTGACTTCGATCTGCGGCACGCCGCGCGCGGCGGTGGGGATGCCGACCAGGCTGAAGACGCCGAGTTGCCGGTTGTCTTTCGCCATGGCGCGTTCGCCCTGGAAGACTTTGATTTCGACCGAGGTCTGGTTGTCGGCCGCGGTGGAGAAGATCTCGCTCTTGCGGGTCGGGATGGTGGTGTTGCGATCGATGAGCTTGGTGAACACGCCGCCCAGGGTTTCGATGCCGAGCGAGAGAGGCGTGACGTCCAGCAGGAGCACGTCTTTCACTTCGCCACCGAGCACGCCGCCCTGCACCGCCGCGCCCACCGCGACCACTTCGTCCGGATTCACCGTCTTGTTGGGCTCTTTGTTGAAGAGTTCCTTGACGATGGTCTGGATGCGGGGGATACGGGTGGAGCCGCCGACGAGCACGACTTCATCGATCTTGTCCGGGGTGACACCGGCGTCCGAGAGGGCCTGTTTGCAGGGACCGACGGAGCGCTGGAAGATGTCTTCGCACATCTGTTCGAAGCGCGCGCGGGTGAGTTTCATCAGCAGGTGCTTGGGACCGGAGGCGTCGGCCGTGATGAACGGCAGATTGATCTCGGTTTCAAGCAGCGTGGAAAGCTCCATTTTGGCCTTTTCGGAGGCTTCCTTGAGGCGCTGCAGAGCCATCTGGTCTTTGGAAAGATCGATGCCCTGTTCCTTCTTGAACTCGGAGCCGATCCAGTCCATGACGCGCTGGTCGATGTTGTCGCCGCCGAGGTGGGTGTCGCCGTTGGTGGATTTCACTTCCACGACGCCGTCGCCGACTTCGAGGACGGAGATGTCGAAGGTACCGCCGCCGAAGTCATAGACCGCGATGGTTTCGTTCTTCTTCTTGTCGAGACCGTAGGCGAGCGCGGCCGCGGTGGGCTCATTGATGATGCGCTTCACGTCGAGACCGGCGATCTTGCCGGCGTCTTTCGTGGCCTGGCGCTGGGAGTCGTTGAAGTACGCGGGAACGGTGATGACGGCTTCGGTGACCTTCTGGCCGAGGTAGGCTTCCGCCGCTTCCTTCAGCTTGGTGAGGATCATGGCCGAGATTTCGGGCGGGGAGTAGCGCTGGCCGACCGCTTCGACGCGGGCGTCGTTGTTTTCGCCGCGCACGACCTTATAGGGGACCATCTTCTGCTCTTCGGAGACTTCGTCCGAACGGCGGCCCATGAAGCGCTTGATGGAGAAAACGGTGTTTTCGGGATTGGTGATGGCCTGCCGCTTGGCGACCTGGCCTACCAGACGCTCACCGGACTTGGTGAACGCGACGACGGACGGCGTGGTGCGGGCGCCTTCCTGATTTGCGATGACGGTGGGCTGGCCACCTTCCATGACGGCGACGACCGAGTTGGTGGTGCCGAGATCGATTCCAATAATCTTGCCCATAACTTTTCTGAAGACCTCCTTCGAAGCTCTATAACGACGGAAACTCTCTAACGACGGAAACGGTGAAAGTTCAAAACCTGTGAACTACGGCGGCACGAGAGACGCCAGCGTCGAGGTTCGGGAATGACGCCCGAACATTAGTTCAATCCAATTATGAAATGTGAGTGCGGGATTGTCAAGTGATCTTGTTGGGAAGAAGCGAATGGCTGCGGTGCGCCGCCGCAGACGGGTGCGGCTGAACCAATGAAACGGGTACACTAAGCCTGAAGGGCGCGCGATATGCGTTTGACTCGAAATTCCCGACGACCTGGCTGACCGGCCATCTGCCGGAGGCGGCGACCTGTCGCGCCGGGCACTGGAAGCAATCGCTTTGGAAGAATACAGAAGCGGGCGCATTTCGCAGGCCGAATTGCGGCGGCTTCTCGGTTTCCGCACACGATACGAACTGGATGGCTTCCTGAAGACGCACCAGATCTGGATCGAATACAACGTCGAGGACTTTCACCGCGAACTCGACGAACTCAAACGTTTGGGCTTCTGACGTTGTGGACCATCATTGTGGACACCAGCCCGATTCGGATCGGATGGCAAACGGGATTTTACTCTTTGAACGGCACGTCGACAGACGCGTAACTGCCGGGCCGGGCGGCGTTGACGGCATGGGCTATTCGGCTCGCGGCCAGCCTGACCATCGGCCATTGGGAGTTCCCGAGAACGATGAGTGAAATCCTGCGAGTTCTCAGGTTCTGCTGGTAGCGGATGTTCTTGTCGGCCGTGACAATCACGTCGAAGCCTGCCCTTTCGGCCGCCTCGATCAAATCGCCATTGGCGAGTTCTTCCCATCCGCGGGAACGCGCCTCTTCGACGACATGGCTATTGAGGAACCTTGCCAGCCCGCGCGGCACCCCGTTATCCAAGAGGATGAGCACTTGACGAATTAACCGTAAGCGGGAGGCTTCTCGAGAGACCGCGCGACGAACGCCATCAGACTGTGAACCTGCTCTCTGGTGACCGGAAACTGCTCGATCAGTTCTTCGATACTCAAACCCGCTTCCAGATTCTCGAACAGCACCTTAACGGGTGTGCGGGTTCCACGGAGGAGCCACGCGCCGCTGACCTTACCCGGGATGCTTTCCACGGCGGGGCATTCAGACCAATCCAGACTTCGCATTCAGGCACCCTCCTTCCGGAATCATGTCAGAATCGTTTTGGCCGGTCAACCATACCCGAAACACCGCGGTGGCCAGGCAAATCGGGACGGGCGGCGAAACAGGCGCGGATTCGGCGGGTGATAAAATTGTCATTTCCCCTTATGAACAATTCCATGGCCCGCTCGCTTGCCGAGGCAGATCCCGATATCTACCGGCTGATTCGGAAAGAGGCGGACCGGCAGAACGGGCAGATCGAACTGATTGCCAGCGAAAATTTCACCTCCGAGGCGATTCTGGAGGCGACGGGCAGCGTTTTCACCAATAAGTACGCCGAGGGTTACCCCGGCAAGCGCTACTACGGCGGCTGCGAGTACGCCGATGAAGTGGAAAATATCGCCCGGGACCGCGCGAAGAGGCTGTTCGGCGCCGAGTATGTGAACGTGCAGCCGCATTCCGGCTCGCAGGCGAATCAGGCGGCGTATTCGGCCGTGATTCAGCCGGGCGACACCATCATGGGCCTGGATCTGGCTCATGGCGGGCACCTGACGCACGGGCACAAGCTGAATTTTTCGGGTAAGACATATCACGTGGTCGGGTATCAGGTGCGCCGGGAAGACGAGCGCATCGACTTCGACAACGTGGCGAAGCTGGCCGACGAGCACAAGCCGAAGATGATCATTGCCGGCGGCAGCGCTTACGCGCGGCAGTGGGATTTCGCGAAGTTCCGCGAGATCGCGGATTCGGTGGGCGCGCTGCTGCTGGTGGATATGGCGCACTTCTCGGGACTGGTCGCCGCGGGGCTGCATCCGAACCCGTGCGAGTACGCCGATATCGTGACATCCACGACGCACAAGACGCTGCGGGGACCTCGGTCGGGCATCATTCTGGCGAAGGAGAAGTACGGGCCGGCGATCGACCGGAACGTGTTTCCGGGAGCGCAGGGCGGTCCGCTGGTGCATGTGATCGCGGCGAAGGCGGTCTGCTTCCTCGAAGCGCTGCAGCCTTCCTTCGTGGAATACCAGCGCAACGTCATCGCGAATGCGCAGGCGCTGGCGGCGGGCATGCAGGAAGAGGGCTTCCGGGTCGTTTCCGGCGGCACCGACACGCATCTTTTGCTGGTGGATGTGTTCTCGAAGGGCGTGCGGGGCAAAGAAGCCGAAGGGGCGCTCGACCGGGCGCGCGTGACGGTGAACAAGAACGGCATTCCGTTCGACGTGAATCCGCCGCTGAATCCGAGCGGAATCCGTCTGGGAAGCCCGGCGGTGACGACTCGCGGTTTCGGCGTGGAAGAGATGCGGGAAGTGGCGGGGTGTATTTCCGCGGTGCTGAACGACGTGACTTCGGAGGCGGTGATTGCCTCCGTGCGCGACCGCGTGGAGGCGCTCACCTCCCGGTTCCCGCTTTACGAGTGGAAGCGCTAGACCGTGAAGATTGCGGTGGACGCCAGGCGCATACGCGACTTCGGCGTCGGCACGTACATCCGCAATCTGTTGCAGGCGCTTGCCACGCTGAAAACTCCGCATCGGTTCGAACTGATCTGCGGCGCCGCGGATAAGGGGCAGTTCGGCGGGCTGCCCGAGAACTTCCGGACGGTGATTTACAACCGGAATGACGCCTCCCGGCTGGACCATCTGGAACTGCCCCGGCTGCTGCACCAGCTGCGGGCGGACCTGACACACATTCCGTTTCACCGGGTGCCGCTGCTGATGCCGAAGCCGTACCTGGTGACCATCCACGATCTGAGCAGCATCTTTTTCGACGAGGCCAGCGGGCTGCTGCATGGCGCGCACGAGTTCCGGCTGCGGCGGGGGCTGGAGCGCGCCGACCGGATTATCACGGTTTCGGGGGCCACGCAGCGGGACGTCGCGAATCTGGTGCCTTCGGCGTGCGACCGGATCCGGCTGGTCTACAACGCACCGGATCCGCAGTTTCTGGAGCGGCGGCTGCCCTCCGACGCGCGGGCGGCGGGTCCGGAGGCGGCGGCGCGGGAGCGGCACCGGATTCTGGAACGCTACCAGATCCGCTACCCGTTTTTGTTGTATGCGGGGTCGATCCGGCCGCAGAAGAACATTCCCCGGCTGATCGAAGCGTTCGCGGTGGCGCGCAGTTCGCTGGAGAGCCATCCGGAGTATCGCGATCTGCGGCTAATCATCATCGGCGACGAGATCTCGCGGCATCCGAATGTGCGCCGGGCGGTGATTCAGAGCCGGGTAGAGAACAGTGTCCGGTTTCTGGGCTTCATCCCGTTCGACACGCTGCGCATCTTCCATGAACTGGCGGTGGCGTTCGTTTTTCCGTCGCTCTACGAGGGGTTCGGGCTGCCGCCCCTGGAGGCGATGGCGTCGGGCACGCCGGTGATTGCGTCGTCGGTGAGTTCGCTGCCGGAGGTGGTGGGGGGCGCGGCGATGCTGGTGAATCCGGAGAACGTGTTCGATATCGCGAGGGGAATCACCGAAGTCCTGACGAACGAGGAGCTGCGGCTCAACCTGATCCGGCTGGGGCGGAAGCAGGCGGCGAGTTTCAGCTGGGCGCGGACGGCGCGGGAAGTGCTGGACGTGTATGAGGAAGTCGCGGTCCGCCGCAGGTAAAGGTCAGAGCAGGTGGTGCAGTTCGGTCACCAGGAAATCCTGGGTGACCAGACCGGTCCGGTACGTGCGGCTGTCGAAGTAATGCCAGTGGCCGGCGTCCTCGCCGTTTTTCCCGTCGGTTTCCGGACAGTAGAAGATGGCCTTTTCGCCAATGGTGTTGTGGTCGAGCAGTTCCTGATTGAAGGACCGCACGGCGCCGAAGAGGACGTAGGGCTTGCGGAAATCTTCCCGGGAGCTGAGTTCCTCGGTGGCCTCGAATTCGAGTTGCAGCAGGCGGCCGCGCAGGTTGATCTGGAAGAGAGCGGGCACGCCGTCGGTGTAGTGCGCGGCGGAGTATTCAAAGGGGTCGAGCTCGACGGACGGGAGTGAGAGTTTTTCGTTCAGAGCCGCGATAAACGAATGGCAGAGTCCGTGCAGTTCGACGGCGCCGCGCACGCGCAGCCGTTCGACGCGGGAGCTTTCGCGGATCAGATTGCGGTCGTGATCACTCAGGAGTTCGATCGCCTGGGCCAGCCGTGTCAGGCGATCGGCCCGGTTCTTTTTCCATCTCGCGGCCAATCCAAACAATTCGCGCCCTCACTATTTCCAGAATATTGCGGCCCTGCAGCGGGAGAGGCTGCCAGAGAAGCGGCTCATTCGGGGCGGCTTCGCAGGCGATTTCGACAGTCTCGCCGGCTCGCGCACTCCCCTGGCCGGAGTTACCCGCTCTCAGGTATCGTATCCGCAGTCCGGCCCGCAGTCCAGAACCGAGTCCGGAAGTGTCCTCCACGACCCAGCAGCCCCCTCCGGCGGGTTGGAGGCGCAGGTCCGGATTCTGGTCCAGGAGGACCAGGTCGCCGGCGGAGAACGCGGCCGGCATGACGAGATCGGGTGCGAGCAGGGCGGCGACGGGTTCCACGAGTCCGGCCAGAAGTGACAGAGGAAACGGTGTGTAGCCGCGGAAGGCGGTGAGGACGGCGTCGCCGCCGGGTCCGAGTCGGCTGCGGAGGAGAGGCACGGCGCGGATGCCGGCTTCGATCTCGCCGGGGTAGCGCCAGAGCAGGTCGGCGACGGTGAGGCCCAGGGCGCGCATGAGGCGGTCGGCGGAGGCGGGGGACAGGGCGCGGACGCTTTTCAGAACGTTGTGCATGTGCGGCTGGGAGATATCGCAGATGCGGGCGAGGCTGCGTTCGGAGACCTGGCCGGAACGGACGCGCTGGCGCGCGGCTTCGATCAGGCGCTGGTGGAGGTCGTCGAAGAACATGAATTGTACCCCCTATTTCTCAGAGAAATAGGGGGGTGCGACTTCTCACTATAACGTTGGCGGCCGGTCCCCTCCCGCGGGAGGTAACCCATTGATCCTGCGGAAGATGGGCAGGTTCACGTAATTATCCGAAGGGCGAGAAAAAGAAAAATGAGAGAAATTCTGAGAAGAACCGGAACGGACCGCTAACCGAACCGGGAGGAGCTATTGTGCATTTTGAATGGAATCGTTCCGCAGTCTTAGGATTGGCCAAAGAGGCATGCGCGCACTGTCAGGGGTTTGGATTGCGACGCAGCAAGGGGGGGCCGGCGGTGCCTTGTCAATGCGTGCTGCGAGCTGTCTTTCGGGCCTGCTACAACAAGTTCCGGGAATGCGCGTCGGCGGAGAAGCATATCTCGCGGGTTCGCATCGAGCAGATCAACGGAAAGGAGAAGAAGCAGACGTGGGGCATGAAGAACGAAGAGTACATGGCCGATTTCTGCCGGACTGCCGAGCGGAATCTGACGCCGGAGGAGTATCGCATCTTCCGGTTTCATTACCTGCTGGGCGCGGACTGGAAGCTGTGCTGCAGCCGCCTGAACATGGAGCGCGGCGCGTTTTTCCATGAGGTGTACCGGATTCAGCAGAAGCTGGGCCGGGTGTTCCGGGAGCTGGAGCCCTACGCTCTGTTCCCGCTCGACGAGTATTTCGGGGGGGCCGTTCGGAGCCTGCCCGTGAAGAGCAATCTGCTTCGGATGCCTCCCGGACGAGCGAGTAAGGGGCTGGTACCGCCTCTGAAAAAGATCGCCTGACCGGGATCGGCCGGGTTGAAGACGAAAGTGCAGAGGGCGCCGCCGGGGTGTTTCGCTCCGGCGGCGTTGTTTTTGATGGTGGGCGGAATGCGGTCGGAATAAAATCCCGGAAAGCAGGATAATCAGTCTGTGCAAGTTCTGGAAGAAAAACACAAGCTGGCAACCCGGTGGTTCCACTGGATCAATTTCCCGATCCTTTTCGTGATGATCATCAGCGGGCTGCTGATTTACTGGGCTTACGATCCGTACCGGATCGGCCTCGGCAGCATCACCCTTTTCCACTTTTTCCCCGACTGGTTTTACGACGCGACGCATGTCGACCACAAGCTTTCTTACGGGATGGCGCTGCACTTTCTGTTTGCGTGGATCTTCGCAATCAACGGGCTGGCGTATGTGATCTATACGGTGGTCTCCGGCGAGTGGCGGGAACTGGTTCCGGAACGGAAGTCGTTTGGCGAAGCGGTGCAGGTGGCGATGCACGACATGGGTCTGAAGGTGCCGCTGCCGCCGCAAGGGCGGTACAACGCGGCACAGCGGATCACGTACACGGGTATCGTGCTGATGGGCGGGCTGAGCCTGCTGACGGGCCTCGCGATTTACAAGCCGGCGCAACTGAACTGGCTGACGGCGCTGGCGGGCGGTTACGAGTGGGCGCGGTGGGAACATTTCTGGCTGACGATGGGGTACCTGGGATTTTTCGGGATCCACATCGCGCAGGTGATTCGGGCCGGCTGGGCCAACTTCCGGTCGATGGTGTGCGGTTACGACGTGGTGGAGTTGAAAGCGGCAAGCGCGGAGGTACACGGTAATGCAGGAAAACTCTAAAGTTCTGACGCCGGCGGAAGAGATTTCGCGGCGTTCCCGGCGGTCGTTCATCGGGCTGGGCGTGGGCGCCGTGGCGGCAGTCGGCGGGTGGGAATGGCTGCACTCGGGCGAGATTCCGGAGGGCGACATTCCGGGCAAGCTGCGGGCGGCGCTCAACTTCAATGAAGGCGTGGTGCGGAACACGCTGTACGGCAACGACCATCTGGCAAAGACGTTTCCGGCGTCTGCGGTCGGCAAGATCAGGGCGAACGGCGATGTGGGCATCGACGAGGCGCTGGATGCGGCGGCGTGGCGTCTGGAAGTGGTTCCTTTCGGGGCGAGCGCGCCGGCCGGCAAGCTGGTGATGGACGATCTGCGCAAGCTGCCGCGGCACGAGGAAATCATCGATTTCAAGTGCGTGGAGGGATGGAGCACGGTGACACAGTTCGCCGGGGCGCGGTTCTCGGATTTCACGGCGAAGTTCGCGCCGGGGTCGGAGAAGGCGCAATGCGTCGGGATGAGGACTCCGGACGAGGAGTATTACGTCGGTCTTGATATGCCAAGTGCGCTGCATCCGCAGACTCTGCTGGCGTACGAGATGAACGGGGAGCCGCTGAACGACAAGCACGGGGCTCCGTTGCGGCTGGTGATTCCGGTGAAGTACGGGATCAAGAATATCAAGCGGATCGGCCGGATCGAGTATGCGGACAAGCGCGGAGACGATTACTGGGCCGAGCGCGGGTATGACTGGTACGCGGGTCTGTAGCCCCGCACGATGAGTTTGTTGATGGCGGGGGCGACGGCAATGTTGACTTCCGCGATGGGCGCTACGGGGATCGGGCGGGCCGGCTTTCCGGCTAATGCCGTGGAGGCCAGTTTCGCCAGGGCCGCGGAGACGAGTCCGGCTTCGCGCAATGCGGGCCGGCGGGCAGCCAGGGGACGAAGTTTCGCGTCGTTCGCGACCCAGAGGGTGAGCCAGCGGGCGATTTCCCGATTGGCTTCGGCGTCCGCGCGATTGGCGAGCCAGCGATCTACGGCGGCTGTGAACTGACGCGCCGTGGCGCTGTCCGGCCGGGCGGTATCGACCAGGCGATCGAGTGGGGTGCTTTGGGTGTAGTTGGGGTTGGCGTGGTGGCGGACGCGCAGGGAGCCAGGTTCGAGAACGTCGGTGAGGGTCTGGAGTGCCTCGGTGTCATTCGAGCCGGCGAGGCGCCGCAGCATGGTCCGGTAGTTCACGTTGTGGCGCAGGCCGAGCTGGTCGAGTTCGGCGTCGATGACGGCGACGCGGCGGTAGAGATCCGGGATGTCGCGCGTTACGGCGGGTGACCAGAGGCGTTCGGCGATGGCGGCGGTGCGGGGCCAGAGGCGCGAATCCAGGTTTTCGGCGGAAACGTATTCGGTCCACATGCAGGCTTCGGCGCCCAGGGTGCGGTTGCCGGCGGGATTGACCAGGTACAACTTCGCGGCCGGTTCGGTGTAATCCAGATAAAAGCCGGTGGAGAGAAGACCATCGTGGCCCAGACGGGCAGCATCTGCAAGCGATTTCGCGCCGCGCCAGGACTGGATCAGTGCGTCCTTAGGAAGCCCCGGCGCGAGGACTTCGTCCCAACCCTCCATTCGCTTGCCTTGTTTCGCGAGGATGTCGTGCACCTGCCGGTTGAAACGAGCCTGCAGTTCGGTCTGCGGATGGTCGCTCACTTCGTCGCCACCGATGTGGAAAAACTGGTCGGGGAACAAGGGGGCCATTTCGCCGATGAACGCTTCCAGGAACGCCAGGACGTTCGGATTGGCAGGGTCGAGGGCGGGGTTATAGCCGCCCCACGTGCGGACGATCTGAAACGGACCGGGTCCGGCGGCGAGTTCCGGGTAGCCGGCCAGCCAACTGGCGGAGTGGCCGGGCATGTCGAATTCGGGAACGACGCGGATGCCGCGATCGCGGGCGTATTGGACGATGCCGCGAATCTGGTCCTGCGAGTAGAAATCGCCGTCGGAGCCCAGTTCGTGCAGTTTGGGAAAGCGTTTCGATTCGACGCGGAAACCCTGGTCGTCGGAGAGATGCCAGTGGAAGACGTTGAGCTTGACGGCGGCCATGGCGTCGAGATTGCGGCGGATGACGTCGAGGGGAAGGAAGTGGCGGGCGGAATCGAGCAGGAGGCCGCGCCAGGGGAAACGCGGGCGGTCTTCAATTACGAGTGCGGGCGCGGTCCAGCCGGCAGGCGTTTTCGTCAGGAGCTGCAAGAGGGTTTCGAGGGCGTACAATGCGCCGAGAGGGTTTGGCGCGGTGATGAGGGCCTCATGGCCGGTAGTTTCGAGTCGATAGGATTCGTCTTCGTCGAGAGACTGGACGGGGTTGCCGGGGGACTCGATATGGATCCGAAGATTGACGGGTCCCCCGAGGCGTGTGGTCAGGCGGGCAGTGGCGGCGGCAATCCGGGGTTCGTCAATGTTCGTTTCGATACGGGCGTCCGGACCGAAAATCAGACTGCCCGGCCGGGTCTGCACGGAGGCCGGCTTCGGCAGCAGAGTCAATTGCGACAGCGCGGGAACGGCAAGGGCGAAAAAGAGCAGGACGGCCCGCATGGACTCTCTTGATCCTATACGCTGGAAGTATGTCCCTCACGATTGCCGGGCGCACATTTCAGTCGCGCCTCTTGATCGGTACCGGAAAGTACCGAAGCTTTCAGGAGATGGCGCGCTGCCACAAAGTATCGGGCGCCGAAGTGGTCACGGTGGCGGTCCGCCGTGTGAACCTGACCGACCGAAGCAAAGAATCCCTGCTCGACTATATCGATCGCGACCGCATGTTCATTCTGCCGAACACGGCCGGCTGCTACACGGCGGACGACGCGATTCGCACGGCGCGGCTGGGGCGGGAAGTGGGCCTTTCGAACTGGG
Source organism: uncultured Acidobacteriia bacterium (assembly GCA_903851195.1). GTDB lineage: Bacteria > Acidobacteriota > Terriglobia > Bryobacterales > Bryobacteraceae > BOG-234. The sequence goes on from CAINNJ010000033.1 coordinate 161,394, forward strand.
TGAAGCTGGAAGTGATCGGCGACGAGAAGACGCTGTTTCCGGACAACCAGGGGCTGCTGGAAGCCACGCGGGTGCTGGCGAAGGAAGGCTTCGTGGTGCTGCCCTATACGAATGACGATGTGGTGAATGCGCGGCGTCTGGTGGATGCGGGCGCGGCGGCGGTGATGCCGCTGGCGGCGCCGATCGGCTCCGGGCTGGGCATTCAGAATCTGACCAACCTGCGGATCATGCGGGAGATGATCACGGAAGTGCCGCTGATTGTGGATGCGGGCGTGGGAACGGCTTCTGACGCGGCGATCGCGATGGAACTGGGCGCGGACGCGATTCTGATGAACACGGCCATCGCGGCGGCGGACGATGCGGAGAAGATGGCTCTGGCGATGAAGCTGGCGGTGGAAGCCGGGCGGCTGGCGTTCGAAGCGGGACGGATGGAGAAAAGGCTGTACGCCAGCGCGAGTAGTCCGCTGGCTGGAGTGATCGGGAGATAGGTGTTATTGGGAAATAAACAGGTTTGGAACTGGTGGCGGGAGGGAGACTCGAACTCCCGACCTACGGATTATGAGACCGTCGCTCTAGCCAGCTGAGCTACCCCGCCACAGACTTCAATTCTAACATTGCCGTCACGCGATCGGCATGGCGGGCATGCGCGTGCGAGACTGGAGTCTGGCAGGCGTTCGGATGGATAGCCGCTGGCAGCCCGTGTTAAAGCGGGAGGCGAGAGGAAAGTCCGGTCTCCACAGGGCAGCGTGCCGGCTAACGGCCGGGGGGGATCTCTCAAAGGGATCTTTACGGAAAGTGCCACAGAAAATATACCGCCGGTTCGCAAGAGCCGGTAAGGGTGAAATGGTGCGGTAAAAGCGCACCGCGGACGGAGCAATCCGGCTGGCAGGGCAAACCCCACGCGGAGCAAGACCAAATAGGGGAGAAGGAGTGGCCCGCTCCGTTAAACTTCCGGGTAGGTCGCTTGAGCCGTTCAGCAATGGGCGGCCTGGATGAATGGCTATCGCCCGCAAGGGTACAAAAACCGGCTTATAATCCAGCGTCTGTCAGACAAAGAAAAAAGCCGGGGCTTTGAGCCCCGGCCGAGTTACTGTATCTAGCGGCCCACAATCTCGTAGTGGGGCCGCGGCACGGAGACCGGCACCACCCCTTCGGTGTCGTGATATTTATTCGGGCGGAGCCAGTTGCCGAACTCCAGACCGATCACCGCACGATCCCCAAAGCGGATGTTCTGAAACGTGGGATTGTGATCGCCCGCGACATAGACCGACAAATGGTCGCTGATGTCATAGGAGACCTTCAGCGTGCCTGCCGGTTCCGGATCCAGACCCCGCGTGAGCCGTTTCACGTAAGCGCCGCTGCCTTCCACGGAGAAATGTTTTCCCACCGAGAACGCCATGTGCAAGCCGACCTGGTCGGCGAGGCGGAGGTAAGCCGGGAAGGTCGTTCCGGAACCCATTGACGTTCCCAGATTGGCGTAGTCGCGGAAGCCCTTCGAGCCGAAGACTCCGACGATGCCGCGAGGCATCACGTAATCGACAGTCGCCACGCCATTGCCCAGCATCGTACCGCCACGATACGCATTCAGCGACACGTAGTCGAACTGCGCGAAGGCGCCGACCTGAATGCGGTTAAAACGATTGACCAGACCGAGGTCGAAGAGTCCTTCGTTACGGCCATCGGCGCGGCTGTCGTTTTTGTGGAAGTAGAGCCAGTCGCCATCGATCTGGATGCCGTGCGTGCCGGGTTGTTCCGGCGTCTCGCCGTTACCGAAGGGGATCAGGCCGTGCGCATAGACCTCCGCACTGTAATTGCCCTGTTTGCCGGTGCCGTGGATGGAGCCGTTGCCGAACGTGGGACCGCCGTTGAACCCGATCAGGCTGTATTTGCGGTTGCGAAGGGCCGATTGGGTGAGAGCATAATCCGCTGCCTTCGTGGCCTCGGCGCGCGCGATTTCGGTGGTCTGTTCGGCGGTGAGCGGCGACGGACGTTTGACAAGATCCTGCGTGTCGTTGTGGATGGCGCCGGTATCCTGCTTAATCGCAGTGGTGGATTCCTGGATCGCGGACGTGGTTTGTTTGATGGTCCCGGTATCGCCCTGCAGGGTCTTCAGCTGATTTTCGAGGTCGCGAATCTGACCCTGAATGGCGTCGATCTTACTTAACTGCCCGTTGGCGGTTTTGATGAAGTCGAGGATGGCCGAGGTCACGGTGCCATCGCCAATCTGCGTGCCGTCCGGCGCGGTTACGGTGAGGGTTACGCGGCGGTTGAGGAAGCGCTGGTTGACGCCGCGTCCGGCGGCTTCGGGATTGGATTTCCCGTCCCCTTTGGCGGTTATCTGGGCGGCTGTCGCTCCATATTTCTGCAGAAATTGGGAGACGGCGTCGGCCCTTTTCTGCGAAAGACGCATGTTATAGCGGGCAGAACCGATCTGATCGGCGTGGCCCGTTATGTTGACCTTGTAATCGGAATGCTGCTTCAGCAGATCCGCGAGGCGAAGCATGGAGGGAAAGCCATCCACGATGACGGACTGGTTGAATTCGAAGTTGATTTCCTCCCAGTCGGTGGCGCGCTGCGTGGTGTCCACACCCTGCGCAAAAACGATTGAACCCGATAAGAAAGCTACCAGGGCGATGCCCGGTAAATTTCGACCCATAAGCGTAATCTCCGGTAGAGATTACGCAGCTCTACTACCCTTGTAATAAATCTGGCAGGCCGAGAAATGCTGAACAGAAAGGAGTTCTGCGGGATCTCTTACTTCTGGTCCGAATCATCGGGCTTTGGGGGACTTGTGAACGGGCGTTGGCTGACTATAGTGCTGGTGAGTCTCTGGGGCGGATTGGCGGGAGGCCAGCAGACGGGGGAGATCCGGCTGGAGGTGAAAGATCCATCGGGATCCGCGATGGAGGCGGCGGGTAGGCTGGAGCGTACCAATCCGCGCAGCGCGACGGCATTTCGCACCGACGGGGCGGGTATTCACGTTTTCGATGGGTTGCCGTTTGGGGTGTACCGGCTGGAGGTATCGCGCGCGGGTTTTCTCACGGAGCATCTCACGATCGATGTGGAAGCCGCGGCACCGGTGATCCGCACGGTCACACTGGCGCTGTCGCAGGCGCAGGCAAAAGTGGACGTGGTAGCGACCATGCCGTTGCCGGGCGTGGAGCTTTCGCGGGAGCAGGCGCCGTCGCCCATCCAGACCGCGACGCAGGAGCAGGTGGAGCAGAGCGGCGCGCTGGACCTGACCGATTTCCTGAAACGGCGTTTCAACGGCGTGCAGCTCAATGAAATGCAGGGGAATCCGTTTCAGCCGGATCTGAACTATCGCGGCTATACGGCTTCCCCGCTATTGGGAACGCCGCAGGGACTTTCGGTCTATATGGACGGCGTGCGGCTGAATGAGCCGTTCGGCGACGTAGTGAGCTGGGATCTGATTCCGCGCAACGCGATTGCTTCGGCGACGCTGATGCCGGGCTCCAATCCGCTGTTCGGACTGAATACGCTGGGCGGAGCGCTGTCCGTGCAGACGAAAGACGGCGTGGAAAATCACGGCACCACCGCACAGGTAACCTACGGCAGCAGTGTCCGGAAGGCGCTGGAATTCGAGCATGGCGGCGGCAAGGCGACGGGACTGAACTGGTTTTTCGCGGGGAATCTGTTCCACGAATCCGGGTGGCGGTTCGACTCGCCTTCCGATGTGCGGCAGGGTTTTGCGAAACTCGGCTGGCGGGCGGGCAAGACGGATTTGGGCCTGCATCTCTCCTACGCCTACAACTCGCTCACCGGCAACGGTGTCCAGGAGCAGCGGTTTCTGGCGCGGGACTGGTCCAGCGTGTACACGATTCCGGATATCACGAAGGACCGGTCTCCGTTCGCGAATCTGACGGTGCGGCACAGTTTCAGCGACACGCTGACGTTTTCCGGGAACGGCTACTTCCGGTATATTCGTGCCGACACGATCAACGGGAATCTGAATAACGACTCTCTGGACCAGTCCGTATATCAGCCGAGTGCGGCGGACCAGGCGGCGTTGAAGGCGGCGGGGTATACGGGCTATCCGACGAGCGGCGCGAACGCCTCGAATACGCCGTTCCCGAAGTGGCGTTGCATTGCGCAGGCGCTGCAGCGTGCCGATCCGGAAGAGCGGTGCAACGGTTTAACGACGCATGCGCTCGAGGCGCAGCGCGGATTCGGCAGTTCCGGGCAGGTGACGTGGCTGCAGTCGCATGGCGGCGTGACCAGCCAGTTCACGGCGGGCGCGGGCTTCACGGGCGGGCTGGTGGATTTCTCGCAGGGGACGCAGTTCGGCTATCTGAATCCGGACCGGAGCATTACGAGCGTGAACGCGTTCGCGGACGGGTCGACCAGTGTAAGCGGCGTCCCTTACGATACGCGCGTGAATCTGCACGGGCGCACGTTCACTTACAGCGTGTTCGCGACGGATACGCTGACGCTGGGGAAGGCGTGGAACGTGACGCTTTCGGGGCGATATAACCGGAATCCGATTCATAACGTGGATCGGCTGACGCCGGCGGGGCCGGGCTCGCTGACGGGGAACGATGTTTACGGCCGGTTCAATCCGGCGGTGGGAGTGACGTACAGCCCGCTGCAGAGCCTCAATCTTTTCGCGGGGTACACGGAGGGGAGCCGGGCGCCGACTTCCATCGAACTGGGCTGCGCGGATCCGGCGAATCCGTGTAGCTTGCCGAATGCGCTGGCGGGGGATCCACCGTTGCAGCAGGTAGTCACGGGCACGTGGGAGGCGGGGGTCCGCGGCAAGCCGGGGCACGGCATCACTTGGAGCGCGAGCTGGTACCGGGCGGAGAACCGCAACGATATTTTGTTCGTGGCGTCGCAGCTAAGCGGGTCGGGGTATTTCAGGAACTTCGGCCGGACGCGGCGGCAGGGGGCGGAGGCGAGCGTGGAGGGGAAGATCCGGCGCGTAACCGGCGGGCTGAGCTACACGTTTCTGGACGCCACGTACCAGAGCGCGGAGACGCTGTCGGGTTCAAGCAACAGCGCCAACGATATGACGCTGGCGGGGCTGAAGGGCATTGACGGGACCATTCAGGTGATGCCGGGCGATCACATTCCGCTGGCGCCGCAGCATAACTTCAAGGCTTTCGCGGATGTGCAGGTGTTGCCGAAGCTTTCGGTGGATGCGGAACTGCACGGCGTGTCGAGCTCTTACGCGCGCGGGAACGAGAATAACCGACACCAGGCGGACGGGAAGTACTATCTGGGTCCGGGGGTATCGCCCGGCTATGCGGTGGTGGATCTGCGCGCGCATTACGATCTCTCGAAGCGCTGGCTGCTGGCGTTTCAGGCGGACAATCTGCTGAACCGGCATTACGACACGGCGGCGCAGCTGGGGGCGACGGGGTTCGACGCGCAGGGCAATTTCGTGGCGCGTCCGCTGCCGGCGTATTCGACCGGAGATTACGCCATCCCGCGGGCGACGTTTTACGCGCCGGGTGCGCCGCGGCGTTACTGGGCAGAGTTGCGGCTCCGGTTCTGAGCGGGGCCTGCCGTAACATGGTGGTTTGATCGTTGTCGGGGCGGGGATTATCGGACTTTCGTGCGCGTGGCGGCTGGCGCAGAGGGGGCACGCGGTGCGCGTGTTCGAGGCGGGAGAAGCCGCGAGGGAGGCCAGTTGGGCCGGAGCCGGGATGCTGGCGCCGGGGGGCGAAATCGAGGCGGAGTCGCCGCTGGCGGAGTTTTCGCTGTCGAGTCTGCGGGCGTGGCCGGCCTTTGTGGATGAGCTGGAGCGGGAGTCGGGGGTCAGCATCGACTTCCGGCGTTCGGGGGCCGTGGAAGTTGCGTACGACGACGCGGAAGCCGCGGTTCTGCACTCGAAGGCGGAGAGGCAGGCGGGCATCGGGATCCGGTCGGAGCCCACGACACATCTGGGACAGGCGGCGCGGTTCTATCCGGACGATGCGCTGGTGGATCCGCGGACGGTGACCGCGGCGCTGCTGGAGGCATGCCGGCGGCGGGGAGTCGTGCTGGCGGAGCACGAAGCGGTGCTGGCGGTGTCGCCGGACGGGAAGAGCGTGGAAACCGCCGAAGGCCGGTATGAGGATGCGGGTGTTTTAATCGCTGCGGGGGCGTGGAGCTCAGGTCTGCTGCGGGGCGCGCCGCGGACGATGCCGGTGCGGGGTCATCTGATTTCGTGGGTCCGCAAGCCCGGGGAACTGGGGCCGATTCTGCGGCATGGACATACGTATCTGCTGCAGCGGCGGTCGGGTGTGTTGATTGCGGGTGCGTCCACGGAGCAGGTGGGTTTCGACCGGGCAATCGACGAGGCTGCGGTGGAGGAGATTCGTGCGAACGCCGCGCGGCTCTGGCCCGCGCTGGGCCACGATGCACCGGTGGAGCGATGGAACGGTTTCCGGCCGGCGATCGAGGGGGATGGTCCGGTGATCGGGCGCCTGTCGGGCGATGGGGCGTCGGGCGATTCGGTTTGGGGGGCTTTCGGGCACTACCGGAACGGGATTCTGATGGCTCCGGAAACGGCGTCGCGGATCCTGTCGATGCTGGACGCAGCGGATTCCGTAAGGAGCACGCGACAGTAGCCGCGTGCCCCCTTTGCGGATGGTTTACTGGCAGCCTGCGAACTTAAAGCTAACGATCTGCGTCGACCAGTTCGAGGTGGACGAGGCATTCGTGTATTCGGTCGTATACCAGAAGGTGCAGTCGTCGTCGGGATCGATCTGCATGGTGCTGTAATCGCCCCAACGCTTTGCTGTGGACGTTTGGGCGCCAGCGCCCGTCTTAACGTTCATTTCGCCGCGAAGCGTGTTTTTGATGTCATTACGCAGACGGCCGGCGATACGGATACCCGGGGAAAGAGTCGAACTGCTGACACTGTAGCCGATGCCGATGTTGCCCAGTTTATCCGTCGCCGCGGCGCCCTGGAAGCGGTTCGTGGTGTCCGGATTGAAATTGACATTGTTATAGATCGCCGGAGGGTTGGCGCCGGGATTGCGGATCTCGATCAACTGTATACCGGCCACGGCGGTACCGGTGGGGTCGACGGTTTGGGTGAAGACCAGCGACTCGCGATTGCCGCCCAGATTGCGATAGGCCAGCCGATACATGGGTCGCATCGAGAGAGTGTCCAGAACACGACTGGTGCCAGGTTGCGGCACGAAAGTGCTGCCACTATCGGCACAGGCGCCGATCACGCTGCTGTCGAACGGAAGGGAAACGTAGCTGCCGGATCCGCCACCGAAGCCGTCGTCGAAGGTTGAGTTCGCCGGCGTGACGAAATCCGGCTTAAAGCGGCGAATCTGCAGGCCGTAGGGAGGGCTGTTCAGCGAGAACCAGTTTCCGTTGAGGATATACTCGGCGCTGCCGGCGGGCGGAGCGAGAGTGCCTTCAAAGTCGCCCGGGATACTGGCAAACTGCACGCCGTCGGCGGCGGATTCGAAGCAAACCGCGGTGGCGGCAGTGCCCGCGATCATGGCGGGACGGTCGAAGGCGCAGACTTTGGTGCCGGAATAGGAACCAGCTGGATAAGTAAAGTCGTTCGCGGTCATGTAATACGCGTCGGGCCAGATGCCCAGCTTGGGATAGTCCGGCAAGACGTTCGGGAAGTCATATTCGTAGAGATTGTAGGCTCCCGTGGCATCGTTGGATTGCGAAACGGCGAAGCAGAACGCGTTCTGCGTATTGGTGGAGTTAAAGGCGAACTGGGAGAGGACCCAGCGGTTCGCAATGCGGTCGTACTGCACGACCGGGTCGCCGTTGTTTTGGGTGCGGCAAATGCTGGTCGAAGACAAGCCGGACCAAATCTGGCTGCCGTTGACGTAACCGGAACCGCTGAGCAGTTTCACGCCGGTGGTTTTGTTCAGGATGGTGAGCCGAACGTTCACCCACTGCAGGATTTGATTGTTCCCGACGGCCAGGGTGGTATCGGGGGGGAGCAGGCCCTGGTTCGTCCAGCCGCTGAATCCGTTACCGAGGCCCGTATAGCTGGCTGTCACGCTCACGGGAAGGGTGCCGTTCGTGGTCTGGGTGTACATGGTGGAAGCCGCCGCCGTGACGGTGGCCTGCTGCAGCTTGGCTGCGCCGGCCTTGACGGCTCCTCCGCGAGGAATATACATCTGATTCGGGCTTTCGACATCGTCGTCCGTGTCCACGCTCGGCGTGGCAGGATTCAGCATCGAGTAGATCTGGAGTTTACTGCTGACGCCGGTGCTTGCCGGTACCAGTACTGTGGGTTGCTGAGCGGAAAGGCCCACCACCGCGAGAGACGAAATAATGACTAATTTCTTCATGATACCGGTGTTTATACCTTTCCTGTAAATCTGCGGCGGGAGAACCACGCCGTCAGCAAACCGCAGCCGACAAGCGCGAAGGACGTCGGTTCAGGCGTGGGCGCCGTGGTCAAAAGGAACGCGAGTTCGGCCGAATTCGTGGCCCAGGCGGAGGACGTCACGGAGAGATCCTGGCTCTGGCTGTTACCCGTACCGGCCGACCATGCCCAGTAGAAGGAGGTTGAAGGAATGCCGCTGTTGGAGCCGTTGTGAAGACCGAGCCAATAATTGCCGGCGGCGAGCGGCACATTGATCGTGAAAGCGTAGGAATATTCGGCAAGACCATACGTCGTCTTGCCGGTGGCCGTTCCGGTTGCCGCAGCGTCGCCGGAAGCGGCAAGGGAACCGGGCAGGCCGGATGCGTCCTGGTAGATCTCCCAGACGGTATCGCCCGAGTAATCGGTGGAATCGTTCTGCAGGGTCCAATACTGAACCGCAGTCAGATAAATTGCATCGGACAACGAAAAATTGTCCGCTTCGAGATAGCCGTTCAGGTCCGAGCCGCCGGACTGATTCGGAGCGCCGTTTCCAACAGTGCCGGCGTGCGCCATGCCTGCGAGGGCGAGCGCCAGCAGCGACCCGCGTATAGTTGTTATGATTTTCACAGATTTCCATAAAAGGTGTGAAAATATTTCAAAACGTTACATCATTTACGGGATGTTACGACAATAAATTTAGTTATTTTTTACCCGATTGAGGTAATCGATTCCGAAGGACGGAATCGTTCAGGGGAGCCAGCGCGGGAACGGATTCCCAGGGGCATTGCGGCAGTCCTGGAGCAAATCCGCGATCCGGGCTTTGCGGCGCAGCAGTTTTTCCAGCATTCGTTCGAGTTCGTCTTCCTCGCCGGCAATCCATTCGGGCGGCATACTGCGGAGGGCTTTGTCGAGAACCTCGTCGGGGAAGGCGGCGACGCGGGAGAGCCAGGGCTCGAAGTCGTCGAGCGAGCGGACGGATTGGTAGACCTGGCGGCGCGGATAGAGGCCGGTGAGCGCGGATTCAAGAAAGCTCCAGTGTGGCCCGTTGAAGACGAAGCCGTGGTCGATCATAAGGGTTACGAACCCCTGTTTGCGATGGGGCACGCCAGGCCGGGCCAGCCAGTCCTTCAGCTGAGCGCGGAAGAAGACGGACTGCCGGCCGTCGGCGTTGCCTGCCCAGCGGTCGAAGACCAGAACGGCGCGGAACTGATCGGCATTGGCGACCTGGCCGAGCAGGGCGTCGGGGATGAAGTCGTAGATGGCGAGCAGTTCGGGGTCGCCGGGGTGGCGGGAACCAAAGTGCCAGCCGGGCTCGACGGCGAGGCGGTGGTTCCCCATCTGGAGGTGAACGTCGGGATGGCTGGCCAGGAAGTCCGGGGTGAGCCGGACGATCCGCGAGTCGGGGGCGGCGATCTGCAGATGGGTCAGGATGGCGGAGGCGATCCACTCATTGACGAGAATTCTGCGGTGTTGCGGGTTATTCTGAAACTTGACGATGTAGAAGTTGCCATCGTCAGCTTCCAGCAAGTGGGCCTGGGCGCCGCCTCTCATCTTCCGGATGAAACGGCGCGCGTTTACGGGCATGCGAAGCTCGGGAGGGAAGACCTCAATGCTGCAAGCGCGCGCCGGTTGCAGTCCGCGGTGCGCGACAGGAGAACAATGTCAGAAGAAACGAAGCCGGATGCAGGCGCCGCCAAAGAAGCCGCCGCCAAGAACAGGGACGAAGTGGCGCTCGAACTGATGAAGTTTATCGCTGTGACCACGGGGTACGGCAAGGGTAACACCACGGCGGCGGGATTCTCGGGGAAACCCGCGAAGTCGTCGGAAGAGTATGCGGACGCGCTGATCCAGTTGTTTGAGAAGTGCCGTTCGGTGGTCGCGAAGCCAGCGGTGGAATAGAAGGTTGTCAAGCAGGGCGGCCCATCACTGAGTGAGTGTGACGGGCCGCCCGTTTCCTGTCACCTTTTCTTTTTCGCGGGCGCTTTTTTCGCCGCGCTCTTTTTCGGGGCTGCCTTTTTCGGAGCGGCCTGTTTCGCTACCGCTTTCGCCGGAGCTTTGGTCGGGGCGGCCTTCTTTGCCGGAGCCTTTTTGGCCGGAGCCTTTTTGGCCACAGCTTTGGCCGGCGCTTTTTTGGCCGCTGCCTTCACGGGCACCGCCTTCTTCGCGGCGGCCTTCTTCGCAACCGCTTTTTGAGGAGCGGCCTTCTTCGCGGGGGCGGACTTTGCAGCGGCCTTTTTGGCTACGGCTTTGGCCGGGGCGGCCTGCTTCGCTGTCGCCTTTTTGGCCGGAGCTTTTTTCGCTGTAGCTTTCTTTGCTGTAGCTTTCTTTGCCGGAGCGCTTTTCGCCGGAGCCTTTTTGGCTACCGCTTTGGAAGGCGCCGATTTGGTCGCTTTGCGGGCCGGTTTGCGCGGTGGCGCGGCGTCCTCTTCCACTTCTACTTCCACCATCACGGCAACGATCTCCGGTTCGTCGGGCAGAAGAGCGGAAGGGGCATCCTCCGAAAGGCCGGACGGTGCGGCAACGGGTTCGGGCACGGCGGCCACGATGACGATTTCCTCGTCGTCTTCTTCCTCCTCGTCGTCCTCGTACTCGTCGAGTTTGGAATCGAGGTCTTCCGCCTCGTCGTCGTAATCCCGAAAATCTTCCATTTCGTCTTCGTCCTTCATGGCAAGCTTCCGATTATCGAACATTCAGTAAGACTCCTGTTTTAGCCCGGTAATCCATAGCATACCCCTTTTTGTTTTCATCGCAAATGTCCGGGTGTCCTGTCAATCGAAAATTATGACAAAACGACACACACCCGTGCAGGCGGCGGCAAAAACGGGAATTAACGGGCCAGAGCTTTGGGCTTGTGAGTGTTCTGCGCGATGGTCCCGGCGGTCCTGTGAACGGGACGCTTCGCGGCAACCGCGGAAGAAGCGGAACCACGTCTCGCGGGAGTCCGCGCGGATGCTGAACGGGACGCCGAACGGGATCCGGAGCGCGCCGAGCGTTTCGCCACCGGTGTGGACTCGTGATAGACGGCGGGGATCAGGAGGCGGTCGCCGGGCTGAGGTTCGGTGCCGGAAATCCGGTTTGCGGAGGCAATCACGGAGGTGGAGGCGTTGTAGCGGCGCGCGATGGAGCCGAGACTCTCGCCCACTTCCACGCGGTGCATGCGCCAGGAGCATCTGCGCTCGGCCGGCACGAGTTCCAGATTGGCCAGAGTGGTTTCCGCAAGGCCTTTGGGGATACGGAGGTCGAAGCCTTCGGGAGCGATGCTGCGCAACAGGGACGGATTGAGTTGCTGCAGCTCGGGCACCGAGGTGTCGGTGAGATCGCTGATGAGCGCGAGGTTGGTGGCGGCCGTGACCTTCACGGTGTCGAACTCCCAGGGCTGATCGGGAACTACCTGATCGAGGCCGTATTCGGGAGCGTTCTTCGCCATGATCGTCATGGCGAGGATGATCGGCACGTAGTTGGTGGTCTCGGCGGGAATCGCATGGCGCGCGCGCAGTTCCCAGTAATCGGCGTAGCCGGTGTGTTCCACCGCTTTTTCCACGCAGCCCGGGCCACAGTTGTACGCCGCGATGGCGAGATACCAGTCGCCGAACTCGTTGTAGAGATCTTTGAGATGACGGGCGGCGGCGCGGGTGGCCTTTTCAGGGTCGAAACGATCGTCGGAGCCGGGCTTCTGTTCGAGGCCGTACTGGTTGCCGCGGAACTTCACGAACTGCCACATGCCGCCGGCGGCGGCGCTCGAAACGGCGCGGGGCAGGAAGCCGGACTCGGCCTGCGCGAGGTGAATCAGTTCCTGGGGGACGCCCTCTTCAGCGAGAATACGCGAGATCATCGGGCGATATTTACCGGCCCGGGCCAACCCATATTCCAGAGTCTTGTGGCCGCGACCGTTGAAGTAGTTGATGTAGCCGAGCACGACATCGTTCACGACAAGCGGCAGCGCGGAAGAGGTGGTGCGGATCTCGGTCTGTACCTTCTCTTTGATGCGGGGATCGACCGGGAAGGTCATCTGGACGATATCTTCGAGCGGCGCTTTGTCGAACTGGGGGACGGTCTCCTCGGAAGCGGCGCCCAGGCCCGAAAGGTCCAGACGGTGGACGGAATCCACCATGTCTTCGAGGCGAGACTCAAAAAGCGCGCGGTCGGTGGGATTCTCGGACGCTTTCAGCATCAGGTCGATGGCGGCATCGAATTCCGTGCGGGCCAGATCGAAATCCCGATCCTGATGATTTTTTCGGCCATTCCGGAATCTGTCTTCGGCCTGCTGAATCAATTGATCGGAAGCGTTTGGGCGGAACAGCGCGGAGATCTTTTTCTGTTCCCGTATCAGCTGATTGAGGTAAGAGAGGTGTTCGGTGTCCGCGATGTCGGCTGCGATCACGGAAGGCGCGTGGACGGCTACGGGGGATAAAAAAGACGTTTGGAAGCCGGATTGCTGAGAGTAGAGCTGCGGGGACGGAAGAAGATAAAGAGCTGTAGCCAGACCTGAGCTGAACAGTACGTTTCTAACCTTCCGGATCATCTAATCTCCCTGGTTGTAAGGCATACTAATTCCACCGGCGCTCCAGTCCGGTGCAGACCCTTACAGGCTACCCTGGACGTTACAACTGCGTCAACCCGAAAAGGTGTAACGAATCGGGTCGCTGTGTCACATGCCTGAGGCTTTGAGATACACCCAAAGCCCCAAGCCGTAACATAACTGTCATTCTTCGTCGGCTTCTTCCTCGCCCGCCCGCGCCGCTTTAGCGGCCGCCACAATCTTGTCCGCCTGCAACTGCGGCACGTAATCGTAGTGGTCGAATTCCATGGAAAACGACGCGCGGCCCTGGGTCATGGAAGTCAGATCGCTTTGATAACTCAGCATTTCCGCCATGGGGACGGAAGCGCGGATGATCTGCGTCCCGCCCTGCGTCTCCATGCCGGCGATGCGGCCGCGACGCCCGTTGATATCTCCCATGAGGTCGCCCGCGAACTCGACGGGTGCCTGCACCTCGACGTTCATCACCGGTTCCAGCAGCGTCGGTTTGGCCGTCTGCATGGCGGCGCGGAAGGCTTTGCGCGCGGCGAGTTTGAAGGCGAGTTCGGAGGAATCGACATCATGGTAGGAACCGTCATACACGGTCACTTTGAAGTCGACCATGGGGAAGCCGGCGAGGAAGCCACGTTCCGCGGTCTCGATAATTCCTTTTTCCACGGCTGGAATATAGTTTTTGGGAATTGAGCCCCCGAAGACGGCGTTGGCGAACTCGAACTTGCCGCCGCGGGGCAGGGGTTCCATGCGAATCCAGCAGTCGCCGAACTGCCCGTGTCCGCCGGTCTGCTTCTTGTGGCGGCCCTGCACGTCGGCGGTTCCGCGGATGGTCTCGCGGTAGGGAATCTTGGGCGCTTTGAGCGTGACATCCACGCCGTAACGCTTCTTCAGGCGGCTGACAGCGATCTCCACGTGCTGCTGACCGGTGCCGGCGACCAAAAATTCCTTGGTTTGAGGGTCGCGGTAGAAACGGAGGGAAAGATCTTCCTCCAGCAGTTTGTGGAGAGCGTTCCCCATGCGGTCTTCGTCGCCGCGGCTTTTCGCTTCCACGGCGAACGCGATGGAAGGCTCGGCCAGTTTGATGGGGGCGAACTGAACCTGGGAAGATTTCTCCGTGAGCGTATCGCCGGTCAGCGTGTCTTTGAGTTTGGCGACGGCGCCGATATCCCCGGCGTGCAGTTCATTCACGGGGACCACGTTTTTGCCCTGGGGCGCGCCGATGTGAGCGAGGCGTTCCTCGGTGCCTTTGCCGGCGACGATCAGGTGCGCGTCATTCTTGATGCAGCCGGAGAGGACGCGGAAAAAGGTGAGGCGTCCGGCGAAGGGATCGGCAGTCGTCTTAAAGACGAAGGCGGCGGCGGGCTGGGAGTCTTCGGCTTTGCGCTCGATTTCCTTCCCGTTCAGGGAGAGTTTGGCGGGGGGGCGGTCGGCGGGGGAGGGGAATGCTTCCACGATGAGATTGAGCAACCAGTCGGAACCGATGTCGTGCAGGCCGGACATACAGAGGACCGGGAAGATGCGGAGCTCACGCATTTCCTCATCCACTCCGCTGATGACGTGTTCTTCGGGCAGGGTGCCCATCTCGAAGAACTCCTCCATCAGTTCGTCCTTGCCTTCGGCGACCACTTCGATCAGTTCGGCATGCGCTTTTTGCGCGGCTTCGGCGTATTCGGCGGGAATGGCGGTTTCCTGGCCCTTGCCGTCGCCGTCGACGGTATAGACATAGGCCTTCATCCGGATCAGATCGATGACGCCCCGGAAGTCCTTGTCCGAGCCAAGGGGGAGCTGAATGGGAACGGCGGAGCGGCCGAAGCGTTCATGGATGCTTTCCATGGTGCGCTCGAAGCTGGCGCGATCGCGGTCCAGCTTATTAATGACAATGGCGCGGGGAAGGCCGAACTCCTCGGCGGTCTTCCACATCTTCTCGGTCTGCGCTTCCACGCCGGCGACGGCGTCGACGACGACGATAGCGGCATCGGCGGCGATCAGGGCGGACCGGGCGTCGTTGATAAACATGTTGAACCCGGGCGTATCGAGGAGGTTGATCTTGGTCTTCCTCCATTCGGTCGCCGCTATGGCGGTGGAGATCGTGAGCTTGCGGTTGATCTCTTCCTCGTCAAAGTCCGTTACGGTATTTCCTTCGTCGACCCGCGTCAGGCGCGCGGTGGCGCCTGCCGCATAAAGCAAACCGGCCACTACGGAGGTCTTCCCGCAGTGGCCGTGGCCTACAATGCCGACGTTTCTGATGTCCTTCGTTTCGTATGTCTTCACGGAATGCCTCCGTTTACGACCGGAATCGTATCACATTTGAAACAAAGCGGCGCGCAAGGGCGGGAACCGGCGGGGTGAGTCGTCCTACGGCGAGGGTGAAACGGAATTTGAATGGGGCCAATAAATTAATGCGTTCGCGTTTGTGTTGACGCGATGTTCATGCGCACGCATAATGATCTGCATTGGCAGTTGGGGGACGCGCAGGCACCTCTGCGTGCGATTCCGGCTGCTGCCTGCTTTCGAGGGGTTACTTACAAGAATGCTCAAACGAAATAGTTTTCTCGCGGCGGCGATGTCGCTGGCGTTTACTTTACCGGGATTCAGCCAGGCTCTGACGTCGCTCAACGGTACGGTGGCCGATCCTACAGGGGCCCTGATTCCGTCCGCCTCCATCGTGATGGAAAACGTGGCCACTTCGGCCCGGCGCGAAACGGTGTCGGACTCGGGGGGGCGCTATACCTTTCAGCAAGTGCAGCCGGGCACGTGGCACATCACGGCGAAGGCGAAAGGATTCGCCGATCTGGATGCGGGCAAATATGAGTTGCTGGTGGGTACGCCTTCCACCGTGGCGCTGACGTTCGTGAATGTCGGTTCGGTGGCCGAGGCGATCTCGGTTACGGCGGAAGCGCCGCAGGTCAACACGACCGACGCTTCCATCGGTAACGCGATCGGCGTGGTGCCGATTACGCAGTTGCCCTTCGAGGCGCGCAACGTGGTGGGTCTGCTTTCGCTGCAGCCCGGCGTGAGTTACCTGGGTGAGCCCGACCCCGGCGCGCAGAACGATTACCGCAGCGGCAATGTGAATGGCGGCAAATCCGATCAGGCGAACGTGACGCTGGACGGCGTGGACGTGAACGATCAACAGAACCGGGCCGCGTTCACCAGCGTGCTGCGCGTGACGCTCGATTCGGTGCAGGAGTTCCGCACCATCACGACGAACGCGAATGCGGATCTGGGGCGCACTTCGGGCGCGCAGGTACTGCTGATGACGAAGAGCGGGTCGAACATGGTGCACGGGTCGGCGTATGAATATCTGCGCAACACGGCCACGTCGGCGAACTCCTTCTTCAATAACGCGGCGGGCGTGGCTCGCCAGAAGCTGAACCGGAACGTGTTCGGCGCGTCGGTGGGCGGCCCGGTGCTGAAGAACCGGTTGTTCTACTTTTTGAATTACGAAGGCCGCCAGGACAAGAGCGAGTCGAGCTATGTGCGCACGGTTCCGAACGACACGTTCCGGCTGGGCACCTTTACTTACGTGAAGACGGATGGTTCGACGGGCACTCTTTCGCCCGCGCAGGTGAAGGCGAAGGATCCGCTGGGCATCGGTCCGGACCCCGCGGTGCTGACGCTGTTTCAGAGCTATCCGCATCCGAACGACATCACCACGGGCGACCTGCTGAACACGGCGGGATACCGGTTCAACGCGCCGACTCCGCTGCGCTGGAATACCTATATCGCGAAGTTCGACTACCAACTGGACAGCGCCGGCAAACACCAGATTTTCTGGAGGGGCAATCTGCAGAACGACCGCTATGCCAACGGCGCGCCGGAATTTCCGGGCGACCCGGCGTCGAGCGTTTTTCTGGAAAACAGCAAGGGCTATGCGATCGGCTACACGGCGATTCTGCCCTGGAATCTGATCAGCACGTTCCACTATGGCTACACGCGGCAGGGGTCCGAGAACACGGGTATCCTGCAGGCGCCGTACGCGTATTTCCGCGATATCACGACGCGCTACGCGCAGACGACGGAGCTTGCCCGGATCATTCCGGTGCATCAGATCAGCGAAGATCTGTCGTGGAACAAAGGCGCGCATTCGGTGAGTTTTGGCGGCGTGATGCGCTTCATCCACAATGACCGGCTGAATACCGGCAACTCGTTCAGCAACGCCTACGGAAACTCGAGCTGGCTGCTGGGCAGCGGCTCGGACCTGCTGGTGTCGGACGCGAAAAATACCACGGCTTACAAGCGCCAGTTCGCGAACCTGCTGGGCCTGCTGCCGCAGCTGACGGGTCAATATAACTACGATCTGTCGGGCAATCCGCTGCCCCAGGGCGCGGCGATCAGCCGGAAGTTCGGCAACGAAGAGTACGAGATGTACCTGCAGGACACCTGGAAGGTGACCCGGACGCTGAACGTGACGGCCGGCCTGCGGCTCTCGCTCGATCCGCCGGTTTACGAACGCCAGGGATACCAGACCAGCGCCCAGCAGTCGCTCGAAGACTGGTACAACCAGCGCGGCGCACTGGCGGCACAGGGTCTGCCGCAGTCGCAGGCGCCGCGGATTACTTATGTTCTGGCCAACAAAGGCGGCCGCGATCTGTATCCGTTCCAGAAAGATCTGGCGCCGCGCATTTCGCTGGCCTACGCGCCGGAAGCAAGCAGCGGAATCGCGAAGTGGCTGTTCGGCGGACCGGGCAAAACTTCGATCCGCACCGGCTTCGGCATGTTCTACGACATTTTCGGCCAGGGCCTGATTCGCAGCGCGGATTCCACGGCGCTCGGCTTCTCCACGTCTCTGCAGAACGCCGCCAACCAGACGGTGGCGACATCTTATCGCTACCAGGGCTTCTACGCGGTGCCGGCGTCAATTCTGCCGGCCGCTCCCAAAGGCGGCTTCCCGCAACCGCAGCCGGACATTTTCCAGATCACCAATGGCGTGGACGACAAGCTGAAGGCGCCTTACACGATGAATCTGGATTTCGCGATTCAGCGTGAACTGAGCCGCGGGCTGACGCTGCAGGTAGCTTATGTGGGACGGCTTTCGCGCCGGTCGCTGATCCGCGACGATCTGGCGATGCCGACCAATCTGAAAGATCCAAAATCCGGGATGACCTACTTCGACGCGGCCCGTTTGCTGACGTCGCAGATCAACGCGGGTGTGCCGACTTCGCAGGTCCAGAAGATTCCGTTCTTCGAGAATCTGTGGCCGAACGCGGCGACCAAAACGCTAACGGCGACGCAGAACATCTATAACGATTACGCGAGCCAGGGCGGCGATTACACCACGGCGCTCTACGATCTCGACGTGCCCGGCGGCGGCCTTTGCTGCAGTACGCTCGGACCGTACTCGATGTTCAACAGCCAGTACTCCACGCTGTCGGCGTTCCGCTCCCGCGGCGGCGGCAACTACCACGCCCTGCAGGTCACCATGCGGAAGGCTTTCAGCAAGGGCGTGCAGTTCGATTTCAACTACACGTACTCGAAATCGATCGACCTCGGTTCCACGCGCGAGAGCGGCGGCGCTTATGCGGGCACCATCATCAACTCCTGGTTCCCCGGGCTGAACAAGGCCGTCAGCGACTATGACCAGCAGCATGTCTTCAGCGCTTTCTGGGTGGCGGAACTGCCGTTCGGCCAGCACAAGATGCTGTTCGGCAACGCGAATAAGTTCGTCAACGGGATTATCGGCGGCTGGGCTGTGAACGGCGTGTTCCGCAATTCGAGCGGCCTGCCGGTGGGAGCTACCGCGGGCGGCGTCTGGCCCACCAACTGGGAATCGGGCAGCTATGCGATTCAGACCGGCGTGATTACCGGGATGCAGACGACCAAGAACGCTCCTCCGCCGACCCCCGCCGGGAAGCCGGGTCCGAATCTGTTCTCGAATCCGGCGGCGGCACTGGCCGCGTACAGCCTGCCTTTGGCGGGAGACGTGGGGCAGCGCAACGGGATCCGGGGCGACGGCTACTTCGGGATCGATCTGGGCATGGGCAAGAAGTTCCAGTTGTTCACCCTGAAAGACCAGGCGCATACGCTGCAGTTCCGGGCGGAGGGCTTCAACATCACCAACACGGTGCGTTTCGATCCGGGCAGCGCGAACGTGAATATCCTGAATCCGAATCTGTTCGGGCAGTATACGGCGACGCTGACGAAGCCGCGGGACTTCCAGTTCAGTCTTCGCTACGAATTCTGATCCGGGAAGGTAACTTAAGCGCAAGGGCCGCGGGATGAACTCCGCGGCCCTTTGCCGTTTAGAGCTGGTCTTTGTACTGCTCGAGCGCCACTTTCACGAGCTGCGTACGGGTTCGGACGCCGAGCTTGTCGCAGACGTGGCGGAGGGAAGCTTTGACGGCGCCTTCGGAGATTTCGAGCTTCACGCCCATCTCCCGGTTCGTCAGGCCCGAGAGCAGGTAGCGCAGCACGGTCCGGTCGCGTTCGGTTAAGGTGGGGCGCCGTGGCTGGCGGCTCCGATCCATGGTGCGAAACAGGGGGCCGAGATAGGTCTTTTCCAGCCATGCCTCCCCACTGGCCACCTGGCGAATCGCGCCGCACAGCACGTCGGTGGAGTGGTGTTTGTGCAGGATGCCTCCCACGCCCGCCTGGATCAGCTGGATGGCCTCCTGATCGCTCATGCCGGCCGTCACAATCAGAACTCTGCCGCGAAAGCCGAGAGCGCGGGCGCGCGAGAGGAAGTCGATGGCGCGGGCGTTGCCGAGATCGACATCGAGCAGCACCATGTTGGCGCCGGAAGGGATGACCAGATCGAGGCCCTCGGCGGCAGAGGCGGCCTGTCCCACCACCAGGAAGCCCGGTTGATTTTCCAGCATGCGCGCCACGCTTTCGCGGAACATGGCGTGGTCGTCGATGAGTAGCAGCCGAATCAGATCGGTGGCCTCAGCCGTTGCCGTTGACATGGTGTTCCTCGATTGGATTGCCCTCGATGGTCTGGAGTTGCACGGTGAAGAAAGATGTTTCGCCGTTCTGGTCCCAGCGGAGATCGCCACCGTAACCGCGGATGAGGGCGCGGGAGAGATACAGGCCGACGCCGGTGCCGTCGGCTCCGGGCTGGAACGGGGCGAAGAGCCGCTCGGGAGCGGATACGCCGGGGCCGGAATCCGCGAAGCGGACGGAGAGGTTCTGGCCTTCGGGATGGACGGTGACGCGGAGTTCCTTCCGGCCGCAGTCCTGCACGGCCCGGTGGCTGTTCTGAGAAAGATTGAGAAAAACCTGCAGCAGGCCGTGTCTTTCGCCGAGCACCCGCGGCAGGGAGGGGAACAGTTTCCAGCGGACGGCGCCGCCGATTTCCCGCCACTGCGGCTCGATGACAATGCGGAGGTCGTCGAGCACGACCTGGAGCGGGACTTCCTCGAGAGTGTCCTGGCCGCGCGGGCGGAGATCGACGGACGCGATGTGTTCGAGGCCGCTGACCAGTGAGGTGAGGGCCTGCAGGTCCTCCTCGTTTCCGGCCCCGCTCGACCGCAGGTTCGCGGACACAACGGCGATGGCGCCGCAAAGGTTCCGCACCTCATGGGAGATGGCGGTTGCGGCGATCTGGTTGGCGCGCATCAGTTGCCGGAGATTTTCCTCTTCGCGGTCGCGCATTTCCTCCGAGGAATCGACGACGATGGCGGCGAGGCGCATGCCTTCGGGAGACGTCCAGGAGGAGAACCAGGTGTTGGCGAGGAAGATCTCGCCGTTCTCACGAAAGCCCTGGCACTGCGCGGCGGCGCGCAGACCTTCGGGTCCCGGGTCGACCTGCAAAGCGTCCGAGAGCACGGGAAGGTAGGCGCCGATGGGGCGGCCTTTCAGCGTCTCGCCTTCGGGCAGCATGAGGAGTCCGGTAGCCGCTTTGTTGGCGGCGAGAACAACGCCGGCGCAATCCACGGTGAGGATCGTGGCGGGACTGCTTTCCACCAGAACGTTCAGTTCTTCTTCCGCTTCACGTCGTAGTTGCTGTTCGTGGCGAAGGCCCGCCAGAAGTTCGGCCGTGGCGGCGCGGCTGCGGATCAGTCCCGCGACGAAGAGGCCGGAGCCCGCATAGGCGATGAGCGCGAAAGGGAAGCGGAGGAAGACTTCGATGGCCGGCGCCGGGATGTCGAACCAGGAGCGGAGGACCGAGCAGAGGAAGGCCAGGGCGACGATCCATACCGGACGGATCACCGTGGCCGCAAGCACAACCGGCAGCACGTAAAGAACACCCAGCGAGGCTCTGTTGCCGGCCGCCCGATCCGCAAGAGCGATCAGGGCGATCAGCACAAAAACACCTCCGAGGATTTTCGCCCGGCCGGCGTGCGGCGGTGCAGCGTTCACTGGAACCAGCTTAGCCCGTCATTTTCGGTCATCGCACACACGCGCGGCAATCCGTCTTACCCTCGCCGCTATCTGTCCTTCGATAGTACAAGCACTATCTTTCCTGTGATTTACGGCTGAACAACCGATCAGTGAATCGAAAATATCGATTGGACAGAGCAGGCGAATCATCGCTAGACTTCTTGTTTTGGCGAACCTGAGCGGCGACCCCGTTGGTCGGATTTCCCACACTGCACCTGTCCTCTTTCTGCTCCCTGTCTGCGTTGTTCGCCACCATCCAAACTTTTGAGAAACCGCTCGGGTTGCAGCCGGCGGGCGCGGCTGAACGGGTAGTTCCACTCACTCACGGCGCCGCGCCCGAAGGCTCCCGAGCTTCTAAGGAGCAGTAAAGTCATGAACGAAAACCTGACGATGTCGCGGAAGCTGTCCCGACTGAGCGCGCGTTTGCGCGAGCCGGAGTGGCGCCGGTACGGAGCGCTTCTTGTCACCGGCAAATTTACGGCAATCGCCCTGCTGCTGGTGGCCTTTGCCTTCCTGAATCCGGATCTTGTGGGTTACCGGGCGTTTGCCGCGGATCCGCAGCTGAAGGGAAATGACATCGTCAATCCTCTCAATACCGTCTGGACCCTGGTCGCGGCGTTTCTCGTTTTCGGTATGCAGGTTGGGTTCACCATGCTGGAAGCGGGTTTCTGCCGCTCGCGGGAAACGGTCAACGTGCTCATGGAGTGCATTGTCGACACCTGTCTGTGCGGTCTGCTTTTTTATGCCTGGGGCTTCGCTTTCATGTTCAGCCACGGGAACGGCTTCATCGGCCTGAACTGGTTCTTCCTGCAGGGAGCCCCGGCAACCTATGAGACGACCGGGATCGCCTTCCTCGCGGTCTGGCTGTTCCAGTTTGCCTTCGCCGACACCTGCTCCACCATTACGTCGGGCGCCATGATCGGCCGCACCGGCTGGATCGGCGATCTGCTGTACAGCTTCGTGGTGTCGGGCTTTATTTATCCGATCATCGGCCACTGGACCTGGGGTCCGGACGGGTTCCTCGCCACGATGGGCGCGAAAGACATGTTCCTGCCCTGGGTGGGCACGGGCTTCCACGATTTCGCCGGTTCCACGGTGGTCCACTCGATCGGCGGCTTTATCGCTCTGGCCGGCGCCATTGTGCTGGGCCCCCGCATCGGCCGCAAGTTCAAGCGGGACGGCGGCGGACCCATGTTGCCGCACGATCTGACGATCGCGGCTTCCGGCGGTCTGTTGCTCTGGTTCGGCTGGTATGGATTTAACCCGGGCAGCACGCTTTCCGCGATGGATTTCATCGGCATTGGCCGTGTCGCGGCGAACACCACGCTGGCGGCCTGTTCGGCCGGTCTGGTGGCGATGTTCGTCTCCTACGGGATGAGCAAAAAGTGGGATGTCAGCTTCACCATCAACGGCTTCCTGGCCGGTCTGGTCGCGATCACCTGCCCCTGTTACTGGGTGAGTCCGCTCGGCGCGGTTCTGCTGGGCGCGGTGGCTGGCGGCGTGGTTGTGGCCGGCGTGGAACTGCTCGAATATCTGCGGATCGACGATCCCATCGGCGCGGTTCCGGTGCACGGGATCTGCGGCATCTGGGGAACCATTTCGCTGGGCTTGTTCGCCAGCGGTGAGTTCGGCGCCACCGGGCCGTTCGCTCCGGACAATTCGGCCCCGCTCAAAGGCCTGTTTTACGGCGGCGGCACGCAGCTTCTGGTGGCCCAGATCATCGGCAGTGTGATCACGGTGGTCGCCACCTTCGTGGTCGCCATGGTGGTGATGTATGCTCTGAATGCCGCCGGACTGCTGCGCGTTTCCAGAGAGGGCGAAATCGAAGGCCTGGATCTGCACGAGCATGGCATTTCGGCCTATCCGGAATATGTCATCTCTTCTTTGGGCGGACCGGCGGCGACGACCCTTCCGGCGGACCGGGGACCGCTGGGCAGCCATGCCCGCCTGAACCTGAGCGAGTCGGGAGACTGAGGAAGACATGAAGAAAATCGAAGCGATTATCCAGCCGCACAAGCTCGAAGAGGTGAAGGAAGCTCTGAAAGCGGCCGGCGTGGACGGCATGACCATCTCCGAAGTGCACGGCCACGGACGGCAGAAGGGTCATACCGAGACGTACCGGGGTTCGGAGTACAAGATCGACCTGCGACCGAAGATCAAGATCGAACTGGTGTTACTGGAAGCCGATCTGGACCGGGTGGTCGGGGTGATTATGGAGTCGGCGCGCTCGGGCAAGATCGGCGACGGAAAGATTTTCGTGTCGACGATCGACGAGGCGTACCGGATCCGGAACGGCGAAACCGGCACCGGCGCGCTCTGACGTCATAATCCGGAAGGAATAAAATGCGGTTTGCTGGCGCGAGGAAACTTGCGGCGGCAAACCGCATTTCCTTTTTCGGATCTGGCATGATGAATCAAACCCGATGAAACGCGGTGAACTGATCCTCACGGCCATTTTCCTGCTCGCGGCGGCGGGGATGGCGCAACGTTTTGGCCGGGGAGGCGGAATCTCTTTCGAGGGCCATGATCAGGGTCCGAAGGCGGCGTTTCCCACCGGCGCCGAATTTCACTTCATCCGCGTGGAGTATACGGACCTGCCGCAGTTCCATCGCGGCTGGGGGTTCGGGTCCCGCAACGGCGAGGGGTCGGGCTGGTGGCTGGTGGATTGGCCCGATGCCGACGAGCACTTCACGGAAGGCGTGCAGCGCCTGACGCGGGTGAATGCGGGCGATCCGCGGCATATGCGGCTCACCGATCCGCACATTTTCGACAATCCCTGGATTTATGCGACGCAGACTGGCTGGTGGGGTCTGACGGAAGCCGAAATCGTGCGTTTGCGGGAGTATCTGCAGCGCGGCGGGTTCCTCATGGTCGATGACATGTGGGGGCCGGGCCAGGAGCAGTGGGAAGTCTTCACGTACACGATGAACCGCGTGTTTCCGGGCCGTCCCATCACGGACATTCTGGAAAGCGATTCCGTGATGCACGTGCTCTACGACATTCAGGAAAAAGACCGGTCGTTCATTCCGGGAACGCGGCATCTGCGCCGGGGCGCGGGCGGCGGCGTGGTGGTGCAGCAGCCTCCGGGAACGAAGCCGGCCTGGATGGGCATCTACGACGACCGCAGCCGCATGCTGGTGGCGGTGAACTACAACACCGACATCGGCGATGCGTGGGAGTATGCGGATGCGCCTGAGTACCCGGAGCACATGACGGCTCTGGCGTATCGATACGGCATTAATTATCTGGTTTACGCGATGACGCACTGAGGCGCTGGCGATACTGGGTTTATGGAAAACCCGATCCGTCTGATCTCCTCCCGTCAGGTTCATGAGGGCAGGCTGGTGCGCCTGCGTGAAGACCGCGTGCTGCTGCCGCTGGGCACCGAAGCGCTCTACGAGTACGTCGAGATCAAACAGGGTTCAAGCACGCTGGCGATGGAGGACAACGGCGACGTCTGGCTGGTGCGCGAGTGGAAGTACGCGCTGGGGCGGCCAACCATCGAGGTGGTGAGCGGCGGCCTGGAACCTGGTGAAGATCCCGTGGACGGCGCTCGCCGCGAACTGCGCGAAGAGGCCGGCCTGACCGCTGCTGAGATGATCCCCCTGGGTCACGTGGACCCTTTTACGACGATGCTTCGCTGTCCCAACTACCTTTTTCTGGCGCGCGGGCTGACGCCGGTGCCGCACGAACGGGAAGAGGCGGAGATCATGGAACTGCTCCGCGTGCCGCTCGAAACGGCCGTCCGGATGGTGATGGACGGAGAGATCACCCACGGCAGCAGCAGCGTACTCATCCTGAAAGCAGCGGCGCTGGTAAACAAAGAAGCTAAGTTCACCGCGTAATCATGTTACTGCCCGACTGGTGCCCCGCGCTAACTTCCGCGTGGGGAAGCACGGAAACAAACCAATACTGAATGTTGCGCAGCACGCGCGGAGTAAGTCCGGCGGAGAGCCGGAAACTTTGCTCCGCATGCGGCAGCGGATCGCGCAGACTAACTTTCATCTCAAACGAGCCAGGCCGGGCGACAGTTACGTCGAACGTCCCCGGATATCCGTGCTGATCTGCGAGAGCCTGAACGACTCTCCGGATTTCCTTTTGATACGACATGGGTAATTCCAGCGTAGCCATAGCTGAAAATAATATCCATATGTAACGTTCCAAACAGGTATTACAACTTACGTAGTGTAAGTAAGTTTACTCCGGAAGCCCAAATGCAAGGATTGTTCCCCCCGCCGCGACCGCGATATATTCCTTTCCATCGAACTGGTAAGCCATCGGAGATGCTTTCCAGGTCTGGCTGGTCTGGAAGGCCCAGAGCAGCTTACCGGTAACGGCGTCGGCCGCGGCGAACGCGCCGCTGTCATCGCCAAAGAAGACAAGACCGGTGGAGGTGGCCAGCGTGCCGCCCCAGGAATCGGCGGTTCCCTGTTGCGGAAGTTCCCATTTCACGGCGCCGGTCTGCAGGTCGAGAGCGCGCAGGATGCGGCGGGCCTTGAAACCGGGATCGGTCTTCTCGGCGCCGCCGAGGAAGGCCTTACCCGCCTCCCATTCGGCCGGGCGCAGGGAGTAGATGGAGCACTTCTCGTTCGTCTGCATATAGAAGAGTCCGGTGGCCGGGTTGTAAGAAGGCGAATACCAGTTGGTGGCGCCGTCCTGGGAGGGGCAGACGCGGGTTCCCTTCTCAGTGGGCGCCTGGCCGGGGATCTTGACCGGTTTGCCGTCCGGGCCGATTCCGCTGGCCCAGGTCAGTTCCTTAATGAATTGTTTGGCAAGCAGCAGTTTGCCGTTGGTGCGGTCGAAGATATAGAAGAAACCGTTGCGATTGCCCTGGACGAGCAGTTTGCGGGGCTGGCCCTGCCAGGTGGTGTTAATAACGAGCGGGGTTTCCGTGGTGTCCCAATCCCACTGGTCGTGCGGCGTGGTCTGGTAGAACCACTTCATCTTGCCGGTTTTCGAATCGAGCGCGAGAATGCTGTCGGAATAAAGGTTATCGCCGCCGCGTTCGTCGCCGTTGTAATCGGGGCCGGGATTGCCGGTCTGCCAGAAGATGGTGTCGGTTTCGGCATCGTACACGCCGGTGAACCAGGTGGTGGAGCCGCCGTGGGCGATGTCGCGCCCTTTCCAGGTGTCGGCGTTCGGTTCGCCCGGAGCGGGGACGGTCCAAGTCTGCCAGAGACGCTTGCCTGTGGTCTGATCGTAGGCGGAAAGAAAGCCGCGGACGCCTTCTTCGCCGCCGGCCGTTCCGCTGACCACCATGTCGCCGACGATGATGGGCGCGGAGGTGGCGTTGTAGTTCTGGTGCCAGTCGGCCATCTCGGTTTCCCAGACCAGGGCGCCATCGGTGCGGTTGAGCGCGATCAGATGGGCATTGTCCGTGACCATGAAAATCTTCTCGCCCGCAATGGCGACGCCGCGGTTGTTACCGCCGGCCGCGTTGCCGACCAGCGAACGGGTGCGGGGGCGCTTGTAGTGCCAGACGGTGCGGCCGCTGCCGGCATCGAGCGCGAAACACTCGTTGGCGTTGGTCACGTACATCAGTCCATCGACGACGACGGGAGTTCCCTGCAGGGCGGAGGCGCCGGGGAGGGTGAAGGTCCAGCGCGGGGAGACACGTTTCACGTTCGCCTTCGTGATCTGGCTGAGCGTGATATAGCGATTCCCGCCGATGTTGCCGTTGTAAGACGGCCAGTTCACTTCGGAGGTCACTTCACGGAACTTGCCGCCCTCGGCTTTGCGCAGCAGGTGGATCTTCTTGTCGGCGGAACGCACCTGGAGATCGTCCAGACTCTCATTAACCACGCTGCCTTCGAGCGTCTTTCCGCTCGTGAGGCGCGCTTTGATGGCGTAGGGCTGGAAGCCGACCACGCCCGGTTCCAGAGACTTCAGGAAGGCGATGAGCTTCGGCATGTCGGCGTCATTCACGTTGTTGCCCGGCATGCCGCGGGTAGGCAGACCTTCGCGAACGGTAGTGGCGATCTGGGCGGAGGAAAGAGAGCGCACGCGTTCACCGGCGATGGGCGGGCCGAGTTCACCGCCGTTGCCATCGGAACCGTGGCATCCGGAACAGCGGTTCTCAAAGATCTTGCGGCCGTCCGCGAGAGAATCCTGCGCCAGCACAGCCGACGCGGCGACGATCATCAAAATGCCGGAAAACGCGGTAGTTCGCTTCAAATCTTCCCTCATGTTCAGGTCTACTTTAGCGTAGGCGGGAACGGCGGCGGGAAATCGCGCTAAATTGGTCCTTGCGCCGGTTGGCGGGCATCAGACAAGTGGAAAAAGGTGGATTTGCGTGAAGAGAAAGCGCTTTTGGCGAGACAGCGCGCTGGCCTGCGCCGGCCTGGGACTGGCGGGATTGATGCTGACTGGATTGATGCTGATGGGTGCGGCGCCTTCCGCCAACGATCGGCTGGAGCAGAACCGTAACCTGGGGAAGGCGTTTTACGAGAATCCCACGACGGCGACCGAGGCGGTGGGCGAGTTTAAGAAAGCGCTGGATCTGGCGCCCGATTCCACGCGCGAAAAGCTCAATTATGCCCTGGCGCTGCTGCACGCGGGCAAGGCGGAGCAGGGTGTGGCGCTGCTGAAAGAGGTGCAGAAGCGCGATCCGAAGCTGCCGCACACGTGGTTCAATCTGGGGATTTACTACCGCAAAAACGGCGACGCGGAGACGGCGATTCCGCAATTCGAAGGCATGCTGAAGCTGACGCCGGAAGAGCCGGTGGCGCATTACCAGCTGGGCGCGCTTTACAAACAGCTGGGGAAGAACGCCGAAGCCGCGGCGCAGTTCGAAGAGGCCGCGAAGCTGAATCCGCTGCTGGCGGGGGCGCATTTCCAGCTCTATAACCTCTACCGGCAACTGGGCCGCACGGCGGACGCGGCGCAGCAACTGCAGACCTTTCAGGCGCTGAAGAAGCAGCAGGAAGGCGCGGCGGTGGCCGAGGATGTGGACTGGTGCAATTACGCGGAAATCTACGATCCGCCGCGGATGCCGACGGCGGTCGGCGCGGAACCCGCGCCTTCGTTCGATGACAAGACGCTGGCGGACAAGGTGGATGCGAAGTCGGCCGGGATGCTGGCGATCGATTTGAACGGTAAAGGGCAGACGGATCTGCTGGTCTGGTCGTCACTCGGCGTTTCCGTTTATCGGCAGGGCAATGCCTTGGTTTCCGATACCGGGCTGGGCGAACTGAAGGGTGTGGTTCATGTGGCCGCCGGGGATTTCGATAACGACGGGCTGATGGATTTGTGCATCCTGACCGGGCAGGGTCCGGCGCTTTACCGGAATACGGGCGGGAAGTTTGCGAAGTTCGCGGCGGAACTTCCGCAGCGGCGTTTCGAGCGGGCGGTGTGGGTGGATTACGACCACGATTACGATCTGGATCTGGTGTTGCTGGGCGAGAAATCCACGGCGGTGCGCAATCAGGGCGCGGCGGGTTTCGCGGAACGCGCGACCGATCTGCCGTTCGTGAACGGGCAGGTGACCGATGCGTACAAACTGCGGGCCGTGCCGGATACGAAGGCGTTCGACATCGCGGTGTTCTTCACGGGACACGCGCCGGTGATCTATCGCGATCAGCTGGGTGGTCATTACGAAGCCGCGGCTTACGACGGAAAGCCAGTTGATGCGGCGCAGTTGGAGGCCGATTTCGATGGCGACGGGAAGGCGGACCGCGTCCGGATCGCGGAAGACGGCGCGGTGCACTTCCTGCATAACCAGACGAAGACCACGCACCACTGGATCCGCGTGCAGCTGGCCGGTGTGAAGAGTCTGAAGCTCGGCCAGGACGCGGAGATCGAGATTAAGGCCGGGACACTGTATCGCAAGCAGATGTATACCGGCGTGCCGTTGACGTTCGACGTGGGCGACTATGCGCAGGTGGACGTGGTGCGCATCACGTGGATGAACGGGCTGATCCAGAACGAGACGAAGCAGGCAGCCAACAAGGCGTACCGGTATGAAGAGGCGCAGCGTTTGTCCGGTTCCTGCCCGATGGTGTGGACCTGGAATGGTCATGAGTTCGAGTTCATTACCGACGTTTTAGGGGTGGCTCCTCTGGGCGCGAGCGACGGGGACGGCTCGTATTTTCCGGTGGATCACGACGAGTATGTGTCGATTCCGGGAAAGTCGCTGGTGGCGGTGGACGGGCGTTATCAGGTGCGGATTACCGAGGAGCTGAGCGAAGTTTCGTATCTCGATCAGGTGCAGTTGTTCGCGGTGGATCATCCGGCCGATACGGAGATTTTTACGAACGAGAAGTTCAAGAGTCCGCCGTATCCGGAAGATCGTTTGTTCGGCGTGAAGCGGCGGGTGTATCCGCGGGCGGCGCGCGACGGGCAGGGCAGGGATGTGCTGGAGCGGATTTTGAAGACCGACCAGCGGTATCCGGATCAGTTCGCGCGGAAGGAGTCCGGGGCGGCGGAGACACATACGCTGGAGCTCGATTTCGGTAAAGCGGCGCCTTCCGGAGAGGCGGTTTTGTTACTGCGGGGCTGGGTGGACTGGCCGGACGGCAGTACGTTCCGCGCGGTGTCGCAGGAGAAGAAGGACGGGTTCGTGATGCCGCAGTTGCAGATGCAGGATGCGGCGGGGCAATGGCAGACGGTGAATCCGGATATGGGGATGCCGGCGGGCAAGCCGAAGACAATTGCGGTGCCGGTGAAGTTTATCTCGGCGAGCCGGAAGCTTCGGATCGTGACGAACCTTTGTGTTTACTGGGATGAGATTTTCCTGAGTGAAGACGCGGGAGCGCCGGTGGTGAGTCAGTTGCGGGCGCCGCTTGAGAGCGCGGATCTGCATTTCCGGGGGTTTTCGGAAGCGGTGATCGATCGGGACCGGAAGCAGCCGGATACGTATCGGTACGGGAGCGTGACGGCGAATTCGTTCTGGAATCCGACGCCGGGGATGTATACGCGGTTCGGCGATGTGCGGGAACTGATGACGGATGCGGACGACCGGCTGACGATTATGGGCTCCGGGGATGAGTTGACGCTGCGGTTCGGGGCGGCGGGATTGCCGGCGGTGAAGCCAGGCTGGAAGCGGGATTATCTGTTGAAGGTGGACGGGTGGGCGAAGGACCGGGATCCGAATACGGCGTTTTCGGGGTCGGTGGAGCCGCTGCCGTTTCATGGGATGAGTGTTTATCCGTATCCGGCGGGGGAGCATTTCCCGAACGATGCGGGGCATGAGAAGTGGCGGAAGGAGTACAACACGCGGCCGGCGCTGCGGTTGGTCCGGCCGTTGAGCGATTGATAAGGTTCTGAGACGTTGCCATGCAAATCGGATATCGGGCAGAATGTTCATCTGTGAGCCGGTTGGTTACCGGCGCTAAGGGCGGGTTTCCAACCCGCCGCAGGATGTCATCCTGCCCCACATTGAGAGAACACCTTCCTGCGGTCAAATTCGAGCTCACGAAGAACTGAGTCGCCCTCTTACGTTGAAGGTTTTTTCCCTTCGATGCAGGTCCATCTTCCCGCACTCAAACCATTGAAATCCTGAGTCTGGCCGCTCGGCCATTCAATGACGACGCGGTCGGCTTTGTCGCGCCTACCCAGGCCGAAGGTCAGAGCCGTTTCGGATTGCGAGAGATAGCTGGAACCGGTCTTCACCATGCGTGTCTGCGTGCCGTCCGGCGTGGTGAGGCGAACCACCGCGCCGATCGCGTCGCGATTCGATTTTGTCCCCTGCAGACGGAGGCGGAGCGACTTGTTGCCCGAGGTCACATCGTTGCGATACAGGTATGCCGGGCCCTGATTGGTTGTCATCAGGATATCGACGTCGCCATCGTTGTCGAAGTCTCCAAACGCCAAACCGCGGGCCACTTTCGGCGACGCGAAGCCGCCGCCGACCTGCGCCGCGATGTCACGGAACGCGCCTTTGCCGTCGTTCAGAAACAGATGCGGGGGCTGGGCGTAGCCGTGGTTGCCCGAGATGTTGCGCACGGTTTCGTCGATGTGACCGTTGACGGCGAGCAGATCGAGATGACCGTCGAGATCGGCATCCATAAACGAACACCCGAAACCGAGGCGCAGGCGGGAGGCCTGGCCGATCCCGCTGCGCAGCGCGGCATCGGAATAGGCGCCGTTGCGACCCTGGCGATAAAGCGCGATCATCTCATCGTCGAAGTTGGTGATGGCCAGACCGGCGATGCCGCTGTTATCGAAATCGGCCGCATCCACGCCCATGCCGGCGCGGGCTTTGCCGTCTTCGCTGAAAGCTACGCCGGCGCGCACGGCAACGTCCTCGAAGGTCCCGTTGCGCAGGTTGCGATAGAGCTTGTTGGGCTGCGTGTCGTTGGCGACGAAGAGGTCGGGCCAGCCGTCGCGATCGTAGTCGAGCAGCGCGACGCCGAGCGATTTCGAGGTGGTATCGAAGATCCCGCACTTCGCGGTCACGTCTTCGAAACTGCCGTCGCCGCGATTGCGGAAGAGCCAGCAGGTGGAGCCGTGAAACGCTTCCGGCGTGCAGTAGGACTTGTTCTTGCCATCCACGCTGCAGAACACGTCATGCTCCGGCGACCACTGCACGTAGTTGCAGACGAAGAGGTCGAGCAGGCCGTCGCGGTCGTAATCGAACCAGAGCGCGGAGGTGCTGAAGGCGCTTCGACCGCCGAGCCCGGACTTCTGCGTGACGTCGACGAACGTGCCTTTGCCGGTATTGCGGAAGAGGCGGTTCTGGCCGACGGCGGTGATCAGAAGATCGGGGAACCCGTCGTTGTTGTAGTCCGCGACGGCGACGCCCATGCCGTACATTTCGAGATCGAGGCCCGCGCGTTTCGTAACGTCCGTGAATGTGCCGTTGCGATTGTTGCGATAGAGGCTCAGGGTGGAACGGCGGCGCTTGTGGCCGGGCCAGTCGGCGCCGTTGACCAGCAGGATGTCGAGCCAGCCATCGCCATCGTAGTCGAGAAAGGCGCAGCCGGGGCCGAGTGTTTCGGGCAGGTATTTGGCGCCGAAAGCCCCGCTGTTGTGTTGAAAGGAAAGGCCGGCCTGCGCGGTGATGTCGGCGAGGCGGAAACCGGGGTCGCGCGTGGCGGCCGCGAGGGGCAAAGCGCCCGCTAGAAACGTCCGGCGCGTCACGCGATACTCACCAGGCCGGTGCGGATCGCGTAAACGACAAGCTCGGCCGTGTTGTGGATTTCGAGCGCCTGCATGATGTTCGAACGATGCACCGCGATGGTGTTGACGCTCAGGCCGAGGAGCACGGCGATGTCCTTATTCGACTTGCCATGCACAATCAACTGGAGCACTTCGAGTTCGCGCGTGGAAAGCGAGGGCGCGGCCGGGGCGTTGGCGACCAGACGGCCGAGGCGCGGATCGAGGACCTGCTCGCCCGCGGCCACGCGGCGGACGGCCGAGACCAGTTCGAGGTCCATCGCGTTCTTCAACAGGTAACCCCGCGCGCCGGCTTCGAGACACGTGCGCACGTAACTGGCTTCGGCGTGCATGCTCAGCATGAGCACGGCGATGTGCGGCGCGGCTTCCAGAATGCGCCGCGTGGCGACGGCGCCGTTCATGCTGGGCAGCGCGAAATCCATCACGACGACGCGGGGTTGCAGGGCGATGGCGGTCTGCACGGCTTCGTGGCCGTCGCTCGCCTCCCCTACGATGTCAATGCCCGGCTCGTCCTCCAGCATGCGCCGGAAGCCGCGCCGGACCAGCGCGTGATCATCCACCAGCAAGACGGAAAGGGGCGCTTCAGGCATGCAGGTTCTCCGCGTGGACCGGCACCGTGACGCGCACCAGCGCGCCGCCGTTTTCGCCGAGATATTCAATGGTTCCGTTCATCAGTTCCGCCCGTTCGCGCATGGAAACCAGGCCCAGGCCCTTCTGCTGCGTGCTGCCAAAGCCGGAGCCTTCATCTTCAATTTCCAGCACCAGATTCTGTTCTCCGAAGCGAAGGCGAACCGCCGCGCATTTCGAGCCGGAGTGGCGGGCCACATTGGTGAGCGCTTCCTGCATCACGCGGTAGAGGTGGATGGAAAGCTCACGATCCAGAGGACGCGCCTCGCCGGACTTTTCATAGCGGATTTCAATACCTGTCTGTCTTTCGAAATTGGGCAGGTAGACGTCGAGCGCGCTTTCGAGACCGATCTCGTCGAGCACCACGGGATGCAGAGCGTGAGACAGCGAACGCACTTTATCGAGAGTAGTCTGGACGATTTCGCGCACTTCGAGAAGCGTCTGCCGGTCCGGCCGCTGCAGCATGGCGCCAATAGCCGTGAGGATCTGGCCGAAATCGTCGTGCAGTTCCCGCGAGATGGAGCGCAGGGTGGTTTCCTGCATGGTGATCAGCTGGCGGGCCAGTTCGCTGCGGCGTTCCGAAAGGATCGCCACGCGATCAAAGAGGCGCCGGTTGTAGTTGACGAGATAGAGACTGCTCAGCACAATCACGACCAGCATGGCAGCCAGGAAGACATAGACGTTGCGTTCGACGCCGGAATAGAGTTGTTCGGTGCGGGCGGCGGCGGCCTGCTCGCTTTCGTTGTTCTGGACAAGCAGACGCGCGACGGCGCTGCTGAGCGCGGCTTGGCGGGCCTGCAGCGACAGGCGGATCTGGGCGCGCGCTTCGTTTTCCGAAGACAGGGAGAAGATGCGGTCCAGCGCCTCCCAGAACTGGCGGAAGGCGTCGGCCAGGAAGCGGCGCTGTCCGGGTGTGCGGTCGGCCAGCGCGACTTTCTCTTCGCGGCTGAGGGCGTCTTCCAGGTCGCCGCGAATGCGCCGGAACTGCGGCTGCCAGGCGCTGAGGGGGTACGATTCCCCGGGATTCAGTTCCGTATCGAGCATGTCGCGCATGGTGAGGCCCAGGCCGTTCAGGCCATTCTGGATGCGCAGAAGCAGCAGAGTATCCGTGCGGTTGCGGTCGATGGTGTGCGCCTGCAGTTCGCGCAGGCTGCGCAGTTGCAGGATGGTGTAGCCCGAGTAGACGCCCACGGCGAGCAGAGTCACGGCGAGGCCGGCCAGCAAGCGAAGCGTGGGGGAGGATCGGGTGTTCAAGGGTTAGCTGCCGGATTGTCCGCCGCGGGCCGGGCGGATCTCAATAGTATGTTTCTATTATTGTCCCGGCAGCGGGGCAGGTTGTAGTATCGGGGATACTCGCCTGGCTCCGGTCTTAAACTCTGGTCAATCTTGTGTTCTGGCTCATCGTTCTGGCAATCCTCAACATCGCGTACGTGGCGGCACTGCCCGCCGCGAGCCTCTTCTACGTGGCGAATATCCTGTTGCATCTGGTGCTCAGCGGGGCCGCCGCGGCGTGGCTTTGCTGGCAGTGGCGCCGCAGCGGGAAGGTGATTCCGCTGGCTGCGGCGTCGCTGCTCGGGGTGTATCTGATTGCGCGCGGCGCCACCAGCGACCACCGTGTGGCGCTGTGGATCCATATCGCGCTGGGCGTGATCGGGCTGCTGATGCTGGTGCCGCGGGCGCGAACGCTGCTGGTGACGCTCGGGCTGATCGCGGTTACGCTGCGATTCGGACGGCCGGAAGAACACATTCAAAACCCGCGCGTTCCGCCGATGTCGATGGCGGAAGAGGGCGCGGGACCGAAGTCGCCGTTCTGGCCGTCTTCGGCGCGCACGAATACCGGCGGGCTGATTCCTTCGGACTTCTTCATGGATTCGAAGGCCTGCGGGGAGTGCCACAAAGATATCTACGACCAGTGGAAGGGTTCGATGCACCACTGGGCTTCGTTCAACAACAAGGTCTATCGCGCGTCGATTCTGCACATGCAGGAACTGAGCGGCACGCAGGGCAGCAAGTGGTGCGCGGCGTGTCATGACCACGCGGTGTTTTTCAACGGCCGCTTCGAGAAGCCGATCAAAGAACAACTGGAAACCGAAGAGGCGCAGAACGGTCTGGGTTGCGTGTCCTGCCACTCGATTGTGCATGTGGACAGCTCGATGGGGAACTCCGGGTTCACCATCATGTATCCGCCGCTGCACCGCCTGGCCTCCAGCAAAAACCGTTTAATCCGCAAGGCCGGGGATTTCCTGACGTACCTGAATCCCGAACCGCATAAGCGGACGTTCATGCAGCCGTTCATGCGCACGGACACTTCCGAGTATTGTTCCGCCTGCCATAAGGTTCATCTGGATGAGCCGGTGAATCACTACCGCTGGATCCGCGGGTTTAACGAGTACGACAACTGGCAGGCGAGCGGCGTTTCCGGGCAGGGCGCGCGGTCGTTTTACTACCCGCCGAAGTCGCAGGGTTGCGGCGATTGCCACATGCCGCTGGTGAAGTCGCAGGACGCGGGGAACAAGGCCGGCATGGTGCATTCGCACCGGTTTCCGGCGGCGAACACGGCGATCCCGTTCGCGAATAACGACGCCGCGCAACTGGCGGAAGAAGTGAAGTTTCTGCAGTCCGGCTTCATGACCGTCGATCTGTTCGCGGTGTCGCAGGTGGACGACAGCAAGCCGCAGGTGCAGACGAAGCGCGCGGGCAGCGAAAACGTCCCGACGTCGCAATCCATGTTCGGCGTGGGCGAGGAGTCGGATCAGAACGGGCCGGTGGTGATCCGGGATCCGGGCAAGATCATGGCACCGCTGAATGCGCCGGGCGTGGCGCTGCAGCCGGGCTCGAACGTGCGCGTGGACGCGGTGGTGCGCACGAAAAAGATCGGGCATTTCTTCCCCGCCGGCACGGTGGACGCGTACGACGTCTGGCTGGAGTTTCAGGCGCGCGACGCGGCCGGGAAGATTCTGGCATGGAGCGGCCGGGTGGATGACGACGGCAAAGGGCCGGTGGACAAAGGCGCTCACTTCTACAAGTCGTACCAGCTCGATGGCGAAGGCAATCCCATCAACAAACGCAATGCGTGGCAGACACGCAGCGTGTTGTACGTTCGGCTGATTCCGCCGGGCGCGGACGATACGGTGCACTTCCGGCTGGCGATTCCCAAAGACGCGGTGGGCCCGGTCACGCTGGAAGCGAAGCTGAATTACCGGAAATTTTCGAATTATCTGACGAAGTTCGCGTTCGCGGGCGTGCCGAAATCGGGTCTGGCCGGGGTGTCGTTCGACAGCCGGGAGTACGCGTTCGATTCCGCGCCGGTGCCGAATATGCCGATCGTCTTAATTGCCTCGGCGAAGACGCAGGTGCCGCTGGGCGAGCCGCACTGGGCGCCCGTGGTGAGGAAACAGGACCGCGAACGCTGGAACGACTGGGGCATCGGGCTGCTGCTGCAGGGCGATCTGAAGGGCGCCGAGTACGCGTTCAATCGCGTGACGGAAGCCGATCCCGGCTATGCGGATGGATGGCTTAATGTGGGCCGCGCGCTGATTCAGGAAGGCGAAACGGAGCGGGCGCGTCCCTACGTGGAAAAAGCTCTGCACCTGCAGCCGGGTCTGGCGCGCGGCGAGTTTTTCCTCTCGCAAATTCAGAAGGCGGCGGGCGATTACGAAGGCGCGCTGCGGAGCCTTACCGCCTGCACGGCGCAGTATCCGCGGGACCGCGTGGCCCTGAATCAGATGGGGCGCGTCTATTTTCTGCAGAAGAAGTATGCCGAAGCCGCCCGCCTGTTCGAGCACACCCTGACGGTGGACGCCGAAGACGTGCAGGCGCACTACAACCTGATGCTCTGTTACCGCGGCATGGGCCAGAACGACCTGGCGGAGCGGGAGCGGAAGCTGTTTCTGCGCTTCAAGGCCGATGAATCGGCGCAGGCGCTGACGGCGAAGCCCCGCCTGCTCAATCCGGAAGACAACAATGAAAGACAGTCGATTCACGATCACGTTTCTGACTACGCCGGCGCTGGCGGTTTTGCTCACGGTGCTGCTCGCGTCGCTGCACGGTAAGGCCGCGGAGAGCGGAGCGGTTCCGGTCCGCTTCACCGATGTGACGGCGGCGGCGGGCATCCGGTTCACCCACAACGCGGGACGCACGGGCAAGAAGTGGCTGCCGGAAACGATGGGCTCCGGCGTGGCGTTTTTCGACGCGGATGGCGACGGTAAACTGGACGCCCTGCTGCTGAACGGCAAGGACTGGATTGCGCGCGGCCGGCACACCACGGCGGCTCTTTACAAGGGCAATGGCGGCACGTTCACGGACATCACGAGGGGCAGCGGTCTCGATATCGAAATCCACGGCATGGGCGTCGCGGTGGGCGATTACGATAACGACGGCCGGGACGATCTCTACATCACCGCGGTGGACGGCGATCACCTGTTCCACAACGAAGGCGGCGGGCATTTTCGGGATGTGACGAAGGACGCCGGAATTCAGAACGCGCGTTTCGGATCGAGCGCCGCGTGGCTGGATTACGACCGCGACGGCAAGCTGGACCTGTTTGTCTCGAACTACGTGCAGTGGACGGCGGAGGGCGATTTGTGGTGTTCGCTCGACGGTTCGGCGAAATCGTACTGCACGCCGGAATCGTACAAGGGGTCGTCGGCGAAACTGTTCCACAACCTGGGCAACGGCAAGTTCGAAGACGTTACGGACAAAGCCGGGCTGGGCGAGGCGAACAGCAAATCGCTGGGCGTGGTGGTGTTCGATTACAACGCCGATGGCTGGCCGGATATCTTCGTGGCGAACGACACGCAGCCGAACAAGCTGTATCGGAACCTGGGCAACGGGAAGTTCAAAGAGGAAGGGCTGGCGGCCGGGGTTGCCTTCGGTGAAGACGGCGTGGCGCGCGGGGCGATGGGCGCGGATTACGCGGATTACGACCGGTCCGGCCGGCCCCATCTGGCGGTGGGGAACTTCGCCAATCAGATGATCGGGCTGTATCACAACGAGGGCAACGGGCTGTTTGTGGATGAAGCGCCGCGGTCGGCCATCGGGCGCGCGTCGCTCCTGAGCCTGACGTTCGGGCTGTTCTTTTTCGATTACGATCTGGACGGGCTGCCGGATATCTTCGCGGCGAACGGGCACCTGGAAGAAGAGATCGGGCGCGTGCAGCCGAAGATCCAGTATGCGGAACTGCCGCTGCTGTTCCACAACGCGGGCGGCGGGAAGTTCGATCCCGTGCCGGCGTTCTCGAAGCCGCTGGTGGCGCGCGGCGCCGCCTATGGCGATTTCGACGGCGACGGCGATCTGGACATTCTCGTGTCCAACAACAATGGCCCGGCGGCGCTTTACCGGAACGACGGCGGCAACCGGAATCACTGGCTGCAGCTGAAGCTGACCGGGACGAAGAGCAACCGCAGCGGCATCGGCGCGAGTGTGCGGGTAACCAGCGCGCAGGGGCGGCAGTGGCAGGCGGTGCACAGCGGGTCGAGCTACTGTTCGTCGAGCGATCTGGCGCTGACGTTCGGTTTGGGGAAAGACGCGGTGGCGGGCACGGTGGAGATCGACTGGCCAAGCGGCAAGCACCAGAAGCTGACGAATGTGAAGGCCGATCAGCGGCTCGCGGTCACCGAACAATGAATCCTGTCCTGACGCTTTCCGGAACCGCGCAGGCGCGGCTGATTCGGGAAGGGCAGATCTCGTCGGAAGAACTGATTGGGGCGCACCTGGCGCGGATCGAGGAGGTGAATCCCGGCCTCAACGCGGTGGTGGAAGTGCTGCGGGAGGAGGCTCTGACGGCCGCGCGCGGGTCGGATGACCGCCGGTCGCGCGGGGACGCGGGCGGTCCGCTGGAGGGTGTTCCGTTCTCGGTCAAGGATTCAATCGAGGTGCGGGGAACGGTTTGTTCGGCCGGGACGCTCGGATACCGGAACAACGCGAAATCCACGCGCGACGCGACTCTGGTGAGCCGGTTGCGCGGGGCCGGGGCGATTCCGCTGGCGCGCACCAATCTGCCGGATCTGCTGTTCGCTTTCGAGAGCGACAACCTGATCTTCGGGCGCACGAACAACCCGTATGACGCCACGCGGAGTTCAGGCGGATCGAGCGGGGGCGAAGCGGCGCTGATCGCGGCTTGCGGGTCGCCCTTCGGGCTGGGCAGCGACGCGGCGGGCAGCGTCCGGTTGCCGGCGCATTATTGCGGGATTGCGGCGCTCAAACCGACGTCGGGACGCCTGCCGCGCACCGGCCATGTGCCGCCGGCGGGCGGCTGGATCGAGATGCTCTGGCAGATCGGGCCAATGGCGCGGCGGGTGGAAGATCTGTGGACCCTGATGCCGGTGCTGCTGGGTGCGGACGGGGAAGATCGCACGGTGGTGCCGATGCCGTTCGCGACGGAGCGTTCGGGCGGTCCGGTGCGGGTGGCATTCTTCACGGATAACGGCATTCTGGGGGCGGATGCGGATACCTCGGCGGCCGTTCGCGGCGCGGCGCGTGACCTGCATGCACGCGGCTTCGAAGTGGAGGAGTTTCGTCCGGCGGGAATTGAACAGAGCTACGAACTGGAAATGAAGTTCCTCGGGGCGGATGGCGGGGACGGGCTTCGGGCGTTCGCGGCAGGGATCGGCAGTGAGCGGACGCATCCGCTGCTCGAAGGCTGGCTGGCGAAACTGGAGAAGTACCGGACGGATCTGGCGGGTTTCGCGGGCTATTGGGCGGAATTGGACCGGTTCCGGAGCGAGATGTACCGCGTTCTGCGGCGCTTCGATGTGATTCTGTCGCCGGTGGCCGCGCAGCCCGCCGTGCCGCACGGGACGTCGATCGACGACAGCGTTTTCCCCGGCTTCAGCTATACGATGACGCATAATCTGACGGGCTGGCCGGCGGCGGTGGTGCGGTGCGGAACTTCGGCGGAAGGACTACCCATCGGCGTCCAGATCGCAGCCGCGCCGTGGCGGGAAGACGTGGCGTTGAGCGTGGCTTCCCTGGTCGAGGAGTCGGCAGTCGGCTGGTAACCTGAAGAGGTTTTGGGTCTCCCCTTCGCTCGGGCCGCGTTTTTTGGCGTTTTTCCTCTGGTTTTGTCGTTATCGGGAGGCACTTACACCGACTCGAAAGAGTGCGCCGCCTGCCACTCCGCAATCTACAAAAAGTACCAGCGAACCGGCATGGCGAGATCCTTCTCGCGTCCGTCGCCGGAAAACATGGTGGAGAACTTCCGCGCCGGCAACCTCTACTACCACGAAGCGAGCGACACCTGGTATGAGATGACGGAGCGGGACGGCAAGTACTTCCAGCGCCGTTTCCAGAAAGGCCCGTTCGGCGATGAGCGGAACGTGGATATCAAGTCCATCGACTACGTGATGGGCTCCGGAAATCACGCGCGCACCTACCTGCACCGGACGCCGGAGGGTACGCTCTCGGAGTTGCCACTCTCCTGGTATGCCGAGAAGGGCGGTTCCTTGGCGATGAGCCCGGGCTACGACAATCCGCGGCATCCCGGCTCGCGCCGGCCCATCGGGTACGACTGCATGTTCTGCCATAACCAATACCCGAAAGTCACGCCGGTGGAAGACCGTTTCGGCGACCCGCCGGTGTTTGCGGGAGAACTGCCGGAGGGCATCGATTGCCAGCGGTGTCATGGTCCCGGCGGCGAGCACGTGGCGAGCGGCGGCGCGGCGGCGAAGATCGTGAATCCCGCGCGGCTCACCGCGGACCGGCAGATGGAAGTCTGTCTGCAATGCCATCTGGAGCCCGACAGTTTTCGCCCGACCCTGAATTTTAAACGTTACGAGCGGGGGTCTTTTTCCTACACGCCGGGCGAGCCGCTGGCGGCGTTCATGAGCCTTTTCGACACGCCGCAACCCGCGGGTGGCGACCGGTTTCAGATTGCGGGCGCGGCGTGGGAACTTCGCGGGAGCGCCTGTTTTCTGAAGAGTCAGGGCGCGCTGGGCTGCACCACGTGCCATGATCCGCATGAGGAACGGCACGCTTCAGAGTCCGCAGAAATGTACAACGACGTTTGTCAGTCCTGTCACGCGCGCACGAACCGGGTGGCCGGCCATCCGTCGAACGCCGGGGACTGCATTGGCTGCCACATGCAGAAACGGCGCACGCAGGACGTGGTCCATGTGGCGATGACGGACCACCGGATCCGTCGACAGCCTCTGCCCGGGGATTTGCTGGCGGCGTTCGCGGAAATCGGCAGCCTTGCACCGCCGCCCGGTGCGGCGTACCCGTACTATCCAGCCACGACTGGAAACCTGGAAGGCGCGGTGGCGCAGGTTCGCGCGGGCGCTAATCCGGGCCTGACGGTGCCGGCGCTGGAAAAAGCGCTTGCCGCTGCGC
Source organism: uncultured Acidobacteriia bacterium (assembly GCA_903851195.1). GTDB lineage: Bacteria > Acidobacteriota > Terriglobia > Bryobacterales > Bryobacteraceae > BOG-234. The sequence continues at coordinate 202,613 of CAINNJ010000033.1, forward strand.
CCGCGCGGCGTCCGGAGCCCTGGTTCGAACTGGCCGAAGCGGAAAGATCCGCAAAGAAACTGACCGCAGCGGCGCAGTCTTACCGGAGTGCCCTGCAGCGGGATCCGAACTATTTCCCTGCCCTGCTGGGTTTGAGCACACTACTCGAGGACGAAGGGCGGGATGCGGAGTCGGTCCCCTATCTGCAGCGCGCTTCGAAGGCCGCGCCCGCGGACGCGCGTCCCTGGGCGGTGCTGGGCAAAGCCCACGAAGCGCTGGGGCGGAAGGCCGAGGCGAAGACCGATTTCACCAAGGCCGCGCAACTGGATCCGGACAATCCGGACGGGCAAAACGGGCTGGGTATTCTGCTGGCCGAAGAACAGGATATACCCGACGCGGAGGCTTGTTTCCGGGAGGCCGTGCGGATTCAGCCCAATCACGCGGGCTCGCATGCCAATCTGGCCCGAATTCTCGCCGCGAAACAGGACCTTCCCGGAGCCTTGACGGAATACAGCCTCGCGACGCATCTGGCTCCGGAGGATGCCGGTATCCGGTTCGACTACGGTTCCCTGCTGAATGCCGCGCGGCGGTTCGTGGAAGCCACCGTGCAACTGGAAGCGGCGGTGTCCGCGAACCCGGGCCACGCGGAAGCCCACGCGCTCCTGGGTAATTTGCGGGAACGGGAAGGGCGTACTGAGGACGCGCTGGCCGAGTACCGGGCGGCGGTCCGGCTTCGTCCGGAAGCGCTGCGGGCGCAACTGGATCTGGGCGCGGTTCTGCTGAAACAGGGGGATCGGGCGGGCGCGATTTCCCACCTGAAGCTGGCCGCGGCAGACCCGGCACTGCGTCCGCTCGCGCTGCGCCTGCTCTCGGCAGCGGCGGCAGCCCGGTAACCGGGAATTCCAAATTCAGGATGACGCGAAGCCGCCCGGAGGGACAGGTCCCTCGGTTCCCGGCGGACGGCGGGCTTCTTTTGTTTTTGATTACAACTATTTACGGCCGGAGAGTCGCGTGAGGCCCGAAGCGGGAAGGTTCTTCGCGTTTTCATATTCCGCGACAAGCCTCCGAATGAAGTTTTAAAGTTCACGGTTACTGCGAGGAAGTTCAATATTTTCTATCGTTTAGGCTTGCACGTAACGCGCTGATCATATATTCTTAACGCAATTCGCTCTGCTGATAAACCGGGGGAAATTTCGGTTGCACAACGCACCTGAAAATCCGGTTATCCGCGGGCAAACCGCCTTCACAACGGCGGTGTTGGGGTGGACCGGGGGCAGATCGGGGACCGTCCGCGCACACGATGCGGCGTGGTCCGATTGCCTGCCGGTAAGCAGTCGATGAAGAAGTTGAAGCAGAAACTAAGGAGCACCAGAGAATGCGAAAAGTATCCGTGATGATACTGCTCTCCCTGCTCGTACTTGCGATCCAGGGGTACGCGCAAACCATTACCGGGTCCATGTCTGGCCGAGTGATCGACCAGCAGGGAGCAGCGGTTCCGAACGCCACCGTTACGGCGACGGAACCGACCAGAAAAACAACGAACACCGCAAAGACCAACGGACAGGGCGAGTTCCAGTTCGCCGGCCTGAATCCGGGCAGCTACACGATTGCGGTTGAAGCGGCGGGCTTCAAGAAGCTCGACCGGAAAAATACGGCTCTCGACGCCAACGACAAGCTCTCGCTGGGCGATCTCACGCTGCAGGTCGGCGCGGTCACCGAGTCGATTGAAGTTTCGGCCTCGGCAGCCACCCTGCAGACGGAGAGCGTGGATCGTTCCGCGACCATCACCGGCAAGCAGGTGGAAAACATCCAGGTCAACGGGCGCAACCCCCTCGACATGGCGAAGCTGATTCCGGGCGTGGTTTCGACCGCGAACGTTTCGGCCGGCGGCGTGGGCGGGTTGAGTGGCCTCCAGGTCAACGGCAACCGCGGCACGTCGAACCAGCTCACCATCAACGGCGTCAGCGACATCGACACCGGCGCGAACGGCAGCCAGAACGTCACCGTCAGCCAGGATTCCATGGCTGAGTTCAAGATTCTGACCGGCACCTACCAGGCGGAATACGGCCGCAACGCCGGCGCGCAGATTTCCCTTGTGACCAAGTCGGGAACCGACCAGTTCCACGGCAGCGGTTACTGGTATCACCGGCACGACGATCTGAACGCGAACACCTATATCAACAACGTTCGCGGACTGAACAAGCCGCTGTTCCGGTACAACGATCCGGGCTACACGATCGGCGGACCGGTCTACATTCCGAAACTGGAAACGAAGACGAAAGACAAGGTGTTCTTCTTCTGGAGCCAGGAATGGCAGAAGCAGTTGCTCGCCAACGGCATTCAGAACAAGACGGTTCCGACGGCCGCCGAGCGCAATGGCGACTTTTCGGCCACGAAAGACAACAACGGCAACCTGCTGACGGTTCTCAACGACCCGCTGGGCGGCACGTTCCCCAACAAGATGATCCCGCAGAGCCGGTTCTATGGCCCGGGCGTGGCGATTCTGAAGCTTTATCCGCTGCCGAACACCAGCCAGGTCGGTTATAACTACAGTTCGCAGATCTCCGGTCAGGCCCCGCGCCGCGAAGACCTGCTTCGCCTTGATTCCAACATCACGTCGAACCTCCGCGTGTTCGGCCACTGGATCAACAACCTGCAGGACAACCTGAGCCCGTACGGCTCCTTCGTGCTCGGACCGACGGTGCCGATCGCGAACGTGCTGGATCGCCGTCCCGGCCACAGTCTGGCCGCCGGCGCCACCTGGATCGTCAACCCCACGATGACGAACGAATTCAACTGGGGCTTCACGAAGAACACTATCGACATCACGGAAACCACCAACGTGCTGCGCCGCGCCACCAGCGGCATCAACCTGCCGGTGCTGTATCCCAGCGCGGTTCAGGACGACTATATTCCGAACCTGCAGTTCGGCGGCACGCACACGGCGAACAGCCCGACCTTCGTGACCAACGATGCGCCGTTCCACAACTACAACACCAGCATCGACTGGAGCGACAACCTGACGAAAGTCTGGGGAAAGCACACCATCAAGGCCGGTATCTTCCTGCAGCGCAGCCGGAAAGACCAGACGGCGTTTAACGACAACAACGGTTCTTACAACTTCGGCGACAACCCGGCCAATCCGCTCGACACGGGCTACGGCTATTCGAACGCACTGCTCGGCGTCTACAACACGTTCGATCAGGCGAGCACCTACATCAACGGCATGTACCGCTACTGGAATATCGAGCAGTTCGTGCAGGACACGTGGAAGATCACGCCCCGCCTGACCTTCGACTTCGGTCTGCGCGGCCAGTGGTACCAGCCGCAGTACGACGCGTCTCTGCAGGCCTCCACCTTCGTTCCGCAGGTCTGGGACCCGAAGAAGGCCCCGCGTCTCTACTTCCCCGCGACCAATCCGGCCAACGGCGCGCGCGCCGCGTACGATTCGGTTACCAATGCTTACCTGCCGTCCTATGACGTCGGGCTGGAAATTCCGGGCAGCGGCGATCCGTTCAACGGCATCTGCCAGGCGACCAAGTGCGTCAACAAGTACCTGCAGAAAAATCGTGGCGAACAGTGGGGCCCGCGTTTCGGCTTCGCGTGGGATGTCACCGGCAAGCAGGACATCGTGGTTCGCGCCGGCAGCGGTATCTATTACGATCGCTTCCAGGGCAACCGCGTGTTCGATTCCGTCCGCAATCCGCCCGAGTCGATTCAGCCCGTGTTCAACCAGGGCTTCGCGAAGGACATCAATCCGAACAACGTGATTCTGGGACCGCCCAGCCTGTTCATGGCGGATCCGGTCGCGAAGGTTCCGACGGTCACCAACTATCAGCTCAGCGTGCAGGCTCGTCTGCCTTACAAGATGATGCTCGATGTGGCCTATGTGGGCAGCATCTCGCGCCACCTGCAGGACAACCGCAACCTGAACTATGTGCCTTACGGCGCCAACTATCTGCCGCAGAATCAGGACCCGCAGAAACTTGCGGCCAGCCCGACCGCTCTGCTGGGCAACAACTCCCTGACGCAGCCGTTCCTGGTTCCGTACTACGGATTCAACAACATCACCGTGTATGAAAGCCAGGCGACCGCGAACTACAACTCGGCGCAGTTCTCGCTCAATCGCCGCGCCAACGACAACCTGCTCCTCGGTATTGCCTACACGTACAGCAAGACTCTGACGACGGCAACCAGCGACACCTCGTCGGTTCGTGTCGATCAGTTCCAGAGACTGGCGAACTACGGTCCGGCCAGCTTCGATCGCCGTCAGGTCTTCGTTGCGAACTGGGTTTACACAACGCCGAAACTGAAGTTCGGCAATTCGCTCACCCGCATCGTGACGGACCGGTGGCAGTGGTCCGGTGTCGCCCAGGCGACGTCCGGTTCGCCGTTCACCCCCGGTTTCAGCGTCTCCGGCGCCGGCAACAGCAACATCACGGGTTCCAACACGGAAGGTTCGCGCATTGGTCTGGTGAAGGGCTGCAATCCTTACACGGGTTCCAGCGATCCGTTCAACCGTCTGAACGCGGCCTGCTTCTTCGCTCCGTCGCCGGGCAGCATCGGCACGGAATCCGGTGTGAACTTCCTCTACAACCCCGGTGTGATCAACTTCGATATGGCGGTTCAGAAAGAATTCGCCATCGCGAAGGAAGGCAAGGCGAAACTGCAGTTCCGTATCGACGCGTTCAACGTGTTCAACCACGCGAACTTCACGGGTCTCAACACCACGCTGAACTTCAACTCCTATGCGACCACCAACGGCGTGATCACCGGCCTGCCGACGATCACGTCCTCGGCGCTCGGCCGCAATGCGAACGGCAGTTTCAACGTCACTGGTTTCGGCACCGCAACACAGCCGGGTCCGGGCGCGCTGGGCTACGCTCGTATTCTGCAGACACTCGTTCGCGTTCAGTTCTAAACGACGCGGGCTTCCTGGAGCCGCCTGCCGCGAGAGAAGTTCTCGCGGCGGGCGGCTTTTTCATTTGCGGCTGATATGCTTGCGCCTTGACCTCATCCCGCCGCTGGCTCATGATCTCGCTCGCCTTTTTCGCGACGATGATCAACTATCTCGACCGCCAGGCGCTTTCCGTGGCCGCTCCCGCGCTGCGCGAGCAATTCCACATGAGCAACGTGACGTACTCGCGGGTGGTCTTTGGATTCCTGCTTTCGTACACGATCATGAACGGCGTCTCGGGGCCGCTGATAGACCGTTTAGGAACACGGCTCGGGTATGCGCTCTGCATCGCCTGGTGGTCGGCAGCGTCCATTCTGCATGCGTTCGCGCGCGGGGCGGTGAGTCTCGGCGTCTTCCGCTTTTTACTGGGCGCTGGCGAGGCCGGCAACTGGCCGGCGGCGATCCGGATTGTCGCCGAATGGTTTCCGGAGAGCGAGCGCGCGCTGGCGTCCGGCATCTTCAACAGCGGCTCGGCGGCGGGCGCGATACTGGCTCCGCCGGTGGTCGCGTGGATCCTGCTGCACTACGGCTGGCAGTATGCGTTCGTGCTGACCGGCGTGCTGGGCTTCGTGTGGCTGCTGTTCTGGTGGCCCGTGTATAAGACGCCTCCGGAGGCGGAGCGCGAGGTGAAAGCGCCCGTGCCTTCCGCATGGCGGTTGTTCCGGACCCGCTTCGTCTGGAGCTTCACGGTCGCCAAGATCTTTCTCGACCCGGTCTGGTACTTCTACATTTTCTGGTTCCCGGAATACCTGAAAAACGCGCGGCATTTCGATATGGCCGCCATCGGGACCTACTCGTGGATACCCTTCATGGTGGCGGGCTCGGGCAACATTCTGGGCGGCATGGTCTCCGGGTATCTGGTGAAGCGCGGGTTGGCGGTGCCGGTGGCGCGGAAGACGTCCGTGACCCTGTTCGCGCTGCTGATGCTGGCGGCGATTCCGGCGGTCCTGGTTTCCTCCGCGGCGGTGTCCATCGCGTTCGTGTCCCTGGCCATGACCGGCTATACCGGCGCGCTCGCGAGCATGCTGGCGCTGCCGGCGGACGTGTTCCCGAAGAATGCGGTAGCGTCCGTCTATGGGCTGGCGAGCATGGGTTCCGGGTTTGGCGGGATGGTGTTCACGCTGATCACCGGGTGGGTGGTGGAGCATTACTCTTACACGCCGGTGTTCTTCGGTTTCGGGGTGATCCCGCTGATCTGCGCGACCATCCTGTGGACGCTCACGACGTGCGAAGACACGTCATATATTCGCGAGCAGCCGCTTTAGCGCTTTGATGGCGGATTTCTCGCGTTTGTAAAAGGTCCACCGTTTGATGCGTTTGCCGCGAATCAGTCCGGCGGCCGCGAGGATCCCGAGGTGCTGGCTCGCGGTGGGCTGGGTGACGTGCAGCTTTTGCGCGATGGATATGCCGCAGACGCCGTCCTTTACGAGATCACCATCCACCTGCGGAGGGAAATGCCTCTCCGGATCGCGCAGCCATTCCATGATCAGCAGCCGCCGATCGTTCGCGAGAGCCTTCAGCGTTGATTCGGGATCCATATAGACACTTAGGCAACTGACTAAGTATACTGAAACTCTCCATGCCTGCCAACGGACTCGGGACCGAAGCGATCGCCGCCGCGGAACAACGAATCCGGCCGTATATCCGCCGGACGCCGGTCGTTTCCCTGGACGGCGCGGACCTGGGACTGCCGGGCGTCGATTTCACGCTGAAGCTGGAACTGCTGCAGCACGCGGGATCGTTCAAGACGCGCGGCGCGTTCGCGAGTCTGCTGGGCCGGGAGATACCGGCGGCGGGTGTCGTCGCGGCATCCGGAGGCAATCACGGCGCGGCGGTGGCCTACGCGGCGGGCAAGCTGGGAATACCCGCAACCATCTTCGTGCCGGGCGTGTCGTCGGCCGCCAAGATCGACAGAATTCGCGGTTACGGCGCGCGGCTGGTGATCGGCGGGGAGCGTTACAACGACGCGCTCGAAGCCTCTGTGGAATTTGCCGCGGTGTCCGGCGCGCTTCCCATCCACGCTTACGATCAGGTGGAGACGCTGCTCGGGCAGGGAACGCTGGGGCTTGAACTGGAGCGGCAGGCGCCGGATCTGGATACGCTGCTGGTGGCCGTGGGCGGCGGCGGGCTGATCGGCGGAATTGCCGCGTGGTACCGGGGGCGCGTGAAGATCGTCGGCGTGGAGCCGGAGAAAGCGCCGACTCTCAGCGCGGCGCTGCAGGCCGGCTGTCCGGTGGATGCGGAAGCCGGTGGCGTGGCGGCGGACTCGCTCGCTCCGAAGCAGGTGGGCCGGATGATGTTCCCGCTGGCGCAGGCTTTCGTCAGTCGTGTGATTCTGCTCACCGACGAGGAAATCGTGCAGTCGCAGAGGAAGATGTGGGATCTGCTGCGCGTGGTCGGCGAACCGGGCGGAGCGGCCGCGTTCGGCGCCATTCTTGCGGAAAAATACCGTCCGGAGCCCGGCGAAAAGGTGGGCGTGCTGGTTTGCGGAGGCAACACGACGGCGGTCCGCTTCGACCGGTAAGTTTCGACTCGCGCCAGGGCCGACTTACAGGCGCGCCGCCACGGTCAGACGCAGGAGAAAGACGCGATATTCATCCTGTTGAAATACTTACTTAGGGTAAGGTTTATAGGTGCACTCCAGAATCGTATTGATGATCGCCGCGGGGGCTGTTTCGCTCGCCGGAATTGCCGCCGTTCCCACGTTGTTTCCACTGCTGAAATCGGATGTCCGGATCGGGCGACAGCCCGCCGGATTCTTCCTGCTGCCAACCAATCAACTGCTGCAGCCGTGGGGCGAGCAATCCGTCATGAAAGGCCGGCCTGTCGATGCGGCGCTCGATTCCGGACAGCGGCTGCTCGCGGTTCTGAACACCCGCGGTATCGACATGTTCGACGCGTTGACCAGCACTCCGCTAGGGTCGGTCAGAACCAAATCGAGCTCTTATACGGGAATTGCATTTCGCCCCGGGGCGAACGAAATCTGGACGGGAGAAACTTCCCGGAACGGTCCGGATTTCATTCTTGTTACGCCGGTCTCCGCGACAGGAGTGCCGGGCGCCGGACAGGAGATCGCGCTGGGCACGCATGCGGTGCCTACCGGTGTGGCTTTCTCGGAAGACGGCAAGACCGCCTGGATCGCGATGAGCCGGTCCAATACGGTGGCGGTTTTCGACGCCGTGGCGAAGAAGATGATCAAAGAGATTCCGGTGGGCGTCGCGCCGTTCGCGGTCCGGTATTCGAAGGAGCGGCAGGCCGTTTATGTCAGCAACCGGGGCGGACGGCGGGCGCGTGAGTCGGAAACCACCGCGCCGAGCAGCGGCACCGAAGTGCTGACCGATCCTTTGACCGGCACCTCGGTTTCCGGAACGGTGAGCGTGATCGGTGCGAAGACCTATGCGGTGAAAGAAGTCACCGTTGGTCGCGCGCCTTCCGGCCTGGCTTTGAGCAAAGACGAGAGCCTGCTGGCGGTGGCGAACGGGCATGCCGATTCCGTGTCTTTGATCGACACAAAAACGCTGCAGACGGCGGAAGTGAAAATCCCCGCGTACCCGCAAGGCGTAACGGGCAGTCAGCCGATCGCGGTTGCTTTCGCCGGCGATGGCAAGACCCTTTACGCGGCCTGCGGAGGAACCAACGCGATTGCCGTGGTGCAGCGTTCCGGCAACAAATGGACGGTGGCCGGATCGGTTCCGTCCGGCTGGTTCCCGTCCTTCGTGACGGCGATGGAAGATGGCTCCCTGCGCGTGGTCAACGTGAAGGGCGTGGGGAATACAGCCAACGGCCGTGGTGCGTTCAGTTCGCTGGTTTACGAAGGCTCGCTGGCGCGGATTCCGGCCCTGCAGAAAGGCCAACTGGAAGCCGCCACGCGGGAAGTTATCGCGGAAAATAATCCGAAGCTGGAGCCCGCGGGCGGCGTTTCCAATCTGGTCTCCCTGGGCATTCAGCACGTCCTGCTGATCGTGAAAGAGAACCGCACCTACGACCAGGTATTCGGCGATCTGAAGCAGGCCAACGGCGACGCAGGTCTCACGATGTTCGGGCGCGACGTGACGCCGAATCACCATGCGCTCGCCGAAAAATACGTGATCCTCGATAACTTCCACACCGGCGGCGCGATCAGCTTCGACGGCCACCCCTGGCTGATGCAGTCCTTCGTGAGCGATTACACGGAGCGGGCGTTCGCGGCCTCGCCGCGCGGCTATGCGTGGAACATGGCGGACGCGCTTACCGTTTCCCCGGCGGGATTCTTCTGGCAGGGCGCGCCGAAAACACCCAGTGTCCGCATCTACGGCGAATTCTGTCTGCCCGCGCGCTGGGATGCGAAGAGCAACAGCGTGAAAGACATCAACGAAGACGAACTGCTGCGCTGGTCGGATTACTGGAAGATGTACAAGTCCGGCACGCTCAAAGACGTGATCGCCTCGCGCAGCGGTGTGCCGGCGCTGCAGAAGTTTATCGACGAAAGATATCCGTTCAATGACACCAGCATTACGGATCAGATACGCGCCGACGAGTTCCTGCGTGAGCTGGGCGAATTTGAAAAATCCGGCAACATGCCGCAACTCTCCGTTCTGACTCTTACCTCCGACCACACCAACGGCACCCGGCCGGATTCGCCTACGCCGCGCGCGATGGTGGCCGATGACGATTACGCCCTGGGCCGCATTGTCGAGGGCGTCACGAAGAGCCGCTTCTGGGGTTCCACGCTGATTCTGGTGGTGGAAGACGACGCGCAGAACGGCCTGGACCACGTCGACGGCCACCGGACCGTGGCGCTCGCCATCGGGGCGCATATCCGGCGCGGCGCGGTGGATTCCAATCACTACAACCACTCCAGCATGATCCGGACGATTCAGGATATTTTCCGGATTCCGCCGCAGACCCGGTTCGTTGCCGCCGCGCGTCCCATGACCAGCGTCTTCACGGCCACCGCCGATGCGTCGCCTTACCGGGCGGTGCAGCCGGGCATTGCCTTCGACGAAATGAATCCCCAGCTGAAGGGATTGCTCGGACGGGAGCGCTGGGCCGCGCAGCAGTCTCTGGCAATGAACTGGCATGACCCGGACGATATTCCCTCCGACGTGCTGAACCGGATTCTCTGGTGGAAGAGTAAGGGTTACGACAAGGAATATCCCCGTCGGTAAGTAATTCCCCGGAGCAATACCGGCGATTCGAAGTTTCTATTTGATCGGGGCCTGAAACCTGCCGTATAGTCAGGTTTTCAGCGCCCCGTCCCTTTTCAGCGCCCGCACCGGTCCGGCATAAAAAGCCGGATTTTTCCTGTTCCGGTGCGGCACAGTTTTGCTGTCGGGCGTTGATTCTTACTGGATCCAGACGCCTCCGACATGAAGATCAACGACGCCGTTGTGATCGCCGAACTGATGGATCGGCAAACCGTCTACGAACGTGCCCTTATGGACAACGACGTAGAAGTCCTCCAGAGCCTCTTCTGGGAATCACCCCACGCCGTGCGCTACGGCATTACGGAAAATCTCTACGGGGTGGATGAGATTCGCGCCTTCCGGCAGGGGCGGCCAACCGTGAATGTCGCGCGCACCGTAACGCGGGTGGAGATCGCGGCGGTGGGAGATTCGGCGGGCGTGGTGAATCTGGAATTCGTACGGCCGATCGGGGGCACGGAGCGGGCCGGACGGCAGACGCAGTTCTGGATCCGGTTTCCGGAAGGCTGGAAGATTCTGTCGTCGCACATTTCGCTGCTGCCCGGGCCGAAGTCGTATCTGGATGCCGCGGCGGCGCAGATCGGCGTTCCGGTCGACGCCATGAACCGTGCGACTGTCAGCGAGGATCTGAACCGGATTGGCGTGGTGGCGCGCTTTCTGATGGAGTTTCCGTTGAGCCAGGGCCAGGAGCCGGCGGCGGTGTTTCAACCGTGAGCCGCGCCAGGAACTGGGATCATGACGACGCGGGGGCGCTCGCGATTGCGTCGGCGATAAAGTCCCGCCGGATCACCGCTTTGGAAGTGGTGACGGGTGCGTTGGACCGGATCGGGCGCTTCGACGGTATTCTGAATTGTTTTACATCGGTGATGGCGGAGCGTGCGCTCGCGGATGCCCGCAAAGTGGACGAAGCCGTCGCGCGCGGGGAAGATCCCGGGCCGCTGGCAGGCGTTCCGTTCGCGGTCAAGAACCTGCTGGACATTGGCGGCGTAACCACGCTGGCGGGTTCGATTATCCGCGCGGACGCGGCTCCGGCGCGCGAAGACGCCGCCGCGGTTGCCTCGCTGCGTAAAGCGGGCGGGGTGCTGGTCGGCGCGCTGAATATGGACGAGTTCGCGTACGGCTTCACGACGGAAAACTCCCACTACGGGCCCACGCGGAATCCGCACGATCTGGCGCGCGTGGCCGGGGGATCGTCCGGTGGGTCGGCGGCGGCGGTTGCGGCGGGTCTGGTGCCGCTGACGCTGGGTTCCGATACCAACGGCTCGATCCGCGTGCCCGCGGCATTCTGCGGCGTATTCGGACTGAAGCCGACGTATGGGCGTGTCTCCCGGCGCGGCGCTTTCCTGTTTGTGAGCAGCCTCGATCACGTGGGTCCGCTGGCGCGTTCGGCGGAAGATCTCGCGCTGGCGTTCGATCTGCTGAACGGGCCGGATCCGCGCGACCCGGTCTGCAGCAAACGTCCTGCGGAGACCTGCCTGCCCGATCTGCGGCGCGGCGCTGAGGGCCTTCGTATCGCTGTGGCGGGCGGGTACTTTTCGAAGCGGGCGGAAAGCGCGGCATTCGAAGCGGTGGAGAAAGTATCGGCCGCGCTGGGGTGCGAACGCGTGGTGGAGATCCCGGAAGCGGCGCGCGCGCGGGCGGCGGCCTACGTCATTACAGCGTCGGAAGGGGGCAACCACCACCTGGCGGACCTGCGCACGCAGGCGGAACGTTTCGATCCGATGACCCGCAGCCGGCTGCTGGCGGGAACGCTGGTTCCGGCGGCCTGGGTGAGCTTCGCGCAGCGGTTCCGGGCGTGGTATCGGGACCGGCTCCGGGAACTGTTCCAGACCGTCGACGTGATTCTGGCGCCCTGCACGCCGTGCGCGGCGATCCGCATTGGCCAGAAGACGATGGTTCTCGACGGCGAGGAAATGCCTTCCCGCCCGAATCTGGGAATCTTTTCACAACCTATCTCCTTTGTCGGTCTGCCGGTGGTTTCCGTGCCGGTGCATCTGCCGGGCAAAATGCCGTTCGGCGTGCAACTGATCGGCGCGCCTTATCAGGAAGCGAAACTGTTGCGGGTTGCCTGGGAGTTGCAGTCGCGCGGCGCCATTTCTTCCGCGATCGCGCCTGCCTTCCGCGCCCTCGCCTGTCAGTAGGAAGTCGCCTGCGCCGGTATGGCGCATAACTTGCAATGTTCATTCCACAGAAGGACCACCCTATGGAACGAGCAATGTTTCTCGCACTTTCTTTCACCGCTCTGGTTCAGCCGGGAAGCCGGTCTCAGGACGCACTCCGGTCCGTCGACGCCGCCATACTGCCGGGATGGAGCTTTAATCCCGGCCGGTTTCAGGAGAATTCACGTGGCTAATACAGCGGTTTTTGGAATTTATCAGACTCGTGACGACGTTTCCGCCGCCGTGGACGCACTTCGCGCCACCGGTTTCCGGAATACGGACATTTCGGCGCTCTTTCCCGCGAATGAAGGAACAAAAGACTTCGCGCACGAAAAGAACACCAAGGCTCCGGAAGGGGCGGCGGCGGGCGTTGCGTCCGGCGCGATTCTGGGCGGAGCGCTGGGCTGGCTGGCCGGGATCGGCGCGCTGGCGATCCCGGGACTCGGACCATTTATTGCCGCGGGGCCGATTATGGCCGCTTTGGCGGGCGTTGGCGCCGGCGTGGTCACGGGCGGCATGGTCGGGGCGCTGGTTGGCCTGGGAATGCCCGAATATGAAGCGAAACGCTACGAAGGCCGTATTAAAGGCGGCGGCATTTTGCTTTCGGTGCACTGTGACGATCGCGAGTGGGTCGCGCGCGCCGAAAAAGTCCTGAAACAGACCGGCGCCGACGATATTGCCTCCGCCGGAGAAGCCAGCGCCGATTTCGCTTCCGGCGACAAGCCGCTGCCTCGCGTCGTGGGTGGAGCCACGGGCGGCACAAGTCTTAGTTGAAGAGCGGGACTCTACACTAAATACAGGTGCAGAGTTCGGCTTATTTCGCGCGGTTCCTGTTATTGGGGCTGATTCTCGCGGTGAACGCTTTTTTCGCCGCGGCGGAAGTTGCCCTGTTGTCTGTCCGGGACTCCCGTCTCCGCCATATGGCGGAGGAAGGTCATCAGGGCGCGAAGATGGCTCTCGCCCTGCTTGCAAATCCCGGCCGGTTGCTTTCGGTAACTCAGGTTGGCGTGACCCTGGCGAGCCTTGGGCTGGGATGGGCGGGAGAAGACACGCTGTATGAAATCCTGCTGGTTATTTTTCACCCGATCCTGACACCCGCAACATCCACCGTTCTGCACGCTGTTTGTTTTGTGCTTGCTTTTGCCGTGATGACGTACTGCCATGTCGTGATCGGCGAAGTGGTGCCGAAAAATGTGGCCATCGAGAAGGCGGGACGCCTGGCGGTTATCGTCGCGCCCACTCTCACGCTGATTTCGAAAATCGCATCCCCGTTCGTGAATCTGATCGACGGTTCCTCGCTGGCGATCACGCGTCTGCTTGGTGTCCGCAGCGACCATCGGGCCGGCGGCCACTCCACGGAAGAACTCAAGCTGATTGTCAGCTCCAGCCGTTTTGCCGGGCATTTGCCCAAGACGCAGGAAGACATGATCCATCGCGTGCTCGACCTGGAGGAACTCTCGGTCCGGGAGATCATGCAGCCCCGGCACGACATCGTTTCGGTGCCGTTGACTTCGAATCTGGATCAGGTTCTGGAAACCATGGTTCTGAGCCAGCATTCCCGGCTTCCGGTCTGGGATGAAGCGCCGGAACACATCGTCGGCGTGGTGTTCTTTAAAGACATGCTGCGTCTCTGGCACGAGCGCCGGCACAGCATGCGCGGCGGCCGCGCTGCCGGAGTTTTCCAGCTCGCGCAGATTATGCGAAAACCGCTGATCGTTCCCGAAACCAAGCCGTTGCCGCAGATGCTCGAAGAGTTTCGCCTCGGCCATACCCACATGGCGCTGATCGTGGACGAATTCGGCACGGTCACCGGTTTGGTGACGGTGGAAGACGTGCTGGAACAGATAGTTGGCGCGATTGAAGACGAATTCGACGAAAAGCCGGCGTCGCCCTCGATCCCGGCCGACGAAGCGGAAGTGGACGGCGCCACTTCCATCCGGGAATTTACGGCGTTATATGGGATTGAAATTCCCGCAAACGCCGGTTTTGAGACAGTTGCAGGGTACATGCTCTATAAATTGGGACACATTCCGCAGGCCGGCGAGGAGATCCTTCTCGAGGATTGCCGGCTGATCGTCAGCCATATGGAAAGAAACCGGATAGCGAAGGTGCTGGTCAAACGAGTGCCTTCCGCGGCGCCATCGGCAGAGCCAGTGGCTGACCGAGCGGCAGCCCCGCGGAAAAGCGGGCAGCATGCTGGGAATTGACCTGAAAGCGGCGCGTTACACCTGGACGGCGGCGTTCGTGCTTCTCTTGCTCGGCGTCATCTATCTGATCCGCGAAACGCTTTTTGTCTTCACGATCGCGCTGATGTTCGCTTATCTGCTCTACCCGCTGTTCGACGGCATCGACAGGCGGCTGGGCTCGACACGTCGCACCGCGGCACTCGCGATTACTTATCTGATCGTGCTGAGTGTGATCGGCGGCTTCAGCGCGTTTATCGGCAGCCATATCGCCAATGAAGCCGGACAGCTGGCGGCTCAGATCCGCAAGCCGGGCTTCGAAGATCAGGTCCGAAACTGGAATTTGTTCGGATTTGCCGTGGGTGAGCAGATCGTCAGCCATTACGCGCAGATTGTCGGGGCGATTCCGTCGATTTCCCTGAAAGTTCTGTCGGCATCCACCAACCTGGTTTATCTGGTGATTATTCCGATTCTGAGCTTCTTTATTCTGAAAGACGGCCGGGAAATCCGGGAAAGCTTTCTGCAGCTTCTGGATCACGGGCGTCAGACCGCGGAAGACACGCTGGCCGACGCCCACACTCTGATGCTGCAGTACATGCGCGCGCTGCTGTTTCTGTGTCTCGCGACCCTGGTTGCGTTCAGCATCGTGCTCAGCGTCATGCGCGTGCCCTATGCCATCCTGCTCGCGTCGATTGCCTTCCCCCTGGAGTTTATTCCGTTGGTGGGGCCGCTGACGGCGGCGGCAATTATCATCAGCGTGAGCCTTTTCAGCGGGGCGCACGTGGTGGGCGTTGTGATATTTTTGATGATCTACCGGATGTTTCAGGACTACGTGCTTTCGCCCCATCTGATGAGCAAAGGAGTGGAACTGCATCCGCTGCTGGTCATCTTCGGCGTCTTCGCGGGCGGCGAGATCGGCGGCGTCGAGGGAGTCTTCCTGAGCGTTCCGGTGCTCGCGCTGCTTCGCCTGCTCTACTATCGGTTGCGCAAAGGACGGGTCATATCGGGCATGCAGGCTATCGCGCGGTGAGAACTTCGGGCGGCCCGCGCCGCCTCGCCGCGCTGTTTGTGCTGCTGCCGCTCTGCCCGGCGGCACACGCGCACGTGATCAGCATGTCCACGGGATACGCGACGGTTACCGGCAACCGCGTGGAATACCTGCTGCGGATGCCCGCCTACGAACTGACGAATGTCAAAGATCCGCAAAGCGCACTGCTGGGACATATTCACTTCACCAGCGGCTATGAAGCGGGCCGTATAACCGGCCAGGAATGTCACCGCGACACCGCTTCGGATACGTTCATCTGCGCCGCCAACTATAAGTTTTCTCAACCGGTGGACCGGCTGCGGGTGGAATGTTCGTTCTACCTTGTCACCGTGCCCAACCATATCCACATGCTGCATGCGGAGCGCGCGGGCAAGTCGGACCAGGCGATTCTCGATTCTTCGTTTTCCTCCGCGACGCTGACCTTTCGTCCGCCCACCGCGGCGGAGGTGGCGGCCGAGCAGTCCGGCGCCGGCGCGATCCGCGTGTGGACCAACGGCGCGCAACTCCTGCTGCTGGTGGCTCTGGGAATCGCGTCCCGCAACCGGCGTGAACTGGTATGGACGGGCGCGGCGTTCCTCGCCGGGGAGATGGCGGGCACCGCAGTGATTCTGCGGTCCGCCTGGCAGCCCTCGCCGCGTTTCGCGGAAGCCGCGGTGGCCCTGGCGCTGGCGTATCTGGCGCTCGAGATCATCGCGTTTCCGAAATCGAAGGGGCGCTGGATGCTCGCTCTGCTCTTCGGCGCATTTTGCGGCATGTATTTCTCGGTATTCGTCAATGAGTCCGGCTACAGCGCGGCATGGGTAGTGGGCGGCGCGGTGTTCGCGGCCATCACCGTATTGGCTGCGGTGGCCCTGGCAGGGTACGCGGTGTCACGGCTTCCGCTGCGCGAGTTTGGCCGCCTGGTTCTCACCAGGATCGCGGCGTCGGCACTCTTCCTTACCGGCTCGGTTTGGTTTTACGTTCGTTTACGTGCGTGATTTTGGTTCGCGCCGGAACTTTACGATTTCCAGAGAGTTTAAGAAAGCAGCCGAATATCTCCATGCGCAGAATACCCTTCTTGCCCCTTTGTTGTGCGTTTCTGTTGCTGTCCAGCGGACTTTCCGCCCGGAAAAAGCCGAAAGCGCCGCAGCCGCCCCCGGTCCCGCAGATGAGCGCGGACCAGAAAATTCTGCATGTGCTGAACCGGCTGACGTTCGGCGCGCGGGAAGCGGATGTGGAGGCCGTGAAACAACAGGGCCTGGACCACTGGATTGAGACGCAACTGCATCCGGAGACGATCCCCGAGAACCCCGTGCTCGAAGCCCGCCTGGCTCCGCTCGACACGCTGCGTATGAGCACCGCCGAGATGCTGCGCAAATATCCGAGCCAGCAGATGATGAAGGCGATGCGGGACGGCCGGATGGACCTTCCCGAAGACCCCGGTGTTCGCGCCGCCGTGCGGATCGCGATTGCCCGTTTCGATGAGAAGAAGACCGACGCCGCGAACGTCCCGGCAGTTGTCCCCGCCGTCATGCCGTTGCAGGGCTCGCCCGCCGAGCGTCTGCAGGCCCTGCAGGCGATGCCGCCCGAACAGATGTTCGCCGCGCTCGAAGCCATGCCGCCAGGCGCACGGGGCAGACTGGCTTCCCTTGCCTCGCCCGAATTGCGGCGCAAAATTCAAGTGCTCAACGGCCCGGCCCAGATTCCCAACCGCGACCTGGTGGAAGGCAAGCTGCTGCGCGCCGTTTACAGCAACCGCCAGACCGAAGAAGTGTTGACGGATTTCTGGTACAACCACTTCAACGTCTACCTGGACAAAGGCGCCGACCGCTCCCTGGTGACGTCCTACGAACGCGATGTGATCCGACCGCATGTGCTCGGCCGGTTCAAAGATCTGCTGCTGGCCACGGCGCAGAGTCCCGCGATGATGTTCTATCTGGATAACTGGCAGTCGACGGGACCGGACGCGAGGCCGAATCCGAACCAAAAAGCGCGGCGCGGACTGAATGAAAATTACGGCCGCGAACTGATGGAACTGCACACGCTGGGCGTCGACGGCGGTTACACGCAGCAGGACGTGACGGAAGTGGCGCGCTGCTTCACCGGCTGGACCATCCGGCAGCCCCAGATGGGCGGCGACTTCTTCTTCAACCCGCGCATGCACGATACCGGCGAGAAGCACGTGCTTGGCGTGACCATCCCCGCGGGCGGCGGCATGGACGATGGCCTGAAGGTGCTGGATCTGCTGGCGCACCACCCGGCAACGGCGCAATTCATCGCGCGCAGCCTGGCGATCCGGTTCGTCTCCGACGATCCGCCCCAGACGCTGGTGACGAAGATGGCGAATACGTTCACCAGCACGGAGGGCGACCTCCGCGAAGTGATGCGAACCATGCTGGCCGCGCCGGAGTTCTGGGCGCCGGCCGCTTTCCGGGCGAAGGTGAAATCGCCGCTCGAAATGGTGGTCAGCGCGGTGCGCGCGGTGAACGGGGAGGTGGAAATGGCCACCTCCATCGCCGGCCTGATGAACCAGTTGGGCGAGCCGCTTTATCGTAAGCAGGAGCCGACCGGCTACTCGAACCGCGGCGGCGACTGGATGAATTCGGCATCCCTGCTGGCCCGCATGAATTTCGCGCTGGCCCTGGCGCAGGCGAAGGTCCCCGGCGTGAAGGTGGATGCCGCGCGGTTCGCGCGAGATCCCCGGCAAATCGAAAAAAGCCTGCTGCTGACCGAACCTTCTCCGGAGGCCCTCGCGTCCATACAGGCCGGGCTTGGGGAACAAAAAGACCCGAAGCCCGAAAAGACCGGCCCTCTGGTGGCCGGGCTCACCCTGGGTTCGCCCGATTTTCAGCGCCGATAGAGGAGATTCAAGAGACATGCTCAGAAACCGACGGATTTTCCTGCGCGATGCCGCGCTGGCGATGGTGGGAGTGGGTTCCGCGCCGCTTTGGCTCCAACGCGCGGCACTGGCGGACGACGCCCCGGGCAGACGGAAGAAAGTCCTTGTCGCGATCTTTCAGCGGGGCGCGGCGGACGGTCTGAATATCGTGGTGCCGCACGGCGACCCGCGCTATTACGAATTGCGGCCCTCCATCGCGATCCCCCGGCCTTCCGCCTCGGCGCCGGGCGAAAGCGCCATCGATCTCGATGGCTTCTTTGGCCTCCACCCGGCGCTCGCTCCCCTGAAGCCTTTGTGGGACAGCAAGCAACTCGGGATCGTGCACGCCGCGGGGTCGCCGGACCCCACGCGATCGCACTTCGACGCGCAGGACTACATGGAATCCGGCACGCCGGGTTTCAAGGCGACCAGCGACGGCTGGCTGAACCGCGCGCTGCCTGTCGCGAGCGGCAAGCCTTCTCCGGTGCGTGCCGTGAGCCTGGGTCCCTCGCTGCCCCGCACGCTCCGCGGAAAGAACAGCGCCGTCGCGGTCGATAATCTCAGCAACTTCACGGTGCGCGATTCCGCCGCCGCGAAGACCCTGCAATCGCTTTATGCGGGATCGCACGATCAGATTCTCGGCGGCACGGGGCGAGAGACTTTCGAAGCCGTGGCGTTGCTGCAATCGGTCGAAAAGATGCCCTATCAGCCGGCCAACGGCGCCGAATACCCGCGCGGCCGGTTCGGCGACAGCCTGCGGCAGATCGCCCAGCTGATCAAGGCCGACGTCGGGGTGGAGGTCGCATTCGCCGATCTCGGCGGCTGGGATCACCACGTGAATGAGGTTGGACCGAAAGTTTCTCTGGGACAACTGGCCGGGAAGGTGGAGGAGTTTGGTGGTGCCCTGGCTGCTTTCCACCGGGATATGGGCGACCGGATGGAAGACGTGGTGCTGGTGACCATGTCCGAATTCGGCCGCACGGCGAAAGAAAACGGGAATCGCGGCACCGACCACGGCCATGCGAACGCCATGTTCGTCATGGGCGGTCCGGTGGCGGGCGGGAAGGTCTACGGAACGTGGCCGGGACTCGCCCAGGAGCAGTTGTATGAAGGCCGGGACCTTGCTTTAACGACCGATTTTCGCGATGTTCTGAGCGAGGCGGTGGTGCGGCATCTGGGCAACCGGTCGTTGCAGCCGGTGTTTCCCAACTACGCCGGCAGCCCGGACAAGTTCCGCAATTTCCTGAAAAGTTAAAGGGTCGCGGCGTTGGCCCTCGGTGTGCTTTATTGTGGCAGTGAGGGTACTCGCCATGAAGACGCGGATTTTCCTGTTATCGATCGCCGGTTTGGCTGCGACAGCCAATTTCGGATTCAGCCAGACTTTTCAACGGACCGCCACGATGCGGGGCGGCGGGAACGGGTCGCAAGGCAAGTGCACCATCGAAGTGGTGGTGGACGGCGCGGCGCAGGTGGAGGTCCGGGGGACGTCCGCGTCGCTGATCAATCTGAAAGGGCAGCCTCCGCAGTGGCGCCGGTTCGAGTGCAACTCGCCGCTGCCGGCCAATCCGGCTGGATTCCGCTTTGCCGGTGTGGACGGCCGGGGGCGCCAGACGCTGATCCGGGAACCGCGTGGCGGCTCGCCGGCGGTGGTGGAAATCAACGATCCCGATAACGGAACGGAAGGTTACACGTTCGATCTGATCTGGGACCAGCAGGGGAATTACTCGGGCGATCGCGGGCCCGGCGATCGTGGGCAAGGCGGCTATCCGGTGCCTGTGCCCGTGCCGGGCGGCAGGCCCGAATATCCTCGCGGGGGCGGGCGTTTCGGAACCGATCAGGCCGTCCAGATCTGTCAGGACAGCATCCGGCAGCAGATCTCAGATCGCTACCGCACGAATGACATTCGCTTTCGCGAGACCCGCATCGACGATAATCCCGGGCGCCGCGACTGGGTCTTAGGCGCCGTGGAAGTGCGTTCGCCCCGGCAGCCCGATCAGGTCATGCGCTTTTCATGCTCTGTCGACTTCGAGTCGGGACGCGTCCGCAGTGCCGAACTGCAGCCGGGGCCAGTCGAAGGCGGCGGCCGCGGCGACAATGCCCGCGCCATTCAGAATTGCGAACGGGCCGCGCAGCAGCGGATGCGGGAGCAGGGCTTCGGACGTGTGGAACTCGGCGAATCCCGGGTGGATTTCGACCGGGGAATGCGTGTGAATGGCGAACTGCGGGCTTATGGACGCGACGGCGCGCAGCCATTCCGGTTCTCGTGCGCTGTCGAAGGGCGGGACGGCGATGTGCGATCCGTGGAAGTCTTCCCGCGCCGCTAGTTCTACGCCTTCATAGCGATACAGTGTGGCACCGAGAGGCGCAGCAGTTCCTTGAAATCCGCCGCCTTTTCGGGCTGCCCGTTGCGTTTGTAATAGACCGCTAAAGCCCACGCACACATGCCCGGCATGAGTCCGTGCTGCTTTTTAGCGGTCTTCTCCAGGCGGGGGATCACATCGTCCGCCGGCGTGCCGGCCACCAGGCGGATCACGTCGTCCAGCAGTTGCAGGCCGCCCGCGGGATCCTGCTTTTCGAGTTCCTGTCCCTCATCCGCCAGCCGAAGCGCCTTCGGATAATCGGTTTCTTCGAGTAAAGCCAGCACGGCCAGCACATACATCCGGTGGCCCTGGTACATCGGCGTCGTCTTGCGCCAGTCCACCGCCTGCAGTTCGGCGCGGGCCCGGTCGAACTCGCCAAAGAAAGCTGCAGCGAGAGCGGAGAGCCAGGCGGCCGCCGCGTCCGCGTGAGGAATCCGGCGAACGCCCTGATGGTAGTGCGCGATAATGCGGTCCGGCGTGGTGTCCCGCAGCATCAGGCGAACCTGAAAATGCTTCGCGGCGATCGCGAGACCACAGATGGCCAGAGCCGTAAACACAATGGGAATCGCCACGTAGTTGCCCTGCCGGACGTTCCCGACCAGTCCGGTCAGCATCAGGGCCACGAACAGGCCACCCACCACCATCACACTCAGGAAATTCCGGTTTGTCGATTGCACCCGTCGTCAACTATAGCGAACGGGCCCCGAAGCGTGGCGGGCGCGGAGTCGGTGAGATGCCGGGTCTTCCGCTTTCCGGTGAACTATGATAGAGCATTGCGGGGGACGCCGGTCACGGCCAGCCCGCCTTACGAAAGCCTATGCGGATCAATCCCGATAAATGCGTCGCCTGCGGTAACTGCACGTACGTTTGCCCGATGGAAGCGATTTACATCGACCCCGTAATCAAGCGCGCCACCATCAAGCGCGATGAATGCGTCGAGTGCTACGCCTGCTACAACGGCCTGAGCCAGGAGCATCTGAATCCGGTGATGGTGCGGACAGTGCGGAAGATCTTCGCGATGATGCGGGTCCGCTTCGATCCGGAGCCGGATGTCTGCCCCACGGCGGCCTTCGAGCCCGACGAACTGACCTGGCCGCGCGTGGTGCGGCGGGCGTTTTCCGATCCGCGCGTGCCCCATGAATCCACCGGCGTGGAAGGGCGCGGCACGGAAGAAGTCAAGACCAACGACGTCAGCGGCCGCGTCAAAGTGGGCGAAGTCGGCTTCACCATCGAATTCGGACGGCCCGGCGTCGGCGCTCGCTTTTACGAGATCCAGGAAATGTGCTGGGCGCTCGCGAAGGCCGGCGTGGCATTTGAAAAGAAGAACCCCATCACTTCCCTGATGACCGATGTGCCTTCCGGCACGCTGCGCGCGGACATCCTGAATGAAAAAGTGATGTCGGCGATTGTCGAAATCAAAGTGACGGTTGACCGCACGGAAGAAATTGTCCGTCTGGTCTGGGACGTGGAAAAGAAACTGAAAACCGTGATCGCGCTGGGCGTGGGCACGCGCTGCGACGAGAAGGGCGAAGACACCGTGGTCGCGCCGATTCTGGAACGCCTCGGGTATAAACTGGAGCGCGCCAAGACGAATATCGGACTGGGCCGCGCCAGCCGCCCGCTGGAAACGCCCGCCAGGGAGACCGTGAACGCATGACCAATACACTGCATCGCTTCGGAGACGCCGAGAGTTTCCGCGACGACTTCGTCATCTTTGCCATCGCCAGCAAAGGCACCAACGATAAGGATTCCCTGCCGAAGCTGCGGCGTTTTCTGGAGATCGCGGCCGAGTATAAGCCCGTCAACCTGGGCGACGCCCGTCATGGCGGCGCGCTGCGGCCGTCGAAGAGCATGAATCCGATGGCGCACTGGAATCGCGATATTCAGCCGGATTTCGCGGCTGTCATCGCGGGTCTGGATCATCCCACCACCTGCGCGGCGGTGTTCGATAACAAGGTTGCGGCGGAAGATTTCGTCAGCCGGATCAGGAAGGAAGATCTGGGGCTTAGTATCAATATTTCAACGTCCATCGATGGCGCCGAGCAGTGCTGCCATCACGCCTGCATCCCGCGGCACAGCGTGGGTTACTCGCTGGGCTTCGAGGGCAGCGTGGAGAAGTTGCCGAGTTCGCAGGTGATGACGCTTTCCACCATGTGCGGTCACGGCATGGTGAGCCACTCGCTGGCCAAGAAGATGGTGGACTGGGTGAAGGAAGGCCGCCGCACGCCGGAACAGGCGGTGTCTTACATGGCGCGGTTCTGTTCGTGCGGCGTATTCAATCCCGCGCGCGCGAAACGCGTGCTGGCGGAGGCCGTGAGTCAGGGCGCTATTAGTCAGGGAGCCCCGAATGCGAAGTAGCGCGTTGCGGTTGCTGTTGCCGCTGCTGGCCGTTTCCCTTCACGCCGAAGTGAAGGTGCTGAAGAATTTCACGCTGATCGATGGCACCGGCCGTGCGCCCGCCGCGAACAGCGCCATGATTATCGACGCCGGACGTATTACGTGGGTGGGTCCCGCGGCGCAATTGAAAGCCCCGGCAGGCGCCGAGACGGTGGACTTGGCGGGCAAGTTTGTCATGCCCGGCATCATCAATCTGCACGGCCATCTGGGCGCCGTGGTGGACCTGCAGCAGAGCGCCGATAACCTCACGGAAGCGAACGTAGAAAAGAACCTGAAGACCTACGCGTCTTACGGCGTGACCACCGTGCTGAGCATGGGAACCGACAAAGACCTGGTGATCGGAATGCGCGACAAACAGCGCGCCGGCGGCCGTCCCGGAGAGACCCGGATTTACACGGCGGGCAAGGGCTTTATCTTTACTGGCGGCTATGGCGGCTTGGCGGGCGTGAACGTCGGTGTTTCCACCCCGGTGGACGTCTCGAAACAGCTGGATTCGCTGGCGTCGCAAAAGGTCGACATGGTGAAGCTCTGGATGGACGATCACCTGGGCGAACAGAAGAAGATGCCCTATGAGATCGGCAAAGCGATCATCGACGGCGCGCACCAGCGTAATCTGCCGGTGTCCGCCCACATCTTCTACCTGGCGGACGCGAAAAAGCTGGTGGAGTACGGCGTGAACGGCCTGGCTCACAGTGTCCGCGATAAGCCCGTGGATCAGGAACTGATCGATTCCATGAAGAAGCACGGCACCTGGCAGCTCGCCGGTACGCTCAGCCGCGAAGGCAGCATGTTCGTGTACGCGCAGACGCCGCCGTTCGCGAGCGATCCGTTCTTTACGCGCGGTGTTTCGCAGAACGTGATCCGCACGCTGAAGAGTCCCGAGTACCAGAAGACGCAGGCGGCCGACCCTCACTTCGCCCACTACAACGAATTCCTCGAAACCGCCAAGAAGAACCTGAAGAAGCTGGTGGATGGTGGCGTGAAGTACGGCTTCGGCACGGATTCCGGGCCTCCCGGACGTTTTCCCGGCTACCTGGAGCACTGGGAAATGGAGCTGATGGTGGACGCGGGTCTGACGCCTTCCCAGGTGATCCAGGCCGCCACGAAGAACTCCGCGGAGTTCCTCAAGGCGAAAGACCTGGGCACGCTGGAAACGTCGAAGTGGGCCGATCTCATCGTGCTGGAGAAAAACCCTCTCGAGAACATCAAAAACACGCGCACCATCAACGCCGTTTACATCGCCGGCAATAAGATCAAATAAGGCTCACGGCAGCGTGCTGCAGAGCGGCGTGTTCTTGTCGTAGTTGTAACAGGGCGAGCAGAGCGTGCTTCCGGCGGGGCATTTGCCGTCCGGCGTCCGCTCGCCGATCCAGAAGATGGCCGAAGTCGGCATGATATCGGCATTGTGGCTGAAGCCCTGCAACATGTGGGTGGTGCCCGTGAGCGTGTTGAAGTCGTTCATGTTGTCGCCACCCTGCGCGGTGCAGTTGGGCCCGTCGAAGAGAGTTCCCTGCAGGGGCACGGGTTTTGAAGTCCGCAGGGCGAAATCCACTTCCTGGTAATTGCCGGTGATGCCGTAGAAAGTCGCGGGAAGCCAGCAACCGCCGTACCACGTGACGGAGATATCGGACGCGTTCGGCGTCATCACCTGCACGGAGTTACTCTGCGAGGAGTAATTGCCGGCCGCGTCATAAGCCCGGATGCTGTAGGTGTAATTCGAACTGGTATAAACATCGGTGTCCACGTACGTGTTCTGCGACGCGGGCACGGTGGTCAACTGCCAGCCATTGCGCACGATCCCGTAGGACGCGATACTGGACGCGGTGCCGGCGATCCACGTAAGATCCACTTCGTTGGCACTTTTGGCGACGGCGGACACAAGAGTCGGCGTGGCGAGGGCCGGACCGCTTACCGGAACGGTAACGGTGACCGAAGCACTGCTGACGCCCTGGGTATTCGTTGCCGTAATTGTCCAGGTGGTGGTCTGTACGGGGTTCACGACGGCGCTGGAGCGTGTCGTCACGTCGCCGACGCCGTTATCGATACTGATGGACGTGCCGCCGGAAACGGACCAGGAAAGCGTGACGGGTTGTCCGGCCGCCACGTTGTTGGCGTTCGCGGTGAACGACGAAATCAGCGGCGCGTTGGGTGCGGCTGAAGTGTTCTTCCACGACACCTGCACCACGTCGCCGCCGTTCGCTTCGTAGTGATCCACCTCGATCAGGTGAGTGCCCGCCGACACGGCCTGCGTGACCGTGTAAGCGGTCGGGTAGTGATCCACCCAGTTGTTGAGAAGCGGCTGGCCGTCAATGAGCAGGCGGATCCCGTCTCCGGCAACCACCGTGAACGTGTACGTCCCGGGATTCAGCACGAAGTTCCCCTGCCAGCGAACGGAGAAGTTACGCGCGGGCACGGAAGGATCGGGCGGGAAGTTCAGGTAATCGAAATTGAGCTGGCTGTCGGTGCGCACCAGGATGGTGTTGCCGGAGAGCGTCGTGTTGCTGTAGTAACAAGCGGTCCACGCGCCTGTCGCAGCGGACGGGCACGCGCCGGAGGGGGTCGACGACGACGGCGTGGTCACCTGGATGCTGTTGCCGGCGGCCGAGTAGTTTCCCGCGGCATCGAACGCCTTCACGGCGTAGGTATACGCGGCGCCGGCAATGACCGAGGTATCCGCGTAAGACAGCGCGGACGCGCCGGTAGAAGTGCCCGTGGAGGCGATGGGCGAGCCGTTCCGCAGGATCTGATAACCGGCCACCTCGACGTTATCCGTGCTCGCCAGCCAGGTAAGATCCACTTCCGTCGCGCTCTTCGCGATCGCGGAAACCAGCGACGGCGATGTCGGCGCCTGCGTATCCGGGACGGCGCCCGAGGACACAATGACCGTGGTCTGCGCCGTCACCGCGCCCGTGCTGCCCGTCGCCGTGAGCGTGTACGTCGTCGTCGCGGCAGGCGTAACCGTGACGCTGGTTTTACTGGTCACGTCGCCGATCCCGTTGTCCACGGTGACGTTCGTGGCGCCTGAAACATTCCACGCGAGCGTGACCAGTTGGCCCGGCGCCGTCGCGGAAGGGGTCGCCGTGAATGAGGAAATCACCGCCGGAGCCACGGGTGGTGGTGGCGCGGTCACCGTTCCGTTGCTCTTCCACGTTACCTGCGCGGTCGCACCGCCGGATTTTTCGTAATATTCGACCTTGATGACGTGATTGCCCGCGCTGAGCGTTTTCGTCAAATTGTAAAAAAGCGCGGATCCATCGGTCCATTTTTCAAAGGCGAGATTGCCGTCGAGATAGAACCGGATGCCGTCGGAAAAGATCAGAGTGAACGTATAATCGGCGGCCGCGAAGACGAAATTGCCCTGCCAGCGCGCGGAGAAATTGAGCGGTTGCAGGGAGGGATCCGGCGAGCCGTTTTCCCAGTCGAAGTTAACGTCTTTGTCGGTTCGGATCAGCACCGGGTCGCCCGAAAGCGTGGTGTTGCCGTAATAACAGCCTGTGAAGGCCTGCGTCGCCGGAGGCGGACAGACTGGCGGAGGAGTCTGGGCCTGCGCGGCGACCGCCGCGAACAGCAGAGCGAATAAGGTAGTTGTGCGCATGAAAATCAGATCGTAAACGCATCAATTTACGCTATTTTCCCGGCGCGTTACTACCGCCATCACAAACTTCTTTTCTTACCACCGTACTCCAGGACATACTTCCAGAGCTTTCGGAGTAAGCTTTTATGCACTCAAATTGTCGCGATTTTTCCCTGATATCGCTCGCTCAGAGAAACCTGATCTAATCCGTATTTGTCTTCGCCGCGATCTCTGCGGTGATGGAGGCCACGAACTCGCCGGTGGCGATGGGACCCAGATCCCCGCGCTTCCGGTGCCGGACCGCGACCTTGCCCGCCTCGGCTTCACGACCGCCGATCACCAGCATGTAAGGCACTTTCTGCATCTGCGCGTCGCGGATTTTGAGGTTGACCTTCTCGTTCCGGTCGTCCACGGTGGCGCGTACGCCGGCGGCTTTCAACTGCTCCGCCACTTCCTGCGCGTAAGGCAGCTGTTTGTCCGTAATCGGCAGCACGGCCGCCTGCACGGGCGCCAGCCAGGTGGGAAACGCGCCGGCATAGTGTTCCACCAGAATGCCGAAGAACCGTTCCACGGACCCGAACAGAGCGCGATGCACCATCAGCGGGCGGTGCTTCCGGCCATCCTCGGCGACATACTCGAGTTCGAAGCGGCGGGGAAGCGTGAAATCGAACTGCACGGTGGAAAGCTGCCAGAGACGCCCGATGGCGTCCACCAGTTTCACGTCGATCTTGGGACCATAGAAAGCCGCCTCGTCGGGGATGACCGCCGCGTCGATGCCCAGCCGGTCGCAGGCTTTGCGCAGCGCGCCTTCGGCGAGGGTCCACTGGTCGGCTTCGCCGTCGTACTTGCCGCTCGCGCCGCCATCCCAGGTGGAAATCTCAGCCTTATAAGATTCGAAACCGAAGGTCTTCAGCGTGTCGGTCGCGAAATCGAGGCACTTCACTACTTCGTCCTCGATCTGCTCCGGGGTGCAGAAGATGTGCGCGTCGTCCTGCGTAAAGCCGCGGACGCGCAGCAGACCGTGCATGGTGCCGGACCGTTCATACCGATACACAGTGCCGAGTTCGCCCAGACGCACCGGCAGATCGCGATAGCTGTGCTGCCGATCCCGATAGATCAGGATGTGGCCGGGACAGTTCATCGGCTTCAGCTGGTACTCGGCGTCGTCCAGTTCCATCGGCTTGAACATGTTGTCCGAGTAGAAGCCGGCGTGGCCCGAAACCTTCCAGAGGTCGCGCCGCATCACGTGCGGCGTGTAGACCAGCGAGTAGCCGCGCTGCAGATAGGCGTCGCGCATCCAGTCTTCCAGCTGCTTACGGATGATGCCGCCTTTGGGATGGAAGAAGATCAGACCGGGGCCGGCCAGTTCCTGAATGCTGAACAGGTCGAGTTCCTGACCCAGCTTACGATGGTCGCGCCGCTTCGCCTCTTCGAGCTTCGCAAGGTATTCGTCCAGCTCTTTCTTCGTGAACCAGGCGGTGCCGTAGATGCGCTGCAGTTGCTTATTCTTCTCGTCGCCCTTCCAGTAGGCGCCGGCGATGCTGAGCAGCTTGAAAGCCTTGAGCTTCGACGTGTCGGGGACGTGCGGGCCCCGGCAGAAATCGATGAAATGGGGCCCAAGCGTGTACTCGGAGAAGATGTCGTCCGCGCGCTCTTCGATCAGCTCCACCTTCATCGGCTCGTTCATCTGCCGGTACTTCTCCAGGCCTTCGGGCTTCGCGATCAGCTTGCGATCGAACGCGAGGCTCTGGCCCTGCAGTTCCCACATTTTCGCCTCGATCTTCTCGAGATCCTGCGGCGTGAAGGGCTCCGGACGGTCGAAATCGTAGTAGAAACCGGTATCGATGGGCGGCCCGATACCGAGCTTGGTTTCAGGGAACAGCTCCAGCACGGCGGCGGCACAGAGGTGAGCGGTGGAGTGCCGGTAGACCTCGAGAGCCTCCGGGTCTTTGTTGGTGAGAATCTGGACCGCGGAGTCCTGCTCGAAGGGTCTTTTCAGATCGTAAAGCCGGCCGTTCACCTTCGCGACAATCGCGGCATCAGCGAGACGGGGGCTGATCTTCTGCGCCACGTCGAGGGCGCTGGTTCCTGCCGGGACCTGCTGTACACTTCCGTCCGGCAGGGTAATTTGAAAGCTGCTCATAAGATTCGGGGAATCTTCAGGTTATCACTCATGGCGGACGCTTTCGCCCGCTCCGTCGGCCTCAGCGAGGTCCGGCGTATAACGGGCGGCCGACGCGATCCGTCTGCGCGCGGAAAAGGAAGCCCTCAATAGTGGTGACGTAAAGCTGAGTGAGATCTTCTCCGCCGAAAGCGCAGTTCGTTGGGCGCGTGCAGGGCACCGGGTGGGTTTCGAGCACTTCGCCGGAGGGCGAGAAGACGTAGATCATCGGGCCCGGTCCGCTGACTTCCCAGCCGCAGCAGGCGATGATGTTGCCTTCCGTGTCGAGCCGCATTCCGTCGATGCCGCGATGCGCTCCGAAATCGTGCAGCACCTCGCCGGCGCCCAGCGACTTATCGTCATTCACGGGATAAGCGCGCAGTTGGCGCTTCTCGGAAGGTTCGCGGCCGCTCTGGGCGACGTAAAGCGTCTTGTAATCGAGCGAGAACAGCAGGCCGTTCGGGCGGGTGGTGTCGAATGTCACCCGGCTGATCGAATAATTGTCCTCCGCGTCCGGATCGAGCCGGTACACGGAATCGTGATCGAGTTCCTTGTGCGTGCGGTCCTGGCTCCAGGGCCCGGCGGAATTCTCGTAGAACGGATCGGTAAACCAGATGGAGCCCGCCGGATCCGCCACGAGATCGTTGGGGATGTTCAGGCGTTTGCCTTCGAACCGGTCGGCCAGCACTTTGACGGAGCCATCCGGTTCAAAGCGGACCACGCGGCGCAGGTCTTCGGTGACGCCGCCCTGGCAGGCATAAAGCCGGCCCTGAGCGTCGAAAGTGAGACCGTTCGAGCAGTTCGTGTCTTCCCGCCAGACGGAAACCGCGTTCGCAGCCGGATCGTAGCGCATGATCCGGCTGTGCTGAATGCGGGTGAAGAGCATGCCGGAGCCGTCCCAGGCATTGCCCTCGGACACCTTGCCGTAGGCAGGGTCCAGCGTTTCAAAGTTCCAGTTGGCCAAGCGCGGTTTCTCCTGAAAACTACCGGGCGGCCAGCAGGGCACGAAGCCGGCGTGCGCGTTCCGGCGCCCGAAGCTGCCGCAACGCTTTCGCTTCAATCTGGCGAATACGTTCGCGCGTCACGTCGAACTCCTGGCCGATCTCTTCCAGCGTGTGCTCGCGTTCACAACCGATGCCGAAACGCAGCCGGATGACCTTTTCCTCTTTCGGGGAAAGCGTCTTCAGGATGCCGGCGGTTTCGTCCCGCACGTTCGATTCGATCACGGCATCCACGGGCGAGCCCACCCAGCGATCTTCAATCAGATCGCCCAGCGCGGATTCACCGTCGCGGCCGACCGGAGTTTCCAGCGAAACGGGATCGCGCGAAATGGTCTTGAGCTTCTGGACCTTTTCAACCGGAATATCCATACGCCGGCTGATCTCTTCGTTGGTCGGCGTACGGCCGAGTTCCTTTTCGAGCTCGCGGGAAGCGCGCAGGAACTTGTTCATGCTCTCGTTCATGTGAACGGGAATACGAATGGTCCGCGACTGATCGGCAATGGCGCGCGTGATCGCCTGGCGGATCCACCAGGTGGCGTACGTGGAAAACTTGTAGCCGCGGCGATATTCAAACTTGTCGGCCGCGCGCATCAGGCCGATATTGCCTTCCTGAATCAGGTCGAGCAGGTGCAGGCCGCGGTTCACGTACTTTTTCGCAACGGAAACGACCAGGCGGAGGTTGGCTTCCACCAGATCTTTCTTCGCGCGCTCGGCTTCCTGTTCGCCGTGCCGGATGACGGTGACCGTGTGTTTCAGCTCTTCGAGCGAAGCGCCGGCGCTGACTTCGCGTTTGCGGATTTCCCGCTTCAGTTCGCGGATGCGCTGCTGCTGAGCGACTGCGTTCTTGGCTTCGAGCCTCTTCAGTTCGCGATCGAGATGGTTGAGTTCTTCCACCGCGCGTTCGATTTCGCGAGTGAAATCGCGCCAGCGCATCAGAACCCACGGCACACGCCGGATAGCGAGCGACGTTTCCACCAGCGCGCGATAGAGACGCAACAGCACCTTTTTGCGCGCTTTTTTGTTGCCGGCCGGAGCGACTTCCAGCTTTTCCTGCAGGCCGACAGCTTTCTTATGAGCGCTCTGGATGTCGTTGAAAGTTTTCAGGATATCGGTGCGCTTCTTCGAATCCGCCGGCGTGCCTTCCTCGATGTCTCCGCCGATATCGACGTGGTTGTCGAGATCTTCGGAGTTCTTCTTCAGGGTCTCGGCAAGTTCGACGACAGCAAGTTGCACCAGGGCGGAACGGCTGATCGCCTTCTGCATGCGCAGTTTGCCCCGTTCCATGCGCCGGGCGAGATCCACCTCACCCTCGCGCGTAAGCAGCGGTACAGCGCCCATTTCGCGGAGATAGACGCGAACGGGATCGTCTGTATAAATCGATTCTTCAACCTGCTGCTGGGGGTGAAGAAAATCAGCTTCCGCTTCAGGATCGAAAAATTTAGTGGCTTCTTCGTCGAAGTTGATGCCTAACGGGGCTTCGTGTAAAAACTGATCATCATCCGGATCCATAAAAATTACCTTCCCAGCAAAGATACGCGCGTGTTCGAACGCACGCCAAGGCCAATCATGTTTATTGTTTTGTTAACTTTAGGAATGGCGAAACGCCTCAAAGCCGCACTAGCGGGAAGGGAGTCAATCCTGGCACAAAGGCGCGGGACTCCCGGGACTCATGTTAACACAGTCGAAGCAGTTTTGGTCCTCAATCCTTTGGATGCTCGATTTCCGTTGTGGTTACAGAAACATACGGGCACACGAAGCGGCTTACCACGGCCGCTTCGTGCGCGCCAGCCTGTCTTAGCCGAGAAGGATATCGCGGCAGAACTGCAGACACTTCGCGACTTCAATGACGGAGTCGGTGCCCTGGTACTCGTACTCGATGTTGGCCGGGAACGGATATTTCTCGGTCTTGAGGAGTTGTAGTACCGCTCTGATCGGAGTCTCGCCGTCGCCCCAGCGCAGGTTGCCGCCGCGTCCGCCGCCCGCGGGGTTCCGGGTCCGGTCTTTCAAATGGAGGTTGGAAATCCGGGCGTGATTTTCCTTTATATAGGAGACCGCGTCGTAACCGGCGGCGGTGAAATGCCCGATATCGAGATTTACACCCATGTATTTTCCGAAGGACATGATCTTCGCGTAGCTCTCGAGCGTGGCGAACTGTTCCGGATCGTTCACGGCGTCATGACCGTGGCCCGCCCAGAGCATCTTGTACTTGTCGGCGAAGGGCGCCACGCGTTTCGCGATCGAGACGGTGGAACTGGAGGAAATTCCGCTCACGCCGAGGGCCTGCGCCATCCGGAAGGAGTAGTCGATCTCGTCATCCTTCACGTTGCCGTTCAGGTTGTAGCAAAGAATCCGGAGGTCGATACCCGCGTCGTCGAACTGTTTCCGGATGCCTTTATAGGTATCCATGGAAACGCCGGCCCGCCATTTTTCCATCTCCGCGCGGGCAGCCTGCTGCGCTGCCTGGGCAGCGGCCTGCTGTTCGGGCGTCATCTGACCACGACCGCGTCCACCGCCGCCGCCGAAAGCAGGCCCGGCCGGTGCGCCCGCAAGTGCTTCGGCGTGATTCGACATGAGTTCCACGCTGCTGATCCCGAGTTTGGTGATTACAGGGATCAGATCCTGCGCGGTAACGCCCTGGCGAAAGCTGTAGGTAATGACGCCGATCTGCACTCCCGCGTAGTTCGAGTTCGGCTTCGGGGGCGGACCGCCGCGGCCGAATGCACCGGGGCCACCCGGCGGCGGACCTGCCGGTGGCTGCGCTTCGGCGGATCCGGAAAGTGCCAACTGAGCGGCGGGTACGGCCCCGAGCGCGAGTTTTCCAAAATTTCTTCTTGAGACCACTGTGTTTTGCTCCCTGGCCGGCGAACCGGGCGGCCACTCGGAGTATAGGCGACGGAAGGCACACCTTGGTTATGCGTTACATTGCATTTACAAGAAATTGCGGAATGAATTCGCGTCCGGGGCGCT
Organism: uncultured Acidobacteriia bacterium; assembly: GCA_903851195.1. Classification (GTDB taxonomy): domain Bacteria; phylum Acidobacteriota; class Terriglobia; order Bryobacterales; family Bryobacteraceae; genus BOG-234. Next base: position 235,439 of record CAINNJ010000033.1, read on the forward strand.
TCTTCCCTGCTCCTCTAACGTAGCTTCGCGGCTGCCGAGGGATCCAAGAACAACGTCGCGGCGGGGTGGCGCCGCAGCGCCGAAGCGGGACAGGACTCGGTCTTGGGACCTTCCAGCGCGGCTTTCACGGCGGCGCTTTTGTGGGGTCCGTTCACGAACACCAGCGCGCGCGGCACCCGAAGGAAGAAGGGAACGGTGAGCGACAGCGCCCGCTTCGGAACTTCGTCGAGACTCGCGAAAGCGCCGTCATGCACCTGCTGCATCCGGCAGACATCGTCGAGATCGACGGGCCGTACGTCGCGGGGCTCATTGAAATCGCAGACCGGGGGATCGATAAATGCGAGATGTCCGTTTTCCCCGATCCCCATGATGACGAGCGAGGGTTGCGCTTCCCGAAGAAGTTCGGCGTAACGGGCACATTCGGCGTCGGCGTCCGGCGCTTCCCCGTTCAGTTGGTGGAACGCGGCCACGGGCACATGGTCCAGCAGACGCTCGCGCAGGAAGCGGCGGAAAGACGCGGGGTGATCGCCACTCATTCCCGCGTACTCGTCCATATGGAAAGCGGTGATCTTGTCCCAGGCAATGTCCGGCTGCAGCCGAAGCGCGGCAAGAAAAGGGTCCTGGGAAACGGCCGAGGCGAACACGATCGCCATGCGGCCATCGCGGGCAATCGTGGATCGGATCAGGTCCGCGGCTAGTTTCGCGCCCGCTTCGCCCGCGCTTCGCGCGTCACTGCAAATCCGCACTTCCAGAAGATCGATCGTCATAATCTCAGCTCAAAGCCTCAGCCAGCGTTCCCGGTTGCCCGCCACGAATTCATCGTCCATCAGGTGCGGGTATTCTTTGCAGACCCGGTCGATCTCCTCGATCTGACCCGGCGAAAGATCTTCTTTCGGATCGAGGCACCAGCGGCCGGCGAGAAGACCCTGACGGCGCAGAATCTCATGTAGTCCAGCGATGCAGCCGTGGAAGGCGTTGCGAACATCGAACAGGGCCGCGTTGGCATCCGTCAGGGCGGCGCCCTCGGCCAGCAGATCCGCGGCCTCTCTGGTTTTCAGGCTCTCCGCCATTTCGACGGCGCTTCGGGTCCAGACGGCCCACTGCCCGAGCAGGCCGCCGCTGAACCGCACGCTGCCGGAGGCGAAGCAGAATTCGGTAATCAGATCCGGAATGATGTTGTCGTCGTTGCCGGTGTAGAGAGCGATGTCTCTCGCCCGGCCGCTGTCGGCGACGGCGCGGAGCACATCCAGAGTCTGGTAGCGATTAAACGGGGCGACCTTGATGGCGCGCAGTTCCTCGATCTCGTCGCAGCAGCGGCGCCAGAACTCGTAGGAAAGCGGGCGGCCACCCACCGCGGGCTGCAGATAGAAGCCGCAGAGCGGGATCTCTTCGGCGATCGCTTTGCAGTGCTGCAGCAACTGGTCGTCGGTGGCGTGCGGGAGCGCCGCCAGACTCACCAGACCCAGTTCATAGCCGACGCCGCGCGCGAAAGCCGCTTCGGCGGTGGCCTGCGCGGTGGGCCCGCAAATACCGGCAATCCGGAGGATGCGCTTGTCGGATCTCTGCTCGAACTCCCGAATGGTTTCGACAGCCAGACGAAGCACCGGTTCGAAGAGGCCGACGTCGGGATCGCGAATCGCGAACTGGGTCGTGTGGACACCCACCGCGATGCCGCCGACTCCGGCTTCGCAGTAGTACCTGGTGAGAGCCACCTGACGGCGTTCGTCGAGGACGCGGCGGGAGGTGAGCGCAAGCGGGTGTGCGGGTATGACGATCAAAAGCGGCCGTCCGAAACTTCGAAATGGGTTGGCTTATTCAGGGTAACTCCGCCGGCCTCCGTCCACTGCGCGACGCGTTCGAGGAGGTCCGCGCCGGAGACCGCGGGTGGTCCCAATAAAGCGTGGCTGACGGCGGCGTCGCTGAGCAGGGCGGTGCTGCCTTCTTCGCCCTCGAACCGGCACGGTTTGCCGAAACGGGCGGCGAAGAAGGCGGCGCAGTCCCGCACGCGGAACGTTTCGGCGCCGGTGATGTTCAGAATGCGCGGCGGCGATGCGCAGTATTCCAGAGACCGCAGAGCGTACGAGTTCGCGTCGCGCTGCCAGATGACGTTGAAGGCCGGCACCGCCAACGGCACGGGTTCACCGTTCCAGATTTTGCCCGCGAGATCGACCAGCACGCCGTAGCGGAGGTCCACGGCGTAGTTCAGGCGGAAGAGCAGACACTGCAGACCCAGAGCGCCGGAGAAATACTCGAAGACGCGTTCGCGGCCCAGGCAGGACTGGGCGTACTCGCCGACCGGCGCCGGCGGATCGGTCTCCTTCGAGCCTCCGTCGGCCAGGCGGCGCAGGGGATAGACATTGCCCGTGGAAAACACCACGATCCGGCTGTTCCGGAAGCGTTCCGCGACGATCGCGGGGACCACGGTGTTCATCGCCCAGGTGAGTTCGGGATTTCCCGTGGAGCCGAACTTGCGACCGGCCAGATAGAGCACATTCGGGCAGTCGGGAAGCTTTTCCACCTGGGCGCGATCCAGCAGATCACAGCTAAGGCTATCGACCCCGCTCACGGAGATCTGCCGGCGGGAGACGGCGATCACGCGTCGCGCCAGCCCGGCTGCATCGCTGGCCCGGCGGCATAATGCCGAAAGCGATGGCCCCATCTTCCCGCTCGCGCCCAGAATGAGGATGTCACCGGTCAAACGCGCGGCGCAAGCCACGTCGTCCGGGGACGGACGCGAGATATTCTCTTCCAGTTCGGTTTCGGTTCGCGTTTTCGGCCCCTGCCTGGTTCGCCTGTCTGGCAGTTTAGTACACGCCGGTGTGGAATTCTGTAAGGAATGAAGATCCTCTTTCTGCTGGCGGTTCCGGTCCTTGGCCTTGCGCAACGGTGGGCGCCGCAGGTCAGCCATTCGAAGGCTTCCCTGCGCGGCGTCTCAGCCGTGAGCGAGCAGGTGGCCTGGGCGAGCGGAAGCAAGGGAACGTGGCTCCGCACCACGGATGGCGGCGCGAACTGGACGGCGGGCACGGTGCCGGGCGCGGAGGAACTCGATTTTCGCGGCATCTCCACGCGGGACGGCCGCACCGTCTGGCTGATGAGCAGCGGGCCCGGTGAGAAATCGACGGTCTACCGGACGCAGGACGCGGGCGAGCACTGGGAATTGCTGTTTACCAATAAAGAGCCGAAGGGCTTCTTCGATTCCATCGTTTTTCGGGATGCGCGGCACGGCGTGATTTTCGGGGATCCGGTGGATGGTCACCTGACGGTTCTGACCACGGAGGATGGCGGACTGCACTGGTCGAGGCAAAACACCCCGGCCGCGTTGCCGGATGAAGCGGCGTTCGCGGCCAGCAATTCCTGTCTGGCGCTGGGGGACAAGAGCACTGTCTGGCTGGCGACGGGCGGACGGGGCGGGGTTCGCGTATATCGTTCGCCGGACAACGGCAAGACCTGGACTGTCGCGCCGACGCCGATCCGCAACGACGCGCCCAGCGCCGGGATCTTTTCGGTCGCGTTCGCGGATGCGGCAAAGGGAATCGCCGTTGGAGGCGACTACGCCAAACCTACGGAAGCGCGCGACAACATCGCCCTTACCTCCGATGGAGGACGCACCTGGACCGCGCCCACCGGCGCGAGCCCGACGGGTTTCCGGTCAGCCGCCGTCTGGCTCGAAAAGCTGCGCCTCTGGATCGTTACCGGCACTTCCGGGTCGGATGTTTCAGGCGATGGCGGACTCACCTGGAAGCGCTTCGACGACGGCGCTTACAACGCTCTTTCCGTTGCCGCGGGACGTGTCGCATGGGCCGTCGGGCCGGAAGGACGCATCGCGAAACTAACTTTTCCAGACCGCTGATTGGCCTTCGCCGGGCAGGCCCTGCAGAATCTCGTGCGGCACGTACCGCGATTTGTAACTGAGCGACGGGCAGCCCTCCACCCAGTAGCCGAGATAAGCATAATCGAAGCCGGCCGCCTTCGCCCACAGAAGCTGATTCAGAATCGAGTAGGTGCCCAGCGACTGATCTCGCCATTCCGGATGGTAATAGCAGTAAACCAGCGAAATGGCGCCCGGCACGGCGTCCATTAAAGCGACACCCACCAGCACTTCGCCGTCGAAATACAGCCATTGTTTGCCGGAATCCGCCGCGCCCGCGATAAAATCGCGGTAATAGGTCTGCAGCGTGACCTGCTGCAGTGGCCAGCCGCGGTGCCGGTGCATATAGCGGTGATAGCGATTAAAGAGGTCCACGTGCTGGCCGGTCGCGAACGCGGGATGCAGTTCCGCGCGGAGGTGGCGGTTCAGGCGCAGCACGCGTTTCTGGCTGCGGCTGAGGGTGAACTGCTGAACCGGCACGCGCATGCTGCGGCACTCGCGGCAACTTTTGCAGGCAGGCCGGAAAATCTGAATGCCGAACCGGCGATAGCCGCGCTCCATCAGGTCGCGATATTCACCGGCATCCATATTCGTGACCAGGCGAATTTCGAGTGACGCCCGTTCCTGGGGCAGGTAGGAACAGGTTCTGGGATCTTCGATAACTCGAAACAGTTCCTGCATCGCCGCTCCGGCTGCTTTATTCTACAGTTCCGCACCCCGGCAAGGCGTCGTGGAAAAGACTCTCGTCCGCTACAATCGCAACAGTGCGCCGCATCCTGCCTGTGGTCAATGTCCTGATCGCGATCGCTCTGATCGCGGCGGGCGCCGTATTTTACTGGATTTTTTACCGGTCGCTGCCCCAGACTTCGGGAACGATCGCAACTCAGGTCGGCCAGCCGGTCGAGGTGACGCGCGACGCGCTCGGTGTCCCTCATATTAAAGCGCAGACGCTGGAGGATGCCCTATTCACGCAGGGCTACGTGACGGCGGAAGACCGTATGTGGCAGCTGGATACTCTGCGCCGTCTGCCGGCGGGAGACTTATCCGAGATTATCGGCGTCGCCACTCTGGAAACGGACCGGGAGTCGCGCAGGCTGCGCCTGCGCCGCCTGGCCGAGCAGATCTACACGCAGTTTTCTCCGGCCGACCGCGCGAGTTTTTCCGCCTACGCGCGCGGCATCAACGCGTACATCGAATCGCACCATGGCCGCTATGGCCTGGAGTTCCGGCTGCTCAACTACGATCCCCGTCCCTGGAGCGTGGTGGACAGCATTCTGATCGGCCTTCACATGTTCCGGACCCTGACCACCGACTGGAAGAACAAGCTGGTCAAAGAACAGATGCTGGCGCAGGGAGAGCCGGATAAAGTTCGTTATCTGTTCCCTTCCCGCACCGGGCTGGAGTTCATGCCGGGCGCGGATATTCATCCCGGTTCCAACGCCTGGGCCGTTTCCGGCGCGCATACCGCGAGCGGCAAGCCTCTGCTTTCCAATGACATGCATCTCGAATTCAGCCTGCCGGGCGTTTGGTACATGATGCACCTGCAGGCTCCGGGCATGAATGTGGAGGGCGTGGAATTGCCGGGTGTCCCGGGAATTATCAGCGGCCACAACGACCGGATTGCCTGGGGTGTCACGAATCTGCAGTTCGACGTGCAGGACGTGTATCTGGAACGGATGGATACGCGAACCGGCCGGTACGTGTACGCGGGCAAGGTGGAGCAGGCCCGCCAGGAACGGGAAATCATCAATATTAAAGGGAAGCAGCCGGAAGAGATGGTGGTGTGGGTGACGCGGCACGGGCCGATCTTTCAGCAGACGGAGAATCGGGCGATGGCACTCCGCTGGACCGCGCAGGATCCCTCCATCTTTCACAACGTTTTCCTCGATGTGGACCGCGCGCGGAACTGGGATGAGTTCCTGTCCGCGATCACGCCCTATGGCGGACCCGGACAGAACTTCGTTTACGCCGATGTCGACGGCAACATCGGTTATCATGCTGCGGGAAAACTGCCCATCCGCCGGAATTATTATGGCGATCTCCCGGTGGACGGCTCGACTGGTGAGAACGAATGGGACGGCTATATCCCGTTCGAACAACTGCCGCGGGCTTTCAATCCGGCGAACGGATATGTGGTCTCCGCCAATCAGAATCCCTTTCCGGCGGACTTCCCGTACCACGTCAACGGCACCTTCGCGTCGCCCCACCGTTCCCGGCAGATCTTCGACATGCTCGCGGCGGGCGGGAACAAGCTTACTCCGGCCGACAATCTGCGGATTGAAAAAGACGTCTACAGCGGTTTAAGTAAATTCGTGGCCCGCCAACTGGTAGCCGCTTATGAAAAGCGCGGCGCCACGAACCCCCTGTTCACCGACGCCGTGGCGATGCTGAAGACCTGGGACGGCCAGATGGACCAGAACAGGGCAGAGCCTTTCATCGTCACCCTCGCCTTCCAGTACATCCGGAAAGCCATCGCCGACCGCGCGTCTCCGGGCGGCGGAGCGATTTACGACCCGCAGATCTCGGCGTCCGTTGTGGAACGATTGCTGCGGGAGCGTCCGGCGGGCTGGTTCGCCGACTATGACGAACTGCTGCTGCGCTGCTTTTCCGACGGCATGGAAGAGGGGCAGCGCCTGCAGGGCAAGGATCCGAAGCACTGGAAATGGGGGAAATATATGTTCCTCGACGGGAAGCATCCGGTCGGAGGCCAGATCCCGGTGGTCGGAAAGTACTTCAACATTCCTCTCACGCCCATGAGCGGAGGCTCGACCACGGTAAAACAGACCTCCCGCAAGCTCATACCTTCCGAGCGCATGAATCACTCGCTCGGGAACTGGGACGATTCACTGTGGAGTCTGCCGGTGGGTCAGGCGAGCAATATCGCGTCGCCGCATTACAGCGATCAGTGGAGCGCTTACTATGCGGGGCAGGCTTTTCCGATGCAGTTCAAAAAGGTCGAGGGGAAGAGCACGGTGAAGTTCGTGCCGGAGAAGTAGCCACCGCCGGAACTATTCGGCGATCCGGAAGCCGTATTCGTGGATCAGGTTTCCGGCCGTACGATAGAGGCGAACCAGATAAGCGCCGGGTTCGAGGGGTCCCGGCACTTTGACCTGACAGGAGCCCGGTGTATTCGGGCGCAGGGGAGGTCCGCTCCAAACCCAGCTTCCGGAATCGGTGACGATTTCCACCTTCAGGTTGCTCTCTCCCGCGGTTTCGAGCAAAGTCAGCCGGAGTTCGCGGGTGGCCCGGACCGCCGGCACATCGCCCCGCATCGCGCTCAACTCGAGGCTCGCCAGGGCCGGAACTCCTGAATCGGGACCTTTCGAGCCGCCCGGCGAGCGGTGAAGGCCCACGATCAACACCGACGCCAGCACCACCGACGCCAGCACCACCGACGCCAGGGGTCCGGCGAAAGCCAGCCGGGGCCATACGGAAAAGGCACTCTGCCGCCGGTCTAAAACCTGCCGGCGGAACCAGCCGGACACTTTACCCGAAGGAGCCGGCGGATTCCCCTGCAGGGCACCCCGCAGCGCAAACGCCAGTCCGGCCACCTCCTCCAGTTCCACCCGGCACGGCTCACAGATCAGCAGGTGTTCTTCCGTTTCTTCAATCTCGCTCTCCGTGAGGCGGTCGAGCGCGTACATTTCCAGTTGTTCGCTGGACCGGTGGGCCCAAAACCGCGGACTTTCGACGACAGTCACAGGGTCGTCCATAACGGATCCCCTTTCGGGAGTTCCAACCAGCGCAAATGCTCCATATACAGGAAAAGTGCGGAGGGAAGAAAAACTTCTCAACCTTAATATCAGATTTTTTCGGAAAAATCAGCGCTTTCGGAAACCACTCGGGCTGTTTGCCATGAATCTTCTGCCCAGTTCGCCGAATCTCGCCTTGGCGCGCGATTTCAGCAGCCGGAACTGATTGTAACTCAGCCCCATTTCCTGGCAGATCTGCTCCTGCGGCTGGTCCTGCACGTAGAACCGGTCCAGAATCTCCCGGTCCCGCCGGGAGATTCCTTTCATGACGCGCCGGGCGATCTCGGCTCTCTGCTGCTGCTGCAGTGTTCGTTCGGGATCGTCCTTCCAGTCGGTGAGGGAGAAAAGAGTGTCTTCGTAATCGACGTAGGTGCGGCGCTTGCTGACGTTGGCCTCGATGGCGGCCGCGATGCGGCGTTTGACAACTGTACGCACGAATCCCATCAGGCGGGCGGGGTCGCGCAGTTCTCCGTTCCGGATTGCCTGGGCAACGATGACAAAGCAGTCGTGGACCTTGTCGTCGAGCTCATCGGCGCCCAGATTCCGCATGAGGAAGTAGCGGATTCCCTTGCCGAAAATGCCGTAGAGCTCCTCCATTGCAGAGGGGTCGCCGTCGTGGATCCGGGCGACAAGCGTAGCCCAGTCCTGAATCCCGAACGCATCGTCCTCCTGCCTGGTTCCGCGGCCGTCCTCCCCCGACGGGGGTTCGGCGCCGGGTTCCATGCCGGGCAGGAAAGGCTGACGGTCCTCCTGTTCGGGCCGCAGCCGTGCCGGTGCGGCTTTCATAAGGTCCGGCTCAGAAGGAAATATCCCGCCCAGCTTCCCGGCAAGCGGCGTGCGGAAGGGCTCAGGAGAGCCTTCCGCTGTGCGGTCTGCAGGGCGGCGGCCGCGCCTTGTTCCGGAGCGGCGTGCAGGGAGCGATAGAAATCGGTCATCAGGGATTGCGCCGCGTCGTCCGGAATGTCCCATTGCGTCGCCAGCACCGCCATGGCGCCCGCGCCAATCCACGCGCGCGTCAATCCCATCAGACCCGCGCCCGGCAGAGCCTGGCCCTGCGCGGAGTGGCAGCCGTTCATCACCACGAGCTTCGGACGCACGCCGCGAGCCACGATTTCACGGGGACCCAGCAATCCCATGACGCCGTCGGAATCGAGGCTCAACGCGATCACACCCGACTGGAACTCGTCTTTCTGGGCCACGATATGAGTCGCGAAGTGCAGTATGGCGGGGTTCGTTTTCAGTGCCGCGCGAACGGGCACGATCCGCGCGTCCGGGCCGGTCAGCAGGCGCGATCCTGCCGGCCGGCCCCATGCCCTTATACAAGCCTCCAGTTCCGGCGCCGTGTTGGGGAGGCGGGGGAGGGACTGGCCGGAGTGAAAGCGTGTCCCGCGATATCGCTCGTCGGCCGGGCTGTAGACGGGGTCGCCGATACCCAGAAAACCGGCGTCCGCGGGAATCGATCCGCGCTGCGCGAGAAGCGCCCCGGGAATGATCCGGATGTCGGCGTGTTCGATCAGATAGACCGGTTCGGCGCCCTGATTCGTGACCAGAGCGGCAAAGGGCAGCTCGTAAAGTGGTCCGTCGAGTTCGAGGAGCCAGTGCCTGCGGGCGAGGAACGATTCCGGCACGTGACCGAACAGATCCCGGTAGAGCTTGCGTCCCTGTTCATTCGCGGCGGCGCCATCGCCATCCCGAAGCGCGCGGCGAAGCGCGGAGACTTCGAGTTCAATCTGTTGTGTCGGGCACAACCGGACCGCTTCCATGCGGGAACGGTCGACCGCCCAGAGCCAGGCGCTGATTTTCGAGGCATGGAAGCTCAGCAGGACCGTCTCGTCGTCGAGAATATTCCGGATGTGAGCGAGAGGCGTTTCCGCGTTCGATTCGGTCGGTTTTCCTCCCGCGTCTGTCTCCATCCGCTGCAACTCCTGACGGAGTGCGTTCGCCTTTTTTCCGGCGTCGGAAGCCGGCGCGGGCGCCGACCGAACCAGGGACTGATACCTTGCGAGAACATCCCAGTAATGAGAAGGGAGCCTGGTGCGCCAGTCGTTCGCCTCCGGGATGAGGGCGCGCAGACTCCAGAGGCGGTCCTGCTCGGCCGCATCAAAGGTTTCTTCAAGCAGGGACCGATCCCCGGTCTGCATCCACAGGCGATTGCCGGAATCGATGTACCCCTCGAGCACCTGACTGAGACCGCTTTCCAGCGCCACGCGGTCCTGGTCGGCGGGAACGATGTCGGTTCGCATTTCCGCGGCCATTTTGCGCGATTCGGCATAATCGGCGAACCCGCCGCGAATGTCACCCGTTTTGGACCGGAACTCGCCCCGGTCCGCAAGTACGCCGAATCGGGGTGTAAACCGGGGCGGCGAGGCGACGGCGCTGTCGAAGAGCATCGCGGCGGAATGATCGTCGCCCCGCAGATGTCTGACCTTGGCGAGACCCACCAGGATGGATGCCGACAGAAATACCTTATGGGTTCGCGCCAGCCGGAAGCCTTCATGGAAAGTCCACTCGGCCAGGTCGGTGCGCTGTTTTTCCAGAGATTTGCGCCCTAACGTTCCGAGGGCAGCGATCGCATTACCCACATCGCCAAGGTCGAGAAATTCATTCAGGCATTGCAGAAAGAGGGGAATCGACTCCTCCACCTGCCCGAGCTCGGCCGTAGCGAAGGCGTTCTGATAGAGGAGAAAAGCGTGCAGGGAACGGTCTGTTTTCTCCGCCATCGGTAAAGCGTCGCGCGCGATCTGCAACGCTTTCTCCGGTTGCCCAATGCGGATATAAAGGGCCGCAATGGAGTTCAGCGCGGTCTCGAGAAGGACGGTTTGACCAAAGTTCAGCGCCTGTTCTTTGGCGTCTGTCAATTCCACCAGCGCCTCCCGGAACTGAAGCAGCAGCTCAGAACAAATGCCGCCGTTGATCCGGTTTCCCACGGCCACCTTGTAATTCTTTTCCTTTTCCGCGAGCGCGGCGGCAGCCCGAAACATTTCGCGGGCTTCCAGATAGCGCCCCTCGTTATAGAGGGTTACGCCGCGCGTCTTCAGACGCACGAGTTCGGGGGAGCCGGGAGATTTCTGTTGGGATGGACTTGCTGCGTTCCGGGAAGAACCGGTCAGCAAGAGCGCCATCAGAGTCGAACCAATGATGACGCCGACCGTCACGGTTTTTACGGGCACCAAAACCTCTGGTCCGGCCGGTGATAGTCGCCCTATGAGGGCGGAACTATCACCGAGTGTACCAAAGCAAACGACGGATCGTAAAACGTTTTTCCTGACATCGATTCCGAGACAAGGCAGGGCCCTGTTAGAATCCGAACAAATAAAACAAGTTTTGGGCCAAGGTCAGCACCACATCGCTGATCATCGAGATTCTCTCCTCTGCAGCCGTTTGCCGCGCGCGACTTGCGACCTCACGCTAGCGGGCAAGGGCAGGAGAAACGCTCGCCGGACCTGCTGAAATGGGCTGTAACCCGCTGAAAAGAAAACAAGAAAAATTTATGCGAAACTTGTCACTGATGAAACTCGCCTGGCTCGCTCTGGCTCTCTCAGCCCTCTCTCTCACCGCCCAGGAACCGAAAGTTCCCCGAAAGGCTGCCGACATCGGAATCCAGACAGCGCCGGAGAAATATGTCTGGCTTAGCCAGCAGAGCGGGAAGACCTGTGTCCTCGCCTTCATCCTGACAACCTGCCCGCACTGCCAGTTCACGGTCGGGCTGCTGAACAAAATCCAGAAAGACTATGCCGATAAGGGCGTGGTCATCATTGCCTCGGCGATAGAACCCATGTCTTCCCTGCACATTCCGGATTTCATGAAGTTGCTGAAGCCCCAGTTCCAGGTGGGCTACAACGAACAGAGTTACGTGCAGAAGTTCTTAGGCCGGCCCGATAACGATCCGATGTTCATGCCGCAACTGGCTTTTGTGGACCGCACCGGAACCATTCAGGCCCAATATGCGGGCGACGACCCTCTGCTGGCCAGGGACATTCAGGAGAAAAGTCTGCGCGACGCGCTCGACAAGACGCTGAAGGCAGGAACAGCCCGAAAGCAATGAGCCGTATTCCGGACGCTCCGGAAACACTGGACAAGGCTATCCCGGGCACCGGCGTTTGGGCCACTGGCGGCTGGTGGGGAGTGGTGGCCCGGTTTCTGGTTCACGGGCTGCTGGTTTCCACGTGGGTATCCCGCATTCCCGCCGTGAAAGGGGCCATCGGCCTCAGCGACGGCGCGCTGGGACTGGCGTTGCTCGGCAGCGCGATCGGGTCTATGGCTGGAATTCCGGTGAGCGGCTGGCTGGTGAGCCGTTTCGGGAGCCGGCGCGCCTGCACCTGGAGCAGCGCGGGATACTGTCTGGCGCTTCTGTTGCCGACGACGGCCGGTAGTGCGGTTCAGCTTTTCCTGGCGCTCCTGGTGCTGGGATTCGCCGCCGGCGCGGACGATGTTGCCATGAACTCGCAGGCAGTTTCCATGGAAAAGCTGTTAGGGGAACCTTCAATGTCGCGCTTTCACGGGATGTTCAGCTTCGGCGGGATTGCGGGGGCGGGCCTCGGCGCCTTCATCGCCAGGCTGGGGGTCACGGCCCCGCGGCATCTGACGGCGGCAAGCGGAGTGATTCTGCTGCTGTCTCTGTCCACCGCGCCCCTGCTACTGGAAGTCGGAACCGCCGCGCCCACCGTGACACCACCCCGGTTCAGCTGGAGAAACCTCACGGCCCCGCTGCTGCTTCTGAGCGCGATCGGCTTCTGCATCTTTCTTTCGGAAGGCGCGATTGCCGACTGGACGGCGGTTTATCTGAAACAAATACTCCGGGCGGACGCCGGCACAGCCGCCGCCGGATACGCGATCTTCAGCGCAGCCATGTTCCTGTTCCGCCTGGCCGGAGACCGGATCACGGTGAAACTGGGGCGCGCGTGGACTATCCGCGGCGGGGCGATGCTGGCCGCTTCCGGCCTCGGCCTGGTGGTTCTGGCGCCGCACCCGCTCTGGGCCATGCCCGGTCTGGCTATGGCGGGCGCGGGTTATTCGTCCATTATTCCGCTGGTGTTCGCGGCGGGCGGGCGCGTGAGCGGAACCAGCGACGGGGCGGGAGTGGCCACCGTGAGCGGCCTGGGTTATCTTGGCTTTCTGGTGGGGCCGCCGGTGATCGGATTCATCTCGCAGATGACTTCCCTGCGTTTCGGGCTGGCCTTCGTGGTGACGCTGACCGCGCTGGTGGCTGTTCTGGTCGGCGTCGTGCAACGGACCGGCGGGAAACAGGCATTCGGATAAGGAGGATTTTCCAAAATGATCACGGAACCGCAACTGGAAACGCGGGAGCCGCAACATTACGTGGCGATTCGCGCGCAGGTCACGCAGCCGGAGATCGGCGCCGTCCTGCCGCCTCTCTGGCCGGAGGTGTTTGGCTGGCTGGGGGCGAACGGCCTGGCGCCGGCCGGAGCGCCGTTCATCCGGTATGTCGAATTCGATCGCAGCGGGACGATGGACGTCGAAGTGGGCGTGCCGCTGGGTGCCCAAATACCCGAACCGGTAGAGGGTAATCAGCGGATCGTCCCCGGAGTTTTGCATGCCGGGGTGTATGCGACACTCACCCACACCGGACCCTACAGCGAACTGATGTCGGCCAATAAAGCTTTGCAGGACTGGGCTGCGGCCCGGGGAATTCAGTGGCGATACACCGGCGACGCCGCGCACTCCGTCTGGGCCGGGCGGCTGGAATCCTACCTCACGGACCCCGCGAAAGAACCGGATCCCGCCAAATGGATCACCGTGGTCAGCTACCTGACGAAGGCCCACTGACGGAAGGCGGTCCGGTGGGATCCGCTAATCTTATATATAGTGGACCTCGAAAGAACGCTTCTCCGTAAAGTTGGCGAAGCCATACACCGCTTCAAAATGATTCGCGACGGCGATCGTATCGCCGTGGCCGTGTCGGGCGGTAAGGATTCGGTGACCATGCTGGAGGCGCTCCTCCTGCTGCAGAAGCGGGCGCCGATCCACTTTTCGGTTTGTGCGTTCACGGTGGAACAGGGCAAATTTCTGGCTCCGGTGGAAGCGGTGGGCGAGTACATCCGGTCTCTCGGCGTCGAGTGGACGTATTTCACGGATAATTCCTCGCTGCGTCTGCTCGAAGAACAACCGGGCCACGGGTGCGATCTCTGCAGCCGGTTCCGCAGACGGGCCGTTTATCAGATCGCGCGTGGCCTGCACTGCAACGTGATCGCCTTCGGGCACACGGCGGACGACTTCTGCGAATCCCTGTTGCGCAACATTATGTACACCGGCCGGCTGAGCGGATTGCCCGCGGTCACCTATTCCCGGCAAAAGGATTTCCGCCTGATCCGCCCGCTGGTTTACGTGAATGAGGAAATCACGCGAGGCTGGGTGGAAGCGAAGGGTCTGCCCGTAGTGCCCTGTGGCTGCTCGCTGCGGACCGGCACCGTGCGGCGCGGCATTCGGGAAACGCTGGCGGACTGGGAACGCGAAACGCCTCATTTGCGCGAAAACATCCTCAGCGCCATGGGCAATATCAACCATGGCCGCCTGCTCGACACCCGCTACCTGGACCTCGACGGGGAGCAGGAAGAGGAGACGGTGGTCACCGGTTCGGAATTGCTGCCCGTCCTGCAGAACGCATGAGCGAGGCCCGCAACCCGGCAGTCATCGCGGCCAGCCAGCGGCAGATCGAGCGTCTCTCGAAACTGGGCTGGTATCACAGCATCGAACTGCCCGACGGTACGGTGATTCCGGGCCACCAGTCCCTGGAACAGCAGCGGAAGCGCCTTAGCCAGTTTCCGCTTCCCCAGGATTTGCGGGGGAAGAAGGTGCTGGATATCGGCGCGTGGGACGGCTGGTTCAGCTTCGAAATGGAACGTCGCGGCGCGCAGGTGCTGGCCGTGGATGCCGCGAAGAACACCCGGCTGCTCGAAGCGCGGAGCATTCTCGGCTCGAAGATCGATTACCACATTGCCGATATCTGCCGGCTGACCTGGCGGGATGTCGGCACGTTCGACATCGTGCTCTTCCTTGGCGTGCTGTATCACGTGAAACACCCGATTCTGGCGCTCGAAAACGTCTGCGGCATGACGGGCGACTTTGCCTGCATCGAGTCTTTCGTCAGCGATCCGGATCCGGCCGCGCTGCCCGTGATGGAGTATTACGAGACCACCGAACTGCGCGGACAACTGGATAACTGGGTGGGTCCGAACGCGGCGTGTCTGCTGGCCTTCACGCGCACGGCGGGATTCGCGCGCGTCGATTTCGAAAGCGCTCTGGGCGAACGGGCCCATGTGACCGGCTACCGGCACTGGCTCCCGGAACAATTGGCGTCGCAAGCGCCGGAAATCGTTTGCATCGACAACGCCAATACGCACGACCACCGGTTTTCCGGTAGCGCCGACGACTACGTCACATTCTATTTTGCGCCGTTCACGGGCGAGATTTACCCGCGCATCGGCGCTTTCGGCACGAAGCCCATCCACGTGACGCCGACGCAGGCCACCGTGAAACTGCCTCCGGGTCTGGCCCGCGGCTGGCACGAGGCGCGGCTGAACAACGGCGCGCCGGTGCGGATCGGCGTCGATAATCCGGTTGCCGAACCGGCGAAGATCAATGAACAGTTCCGGCTGACGCGGGTGGCCGACGGGAAAAGCTTCGAAGATCTCCGGATCCGGGTGGGCGACGGGAGTTGTATTTCCGCCTGGGCGCCCGGTCTGCCCGCCGGAACCCGAACGGCGGAATTGCGGCTGCGTCTGGACGGGACGGACCTGCCGGCGATCTGGCACGACTCCGCCACAGGGCAGATCAATGCGGTGCTGCCGAGCGGCCTCGAACCCGGCCCGGCGGTTCTGACACTGTTTCTCAACGGCGAGGAATCGGCGCCGGTACAAATCGAACTCCAACGGTAATCATTATTTAAAATGCCAGTCTTATTAACCTGCGATTCCTTAGAGAAATCGTTCGGCGCCCGCACTGTCTTCACCGGAATCGCACTCAGCCTGCATGATGACGACCGCATGGGGATCATCGGCCCCAACGGCGCGGGCAAGTCCACGTTCCTGCAGATTCTGGGCGGTCTGATGTCGCCGGACGACGGAATCGTTTCCGTCCGCAAGGGTGTGCGCCTGTCCATGGTGGTGCAGGATCCCGTTTTCGATCCGCACGCGACCATTCGCGAGGTGATCACGGCGGCTGCCACGGCTTCCGAAGACCGCGATATCGAAGTTTCGAAGATCATCAGCCGGGTGGCCTTCCCCGATCCGGAAGCGGCAACCGGAACGCTCTCGGGCGGGTGGAAGAAGCGGCTCGCGATTGCCGAAGCGCTGGCCACCAAGCCGGACATCCTGCTGCTCGATGAGCCGACCAACCACCTGGACGTGGAGGGCATTCTCTGGCTGGAAAAGCTGCTGAATTCGTCCACGTTCGCTTCGGTGTTTGTCACGCACGACCGGTATTTTCTGGAAAATGTCGCCACCCGCGTGGCGGAGATCAACCGGTCTTATCCGCTGGGGCTCTTTACGGCCACCGGCAATTACAGCCGTTTTCTCGAAAAGCGCCGGGAGTTTCTGCGGGCGCAGCAGAGGGAACAGGACGCGCTGGCGAATCTGGTGGATCGCGAGATCGAGTGGCTGCGGCGCGGGGCGAAGGCCCGCACGTCGAAATCGAAAGCGCGAATTCAGGATGCCTTCGAGCTCCAGGACAAACTGGCCGACGTTTCCGAGCGCAACCAGAAGGGAACCGCGCTGGTCGACTTCACCGCGACGGGCCGCCAGACGAAGCGCCTGATCCATTGTGAAGACGTTTCGAAGAGCCTGGGCGGCAAGCTGCTGTTCGAGAAGGTCACGTTCACGCTGGGACCCGGCACGCGGCTGGGCGTACTGGGATCGAACGGGTCCGGCAAAACGACGCTCCTGCGTATTCTCAATGGCGAGATCGAGCCCGATACCGGGGAGGCGCGGCGGGCCGACGGCCTCCGCATCGCGTACTTCGAACAGACCCGGGACAATATCGATCCGGAAACGCCGCTGCGCCGTGCGCTCGCGCCCGAAGGCGACACCATCAACTTCCGCGACCGGACAACGCACGTCGCCGGCTGGGCCGCGCGCTTTCTGTTCCGGCAGGATCAACTCGACCTGCCGATTTCACGCCTTTCGGGCGGCGAACGGGCCCGCGTTCATATCGCGCGGCTGATGCTGCAGCCCGCCGATATCCTGCTGCTCGACGAGCCCACCAACGATCTGGACATTCCCACGCTCGAAGTTCTGGAAGCGAATCTGGCGGATTTCCCCGGCTGCCTGGTGCTGGTGACGCACGACCGGTATCTGCTGGATCGTCTCTCCACCCTGCTGCTGGCCATGAACGCCGAGGCGAAAGTGGAGTTCTTCGCCGAGCTTTCGCAATGGGAACAGGCGAACGCGCAGAAAAAAACCGCGGCGAAAACGGATTCGCGGAAAGAATCGACCCAGACCGCCGCTCCACAGAAGAAAAAACTCTCCTGGAAGGAAGCCCGCGAATATGAACAGATGGAAGAACTGGTCATGAAAGCGGAAGAGTTACTGGACCAGAAGCGCACGCAGCTGGAACTGCCTGCGGTGACATCGGACCCCGTGAAGCTGCGGACCGCGGTTGAGGAAATGGACGCGGCGCAGGAGGCCGTGGACACTCTCTACGCGCGCTGGGCGGAACTGGAAGCCAAGCAGAACGCATAAGTACGGTGGGCATGATCCTGCGGAAACAGGCAAATAACCGATGCTGAACTGGCTCCTGATATTCGTCCCGCTTGCCATCGGGTTTCAGTTCCTGAAGCCGGATGCCCACTCGATCATCTTCATCACTGCTTGTCTGGCGATCGTTCCGCTGGCCGGCTGGCTGGGCCGGGCGACGGAACAACTGGCGCACCACACCGGAGAAGGCGTGGGCGGTTTACTGAATGCCACATTCGGCAATGCGGCGGAACTGATCATCGCCATTCTGGCGTTGCGAAAAGGCCTGTATCCGGTGGTGAAGGCGTCTCTGACGGGTTCCATCATCGGCAATATCCTGCTGGTGCTGGGCGCGGCGGCGGTGGCGGGCGGGCTCCGGCACACCGAGCAGAAATTCAATGAGACGGCGGCGCGCGCGCAATCCACCCTGTTGCTGCTGGCCGCCATCGGCTTCATCATGCCCGCCGCGTTCCACTATTTGGTGGGTCCCGGCGAGCGGGTGCGCGAGCATGACCTGAGCCTGCAGATCTCCCTCGTGCTGCTGGTCGCGTATGGCGCGCACCTGCTGTTTTCTCTTGGCACGCACAAGAAGCTTTTCGAAGGGGAAAGCGAGCCGGAAGCCGCCGAAACCGGGGAGCACTGGAGCCTGCGCAATTCCCTGCTGGTGCTGGTGGGCGCGACGGCTCTCACGGCGTGGGTCAGCGAGATTCTGGTCGGGTCCGTGGAAGAGGCCGCCGCTGCGTTCGGCATGACCAATGTCTTCGTCGGCGTGATTGTGGTGGCGGTAATCGGCAATGCGGCGGAACACAGCACCGCCGTGATGATGGCGATGAAGAACCGCATGGAGCTTTCCATGGGCATCGCGATCGGCAGCAGCCTGCAGATCGCGCTGTTCGTGGGCCCCCTGCTGGTGATTCTGAGTCACTTTATTGGAGCCCGGCCCATGGACCTTTTGTTCACTCCTGCAGAAGTACTGGCGGTGGTTGTCTCCGTGCTGATCACCGGGCAGATCGTTTCCGACGGGCGGTCCAACTGGCTGGAGGGCGTGCTGCTGCTCGCGGTCTACCTGATTCTGGCCATGGTGTTCTATTTCCTGCCGGAGACGTCAGGCGCGCCACTCAGTTCCACCTGACCGGACTTACAAAAGCTGACACGACGAAACGGCACTTTTCTGGCCGCTCGCGTCAATACTGTTAGTTATGAAGTCTGGCATATTGTTGCTGTCGATCACGGTCGCGCTGAGCGCGCAGGAAGGTCCGGGCTTCGGGCGCGGGCCGGGGGGCGGACGGGGACGCGGTCCCGCCGTCGGCTTTACGGCGCTCGATACCGACCAGGATGGAGTGATCTCGGCCAAAGAGATCGCCGGCGCTTCGGCTGCGCTGCTCAAGCTCGATAAGAACGGCGATGGCCAGATTACGGAAGACGAAATCCGGCCGAATTTCGGAGGCCGGGGTGAGGGAAGGGGTGAGGGAAGGGGCGAGGGTAGAGGTGGTGGCAGAGGCGAAGGCCGCGGGCCGGAAGCCGAAGCGACCGGGCCTACGCCAGACGAACTGCTGCAAACGCTCATGATGTTCGACAAGAACAAAGACGGCAAGATCGAAAAGGCCGAACTGCCCGAACGCATGCAGGGCATGTTCGATCGCGGAGATGCCAACAAAGACGGCTTTCTCACCGCCGACGAGATCCGCAAGATGGCGGCGGCGCAGCCCGCTCCGGGTGGTGGACGTGGCGAGGGCCGGGAAGAAGGTCGGGGCGGTGGCCGAGGCGGCCCCGGCGGACCCGGCGGCATGATGCGGTTCGATCCGATTCTTGCCGCCGTCGATACCGATCATGACGGCACGCTCTCCGCCGCCGAAATCCGCAACGCACCCGCAGCCGTGAAAACGCTGGATAAGAATAACGACGGACAGATCACGCCTGACGAGGCCATGCCGGCCTTCGGCGGGCGCGGCCGTGGCGAAGGCCGCCAGGGTCCGCCGCAGCAGTAATCGCGATCGAAAACCAGGACTCTCTTCCGATGAAAATCTACTCCCCTTTCTCCGCAGGCGCGGTTGTTCTGGCGCTGTCTCTGGCCGGATCTTCCGGCATCGCTCCGCACCAGGAGCTGTTTCGTTTTGATTACACGAATGTGTTGGGCACTTCGCTCGAACTGAAGGTTCTGGCGGCGTCGGAAGCCGATGCGGAACGCGCCCAGACGGCAGCCCTGAATGAGATCGACCGGGAAGCGAAGATCCTGAGCGGTTACGATCCGGCGAGCGAGTTCAGCCGCTGGATGAAGACGTCCGGGGAACCGGTGCATGTCTCGCGCGAACTGATCGACGTGCTGAGCCTGTTCGACCAGTGGCGGGAAAAGACGGACGGCGCGCTCGATGCCTCCGCCGAGACGGTGACCCGGGTCTGGAAACAGGCCGCGCGCGAAAACCGTCTGCCCACCACACAGGAACTCGCTTCCGCCGTGGAAACCGTCCGGCAGCGGCACTGGAGTCTGAACGCCGCGGAGCAGACCGCGACACACCTCTCCGCCGCCCCGCTGGTGCTGAATTCGTTCGCGAAGAGCTACATTTCCTCCAATGCCGCCGATTCCGCGATGAAGGCCGGCGACGTCTCCGGCATTGTAATCAACATGGGCGGCGATCTGGTCATTCGCGGCAGGATCACGGAACCGGTCGGTATCGCCGACCCGGTCTCGGACGCCGAGAATTCCACGCCCCTCGACACGCTGATGCTGCATGACCGCGCCATCGCCACCAGCGGCAATTACCGCCGCGGCGTCGAGATTGGCGGACGGCACTACTCGCATTTGATCGACCCCCGTACCGGCCAAACCGCCGAGGACATCATCAGTTCCACGGTAGTGGCGCAGAACGCCGCCGACGCGGGCGCGCTGGCCACGGCTTTTTCCGTGATGAAACCGGCTGATAGCCGGAAGCTCGCCGCGTCCATGCCTGGAGTGGAGTTCCTGCTCGTCCGCAACAACGGCGAACGGCTGCAGAGCGCGGGCTGGAAGGCCCTCAGCGTACCTGGCGCCCGTCCGTTTCTCGCGGCGGCCGCCGGCGGCGCGTGGGATCCCTCCATGGAACTCACCATCAGCCTGGAACTGGCCCGCATCAGCGACGGCCGCGCCCGGCGTCCGTACGTAGCGGTGTGGATCGAAGATCAGGACAAGTTCCCCATCCGCACCCTGGCGCTCTGGTATGAAAAGCCGCGCTGGCTGCCGGAACTGAAAGCCTGGTTCAAAGACGACCGGCTGCGGGCCATGGCGGAGGGCTCGGATCTTTCGAAGTCGCTTTCCAGCGCCACCCGGCCGGCCGGGAAATATACGCTCAAGTGGGACGGCAAGGACAATTCGGGTAAGTTCGTGAAACCGGGTAAGTACAACGTCCTGATCGAAGCCGCGCGGGAGCACGGCACCTACCAGCTGCTGCATGAGGATATCGATTTCTCCGGCACTCCGAAGCAGGCGCAGTTGCCCGGCGGCACGGAAATCGCCTCGGCGTCGCTCGATTACCACAAAGCCCGATAATGTCGCATCCACATCGCCGGCGCACTTCCGAGTGGAAGCGCCAGACCGCCATCGCCTCGCGCTGGCTTCACATTTATCTGTCGATGGTGAGTTTCGCCATCCTGCTGTTTTTCGCGGTCACGGGCATCACGCTGAACCATCAGGACTGGTTCAGCGGCGCCGCCCGCACCAAACAGTTCCACGGCACGGTCGATCGGAAATGGATTCGGCCGCCGGCTGGCAAAGAAGTCGGCAAACTGGAAGTAGTGGAGTACCTGCGCCGCACCCACAACGTGCGCAGCGGGCTGAGCGACTTCCGCGTGGACGACGCGCAGATCGCCGTTTCCTTCAAGGGACCGGGCTACTCGGCCGATACGTTCATCGAGAGGGACAGCGGCAAGTACGAACTCACCGAAACCCGGCAGGGTCTTGCCGCCGTGATGAACGATCTGCACAAGGGCCGGGACACGGGCGCCGTTTGGGCGGGGATCATCGACGTTTCGGCCGGGCTGATGGTGCTGGTTTCGCTGACCGGTCTGGCGCTCATCTTCTTCCTGCAGAAGCGCCGCATGTCGGGGCTGATCGCGGTTGGTATCGGCGGGCTGCTCTGCTGGCTGGTCTATCTGATCTTTGTTCCGTAAAGCCTGTCCCATAAAATGGGCGTAGTGGACCAAAAAAGCAAAGCCATGTCGCTGCGCCGTCTTCATGACGGTCCGGAGATCCTGATCCTTCCGAACGCGTGGGACGCCATCAGTGCCCGCGTGATGGAGAGCGAAGGTTTCCCGGTAGTCGCGACATCCAGCGCGGGATGCGCGGCGGTGTTGGGCTATGCCGATGGCCAGCGGATTCCGCGCGGTGAGATGATGTACCTGCTCGCCCGGATCGTGAGCGCCGTAAGCGTGCCGGTCACCGCGGACGTCGAAGCCGGCTATGACGACGTGGAACAGACCGCGCTGGACGTCATCGCGGCAGGCGCGGTCGGGCTGAATCTCGAAGACATGGTGGGCGAAACGCTGCTTCCGCTGGGGGAGCAGGTGGAACGCGTGCGCCGCGCGCGGTCCGTGGCCGATAACAGCGGTGTTCCGCTGGTGATCAACGCCCGCACGGACATCTATCTTTCCGGGCACGGCGACGCCGCAACACGGTTCGAACGCACGGTGGAGCGCCTGAACGAGTATCGCGCCGCGGGTGCGGATTGCCTGTTCGTCCCCGGCCTGAGCGACGCGGAGACCATCGGCCGCATGGTGCAGGCGGTCCACGGGCCGCTGAATATTCTGGGGTCGCCCGGGGTGCCGTCCATCGCGGAATTGCAGGGCCTCGGCGTGGCGCGTGTGAGTTTCGGCAGCGGTCCGTCACGTGTTGCCATGGGCGCCGCGCGCCTCTTCGCGCGGGAACTCCGGCAGCAGGGGACAGCTTCTGCCTTAAGCGCGACGGGAATCTCCTATCAGGAAACCCAGGACCTGCTCACGCGGCGCTGATGCAGCTTTCGGACTTCGATTTCCACCTTCCCGAGGAACTGATCGCCCAGGAACCCCCGGCCGAGCGCGACGGCGCGCGCATGCTGGTGCTGCACCGGGCCGAGCAGCGCTGGGAAGACCGCAGCTTCCGCGATCTGCCCGAGTACCTCCGGCAGGATGACTGTCTGGTACTGAACGACTCCCGCGTGTTGCCTTCCCGCTTGTTCGGGCGCAGAGAAGGCTCCGAAGGCGTGGTGGAACTGCTGCTGCTGGAGGCCGTCTCGGCCGACTCGCGGGAGTGGCGCGCGCTGGTGCGCCCCGGCCGTAAGATGCAGGTCGGCCAGGTGGTGCGGTTCGACGAACAGTTCTCCGCGGAGGTGGTCGCGCGGGGTGAACGGGGCGAACGCACGGTTCGCTTTCTGGGCGACGCCGATGTCTACGGCGCGCTCGACCGGTTGGGTCACATGCCGCTGCCCCCTTACATACGGCGGCCGGATCGGGTGGAAGACCGGGAGCGCTACCAGACGGTGTTCGCGCGGGAGCGCGGGTCGGTGGCGGCGCCTACCGCGGGTCTGCATTTCACCGACGAAGTTCTGTCGCGCGTGCCGTCCGTCGCGCGGGTAACGCTGCACGTCGGCCTGGGAACGTTCCAGCCCATCGACCGCGAGGATTACCAAAACCACCAGCTCCACTTCGAGCGTTACACCATCCCGGAAGAAAGCTGGAAGCGGATCGAGGCGGCGAAGCGCGTGGTGGCCGTGGGGACCACCTGCGTCCGAACGCTCGAATCGGCCGCGGCAACCGGCTCACTGGCCGGGACCACCAACATGTTCATCTATCCCGGTTACCAGTTTCAAAAGGTCGGCGCGATGCTGACCAACTTCCATTTCCCCCGCACCAGCCTGTTATTGCTGGTCTGCGCCCTCGCCGGAACCGGGTTCACGCTGGCCGCTTATCGTCATGCAGTGGAGGAGAAGTACCGGTTCTTCTCATATGGCGACTGCATGTTAATCCTGTAAACTGAAGGTTTCCTACAAACCTATGACGCTCGAAGAACTGGAACGCGAATATTCGCCCCTCCGTGAACAGGCATCTGCCGTCCGGAGTTATCTTTGACGCTCCGAAGAAAAGGACAGAACTCGAACGCATCGGCGTTCTGATCTCCGCGCCGGACTTCTGGAATCAGCCCGAAAAAAGCCAGAAGGTCATGCAGGACCGCAAGCGTCTCGAAGAAGGCATCGAGAACAGCGAGCGCGTCACTTCCCTCACCGAAGACCTCGACACCCTGTTTGAACTCGCGCGCGAAGGGGAGCCGGTGCAGGGCGATATCGAGCCCGCGCTGAAGTCCTTTGCCGAAATCCTGAACAAGCTCGAGACGGAGATGCTGTTGTCGGGCGACAACGACTCTCTGAGCGCCATCATGACCATCCACCCCGGCGCCGGCGGCACGGAAAGCCAGGACTGGGCGGAGATGCTGATGCGCATGTATCTGCGCTGGTGTGAGCGGAACAACTACGGCGTCGTGATTACCGATCGCCTCGAAGGCGAAGGCGCGGGCATCAAGTCGGTCACCTTCGAAATCAACGGGCCGAATGCTTATGGCATGCTGCAGTCGGAGATTGGCGTTCACCGGCTGGTGCGGATCTCGCCGTTCGACTCGGCGGCGCGGCGGCACACCTCGTTCGCTTCCGTGTTCGTCTATCCGCAGATCGACGACGAGATCAAGATCGATATCAAGCTGGAAGATCTGCGCATCGATACCTTCCGCGCGGGCGGCGCCGGCGGTCAGCACGTCAACATGACGGATTCCGCCGTGCGCATCACGCACTTCCCCACCAATACGGTGGTGCAGTGCCAGAACGAGCGCTCCCAGCACAAGAACCGCGACAGCGCCATGAAACAGCTGCGCGCGAAGCTGTATGAGCTGGAACTGGAGAAGAAGCGGGAGGAATCCCGCAAGACCGAAGCGTCCAAGCTGGAGATCAACTTCGGCAGCCAGATTCGCAGCTACGTGCTGGCCCCGTATCGCATGATCAAGGATCACCGCACGAAGTTCGCGGTCGGCGACGTGGACCGGGTGCTCGATGGCGATATGGAATCCCTGATCCACGCGTACCTGGTTTGGCGCAAGACCGGCAAGACCGCCAAAGACAGCGGCGACGACCTGCCGGATTAACGTGGATCAACTGACTCAGGCCGCGGCGCTGCTGCGTGCGGGCCGGCTGGTGGCCTTCCCGACCGAGACCGTTTACGGGTTAGGCGCGAATGCGCTGGACGAAACCGCTGTCCGGCGAATTTTCGAAGCCAAGGGACGGCCTCTCACCAGTCCTCTGATCGTGCATGTCGATTCGGTTGGGATGGCGCGCTCCCTGGCCCTCAAATGGCCGGAAGCGGCGGAGCTTCTGGCCGGGAAATTCTGGCCGGGTCCGCTGACGATCATCGTTTCCAAAAAGGCCGTGGTGCCCGACCTGGTAACCGCCGGCTTGCCCAGCGTGGGTTTACGAATGCCGGCGCATCCGGTTGCGCTGGCGCTCTTGCGGGCTGTGCAGTTGCCCCTGGCCGCGCCCAGCGCGAACCGGTTTACGCAGCTTTCGCCCACCACCGCGCAACATGTCCGCGCGGGCCTGGGCGACGCCGTCGACCTCATTCTGGACGGCGGCCCCTGCGCGGTGGGCATCGAAAGTACCGTGATCTCGCTGGCGGGCGAAGTTCCGCGGATCCTGCGTGCCGGGATGATCTCGCAGCCGGAAATCGAAGCGGTGATCGGGCCGGTGGAAACGGGCACCGGGGCGGAGTCTCCAGGACAGCACCCGAAGCATTACAGCCCGCGAACCCCGATCCTGCTGGGCGACGCTCCGGCAACCGGTCGTGGCATCCGCCTGGACTCGTCGAATATGCCGGCCGATGCCGCCGGATATGCCGCAAAGCTCTACCGCGTCCTGCATGAACTCGACCAGGCGAACTACGACTGGATCTCCATCGCGCCACTGCCGGAGACGGCGGAATGGGCGGGCATCCGGGACCGGCTGCAGCGGGCCGCTCACCCCGCCGTCCCTGACCCCGGCGTGTGATATCCTCCCGCCGAAGGGGTTTTCAATGGATCCAATAACAGAGCGACGCAAAGCGTCGGAGTACCCGCAGGAGTTATTGAACCTGTTTGATCTGTACGTGCACGGCGATATCGACCGGCGCGCGTTTCTCGACGGGGCGAAGAAGTACGCCACCGGCGGGATGACCGCGATGGCCATATGGGAAAGCCTTCGCCCCAATTACGCGTGGGCGGAGCAGGTTCCCAAAGACGATGCGCGGCTGAAGACGGAGCGAGTGACCGTTCCCTCGCCGCAGGGCACGGGAAGCATCAACGGCTACCTCGTGCGGCCCGCGAAAGCCTCGGGCAAGCTGCCCGGAGTGCTGGTGGTGCATGAGAATCGCGGACTGAACCCCTATATCGAAGACGTGGCGCGGCGGTTGGGAACGCAGGGCTACATGGCGTTCGCTCCGGACGGGTTAACTTCTGTCGGCGGCTATCCGGGCGACGACGAGAAGGGCGGGGCCGCGTTCGGCAAGGTAGACCGGCCGAAGATGGCGGAAGATTTCGTCGCCGCGGCGCTCTGGCTGAAGGCCCGGCCGGACTGCACGGGCAAGATCGGCGCGGTCGGCTTCTGTTTCGGCGGCGGCGTGGTGAATTCGCTCGCGGTGCGGCTGGGTTCCGACCTGGCGGCGGGCGTTCCCTTCTATGGCGGCCAGCCTCCCGTCGCCGACGTGGCGAGGATCAAGGCTCCCCTTCTGCTGCACTACGCCTCGCTCGACACGCGCCTGACCGGCGGATGGCCCGCCTACGAGGAAGCGCTCAAGGCGAATCACGTGACCTACTCCGGTTATGTGTATGAGGGCGCGAACCACGGGTTCCATAACGACACCACGCCCCGCTACGACGAAGC
This sequence comes from uncultured Acidobacteriia bacterium, assembly GCA_903851195.1. Classification (GTDB taxonomy): domain Bacteria; phylum Acidobacteriota; class Terriglobia; order Bryobacterales; family Bryobacteraceae; genus BOG-234. Next base: position 261,648 of record CAINNJ010000033.1, read on the forward strand.
CGCCGCCAAACTGGCCTGGCAGCGCACGCTCGATTTCTTCAGTAAATATCTGAAGGGCTAGCGATAGCCGTTACGCAGCAGGATCTGATGGCCCCCGCCGGTGCGCAGGAAATCCGCGAACCGGCGGGCGGCGGCCTGGTTCTTTGACGCCGCCACGATGCCCAGAGCCTGCGTAATAGGACGATGCAGCGTTTCCGGCACCGGAATGACCTTGCCCTTCTCCTGCAGCACGAGGGAGGCCGCGGTAAACACCGCGTCGGCATTGCCCGTCATTCCGTACTGCTTTGCCATGCTGACGTTCTCCGCATAGACCACCTTAGGTTGCAGGATCTCCCAAATACCCAGATGCTGCAGGCTCTCTCTCGCGGCCAGTCCGTACGGAGCGAGATCGGGGGTCGCAAGGGCGATGATCCTGACGGAAGAATCGCGCAGATCTTCCGGCCGGGCGATCTGACCGGTTTTGCCCGGCGGGATCCAGAGCGCGAGAATTCCGGTTGCATAGACAGCGCGGGAGCCGGGGGTCAGCAGGCCCTCGCGATCGAGTTGTTCCACGTGTTCGGAATCCGCCGCGGCGATCACATCCCAGGGCGCTCCGTTCTGAATTTGCCGGGTAAGCTGCGCGGTGGAGCCGAAGCTGAAGACGGGATGAATTCCCGTGGCCTTTTCGAACTCCGGCCCCAGCAATCCGAACACCTGCGAGAGATTCGCCGCCGCCGCCACCGTGACTTCCGGCGCCGCCGCATGGCTCTGGCCCGCAGCCAGGAGGAGAATGGAAAGTACCGTGCCGGGCGCGTATTTCTTCATGTCGCGTATACGAGAGCGTGCCTCGTATTCAGGATAACCTGAGGGATCGGAACAGAGGATCGGGATGGAGATCGGGAATAATCTGGGAGCGCTGCGGCAGAAGCGCGGCCTGTCCGCCGTGGAACTGTCGAAAGCGGCGGGAGTCAGCAGGCAGACCATCTACGCCATGGAGGCCGGCACCTACGTCCCCAACACCGTGGTGGCCATCCGTCTGGCGCGCGCGCTGCAATCCACGGTTGAAGAGTTGTTTCCGCTGCCGGAAGACACGGGCGGCGCGGAGACCCGCGACGAAAAAGTAACCATGCTGGCCGGCTCCGGAACGCCTCAGCCCGGCCAGACCGTGGAACTTTGCCGCGTGGACAAACGGCTGATCGCGACGCTGCCTTCCATGGCGCCCTGGTACTTTCCCGCGAGCGACGCCGTGGTGACGGGCGGCAGCGCGGCGAAGACCGGAGTGCGCCTGTTCCACGCCGATTCGAACTTCGAAAAGCGTGTCCTCGTCGCCGGCTGCGATCCCGGAATTTCCGTGCTGGCGAAACATGTGCAGGCGGCGGGAGTGGAACTGGTTCTGGCGCACCGCAACAGTTCGCAGTCTCTGGAACTGCTGCGGGAAGGGTGTATTCACGTGGCCGGCACGCACCTGCGGGACGAGGTCAGCGGCGAGTCGAATATCCCCGAAATCGGACGTGTGTTCCGGAAGAACGCGGTGGCGGTGATCAGCTTCGCCGTGTGGGAAGAGGGGATCGTGACCGCGCGGGGCAACCCGAAGAGCATCCGTGAACTCGCGGATTTCGCGCGGCCGGACGTGGCGATCGTCAACCGGGAGACGGGCGCAGGAACGCGCCGCCTGCTGGATGCCGGGCTGAAGAAGCTCGGGATCGGATCAGGTCAGGTACGCGGCTATGATCGGACCGCCCCGGGGCATCTTCCGGCCGCGTGGCAGGTGCAGTCCGGAATGGCGGATTGCTGCATCGCGACACGTGCGGCGGCGCGGGTGCTCGGTCTCGATTTCATTTCGCTGGTCAGCGAGCGCTACGATCTCGCTATCCGCCGGGAACATCTCGACCTGCCTTCGATTCAGACGATGCTGGACACCCTGAGCCGCTCCGGCTTTCGGCGCGAACTGGAAGGCCTGGGCGGTTACGATATTCGGGGAGCGGGCGAGAGGAAGCTATGAGCGACGTTGGCATTGCGAACCGGCTGCGGAAGATCTGTCTGGCGCTGGACGAAACCGATGAGACCGAAACCTTCGGTCACCCCACGTTCCGCGTGGCCGGAAAAGCTTTCTGCGTTTTCGAAGAATACAAGGGCAAACCGGCGATCGCGGTCAAAGTGGGACTGCCACTGCAGGGTGCGTTCCTGAAAGACGAGCGGTTTTACCGCACGCCCTATGTCGGCCAGCATGGCTGGGTCTCGCTGAAGACGGACGGACGGCTTGACTGGCGCGAAGTTGAGGAACTGGTCAAAGGCAGCTACCGGCTGATGGCGCGCCGGTCCACCGCGGCGGATCGTGCCCGCAAGCGCCGATAGAGCGACGCTAACCGGCCGACTGAACCCTACCGCACAGAGGCGTTTCACCTGCTGTCTCCACGACGGGAGGCGACGAAATTGCCGAGGACACAGAGTCAAAATATTGCAAGCGGGCTGGGATGGTTCAGCATCGGACTGGGACTGGCGGAAGTGGCGGCGCCGGGCGCGGTGGCGAGCCTGGTGGGACTTCCTGGCAATTCAGCCACGCGCAACGTACTGCGCGTATTCGGGATTCGGGAGCTGGCGACCGGCATCGGCATTCTGAAGAATCCCGGGGAGCCCGGCTGGATTTGGGCACGCGTTGCGGGCGACGCGCTGGACATCGCGGCGCTCTGGACGGGGGCGCAGTCGAATGGCCGGGACACCGCCCGATCCGCAACCGCGACGGCAGCGCTGATCGGCCTGACCGTGATGGACGCTTTCTGCGGTGCGCAGCTGTCCACCGCTTCGAAAGACGCCGGCGAGCGGAACGGCAGCAAAGCGAAACGCTCCAACCGGGTGAGCAGAAGCATCATTGTGGACCGCCCTGTCGAAGAGGTCTACCGTTTCTGGCATGACTTCGGGAATTTGCCGAAATTCATGACCTTTCTGGAATCGGTGGAGAGCACCGGCGACCGCCGTTCTCACTGGACGGCCAACGGCCCCGCGGGCGCGCAGGTCGAATGGGACGCCGACATCGTTGTGGACGAGCCGAACCGCGAAATTGCGTGGAGCTCGGCCGAGGGAGCGCCCTTCAAAAACTCCGGCTCCGTGCGCTTTGAGCCGGCACCGGGGAATCGCGGAACGCTGGTGCGGGTCGAGATGGAGTACGCTCCGTTCGGCGTGGTCTTTCCTTCCGTGATGGGCAAGATGTTGGGCGTCGATGTGGGCCAGCGGATTCAACACGATCTGCGGAACTTCAAGCAGGTGCTCGAACTGGGCGAAGTGACCCGGTCCGACGCCAGTATTCACGCAGCGATGCATCCGGCGCGGCCGGCGAATGGCCACGCCTGACCGCATCGGAGAAAAAAGGAGAAACTCATGCGAGCAAACTGTTGGATGGGTAAAAACAAACTAGAGGTGCAGCAGGTTCCGGATCCGAAAATCCTGAATCAGCAGGACGCCATCGTCCGCATCACCTCCACCGCGATTTGCGGCTCCGACCTGCATCTGTACGGCGGCTTCGTGCCCACCATGGAAAGCGGCGATATTCTGGGCCACGAGTTCATGGGCGAGGTTGTCGAGATCGGCAGCAAAGTGAAGAATCTGAAGAAAGGCGACCGGGTGGTGGTTCCCTTCCCGATCGCCTGCGGCGCCTGCTTCTTTTGTCAGAAAAAGATGTTCTCCCTGTGTGAGAACTCCAACCCGAATGCGAACGTGGCGGAGGCACTTATGGGACATTCGCCGGCGGGCGTGTTCGGTTACTCGCACATGCTGGGCGGCTTCGCGGGCGGGCAGGCCGAATACGCGCGCGTGCCGTTCGCGGACGTGGGTCCGCTGAAGATTCCGGAAGGCCTCTCGGACGAACAGGTCCTGTTTCTTTCCGACATTTTCCCCACCGGCTACATGGGAGCCGAGATGTGCGACATCGAGCCGGGCGACACCATCGCGGTCTGGGGGGCCGGACCGGTCGGTCTGTTTGCCATGAAGAGTGCGTATCTGCTGGGAGCGGAACGGGTGATCGCGATCGACCGCGTCCCTTACCGGCTCCGCATGGCGCAGGAAAAAGCGGGCGCCATTCCGATCAATTACGAAGAAACCAGCGTCCTCGAAACGCTGAAGGACATCACCGGTGGACGCGGACCGGATAAGTGCATCGACGCGGTGGGTCTGGAGTCGCATACGCACGGTCTGGTGTACGCGTACGACCGCGCGAAGCAGGCTCTAATGCTGGAATCCGACCGCCCGATTGCGTTGCGAGAGGCGATTGTCGCCTGCCGGAATGGCGGGACGGTGTCGGTGATCGGCGTTTACGGCGGGCTGATCGACAAATTTCCGATGGGATCTCTCATGAACCGGTCCATTACGCTCAAAACCGGGCAATGCCATGTGCAGCGTTACATGCAGCCGCTGCTCGGGAGAATCCAGAAAGGCGAGATCGACCCTTCCTTCGTGATCACGCACCGGATGAATCTGGATCAGGCGCCCGAAGGCTACGCCATGTTCCGCGATAAGCAGGACGAATGCGAAAAAGTCGTACTGCGGATGTGAATCCGCGGCTGTGACTACACCCCGCGGGCGCTCAGATACGCTTCGACGGCGTCCGCCATGGAAGGCATCGGCGCGATGCCGCAGTCTCTCATGCGGGCGTTTTCGAGAGCGGAATATTTGGGCCGCCGCGCGGGTGTGCGGTATTCGCGTTCGTTCGTGGGCTGAACTTCCACATCCAGCCCGGCTTTGGAAAAAATCAGACGTGCGTAGTCGAACCAGGAAATCGGTTCGCCTCCGCCGATGTGGAAGATCCCGGTCAGCTCCCTTTCCAGAAGGTCGATGGAACGGCTCGCCAGCGCCGGCGCGAAGGTGGGCGACGCGACGTGGTCTTCCACTACCCGCAGCGGCTTGCCGCTTTTCGCCAGACGCAGCATGGTTTCCGGGAAATTGCCCCGCGCTGTTTTGAGCGCGCCCACACCGAAAACGCCGGAAGTCCGGACGATCAGCGACCGCTCCAGATAGGCCTGCGCGTAGAGTTCACCGGCTAGTTTCGACACGGCGTACGCGCCCAGCGGGTGCACCGCGTCGGTCTCGACATAAGGACGGCCCAGCGTTCCGTCGAACACGTAGTCCGTGGAAAAGTGGATCAGACGCGCGTCGCTTTGCCGGCAGGCCAGGGCCAGGTTGCGAACCGCCAGGCCATTCGCTTCCAGCGCCGCCAGAGGCTCCCGCTCCGCCACATCCACCATGTTGTAAGCGGCGGCATTGAACACGGCCCAGGGATCGATTTCGGCAATGGCGCGCTCCACGCTTTCCGCGTTGGTTACATCGAGCCGGGCACGCTCAAACGCGCTGACCAGATACCCGCGGCGCTGCAGGTCGGCGCACAATTCCACGCCCAACTGACCGAATGCCCCAAAAACCGCTATTTTCTTCTGCAAAACGTGATTCTACCAGTGAATCGGGAAAACTGAAATAATTATCACCAGCGCGCAGAGAAACAGCAGCAGACCCGTCCAGACGATCAGCCGCACTCCCAGGAAGGAGTTGGACAGACAACCGTACCAGGGCAGCGGCGGCGCGGCAACCGGCAGGTCGCCCGAGGACTGCCTCGCGAGGCGTTCCCGGGCGTTCTCACGCCGCGCGATCACCTGCGTGATCTGATCTTTCCCCGCGCGATCGGCGATCACGATTGTTCCGGAATTGGCGCTGTGAGTGCTTTCAATCAGGCGCGTACGCAGCGGTTCCGGCACGTCCTGCACGGAGCGGTAGAAGCTCGGTTCGCCCCCGGTCGCGATCATCACCGAGGAGGTCTTCATCACGCCCGAGATGTTGCGGACCAGCTGCAGCCCGCATTCCGCGCACGTGCGGACGCCCTCGTCGATTTCCGTGTAGCACCTGGGGCAAGTCATGACGAAACGACTACGCAGCGCTCCCCGGGGTTCGCGTGTTACCGCTCTGCGATCCGAAATGCTGCAGTATCACCTGGATAAATCCTAAGGCGGCTTTTGACAGCGCCTTATCTTTACGATAAATCAATCCGAGCTTGCGCACCATGGGCTCCGGCGCCAAAGGAATCGAATGCAGCGTGCCGGCGGCTACTTCTTCACGGCAGTTGGACGCAGCCAGAAAACTGATGCCCAGTCCGGCCTCGACGAAGCGCTTCATGGTCTCGCTGGAATCGAGTTCCATGGAAACCTGAATGTCGTTTTCCACCTTCTCAAACCAGGCATTCAGGCGGCTCCGCGTCATGCCCGATTGCGGCAGCAGCATGAGATAGGGCAGCAGGTCCTCGCACGTCACCCGTTCGGCGGAACCCAGAGGATGTCCGGCGGGCACCACGCAGTGAATTTCGTCCCGGTAGATATCCACGATCTGGACCCGCTTCTCGGCCACGGGCAGCTGGGTCAGGCCGAAATCGGCGACGTTTTCCATCACCGCCTCTACCACGCGGGAGCCGTACGACCGGTTCACCTGCAGCTGGACGCCGGGAAACTGTCCTTTATATTCTGCGAAGACGGAAGGCAGAACGTAGATGCAGGTCGCCTCATTCGCGGCGATCACCAGTTCCCCGCGCGGCGAGGATTCCAGCTCATTCAGCGCGTTCTGGGCCTGTTTGCGCAGGTCGAGGATGTTCTCCGCGTACTGGGCGAAGAGTCTGCCGGCGGTAGTCAGCGAGATGCGGCTGCCAAATCGCTCGAACAACTCGACCTTCAGCTCGTGCTCCAGCTGCCGGATCTGCGCCGAGATGGCGGGCTGCGTCCGGTAACACGTCTGAGCCGCTTTCGAAAAGCTTTTCAGACGGACGATTTCGAGAAATGTGTGGATCTGATCGAAATCCATGATTGGGGCCGCGAATCAAGGGGCCAGACCGACGATTACGGCCAACTCAATTTAGAGGCATTCTATCAAATCGTCACGGCTTGTTTCGAACCGGGGCGACGCCGGGATGCCGGCGTCGGAGACTTGGCCCTATTAAAACGCCTGATAAGGGCCATTCAGCAGGTTTATCGGCGACGGGCACCGCCCACCCGATTCGCGCCCGGATTTGCGCCCGGCGAAGATTCCCGATAGCATTACTTACACAAACGTGGCTTACACAAACATGGCTTACACAATGCGCAAGTCCCGACTCGCACTTCCCGCCGCGCTCGGCGCGGGTCTGGCCGTCTTTGCTCTGTTCGCTTTCGGGCAGGACGACAAAACGGCGCGAGGCAAGTATCTTGTCGAAGAAGTCGCCAGGTGCCAGGACTGCCATACTCCCAAAATGGATAACGGCAGCTTTATTAAGTCGCAGTGGATGAAGGGTGCCACCATCAATCTGATGCCGGCGGCGCCGGTTGCCGGCTGGCGCTCCGCCGCGCCCGACATCACGCCGGCGGGGGCGCTCTGGAAACGATGGGGCGACGACGGGATGACGGCGTTTCTCGAAACCGGCAAAAGTCCGCGTGGCGGCAAAGCCGGTGCCCCCATGCCGGCCTACACGCTGAAGCGTGAAGATGCCGCGGCCATCGTTGCCTTCCTGAAGTCGATACAGTAACGGTAGTGCCGCTTCGCGTTCTCTTCCTCATCGCTCTCGCCTTCGCGCAGGCTCGTCCGGTCCGTGGCCAGACCACCGATCAGGTGCTTGTCGTCGTGAACCGGCAGTCGGTGATTTCGCGGGAAATCGGCGCGTATTACGTGCGCCGGCGCGGCATTCCGCTCGCCAATGTCGTCACGCTGGATACGAAACCGGACGAGATGATCGACCGTGCGCAGTACGAGAAAGAAATCGAGGCTCCCATCGCGGCCTTCCTCAAAGCGCACGGGTTCACCGAGAAAATCCTCTACATCGTCACCACGTCCGGCGTCCCTCTGCGGGTCAAAGGGGCGGGACAGGCCTTACTCAATGAGGCTGCTTCGGTGGATTCGGAACTCACCCTGTTGTACCTGAAAATGCAGGGCAGGAAGTTTCCGCTGGCCGGAGCCGTGCCCAATCCGTTCTTCCGGCAGCGCGATTCGCCCTTCCGGCACCCGGTATTTCCGATTTATCTGGTCACCCGACTGGACGGCTACGACATGACCGACCTGAAAGCTCTGGTGGACCGGGCGCTCCAGGCAAAGAACACCGGGAAATTCGTCATCGATCTGCGGGGCAGAGAGAATGAAGGAAATCAGTGGCTCCGTAATGCCGCACTGCTGCTGCCGAAAGACCGCCTGATCCTGAATGAAAACGCTACCGTGGTGGAAAAGGTCAGGGACGTGATCGGCTACGCGTCTTACGGTTCGAACGACCCGAACCGGAAGCATCGTTTTCTGGGTTTCAGCTGGCTGCCCGGCGCCATCGCCACGGAATACGTCTCCACGAACGCGCGAACTTTCCGCCGTCCTCCGGCCAACTGGGAAATCCAGGGCGACTGGGCAAGCAAGACAGAAACCTTCTACGGGTCGCCGCAGACTCTGACCGCCGACTACATCCACGAGGGCGCATCCGGTGCTTCGGGCCACGTGGATGAGCCTTATCTTGTCTACTGCCCCCGCCCCGAGTTCGTGCTGCCCGCGTATTATTCCGGCCGAAATCTCGCGGAAAGCTTCTACATGGGGATACCGGGGCTCAGCTGGATGAACGTGGTGATCGGCGATCCCCTCATGCGTCTGCAGTGAAGTCCGTTCGCGGGGAAGGCGGGCCACTTTGGCGAGGGGCCGTTACAATTGAGTCATCTCATGAGGGCTAAGCGTGAACGTTGAAATCGATGGTGTGATTCTGCACCTCGCACATCCGGATGAACTTTCCGTCCGCTGGGTCGGCCAGGAAGAGCTGATGCGCCAGTTGCTGGCGGCGTGGATGGTGGTGACCGAAGCCGATATTCCGATGAGCCCGCGTCTGATCGGCAAACCCGGTGTCGGTAAAACGACGCTGGCTTACGCCGCGGCGAAGCGCATGGGCCGCGATGTCTTCATCATGCAGGCCACGCTCGATACCCGCCCCGAAGATCTGCTGGTGACTCCGGTAATCGAGGGCGAAGGGCAGCTTCGTTACGTCGCTTCGGCGCTGGTGAGTGCGATGATCACCGGCGGAATCGCCATCCTCGACGAAGGGAACCGGATGAGCGAGAAGAGTTGGGCAAGTCTGGCGCCCCTGCTCGATAACCGCCGTTACGTGGAAAGCATCGTGGCGGGCGTGAAGATCCGGGCCCATCCGAACTTCCGCCTGGTCACCACCATGAACGACGACTCGTCCACCTTCGAACTGCCTGAGTACATCCATTCCCGGCTGCAGCCGCAGATTCTGATCGACTTTCCGGAGAAGGACGAAGAGCGGATGATCCTGAAGGAAAATCTGCCCTTTGCCGACGACCGGATTCTCGAATACGTCACGAATTTCCTCGAGCAGGCGCATGCCGCCGACGAGCGTTACAGCGTGCGGGACGGCATCAACATCGCCCGCTACGCGATCAAGCTGAAGAGTCTGGCCACCGGCCGCGATCATGAGCGCATGGCGCTCGAAACCGCCGTGCTGCAGACGTTGGGTGAGGAGGCGTTGCGCTATGCCCGGCGAAGCCGTCCCGTCCCTTCCTGATTTTTCGAGCCTGCAGCGCGGGCGGTTCCGTTATCTGCCGGTAGCGCCCGGGCGCATGGAGTTCGCGCTCGAAGTCCGGCGCGCCATCCTGGCTTCCCGGCCCGATGTGGTGGCCGTGGAACTGCCGGCCACGCTGGAAGACCTTTATCTGAAGGCGTTGGATCGACTGCCGCAGATCTCCGTTATCTTTTACAACGGAGTCGAATACAACACCGGCGAAGACACCGTCTATGTGCCGGTCGAGCCGGCGGATCCCTTCGTGGAAGCCATCCGGACCGCCCGGGAAATCGGCGCGCAGGTGGTCTTCGCGGACCCGGATTCCACCGAACGCCCGCACATCCCGGACACCTATCCCGACACCTACGCGCTGACCTCGATTTCGTTCGATCAGTACGTCGAGGCCTACCGCGTCTATCCGCAGGCGCGCACGCCGGAAATCGAACAGTTTGCCGAAGGCGTGGCGTGGAAGCTGCAGGGCGCGGACCCGTTCGCCAACGTGTTGGTGGTCATCTCGCTGAATCTGCTCGATCCCGTCCTCGACGCCATGGAACGGCCGCAGTCGGAACCCCGCCGTCGGCGGCGTTCCGATCTGCAGCTGGTGAACCCGCATCCGGACTGTCTGGGCGAAATCACCGTCGAGTATCCGTTTCTCCAGGAGCGTTACGAGCGCGCACGTCCCGAAACCACGTGTCCCGATCGCCGGCGAGTCCAGATGGAGTTGCTGCGGGAGGCGGAGGGCGCTTACGAAGTCAATACCGGGGACCGGTTGCAGGCGTGGCAGCGTCGTCTGCTCGCGCGTTATAGCCGCAACCTGGCGCTGATCAATCAGGATCTGACGGCCAGTCTCTACGACATCACGATCTCCGCGCGTTCTATCGTGGATGAAAACTACGCGTGGGATGTCTGGGAGACAGCTTCGGGCTATTCGGCCCAGCAGTCGGAAACGGACATCGAGACCGTCAATATCGCGGGCGAAGAGGTTTGGCTCAATACGCGCCGGCTGCGCCTGCGGCGGCGTCTTCCCAGCACCAAACGGCGCATGGGGAGTTTCGGACTCAGGAAGCGCAAAAAAGAAAAAGTGCCCGGTGAGTGGGCGGCGGAACTGAACGGAAACAGCATCTGTTCCTATCCGCCGGAAGATATCGTGATTGAGGATTTCGGGCGCTTTCTCAAGAAGAAGGGCAAGAGCATGCTGTCCGAGGAGCGCGCCACCATCGAACCGTTTTCCTCCTCCCTGCTCGACGGCATCGATCTGCGCGAGACTATCCGCAACTGGCATGAGGGCAAGATCTTCGTCCGCAATATGCAGAAGATTCACGGCGAAGTGGGTTCCGTGATCGTGATCTTCGACGATGATCGCGATGGCCGCTACGACTACATGACCACCTGGCTCGGCGAACACCAGAACGAAAGCGACATGGCGTTCTACTCGACCCAGCCCTTTGAACATCTGGTAGGACCCGGCATCGGCCGCGCCGAGTATGGCGGCTTTCTCATGAGCCTGCCCGCGCGGCGCATGTACGACGTCTGGGCGGATCCGGATTACGATTTCGCCGAAACCAAGGGCGAGCGCCTGCTGCTGGCGGGCATGGATTACTCGATTCAGAAATACGTGGTCTACGTGGCCGCGAAACCGCCCCGGTCCGTCTTCCGCAACATCGCCGCGCGGTTCGGCCGAACCATTGTCTACATTCCGATGGGCCAGTTGTCTCCGGTGACGATGAAAAAACTCCGCGTCGTGCACGTCCTGGATGGCTACGACAAGCGGAACAACGCCAAAGAATTCATCTGGTAAGAGGCAGCGATTCGACCCTTGATTCCGGGCGTGAGCATTGATATAAATGTCCCGATCACGGAGGGGTGAATCTCATGTTCAGACCTGCACTCGCGTCAGCCCTGTTGGCTTTTCTCAGTATTTCCGGACAACTGTACGCGCAAGCCGTCTACGGTAACGTAGTCGGCTCAGTAACGGATGCCTCGGGTGCCGCGGTGCCCAACGCAAAAATCACCATCCGCGACATGGATCGTGATGTTTCGAACGTCACCACGACGAACGACTCCGGCAACTACAGCCAACGTTATCTGATCGTCGGCCGATACCAGGTGCGCGCCGAGGCGGCGGGGTTCCAGACCTCCGTTCAGGACAACGTGAATGTGTCTGTCGACGCCGAAACGAAGGTCGATTTCCGCATGAACGTCGGCGACCTGACGCAGACCGTGGAAGTGAGCGCGGAAGGCTCGCTGCTGAAAACGGAACGCAGCGATGTCGCGACGACTTACAGCCAGAAGCAGGTGCAGGAACTGCCGATGCTGAACCGGCGTTTCACCAATTTTCAATTAACCACCCCGGGCGTGGCGCTCTGGCCCGTAAGCCTTACCGCAGCCCAGCCGGAAAACCCGCAGGGATCTTACCGGCTGCAGATGAACGGGCAGAGCTTCGCGGGCGTCTCGCACCTGCTGGACGGAACCGACAACCACGACGCCGTGCTCGGCTGGATCGTGATCAATCCGACGCTCGAATCCGTGACGGAAGCCAAGGTCACCACGGCCGATTACGACGCCGAATTCGGCACCGCGGCCGCGGCGGTGGTAAGCGCGCAGACCAAGTCCGGCACCAACCAGTTGCACGGCAGTGGCTTCGAATTTTTGCGCAACGATCATCTGATCGCGCGCAACCCGTTCACCCAGGCCAATCCCATCTTCGCGGGCAATGGCCGCCTGATTCCCGTGACGCAGTGGAATCAGTTCGGCGGCTCGCTGGGCGGCGCGGTGAAGAAGAATAAGCTGTTCTATTTCGGCGATTACCAGGGAACCCGGCGCAATTCGGGCGGCTCGGTGCTGCTTCGAATCCCCTCACTGGCCGAACGGACCGGCGATCTGAGCGGTCTTGGTTTGCCGATTTTCGATCCCGCCAGCGGAGCCACTCCCGCCACCCGCCAGCAGTTCGCCGGCAACGTCATCCCCACCAGCCGGATCTCGCAGCCGACTCTGAATCTGCTCAAGCTGTTCCCGTCGCCCAATGCGCCCGCCAGCGCCGACCAGCCGAACTACTCCGGATCCGGCGCCGTGAAATTCAACGACGACGCCTTCAACACGCGTTCCGACTGGTACGCGACCGACAAGCTGCACGTTTTCGGGCGCTACAGTTTCGCCCGGTTCACCATCAGTTCGCCCGGAATTTACGGCGTTGCGGGCGGCCCCGGTTATGACCAGAGCGGCAGCACCAGCGCCTTCGCCGGAACTTCGAGTTCGCTCAATCACAGCATCGCGGCGGGCTTCGATTACGTGCTGCGCCCGAACCTCTTCACGGACTTCCGCTTCGGCTTCTTCCGTTATCAGGTGTTCGTGGTGCCGAACGGCCTCGACACCACGCCGGCCAAGGACGCCGGTATCCCCGGCCTGAACCTGGCGGACAGTTTCACGGGCGGCATGCCGGCCTTCTTCATCAACGATTACGGCAATAACCTCTTCAAGTTCGGCTATGCGCTGGGCGTCAACGGCTGCAACTGCCCGCTGAATGAGAACGAGAAACAAATTCAGTTCGTGAACAACTGGACGAGAATTCAGGGCAGCCACACGATAAAGTTCGGCACCGACATCCGCCAGGCTTACAATCTTCGCGTGCCGAGCGATCAGCATCGCGCGGGACAGTTGTCTTTCAACGCTGCGGGCACGCAGGGACCGGCGGGCGGCGGCTCCGGACTGGCGACTTTCCTGCTGGGCGACGTGCAACTCTTCCAGCGCTACGTCAGCAGTTCGCAGGACGCGCGGGAAACCCAGAACCGCTGGTTCTTCTTCGGCCAGGATACCTGGAAAGTGACCCAGAAGCTGACGCTGAATTACGGCCTTCGCTGGGAACTCTACCGTCCCCAGACCGTCAACGGCACAGGCCACGGCGGCTTCGTCGACCTCGGTACCGGAGAAGTCCTGGTAGCCGGAACGCAGGGCGTCGGTAACAACCTGAACGTGCAGGGTCCGCTGACCAACTTCGCGCCGCGCTTCGGCGTGGCTTACCAGGCGGACAGTAAGACCGTGATCCGGGCCGGCTACGGGCGTGGCTATGATCTGGGCATCTTCGGATCGATCTTCGGCCACAACGTTACCCAGAATCTGCCCGTGCTCGGGATTCAGACTCTCGCCCCCGCCAATAACTTCGACACGGTATTTACCCTTACGCAGGGGCCGACCTCGTTCGACCCCGCGACGCTGCTCAACTCCCAGCCGAAAGGTCCGAACGGCTATCCGCTGCTGCCGAACGGCGTCACGCCGTTCGTGATCGCCAAGCGCCTTCGCCTGCCCACCATCGATTCCTGGAACCTCAGCGTGCAGCGCCAGCTCAGCTCCACGGTCTCACTGGAAGCCGCTTACGTCGGAAATCACGGTACTCACGTCTTCGCGGGCACGGGCGGCGATTACGACCCGAATCAGCCCACCATCGTCGGCTTCGGGACGCTTTCCGCCAACCAGCGGAAACCGTACTTCCAGAAGTTCGGCTGGAGCCAGAACCTGCGCTATTACGGCAGCGATTCCAGCAACAGCTACAACGGCCTCCAGGTCAAAGTGGAGAAGCGATTCTCCAACGGTCTGCAGGTGATGGGACACTACACCTGGTCGCGCGCCCTCGACTACTCCGGAACCTACTATCCGCAGGACCGGTCGCAGTCTTATGGTGTTTCCGACAACGGGCGCAATCACACGATTGTGGTGGCCTCGCTTTGGGAAGTGCCGGTCGGCAGAGGCCAGAAGTACTTCAAAAATATCTCGAAGCCGGTGGACTGGCTGATCGGCGGCTGGCACCTGAACGGCATCGAGACCTGGGCGACCGGGCTCCCGTTCACGCCGAGTTATCGCGACTGCAACAGCGACCGCGACACGGGTTTCTGCAAGCCGAGTATCGTAGGCGACTGGCATGCGTCCGACCCCAGCCAGTTCGGCTGGTTCAACACCGCCCCCACTCCGCTCGCCGCCAATGGCCAGATCAGCGGCGTCTGGCAGCGCCCACAGAAAGCGCAGTTCGGCAACGTCGGCCGCAACACCCTCTGGGGACCGCGGTTCACGCAGCTCGATCTTTCCTTCTTCAAGGATTTCGCGCTGAGCGAGAAAGCGAAACTCCAGTTCCGCGCCGAAAGCTTCAACTTCGCGAACCACACCAATCTGGGCCAGCCCAACGGCTGCGTGGATTGCCCCGGCGTGGCGGGCCGCATCTTCAATACAATCGCGAACTATGTGCCGAGGACCTGGCAGATGGCGGCGCGCGTTTCGTTCTGACGCCCGGGAACGCCGCGCGTTTGTGTGCGAAAGTATTTCTGGAGTCTTAAATGCCAGACGCAGTCATCGTCGATTGCCTTCGCACCCCCGTGGGAAAAGCCGGACGGGGCACGCTGCGAAATACCCGCCCGGATGACCTTGCCGCCACGGTCATCCGCGCGCTGCTCGAGAAATATCCGCAGGTCAACAAAGAAGAAATCGAGGACGTGATCCTCGGCTGTGCCATGCCGGAAGGCGAATCCGGCAGCAATATGGCGCGCGTGGCCGCCCTGCGCGCCGGTTTGCCGGTCACCACCACCGGGGTCACCATCAACCGCTTCTGCAGTTCCGGCCTGCAGGCCATCGCGATGGCTGCCGATCAGATTCGCGCCGGCGGTGCGCATATTCTGCTGGCCGGAGGCGCGGAATCCATGAGCATGATTCCGATGGCCGGGAACAAGCCCGCGCCCAACCCGTGGTTCGTGGATAACCGGCCCGAGATCTACATGAATATGGGTCTCACCGCCGAGCAGGTGCAGCAGAAATACGGGGTATCGCGGGAAGATTCCGACGAGTTCTCTTACCGCAGCCACCAGAATGCGCTGAAGGCGCAGGCGGAAGGCAAGTTCACCGATGAGATTGTGCCGGTGAGCGTGACCAATATTTCCCAGAACGGTTCCGCAAAACCCCACCACACCGAAACTCTGTTCGACAAAGACGAAGGCCCCCGGGCGGACACCTCCAAAGAGGCTCTGGCAAAACTGAAGCCGGTCTTCCACACCCAGGGTACGGTGACGGCCGGGAACTCCTCGCAGACCAGCGACGGCGCCGCCATCGCGCTCGTCATGTCGTCCACCCGCGCGCGGGAACTCGGCCTCACGCCGAAAGCGCGCTTCGTGAGCTTTGCCACGGGCGGGGTGCCGCCGGAAATCATGGGCATCGGCCCGGTGGTGGCCATCCCGAAAGCTCTGGCGCTCGCCGGGCTGAAGCTGGCTCACATCGGCGTGTTCGAGCTGAATGAAGCGTTCGCGGTGCAGGCGCTTTCGGTGATTCGCGTCGCTGGCATCAATCCGGAACTGGTCAACGTGAATGGCGGCGCCATCGCGCTCGGTCATCCGCTGGGCTGCACCGGCGCGAAACTGACGGCCACGATCCTGCGCGAGATGGAACGCCGGGATCTTCGGTATGGAATGGTAACCATGTGCGTCGGCGGCGGTCAGGGCGCGGCCGGAATTTTTGAGAGGATCTGAATAATGGCAACATCGACGATTGACATCCCGGTCGCGACAAAACACTCAGGCGCGAAGCGCGTGGGCGGGTCGTTTCTGGTGGAAGAGCATCCGGCGCGGGAAGTATTTACGCCGGAAGATCTCACCGCGGAGCATCGGGCCATCGGCCGCGCCGCGCGCGAATTTTTCGATAACGAAGTGGCCCCGAATGTGGAAGCGATCATCCACGGAGATCACGACCTGGCGATCCGGCTGCTTCGAAAGGCGGCATCGCTGGGCTTTGAGGCCATCCTGACGCCGGAGCAGTATGGCGGCATGGAACTGGACCTCTCCTCCTCCATGGTGGTGGCCGAAGAACTGGCGCGCGATGGCTCTTTCGCCGGCTGGCACGGCGCGCATGCCGGCATCGGCACCATGCCGCTGCTGTTGTTCGGCACCGAAGCCCAGAAGCAGAAGTACCTGCCGAGGCTTTCCACCGCAGAAATGGTAGCGGCCTACTGCCTCACCGAGCCCCATGCGGGATCCGATTCGCTCGCCGCGAAAACCCGCGCGGACCTGACGCCGGATGGTAAACATTACGTCCTGAACGGCCAGAAGATGTGGATCACGAACGGCGGCCGGGCCGATCTCTTCACCATCTTCGCGAAGATCAACGGCGAACAGTTCTCCGCGTTTCTGGTGGAGCGCGCCTTCCCGGGCGTGTCCAGCGGCAACGAAGAGAAGAAGATGGGCATCAAGGGCAGTTCCACCACGGCCGTCTTTCTCGACAATGTCCACGTGCCGGTGGAGAATCTGCTGGGCGAACCGGGCCGCGGCCACATCATCGCGTTCAATATCCTGAACCTGGGCCGGCTGAAACTCGGGCCGTCGTCGGTGGGCGGCTCGAAAAACGTGCTGAAGACTTGCCTCGCCTACGCGAAACAGCGCAAGGCCTTCGGGGTGGAAATCGCGAAATTCGGCATGATCCGGCACAAGCTGGCGGAGATGGCGATTCGGACCTACGCGGCGGAAGCCATGTCCTACCGGGTGGAAGGTCTGATCAGCGGGCATCTGGAAGGCTTCTCCTGGCAGGAGCCGGATGCCGCCCGGCGCATGATGAAAGCCGTGGAGGAGTTCGCCGCGGAATGCTCCATGGTCAAGGTCTACGCGTCGGAAGTGCTCAGCTATGTCGTCGATGAGGGCGTGCAGATCCACGGCGGCTACGGTTACCACCAGGATTACGCGGTGGAGCGGGCCTATCGCGATTCGCGCATCAATCGCATTTTCGAAGGCACCAACGAGATCAACCGCCTGCTCACCACCGGCATGCTGCTGAAGCGCGCGCAGCAGGGGCGTCTCGGCATTGTGAAAGCGGCGAAGGGGTTGATGGACGAAGTTCTCGCCGGTCCTTCGCTGTCCCTCGACGACCAGAGCGAAGAGAAGCGTCTGGTGGCGAATGCGAAGAAGATCGCGCTGCTGCTGCTCGCCAGCGCGTTCGAAAAGTTCGGCACGGAGATGGAGAAGCAGCAGGAAGTGCTGGCCGGAATCGCCGACGTCCTGATGGAAACCTTCGGCATGGAATCGGTGCTGCTGCGTGTGGAGAAAACGGGCAAGACCGAAGGCCAGGCCGTCGACATGTGCGCCGTGTTCCTGCGCGATGCCATGACCCGGATCGAAGGTTTCGCGCGGCCCCTGCTCGCGGCCTGCGCCGAAGGCGACGCGCTGCGGTCGAACATGGCCGTGCTTCGCCGGTTCGCCCGGTTCGAGCCGGTGAACTCGATTGCGCTGCGGCAGAGGATTGCGGAACGGCTGATCGGCGCCGGCTATTACGTTGTCTGATCGCCCGAAAGTTGTCGTCGCGGTCGGGCTGCCGGGGTCGGGAAAATCGAGTTACTTCGCAAAGGTGGGGGCGCATCCGGTTTCGAGCGATGCGCTCCGCCTTCAACTGGTGGACGACGAAACCGACCAGACCATCAACGGGCGCGTGTTTGCGCTGGTGCGCCATCTGGTGACGCAGCGGCTCGAATTGCGAAGGCCGGTCACGTACGTGGATGCCACGAACCTCACCCGGCGGGAACGGCGAACTTATATCCGGATAGCCCGGCAGCACGCGTGCGCCGTCGAAGCGTTATGGTTCGATGTGCCGCTGGACGTTTGTAAGGCCCGAAACGCCGCGCGCGGCCGGAAAGTCCCGGCGTATGCCATGGACCAGATGGCCGCCCGCTTCGTGCCGCCTTCCGTGTCCGAGGGCTTCGAACGCGTGCTTAAAGCCGCGCAATCCCCTCTTTGAAAATTTCCGGCGGTGTCAGCAGGCTGAGCACGATGTAGCCGGACCGTTCGAAGTCGTAGAAATAACCCGGCTGCACCAGAACGTTGTGTTGCCGCAGCAACCGTTCCGCCGTCTCTTCTTCATCGATTACCGGCACGACCGCGTACCAGCCGGCCTCCACCCGCAGCGTGCGCGGCAGCAGTTCCAGATTGGCGCGGACCCGGTCGATGATCTGCCGCTGCACCGGCTCCCGCAAGGCAAGCAGCGCGGACAGCGCCAATTGTACCGGCGTTCCCAGCGACAGATAGGTGTCGGCAATGATCTCGAGTTCCGGCACCGGCTTCCGGAGAAGCATCCACGCCAGCTTCATCTGCGGCAGGCCCACCAGTTTGGAAAGGCCGTTCAGCGTGAAATCGGCCACGCCGCGCAGCGAGAGCACGGCGTCGGGCGCGGGGTCGAGCCGATAATCCCCGAACACTTCATCGGAAAGGATGGCGATGTCATGCCGGTCGCACAGTGCGCGAAGCTGTTCGAGTTCGCCCCGATGGATGAAGTGCCCGGTCGGATTATTCGGATTCACCAGCACGAGGGCGCGGGTGCGCGGTGTAATCGCTTGTTCCAAAGCGTGAAAATCGAGATACCAGCCGTGGTCGTAGAACAGGCCGTAGTGCCGCACGGACACGGATTCGAGCGCGGCCAGATATTCGAACAGTGGATAAGACGGCCGGGGCACCAGAACTTCGTCGCCGGGGTCGCACAACAGCTTGAAGATCCAGGAATACGCTTCGCTCGTGCTGGCCGTCAGGACGACACGATCCACCGGCGTCTCGTAAGCTTCCGCGATCTTCTCCCGCGCGGACGGCAGGCCGAAGGGCTCCGGTTCGTAGCGCACCGCGCGCTCGTCCGCCAAAGCGTCGACAAAAGGCGGATATATGATGCCGGCCCGGGTGGGATTCGATTCCGTCAGGTCCAGAACCGAAATCCCGGCCGCGCGTTTCGCGGTCAGGATTCTCGTCAGTTCGTTCGGGTGCGACTCGCTCGGAAGCCGTTTCGAGAACCTCATTCCGCGACAAAGTCTCCGGACGGAATCCGGCTGTGCAGCGGAGGCTGCCCGTTGTATTGATAAATCCAGGTCAACTCGCCGGAACACTGGCCGGTGCTCACCTGGACCCGCACGCGTGTGTAGTCGCTGCCTTCATAATCGTCGAAGAAGGCGAGAAGCGGGGCAGCGTCGGTCAGTCGATACACCTCCCCGTGCACTTCGCCGTCGGGTTCCGGACGGTATCCGGGATAGCTGCCGAGTCCGAAGATCGAGCCGCGAACCGTCGCCGGGCCTACTAACTGTGCTTCCGTGCGCAGTTGAACGGCATGGCGATTTTCGAACGCGCTGCGCAACGTTCCGTAGACGAACAGATAATCGATCACTCTGGCTTATAGTAATGCGTGATGACTGACTGGATCGCACTCGCCCGCGCGCGAGGTCTCGACATTCCCGAGCAGGCCGTGGAACGAATCGCCCCCTCGCTCGCTTCGCTGGAAGAAGGCTTCCGGCCGCTGTTGGCAAAGCTGGAGTTTTCCGGCGAACCGGCCATCACACTTTCCGAAAGCGCGGTGCTCGCCAAATGAATATCGAACAGGCCGCGGCGAAACTGCGGGCGCGGGAAATCTCCGCCGTCGAACTGGCGCGGGAATCACTCCGGATTATCGGTGAACTGCAGCCGAAGCTGAACGCGTTTATCACCGTTACGAGTGAACTGGCGCTCGAACAGGCGAAGCGCGCCGATGAGGAACTCGCGCGCGGCGTGGATCGCGGTCCGCTCCACGGCATTCCCTACGCCCTGAAGGACGTGTTCAGCACACGCGGAATCCGCACCACGCTGGGCTCGAAGATCTTTGCCGATCACGTGCCGGAGAGCGACTGTGCGGTCTACGAAAAGCTGACGGCCGCCGGCGCCGTCCTGATGGGCAAGACCGGCATGCAGGAATTCGCCTACGGGATTACCTGCAACAACCCGCATTTCGGCCCCATTCGCAATCCGCACGACCCCGAGCGCATTCCGGGCGGTTCGAGCGGCGGCTCCGGCGTGGCGGTGGCGGCGGGCATGGTGTTCTTTGCCATGGGGAGCGACACCGGCGGCTCCATCCGGAATCCGGCGGCCTATTGCGGTTGCGTGGGGCTCAAGCCAACCTCGGGCCGGGTCAGCCGGTTCGGCGTGTTGCCGCTCGATTTCAGCCTGGACCACATGGGACCGCTGACCCGTACCGCGCGCGATGCCGGGCTGGTGCTGAATGCGCTTGCCGGACACGACGAACGGGATGACACCTCCTCCCGGCAGCCCGTCGCCGACTACGCCGGGAGCGGGGGTTCTCTGGCGGGCCGGCGCATCGGCATCCCCGAAAACTTCTTTCAGGACAGGCTGTCGCCGGAAGTGGCTGCGGCGTTTCAGGCGGCGGTTGCCCGGGCAGAGTCGGCCGGAGCGAAACTGGTGCGGTTCCGGACGCCCGACCCCGCGGAGATCAATCTCGTCAGCCGGGTGATTCTGATGTCGGAGGCGTCCGCTCTGATGGAACCGTACCTCCACCGGCGGGACGACTTCGGAGCGGACGTGCTCGCCCTGTTCGATCAGGGCCGCCTTCTGTCCGCTACGGATTACGTCAACGCCCAGCGGTTGCGGCGGGTGATGCAGAAAGAGTGGAGCAAGGTATGGGATTCCGTGGACTGCCTCTTCACTCCCACGGCGCCCATCGTCGCGCCACGTATCGGTGAAAGCCATGTGGAGATTGCGGGTGCCCCGGAGGATGTGCGCCTGGCTTCCACCAGATTCGTTCGCGCCTTCAATGTGCTGGGCTGGCCGGCAATCTCAATTCCTCTGCCTTCGGCCGGATTGCCGATCGGGTTGCAGATTGTCGGTGCGCCTTTTGCCGAAACCGAAGTGCTGTGGTTCGGGGGAGCCATGGAAGCTTTGCCGTCCCTATGAGTTTGCGTAGGGAACTGCCGGCTGGTGGCTGGCCGGTCCTTTTCGGCCTTCCGGCCTGCGCCGCAACATATGCCAAATCTGTAACAAAACAAAAGCGTACTTTTCAATCCTGCAGTACGGACGGCATTCGCAACATCGTCACAAAGCACTTGACAAATGCCAAAAACCTTCTGTTTGACGTAGTTTCGCGACTTGCGAAGAACCTGACAATTCCAAAAACGGAATTCCGGTTCCTGTACAAAGTTGTAAGCCTTTTGTTTATAGGCGTTTATCCGGTATTCATTTTGGTGTAGTAGTTGCACATCTTCTGTGCATGACGAAAGACTCATTACGCAAGGTCGCCTCACTGGCGGTTTTTGTGTTTTTGCCGGTTTTTGCGGGCAATCTGTATGCCCAGGCAATCAGTGGTGACGTAACGGGCAGCATTCTCGATTCGAGCGGCGCCGCCGTTCCGTCCGCGGTTGTCGAAGCTCTGAACGAGGACACCGGCGTGAAGAGTTCCGCCACGGCCAATGCCGAAGGGGTGTACCGTCTGAGCAACCTTCCGGTTGGCAGCTATACGCTCACCGCGAACATGAAGGGCTTCAATCCGGCCAGCGTCAAAAATCTGCGTGTCGTACTCAGCAACGTGGTGACGGCGAATCTCACGCTGACCGTCGGCGCCACCACAACCACCGTCGAGGTGAGTTCCGCGGCGGCGTCGATCGACACGACGACGGCCCAGTTGCAAAACACGTTTGAGTCCCGCTCCGTGGAAGAGATTCCGACTTCTACCCTTTCGAGAACGATTAACGGTTCCGGTATCTGGAACCTCAGCCTGCTGGGAGCGGGCGTTTCGTCGCAGGGCGGAGTCGGTCAGGGCACCGGCCCGGCAATCGCCGGCCAGCGTCCCGAAGACAACACGTTCTTCCTCGATGGCGTCAGCAACAACAACCACTACTCCACGGGCCCGCTGGTTTATGTTTCCAACCAGGCGGTGGCGGAGGTCTCCCTGCTGCAGAACCAGTTCAGCGCCGAATTCGGTGGCGCGTCCGGCGGCGTCTTCAATGCCGTGGTGAAATCCGGAACCAACCAGATTCACGGCTCGTTCTATGAATACTTTCAGAACCGCAAGCTGAACGCGGTCGATTCCCTGAACTGGACGCAGGGGCTGACCTCGAATCCGCGCTTTGACAACAATCGTCTCGGCGCGACCATCGGCGGTCCGATCATCAAAAACAAGCTCTTCTATTTCGGCAACATGGAGTACAACCCGCTCGGCCAGTCGGCCGTTCCGGGCGCGCCTCTCTACTCCCCGACCGCGGCTGGTTACAGCCTGCTGAGCGGCATCAGCACGCTGAGCAAGAACAACCTTGGCGTTCTGCAGCAGTATCTGCCGGCTGCGCCGGTCGGCAACGAAGGCACGGTATCCGTGGCCGGCAAGAACATTCCGATTGGCGACATCTCCTTCGTCAACCCGACGTACACCAACAGCTACAACGCCATCGTCTCGCTCGACTACAACATGAGCGACAAAGACCAGGTGCGCGGCCGCTGGATCTACAACAAAAGCGAAGGCCTGGAATCGCCCGGACCGAATCTGCCGATTTTCGCGGTGAGCGCGCCGAACAACAACTATCTGTACTCCATTTCGGAGTTCCACAACTTCACTCCCACCCTGCAGAATGAGTTCCGCAGTTCCTTCAGCCGCAACGTGAACTCGCTGGGTCTGCCCAACATCAAGTTCCCGGGTCTGGACGTCTTCCCGCAGATCACCCTTGACGAACTGAACGGCATCACCATCGGTCCGGACGGTCCGTCGGGCTCCATCCAGAACCTCTTCCAGGTGCAGGACAACATCGCCAAGATTGTGGGCAAGCACAATATCAAAGTCGGTTACCACTTCACCGACGTGATTCTGACGAACTACTTCATTCAGCGCGTCACCGGCAACTACGAATACAACAGCCTCGAACAGTATCTTCTGGATCTCACCCCCGACGTTCTGGGTGAGCGCAGCGCGGGACCGACCAGCTACCCGGCCGGGTTCCTGCAGCATGAAGCATTCGTCAATGACGATTACCGGATTCTGCCGAACCTGACCCTCAACCTGGGCCTGCGCTACGAATACGTCACCATCCCGATCGCTTCCCGCTACCAGTCCTACAGTTCGCCGGCCAACGTGGCGGGGGGCATTACTTTCGGCGAACCGAAGCCCAGCCCCAACGAGTGGTCGCCCCGCGTTGGGTTCGCTTATTCGCCCGGCAAAGACGGTGTCTGGTCCATCCGCGGCGGCTTCAGCCGCGCGTTCGACCTCACCTATGCCAACCTGACCTCGAACGCGGCGCCGCCGTACTTCCAGCAGACCAATGACGTGGACCTGAACTCCAACGCCCCGAACTTCCTGAAGAACGGCGGCCTTTCCGGCGGCCTGGTACCGCTGCCGACCAAACCGGCGGATGCCCTGTCCGTCATCGGATCTTACACGTTCGGCGGGAAACGCCCGTACGGACTCACCTGGACGCTCGGCGTGCAGCGCGTGCTCGGCAAGAACTACACGGTCGAAGCTCGTTTCATCGAAACCAAGGGCGTCCATCTGTGGAACCAGTCGCGGCTGAACATCTACCCGCGTGTCACCGCGACGAACAACATTCCGACTTTCTTCACCATGCCCTCGGCGGCAACGCTGGCCGGCCTGACCACAACCCTGGCCAAACTGCAGAGCACGGTGATTCCCGGTGGCACGGCTGCGCTTCCCTTTAACTCCCTTGCCGCGCTCGGTTCGCAGGCGAACATCGTCGGTTATGCGCCCCAGGCCTATTCGTCCTACAGCGGACTCGCCCTGCAGCTGAACAAGCGCTACTCGAACAACCTGTCGTACATCATGGCTTACACCTGGAGCCATCTGATTGACGACGCCACCGCGACGAACTTCTCCACGTATCTGACACCCCGCCGCGCCCAGGATTATCAGAATCTTGCCGCCGAGCGGTCCTCTTCCGCCCTCGATCGCCGTCAGCGCTTCACCTTCACTCCCATTTACGACTGGCAGCCCTTCAAGAACGGCAACTGGCTGGTGAAGAACATCGTCGGCAACTGGAGCGCCTCCGGCACCTACACCTATGAAACGCCTGAGTACGCGACGGTGCAGAGCGGTATCGATTCTAACCTGAATAACGACAGCGCGGGTGATCGCGCCATCGTCAACCCGGCCGGAAATGCAACCCTCGGCAGCGCCGTGACGGCGTACAATGCACAGGGCCAGGTCGTCAAGGCCGGCACCGGCACCATTGTCGCGTACGTTGCCAACAATCCCAATGCCCGGTATGTGGTGGCGGGTCTGGGCGCGTATTCGAATGGCGGACGCAATACCTTCGCCCTGCACCCCATCAACAACATCGATCTCTCGGTGACCAAACGGTTCAACGTTTCCGAGCGGATGAAGGTGGAGTTCGCCGGCAGCTTCTTCAACGTTCTGAACCATGCCCAGTACACGGGCGGTTACATCAGCGACGTGTCCTCCAACGGCTATATCGGCAGCCGGAACGATCTGCTTCCGAACAATGCTCTGTTCGGCCGCTTCGATCAGTTCTACAGCAGCAACTCACGGCAAGTGCAGCTTTCGGCGAAGTTCCGGTTCTAAGCCGGAATCGCTGAAGACCAATCACACGGGGCGGGTTCCGGACGGAATCCGCCCTTTTTCCTGCCCGTTATACTGAAGACATTCCATGCCGAAACGACTGCTGAACGGACTGGCCGCAATTCTGCTGCTCGCCTCCGCCACGCTGGTCATCTGGCAGGGCTCGTTCGACTTCGGCAAATTCCGTCCGGAAGACCCCGAACAAACCTTCGTTTTCTTCGGCCTCTCCCTGCTGATCTTCCTGCTCATGGTGACGCTCGGCTTCATGCTGGTGCGCATCATGTTCAAACTCTGGGTGGAGCGCCGGGGAGACCGCTTCGGTTCCCGCATCCGCGCCAAACTCGTTGCCGGCGCACTGGGCCTGAGCCTGATGCCGGTGTTCTTCATGGTGCTGTTCAACTATTACGTGATGAACCGGACGCTGCAGCGCTGGTTCACCGGGCCCACCGAACACGTCGTGGCGGATTTTCAGCACATGACGATGGTGTTGGAACAGCAAACCCGCGGGAAGGCTCTGGCCGAAGCGCAGCTGATCGCCGCCATGCCGGAAACTCTGGCCCAGATTGAGCATCCCGCCCCGGATGTTCCGTGGCTCGAAACTCTGTGCAGGCAGCACGGCATCATCGCGGCGCGCATCCTGCCCACCGACACCATGCACCCCGTCGCCAGTTTCGGCCGGTTTGTTTCGAATGCCGAGCGGCCCGCGGAGTCGCAGCCCGTCACCGCCATGGCGCCGGTGCTGAACAACGGAGTGCCCGCCGGTTCCGTGGTGATTTCCGAATCGATACCTCTCAACTTCGAAGAGCGGCTGAAAGACATCCGCGCCGACGCCCGGCGCTTCGAACAACTCCGGGAAGGCCAGAAACAACTCCGGACGAACCTGCTGCAGATCCTCGCGCTGATCGCGTTGTTCATCCTGTTCGTCGCCGGCTGGCTGGCGCAGTTTCTCGCGCGGCAGATCAGCGGTCCTATCTCCGCCCTCGTCCGCGCCGCCGAAGAGGTCAGCCGGGGCAACCTGGCCCACCGCGTGGAAATGCGAGCCATGGATGAACTCGCCCAGCTGGTGGGCGGCTTCAACCGCATGACTGCGGATCTCGAGGCCAACCGTTCCGAACTGGAAGCCCGCCGGCGCTTTACCGAAGCGATTCTCGAAAGTATTCCCACCGGCATCATTTCGCTCGACGCCTCCGGCGCCGTCCGCCGCGTCAACAAAGCGCTGGACGAGATGCTGTCGGAATCGAACGCCCGTGCGGCATCCCGCCTGGACGACCTCTTCTCGAAAGAAGACTCCGCCGAGATTCGTTATCTGATGAACCGGGCCCGCCGCACCGGCCTGGCGGCACAACAACTCGATGTCCGCACCGTTTCGAAAACTCTGCATTTAGCGGTTACCGTGGCCGCGGTGGAGCGGGGTCGCAACTCCGGTTTCGTCGTGGTCATTGAAGACACCAGCGACTTGCTGCGCGCCCAGAAGGCAGCCGCCTGGAGCGAAGTGGCGCGCCGCGTGGCGCATGAGATCCGCAATCCGCTGACGCCGATCGCCCTTTCCGCCGAGCGGATTCTCCGGCAACTGAACCGCGTCGCTCTGCCCTCTGAAGTGGAGCATCTGCTGCGCGAGTGCGCCGGCACCATCCTCGAAGAGACAGCCTCGGTCAAGAGGCTGGTGGACGAGTTCTCGCAATTTTCCCGTCTGCCCGCCGCTCGGCCTGTCGTCTGCGATCTCAATGAAGTGGTCGCGATGGCGATGAGCGTGTTCGAAGGCCGGCTGGACGGCGTCGAGCTGGATCTCCGTCTCGCGCCCGATCTCCCGCCCGTCTGCCTCGACACCGAACAGTTCAAGCGCGTCGTGGTGAACCTTGTGGACAACGCGGCGGAGGCCATGCAGGACTCGCTGGTGAAGAGACTGCAGGTGACGACGCGCCACGGAGTGGCTGAGAACGTCGAGATCGTAATCGCCGACTCCGGCTGCGGCATCACTCCCGATCAGAAAGAGAAACTCTTCCTGCCCTACTTTTCGACCAAAGACCGCGGCACCGGTCTGGGCCTGGCCATCGTCAGCCACATTCTCGCCGAGCACGACGCAAATATACGCGTCGAGGACAATAAACCATGTGGGGCGAGATTTACCGTTGAAGTGCCTGCCGCTCTCTCCGAAGAACAGAAGACCGTGCTCAGCGGGGCGGCACTGATTTCGTAACCGGCGCCCTCGCCGCCGGTTTGAGACATAACCATGATTCTTCCCCGCATCCTGATCGTCGACGATGAACCGGGCATTCGCCAGTCCCTGAGCGGCGCCTTGCGCGATGAGGGCTACGCGCCGGATGTCGCCGCGAGCGGGGAGGACTGCCTCGAAGCTCTGGCGGGCGCCGTCTACGAAGTCCTGCTGCTCGATATCTGGCTGCCCGGCATGGACGGCCTGGAGACGCTCAGCCGCGTGCAGCGCATTCCCGCGGCGGACCGGCCCATCGTCATCATGATCTCCGGCCATGGCACCATCGAGACCGCGGTGAAAGCAACCAAGCTGGGGGCTTACGACTTCCTCGAAAAGCCGCTTTCCATCGATCGTGTCCTGGTGGTCCTGAAAAACGCCGTCGAACACCGGCGCCTGCGCATCCAGAACGAGCAGTTCAGGGAGTCGGCCAATACACCCTCCAATATCGTTGGCGACAGCGTGCCCATGAAGGCGCTGCGGCAGCAGCTTGCGCTGATGGCCAGCACCAACGGCCGCGTCCTCATCTTCGGCGAGAGCGGCACCGGCAAGGAACTGGTGGCGCATGCGCTGCACGCGATGAGTCCCCGCGCTTCCGCTCCCTTCGTGGAGGTCAACTGCGCGGCGATCCCGGAAGATATGATCGAGAGCGAACTCTTCGGACACATGAAGGGAAGTTTCACTTCCGCTCACGAACGCAAGATCGGCAAATTCCAGAAGGCGGACGGCGGCACTCTGTTTCTGGACGAGGTCGGCGACATGAGTCTTCGCACGCAGGCCAAGGTGCTTCGCTCGCTCGAGGAGCAGCGCTTTGAGCCGGTCGGCGCGCACGAATCGATTCGGGTGGACGTTCGGGTGGTCGCGGCGACGAATAAGAATCTGGAAGAAGAGATCGATAAGGGCAATTTCCGGGAAGACCTGTTCTACCGGCTGAATGTGATTCCGTTCCATATGCCGCCGCTGCGGGAACGCAAGGAGGACATTCCCACTCTCGCCAATTACTTCATGGATGAGTTCGCCCGCGCCTACGGGCGCAAACCGAAGGAACTCACTCCGCAGGCAATCGAGCTCTTACAGGAGTACCACTGGCCTGGGAACGTGCGCGAATTGCGGAATCTGATTGAGCGCATCGTGATCCTTCACCAGCAGAGCCGCATCGATGCCAGACATATCCCGCTGCAACTTCCGCGGAAAGTAACGGGAGAACGCACCCAGGAACGTTATGGAAGCCTGCAGGATGTTCGGGAGGCGGCCGAGCGGGATTACATCCAGAGGAAACTCGAAGAGGCAAACGGGAACGTGACGCGCACCGCGGAACTGCTCGGGCTGGAACGAAGCAATCTGTACCGGAAAATGCGGGCGCTCGGCATCGCGCCGCGCGAATAGACCGCTCAGCCTTCGTGAAGGTTGTGGTGGATCGCGTAAAGGGCGAGTTCCAGACGATCGGAAACGCCCAGCTTGTCGAAGATATTGTGCAGATGGTTTTTGACGGTCTGTTCGCTGATAAACATCCGCTCCGCCATTTCCTTGTTCTTAAAGCCCTGCGCCACCAGCACGACGATCTCGCGCTCCCGCTGACTCAGAGCGGAACTCTGGTCCCGCACGCCAAGCCGCGCCGAAGGGCCGTTGTTGCCGCCGCCCTTCTTCGCCAGCTTGCGGATCACGTCGGCGGTCGTCAGCCGGTCCAGCCAGAACTCCCCCGCATGCACCTTGCGAATACTCTTCAGCAGTAATTCCGTGGAGGTCTGCTTCGGAACGATACCGCAGCAGCCCTGTCTTACGGCTTCCACGAAATCTTCCTTCGCGTCGTCGGCAACCAGCATGATGACGCGGGTGAGAAGCTTGCCCTCCTGGATGGCGTGAAAAACTTTCTGGCTGTTCGGGCTGCTGGCGGGCCAGCCGAGCAGAACGATATCGGGGCGGGACTTACGGACCTGATCGGCCGCGATCTGCGCGTTATCCGCCGACGAAATTACCTGAAGATCCGGCTGCTCTTCGAGAAGTTTGGCAAGGCCATCCCGGAACAGGCTATTGTCATCGACTATAACGATGCGAATAGTGGGCACAATACGGTCGCTGACTGCGCTTTTGATTACTGGAAAAGCCTTTGAAGAACACGGAATATAACAATCCCGTACTTTTCTACACAAGTGTAGAGTTATAGTCCGAAGATTGTCAAGACACAAGGCTCCGAACGGCCGGATTTTCCGGGGCTTTCGGACCCGCTCCGCCGCACGACTCGCCATCGGATAGAGTTGAAAAGACAAAAATGACGAAGGATCTTGCGGAGATCGAATTCCAGCGGTTCTGGCGCGGACTGCAGCAGCTCGGACTCAATGCCTATGAAGCGCGAACCTATCTGGTGCTGCTCGGGCACTCCCGCTTCAAGGCTCTGGAACTGGCTCCGCGCTCGCACGTGCCGCGACAAAAGATCTACGAAGTGCTCGACAGTCTGGTCGAGAAGGGTTTCGCGCTGGTGGTCCAGGACCGCACCAAGTTGTTTTCCGCGGTGGAACCGAACCTCGCCATTCCGGCTTATCTGGCCCGCAAACGGCAACTGCTGGAACACGAACTGACCGACCAGGCTCGCTCCGCCAGCAACCTGATGGACGATCTCGGCAGTCTGTACTCGGAAGGCAAGGGCGGACGCGGCACACTGGATTTCCTGCGGATTATTTCTGAACCGACGCAAACAGCCTCGGAATATCGCCGAATGTTAGGTGATGTAAAGCACGAATATCTGGAATTTTCCCGGCCGCCCTATGCCGTGGATCCGCTCGACGAAATGCTGGTGCGACAGGCGCGGCTGAACGGGGTGTCCTGCCGGCTGCTGATCGAATCCGGCACCTTGGATACACTGCACCGGCAGAGACTAAGCGAATACGCGGCGGCGGGAGTGGAGATCCGCGAGGCTTCTTCGCTGCCTCTGAAACTGGCTCTCTTCGATGGCCGCGGCGGCATGATCGCCCTGCTGGATCCGGTCATCAGCAAGCCCACGTGGACTTCACTGGTCTTCGATCACGCCGGCCTGGGCGAAGCCATGAAGCATCTCTTCGAGGATCGCTGGCAGCGCGCCACGGAATTCGTGGATTAAGGACTTCAATTACCGGCGTTCGTCGACTTTTTCCCGGCGTTTCTGCGTGAGAATCTCGCGAACCGCGTAGATGCGCCGATTCTGGGACTCGAAATACGTCCGCATCACCAGTTCGCCGATCAGCCCGGTGCTGAACATCATCAGCCCGGCGAGCAAAAGCAGCGCACCGGCAATCATCATCGGACCGTGCTCGGCAATAATATCGAGACGCCACCAAAGCTTCACCAGAAGGCAGTAGCCGAGCATCAGCGACCCCAGCGCGGTTCCGGCAAGACCGATCGCGCCGAAAAAGTGCATGGGCCGGGTGAAGTATTTCAGCAGAAACCGGATGGTCAGAATATCGAAAAGCACCCGGAACGTCCGGCTCAGGCCGTAGTGCGACTCGCCGGAGGCCCGGGGAGTGTTCTGAATCGGCACTTCCACCACGCGCGCGCCGTAAAAGCTGGCCAGCGCGGGAATAAAACGGTGCAGTTCGCCGTAGAGATGCACATCTTTCAGCACCTCCGCCCGGTACGCCTTGAAGGTGGTGCCGAAATCGCGCAGATCGATACCGGACGCCTTCGACATCAGCCAGTTGGCGATGCGCGACGGAATCTTCCGCGTAAGCGCGTTGTCCACGCGCTCTTTGCGCCACCCGCTGGCGATGTCGTAACCCTCGTCGATCTTCACCAGAAGCGCCGGAATATCTTCGGGAGCGTGCTGTAAATCGCCATCCATGGCGATCACCACTTCGCCCCGGGCTTCGTGGAAACCGGCGGAAAGTGCCGCGGTCTGCCCGAAATTCCGCCGCAAGCGGATCACTTTGAGACGGGAATCGGTTTGCACCAGATTGGCGAGCAGTTCGTAGCTGCGATCGGTGGACGCATCATCGATGAAGAGGATCTCGTAAGGCCGTGCCACCTTCACCAGAACAGATGTGAGCCGGTCGTACAGGGGGAGGATCGAATGCTCTTCATTATGAATTGGTACAACAATCGACAGCATGCAGATCCTTTATTCTAGCGCTTCCCCGAAGGTACTCCTTACGATGCTCCAGGTCCGGCCCCCGGTTTCAGTTATGTTCGGGTTTCAGGTATGTTCGGGTAATGGACAGCCGGGTTCCGTTTCGGGTTACGAGCGCCGCAGCCGCTTACGAGGACATCCGTCCCCTGCCGGTCAGCGTCCTGCTGGAGAACGTGCGAAGCCTCTATAACGTGGGCGCCTTTTTCCGAACCAGTGACGCCGCGGGAATCGAAATGCTGTATCTGGCGGGAATCACCGGTTACCCCCCGCAGAATATGATCACGAAAACCGCCCTGGGCGCCGAAGAAACCATGGCGTGGCATCACACACGCGAACCGGTGAGCCTGATTGAGAAACTGCGTCAAACGGGTCACGAGATTGCCGCCATCGAGACGAGTGTCCATGCCGTCGATCTTTTCGACTGGAAGCCGCGTTTTCCCGTGTGCGTTCTTTTCGGGCATGAGACGGACGGGCTGACGCCGGAAGTCGCCGCGCTGGCCGATACGCATGTCCGCATTCCGATGCTCGGCATCAAACACTCCCTGAATGTCGCGACGGCGGGCGGCATCGTTCTGTACGAACTGCTGCGAAAATACCGCGCTCTGCGGGAACGGTAACGAAGATGGAAGTGCGGGAAAAGCTCGCGATTCTGGCCGACGCCGCGAAATACGACGCCTCCTGCGCAAGCGCCGGTCGCGACCAGGCGCCTTCTCCCGATACACCCGGAATCGCGAAGACGCGTGGTTCCGAGGGCCGCGCCGTCTCCCTGCTGAAAATTCTGCTCACCAACTACTGCATCTACGACTGCGCGTATTGCGTGAGCCGTGTGAGCAACGATCCGCCACGGGCGCTGTTTACGCCCCTTGAGATCGCGGATCTCACGATGGATTACTTCCGCCGAGGCTACATACAGGGCCTGTTTCTGAGTTCCGGTGTGCTGCAAAGCCCGGATTACACGATGGAGCAGATGATCGAAGCAGCCCGGCTGCTGCGGGAAGAAAAGCAGTTCGGCGGCTACATCCATCTGAAGGCCGTGCCGGGCGCGTCTCCCGAACTGCTGTCCCTGGCCGGCCGGTATGCCGATCGCCTCAGCGCCAATATCGAACTGCCCCGCGCCGAAGATCTGGTTCAGCTCGCTCCGGCCAAGACCCATCAGGCGATCGAGGATTCCATGGCCACGATTCACCGGCAGGTGCTCGAAACCCGCGCCTCGCGGCGTCGCGACGGACCCCGGCCCGCCTTCGCTCCTTCGGGTCAGACGACGCAGATGCTGGTGGGCGCCACGGCAGCAACCGATCGCGACATCCTCGCGAAAGCCGCGGCCCTGTATGGACTCTACGACCTGCGCCGCGTCTACTATACGGGCTTTTCCCCGATCGATCACGCCGCGCCGGGCATGGCGACGGTTCGCCCGCCGGTGTTGCGGGAGCATCGTCTCTACCAGGCCGACTGGCTCTTCCGGTTCTACGATTTCACGCCGGACGAGCTGGCCACCGAGGACGACGGGAGCCTCTCGCTGGAGCAGGATCCCAAACTCGCCTGGGCGTTGCGGCATCGTGACTTTTACCCGGTGGACGTCAACGCGGCATCCCGGGAAGCCCTGCTGCGGGTTCCCGGCCTCGGCCTGAAGAACGCGGACCGGATCCTGCGTCTCCGGCGGTTCCATAAGGTGACCATGGAAGACCTGCGGCGGCTGCGCGTGTCGGTCCGCAAAGCGCTGCCGTTTCTGATCGCCGCGGAAGAATGGGATCCCGCCGGCGATTCGGAGAGCGCGAAACTGGCGGCGCGTCTTCGCCGGCCGCTGCAACTCGAACTGTTCGATGCCGCTCAGGCGGCGCTGACCGGCGAGTTCTGACGTTGCCGGAAGAGCATCGCGGCCAGGCCGAGCGAAACGAGCAGACTCGCGATCCGGCAGAACCAGGCCTCCGTCGTCATCCCGTACCAGGCATGAATCTCGCACGCCCCGTCGCAATCGGGCTCCATCACCAGTAAGCCCAGCCCGTCGCCCCGAACCGGAACCGCATGTCCGTTCACGGTCGCCTTCCACCCCGGCAAATAGCTCATCTGGACGGACACTACCTGCCCGCTTCGCACCGGCGCGCGCACCGTGAAAGCCGCGTTGCCCTGCCAGGTCTGCTCCGCCAGCGGCAGAGCGGGGTCGTCCAGTGCCGCCACGAAAACGCGCGCGGCCTCCTGATCCAGTCCGTGAATCGGTTGCCGCGCCACCAGCGCCCCGCGGGGAACCACATGCGCGCGGGACTTCGAACGCTGGGGTACGGCGAAAATCGTGTCGTCTTCCTCATGCCACAGGACCGGAAGCAGGCCATCGAACTTGTGCGGGTGGACGACGGGATGGTAGTTTTCCCGCGACTTTTCCCCCGGCACGTAGACGGCCTGAGCGCCGAAAGCCTTCAGCCAAAGGAGAGCGGATTCGCCTTCCTTTTCCGGCGCACCGCCACCCGTGTAGATGCTGAAAATGGCGACGCGGTCCATCCAGTTCGGCACCTGGGGCTCGTGGCCACCACCCAGTTGAGGGTTGTTCGAAAGGACGTTATAGAGGTACTCCACGTCGCCGGAGATCATGACCAGCTGGCCGGGCATATTGCGGTCCAGCCAGTGCGTCACTTTGTATTCGATGGTGCTGGTGATTTCCACGGGGCGAATCAGGCCACGCGCGAAGCGCCGGTAAACCTTCGTCTGCTGAAAACCCGCCGCCAGGACCAGCACGGCCAGAAGGATTCGCCCCGCGCGCCCGGAGTGTCCCCAAAGCCGCGCGAAAATCCAGCCCGCCAGCAGACTCATCGCCAGCTCCAGTTCGATCTGATACCGGCCGCTCTGCGGCACCAGGGTGATGTCGTAAAGGAAAAACGCCATGGGAAAAACGCACATCCAGGGCGCGAACAGGGCGCTGAAGCGTTCAAGAGGCTGCAGGCGGCGGGTGGCGAACCAGATCAGCGCCATCGCAAGCAGCATGCCCGCCAGCAGGAACTGCATCGGCTGGCTGTTGCGGAAGTGCTGTCCGGTCGTCCACTGGTCTTTGCGGATCAGCGCGAGCAGGGAAGGGGGCAGCCAGGGACTCACCCACAGGTACGCCGCCAGCCCGGTCGCGGCCAGCGTGCCGAATCCCCGGCGAAGCGCCAGCACGATGCAGAGTCCACCCAGGGCGAGATCCATCATCCCGAAGCCGTTTGTCAGCACGACGGCGCCCGAGAAGACGATGGCTCCCACCCGGCTGCCGGGCGTCCGATAGACGATTGCCCGCCGCAGGAACAACAGCGCCAGAGGAAAAAGAGCGACCGCCGCCTGATGCGGATCTTCGGCGTAGTGGATCAGATAATACAACCGAATCGGCGCCCAGTGGCCTCCTTCGGTCTGTACCCGGAGAGTCGGGATCAGCAGTTCCGTAAACGAGAGCAGCGAGTACGCCAGACCGGCAACCATCCCGACCGTGGCGGACCGGGACCAATCCCAAGCGAACCAGAAAAGCGTGACCGGACCGAGGCAGTAAGCCAGGGCGAGAACGAAATGAAACGCATGTTCCACGCTCCAGCCCGATAGCCAGCCCGCCACCGCCGCCGCTACCGGCAACAAAGGCTGGTAGGCGTTTTCAATCGGCATGCCGGTGTTGAAGAACGGAAACCAGCGCTGGTCCGCGAAGTGCTCGCGATAGAAGCGGCTGATCGCCACAAAGGCGCCTTCGTTCGAATCCAGATTGCCAATGTACCCGATGTGGAAGAGTTCCCGGCAAATATAGGCGTTCAGCGCGAATAGCGCCAAACACGCGAGAACAGGCGACGTCAGAACACGGAGCCAGTAGTTGCGCTGCGCCGCGGGGCCGGGCGGCGGAGGCTGCCGGAAAGCCATAGGAGTCCCTATTATGCAACCTGTTCCCGTCCATCCCGGACCGCCATGCGGAACAGAACTCCGCACGCGCCGTGATATGCTGACCCCCATAAGCCGGACATGCGCCTGCGCTCGTCAAACGGAACTTTCGCGCTCCCCTGTCCCGAGGCCCTCCCAGTCGGCGGACCAGCCATGCAAATCTTTACGTGTGTAACAGTTGCGTCGGCGTTGCTGTTTGGTGGATGATTTCCACACCACCTTTAATGGCCGACGACGTCACAAGAGTAGACCGGTAAGACAAAGATCAGCCAGTCAGTAAGCAAAGCGTGGATCGCTAAACATGTTCGAGTTGCTGTTCAAATATCCGCCAGCCGTATTTGCCAAAGGCAAACTGGTCCTTCTCTCGCCCTGGCCGCTCTGGCTCCTGTTCGTGGTTCTCGCCGTGGTGGCGGGCGGACTTTTCTGGCACGTCCGGCAGGGGCGCAGTGTCCTGTCCAATACCCGTTCCACCCTGATCTGGCTGGCTCAAACGGCGCTTATTGCGTTGGTGTTGCTCATGCTCTGGCAACCGGCCATCAGTGTCGCCCGTCTGCGTCCGCAGCAGAATGTGGTGGCGGTGCTGGTGGATCACTCGCGCAGCATGGGAATTGCCGACGACGGCAAGCAGCGGCTGCAGAGCGCGGAAGACCTTCTCAACAACGATCTGCTCCCGGAACTGAAAAAGAAATTTCAGGTCCGGACGTATGAATTCGGACGCGACGCCGTCCGGGTCGACGACGCGAAGAACCTGAAGGCGGATGACAACGCCACGCGCATTGGCGAAAGCCTGAAGCACATCGCGGCCGAGGCCGGCACCATGCCCCTGGGAGCCATTGTTCTGATGACGGATGGCGGCGACAACACCGGCGGGGTGGATCGCGAGACCATCGCGCAGCTGAAGCAGTTACGGGTGCCGGTTCACACCATCGGCTTCGGGCCCGACCATTTCGCGAAAGATATCGAAGTGGAGGAGGTAGCCGTTCCCGCGCGGGCGCTGCCAAACTCGCGGGTCAACGCCCGGGTCGCGTTCCGGCAACATGGATACTCCGGCGAAAAGGTCAAGCTCATCGTCCGCGAGAACGGCCGGCCCCTCTCTCAACAGGAAATCACTCTCAAGCCCGACGTGGAGCAGAGCGAGACCGTCCAGTTCAATTCCGGCGCGGCGGGCGCGCACAGTTTCACGGTGGGAATCGATCCGGCGCCCGGCGAAGAGAACCGTCAGAACAACGCCATGGTTCGTCTGGTGAACGTCACCCAGAAGAAGATGCGCGTGCTGTATGTGGAAGGCGAGCCCCGCTGGGAATACAAATTTATTCGCCGGGCCATGGAAGACGATCAGAGCATCGATCTGACCAGTGTCGTCCGCACCACCCAGAACAAAACCTACCAGCAGGGCGGCGTGCAGGGGGAACTGGTGGACGGCTTTCCGCCAAAGATCGAAGGCCTGTTCGCGTTTGACGGCCTGATCATCGGGAGCATTGAGGCCAATTATTTCTCGCCCGCGCAACAGGCCATGATTCGTGACTTCGCCGATCGGCGTGGCGGCGGCGTGCTGTTTCTGGCCGGCCGGTTCGCGCTGAACGAAGGCGGTTACGCGAACACGCCGATGGCGGAGATGATGCCGGTCCATCTGCCCGCAGAGAAGACCTGGTCGCGCGATTTCTCGGATTTCGCCATTACCGAAGCGGGCCGTGAAAGCCCCATCTCCCGTATCGAAGAAGGCCGGGAGGCGAGCATCGCCCGCTGGAAGAAGATGCCGCAGATCGCGAATTACGCCGGTCTGGGAACGCCGAAACCCGGCGCGGTCGTCCTGATGAACGTGCAGCCGGCGGGCCACCGGCCCACGCCGCTTCTGACGATCGAGAATTACGGACACGGCCGCACGGCGGTGCTCGCCACGGCGGGAACGTGGCGCTGGAAGATGCTGCAGGATCACGCCGACAAGACCCACGCCATCTTCTGGCAGCAGTTGCTGCGCTGGCTGGTGACGGAAACGCCTGGCCAGGTGGCGGCGTCTACTCCTCATCAGGTGCTCTCCGATGAAACGCGCGTGCCGCTGCGCGCCGTCGTCAGGGACAAGACATACCAGACGGTCGCGGGTGCAACCGTGACCGCAACCATTACACGGCCGGATGGCGGTTCGAGTGTTCTTGAGTTGAAACCGGATCCGCTGGAACCGGGCACGTATACCGGCGAATACAACGCCGATAAAGCCGGCGCTTACGTGGCGGAAGTGGCCGCCCGTGAGGACAAAACGGAAGTGGGGCGCGACACGCTGACATTCCGGCGGGAAGACGGCGTCGCCGAGAACTTCGGCGCCGCGCAGAACAAAGATTTGCTGGAAAAGCTGTCGAGCGATACCAGCGGCAATTACTACACGCCGGCGAAATCGAAGCGTCTGCCTTCGGAGATCGCGGTCTCCGAGGCGGGCATCACGGCGCATGACAACCTGGACATCTGGGACATGCCGATTCTGTTTCTGCTGGTGCTCTTAATCCGCGGCGGCGAGTGGCTGCTGCGCCGCAAATGGGGTGTTGTTTGAGATTCGCTCTGTTCACTCTTGCGTCCGCCCTGGCGGCGGGCCCTGCCTTCGCGACCACATACTTCGTTACCGTCGCGGGCCTGGGCGGCGAACCGGATTACGAAACCCGCTTCGCGCTGCTGGCCACCGATACGGATAAAATTCTGCGCGGCGTGGGCGGCACCGATCGGGTGATCGAAACCCTGAAGGGCGCCGAGGCCACGAAGGCGAAGATGACGGCGGTGCTGGGCAAGATCGCTTCGGATGCCAAGGCGCAGGACGTTTTCATCCTGATGATGATCGGCCATGGAACTTTCGACGGCGCCGAATACAAGTTCAACTTACCTGGTCCGGATATTTCCGGCGCGGAACTGGCGGCGGCGCTCAACCGGATCCCCGCCACCCGGCAGTTAGTGGTGGATATGACGAGCGCGAGCGGCGGCGTTACCGCGGCGTTGAAGAAAGATGGCCGCACGGTGATTACGGCGACGAAGAACGGCACCGAAAAGAACGCCACGCTGTTCGCCCGCTACTGGGTGGAAGCGCTGCGGGACCCCGCGGCGGATTCCGATAAGAACGAAGTGGTCTCGGCGCTGGAGGCGTTCCGTTACGCCCAGACCAAAACGGCGGCATTCTTCACCGAGCAGAAACGGATCGCCACGGAACACGCGCAACTGGAAGACACGCAGCGCGCGGCGGCGTTCCCGCTGGTGCGGTATGGCAACGCCGCGCTGGTGGTGAAGGATCCCGCCAAACAGGCGCTGGTGGCGAAAAAAGAAGACATCGAGAACAAGATCGACGCGCTCAAATACCAGAAGGATCTGATGGCGCCGGACGACTATAAACGCCAGATCGGCGCTCTGCTGCTGGAACTGGCGAGAACGCAGGAGCAGATCGAAAAGTGATGCGCCTTTCTCTCACGCCGGTGCTGCTGGTTCTGTTCGAAATCGCGCGCCTGAACGCCCAGACCCTGGGCGAGGCGGAGAGACTCTGGAAGGCGCACGAATACCAGAGCGCCGTGAAAGTGTTCGACGCGCTGATCGCGGCGAATCCCAAGAACGCGGATTATCGTGTCCGCTACGGCCAGTTCTTCTTCGAGCGCTATGACCCGGAAGAGGCCGTAAAGCTCTTCAGTGAAGCCATCGAAATCGATCCGAAGAACGCCCGCGCGCATCTGGGACTGGCGACCGTACTGGCCGAGCAGTTCAGCGGCAAGGCGAATGAATCCGCCGACAAAGCTCTCGAACTCGATCCGAAACTGCACGAAGCGCACGCGCTGAAGGCACGAATCGCCCTTGAAGACGACGACCCGAAAAAGGCGGGGGAAGAGGCGGATGCGGCTCTCTCCGTCGACCCCGCGGACGTGCAGGCAATCGCGGTACATACCGCGATCGACCTCCTGAAAGACCACGATTCCACCTGGACCGCGAAGCTCCGAAACCGGGCCAAAGGTTTCGAGACGGTCGCGCACTTTTTCATCATCAATCGCCGCTATGAAGACGGCATCGCGTACTACCGGAAAGCCATCGCGGCGGATCCGGAACTCTGGACCGCGCACTCTGAACTGGGCGTCAATCTGATGCGCCTTGGGCAGAGCGATGAGGCTTACAAAGAACTGGAACTCGCCTATAACAAAGACCATTCCAGCAACGCGGCCACCCGGAATTCCCTGAAACTGCTCGACACGTATAAAGAGTTCAAGACCTTTAAGACGCCCACCACCATTCTGGTGCTCCACTCGAAAGAAGCCGAAGCGCTGCGCCCCTATTTCGAGGCGGAGATGAAACGCGCGATGGCCGTGTACGAGAAGAAGTACCAGTTCAAACTGAACCGGCCGATTCAGGTGGAAGTCTATCCGAATCACGAGGATTTCGCCGTCCGTACCATGGGTCTGCCTGGCCTGGGCGCACTGGGTGTCACGTTCAATGACGTGGTCGCGATGGACAGCCCTTCCGGCCGCAAGCCCGGAGAGTTCCACTGGGCCAGCACGCTGTGGCACGAACTCAGCCACGTGTACATCCTGACGCTCACCAACGATCGCGTCCCGCGCTGGTTCACCGAAGGTCTCGCCGTTCACGAAGAAACCGCGACCACGCCGGACTGGGGCGACCGGATCACCCCCGACATCATCGCGGCCATTCGCGATAAAAAGCTGCTGCCGGTATCCGAGATCGATCGCGGCTTCGTGCATCCGAAATTCCCCGCGCAGGTAATCGTGTCCTACTTCGAAGCCGGCCAGATGTGCGACTACATCGCGGAGCATTTCGGCGAATCGAAACTGCTCGACATGGCGAAGGAGTTCGCGAAAAACCGGCCCACCGTGGACGTGATTCGCGAGCAGTTAAAGATGGAACCGGAAGCCTTCGACAAAGCTTTTCTGGCGGAAGTGGAAAAGCACACCGAAGTCACGGTGAAGAACTTCAAAGAGTGGACCGCCGGGCTGGGCGACCTCAATAAGCTGGCCCGCGCCGCGACTCCCAACAACGACGAACTCATCGCCAAAGGCCGCGCGCTGGAATTCTTCTATCCGGACTACGTGGAAGCGGGTAACCCGTACGTGATTGTGGCCAAAGCCTGCCTTGCGAAAGAGGACAAGGCCTGCGCGCTCGACGAGTATGCGAAGTATTCGAAACAGAGCGGCCGCGACGCCGACGCGATCAAGAAATACGCGGAACTGCTCAAAGGCCAGGGCAGACTGAAAGAAGCGGAAGCCGCTCTCGACCGCCTGAACTTTGTGAATCCGCTGGATCAGGATCTGCATGAGAAACTGGGCACTCTGTATCTGGCGAGCAACGACGCGGCTCTGGCGGTGCGCGAGTTCGGAGCCCTTGTCGCCCTCCACCCGATCGACGTAGCGGGCAGCCACTATAATCTTGCAAAGGCGTACAAAGCCCAGGGCCTGGGAGACAAGGCCAGAGAGGAAGCCCTTACCGCACTCGAAGCGGCGCCGGATTTTCGGCCCGCCCAGAAGCTGCTGCTCGAACTGAGCGGCGAAGGCCCGAAAAACTAAACTAATGTCCACAACCGTTACCCCTCAGCTCGCGCCGGACGCTCTCCGGGCCCGCATCACACGTTTTCGCGAAGTCGATTCCGAGATCGTTCGGCAGGTGCAGCGTGTGATCGTCGGTCAGGAAGAAGTTATCGAACAGGTCCGCATTGGCCTGTTTGTCGGCGGACATTGCCTGATCACCGGGCTGCCTGGCACCGCCAAAACCCTGCTTGTCCGCACCATGGCGGAAGTGCTGGGTCTGCTCTTCAAGCGCATCCAGTTCACGCCCGATCTGATGCCCACCGACATTACGGGCACGGACATTATCGAGGAAGATCCCACCACCAGGCACCGCACGTGGACCTTCGTACAGGGGCCGGTCTTCGCCAACGTTCTGCTGGCGGACGAAATCAACCGCACGCCGCCCAAGACGCAGTCCGCGCTGCTCGAAGCCATGCAGGAACGCGCCTGCACGGTGCGCGGCCATCATTACAAGCTTCCCGCGCCGTTTTTCGTGCTGGCGACACAGAACCCCATCGAACTCGAAGGCACTTACCCGCTGCCCGAAGCGCAGCTCGATCGTTTTCTGTTCAACATCATGCTCGACTACTTGTCGGCTGACGAAGAACTGAAGGTGGTGGATCTGACTACCACCACGCACGTGGCGAAGGCGGATCCCATTACCTCCGCCGAAGAACTGCTCGATTTCCAGCAACTGGTCCGCATGACGCCCATCGCCGAGACGGTGGCCAAACACGCCATCGAACTGGTGCGCGCCACGCGTATCAAAGATCCCTCCGCCCCGGATGTCGTGAAGAAGTACGTCAACTACGGCGGCAGCGTCCGCGCGGCGCAGTTCCTGGTGCTGGGCGCCAAGGCCCGCGCTCTCATGAAAGGCCGTTTCCACGTCAGCTTCGAAGACGTGCGGGAACTTTACATCCCGATCCTCCGCCATCGCATTCTGCTGAACTTCCATGCCGAATCCGACCGCGTGACGCCCGACGACGTGCTCCGTCAGATTCTGCAGCAAAAGCCCGCGCCCCGAGACTAAGCGGTTTTGCCCAAAGCGATCTAAATGCTGCAGCGCTTTCTCGATCCTCAGGTCCTTGCGTCCATCTCTTCGCTCGATCTTGTCGCCAAGACCGTGGTGGATGGTTTTGTCGCCGGCCTGCACCGCTCGCCGAGCTTCGGCTTCAGCCAGGAGTTCGCCGAGTATCGCCAGTACACCGAAGGCGACGACCTGCGCCATGTGGACTGGAATGTCTACGCCCGCACCGAGCGGATCTACCTGAAGCGCTTCAAAGGCGAAACCAACTCCCAGCTTCTGGTGCTGCTCGACGCCAGCGCGTCGATGACTTATAAGTCAGCCAATATTTCAAAGCTGGATTACGCGCGGTACATGGCGGCTTCGCTGGTCTATATGTCGTCGCAGCAGCGGGATGCCAGCGGCCTGATTGTCTTCGACGAAGACGTGAAAACGTACATCCCGCCTTCCACCCGCCAGGGTCAACTCATGCGTCTGCTGCATGCCATCGAGCAGGCGGAAGGGGGCGCGCGCACCAACTTCACAAAACCCTTCACGCATTTCCAGGAATTCCTGCGCCGCCGCGGCATCGTGGTGGTGTTCTCGGATTTCTACGCCGATCCAACGGAAATCATCAAAGTAATTGAGCCGCTGCGGTATCGCGGCAATGAAGTGATCATGTTCCACCTGCTGGACCCCAACGAAATCGCGCCGAAGTTTCGCGACCCCGTTCTCCTGCTCGACAGCGAAGACGACACGGCCATGGAAATTTCTCCCGAATACGCGCGCAACGAGTATCGCGACAAGATGGGCAATCACCGCAAACTGCTGGCCGACAAAGCCGCTGCCGCCGGTCTGGAATACGTCTTCATGGACACTTCCAAACCGCTCGATCAGGGCCTGCGCAACTACCTCGCGATCCGCCAGAGGAGAAGTTAATTGGGTTTCCTCACGCCATGGTTTCTCGCCGGAGCGGCTGCCATCGGGCTGCCGGTTTACGTCCATCTGCTGCGCCAGTACCGGCAGACTCCGGTGAAATTCAGTTCGCTGATGTTCTTTGAGAAGCGGACACAGAGTTCCATCAAGCATCGTCGCCTGAAGTATCTGCTGCTGTTCGCGCTGCGCTGCCTGTTTGTCGCGCTACTGGTTCTGGCGTTTGCGCGCCCGTATATCCATTCCTCCACCATCGCCAAAGCGAATGCGGCCCGCACGCTGGTGTTCGCGGTGGATAACTCCTTCAGCATGCGCCAGAGCGACCGCTTTGCGCGCGCCAAACAGGGGGCTCTGGACGAAATCGCGAAGATGGGTCAGGGCGAACGCGGCCAGGTGGTGACGTTCGGCGGACCGGCGCGTCTGCTAACGGATATGACCTCCGACAAGCAGTTGCTCCGGGGCGCCGTGCAGGCCCTCGAACCCGGCGACGACGCGAGTTCTTACTCGGAACTTTCCCGCGTGCTGCGTTCCACGTCGGAAAGCGTCAAAGCGGACATCGAAGTTCACGTCTTTACCGACCTGCAGAAGTCGTCCCTGCCAGCCAGTTTTTCCGATCTCCGGCTCGACGACGGCACCAAGCTGACGGTTCACGCCGTTGCCGACAAGCCGCTGCCCAACTGGACCGTGGAAAACGTCGATGCACCTCGCCGCGTCTTCGATACGAAGAAGGTGCGCACGGTCGCGACGGTCGCCGGCTTTGGCACCGAAGAAGCCACGCGCAAAGTCTCTCTGATCGCGAACGGAAAGCCGATCGAGACCAAAACGGTGAAGGTGCCGGCGAACGGCCGCGCCACCGTGGAATTCCTGACGCTTGACGTGCCCTACGGCCTGACGAAGTGCGAAGTCCGCCTCGACAGCGCGGACGCCTTCGCCCAGGACGATCACTGGTTCTTCTCCGTGGAGCGGGCCGACCCGAAACCCGCTCTGCTGGTTCATGGCGAGGCCGATACCGCCAGCCCGCTGTATCTCCGCACCGCGCTCGAATCCGCCACGGACGCCGCGTTCACGCTCGATTCGAAAACGCCGGCGCAGGCGGCCGGGCTCGACGTGTCAAAGTACGCCTTCGTCGTTCTCTCCGACGCCGGGCCTCTGCCGCAGCGCCTCGAAGAATCGCTGGACAAGTACGTGCAGGCCGGAGGATCCATGCTGGTCGCTCTCGGCAGAAATGCCACGCCCGGACGGAACGTTCCGGTCGCCGCAATTCCGATCATTCAGGTGCACACTGTGCAACCGGAGACGGAAACGGTGCAGACCGTCGCCCAGATCGATTCTTCTTACCCCTCGTTCGGCAAGGCGCAGAACTGGGACAGCGTGACAATCTTCCAGTATGTAAAATTGCAGACGCCGCCGGAATCGCCCGAGACTCGCGTCGCCGCGCGCCTGGCCAACGGCCTGCCGCTGATGGTGGATCGCAAAGTGGGCGAGGGACATGTGCTGATTTTCGCTTCCGCGTTCGACAACATCGCCAACAACCTGCCGCTGCAACCGGTCTGGCTTCCGTTTCTGGAACAGACGACGCATGAAATGGGCGGCGTCGGCTCCGGCCGGGGCAATTACAAGGTGGGCTCTTACGTGGATCTGCGGGCGGTGAAGGAAAAGAACGTCCCCGTGGAAATCGTCGGCCCGGACAACAAGCGGCTGCTGAGTCTTGCCGAATCGGCCAAAGCCGCGACGTTTCAGTTCCCGTCGGAAGGCTTTTTCGATATCCGTCGCGCCAACGGGCGTGAGGAACTGGCCGCCGTGAATGCGGACCGCCGGGAATCCGATTTCGCTTTGGTGGACCCGCAGACGGTCGAACTGTGGAAAAATACGGGAATAGCCTCGAAGCCGGAAGCTGGCGCCACGACAAGCGCCGGGAAAACGCGTGACGAGAACGCGGAACTCTGGTGGTGGGCGCTGGCGCTGCTTGCGGTGCTGGCGGTCGTGGAATCTGTTTTTGGTAACCGGCACATGAGCGCCGGCAAGGAAACTGCATGAATCCCCTTGAAGGTCTTGCGCAATATCTCGACAGGCTGGAGCGGCGAATCCGGCTGATGACCTGGACACGCGGCGCGGCGGCAATCACCGCGGCTGCCCTGCTTCTGACGCTGGCGATCGTGGCGATTTTGTCGTGGGTGATGACCTCCACCGCGTTCACGCCGTCCAGCCTGCTTGTAGGACGCTTCATCCTGTTTCTGGGCATCGGCGCGGCCGTCGCGCTGACGCTCGTGGTGCCGCTGATGCGGATGAACCGGCGGCGTACCGCGCAGGAAGTGGAACAGAAGCATCCCGGCTTCGACCAGCGCCTGCTCACCTTCACGGAAAAATCCGTCACCAACGCCTCGGATCCCTTTCTGCCTCTGCTGGCCGAAGACGCGCTGACGT
This sequence comes from uncultured Acidobacteriia bacterium, assembly GCA_903851195.1. Classification (GTDB taxonomy): domain Bacteria; phylum Acidobacteriota; class Terriglobia; order Bryobacterales; family Bryobacteraceae; genus BOG-234. Next base: position 306,570 of record CAINNJ010000033.1, read on the forward strand.
TCGCGCGCGACGCGCAGCCGGAACAGGTGATCGAGAGCGGCCGGATTGTGCGGTTCGCTTCTCTCGCCGCCGTTGCCGCAAGTGTGCTGTTTTACCTGATGTTCTGGGGCACCGGCGTGATGGGCACCGGCACGCAGTTACTTTGGGGCAGTTTCCCCAAAGACAGTAAGGTGAAGCCGCTTTACGAAATCACGGTGGACCCGGGTTCAAAGACGGTGCGGCGCAAGACCGATCAGCTGATCACGGCCCGTCTGAGCGGGTTCTCCGCTGCCAAGGCGAATGTCTGGGTTCGTTACGCCAGCGGGACCAAGTGGGAAGAAGCGCCCATGGAAGCGCAGAAGGGCAGCGCCGGCTTTGCTTTTCTGTTCGTGGCGCTCCCCGAAGATGTCGAGTATTACGTGGAAGCCGGCGGCATCAAATCCGGCACGTTTAAAATCCGCACCATTGACCTTCCCGCGGTCAAGAACATCAAAGTCACTTACGTTTATCCCTCCTGGAGCGGTCTGCCCTCGAACACGGAAGATCCCGGCGGCGATTTGCGCGCCGTGGAAGGCACCGTCGCCAAACTGGAGATCGAAACGGACCGCCCCCTGAGTGGCGCGCAGATCCTGTTCGAAGAAGGCAAGCAGATCGATCTGGCCGCGACGCAGAATAACCGGACCACCGCTTCGGTGAACATCGAGAAGGACGGCACCTACCATCTGGGCGTGATGGACCACGGTGAGATGGTCCGCCTGACCGACGATTACTTCATTGAGGCCAGGAAAGTGTCGCCTCCGACCGTGAAGATCACCAGACCCGGCCGCGATGCGAAGGTCAGCCCCATCGAAGAAGTCGCCGTGCAGATTTCCGCCGAGGACGAGTATCCGCTGCAGGAACTGGCGCTCCACTATTCCGTCAACGGCGCGCCGGAAAAGACCGTCTCGCTGCTGAAGGAGCGCGGAGCGAAGAAGCTCGATGGCACCACCATGCTGTCGATGGAAGACTACAAGCTGGTGCCGGGCGACATCGTTAGTATTTACGCGACCGCGAAGGATGGCAAGAACTCGGCCAAGACCGATATGTACTTCATCCAGGCCGTGCCGTTCGAGTTCAACTACACGCAATCCCAGCAGGCGGGTGGCGGCGGGGGCGGCGGCGGGGGCGAACAGGAACAGCAGATTTCCGAACGCGAGAAGGAAATCATTGCGGCCACGTTCAACCAGATCAAGGGCGACGCGAAAGCCAAAGCCGCGGCTGCCGAGAACGGCAAATACCTTTCGGAAGTGCAGGCCAAGCTGCGCGATCAGGCGCAGTCGCTGGCCAACCGGACCAAGGCCCGGCAACTGGATGCCAATGGGGCCGGCTTCTCCCAGTTCGTTAAAGAGATGGAAGCGGCCGTGGCGGCGATGACGCCGGCTTCGGACAAGTTGAAAGCGTTGCAGTTCCAGGACGCCCTGACGCCGGAACAGCAGGCGTTGCAGCATCTTCTCCGCGCCGAGTCCACCTTCCGCGATATTCAGATTCAGATCAGCCGGGGTGGCGGGGGCGGCGGCGGCGGTGGGGGCGGCGCGGGCCGCGATCTCGCCAACCTGTTCGATCTCGAACTCGATAAGGATAAGAACCAGTACGAGACCAACTCCAGCTCTGCCGCCGAACAGCAGCAGCAGAAGGTGGATGAGGCCATGAAGAAGCTGGCCGATCTCGCCCGGCGCCAGCAGGAACTCGCGCAGCAACAGCAGACTCCGCAGCAGATGGCCCAGCAGCGCTGGCAGCAGGAAATGCTGCGGCGCGAAGCCGAGCAGCTGAAGCGCGACATGGAACAGTTGCAGAAGGGCGATCAGCAGCAGGCGAAGAACCAGCAGGGTCAGCAAGGACAACAGGGCCAGCAAGGGCAACAGGGTCAGCAGGGACAACAAGGGCAACAGGGGCAACAGGGTCAGTCCGGCCAGCAGGGACAGCAGTCCGCGTCGGGTGGCCAGTCCGGCCAGCAGCAGGGCCGCCAGGGACAGCAGGGTCAGCAATCCGGCCAGCAGTCCCCGCAGCAGTCCGCCATGAACCGTCCCATGACGCCGCAACAGCGGCAGAGCCAGCAACAGCTCGATCAGGCCATCCGGCAGCTCGAACAGGCGACGCGCGACATGAGTTCGGCGTCTTCCGCGAAGCAGCCGGGTCAGCCAGGCAACGCCGGGCAAAGCGAAGCGCAGAAGGCCGCCGATCGTCTGAAGCAGGCCGAGCAGTCGATTCAGGCGATGCGGAATCAGCAGAGCGGTTCCGAGATGGCCGATATGGCGAATAAAGCGGAACAACTCGCCGCCCAGCAGCAGGATTTCGAACAGCGCCTGCGCCGCAATTTCGGTCAGGGTCAGGATAACCAGCAGACCGCGCAGCAGATGGCCGACGAGAAGAAGCAGATGCACTCCGCTTACGACCAGCTGCAAAAGGAAATGCTGCAGGCCTCCCGCAACCTTTCGGGTGCCCAGCCGGACGTGTCGAAGAAACTGCGCGACACCATGGGCAAGAGCCAGCAGGGTGAAGTCGGCGCCAGAATGGACCAGGCCGAGCAGATGCTGCGGCAGGGCATGGCGCAGTACGCGGTAATGCGCGAAGCTCCGGTCACGCGGTCTCTCAATGAGCTGAAGGACGATCTGAAGACGCTCGAAGCGCAGGCCGGCAAACAGGGTCCGGGGGATGACAAGAGCGCCACCGCGGCCCAGCAGGCACTGAACCAGGCGGAACGCGTCCGGCGGGAAATCGAGCAGTTGTCCCGCGCGGCGCAGGGTCGCCAGGGCCAGAACGGTCGGAACGGTCAACAGGCGGGCCAGGGCAATCAACCCGGACAGCAGCAGGCCCGAAACGGTCAGGGCCAGCAGGGTCAACAAGGCCAATCCGGCCAGCAGGGACAGCAAGGCCAACAGGGACAACAAGGACAGCAGTCCGGCGGACAACAACCTGGCGGACAGCAGGGTGGAGGTCAACAGGGTGGCGGACAGCAAGGCGGCGGACAGCAAGGCGGCGGACAGCAAGGCGGCGGACAGCAAGCCGGGAACTCTCCCCAGGGGAGTCCGGGGAATCAGGGCGGCGGTGGCGGTATCAACAATGGCGGCGGCATGCGCAACGGAGGCCAGAATGGCGGGGCTTTTGGTGGCAACATCGGGCAAGTCGGTCCCGGCTGGCAGGGCGATGGCCGCCGGATCGATGGCTCCAACTTCGATCCGCAGTCGGCACGCGACACCACCACGCCGGCGCAGGCCGAACAGGCCTACAACGATCTGATGCGCGACCTCTCCCGTCTGCGCGCCTCCACCGGCGACGACAAAGATCTCGCCCGCGAGTACCAGCAACTCGTCAAACAGGCGCAGCAACTCGATCCGAAGAAATGGGGCAATAACGCCCAGCTCTCCGAAGTGATCAATGGTCAGATCCTGACCGCCATCGATCAGATGGAACTGCTGCTTCGCCGTAAGCTCGACGCGAACGACGGCAGCGTCCGAAGCGCTAATCCCCGGAACACACCGCCGGGATACGCCAACGCGGTCGCTGAGTATTACAAGCGGCTCAGTAAACAGTAAACATCCGTTCGCCGTGCTCCAAAGTTTTTCGGCGATTCTGTCGATCAAACTCAGGAGTACGGCGAACGACTGATGATCTCTCTCCGCAAGCACCTCGACGACTATTGGAAGTCCCCGGTTCCTGAACCGGACGTTTCCGATTTTTCCCCTCTGCCGGGAGACCCCTCTCTGGAGGCATTGCGTACCGCTCTTTTCGCGTTCGGCCACTGCGGGCAGCGCGCGGTGCCAGGTCTCGACTCCGGGCTGGAGACCAGACTGGCGGAAATTTATCGCGGTATTACTCCGTCGCCCACGCCGGACAGGCTCCGGGATGCCAGCTCTCAGGTCCAATCGGAGCTGGACCAGTGGGCGGAACGCGCTCTGCAGCAGCACAACCAGAATGAGCGGGAGATTCGTGAGATCGTGGGCGTGGTCGCCCGTGCCGCCGAAACCATTAGCCGGAAGGACGAAAAGTACAGCCGCGAATTCCACGAGCTGACCGGACAGGTTCGTTCCCTGGCGGATCTGAAGGATGTAGCCGTTCTCCGCAGGTCCATCCTCGACAGCGCGACTCTGCTCAAATCCTGTGTGGAGAAGATGGCGGAAGAAGGCAAAGCCGCCGTGGTCCAGCTTACGGCGGAAGTGGCGGAATACCGGAGCCGGCTGGAAGCCTCGGAGCGCGCCGCGGCGATCGACAGTCTGACCCAGCTCGGGAACCGCCGGGCCTTCGAGAGAGCCATCGAAAAGAAACTGGCCTCGCGGGACGTCTTCAGTCTGATTCTGATCGATCTGAACGAGTTCAAACAGATCAATGACCGGCACGGTCATCTGGCGGGGGACGAACTGCTTCGCCAGTTTGGCTCGGAGCTGCGAGCGCAATTCTCAGCCGCCGATATCGTCTCCCGGTGGGGAGGCGATGAATTCTCGGTCATCGTCGACGGCGACCTGCATGCCGCTAACGATCGCGCCCGGAGAATTGAGAAATGGGTGCTCGGAGAATACAAGCTGGCTTCCGGCGGTCAACAGACGAAAGTCACGGTTAGCGCCTGCCTCGGAGTGGTGGAGTGGAACCAGCGAGAAACCGGCGCCGAACTGCTGGCCCGCGCCGATCGGCATCTTTATTCCTGCAAAGCCGCCCGGCATTCCACACGGCAAATCCGGAGATAACCACCTTCGGGGCATAATGAGAGCCTCGGGGCATAATGAGAAACAGATGCTCCGCTCCGCTACCGCATTGCTGCTCGCTTGTCTGGTTTCGTCCGTTGCGTCACTCGCGCAAACCCCCAAAGACGTTCGCGCTGTGGCGAAGCAGGGTCCTTCGGCGATCCCGACCGTCGCGCAGTATCTCAACAGCCAGGCTGTCGACACGCGTCTGGAAACCATCAAACAGCTGATCGCCCTGGGCGGCAAGGACACCATCGATCCGCTGATCCGCGGCACGCGCGACACCGATTCCGAAGTGCAGATCCGCGCGACCGACGGGCTGGTGAACTACTACTTGCCAGGCTATGTCAAACAAGGGCTGGGTTCCACCGTGATTCGCGCGGGCGCGGCCGTGCGGGCGAGATTCAGCGACACCAACGATCAGGTGATCGACGCGTTTGTCCTGGTGCGCCCCGATGTGATCGCGGCGCTGGGCCAATTGGCGCGGGGAGGATCCAGTATGGATTCCCGCGCCAACGCCTGCCGCGCGGTGGGAATTCTCCGCGGACAGGCCGCGATTCCGGACCTGTTGGAGGCGCTGCGGACCAAGGACAACCGGGTGATGTACGAGTCGCTCGTGGCCATGCAGAAGATCCGCGATCCCGAGGCCGGACCCCGAGTCGTCTATCTGCTGCGGGACCTCGACGACAAAGTCCAGTCCGCCGCCATCGAAACGGTCGGGCTGCTCCGCGCCAAAGAGGCGTTGCCTTCCCTGCGCAATATTGTCAGCAGTCCCCGAAACAAGAACGCGGAGCGATCGGCGCTGGCCGCGTTGGCCTTTATGCCGGAAGCGGGCGACCGGTCTCTGCTGCTCGGCTACACGAATGCGAAAGACGACCGTCTGCGGGCGTCGGCGGATGAAGGCTTGGGACGTATCGGGGATCCGGCCGACAAACCGGCGCTGGAACGCGCCTGGCACGACGAAGAGAAGATGCTGCCCCGCCTGGCCGCCGCATTCGGGCTGACGCTGGGCGGAAATCTCGATCTGGGTGAGGACGCTCCGTTTCGGTATCTGATCAATACCCTGAACTCCGCAGCCTACAAAGAGATATCCCAGGCGTATCTGACGGAAGCGGCACGGAGAAACGACGTACGAAACGCGCTCTACAAGCCGCTCGAACAGGGGACAAGAGACGAGAAGATCCAGCTCTCGAGGATACTTGCCGCGAGTGGCGACGAAGCGTCGATCCCGTATCTCGAAAAGACCAGCCGGGATGCCGACAGAGAGGTGGCGCAGGAGGGATTGCGGGCTCTGCGATCGCTCAGAGCCCGCCTGAAAGTCTGAACTACTTCTTTTTAACCTGTTTCTGCTGACCGACGCGGACCTTGTTCATGGCCGCTTTCGCGTCCGAGAAAGCTTTATGATCGTGACGCGCCACTGCCTCGGAGAGGTAGGTGTCCACGTTCGCTTCATTGGGGAGAACCGCCATCAACGTGAAGGTATCGTTGCAGGTCGGGCAGAACGGGCGAAACCGCTTGACATTGGGGATAGCCATAACCTAATCAGCATACCAGATTGACTTCACGCGCAAACACGGACCGCCTCGGGCTGTTTGCCGAGTGCTTCTTCCAGTTGCTTCCGCGTCAGTTCGGTTCGGCCAAGCGCGGCCTGTAAACGCAGCCCCGGCCAGAGGTCTTCTTCCGGGCCCTTTGCCGTTTGGGCGGCGCTGTATTCCGCGAGGCCTAAAACGGCACTCAGAGCAGACTCGGAAAATTCAGGCCTGTGATGGCATTCCACGGCCTCCACAATTCCGCCCGGAAGAGCCCAATCCCGCAGCAGGTGTGCTCCGTACTCCGCGTGGTCCCTTCCGTATACCAGCGTTTCCGCATAGACCCGCGGGAAACCGGCGTTCAGCCAGTCCTGCTCGGACGCCTGCATCGCCGCCGGAAAGGTGCTGAAGCCAAGCCGGCCGATGTCATGCAGCAGACCGGCCACGTACGCGGTCTCGGCGTCCAGCCCGCATTCGCCGGCCAAAGTCCACGCGGTTTCCGCCACCGTCCGCGAGTGCTCCCAGAGGTCTTTCAGCTGTTTCGAGGCGAACAATCCCGCCATACAGCCGGCCAGCAGGATCTTGCGCGCCTCCGGAACGCCCACGCGCATCACCGCCTGGCTCAGACTTGAAATTTCGAAACGCGACCCGAACCGGGCCGAGTTTGCGGCGCTGAGCAAATGGGCGGCAATCACCGGATCCGACGCCGCAATACTTTCCAGTTCCGCCGGCGATGTCCCGTTGTCGGTGGTCCGCAACAGTCGCGAGGCGGCCCGGGGCATTACCGGCAGTTTCGCCGCCGCGCGCGAATGTTCCGGCAACGCCAGCTTCCTGAGTTGTTCCGGCACGGAATTGCCCCGTTCCTGAACGAAATCCACGATCGCCTGCCTGATGGAAACGGTGTCAAGAGCCGCGAACTCCACCGCCGAGTCGAACTCGCGGCATATCTCCGCATGACTTCCTACAGAATCACTTCCTACAGAATTACTTCCTACAGAGTCCCCCAGAGAAACCAGGCGAGAAATCAGGTACCTGGTCCTCTGCTCATGCGCCGCCCGTTCCGGTTTCTCCTCTTGCCTGGTCTCTTGCCGGGTGACTTGCCGGGTCAATACCATTCGATGTCTCTCCATTCCAGACATCTATCGGAGAAAAATTTCTAAAACTTTAGTCGATTCTGTCGAAGGGTTCTGGCGCCTACAGATGTAATACGGCCGCAGGCGCCGGGACTCACTCCATTCGCCACTGGCGACCGTCGCGCCGCATCAGGTCTTCCGCTTCTTTCGGACCCCAACTGCCCGACGGGTAGTTCGGGAACGAACGGGCCGGCAAGGCTCTCCACACGTCGAGTACCGGCTCCACCACGCTCCACCCGGCCTCCACCATGTCGGCCCTCTGAAACAACGTCGCGTCGCCGATCATGCAGTCGTAAAGCAGGCGCTCGTAACCCGTGCTCGATTCCGTTCCGAAGTAGTCGGTGTACTTGAAATCCATCGTCACACCGCCCACGCGCACGTGGGCGCCCGGAATCTTCGCGCCGAACTGCAGAGAGATGCCTTCATCCGGCTGGATGTGCATGACCAGGACGTTCGGCGTCAGACGGTCTACCGGCGTATCCCGAAACAGCACGAACGGCGCCCGTCGGAACTGGATCACGATCTCGGTCATCCGCTTCGGGAGCCGCTTCCCGGTCCGGATATAAAAAGGCACGTCCGCCCAGCGCCAGTTATCGATCGTCAGTTTGAGCGCGACAAACGTTTCCGTATGGGATTGCGGGTCGACCATGGGTTCATGCCGGTAGCCGGCCATCACCTCCGCATCGTTGCCCGACCCGTCGGCGCCGGAGCGGCCCTCGCCGTACTGACCCCGCACGGCGCGGCTCAGAACGTCTTCCGGAGCGATCGGCGTGATGGCGTGCAGCACTTTCGACTGCTCGTCGCGCACCGCGTCGGCCTCGAATGAGATCGGCGGCTCCATGGCGGTCAGCGAAACCAGTTGCAGGATGTGGTTCGGCACCATGTCCCGCAAACATCCGGCGCGATCGTAATAGCCGCCGCGGCGTTCCACGCCCAGCGTTTCCGCCACGGTGATCTGCACGTGATCGATGTAGCGACGGTTCCATACCGGCTCAAATATCCCGTTGGCGAAACGGAAAATCAGGATGTTCTGAACCGTCTCCTTGCCCAGGTAATGGTCGATGCGGTAGATCTGCGTCTCTTTCAGCACCTGGCCGATTTCACGGTTGAGGACGCGGGCCGAATCGAGATCCGAGCCAAACGGCTTCTCGATAATCACCCGGCGCCAGTGGCCCGGCTCTTCCACCGTCAGGCATTTCTCGCCCAGTTGCCGCACGATGGCGGAAAAGAACTGCGGCAGTGTCGCCAGGTAGAAGAAGACGTTGCCGCCGGTGTGGTGGCGCTCGTCCATCTCCGTGATTTTGGCCTTCAGCTTGTCGAAATCTTCGGCCTGGCCGAAATCGCCCGCGATGTAATAGGTATGATCCGCCAGCCAGTTACAAAGTGAGCAGTCGGACGGGGCGCCGGCGTACTCGTGCATATCCTGACGGACACGCTGGCGGTAATCCTCTTCGGAGATCGCATCCTTGGCGAAACCGAGGATCGCGAATTCCCGGGGCAAAAGGTTGTTGCGGCCCAGATTGTAAAGCGCGGGCAGCAACTTGCGCGCCGAGAGATCTCCCGACGCGCCGAAAATCACCATGATGCAGCGGTCCGCGACACGGCCGCCGTTATCGGCGGCCTCCGCGGCGGAATGGGGGGCGGAATGGGTGGAGGACGCTTGGTTAGACATGGATGTATTCGCCTCTAACCGGCCGTTGGTTGTTCCACATGTCCGCCGAACTGCTTGCGCATGGCGGAGAGCATCTTCTCCGTGAAAGTATGCTCCTTTCTCGAACGGAAGCGGACATACAACGAAGTGGTCAGCACGTCGGCGGGCACCGATTCCTCAATTGCCGCCATGATGGTCCAGCGGCCCTCGCCCGAATCCTGCACAAAGCCCGTGTAGGCATTCAGATCCGGGTCTTCGGCCAGCGCGATGGCGCTCAGATCGAGCAGCCACGAACTGACCACGCTGCCGCGCCGCCACAGTTCCGCGATCTCGCCAAGGTTCAGATCGTACTGAATGTTCTTCGCCAGAACCGGCAGATTGGCGTTGCGCATGATGTCGAAGCCTTCGCCATAAGCCTGCATCAGGCCGTATTCGATCCCGTTATGAACCATCTTGACGAAGTGACCCGAGCCCACGGGACCACAATGCAGATAACCGAGGTGAGCGGTGGTTCCTTCCGTCTTCCGCCCGGCGGTCGGCTCGATATTTCCCTGGCCCGGGGCCAGCGTCCGGAAGATGGACTCCAGGTGTGCGAACGTTTCCTTCTCCGCGCCAATCATCAGGCAGTAGCCCCGCTCCAGACCCCAGACTCCCCCGCTGGTGCCTACGTCGGCATAATGGATACCCCGATCCTTCAGCATTTCGGCGCGCCGCACGTCGTCTTTGAAGAACGAGTTGCCGCCGTCGATCAGAATATCGCCGGTTTCAAAATGTTCGGCAATCTTATTCACCATCGACTCCGTGGCTTCCCCGGACGGCACCATGAGCCACACAACGCGGGGCTTTTGCAGCATGCCCACGAACTCCGGGATACTGGTTGCGCCGTGAATCCCCTCTTTTCCCAGAGCCGCGATCTTCTCCGCATCGAGGTCCAGGGCCACAACCTCATGCCCGTCACGAGTCAGCCGGCGTGCCATATTGCCGCCCATCCGACCCATTCCTACCATTCCGATCTGCATCGTACGAATCCCGCCTTTCCGTGTGAGTTGATGAAATGTTCTAACTGCCAAACCGCTCTTCCAGCGCATGCACCTTCCGCAGTCGCCGGGCATGCCGTTCCTCGCCCGTGAACCTGGCGCCCGTGTAAGCATTCACCAGTTCAATCGCTGTTTGCGGGCCGATGACGCGCCCACCCAGAACCAGAACGTTCATGTCGTCATGTTCCACTCCCTGATGCGCCGAGTACACGTCATGACACAGACCCGCCCGGATCCCTTTCATCTTGTTGGCCGCAACGGAAGCGCCAACCCCGGACCCGCAGATCAGAATACCCCGCTCACAGCCATCGGTAAGCACCGCATGACCAAGTTTTTCCGCGTAGTCCGGGTAGTCGACGGAATCCGCGCTGTAAGTACCCACGTCCACAATCTGGTGACCGCTTTTTTCCAGATGTTCCACAAGGCCCTTCTTCAGATCCAGCCCTGCATGATCAGAACCGATTGCCAGTTTCATTATTGGATGCCGTGTGGCCAGTATCCACCAGGACCCGAGTAAAAGGAAAGGTGGTACACAGTGTCTTTTATTCCCGATGTGGAACCGGCGGTGCAAAAACCGCCCCCGACGCTTCCCGGAGCGGTCGAAAGCGACAATAGAATTGCAGTGGAAGTTTCGGGGGAATGACGTTTTGAAAATCGCAGCCAAAACAGTACCGGTCGTGTGTCTTGTTGTGTGTTTTGTCGTGTTTCCTGTCGTGTGTCCTGAAGTTTCGCGGCTGGCGGGCCAGGTGCCGCCGCCTCCGCAGGCCCGTTCCAACGGCCCCGCGCCGGTAATTCAGCAGCGCGCCGTCACATTGCAGGGAGCTGTTACCGGGAGTATCGCCACAGGCGAAGCGACGGCCGAGCCGCTGCAACTCTCTCTGCGGGAAGCCCTGCAACGCGCGCTCAAATACAACCTGGGTGTTCTGACGAACCGCGACTCCGTGGACCTCGCCGCGGTAGACCGGCGGCGGGCGCTGAGTTACCTCTTACCAAACATATACGCGGGTGTAACGCAGCATTCACAACAAAGCGATCTGGTGGCCTTTGGTCTGAACGTGCCGCAGATTCCGACCATCGTCGGCCCATTTGGTTACCAGGACGCCCGTGCCTTCGCGCAGCAGACGATCTATGACAGAAGCTCTTTGAAGAATCTGAAATCCGCCACCGAAAGCCTGAAAGCGGCGCGGCTCAGTTCCGATGAAGCACGCGATCTCGTGGTGCAGGCCGTCAGCAACGCTTATCTCTCCGTCATTACGGACAGCGCCCGCACGGATGCGATCCAGGCCGAAGTCAACACGGCCAAAGCGCTGCTCGATCGCGCGGTCGATCAAAAACAGGCCGGCACCGTGGCGGGCATCGACGTGCTTCGCGCCGACGTACAATACCGGACCGAGCAGCAGCGCCTGCTGGCGCAGAAGAACCAGGTGGAAAAAGGCAAACTGGTTCTGGCGAGAGCTATCGGACTTCCGGCCGGGCAGAAGTTCAGTCTTACCGATGTCCTGCCTTTCAGCCCTCTTCTGCGCTCCCTGGACGATCTGCTCAAACAGGCCTATGAACACCGCCCGGATTATCGCGCGGCGCAAACGCAGGTTCGGGCCGCCGAACTGGCGGTCGATTCAGCCCGTTCCGAACGCCTGCCGACCGTCGCCGTGGAAGGAGATTATGGCGATATCGGACGTACCTTCGCGAACTCCCACGGCACCTATACTTTTGTGGCCGGGGTGCGTATTCCCATCTATGCCGGAGGCAGATTCCAGAACGATATCGACCAGGCGCAAACCATTCTGCGGAGCCGGAAGAATGCCGTGGACGATCTTCGCGGACGAATCGATTCGGAAGTCCGCACCGCCTACCTCGACTTACAATCCTCCGCCGACCAGGTCGCCGTTGCCCGCGGCAATGCGGAACTCGCCGCGCAGACTCTGGAGCAGGCCCGGGACCGCTTTGGCGCCGGCGTAACGGACAACATCGAGGTGGTGCAGGCACAGCAACTTCTTGCTTCTGCGAATGACAATTACATCTCCAGTCTCAATGCGCACAACGCGGCGAAGATCGCCCTCGCAACGGCTTTGGGCGTCGCCGAAGAAGGTGTGCCTCAGTTCCTGAACCTGCAGCCGCTGAGCTCGGCGCCGCCCAATCCGTAGCGGAACGGCTCAACTCTGTTCCGTTTTCGACAGCATGGCGTTACAAAACGGTCAATCGGCCCGTTTGTGAGACCTTGCTCACGCATTCCCACCCGTTTCCTGTTAGCTTAATTTTGAGGATCTCCACGACGTGAGTAACTTACCGCAATTCGACCCTACGCCCTTAACCGAACTGCCTGCCTTCGAAGCGCTGGACGACCATGCCGCCAGCCTGGAAGATGTTCATCTGCGGGAGCTCTTCGCGGACGACCCCGGTCGCGCGGCACGCTTCTCGCTGGAAGCGGAAGGCATTTTTCTCGATTACTCCAAGAACCGCATCACCGGCGAAACCGTGGAACTGCTGCTGAATCTCGCGGAAGAGTCCGGGCTTCGCGAGCGGATCGACGCCATGTTTCGCGGCGATCACATCAACCTGACCGAGAATCGCTCGGTGCTTCACGTCGCGCTCCGCGCGCCGAAGACGCAGGAACTGCTGGTCGACGGCGTGAATGTCGTGGAGCAGGTGCACGCCGTGCTCGACAAGATGTCGGAGTTTTCCGATCGCGTCCGCAGCGGCGCCTGGAAGGGCTTCACCGGAAAGCCGGTCCGGAATATCGTCAACATCGGCATCGGCGGTTCGGATCTCGGTCCCGTAATGGCCTATGAGGCACTCAAGTTCTACAGTCAGAGGGATCTGACTTTCCGGTTCGTCTCCAACGTTGATGGCACGGACTTCGCCGAAGCCACGCGCGATCTCGATGCCGCCGAAACTCTCTTCATCGTCGCGTCAAAGACCTTCACGACGCTGGAGACCATGACCAACGCGCATTCCGCGCGGCAATGGGCGCTGGCGCAGCTGGGCGACGAGAAAGCGATTGCCAGTCATTTCGTGGCACTTTCCACCAACGCCGCCGAGGTTTCGAAGTTCGGCATCGATACCGCCAATATGTTTGGCTTCTGGGACTGGGTGGGCGGCCGGTATTCCATGGATTCGGCCATCGGCCTCTCCACCATGATCGCCATCGGACCGGAAAATTTTCGCGCGATGCTGGCGGGCTTTCACGCCATGGACGAGCATTTCCGCACGGCGCCGTTCGAAAGCAATCTGCCCGTGATGATGGGTCTGCTCACCGTCTGGTACAACAACTTCTTCGGCTCTCAGACCGTCGCGATCCTGCCCTACGACCAATACCTGAAGCGCTTCCCCGCCTACCTGCAGCAGCTCACGATGGAAAGTAACGGCAAGTCCATCACGGTAAGTGGCGAGGAAGTGGACTATGAAACGGGGGCCATTTACTGGGGTGAACCGGGCACCAATGGCCAGCACTCGTTCTACCAGCTGATTCATCAGGGAACGAAGCTGATTCCCTGCGACTTCCTGGGCTTCTCCCGCTCCCTGAATCCGCAGGGCGATCACCACGATATTCTGATCGCCAATCTGTTTGCGCAGGCCGAAGCGCTCGCATTCGGCAAGACGTCCGAAGAGGTTGAGGCGCAGGGCACGGCCGAGGAACTGGTTCCGCATAAGACCTTTGAAGGCAATCGTCCCTCGAACATGATTCTCGCGGAGAAACTGACGCCGGAAATTCTCGGCAAGCTGATCGCGCTGTATGAACACAACGTGTTTACGCAGGGCGCAATCTGGCAGATCGATTCGTTCGATCAATGGGGCGTGGAACTCGGCAAAGTGCTGGCCATGCGCATCGTGCCGGAACTGAAGGGCGCGTCGGAACTGCATCACGACAGTTCGACGAACGCGCTGATCGAGCGGTACCGGCGGCAAAAAGCCTGATCGGTTGTGGCTGGCCGTGCCCTTTTCCGCGGCCAGCCACGCTCCCCGGCGTGCTTTAATGGACCAAACACCACCGGGGAGAGGCAAATGCGCAGTACGAAGTGGCAGTTCTCATGTGCGGTTCTGGCGATCGCACCGTTGCTGATCGCGCAGTCGAATCCGCCCGCGCGTTATCCGGGTTTCCCGAGTGAAACGCCGGCGAAGTTCCAGCCTTCGACCAACAGCTTCGATTACACGCGCCGCGAAGAGATGATCCCGATGCGCGACGGCGTCCGGCTCCATACCGTCATCCTGACACCGAAAGGGTCGAAGAACGCGCCGATCCTGCTGACCCGCACCCCCTACAACGCGAAGGAACTGACCGGCCACGCGCAAAGTCCGCACCTCGGGCCTGTCCTGCAGGGTTATGACAATGCGGTCGATGTGATCGTGGAAGGCGGCTACATCCGCGTGGTGCAGGACATCCGCGGCAAGTATGGCTCCGAGGGCGATTACGTGATGAACCGGCCTCTGAGCGGAACGCAGAACCCCACGCCGGTGGACCATTCCACCGACACCTGGGACACCATCGACTGGCTTGTAAAGAACATCCCGGAAACCAACGGGAAGGTGGGCATACTCGGGATTTCCTACGACGGCTTTCTGCCTCTCATGGCCCTGGTGAATCCGCATCCGGCGCTGAAAGTCTCGGTGCCGATGAATCCCATGGTGGACGGCTGGATGGGCGACGACTGGTTTCACAACGGCGCGTTCCGCCAGCAGAATCTCCCTTATATCTACGAACAACAGGCGACGAAGAGCAACGACGAGAAATGGTGGAGCGGCCATCAGGACGATTACGACCTGTACATGGAAGCGGGCTCCGCCGGCGAACTCGCGCAGCGCCACGGCATGGAACAGATCGGATTCTGGCGGAAGATTCTCGCCCATCCGGCCTACGACGCGTTCTGGCGCGAACAGGCCATGGACCGGATTCTCGCCGCGCAGCCTCTGAAAACCCCCGTGATGCTGGTGCACAGCCTCTGGGATCAGGAGGATATCTACGGCGCCCTCGCCGTTTACAAGGCGATCAAGCCGAAAGACACAGCGAACGACAAGGTCTTTCTGGTCATGGGACCGTGGCATCATGGACAGGAAATTGCCGAGGGCAGTTCCCTGGGCGCCCTCAAATTCCACAGCGACACCGCGCTGTACTTTCGCCAGCACGTTCTGCGGCCCTTCCTCGATCACTATTTGAAAGACGAAGCCCCGGTCAGCGGAGTCGCCCCGGTTACCGCCTTTGAAACCGGCACTAACACCTGGCTGCGTCTGCCTGCCTGGCCGGCCGGATGTTCCGGCGCCTGCCGCATCGAGCCTACCCCGTTCTATCTGCAGGCACAAGGGCGGGCGGGGTTTGCCGCGCCCAAAGCGGAGCAAGCGGCATTCGATGAGTACCTGTCCGACCCCGCGAAGCCCGTGCCATTCCGCAGCCGCCCCAGTCAGCCAGTTGGTTACGATAACGGACTTACCTGGCCATTCTGGCTTGTCGATGACCAGCGGGAAGCTTCGGGCCGCCCGGATGTGGCGGTGTTCGTGTCCGAAGTCCTGCAAAACCCCCTGAAGATCAGCGGTCAGCCGGTGGCGAATCTCATCGCCTCCACCACTGGCACGGATTCCGACTGGGTGGTGAAAGTCATCGACGTCTATCCAGATCAGGTGGCCGGCGATGCTGCCATGGGCGGATACCAGCTCATGATTTCCGCCGACATCTTCCGCGGAAGATATCGCGAAAGCCTCGAAAACCCGCAGCCGATCGAGGCCGGCAAGCCCCTGCCCTATCGCTTCGCGCTGCCTGCGGCCAATCACGTGTTCCTGCCGGGACACCGGATTATGGTGCAGGTGCAGTCCAGCTGGTTCCCGCTCTATGACCGGAATCCGCAGACGTACGTCCCGAACATCTTCTGGGCCAAACCGGAAGACTACCGCAAAGCCACGCAGCGGATCTATCATGCGCCCGCGCAGGCCAGTTTCGTGGAACTCCCGGTGGTCCGCCGGTAAGGTGCCGGTCTAAAGCGACTGCACTTCCTTCTCTTTCGTTTCGATCTCGATGCGTTCGCGCTTGATGTCGAGCCGAACGCGGCCGAAAAGGCTCATGTAAAAATTCGCCACCCAGACCAGGCCGAACAACGCGATCAGATAACCGCGCCAGTCGTCGAAGAGCAGGTGAAACCGCGTAATCGCCAGAAATGCCGCCGCTACATAGTGGCTGAAGCAGTACTCGCACGTGAACAGGTAGAAGAACTTCCGCTCCACCAGCCGGCGGCAGACCTGGCTGTGTTTCGCGCACCATTCCCGCGTTTCACGGAAAACTTCCTCATGCGTCACCGTCCAGGCGATGGAGGAGACGGGTATCGCGAGCAGGAATAATTCACCCGCCTGTTCACTGAGAGAAATCATTGAAGGTCCCCTCGCAATCCCAGGCCCGTCCGCGCGGGAAAGTCGCCAAACTCAGGATCCGTGCGAGTTTTCGTCGGGATCCGCCCGATTCAGGCCGGATTTTCCCGCGGAATTTCCGTGTTCGGCCGGGAGCGTGAAAAAGAAGGCAGACCCTTCTCCCGGCGTCGATTCCGCCCAGATGCGTCCCCCCAACCCGGTCACAATCCGGTGGCAGATGGCGAGCCCGACGCCGGTGCCGGCATACTCCGAAGCCGGGTGCAGACGCTTGAACGGAGCGAAGATCAGGGATGCGTACTGCTCGTCGAAACCGATGCCGTTATCCCGGACGCAAAAGATCCACTCGGCCCCGTGCGCTTCCGCGGCGATGTGGATCGCCGGCGTCACGTCCGGTTTGCGGTACTTGAGCGCGTTGCCCACCAGATTCTGAAACAGCCGGACCATCTGCCCTCGATCCGCCCGTACCACCGGCAGCGCATCGTGCGTCACCCGCGCTCCGCTTTCGTGGATGGCGTGCGAGAGTTGCGTGATCGCCGCTTCCAGATCCTCGTCGAGCGCCACGGAAGCCGGCCGCTCCCGTTCCGTGGCGATCCGCGCGTAAATCAGCAGATCTTCCACCAGACCCTTCATCCGGGCGGCCGCCTTGACGATGAAGCTCAGAATCCGGTCGGCGTCTTCGTCCAGCCGGCCTTCATACTTTCGCATCAGCAGCTGGGAGAAAGTGCCCATGGTCCGGAGCGGTTCCTGGAGATCATGGCTGGCCATCCACGCGAACTGTTCCAAAGCCGCGTTCGATTCCGTCAGCGAGTCCTGCAAACGCTTCCGGCTGGTCTCGTCGCTGACGATTTTGGCGAACCCCAACACCTCGCCGTTGCCGTCCTTCACCAGATTCATGAAGCCATTGGCGAAGAACTCGGATTTGTCTTTTCGGATGTGCCAGCGGATATCGGTGGAGCTGCCCGTTTCCCGCGCCTTCTGCATCTCCGCCTCGAAGACCTCGCGGGCATTTTCGACCGGAGTGAGAATAATGCTGCCGTCCTGCCCCAGCCACTCCTGTTCGGTAAACCCGAAAAGCCGCTCCACCCCTCTGTTCCAGGAGATGACCGTGCCCCGCGGATCGATCATAAACATCGCGTAATCTTCGAGTTCACGCACCTGGACGCGATAGAGTTCTTCGGGCTGCATGGTCCGTTACTGCCACCCTAACACGCAACAGCCGACAAGCGGCCTCAGCTCCATCCCATTCCGGTACCTTTCAGTGCTCTTAAACGCTTCCACACCTGAACGAACTCCTGCACCATGCGCGGCGAAGGAACCCGCATGTCGTCATACCGGCAGGCGTTGTGACAGACGCGGTAATAGGCCTCCAGTTCCCGGCGTGGCATTTGGGCGACACGATCGCGAAAGGCCGCCAGTTCGGCTTCGGAAAGCTTTTGGTCGGAACCGGTCGGATGGCGGCGGGACACGAAGTACAGAGTACCACGATTTTCGCCTTTTCTTCGCTTTTCTTAGCCGATGCGGCGGCGCGAAATCGCCGCGGCCAGCAACGCAGCGAATCCCGCCAGCAGCCCCGCTCCGGCAAACAAAGGGCGATTCGGCGATTCGGCCCGCTCCGGTAAACTCGCAGGCTCAAGGACTTCGGCCCGGATGGGAACCGCCAGGTGCGGCTGGGAGTCGGGCGCGCCGATTCCCGCGCGCTTTTCGAGTTCGGCCACCCGCGCTTCCAGTTGCTCGATGCGTGTCACCGCGCCCGGCGGGGTATCGTTGTACTCCCGCGCGAGAATTCGCCGCTGGGCGGTGTCGATGAAGCGGGTAATCAGTAGCTGCGTCGCCGCTTGCGCCTTAAACGGATTCGGGTAAACAAAGCGGATCCGGAATACCGTGGTCGTTTCCCGCGGGTAGCCGGGCCGATCCTCAATGGTGACCTGAACTTCGTGCCGCATCTTCTCGATCACGTCTTCGAGCGGGAGCTTTTGCCGTTCTTCCTCGTAAAGGTTCACGGACGGATTCTGAATCAGCGCGGAAAGTGAGGATCTGCTGGTTACCTCCCCCTGACAGGCGAGATAGAACTCGATCAGGTTGTGATGGATTTTCGAACGATCCGGATCACCCGAGAGTTCCTGCAAGGCCATGACGGCCGTGGACACGTAGCGGGGAGCGATCAGGAATGACGTGAGGAATCCGGCCACCAGGCCGATCAACGGCAGCAACAGCGCCGGTTTTGGGATTTCAGACCACGGACGAATTCGCACGTTGCAATCATGGCATAGCCGACGGGGACGGCGCGGAGCCGATAAACTGCCGGCAGAAATCGTGACTCTGCGCCAGCGCGCGCTTCCGGAGTTCCAGCGACCCTTCGTAAGCGCGGTCTTCTGCTTCCACGCAGACCGGCCCGGTGTATCCGGTATCCCCGAGCACGGAGAAAAACCGGCCCCAGTCCACCTCGCCCAGGCCGGGCAGTTTCGGCGAATGGTATTCAAGGGGATGCGCCTGCGTGCCCACCTCATCCAGACGATGCCGGTCCACCCGGGCGTCTTTCAGGTGCACCCGGAAAATCCGTGAGGCAAACTCGCGCAGCGGGCGGATGTAATCCATCTGCTGCCACACCAGATGCGACGGGTCGTAGTTCAGCCCGAAGCTCGCGCTCGGAATGGCGTCGAACATTCGCCGCCAAATGGCCGGGCTGGAAGCGAGATTCTTGCCCCCCGGCCACTCGTCTTTGGTGAACAGCATGGGGCAGTTTTCGATACCGATCTTCACCTCGTGGTCCTCGGCGAAACGGATCATGTCGCCCCAGACCGAGAGAAAACGGGGCCAGTTCTCGTCGATGGAGAGATGCCAGTCGCGTCCCACGAACGTGGTGACGCAGTCGAGTCCCAGCGTGCGCGCGGCGCGGATCACCTGTCGCAGGTGCGAGACGGCGGCCTCCGCCTCCGCCGCGTCCGGCGTGAGCGGGTTCGGGTAGTAGCCGAGGCTGCTGATTGCGACGCCCGTGGAAGCGACCCGCGTCTGAATCTTCGCGATGGAATCGGTGTCGAGCGCGTTCACGTCGATGTGGGTCACGCCGGCGTAGCGCCGGTCGGCGCGCCCCACCGGCCAGCACATCACTTCCACGCAGTCGTAACCGGTGGCTTCGGCGAACTGAAAGACTTCGCGGAAACTGAGTTCGGGGACAATCGCGCTGACGAAACCGAGGTCCATGAAATCTACTGTATCCGGCAGCCCGCTTTCGGCGAAACGGGCCACGGGAGAGAATGGTTGAGGTGAAAACCTTGGACGACAACAACGTAATTCTCAACGTGCATATGGAGGCCGTGCCGGGCCATGAAGACGAACTTGCGGAGCAGTTACAGGCTCTGGTCGGGCCGACCAACGCCGAACCGGGCTGTCTGATTTATCAGCTGCACCGCGATCCGGAAAACCCCGGAAAATTCATGTTCTATGAGCGCTTCGTCGACCAGGCGGCGCTGGACTCCCACTCGACATCGCCTCACCTCAGAGCCTTTCGGGCGTACCGGGCAGCGGCGAATCCGGACCCGTTGGCGAAATCCACCTCCACCAAATGGCGGGTCTTTCCCAAGTAGTTTTCGATGTGGGGCGGGTTGGAAACCCGTCAACAAAAAAGGCCGCGCTTTCCTTGGGGGGAAAAGCGCGGCCTGAAAACCCGGCCGGTCAAACCGTGACCGGCTTTCACAAATCGGTCAATAGCTCAGCTTGAGTGCCAGCTGCACCTGCCGCTGGCCACTGGCGCCGGTGATAACACCAAAGCTGCCCGGTGACGTGACGGTGGTTCCCGGCGCATTCCACGTCGGGGAGTTCGTGAAGTTGAACGCCTCGGCGCGAACCACGATCGTCGCTCTCTCGCGATACTTAAAGCTCTTGAACAGAGAGAAATCCAGGTTGTGCGTGCCGGGTCCGCGAAGATTCGGAACAAAACGGCCCACGTTGCCGAAGGTGTAAATCGGCGCGGCGGAGAAGACCGACGTATCGAAGTACGCATTGAGCCGGTCCGCGATGGCGCCGCTCTTCGCCGGGTTCTGGCCGTTGTCGTTCGGCCGTTGCCCGGGGGAACCGATGTTCGTGTTGTTGCTGCCGTTGGAGATGGCGAGCGGCAGCCCTTTCTGGAACGTCATGATCCCGTTCATCTCCCAGCCGCCGAGGATGAAATCCACCGGCTTCGGTAAGGCGTTCAGGTAGGAGCGGCCTTTTCCGAAAGGAAGATCGTAACTCACGCTGGCGACCAGACGCTGAGAGACATCCTGCGCGGAGATGGACTTCTCACACTTGCGGCAATAGAAATCCTGCTTCGTGCCCGCAGCCCCCAGGAAGGTGACCACCTGAGAAGCGTCGTCCAGCAGTTTGCCGCCGGTGAAGGAAATCAGCGCCGTAATGCCCTTCGAGTACCGGTGCTCCGCGGAAGCCGTGAACGAGTGATAGATCGAGTTCGCCTGGGGCTTGCGGAACGCATTCACGCCGGTGTATTGCGGATAGGGCGCGAGCAGATACCTCTGGAGCACGGTCGGTTGGCTAAGCACCGAGGTCGGATTCGTGATCACGCCGTAGAACGGGTTCGTGACCGACTGGGTCAGTTTCGGGCCCAACGCGAGGAACGACGCGGGCAACTGATCGAAGCTCATATTGCTCTCGCCATCCACCAGGTGCTGGCCTTTGCTGCCGAGATAGCCGAGGTCGACGATCCAGCCTCCTTTGACTTCCTGCTGGATGTTGAAGTTCCACTGCTGCACCATCGGATTCTGCGAGTCGTTGAAGAAGCTGTCGCCGATGCTCAGGCCAAGATCGGTGGAAGCCCCGCTGATGGGACCGGGCGCGGAACCGAGAGGCAGGTTGTAACCCGTGGGGAACGGATTCTTCAGGAACGCGGCCACCGTTCTGCCGTTGTCGAAAGAGACGTTCATGTTGCTGGTGCTCTGGAAGCCTTCCACGCCGCCGCTGCCCGAGGTGCCGGAAGCCTGCATCACCGACGGCGAATACAGGATGCCGTACGCGCCGCGCACCACGGTCTTCTCGAACGCGTGATAAGCGAAGCCGAAACGCGGGCCCCAGTTATTGGTGTCCGTGGGGACCTGATGACGATGGCTGGGGCTGGTGAACATCATGGCGCCAACAAGGTTGCCGCAGGCGGAACAGGCGCTCGCCGGAACCTTGCCGGCGATCGGGGAAGGAGCCGTAATGTCCCAATAACTGAGGCGGTTATAGCGTTCCGTGCGCGGCGAATCGACGTCGTACCGCAGGCCCATGTTGAGCGTCAGCTTCTGGCTGACTTTCCAGTCGTCCTGCACGTACGCTCCCGCATAGGCGCTCGCCATCGCGGCGTCGAAACTGTGCGAGATGGAACCACTGCTGGGCACGCCCAGCAGCATCTGCGCGAGGCCGAAGCCCTGGGTTGTGGAAGCGGACGCGCCGACCACCTGCTGCGTGTAGTTCCCGCTGAAGCTGTACTGCCCGTCGGGCTGGCCCAGCTGCGTGAAGTTCAGCAGGAATTTCCGCCACTCGCCGCCGACCTTCAGCGTATGTTTGGCAAAGACCTTCGTCACGTCGCCGCGAATAATGTGGGACATCGGCCGGTTCAGCAGCGTGGTGAACGTCGCCTGGCCGAGATTGGAAAGGGTGTTGTTGCCGCTGAAGCTGATGTTCGGGAACTCGAAATTGGAGATGCCGGCGATGGCGGCATAGCTGGCCGGAAAGCCCAGCGTCGCCGGGCTGGTGCCTTCGGAAAACGGATAGCGCACACCCACGTTCCGGGCGAACCCGTAGTTCATGTTGAGAATGGTGGTCGAACTGATGGTGTAGATGCCGTTGACCGTCACGTTGTAAAGATCGCTGACGTTCTTGCCGTCCCCGATCGACGATCCCACGTTGCCGAAGCCGTTGAGCGGCACGCTCTCGCCGTGGTCATAGGAGCCGCGTGCGAACATGCGGAACGCGGAACTGAAGTTGTGGTCGATGCGGCTGTCGAAACGGTCGTCGTCGCCCACCGACTTGCCGGACGCGTAGAAGTTGTTGGTAAACGCGAAGGCGTTCGTCGGATTCGCATTGGGCGAAGGGAAATACTTCAGCAGATTGACGGCAACCGGATCGAAACGGCTGGTCGGAATCTTGTTCCCCGCAAAAGGCTGTCGCTTGAAGGTGCCGGTGCCGTCGTCCGCCGCGGTCAGGGGATCATAAATCGTAATCGGCTGGCCGACACCGTTGACCAGCTGCGAATAGTCGCCGTTGAGCCATGCCGAGATCGGCACGGTGGCATTGGATGTCGAGCCGGTGCGATTCCGCTGCGTCTGTTCGCTGAAGAAGAAGAAGGTCCGGTTCTTGCCGTTGTACACATGGGGAATCGAAACCGGGCCGCCGGCGGTGCCGCCGAACTGGTTGCTCTGGAAGGCGGCGAGTTTCACGCCGTTCCGGTTGTTCGACCAGGTGTTCGTATTCAGCTTGCTGTTCCGGAGGTAGTCGTACGCGGAAATATGGTAGTCGTTGGTGCCGCCGCGCGTCGCGACGTTGATGACGCCGCCGCCGGTCCGCCCGTACTGCGCTTCGAGGGCGTTGGTGACGATCGAGAACTCCTGCACGCTGTCGACGATGGGCGTATAGCCGGTCTGCAGGTTGCTGACGTTGTTCTCCGGCAGAATGACGGACGTGCCGTCGATCGTGATTTCGTTGGTGGCATTCCGTCCGCCGCTGATCCACGGGGTGGAACCGCCACCGCCCGGCACGACACCCGGGACGAGCGTTGCCAGCCCGTAAACGCCGCGGCCGTTCAGAGGCAGATCCTGAATCGACCGGCTGCCAACAACGGTGGAGATACTGGAAGCTTCGGTCGTCAGCTGGGCGGCCTGGGAACTGATCTCGACCGATGTGGACACATCGCCGACCTTCAGATTGACCGTCAGCGTAACCGTCTGGTTGACGTTGACGGCAACGCCATTCTCGACATATCTCTGAAAGCCCGCCTTTTCCACGGAGAGGCGGTAATTCCCCGGCAGAACGAAACCCTGGTAGAAGCGCCCTTCCGAATTGGTAGTCAGGTCCTGATGAACTCCGGTCGCTTCGTTTTCAACGACGACTTTGGCGCCGGGAACGGCCGACCCGGAGGAATCGTTCACCCGGCCATCCAGGATACCGGTTGCGGTTTGGCCAAAAAGACTGGCGGTGACGAATAGCGATAAGGCGGCAAGCGCGGCCGCGATACGAGCGGAAGACCGATACATTAGGTTCTCTCCTCTGTTTCTGTACTGCTGCCGCGAACGAGCAGCATGTCCCTGCTGAGTGTTTCGAGACGATCTCGAAAGTATCACGAACTTATACCTTGTGGACCGGCAACTCAACGGGATACACGGTATTTCACGGTGTACACCTCAATGAAATCTGTCATTTATACCGTCTTCGTTTTGTCATTTTCCGGGGTCGGGTATAAGATGGGGTCATCCGGCAGGGGAGTATCCGATGGGCAGAACAGCCACGCACGCTGATGAAACTGGTCTGGTGCGGGATCCCCACGCGCCAAAACCAGTCGAAATCCTCGCCCAGCTGCGCGCCATCCTTGCAAGCCCGGCGTTTCACGGCAGCAAACGGTGCCAGCAGTTCCTCGAATTCGTCTGCGAGAAATCTTTGGCCGGTGACGCTGGCTCGCTGAAGGAACGGGCGATTGCGATTCAGGTCTTCGGGCGCCGTCCCGAAAGCGTACTGGCGGAAGACACCATTGTTCGCGTCGGAGCCAGGGAGGTCCGGAAGCGTCTGGCGCAGTACTATGTGACGCCCGAGGGCGCGGCGGCTGCCGTGACGATTGAACTGCCGTCCGGCTCGTATGCGCCCGATTTCCACTATGCCGCGGGACCTAAAGTCCATGCCGAGGTGGAATTGCTTGCACCGCCGGCACCCCCGCCGGACATCGTGCAGCCTGCCGTCCTTCCGGAACCGGAAAAGACCAGGTCCGCGCGTTTCTCCGCACGGCTCCTCATTCGTGCCGTCGCGGCGTTGTCTCTGGTCGTCATTCTTGGAATCGTCTATACGAGGTGGACCGCCGACCCCCGCGAGACCGCGTTTCAGCGTTTCTGGGAGCCCGTTCTGCAATCTGCCGATCCGCTGCTGATCGGCGTCGGTCACCCCATCGTGTACCAGCCGTCCCGCCGTGTGTCCTTATTGAATGCGAAACGCTTGCCTCCCGAAGCCGTGCCGATGCAGAGCAAAATCGAGCTCCCGGAAGCGGAAGTGAGAGGCTCCGACTTCGTGCCGGTGCTGAACCAGTTTGTCGGTTTTGGCGACATGGTGGCGGCCAACGAAGTGACGCAGATGCTGGCGCGCCGCAAGCGTCCCGTGCGCGTGCTGCTCGCCACCAGCATTCCGTTTGCGGATCTGCGCCGCTCGAAAACCTATCTGATCGGCTCTTTGAGTAACCACTGGACCATGGAACTCGGCCAAACCTGGCGATTCCAGTTCGCGTGGGGTCCGGATCACATCGCTGTTATCAAGGATACGCAGTCCAGGACGGACCGGCACTGGACCATCGACGTGCAGGATGACGGCTCCACGCAGGAGGATTACAGCCTGATCGCGCGTATCCGCAATTCGCCGACGGGCGGGTTGGTGATCGTTTCCGCCGGCATCAAGCAGTTCGGCACGGAAGCCGCGGGGCGCCTTCTCGCCGATCCGGCGGAGCTGGGATCAATCCTCAACCGTTTGCCAAAGGGCTGGGAAGAGAAGAACCTGCAGATCGTGCTGCACAACCGGGTAATCGGGAACACGCCCGCGCAACCGGAAGTGGTGGCGTCCTACGTCTGGTAATTCCGGTAACGGTAGCACGAGATGTGAATCTCGGGCGATATCGGGAATGTGCGATAGTAAGGTATTTTGCAACTTAGTGCGGGACAGATGGCCAAAAGTGAAAGGCCATTCTGGCTGGTCTGTATCTTTCAAAATTCGATGCAGCAGGTCTGAAGAACCTTGGTTTTGACAGCTTTGTCGAGGCTTTTAATGTCCTCGATACGCTGTCGGCGTGCCTCCCGGATCGATAAAGAACTATCGGACGAGTTCGATCCGCTGTTTGAAAACCCGCGCAAGGGCTGGCACAAGCGAGAGCGCCGCGAAAACTGCCTGAAATTATTCGCGGAATATGGGAACCTCGACCTGGAACTGTTCACCGGTCTGATCCAGTCCTTCACGGGATTCGGAGAGAGTGTTTGGGGTCAGGAAGAAATCGACGGTGAGGGCGAGTCCTCTTTTGCACGAAGACTGATTACCGGCCTGGCTGCTGAGCAATACTTTGAAACGAATGTTCACAACCTTGTGGAGTTCCGTGATTTTTCTGTCCGGAACACAACACGCGCGGGATGCGGGTATGACTTTCAGCTTCGGCACGGAAGTCATGACGAATTTCTGGCGGTCGAGGTTAAAGGGCTGAAAGGACGAGCCGGGGCTCTATCTCTGACGCCAAAGGAATATGGAGCCGCTCTCGCGTTGAAGGACCGCTTCTATCTGTTCGTTGTAAAGAATTTTCAGGAATCGCCGTTTCACGAAATGTTTCGGAATCCGCTGTCAGGCGACCTCCGGTTCAGAGAGACCAAAAGGACAATCGTACAGGTTTCGTGGTTGGTTAACGTTTAAAGGTTTCTGATAGTTACTTCGCCGTCGGAGGAACGCGGGTTGCGGTTGCGGAGATCATCTTGCACAACCGGGTGATCGGGAACAGCCCGCGCAACCGGAAGTGGTGGCGTCGGACGTCTGGTAGACCTTGTAGAATAAGAAAACTGGGATGCAAGCAGAAAATAAACTCTCGCTTCCTGAGCCTTTGCTGGCTGAAATACGGCGCGCGGCGCAGGCGGAACACCGCACCGTCGATGAAGTGCTCACCGACGCCGTGAAGCGTTATGTCGAGGACCGTTCGTGGACGAAACTATTAGACTATGGCGCGGAGCGGGCGAAGACGCTCGGCATCGGAGAGTTCGACATTAATCGGCTGATCGCCGAGTCCCGCGCTGAGCAGAGCGGCCATTGAGCCCGGGCCAGAAGCATCCGCATCGACAAGTTTCGCTGCACCACAGTCTCATGAATCCCGCGCAGGATCTCGCAGAGACTGGATTCCTGAATCGCCGCCGGAAAACCGACTACTTCGCCGGCGGACGAACGCGAGGCTGCGGTTGCGCGGGCTTAGCCCCCGCCGTTTCCACCAGCACCTGCAGAATCTTCTCCTTCTTAGCGGGATCCACCCGAAGTGCCAGGTGCGCACCCTCCCCGGCGACGAATTTCATCGTGCCATCGTCACTCACCTGAATTGTCCCGGCATCCGTCCCGAAGTAACCCAAATCCGGATGTACCGCATGCAACAGCGCCGCCATGTCCCACGCGGGAGCATCGTAAGGCCCGGACCGGAACGCCTGCCACGCATCCACCACCGGATTCTTCGGGCTCCACGCAAACTCTTTCCCGATCGCCGAAGCCGGGAACGGCAGCGCTTCGCCCACCTCCCTGCCGCAGAAAACGACCGGCGTTGGCCAGTCCGCCAGCAACCGGCGCATCGCCGGAACATCCTGACGCTCGCCCGCATCCACCACAACCAGCATCTTCACGCGCTGTTTGAAGAGTTCGTTCACACCCTGCAACTCCAGCGTTTTCGCCAGATACGTAGCGGGCGCGCTCAGAACAATCACTGCCTGCGCATTGAAAATGACACCGTTCCGCAGCACCGCTTCCGGCAGGGAGGTGTCACTGACCTTCGTGACCGACCGCGGATAATCGCGTTCCAATGCAGCTTTCAGCATCGGCGGATCCGGCGGCAGCGTACCGGAAGCCGCGAGTCCCGGCGGCAAAACCTGATTCGCATTCCGCGGCGGACCCGGCGTATAAAACCGATGCACCACATCGCAAAAGACCGCCGCGCCCAAACCGGAGCCGTTCACGCACACCGCTCCCATGCGCGCCTCGCGCTTCCCCGCGAACCCATACAGCAGCGCGAGCGTCAACGCCGCGTCCGGCCGGCTCATCGTCGTGTTGTAAACGACGCCGAGTGGTTGCTTGCCTTCGAAAGGAGACTGCATCAGCTGAGAGAGAGTCCGGGCAGCCGGCCCGTGGAATCGCCAACGTGCTCGGGACGCACGCCCATCCGTTCGGCGATGGTTGCGAACAGATTGCAAACCGGCGTTTCCCGCTGGTAGATGATGTGGCGCCCCGGCGTCACGAAGTTGTCGCCGCGGCCCGCCAGAATCGTTGGCAACTGATCGTGCGTGTGGACGTTGCCATCCGACAGGCCGCTGCCATAGATAATCAGCGACTGATCGAGCAGGTTCGAATCGCCTTCTTTCGTCGCTTTGAGTTTGGCCAGGAACTCCGCGAACAGCTTCAGATGCAGGGCGTTAATCTCGCGCACCTTATCGAGCATCGTCATGTTGCCCATGTGGTGCGTGAGCGGATGGTGGCCGTCCGGAATTCCGATCTCCGGATACGCGCGCGTCGAGCCTTCGCGCCCGATCATGCACGTCGCCACGCGGGTCAGATCCGACTTGAACGCCACCAGCATCATGTCCGTCATCAGCCGGAAGTAATCGGGGAACTCGGCCGGAACGCCGTACGGCTTCTCCATGCCCGGATCGATGACCAGACCTTCCTTCTCGGAGCGCTGTACCTGCTGCTCAATCTCGCGGACGGACGTGAGGTACTCATCCAGCTTGCGGCGATCCACCGCGCCCAGACTCGCTTCCAGCCTCTGGGTATCGCCCAGAATCTGATCCAGAATGCTGCGCCGCATCGCCAGCCGGCGCGCGTGCGCTTCTGGCGCCTCCACGATATCGGTTCCGAACAGCCGCTCGAACAAATTCCGGGGATTCGAAATCGGCGGCAGCGGCTGCGTTTCGGTTCTCCACGCCAGGTTGTAAGCGTAGGCGCAGGAGTAGCCGTTATCGCAGTTCCCGGCCATGCGCGCTTCCTCCATGCCGACTTCCAGAGACGGCAGTTTGGTCTGGCTGCCGATAGCATTGG
Organism: uncultured Acidobacteriia bacterium; assembly: GCA_903851195.1. Taxonomy (GTDB): domain Bacteria; phylum Acidobacteriota; class Terriglobia; order Bryobacterales; family Bryobacteraceae; genus BOG-234. Next base: position 334,944 of record CAINNJ010000033.1, read on the forward strand.
CGATTACCTGATCGCCCGAAACCCCGAGCTTCAGGTCCGCGCCCGCGGTTCGGTAAACCTCCATGCCGGTCATGTAAGCGGCGGCGGCGCGGCCGTGATCGCCCGCGCCCACCAGCAAGGGCCGGCCCCAGTTGGCGGTCAGATTCGAGAGGACCGTAATCTCCTTCTTCATCGGCTCGAGCGGCGCCAGAATGCCGGGCAGCGTGCCCAGCGGACCTTCCTCCGCCGGAGTCCAGTGGCGCATATCGATTCCGTTCGGCACGTAAAACCAGGCCGCGCGCACCGGGCGTCCGCCGGGGATACTGCTGGCGGCGAAGGCCGGAGCCATGGCGTCGAGAAACGGCAGGCCGATGGCGGCGCCCATTCCTCGCAGCAGGGTTCTTCTGGACAGTGCTCTGCGGGTGACGATCATTTCCTCGATACCTCTGTTTTAACTTCCGATCGCTTAGCTTCCGCGCGCCGCTGCTGGAACGGCACGCTGTGGATAATGGCGGAAATCAGGGTCTGGAACCGGTAATCCTGCGCCGCCGTTTGCCTCACGATATCCTGCACGGTCCGGCGGTCGAACGATTCCACGCCGCGGCCCAGCGCGTAGGTCAGAAACTTCTGCGTGAAACACCGGGTGAACTCCGGCATGTTGTCATGCAGCAGAGTCTTCATCTCCGCCGGCGTGGAAAACGCTTTGCCATTCGGGAACGACCCGGCAGGATCCACCGGGAACTTGCCGTCCGTCGTGCGCCACCGTCCGATAGCGTCGTAATTTTCAAGGCCGAAACCCAGGACGTCCATGCGGGAATGGCAGGAAGCGCAGACCGCATCCGAGCGGTGCTGCTCCATCTGCTGCCGCAGCGATTTGGCGACTCCCACCGTCTCCTCGTTCAGCCGGGGCACGTCGGGCGGCGGAGGTGGCGGCGGGGCGCCGAGGATGTTCTCCAGCAGATACTTGCCACGCAGCACCACGGAAGTACGCGAGGGATAGCTCGATACGGTGAGCACGCTGCCTTGGGTGAGCACGCCGCTCCGCTGGTCCGTGGTCAGTTCCACGCGCCGGAAATCGGGGCCGGTGACGCCCTCGATCCCGTAATGTTTCGCCAGCATCTCGTTCACGAACGTGTACTTGCCGTCGATAAAATCCGAGATCGGCCGATCGTCCCGCATCACGGCTTCGAAGAACAGGCGCGTTTCCGTGCGCATCGCTTCTTTCAGATCGGCATTCCATTCCGGAAACTTTTTGGCGTCCGGCTTCACGGCATCCAGGCTGCGGATTTCCAGCCACTGGCCGGCGAAATTCTCCGCCAGCGCGGCGGATTTCGGGTCGGCAATCAGGCGTTTCACCTGCGCGTCCAGCACGGCGGGCACGTGGAGTTTGTTCGTCTCGGCCAGCCGGAGCAGTTCCTCGTCCGGCATGGAACTCCAGAGGAAATAGCTGAGCCGGGAAGCCAGTTCCAGATCGGTAATGCGGCTCACGGCGCCCGGCTTCGGGTCGCGCTCCACGCGAAACAGAAACTGCGGCGAAACCAGCATCGCCGTGACGGAGAACTGCAGGCTCTGCGCCGGTGTGTAGCCCGAACCGAGTGCGCGGTCGAACACGCTCATCAGTTCGGCGACCTCCTGTTTCGCAACCGGCCGGCGATACGCCCGATGCGCCAATGACGTAAGAATCCGCTCCGCGCAGGCCTTCCCGGAAGCCGGATCGCACACCAGCACCTTCTTCTGCGCCGGATTCGTTTCCTTCGAAGGGAACGGCCCCGCGATCTCGATCGTTTCGGGGTAGATATTCCGGCCGTTGTTGAAGCGCGCCTCTTTGGGGATGTTCTTCAGATCTTCGTCATTCACGAACTCGGCCCGGAACGTATGCTCGCCCTGGGTGAGGAAGAGCCGCACTTCCTGGCTGCCGCGCTGCGTAGCGCCGCCCTGCTGATTCACCGCGCTGATCTGAACCGGAATTTCCACGGTCTTCGCCGGTTTCCCGTCCACGGAAATCAGCAGCGTAACCGGTTTGTCTTTCGCGCCCCGGTGGCCGATGATGTTCGCCTTCACGACGTAATCGGCATCGAACTCCACGCGATCTTTCAGCTGGATGGTGTCGATATCCAGCCGCCGGATCCGGTCCTTCTTATTGAAGTAGCCGGGCTTCGGCAGCGGATCCCCGCCCACCGCGCGGGAGGCGATCTGCTCGGCGGCCGACAGATATTTCTGCATCAGGGCCGGCGAAACCGTCAGCACATCGCCAACGTTATCGAAGCCGTAGCCGGAATCGTCCGGCGGAAACTCTTCGTCCGCGCGGAAGACGATCCCGAGCAGGTCGCGGACGGTGTTCGAGTACTCACTGCGGTTCAGACGATGCGCGGTGACGCGGCCCGGATCGGGCTTCGTGGTCTTGTCGGCCCGGTCGAACTCGGTCTGCAGCACCTTCAGGAACGCGTCCACCTGTTCGGCGGGTGGCTTGGGAATCCCTTTGGGCGGCATTTCACCGGACCGGACCTTTTTCGCGATCACTTCCCACGCATCGCGCTTCGCCGTCAGCGAGGCGGGGTCCAGAAATGCCGTGACATTCAGATTTCCGGAGGCCAGTTTTTCGTTGTGACAACCCGCACACGTCTGCGTCAGCACCGGCTTCACGGCGGAATCGAAGGAGGGCGTGGCAGCCAGTGAAGCGGCGGAACTACCGAGGCCGAGGCACACGGCAAAGGCGGCTTGCGGGAGTCTGCTCATGCGGGGGGACAACTCCAAGGATACTATTCAGGATTCGGGAAAACAGCGTTTTTCACCGTGTTGTCGCCGCGTTAAACGGTGTAGAGCCGCCCGGATCAGGAAAGAAATGGCTCGGTGTGTTCACGAATGGTGCGGGCCAGTTCGTAAGGGTCCGCTTCCTGGAATTTCGGATAGAACAGTTCCACCGAAACGGGTCCGGAATAACCCTTCGCTGTCAGCCGTTCGAGAATGCGCGCAATCGGCGCCACTCCGGTGCCGGGAATCTCCCGCGTGGTGTTGTCCAGCCGTTCACGCGGCATGTCGGGCACGTCCTGAATATGCACGTGGGGAATTTCGCCGGGCTGAATCAGCTCCAGATCTTCGAACTTACTCAGGCCTGCACAGAAATGATAGAAATCGAACAGCGGCCGGATGTTCGGATGCGCCGCCTCCCGCACCAGGCGAAGCGACGTCGGCAGCGTCCCGATAAAATTCGACGCCCGGGTAAACTCCACCATCAAACTGACGCCGAACTGCCGGGCGATCTCTCCCGCCGCGCGCATCCGGTCCACCACCGTCCGGTAATCCTCGGCCGTGAACTGCCCGTTCGCGATGCACGGACAGACCATACGGTCGATCCCCATCGATGCCGCCACCTCCGCATGGTGTTGCAGGTCTTCCAGCGCCTTCGTGCGCGCCGGCGAGTCGTCCGGACCCGGATCCCACAGGCCCACCATGCCGCCGTGAGAAATCGCGGTCAATCCCAGGTCAGCGAGCAGGCGTTTCGCCGAAGCCAGACCGTCGGAGGCGATGAACGGATCCACGTGCGGCCCGATGATCTCCACGTGCCGGATCCCGGCGCGCGAGTAGCCCTCCAGCGATCTCCGATATCCGGCTGCCAGCGAGGTGGTTTGGTGAATGCTTAGTTTATGGATGCTGAGATTCATTGGCGCGTGCGATTTACGATATCGCACGCCGTTCAGAAAATGATCTTCGCCGCGAGTTGCACGTGCCGCCGGTCCCAGGTGGACCCGGTGCAGCCGAAACAGGCGTCCACGGTGTTGCTCGCGCCCACGTCGGCCGTCGATCCGATCACATACAGATTGGCGTGATTCATCAGGTTGAACACCTCCGCGCGAAGCTGCAGCGTGAAGCGCTCCGTCAGCCGGGTGTCTTTGTGAATTCCCAGATCCAGATTGAAAAAACCGGGCGCCCGGAACGCATTCCGGTGGGACATGTTGGCCGGCCACTTCGTGCCGGGGCTCAGCAGGTTCGGCATGTTCGCGAACTGCTTCGGCAAAAAGGTAATGAGGTGGAAGGTGTCCGGAGTGGTGGAGATCACGAAGGTGTTCCGGCGCATGGGCGCGGCAGCCACGAAAGTCGCCCGGGGCGCGCTCAGATCGAGCGTCTGCGCGCTGGTATCGAACACGCTGAAAGGCTGTCCGGACCGGGCGACAAACACCGGATTCACGTTCCAGTCGCGCAGCAGCGCGCCCACCCGGCTCGTCTTCGCGAACCTGCCGGCATAGACCGGAACGCTCCAGTCGCCGGCGAGTGTGATGCGGTGGCGCACATCGAAATCGGCATCACCCCGATCGAGAGCAGGTTGATACGGATCCAGCAGCCCCGTGTCGAACGTTCCGTTGTTGGTCGTAATGTTCCGGTTGCCGTACTGGCTGGCAATCCCGTTCCCTCCGGCTTCGAAGAATGTGGAACTCATGTTGTCCACGGCGTGTGACCACGTGTAAGTCGCGATCAGAGAAACTCCCGAGTGCAGGAAGTTACTCAGCGTGATGCGGTTGTTCAGGCCATAGTAAGTGGAGAACCCCTGGTTTCCGCGATACCCCACATCTTCGCCATAATACGGATTGGGTTGCGAAACACACCCCAGATTGGGGTTGCAGGCATCGCCCAGCGCGAAGTTGCCGAAGCCGATCTGATTTGGATAAGAGATGGAGTACAGTCTCTCTCCTTTCGAACCGCTGTATTCCAGGCTGTAAGTCAGCCCGCGCGTCACCTCACGCTGCACCGCTACGTTCCAGAAGTGCGCGTAGGCGGTCTTCAGATCCGGATTCACGATCCTCGCGCCCATCGCGGGCAACGCCAGCGTGCCGGTCCCGTCGCCCAGCGAGCCGAAGTTATTAGTGGTTACCGGCCCCGGAACATCCAGCACCGCGAAATTCGGCAGATTCTGAATGACATTGAAATTCACGTTGCCGAAGTCTCGCTCGTAGCCGATCCCGTAACCGCCGCGCAGACTCGTGCGGCCATCGCCGAACACATCCCACGCGAAACCCACGCGCGGAGCGAAGTCCTTCCAGTCGGGATGATAAAGCCCACCGGCGCTGCTTGGACTCGAAAGTTGCAGCCCTCCGTTGCGAAGATACGTGCCGAGTCGTGTGTCCGGGGAACTGACGCCAGGCGCATACCAGTTCGATTCCAGCCCGGATTTGCCGTTGTGCTGCACGCCGTAGTGTTCCCACCGCACACCCAGGCTAACCGTGACGCGACGCCGCAGTTGCCAGGAATCCTGCGCATAGACCGCGCCATCGTGGAAACGGTTGCTCCGCGTAAAATCCGGCGATTTCACAGGGAGACTCAGCGAGCAGGTCGCTGTTGTCCCGGCCGCGCCACACGGCAGTTTGCCCTGGGGATCCACCGCGACTTCCAGATGCGCGAAGTGCCCGGACTGCAGCGCATTCAGGACCGAGCCCAGTCCCGCGCTGTTGGAAAGCGATCCCACCGCCGTCTGATAAGCCGCGTCCGTGCGATTATCGCGGACATAATAATAGTCGCCACCGAAGCGGAACGAATGCTTGCCCCTCGTCCAGCTGACATCGTGGTTGAACTGCAGCAGATTCTGCGGTCCTCCGAACGCTCCGCCCGTTCCCGGCGAAAACGGATTATAGCCGGGAAACGCCAGCGGATCCCCGCCGATCAACACCGGCGCGAGGGGCGTTGCATACATCGAAGGCACCAGTCCGCGGCTCGTCAGGCCCTGCTGAAAGGTATTCAGCCGGGTGAAGGCGAGTTTGCTGTTCGATATCCATGCCGGCGTCCAGGTATGAGTCAGGGAACCGAGAAACGTGTTATCCGTCCGGGTCTGGCGCAGATCGTAATTCCCATAGGGGCTGCTGGAAAGAGTTCCGTCCGCGTCGTCCTCGTGATACAGAGAGTAGCGGGCAAAAAACTGTGTCCGGTCCGAAAAACGATAATCCAGCCGTTCGAACGTGTTCCACGAATCCTGGGGAATGCCCGCGCCGGCATCCACGGGAGCAACCCACGCTACATGCGCAAAGGCCGGCAGCGTGCGCGACAGCGTGGAGCAGGCGAGACCCGTGCATGGATTCTTCCCGGTGGACGCCGTCAGATCCGCCAGACTCACGGTTCCGAGTGTCCGGGCATCCGAACGGACCTGCCCCAGCGCCTGGAAGAATGACTGCGTATTGGCCGCCGTCTGCCCCAGCAGTTGCGCTGTCGGCAGCCAGGCCAGTTCCGTCGCGCGGCTACGGACCAGCGTCCCTTCGGTGCTGCTGAAGAAGAACAGCCGGTTCCGGAGTATCGGCCCGCCAACCGAGTAGCCGAACTCATTCCGCTGAAACGAAGCCTCCGGCACGCCGTTCGCATTGTCTTTGAAGGATGCCGAAGACAAGCGCGAGACACGATTGAACTCATAAGCGCTGCCGTGGAGGCGGTTCCCGCCACTGGCGCCCACCATGTTGACGATGCCCCCCGACGCCCTGCCGATCTCAGCCGTGAAGCCACTCGCGAGTACCGTGAACTCCCGCACCGCGTCGAGCGGAACCGGCTGCCCCGCCGCACCCGAGAACTCATCGTTTGCGGCGACACCATCCAGCAGAATATTCGTGGAAGCCTCGCGTTGCCCGTTGATCGCGAACCCGGCCCCGCGATTTCCCCGGCCCGCGTCGGAAAGATTTCCGGCCAGTCCCGTGAACTGCAGGGCGTTTCGGGTGAGATTGGGCAGACTCCGAATCTCGTCCTGCGAAAAACCCTGCGTCAAGCGCGGCGATTCGCTTCGGCTGCGGCTCGTCGTCACGGGCAGTTTCTGCGTTGCAGGTGCGCTCTCTTCCTGGAGGTGAAAGTCCTGGGCGATGCGGGCTCCCGGCCCCGGTTTCAGCCGGATCGACGCCGTCGCGAAAGGCGGAGCCGATGCCGAAACGAGATACTCGCCGGGCGCCAGCAAAGGAATCGAGTAATACCCGTCCGCCCCTGTGGCCGCGGATCTTTTCCCCCCGGTGTCCTGGGACGTGACTTCTATCGTGGCCTGCGGCACCGGAGAACCTTTCACATCGGTGACCCTGCCGGTCAGCTCCGCCATCTCAGACTGCGACCAGAGAGCGGCGGTAGCCAGATAAAGAACAGAGAAAGCGCGCGCCGCGTGAAGGAACAATCTTCATAGTAAGAAAGAGCAGAGTTGTCTTACTTATCTAACTGTATTCCAGAGAACAAACCTCCGGGAAAAGTAACTCAAAAGAATACAGAAGTGACCTCCGGCACGCTTTCAGGAAACGCACGCCGCAACGCTCGGCTAAATTGAACTCAGGTCAAAAACTTGGTGAACCGAATCACTGCCCTCCTCGTGTGTGTTGTCGCCTGTTGCATTCCGTCGGCCGCGCAGCAGTCGGTAACGCAGGCCGTTACATGGACTACCCAGTCCGTCGTCCTCGAATCCGACTTCTCCACGTGGGCCCGGATGGTGCAACTCAGAGACGGTAGCTGGCTGGCTGCGTATACCGTCACCGACAGTCCGCAGCGAATACGACTGAAGCGCAGCTTCGACAGCATGCGCACATGGCAATTCGTTTCCGAAGTCAGTGAACAGGGCCGCATTCTGGATAACCCAAGTCTGGCTCTCCGCCCGGACGGCACCGTCTTACTCGGAATCCGCTCCGAAATAACCGGCCAGTCTTACTGGATCGAAACTTACACCAGCCAGGATAACGGCAACACCTTCCGCTACCAAAGCCAGGTGGATTGGGACCATCATCAGGGCGGCGTCTATGAGCCGTACCTATACGTGCTGCCCGACGGCTCCATCGCCTGCTTCTACACCAGCGAAGTCCACAAATTCGAAACGCCGGCCTACAGCCAGATCCTTTCTGAAAAAGTCTCGACCGACGGCGGCGAAACCTGGGGACCTGAGATCTGGGCCATCTCACAGCCTGGCGAAGCGCGTCCCGGCGAGGCCAACATCGTCCCGCTGCCCGGCGGCGTGCTCGCGCTGTTCTACGAAATTTGTGGCACGGAGAACTGTATCGGCCACGTCTCCTATTCCACGGATGGCGTGAACTGGCCCGGCATCGGCCCTGCGATTCTGAATACCTTTCAGGATGTCCAGGCAGTCGGGCTGAAAAATGGTCTGATCTTCGCCACGTCGAACTCGAAGGACATCATCGTCAGTACCGACTTCCTGAATTCCTGGATCGACACCCGGCAGCACCCCTTCGTCTACGGGGTCTGGCCCGCTCTCTACCAGACCGGGCCCAACGAAATTGCACTCGTTCTCACCGGCGCGGGAGATCAGGGCCAAACCGGCGAATATATCCGTTTCGGCACCATCAACGAAGCGGCGCTGCAGGCCGGGAACGCGGTCAATCCATGCCGCAAGCCGACCGCGGGGCGCCCGCAAAACTGCTACTAACTGCTACCGCAGAATCTTGTAAAGATTGCTGTAATCGTCCGTCCACATCCGCAGTCCGGGAATGGGCTTGATGTCATGCGCGACCTTCAGCTCCGGATTGTCAAAGAAACCCGGACGGGAACTCACCAGCACCCAGTCTGAATCCGTTTCTTCCGTTTCATTCCGTTCGTCCGTTTCGAAGCTGACCATCTTCGCCGTCTTGCCGAACTCCTTCGCCGCCAGCGCGACCACCGGAGCCAGCGTCAGATAACGATTCGACACATGCACCGCCAGCACGCCATCCGGCTTCAGATGCTTCCAGTAGAGCCGGTACGCCTCGCGGGTGAGCAAGTGCACCGGGATCGCATCGCCGGAGAACGCATCCACGGCGAGCACGTCGAACTTCTGCACCGGTTCCGCCTCCATGGTCAGGCGTGCGTCGCCGAGCACCACGTCCTGTTTCCCCATGCAGTCCCGCAGGAACGTGAACTGCGTTTTCGCGATATCCAGCACCAGGGGATTGATGTCGTACACGTGATACCGGTCGATCGGCCTCGCGTAAGTGGTCAGCGTGCCGGCGCCCAGCCCGATCACGCCCACATTCAGCGGACCCGACATATCCAGCGTCTGAATCGCCAGCCCGATGCCGGATTTCTTCGCATAGTAAGTAGTCGGATAACGCCGGTTCTGCGGCCACAGAAACTGCTCGCCATGATCGATCGTGCCGTGCCGCAGGATGCGCGCGGGCCCCATCGTGCCGTCGGTCGACTGGTCATACACAACCAGCGCGCCATAGAAATTCCGCGCCAGCACCCGCGCATGTCCCACCGCTTTCCACGTATCGCGCACCAGAAACCCGGTGATCCCGAAGGCCAGCCCCGCCGCCACCGCGAACAGGATCATCTTGTCGTCCATCGACCCGCGCGTTCGCCACGACATATAAATCGCAAGGGCCGCTGTCAGGGATAGCAGGACAGTCGGATCGTACGATGCGCTCAGGAACGCCTTCTCGCCAAGCGGGAGGTTGTGGAAGTACAGGCCGGCAAGAATCCGGTAGGCGCAATACGCGATCAGCAGACCCACCAGACCGAAGACGATCGGTTTATCCAGCGGCGCATCCAAAAATTTCGAAGTCTCCACCGTATCCGGCGCGTCGCCCTTCTTCTTCCGCTCCACCCACAATACGTAAAGCAGCAGGAAAGACGTCAGCGACAGCACCACCGGCAGATCGTAAAGAGCGTTGAACAGATAGGGAGCCGCGAAACCGATCAGCAGGCCACCGATCGCGCCGCCCACCGAAACCATCAGATAGAAGGACGTCAGGTAAGCCGGCGCCGGACGCCGCCGGGCCAGTTCGCCATGGCAAACCATGAACAACACGAACAGCGCCCCGCAGAAGAAGCCCACCGCCATTTTCAGATCGGAGATGTTGCCTTCCTCGGAAATCGCGTAGGCGATCGCCGGCAGCGTCACCGCGGCAAGGCGCGCGAAGATCCCGCGCTTGTACCAGACATCGCTGTCGAAACAGAGGATAAAGCTCAGCAGATACAGGCTCAACGGCAGCACCCAGAGGAACGGAATCGCCGCCACGTTCTGCGTCAGATGATTCGTCAGCGCCAGCAGCAGCGCGGACGCGCACGCCGCCAGTCCCATCCACAACAAGCGCTCGGAGAGCGAAGGCGCCGGACCCGATTCCGCCTGCGCCGCCGCCGTTTCCACATGCGCCGCGCGTGAACGATACGCCACCACCATGCAGATCAGCGCGAACGCGATATAGCTGATGGACCACATCCACGCCTGCTGCCGGCTGGTGAGGTAAGGCTCCACCAGCACCGGATACGCCAGCAGCCCCACCATCGACCCGGCATTCGAAAGCGCGAAAAAGCGGTATGGCATGGCACCGCCGTTCGATCGCGAGTACCACGTCTGCAGCAGCGGACTGGTCGAGGACAGCAGGAAATACGGCAGGCCCACCGTCGCCGTCAGCAGCCCCAGAATTCCCAGCAGCGGATCCGAGCCGCCGGTGGGCTTAAAAAACGCCGAAGGCAGAATCGGCAGGGACAGAAAGCTCACCACCAGCAACCCGGCGTGAATATAAGCCTGCCGCGACCCCTTCTGGCCGTTCAGCCAGTGCGCGTACGCGTAACCGCCCAGCAACGCCATCTGGAAGAACAGCATGCAACTCGTCCAGACCGCCGCGGACCCGCCGAACCACGGCAGAATCAGTTTGGCGATCAGGGGCTGCACCTGGAACAGCAGGAAGGCGCTCAACAGAATGGTGGCGCCGAAAAAGACGGCGGGGACGCGGGGGGAGGGCTTATTTGTAAGCGGCAATTCCTGTGACCCGCTCGCCGATGACAAGGGCATGTATGTGGTCGGTTCCTTCGTAAGTCTTGACTGTTTCCAGATTGCAGAGATGTCGCATTATAGGATACTCGTCCGTGATCCCGTTGGCTCCCAGCAGATCGCGGCTGGCGCGGGCGCAATCGAGAGCGATGGCCACGTTGTTCCTCTTGAGCATCGAAATGTGCGCGGGATCCAGCTTGCCCGCATCTTTGAGACGTCCGCAATGCAGCGCCAGTAACTGCGCTTTGGTGATTTCGGTGATCATGTCGGCCAGCTTCGCCTGCACCAGCTGGTGGCTCGCGATCGGCCGGTCGTCGAACTGCTTCCGCAGCGTCGTGTAGGCGCGCGCCGTCTCGTAGCAGTCCATCGCGGCGCCAACCACGCCCCAGCCGATCCCGAAGCGCGCCTGCGACAGGCAGCTCAGCGGGCCCTTCAGACCTTTCGCGCCCGGCAGCATCGCGGAATCCGGCACGCGGCAATCCACCATGGACAGGCTTGACGTGACCGACGCGCGCATGGACCACTTCCCGTGAATATCGCTCGCAGTAAAGCCCGGCGTGCCGCGCTCGACCACGAAACCCCGAATCCCCTCGTCCGCGCGCGCCCAGACTACCGCGACATCCGCGACCGAACCATTCGTGATCCACGTTTTCTCGCCGTTCAGAACCCAGCCATCGCCGTCCCGCACTGCGCGTGTCCGCATGCCGGCGGGATTCGAGCCAAAATCGGGCTCCGTCAGCCCGAAACAGCCGATCGCCTGCCCGGATTGCAGCAGCGGCAGCCAGCGCGACTTCTGCTCTTCGGAGCCATACGCATGAAGCGGATACATCACCAGCGCGCCCTGCACGGAAACGAAACTGCGCAGCCCGGAATCGCCGCGTTCCAGTTCCTGCATCACCAGCCCGTACTCCACGTTGCTCATCCCGGCGCAGCCGTAGCCCGTGAGATTGGCCCCAAGAAAGCCCATTTCGGCCATCTCCGGTATCAGTTCTTTCGGGAACCGGGCGTCGCGGAAGCTGTCGCGCAGCACCGGCGCGACACGCTCGTCCACGAACCGGCGCGCGGTCTGGCGCACCATCAGCTCCTGTTCGGAGAACTGTGAATCGATCAGCAGGTAGTCGACGCCGCGGAATGGCATGGCAGTTCTCAGTCTAACCGTCTGCCAAAGCACGCGCCCGTTATCCTCGTATCTGCCCCTATGCCAAACCAGATCCCCCCCGCCGACTGCGCGAACCTCGACGAAATCCGCGCCGGCATGGACGCCATTGATCGCGAAATCGTGGCCCTCATCGCCAACCGCGTCGCCTACGTCCGCGCCGCCGCCAAATTCAAGACCAACTCCGCCAACGTAGCTGCCCCCGAACGCGTCGCGGCGGTCCTTAAAACCCGCCGGGAATGGGCCGAGGCGGCCGGGCTCAGCGGCGATGTCATCGAAGGACTCTATCGCGACCTGGTCGCCTACAGCATTTCCGAAGAACATAAAGAGTGGGAACGCCTGAACCCGTCCCAAAATCACTGAGATATAGTGATGGTCAGCGCCGCCCCTAAGGAGCCAGCCGCATGTTCAAACCTCTTTCCCGCCGCACCCTACTCCGAGGCGCGGGCGCCGCGCTGGCGCTCCCCTGGCTCGAAACCATGGCGGACGCCGCGCCTGCCGCCGGACCCCTCACCCTCTCCGAACCCCCGCTCCGGATGGCCTTCATGTTCCTCCCGAACGGCGTGCGCCCGGACCACTGGACCCCGCCCGGCGACGGCGAAGACTTCGAACTCACCCCGCACCTGCAGCCCCTCGCCGCGCTGAAGAACGATTTCACTCTCCTCGAAAACCTCTGGAACAAGAACACGGTCGGTCGCAACGGACACTGGCCCAAAGTGCCCGCCTGGCTCTCCGGCGGCTACGTCGAGCGCACCTCCGGCGACGACCTCGATACCGGCGGCGTCACCGTGGACCAGATCGCTGCCCAACATATCGGCGACCGCACCCCGCTGCCCACCTTCGAACTCGGCCTGGAGCCCCTCCGCACCGGTATCGACACCGCTGGTGGCGGCTTCGCCCGCATGTACGGATCTTTCCTGTCCTGGCGCGATCCCCACACGCCGGTGCCCAAGGAAATCATCCCGCAACTCGCCTTCGACCGCCTGTTCCGCAACAACCGCGCCCCGGTCATGGCCACCACCGAAGGCACCATCAACCCGATCCTCGCGCGCTCCCTCCAGCGCGACGACGCCAGCGTGCTCGATCTGGTCATGGAAGACGCGAAAACCGCCAAACGGCGCGGCAGCATCTCCGATCGCATCCGGCTCGACGAATACTTCGAATCCGTTCGCTCCGTCGAGCAGCGCATCGAAGCGTCCATGCGTCCCCAGAAGCGCTGGATCAACAAAGGGAAATTCCCGCTCGAACGCCCCGCCGCCGGCATCCCCGAGACCCACGCCGAACACCTCCGCCTGATGCTCGACATCTTCATTCTGGCCTTCTGGACCGACACCACGCGCATCGGCACGTTCATGGTGGGCGACGCCCAGAGCGCGGTCGATTACTCCTGGCTCCCCGGCGTGAAAGGCTCCTGGCACACGCTTTCGCACCACGCCGACGTCCCGGCCACCCGCGACCAGTACGAGGCGATTCTGAACTGGAATATCGGACAGGTGGCCTACTTCCTGAATCGCATTAAAGGTCTGGATGAAGGCGGCACGTCCCTGCTCGATAACTCCATGATCATGGTGGGCGGCACGCTCAAAGACGGCAACCGGCATACCGAAGAGAACCTGCCCCTGCTCCTCGCGGGCAAAGGTAAAGGCACGCTGCGCCCGGGACGCCGTTTCCGCGCGCCCGCGAAGACGCCGCTCTGCAACCTCTATGTCTCCCTGCTTGACCGCATGGGCGTCAAAGTGGATTCGGTCGGCGACAGCACGGGACCCCTTCAGGGCCTTGCCTGACATGCGTTCCGCTCTGGCCGCACTCTGCCTGTTGCCCGCCCTCTTCGCCGCGGACGACTTCACACAGAACATCCGGCCCGTCCTCGCCGAAAACTGTTCGCCCTGCCACCAGAAGAACTTCTTAAAGGCGCAGACCGCGCAGGATCTCCAATCGAGCCGCGGCCTCTGGCGCAACGTCTCGTCGCAACTGCGCAACCGCACCATGCCTCCGGTGGCCTCGAAACTCACCGAAGACGACCGCCTGCGCGTCGCCACCTGGGTGGATAACGAACTGCGCCGCACCGCCTGCAGCAATGGCGATTACGCGGGCGCCCCGGCCATCCGCCGTCTGAATCGCCGCGAGTACCACAACACCGTTCGGGACCTTCTGGGCGTTGATTTCGATGTCTCGCTGATCTTCCCGGCCGACGGCACGGGCGGCGCGGGCTTCGACACCAACGGCGAAACCCTCTACGTCCCGCCCGTTCTGATGGAACGTTACATGGAAGCGTCCCAGCAGATTCTGGATCGCGTCATCGTCACCTCGCCGCTCTCAAAAACCTGGAGCGACCCGCGCCAGATGGCCCCCGGAGATGAGTTCAGTCTCACCATCCCCGTTTACCTCAACGGCGATTACGAAGTCCGCGCCACAGTCGAACGTACGGACAAGCCCACCGCGCTCACCCTCAAAGTGGATGGCCTGCCCGCTGGCAAATTGAACGTGCGCCAGGCCGCCGCGCCGCGCCCTCTCGTCGCAAGACAGCAGATTCACCTGCTGCGGGGCGAACACACGCTCACCATCTCCTCCGGCGACGCGCCGGCCGCCATCGTCACCCTCACCGTGGAACAGCGCGCCGAAGCCGCGTCTCCCGAAAAGCGCGCGCTGCACTATCGTCTGCTTGGCATCGAGCCCGGCGAAGAGCCGCTGCAGGCCCGCAAAGCTGCCGCTCGCACCCTCGCGTCATTCCTTCCCAAAGCGTTCCGCCGTCCGGTGGAACAGGCGGAAATCGACCGTTTCATGACGCTTTATGACCGCGCCGCGGAACGGGGCGATCCCTACACCGAGCGCATGAAACTCACGCTCCGGGGCGTGCTCGTCTTCCCCGATTTTCTCTTCAAAGTCGAAAAGCGCGATCCCGCGCCCGGCATCCATCCGGTCGGCCAGTACGAACTCGCCGCCCGGCTCTCGTACTTCCTCTGGTCCGCCCCGCCCGACGAAGAACTGCTCCGCCTCGCCGAGCGTGGCCGCCTGCAGGACAACACCGTTCTGACCGCCCAGGTGGACCGCATGCTCGACGACCCGCGTTCCCGCACCTTCGTCGATACCTTCGTCGGCCAGTGGCTCGGCACGCAGGATCTCGGTGGCCGCGTGGCCCCGCTGCTCACGGAATTGCAGGCTTATTACACGCCCGACGTCGCCGCCGATTTGCGCACCGAGCCCATTCTCTTCTTTAACCACATCCTCGCCGAAGATCGCAGCCTGCTCGACCTGCTCAACGCCGATTACACCTACATGAACGAACGCCTCGCGCGCTTCTACCAGCTCGAAACCAAGGTGGACGTGCACGGCAACGACTTCCGTCTCGTGAAGTGGCCCGACAACCACCGCGGCGGCGTCATCGGCATGGGAGCCGTTCTGGCCATGACCTCGCACTACTCGCAGACCAGCCCGGTGCTGCGCGGCGCGTGGGCTCTCGAAACCTTACTCGGCACCCCGGTGCCCCCGCCGCCCCCCGACGTTCCTCCGCTCGACAACAGCAAAAAGAAGGCCGACCTGACCGTGCGGGAGAAGCTGGAACTGCATCGCGCCAGCCCCTCCTGTTCCGCCTGCCACAAGCTCATGGACCCCATCGGCTTTGCTCTTGAAAATTTCGACTGGATGGGCCGCTGGCGCGACAACGAATCGAACGGCAAGCCGCTCGATATCTCCGGCGTGCTGCCCTCCGGCGATAAATTCGAAGGGCCGGCCGAACTCCGCCTCGCGCTGATGAACCACAAGGACGAGTTCGTCCGCCACATCACCGGCAAGGTGCTCGGCTACGCGCTGGGCCGCAGCCTGCAGGATGGCGATAGCTGCACCATCCAGACGCTCGCCGACCGTTTGCAGAAGGACAACTACCGCGCAAGGACGCTGATCCGCGAAGTCGTCCTGAGCCTGCCGTTCCGGAACTCGCAGGGTGGACTGATCAAGGTGGAGAACACGCCGCCTCCGCCGCCCAAACGCAATAAGCCGATGGTTACGAAGTAGCTTCGTCCCGGAGCGCCCTGTACAGCGTTTCTTTCCATCGCGCCGTGTCGATCGTCCAGCAGATCCGCACGGGCCGGGCAGCTTTCCAAACGTCGCGGTTCCGCCCGTCGCCGCCAACACCCAGCCGGTCCACCACCGTCGCGCCCCGCGTCAGTTCCCCGGCCACTTCCACGTCCACCAGGTGTTCGCTCGCCGACGTGCAAACCGACGGATCCAGCGCGATGGCCATGGCCACCGGGTCGGGCAGCGAAATCCCGACCTCCCCCGTTTGAATCCGGTACGCCTCCTGCGCCGTCGAGTTGGACTCGATCGCAAACCGTCCAACCCGCGAACCGAATCCCCGCACGCGCTCGATATCCCACGCTGACAGAGCCGCCTCGCCCCGGCACAGATGCCAGCCCACCAACTCCGTCGGCATGCCCGCGCGCAACACCATCCGCGCCGCTTCCGGATCCACCCAGATGTTGTACTCCGCCGCCGGCGTCACATTTCCCTCGCTGCACGGATTGCCGCCCATCACCACGCACCGGCCCACTTTGGCCGCGATGCCCGGATCCTTCGCCAGCGCCAGCGCGATATTCGTGAGCGGACCCAGCGTTATAAATGTGATGCCGGGGTGGCGATGAACACACTCCACGATCGCGTCCACCGCGTGAGCCGGTTCTGCGGCGCGCGCCGGCGCGGCATAGCCGTGGTCGCCCAAACCATCCTGCCCGTGGAACCACGAGGCATCCAAATACTCCCGCCACAGCGGCTTCTCCGCGCCCGCGAACACCGGCACCTTGGATCCGCACAGTTCCGCCACATACAGCGCGTTCCGCGTGCCCTGCCAGACCGGAACATTTCCGGCCACCGTCGTGATCGCCGCCACCTTGATATCCGGACTCCGCAGCGCCATGATCAGCGCAACAGCATCATCGGAGGCAGTATCGGTATCGATCAGGAAAGTGCGCTGCATCTACCTCTGCAATTGCACCACATCCAGCGATTCCAGCATGCGGACGGACCGCGCCCCCGCGGAGTCGTTCGGACAGATCAGGCGCAGCGGGCCCTCTTTCTCGTCCAGCGCCTTGCCCGTGCGGCTGTCGACCACCACGATCTCCTCATTGCCCAGATCCGCCGCAATCTCTCCCAACGAAAAAATCGCCTGATACCCGTCCCGCGCCTTCGCCAGAATGTACGTGGTAAGTTCCTTCCCGCGCACATTCTTCCCCCTGGGAACGCCCGCCCTGAGCAGGATCTCCCGCAGACGAACGCCCTCGTAAGCGACGCGGGTTCCGTCCGGCGCGGGCACCGACACGGTCTCGTGCGGCATCTTCGCCAGATCCTCGGCCTTCAGCACCAGCGCCGGTCCGCTTTCGGTCCGCACCGTAAGCTCCGCGCCCTGCGCCGCGGCGCACACGCAGAGCAGCAGACTCCATCCGAAACGAGATCCTGTGCGCATGGCGACATCAGTCCTTTTGAATCATCACTTCGGTGGATTTCACCACCACCCGAACCTCATCGCCCTGAGCAAGGCCGAGATCTTCCACGCTCTGCCGCGTGATCACGCTCTCGATCAGATTCTCGCCGACCCGCACGACCACGCGCGCCATAATCTCGCCCAGATGGACCTGTTCCACCGTTCCGGGAAGCTGGTTTCTTGCGGAAAGTGACATGGTTCCTCCATTTCTATCAGACTCGGCGCCCGCCCGCAAATTGTCTTGCATTCAGGACAATGATAATCTTACAAGACATGACTCCGATGGGAATAACAGCCGTGCTCACCGCGATGCTGGTCTTTCCGGTGACGTGTTTTGGACAGGCCGGCAAGGCCGAACTGTTCGGCGCCGTGCTGGATCCGGCCGGTCTCGCGGTGTCCGCCGCGAACATAACCGCCGCGGAAACCAGCACCGGCGCGCGTTTCCGTGAAGTGTCGGACGCGGAGGGCGCCTACCACCTGCTCGGCCTGCCCGCCGGGAACTACGAACTGCTCGTCGAGAAGCCCGGCTTTCGCCCGTACCGTCAGACCGGCCTCACTCTCCGCCTGGGCGACCAGTCCCGGCTCGACATCAGACTTGTGCTCGGGCAGGCCTCGGAATCGGTGGACGTGAACGCGGAAGCCTCCCTGCTGCAGACCGCCGGCGGTTCCGTCAGTTACCACGTGAACGGCTCACAGATCGAAACGCTGCCGCTCGACGGCCGCAATTTCATTCCCCTGGTCGCGCTCTCGCCCGGCGTGGCTCTACCCGGTGGCGGCTCTCTGCTGCCCCGCATCAACGGCAGCCGTCCCCGCACCAACGAGTACAATTACGACGGCATCAGTGTCCTGCAGCCCGAACCCGGCCAGGTCGCCTTTTATCCCGTAATCGACGCCATCGCCGAGTTCCGCCTCAACATCAATTCGTACTCGCCCGAATACGGCCGATCAAACGGCGGCGCGGTGATGGTGATCGGAAAATCGGGCGGCAACCAGCTGCACGGCAGCCTGTTCGAATTCTTCCGCAATGAAGATCTGAATGCGCGCAACTACTTCGCACCCGCGGGCGCAAAGCCGGAATTCCGCCGCAACCAGTACGGGCTGACGCTCGGCGGCCCCCTCCGCAGAAACCAAACATTCTTCTTTGCCGATTGGCAGGGCACCCGGCTCCGCACCGGCATCACGCGCCAAAGCGTCGTTCCCACCGTGGCCCAGCGGGCCGGAATCTTCGCTTCCGCCATTTACGATCCCGCCACTTCACCCCGCGTTGCCTTTCCCGCCAACACAATCCCCGCAAGCCGGATCGATCCCCTCGCCGCCCAGGTTCTGCAGCACTATCCGCTTCCCAACGCGCCCGGCGCCAACAACTATATCCGCACCGCCGTCGAGCCGGATGACCAGGACCAGTTCGATGGCCGCATCGATCACGTCTTCACGGAAAATCACCGCGCTTTTGTGCGTTACTCGTATGCGCATGACAACGACAATCCCGTGACCTTTCTCCCGGAAGGAAGCGGTAATCTGACCTCCGGCGTCACCGGTCACGCCATCACGAAAGGCTCTGGTCTCGCCTCCGAATACGCCTGGACAATCTCCCCGCGCACCCTCAATCAGGCTCGCTTCGGCTTCACCACCCGCGATGTCAACCAGACCTCTCTGCAGAACGGCGGCATCAATGTCCCCGGCGCGCCGGTCAGCACCTTTCCTTCCACGCTGCCCATCTTCACGGTTACCGGCCTGCAGCAGATCGGCCCCACGGCTGCGTCCAACACGAAGTTCAATACCGCCGTCACGGAGTTTCTGGACACGCTCTCTCTGGTTCGCGGACGCCACACCTTCAGGTTCGGCGTCGACCTTCGCCGCGAAGCGCTCGACATTGTCAATCCGGCCAACCCGACCGGTTCCTACGCCTTCACCACCACGGGCACGAACTCTTCTGCGGCCGCGGGCGGTAATGCCGTCGCGTCCCTGCTGTTGGGCCAGGTCAACGCGTTCAGTATCGACATTCAGAATGAAGCTCTCCGCGATCGCGCTCACATCGCTGAATTTTTCGCCGGCGATTCCTGGAAACTGACCGACCGCCTCACCGTCGACCTGGGCACCCGTTACACGCTCAACTTTCCCTCAACCGAAGTCAACAATCACGCCGCCGTCTTCAATCTGAAAACCCAGGTGCTGGACTTTCCCCACACCGCCCGCGAACTGGGACTCGGCGATTTCGGCCCGCGTCTCGGGCTGGCTTACCGGCTGACGGACAGCCTTGTGCTCCGGTCCGGCTACGGCCTCGTCTGGTTCGAACAAACCGGCATCACCACGCCTTTCACGCTGCCGCAGTTTCCCTTTGTCCAGACCGTGGGGCAACAGTCGCAGGACAACATCAACCCCGCCTTCGTGCTCTCGGCCGGCCCCTCCGTTCAGGTCGCTGCGCCCAATCCGAACTCAGGACTCGGACAGGGCGTCTTCGGCGTCGATCGCAATGTCGGCTCGGGCTACTCGCAGCAGTGGAACTTCACGCTGCAGAAAACCTTCGGACGCGACCTGAATCTGGAAGTCGGCTATCTTGGGTCCAAAAATACCCACCTGGGCCTGCCGGAATCGAATCTCAACCAGTTGCCGGCCGCCGATCTCGCGCTCGGTTCCGCCCTCACCGCGAAGGTCGCGAATCCGTATTACGGGCAGATTCCGGCCTCCTCGTCTCTTGGCCAGTCCACCCTCACGCAGCAGCAGTTGCTCCGCGCCTACCCGCGCTTTACCAATGTGGCTCTCTTCCGCGATAACGTTGCCGATTCCGCTTACGAAGCCTTTCAGGCCCGGCTGGAAAAGCGCTTCTCGCGCGGCCTGACCTTTACCTTCGCCTATACGTTCTCCAAACTGATCGACGACGCCTCCACCTACTTCTCGCAAACCATCTTCACCGGCCCCACGCTGACCACCATCGGCGCCGCCGACGCCTTCAACCGCAAGCTGGAACGCGATGTTTCGAGCGGCGATATCCCGCGCGTCTTCTCCGCCGGCTGGATGTACCGGATCCCGCGCTGGTGGAAGATTTCCGGCTGGCAGGTGGGCGGCTTGGTCCGCGTCCAGGCCGGGGATGCTGTCCCGGTCACGCAGGCCACGAACAACCTCTCGGCCTTTGGCTACGCGGTGCAGCGTCCCAACCGCATTGCGAATCCGAACGACTTCGCCGCGCGCAGCGCCGGCGCCTGGTTCGACAAGACCGCGTTCGCCGCCGCCGGCCCGTTCTTCATCGGCAACAGTTCCCGCAATCCGGTCCGCGGCCCCGGCCTCCAGAATGCCGACGTCATGCTCGGCAAAACCTTCCGCGTGACCGAGAGAATGAACTTCGAATTCCGCGCCGAAGCCTTCAACGTCAGCAACACCCCGCCGCTGAACGACCCGAACGGTTCCTTCGGCAGCGTGGCGTTCGGAACCATCGCCAGCGCCGGAAATCCGCGCGACTTCGAGTTTGTCGGAAAATTCCGGTTCTGAGTAATGAGCGCCGGCTCTTCCGTTTCCGGCTGCTGTTGTCGCGCATGGCAGAGTCGGCGTTAAAATCGGTAGATAGTCAGGCCACGGCGGAAGACCTCGGCGGCTAATAAAAACGGCGCCGAGCCGAAGGCGGTTTCGGACCTCGGAAAAACACTGCGGAAGATCTCGGACGACTGCGTGGCCGCAGGCGGCAAACTGTTGAACCGGCGTGAACTGGAACGAGAGGTTGCGGAGCGCCGGGGATCCCGGTAGTGGTTGGCCCGATCCGGACGTTTCTCGACAGTGGTGTCCTGATCGCAGCATTCAAGGGCGCTCCCCAACTGCGGGAAGTGGCTCTGCAGGTTTTGGAAGATCCTCACCGGGTGTTCGTCACCAGCCCGTTCGTGCGGCTGGAAGTGCTGCTCAAGGCGATCTTCAACAAACAGGCGAACGAGAGGCGCTTCTATGAGCATTTCTTCGCGCGCGCCGAGTTCGCGTCCGATCTGATGGCGATCTTCGATCTTGGTGAGAAAGAGGCGGCGAAAACAGGCGTTGGCTCGATGGACTCCCTGCATCTGGCGGCCGCACATCTTATGAATGCGGACGAGTTCCTGACTACCGAAGAGGCAAATACCGAAGGGGCAAAGAAGTCGATTCACCGGTCCCGGCTTGTGAAGGTCGTCTGCGTGGTTGTTGAACGCCAGCGATCCGCGAGCCAGAGAGGCGGCGGAGGAACTTCGCCAGGAATTCCTGAAATGAACGACATTCTCACGCCCGACCTCTCTGTTGCTCCTCATGGGCGACTTGGGGCGTTAGGACGAAGAGTGGCGCTCCAATGACGAATCGGACTTCGGCACGAAAAGCTTTCGCGGCCAAATCAATGCTTTCAGCAAAGGTTTCGCGGGACCACAATGTTTCGGAGCGAAATCCCGCGTAGCGCGATAGTCTGGACCGACTCGATCAGTCAGTTCGGCTATCCTACCCATTGAGGGAAGGCTCTTGCAAAGCCTGGACTGAAATCCAAAAGCCTGCATCCTTGCTGCGGAGTTATTTCAAATGACCGGGAAGAGCCTCACCACTGCCGTCACCGCCGCGCTCGAACAGCGTCTCGAGCAGGAGCACCACCGGCAAAGCGAAAAGCGGCCGGCTCAGGAGATTCTCAAATACGCCGAACGCTTGGCCGCTGGCATGAAGCCCGGCAGCGATTCCTCTCGGCATGCCGATCTATACGGCGAAGACGGAATGCCCGCCTGATTCTGGATGCCTAGGCACTGCTCGCAGTGCTGGTTTTGCATAGGTTAGTCTTGCCATTACCATCGAAGCCGCCCGTGCTGCGCCTGTAGGAGATCCGTAAATTTCCGAGCAGCCACTCGCGCCGCAAACATGCATGATCACGAAGAGTAGCGGTAAAACAAACCCATCAAATGCCGCGCTAAGAAACATGAAAATTTCCGCACGAACCCGAGAAGTCATTGAAAACAAACAAGCGACCTCGCCGGGAACCCAGGAAACGCGGCCTTTCCCAGGTTCCGAAAACCTCCGTCCTCCGGGTTTCCCGGGTTCCCGCTGTGTCCCAATGTTGCGGACAGGTTTTCAATCGTGTTAGTATCGACAAGTACCCGAAAGGGCTCAGTGGGAGGTGTGCGCGCCCCGGCAGCATTCTGCCGATTCTGGCTGACGCCGCCGCTTGCACCAATGAGGAGACATGGCAAGGAAACCAGGAAAAAAGTACCAGTCTGCGCTGAAGCAGGTCGAAGCGCGCGATTATTCACTCGAACAGGCAGTTCCTCTTCTCCAGAAGATCAAATTCGCCAAGTTCGATGAAACCGTTGAGGTGCACATGCGCCTCGGCGTTGACCCGAAGCACGCCGACCAGATGGTCCGCGGCACCGTCGTCATGCCGAACGGGCTCGGCAAATCCAAAACAGTTCTCGTGATCGCCAGCGGCGACAAACTGCGTGAAGCGCAGGAAGCCGGAGCCGATTTCGTCGGCGGCGAAGACATGGTCAATAAGATCCAGTCGGAAGGCTGGGTTTCGTTCGACGCCGTCATCGCCACCCCGGACATGATGCGCTCGGTCGGTAAACTCGGTAAGGTTCTCGGCCCCCGCGGCCTGATGCCGAATCCGAAAACCGGCACCGTAACCGTCGATGTGGCGAAGGCCGTTCTCGAAGTCAAAGCCGGTAAAGTGGAATTCCGCGTCGATAAGACCGGCATCATCCACGCGCCGGTCGGCAAAACCAGCTTCTCTCCCGCCAAGCTCGTCGAAAACGCGTCCAGCCTCATCACCGCCGTTCTGAAAGCCAAACCTTCGGCGGCAAAAGGCAAATATGTGAAGAGTGCCACTCTTTGCTCCACCATGGGCCCTGGCATTTCCATCGACGTGGCGGATCTGACGGCGAAAGAAGTGGCGGCCAACGCCTGATAGCCCTCGCGGCGGGAGTCTGAAATGAAAAACAGGGAAGATAAGAAAAAAGATTTTGCGGAGCTGCGCAAGGCTCTCGAAGCTGCCAACAACGTCTTCGTGACCGGCTTTGAGAAGATGACCGTCGACCAGGACTACAATCTCCGGAAAACGGTTCGCGGCGCGGGCGGCAACTACAAGGTCGTCAAGAACAACATTGCGGAAATCGCTTCCGAAGGCCTCTCCTCGAACGATGTGCTGAAAGGCCTTCGGGGAATGACCTCGCTCGCTTACACGTCGGGCGATCCCGTGGCGCTCGCCAAAGCGCTCACGGCGTACGCGAAAACCAATCCCGCGTTCACTTTCAAGGCCGGCCTCGTGGAAGGGCGTGCGATCGATATCAAAGCGATCAACGACCTGGCCAACATGCCGCCCAAGGAAGAGATCTTCGCCAAACTGCTCTACCTCATCAATGCCCCGGCCCAGCGGCTCGTTACGGCGCTCGGTGCGGTGGGACGCAATCTGGCGGTGGTCGTCGATCAGGGCGTCAAGGAAGAAAAGTTCAAGGCATAAGCAGTTTCTGGCGCACCCCTTCCTGATTTCTAAGGGAACGGATCGGTGCAGGCGGTATACCGAGAGCGTCTTCCTTGCCGGAGCCGCTCGCAAGTTAAAGAACAATGGCCCCGTGCTCTGCATGTGGCGGAACCAAACGATTTTCAAGAGGAGTTTCTAAGATCATGGCGGACATCAACGCAATTGCGGAACAGATTCAGGGCTTGACGCTGCTTGAAGCATCGCAGCTCGTAAAGTTGCTCGAGGAAAAGCTCGGCGTCTCGGCGGCGGCGGCGGCTCCGGTCGCGGCGGCTGGCGGCGGGGCAGCGGCAGCGGCTCCGGTCGTCGAAGAGAAGACTGAATTCACGGTCGTTCTCGTCGCCGCCGGCGCCAACAAGATCAACGTGATCAAAGCGGTTCGCGAAGTCACCAGCCTCGGCCTGAAAGAAGCGAAGGACCTGGTGGACGGCGCGCCGAAGCCGGTCAAGGAAGGCGTCAGCAAAGATGAAGCTGCTGCCATCCAGAAGAAGTTCGTCGACGCGGGCGCGACTGTCGAACTGAAGTAGGCAATCGGCTGGGTGCCCGGTTCTCCGGCTACCACGCTGGTTTCATTTGGGGCTCATTCTATGGCGGTCTCGGCGGGCGCTTCGGCGCACGACGCCGTGACCGCCGTTGGTCTTTGCGTATTTGTCGTTCGGAATGTTGACGGGTTGACCCCCGGCGTGCTACCGTCGTATTTTGGCGTTGGTTTCGACGGGAGTTAGTCCCGGATTGGTGACGGTGGCGCTGGAAACCCTGGCAGTCAAATTGCAAGCCGACCAGACCGACGCGCGGGGCCAGTCTGTGCCTCCGCGCGTAAGCTATTCGTGTAATTCCACGAATAGCACCCTATCTCCACAACATCGGCAAGGTCCGCAGAGAACCATAGTCCCTGCCTGCCGTCGCATTCTCTCCGAGTCCCGGTGCCCCCACGAACCGGTTCGGGCTTGCCGGAGTCGTTACCGCCGGGTCGCTCCGGATATCGGAAGGCCGGGTTGTTTTAAACTCCGGACTCGTCCGGGCTCGCTTTCCGCCCGGTTCTCTCACAACAAAGTGGCATGTTCAACCGTCGCTCGTCAATCGTTTTATACGGGCTTCATCTGCGTCATTTGATTTTTTACCGGCCCCGGCGTTCCAAGCGCCGCGGTCCGATTACGGAGTTCTTGAATTCTTATGTCTTCTGAGAACGGTCTTGCTCCCGACAGAGTTGATTTTTCCAAAATCAAAACTTCGATCCCGATTCCGAATCTGATCGAGGTTCAGAAAAATTCCTACGAGAAGTTCCTGCAAATGGACCTTCTTCCGAACGAGCGTGACGATATCGGCCTGCAGACCGTCTTTACTTCGGTCTTCCCGATCTCCGATTTTCGCGGCGTCAGTCAGCTCGAATTCGTCGATTACTCGATCGGTAACTGGGAATGTAAGTGCGGCAATCTGAAGGGTTTGCACCACCTGCGGTCCACCTGCCGCAACCCTTCGTGCGGAGCTACCATCCAGACGGATCCGTTCCATCCGGGCGATATTCTCTGTAAACATTGCGGCACCTTCAACCGCAACATCGTCACCTTCTGTAATAAGTGCGGCGACCCGGTCGGCCTGCAGCTCAAGTACGATCAGGCGGAGTGCGAAGAGCGGGGCATGACCTATGCCGCGCCCCTCAAAGTCACCATCCGGCTGACCGTCTACGCCAAAGACCCCGATACCAGCCAGAAGAGCGTCCGCGATATCAAGGAACAGGAAGTCTTCTTCGGCGAAATCCCGCTGATGACGAATAACGGTACCTTCATCATCAACGGCACCGAACGCGTCATCGTCAGCCAGTTGCACCGTTCCCCCGGCGTCTTCTTCGAACGCATCGCGGCCCAAGGCTACTTCCTCGGCAAAATCATCCCGTACCGGGGCAGTTGGGTCGAGTTCGAGTACGACACCAAGAACCTGCTCTACGTCCGCATCGACCGGAAGCGCAAGTTCTACGGTTCCGTCTTTCTGCGGGCGCTCGGCCTTGAAACCGACGAACAGATCCTCAAGACCTTCTATCGCATCACGAAGGTCAACGTTCGCGAAGCGAAACTGCACTGGACCGTCGACGAAAGCCTGATCGGCCTGAAACTCTCGCACGCCGTCAATAACAAGGCGGGCGAAACCGTCGTGCCGCAGGGACGCAAAGTCACTGCCGGTCTGATGCGCGAGATCCACAAGCACAAGATCACGGAAGTCGAAGTGGCCGCTAACGATCTGGAAGGCGCGTTCATCGCCGCCGACGTGGTCGATATGTCCACCGGCGAAGTGATGATCGACGCCAATCAGGAACTCACGCCCACCGTGATTTCCAAACTGATCGACGCCGGTCTCGAAAGCTTCGAGATCTTCTTCCCCGAGCGCGACGAAGTCGGCACGGTCATCTCCACCACGCTGCGGAAGGATCCGGTCAAAACGCGCAAAGACGCGCTGATCGAAATCTACCGCAAGCTCCGTCCGGGCGACCCGCCTACGCTCGACACCGCCACCCAGCTGTTCGACGGCATGTTCTTCGACCCGCGGAAGTACGACTTCTCCCGCGTCGGCCGCATGAAGTTCTCCATCAAGATTCACGATGCGCCGGAAACCCCCAAACGCCTCACGGCGGATGGCAGGGATTACGATCCGCGCATTCTGCATCCGGAAGACTTCCACAACACCATCCGCTACCTGCTGAAGCTCCGCAAGGGCATCGGCGTGGTGGATGACATCGATCACCTCGGCAACCGCCGCGTCCGCGCCGTCGGCGAACTCCTCGAAAACCAGTTCCGCATCGGCCTCGTTCGCATGGAACGCGCGATCAAGGAAAAGATGTCCGTTTACCAGGAAATGTCGACGGCCATGCCGCACGATCTGGTCAACGCCAAACCCGTCATGGCCGCCATCCGCGAGTTCTTCGGATCGAGCCAGCTGTCCCAGTTCATGGATCAGACCAACCCGCTGTCGGAGATCACGCACAAGCGTCGTCTTTCGGCTCTTGGACCGGGCGGTCTGTCGCGCGAACGCGCCGGCTTCGAAGTCCGCGACGTCCACCCGACGCACTACGGCCGTATCTGCCCCATCGAAACGCCGGAAGGTCCGAACATCGGTCTCATCTCGTCGCTTTCCTGCTTTGCGCGCATCAACGATTACGGCTTCATCGAGAGCCCGTACAAGCGCGTCGTGGAAGGCTACGTCGTCGACGAAGTCAAGATCCTCAACCCCGGCGACACCACGTTTAAGGTGAACGACGTGATTCGCCGCGATGAGCTGGAGAAAGCCAACGCCGCCATCGCGCCGAATCGCAAGCTGGCCGAATACGAAGCCCACTGCGATTACCTCTCGGCGTGGGAAGAAGACAAGTACGTCACCGCGCAGGCCAACGTCGAACTCGATGAGAACTCCCGCATCGTGCCCGATCTCGCCAACGCCCGGCAGGCCGGCAACTTCGTGCTGAAAAGCCGGGACGACATCCAGTACATGGACGTCAGCCCGAAACAGCTCGTCTCCGTCGCCGCCAGCCTCATCCCGTTCCTTGAGAACGACGACGCGAACCGCGCACTCATGGGTTCGAACATGCAACGGCAGGCGGTTCCGCTGCTCCGCGGCGACGCCCCGTATGTCGGCACCGGCATGGAATACGTCACGGCCCGCGATTCCGGCGCCGTGGTTCTCTGCCGCCGCTCCGGCATCGTCGATTCGGTCGACTCCGAACGCATCATCGTTCGCGTCGACGGCGCCGCGCATGAAGGTCAGATGTCCCGCGAAGTCGGCGCGGATATCTACCAGATGACGAAGTTCAAGCGCTCCAACCAGAACACCTGCATCAACCAGAAGCCGATCGTGCACCAGGGTCAGCGCGTGGTCAAAACGCAGGTTCTGGCCGACGGTCCCTGCACCGACATGGGCGAACTGGCTCTCGGCCGGAACGTTCTGGTCGCGTTCATGCCGTGGCGCGGTTACAACTTCGAAGACGCCATCCTGGTCAGCGAAAAGCTGATCAAGGAAGAATACTACACCTCCATCCACATCGAGGAGTTCGAAATCGAAGCGCGGGACACCAAACTCGGACCCGAGGAAATCACGCGCGACATTCCGAACATCGCCGATTCGTTCCTGCGCAATCTCGATGAATCCGGCGTCATCCGCATCGGCGCCACCGTGAAGCCGGGCGACATCCTGGTCGGCAAGGTCACGCCGAAGGGCGAAACTCAGCTCACTCCCGAAGAAAAGCTGCTCCGCGCCATCTTCGGCGAAAAGGCCGGCGACGTCAAAGACGCTTCCCTTTACTGCCCCCCGGGCATCGAAGGCACGGTCGTCGACTGCAAAATCTTCTCCCGCAAGGGTCAGGATAAAGACGAGCGGTCGCGCCGCATCGAAGAGTCGCAGATCGCCCGCCTGCAGCGCAACCTGCAGGACGAAATCCGCATCCTCACCGACGAGCGCGCCAAGCGCCTCGGCAACCTGCTCGAAGGCAAGGAAGTTCTTGTCGACCTGCACGACGAAAAGACCAACAAACGGCTTCTCGCCAAAGGCGCCATCCTCGATCGCGACACTATCGAGAAGATGCGCTCCAGGGATCTGAAACGCGTCCGCCTCAACTCGAAAGACGCTCGTGTCAATGAGCAGATCGACGAGATCGAGGAAATGACCTCGCGCCAGATCGCGGTGCTCGAAAAGATCACCGACGAAAAGACCGCCAAACTCCGCAAGGGCGACGAACTGCCTCCCGGCGTCATCAAGCTCGTCAAAGTCTATATCGCGATGAAGCGCAAGCTCTCGGTCGGCGATAAGATGGCGGGCCGCCACGGTAACAAGGGTGTGATCTCGCGCATTCTGCCGGAAGAAGACATGCCGTATCTTCCGGACGGCACGCCTGTCGAGATCGTGCTCAATCCGCTCGGCGTTCCCAGCCGTATGAACGTCGGTCAGATTCTCGAAACCCACCTCGGGTGGGCGGCGAAGGCGCTCGGTGTGCAGTTTGCCACCCCCGTTTTCGACGGCGCGACCGAAAAAGGCATCAAAGAGATGCTGACCAAAGCGGGGCTGCCGACCTCCGGTAAAACCGTGCTCTATGACGGCATGACCGGGCAGTCGTTCGAACAGCCGGTGACGGTGGGCTACATCTATATGCTCAAGCTCTCGCACCTGGTGGACGACAAGATCCATGCCCGTTCCATCGGACCGTACTCGCTGATCACGCAGCAGCCTCTGGGCGGCAAGGCGCAGTTCGGCGGACAGCGCTTCGGCGAAATGGAAGTCTGGGCGCTTGAAGCTTACGGCGCCGCTTACATTCTGCAGGAACTGCTGACCGCGAAGTCCGACGACGTGTATGGCCGCGCCAAGATCTACGAGGCCATCGTCAAGGGCGAGGCGGCGATCGAACCGGGCGTGCCCGAATCGTTCAACGTTCTCATTCGCGAACTGCAGTCGCTGTGTCTGGATGTCGAGCTGATGAAGAAGTTCCGCGAAGCGCCGGAAGACACGGCGTTAGCGGCCGACTAACAGCGTATTGAATCGGGAGGGGCGGGCCGTCTGGCCCGTCCGCCCATGTTTTTGGTTTTGAAAATTCTGGAGCTAAAATGCGATCCTCTCCGTACGATCGAGCGAATTTAATCGCGGACTTTGACTCTATCCGGATCTCTCTGGCCAGCCCCGAGAAGATCCGAAGCTGGAGTCACGGCGAAGTCACCAAACCGGAAACCATCAACTACCGCACCTTCAAGCCCGAACGCGACGGCTTGTTCTGCGCGCGGATTTTCGGACCCGTGACGGATTGGGAATGTCTCTGCGGCAAGTACAAGCGCATGAAGCACCGCGGCGTCATCTGCGACAAGTGCGGCGTCGAAGTCACGCTCGCCCGTGTCCGCCGCGAACGCCTCGGCCACATCGAACTGGCCAGCCCCTGTTCCCACGTCTGGTTCTTCAAGGGACTGCCGTCCCGCATCGGCCACCTGCTCGACATCACCCTGCGTGAACTCGAGCGCGTGCTGTATTTCGAAGCCTACGTCATTGTCGATCCGGGTGAAGTGCCCGATCTGACCCAGGGCGAGGTCATCTCCGACGAGCGCAAGCGTCAGCTCGAACAGGAAATGCCCGGCAAATTCGTCGCCATGATGGGCGCCGAAGGCATTAAAGAACTGCTCCGCAAGGTCGACGTCGAATTCCTCAGCGAAGACATACGCGAGAAGATGAAGACGGAAACTTCCCAGCAGAAGAAGCTGAAGTTCGCCAAGCGCCTCCGCGTCGTCGAAAGCTTCCGCAAATCCGGTAACAAGCCGGAGTGGATGATCCTCGACGTGCTGCCGGTCATCCCGCCCGAACTGCGTCCTCTGGTCCCGCTCGATGGCGGCCGTTTCGCGACGTCCGATCTCAACGATCTCTATCGCCGCGTCATCAACCGCAACAACCGCCTCAAGAAGCTGATGGAACTGCACGCGCCGGACGTCATCGTCCGCAACGAAAAGCGCATGCTCCAGGAAGCCGTCGACGCGCTGTTCGACAACGGACGCCGCGGCCGCGTGCTGCGCGGCGCCAACAACCGCCCGCTCAAGTCGCTCTCCGATACGCTGAAAGGCAAGCAGGGCCGTTTCCGTCAGAACCTGCTCGGTAAGCGCGTCGACTACTCCGGCCGTTCCGTCATCGTCGTCGGCCCCGACCTCAAGCTGCACCAGTGCGGTCTGCCGAAGAAGATGGCGCTTGAACTCTTCAAGCCCTTCATCTATCACCGTCTCGAACAGCGCGGCCACTGCACCACCATCAAACAGGCGAAGGAACTGGTCGAACAGCAGGATCCCGTGGTTTGGGACATCCTCGAAGAAGTCATCAAAGACCACCCGATCCTGTTGAACCGCGCTCCCACCCTCCACCGCCTCGGCATCCAGGCCTTCGAGCCCGTGCTGGTGGAAGGTAAAGCCCTCAAGATCCACCCGCTGGTCTGCACCGCGTTCAACGCCGATTTCGACGGCGACCAGATGGCGGTCCACATTCCGCTGTCGCCCGAAGCCCAGATCGAAGCGCACACCCTGATGCTGGCGTCGAACAACATCCTGTCGCCGGCGCATGGCGGACCCATCACCGTGCCCACGCAGGACATGGTGCTCGGCTGCTACTACCTCACCAAAATGCGTCCCGGCGCGAAGGGCGAAGGCCGCACGTTCGCCTCCACCGACGACGTGCTGATCGCGCTCGAAATGGGCGAAGTGCAGACGCTCACGCCCATCAAACTGCGCTACACCGGCAAAGTCATCGACCTCACCAAGGCCTTCGACAGCCAGAACATCATGCACACCGAGCCGATCGAGTTCGTGAAGCAGTACATGGACACGACCGTCGGCCGCGTGATCTTCAACGACAACCTGCCCGAGCAGATGCCCTTCATCAACGGCCTGCTCAAGAAGAAGGGCCTCGCCCAGCTGGTGCAGTACTGCTACCTGAAGTTCGGTCTGCAGGTCACGGTTCACATGCTGGATGAAGTGAAGAATCTCGGCTTCCTCTATGCCACCCGCGCCGGCATCTCCATCGGCGTCGACGACATGGTCGTCCCGGGCGAAAAGAAGGAACTGGTTTCCAACGCCGAAAAAGAAGTGGTCGCGGTCGAAGGCCAGTATCAGGACGGCGCCATCACCCACGGCGAGCGCTACAACAAGATCATCGAAATCTGGTCCCGTGTGACCGAAAAGGTTTCCGATGAGATGTTCAGCGCCATGGAAGAGGACGACCGCACCGGCCGTTACCTCAACCCGATTTACATCATGGCCGATTCCGGCGCCCGCGGTTCCAAACAGCAGATCCGCCAGCTCTCCGGTATGCGCGGCCTGATGGCCAAGCCCTCGGGCGAAATCATCGAAACCCCCATCACGGCCAACTTCCGTGAAGGTCTGAACGTGCTGCAGTACTTCATCTCCACGCACGGCGCCCGCAAAGGTCTGGCCGATACCGCGCTCAAAACCGCGGATTCCGGCTACCTCACCCGCCGCCTGGTGGACGTGGCGCAGGACGTCATCATCAGCGAAGACGATTGCGGCACCACCGAAGGCATCGTGGTGGAACCGATCATCGAATCGGGCGAAATCATCGAACCGCTCCGCGACCGTATCGTCGGCCGCGTGGCTCTCGAAGACCAGCGCGATTACGAGAACAACGTCATCGTCTCGGTCAACCAGGAAATCACCGAGGACCTGGCCGCCGCCATTCAGGCAGCCGGTATCGAGCGCGTCAAAATCCGCTCGGTGCTCACCTGCGAATCGAAGCGTGGCGTCTGCGTGGCCTGCTACGGCCGCAACCTCGCCACCGGCCGTCTGGTCGAACGCGGCGAAGCGGTCGGCGTTATCGCCGCGCAGTCCATCGGCGAACCCGGCACGCAGCTCACCATGCGTACCTTCCACATCGGCGGCACGGCGACCCGAATCTCGGAACAGTCCAAGCAGGACGCCAAGTCCGACGGTTTCGCCAAATACCTGAACGTCCAGTGGGTCCGCAACGAGAAGGGCGAGATCATCGCCATGAACCGCAGCGGTATCGTGGCCGTCGTCGACGACAAGGGACGCGAAAAAGAACGCTACCCGGTGGTCTACGGCGCCCGCATCACGGTGGCCGATGGCGACGCCGTGAAGGCGAATCAGGACCTGCTCGAGTGGGATCCCTATACGTTCTCCATCCTCACCGAACTTTCCGGTGTGGTGCACTTCAAAGATCTGCAGGAGGGCATTACGCTCGCCGAGCAGGTGGACGAAGTCACCGGTATGTCCCAGCTGGTCGTGACCGATTCTCCCGATGAGAAACGGCAGCCCATGCTGCAGATCAAAGGACCCGGCGGCACCCGCAAGTACCTCATGCCGACCCACGCTCACCTCATGGTGCGCGACAGCGAAGAGGTGCACGCGGGCGACGTGCTCGCCAAGATCCCGCGCGAAACAACGAAGACCAAGGACATCACCGGCGGTCTGCCGCGCGTCGTGGAACTGTTCGAAGCGCGCAAGCCGCGCGAAGCCGCCATCATGGCGGAAATCAACGGCGTTGTGAAATACGGCGAAATCTCCAAGGGCCAGCGCCGGCTGTACATCGTGGGCGACGATGGTCAGGAGCGCGAATACTCCCTGCCTCGCGGTGTTCATATCAACGTGCAGGAAGGCGAACGCGTGGCTGCCGGCGATCCGCTCATGGATGGCCCCCGCAACCCGCACGACATTCTGGATGTCCGCGGCGAGAAGGAACTGCAGAAGTATCTCGTCAACGAAATTCAGGAAGTCTATCGTCTGCAGGGCGTGAACATCAACGACAAACACCTTGAAGTCATCTCTCGTCAGATGATGCGCTGGGTGCGCGTCGAAGACATCGGCGACACGGAATTCCTCCCCGAAGAGGTGGTGGATAAGTTCAAGTTCCGTGCGGAAAATCAGCGTGTGGAAGAAGCGGGCGGCGTTCCGGCGCAGGGCAAAGCGGTCCTGCTCGGCATCACCAAGGCCTCTCTTTCCACCGATTCGTTCATCTCCGCGGCGTCCTTCCAGGAAACCACGCGCGTTCTCACCGAAGCCGCCATCAACGGCAAGGTGGATTACCTCCGTGGCCTGAAGGAAAACGTCATCATGGGCCGCCTCGTTCCTGCGGGCACCGGTATGGAGTTCTATCGCCGTACCAAGATCGCCGGCGAGGACATCGTGGAAGAGCCCGTGCCGGAGCCGTCGCTCGATGCTCTGGCCGGTTACGAGGACGAAGCGCGCCTGCAGTACACCGGCGGGCTGAGCGAAGACCTCGGACCGGAAGAAACCCTGGCCGAGTAAGTCAACTCAGCAATTTGAGCAAAAGAGCCGGGCTGCCCGTAAGGGTAAGCCCGGCTTTTTGCGTGCTTCCGGTTCGTGTAATGTATTGGATATGAGGACCGCTCACATTCACCTGGAGGATTGGGCCTGGACGGCATTGGAGGCGGCCGCGAACAAGGATGGTGTCGGCGTGGCGGATCTCATCCTTTCGGCGATCCAGGAGAAGTACCTTCAGGCTGCCGATCAGCGTGTGGAAGCGTTTCGTACATGGCAGCCTCCCTGGCGGGATCGGGAAGATATCGGAGACTCTGTTGCCTACGTAAGCCAACTGCGGCAAGACAGTCGGCTTGACCGTTTTTATCCTGAATGACCGGAGTCATACTGGATTCGGATGTTCTGATCGAACTCCTCCGCGGCCGGAATCCTGCAATTTCGTCCCGGTTTGAAACTCTTCTCAGCCTTGGCGATGGATTTCCAATCTGCTACAGCGCGGTCAGCGTCTCCGAAATCCGCCATGGACAGAGAGAGAACGAAGTCGAATCCGTCGAGAGCCTCTTCTCATTGATGAAGTGCCTTCCTGTTCAGTGCGGGATCGCCGATGAAGCCGGGATCATACTTCGTCGCTTCAGAAAGAGCCACGCAATCGGCCTTGGCGACGCGCTGATTGCCGCGACAGCTCTTCACCATGGCGTCGTCCTCTGGACCCGGAACCGTAAACACTATCCGGACTCGCGTCTGGCGTTCTTCGACGATCTGAAAACACCTGCGTAAGCATCGGCAGAGACGGAAACGATTGGACGTTGCGCCTCAAAAGCGATAGAATCCCTCACAAGAGAGCTGGTTCTTCGCTCAGAGTCAAAGGGGAAATAAGATGCGTCATCGACACGTGTGCCCGTCCGCGGCACGGATCATACTGCGGCTGGTTCTCGCGCTCTCTGCCTGCGGCGCCGTCTACGGCCAGGGCTTCGGCACCATCGTCGGCACCGTCACCGATCCCTCCGGAGCCATCATCCCCGGCGCCAAAATCAATGTCTCCGACGAGGCCACCTCTGCCTCGCGCGAAACCAAAACCAACGATCAGGGCTATTACGTCGTCCCCTCCCTCCGTCCTTCCAACTACACCGTCACCGTCGAGGCCGCCGGCTTCGCGCCCTCCATCCGCAAAGGCATCCTGCTGCAGGCCGACGAGACCGCGACTGTCAACCAGACCGTCTCGGTCCAGCAGTCCACTCAGGCGGTCGAGATCAGTGCTCAGGCCGCGCAGGTGAACACCTCAACGGCCACCGTCAGCGATGTCGTCGACCAACGCCGCGTTGTCGATCTCCCCCTCAACGGACGCAACGCCGCGTCTCTCCTCCTCGTCGTCGCCGGAGCCACACCGGCGCCCGGCAACGATGTCGATCAGGGCAACACCAAGACCTTCCCCGCCACCGTCACCGTCTCCACCAACGGATCCCGCCAGAATCAGGTCAGCTTTCGCCTGGACGGCTCCAACAACAACGACCTCTACACCAACTCCAACCAGCCCTTTCCTTTCCCCGACGCTCTCCAGGAGTTCAGCGTCCAGACTTCCAACTACTCCGCGCGCTACGGCGGTAATGCCGGCGGTGTCGTCAACGTCGTTACGCGCTCCGGCTCCAACGAACTGCACGGCAGCCTGCTCGAATTCAACCGCAACGCGGTTTTCAACGCCCGCAACTTCTTCGCCGCCAAACGCGACCAGCTGAAGCGCAATCAGTACGGTGGCACCGTCGGCGGTCCCATCAAAATCCCGCATGTCTACGACGGCTCCAATAAGGATTTCTTCTTCTTCGGGTATCAGGGCACGAAGATCCGCAACATCGGCGGCACCTCCAGCGCCTATGCGCCTCTCGCTTCGAACCTGACCGGCGATTTCTCCAACGTCCTCAGCGCCACCGACCCCGCTAATCCCTTCGGCAAGGCCACCCAGGTCGTCGACCCGGTCACCAACCTGCAGTTCCCCGGCAACAAAATCCCGCTCACCCGGCTCGATCCCGCCGCGCTGGCTTTCACGAAATACATCCCCGTCTCCCCGTCCGTCAATGGCAAATACTTCTACTCCGTGCCGCTCGCGCAGGACTTCAACGAATACCTCGTCCGCGGCGACCACAGCTTCTCCGAAAAAGACCGGCTGTCCGTCCGCTACTTCAACGACAAGTTCCACAACACGGGCTTCCTCGATAAGACCAACTACCTGAGCAATTCGAACTACTCGACCATCATTTCTCAGAACGCCCTCATCAGTGAGACCCACATCGTCAGCCCCAACGCGCTGAACGAATTCCGCGCCAGCTTCTCGCGTGAAACGTCCAATCGCGGCCCGGCCCCCGGCAGCCTCAGCCTCGCCGACCTCGGCGTGAAACTCTACCAGCCTGGCGGCCTCAAGACCCTCGAAGGCATCAACGTCTCCGGCTTCTTCAACCCCAGCCAGACCGACCCCGCCGACTTCATCCGCAACCAGTACAACCTCAGTGACGATTTCAGCTGGGTCCGCGGCAAACACAGCATCTCCTTCGGCGCCAGCGCCGTGCGCGGCCAGGTGCTGCTCCGCAATCAGTTCCGCACCTCGGGCTCCTACAGCTTCACCGCCGATGTCACCAACGACGCCCTCGCCAGCTATGTGCTCGGCTACGTCCGCACCTTCACACAGGGCTTCGGCGAGTTCAAGGACAACCGCATCACCTCGTATAGCCTGTACGTGCAGGACGATTACCACGTCTCGAAGAGCCTTACCCTGAACCTCGGCTTGCGCTATGACCCCCTGTTCCCCTGGCAGGAAACCAAGAAGCGCATCGAGCAGTTCAGCGTCAGCGACTATTACGCGAACGTGCACTCCTCCGTCTACACCAATGCCCCGGCCGGCCTGCTCTTCCCCGGCGACACCGGTGTTCCCGAGTGGGGCACCAAAGGCAGTTACAAGAACTTCGCGCCCCGCGCGGGCTTTGCGTACGCGATCGGCAATGACGGCAAGACCAGCATCCGCGGCGGTGGCGGCGTCTTCCATGACGCCCTGCAGGACGGCATCTTCAACAACCGCTTCGTGGATGTCACGCCGTTCAGCCCCCAGTTCAGCCTCACGCAGCCCGTGGGGACCTTTTCGAATCCTTACCAGGGCCTCGTGAACCCTTACCCCTCACCGTTCCCGCCGCCGAAGGATTCGCCGTTCCCCGGCCCGGTCCTGGTCATCACCTATGACCCGGCCAACAACCATCGCGAACTCACTCCCGTCAGCTACAACTGGAATCTTGTCGTCGAGCGCCAGCTAGCCGGCGACTGGATCCTGCGCGTCGCCTACGTCGGTTCCCACGCCAGCCACTTACTCGAATCGCTCGAACTGAACCCGGCTGTCTACACCGCCGGCAGCAAGCTCTCCACGGACCAGCGCCGCGCCTTCCAGCCCTACGGCTCCATCTCGCAGGCGTCGCAGGACATCAACTCCTCCTACAACTCGCTGCAGCTAACTGCCCAGAAGCGCTTCTCCCACGGCTTCTCCGTGCTCGCGAACTACACCTGGTCGAAATCGATCGACGACCTGCCCTACAACCAGGGCATCACCGGCGTCGCCGCCGGCAGCAACTCGCCCGTCCCGTGGAACTTCCCCGGCCGGCACCAGTATGACCGCGGCCCCTCGGAATTCGATCACACGCACCGCTTTGTTACCTCCTACCTTTACGCGCTGCCCGGGCTGAAAGGCTCCCACCGCGTTCTCCGGACCGTTGCCGGGGGCTGGCAGCTGAACGGGATTCTCACCTTCCAGACCGGCGGCCCTCTCACAATTCTCGCCGGCAAAGACCAGTCGCAGACCGGCATCGGCTCGGACCGCGCCAGCTATCTGGGTGGCGACATCTATGGATCCGGGGCCTGCGGCGCGAGCGCCGGCTGCGTGAACTACCTGATCCCGGCGGCCTTCGGCCTGCCCGCCACGGGAGCCTACGGCAACATCGGCAAGGGTTCCCTGCGCGGACCGAATCTCTTCAACTGGGATACCGGCCTCTTCAAGGAATTCGGCCTCTGGCGCGAGAGCACGAAGCTGCAGTTCCGCGCCGAATTCTTCAACACCGCGAACCGCAGGAACTTCAATAACCCGAACGTCACCCAAAGCGCTGGCGGCTTCGGCAGCATCACCAGCGCGCAGGATCCGCGGATCGGACAACTGGCGCTGAAGTTCCTGTTCTGATCCGCGATACGGTTGCGGCCGACCGCGCCCGGCGTAGTGCCGGAATTCAGTGCTGCCGGACACGGCTGAGGCGAAAGAGTTTATGATCGACGTATGGCGCAGATCCACATGTCCGAAGACGAGATCGCGGGCGACTTTACGGCGGCACTGGACAAGGTGCGTCAGGGAATCGAAGTGATCGTCGAACACGACCATCTGGCCGTAGCCATCCTCACAGCCCCGGCCCCCCCACGCCGGACAATCCGGGAAATACTGGCACTAATGCCGAAGGACTCCCCCGGCATCATAGACGCAGACTTCGCCCAGGACGTCGAAGCGGCTGTTCGGGCGCATCGTGACCCCCTGGACGCGTCGCAGTGGGATTGATTCTCGATAGCTCCGTCGTGATTGCGGCCGAACGAGCCGGCCAGACCGCCTACCAAATGGTGCAAACCATGGGCTCTGACGATACGGAACTCGCGCTTTCCGTCGTAACCATCCTTGAACTGGCTCATGGTGT
Organism: uncultured Acidobacteriia bacterium; assembly: GCA_903851195.1. GTDB lineage: Bacteria > Acidobacteriota > Terriglobia > Bryobacterales > Bryobacteraceae > BOG-234. The sequence goes on from CAINNJ010000033.1 coordinate 373,169, forward strand.
GGCCCGCGCCAATACGGAAGCGCGTCACACAATCCGGCAGCGCTTTCTGCAGGATCTGCTCAGCGGAATGCCCGTACATCCTGTCACGGTGCCGATTGCCATGCGCGCGGGACACATCGATGGGCTTCTGAGAGCACAAGGGCTGCGCGTAGCCCTCGCCGACTTGCTGATCGGGGCAACTGCCCTCGAACTGGGATTCAGCATCGTCACGAATAACGTTCGGCACTTCGAAATGATCCCGGCTCTCGAGATCAGGCAACGGTAGCCGTCCCCCGATATTATCCTTGAGGTTCATGAATCGCCTCGAAGAACTTCGCCACCGCCACGCCGCCGCGGAAGCCGGCGGCGGGCCGGAACGCCGCGAGCGCCAGCACAAGGAAGGCAAACTCGCCGTTCGCGAACGCATCGAACTCCTCCTCGACGAAGGAACCTTCGAAGAACTCGACAAACTCGTCCAGCACCGCTGCCGCGACTTCGGCATGGACGCCCAGGTCATCCCCGGCGACGGCCTGGTCACCGGCCACGGCCGCATCAACGGCCGCCCCGCCTACGTCTTCGCCCAGGATTTCACCGTCTTCGGCGGCTCCCTCTCGGAAACCAACGCCCGCAAAATCTGCAAGGTCATGGACCTCGCCCTCAAGGTCGGCGCCCCCCTCATCGGCCTGAACGATTCCGGCGGCGCGCGCATCCAGGAAGGCGTCGTCTCGCTCGCCGGTTACGCCGACATCTTCCTCCGCAACACCCTGGCCAGCGGCGTCGTCCCTCAGATCTCCGCCATCATGGGCCCCTGCGCGGGCGGTGCCGTCTACTCACCCGCCATCACCGACTTCACCTTCATGGTCGCCAACACCAGCTACATGTTCGTCACCGGCCCGGACGTCATTAAAACGGTCACCCACGAAGATGTCACCAAGGAAGAACTCGGCGGCCCCATGACTCACAACGCCGTCAGCGGCGTTGGCCACTTCAACGCGCAGGACGACGCCGATTGCATCCGCATGATCCGCGAACTCATGAGCTTCCTGCCGCAGAATAACCGCGAGGACGCTCCGCGCCGCGTCTGCGAAGATCCCATCGACCGCGCCGATCCCGAACTCGACACCATCGTGCCCGCCGAATCGAACCTGCCCTATGACATTAAAGACGTAATCAACCGCGTCGTCGATGACGCCTGGTTCTTCGAAGTGCACGAGCACTTCGCGAAGAACATCGTCGTGGGCTTCGCGCGCCTGGACGGGCGACCCGTCGGCATCGTGGCGAACCAGCCCGCCTTCCTCGCCGGCTGCCTCGACATCAACTCTTCCGTCAAAGGCGCGCGCTTCGTCCGCTTCTGCGACGCTTTCAACATCCCCCTTATTACCTTCGAAGACGTGCCCGGCTTTCTCCCCGGCACCGAACAGGAGTTCGGCGGCATCATCCGCCACGGCGCCAAACTCCTTTATGCCTATGCCGAAGCGACGGTCCCCAAGATCACCGTGATCACCCGCAAAGCCTACGGCGGCGCGTACTGCGTAATGGGCTCAAAGCACCTGCGGACGGATGTGAACCTCGCCTGGCCCACCGCGGAAATCGCCGTGATGGGCGCCGAGGGAGCGGTCAATATCGTCTATCGCCGCGAACTCAACGGCGCCGGCCCCGAACTGAGAGCCGCCAAAATCGCCGAATTTAAAGACCGCTTCGCCAGCCCGTTTGTAGCCGCCGAACACGGCTATATCGACGACGTGATTGAGCCGCGCGAAACCCGCACGCGCCTCATCAAATCCCTGCGCATGCTCGAAACCAAGGTGGATACAATGCCGCGCAAGAAGCACGGCAACATCCCTCTATAGCGCTTCGCTGGCCCTTAAAGCTTCTCGGGCAAAGCCCACGCGAACATCACGCCGCCCGCGCTCGTCAGCACATACTGCCGCCCGTCCAGCTCATACGTGATCGGCGAACTCTGCATACTCTGCCCCTGCCCGGCATGCCACAGCGTCTTGCCATCGGTCGTCCGCAGCGCGAGCACGCTGCCCTGCGCGTCGCCCGTGAACGTCAGTCCCGAATCCGTGGTCAGAACGCCCGCGCCCGACCCGTTCGGTCCCAGCTCATGCGACCACTTCACCTTACCCGTCTGGTAATCGATCGCTTCCAGCACGCCTTTGCCCCACACGCCATAATCCGCGCCGGCCCAGCCGAAACTTCCGTCCGCGGGCTTCGTGAAGTAGATCCCATAGCTCGGATGCGCGCTGACAATAAACAACCCGGTCTTCGGATCGAAGCTCGGCGACCGGTAATTTGTCAGCCCGCCCTCGTCCGGCGCAATCAGCCGGCCGTCCGGAGCCGGATCTTTCGCCGGATTCGGAATCGGCTGCCCCTTCTTATCGAGGCCCGTCGCCCAGTTCACCGGACCGAACGTGGTCGTCACCAGACTCTCGCCGGTCTGCCGGTCCAGCACGAAGAAGTACCCGTTGCGCGACGCCTGCATCAGCATCTTCCGCGGCTTGCCGTGGAAATCGCCATCCACCAGCACCGGAATCTCCACCGCGTCCCAGTCGTGCGTGTCGTGCGGCGAAGCCTGAAACGCCCACTTCTTCTTCCCCGTGTTCGGATCGATCGCCACGATGCTGCACGTATCCGGGTTGTTGCCCGGCCGCACGTCGCCATTCAGCACCGGCGTCGGATTTCCCGTGCCCCAGAACACCGTGTCCGTATCGGGATCGTAAGTGCCGGTCATCCACGTCATGCCACCGGTCGTCGCGTTCGGCGTGCCCGCGGGCGGCGTGCTGTCCCAGCGCCACTGCGTCTTGCCCGTCTCCGGGTCGATCGCCTTCAGGAACCCCGTCAGATTATCGAAGTCGCCCGACACACCGATCAGCACATGATTCCGGATAATCAGCGGCGACATCGTCGTCCAGTAGCCGCGCGCCGCGTCCGCCACCGCGACGTTCCATCGCACCGTGCCGTCCTTCGCGTTCAGGCAGATCAGATGCGAATCCGGCGACATGAAGTACAGCCATTCGCCATACATCGAAACCCCGCGCGAGCCGATATGAAAGCCCTTGTTCGCCGGATACGTGTAATGCCAGAGCTGATGCCCCGAACGCGCATCCACCGCGAACACATTGTCCGGCATCGAGAAGTAAATCACCCCGTCCACCAGGATCGGCGACGCCTTGATCTGTTGATTGATCCCGCTCTGAAAAGCCCACGCCAGCGACAAACCACCGACGTTCTGCGGATTAATCTGCGTCAGCGCGCTGTGCCGCTTGCCGGAGTAATCGCCGTGATAAGCCGGCCACGCATCCTTCGGCGGCTTCAGCAGCATATCGGGAGTGGTGCCCTGCGCCAGTAACGATCCGGCCGTCAGCAGCAGGCTAAAAGGAATTCGGTTCATGAGCATGGCAGTCTCCTATTTGAGCGTCAGCAGATACGTCATCAGATTGTGAATGTCGTCGTCCGTGTACTTCGCCAGCAGCTCGACATGAGCCTCGGCCGGATCGTCCACCTTCACCTTCACTTTGGAAACCGGCCACGACCGATACCGCCCCGCCGCATCCCGCAGCGCGACCGTGAACTCATCCAGGTACGCCCGCGTGCCGTTGATCGTCTCGCCCGAAGCCAGCGTCACCGTGATCTTCGCGCTCGCGCCGCGCGGATACATGAGCCGCTGGAAGAGCTTCAGCCCGTCGTTGCGCGTCGCCGTATGCTCCAGATCGCCGGTCGGAGAATGACATCCGGTGCACTTCCCCGCGCCGTTGAAATACGCCTTGCCCTTCTCGATATTGCCGGTCGTCAGATCCGCCGCATCCACACCCTTCCGGCCGCCCGTCTGCGATTCCGCGATCTTCCTCTCGGTCTTGATGAACGCCACCAGCGCGGCCAGTTCCTGGTCCGTCACCGTAAAGCGCGGCATGTTGTTTTTGCCGTTGCGAACCACCAGGCCGATCTGGTTGCCGTTCACATCTTCGCCCACCAGTTTGGAGCGCGTCAGATCCGGCCCGTCCTCCCCGCCTCCCGTGTCGCGCCCATGGCAGAAAGCGCACTGCTGGACAAATGCGGATTCCCCGGCTTTCACCTGATCGGCGGGAAAGGCCTGTGGATACGCGAGCGCGGCGGAGATCAGCAGCGCCGTAAACGTGACGGCGCCGCGTCGGATATTATCCATAAGGAACGAGATTATCACCGCGCCCAGGAAAGCGGCTAAAATACCAGACGCAACGACATCTGCAGCGCCCGCGGCAGGTTCGACTGGGCCGTCACCACCCCGAAGTTCGACGCCGTCGGTGTCAGATTCGGCGCGGAGAACTGGGCATGATTCAACAGATTGAACGCTTCCACGCGATAGATCAGCTTCGCGCGTTCGAAGATGCTGAACGCCTTGCCCACATTCAGATCCACATTGTTCGTCGTATCCAGCCGCAGGTTATTGAACTGGGTCGGGAAGGTGCGCAGGTTACTCGCCAGCTGCGCTGAGGACGCCGTGACAAACCGGGTCGTATCGAACGTGTGGTTGATGTTACGCGGATCGTAGTTCAGATCGCCCCCCAGATAAATCACGTTGCCCCACGCCAGCGGCGCGCCCGACTGGAAGCTGTAAATCCCCGCAACGGACCAGCCGCCCAGCAAGCTGTCGGTCAGCCAGTGCGCATTCGAAAGAAAACGCCGGCCCTTGCCGAACGGCAGATCGTAAGTCTCGTTGACGATCAGCCGGTTCGGACGGTCCGACGCCGACACGCGATTCTCCAGATTGTAAGCGCCCGGATTGTTATTCAGATAACTCACCTTCTCCATCAGCCGCGAGTGCTGCCAGTTGACATTGAACTGCAGCCCCGCCGAGAACCTCTTCTGAAACCGCGCCGCCACCTGGTGGAAATACGAACTGCCATTGTTCACATAGTTCTCGGTTACACCCGAAAACTCCGGATACGGCCGCAACAGATTCGAAACCGAGATCGTGGACCCGTTCAGCGTGCTGCCCGGCAGCAGCGTGGCGAACGGATTGGTCACACTCGCGCCCAGTGCGTTAATGGTAGCGGCGTCGCGCACCGGCGACGTGCTCAGATACTGCGCCGGAATGGCTCCCAGGCTCTCGCTGGTCAGCAGATGCACCGAGTGATTCCCCGTATACCCTACTTCCAGCAGCATGTCTTTGCCGAACTGATGCTGCACGTCCAGATCCCAACGGAAACTGTACTCGTTCCGCAGGTTCTGGTTATAAAACGACACGCTCTGCCCCAGCGAAGTATTGATGCCCGCCGAAGCGCCCGGCGCGGGCTGCAGCCCGGCGGGGAAAGGATTACTCAGCGTCGCGGCCGGCGTCACATAGCTGTCGTTCGTCGCCACGAAGCTGTTCGTGTAAGTAAAGCCCGGCTGCGGCTGTGTCACAACCGGGTAAGGATAGTAGAAGATCCCGGCGCCGGCGCGAATTACGGTCTTCTGCTTCAGAAAACCCGGCGTCCAGCTGAGTCCGGCCCGCGGCGCAAAGGAGTTCTTCGGCGTGTTGTAGCTGTTGCGATTGCCCGGTGTGGAGAACGTCAGTCCGCCCGTAGGCAGAAACGCGCTGGCCGGTAACTGCGCGATCGGTTTCGCCGCATAAGCAGCCTCCGCCGCCTTCGTCACGGCATTCACAGCCGTCAGATCGAAACCGTTCGACTGCCGGTTGTACCGTTCCACGGACGGACTGCTGTACTCCCAGCGCAGCCCCAGATTCACCGTAAGATTCGGCCGCGCATGCCAGTCGTCGTTCACGAAGCCCGCGTAGTAATACGAATCCTGCGTGGAGAACGCATTGAACGTGTAACTGCCGCTCGTCGGCAGGCCCAGATCGAACGCCGCCAGCGACCCGCCGTTCTGCGGACCGCTCCCCGTGCTCGTTTGCTTCACCCACGTGCTGTCGAAGCTGTAACTGCCCGCCGCCGCCGTCCAGTTCACCTGCGAGAACTGGTACCGCCGCCCTTCCGCGCCCGCCTTCAGACTGTGCTTCCCGAGCGTCTTCGAAAGCGTGCCCAGCAACTGGTAGCTGTTCAGCGGCTGATTGGTCTGGTGCCCGCCCGCGATCCCGTTATACGCATCGCTGAACGCGATCTGCGGAATCTGCGGCACCGTCGCGTTGCCGTTGATGTAGCTCGGGAACCCAAGCGTCGTCGCATCGTAGCCGATGTTGTACTGCACATAATAAGGCCGGTAGCGCGAGAAGCCCGCGCGCAGATCGCCGATCAGCGTCGGCGTGAACGTATGCACGTCGTCGATGCTCGCGCCCCACGTCGAACGGTACGCCGTTTCGCCGGAAGCCACGCCCAGCACCTGATTGGAATCCTGCTGCCAGAGGCTCTCGTGCAGACTGCCCGTCAGCTTATTGCGGTCGGACACGTTGTAATCCATGCGCCCGTTGTACGAGTGATAAGTCTGCAGCGTGGAAAGCGCCGCGAAGTAATTACTCGTGCCATCCTTGCTTCCCGCCTGATTTGGCGCCGGGATCAGCTTGAAGTAATTCTGCGCCACCGGGCTCAGCCGTGACGACGGAATCAGATTCCCCGCGAACGCCGTCCGGTTCACCACGCCGTTCACCAGCTTCGCCGTCGCCGGATCGTAGAGCTGATACTGGGGACCCAGCGCCAGCAGCGCCGAAAAATCGCCCTGCCGTTCCGCCGCCGTCGGCACCGTCGTAATCACCGGATTCGGTCCGCTGTCCTGCCAGTTCTCCCACGCGAAAAAGAAGAACAGCTTATTGCGCCCGTTGTAGACCTTGGGCAGCACTACCGGCCCGCCAACCGTGACGCCGTAGTTATTCTGCCGGCCCACCGTCTTCGTGCCGCCGGAAGCGTTCGTAAAGAACGGCGTGGCGTTCAGAAACGAGTTCTGGTTGAATTCGAACAACGACCCGTGCAGCTGATTCGTCCCGCCCTTCGTCGTGATCTCGATGGTGCCGCCGCCCGACCGCCCGTACGCCGCGTCCACGTTGAACGCCTCCACCTTCACTTCGCTCACGGAATCGATCGGCGGACTGTAAGCCACGCGCAACCCGGATTGGCCCGTCGTCCCGATATTCGGCACGCCGTCCAGCAGCATCTCGTTCGCGCCACCCGCCGCGCCGCCAATCGCCTGATTGGACAGCCCGGCGTTTTCGAACGGCCGCTCCTGGTCGCGGGCCTCATTCGAGATCACGCCGAATCCCAGATACGCCAGCGCCATGGGCGAGCGCCCGTTCACCGGCAGATTCTCCACCTCGCGCGTCGAGATCACCTGCCCGGTCGAAGCCGTCACGCTCTCCAGCAACTGCGCGTCCGCGGTCACCACCACGGACTGCGTCGTATCGCCGATCGTGAGCTGCACATCCTGCGCCACTCGCTGATTCGTGCCCAGCGTAATGCCGTCCTGCACGTACGTCTTGAAGCCCTTGGCCTCCGTGGTCAGGTTGTAGGTTCCCGGCGGCAGCAGCGGCAGGGTATAGAAGCCGTCCGCGCCGGACACCGTATGGAACCGCGTGTTCGTGTCGGCCTTTACGGCATCCACGCTCGCGCCAGGCACGGCAAGACCGGTAGGGTCGTTCACGCGCCCGGTCAGCGTGGCGCGGAATTCCTGGGCGAAAGAAGATATGGCCGCGATGGCGGCGATCAAAGTAATGCGACGTAGCATAGGCGGACTCCTGAAAAGCGTATTGCGAGCTTAACGCGAATCCGCCGCCCGCACGATTCAGCCGGACTAAAGAAACTGTTCAGAAAATCTGCTCACCGAAGCGGCGGCGTGGAAGCCGGCGGATGCCGGTGCTGCGTCGCCTGCTCGTACGAATACGCAAGGCCGATCAGCGTCGTTTCCGACCACGGCCGTCCGAAGATCGTCATCCCCGCCGGCAGCACCCCGCCGCGCGTGAACCCCATGGGAACATTGATCGCCGGAAAGCCCGTGGTCGGCGAGAAGAACTGGCTGTTGTCCCCCGCCGGTGAGTTCAGATCCCCGATCAGCCGCGGCGGATTGCTCCACGTCGGGTACACAAACGCGTCCAGTTTCAGCCGGTCCATCGTCTTCAGCACGGCCTCTCGCACTTTATCCCGATACTCGCGGTCCGCCTGACACGCCGGTGTTTCGGGCCCGTTCTCCGCGCCGCTTTCCGCCGTCTCCAGCCGGCGCTGCACCGAAGGATGATACCCGCCGGACTTGATCACCTCCGCCAGGCTCTTCACCGCGACGCGGTCGCCCTCCGCCGCGAGAAACCGATTCAGGTCGTACTTGAAGCCCATGCACGCCCCGCCGCCCCGCGGCCGCCGGATCGCATCCAGCCCTTCAATCGCAGCGGGGTCCACGATCGTCGCACCGGCGCGCCGCAGCTCTTCCACCGCGTTCAGAAACACGCGCGTCACTTCGGGGTCCGTGGACTCCCGCTCATACGCCTGCCGCAGCACGCCGATCACCTTGCCCCGCAGCGCATCCCGCTGCAGCGCTCCCGTATAGTCCTGCGGCAAGTGCTTCCCCGCGTCGGCCGTAACCGGGTCGTTCGGATCGGCCCCCACAATCACCTGAAACACCTTCGCCGCGTCTTCCACGGTGCGCGCCATCGGCCCCGCGATATCCGCGCTCAGACTCAGCGGAAACACCCCCGCCCGGCTCGTCAGCCCCATGGTGGACCGAATCCCCGCCAGCGACTGGTGCGAACTCGGCCCGCGAATCGAATTGCCCGTATCGCTCCCGAGGCCCACCAGCCCGAAACTCGCCGCAATCGCCGCCGCCGTTCCGCCGCTCGATCCCGCCGTCACCCGGTCCAGCGCATACGGATTCCGTGTGTAACCCGGCAGAATGGAACTCACCGTTTCATACGGACTGAACGCCCACTCCGCCATGTTGGATTTCGCCAGCACCAGCGCGCCCGCCTCCTTCACGCGCCGCACCTGAAACGCGTCTTTATCGGGGATGAACGCCGCCAGCGCCAGCGCGCCGTTCGTCGTGCGCAGACCCTTCGTCTCGAAGTTGTCTTTGACGATCATTGGCACGCAGTGCAGCGGCCCGGTCAGGCCCGTTTGCTTGAACCGGCGGTCCAGTTCCTCCGCCTCTCTGCGGACTTCGGGATTCACCAGGACAATCGCGTTGATGCCCGGCCCGTTCTTGTCATAGGCGGCGATGCGGTCCAGATAATGGCCCACCAGCGCGGCACAGGTCAGGCGGCCCGCTTTCATCGCGTCGTGCACCTGCGCGATGGTGGTTTCTTCGACTTCAAAAGGCGCGGCAGTCTGCGCCGGCAAGAGCAGCGCGGACACCAATACAGCCGGCAGCAAGCGGATCATCTGGTCAGGATAGACTACCGCCCGGCCGCGAGCGGGAAAATTACGCCGCGCCCGTCAGCCGGATACAGTACGCCACGCGTTCCGGCAGCTTCTCCCGCAACGCATCCGGCACCGTGACAGTCACCGAGCCATTCGCCGCGCGCACCGCGAGCTTGTCTCCGGTTTCAAGTAACGACGCCGCGCCCGCCTTCACGTCCGCGATGGTGATCTCCCTCGGCAAACGCCGCGGCACAATCGCGAAAACGTCGTTCCCCTTCTTCGTGAAGAACGCCTCGATATGCGCCTGGCCGGGCTTCGGCTCATCCACCAGCTTCCGGATATCGTACTCGCCCATGAACTCTTTCTCTTCGAAGTTCGGCACCGCCCCGGCGCTCCACTGCCGCGTCCGGCGCCAGTTCCGCGTCCCGTAGATCGCCTCGCCGTTCACCTTGAGCCACTCGCCGATCTCCGTCAGCCGCTGCTCCATAATCACCGGAATCCGCCCGTCCCCCGTCGGCCCGATATCCAGCAGCAGATTGCCGCCGCGGCTCACCAGATCGATCAGCATCAGCGTCAGTTCCCGCGCGGAGTGGTAATCGCGCAGAGACTCCGCGCGGTTATATCCATAAGAAAAGCCCATCCCGCGGCTCTCTTCCCATGGATGCGCGCCGGTCTGCAGCCCCGCCGTATATTCCGTCGTGTAATAACTGCCGTGCTTGTGGCGCGTCTCCTTACCCCAGCGGTCATCCACCACCACGTTCTCTTTCGCCGGCGATTCGTTAAACAGCCACGCCAGCAGTTCGGGGCTATGCCAGTCCGAACTCGGCAACTCCCATTCGCCATCGGAAAAAATAATGTCGGGCTTGTAGCGCGTCACCACGTCTTTGAACTGCGGGAACATGTGCTCGCGGACATACCGCGGCTTGTCGCTGAGCCAGAGCGGGTTGTACCACTCGTAGAGCGAATAATAGAAGCCCATGTGCAGACCCTGCGCGCGCACGGATTTCGCCAGATCCCCCAGCAGATCCCGCTTCGGCCCGGTCGACACCGCATTCCACGCCCGGCCCCACGTGCGGTCGGCCTCCTTCGACGGCCAGATGGCGAAGCCGTCGTGATGCTTGGAAGTCGGCACAATGTACTTCGCGCCGGAGAGCTGAAAGAGCTCGGCCCACTGATCGGGCTCGAACATCTCCGCCCGGAACAACGGCGCAAAGTCTTTGTACTCAAAATTCGCCCCGTAGACGCGTTTGTGGAAGTCCCACGTGGCGGCCCCGCGCGGTTTCCCGGCCTTGCCCTCCGTCAGCGAATTCCAGTACCACTCGGCGTAAGGCGTCTGCCCTTTCGCCCGCGGCGGCGCGAAAGAAGGCACGGAATACATGCCCCAGTGAATGAAGATGCCGAACTTCGCATCCTCGTACCACGGCGGGCACGGGCGCTGGTCGAGCGACTCCCACGTCGCTTCGTAGCGCGTTCCGGGAGCCGGCGCGGCGAAGGCAAAGGGAACGGCGGCAGCTGCCCCGAGAAGTTGACGGCGCGTGATTTCCGGTCGCATGGCTGGTGCCATCTTATCGCGTAACCGGTTCCTCCGCGCGCCGCGCTTACCTATTCCGCCGGGATCTGTTTCCGGTCCGCCAGCAGCGGCCGGACCGTGTTGTAGACGGCAAACGGAACCGACACCTGGTAAAGAATCAGACTTGGCAGAAAGCCCAGTCCCATGAACAGCGCGCCGAACACAATCGCGATACTGGGCACTGTCGCGGCCAGGAAGTTGGCCCGGATGTTCGCTTTGAATTCGGTCGCCAGTTCGAACAGCTGCGGCAACTGGGTCAGGTCGCCGCTCATGAACACAATCTGCGCCGTATCCACCGCGATGGTGGTCGCGCCATGCAGGGATACCGATACGTCCGCGCTCCGCAGCGCGATCGCGTCGTTGATGCCGTCCCCCACGAAGCAGACCTTGCGGCCCTCGGCCTGCAGCTTTTTCACCAGGTCCGATTTCCCGCCCGGCAGCACCTCGGCGAAATAGCCATCCAGTTCCAGATCCTGCGCCAGCCGCCGCGTGGGCAGATCGTGATCGCCGGACATCAGATACAGACGAAGACCGCGCCGCCGCAGCCGGGAAACCACGTCGCGCGCTTCGGCGCGCACGGTCGGCCGCAGCACCACCGCCCCGGCGATCTTCTGGTCCACCGCAACCAGAACTATCGAATCGCCCGCCCGGTGCACTTCCTGTTCCAGAGCCTCGATCTCCGCCGGTATCTCCATCTCCTGCAGCCGCAGGTACCGGCCGCTGCCCACCCGGACCGTCACGCCATCCCGGCTCGCCGAAATCCCGTACCCGATCTCGTACTCCACGTCGCTGCTCAGGTCCGCCTCGATACCCCGCGCCGCGGCTTCGTCCAGAATCGCCCGGGCGATGGGATGGGACTGTTTGGCCTCCGCCATCGCCGCGTAACCCAGCACGGCATCCGCGGTGAATCCGGCGCAGGCATGCACATCGCGCACGTGCGGCTGCTCCACCGTCAGCGTGCCGGTTTTGTCGAACACCACCGTATCGACCTTCTCGATCCACTCGAGCGCCCGGCCGTCCTTGATCAGGATGCCCGACTTCGCCGCCACGTGAAGGAAGCTCAGCATGCTCAGCGGCCCGTACAGCACCATCCGGTAACCGGGCGTGGCCTGGAGCACGGAAAGCGCACTGCTGAGACCCACGAAAGGCAAACAGCCCGCCCCCAGCACCAGAAACGGCAGGGCCATCTTGTCGTTGAAGGCCGTCGCCTCGGAAACCAGGTCTTCCTTGAAGCGGCTCGTGTCGGTCAGGATGCGCCCGATCTCCGCAGCGGTGGTGGCCTCGCCCGCCTTCTCCACGCGCACCTGAATCTTGCCGGAGATGGCCAGCGTGGTCGCGAAGACACTGTCTCCCGGACCTTTTTCCGACGGTTGCGCCTCTCCCGTCAGCGTGTGCTGATCGATCGATGCGTAGCCCTCTTCAATCACACCATCGAGCGGAACGATCTGCCCCGCCTGCACGCTGATCAGATCGCCCACCTGAATACGTTCCACCGGCGTCTCGATCTCCACGCCGCCCACCACCAGCCACGCCGAGCGCGCCTGCTGCCCGAACAGGTCGATGATCCCCTGTTTCGAGTGCGCCTCCGTCTTGAGCGCCAGCCATCTCACGAACACCACGAACCACGCGCCCAGGTTGATGGTGGTAAAAAAGCCCCCGAACATCGCGCCCACCAGCAGAGCCATGGTCAGAACGTCGGATGTGACCCGGTGTTCGTCGCGAAGATTGCGGTAGCCTTCCTTCCAGATGCCGCTGGCTACCGGATACACGAAGGCGACACCCACCAGTTGCAGCGGAAAGAAGAACACTCCGGCGCCGGCCACGGCCAGCCCGACCGAAACCCGCTGCAGTTCCCGCCCCGTCTTTTCCTCTTCTTCGGACCGAGGCTTCGAAAGGAACAGGTCTTTCACCACCTGGAGCACTTCCGTGCCGGCGGACGGAGTCTCCGGCGTGTCGGGCGCCGGCCGCCATTTTCTGCCTCGTTTCACGGCCAGAGCGGTCAGCGCGCACCCGTTGACGGCGATAAAAGGAATGAACGGAAGGATAAAAAACAAAATATTCTGCTCAGTCGGCGGAGGCTTCAGCGCGGAAATCGCGGCCGCGGCCCGGGACAAAACGCCAAGTCTAGCATGAATTATCCGGCCGCCTGCTAAATTGTGAACAATGCGGGAAAGAGCTCCTGTGAAGGTTCATGAACTGGCCGCCGCCGCCGAAGGCCCGCTGAGCCCCGCGGAGGGCAACCTGCTCTTCCGGCTCGCCCGCTTTTGCCGCTCCGGCTGCATCGTCGAAATCGGATCGTTTCACGGCAAAGCGACGACTTTTCTCGGACTTGGTTCGCAGGCCGGCGACAGCAATCCGGTTTACGCGATCGAACCTGATTTAGACCCACCGGGCCTCTTTCAGCGGCAAATGGAACACGCCGGCATTGCCGATATCGTCCGCCCCGTCCTTGCCCCGGCCGGTATTGCCGTCAGAACGTTCACCGAACCGATCGAATTTCTCTTCCTCGGCGGCAGCCCCGATGACGTGTCCGTGCGGCTCCACTGGGATCTTTGGGTCAGCAAAGTGATGCCGGGCGGCTATGTGGCCCTGCACAACACCCTGCTTCATCCCGCTCCGCGCAGGCTCGCCGAAACCAGGCTGCTCGGATCGGGGAACTTTGTCGATACCGGCCTGGCGGATTCCATCGCTTACGGACGCGTTCGCCAGTGGCACGAAAACGCGGACAGCAGGCCGCACACCCTGGGCCTTCTGACGCTGAAGCGTGTCTGCGATGTCGCCGTCCGCGTGCCTCTGCCATCGCCGGTGAAGCGCTGGGGAAGCCAGGTTGTGACCGCCCTCCAGCCCGTGCCCGGAGAAAACTAAATTCCCAGACAGTTTTCGTCTTTATAGAAGACCGACGTCTGCTTCAGGGTTGCGGTGATGGGACTCAGTCCCACAAAATCCAGCTTCCGGAACTCCGCCGCGAGCAGTTTCTGAATGCCTTCCTGATAGCGCTCGCGATCCGTGTCGTCCCAGATCAGCACGCCGCCCGGCTTCAGGCTCTCCAACGAGGCCAGCGCCGAGGCAACCCGCATTCTGCCGTCGATTACGGCGATGTCGAAGCTTCGCCCCGTTCTCCCGATCGTAAGCGGATATCCGTCGTCGAGAGGCACGCTCAGAACCTCCACATTGGCCGGTACCCGCCGCCGCACCCGTTCCGCCCACCCGGAGTCGTGCTCGCAGGAAATGACCCGACCTGCGCGGCTTGCCCACCAGATGGTGCTGTTCCCGCTGCCGAACTCGAAGACCTCCAGGGCGGGGTTCACGCGCCCGTCCAGAAAAGAAATGGCCGGATAAGAAATCCACGGAATCGGGTTCCCGTTTCCATCGCAGGCAGCGCCCCGGTCCTGTGTGGTGAACCATCCCAGGGAGTGAAGCGCGCCTCCCTGCCTGGTCAGACGCCGGAGTCCGATCAGGCGGAATACCTTTGTGATCCGCAGCAGCCGGGCCACGGATTCCTCTGTCTTTCTCAAATATTCCACTTCGCCTTGTCCCTGTTTACCGGTCGGATCGCCCCGTGCCAAATCGCGCCGCCAGCCTGCCCGCCTCGAAGGCCGCGGTGGCGGCCGCTCCAACAAATAAGAAGAAAAACGCGTAAACGTACGGGAGGCGGTTTCGCCGCACGGTCAGCAACAACACTTCGAACCGCTCCTTGTATCCCAGCGGCCGCGTTCCGCTGATTGGGGAGTATCTCTGGTGGCTCTTCCCGTAGAGCCACATTTTCCGGTGCCAGCCGTACCAGTTATCGATCTCCAGATGGCGGACCTGCATGTCGGGAACAAATTCCGCGGCATCGCAGCCATACGCGGTAACCAGGCGGCAGGCCAGAATCACGTCGCCCCCGCGCGCTCGTTCCGGGAACGGTCCGCACCTCTCAAACCCTTCCCGTCGTACCGCGAAATTGTTCGTATAGGCGTAGTAGAGCCGGGAATCGCGTTTCGTGTAGACGTACCGGGCCTTTTCGTTTTCGTAATCCGCCATGCTCCCCAGAGGAAAAAGTTCGTTTTCGAAGCGGCGGCTGCCCAGCAGGAAGACCGTCTTCTCGTTCGCGAAAGCCTGTAAGATCCGCTCTAGCCAGTCCCGTGCAACCTCGCAATCCGCGTCGGTAAAGGCCAGAATACGTCCTTTGGCGCGCTGCACGCCCGCGTTGCGCGCGGCGTAGGAACCGGCTTTCCGTTCCTGAATCACGGTGACATCGCCAAACTGGCCGGCAATTTCCGCGGAGCGATCCGTGGAATTGTTGTCCACCACGATAATTTCAAAGCGGTCGGCCGGCAGGGACTGCGCCCGCAGGGACTCGATGCACTGCACCAGGTGCGCCTGCTCGTTGTAAAACGGAACGATTACCGAGATATCCATCTCGTCCGCGTCCCTTCCGGGGTTTCCCCGAAGCATCCTGGAAACCCGAAGCATCCTGGAAAATGGATGCGTCCCGGAAGCTGTCGCGGGGACAAAAACACCCGTGACGCCCCGCGGCCTTCAAAATTCGCCGCGAGGCAGCGTTCCCGCGGCCGAATTCGGGGCTCAAATTGACGAAATTTCACCAATAAGCATTATATAAGCGGGTGTTGTCATCCGCCGGGTTCAGACGTTCGGAACCACATCCTCCGAGCAAGAAAAGTCGTTTCCCTCAGTAGCCGGCGGCGTGTCCGCCCCGGCGGCCATCCGACCAGCCCTGGCGCATATTCGTCTTCTCCTCGATCGCGACCGCATGAATATCGCCCTGCGCCCGCAGCTTCGGATTCAGCTGATAGCCCAGTTCCGTCAGCTTCCGGCCCACGTCGAACACCACCGCGCCGGGTTCCGCTTCAATCCGGTCCGGCACGAACTGGTCGTGGATACGCGGGTATTCAATCGCGTCGCGCAGGGGCATCTTGTAGTCGATCAGGTTCACCAGCACCTGCACCAGCGTGCTCGGAATGGTGACGCCGCCCGGCGTGCCCAGCGCCACCCAAGGCGAACCGTCGGGACGAATGACGATCGTCGGCGCCATGGTCGATACCAGCCGCGCGCCCGGCGTCAGAGGATTCGCTTTCGGCCTCGAATTCCGGCTGGATTTCTCTCCCGCGACGATCGTGCCCACCATGTCGCCCAGCAGAACACCCGTGCCGCGGATGATCACCTGCGATCCGTAAAAGCTGCCGAGCGTATACGTGTTCGAAACCAGGTTGCCTTCCTCGTCGACCACGCTGAAGTGCGTGGTGTGCGGGCTCTCCGCGGACGAAACGCCGCCCTCACCCGCCGGGAGCGAGGGCAGTTCCGATGCCGGCGTCACGCGTCCGTCTTTCCGGATGGTGGCGGCCATCCGGTCCGCGTACGCTCCGCTGAGCAACTGCTCCATCGGCATGGGCGCCACCTTCGGGTCGGCGGCGTAAAGCAGCCGGTCCCGGAACCCGCGCCGCATCGCTTCCACCAGCAAGTGCCGGGATTCCACCGAACCTTCCATCCCCGGAGCCATCTCGAAATGGCTCAGCACGTTCAGCATTTCCAGCAGGACGAAGCCGCCGGAACTGCTCGGCGGCATGGTCAGGATTTTGTTGCCGCGGTAGGTTCCGGTGAGCGGCTCTTTCTCGATCGCCTGGTAGCCCTTCAGGTCGTCGAGCGTCATGAAGCCCCCTTCGGCTTTCATATCCGCCGCGATCCGTTGTGCCGTCACACCCTCGTAGAACTCTTTCGGGCCATTCTTCCGGATCCGGGCGATGGTCGCCGCAAGATCCGGCAGTTTGACCAGTTCGCCCTGCTTCAGAGGCTGCTCTCCCCCGTGCAGGAATACCTTGGCCGTTTCGGGAAACCCTTTCATCACCGGAACCTGAAGCCGGAGCACCAGTTCCATGCGCTGCGAAGCGGGAAAGCCTTTTGCCGCCAGTTCCTGAGCGGGCAGCAGGACCGTCGCCCACGGCAGCCTGCCAAACTTCCGATGCGCGAGAGCCAGCCCGGCGACGGTTCCGGGAACACCGGCCGCCTTGTATCCCACCTGCACGCCGCTGCTATCCGGAAAAGCGTCGAGGCGCGCCGCCGCCGGCACGGTCTCTTTATAGTCGAAAGCCCGCACCCGGCCGTCCTTCATGCGGACCACCATGTAGCCGCCTCCGCCCAGATTGCCCGCCTCCGGATGCACCACGGCGAGAGCGAAACCGACCGCGACCGCCGCGTCCACGGCGTTGCCGCCCTGGTGAAGAATCCGGAGGCCGACCGCCGTGGCGAGTTCGTGCGTGGACGCCACCATCGCATGCGCGGCGCGTTCCGGCTGCGCGATTTGCGGCCGGATCCCTTCAAAGTCCAGGCCGCTCTGCGAGCGCTCCTGGCAAACCGCGGTTGCGGCGAGGGCAAAACTCAGGAAGATAAGAAGGCGTCGCGACATCAATCTGAATTATCGCTGTCGGTTAGAATTGAATCAAAGCAAATCGGTTGGTTTCCGAGGGGGAAAGTTTGTTACTACATCGCTCCGCGTTTTCACTGGTCGCGCTCGCCTTTGCGGTTTCCGCTTTCGGGCAGACCTCCACATCACAGATCGCCGGCACCGTGCGCGATTCGTCGGGCTCGGCCGTGCCTCACGCGGCTGTCACGCTGACCAATGAAAATACCGGGGTTGCCGGCCGGCAGGAAACCACGGATGCGGGCGTTTTCGCCTTTCCCGCGATTCCGGTGGGCACGTACTCGGTCCGGGTGGAGGCCACCGGCTTCAAGGCCGCCGTCCGCACCGGCAACACCGTGCAGGTCAACACGCCGCTCACGGTCGACATTGCCCTCGAAGTCGGCGCGCTCTCCGAGAGCGTTGAGGTAACCGCCTCTTCGGAGACCCTCCAGACCGCCAATGCCACCATCGGGAATGTGATCGAGCGTCAGGCCATCGTGACGCTGCCTCTCAATGGCCGCAACCCTCTCAACCTGCTGATGTACGAACCGGGTGTGGTGCAGCGTTCCGGCAACACCGTGAACGTGAACGGCGCGCGCGCGAGCGCCGCCAACGTCACCATCGACGGCATTGAAGCCAACGAATCCACCAGCCCGAATCCGACCAGCAACATCTTCCGGCTGAATCCGGACAACGTCCAGGAATTCAAAGTCACCACCTCGAATCCGTCGGCGGAAGAAGGGCGCAACTCCGGCGCCAACGTCTCCATTGCGACCCGCTCCGGCACCAATCAGTTTCACGGCTCCGCCTTCGAGTTTTTCCGCAATACAGCGCTGAACGCGCAGGAGTGGTACGCCAACGCGCAGGGCGGGCAGAAGCCGCTCATTCAGCTCAACCAGTATGGCTTCGAAGTCGGCGGCCCCATCCGCAAAAACAAGACGTTCTTCTTCGGCAGCTGGCAGGGCCAGAAGGTCAACTTTTCCGACCCGATCGACAAGACCTTCGGCGCCGTGAGTCTCTACACGCCCACGGCCCTCAGCGGCATTTATCGTTATTTCGTTCCCAATCCGGCCAGCCCTCTGGTGATCGGCGGCCAGAAAATCACCCAGAACAGTGTCCTGCTGGTGGACCCGAAGACCGGCGCTCTCGCCCCCGGAGTGCACAACTGCACCTCCGGTTCCGACTTGAACTGCGTCGCTTCCTACAACATCTTTGCCGCCGATCCCCGCGGCACGGGACTCGACTCCGCGGTAAAAGGCGTGTTGGGTGGTTATCCCGCCCCGAACAACTACAGCTCGTCCGGCGACGGCCTCAACGTCGGCGGTTACTCCTGGAATTCCCCCACGCAGGTTCGCGGACCCCAATATTCGCTGCGCGTCGACCACACCATCAACGATAAGAACAACGTTTTCTTCCGCTGGCTGGGCGCCGAGCAGAATACGCTCAAGGGCGATCCGCTCAACAGCCGCCCCATCGTGATCCCCGGATATCCCCCGCGCGGAGAGGTCTTCCGCCCCGCCCAGAATTATGCTCTCGGCTTCCGCACCATCATCTCGGCCCGTCTGGTGAACGAGTTGACGCTGGGTTATTCGCGCTGGCAGTTCCTCTTCACCCAGGGCGAAGCGAATCCGCTGTTCCCGAACACGCCCCGCTTCACCTTCAACAATTCCACCGTGGATTACACCGCGAATCCCCGCACCTTCCGCGCCGTCAGCACGCCGCAGATCGTGGAAAACCTGAGCTACCTGAACGGCAAACACGTCATGCGGTTCGGCGCGAATATTCGCATGTACCAGCACAATGACCAGCGCGGGGACGTTGGCGGCAACAGCCTTGTCCCCGCGATCTCGCTGTCGCGGACCACTCGTCCGCCCGCCGGATTCGCCAACCTGCCGCCCACCGGCATTGCCTCCACCGACCTCACCCGCCTGCAGGGCACCATCAACGATCTGCTTGGCATTCCGGCCGGTCTCACGCAGGTCTTCCTGGGCGACGTGGTGCACGACACCTTTCTGCCTTTCCGCAGCGGCGACAAGGTCACGCTCTGGTCGCAGGGCCAGCGCCTCAAGCAATACAACTTTTACGGTCAGGATGAATTCAAATTCCGCCAGAACATCACCCTCAGTCTTGGCGTTCGCTGGGAATTGAATCCCCCGGCTTCGGAAGCCGGAGACCGGGCCTACGTTCCCAACAAGAACATCGACGGCAGCCAGGGTCCTGTCACTTTCGTCCACGCCGACCGGTGGTACAAAAACTTCAACTACGGGGCCGTCGCCCCGCGCCTCGGGATCACCTGGGCGCCCGGAAGCCTGCCCAGGACCGTGATCCGCGCCGGCTACGGACAGGCGTTCGACCCGATTAACAGTTTCCAGGTGACCTCCGTCGCCACGGCCGTGCCCGGCCAGGCGTTTACCTGCAGTTCTTCGTTTTCGGGCACCAACGGCGCGCTCGTCACCACGCCGGGTTGCCAGGCCGTGACCGACGTTCGGCTTGGCAGCGGCTTTCTCAACGAAATGCTGCCGCCGACCGTGAAGCCTTCATCTTTCCTCACGCCCCCGATCCAGAACTACGCCAACGCTCCGGCAGCCCGCGTATTCGACCCGAATCTCAAACTGCCGACGGTTCACATGTGGAACCTCACCATCCAGCACGAACTGCCCGCCGGCGTGGTGGTGAGCGCCGGCTATGTAGGCCGCCGCGGCACTCGCCTGTACCGCTCCTGGGACGTGAACCAGATTGACGCGAAGCCGATTTTGTCGTCGTTTACCGCGATGCAGAAGAACGTCGCGCTCGGCGGCGGCTGCCGCGCGGATGGAACGCTCGCGAGCGGCGCGGCCTGCGCGGGGGCATCTCCCGTCCCGGTGCTGCAGTCGGGAATCGTCAATCAGGCCTTCGTGAATTCGGCCACCACGACGACCGATCTCTCGCAGAACGCGGCCGGCAACTTCGCGGGCCGCATCGAGCAGAGCACCACCGCCGCGAAACTCCGTCCGAACCAGCAGTTCGCCCAGATCCTCATGATCGACAACGGCGCGGATTCCAGCTATCACGCCGCGCAGTTCACCTTCCGGAAGAGATTTGACAAAGCCGGCTTCCTGATGAACGGCGCCTATACTCTGGGCAAGTCCATCGACAACCTGTCGCTCGACCCCGTCGCCGCCACCGTGGGCGGCGGTCTGACGTCCACGAACGCCAGAACACCTGCCGACAGCCGAAACTACCAGAACGAAAAGGCGCGCTCGGATTTCGATCAACGGCATGTGCTGAACATGTCGGGAATTTACGAACTGCCGTTCGGTCAGGGCAAGCGTTTCCTTGGCAGAACCGGCCGGGTCGCCAATCTGGCGATCGGCGGGTGGAGCGTCAATGGGATTTACACCTACCAGTCGGGCGAACCGTTTTCGGTCCGGTCGGGTGTGCTGACGGCCAATTTCTCGGCGCAGTCCCGGGCGGCGCTCAAGCCCGGCGCCACGCTGCCCGTCGCCCAGTTGCAGGATAAGGCCGGCGTGATCGGCCCGGTCTTCTTCGCGAACGCCGATGCCTTCACGTTCCCGAATCCGGGTGAACTCGGCCTTGGCCGCAACATCTTCCAGGGTCCCGGCTACTGGAATCTCGACGCCTCGCTGGCCAAAAGCTTCTCGATCAATGAGCGCGTCAAAGCGGTCTTCCGGGCTGAAGCTTTCAACGCCCTGAATCACCCGAGCTTCCGCAACCCGCGCGACGCATCCGTCGGCAGCCCCGCGATTACCTCGGGGGTGTTCGGTCAGGCCTGTTGCGTCACGCTTTCGACGGCCAGTTCGGCCACAACGAACCAGAACGGCGAAAGCTGGCGGGTTGTTCAGCTGGCGCTCAAACTGACGTTTTAAGGGTCGAAGGCAGGCGCGAGGGCTTGCCTTCAGACGCCATCAGTCGTCCAGTGGAGGCCCCAGCACCGCTTCCGCGAACAGGGGAAACGCGGGGCGGAGTTTCTGCGCTCCGTCGATGATATCGTCCGGCACGGGACCGAAACGGGCCAGCGCCGCCGTCATGAGCAGCGAGTTCTCAACCACCGTGCGGAACCGTCGCTCGATTGTCTCCAGGGCACCCGGTTCACCGAGCTGATCGAGCGCGGGTTCCAGCCGATGGCGAATCGCGCGGAACGCGTCCGAGACCACCGTTCCCCGTTCTTCGTCGCACTTGCGCAGGTATTTTCGGATCGACCCGGCGAGCCCGTCGGCCTGAGTCCGGATCTCATCGCGCGTGAGCGTGGGGCCGGAGGGCAGGGTAAAGGAATCGAAATCGGCGATCCGATTCCACACACTGGCATCTTCCGATCCGATCTGACTCACGGACCCGGAAGCGCCTCCCAAACGGATGAGCGCGTCTTCGAACAGCCAGGACGCCAGCACCGCGACGGAGCCGTGCTGTTGCACGAGAGCCGGATAACCTTCGAGACGCCGCCTCTGTTTCTCCGAGGGGCCCGCCAGCGCCTGACAAATGGACGCGGCCATCAGTTCGCGCGACAGCGCCTGCGCGACCGTGGACAGTCGGTCGTCCCATTTCGAAGAGACGATACGGTTTCCGGCGCGAACCTCCTCCAGCGTATCCGCCAGCAGGTCGGATTCCCTTAGCAACTTCCTGCAACCATCAAAATCCTTGCATATGGCCAGGTGTACTTTCGGCCGCTCCTTGTCGCCGCGCGGCTTTCTGGCGGCCTTGTCTCCGGTCGCCGAATCGAGTTGTTTCTCCCGGTGATCATCCTTTTCTCCCGGATTCCCGATGTAATCGGTTCGTTCCAGCTCGCGGAAGCGGGCGTAATACCGGTCCTCGGTGCCGAAAAGGTCCGTCTCCATCGTCCGCAGCGCCGCCCATGCGGCAGCCTGTCGGTTCCCTTCGGACTTGACCGCGCCAAGCTTATCGAGAAAGCGCTGAATTCTCTCGGGGCGCGACCTGTGGGGAACGCCCTTGAACGGGGACCAGCCAAACCAGTCGAGCGAATACGGTGTATAAGCGACGACCGCGGTAGCGCCGTTCACCCATTTTGTCTCGGTCTCATTTTTCACCGAGAGTTCCAGCGTTGTCAGCCGGATGGCGTCCTGACTGGCTGTCCCGGCATTTCGCACTTCAAGCGGCCGGTTCTTCCAGAGCTCAAATCCGCCCTTCTCGCAGCCAAAATCCACCACCTGCCGGTAGGCGCCCTCCGAGGAAGCGCGTATAACGATCTCCGTCAGGCTCACCTCTTCGGTCAGGTCCGCCGCGCCAATCGGCACCGATGCATCGGGGTCGGCTACGGTGTCTGTCCAAAACGGAATATTGCGTAAGTCTACGGCTCCCAATCATTCCTCCTCGGCCTCGCGCAATCTTCGCAGACCGGGCGATGCACTGTTCTCTTTAATGAGCTGAACCAGCTCGGCGTTACGGGAGTCTGGCCAAAATGTTCGGGAATATCTTGCGGACCCGCCCGAACGCAGCCGGACATCGGCGTTGCCCGCATCCATTCGCGATCTTTTTTTGATCGGCACGGAAAAAGTTTTCCAAAAACCCGGGGGGAGAAAGCAGCAGAGGCGTGAGGAAAAAGGAACTCACTCCAAAATGGAAATACTTAACTTCGTTCTGCTGTTGATCTGCGTGGCTGCTAAAGACGTACTCGGCGATTCGGATATCGGCGCCTGAGTAACGGAGCGGGGGAGCAAACATCTCCCCCCTTTCCCCGAATTCACACGGGTCCGCGCGGGCTGCATTGCTATAATTATTGCACCGCGGGATTCATCCGCGTTCCCACAGTGAGCAGGCTCGGAAAACTTCCGTACAAACGCGCAATGCTTTTGTGTGCCGCCGGGACCCTTCTGAGGGTCCAGGCGGAGTGTTGCGATCCGTTGCCGGAAACCGCGGGACGGCCTGCTTCTTTATTACATACGGTCCCCGCCTGCTTTCGTTTCGGGCTTGCGGCCGGTAATTCCACCCGAATTAGTCTCGACAGCCTCGGGGACCTGCAATTCCGGATCTCCGGGCCCGACGGTTCCTCTGTCCGGGACGGGTTTCAGTTCGGCCTCGAAACGCTCACTCTCTCAACTCCCGGTGTCTACCGGATCGATATCGAGCCCGCCGTACCCAAACTCGAAAACAAATCCTTTCGTATTTGGCGAAATGCTTCCCCGCCGGCGCCGGCGCCGCTCGTGGCTCTTGAACAATACGAGACCAATTCCAAGCGTTTGCGGGATCCTGTCACGATTAACGAATCTTTACGGCTGGAAGAGATCCGGGGCGACGATTCGGGAATCGCCAGAACCTGTCTCAAAGCCGGCGATGCGGCCTACAGAAAGCAACAGTTCCCCGAAGCCCTGATTCAGTATCGCCGGGCATTGGGCCTCTGCGAAGGCATCGGCGACCGCCGGTGCATCGCCGAAGCGGCCAACAACATCGGTCTGATCGAGCGGCGGAGGGGAAATTTCGAAGCTGCCCGGCGCGCCCTCACGCAGGCGGAACCTCTGTGGAAGGATCTCGGACTGTACATCGAACAGAGTACAACGTTGTCGAATCTTGGAATACTCCAGTCTCGAACCGGGGACTACCAGGCTGCCGTCGCCAGTTATCGGCGGGCCTGCTCGCTGGTGGCAGGGCAGGAGCCGCTGGTTTGGGGCCGTTGCCTGAATAACCTCGGGCTCACTTACCTTGCCATGGCCGAATATGACATGGCCTCAAAATACTTCAGCCAGGCGATCGCCGTTGAGCCACGGACTTCGGCCGCGCTCCCCGATTTGTTGACGGCGCGCCTGAACCTCGGCCGGACGAGGATGCTGACCGGTCGGCCTGTTGAAGCCCGAAACCTGCTTGAGTCGGCTCTGGAACGCTCTTCCGAGGTGCGGGACGCCGGGGTCAGGACGGCCCTTCAAAATAACCTCGGTCAACTCCTGATCAGACAGGGCGACTTCGAGCGAGGCGCCCGGCTCCTGACCGAGGCCCTGAAGGGCCATCACCAACAAGCGGACCTTCGCCTGGAGGCCGTGGCCGAATTCTGGCTGGGTGAAGCAGCCCGTGGCGCCGGCAATCCGGCAGCCGCGCGCGACTGGTTCGAACAGTCCCTGAGGATCCGCGAGACGACCGGACTGCGGGGCGAAGCGGCGGACGTTCTCGAGGCGCTCGCCAAACTCGATTGGGAGCAGGGAGACGCCGCTCGCGCCATCGCATCGGCGGAGCGTGGAATTGCTTTGCTCGAATCGGTTCGAAGCCGGGTGCCGGGCGCAGCCCTCCGGGCCTCCTTTTTGGCCAGGCGGCGCGGTTTGCTCGATTTACTGGTCGAAATCGCGGCCCGTCCGGACAATCCCAACGCCGACGCGGACAGCTTCATCGCGTCGGAGCGGAGCCGCGCCCGGGCCATTGTCGACATTGTCGCGGAACGCTCCGCCGCTCGTCCCCGCTCTCCCGAGCCAGTCGCCGGAACAGATCTCTTCCGACGCCGCCGCGAGGTGCGGGCGGAACTGGACATGTTGTCGTTTCAGTTATCGTCCGGACTCGTACGGGACGCCGAAGCCCACAACAGAATGCAGTCGCTGCTCGCGCTCGACGGACAAATCGAGGCGGGCATTCTGGAAGAGGCGTCACGGACGGAACCGGCTGCCGAACCGCCCCGGTCCTGGGACGCTTTCGAGAAAAGTTACCTGGATCCCGACCTTGCACTGCTGGAGTTCCATCTGGGCCGGAAAGTCAGCTGGCTATGGCTCGTCAGCCGGAGCGGAGTTCGGAAGTTTGAACTGCCGGACCGGAGCACCATTGAGGCCGCCACCGCCGAGTTTTGCCGTCTTTTCGACCAGCCGCGGGAACGCGCCCGGGATTCCTCGAAACAACGCAGGTACAGGAGGTTAAGGGACTGGCTCTCCGGCGCGCTTCTCGGCGCTCTACCCGCCGGCTCTTTGCCAAAACGAGTGATTCTGGTTCCCGACGGCGCCTTATGCGGTCTTCCGTTCGCCGCGCTCACGGTATCCGGCGAAGGATTTCTGGGTATTCACCACGATTTGATTTCCACTCCGTCGGCAAACTTCCTTCGTTATGGACAGCAGACGCTGGCATCGTTACACGCGCCGCTTTCCGTCCTGGCGATTGCCGACCCCGTATTCACGCGGGACGATCCGCGCATCCCCCGTGCGTTCCGGGGTGATCCACCCGCCTCCGGGCCGGATCTCGCCCGGCTGCCTTTCGTTTCGGAGATCGAGGAAATTCAGCGGATAGCCCCGAATCAGAACGTTCGTTTTGTCAGAGGTTTCGACGCTTCGGTTCACGAAGTGACCGGATTGAAACGCCCCGTGACCATTCTTCATCTGTCGTCTCACGCGATAATCGACGACGAGCGACCCGAATTATCCCGCATTATTTTCTCTTCGTTCGACCCGGGCGGCAGGGCGGTGGACGCGTACCTGATGCCGTACCGTATTTCGCGGCTGCGGCTGAACGGCTCCATCGTGGTCGTCTCCGCCTGCAGGACCGCTTTGGGCAAACAGGTGTATGGCGAGGGGTTGACGGGCTTTACAACCAGCTTCTTCGAAGCCGGCGCGGCGCAGGTAGTGCTGACCCTGTCGAATGTGGACGCTGAAGGCGCGTCGGTTTTTCTGAAGGAGGTCTACCGCCGGTTTCTGGGGCATCGAAGCGACATGGAAAGCTCCCTGCGGCTGGCCCGCCTCGCGATGTTCGCTTCCCCCCGGTGGCGCGACGAGGCGTACTGGGCCGGTTTCGTGGTCATGGGAACGCCGACGTCCGGGAAAAGCCGTTGAACAGCCGCGAAATCTCCGAAAATCGATGGAAGGAGGCCGGACAGTCTTTGGTTCTGTACTTTCGCAGGCGCGGATTTCGCCACCCCGAGGACCTCGCTCAAAACACGCTGTTAGCCCTTTATAAAAGGTCGGATTTCGAGTTCGCCGGCGACGACGATTTTCTGAAAATCTGTTATGCTTTTGCCAGGAACGTGGCACAGGAAGGGCGCAGGGAAGCACGAAGGGATGTCGGCTTTATCGGCCGCGAGGCAACGGCTTCCGTCGCGCGGTCGGGCAGCCTTCGTGAAATCGAAATGCCCGTATTCCTGAATGAAGTGCTCCGGGCCGGAGAACGATTCCTTAAAGAAGAGGAGTGGGCGGCGATTCGATCCGGTGTGGAATCGGAGAAAACGCCGTTACGTCCCGGTGGCGAATCCGCGGCCGGACGTCTGCGCGTTCTCCGCCACCGCGCCCGAAACAAGCTGGCCGAGCTTACTGGATGGAGGCGTCCGGGGAAGGCGGGGAGAACGCCCGGCCCAGGTCACGAACGATGAACCGGCATCCCATTGATGCCGATGCCGTGAAGAAATATCTTCTGGGTCAGCTGAGCGAAAGTGAGGTCGACCGGCTGGAGGAGTTGTACTTCGTCGACCGCGCGTTCTTCGCCCAGGTCCTCGCCGCGGAGACGGATATCGTCAACCGCTACGTGAACGGCCGGCTGAGCGCGGCCGATGCCGGCCAGTTCGAACGAATTCTCCCCACAATGCCCGCCGTGGAGCGAATGGTAGCCGTTGCCTCCGCGGAACACCGCCGGCTGAAGGTTTCAGGTCGCCGGAACCTGTTCCTTGCGATGGCGGCTGCCTGCGTGCTGCTGAGCGTTTTTGCCCTGCGTCCGGCCCTTGTCCGGCTTTCCCGCTCGGGGGCCGAATCTTCCCCCCGGAACGCGTCCGCGGTTCCGCCGCTCCCGCCTCCGTCCGTGTTCCACCTTACCCCGGGCGTGGGAAAAGGAGCGGCTTCTCAAGTGGTGCGTCTGGCGATTCCGGCAGGAACCGCCCGGATTTCAATCACGATGGACCTGCCCGTTCCGGTGAATGCTCTCGCCTGGCGGGCCACTCTCCGCCCGGTCGATAATGCCGTCGGCGGCGGAATCTGGAACGGAACCGCCCGCGCGGATACGGGCGACCCCAATCGCCTGTGGGTGGACATTCCGGCATCCGTTCTGTCCGAAGGCGACTATTTCCTCGATCTTGAAGCTCCCGCCCCGCAGGCCAGGTTCACCGGTGAATTCCGCGTCGCGCCGCGCGCGCCGGCGCTGCAATAGCAAAGATCGTTTCGGTTTTTTGTGTAACGCCGCCAACTTTTCTGTCATAACAACAGTAAAGAAGGCGATGGAGCGAAATTACCGTCCCGAAATCAGTTAATCTGGAACGAAAACATGAGATTAAGCCAACGGGCCACGCCCGCGGTTCTCCGGACCGCGGCGCTGGCAATAATCGCAGCGACATTTCTTTATGGCCAGGGCGACAGCCGGTCGCCCGGTTCTCTCGATGCCGAACGGACAGCCAGGGACCGGTTCAACGCCGGAGAGTACGACCGGGCGGTTCCCGTGCTGGAGCGAGCCGTCCAGGCCGAGCCGGGCGATCTGAAACTCGCGTCCCTTCTCGGAATGGCGTATCTCTACTCCTCGAGTAATACCGATCTCGCCGGCAATCTGACAAAAGCCCGCGAAGTATTGGACAAAGTCTTGTCGGCCGGTGGTGAGGTCGTATTTCTCGCGGGCAAGGGTGACGACCCGCTGAAGAGCATGTCGGTCCACATGGTGAAAGTAATTCAGGGTGAGCTGCGCCTGAGAAAGGACTCCGTTACCTTTGTCCCCTCGCGGAGTTCTACCGGCGGATTTGGCCCCCTGGCGGCTTCCGAGGTGAAGGAATGCGCCGCCAATAAGGGATACGGACAGGACAGCAACGCATTTCATCTCAAACTGCAGAAGGAAACCGTGAATCTGCGTCCGCTGCACTTTTCGCGGGAAGAGGCGAACCTCGCCTGTTCGCTCATCGGAAAATATCTCGGCGCGAAAACGTCGAACTAGGAGCTAATCATAATGAACATAACCGGAAAAGCGGCACTGGCATCGGTCCTCGTTGTGTCTTTGGTCTCGGCGCAAAACCTCGGCGGGCTGCTCGTCGGCAAGAAACCGGTCCCGGGTGTGCCGCCCGCGGCAAAGCCGGGAGCGCCGATGTCGGACAAATCCGCCGAGGACCTGTACCTCGACATGAAGGACTTCGCGGAGGGTCTGTACAACAAGCAGACCGGAGCCGGCGATATCAAGCAGGACAGCGATTTTAAACGCCGCGTCGATACCGAATATGAAAAGCTCAAGCGGAAGGACGCGGAGCTTGCCTATTCGGTCAATCTCTCGGCTCACTCGGAGGTAAAGCGAGTGATGGAGGACCGCTTCCGCGTGTTCTCCGGGCTGTATGACAACCTTCTGGTGCAGGATCTCCTGAACCGCACGGGTCAGTCGATCATCCCGCCGGATACCGGACGTCTCTACGCGTTCAAACTGAAGGCCGATCCGATTCCCGGCGCTGAGACGCTCTCCACCGGAACCATTTACATCACGACGGGTCTCGTGGCGCTTCTGAAGACCAAGGCGCAACTGGCGTACATCCTGGCTCACGAGGCGGCTCATGTTTATCACAACGACTACCGCACCGAGATCATGCTGAACCTGGCGTCCGAAGAGTACGCGAAGGAACGCGGCGAAAACGTCGAGTCGATTACGCGGAAAGTATCGATGATTTCCAGTCTGGTCGGGATGGGAGTTGGCGCGGGAGTCGGCGGAGCCTTTGGGAACGCCGCAACCGGCGCGGTGCTCGGTCTTGCGGGCGGAGCCGTGGCGGGCATGATCACCAGCGCCATTGTCGACCGCGGGGAAGCGGCGTCCGTCAAAGACTGGAACCGGATCCAGGAAGACGAGGCGGACAGGACCGCTTTTGAATGGGTGATGCGGGCAAATCTTGACGTAACCGAGATTCCTACCGTCTACAAGGCTCTGAAGGACGCCGGCGACCGCGACCAGCGGGTGACGCTCGGCTTTCTCGGACGCTCCAATCGCGTCAGGGAGCGGGCGAAGAAGATCGACGAGATGGTCGTGATCGAAAAGGGAAAAGCGGAATTCGGCAAGAAACCCTTCGTCCGGAACGACCCCGACTTCGACATTCTGCTCGCCGAAGTCAAACGCGACAACGGAATTCTTGCCTTTGAGTACGACATGCTCGACGTGGCCAGAGAGAACCTGCGGGATGCCGTGGCAATCAAGACCACGGATCCGACAGCGCTCTATTTCTATGCCCGGATTCTCAAGGAGACCGCGCATTCCGACCAGGAGCGGGCCGAGGCGGACACATTTTTTCGTCGCGCCGCGGATTCCGATGCCCGAAACCTCAACTACGGAGCGAAGCTCCATCGCGCCGTGGCCATGCTAAAACCGGACGCCACCTCGGCTGAAAAAACGGAGGCGGTCGGGCTCCTTAAGTCGTATCTGGAAGACTACTATCTCTCCTCCATGCAGGACAGCCAGCGCGCTTCCTACCCGCCACACCTCGAAACGATTTACGACTTCATGAGCCGGCTCGGAGAGTTCGTTTACGTGCTCGATGGCAAGAAGGTGGCCGCGGATCGCGAAGCGGCTGCACTGCTTGCGCAGAAGGCTGGTGGCGCCGTTATCGATGTGAAACCGGATGAGGCGGCGGCGAAAGTGCAGCCGGCCAAACTGAACAAAACTCCCGCGCCACCGCGGGGCGCAACGCCGGCCAGGCCAAACGACGACAAAAAAAAATGACCCGAGTGATTCCCGCATTATTAACGCTGGCAGCCGGAATGGCACTGGCCGCCGAGCCTTTTCTGCTGGAACTGCCTGATTCCACGAACGTATCGTTCCCGGGCGGAGCCGTTCTCAGGCTTCCGTCCGGAAGTCAGCGAACGGTGCGCGTCCTGATTGCCACGGCTTCGTTCCCCGAAGGAGGACCGGCTCGGCCCGAGTTCGCAATCAACGGCGCTTACAGCCGTCACACCACTGAGGGTGTGGGCCCGGACACCCGGTTGACGGCGCACACGCGCGAGGCTCGGGGTCTCCTGACCCACGACGAAGACGTGATCTCGGTTTCGGCCGGCGAAGGCAAACGGCTGCAGGCGGAGTGGACGCTCATCAGGTGGGACAAGGCTTATCTGGAATCCACAAAAGCCGCAACTGGCGGTGACACCATCGCCATTCGGATTTCACGACCGGCGGGTGGCCTGGTCCACTCCGGCGGAGGAGCCCTCGCGACGATTCATCTGTCGGGAGAAGTTCTCGGCGGTCGGGATGCAGCCCTGACAATTGACGGGGACCCGGTTCCGCCTGTTCCAACCATGCCCGGCTACCACTTCGACCGTGATGTCGCCCTGCGCCAGGGTCGACGCGAAGTGGTCCTGAAAGCGACCGACAAGGCGGGCGACGAGACCATCGTCGTGTTGCCGGTCGCCGACTCACACGTTGACGAAGCGAAATGACGGCGAACCAGGCCAGAGACTTCGTGGCCAGAATTGAAACACCCGGCGGACGGGCCATCGGTTCGGGTTTTCTGATCGATGACTGGCACGTCCTCACCTGTTTTCATGTCGTCGAGACCGCGGGTCGCGAGTGCGATGAGGTACGGGTGTTTTTCTCCGGCAATGCCCAGTACGGGGCGACCCGCGCCGGTGGAGGTCCGGCGCACGATCTTGCAATCTTTAAGCTGCACAAAGAGGTTCAGGACATTACGCCTGTCAGGTTCCTGAGCGGCATGACCTCGGACTACGAACAGAAGCTGAGCGCCATTCCCTGGGTCGCCACCGGCTTTGCCCTGGAAGACTTCCAGTATCGAAAGGAAGCACGCATTGAAGGCCCGCGCAGCTACACTGTCGCGGGCGCCACGCTGACGCACGCGCAGGTGACGATGGGCCTGCCGGAGGGCTTCAGCGGCGGCCCGGTCCTCGTGAGTTCCGGCAACGAGTGGTTTTGCCTGGGCGTTTCGCTTCGCGGTGGCGCGGACAGAGCCACATCCCGAGTCCTGCTCGGAGATTGCGTGATTGGATTTCTCACGGAAATTCAGGCATTAGGCGGCCTGGACCGTGTTCCGGCGGCGTTTGCCCTGCCTCAGTTTTTCGACCGGCTGACGCGGAAAGGCGTCCCGCCGAGAGTGGAGCACGTGACCCATGAACCAGTCCGCGGAGACGTCGGCAAAAGAGCCGCGGTATTGCTGGTCGTCGCGTTGATCGTACTCGCCACTCTGGCCGGTTTGTGGCAGGCGGGGTTTTTCCGACCCCAACCGAATATTCAGACACAGACTCCGGATGGTCAGAAACAGAAGCCGGCGCCCTCACCGGTTCCGTCGGCGCCGCCACCAAAAACATACCTGGTCAGCGTCGCTCTGCCTTTGATCGTCGACACTCCAATATTCCGTGTGGACCGAAAGCGAGTGGACCCCGCGTCCTATTCCGGCGGCATAGCCGGTTTCCGTCTGGCGCAAGGGCATCATCATATCGAGGTCGACTACCCCGATCGCTCCTGCTCCGCCGATCTGCTGGTTCCGGAAGAACAAAGCGTGTCGCCACCCTGCCCCTTGAAGCCCGTCAGGTAAAACAAAATGAAATCTGCACACACCCGCGTCGCGATCGCCTTACTCACATACTTCGGATATTTCGGATGCTGCGCGGCGCCTTCCTGCGCGAAGCCACTGACCATTTACGTGGCCGACTTCGATACCAACATTTCCGGCGAGAGCCGTGCCGTGGCGAAACAGCTCACCGAGGCGATCGATACGGCATTCACCCGGCGCTCCGCCGATTTCCGCGTGCTGGAGCGGCGCAAGATCAACGACGTGATCCGTGCCAACAAACTGGAGAGCGACCTGCGGAAGTTTGCCGGCGGCGGGGATGCCTCTCAGAAGCTGAGAACCCAGCTGCCGGAAATCGACGCCATCGTCACCGGCACGTTGCAGGAAACGCGTCTCGAAGGCGTGATTCTCACCATCGCCCTGACCAGAATCAATTCCGAAAAACCCTGGCAGCAACAGAGAAGCCATTCGCTGCTGGAATGGTTGGCCGCCAAAGTCAGAAACGAAGAATCGGTGTGGCTGGCCGCCGACGCTGCCAGCAGTCTGCTGCCGCGCGTGGTTGCATCCTCCGTGGCGCCACCGTCCGACGATGGGCCGCTTGGCATCGCGAAGGCGCAAGCCGGAGATTGTGAGTCGGCCTCGCCTTTGCTCACGAACGCCGCGGCACTGGACGGGACCAACCCGGAGGTGCTCTTCTGGCTCGGGCACTGTGAAATGCTCGGCGGCGAACTCCCGGCCGCCGCGCAGCGCCTGGGTGCGGCCATCCGGCTCAACAGGAATAACGCCGGCTATTTCGCCGAGCGGGCCCGGGTATACGCACAGCAGCGGCAGTATGACCTTGCGTTGAACGACCTGGATCAGGCGGTCGAGCGGGATCGCGACAACCCCGACGTCATTGAACTCCGGGGCGATGTCTGGATGAAGACGGGAAAATACAACGCCGCCGTTGAGGCGTTCGCGACCGTTCTCGATCGGCGGCCTTCGAAAGCCATTTGCGGCAAGCTGGTCGATTCGTACCGTCGCAACGGAGCCCGCGCCGCCGCGGAAAAAACTCAGCTGGTCTGCGACGGGATGTAGTGAGAGGCAGGCCGCATCGTTTGATCGGGGGAGCGCGTGCGGAACCGCGACCGATCGGCCTGCGCCTCAAACCTGTTCGGCATCAACCCGGAATCGCGTTCGCTCCGCCCCGCGATTCCCGGCTTAACCGCGGTCTGCTGAATTCAATCGGGGATGCATCTGCCGGGCTGAGCCAACGCAATCGTTGAGATTTCCAAACTTCGCGACTATTGCCTCGATCCGCATCACCCTCGTGGCCGGCACAAGGCACGGGTATTCCTTTCGTCGCTGGACATAGGCCAGACTGACGCCGAGCTCCTGCGTGAAGTTCTGCTGCGGAGCGCACGCGAGGAAGATGCCGAGCCTGGCGCTGTCGATGAATACGGAGAACGCTATAAAGTTGATTTTGCGATTGCCCGTGGTGATCGGTCGCAAAGTTCCGCAGTGTCTGGATCGTACTCCGGGGCGAATCCCGGCCGCGTCTGACAACTTGTTTTGTAGTATCAGAATTAGTCCGCACCATGCGCGAACTCGAATTACTATCGGCGGTGGCCTTGCTCGATGAGATCGCTGGTCACGGTCTCCTCCGGGGCCAGGTCGGCACCGTCGTGGAGCGCGTCGCGTCAGGTGTGTACGAAGTCGAATTCAGCGATGACGACGGCCGGACGTATGCTCAACTGCCGCTGCGGGCCGACCAGTTGCTTCCGCTTCACCACGAGCCGACACGCAAGGCCGCCTGATCCTCCCTCGGGATCCACAACAACATTCCCGCAGCTTTACTCCCGGGGTCGAGCCGGCGTTTACAGCCACCGTTATTCATGCCAGACCGCCGCGGCCAGCGGCAATTCGTTCAGTTCCGCCCGTGCCTCCCGCCATGCCGGGTAGTGCCTGTTCATCAGCGCAAGAAATCGCTCGCTGTGAGTAGGCTCAATCAGGTGGACTAATTCATGCACCACCACGTACTCCAGCAGATCCTTCGGCTTCTTCACCAGTTCCGTATTCAGCCGGATGTTCCGCGCCCGGTGGTTGCAACTGCCCCATTTGGTCTTCATCCGCTGCAGGAAATAACGCTCCACCCGCACGCCCAGCCTCGGCTCCCACTGTCCGATCAGTCCGGGCACAGCCCGGTGCAGCAAAGATTTGTGCCATTCGTGCATCGCCGCGTCCCGGCCGGACGGGCTCGTCCCGGGGCGGATCGTCAGTGTGATCCGGCGATGATCCAGCGTCACCGAAGGCTTCGCATCGCGCTCCGCGACGGAAAGCAGATAACGCCGTCCCCAGAGATAGTGGCTCTCCCGCTCCACGAACTGCCGGGGCGTTTCCCGCGCCTGTCCCCGCAGCTTCGCCTGCTGATCGCGAATCCAGCCAAGTTTGGATATCGCGTACGCGCGGGCCACCTCCAGCCGCGTCGCCGTGGGCGCCACCAGCGTGACGCGTCCGTTCGGCGGGTGCACGGACAGATGCACGTTCCTGACGTCCTTGCGCTCCACCGCGATGGCGATGTCGCCGATTTCTATCGTCTCCGTCCGGGACATTGCCGATCTCTCGTCAGTATCCTGGCTGGTTCTTAATCAGCTCGAAGAGCGCGCGTGTAGCGTCGCGGTCCTTCCCCGTCAGCGGGAACAACGCATTCAGGACCTCAGCCTCCCGCGCCTGGTCGCCCTTCCACCCGGCGGGAGCCCGCTCATGCATCACCCGGTCGATTTCCAGCGCCAGCCGGACGCGCTCTTCCGGATCCTCCGCGCCGTCTTGCCGCAGAATTTGCGGCAGATTGTTATAGATGACCGTGGCCTCCCGATTGCCACGCAGCGCGGCTGGCGCCAGCCCGTCGTGCTGCTTTGCGGCAATCCGCTTCGCCAGCGCCTCGGCATCCCGGAGAAACTGCTCATACGCCGCGGCATCCGCGCGGCTCTGCCGGATCAGATCGTCCAGCAGTTTCGACATCTGGTCGTAAAAACGCGGGTCGGTCAGTTGCTCCCGGATAATCGTCTTGCGGACATTGTTGATAATCCCTTCCGCGATGGCATTCTTCGACAGCTTCCCCTTGTCGTTCAGCTTCCGGGCGATGGCGTCATGAATCCCCGTATCCACGATGAGCTCGGTCAGCGACATCTCGCCCAGTTCCCCCAGACTGGCCGCCGGATCCGCCTGCACGTACATGTTCAGCAGCTGGCGCATATCCGCCTCGAACGGCTTGGTGTCGAGTTCCTCGCCGGAGTTCTTCTTGATCGCGGACCGGATCTCGCCATAGAACTCGACTTCCGCCCGCAGCGCGGCCGCTTCGGTGTCCGAATACCCCGCTTCCGCGAGATTCTGCGCCAGGTCGGCGAACGCACGCACCAGGTTCGCGGCGGATTTGTAAAACGAAACCCGCAGCGCCTCCGTCTCACTGAGCGCGCCCGGATCGGCCGCATGGCCGCAGAAGTAACGCAGATACTGCTCCACCTCCCGCGGCGGCGCAACCGGCTCGCACAGATAACGCAACGCCTCGCGCGCGGCGTCCAGTTTCTGCCTCCCCTCCACCAGCCAGTTCCGGAGCTGGACGTTGTTCTCGCCCCCGTTGCCCGGATCGGTGTCCAGTTCGTCGGAACTGTAGACGGCGATCGCATCCTGCACATTGCCGAACAGCTCTTTGAAGTCGACGATGTGCCCGTAATCCTTATCCGGCCCATCCAGACGATTGGTGCGGCAGATGGCCTGAAACAGGTTGTGGTCGCGCAGAGTATGGTCGAGGTAGATATACGTGCAGCTCGGCGCGTCGAAGCCGGTGAGCAGCTTGCTCACCACAATCAGCAGCTTCATGTTCGCCGGCTCTTGGATGAAGCGCCGCTTCACCTCGTCTTCATACTGTTTGGTGGTCTGGCCCTGCTTCAGCACGAACTTCGTATAGGTGTCGAACTTATAACGTTCATCGCTCGAAGCCGGCTCGCGCGAAATCGCGTTGTGGTTCGGCTCGTAAGAGGTCACAATCCCGCAGCACGGGCCGAAATTGTTCACGTGCAGCAACTGGAAATAGTGGCAGGCGTCGTATATGGAGGGCGCCACCAGAATCGCCGTGCCCCGGTGGTTGTTCAGACGCGGCCGGACGCCGAAGTCCTGAATAATACTTGCGATAATCCGCTGCTTCCGCTCGCTGGCGCTCATCAGCGACTCCATCGTCGCCCAGCTCTTGCGCAGCATCGCCTTCTGGAAGTTGTTCAGACCCTTTGTCTTCTCATCGAACCAGGTGTCGATGGCCTTCCGCGAAGTGAGCCTCTGCGGCACATCGCGGGGCTCGTACTTCAGGTCGAGAATCACCCCGTCGGCCACGCCCTCGTGGAATTTATACGTGTGGATGTAAGTTCCGAAGACGTCGCGCGTCGTCTGCTTGTCTTTCCGCAGCAGCGGCGTGCCCGTGAAGCCGATGAAGATCGCCTCCTTCAGCCACCGCTTCATCTGTTTGTTCATGTCGCCGCCCTGCGTGCGGTGGCACTCGTCCACGAACACATAGAAACGCCCGTTCACTCGCGGCGGCTCGCCCTGAAGGTCGGTCACGTCGAACTTGTGGATCAGCGCGCAGAGCAGGCGCGGAGCCACCGCCCCGAGCTTCTCCACCAGTTGCGCGCGCGACGTGATGCGCGGCGACGGAGCCTCGGCCCCGATGACCCCGGCGTTCTGCATTACCCCGACAATCTGTTTGTCCAGTTCGTCGCGGTCCGTAATCACCAGAATGCGCGCGTCCGCGTCGTGCTCCAGCAGCCACTTCGCGATCAGCACCATCAGGATGCTCTTGCCGCTTCCCTGGGTGTGCCAGATCACGCCGCCCTCCTGCCGCGCGACCCGTTCCTGCGCGGCCTTCACCGCGAAGAACTGATGAGGCCGCGGGACTTTTTTAAATCCCGCGTCGAAGATAACGAAATTCCGGATCAGGTCGAGCAGCCGGACCTTGCCGCACAACTGAGCCAGCGGCCGGTCGAGCAGCGCGCCCGCCTCCGGTTCCGCCGGAGGGCTTTCGTCTTTCCACTCGACGAAAAACTGCTCCTTCGTTCCCGCCGTTCCATACCGAAGCCCCTGCGAATCGCTGCCCGCCAGCACCAGTTGCACGGTGCTGAAAAACGGCATGTTGAAGATCTCTTCCTGATTGGTGACCAGTTGCCTTATGCCGTCGGCCACTTCCACCGAACTGCGTTTCAGTTCAAGCACCGCAATGGCCAGGCCGTTAATGTAAAGGACCACGTCCGGCCGGCGCTCATACCCGCCCCGAACCGTGACTTCCTCCGCCAGGGCGAAGTCGTTCCTCTCCGGGTGCTTCCAGTCGATCAGGTGCACCGTTTCATGCGCTTTGCCCGCGGCGAGTTGCACCGGGACGCCATAGCGCAGAAGCTGATACGTGCGCAGGTTGGCCTGATAGAGCGTGATGCCGGTCGTGTCGGCGGCGGTTTCCAGCTTCTGCAGCGCGGCGGAGGCGTGCGCGGGGGAGTAGCCGCGCGCCGCCAAGTTTTCGCGGAGGAGGGCGGTTTCGATAGCGCGGTTATTCTCGCGCCGGCTCCACTCGCCGAGGTAGCGGTAGCCGAGATGGCCGGGACGGGACGCGTCGGTGAACAGTTCGACGACGCGGTTTTGGGTGTCGCGCTCGGAGCGCGGAGTCTCAGGCATTCGGGGTCTTGGGGGTCACGAGGCGAGTCCTGCCGGTGAGAAGTTCCTGCATCATGGCTTGTTTGAGCGCGAGGGTTTTATCGCGGCGTGCTTCGAGGGCGGAGAGTTCGGCGTCCATGTCGGTGAGGATCGCCGCTATGGCGGTCTGTTCGGGAAGCGGCGGAACTGGAATTGAGAGTAAGCGTCAGGGGAACAGCACTTCGGACCGATCAGGCTGCCCGAAGCTTGGCCAGCCGTTCGTAGCGGTAGTGATTCCGGATATGGCTTAGGAAGTAGCGGCCATGGGATTCTGCTTCAAGAAATTCCCGATACTGCTC
>CAINNJ010000034.1 GCA_903851195.1 uncultured Acidobacteriia bacterium
ATCCGTCGGTGCGCCTTTCCGCTTCCGTAAGGGAGCGGCCTCATTGAAGCCATCCAGCACTTTGCCGTGTTGTCCGGAAAGGCCTCCTTTCCGCTTCCGTAAGGGAGCGGCCTCATTGAAGCAGCGCCTCGGCCCTGTCCAGGAGATCGCCCTCAGCCCTTTCCGCTTCCGTAAGGGAGCGGCCTCATTGAAGCGCGGGCACTGTGGTTGCGCCTTCGTGACGTGACCGGCCCTTTCCGCTTCCGTAAGGGAGCGGCCTCATTGAAGCCCACGGCGAGACTGACATACGGCACTTCGCCATTCCGTCCTTTCCGCTTCCGTAAGGGAGCGGCCTCATTGAAGCTGGATCGCCTCAGTGAGCGTTCCTATCGCTCCAATCTTTCCGCTTCCGTAAGGGAGCGGCCTCATTGAAGCGCGTTATGCGTTGCGCTCGTGTTCTGTTGCCTGCGTGCTTTCCGCTTCCGTAAGGGAGCGGCCTCATTGAAGCACTAGTATTCTGTTTGCCTTTTTTTCTTTCTTCTTCTTTCCGCTTCCGTAAGGGAGCGGCCTCATTGAAGCCACGCAGCATTCCACGCAGCATTCCACGCAGCATCCCCCCTTTCCGCTTCCGTAAGGGAGCGGCCTCATTGAAGCCGCTCAACGGCTTGCCCTGCAGCCAGGAGCCGCTCCCTTTCCGCTTCCGTAAGGGAGCGGCCTCATTGAAGCGAGCGAACTTTCCGGCGGCTGCATTGAGCACGCCTTTACTTTCCGCTTCCGTAAGGGAGCGGCCTCATTGAAGCTTAAAGACATCCCGTGCCTTAACCACGCTCTCCAACTTTCCGCTTCCGTAAGGGAGCGGCCTCATTGAAGCCGCCGCCAGCTCCGCCGCCGCCAGCTCCGCCGCCACGGGCTTTCTGCTTCCGTAAGGGAGCGGCCTCATTGAAGCGACGCGGAAACCGGCCTTCTCACTTTGGCAAGCGCCGCTTTCCGCTTCCGTAAGGGAGCGGCCTCATTGAAGCATGGAAAGGCCGGAGACCTCGCGATACTCTCCCGCACTTTCCGCTTCCGTAAGGGAGCGGCCTCATTGAAGCCATCCACGTCTCTTTTGTTTTCGCGCGGGCTTGTTCCCTTTCCGCTTCCGTAAGGGAGCGGCCTCATTGAAGCCGTCTCGGTTAATCCTCAAAGTCCTGCCAGTCTGCTCTTTCCGCTTCCGTAAGGGAGCGGCCTCATTGAAGCCGCAACGATGGCGTACCGGCTCGCGGCTGCACCCTTCTTTCCGCTTCCGTAAGGGAGCGGCCTCATTGAAGCAGCTGGATCATCTCGGATCCCTGAATCACACTATGTCTTTCCGCTTCGCCCGCACTCGGGCTTGCCAACAATCCACGGGGCGGATCGCAAACCGCATCCCTCCGCCCGCCCCTCCATCCCGCTCCCTAAAGTAACGCCCGCGCCGGACTGAAATTCCGGTATTTCCCTTCCGTGAACCGCTTCGCCCGAAACACCTGCCCCAGCCCCCGCCGCTCCAGCGTTCTTCGCTCCCTCTCGCCCACCTGCGCCGCCTGCAATTCCTCCAAAGCCAGCAAAGACGCCACCGTGGCTCTCCCCACCGGCTCCTTCCAGATCGGCCACGTAACCTCCGGCTCCCGATTCCGATCCTCAAATCCCACGGTGTTCAGCCTTCCCCGCACAGCCGCCGTCGGGAACAACGGCAACGCCTCCACCGCAAGCCGGTTCGCGCCCCTCATCGTCCGGATGGGATCGCCCGCCGGATCCTCCGCCCGCAGCGCATGCGGCCGGTAATCGGCCGGATCCCATCGCAGTGACGGCCTGCCGTCGGCATAATCCCAGCTCTCAAACAGCGTCCGCCGCAAATGCTCTGTGTCGGTCCCCGCCGCCAGTTCCTTCATGAATCCCAGAAAATGCTGGTGGCCCGCCCCGCTCATCGTGCGGAACTCCGTATCCGACATCTGATCCTTCTTCGGCCCCGCCCCCACGCCATCCGATCCGAATGCCGCCAGAAAATCGGCTTCTTCCCGCCCCGCGCTCCCGGCCCCCGCGGACCGGAAAAGATGGTCGCGAAACGCCTCCAGAGGCAGCGTCAGATCGTTGCCAATGTTCCACGCGGAATTCACCGAACTTTCCCCGCAAATCCTCTGCCCCAGCGCCGACAGAAACTCCTCCTCGCTCTGCAAAGCGGAATGCTGAATCACCGGCATCCAGCGGCCCTGCAGCCGCCACGCCATGCGAACCTCCGCGCCGTCTGCCGCCTCCTCCAGAACGCGCAGGGTTCCCAACGCGGCCAGAAACCCCAACAGATTACTCCCGTCCAGCCCCGTCAACCGAGTCTCAAACATCGCCCCTGCCTTCTTCTTCGCTCCGGCGGTGGTCCGCCAGTCGGACCAGCGTCTCCAGGTACGCCAGCCCATACCACCCATACCTCTTCGTCAGCATCCAGAACCGCGCGCTGACTCCGGACGCGATATTTTCCAGCCCGTGATCGCTGCTCGCCGTCCTCGCCCCGTATTGAACCTCGACGGACTCACTGGCTTCCTCCACCGGAGCGAAAGGTCGGCACCGGCCATGGTGGCTCCCCACCAGATGCAGCAGCAAATCGCGATCCGGTGCTTCAGCTTCTGCGGTATCGCCCTCCAGCAGCGCGACCGACACCAGTTCATGCCGCCCTCCCTTCGGATATCCCGCAAGCACACGCGCCCTCTCGATCGCCGCGCCGTTCGTGCCCGACTTCTTCGATTTCGCCAGCAACTCACCGGTTCGCGCCCGGTTTCCTCCGCGCAGCCAAGCCTGGAACCTCGGATCGGCCTTGCCGATGTCATGCAGCCGGGCCGCCAGCACCACCGTCTCCCGCAGATCCGTCGGCAAATCGGCCGCGAACCCCTCCGCCCATCGCGCGCACCCGCCCAGGTGATCGTCCAGCCCCACCTCCGTGGTGAATGCCGAGCGGCTTGACTCCTGTTCGAATGCCGTTCTTCCGCTGAGCGCCGCCCAGCCGTCCTGCCCCGAATCCGGTGACTCGGCGAGTTGGATCCGCCCCTTCAGCGCCACCAGAGCCTGGATCGTTTTCAGGACCCAGCCCCTAACCTCGCTGGTATCGAATTCCTCCAACACCCGTCGCGCGTCGTCCGGGGTCTCGCCGTTCCGTAGTTTTTTCGCGACATCGCCATAGCCCCAACTCTTCGCCAACGTTTCGTCGAGTCGCAGTATCGGTCGCCCCATCGCCAGTTTCACTGCGTCCCCGACGTCATCCACCGGCTCCGTCCACTCCGGATTCCATCCCCATTCGTCGCACCCCCCGTAGGACGCCGGCACAATCAGCGTCATTCCGGGGCGCACTTCCTCCCACCCTTGCAGCACCCTGCTCTCATCCGGACCTTGCCACCGCAGCGCGGGCCGGAAAGCGTCCCGGATCCGCCGCATCTCTTCAGCCGCAAGCCCTTCCATATCGGTCACATCAGGCGTAGGCTGCTGGCAAAGCCATTTCTGGACCACCCACAACGGCAGGGAAATCGCCTCCGCGGCGCCCGGCGGACAGATCGCCACCGTATCGCACCAGTCCTCCGGCTTTTCGGGGAGGTCCGCCCGCCAGATGACCTGTACATCCGCGGGTTCCGTTTCCGGCCCGTGCAGAAACAGTGCCGGGTCCGGACTCACCGCCGGTTCCGGCGAGGTTTGCCCCAGCAGATCCACGTGGGAAGGCATCAGCACCGGGGCATCCCTGCGTTCCGCCGTCAGGCTGGCGCGGTCGGGTACCTCGCGGAGCGCCTGTCGCAAAACAAGAACCCCCATCTCCACGAATTCGGTCTTCTTCGGCTTTGCTTTCTTCTTGCCTTCCGCCGCTGCCGGAACGGCTGCGTCTTCCTTTTGAACCTGACCCTTCAGCCACCGCCATGTCGCGCTCAGCGCCTTCCCGTAAATGCGGTCTTCGGCCCGCGCCCCGATCTGATCTTTCTGGGCCACGATCGCCGCCCGCGCGGCGCCGTCGCGGCCATCTCGGTTCAGTCTGCCGAACCGCTGCTCCAGCGCGTCGATGCTGGCGGCTTCCGTCACCAGCGCATCGAAATCGATGTTCGCCCCCACCTCGATACACTGCGTGGCTACTACGAAAACAGGCTTTGACGGCACGGCGCGGCCAAGGCCGATCTGCCCCTTCCACTCCTCCCAAAGCCGGTCGCGGTCATAAGAGCGGGCGCGGCCCGTCATCAGAATCGCTTCCGTTCCGTCCCCTTTCAGCTCTTGGTAAACGGCGCGGGCGGTCCTAACCCGGTTCGCGATCACCCCCACAACCGGTGCGCCGTGCAGGTTCCGCATGCTCCGCGCCTGTTCCGTCAAACCCCGCACCAGGGCATCGTATCCGCCCGCCGCTTCCTCGGATTCTTTCCCGATCTCCACCAGCACCGCGCGTTTGGAAGCCGTCCAGCGGCCTTTTAAAACGGTGTTCCCGGTGTCTTCCGGGCTCTCGGCAAATGCCTCCCCGCCCCTCGGCGTTGCCGACATTTCGACTACGCGCAGACCCTTACCCACCGGCATCTCCGCCCACTTCCGGTAGGCTTCGATTCGTTGCAGGGTCTGCGCGAAAGGTTGGCTGATATGCGCCTCGTCCAGCACAATCAGCGAATCGTGCGCCGCCAGCGCGGCCCGGATCGGCCACATATAACGATTCGTCCCGTACGCCCGGAACAGCAGGCTGGAACCCAGTTGATCCACCGTCGAACACACCACCACCGGCTGCCGCGGCGACTTCGCCCAGGTGTCATCTTTCGCCGTGCCGCCCCGCAGCGTCGCTGTTTCCAGTGGCGGCGCGTTCGCTCCATCTCCGATCTCGCGGAGACGGGCCGCGACTTCACCCAACGGTGTGGACGCCTCGGCCTCCCTCAGCTTCCTGGCAATCTTTTCAGCTCGCGCCGCCGCCTCATCCACGATGATCCGTCTGTCTACCACGAAAAAGATCCGCCGCGCCGCGTTTGGCGCGCCCATCGCCAGCGCGTAAACGGCGATATCGATCAGTGCCGTTTTGCCCGCCGCCGTCGGCAGCCCGATGGAACCGGGCCAGTCGCCGGCCAATGCCTTTTCCGCCAGCCGCTCCTGCCACGGAAACGGACTTTTGTCTTCACCCCATAAAGCCCGGAAGAAGGACGAGAATGTCATAGCCTCCCCCCGTTGTCGCGGACTGGCAGGAACAGGCCATATCCGTAATACCTTCCGGCCCCGGCCAGCACCGGACCCTGAATACACTCTTCGAACCGCGCTCTCACATGGCAGTGATATCGCTGTGGCTTTCCTTGCCGCGCTGCGGCCGGCGGATAGGCGGACGCTTTGAACGCACCCACAAGCCAGGGGTTGTAATGCAGATCGATCTCGGCCGGCGCGGGAAGCCCGACGCGAACGAACGCGTCCCGGACCGTCTGCTCCGCCTCTTCGCCGTAGGGATCCCGGGGAAAACGATCGAACACGAAGGGTGTCACCGTCGCCCAGACACTCCCGCGTCCCGCCCAAACCTCCTGGCGCAGGGTCTTTCTGCGTTCTTCGGCATCGCACAGCGAGACGCACCATTTACCCCACGGCATCTGCAGTTCCTCAATGTTTTCGAAGATCTCCCAGCACAGTTTTTCTTCTTCCCGGTTCAGCGTTCGGGGCAGCACCGCGGCTACGCCCATAACGTTCCCCGTTCCGCGCGGATCCCCCACATGGGCCAACGGCACAAGGGCTACATGGGGCCTTTCG
The DNA here is from genome assembly GCA_903851195.1 of uncultured Acidobacteriia bacterium. GTDB lineage: Bacteria > Acidobacteriota > Terriglobia > Bryobacterales > Bryobacteraceae > BOG-234. The sequence goes on from CAINNJ010000034.1 coordinate 5,719, forward strand.
CTCCGGAGCGGCGCTTCCGGCGTGCTCCCCGGCGCGTGCCCGCTCAGGAACTCCGGCACGGGTTGAGGCGAAAGCTTCATCATTGCGCCCCGCAGGGCGCTCGTAATCGAAAGCGATGACCGAAGCGAAGCGCTTGGCCCGCAATCGCGTCGCAGGACGATCATGGAACCGAACATGGACCTCCGGATCTCGGGCCGTGCCTGCGCCGCTTCCGCATACAAGGTCGTCTCGCCTGTCGATGGCCGGAATACCTTGTTGCCGCTTTTCTGAAAGCGTCCATGGCTAGTGATCAGTTCTTCCAGTCGCCCCTCGTAAGGCACGCGCAGGCGGGTTCCATGAACCGCGAACGGGTGCCACACCCGCCGGCCAGGCGCGGGCGGAGACTCGGCGATCTCCGCTTCCACCAGACTCGCGGAATGTCCCAGCGAACCGGTTCGCCCCAGCAGCTGCCGAAATGCCGGCAGCAATTCCGCCGGGGGAGCCTCCGTCCATTCGAAGTGAACCTCGGGATATTCGAGCGTGGCGGACGGGAACGCGCGCCCCTTCCTCGCTCTGTCTTCGGGCAAGAGCGAACTGTCGTTCACCGGCACGAACGCCTGAACGAGCTTTCGCGGGCTGCAGTCGCCGGCGTGAATCACAGGCGGTGCCTGCCGTTCCAGCCACTCCAGCGCCGGCCGCAAACCCTCTTCCGCTCCGCTTTCTCCCCATGCCGAAACCAGCGCAGAAAAGAAACGCGACGGATGGGGCGGCCACTCAGGCTCCGATTTACTGTCGCCGTCCTCGAAGACCGCTGAATAGACCCGCCCCGTCAGAAAAGTGACGCGGATGAGAAACACGCCTAGCTCCCGGCGCTCTCGCTCACCATGGAGCGCTTGCGGCTCTCGGAAACCAGTTTGGCCAGATTCGCCGAAGGTTGCAGGATTACCGGCTCCTCGGACCAGGGCAAACCCAGTTCACGCGCGGCGCCCGCCGCTTCGGCTACCAGTTCTGCCGCGGCCTTCGCCGTTACCTGGAACGGATGGGTCTCGCCCTGTCCGATGAACTCGAACACGCCGGGCTTCCCGTCCAGCAGACACCGCGACCGCAGGTCGTACCCATCCTCGTCCAGCAAACGGATCGCGGCGAGACCCAGCGCCGCCAGCACCGTGCGCGCCGCGCTGTCGCTTGCGGCCAGAGCCTTGCCGTTCACCGGGAACCGCAATCGCCGAAGCGCCGCCAGTGAGAGAACCGTGTTTTGAATGGCGTAGTCGAGGCTGACCCCGCCGTGATTCGGATTCTTGTTCTTATCGCGGAAGGAAGGAGTAATGTTCCCGTGATTGATTTCCGAAGGTTTCGCCTTGACCGGTTCGCCCTTCGCGTTTTTCAAGGCCTCTTTTTCGTCGAAAGTCCAGCCCCCGCCTTCTTTTTTAAAAATATCGACGTTATTGCTGATCTCGCAGGGATCGAGGCGGCTCGACGTTCTCTTGCCCACGATCTTCTCCGCGCCCTGATAGCCCACGATCTCCGACACCAGAGCCCGCTGAACCTTCGCCCCCAGCCCGCCTCGCGGCCCTGTCGAGTCCCAGAACCCGAAAAGCAGCGCGGTCGGACACAACGCAAACACGGGCGTGGCATTCGAGGACCGCGCGCCGTTCAGTTCCGCGCCAGCTCCCGCCTCGCGAAACGGTTTATCTCCAAGGTTCGAATCCCGGAAAATCGCGTCGCACATCCGGTGCGGCGTCTCCAGAGCCGTCAGCCGCCCCACTTCCAGAAGAATCGGTTCGTCTGTCTTCGCCGCAAAATCGACCTGCAGCATCGGCATGGGGAGTCTCCCGGCGTCATACGCCCGAAGCATCGCCAGTTCCATCCGGTTCGCCTGGGACTGCACCGAATCGAGCAGCACGGTTTCCACGGCTGTCAGTCTCTCGATCCCGTCCTCGCCCTTGACGTGGAGGAGTCGTTTTTCATCCGCGTACTCCCCGCCCTCATAGGTGGGCGGGAACACCTTCCCGCCCTGCGGCTCCAGCCGCGTAACCCGCCGGATAGCGGCAAAATCCCCGTCGACTGCCTTCTTTAATAATTCGAGGTTTAATAAGGTCACAACGCTCCTTGATATTCGGTTCGACTGCGCTGCGCGCAGAAAACCGCGGGGGAATGCATCAGGATACTGAATCCTATCAGGATACTGAATCCTAAAGGATGAACGTTACGCGAAAACGCTGAAAAACTTAGCGAATTATTCTGATGATGGGTCGTCAATCGACGACCCATCCTTGCCGATCCCGGTTGACAGTCGGTTCAGCCGCAATCCGCATTGACAGATGCGACTGCCCTCTCAATGGGCGCAGTCTGAGATTCAGGGAACAGCCTGAGACGTGGGGTGCGGGTTTCATCCGCGGGCGAAGCTGTCGAACAAACATGGATGTGTTTCTCCTGTAAATTGACCGCCGCCTGAAGGAGACTAAAATGAAGCTGTGGCAGCCTTTCGCTCCTTTGACAGCGGTCGGTTGTTCAACCCAGCTCGAGTTCCAGCTCGGGCTGGGCTACAAGGCTATCGTACAATGCTTGGTGAAGATGTCCAAGAAGAATTTTGGAACGAAGCTGCAATGTATAACGCCGAATTCGGCTGGCCCTATTGAAGTTACATAGCAGCTTCGTTTGCTTTCAATAACTTGAAAGCCATTCCACGGCCCGTTTACAAAAGGGCCGTGGCCCCATTTTTTTTTTGCCAACAGTCCGCACGCGGCAATTCCCGTCCCAGGCCGCCGGTGGCATAATGAATGCGTTCAGGACGCTCACATTGCCACTGGAGCCGCAAGAGGAAGCAAAGCTGGTCGCAACTGCGCGCGCCAGGGGTGTCTCGCTGGACGTCCTCGTGCGTGAGGCTCTCCGAACAATCTGCTCCGAGGCTGCCACCGAGGCTCCCGGAAAAGAGCCCACGCGGTCCCTGCGCGGCCTTCTCGCAAAATACGGCCCCGCTCCATCCGCCGAAGAGATCGATCAGAATCGTGCGGAGATGTTCGCGAATTTTCCACGTTCCGATTTCTGATGGTCGTCGCGATCGCCGACACCCACACGGCTCTCTGGTATCTCTTCTCCGATCCGCGTCTCGGGCGTGCGGCGTCCGCCCTCATCGATGCCACGATTTCCGACGGTAATCACATTGGCGTATCCGCGATAAGCGTGGCGGAGATGGTTTACCTGATTGAGAAGGGCAGAATTCCGGCCACCGCATGGACTCAAGTTCAGGCCGCGGTCGCCGACCCGAAGGCGGTCCTCAAATACGTGCCGGTAGATCAGGCTATTGCCGCGAACATGGCCGCCATCCCTCGCGATGAGGTGCCCGATCTTCCGGACCGGATCATCGCCGCAACCGCCCACGTGTACGGCATTCCGGTGCTGACCCGTGACGGTCGAATACGATCGTCCAACGTCCGGTCAATTTGGTGACGCGCGCCGGCTGAACTGTCCGCCTTGCGCTTGCCAATCCGCCTGAGACGTGCCAGCTTTGCCGGCAGAATCCCGCTATTCCCCTCCTCCCCTCACCGCTCGGAACTGCCCCAGCCCGAAATGCGCGCCATACCCGATGGCAAATATCCCGCCTCTCTCCGCCCCGAACCGAACCCGCAACGCATACCCCGGCCGCACAGGATCCTGCTTCCGGTTCCGCCGGTATTCCACCTCATGGAAGATCCCCGGCATCTCTTTTAAAGGTTCCACCGCTGCCGGCTCCTCCACCCCGTGGTTCCGGCACTCCCGGCGCACCTCTTCCTCCAGAAACGCCCCAAAATCCCGTCCCTTTCTCCAATGTCGGGGTGGCACAAACGGCGTGGCGCTCTCCCAAACCAGCCCGCGCTCTGCCGTCGCCTCTTCACGCCGGCCCTGCCACGTCACCACGCATCGCACTTCCGGGCGCCCGTCCCGCTGCCACAACGCCCGCACGCGCCGGACGGCCTCCAGTTCACTCTCGGAAAACCCGCGCAACGGATTCACCATCAGTACCCGGTCGATCCTCCCCAGATCGTTCCCCATTGGCAGCACATAAATGTGCCCGTGATCCAGCCGCTTCCCGCCATCCGGACCCTTGCCGCTGAATACCGCCGACACCAGCGACTCGTCTCCCGTCACTCCCTTGTGTGCGCCCATTAACCGCACCCGGATCTGCTCCGCCACTTCCAGCGTGGTCGTCACCAGCGGCAGCACCGTCGCGTCCAGCCCGAACATCACCGCCTGCACATCCTGCTCATGCCGCGGCCCCGAATGCCGCGGCGGGTCGGTCTCAATCGCCGTTCCGCCGCGCGCGTATTGCACTTTGCGAAGTAACGGCGGCGCGCTCGCCCGCTCTTTCAGCAGGTTTGCCGTCGAGAAAGTCAGCGCCCGCATCCATTCCTCACCCTCATAACCGGATGCCGGCGCCGCGCATGCCACGGTCGTGAACTCCTCGTCCTCTTCCGCCGCTGCCTTCGCCTCGCAGTTGAATCCTCCATCCACGTTCCCCTCCCACAACTCCGCCTGCACCCAACTCTCTGAGCGGCCCAGATAATTCAGATGACTCAACAGCCTCGCCAGTGTCGCTCGTGCGCCCTCTGTCAGCTCCAGATCGGACCAGCAAACAAAACACTCACCGGACCGGTCGAAGACCAGAAACGAATCGAACACCAGATTCTTGGCCGTTGGATCCTCGTTGTTCGAACTCAGATAAGCTCGTGTATGCGTTGCCGCCGCGCGCGGCAGGCGAAACCTGGGCAGACTCCCCGCCAGATTCGCCAGCACCTCCCGGACCTCTGCTCCCGGCAAATCCGAACACTTGCGCTGCCATACGTCGTACAGGGCGCGAAGGAATCGGTAGGGGGAAGGCGGCCATTCCGCCACGCCCTCATTCACGTGCCGGCCCCACGGCGTTGCATGGTAACGCCCCGCCGGAAATGTCAGCCGGATCGTGGTCACTTGTCGTTGACCTTTACCTTGATTCGCACTACCGTCACGGCCGGGTTCGCGAACATTCCGGAGCAGGCCCGAATGCCGGCCTGCACCGCCGCCAGCAACTCGCCTTCCTGCGGCAGCACGAAATCCGACGGCGCTTTCGCCTGAACCTCGCCCTGAATCTCCAGATCGCACGCTGTCCGCAGCCGCAGACTCGAATCCAGAAACCGCCGGATCTTCAGCAGGGAGAGCGCAATCAGCAGCTTCGTTGCTTCATCGCCCAGCCGATAGCCCCGAATCAGCCCCAGGTCGACGTTGAAGTACGCCCGGATCTCCTCTGCCACATATTCCACGCGTGAATACGGAACGTTGCTGTAGACGCCGTTCTCTGTCTTTTCGCCCTTCTCGGGCACCACCTGTGTCTTTCCTGTCGGATCCACCGCGCTGTTTTTCACGCCGCCGGAAAGCACCTTCGCCACGTTCGACGCCTCGATGAAACCCGTCACCGCGCGCGGCGCCCGTACTCGCCCGCCCTCCAGCAACGATAGAAAGACCCCGTGCACCAGGCTGTTGGGGTCGTACCGGAACAACGTCGCGTAAATCTTCTTCCAGTCCAGCGGACGCTTCGGGTCGTAACCCATCTCCTCCACAATCGTCGCCCGAAACTTCTTGTCCAGGAGAATATAGGGCGACGCGATGCGGTGCGCCTCCACCAGGGAACTCGTGGTCGTGTCGATCCCGTCCAGTTCCGCCATCACGAAAGGCAAGCCGGTAAGCGCCGGATCCAGCCCGGGCCCGTCGCCGTCCAGGCAGGTCTTCTCCAGCCGGTTCGCCACCGATTGCGCGCTCTCAACCAGCAGCATCGCCACGCCGGAGGGCAGCCTGTACTCCGCCGCTCCCAGATCCGCGAAGCCGGTCGGCTGAAAACGCTGCCCCGCCACGGGCCTCAGTTTGGCCTCAAGCAGCAGCCGAGGCAAGTTACCGATAGATTGGAAATTCATTAGTCGTCGTTTTCCTCTTCGTGAAAAATTCCCGCGCTGAGCGCCTTACCGGGCCAAACCGGGATCAGAAGGGAGGCCGCCAGCCGCCTCGCATCCATACCGCCCTTATACGCCACGTCGAGAGGTCGGAACCCCGCGACGCGCAACCGGTGTACCGCCATCCTTGCCGCCTCTTCGATGTTTCCCGCCTTCAGAAGCGAGAGGATTCGCGGGTCCGCGCGCAGCCACGTCGCTTCCGGTCCGCGATCGATCTTTCCCGGCTCTCCCGGCAGAAACAAATGCTTCAGCACCGCATACACCGGTACGGTCTCCCGTCGGGCTTCCGCGGTCCCGAAACCCTCGAACTCCGTCCAGTCCAGCGTCACGAACGCGAAGAGCAGTTCTTCGATCAGACCGTCGTCTACCCGCCCTTCCACAAACCAGGTCACATCCCCCGGATGCAGGGCGCACGCGCCGCCCGTCGGATTGGTCTCGCTCTCGCTGGAATTGGCCGTTTGCAGCCGCCGCTCCAGCACCGAAATCATCCGGCCCGGCAAATCGTTGCCGGTCCAGGCGAACCGAATGTCGGCGCGTGAAAGATTGTCGGCCATGGTCCCGACATCGCGCGTGTAAACGGATGCCAGTGCTGCCGCGATCCGCACCTCCCTCACTTCGAAGCCGCAGGCGTCCAGCCAGTCTCTTGCCTTCAGCCCCCGCCCCGGCGGTCGCGAATCGGAAGCGGTCATCATGCGCCGTGTCATCCGGCCCAGCGCCGCCATCAACTCCCGCATGCGATCCTTGCCGCCTCGCAGCAACACCTGGAAGATCGCGGCCTCCACGCCCCGCCTCATCTCCTCGGCATCCTTCGGCATCTCGCGCCGGTTCAGCGCTTCGAAGTACGTTTGGAATTGCCGGATCCGATCGGTCTCGCTCCGGTATCCTGTGGCAAAAGTCCCGGCGGGCAGCGCGACATAGCTGTCTCCGCGCCGCTTCAACAGGCTGTAGCGCACGAATCGTTCAATCCCTCGGTCAACCCCCAGCGAGGAAGCTGCCTCCGCGAACTCGATCGCGTTCCCCGCCGGACGCCCATCCACACTGGCCCGGCCCTCGCGCAAAAGCGTCTTCAGCTCTTCGTACCGCACCGGTCCGCGCCACAAAGGCGTCCAGATCTCGCCTCTCGCGTCGTCTTTTGCCGAGGCCGATCCATACCCCACCCGGCTCGCCCGTACCGTGAAGGGACTGCACAACACGGACCGGTAGCTGGCGCCCTGCCGGCGGTACAAACCACTCGCCCATGCGACCGCGCCCTCCATCGTGACCACCAGGTCCCAGGGATTCGTCGTGGAATCGTGCGCGATTCCCGGTCCCTGATTCGCGCCGCCCGCGCGCCCGGGATCGTACTGCCCGGCGGCCCCGTTTTGCAGCGCCGACGTTCGCTGCCCGAACAGCGAATTGCTCAATAGCTCGGCTACCGGCAATTTGCCAGGGGAAATCAGCAGCCCGGCAATCCGCGACATGAAGTTGTTCGTGTAATCCAGACGGCCTTCGTTGCCTCCGGTGCCCAGCACGGGCGCGAATGAACGCGTGCCGTCCGCCGCTATTCCCACCGCCGCATCCAGCCACTCCACCGCGCGGTCGTCTAAACGGTTCCGGCAGTGGCGAAGGATCGCTGTCCGGCGTGCGTCCTCATCCTCCGACTTACCTGCCTGCACTTCCGGAAAGCCCCGGCAGATCTCAATCGCCCTCCGATACCCCGCGAACCGTTCCGCCGACGAACCGGCCAGTGCATCGATGCCTTCTTTGTTGTCCTTCGGATAAAAGCCGCTGCCCCCGTTCCAGGGCGCAAGGATCGGTGTGGGCTCATACCGCTCCAGAAAAAATGCGGTCAGTTCCTCGGTATCAAGCGCGGTCTCAAGGACGAACGTTTCGCCCTCCCAATATCCCCTCGCCTCGGCATCTGCCTGTTCACAAACCAGCCGCATCACACCGAGCGATTTCAAATACCCGCCGAAAGGCGTCGCGGTGCATCCCGCAAGCCGGACCTTGTGCGTCATTGGGCCACTCCCGGTTCCGGATTCGCGCTGGCCTGAATATCCGCGCTCCGCAACAACATTTCCAGGTAGGTCAGGCGAAACGGTCCGAGTTCATCGCGCAGCCGGAGCACCCGCTTGGTCCAGGACTCCCCTGCAAATCCGAATGCCATCACTCCGAGAGTTAACTGGACGGCGGGCGCCACGAAACCATTGGCTAGTTCCGCCGCGGGTAGCCAGTCGCCTTCCCGAATCCCCCGGGCAACAGGCAGGAAGTCTGTTTCCCTCTCGCCTGGCATCGAACGGATTCCGGCACGAACCTTCCCGTGATGCGCCGCCACCAGATACGCCGCCAGATCCGATTCGCCCGTCGCCAGCATCGCCAGTGCACTCGCCAGTTCATGACGGAAGTGTTTGCGCTCGTGCCGCCCTGATTTGGCCCGGAACTGCTTGGCCAGCATCTCGCCCGAATCTTCGTTCTTTAGCAGCGTCTTCTGAAAAACCGGATGCGCCTTACCCCAGTCATGCTTCGCGGCGGCAATCCGCAACGCCTCCTCATGCGCAGGCTCGACACGCAATTGCTCAAGCAACGCGAGCATCTCTTCGAAAACCCGGTCGGAGTGAGCGCGGAGCGTCTGCCGGTAGTCCTGAAAACTGCTGGAATTGCTGGAATCGCCCTCCGTCTCCTCGTCTTTAGGCTGCAACAGGTTCACCTTGAACCTGCTTTCGGGCGACCATCCGTCCGTTTCCGTGTACCCGCCCTCTGCGGCTCGCGTCACCACCAGCATTCCCGCGAACAGCGCTTCCTTATCCGCCTCCGTCCACGTTTCTGTCGCGAAATTCCAGCGGTAAACGGCATGCTTCTTCTGAATAAATTCGCGCAATTCACCTAGTGGTACCGGGCACAGTTCAGCGTCCGCCAACTCTTCCATGGACGCTGGCGGAGCCGACTCGCCCTCCCACTCCCGCCACGCCAGATACGCATCCCTCTCATCCGTCGCCCGGATAAAGCGCGAAACGTCCAGTTCGTTTCCCGAGAGATCGGATGTCGTGTCGAACAAGTCCATCAGGTCGGCGCGGCGCAGGACATGTTGCCACGGCTCCGGACCGTCTTCCTCCGGCAGTCCGGCCGGGGACGCCGAGGTTAGAGTCCGGAGTCTTTCGGTCGCTCGCTGGATCTCTTCTTTCTCGTAGGGTGCCGTGGACTCCGGATCTTTCTGTTTCGAATGCATCGGTCGCTCTACCCAATAAATCTCCGCATCCGCATCGTCTCCATATCGGTTCACCCGCCCGAAGCGCTGCACCAGACTGCCCCACGGAGCCACGTCGGTAATCAGGAGTCTCGCCGTGATGTCGATACCCGCCTCCAGAACCTGAGTGGCCACCACGATCTGCCCCTCCTCGGGTAAATCGGGAGTCAGTTCGCTGGCGGCCTTCTGGCGATCTTCCGGCCGGAATCGCGAGTGGATCAGCTTTACATTCGGAAAACGCGGCCGCACGGCCGCGCAGATCTCGCGAGCCCGCGCCACCGTATTCGCGATGACCAGGGTTCGGGTTCCTTGCCGATGCGCGTCGACCGCAAATGCGGCGCATCCCTTCGGATCGCGGCATTCCGGAGGCGCCGCCGCCAGCCGCTTCGCGGCCCCAACCCGCTGAATCACAATTGGCGTCGCGATGTCGTTGCTGTCCAGTTCAATCCGTCGCGGAAGTTCCCCGGCGTCCACGGTGCACAGCCACTTCGGATTCACCGTTGCCGACATCCAGATACACGGCGCGGCGCCGTACGTCCCGAACCGCCGCCGGAAAGCGTCCAGTTGTCTCGACGTCGCGAGCGCGTCGTCCATCAACTGAATCTCATCGAGAACGAGCAGGCAGTCCTGGTTATATAGAGCGAAATCGATTGGCCATCGTGGCGGCCGCCGCGCGTAACCGCGATTCAGCGCCCGGCTGAAATACATGTCCTGTGTGCAGACGATAATCGCTTTGCGGTCGGGAGCCAGATCCTCTTTGTTGTCCTTGCTGCCGGCCATCAGTTCCAGCACCTGAACCTGGTCTCTCAGGCCGGCGGCCGCCACGCGTTTCTCGGCGTTGCGGGCGGTCTGAGCAGTCAGATTCTGCCTCGGCAGCACCAGAATGAGCCGTCTGGGTGCGGCCGTGTCGCCATACGCTTGCGCGTAAAGCCACGGCATCAGAACCGCATCCGTCTTCCCCAGACCGGTCGGAACAATCACCAGCGCGGATGCAAAGGGCTTCTCCCCGTAACGTGCCTGGTATGGAAGGATTTCCTTCCCTGTCACTCTCCGAAAAAACTCCGGGTACATTTCCGGCATATGTGTGATTCGCCTCGAGGAAATAGGAAAAATCGGGCGCGATCAAAGAACGGATCGCGCCCAATTAACTACCTGTAACTCAGGTCGTCCGACTCGATGGACGACGCGACGAAGCGGCCCGGCACCGACGACCGAAGCTCGACACAGAGCCCTTCTGCAGTTCCAAACCACGGAACGAAGCAGCAGGATGAATGAAGGGGTTTGCCGCCCAGCTTATGGGCAGCAGCCATTAACGCATTGGCAACGGAGGGTTCCGCAGCGACAAGATAAGTCAAACCGATTCCTTTCCCGAAGCAATGCTGCCGATGACTTATACTCATGTTGTCGAGACAGTAAGTGTCGCCGAAAGGTGGCCTTGCTTCTACTGAGCGAGGTGGCTTAATCCGCCTCGCTTTTTTATTTTGTGGCGAACACGGAATCAAGTCAAGCTGCTTTTTTGCTAATCTTTTCTGGAGCCAACCCACACAGAAACTCTATCCAACCCCGTTTGACGCCGTTCGGGTTCGGTTGGTATTCTGAACTCGTTCCCATTGAAGAGATAGCGTTTCCTTGTGAAAGACGCTTTCCTGAATTCCGCCCCCCAAAATGGGGCGGCCTCATTTGATGCCGAATCGCGCGCGTCTTCGCTGATTCGCCGAAGCTAAGTCTTCGCCCTTCCGCAGCAAAGGCGCGAGCGATCCGACATTTACGCTAAAGCGTCCGGCGCATCTAACCGATCCGTCATCGCTCATTCCAGAATAGGCGCGCGTTGTTTTCGCGAAATGACCAATCAGGCTTTTGGCGCTGGTGTTTCCGCCTGCGGCGCTGGATCGGATGCCAAAACACCTTCGAGAATCCCCACCATCGGCGGAAAGTCCGCGGTGACTGTCGTCCAGACGATTTCGAGGTCGACATCGAAGTACGCGTGGATCAGGCGATTCCGAATGCCCACAACCCGAGGCCACGGGATGCCGGCTATTCCGGCGGTGCAATCCGCAGAGACCTTACTGGCGGCCTCACCGACGATCTCGATCTGCCGCGTGAGCGCTGAAACCAAAAGCCTGCTGCCACGCAGATCGTCGAATGATTTGCCCTCCGCGAAAGACATCGCATCCGCCGCCGCATCCAGCATATGCCGGAGGCGGTTCCTGTCACTGGCGTTCATATTGCGGAAGGGCGGTTGCTGCCACGGCTTCGCGGAAATACTGACTCAGTTCACCCGGAGTGCGCAGGTCCACTTTGCGGCCGATCATCCCGGTCAGTTCCATCTCCATACCCACCAGCCCGAAGTAGCCAGGGCTGCGTCCGGCTTCGAATTCGACGAGCAGATCCACGTCACTGTCTTCGCGGAATCGTGGGGTGAGAGCCGAACCGAAAAGTGAGAGCTTCCGGATATGATTGCGTTCGCAAAACGCGGCGATCGCCTCGCGCGGAATGTCCACCGGAATCCTATCCATGCCTCAGTATCTCACTCGGGGAGGGCAGGGCATTTCGCCGGAACGGTGAACCCGTGCGGTTCCGGTCCGTTGCGCTTGTGGAGCGGTCGCATGTCTCTGCTTGCCCTGCGCATGCCGTTCGGGGCGCAGTTCAATCAGAACTGAACCGTCTCGGTCCTGCCGCGACGAAACGAGCCGTGCCAGGCACCGGAGCGGACGCAGTGGAATGGCTGCGCTTTCTCAACCAGATTGAAAGCGAAGTGCCAAATTTTTGCAACAGCTCCAGCGGGATCGATCTCTCCCTCTTCGAAGTGGTTCCTGATGTGCCTTGTCAGCGCGGATTTCTTCGTTGCGTCGACACCGAACAGGTGCCTGTTTCAGGAAGCTTTCCACAACCCTGCAGATTGCGGCTCGATCGCCATTCCTCTGTGCACCGGCGTATTGGTGGCGGGAAGAGCGGCATCCCCGAGTTGCCTCTCCGGCCGCGCCAGACGGTGGAACGGCTTCTCACGCCGCCGTCTCAATCCCGATCACCAGCCTCATCTGCAGTGCCGCGAACGCAAGCTCAAGTTGCTCGATCCGTGACGCATGGTCGATATCGAGCAACCGCTCGACTTGCTGCTTATGAATTCCCATTCGCCGCGCCAGGTCGGCCTTCCGGACACCGGTAGCACGCAGCGCCCGGTACAGTTCTACCTTTGCGTCCGCCACCACGGAGGGCAGTCCAACCAACACCGTGCCCTTACCCCGCCGCTTTCCCGGAGCCGGAATATCCAGATCCTTCTCCATCAGCATCGAAAGTCCCGCCTGCAAAGCGTCCGGTGCATGCCGCAGCGCCTCCGCCGGACTTCCCCCGTTCGTATGCGCGTGCGGGATATCTTCAAAAAGCAACACGTACGTTTCGCCGTCCGGTCGGATCGTCGCAGGATAAAGCAGCATTCTATTTCTCCTTCTCAATATCCAAGTCCTTCATGATCTTGTGAAACAGATACGGGCCGATGTCCGTGCCGTGTCGGGGAAGAACGGTCATCCGCCTCCCGAGATAGACCTTGTCGTGGCCTTTTCCTTTTCCAAAGGTGCAGCCTTTGGCAGCGAGCAGCTTTCTGAGTTCCCTCGCGGTCACGATCCAGGGTAATCATTTGTGATTACTTTGTCAATCTGGACCGAGTCGCCGCAAAACTAACGCCGCCGCCGGATTCTCCTTTTCGGCTGCCCCCCGTCACCCCCGCAATTTTGCCATAATCAAAAAGAAGCACTTCCCCCAATCCGCCCGCCCACGCGGACGAACCGAAAATTTAAAGAAACATTAAAATTACCAGACGAACCCGACAAGTGCCTGAAAACAAACGACCGGCCCCCTCGGGTTCCCGCATTCACCCCCCCTATTCCCAGCCTTTCCCGGGTTTCCCCACCCCATTCCACGGGTTTCCCATCGCCTTTCGGCCAACACCCGCCCGATTCACCCGCCCCGCCACCCCCCATCCGTGCCCCCCGCACTCACCTGTGCCCGCACGTCACATTGAGCCGCGGACCCAAGTCCGCTAGAATGAAGGATTCATCCGGTAGCGCGTGAACGTGCAGAGTGGAAACGCGAGGAATCAGGGCAGCGTCCCTTGTCCTTGCGTCCGGTGGAAAGGAACCAGGTTTTCATGACTTCCCTCAGGCCTCAGCGCCTGAACAGCGTTCTCGTATGCCTAATCGGCCTGCTCACTCTTCTGCTCAGTGCAGCCAGTGCCCCCGCGCAGGCTCCACCAGCACAGCAACCCCCCGCGCCGGCGCCCAAACCGCCCGCGTCCAACAATCCTTTTGAGAACATCCCGGGCTCCGTGCCTGCGGCGCCGGCGGCTACTCCCGCCCCCGCCGCTCCGGGAACCCCGGCCCCACAGAACCCCGGCCAGCCGGTGCCGCCCCAGTTCGAAACTCCGAAACCGGTCGCGCCCGGCGAACCCGCAACCGGTCCGGCCGTCGCCGCGAACGTCATCGAAACCATTCAGTTCAAAGGTTCCCGCCGCGTCCCGCAGGACACCCTGCGCGCCATGATCTTCACCAAAAGCGGCGACGTCTACAACGAAGAAACCCTTCGCCGGGACTTCATGGCCCTCTGGAACACCAACCGTTTCGACGATATCCGCCTCGAAAGCGAAAAAGGCGACCGCGGCGGCATTATTTTGACTTATGTCGTCGTCGAACGCCCCGTAATCCGCGACATTAAGTATGAAGGCATGAAATCCGCCTCCACTTCGGACGTTCTCGACCGCTTCAAGGAACGCAAGGTCGGCCTCGTCGTGGAATCGCAGTATGACCCCAATGTCATCAACCATGCCGCCGTCGTCCTCAAGGAACTCCTCTCCGAACGCGGCCACGAATTCGCCAAAGTAAATCCCGAACTCCGCCGCATTCCCCCCTCCTCCCTCGAAGTCATCTTCCAGGTCGAGGAAGGCCCCAAGGTGAAGGTCGGCGAGATCAACATCGTCGGTAATGAGGCCTTCAGCCGCCGCCAGGTCGTGCGCGCCATGAAGAACCTCAAACCCATCGGCATCCCGCACTCCATCTTCCTGGAGGAACTCTTCTCCAAGACCTACGATTCCGCCAAACTCGAAGAAGACAAGGAACGCATCCGCGACGCCTACCAGAAGGAAGGCTACTTCACCGCCAAAGCGCTCGAACACACCGTGAAGCTCCACTCCACCGGCGGCGCCCTCGGCGGCTTCCACATCCCTCTTCTGAAAGAGAACCATGTCGGCCAGGCGCAGGACATCACCATCCCCGTCGAAGAAGGCCAGCGTTACTACCTCGCCAAAATGAACTTCGAGGGCGTGAAGCTCTTCCGCTCCACCGAGTTCCTCGGCCGCCTCTTCGCCATGAACCAGGGCGACGTCTTCTCCACCGAAAAGCTCCGCAACGGCATCAAGAACCTGACCAAGGTCTATAGCCAGTTCGGCTACATCGACTACGTCGGTGAGCCCCAGATCGACGTCGTGCCCCAGTCGAACAAAATCGACCTCACCATCAACGTCGACGAAGGCAAGCAGTTCTTCGTCCGCCGCATCGAGTTCACCGGCAACACCACCACCCGCGACAAAGTCATCCGCCGCGAACTGCTCATCGACGAAGGCGACGTCTACAACTCCACTCTTTGGGACGCCAGCATCCTTCGCCTCAACCAGCTCGGCTACTTCGAAACCCTCAAGGAAAACGAAGCTTTCTCGCTCAATCGCAACCCCGGCACCAACACCGTCGACATCAACCTCAAGGTGAAGGAACGCGGCAAGAACTCCATCAGTCTGAACGGCGGCGTCTCCGGTATCGCCGGAACCTTCGTCGGCATGAACTACTCGACGAACAACTTCCTCGGCCTCGGCGAAACGCTCAGCATCGGCGGCCAGGTCGGCACTCTGACGGACGACGTGAACGTCGGCTTCACCGAACCCTACCTGTTCGACCGTCCTCTCCAGGCCGGCGTCTCCGTCTACCTTCGCCGCTTCGACTACAACCAGGGCCGCCAGATCTCGCTGCTCTCCGGCGTCAACGTCACCGGCTTCTATAACGCTCTCGGCAGCGCCAACGTCCTCAATTACATCCAGAACTCCAAGGGCATCTCGTTCTCCGCCAGCTACCCCATCAAACGCAGCTTCGCGCGCCTCGGGCTCTCCATCGGGTACGACGATTCCAGCATCATCACCAAATCCACCGGCGCTTCCACCTACTTCACCTACCTGAACTTCCGCGGTGTCGATGGCCCGAACGCCCTCAACGGCATCAAGACCTTCAGCATCACGCCGTCCTACACGTACAACTCGAAGAACAACTACCAGAATCCGACCGGCGGCAAAAGCATCTTCGCCTCCATCCAGGCCGCCGGCAGCGTTCTCGGCGCCAACGTCAATACCATCCGTCCCACCTTCGACGGCCAGTATTATCACGTGAGCCCCCGCTGGCGGAAGAACGTGCTCGCCTTCCACCTCACCGCGTCCACCCTGTTCGGCTACGGCGGCAAAGTCGCTCCGCCGTTCTCCCGCACCTTCATGGGCGGCGAAAACGACGTTCGCGGCTTCGAGTTCTACTCCATCACGCCCGTCGCCTACATTCCCAGCAACGCGGCCGTGAACGTCCTCAATCCGGATGGCTCGCAGCGCACCCAGAAAACGCTCGTCAACGGCTATATCCAGTCCACTCCGGTGACGCAGAATTCGCCCATCTACCAGATCATCACCCCCGGTGGCGACACCCAGGGCATCTTCAACTTCGAATACCGCATTCCGATCTTCGGACCCGTCACGCTCGCGCCGTTCTTCGACGCCGGTCTGAACAAGGTCCTCTATCCCAGCCAGCTGAAAGTCAACCAGGGGCAGATCGATCTGCTGAACGGTGAGTTCACCCAGGCCGCCTTCTCCAACCGCGTCAAGATCGCTCCCGGAACCCAGGCGGTCCGCATGTCCACGGGCGTCGAAGTGCAGGTGATCCTGCCCATCGTCCAGGCCCCCTTCCGCGTTTATTGGGCTTACAATCCGGTGGTCCTGCAACAGTATCTGCAGCCGCCCATCGTGCTCGATCGTTCCATGTATCCCAACCAGACCACCTTCGTCCAGGCGATCACGCAATATTCGCCGCCCTACCCGTACTACGAAAAGCGAAGCACCTTCCGGTTTACAATTGGCAGAACGTTTTAGGTGATAATGGCTGGGCTGCCCCATGGCGGCCCGGCCTGCGCCGTCATTAAGGAGTCATATCGTTTTGAGAAGTAAATTCATCACCCTGCCCGCCCTCGCGATGAGCCTGGCTCTCGGCGGTTGGGCGCAGGCTCAGAAGATTGCCGTCATCGACATGCAGGGCTCGCTGCTCGCCACCAAAGAAGGGCAAAAAGCGGCTGAAACCCTGAAAACGAAATTCGGTCCCAAAGAGGCCGAGTTCGGCAAGCGGCAACAGGATATCGCCGCGAAGCAGGACCTTCTTCGCAAAGGTCAGAACACCATGAGCGACACCGCGAAGGCGAACGCCGATCGCGAAATCGCCGACCTGACCAAAGCTCTGCAGCGCGACGCCGACGACACGAAAGCCGATTTTCAGGCGGAAGAAAATCGCCTCCTGGGCGGCATTCTCAGCAAAATGCAGGCGATCCTGACCAAGTACGCTACCGACAACCAGATCTCCATGATCGTGGACGTCAGCCAGCAGCCCAACAACCTGCTCTACGCCGATCAGGCAGCGAACATCTCGGCCGCCGTGATCGCACTGTATGATCAGGCCGCGCCCGCTCCGCCTGCTCCCGCTGCCGGCGCCCCCGCAACCAAAACTCCCGCCGCTCCCGCCGCGGCCCCGAAAAAGCCCGCCACTCCCGGCGGAAAATAAGAAGGAATTACCATGACCAGGAAATCACTCGTAGCCCCCGTTCTGTTGGGCGCGTTCAGTCTCGCGCTGGGCTTAACGGCGCAGGCGCAGACGCAGAAAATCGGCGTCATCAACATGCAGGACGCCCTCGTCGCCACCAAAGACGGCCAGAAAGCCGTCGCCGACCTTCGCGCCAAGTACAGCCCCAAAGATCAGGAACTGCAGAAGCGGCAGCAGGAACTGACCGCCAAACAGGAGCAGTACCGCAAGACCTCGAACACCATCAGCGAAACCGCCAAAGCGGCTCTCGAACGGGACATCGACGCCATGCAGCGCACCATGCAGCGCGATGTCGACGACATCAAAGCGGACATGGACGGCGACCAGCAGCGCATGGTGAACGAACTCGGCCAGAGGATGATGCAGGTCATCTCCAAATACGCGCAGGACAACCAGTTCACGGCGGTCTTCGACGTGAGCGGCCAGCCCAACAACATCCTGTACGCTTCGAACACCGCCGACATCACCCAGGCCGTCATTGCTCTCTACGACAAATCCGCTGCCGTGACGCCTTCCGCGCCGCCCGCGACTACCTCCGCTCCGGCCCGTCCGTCCGGCGCTGTCGCCACGCCGCCCGCCGCGCCCCGGAAACCGGCGACCGCCGCCGCGCCGCCCAAATAACTACCTGGCAACACAAGTGCTAAGCTAAGAAACAGATAAAGGTGGCGTGATGACGCGTTTCTCCGCTGTCGCAACAATCTTTTCTGTTTCTTTAGCGCTTGCCGCTCCACCACCCGCAACCGCTCCGGCCGCGAGAGCAGCCTCGCCCAAAGTGGTTCCGTATGTCGGGGCCCCTTCCGTCGGAGCCCTCGGTGGAAGCTTTGCCTCTCCGGGAATGAGTCGTCCCCTGGGTGGTGTCGCGCTTCCCACGTTCCCGGCCGGCGTTCCGGCGAAGCGCGGGAACCGACCTTCTTCCGGCGGCGGTTACCGATACGTGGGACCCGTTTATTACACCCCCGGCGTCTATGACTCCGGCTACTACGATTCCCCGTCCACCTTCAATACCCCGGCTTCCCCACCTGTCCAGTACGGCCAGCAGCCCGCTGCCCAGCAACAGCCCATCATCATCAACCAGTACTTCTCCACCCGTGAAGGCGCTCCCGTCGCGGCGACCGAAGAGACCGCCAATCCCGGCGACCCGCTGGGCGACCCGCAGAAGTACTATCTGATTGCCTACAAAGACCGGTCCATCTACTCGGCGCTGGCCTACTGGCTCGAAGGCAATATCCTGCACTACGTCACCACACAGAACACCCACAACCAGGCCTCTCTCGACCTGATCGACCTCGAACAGACCACCCGCCTGAACGCCGACAAGAACGTCCCGTTCACCTTGGCCGGCCCGCTTACCGGGAAGTAGAAGTAGTCAGCCGGTACACCGCCTGCGCGTTGCCGGCGAAGTACTTCGCCCGCACCTCTTCCGGTCTGCCCGCCAGATAGTCGAGCACCGTCTTGTAAACCACCGGATACCGCGCGATCATGTCGCACGCCGGCCAGTTGCTTGCGTAGAGCACCCGGTCCGGGCCGAACACGTCCCACAGTTCGTCCAGCCGCTCCGTCGGCACGTGGCCGTCCTTTCGGACCACCCCCGACACCTTCGCGTACACCCTCGGCCTTGCCCCCAGTGACCGCAACCCCGTCGCGTCGTCCAGCGGCAGATGCCCCACGATGATCCGCAGCTCCGGCAGCGCCGCGGAGAGCTTCGCCACGTCTTCATAGACCGGCGCGCCCACCAGCACATCCAGGCTCAGATTCTTCTCCATCAGCATGCGGAGGTCTCCCATCATCCGTGCATCCCCGAGCGTCTTTCCCAGTCCCGCGCCGTTGATCCGGATGCCCCGCCACAACGGGTGCTTGCTGAACCGCTCCAGCGCCGCCCGGAAGTCCGGATGCCCCGGCGCGATGTTCCCCACCACGCCCCGGATCAGCGGATACCGGTCCGCCACCGAGAGCAGCCACAGATTGTCTTCCAGCCAGGGACTCGCCTCGATCGCCACCACGCCCGTCACCGCGTACGGCTTCACGTCGGCCAGATAACGCTCCGGATAGCTCGGCTTGTACAGCACCGGCTCCGTCGGCGATGGCCACGGCACGCCCTGCGGCCGTGCCGTGTCGTAGAAGTGCGTCGCCACATCGATCACCTCGCCCGCACCCTCGGCCGCGATAGCCGGAGCGACCGCCGCCGGAGCGGCCAAAGCCGCCGCCACAAATGCCCGCCGTGTCGTTAACGTGTCCACGTCAGGCATTGTACGCCCGTCCGTTAAACTGAAGATTCCCATGCAATTAGAAAAAGTGTACGAGCCCGGGCGTTTCGAGCCGCACTGGGCTCAGTGGTGGGTCGAAAGCGGTCTGTATCGCGCCGAATGGCAGCCGGGTAAGCCCGTCTTCTCTCTCGTCATCCCGCCGCCCAACGTCACCGGCGTGCTCCACATGGGCCACATGCTGGAACACACCGAGATCGATGTCACGGTCCGCTGGCACCGCATGAAGGGCGACATCACGCTGTGGGTGCCCGGCACCGATCACGCCGGCATCGCCACCGAAATGGTGGTCTCGCGCCAGTTGCAGGCGAAGGGCATCTTCTACCGCCGCGACATGACCCGCGAGGATTTCGAGAAGAAGGTCTGGGAGTGGAAAGCCGAATCCGGCGGCACCATCAAGCGCCAGATGATCCGCATCGGCGCCTCCTGCGACTGGTCCCGCGAACGTTTCACCTACGACCCCGGTCTTTCCCGCGCCGTCCGCGAAGTCTTCGTCACCCTCTACGAAAAGGGCGTCATCTACCGCGGCGAGTACATGGTCAACTGGTGCCCCGGCTGCAACACCGCCATCTCCGACCTGGAAACCGTCCATGAAGAGACCGCCGGCCACATGTGGCACATCCGCTACGGCCCCCTCACCGTCGCCACCACGCGCCCCGAAACCATGCTGGGCGACACCGCCGTCGCCATCAACGCGAAGGATGAGCGCTATCTCCACCTGCACGGCACCACCGTCCGCCTGCCGCTGATGGATCGCGATATCCCGATCGTTCTCGACGACATGGCGAATCCGGAATTCGGCACCGGCGCCGTCAAAATCACGCCCGCCCACGATCCCAACGATTTCGAAGCCGGCAAGCGCCATAACCTCCCGATCATCCGCGTCATCGGTCAGGACGCCCGCATCACCGCGCAGGGCGGCAAATACGCCGGACTCGACCGCTACGAAGCCCGTGCCCGCATCGTGGAAGACCTGAAAGCCCTCGGCCTTCTCGAGCGCGTCGAGGAACATACCCTCAGCATCGGCAAGTGCCAGCGCTGTTCCACCGTCGTCGAACCGCTCGTCTCGAAACAGTGGTTCGTCCGCACCAAACCCCTCGCCGCCAAAGCCATCGCTGCTGTTGACGAGAAGCGCATCGACATCATCCCCGAAACCTGGGTCAAAACCTGGAACGAGTGGATGCACAATATCCGCGACTGGTGCATCTCCCGCCAACTCTGGTGGGGACACCGCATTCCCGTCTGGTATTGCGACGCCCACGGTCACGAAACCGCTTCCCGAGAAGACCTGACCGTCTGCCCGATATGCGGCAGCGCCGTTCATCAGGATGCCGACGTCCTCGACACCTGGTTCAGTTCCGGTCTGTGGCCGTTCTCCACGCTCGGCTGGCCCGACCAGACGGACGACCTGAAGCACTTCTATCCCACGTCGCTCCTGATCACCGGCTTCGACATCCTCTTCTTCTGGGTCGCCCGCATGTCCATGCTCGGCCTCGAGTTCATGGGCGAGGTCCCGTTCCACAAGGTCTACATCCACGGCCTGGTGCGCGATGCCGACAAGCAGAAGATGTCGAAGACCAAAGGCAATGTCATCGACCCGCTGGTCGTCACCGATCAGTACGGCACCGATGCCGTCCGCATGGCGTTGCTGATCGGCGCCGCGCCCGGCACTGACATCGTCTTCAGCCCGGACCGCCTCGACAGCGCCCGCGCTTTCGCCAACAAGATCTGGAACGCCGCCCGCTTCCTCTTCGTGAACATGGAGCGCTCCGGCGTGGAGCCCGGTCTGCCCTCGCGGGACGTCACGCCCGTGCAGGTGGAAGACCGCTGGATCTTCAGCCGCCTGAACGAATGCGCGCGGGAGATGAACCAGGCCATCGATTGCTACCGCTATCACGAAGCCGCTCAGAGCGTCTGGCACTTCATCTACGACGATTTCTGCGACTGGTACATCGAGCTCAAGAAGCTCCGCTTCGTCGAGGGCTCCGGTCTGAATGACGACTGGCGCAACATCCTCCTCGTCTTCGAAACCGCGCTCCGTCTGCTGCACCCGGTGATGCCCTTCCTGACCGAAGAGCTCTGGCACCGCCTCGGAGGGGAAGAGGGCCAGTCCATCTCCGTGCTCGCCTATCCGCAGTTCGACCCCTCCCGCGCCGATGCGGCCGCCGAGAAGGAGATCGGCCTGCTGCAGGATGTGGTCCGCGCGGCCCGCAACCTCCGCGCCGATCTCGGCCTCGACCCCAAAATGCCGCTCGAAGGACGCGTCTCCGTCCCGGTGAACGAACAGGTCCTGCTGCGTCTCGCGGGACTGAAGGTCACGGTCGGCGACGTCCCGAAAACCGGCGCCATGCGCTCCGCCCCGGCGTTCGATCTCTCCATCGACGTGCCCGCCGGCCAGATGGAAGCCCAGAAGAAGCGTATCGCCAAAGAGCGCGAGCAACTGGAGAAGAACATCGTCAACTCGAAGCGCCAGCTCTCCGATGACGTCTTCCTCGGCAAAGCGCCCGCCAAAGTGGTCGATTCCATTCGCGCTAAACTGGCCGAATACGAAGCGCAGTTGGCTAAACTAAATGCACTCTGACGTCACCGACGCCATCCGCCGGGCTCTCGAAGAAGACATCGGCTCAGGCGACATTACTTCCGCCGCCTGCGTCCCGGCCGACCGGCGGGCCAGAGGCTACTTCCTCGCCCGCGAATGGCTCGTGCTGGCGGGCACCGGTCTGCTCCCGGCCATCTATGAGATGCGCGGTGGCGTGGAGGAACTGACCGTCCTCCACGAAGACGGCGCGCACCTGCGGGAGGGCGCGCGTGTTGCCGAGGTTGTCGGCAAAGCCCGCACTCTGCTCGAATGCGAGCGGGTCGCGCTGAACTTCCTGCAGCGTCTCTCCGGCATCGCCACGCTGGCGAACGAATACAGTTCGCTGGTCGAAGGCACGCCATGCCGCGTTCTCGATACCCGCAAGACTACGCCCGGCCTCCGCCGTCTGGAGAAAGCCGCGGCGGCTTCCGGCGGCGTCGTGAATCACCGGATGGGCCTTTACGACGCGATTCTCATCAAGAACAACCACATCTCGGCCGCCGGCGGCGTTCGGCAGGCGATTGAGAACGCCCGCGAGTCCGGCCTGCCCATCGAGATTGAAGTCCGCACTCTCGACGAACTTCACGAGGCGCTCGATGCCAGGGCCGATCACCTGCTGCTCGATAACCTCTCCCCGCAGCAGGCCGAGGAGTGGGTCCGCATCATCGCCGGCCGGGCCAAAGTGGAACTTTCCGGCGGCATCACGCTCGACACGGTTCGCAACTACGCCGAAACCGGCGCCGACTTCGTCTCCTGCGGCGCGATCACGCACTCCGCCCGCGCCGTCGACCTGAGCTTCCGACTCGAACTGCTGTGATCGTCCGGCTCCACTCCACGTCGTCCACGATGAAGGACGCGACAGCGCTGGCAGCTTTGGGTGAACCGCACGGCACCGTCGTGGTGGCCGAGACCCAGACGGCAGGTATCGGTCGCCACGGTCATTCCTGGCACTCCGGCCCGGATGGCGGTCTCTACATGTCGATGATCCTCCGCCTGCCCGCTCCTGGTCCGACGGTAACCATGGCCCTCGGCCTCGCCGTGCAGCGTGCCGTGGACGAAAACGCCGGCGTTTCCACGGACCTGCGCTGGCCCAACGACGTGATGCTGAACGACCGCAAGCTCGCCGGCATCATGGTTCAGGCTGCCGACACCGCCCTGATAGCCGGCATCGGCGTCAACGTGAACCAGCAGCGCTTTCCCCCCGACCTGGCGTCCATTGCCACCTCTCTGCGTATCGAGACCGGCCGCGAGCATTCCAAAGATGCCCTGCTGGAGCGCATCGTCGCCGAATCTCTCCGCTACGCGCGACTCGGCAAGCACCAGATTCTCCGCCGTTTCGAGGAGCGCTCCAGCTACGTGCGCGGCAAGGCCGTCGAAGTGGACGGCCGCATCCGCGGCGTCACTGCCGGTCTGGATCCCGACGGCTTCCTCCTGCTCCAAACCTCCGCCGGTATCGAAAAGATCGTAGCGGGCGGCGTCCGCCCTGTTTAAAACCCCGGCGATCCCACAAGTGCCCTGTAGTCCACTGGCAAACCGGTACCTCAACTTCGATTTCCCGAAGTTCAGACGTGGGAGAACGTTCCGCGGCGATCACATCCCGGTAAACTTTGATGGCCTCAGAATCGCGAGTCGTCAATTCCTCGACCGAACTGCCGGTTATGAGGATCGACGGAAGCTCCGGGATGTAACCGCTGATTCTGTCAGGACCACTTTCCATCACCAACGAATATTTCCGAATCATTGTTCGTCATCCTCAATACCAGCCTGCCTCATCATTTCGCGGTAAGTCCCCGGCCGGACGTCATCTCCGAGCCTGCCTGACACGACCGTAATTCGGCCGTCCGAGCTTCGGAACGCGATGGCGCGCCCGATGTTCGTGTCAGTCGCCATCCCGCCTTTTCGAGCGTTCTGATCACCTCCCGAACTTTGGGAGCAAAATCGATTACCGCTTCAGCAGCTTCTCCAGATTCGCGAACGCCTTCTCCAGCCGCTGCGGCTTCTTCAGCACGCCGGCAAACAGATCGCCTTTCTCCGTGAACCGCCCCGGCGCCGTCATCATCGTGAACTGTGAAGGATGCAGTTGCGCGTTCACCTCATCCCACTCGAGCGGCGTCGAAACCGGCGCGCCGTCGTGCGCCCGGACCACGTACGGCGCCGAAATGGTCTTACTCTCCGCGATCTGCATCCAGTCGAAATACACCCGGTCCTTCTCGCGCTTCTCCACCGCGCGCGGCGTCGTGAACAGCTTCGGATGCTCCGCCGCCAGAAGCCGCGCAATAATCTCAGCGAAACTGCGCACCTGATCATACGTATAGACCGGTTCCACCGGCACGTAGATGTGCAGCCCGTCGCCTCCCGTCGTCTTCGGATAACCCGTCAGCCCGATCGAGTCCAGCTTCTGCTTCGTCAGCAGCGCCGCCTCCACAACCTTGCTGAAGGCGCAATGGTACGGATCGATATCCATGAGAATAAAGTCCGGCTTATCCAGCGAACCAATCCGGCTCATCCACGGATTCTGGTCGATACAGCCCAGATTCGTGAGATACAGCAGCGTCGTCTTATCGTTCGCGATGATGTACCGGGTGTTATCGATGGTCTCGGTCCGCAGCCACGACGGATAATTATCCGGCGTATTCTTCTGAAAGAAGTACTGCGCGTGAATCCCGTTCGGATAACGCTTCAGCGACAACGGCCGGTCTTTCAGATGCGGCAGAATGAGCGGCGCAACGGCATCGTAATACCGGATGAGATCGCCCTTCTTATAGCCATCGTTGGGAAAGTAGACCTTGTCCGGATTCGTCAGTGTCAGCTTCGGATCCGACGGCATCTCCCGCATCACTTCGATGCTCGGCTTATCGTTCCGCAGTCCCAGATAGACGGGCGCGCGCAACCGGACATCCTCTGTCCAGTTCGCGAACTTCACCTGCGCCACCAGTTCCGGCTTCACCCAAACGGTGCCCTTCGGAATCTTGTCCCCACGCGTGAATGGCTTCTTCGCGACCACCAGCGGCTGGAGCCGCCGGAACAGATCCTGCAGCGTCTTCTCCGTGAAACCCGTGCCGACGTTGCCGGCGTAAACGAACTCGCCGTCTTCATCCCGATACCCGACCGCCAGCGAACCGAACGTGTCCCGTTCTCCGGGCGTGTAGCCGCCGATGACGAACTCCTGCTCCGACGTGAGCTTGTACTTGAGCCAGTTCGGGCTCCGCCGCGATTCGTACAGACTGTTTGCGCGCTTGGCCACCAGACCCTCGAGGCCGTTCTGCCGCGCGGCTTCCAGAAGGTCGTCGCCCATCGCCGGGAAATGATCCGACAGACGCAGCAGCGGAAACGGCTTGATAATGGCCGAAAGGGTTTTCCAGCGTTCGGTCAGCGGCACTTTCCGCAGATCGTACCCGTCGAGGTACAGCAGATCGAACACGTACAGATGGACCGGATTCTTCTCCGCCATTTTGGCCACCGCGTGCGCGTCCTGCGTGTGAATGCGCGGCTGGATCAGCCCGAATTTCGAAACGCCTTTCGCATCGAGCACGACAATCTCGCCGTCGATGATCGCCTGCTCCGCCTCCAGATAATGGGGTAAAACCCGCAACTCCGGATACTGCCGTTCACAGCGGTTGTTGTTGCGTGTGCAGATGGTTATGGCGCCGTTGTCAAGCGTGACCAGACCGCGAACGCCGTCCCACTTCACCTCGTAAATCCAGTCGGAACCCTGCGGCAGCTTCGTCGAAATCTCCGCTCCCATCGGCGCGAAGAATCCCGGCAGAGGCGCCTTCACCGCGCCGGGCAGTTTCGACGGATCGACCTTGCTTATCCGGCGGAGAGTTTTTTTTTACCCTTGACCGAAGCCGCGGTCTTCTTCGCCGGCAAATCGGCGGCGATCTCTTCCTGCGTCCGGCCCGTTTTCACGCTTTGCGCGAAAGCTTCGATATCCCAGCCAGGCTCAGCCGCCTCGTCCTTCTTTTTGATCAGCAGCCACTCGTTGGCGCGCTTCGAGCCCGAGACCTTCATGCGCACCAGAGCCCACGTCCCGCTCAGCTTCTCGCCGTGCAGCCGGAACTTCAGATCGCCCCGCTCGATCTGCGCCGCCGCCGGATCGTCTCCGATCAGTTCGAACGTCCCCCGGTCCCACAGCATCACGCTGCCGCCTCCGTAACTGCCCTTCGGGATGTTGCCCTCGAAATCACCGTAGTCGAGCGGATGATCTTCCACCATGGCGGCGAAGTGCTTCAGTGTCGGATCGAGAGACGGCCCTTTCGGCACCGCCCAGGACTTCAGCGTGCCGTCGATCTCCAGACGGAAATCGTAGTGCAGGTGTGACGCATTGTGCCGCTGCACGAAGAAACGCTGCCCCGCGCGCGCCGCCGGAGCGGGCGCCGGTTCGGGGGTTTTGCTGAAGTCGCGCTTGCGAGCGTATTCCTCAAGTGACATGCGGAGTTGGAAATGTTGCCCCTACCATGTTATAGCTACATACTGGGTGGGTAATGGCGGCAAGCATCTGGAAGGGTCATCTGACATTCGGGCTGGTTTCGTTCCCCGTGCGGCTGTTCGCCGCGGCGCGCAGCGAGTCCATCAGCTTCAACCAGCTTCACAAAGAGGACGGCTCGCGGATCAAACAGATGATCTACTGCCAGTCCGAAGACAAGCCCATTCCGCGAAGCGAGATCGTCAAGGGCTACGAGTACGAAAAGGGCAAGTACGTCGTCATCGACGATGAGGACATCAAGAAGGTCGCGCCCAAAACCGCCCGCGTGATGGAGATCCAGGAGTTCGTCAAATCGGAGGACGTGGATCCCGTCTACCTCGAAAGCTCGTACTACATGGCTCCCGACGAAGGCGGCGACAAACCGTACGCGCTGCTTTTCGAGACGATGAAGCAGACGAAGTATTACGGCATCGCGAAAGTCGCCATGCACAATCGCGAACACGTTGTGATTCTTCGCCCGGGCGACAAAGGCATGGTGCTTCACACGATGTACTACTCGGATGAAGTCCGCCGCGCCGACGAGTTTCATACCGACGCCACGAACCTGAAGGAAAAGGAACTGGGACTGGCGAAAATGCTGGTGGAATCCCTTGTGGGTGAGTTCGAGCCGCAGAAATATCGCGACACGTACCGCGAAAATCTGCGCAAAATGATCGAAGCGAAAATCGAGGGCCAGAGTGTCATCGAAACTCCGGAAACCCACATCGCGCCCGTTATCGACATCATGGAGGCCCTGAAAAGGAGCCTCGAAATGCGCAAGCCGCCCATGGTCGCGCAGATGTCGGGGGGCTCCTCGGAGGAACAGGGCGACGAGGAAATTTCCGCGTCCGCCGCGGGTCAGGCGAAACCAAAACGCGCGCGCCGGGTCAAAACCGCGTAAAATGGCGGAATGCCCCTGAGTTCCGGCGGATCTCTGCAGACGCTGAACGTACTGAAAAACCAAACTTCCGCGGTTTCCTTTCCGCCGCTGGGCAAGAACCTGAGAGTTCTCCTGGTTTGGCCGAAATTCCCTCCGTCCTTCTGGGGCTTCGAGGGGGTTTTGCAGATGCTGCCGGAGGCGGCAATGACCCCGCCGCTGGGCCTGGTCACGGTGGCGGCGCTCTGTCCGCCCACCTGGACGCTGCGGTTGCTCGACCACGCTTTCGACGAGATCCGCGATGAGGACTACCGGTGGGCCGATCTGATCCTGGTCAGTTCCATGCACGCGCAGCGGACGGACACGCTGGCGATCCTGCGCCGCGCCCGCGCTCTCGGCACCCGTACTTTCATTGGCGGCCCGTGGGCGTCCAGCGAACCGGAAGTGGTCCGCCTTGAGGCCGATCACGTCATGGTCGGGGAGGCTGAAGAGGTTTTTGCCGGCATTGCGGAGGCGCTTGAAAACGGCACCGCGCACGACGTTTACCACGTCATCGACAAACCCGACATGTCGGCCAGCCCCATTCCCCGCTTCGACCTGCTGCGGCGCGACAAATACACTTCCATGCCGGTGCAGTTCTCACGCGGTTGCCCCTTTCAGTGCGATTTCTGCGACATTATCACGATTTACGGCCGCAAGCCGCGCGGCAAATCGTCCATCCAACTGATCGCCGAACTCGATCGCCTGCGAGAACTGGGCTGGCGCAATGAAGTTTTCATCGTCGACGACAACTTTATCGGCAATTCGAAGAACGCCCTTCAGCTTGCGAAGGATCTGGCGGTCTGGGGCAAGCGGCACAACCGCCCGTTCTCCTTTTACACAGAAGCCTCGGTCGATCTGGCGGACCGTCCTGAACTGATGCAGGCCATGGTCGAGGCGAACTTCATGTACGTCTTCCTCGGCATCGAAACACCTTCTTCGGAAGCGCTGAAAGGCTCGAAGAAGTTCCAGAATCTGCGCAAAGACAATCTGGAACAGGTCCGCATTATTCAGGAAAGCGGCCTTTGGGTGCTCGCCGGCTTTATCGTCGGTTTCGATTCCGACGATGCAACTATCTTTGAGCGGCAGAAAGAATTTATCGAAAGAACCGCCATCACGTGGGCGATGGCGGGGATGCTCCAGGCTCCGCCCACCACGCCGCTGTACGACCGTATGAAGGCCGAGGGGCGCCTGATCGAGGACAGCAGCTCGATTTCGAACTTCAGCGCTCCGAATTTCCGCACCGCGATGCCCCTGCCCACCCTGCTGCACGGTCTGAGCAGGCTGCTTGCGGAACTGTACGAGCCGAAGGCCTTTTTCGCCCGCGCTTTCCGCTCTCTGGAAGTCTGGAATACCCGGCCATCGCAGAAGCCGCCGGACCTGCCCCTGTCCTACAACCTGAGCATCCTGATGTCTTCCATGTGGACGCAGGGCGTGAAATCGACTTACCGGGGCGCGTACTGGAGTTTTCTCGGCACGATCGTGAGCCACTACTGGACCAATCCGACCAAGCTCTGGATGGGCTCCATGGTCCTGCTCTCGGCGCACCATTTCCTGATTTACGCGAAAGAAGTGGCCGATGAACTGGAACGGGACTGTGCCGCGCTCGATTCCGCGCCGCAGCTTCCGTTGACGATCCCGGAATCGGTGGGCGCGCCGGCCTAGAACCGTGTCCGCGCAGGCGCTTCAGGCGCTCATCAGACTTCTTGACGAGGCGCCGGATCCGGGCGTCGTTACCGATCCCGAATCGTGGGCTCTGATCCGTGAATACTCCGGCGTGTACGGCGTCCGCGGACTGACCGCTTACGCCGCAAGACCCTTCCTGCCGCCCGGGGAGCGTGTCTGGTGCGACCGGGTGCTCACCAACCACCTGCGGAGGTACGAGCAGAGCCTGTTGCACCTGGAGGCGATCGCGCAACTGCTGGGGAACGCCGGAGTACCGTTACTCTTCTTGAAAGGGCCGCTGCTGGCCCGCCGCCACTACTCGCCTCCGTTCCTCCGGAAGCCTTCCGTGGATCTGGATCTCGGCGTCTGCCGGCGCGATATGGACAAGGCGTGCCGCGTTCTGGCCGGAATCGGTTACCAGCAATGCAGGACGCTGGAGGAAGCCGCGGCGTACAGTTACGATGTCGCTCTGCTCCACGAAACGATGCCCCGGGTGGAACTGCATTTCCGGCTCAGCCACGGTTCCCTGGGCATTCCGGTCGAAGAGTTCTTCGGCCGCGCCGTGTCCGCCGACCTGCCTCATGGCGGCCAGGCACTGGTGCTCCCGGAAGCCGACGAGATTCTTCACCTGGTTCTGCACTACGCGCATCACCGCTTCCCGATGCTGTTTAATCTGATCGAGATCCGGCGGATCTGGCGGAAGGCGGCTCCGGAGATCAGGACGCAGGTGGTCCGGAGGGCGCAGGAGCATCACTTCCTGGCCGTCCTCGCGATGACCGATATCGCGTTTCGTTCCACCTGGGGGGAACCGTTTCTCCCGCCCGGGACTAACCTGCCGAAAACATGGCTCCACAATACGCTGAATGAACGCCTGTATCGGGAGTGCGTCAGCTGGTCGCAACCCGGCTTTCAGCTCACTCTCGGCACCCGCCTCAAAGGGCGCTGGCTCGATTTTCAGCTTACCGACGATCTTTCCGACGCCCTGAAGTTTCTGGGCATGATCGCCCGCGTCTCCTGGTACCGCCTTCGCCGGCGGGGCTGGCGGACTCACCAGCACCGGCATTTCGCCGTCCCGGCCGCACGCGACGCCAATTCCGATAACCTTTTGTAACGTTGAGGGGGAGTTCACCGGCGCGTTACACTTTTATAACGCCCGATTTATATAATTCATATAAAATCAAAAGTGTTTCTATGAAAATAGCGGCTATTGCTTTATCTATCGCCGTATTTACGGCGGGAGGCGCACTGCCGGCCACTGTCGCCGCGGCACCCGGCCCTTCGTCCCGGCCCGACTCCTCGCTGCTGACGGGCGTGGCCGCAGCCGCGCCGGACCCCGTGACGTTTCTGTTCATTGGCGGCGGTCTGGTCTCCGTTTTCGCGTTTCGCCGCCGCCAGCGCTGACGCAGAGGCAGCTCCGGTGCACTGGTGACAAAACCACTCAGTCCATGCCGGAATGTCTGGTGAGCACCGTGCGAATGGCTCCGGGCTGCGGCGTGAATAGTCCCATCTGCGCGGTATCCGCGAACATCGCCGCGCCATCCTCCGGCGTGAAGGCCCGCAGCAGGCGGGAGGCATAAGTGTCGCGCAGCAGCCGCGAATAGTGCGCGACATCGTAATCCCGGGGATCCGCGACTTCGCCGCCCGGCTCCCCGTCCGGGTCCGGCGCCACGCCGCCGGACCCGGTTCGTGTCCGGTAGACTCGAACCCGATCCCCGACGCTCCAGGCGGCCCTGCCGCTTGCCAGCATCGCTTCATAGGGTAGTTCCCGCCGGCTCTCACGGCTCTGCAGATACTGCGCCGGAGTCTTCGTCAGGCGCACGCGCGACGACACCGCGTACGTGCTCAGCCCGCGACGCCGGATGGCCTCCAGAGTGGCGAGATAGAGTTCCCGAACGCCCTCCACATCACCGGTAAGCAGACGCCGGATGGCCCGCCGCAGGAACTCGTCGCCGAAAGGCTCGGCCCGGCTTGAGCGGAACGCGACGCCCCGCAACAACAGCTTTCCGTCGCCGGTCAGCAGCGCGTAATTCTTCGGTTCATGCGACAGCATCGCGGCGTACCTGCTGTCGAATTCGAGTTGCACCAGCGGCGGGAGCAGGGCGCCGACTTCGGCCACCACGAGGCGTTCGTCCTCTTCCGTCCAGCCCTCCGGCACGGCGAAATAAACACCATCGGTGTCGGCTTCGAGCAGCGTCACGCCGCGGGCAGCGAGTTCGCGGCACATCAGCCCGAGCGTTTCCCGGCCGCGCCGCGTCACTTCGTTGGCGGCGTGCACATCGGCGAATCGCGTCAGTCCGCCGCCCGCCGCCAGGTAGCCATAGGCGGAGTTCACCACCAGCTTCATGGCCGCTGACATCGCCTCCTGCGTGTGTTGTTCCGCGGACCCCGGTTTGGCGGCGCGCGCTGCCGCCTTGGCCGCGAGGCGCCGCTCCACCAGACGATCCACCAGGCCGAGCATCGCGCCGAGATGGTCACGCGACGGACCGATCCGGAAAGACCGCATCAGCGACGGATACAGACTCGCGACGTCCGCCTTGACGACCCGGTGCGCCACTCCGCTGGCGAACAGATGCAGTGCCGCGCCGCTGTGCGTCGTGCCGTCGCCCTCGCGATGAGCAGGCAGCGCGCAGCCGCTTCGCAGGTAGGCGCGAACCAGCAGGGGATCGATCACGCCGGTCGCGGCGCCGGCGTCCGCCAGGCGTTCGTAACGGCGCGGCGCCATGCGGGCCAGCGCGAACGCCGCGCCGCCCAGCAGCCGCGCCACTTCCGCGACTTCCACCACGTCGGACGTTGCGTAGCGACGCACGCGCGCCGGGTCTTTGCAGTAGACGTCGTAAATCCGGTGCCCCGGAATGTACTCGCGATCGGTCTTCGCGATGCCCAGCTTGCGCGCGACAGCTTTCAGGCCGTGCTCGGGAAGATCGCGGGTCGCGAAGTCGTAACGCAGCACCGCGTCCAAAGTATCGATCAGTTCGCGGCCCGGGGCGATGAAGCGGAAGCGCCGGCGGGAGTCCGCCGAACCGGCCATCCCGCGCCGCGCCGCCCGCTGGCGAAGCCCTGGTTTATCCGTGCGCCCGAGCGCCAGCGGAATCCCCAGGATCCCGGCTCGCCGGTTCAGAAAGGGCAGGTCGAAGCCATGCAGGTTGTGGTTCTCGATGACATCGGGATCGGCTTCCCGCACACGGTCCATGAGCCGGCGGACCAGGTCGGCCTCGTCCCCTTCCAGCACCTCCGTTTCGCCGCGGGGATGGCGCACGGCGATCAGGAAGATCCGGTTGTCGTCCGGCGTGAGGCCGGTGGTTTCCAGGTCGAACTGCATGCGCCGCAGTTGGTCGAAGGTAAGCCCGCGGAAGTAGTTTCGCCCCGTCGCCACCAGATACTGTTCTTCGGGGGGCAGCGCAAGAACGGCCTCCTGCCCGAGTTCCCGGAGATTCCCAAGGCGGCGTCCGAGGCGACGGCTGGCGCCCTGCAGAACCGCCGACACGAGTGTCACTCCGTCCTCGGCCGACACAATGAAACGCAGTTCGCCGGGCGGCTTTAATTCCCGGTAATGGATTAATCCCGGTTCGCCTTCCGCCGCGAGCCGCCGGCCCAGATGGCGGAGATCGTCCAGGCGATCCAGCAGGATCCAGGGCCGGAACCGCGCCTCTTCCCGCAAGAGTTCGCCAGTTGGCTCACGGCGCCACACGGTGGCGCGCCCCTGCGCATCGGCCCAGACGGACACGATGCCGGGCGTGGGATCCCAGCCGGACAGCCATTCCTCTTCCGGAGCGTGCACGATTCCTCAGCGTAGCTTGCTTTACGCGCGGGATATAATCGACAACCAGAAGCATGCGCCTCGCCATCCTGCTGGTTCTGTCGGTGCGGATTCTCATGGCCCAACCGGCGGCACAGCCACCGGCCCAGACGGACACGGAGTTCTTCGAGAAGCGCATCCGGCCCGTGCTGAGCGAACGCTGCCTGGGTTGCCATGGCCAGGTTGCGCCGCGCGCCAATCTCCGAGTCAGTTCGCGGGCCAGCCTGCTCCAGGGCGGCGATTCCGGCCCGGCCATCGTGCCCGGCAAACCGGACGAGAGCCGCCTCTATCAGGCCATCGCGTATCGCGACAACAATCTCCGGATGCCGCCCACGGGCAAACTTCCCGACGACGTGATTGCCGACTTCCGTCAGTGGATCGCCATGGGCGCGCCCGATCCGCGTGGCGAAACTCCCTCCGCGCCTGTCGTCAAAGGGATCGACTGGGAGCAGGCCCGCCGCTTCTGGGCGTTCCAGCCGCTCAGGCCGGTGTCCCAAAGCATTGACGCCATTCTGAAGCCGCAGGGAAAACCGGTTCCGGCCAACGTCTGGCTGCGCCGGGTGACGCTCGATCTTACCGGCTTGCCGCCCACGCCCGAAGCTTTGGCCGCTTTTCTGCTTCACCCCGACAAGGCCGCCGCCATCGACCGCCTGCTCGCCAGCCCGCAGTATGGCGAGCGCTGGGCGCGCCACTGGCTTGACCTGGTGCGGTTCGCCGAGACGAACGGCCATGAGTTCGATAACGAAAAGAACGACGCCTGGCGATACCGCGACTATGTAATCCGGGCTCTCAACGACGATCTGCCCTATGACCGGTTCGTCCGGGAACACGTGGCGGGCGACCTGCTGCCCAACCCGCGTCTTTCGGCTGATGGCGCGTATCTGGAGTCTCCTCTCGCGACCACGTCCTACTGGTTCGGCGAGATTCTGAACAGTGCCACCGACTCGGTGAAATCGCGAGCCGATCAGGTGGATAACCAGATCGACGTTTTTTCCAAGACCTTTCTTGGACTGACTCTCGCGTGCGCCCGTTGCCACGACCACAAATTCGATCCGCTTCCGACGGCGGATTACTATGCGCTCGCCGGCGTGATGCATTCCACGCGCGTGCGCGAAGCGGTCATCGACAGCCCGCGGCGCCAGGCCGAAATCGCGCAGGTGCTGAGCCAGTATCCGGCGCGCCCGGCCTCCACGCGCCCGAAACTGCAACTGCGCGAAGGCGAGGAACTCTTTACCGGCTTCGATGCCTGGCGCGGGGAAGGGCAGGGGATTCGCGTCTCGGAAGGCGTTGCCGATACGTCCGGTCCCGGTTCTCTTGCGGCTACCGGTTCGCTCACCTCGCCCAAATTCAGGATGCCGCGGTTCTACGTTCACGTGCTTTTGCAGGGCCCGAAGTACGAGAAACCGAAGCTGGGTGAGGGTGACCTGCGCCTCACGCTGGTGGCCGACGATTACAAGAGTTCTCACTTTTTCCCCACCGGCGCGCCGGGCTTCACCTGGAAGACCGAGCGTATGACGCTCTCGAAAGACCGCACCTGCTACTTCGAACTCGTCGACCGTTCCCGAACCGGTTATCTCGCTGTCGCGGCGATCGTGATCTCCGATCACAGGGATCCCCCGGCAATCCTCGAAAACGCGGCGGTCTCCCCGTTCACGCCGAACCCGGATCTGGAAGCGCGCCTGCCGTTCTCCACTTTCGCCATGATCAGCCAGGACGAAGACCCGGCCAACGTCCGGCTGCACATTCGCGGCAGCCACCTCAATTTGGGGCCCGAAATTCCGCGCGGCTTTCCGCAAATTCTCCGACGCGAAACGGGGCCCGTCAGCGCCGGCTCCGGACGGCTGCAGTTTGCCGATTACCTGACCTCGGACGCGCGGCCGCTGCTTGCGCGCGTTATGGTGAACCGTATCTGGATGCACCACTTCGGCCGGGGCCTGGTCCGGTCCACCGATAACTTCGGGCGCATGGGCGATGCGCCGGCGAACGAGGTGCTGCTCGATACCCTGGCGCGCCGGTTTATCGACAGCGGCTGGAGTCTCAAAAAACTCCACCGGGACATCCTGCTCTCCGAGGCTTATGCGAAGACCGTCCCCATCCGCAGGCTGGAGGGCGAAGCGATTCGCGATGCCATGCTGCAACTCTCCGGACGGCTGGACAGCACGCTGTACGGGCCTTCCGTGGTGCCCTACATCAGCAAGTATCAGGACGGGCGCGGCAAGCCGCCGAGCGGGCCTCTGGACGGCAATGGACGCCGCAGTATCTACATTCAGGTTCGCCGGAATTTCCTCACGCCGATGTTTCTTGCGTTCGACTACCCGCTGCCGATTTCGACCATCGGGACACGCGGTTCGAGCGCCGTCCCGAGTCAGGCTTTGATGCTGCTGAATAATGAGTTCGTGCTGGAACAAGCCCGGCTGTGGGCCCGGCGCACTATCGCCGAAGGCCGCGGTCCGGACACGCTGGTGCGGTCCATGTATCTGGAAGCCTTCTCCCGCGTGCCCACGAGCGATGAGCAGGCCGCCGCGCTCGGTTATCTGCAGCAACACGGCGACAACGAAGAGAGCCGCGCCGATCTGGCCCATGTCCTGTTCAACACCGCGGAGTTTTCCTATGTCCAGTAGGCGTCAGTTCCTCGCCCGGACCGCCAACGGTTTTGGCGCGCTCGCCGCGCTTTCGCTCAACGCACTTTCCGCGAAAGGAGCCACGCGCGCGCCGCACTATCCGGCGAAGGCGAAGAGCGTGATTTTCCTGTTCATGGATGGCGGCCCGTCCCAGATGGACAGCTTCGATCCCAAGCCGCGCCTCAAGAAGGATCAGGGCCGGAAACTCCCGTTCCAGCCGCCCACCACGGTGTTCAACATCAGCGACAAGATCCTTGGCTCGCCGTTTACGTTCCAACAGTACGGGCAGTCCGGTACGCCCGTGAGTGAACTCTTCCCGCATGTCGCTACCTGCGTGGACGACATGACGATCATCCGCAGCATGGTGGCGGACCACTCCGAACACACCGCGGCCAATTATTTCATCCACTCCGGATCCGGCTTTCAGGGCCGGCCGAGCATGGGCGCGTGGGTCAACTACGGGCTGGGCAGCGTCTGCGAAAATCTGCCCGGATTCATCGTGCTCGAAAGCGGCCTGATTCCTCCGGGCGGCATGGACTGCTTCGGCGCCGGCTTTCTGCCCGCCACGTATCAGGGCACTCTTTTCCGCCGGGGCACGACTCCGGTGGCCGATCTGGAGCCACCGGCCGCGGAGCGCGCCAAACAACGCGAAAAGCTGCAACTGCTGAGCAAACTGAACGCGGGCATCGTGCAGCGATTCGCGGCCTCAAGCGAGGTGGAGGCCACGATTCAGAATTACGAACTCGCATTTCGCATGCAGACCGAGGTGCCCGACCTTCTGGATTTCTCCAAAGAGACGGAAGCGACGAAACAGATGTACGGTCTGGGCGATAAACTGACCGATGATTTCGGCCGCGAGTGCCTGTTGGCTCGGCGTCTGGTGGAGCGGGGCGTGCGTTTCGTGGAACTGCTGACGCCCGCGCGCAGCGGCTTCGATCGCTGGGACCAGCACTCGAATCTGGAGGATGGCCACCGCATCAACGCGCAGTCCGTGGATAAACCGATCGCCGGTCTTCTCAAAGACCTGAAGGCGCGCGGCCTGCTCGACGAAACGCTGGTGATCTGGGGCGGGGAATTCGGCCGTACACCGTGCGCGCAGATGGGCGATGCCGGTTTCAACAAGAGCGTGGGGCGCGATCATAATCCGTACGGCTTCACGATGTGGCTCGCGGGCGGGGGAACGAAGCCCGGTCTGGTCTACGGCGCGACAGACGAGTACGGCTACTTTGCGGTGGAGAACAAGGTGCACATGCACGACCTGCACGCGACGATTTTGCATCTGCTGGGTCTGGACCACAAACGCCTGACGTATCGGTACAGCGGCCGCGACATGCGCCTGACGGATGTGGCCGGCAATGTGGTTACCGATATTCTGGCGTAAGATGAAAACCCTGGTCCGGCTCGCCGCCTGCTTCAGTCTGCTGATCCCTGCCTTCGCGCAGACGCCAGCAAGAGAGCGCATGGTCATCGTGATCAGCCTCGACGGCTTTCCCGCCTTCGCGCTGGACGATCCGAAACTCCCCGTGCCCACGCTGCGGCAACTCATCAAAGACGGCACTGCCACGCGGATGACAGGCGTCAATCCGACCGTCACCTGGCCCAATCACACCGCGATGGTGACGGGCGTTCGTTCCGACGAGACCGGACTGCTCGCGAACGGAACCATTGTCCGCACCGGCGGCTGGCCTCCGGTGAAAGTCGAACCGATGCTCGATAAGGAGCAGATGGTGCACGTGCCAACGGTGTATGACGCGGCGCATCAGGCGGGCCTCACGACCGCCCAGGTGGACTGGGTTGCCGTCAATAAAGCGCCGGGCATTACCTGGAATTTCAATGAGTGGGCGACCGCGGACGGTCCGCTGGAGCAGGAGATGATCCGCAAAGGTGTGCTCACGTCCGCGGATCTCGAGAACTTCACCAAATCGAATATTCTCTTCCGGGATCAGACCTGGACGACCGCCGCGACTTATCTGATCCGCGAGCACAAGCCGAATCTGTTGCTGGTTCACTTCCTCTCGCTCGATTCGGTGCATCACACGTACGGGCCCGGGAGCCTGGCCGCTGCCTCCGCTATTGCGTTCCTTGACGGCTGTGTTGCCCGAATTGTGGATGCGGTGCGGGCAAGCGGCATGACTGACCGCACCACGTTCCTGGTGGTTTCCGACCATGGTTTCAGGAAATACACGAAGCAGGTGAACCCGGGTGTGGCTCTCGCCGCCGCGGGACTGGGCGAGCAGGTTTTCGTGCTGCCCGAAGGCGGCTCGGCCTACGTGTATTTCGACTCGGCAAAGGCCGCCGAACTCGGCCCGGTGGTGAAAAAGGCGCTGGAAAATGTTGAGGGCCTCGACCGGATCGTTGGCCCGGATGGCTTCGCGGCGATGGGACTGCCCCAGCCTGACCGCGATCCGCAGATGTACCAGTTGCTGCTCACCGCGCGCGACGGCTACTCGTTTATCGGCGCGACGGGAGGTCCGGTCACTTCCGCGACGCTGCAACAGGCCGGCAGTCACGGCTATCCGGCCTCCGATCCCGCGATGGATCCTGTTTTTATCGCCAGCGGTTACGGCGTCCGCCCCGGCGCGCGACTGGGGAGAATACAGAACATTGACGTGGCCTCCACGATCGCGGAACTGCTGGGGGTTGCTTTGCCCAACGCCAAAGGGAAACCGGTTCCGATCCGTTGAGCTGGTCCGCTGAGGTGGCTTGACATCCGGTCCCTCTGGTCGATAGAATCCAGCCAGCCCTTTCTTTCAGCGGCCCGCCACGCAGCAGGTCTGTCCGCCGTCAGGCTCCCGGTAAGCAGCCTTCCTCTCCTGCGCTGCAAGTCCCCGGCGCATCCCCTCAAAACCTCAAACCCAACGGGAGTGCTTCGCCACTCCGGAGATATTTTTCATGGCGCTTACGCGTAAAACACAAGAATCTTTGCTCGACAGAGGCTATTCACGCCGGCAGATTGCCCGGATTTCCATGGGGGCGGCCGCGGCCATCCCCTTCTTCACTGAATTTGCGCAGGCTCAGCAGGTTGCCCGCGCGTCGGGCGCCGCGGGGGCCCGGATGCAGAGGGCCTTCGATCCCGAGGCCGTTGTCATCAGTTCCAACGAGAACCCGATGGGTCCGTGCCAGGCCGGCATCGAAGCCATGGCCAAGGTTGGCCCGCTCGGCTGGCGCTACCGCCCGCAGGGGGAAAACCTGGAATTCGAGACCCTGCTTTACAAGACCGAGAACGTGAAGCCGGAGTACGTGAACGGCTATCCCGGTTCCAGCACGCCGCTGGCGAACTGCGCGCCGGCGTTCACGTCGCCGACCCGAAGCTGGGTGATGGGAAGTCCGGGTTACGGCAGCGGGGCCGGCCGGTTTGTCGGCAACAAAGTCGTCAAAGTCCCGCTGCGGAAAGACTATTCACACGACGTGGAAGCGATGATCGCCGCCGATCCGAACGCCGGCGCCTACTACATCTGCAACCCCAACAACCCGAGCGGGACACTGACTTCGCGCAAGGATTTCGAGTACATCCTGGCCAACAAGAAGAAAGACGCGGTGCTGATTATCGATGAGGCCTACGTCCATTTTGCAGGGCCCGAGGTTTACTCGACGGACCTGGTGCGGCAGGACAAGGATGTGGTTGTGCTGCGCACGTTTTCGAAGATCTACGGCATGGCGGGCCTGCGGGCCGGCGCGCTTTACGGGCGTCCCGACCTGCTTGCGAAAGTCGCGGAATATGGCCGCGGCGGGAACCTGCCGGTCACGGCGACTGCCTGCGCGGCGGCCAGCATGAAACTGGGACCCGCGCTGATGAAAGAACGCGTGGCGATTAACAAGAAAAACCGCGATTATACCTGGGAACATCTCGAGAAAGTCGGCGTCAGTTACATTCCGTCGACGTCGAATTTCTTCATGATGTCCGTGAAAGGCATGACGGGCGCGCAGGTGGGACAGGCCATGGCGGCGAAGAAGATCATGCTGGCGGGGAACCGGTGGCCGGAGTGGCCCGAACATATCCGGGTGACGGTTGGCACGTATGAGGAAATGACGAAGTTCAACGCGGCGCTGGATCAGGTGCTTAAAGAGGGACCGAAGGCGTGAGAAGCCATTGGGGGCCCGCTCCAGGCGGGTGGGCTCCCGATTTGCGGCCGCGCGGAAATCCGGATGTCTTCCGTGCGGCCGCTCTGTTCGGAAGTTGCACTACCTGATGCTGATGGTCACCGGGTTGCTGTTCTGACCGTCGACGGTCAACACGACATTCACGTCACCCGTCCCCGTCAAACTGGCCGGAATGCGGATATTCGCCTGATCGAGGCCGACGAAGGTTCCTTGCGCGCCCGCGTACACCACATCGGCACTTACTCCACCGATGGTGGCGCTTACGTTGGCCAGCGAAGTCCGGTTGCGGAAACCCGTCCCGAAGGCAATCAGGAACAGCTGCTCAGACTGGCCGGCGCGGGTCACCGGCACCGTTGAATATTGATTCGTCGCCGAATTGAGCTGCAGCACGGGCTCCACGGACTGCGAGCCGTCGGCCCTGATGCGGAGAGCAACCGCGGCCGCAACCCCCTTACCGTTCGAATTCGCCGCGAACAGGCCCGGTGTCACGTTCCCCACCAGCGTCGTGCCCTGACCCACCGTGTTCCCGTTGAGCAGCACCGATATCGCGGCCGATCCGGTGGCGGTGCCGGACGGCATCTGATACGAGATCTGGCTGGGAGACGCATAGAACAGCGGCGCCGTGCGGCTGATCCCTGCCGAGTCTTTGACCTGGACCTGCGCTCCGCCGAGCGTGGTGGGCAACGGATTCGTGGTGGCGGATGCCGTGCCGGAGGCCAGCCCCGTACCGAACAACGCGCCGATTGCCTCGGGAGCGAGCGAACCGGCCGCATAGCTGGCGGCGGAGGTCGAGGTGACGGACCCTGTCGTGCCTGATCCGTCGAGCGGCACCGTCAGACTGAGGTCGGCGCCGTAATCGCGGACATGATCGCGCCAGACCGTGTGATAGTGGATCTGGTTGCGGAAGACGATGCCGCTCTGGCAGACAAATTCCACCCAGACGCCCGGGCCGTCAATCCGGGCGTAGTTGGTGTTGGCGTTCAGGAACGAGGACGCATCTCCGGACACGCCATTGCCGGTAAACGCGATGTACGTCCCGTCCAGTTCGTTCTGATAAATCGACAGCAGGGTTGCCGCCACGGTGGCGTCCATATCCTGCACCCACGGCTTCATCGCCTCCAGCGCCAGCTGCTTCTGGGCGGCGGACAGGCTGCTGACCG
Source organism: uncultured Acidobacteriia bacterium (assembly GCA_903851195.1). Classification (GTDB taxonomy): domain Bacteria; phylum Acidobacteriota; class Terriglobia; order Bryobacterales; family Bryobacteraceae; genus BOG-234. The sequence goes on from CAINNJ010000034.1 coordinate 46,327, forward strand.
GGACTCCGACTTTCGTGGCCGGGAAGGTTCCGCTGCCGCCGTTCGTCTCGCCCGGAATCAAGGTCGCGTCGCTGAACGTCTGCGTGAGTCTGGCGGCGGCCAGTTGCGCGGAGTTGAGCGACGCCAGCATGGCCGCCATCGCGTCGTGTTCCTGCGTCAGCGGCGCGTAGGTGGCGCCGCCGACGGTAAAAGTAAGTGGCTCCAGACCATAGAAATGCGGTGTCGTCGAGATGATGTGGCCCTGATTGAAACCGATATTCGCGGCATAGTGGTGCCCGCCGAACTGCATCATCCACGCCCCGGTGTTGCTCGGCGTGTTCAGAAAGGCGAGGTAGTAATTGCCCGAGCCGTAGCTGAGGCCGCCGCCCGGACCGCCACCGCCTCCGGGACCACCGCCGCCCGGACTACCCCCTCCGCCGGTATTCTGCGCCGCCAGGATGTCATCCGCCATCCGGATTTGCTGAAACTCATCGAACCCTTCGCTTGCCGCTGTTCCCTCCACAGCCTGAATGACGGCCAGCGCGGCGGTCAGCTGGTCGGCGGTGAGGGTGCCAAGCCCAATGCCGTTGCGGCAGGTGTTCGCGCAGGGCAGGTTCGACCAGTTCCGGGCCAGCGCGGCCGTGTAAGTGAGCTCCAGGGTTTGCTGTTGCGTTGTGGTCAGCAGAGCCTTGAATGCCAGCGCCTTCGCCACGACATCGTTGACGGTAGCCCGCGGCGTGAAACTGCTTGCCCCTTTCACACGGTTGGCGAGAGCCACATTCGCATCGTAAACAGGGTTGCCGGACAGGACGTCCGCGCGAAGCCCCACCAGAAAATGGCCGGCAAACACCAGCGATGCGACAGCACACAGGGGCAGCAGGATAGCCGCGCCGGAATTGCGGTTGGCGGACCAACGGCTTCGCAGGTCCGGTAATTTCGTTTTCATGAATGTGTGTCCTCTCGTCAGGGAAGATTGTCCGTATGCAAAGCCCGGGTGCCGGACGTCGTCAGGAACCAGGCGGGAATGGTCACCAGAGCCAGAGGCAGAATGCCCAGGGGTGCCATCCTGCTGCAGCTGATCATCCAGCGCTCAATGATGTTGGACTCACCGGATACGCGGTTTACGATCCATCCAACGGCCGCCACGGCCGACAGCGCCGCGCCACCCAGCCTGACCCAGCGATGGGCCGGCGTCACGCTCAGCAGGATCAGCCAGGGAATGATCAGCGCGATGACGAACAACTGCATCAGCTCGATTCCCAGGTTGAAGCCCAGAATGCTGACTGCGAGCCGTCCGGCCGTCAGGTTGAGGTCGGCGACTACGGTGGCGAAAGCGAGTCCGTGCACAAGACCGAAGCCCGCCGCGATTTGCGCTTCGCGGCCGGGGAAGATCGGGCGAATCGCGTGAATCGCGGTCACCAGAATGGAGAAAGCAATGAGTACTTCGACGGGCTGCTGCGGCAGCCTGACCCAGTGGAGCGCGCCTGCCAGAAGAGTGGCGGAGTGTCCCAGGGTGAATGCGCTCACGATGCTCACCAGCCGGACAAAACTATAGTGAGTGCCTCCGAAGGCGCCCCACTCACGGCCTCTTGCCCGCAGCGTCGCGGGAAGCAGCATGGCGATCAGGAATAACAGGTGGTCAAACCCTTCGCGGATGTGCTGCATGCCCAGGCTGACCATTTTCGAGAAGCCGGTCCACCAGCTGTCCGTGCCGAGATCGATCACGAGCGGATCGATCGTGGCCGTGCCCGTGTCCACCGCGATGACGCCCACGCGCGCGGGTTCGGTCCGGCCCGTGCCCCAATCACTGCGCAGGGAGACAAGAGCTTTGTGCGTCACCACCTGGTGCATGATCACGTCGTAGTTCAGCGTGAACTTCCGGGGATCGGCGCCGGGCGGAGGCAGAAGCGTCACGACAGCTGTCACCTCCTGAAAACGCCCGCTTTGCGTTTGCTCCGCGCTTCCCACGGTCATGTCCGTCACGCGCACACCCCACGGTTCTCCCGAGGCGCTTACAGGATGGATATGCTTCGCCAGGTACTCCCGGAGCGCGGGACCCCAGGCCGTGTTCGTCTGCTCGGGGTTCTGCGTGACATCATGGCCGAAAGCAAGTTCCAGTTCGTTGAGCGGGAGGTGGAGACTCATGGAAACAGAGTCGCCGCGGCCCTCGATGAACATCAGGGTTGTCGGCTGTTGATGCGCGAAAACTGCCTGCGCGAAGAATAGTGCCGGCAATAATCGGGAGGCAAGCCTCCTCTTTGTGAACGGATTCCGGAGCGCGTTCGTGCACACACCTATCCATATGCCGGGCGCATCCGCCAGGTGTCGTTAAGGAGTGTTAAGGCGACCTGCCCGGAAAATCCGCAGACAGTTCAACCTAGGGCTGAAAGGAGTAGCCTTCGCCGCGAACCGTTTTGATATAGCGAGGGGACTGGGGGTTCTCTTCGAGTTTCTGACGAAGCCAGGCGACATGCACATCCACGGTGCGGGCGCCGATAAACTGCTGGTCGTGCCAGATGCGCGACAACAGATGCTCGCGGGAAAGTACCTGTCCCCGATGATCGATCAGTTGTCGCAGTAAGAGCAGCTCTTTTGCCGTGAGGTTCAGCGGCTTTCCAGCGCGCGATACCGTCCGGCGCTGAAAGTCCACGGCGATGTCCCCGAACTGAAAATGCAGCACGGGTGTCAAAGGAGCCTTCCCGACGCGGCGAAGCAGGGCGCTTGCCCGTGCCAGCAGTTCGCGGGAGTCGAAGGGCTTGATCAGGTAGTCGTCCGCACCGGTGCTCAGACCTTCAATGCGGTCGTCCACGTGCGCCCGCGCGGTCAGCATGAGAATTCCTCCGTCGAACCCTCGTTCACGCGCGGTCCGGCAGACTTCGAAGCCGCTTTGCCCGGGCAGCATGAGATCAAGAATCATCAGGTCAAACCGCTGTTCAGTAACCAGGCGTAAGGCCTCGTTTCCATCGCCGGTAACTACAATCCGATGTCCGTGCCCCTGCAGAAGATCCGCAACGATGAGCTGGACATCGGGCGCGTCTTCCACAAGCAGGACATGGGCCGTCATACTGTCTGTTCCTCCGCCGGCAGGCGCACCGTGAACTGCGCGCCCCCGGCGTTCACCATCTCTACTGTGCCCTGGCACTGCTCAATGGTGTTCCTGACAATGCTCAGGCCGAGCCCCGTTCCGGGAACCCGATGCTGACGCGTTTGCTCGCCGCGATAGAAGGGCTCAAAGATGCGCCTCCGCTCCTGTTCCGGAATGCCCGGCCCGTGATCGCACACGCGGACCTCGATCCCGTTCCCGAACGGCGCTGCCGAAACCCCGATCCATTTTCCGCTCCCACCATGGCGAACTGCGTTGCCGATGAGGTTGCGGAACGCCAGTTCGATCGCAACCGAATCCCCTCTGACGGGCGGTAAATTGTCCAAGATGTTGAGTTCGATGCGACAGGCTGCCTGTTCGATCTCCGGCATCATCGCCGCGACCGCATGCCGGAGCACGGTGTCGATTTCGACGCGTTCGAGGGGACTGCCCGTGTTCGGGTGCAGCGAGGAAGAAAACGCGAGCACGTTCTCAATCATGGCGGTGAGTTCTTCGGCGTTCCGATCAATGATCTTCAGGTAACGCGAGACCGCGGATGGCTCTCTTACGACTCCCTCCATGAGATTGAACACAGCGCCGCGAATGGCCGTCAGCGGGGTTCGCAGATCGTGCGAGATACCGGCGGCGAAGCGGAACTGCATGTCGGCAAGACGGCGGGAGCGCCCGGTGTATTGAACCAGCGCCCACGCGGTGCCGCCCAGCAGGGCAACCAGCAGCCAGCTTGCCAGGAGATTCTTTCTGCGCGCCGTCGCAACGGCTGCCTCCAGCGAGCCCGAACGGTGCCGAACCGCCGCGGTCCATCGGTTCACCTCGGCTTCATTCCGCGATCGCCCTCTGCCGCCGCGGCGTCCGGCGCCGGGCCCGCCCACCTCAGCGGAGAACAATCCCGCGGTCGCGTCCGCTCCTTTCGCAACACTCGCATGGTCGCTCCGCGTCGAGAAAATCACCTGCCCATTCGGAACGGAGCGGCTGACCGATAAATCGTATTCAGATTCCACCGGGTTCAGGTATGCCGCGAGCAGGCGAGGCAGCATCTTCCCGCTGATGTATTCTTCATTCAGTTCAAAGATCATCCAGCCCAGTTCCGAACCCGAGGGACCAAAAATCGGCATCTCCACCAGACTGGAATCCGGCCTCGCGCTGGGCGGGTGTCCGAACCCTTTCAGCCGTCCCGCCATTGCGGTGCGAAGATCTTCCCATCCGGTCGGCCAGGGCGCCACCTCGATCCGGCCTTCCTGATCAACGGTATGCAGGCGCAGGCTTCCGGCTTCCGGCGTTGCCAGTGCGATTCGCAGGAAGACCTCTCTGTCATGCGAAGAACTCCACGCCTGATAGCGGTCGCCGAGCGCATTGGCGCTGCCGGCTTCCGCGATCGCCCGCGCGCCAGGCAGCAGCATGGCGCAGTTTTCGAGAAGCTCGTTGTTGAATGCCTTCGCGAGGTGGCGCAACTGATCGTTCAGACTGCCCCGCAGCAGGGCCGGCTCCGCTCTGCTGAGTTCTCCGGTCCACCGATACTGAAGAAAAGAAAGGACCACGCAGACAAGCAGGATGAGCGCAAGCAGGGACCATTCGATTCGGTGCTGGCTGAGAGTTTTCAACGGGGTCGCTATGTCGATGGTAAACCGCCTGGAACGGCGCCGGCGGCGGCATAACAGTCCTTAACGCAACCGGCCCGGAAGCATCGGCGTTACAAAGATTGACATGGCAAGACTGACATGGCAAGCAGTCCGGCCCGGTCCTAATTCTTATGCCTAAAACAGCCATCATACGCACTTCAGGAATCAAAAACTCACCACCTCAGGGGTCGACAGTCATCCGGCTGGCGCGCCTCTGTTCGTTTCTTCTGGCTCCGGCAATTGCGGTGCTCGCTCAGCGCGGAGGGGGAAATCCACTCGTCTCGCTGAAGCAGGTGCCGATCCCGCAGGCCACCAACGTGGCATCCTACGTGAAAGATCAGACTGCCCTGGTTGCACTCGGCAAAACGCTCTTCTGGGATCTGCAGGCCGGCAGCGACGGCAAAACTGCGTGCGCGAGTTGCCATTTCCATGCCGGAGCAGATCACCGGATCACCAATATTTTTGCGTTGCCCGCATCCGGTTCGGGTACGGTAACCGCGAACCAGACAGCGGCCGCCTCCTCTTTTCCCTTTCATCAGCTGGCGAATCCGGCCAGCAACTCCTCCGCGGTCGTTCGGGATATCAGACAGGTAGCCGGGTCTCCAGGCGCGTTTCCGCGAACGTTCCAGGGCGTGGATACGGGCCTCGCGGCGGAACGGGGCACGGATCTGGCCGGCGGCGGATCCTCACTGGGCGGGCTGAATGTGCGCCAGGTCGGCGACCGGAATGCGCCATCCGTCATTAATGCTGTGTACAACGTGCGGAACTTCTGGGATGGCCGCGCCAGCCGTCTGTTCACCGGACAGACGCCGTTCGGCGCGGCGGACACCGGGCAGAACGCCGTTGCGTGGCGCAATGGTCAATTCGTGCGCGAGGCAGTGGCCGTCGGCAATTCGAGCCTTGCCTCCCAGGCCGTTGGACCGCCCATGAATTCGGCTGAAATGAGTTATAGCGGGCGCTCCTGGCCGTTGCTGGGCAGAAAGCTGCTTGCTCTGGCCCCACTCGCCAGCCAGCGCGTGGCCCCGGACGACAGTGTCCTTGGGTCCATGGCGAACCTCTCCGGCAATGGTCTGTCGGCGTCGCACACATATTCCGGACTTATCCAGGCGGCTTTTCAGCCCGCGTATTGGAGCGGCACCGGCCTGGTGGATGGCCAGTTCACACAATCCGAAGCGAACTTTTCTCTCTTCTGGGGGCTGGCGATTCAGGCCTACGAATCCACGCTGGTGTCCGACAATGCGCGTGTCGATCAGTTCCTGGAAGGCAATACGCAGGCTTTGTCGGCTTTGGAGCGGCAAGGTTTGCAGGTGTTCCAGAGAAACGATTCCCAGTGCACGCAATGCCATCAGGGCGCGGAGTTCACAGCTGCCTCCTTTACCAACGCGGCCAATGTCGCAGCGAACAATAACGACCCCAATAACGTTGGCTTTTTCCGCACCGGCGTGTCGCCTTTCGCGGAGGATATTGGCCTCGGTGGCCGTGACGGATTCGGGCTGCCTCTCTTCGCTGCGTCGCCGGCGCGTTCCGCCGGCACGTTTAAAGCTCCCGGTCTTCGCAATGTCGAATTTACCGGTCCTTACTTCCACAACGGCGGTCAGGCCACGCTCGAACAGGTGCTGCAGTTCTATGCACGGAACGGAGACTTCCCGGCGGGCGGTAATCTTGGGCCCGGGATCGGCCGAATCGATCTTTCGGCAGCAGATCAAACTGCGCTTGCGGCTTTCCTGCGGGCCTTGAGCGACGATCGCGTGCGCTACGAGAGAGCTCCGTTCGACCATCCGTCGTTATGCATCTCCGCCGGGGCGCCCGCGCTTTCGACCGGCGCACTGCAGGCGGACACGTCCGACCCTCGCTTCACCTCCACCGCGGTCGAGCGGCTGGCGCTGATTCCCGCGGTCGGCAAGGCGGGGAGTCCGGTTCCCCTGCAAACTTTCGAGGAGATGCTCGCGGGCATCGGCAACGACGGATCGCGGGCGCACACTCTGGTGGATGCCTGTCCCGCGTCGGCGATACCCGCGGCGCGCATCGATACCGTTATCAACGCGGCCACATTCAGGTCAGGGCCGGTTTCTCCGGGTGAGATCGTGTCGATATTCGGCGCGAATCTGACCGGCGGCATTACGTTCGACGGTATCCCGGCGACCCTGCTGTATTTCTCGCCGTCTCAAATCAACGTCATCGTTCCGTATGGGCTGACGACCGCCTCAACCAGGATGGAGATGGGTTCGGCGACGGTGCAGCTCGCCGTGTCCGGTTCGTCTCCCGGAATCTTCGCGGCGGTCTCTGCCGGCCCTGGCCTCCTGACACTGTATGCGACCGGAGGCGGGAAGCTTTCGACGGATGCGCTTCCGAAATTCACTTTGCCGGTCAGCGCGACGGTGAACGGGCTGACGGCACAGGTACTGTATGCGGGTATTGCTCCGGGGCTTCCGCAAGGCGCCAACCAGATCAATATTCAGTTGCCTGCCGGCGTCACTTCCGGGCCGCTTACGATCGTACTTACCGTTGGCACGGCGAGCAGTCCGGCTTTCGTTTACGCCCCGTAGTCAGCTTTGATCGGGTGTGAGCGCACACGCGCGGGATGACGGTTAAGAGCGGCCATCCTGTCGGATTCTGATGCTAGTGAGCGGGTGGAGGGAGGCCGATGCCGCGTTTTGAGGGGTGTACCGGGTAGCCGCCCTTCGCAAGGATGAGCTTCGTGATCAGGAGAACGGCACTGTCCGTAGGCCCGACGTCGGCGATATCGATGGCGGTGCTGTTTTCCTTGTTGAGCTCATCGAGTTTGGCGCCATGGTCGGCCAGAAACTGAATCACTTCGACGATGCGGGCCTGCGCTTCGGGACTGTTGCCGGTCCCCGTGACCGAGGCGTGCATCAAGGTCGACCCGTCCTTCGTGACGATATTCACGTCCTTGTCGAATTCATACGCAAGGCGGACGGCTTCGACGCTGGCGCTGCCGACGGCGGCCATCAGGAAGCTGCCGCCGTCCGGCGCGTGGTAGTGCGGGTCGGCGCCTGCGTCCAGCAGGGCCTTCACGACGTCGACATGACCGCCGCGGGCAGCCAGAAAGAGTGGCGTCTGACCGCCGGCGGAGCGTCCGGCGGCTTCCGGAACCATGTTGGCGGAGGCGCCACGGGCCAGCAGACTTTGAACCAGCGCCAGGTTGCCGCGTTGGCTGGCTGCGTGAAGGGGCGTGTTGCCTTGTCGATCCTTCACGCCGGGGTCGGCTCCGGCCTCCAGCAGCGCAATGGCCGCGGCAGTGCTTCTGTGCGAGGTGGCGGCGAGCAGAAGTTCGGTTCCGTCGCCGAGCTTCCGATTGGGATCGCCTCCGGCCGCGAGCAGCCTCTTTACTGCGTCACCGTCATTGGCAATGGTGGCGAAAGCGAGCGCGGTGAATCCCGATTTTGTCGCGAGGTGGATGTTCGCTCCTTTGGCCACGAGCAGATCGACGATCGAGGTGTGTTTTTCAGCGGCGGCCCACATGAGAGCGGTCTGTCCCTGGCTGGATTCCGCGGCGTTGATATCGGCCCCGTGCCGGATCAGCGAATCAACCGCCCGCAGACTGCCCGAGCCCGCGGCGATCATAAGCGCGGTCTCGCCCGTGTGGCGGCTCGCTCTGGCGTCGGCACCGGCGGAAAGCAACTCTTCGACCAACTCGCCGTCGCCGTTGAGGCAGGCCAGAGTGAGAGCGGTCTCGCCGTAGTCCGTGGCGGCATTCACCGTGGCCGCGGCGCCTGCCTTAAGCAACATCCGGGCCACCCGTTTGTCGTCGCCGTACACCGCCCACGCAAGCGCCGTGGACCCGTCGGCCAATTGACCGTTGACCACGGCGCCCTGCTCGATCAACCGGGCGACCATCGCCGCGTCACGGCGCTTCACCGCCTCAATCAGACGCGCATCTCCAGTTACATTCGCATCTCCGGCAACGCAATACACGGCGGCGGCGAGCAGGACCGCCACGACCCGGGCGATCGGCTTAGACATAAGGACTCCGGTTAAACATCAGACAGGATGCCGGTACTGTCTCCGAACTTCTCGCAAGGCACATTCGCTTTGGCGAACATCGACAGGAAGAGGTTGTTCAGCGGGGTGTTCTTTGGATAGACCAGGTGGCGGTTGCCTTCAAAGAACCGGTTGCCCGCGACCAGTACGATCGGCAAATCGTGGTGCTGGTGGATATTCGAATCGCCGAGGCTGCCACCGTAACAGATCATGGTGTCGTCGAGCAGATTGCCGCCGTGTCCGTCGGAGGTTGTCTTCAGCCTGTCGACATAGTAGGCAAACAGACTGACCAGATACTGGTCGATCTTCGCGACCTTCTCGATGAGTTCGGGGTTATTTTGATGGTGCGTGAGCGAGTGGTGTCCGTCGGAGATGCCGATGTTCGGATAGGCCCGGTTGCTTTGAGCCCGACCGAACATGAAGGTGATCACACGGGTCATGTCGGCCTGTAAAGCGATGGTCTGCAGGTCGATCATGAGCCTGGCGTGATCCTCAAAGGCAGAGGGCGTTCCGGCGGGACGCTTCATCTCGGGGAGGCGCATTTCGTCATTCTGCGCCTCGGCCTTCTCAATGCGGCGCTCGACGTCGCGGATGGAATCGAGGTAGTTGCTGAGCTTGACCCGGTCGCGGGCGCCGAGACTGCTCTGCAAGCGGTCGATGCTGCCGGCGACGTAATCGAGAAGACTGCGTTGCTCCTCCAGACGAGCCTGCCGGTCAGCCGGGTTGGTGCTGTCGCTTGCGCCGAAGAGGCGCTCGAAGAGCATGCGCGGACTTGGCTCCATCGGCAACGGCGTGGAGGGATTTTTCCACGAAACGGTGTTGGTCAGGGCGCAACTGTAGTGGCCGTCGCAGCCGCCGCCGAGGCCAGGGGACTCCAGCGAAACTTCCAGCGAGGAGAACTGCGTCTGTTTGCCGAGGGTATTGGCGGCGATCTGGTCGGCGGAAATGCCGACGGCAAGCTCGGTTTCCGAGCGCAGCGGATGGACGCCCGTGAGCCAGGTGGCGCCCTCGCGGGAGTGGTCCCCGCCGCCATCGCCGAAGGGGTTGCCTTGCACCTGGGCGAGGCCGCTTAAGATCGTGGTGTTCTGGCGGAAAGGCTCAAGCGCCTTCAACGAGGGCGTGAATTCGAAATTCCTGCCTTTAAGCCCGGGAGTCCAGCGGGAGGGAATCGCTCCGTTGGGGTGGAACACAAAGACCAGGCGCGCGGGAGCCTGGTTCGCGGCGGCCGACAGGGCCGGCGTCATGGCATCCAGCACGGGCAGGGCAAGCGCGGCCCCGGCGCCCCGCAGAAACGTTCGACGCCCTAATGCCTTCTTCGTGATAATCATCGCTCTCCAGCCCTCCTCATCTGAAACGGTACGCTTTCCACGACGGCCTCGATAAACGCCGACATGCGGTAATTGTGCTCGGATGCCTTGCGGGAGATGGCGCGTATCGCCGGCTTATCGTCCGGCGACATCCCTCTTCCCAAAGCGTAAATCATGAGTTTCTCAGTCAGGGTCCCGATGAATTCTCCCCTGTGCTTCTCAAGTAAGAGCTTCGTGAGACCAGCGGCGCCGTTGAACTGTTCGCGGTTCGGGAGGAGGCCGGAAGCATCGATGGGAGCGCCTGCGTCCTTGTCTCGCCATTCCCCGACGCCGTCGAAGTTTTCGAGCGCGAAGCCGATGGGGTCCATGCGGCTGTGGCAGGAAGAACAAACAGGATTCTTCCGGTGCTCTTCCATCGCCTCCCGCATGGTTCGCTTATGCCCGTCGGAGGCCTGCGGTTTCAGCTGAGGAACGTCCGGCGGCGGAGGTGGCGGAGGGGTTCCGAGAAGGTTCTCAAGCACCCACTTGCCGCGCTGTACGACGGAGGTGCGATTCGGGTAGGAGGTGACGGTAAGCACGCTGCCCTGGCCCAGCAGTCCCCCGCGCGGCGACCCCGGCGGGAGGCTGACTTTGCGGTACTGCGGTCCGTAGACGTTGGGAATGCCGTAGTGCCTGGCCAGCCGCTCGTTGAGAAAGGCGTAGTCCGCATCCAGCAGTTCCAGCGCCGGACGGTCTTCCCGGAAGATATTGGTCAGGAAAAGCCGGGTCTCGCTGAGGAAGGCCTGCCGGAGGTTTTCATCAAAGCGGGTGAAGACGTCGGTATCAGGCCTTGCGTTGGCGAGATTCCGCAGAAGGAGCCACTGTCCCGCGAAGTTGTCGATTAGTGCGTCGGATTTCGCGTCCGCCATCATACGCCGGACCTGAGCCTTCAGGACACCCGGGTCGTGCAATTTGCCCTGACCGGCGAGGGTCAGAAGTTCGTCGTCAGGGATGCTGCTCCACAGGAAAAATGACAGCCGCGAAGCAAGTTCGTGATCGCTCAGGCGATAGACGCTGCCCGGAGCGGCGTTCTTCGGGTCGTGCTCGACGCGGAAGAGGAAGTCGGGCGAAATCAGGATCGCCTGGAGTCCGCGGCGGATGCCCTCGTCGAAGTCGCCGCCCTCGGCCCGGCCCTTGTCGTAGAGACGGATCAACGGCTGCACGTCGGCATCGACGACGGGCCGGCGGAAGGCGTGGTGGGCGAGGTTGGTGAAGATCCTCTTCGCGCAGGCGGATTCCTGAAGCGGGGACGAGGGCCGGCAGACGAAGATCTGACGCCGGCTGGGCGTGTCGCCGCGTCCCGTTGCGCGATACGGACCGGCTACCGTGATTTTACGTACGTCGATGTTCGCGTCGCTCAGCGTCACTTCGGCGAGTTCCAGGCGGGCATCGTCCATGCGGATGTCCAGTTGAAGGGACTTCGGGGCCCTGACCGGGACGGCACGGCGGCCGACCGGGGCGAGGGCAATCTCATCGCGGACTGCATTACCGGGGAAAGTGGTGACAATGTGGTGGAACCCGGCCTTGACAGGCATGCGAACCGTAGCGGTTTGGGTGGTGAGAACCTGGGCGGTGAGACCTCTGATCTCGATACGTAATTCGTACTCGGCATCGAGCGGGAAGTAGTGGTCGGCGAACATGCCGCGGTTGGCGCCGAAGGGCACGCGCAGTGGGTCCGGGTCACGTTTGGCGGGGCGGTCGGCGCTGGCGTCGAAGCCGTAAAACTCCACGTCGGTCGGTTTCATCCTGAGATCGCCGACTGCCGCCAGGCTGACAGAGCGCGCCAGCGAAAGATACCGGTCAATCAGGGACGGCGACATCGTGAGCACGTTGGCCTGATTGTCGAAGCCGTTGCCGGAATCGTCGACGGGCAGGGCTTCGCCGGGTCTGGTGTCCAGCGCCAGCAGGTCGCGAACGGCGTTGCTGTACTCGACCCGGTTGAGGCGATGCGGCATCGTCGTACCGGGGTTCGGATTGGCCCGTGCCGCCCGGTCGAGGGCAGCCTCCAGGTTGTCCGCAAAAGCGGAGCGAGCGGTGTCGTCGGGGTGGGGCATGCCTGCCGGTGGCATCTGCCCGCTGCTGACCTGCCGCAGAACGCGTTCCCAGACTCCGGCGTCTTCGCTCACGCGGGCGGCATCGACATTTTGAAGCACGATGCCGGCCGTTTTGAGGCGCTCGCCGTGACAGCCGATGCAGTATTGCCGGACGAACTTGCCCCGAGCCTGCGCCGCGGCGGGCGTCTGCGCGCTCACGGATGCGATGGCCAATGTCAAGCCGACCATGATCGTGACATTCCGCGGCACGTCAACAACAGACATCCGAATCTCCTTGTACCAATTTAGGATAACCGCGACTCAGGAGGTGCCGGAAGTTGGGCGACAGCATCAATGCCGGCAAATCAAAAACTACTCGGATCCCAAAACCGTCGATATTAATCGCCGCGGCGGAGAAGATCGGGTCGCGGCCGAAGGTATTCCCTCCAACGAGGCTGGTCGTTCCAGCCATCGAACGGATCTGTATGGACTGGGGCGACGTGCAGCCGGCGGTTACGGACCAGCGCAGCGCAGTTTCTGCTGCTGCACAGCGAGGTTCCTCCCCAGCCACCGTCAGACTGGCGTCTCGCGGCGAAGCTTCGCTGCAGCTGTGCCGACTGCATTGAACTGGAGGGCTTTGCTCGAGATCCCGTCCCGCGCGTTCACCGTTTTCGGGTCCGGAAGGAGCGACGCCGTCACCTCCACCAGGTAATCGACTGGCACGCACTTGATATGACCCACGTGACGGCGCGCGCAGGTTTAGGACAAACCCTGGTCCGTACCCAAAGACCGCCGGACAATCAACGCGCGCCTGAAGGAATACCAAAGTGAGATCGCTGTCATTAGGAAACTCGTGAATCTGACGCCCCAGGCCGCTGCTGCGGGCGGCCTTCACAAGCGTATTGAGTCTGCGATCAAGGCGAGCACGGTTTGAGACTATCGATCTCCACATTCGCAGCGGGCTCTGCGTCGTTTCCGTGGTTACCTCGGCCGGGAAGTCGGCGTTCTCGCCCATGTCGCTGCCAGCGACTCTAATTTCGTGCCCTGCGGAGCAGCCGGGTTGCGAGCGACTCCAGACGCTTCAGCAGATCGTGTGAAAGCACAAGGGCCCACCATCGGAGGCGGTTTGGGAAGTAGAAGTAGCGGACCGAGGGGTGCCGGACGTTCGCAAAGCTTGATTTGTAGGGCCACAGGGAGCCTTCCATCAAATCGAAAAACGAAACGCCGCCTTCAGCGAACAGGCTCTCCAGGAGGAGAAAGAGCAGGGTGCTGCCGGGGGACCATTCGGAGAACTCCGGATCGTAGCCGATCTGGGAAACGGCCAGTGTGGTCCCCTGCAAATGGCATAGGGCGAAGGCTGCGGGGCGGCCAGCGCAGAAGAGGATGTAGCCGGACGCAACGCCATCGGCAGCCATTTGCAGGATTTCGTCCACCGGCTCCAGGTCAGTCAGTCCACGACCCTTTTTACCTTGCCAGGTCTTCCGGGATAGCGGGATCGCATACGAGTAGAACTCGCGCATGGCACTTTCGCCCTGAAACCGCGTCAGCCCGGCATGCTCCCCAGGAACACTTCCCCCGGCCACCTTTCTGAAGACGCGCACGTTCGCGCGCAGCGTCTGTCTGGTGTTTCTCGAACGAGTCTCCAGGTACCGGGCGAAAGTGCCCTGAATCGCGATCAGGTGACGAGTGTCCGCAAAAGTGCTGTAGCGGATCATTCCTCCGACGACTGCAATCGGTTCAGAAGGACCCGAAACCGGGAAACCGGCAATTGCCACGGCATCCACCCCGTCAAACTGCGCGAGATCCGGCACGGGCAGCGGGTGGCCGCCGACGAAGGCCATGAAAGGCGTCCACAACTGCCTGGTGCGCAAGCGAATTTCCCCGATTCGCAGACGTCCGAAATAAAACGTGAAGACTTCGGTTTTCCGGACCCAGTCGAGCGGGAGAGGCGGCGGGAAACTCAAGGTGCCCCCACTTCGGTCGCTGAGGCCTTCAGTTCTCCGATGATGGACAGATACCGATCCAAATGAACGGATTCGGACCAGTAGCGCCGGTAGCCGCTGTAACCGGCATTTCCCGGTTCCGTCCTTCTCGCGGCGTCTCTGCCCGGCAGACAGACGGCATCCTGACGTTGCTCGTCCGTCCCATACACACGGCCTCCGCCCGATTCGGCGAGCAGTTTCGCGGGACCGCCGAGGTTGCGGGCGATCACGGGGGTGCGCTGCTGAAACGCCTCTACCGTCACGAGTGAAAAGGTCTCCATGCACCGCGACGGCACGATGACGGCGACGGCGCCGCGATATACAGAAGCAAGCTGCGCGCGCGGCAGGACGCCCGGAAACCCGATTTGGGCGGAATCGCCGGCCAGTTTCCGAAGCACACTTTCCTGTCGGCCGCCGCCGGCAAGCAGCAGGAGAAATTCGGTGTGGTTCCTGAAAAACGGGATCAACGTATGAAAACCCTTCAGTGTTTCAAAACGGCCGGCTGCGAGGAAACAGGGCCGCGCGGAAGGTCGGCCGAGGCTGGGCCTGGTGCCGGCGGGCGCTTCCATCGACGCCGGCGCGAATTCCGGCAGGTGGATTAAAACGACCCCCAATGCCACCTGCCACATGGAGGTCCCTGCCGGACCTGCCGGGGGGAAGAAAGGCGTCAATGTTCCGGAGGGCGGAGCCGGGAACATCCGTTTGCCGCCACCATTGCGGCGGCCGTCCGGAGCTCAGGGCGCAGAGCCGGCACCAGCGCGATTCGCAGGCGCCGCGGTTGAATCTGAAAAGCATGTGAGCCGGGCAGATGAGCCAGTACCCGTGCGGCGTGCAGAGTTGCGGCGCCTTCCCGAAACCGAGCACATCCGCCCCTGTCAGGGAGATGTTACGGTCATGGATTACGTCAAAATTCAGTTCGAGTAAACGCCGAAGCGGGGCCGATCTAAAATAACTCCGGCCGGTTTGCTGAGCACCAGCGGGGAAATCGGGCCGCCGCTGCGCAGGGTATGCACCTGAACCCCGGGATGGCCCGGCGGCGCGGGGGCAGGCGCTTTGCGCGAGCGAAGGCGGCAGGCATCGAGACAATGGACCACACGCACGGACTGACCGCGACCGGCGAGTCCGCGGGCGAGGCTGAACACGAATGCGCCGTCTCCGCCGAACCCGTACGGCGGGTAACAGGTTGTTACCATGCATATGGGCATCCCCGGTCACAAGTATGACGGATGCGCCCGCGACATGAAAGAACCCATGCTCCGGCGGTGGCCAATCGCGGTTCATCTGCCCCGATTTCTCTGGAACAAACCCAATTTTCTGGACAGATGCGCGGGAATGCCGGGCGCGGTGTCCGAATTGTCTCTGGGCGGGACTACGATGCTGCTCAGGGACCCCGAGGATATCCGCTTCGTTCCGGAGGCGCGGCCCGAGCTGTTCGGGAAAACCGTCAGGCTGACGAACGAACGCGGGATGAGGCTTTCGGGAAGAGGGCTCCTGCGCATGTGCATCGGTCCTCATCCGGCGCGGATCGAGGTCGCTCTCATTCCGGCGCTGCTGGTGCGGGATTTGAAGCTGGAGCGCGGTTTCCCGCCGCCGGTGAAACCATCGGCCCGAATGACGCTGCGGCCTGCCGGACCGGTGTGGACGGATGTCAGCAGGGCAAACGCGGCGTGAGCGTCGCGCCAGACACCGGGATGTCGTTTGAATACCGGGTGGTCCGGTCCGCGGAGGAGGTGGAGGGACTGGCGCAGGCGACGCCGGAACTCTTCGAGGGCCATGAACGGTTTACCCGCAGATTTCTCGCTTCGTTGCCCGGCAACTGGCTGCCGCGGGTGGCGGTGGTGCGGCGGGGCGGGATTGTCGCGGGCATACTTTACGCGAGGGAGAAGACGATCGGGGGCGTGCCTACCGGGCTTCTGAGTGCGGACACGAGCCTGACCGGCATGTTTTGCGCGGAGGAGTCCGAACGGCGGGGCGTGTTCGTAACCGCGTTGAAAGCCCTGCTGGCGGAGAAAGGAACCCGGGGCATCCGGCTCGTGGTGGCGGAAGGCGGCGACGAGCACCGGGCTGTGCTCGATACGGCGTGCCTGCGGGCTTTCGATCTCGACTCGAGCGAGTGGTTTCCGCATGGCGTGCTGACGCTGCCCGGAGACTATGGACAGTTCCTCGACAAATTCGGCTACAAATCCCGGCGGAATTTCCGTTATTACAGGAGGAATTTCGAGGCTGCCGGACACTCCTGGGTGGAGAAAGCCGGACTTCACGAGTTGCCGGGCATGGTGTCCGCCCTGCGCGCGGTGTGCAGATTTCCCGGTCACAAAAACGAGATTGAGAGTCACGCGGCGACAGTTCTGCGTTCGGAGCGCCCGCTGATTGCCGGCCTGAGGCACAGCAACGGAGCGTGGCTGGGCATGGCGGCGGGGTGGCATGACGGGCCGCGGGCGACGCTGCTCTTTCAGCTTCAGAACGACCTCGGTTTCGAGCGCGAGTCGCTCTCGGTCGTGCTGCGGGCCTATTTGATTGAGAGCCTGATCGCGCAGAACGCGAAAGAACTGGTTTTTGTTAACAATGTCGCCGGACCGCTGGCCCGTCACGCGGATATGCAGTGGATTCGAACGCGGCGAATTTATGTGGACCGGCGGGGCACGGGCTGGGGCATGGTGCGGTTTGCGGCGCGGATGGCCGGGCCGCGGATGCCGGCGGCAATCCGGGCAGTCTGCGGGTGGATCGCACCGCCGGCGCCTGAACGGGAGGGGGCCGGTGACGCGGGCCAGGCATTCGGAGGAAGGATTGGCAACCGCCCGAAGGACTAAACCGGTCTGCGTCTTCGTGCTGCTGTTCGCGGCCGCAGTCGGCTGGCAACTCCGCGAGGGATCATACGGCGCGGAATGCAGCGCCAACCCGGATGAGGCTCCTCATCACATAACCGGGCTGATGGTGAGGGACTATGTGCGGTCGGGATTCAAAGAGACTCCACTCGCTGGAGTCCGGAATTATTCCGACCACTACCCGAAGTCGCGATCGGGCACTGGCCGCCCTCGTTCTATGTGGAACAGGCGGTCCGGATGCTGGTCTCCTCCCGCAGTTCCGAAGCGGTCTTGTGGCTGATCGCGGCGTAGTGCGCCGTGGCCCGCACAGTTCTGTTCGCTGCGATGCGGCCCGCTTCAGGCGAGGCAGGCGCGCTCGCGGGCGCGCTGGTGTTCGAGTCGCTGGCGGAGATCCGAACGTATACAGGGCAGGTGGATGCGGTGCTGACCGAACTTCGGAGTAGAACCCGAGTCTGCTTCGCCCGCGGGCGACGGGCGATTCAGAAACCGCTTCTGCCTAAGGCCTGAAATGAAGTGATTGATTTTATTAGGCCGGGCGGAATCCCCGGATCTTTCACAAAGGAGGTACACAAAGGAGGTACAGCGTCCGTCGCGGATCCAAAATCGCCTGGGGTAGCTCTGATTCGCTACCATCTGCACTACCCGAAGCCCGGTTAGCGGTCTCCGGTGTGTCTGTAAACTATCGATTTGAATGGTGCGGATGAGGGGACTTGAAGCCTCAACTGAGTTGCCCCAACCAGAACCTGAATCGCCCCGGCGTTTCTCCTGAACTCCCCTCCTTTCCCGTTTTCAATAACTTAACGCCAAACTATTCCCCTCGGCTCCCCTGAAATCCCGCCATTTCCGGTAGCTTGCGCTATCCTTTCCGCTACCCTCATATTGAAAGGCTCTTTGGCCAGTACGGTGAGCTCCGGCTTTCGGCCGTTTTGCAGGGCGACGTCAAACGCTCTGTTCGCCACGATAAATCGCCTTACACTCGAACACGCGATTCACGAACGTGGCTCCCAGGCCTTCGCGCTCCGATTCATAATGATCCTGCGCTTTGGCGATGTCTGCCTCGGCTTGAGGTGTCAGGCGGACTGGATGATTCAAGGTCGCGGATGACGGTTCAGGAGCCGGCGCTTTGCTTCCTGAGCGGGATGTGCGGCATCTTTGTCCCGATCATAGGTTTCCAGGCGGGCCGCAAGTATCTCGGCGTCCCCATCCTCGAGATGTTTGCGCAGCGAAGCAACTATGGCATGAGTATGCGGTTCTGCGCCGGGGCGTGCCGGGAGATGCGTGGTGCTCATATCCTCATTATCCTATCTCCGGATCCGGTGCAAAACTTCGATTTCAAATCTCAAGCCGAACCGACGAACGGCGTGATGCGCCAGGCCGCGTCCTGCGTCGCCGCCCGGAAAAAACATGGGCGTGCCAGCGATCCGGGTGTCGTGCCAATGAAACGTGGAAGGGCGTGCGAGAATTCGGGAAATCCGGGAATACAGATTAGCGACAATCAGCACCGACTCCTTCCAGACATGCCTCCGGATGCGCTGCCATGAAATCTATTGAAATCGAGTACAACCGGGAACTGAGGCCCCTTGAGGCCATCTTGTCGGATGTGACGCACCCGGGCGAGTTTTTCGTCGCCGGGGCGATGGAAATCCCGATGCCACGCATGGAGGTCAAGGGTGTTGGCGCGCTTTCGTTCCCAATACCCCGCCCACAGATCAGGGCCTTGGTGCAACACGCGACGCGGGCGCCTTACGGCCGTGGCGAGGAAACGATCATCGACACCTCCGTGCGCAATGTCTGGCATATCGATTCCGCCTCCGTCAAGATCGGCGGTAAGTCCTGGGCGGCAAGCTTCGGGAGCATAGTTTCTAAAGTGACCGCTGGCCTCGGCTGCAGCGACGAGACCGTCTCCGCCGAACTGTACAAGATGCTGGTCTACGATTGCGGCGGGTTCTTTCTTCCTCATCGAGACACCGAGAAGACCGCCGGGATGTTCGGAACTCTGGTGCTGACGCTCCCCTCGTTTCATCATGGCGGAGCCCTTCGCATCCTCCACGCGGAGCGCGAAGTGACCATTGAATCCGACGCCAACGAGCCCTCTGAGATCTCCTTCGCCGCATTTTATTCCGACTGTGAACACGAGGTCATGCCAGTACGCGAAGGCGTTCGCGTTTGCCTGGTGTACAACCTCATTCAGGATCGGACAAAAAGCCGACAGCGGATTCTGAAGACACCCAACTACGAATCTCAGGTCGTGGGCACGGCACTCTTCCTCAACGACTTCCGGAGTTCACCGCAGACGCCACTAAAGATTGTATGGCTTCTGGATCATCAGTACAGTCCGGCGGGACTATCTTTTTCTTCGCTAAAGGGGGCAGATGCGGCGAGAGCCCGGGTCTTGCTGCAAGCGGCCGACAGGGCACAGTGTGTCGTTCATCTTGGAGTCGTCCACATCGGGGAGACCGGGGCCGCCGAGTGGGACGGTGGCTATGGCTTCTACGACGACGATGAAGAACAACACGACGAAGGCGAAGGCGAAGACGACGACTTCACGGCCGTCACTGTCGACGACTCCTGGCAATACCTGGATGAGTGGCGCGACAGGGACGATCGCCCGGCAGCCTTTGGTCATATTCCAATTGCAAAAGGCGAATTGATTCCGGCAGGCGCGCTCGACAAAGAACCTCCTGACGAGAAGCGCCTGACTGAAGCCTCCGGTAACGAAGGGGCAACGTATGAGAGGAGCTATCATCGCGCGGCGCTCGTACTCTGGCCCGCGAACCGCATGACGGATGTTTTGCTGAAAGGCGGCGTCGCCGCCGCCATGCCGTACCTGAAACAACTGACTGCGAGGGGCAAAAGCGTTCGGGGCGAGGCAATCGCGGCGGCGCGGCGCATCGTAAAAGCATGGCCAGCCGATGCACAGCAGCCGGATCGCTTCGCGATGGGCATCCCTGCGGCAGGCGCAGCTGACCGCGCCGGAATGATTTCAACGCTCGTTGACATGAATGCGCCCGGCCTGGTTGAACAGTTCATCCGGGACACGGTCATACCAACGTACGACGGCACGGAAAACGCATCCCTGATTGATTCGTTGAGCGTGCTGGGCGTCGCGAATGCATCCGTCGTTCTGTCGGCTCTGGTCAAGGCGCGGATGCCGGATCACCCGGCCGAGTGTATTGAGTTGTTGCGAAATCTGTCCGGGGATTCCTCGCCCTCCTTTGAGCAGGTTGCGAAGGCCGCTGTGGCTGGTCTCGATCGCATCGTGGGGCAGAACTCCGAACCTGATGGATTCCCGCAGTTTGCGGGCGCTAACGGCCGGACTTCAGCGGCAAAGAGGTTTGGCTCCTGACTCCATCGTAAACCTGTTTTCAGCGCTGCGGGCTTTCAGGGCGAAGTTGTTAAACGCCGCGGCGGAGAAGATCGGGTCGCGACCGGAGGTCTTCCCTCCAGCGAGCATGGTCGTTCCAGCCATCGAACGGATGTGCGTTGACTGGGGTGATATGCCGCCAGCGGTTGACCGCGCCGTCCGGCATTTATGGACAAGTGCGGCGCGGCTTCTGCTGCTGCACGGCGAGGTTCCTCCGCAGCCACCGTCAGACTGGCGTCTTACAGCGAAACTTTCCTGCACCTGTGCCGACTGCCGTGAACTACTGGGCTTTGCACTTGATCCCGTCGAGCGCGTTCACCGTTTTCGGGTCAGAAAGGAGCGACGCCGTCACCTCCACCAAGTCATCGACAGGCACGCGCTCGATATGACCCACGTGACGGAGCGCGCAGGTTCACCACAAACCTTGGTCTGCACAAAAGACCGCCGCACATTCAGCGCGCGCATGAAGGAATACCAGAGTGAGGTCGCTGCCATGCGGAAGCTCGTGAAGCTGACGCCCCAAACCGCTGTTGCCGGCGGCTTTCGCAAGCGAATTGAGGCTGCGATCAAGGCGAGCACGATTTGAGACTATCGACCTCCACATTGGCAGCGGGCTCTGGGTCGTTTCCGGGTTGGCCTCGGCTGGGAAGTTGGCTTTCTCGCCACTGTCGCTGACGGCGCGTAGCGACGGCGAATCAAACGCACTGATTCAGAGGCAGCGCGCGCGTGTCCTTGGGATATGAGTGCCCATTCGACGAGACGGACTAGAACCCGCGTCTACTTCGCCCGCCGTCAAACCGATTCAGAAGCGACGTCGGCCCAAAGTGAAGACCGCCAAGTGGTTGATATTGATCGGCCGGGCGGAATTGTCGAATCGTTCCAAAGAGGAGTCACAGCGTCCGGCGGGGATCCCAAATGCGTTACGGTAGCTCTGAATCGCTACCCTCTGCGCTACCCCTCGGGAGGCTCGCTACCTCCGGATTCCCTGTAAACTGTTGATTTTAATGGTGCGGATGAGAGGACTTGAACCTCCACTGAGTTGCCCCAACTAGAACCTGAAGCGTATTTCGGGCGGTCCGGGGCGGTCTGACGTGCTCCAAGTCGTTGATTTTCCGCCATGGACCGTTCCCTCGCGGCCCTGCACGGCACGGCGTGTAAGGTCCAAAATAAGGTCCAAGGGTTCGCCTACCAAAGCGGCACGGACAAAATAAACTGCGGTAGCTCGTGAGTTTCCGGCAAGCGTGCATGAAACCCAGCGCGGATAACTGTTAAGGTCGTTCTGCCGCCGGACCCCGGCGGGGAGGAAGACCATGACGCGAAGCAAGGCACCAGCCCTCAGCCTTGAAGAAGTCAAAGCGCGATTTG
>CAINNJ010000035.1 GCA_903851195.1 uncultured Acidobacteriia bacterium
CAAATCGCGCTTTGACTTCTTCAAGGCTGAGGGCTGGTGCCTTGCTTCGCGTCATGGTCTTCCTCCCCGCCGGGGTCCGGCGGCAGAACGACCTTAACAGTTATCCGCGCTGGGTTTCATGCACGCTTGCCGGAAACTCACATTAGGAGCAGATTTGACTTGGCTTCCTGCCGAACAGGAGTGATGAATGGTGATGCCATGAAGAACACCACACAACGCGACGAACGCAACAAGACCAGATCCTTCCGCGCAGCCTTCGCAGCCCGCGACCGCGCAGCAGCCACGCAGGGCTTCGCGATTCAGATCCTCCGCGATACCGACCTCGGAATCGCCACCCTGATCGTGGAAGACGAAGAAGGCCACTACGAACCGGTAAACTACGCCAGCAGCCTCGGCGAGGGTTTCGAGATGGCCAAGGAAGACCTTCGCAATCGCCAGCGGAACCTCGAAGCCGACAAGGACCCAGGCCTTTGCCCCTGGGAGTACAAGGTCTGGGCGCGCGGGCTCGAAGGCAAGATGGTGGTAGCTGCGACGTGGAACGTAAGGGACCTGTAGAAGCATCACGCCGCCTTGCCCGCCAGCCGATCCAACGAGACTTCCTCGAAGGATCGGTTTTCTTCGTTCAGAGCTTTTTCCCCGCTCCACTCCTGCCACCGACGGATAATCACATCGCAATACTTCGGGTCGATCTCCAGCAGCCGGGCTTCGCGCCCATGCTTCGCGCACGCAATCAGCGTCGAACCCGCTCCACCGAAGGTGTCCAGCACTACATCGCCGTTCCTGCTGCTGTTGAGAATCGGATACGAGATCAGGTCCACCGGCTTCATCGTCGGGTGCTCGGTCGAGCGCGCAGGCTTATCGAAGTTCCACACTGTCGTCTGCTTCCGGTCCGTGAACCAGCGGTGAGAGGCACCGGGCTTCCAGCCGTACAGAATCGGCTCATGCTGCCAGTGGTAATCCTGCCGACCCATCACCAGTGTCTGCTTGACCCACACGCAGCACTGCGCCAGTTTCCATCCCGCTTCGACCAGTGCGCGTCGGAAGTTCACACCCTCGGTGTCGGCGTGAAACACATAGATCCCCGCGCCTTCCTTCGTGACGCCAGCGAGGTTTTCGTAAGCCTTGAGCAGGAAGCTGAAGAACAGGCTGTCGGCCATCCGGTCGTTCTTGATCTTGAGCTTCTCTTTTGTAGCGCCTTCGTAGTCCACGTTGTAGGGCGGGTCGATGATGACCAGGTCCGCTCGGGCACCATTCAGTACTCGCTTGACGTCGGCGAGAACCATCGCGTCGCCGCACAGAAGCCGGTGATCCCCCAGTCGCCACAGTTCCCCCGGTTGCGCCACAGCGGCCTCACGGAGGGCCGGTGCCTCGTCGTCGGGCGTCAGTCCTTCCTGTCCTGGTGAAGCCGCCCCGGCGAGGAAATCGGCGATCTCCTTTTCGTCGAAGCCGGTCAACTCAAGATTGCCGAAGCCGAGGTTCTGGAGGTCCATCAGCTCGGGGCCGAGGAGTTCGAAATCCCAGGAGGTTTCGTCGTGGCTCCGATTGTCCATCAACCGGTAGGCCTTGACCTGGGCGGGCGTCAAATTGTCGGCGACGTGAACCGGGACTTCAGTGAGACCCAGCTTGCGTGCTGCCAGCAGACGGGTGTGCCCGGCGATGATCACGCGCTGCGCATCGACCACAATCGGCTGCCGCCAGCCGAATTCCTGAATCGATGCCGCGACTTTATCGACCGCCGCCGCGGTGATCGTTCTGGCATTCCGCGCATACGGAATCACCCGGTCAATCGGCCAGAGTTCAATCTTCATCGCGCCAGCACCTTGTCCCGGATCGTCTCGGCGATTGCCCGCATCATCAGCGGCGGAACGGAATTCCCGAGCCGCTCCCACTGCTGCGCATATGTCCCGGTCAGGACGAAGTCGTCCGGGAACGCGCAGATGCGTTTCAGTTCCGCGATCGTGAACTTCCGCCGTGCGGTTGCATCGACGACGTGAAAGTGGTTGCTGGCCCCGCCGCCGTCCCGGCTGATGCTGCCCACGGTAATCGCTGGTGACGGTCGGTCGGTGATATCGCCCGCGCTGTACTTTGGGTCGCCGCCCGTGTTGTGGACCGCGCGGCCTGACAACTCGAACCGCTGGACCCCGGCCCCCTGCGCGTTCACAGTGTTGAGCGGCCCGTCGAGACTGATTCGTTTCCTCTTGAACTGCCCGCCAACTCGGCCCGTCAGTTCGGTGACAGGAAAGTCTGCGTCACCCGGCAGCATCGTTTCCGATTGCACGTGGTGCTGCTGGTAGGAGGCTCCGTTCGTCATGGTGAGCGAAGGGGCGGGCTTCTTAAGGCTCAGGGTGTCCTCGCGCGTGTAGCCGTGCGCGACCGTCTTGCAGGCTGTCAGGTGTGGCAGCGCATCGCGAACCGAGTATCGATATGGGAGCGGCTCCGGGTGTGCAGGCTCCAATCGAAGATCCTCCCGTACCCCGACGAAGATGATCCGCTGGCGCATCTGCGGAACGCCGAGCCACTGAGCGTCGAGCAGCCGGGCCGAGACACGATAACCCGAAGCCTTCAGCGCGCGCAGTACTTCGATGAACCAGCCTTTGGCCGTACCTTTGACGAGCCCGCTCACGTTCTCCGCGACGAAGGTCTTGGGCTGAAGCCCGCGTAGAAGCCGGATGTATTCATCGAACAACGTCTCGTTGCACTGCTGCGCGCCGTGTTCGTAAGTCTTCTTCTGTCCCCATCCCTTTTCGCGGTGGCCCGCCATTGAAAACGCCTGACAGGGTGGGGAACCGTCGAGCAGATCCAATTCCCCGCAAGCCAGACCGGTCGCCTGTAGAATCTCTTCCGGCTGGACAATCCGTATGTCCCGGCCATCGAGGATCGCATCGGCGCTCATATTCGCGCGGTACGAGTCCTGAGCCGCGGGCACGAACTCATTCGCCCAGACCACCTTGAAGCCAGCCATGCGGTAGCCGAGGCACGAGCCGCCGCATCCCGAAAACGTGGACGCCACAGTGAAGCCGTTCCACGGGACCGACGCCACTTCAACCATCGACGGCACGCGATAGGGCGGCTTGTCCGCCGTGGCCTGACGCGGTAACTCTGGCTCGTCGTCGGTCTGGACAGACAGATCCGCGGGGCGGCTCTTGATCGACGGGCACGCCTTGTTCAGCACGTCGCCCTGGTTGCGGTGCTGGCCGTTCGTCTGGTGCATGACTCGCGTTGCCATGGCGTCAGGCCGCTTCCTGTGCGGCTTCGGGCTTCGGCGCAGCCGCCCCGCTCCAGGTGTAACCGCACTTGGGGCACTCGTGCTCAGTTGGGATCGTCTCGTCGTATTCTTTGAACGACTCGGGTGGCTTCCCATCCGAAGTTCCCGGATCGAGAAACTTTGAAATCTCATCGGCATCGAACCCGGTTAGCGCGGCGTCGATACTCAACGCCTGCAACTCGGCCATCTCGGGCGCGAGCAGTTCCACGTCCCAGCCGCTCTCCTGATGGCTGCGGTTGTCCATCAGCCGGAAAGCTTTGATCTGTCCCGGAGTAAGCCCGGTCGCGACGTGAACCGGAACCTTCTTCTCCCCGAGTTGCTTTGCAGCCAGGAGCCGCACGTGGCCGGCAACGATTACCCGGTCGGCATCCACGACGATCGGCTGCCTCCAGCCGAACTCTTTGATACTCGCGGCGACCTTGTCGATAGCGGCCTGCGGGATCTTCCGCGCATTCCGCGCGTACGGGATCAGCTTGTCGATGGGCCAGAGTTCGATTTTCATCACTGCACCACAACCGGCGGCGGCGTTCGCTTCTCTCGCGGGCGCCCCAGCAGTTCCAGCAGGTCCGCGTCGCCCGCGTCTTCCTTCTCAATCGAAAGCCGGATTCTGCTCACCGGCGACAAACCGAACTCGGAGCAGAAGGACCGCATCAGCGCCCATGCCTGATTTCCCTGCCGCACTGCGGGGTGCGGTTTAACGTCCACGACCACCAGCTTGTTCGTCGCCGGGTCCAGCGCTTTCTTGGCAATCAGCCTGCCCTGTTTCAGAATCGTCTCGTAGGCATCTACCGCCGCATCGTAAGCCACGCAGCAGCCTTCGAGCATATGCGCGTCAGGTCGTCGGTCCAGATCCATTGACGCCAACTCCTCCGACCAGAAATTCCACGCTTCCCGCGCCCGCCCCTTCAGGTGCTCCGGACACGGCGGCAATCCCGGCGACGCTTTCTGCTCGGCCGCAATCTGGGCGGCGAGCCTGTGCGCACCAACCTTCCGCGTGTCTCCCTCGGCCAGCTTCCGGCCAGCGGCTTTGGGCTTTCGGCCCCTCACCGCGTCGGCCTTGTTCCCGGCAGTTTGTGTTCGAGTAGTTTGTGCACGGGTAGTTTGTGCGGCAGTTTGTGCAGCGCCCGCACAAACTCCGACGTGCTTCCGCAGGGCGCGCGCACCGAACGGCTTCCCACAATGGCTGCAATTACTTAGCTGCGACGGCCTGCCGCCAGGGTGAGGCATCTCTCGGTGCAATTAGTGAAATTTGAATTTCGCGGATTTTCACAGAAAGGGCCGCGATGGTATCGGGCCGGGTTCTGTAGGGATTTGACCCGCCCTCCCCCTATCCCGCTGCTGACTCCAGCCGCGTCTTCCGGTTATGGCATCGGTCGCACCGGGTTCGCAGGTTGTCCAACTCCAGCCGCAGGTCAGGTCGGGTAGCAATCGGAACCTGGTGGTCGGCATGAAGATGTCTCTCGCCACGCTTCAGCCGTTGGCACAGTTCGTCCAAGACCCTTTCGACCGGAGGGTCGCCCAGTTCGAAGCGACGGCAATCCGCGACGATGTCCGGTTCCCAACCGCAATCCACACATCTCCACGCATCTCGCTGGAAGCACAGGACCCGGAGCTTCCGATGGTCAGCGCCATACCCACGCGCTGTCGGCGTTCCGCGCTCTTCATCCCGTTGCCGCCGCACCTGCCGCCTGTGGTCCGGGCAGTACGGCTCTCCATCGCAGAGGGTCTGGCAACCCGGCGACTTGCACGACCGTTTGGGCGCACTCGGCATCGACCTTCTCCGTGACGTTTGGCCCGGGTTGCACCAGGTTCGCCCCACGTCGCGGCGGGCACCCGAGGGTGGCACCATTCCGCGCCCCTTTGCCACCGCCGAAACCGAACGCGCCACGGGCGCGGGCAACGAACCGAGCGCCGACCTGCCGCCGCTGGTTCTTCATTTGACCAGGCAATCCGTAAGCACCTGAGCGAACACACCGCGTGTGCTCACGATCGCTCCATTCTCATCGGGCTGATCGACACGTCGAAGGTTCCAGCAGCGTCCACCGTTGGCGAGGTTCTGGAGGAAGCTATAACGCGTACCCGCTCGCGGGTGCGTCTCGACCGGGTTGGCACCGTCATCTTGGCAATGCCAGATCGCCCGGAGATTCTTCTTCCGTCCGTACGAAGCCTTCACGTGGCCACCAGCCACCAGCCGTTCCGCAGCATCGAGCGTTCGAAAGCCCAACGACGTTCCGTCTGGCGCGTAGTACGGGATCAGGTCACGAGACTTCATCAGGGCACACCTCGGGTATCACGAGAAAGGGAGGGAGTTTTACGAGAGTCCCGTCTCTCGGTACTGCTTTGGGGGTGATCCTTCGGAGGGTGCGCTCTGCGCTGGCCTATCGAACTGAGCCTACACGTAAATATACGCAGAGAGCGCGGAAAATGTAAACGTCTCTCGATGTGTTTTTTGCATCCCGTCTTCGGTTCGAACTCCGGCGTTACACGCGTTACAGCAGTTACGAAAGTTCGTTTCCCCATGTCTGTTACGGAGTGACGGTGTGCATCTTCCTTTCCTGCAACGGCTTATCTCTCTATTCACTTTCTGTAACGCTGTAACTCACAGAGCGTGTGGGAATAGAGATGTACGTGGAGCCGCGTGGCGTTCAGGACAAACTCAAGGGTGCCAACTCGGGCGAAGGGGATTTATGGTATGGGTGGGGCCGCTTCCCGGCGCGCTTCCCCCAAGCGCCGTCTGGAAGCCATTCTCCGAGCAGCAGCCGACGATCCGTTCGGAGTGCCGAACTATCCTTCCCCCAACGCTTTTTCTGCCCATCTAACTGCCGGTTCCTGCCCCTTGAGACAATTGAATCTCTTTGTATGACAGTTCGAAACCCTGTCGTTTGCATTTCGTGCGATTCGAAGATCATCACGCGCACCCAGATTGGCCACAAGGACATGCAGAAGCATTCCTTCCCCTGTCCGAACTGCGGTGTCGTCATCACGTATATCCTCGACCTCGACCAGAAAAGGGCGTCCGTCAAATTTCGTGACCCGGATAACGGGAAATGGGCGGATGACGAGGACGGCGCCGTCAAGACGCTGACCTTCAGCGACGAGATTGTCATACCGGCGAGCATGCCAGACTTCATTAGCCCGCACATCGCCACGTGGGGCCGGTACGACTGGGAGAAGTGCCGCGAGGACGAAGGCCTGCGCCAACTATTCGTGCAGAAGACATTCCAGTATGCAGAACGCTGCCGGGTTCATTTCGAGCGCGGCAACTGGGATCTGTTTGACAAGGAATCGCCCTCGACTCACGAGGGACCCGTCACTCCGAAAAGCCGTCTAATCGACCTATACAACTTCTACACGGCAGGGTTTTCGAAGTTCACCCTCATCCCGCGTGGAGATTACGACCGTATCCATCAACGTCTGACCTACGCCCAGACCCTCGACCAGCCGTTAGTGAACGACCTCGCGGAACAATACCTCGTGTCGGGCCGGATCGTTTCGCTCTGGAAGGAGATCTTCTCGGTCCGCCATTCTTTCGTCAATTGCTATAACTTTATCCAGCCCTTGATCACGGTTAAATACTGGAAAGAGGAATACCGGGAACCTGTCACCCTGTCCGATAAGCGCTTCAACGAACTACGCCAGCTCTATATCGACTGCTTCGAAACCCTTTTTCGTTTGCTCGTGCTCGCAATGGGCTTCGAAGTGATCATCCATCACCGCAGGCTGGAAATCCCGACGAAAAAGGGATCGATGACGCTTGAGCAATTCGAACAGATGCCCAATGCTGCCAAGCGCGACCACATTGCCAAGTTCCCGATCGAGGACCTGTTCATGCCGGTACTCGATACCGACTTTCGAAACGGCATTGGTCACCATGCCGCGCATTACGAGCAGGAGCATGACGCCGTCGTGATCTTCGACACCAAGGACGCCGGAAAGATAAGCCGGGTAGTTGGCTACACCGAATTTTGTGAAAAGGTGCTTGATCTGTTTGCCGCCTTTGAACTCGCGGCCATGTATCATCACGACCTTCATATTTACCTCGGCGGGAGGTTTGCCTGACTTCCTGCTATTAGGGTGACGACTCCGACGTGAGCCCAAGTCCGCATATTGGAAGCGTCGGACCGCGCTCTAGGCCGACTACGCGCTACTCGGAAACTGCTGGATTTCGGCCCATCGGCTCGCAACGACTGATTCCTGGCAATGACAGCCCTTCCCACCATCCATCAATCGTTCTCCGCAGCGCTGTAGTTCTCAGAGCGCGTAGGCACGTACTTGGTGCCCTGTTTCTTGACCTGCATGTCGTCCTTCATGCGCTTCAGCATCATGCGGACGGCTGGCCGCGATTTGCCAAGTTCCGCTGCGATCTGAGCTGGGGATAGCCCGCCGTCTTCGCGAAGCAGGTCGAGCACCTGACGCCGCTCAGAATTGAGAACCTGCGCATCATCGTCGCCGAGTACACGCCAGCCCAGCGGCTCGCGGTCGAACCGCAGGGCGAGAGTGCGCTCCTCAGTTTCCCGCCCAACGACGTCCAGCGTGGCTTCTCCTTCTGGCTTTCGCTTCAGTTGCCAGAGCGTGTCCACTGCCGCCGCAATCCCGCCAGTCCCGGCAACGGCCTCGATCGCGCCGTCGGAGATGCCCTTCCGCATGTGATGCACAACAATTATTGCCGTCCGAAATTCCTCCGCAAGCTTACGGAGCCTGGAGACTTCCGCATACTGACTGCGGAAAACGTCGTTTCCACCTTTCGATCCGGTCTTCACCAGCGCAGTGAATGTGTCCAGCACTACCAGCCTGGGCTGCAATTGCTGGATGATCGCTGCAAGCTGTTCGGCACCGCCGCCCATGAGCGGCATGAGTTCATAAATGAAATGGAGATTGTCGGTCCAAGGTCCCTCGGGCGCCAGTTTTCGCAGCCGGGACATGGTGCGCGCTTTCGGTTCTTCGAACGCTCCATACAGGACCGGCCCGGCCCCAACCGCGTTGACTCCGTCCACCTGTCGCCCCCCGGCGATGTGCACGGCGCACTGAAGGGTCAGCCAGGATTTCCCAGCCTTCGGGCGCGCGATCAGCATAGTCAGCCCGTCCCAAAGCAAGTCTTCGAACAACGGGCGGAGCGCGACGATGTCACCCCGATAGAGTTCCGTCGCAGAAACCAGAGACGGCAGAGCCGCAGTTGGAGGTTTGTCTCCGGCGTCCCAACCGGCCAGAGTTTCGAGATCCGGCTCCGCACTCAGTTCTCGTTTCAGCGGGAAACCTCATCACCGTCC
This sequence comes from uncultured Acidobacteriia bacterium, assembly GCA_903851195.1. Classification (GTDB taxonomy): domain Bacteria; phylum Acidobacteriota; class Terriglobia; order Bryobacterales; family Bryobacteraceae; genus BOG-234. The sequence continues at coordinate 8,533 of CAINNJ010000035.1, forward strand.
AGAAGAGCGATCAGCTCCAGTTCTGAATGCCCGCGATCAAACCATTCGGTAACGTCCTTTGCGCCGCCCTCAAGCTCCAGTACGACCAGCCGCGCCACTTTCCCCAGTAGTGCGCGCGCAATGTTCATGACCCGCTTGCGGCCGGGAGCATCATTGTCCGGGATCAGGATCACCTCGCGCCCTCGGAGCGCTTCGGTGAACTGCGGTGCCCAGTGCGCTTTGGCCCCACCAGCGTTGGTGGTTGCTACAAACCCGTATTCGCGGAGCGTCTCGACATCCCGCTCGCCCTCCACAACGAACACGATCGGTGCTTCGAGCACTTCCGGCAGATGGTAGAGAACCTGTCGCTCTGCTTTGCGCCAAGTCCACCCGCCGCATCCGTCCGGTCGTCTCTGTTTGAAGTCCTTCGGCTGGTAGCGCACGACCTGATACAACCGATTCCCGTGTTCGTCGGTGTAGTCGTATTCGGCTACGATTCGCGACTGCTCAGAGTGCTCGGGCTGCCAAACATCGCGGGCTTTCAGTGCGTCGATTACGTCGCTTTGCGCGCAGCCCGCATGGCAGTGCAACAGCACCTTGCCGTCAGAATCCCGGATGCTCAGGCTCGGGTTGTGGTCGTCGTGCGCGGGACATTTTGCCATCCAGCCGGTGCCAGAACGACGGGCTTTGAGGGCGCGTGCGATGGAGTCGGCGGTCATTGGCAGGTGCCTCTGCGGAAGAAGTAGTTCGAGTTGATGCCTGCGGCGACGAGGGCATCGCGGATCTGATGCTTCCGCCTGTTGATCATCTGCCGGGAACATCCAACTGCATCCGCCGCTTCTACAGAAGACAGCCAGGACAGAGCGGATGCCGTCTCGCGAACGACCTCCGGCAACTGGGCCATGGCGCGTTCGAGATCAACGCGGAACTGATGGATCGAAGCCGCCGTCGGACCAGTATCCGGCACCGGGAGTTCCTGCGGTTGGCGACTCTGTGCGAGGCGATAGCGCAGAATCGATGTCAATTCCTTGTCCATCAAGCGGGAGGCGAACGTCTGAACTGAAGCCCGCTCACGGTCGAACTTCGGCCAGCGGGCAAGGAAGAGCAGAACGAGTTGGCTTTCGACGTCTTCACGTTCGTCGATGGCCAGGCGACGACGACGTACGAACGCATTCGCCTTGCGTCCGGCGAGATTCCGGACAACCGGAAGCGCTTGGTCGAGAGTGATATCAGCCACGGTGGCCTCCTTCCGTCGCTGCTGTCCGGGCACCGGCCAACGCCACTTCCATCGCGAAGGGCAGACCATGCCGGATTTCCAGAATCCGTATTTCGCCAGCGTCGCCGCTCCGCACATAGTCGAAGAACTCGGCGATCTGTGGTCGCAATTCATCCGCAGCCAGTTCAGGCTTGCCATTGTTCTTCGGCGTCGCAAACTTGATGTCCTGAATCGTGTCTGGCCACGGATCGAGAACCAGTTCGCCGCCGCGGATCTTGAGGTGTTCGAATCGCCCAAAGCCAAGTTGCTGCATGGCGGCGATGAATGCCACCTCGGTCGGTCGCAACTCGTGGGGGGTGACAGGATGTGTCATTGCGCCACCTCTGACGGGCTCCCGCAGTGTGCCGTCTGTGCCTGAATCCACGCTTCCACGTCCTCCGGGCGGTAACGAACGAGACTGCCGATCTTGAGGAAACGTGGGCCGCGCAGCATCGTGCGCCACTTCCGGAAAGTGAGGACGCTGATAGAGCAGGCCCTCGCTACTTCGTGCTCATTTAGGAGTCGTGTTGGTAGGTTTTTCTTCATCTCGATACATGCAGCAGGGCGTTCCCCGCTGCTCCTGTATTGAGATTGATCGAGATATCAGTTTTCCGAAACCAATTGAAAGTGAAGTGTTTCGGAAGAAAACCGGAAGATAGAGTCCGGCGCTGGACCAGCTATTCCTGGCGATCGGGAAAGTGGCCCTTCAGGAGCTCTTCAGGCGACGTCTCCAGGCGTTCGGCCATAGTCCTGAAGACAGAATTGCGAACTTTGGAGGTCTTGCAGAAATTCTGAAAGGTGCGCGCGGTTGTTCCAATTTGAATGGAGAGCTGCTCAACGGTCCAGCCCTTCTTGTCCTTCAGTGCAAGCAGCGCATTAACCGCCACCGCGCTGCCTATCGAACGGGAGACTTTGTTGCCGGTTTCCGACTCAGATGGTGTCTCGGCGTCTACCAGCGAACCGGCATGCTCGCGGAGAATCTCGGTGGTTCGGGCCAGAAGCGTTGAGCGGTCACATTGAAGCCAGTCGAATTCAGACAATGACATGACCACGCGTTCGTGGCCGTGCCAATCTGCATCATCCGGAACCCTATTCAAGCAAAGAATCAATGGGCAAGGCGACGTGGACAAACGCGCATTTCCGACAAGAAGCTGGAGGCCGTCCGGCCATCCGATCCCCCGCACGAGAAAGACATCCCGTGTCTTGTTTGCCAACCTCGCAGAACCCAAAAGCCAGACCCGGTCGGCCGCGACCTGTACGATCCGGCCGCCCAGCCCGAGGGCTGATCTCGTTAGACGAGCCAAGCGATCATAGTCAATCGCCCAGACCTGAAGGTCGTCCAAGCGAACGGAGACGCGACCGGCTCCGCACGCGATGTAAGCCCTCGGAATACCATCGGGCGAATCAGTGATGACGTCAACGTCTTCGAGGTGCGGGTTGCCACAGTCGCCGCACTCCACCACTTGGAGATCCCGGCCCCGTTTGAGCAGTTTTTCCTTCTTGAATAAGTCCAGCGTCGCCGGCCCGAATCCGCGGAGCTCGTCGCCGCGGAATGCGGCCTCATCGAGATCAGCCCGAATCCAGAAGGCGAGCACGTTAATTCTCGTTGGCGATTCCCCACCGCCGGAGATACTCTTTAAGCTTCAGGTGCTCAGGTGTGTCCTTGAGGCTGCACGTGTCGGGATATGAGATGTAAAAGCTATCCGTCTTCGGCTTCCCACCGGTTGCGTAAATGACGTCCAGCACCGCGCGGGTGACGTTGACCGCCTCAGTTTCCATCCGGACGTGGTTCAGGCTCTTATCCATGAGGTCATAGATATCGCCGCGCTTCTTCCTGGCATCGCTCTCAAACGTGATCCGCCCGAAGCCGGGTCCGACGATCGACAGCCGGAGCGCCTTGACCCTAACCTCCTGGATGGCATCCTCGGGATCAGTCGGAAAGTCGAAATCGGGATTGCGGAGACCGTTCAGTTCATATGGCTGGCGTTCCGCGATCTCTGTGGGGAGTTCCTCCTTGAGAATGAGCCGCGCGAAAATCTCCTCGATGTCCCGCCGCAGATTCTTGTCGCCCTGTACAAAGAGATCCAAGGTGCCTGACGATTCGTTGTAGGCGAAGATTACTTCAAAAGCGGCCTGCTGGAGCTGGCGTTGCAAGTCACCCAGGTCGTCGTAGATGATGACCGTGTCGGCGTAGTCGGCGGGATAAGCGAAAAAATAGTGGATCTTCTCACGCCTCAGGTAGACCTCTACATGGCAGTGCTCACCCCGGCCCTGAGTATCCCAGTAATACTTTGAAATCTCCTTGCCGAGCAGTTTCCTAGTGGGATGGCTGATATCGGGCACCTTGGCCGGTAGGTCGGTGCGGCGTCTCCAGTAACGCCCATTCAGGTGGTCCGCACGATTCAGCCGCCCCGCAGAAACAAACACCTTCTCGTGGTTGAGGTAGACCCAGAAGACTTTTTCGTGGAGCCCGCGAAGCTCATTCAGGCCAGCCGTCAGATCCAGGCGATGGAACTGGCCCTCTTCGATCAGCGTCTGTATCCCCTGGGCAGAGGAGAGATCCGAGACCGAACGGAACAATCGCTCGACTTGAGCGCGGGCTGTTTCCGGCAGAGTCTGCCAAGCCTCGAAGACCGGATCGGCGTCCATCTCTCCGAGCGCATCCCAGTCAATATCCGGAAGCTCCCCCCTCCGATCAAAGAACGCCTTCAATAAAGGGTTCGGCACCTGACGAAGAAACTGCTTCGGACTATAGTTCGTGGCCATATGAATCCAGCCCCTTTTAAGAGAGAGCTGCCACGGATTCTGGTGCCCGATCTGGCCCGAGTCGCCCCACTGCGGGGGTGCAAAGGCTTCTCTTTACTTCATCTTATCAAAACAACAGGATCGTGCAGAATTGTTTCCGCCCTCGGGCGACACCCTCCGGCTCAGGCGATCGCGGAAATGGCCACGGAATCCAGTGCAGTCCATTCTTGCAAGCGGAACTTGCAAAATTGACGGACGGAGACCCCTCCCCGATCATCCCGCTACAGGCGTGCCACACTTCCAGCAAGCCAGCGCGGGATACGTTCCGCCTGATACACAACCTCTCCATGTTCGGCTTGCAGCAGAATCTCTGGCGTTTCCCCCCATGCGCCGTTCTCGTATACGTAGATCAGATCCATCTCACGAATAGCGCGAGGCAAATTGGCGATGCTGGACTCGTAAATGCCGCGCAGGACCGGTTCCGGCGCACTGTGGCCGCCCCGGTCCGCCCGCATCTTTACCCGTTCCAAGTGGTTCTCGAAGTTTGGGAGGCAGAGGTAGCGCATCTCGACGGTGAAACCGGCGCGACGGGCCAGCGCAGCCTGGTCAAACGTGACCGCGCTGCGAAGCGTGGTTTCAAACGCGCAGCTGCTTCGCATCTCAATATGATCGAGGACGAACGTCTCGAAGAGAGTGTTTACGCAGGCGCGAATTTCACGCGGAATATCACCGTAGGAACCCTTGTTCAGCGCCGCAGCGTGATCGTCAGCATTGAAAAAATCGACGCCAAAAGCCGCCACCGGAAAAGCTGTGGATTTTCCGCTCCCTGGCGGACCGGCGACGATGAACATCTTGGGCGGCATAGAAAACAACAGCTTGGAGATAATTCTCGTGAGGTTTGGTGCGAAGTGCCACGCCTGAACCCACGAGTTCAGTTAAAGCTAACCGCCGAAGTCGCGATCCGCGTCCGCCTGCATATCCTTGGGCAGATCTTTGCGAATCCGGCTCCCATCGGGATTGGCGATGCCGAGTCTCTCTAACTCCGCAGCCGCCTCTCTGACGCGCTCGCCGGCCCCGGATAAGTGGGGATCGATCCGGGGTACCCGCAACGTCGGCGTCTCGACAGGAGGCATATTCCTCATTATATTCGACGAAGCACTGCGCCGGGTAGCCGATCAGACTTCGGGGCCACGGGACTTCGCGTCCTGCTGGATGCGAGTGTACACTTGGTTGCGCATCAGGCTGGTGACGAATTCGCGAACTTCCGGGTTATCCAGGAACCGAACGACCTGATCACTGTTGCGGTCCATCCGCCCGATGACAAGCTCCTCGAGTTTTCGGTCGAAGATGTGAGCGAAGTTGTCGATGGTATTGGGTAAGCGTCAGAGCAACGGCATCTTTCTTCGTGGGTGCAGTTCTGATGAAGTGGGAGCGTGGTCCAGAAGCAAGCAGCAAAGAAGCATCGGCGGCACCTGAGTCGGGCGGAGGCAGATCA
>CAINNJ010000036.1 GCA_903851195.1 uncultured Acidobacteriia bacterium
CCAGCGCTTGCGCATGTAATCCCAATGCGACACATGCGTCAGGTACGACCATAGGCGAGGGTCTGACGCCTGCACCGGGGTCAGATGCCGAAGCGCCGAGTAAACGATGCGCGTATTTTCGAGGTCGTAGAAGTCCTTCTTTGACTCCGGTATCTTGAGTGTCAAGGGCGGCGTAAAAGGGAACCACTGTGGCGGAGTAAAAGGGAGCCAGTAGAGGGTTGAGTCGGGCATTTCGGGGGAGGAGGGGCGCCGGAGCGTAGCGGAGGCGGCCCTCCTCCCCCGAGGCGCGTTGGGGAGGGGCTGTCAGGCTCGTTTTCGGCGGCTTTGCTTGAGGCGGTAGGAGTCGGCGTTCATCTCCAGGATGTGGACGTGGTGGGTGATGCGGTCGAGCAGTGCGCCGGTGAGCCTCTCGGAGCCGAAGAGTTCGGTCCATTCATCGAAGGGCAGGTTGCTGGTGATCAGCGTCGAGGCGCGTTCATAGCGTTGGCTGATGGTCTCGAAGAGCAACTCGGCGCCAGTCTTCGACAGGGGAACATAACCCAGTTCGTCGATGATCAGCAGCTCGTGGGCTGCCAGTTGTTTCTGGAAGCGCCGCAGGTGCTTCTCATCCCGAGCCTCGATCAGCTCGCCGACCAGAGCGGCGGCGGTGATGAAGCGAACGCGATGGCCACGCTGACAAGCCGCCAGACCGAGGGCCAGGGCGATGTGCGACTTGCCGGTGCCGCTGTTGCCGAGCAGCAGGATGTTTTCCCTGCGGGTCAGATACTCGCATCGGGCCAGTTCAAGGACCAGCGTCTTGTTCAGCGCGGGGATGGCGAGGAAGTCGAAGCTGTCGAGGCTCTTGACCACGGGGAACTTCGCCTGCCGGATGCGGCGCTCGGTGGCTCGGCGGTCGCGGTCGAGCAGCTCCAGCTCGGTGAGTTGAAGCAGATAGGTGGGGAAGGTTGCCTTCTCCGCCGCGCAGGTGCGCGCCAGCTTGTCATACTCACGCAGCATGGTAGGCAGCCGCAGTGCCTTCAGGTGATGTTCGAGCAGAACCTGCGGCGTATCGGGAGTGGTTGCGCTCATAGCGTCGTCTCCGGCATCGGCGGCTCAGCCGCGGCAGCGTACAGCAGGCTCATGTAATCGGCGGCACGCGTGGTGCGCACCTGGGCCAGGGGCAGGTGCGGCCAGTTGGCCATGTCCAGCCTGGGCGGTCTGCGTTCGATGCGGCACAGAACAAGATGGCGAACAGCATCGAAGCTGATCGTGCTCAACTCAAGCGCCTGCTCGATGGCCGCAGTGACCTCGGCAAGCGGGAAGGTCTCCAGCAGCCGCAGCACCTGGATGTACTCGCGAGCAGCATGCTTCAAGAGCCGCGCCTCCAGCAGCCGGCGCAGTTGAACAAAGCACTCCGGCAACTGCCAGCCAGCCAGCGGTGCAGCCTGATCCAGTGCGCGGCTCTTGTGCTCCAACAGTGCGAGATAGTGCAGCGGATCGTAGATCGTGGCTTCGCGTTCGTAGCTGCGCTTGTGCTCGGCGATCACGTCGCAGCCCGCGACGATCACGATGCGGTGAACGAAGGCCTTGACCAGCACCTGGCGATGGCCGAACTCGGTCGGCACTGAGTAATCGTTGGTGCGGTAGCGGACCAGCGAGATCGAACTGACACGCACGGTCGTCTTGTCGCAGGCCTCGAAGCGAGCCGCAGGCAGCGGCAACAACGCCGCGCGGTCGCGCTCGAACCGTTCGCCGATGGTCTCCTGGCGGCCGCGCAGGCGCCGTGCGCGGCCACCCAGCGCATCGCGCATGAACTGCTCGTTGAGCGCCTCCCAGCTTGCCGCCCGCGGAATCGGCACCATGAAGTTGCGGCGCGCATAACCTACCAGACCCTCAACCTTGCCCTTGTCGTTGCCCTTGGCCGGACGGCCGAACTTCTCCGCGAACAGGTAGTGGCTCTGCAGTTCGGAGAAGGCCCGCGTCTTCTGCCGCTGCCCGTCACCAAGAATCCGCGCCACGGCTAGCTTGGTGTTGTCGTAGAGAATCCGCACCGGTACGCCGCCGAAGTTCTCGAAGGCGCGCACATGAGCTTCCAGGAAAGCCTCCGTGGTCTCAGCCGGAAAGGCCTGCACAAAGCAGTCATCCGAATGCGGCATCGAAAAGGCCATGAAATGAGCCTTCTGCTCGACGCCGTCGATGACCGCCAGGGCTTCCCCGAAGTCTGCCTGCGCCTCGCCCGGCGTGTGGGTCAGCGGAACGAACATCTCCTGGCCGCCGATCTTCGAAGAGCGCACGTAGTCCTTCACGATCGTGTAGCCGCCGGTGTAGCCGTGCTCGGCACGCAGCCGCTCGAAGATCCGCCTGGCCGTGTGCCGCTGCTTGCGCGGACGCTGCTTGTCGTCTTCAAGGATCGCGTCGATCACGCCCTGCCACGGGCCCAACTTGGGCCTCTTCACCGGCTTCTGACGCTGGTAGCCAGGCGGCGCCGAATACTCCAGCATCTTGCTCACCGTCTTCCGCGCCAACCCAAACTCCCGCGCCGCCGACCGCCGGCTCATCCCATCCACTAGCACCGCCCGCCGAACCCTCGCGTAAAGCTCCACCGTCTTCATGCCTCCTGTATCCCACAGAAAACACGCCTCCTGAACGCGCCGAATCAACTTCGGCACTCCCCAAAGAAAAATGCTTGTCCGTGAAATCAACGCCTGGCGGGGGGGTCTCCTTTTACTCCGCCACGTCACGCCGCTAACGCGGCGCCATGTGGTCTATTTTTGCTCCGGCGCGTACATTCGCGCCGCGCGCCCCACCGGATTCCATCCCAGAATCGGGTTCTCGCTGTATCGCCACAGCACTTCCCGGCTTCCCTCCGCCCGCTCCTGCCATGGCAAATTCGGAATCGCTTCGCCC
>CAINNJ010000037.1 GCA_903851195.1 uncultured Acidobacteriia bacterium
AAGACCTATTTCCCGGAGAAATAGGCCCCGCCCAAAACGCTTACGCACCCTCACCGAAAGCACACTCTTCTCGCGCCGTAATCAGAATGACCGGGAACTTTGCGTCCATCGTTTGTGCCAGCTTCAGCAAGTTCCATCCTTTCATTGCAGGCATCCCAATATCCGAAATCAGACAGTCCACCTGATGGAAACCATTCGCAGCAAGGAAGGCTTCCGCGGATGAGAAGAGCAAAACCTTGTATCCAGCAGAAGCGAGAAGTTCATCGAGGGACTCCAGAATCCTGGAGTCGTCATCCACTACTCCGATTACAAAGCGACTGCACGTGGTCCCTTTAATCAACGTCTCATAGTAACCCGATCTGCGCTCGTATCACATTATAGGTTTCTATAATGGGCTGAGCTGGCGCAGGGATGCCGGGTTTCCAGTCATCCCGATCAGGTCCGCCCACGCTTCATGGCTGCGTACCCAAAGGTAAGGGAAGAGTAAATCCGAACGTGGTACCATCCTGGCTGTTTGGAGTGGCCCAGAGACGCCCTCCATGCGTTTCGATAATAGAGCGGCAAATGGCCAGCCCCATTCCCATGCCGTTCTCTTTTGTCGTAAAGAACGGGTCGAAAACTGACTTCGGATGGGCAAGCCCGCGCCCTCTGTCCCGGACCTCGAACCGGATGTCAGGGGCGTCGCACTGGGAGAGCAGTAGCAGTTCCTTCGGCCGATCCGCTATGCCTTCCATCGCCTCGATGGCGTTGTGCACCAGATTGACCAACACTTGTTGTAGTTGGACGCGATCGATCGGGATCATCGGCACATCCGCCGCGAGATCTGTGGCAACGAAAATTCCGTGATCGCGCGTTTCGTCGGCCATCAACGTGAGCACTTCCACGGCAATGTCGTTGATGGAAGCCAGGACCAATTCCGGCGCATTCTGTTTGAACAACGCGCGGATTCTTCGGACAACTTCGGCCGCAGAGTTGCCGTTGGTGATGATGCGTTCCGCTGTCAAACGGGCCCTAATAAGGTTGGGCGGATCATTGGATAACCAGGCGTGGCAAGCGTGGCCATTTGCGACGATGGCGGCCAATGGCTGATTGATCTCGTGAGCGATCGAAGCGGATAATTCGGCTACGGTCGCAATTTGTGAGGCTTGCGACAACTTTGCCTGCGTATGGCGCAGTTCTTCAGCGATCTTCCTACTATCGTCAACATCGATGTGAACCGTATACCAACTCGCCACTTGGTTTTCCGTATCACGCAACGGTTCGATCCGGACGAAAAACCAGCGATACTCCCCATCTATCCGTCGGAGTCGATATGTAGCTTCACATGGCTGTCCTGTCTCCAGGCAATTTGACCATTTCTTAAGATAGGTGTCGCGATCCTCCGGATGGATAGCCGCGGACCCAATCTCTTCCACATTGCCCCCCAGGAAATCCACGACGCGCCGATTTACATACTCAAGGCGCCCTTCCGAGGTCGTTCGCGTAACCAGGGCGGGAACGGTCTCCAGCACGCCGCGCAGCTGAGCTTCTCGCTCTCGCAAAGCTTGCTCCGCCCGCCTGCGATCATCAATGTCAAGCATCAAACCATACCAATTGAGGATTTGTCCGGCGGTATCACGCAAGGGTTCGCCGATCATTTGGACCCACCGATATTCACCGTCGGCCCGCCGCAACCGGAACATCGTGTCGTAGGATGATCCTGCTCGGCACGACTGTTTCCATCTTTCGAGTGTCACATCGACGTCTTCAGGATGAAGTTCAGCAATCCATTCATCGCCCTTCACGAAGTTCCGGGGCGATCCAAGGTATTCTCCAAGCCGCCCGTTCGCGTAGTCGATCGAGCCATCCTTGGTAGCACGCCACACTACAGCCGGTAGCGTCTCTACCAGCAACCTTAGGTGTTGCTCACTGTTGCGTAACGCCTCCTCGGCCTGCATCTGATCGTCGATATCCGTGAGCAGGCCATACCATCGAACAATCTCGCCCTTCTCATTGACTCGCGGGTGTACCCTTACGCGGAACCAGCGGTAAACTCCGTCGAATCGGCGCCATCGATGATTGATCTCCATCGGCTGCCCGAGTGTAACGCTCCGTATCCACATCTGTTTCACCAGTTCCTGGTCGTCCGGATGAATGGTATTGACGAATCCAAGCCCACTCGCTTCTTCAGTCGACGTACCGGTATAATCCAGAGTGCGCTTGCTGGCGTAATCGTGCTCACCTTTGGCGTTCGCGGTTGCAATCATGCCTGGCACGCTATCTACGATCTGGCGGAGTTCACGCTCACTGATCCGGACGGCCTCTTCGGATCGGACCCGGTCGTCAACATCAGTAAGTACCACGTACCAGCGGATGATGCGGCCTTCAGGACTCCTGAGAGGAAGCCCGCGGACATGGAACCATCGGAATACCCCGTCGAACCGGCGAATACGCTGTTCGATATCGAATGGGCTTCCACCAGCGATCGAGTGCTGCCAGTGCGTGACCACACCATTCATGTCATCAGGATGAACCGCACCACTGAACGCCCAGTTCTTCAACTCTTCAAGAGTGTTCCCGAAATAATCGAGTATCTGCCGGTTGACGTATTCCACCTCTCCCGCAGCCGTCGTGGTGAACACGAGCGCTGGAATGGAGTCAATGATTAAGCGAAGCTGGAACTCGCTGTCGCGAACAGCTTCCTCGGCGCGCTTACGATCTTCGATATCGGTGTTCGTGCCGTACCACTTGACAACCACACCGTCGGCGTCCGTGAGAGGCTTTGCACGGACGAGAAACCACCTGTATTCTCCGTCGAACCGGCGCATGCGGGCTTCGATTTCTCCCGCCTCGCCGGAAGACCGAAGAGCATGCCAATAAGCCAGCACGGCGTCGATATCATCCGGATGAAAACTTGTGCTCCAGCCCCACCCTGATGCCTCGTCCACGGTAAGCCCGGTATACTCCAGCCACGTGCGGTTACTGAAATCACACGTGCCATCCGGTCCAGTAGACCAGGCTAACGCCGGGATTAAGTCGATCGCCTGTTCCGGAGGGTGCTGTACTGCCCTTTGTGCTTGATGCACAGAAATTTCGGTAGCCGAGCCGATAATTTCCGTGACATCGCCCGCCCCGCCGCAGATCGGCTGGCCGATCATTCTCAGTTCGCGCACAACTCCGTCCGGAAGCGCCAACCTGCAACTGAAATCGAGTTCCTTTCTGTTCCGACGGACATGCTCCACGGCGGCCAACCAGCCAGCCCAGGTATCTGCTTTGTAGAGGGCGCCGAACTCGACGCGGGTAGGCGGTCCGTCGGAAGTGTGGCGTCCATGCAGGCGGCACATTTCCTCCGACCAGTAGACCGGCGCCTCGCGCTGAATATCCCATACCCAACTGCCCGTGTGGAACACTTTGCCTCCTTCACGCCCATTGGGGTTCGCGACAGGAATGGCGACCTCATCATTCCCGGCTCACATTAGTAGTTTAGCGTTTGGAAAGTTGGATGTGGTCCGGCCACAACTCAGTTCGGTTGAGGGATGCCGATTTTCTCTGCCGTGCGGACCAGTTCCGCAAAAGACGGCACAGCCATCTTCCGCATGATCTGCCCACGATGAACCTGCAGCGTCGCCTCGCTGATGCCTAGAATAGCCGCTGCCTGTTTGTTCAGCATGCCCTCCGCGATCAGGGGGAGGACTTGTCGCTCACGAGGAGTTAAAGTGGCCAACCGCTGCCGTATCCGAGACAGCTCCGCCTGAGTCTGTCGCCCCTGTCTATCCTGCGCAAATGCAATATCCACGGCTGCCCGTAGGGCGTTCGGGTTCACGGGCTTGGTCAGGAATTCAAGGGCGCCGGCTTTCATCGCAAGCACCGTACCCGCAATGCTAGCCCGGCCACTCACGAATATGATCGGAGGGCGGTTGTCGGATGACAGACGGCTTTGCAGATCCAGTCCGCACATACCCGGGAGCATCATGTCCAGAATCAGGCATGCCGCTGTATCCGTCCTGCGCCACTTCAAGTATTCGGCTCCCGTGCCAAAGCTGACTACTTCCTTGCCGAAGGCCCTCAGAAGCTCTGCGAGCCCCTCCCGTACACTGCAGTCGTCATCTATCAGGTAAACGATCTCTCGTTGATGCGAAATCTCGTTCTCCGAGGGCATTCGGGCTTCGAACGTTTGCCGGCTTTCTTGTAACTTCAAGATTCTGCATGGATTTATCCTCTCGTCAGATGGTGCAGTTCTTTAATCGAACCTGCTCTTCCAACAGTGTCGACGCGTTTGACTCGGGACGGAATCCCCCTTCGAGTCGAAATCGGATGCCCATTTCGGGTAGTGCCGGGCGTCCGAATCGCGGCGGACGAGACCTATGGAAACCTAAAATGGCTCCGGCCGGTGTTCCAGGTTAATCTTTCAGTGAGAGGATTGCCATGAGCCAATCGCCCCACGCTCGTGTGGCTTTTGAAGAGGCGAGGCGCCACCTATCGGCTCTGAAACATCCCCGTGCCCAAGACAGCCGATGAGCAGGATGTACTAACGGCGGTGGGGCAACCTGAGGACGCGCCTCCCGAAAAAACGAGCGTCGACAGAATAAGCTCCAGGGCCGAGTCCGGCCAACGCTCCCCTGTTTAAACGAGAAGGCAGGCGGTGAAGCCGGTCCGGGTTGCCGCCGGAGGCGAAGAGAACGCCTTGAAGTAGTGCAATCGGTGCCGCGCCTCCCTCCCTGTGAGAAGAAGCGAAAAGCATCCTTCTATGACTCCCGCCTCTGCTCTCAATCCGGACCGGAAAATCGGACAATACGCTTACATCGGCTGGCGCATATAAAACGAATGCTAAAACTCGCCGACGCCAGCCCGAGCCGCTGGGTCGGTACGTCAATATGAACGCCCTTTCTTGAAGTGGGCGGCTGCGCTCGAAGCAGGTTCGCGGATGAGTCAAGATCCCTTGCAATTCCAATCACTTACGGCTCGCCTCGTCGCACCGGTGTCGGGGCTGCGGGAGCCGATGCCGATTTCGGCCAGTTTCCCCCCTAACCGCTGCCTGTAAGTTGTTGATTCTATTTGGCCGGAGTTTCAGCACGGTTCTCGGCTGCGGTCAGAGTTTTAGCACGGTTTCGACACGGTCGGCTTGAAAAGCAGTTGCTCTAGCTCAGAAAGTGGTTTAGAATCAGGTGAGTAGAATGTCGGGGCGTAGCGCAGTCTGGTAGCGCACCTGCCTTGGGCGCAGGGAGTCGCAGGTTCAAATCCTGCCGCCCCGACCATTTACTATCAATGATTTACAGGTGCATTGTGACACAAAAAGCAGGGGCTGTGTCAAAATGAGCACCTGCTTTTTCGTCGGGTTTGGGCTGCTGTGTCAAAACTCGTCGTGGGGGTGGGTACCGCATCGGGTCGGCTCGGCAGGATTGTGTTAATGACCGTCCCTATGACTCGCGTGCTTCTGAAGTCGCGGTAATGGTGGGCTCCAAGAGTCGCTTCCTCATAAGGTGGCGTTCATTGTTCCCGCCTTCGAAGCAACTGGCCCGGTTTCAAGGTATATGCGGTGATCAACGCTTCCGGCGACCCGATTTGCCCGTACTTCCTCAGCAACTCCCTCTCTAGTAGATTCCCATTATTGAAGCCTCACCCCGGCCCCAGGTATACTCGCCAGCATTCGAAGTAGGTCGCTCTACTCAGAGAGCCGCGATGCCGCACATCCCTTTTGCCGAAGGTCCGCCTCGAATTTGCCCGTGTCCTCGAAGATGCGCCGCCGATGTGTGGACGCGCAGCCCTTCTCGTGAGAAGGTCCGGTTTGCTCATTGCCGGCGCACCCGAAAGGGTTGCTGCACACCTCGCCGTGCCGAACAATCGGGAAATCCTGGCCGGGCCCGCTACATCCCAAAGAGGGACAGATAGAACATGCCTCATATCGACTTGCTGAACGATCTGCCGGGTATCCGCGGGCTCTTGCAGTTCCGTCCCGAGACGGCCAAACCGATCAACGACCTGGTAAACGTTCTGCTGCACCACGCCAACTCACTCTCGATGGGCGAGCGTGAGTTGATCGCTACCTACGTTTCCGCGCGCAACGATTGCCACTTCTGCCAGACCATTCACGGCGCCATCGCGGCGCACCATCTCGCCGGCGACGAAGACCTGGTGCGCAGCGTCAAACAAGATTTCGGTCAAGCGCCGATTTCGGACAAGCTGAAAGCGTTGCTCGCCATCGCCGGGCAGGTGCAGCAGGGCGGCAAGCAGGTTACCGCGGAAGCCATCGAAAGTGCGCGAAAAGAAGGAGCGACTGACCTCGAAATTCACGACACCGTGCTCATTGCCGCCGTGTTTTGCATGTGCAACCGGTACGTGGATGGACTCGCCACATGGGCCCCCGAGAGTCCCGAATATTACCGGGAGCGGGCGCCGAATGTGGCGGCCAATGGGTACTTCTAGCGTATGACTCCGGCGACGAAGCCCAGGTCCGCGTGGCTGGTGGTGGTGGCCGCATTCTTTGGCGTGATGGCCGGATTCGGCTCGCTCGTGGTCTTCACCTTCTCGGTTTTTCTCAAGCCCGTGGGCACGGAGTTTGGATGGAGCCGGGAGGCAGTCTCGAGCGCCTTCGGTTTCGCCGCGCTTTCAGTCGCCATCGCTTCGCCCAAACTGGGGCAACTTCTGGACCGTCTGGGTCCACGCCGCGTAATCATTCCGTGTTACACGATCTACGGCCTGGCGCTGGGCTCCCTCGCCTTTCTCACGCCGCAGATCTGGCAGTTTTACTTGACATTCGTGGTCATCGGCCTGGTGGGCAATGCCACCACGCAGATGGGGTATTCACGGGCCGTTTCCACGTGGTTCGATGAACATCGCGGGCTGGCGCTCGCGCTGGTGATGTCGGGTACGGGCGTGGGCTCTATCGTACTTCCGGCCGCGGCACAGTGGATGATCGAAGTAGAAGGCTGGCGCAACGCTTACCTGACCCTGGGAGCCGTTTCCCTGGTCTGCGGCATTCCCCTCACCGTGATCTTCGTGCGCGAGCGGCCGACCACTCGCGCCGCGGAGCGGGCGACCGCGACGGCCAGTGTCACCACCGGCGACGGCCTGCGGTCGCGCGCCTTCTGGACGCTGGTCGCGATCCTGTTTCTGAATTCCATCAGCGTGAATGGAGCGATCACCCACCTCTCTCCCCTGCTCACCGACCGCGGGATCTCCGGACGAGAGGCCGCTCTCGCGCTCTCGGTCCTGGGAGCGGCCAGCCTAGCCGGGCGCCTGTTGACAGGACTGCTGCTCGACCGGTTTTTCGGCCCGCGCGTGTCGTTCGTCCTGCTGCTTGGGGTGGCCGCCGGAATTCAACTGCTGTCCACCGCGCACACACCGGTAACGGCCGTTGCGGCAGCGGCGCTGATCGGTTTCGGCCTGGGTGGTGAAGCGGATATTACGCCCTACCTCCTGACTCGCTATTTCGGACTCCGCTCGTTTTCCACGCTCTACGGATTCACCTGGACCGCGTACGCGATCGCGGGCGCCATCGGCCCCGTGGTAATGGGACGTGCCTTCGACCTGACCGGCTCATACGCGTTGTTTCTTTCCGTGCTCGCCGTCAGCGGGCTGATTTCGGCTATCTTGATGCTCACTATGCCAGCTTACGACCGTGGGGTTCCCCGAATAGCGGTGGCCATGGTGGCCACCTGCGCTGAGGAGATTTAAATTGAAGACGTCTACGCCGCGCACCGGCGCCTATTCGCTGCTGATCGCCGCCAGTCTGCTGGCTGCGCTGTTCTGCCTGATCTATCCCATCTACGTCATTCGGCCGTTCCGCGCACAGGGCGTGCGGGAGTTGGCCGCTGCTCTGGTGGTGATGCGCTTCCGCCCCTTCGCGGTGGCTGTGTGCGTGCTCGCCGCGATCTTTTCGATGGTGCGTTACTGGCGGCTGCAACCGCGGCGTTGGCGCCGCGCGGGTGCCGTAACGGGCACACTCACGGTCTGCGCGGCCGCCGCTCTGACGCGCATTAATGTGTATGAGCTGATGTTTCATCCCCTGGGTGCACCCAGCTTTGAAACCGCGGCGGAAACAAAACTCGACAAGGACGAAAAAGTAATTGCCGTCCAGGTGAATGGCGCCGCCCGCGCCTACCCGATTCGCGGCATGTCCTATCACCATATCGTCAATGACGTGGTGGGGGGCGTCCCCATCGTCGCCACGTATTGAACGCTCTGTCACACCGGTCTGGTGTGGAGACGCGATGTGGAGGGCTTGAAGTTGACCTTCCACCTGGCGGGAATTAACAATCAGAACTTCCTCATGCGGGATGAGGAGACCGGTACGTTCTGGCAGCAGATCAGTGGCGCTGCCGTCTCCGGACCACTGAAGGGAAAAAAACTGGTACTGGTGCATTCCGACGAGCTCACACTCCAGCTTTGGAAAACCGAGCAGCCTGCCGGCACGGTGGTAAAAGACGCCGCGCTTTACACCGCGGAATATGCTCGGAAGGATTGGGATGTGCAGATGGCCAAGGCGCCAACGGTCATCCGTTATGCGCAGGCTGGAATGACCCAGCGCACTATCGTTATGGGCATTCGGGCGTTTGGGACGTCGCGCGCCTATCCGTACGATCTGCTTCTGGCGGAGAAACTGGTCAAGGACCGGCTGGGCGGCGTGCCGATTGTGATCGTCGTCGGTCCCGACGGACAATCGGTGCGCGCCTTCCGCGCCGCGGTGCCCGGCTCCAGCGCCGAGCCGGACTTTTATCGGATGTCGGATAGCGGCGCCATGATGATGGACGATGCTACCGGCAGTCGTTGGAATTTCCAGGGATGCGCCGTCGAAGGCAAAGCCCTGGGAGCGTGCCTGACCCGCGTGGACATCATCAAAGACTATTGGTTCGACTGGCGGCACTACAACGCCGACACCTCGGTGTTCGCAAGAGGGCAACCTCCCCACTAGTAGCTTTCGATTATTGCCCGCTCTCCGGTTTGTCGGTACTCTCGACAGAATATGAGAGGACTGGGATTGGGGCTGGTATTCGCACTTTGCAGTGCGGCCTTCGCACAAGAAACTACCGCGGTGCTGGAGGGCCAAATTACGGATGCGTCCGGAGGCGTCATTAGCGGCGCCATCGTGCAAGCCGTGAACGGGAAGACTGGTTACCGGCGTTCCCAGACCACTACGTCGGTGGGAGCGTATCACTTCGCGCTGCCCATTGGCGAATATGAATTGCGCGTTTCCACGGCGGGTTTCGCGGAACACCTGCAGACCGGCATTCCCTTGAATGTGGGCCAGACCGCGCGTCTCGACATTCAGCTTCGCCTGGCCAAAGAGAAAGACGCCGTGACCGTGACGGCGGAAGTGCTGTTGGTGGACGCGGGCTCCAACGTCATTGGAGACGTAGTGACCGGCCGGCAACTGGTGGAACTTCCGCTTAACGGCCGGAACTTCACCCAGTTGGGTCTGCTCCAGCCCGGCGTGGCCCCCCTTACCCAAGGCGTGGCCACGGCGGGAGGCTCGCTCCGCGGAGGCCAGGCCTATGCGGTGAATGGCCAACGGCCGGAGTCCAATTCGTATCTACTGGATGGCGTTTCCAATGTGAACCGCGTGGATGGCGGTTACGCGCTGAAGACGCCGGTGGATGCGATTTCTGAATTCCGCATTCTCACCGGGACCGCACCGGCCGAATACGGCGGCACCAGCGGAGCCACCACTACCGTGGTCACGCGGGCCGGCAGCAACCAGTTCCACGGCAACGTGTACGAGTTCTTGCGCAATGACCATCTGGATGCCCGCAACTTCCTGGCCACCGCGGTGGAGCCCCTGAAGCAAAATCAGTTTGGCGTCACCATCGGCGGGCCTGTCCGGAAGAACAAGGACTTCTTCTTCGGCTACTACGAAGGGTTCCGCAACCGCCAGGGCGTCACGCAGAGCGCCACCGTACCCAGCGATGCCGAACGCAACGGCGATTTCTCCGGACTGCGCGACCCGCAAACCGGCCAGCCCGCGCCCTTGATCAACTACTTCACCGGGCAGCCGTTCCCCGGCAACCAGGTTCCGGTGCCGGCGCAGGACCCCGTGGCGCGGAGTCTGGTCAACTTCTATCCGCACGCCAACGCCGGACCCAACCTGTACGTCACCACGCAGACCAAACGCAACACCGCCGACCAGGGTGGTTTGCGCTTCGATCATTCGTTCAATGAGCGCGACCAACTCGCCTTCCGCTATACGCGCGCGGTGAATTCCGGTGTGGACCCGCTCTCCATTGCCGGCGCCAATGTTCCAGGCTTCCCCGTGGGCGAAGACATCGGCACGCATAGCGCTACAGTCTCCGAAACTCACCTGTTCAGCGGCACCACTTCCAATGTTCTTCGCTTCGGCTTCTTTCGCAATGCCTTCGATACCGATAAGCCGCTCAACAAGACTTCGCCGCGCGCGCTCGGTTTCAACTACGACAGTACGCTGGCCGCCGCCAGCGGACCGCCGTTTCTGATCGTCAGCGGATACGCCAGCATCGGCGACCCGATCACCGGCCCGCGCGATACCGCGCAGAACACCTTCGAGGTGTACGAATCGCTCTCGCACGTCGCGGGCGCGCACAGCTTTAAGTTCGGCGGCGAACTGCGGCGCACGCAGATCAATATGTCGGAGGGCATCGCGTCTAACGGCTTCTTCGTGTTTGCGCCCTTTCCGGCGAGCGATGCATTTGCCAGTTTTCTGCTCGGCTTTCCGGTGGTCTTCTTCCAGGGCGGCGGCGATATGAACCGCGGCCTGCGCAACCTCGATACCGCCCTTTATGCCCAGGACGAATGGCGCGTCACCCCGCGCCTCACGCTCAATTACGGTCTGCGATGGGAAGTGAGCACACCGTTCGTCGATATCCGGAACCGCATGAATTCCTGGTCGCCAGGCAAGCAGTCCACGGTCTACCCCAACGCCCCGAAAGGGCTGCTGTTCCCCGGCGACCCAGGCATTCCCGACGGTATCGCGCCGGTATATTGGAAAGGCCTGATGCCGCGTCTGGGCCTGGCGTGGGATCCCACCGGCTCCGGAAAGACCTCCATTCGCGCGGCCTATGGAATCTACTACGATTCGTTTACCAACGGCGTCGGCGGCCCGCTGCAGGCCCCGTTGAGCGCGCTTCCTTGGACCCAGGCGCGGCAGTTGTCGGCGCCCATCAACTTCACCAGCCCCTGGAACGGACAATACCCGTTCGCCGCCAACACCTTTCCCCAGCCCACCACGGTTCTCACTGTCGAGAACGGGATGCGTCCTCCGTATTCGCAAAACTGGAACTTCTCGATCCAGCGCGCGCTGGCCCCGGACCTGCTCGTTGACCTCCGCTACATCGGAAATAAGGGCACCAGGCTGCCCCGCATGATCGAAGCCAATCCGGCGATCTACGGCCCCGGCGCAACCTCCGATAACGCCGACCAGCGCCGCCTGTACGCGGGCTGTAGGGGGCCGCAGGGGCCGTGCGACTTCGCCTCGGTGGGGCTTATCACAGACTCCACCAGTTCCACCTACCATGCCGCGCAGGCGGCCCTCACGCGCCGTTTCCGTCGCGGACTGGCCTTCCTGGCTTCCTACACCTTCTCCAAGACGCTGGATTACGTGTCCACGTTTAATGTGGCCGGATCGGCGCCGCGGCTCGTTGCCGGAGAGAACGATCTGGCGCAAGATCCGTTCAACCTCAAAGCCGAGCATGGTCCGTCATTGTTCGATGCCCGGCACCGTTTCGTTTTCAGCGGCAGCTACGAGATTCCTCTTGCCCGCACCCGCTCGGCGGTTGCGAACACGCTGCTTTCCGGCTGGCAGTTGAATACCATCGCGGTGTTCACATCGGGCACACCGTTCACGGTATACGACAGTGCGAACGCGGCTCTGCAAGGCAGTTCGCCCGAAATCACGGGCTTCTATTCCAGCCGTCCGGATTCGATTGCGGATCCCAACCAGGGGCCGCATACGCCCGACCAGTGGGTGAGCCGCACTGCCTTCTCGCGCCTCAGCCCGGTGACCCGCGCCGGCCAGTTCGGCAGCGAGGGGCGTAATGCGGTGCGCGGCCCCGGAATGGGGAACGTCGACCTGTCGTTGCTGAAGACATTCGCATTGAGCGAGCGAACCCGCCTCCAGTTCCGCGCCGAGTGTTTCAACATTGCCAACCACGCCAATTTCGGGCTGCCGGAGAACGACATCGCTTCGCCCAACTTCGGCCGCGTGCTCCAGGCGGGGCCGCCGCGACTGGTGCAATTCGGCTTGAAGCTGGCTTTCTGACCCATGCCACACATCACACTGCCCGAAGGGCTGCCCGGAATTCGCGGCCCGTTTGCTTTCCGGCCGGAAACGGCCAAACCGCTCAGCGAGCTTGCCGAAGTCCTATTGCGCGGGCGCGGCACCCTCGCGCCGGCGGAGAGGGAACTGATCGCGACCTATGTTTCCTCCCAAAACGACTGCCACTACTGCCAGACGTCTCATGGAGCGATCGCCGCCCATCAACTGGGCGAAAATGAGCAACTGGTCGCGGACGTGAAGCGCGATTTCGAGCAGGCCGGCATTTCAGAAAAGCTGAAGGCGCTGATCGCCATCGCGGGCAAGGTGCAGCGCGGCGGCAAGAACGTCGAACGCGCCGACATCGAGCGCGCCCGGCAACACGGCGCCACAGATCTGGAGATTCACGACACCGTGCTGATCGCGGCCGCCTTCTGTATGTACAACCGCTACGTGGACGGCCTGGCGACCGTGGCCCCTCAGGATCCAGCGGGCTACCGGGAGCGCGCCGTGAAAGTGGCGCGTGACGGCTACCTCTGCGTCCAGCGCGACATCGCCGCATCGCAAGGGACAGGCGGGGACTAGTACAAAGAGATTATTGACCTGGTAGAAGGCCAATTGAAAGAATCCAACGTAAGGGAGGCACCACCATGGAAGAGCAGGATGTTCTGTCCAACCAAAAGCTCATTCTGGACAACCAGACCACCATCATCTCCAACCAGGAGACCATCAAGAACAACCAGGCGACGCTTCTGGCTAATCAGGAACTGATCAAGAAAAATCAGGAAAGTCTCGATCTCATTCTGAAGAACCAGGACCGGATCCTCTCCCTGCTGGAGAAGTAGTCGGGTTGCGGCCTTGCCGGCCCGCCGGTGCCGTCTGACGGCTCAACAACGGAATGGAGCGTCGAATCCCAAGGGTCGTGGTCACTGTTATCTTTGCCGGGCTTCTGGCTACGCCCGTCCTGTACCGCCACGTGCGCGCGGGCCGGACCGAGGCGCCGGGCGCGGCGGCCCCCGCGACGCTGCTCAGCCGCTACGGCTTCGGCTTTCGCGAGTCATCCCAGGAATCTGGCATCGCGTTCCGTCATACCTCCCCCAACCTCGATCCGAAGCTAAATCACATCATGCAGCAGGTGGCGTCCATGGGCGCCGCGGTGTCGGTAGCCGATTACGATCACGACGGCTGGCCGGATATCTACGTCACCAACAGCGGCGAAGGCAGCCGGAACGCGCTCTACCGCAATCTGGGTGACGGAACCTTTCGCGATGTGGCGGCGGAGGTTGGGCTGGCGGATGTGAATGGGCCGGGCACCGGTGTGTCGACCGGAGCCGTATGGGGTGACTACGACAACGACGGTTTCGAGGACGTGCTGCTGTATAAGTGGGGGCGTCCGGAGCTGTTTCACAATGACGCCGGCAAGCATTTCACGCGCGTCAGCGAGCAGGCAGGGTTGCCGGCCTGGGTCAATGCGAACACCGCGGTCTGGCTCGACTACGATGGCGACGGAAAGCTAGATCTGTTCGTGGGCGGATACTACCCGGAAGATGTGGACCTCTGGCATCTCAAAACCACGAAGATCATGCCCGAGAGTTTCGAGTACGCCGCTAACGGCGGGCGCAAGTACCTGTTCCACAACCTGGGCGGCGGGCGCTTTGAAGAAGTTTCCGCGCAAATGGGAATCCAGTCGCGCCGCTGGGCGCTGGCAGCGGTGGCTGCCGACCTGCGTGGCACCGGCTATCCCGATCTCTTCGTGGCCAACGATTACGGCGTCTCGGAACTGTATCTCAATCAGGGAGGCCACGGCTTCGTGGAGGCCGGCAAGCAGGCAGGCGTGGGCGCCGCACCGAAGAGCGGGATGAACGCCAGCATCGGAGACGTGATGAACCAGGGCCGCTTCGGGGTTTACGTTTCGAACATTTCCGAAGAGGGTGTGCTGGTGCAGGGAAATAATCTGTGGATGCCGCGCACCGGCGACGGCGTCCGATACGAGAACATGGCCAATGCCATGGGTGTGGAAATGGGCGGGTGGAGTTTCGGCGCGCAGTTCGGCGACCTCAACAACGATGGCTTCCTCGACCTCTACCTGACGAACGGAAACGTGTCGCTCGACCGCAAGCGTAGCTATTGGTACGACTACTCGAAGGTGGCGGGCGGCAACCGGACCATCATTTCCGACGCGGCCAACTGGCCTCCGTTCGACGGACGGAGCCTTTCCGGATACCAGCAGAAGCGGGTGTGGCGGAACGATGGCGCCGGCCAGTTTCAGGAAGTCGCCCAACTGGTCGGGGTGACCGATGTGTACGACGGCCGCTCGGTCGCGCTGGCGGATTTCGGAAATCGCGGCGTCCTGGATGCGGTGGTGGCCAACCAGAACGGGCCGCTTTTGTTCTACAGGAATACCGCCTCGCCGGAGAACCGGTGGATCGAGTTCGATCTGGAGGGCAGCGCCAGCAACCGCAGCGCGATAGGAGCGGAGATCCGCCTGTATTGGAATGGCCAGCAGCAAGTGCAGGAGGTTCTGGGCGGCAGCGGCTTCTGCGCGCAAAACGATCGGCGGCTGCATTTCGGATTGGGCAAGCTTTCGGATGTCGAGCGCGTCGAGATCCGCTGGCCATCGGGCAGGAAACAGACGCTGGCGGCGCCGGCAACCGGACAGATCCATCATTTGAAAGAACCCATATGACGCCGGTGACGACTCAAGCAGCGGCGGACCATCGTCCCCAAACGGGCTCGGCACTGGGGCGATTCTTTAGCCTGGAGAACCGCTACCTTCCGCCCCTGTTGATCACCACCATCCTGCTGGTGGGACAGTTCGGCTTCGGGCTGTTGGAGAGTTTCTCGCGCACCCTGTTGGCCATCGGCACCGCTATCCTGCTCGAAATGGTCCTGGGCCGCTGGTTTTACGGCAAAGTCCCGAATCTCGCCAGCGCCTACATCACGGGCATCAGTGTGGGCATTCTGGACCGCTCGCCCGAGTTCTGGCCATACGCACTCACCAGCGCCCTGGCCATCACCTCCAAATACGTGCTGCGCTGGCGCGGGCGGCACCTGTGGAATCCTTCGAACTTCGCGATCTGCGCCATGCTGCTGCTGGCGCCGGAGTATGTCGCCACGCTCAGCATTCAGTGGGGCAACACGCTTTGGCCCATGATGATTGTGTGGGTACTCGGCGCGCTGATCGTGTACCGTGTGCGGCGGTTCCACATTACAGCCACGTATGTCGTCTCATTTGTGGTGCTGTCGGCATTGCGTTCGGCGATTACCGGCCACCCGTTTCTGGCCGAAGTCGCGCCCATTACCGGGCCCATGTATCAGCTCTTCATTTTCTTCATGATCACGGACCCCAAAACCACGGTCACACCAAAATGGGGGCAATGTGTGGTGGCGGTGGTGGTGGCAGTGGTGGAAAGCGTTCTCCGCCTGGCGCAGAACGTGGACGCGGCCTTCTACGCGCTGACCATCGTGGGCCCCGCGGCACTGGTGATCGACATCTGGTGGAAGACACGTAAACAGGCGCGGGTGCGCACCTAAGCCATGTCCCAAAGGAGGCTCAATGTCCGGTCGATTCTGCTGCCCGTAGCGGTTTTCGCCGCCGCGCTGGCGCTCTGGGATGGCGTGTCGCGGGCCGGCTTCTTTGATAAGAGCGCGCTTCCCGCGCCCGCGGCGGTGATCCTGGCGTTCGGGCAGGAAATCCGCAGCGGACGGATGTTCAACGATCTGGTTACGTCCCTGTTTCGCGTCACGGTGGGCTTTCTGATTGCCGTCCTGCTGGGCATTCCCCTGGGCCTCTGGATGGGCCAGAAACTGGCGGCGCGCACCGCCTTCCTGCCGCTGTTGAACTTCCTGCGCAATCTTTCTCCGCTGGCGTGGATGCCCTTCGCGATCCTCTGGTTCGGAGTGGGGGACGCGTCAGCGATTTTTCTGATTTGCCTCTCGGCGTTCTTCCCGGTAGTGCTGGCCACCATGGCCGCCGTGGCCAATATTCCAGCCGTATATTTTCGCGTGGCGGAGACCTACGGGTTGCGCGGGTTCGAGAAGCTGGTGCAGGTAACCATCCCGGCAATCATGCCGCAGCTCATCACCATGCTGCGTGTCAGCGCGGGCCTCTGTTGGCTGGTGGTGGTGGCGGCGGAGATGATCGCCGGCCGCGACGGCCTCGGCTTCGCCGTGATGGATTCGCGCAACGGCCTGCGCATGGACTTGCTGGTGGCGGAGATGGTGGTGATCGGCGTCATCGGCGTGGTGCTGGACCGCGTCCTGGAGCGGCTTAGCAGAATTCCCAGCGTCCGGTGGGGATATGAGCGGTAGGGCCTTTCGCCTGGAGCGGGTCTCGCGGCGGTTCGGTGAGGTGGAGGTGCTCCGCGAACTGTCGCTCGACATCGCCTGTGGCGAGTTCGTGGCCGTCGTCGGTCCGTCGGGCTGCGGCAAGACCACCCTGCTCAACCTGCTTTCCGGGCACGACCGGTCTTCCTCCGGCAGCATCGCCCGCGAGGGGCGCGAACGCATGGTCTATCAGCAGGACGGGTTGTTTCCCTGGCAGACAGTGCGGGAGAATATCGCGCTCGGCCTGCGCGATTTGAAGGACCCGGCGGAACGGGCGCGGCAGTTGAGCGATTTGATCGAGCTGATCCGGCTGGAGGGTTTTGAGAACCACTATCCGCACCAGCTTTCGGGAGGCATGCGCCAGCGCGTGGAACTGGCGCGTGCGCTGGCGGGCAATTCCGAGACGCTCCTGATGGACGAGCCATTTTCGGCGCTGGATTACCTGGCGCGCATCCGCATGCGGCACGAACTGGCGCGCATCCTGCATCACCGGCCGCGCACGGTGGTCCTGGTCACGCATGATATCGAGGAAGCCGCGCAGCTCGCCGACCGCGTGGTGGTGCTGACCGAACGCCCCGCGCAAATCCGCTGCGAGCTGGCCATTCACCAACCCCGTCCGCGCGGCTTGACCGACCCGGAGGTGGTGCGGGCCACCGACCGGCTGCTGGTGGAGCTGGGCATTGACGGCGATGCCTCCCGCCAGACCTCGACGAACTACAAGGAGTAAGGAAAATGTTTCGGTCGTCCGCGACACGATGGATTCTGGGCACGGCTATATTTGTGACGGGCATCACCCTGCTGCGTTACCGGCCCTGGCATCCACCAACCCGCGAAGCCGTGGCCACCGAGGGCGTCGTGCGCGACAGCCTGACCGTAGGTTTTCTGCCGGTGACCTGTCACCTGACCTGTCCGGTGACGGACTTTGCCACGCGCCATAGCGCCAACACCAGGTTCGATTCGCAGCGCTTCACCGATTTCCCCACCATCGTGGAATCCATGAAGGGGGGGCGGCTGGAGGCATCCTTCATGATCGCGCCGCTGGCCATGAAACTCCGCGAGCAAGGCATGCCCGTGAAGATTCTCTATCTGGGCCACCGCGACGGTTCCACTGTCATGGTGCGCAAAGACCTTCCGGCCAGGGATCTGCGGGATCTTCGCGGCAAGACGTTGGCGGTTCCCAGCAAGTACAGCAACCAATACCTCGTCATTCACAAGCTGATGGACGACCAGGGAGTTAAGCCGGACGAAATCAGGTTCGTCGAACTGCCGCCGCCGGACATGCCTGGCGCGCTGGCGGCCAAGGCGATCGATGCCTACTTCGTGGGCGAGCCGTTTGCGGCCAAGGCGGAGTTGGATGGCAGCGGGCGTGTGCTCTACTACGCCAAAGATATTTGGCCGCACTTCATTTCCTGCGTCCTGGTGGCGCATGAGAAGCTGATCCGGGAACGCCCTTCGGTGGTTCGCGACCTGGTGCGCGGCATCGCCGAGAGCGGCGAGTGGGCGGAAACCCACCGCCTGGGCGCAGCCAAGGTCGCGGCGCCATACTTCCGGCAGGACGAAGCGCTGGTTCGGTTCGTGCTGACCCAGCCGCCGGACCGCGTGAGCTACCGCATGCTGACTCCGACCGATGAAGACCTGGGCCAGATCCGCGACATGGGAATCAAGGCGGGCATTCTGGAAAGACGCATCGACATCAGGGACCTGGTGGATCGTTCGTTCATCCCCACGGATATCAAGGCGGCGAATATCGATGCACAGTAATTCATCGCGGCTCCGATTGCTCCTGACCGGCAGCGTGCTGACCGGCATGTTGCTGTACTGCGCCGGCTGCAGCCGGGCGCCAGCCGTCCCTTCGGCGGGATCGAAGGAGTATCGCGAGCTGTGCTCCGCCTTCTACCTGGGTCTGGCCGCGCTCCAATCGGGCGAAGACGTGCGTGCCGGCTCGGGCTTGACGCGCGCCACGGAAATTGCGCCCGGCGAGCCGGCCGGCTGGGTGGATTTAGGCCTGCTGCAAGTGCGCCAGCAGGAGTATGATGCCGCCTACCAGAGTTTCGAGAAGGGCCGGCAACTGGCTCCGGACAATGGCCGCATCGAGGGATTCTTAGGGTTGGTGGAAGGCAAGCGCGGCAAGCTCCCCGAAGCCGTCGCGCACTATCGCCGGGCTGCGTCGCTGGACGCCGCGGATCTGCGGTCGCGCTATGCCCTGGCGATGGAGACGGAGCGGCAGCAGAACCAGAACAGCGATGTCGAAGCCGTAAAACTGCTCGACGAAATCCTCAAGCTGCGGCCGCACAACGAGCCGGTCCTGCTGGACGTGATTCGCCTCGCCGGGAAACTGCACGATGCGGCGCGCCTGCGCCAGGCGGTGGCTGTCATCGCGGGCGGCTCCGAGTCGTGGCCCCTGCCGGCCCGTGAACAACTGGCGCGCCTGCAACAGGCGAGCCAGGCCTCGGACTTCCGCGATGCCGCCGTGCAGGTGCAATTCCTCCGGAATACCCTGGTGCGGACGCTGAACTACCGGCAGAGTCTGGACGCCGTGAAAGCACCCTCTACCTCGGCTGGCGAGCCCTTCATGCGGTTCGTGAAGTTGCCCTCCCCTGGCTCGCAACCTGCGCCGTCCGATACCGCGCTCCAGTTTGATCAACGGCCGCTGCAACTGGCCGCTTCGGGGCCAATCACGTGGATCGGCTCCTTGCCCCTGGATGGCGAAGGCGGCTCCACCACGATTTGGGCGGACACGAAGGGCGTGCATGTGGAAGGCGGCGCCACGCTGCCCGTGAATGCGACGAAGATCGCGATTGCCGGCGCCGATCTGAACTACGACTTCAAGACGGATCTGGTAGTCGCTTCGGAGAACGGCGTCAGAATATATCGGCAGGACACCCCGCAGCGCTTCCAGGATGTGACCACGGCGACCAAATTGCCGGACGCGGTTTTGTGCGGTTCCTACACCGGAGTCTGGGCGGCCGACTTCGACCTGGACGGCGACCTCGATATCGTTCTCGGTTCGGCCCAGGGCGAACCGCTGGTCCTGCGGAATAACGGCGATGGCACGTTCGCGCCCGTGCGGCCCTTTCCGGGGGTGAATGGTACGAGCGCCTTCGTCACTGCCGACATGGACGGCGACGGCGCGCCCGACGCCGCGCTGATCGACGCAAGCGGCAGGCTGCTGGTCTTCCGCAATGAGCGCCTGGGCTCTTACAAGCGATGGGATGTGCATCCCAAGGCGGCGCAGCACAACCTCGCAGTCGCGGCCGGCGACGTCAATGGAGACGGCCGCCTCGATCTCGTCCTGTTGCAAAGCGACGGCAGCATCGCCCGGCTCTCCGCCCGGGAAGATGGCGCCTGGGACTTGGCTCCGATCGCGATCTTCAGCCCTGCCCCCGATCCGCCAGCCCTGTTGCTGGCCGACCTGGACAACAACGGCTCCCTCGATATTGTCGCCGGCAATCAGGTCTTCCTGGGCGACGGCAAGAGCTTCCTCCCGCTTGCCCACAAACTGCCGGCGAGTCTTCGCGCGATCGCGGACTTGAACCAGGATGGACGGCTGGATGGGATCGCGCTCTCCGACCCGCAAACGCCCGTTCAACTCATCAGCCGCGGGTCGAAGAACTATCGATGGCAGGCTATCCGCACCAGGGCGGCGACCGTGATGGGCGATCAGCGGATGAACTCTTTCGGCATCGGCGGCGAGATCGAAATCCGGTCTGAACTGCTGACTCAGAAACAGGTCATCACGTCGCCGGTTCTGCACTTCGGACTGGGCGAACATCCCGGCGTGCAGTTCGCCCGAATCGTGTGGCCCAACGGCCTGATTCAGGCCGAATTTGAGCTGAAGGCCGACCAGTCCGTACTGGCCGCACAGCGTCTCAAGGGCTCCTGCCCGTTCCTCTACACGTGGGACGGCAAACAGATGCAGTTCCTCAAAGACGTCGCGCCCATGTCCGCGCCGCTGGGCGCCCACATCGACGGCAAGTCGCTGGAGAAACTCAACCAGACCGAACAGTGGTTCAAAATTGAGGGCCGCCAGCTTGCCCCGCGCGACGGTTACTACGACCTGCGCCTTACAGACGAATATTGGGAGACCTACTATATCGACCACTACTCCCTACTCGCGGTCGATCATCCGCAAGGCTCCTATCTCTTCGTGGACGAGCGCGTGGCCGATCCTCCCGCGCCGCTCAAATACTACATCACCGGGGAGCCGCGCCCCTTTGCCGGCGCCACGGACGATACCGGGCGCGACGTCGCCGGCGTGGTGCGCGACCTGGACGCGAAGTACCTGGACGGCTTCGGCGTCGGACAATACCAGGGGCTGACGCGCGACCATTGGGTCGAGCTGGAACTGCCCGCCAATGCTCCGCAAAGCGGCGCGATCTATCTGCTCGGCGACGGGTTCCTCCACCCTTGGGACGACACCATCACCATCGCGCGCAGTCAGGGAAGCAGTCCCGAACCGCGGGACTTGCACATCGAAGTCCCCGATCATACAGGGCACTGGGTAACCGTAAAAGATCACCTGGGGATTCCGGCCGGCCGGCTGAAGACTGTAGTGCTGGACCTGACCGGCATCTTCCGTCCCGGCACGCCGCGCCGGCTTCGCCTGCGCACCACCATGGAAGTGTACTGGGACCGGCTGGCATGGGCCGCGGGCCTTCCCGAACCCTCTATCAAGGCCCAACGCCTCAACCTGTCTGAGGCGGAGCTTCGTTACCGGGGCTTTTCCCTGCTGACCCAAGCCGACTCGTCCTCTCCCGAACTGGCGCACTACGGCGTGCTGGCGCGCACCGGTCCGCAATGGCGCAACCTGGAGGGCTACCACACGCGCTACGGCGATGTTCGCGAACTGCTGGAAAAGACGGACGACCGCATCGTCATCGCCAGCACCGGCGACGAGCTGCGCATGCGCTTTCCCGCGTTGGTCGCCGCCCAGGCGGGCTGGGCGCGCGACTTCGTCTTCATCGGCGATGGTTGGATGAAAGAGGGCGACTACAATTTCCGGCTCTCCCGCACCGTCCTGCCGCTGCCTTCGCACGCGATGCGATTGTACAATGCGCCCCTCCTGCCACTCGAACAGGATGCGGCCTACCTGCTTCACTCATCCGACTGGCAGCAGTTCCACACGCGCTATGTGACGCCGGAGCCGTTTGTGCGAGCGTTATGGAATCGGGATTGAGTTCCGGCGGCTGCATCCGGCATGTCCTGAAAGTCGTTACGACTCCGAAGCGGTGCTTCAGTACTTTCATCGGCGCGTCTGATTTCGGTGACGACGCAGGAGTTTGGCATATGGACAGCCCTTGCTGGCGCGTTGTTCGTTGCGCGGTTACCTTCGTTGCTTCCTGATGCCAGACCAGCGACATCTACCGTTCGCCGTTCCCTTTGCAATGGTGCCGCTGCTGGTTGGGTGGCGGTGAAAACGCGTGGACGGCGATGCGCTCGGTTCATGGCCGGTAAAAGGAGCTGGGCTCCTCGCGGACTGCAAACGCGTTGGGCGCTCCTGGGGAGTGCTGCTCGGTTCGATTCCGAGACCGGTCTCGTAAAATGCACTAGTTTGTCGCGGCTCGTGGCGGCGCCGAGGATACCTACAGTCGTAAACCCCGTAACATCATAGGAAGGATGAAGCCTCACTTGACTGGGTCTATTTTCAGTTCTGCGTAACCGCTCTCGGGATCTGTTTCGCGGGAGAATCTCAGATCCGCCAACTCTCCGATTGCCACCTCTGCCGTCGTGTAGACGCGGCAGCCTTTGACTAGATGACCTCCCACCGTCCTGCCTCGACCGTCGGACACTGAAAGGTGCAGGTGGGCCGAGCCGGCGTCAATGGTGCCAACCAGAGACACGATTTCCATCTTTCCTTTGTAGGCCGTTTCAACAGACCGATCTGCCAATCGCAGGCGCGCTTCTTCAAGACTTCCAACGGTGGTCAATACAATGCCCGCCCTGATCTCGTGGCGCTTTGCGTAGTCCTGCAAGCTCGAAAAGAGATCCTGGCCGGGACGAAGTCTCAGCACGTGGACACGCATATTCGGTGAAGTCCCGGCCTCTCGCCGCTCGTCTGCAACGTCGTCTGCGACGGCATTGATCCCGCTGAGACACATCACCATGAACAGCAGTATTCGCATCTTTCGAGGATAGCGGGTTATTCCTTATCCGGGATTCTCAGCTGACTGGGGCGCAGGATACCGTGGCAGAGCGATCATCAGCAAACCCGCAATCAGCGTGAGGAAGGATAGTTGAATCAACAGTCCTGCATAAGAGCCGGTGGCATCGAAGGCCCTTCCCAGCAGTATTGACCCTAGCGCCGCAGCGGTCGCGTATGCGGTCCATGTAAAGCCATAAAGCGTGCTCAGACGGCGAAGGCCGAAATCTCGCGCCAGCATATACGGCGTCACATCCACCTCGCCTCCCATACTGAATCCCAGCAGAGCACCCGCTACCAGACACTCCGCAAGAGTGCGTGAATAAGACAGGAGTAGCAGACTGAGCGCTGTGATGAACAGGAGGATCATTCCCACTCGCGGTCCGAAGTACCGATCCAGCAGCCATCCGGTAACGAAGCGGCCGATGATTCCGCAGGCCCCGACGATCGAGGCGCCTAATGCCGCCTGATTGCTGTCAACGCCCTTATCGGAAAGCATCGCTGTGAAATGAGTGACGGTTCCGGTTGTACTCATGGCCGTCAAAAGCAGCGTGACGGCCAGAATCCAAAACGTCCGGACACGCAAGGCGGCGCTCACCTCCATTCCCGGCAAGGTCCGCGCTGTGTCGACTGCCCGGGTCCCTGCCCGCTCTTTTACGAACAGTGCAACCAATGGCAAGGCGATAAGCAACGGTGCGGCGCCAAGAATTGCATAAGTCGCCCTCCACCCGAATGCTGTGATGGCGCCCTGTGTGATGACCGGCACCGCGATGGAGCCGAGACCGGAACCGCCCATGAGCGCCGCGAGAGCTAAGCCTCGATGCAAGGAAAACCAAGTGGAGATGGTGCGCGCGAATCCCATCTGCGCGGTTGCGTTGCCGACTGCTCCGATCAGAATGAACGTTACGTAAAACCGCACCAGGCTGCCGGAGAGAAATGCAAGAGAGCCCAGCGCAATCCCGAATATGGCCACGCACGGCAGAATCACGCGGCGCGGACCATACCTGTCCAGCAGGAGGCCCAGCACCGGTGAACAGAGGCCTAGTGTGAAAGATGCGCACGCGAAGGCAACGGAGATGGTGGCGCGCGACCAACCGAACTCAACGCCAAGCGGCTTCAACAGGACACCGAAGCTGTAAACGAGGACGGATCCGAAGCCGGCCATCGCCGCCAGCGCGGACATGATCACCACGCGCCAACCCGGGTAGCGCCAACTCGATTCATCCCATTCGCTTCGCGTGCTGCTTGACTCCACGGCCGCTCCACTTAATGCGAATCCACTATTGACGGCCACCGTCAGAGTGCGTGTATTCTTGTTTCGAAACATCGCCCATGCCTCACATTCACATCCCCGATGAACTGCCGGGTATTCGCGGCTTAATGGCATTTCGCCCGGAAGCTTCGAAACCCTTGAACGAACTGGTGGACGTCTTACTGCGTCAGCTCAACTCGCTGACCTCTGCCGAGCGAGAACTGATCGCGACCTTCGTTTCTTCTCGGAACGATTGCCGGTACTGCCAGACCATCCACGGTGCCATCGCCGCGCACGACCTCGGCGGCAATGAAGAACTCGTCCTTAACGTGAAGAACGACTTTGAGTCCTCTCCCGTTTCGGCCAAACTGAAGGCGTTGCTCAGAATCGCCGGCAAGATCCAACAAAGCGGAAAGAGCGTCACCTCCGATGATGTCGAGAACGCCAGGCAGCGGGGCGCCACGGACAATGAGATTCACGACACCGTGCTTATCGCGGCCGCCTTTTGCATGTACAACCGCTATGTGACGGCCTCGCTACGGTGGCTCCCGATGATCCCGATTTCTATCGGGCACGCGCAGCGAAGGTTTGCCGCGATGGCTACTCGCAGGTCAACAAAGAGTTTCAGAACAGGCAGTCCCGCTGATCCTGCGAACCTACTTCCGCGCGTTAGCCTCCTTTCGTGACGCCTGAAACCGAGTCATTAAAAAATCAGTTTCAACGCCAACTGCGTCAGGCGCGCCTGGCCCGCCGAGAGAATGCGCCCGAAGTTCGGGGACGCTAAATCGGAGATCGGCAGCCCGAAGTTCGGGTGATTGGCCACGTTAAAAGCTTCGGCGCGGAATTGCAACCGTACATTCTCCTTGAGAACAAAATTCTTCATCAGCGAAAGATCGACATTTATGAAACCCGGTCCGGTGGCAATATTTCGGCCGGCATTACCGAACTTGCCGGCTTCCGTCGCAGCCGAAAGGCGCCGGAATCCGGAGCGATTCAACCAGGCCTCAACCGTTCGTGGACCGGCATTCGGATCGCCGATGAGATCCGGCCTGCTGGCGGCATAGCCGGTGATGGGCGGGCTACTCGCCTGCAGTGCTACGTTGGCCGTATCGTACACGGTGAACGGTGTTCCCGTATTCGCTGTAATAATGCCATTGACTTGCCAGCCTCGCAGCAGTGTCGCCGTAAGGTCGCTCGACTTCCGAGCGAAGGGTAGTTGCCAGAGTCCGCTCCCGACAAACCGGTGGCGGGCGTCAAAGAGCGAAAGGCCGCGTTCGGCCCGCAGGTCGAATGGATTCTGGGCGAGGTCGTTTTCGCCGGCCAGCGCCTGCGCCGATGTCAGGTTCAGGTTCATGCCGGATAGGTAGTCGATGGATTTCGAATACCAGTAGGAAACATTGAAGGTAAAGCCGGCCGCGTACCGGCGCGCCAAGCTGATCTGGGCGGAATTATAGCTGGAGTTTGAACCGTAGACGAGCGTTGCCGCTGTGGCGAGGCGGCAGGGCGTGCCGTCCGCGGGACAGTCGGCGTAGATTCGTCGGCGATCCGCATTCCCCGACGTAGCTCCGGGGCCGTAGACCGCGGGATTCTTCTCGACGGTCCGGGGCAATTTTGTCCCCTTGGTCCCGACGTATCTTGCTTCGAGTACATAGCTCTTGAGCAAGGACCGCTGGATGGAGAAATTCCAATCCTGGGCGTAAGCCGGCCGGGCACTGGGGTCCATCGCAAGCATCGTAGACGGGCGTGCAAACGAATTCGCGACCTGCGCCGGCGAACCGGCGTAAGGATTTGCGAAGTTGATGTTTCCGGCGAACTGGTTGAACCGGACCCAAGGGGTCGCACTCACCGCGAAGGAGGCACCGATATTTGCTCCATTGGAAAACGGATCGTAGAACATTCCGTAACCCGCCCGAATCGACCATTGGCCGGCGCCGCTGGGGTCGAATGCAAACCCGACTCTCGGCATGAAAGCTTTGTAGTAGTTCTGAGCGATTCCGGAGCCTACGCCTGGATCGCCAGGAAAGACGACTCCTACCGGGGCCTCGGGTCTGATCTTTGATTGCACACCGGGTAGAAATCCATTCAGCCGGTCGCGGATCTCCGACATGGGGTTAACCGCCTCCCAGCGGACGCCATAGTTGACGGTTAACCGCTTTCCTGCCCGCCATTCGTCCTGGGCATAGATCGTTGTTCCCCAATTTCTCAGCCCTCGGTAGAAGTCGCCCAACCCCTGAAAAAAGATCTGCGGCGAGCCAATCAGCAGGTTGGCAAACGCATCGTTGATGGGTCCACCCGGAGTGAAGATCAGGAGTCCATTTGGGACCGTAGCTTGAAATACGTTGATCTGATTGCGCCGGAAACTGACTCCAAACTTGAGCGAATGCGCGCCACGCAACCACGACAAGGAATCCGCCGCTTCATAGGTGTTCTGAGTGGAAAGGCGAGGTCCGCTCTGCGCGCCACCGATTGGCGAGTATCCGCTGACATTGAAAAAGGGTGGGCCTTGGCCCAGCGCCGAGGCGGAATCGAAAGCAAAGCCGAGATCCCGGGGCGACGTCTGATTCAGCCGCTGATCGAATTGGAATTCATAACGGAAGAACGACACCCGCAGCGAATTGGTCATCGCCGGCGACAGGATGCGAGTATTGGAAAGCATTGCCGAATTTCCGGTGAGATCGTCTCTAGTGGGAAAGCCGGGAACGGGAGCGCCGCGCACGGAAATGGGGTTGATGTTGTCTCCCTTCGAAAACGAATAGCGGACAAAGTAGAGATCCGCGGGCGTCCGGTTAAAATCCACGCGTCCGCCGGCCTGATTGCTCTCATTGGCGGTGACGACCGTCTCCGCGTGCACCGATGGTGAAACATTTCCGTCGGGATAGAACTGAATGATTCTCTGTCCAAGAGAGCTGACCATGCTCGAAGGAACCTTGTTGTCGGGAAACGGTGCGCCGCCCGCAGCGTTATTTCTAAGCACGAGGGGCACGGCGGAGTAATCGCCAGTCTTCTGCGCCGCGGTGGGCACCGCGGCGGACTGCGTGAAGCCCTGACGGTTACGGAAGCCCTCGTAGTAGCCAAAAAAGAACAACCGGTCTTTGACAATGGCGCCGCCAGCATTTCCACCGAACTGGTTCTGCTTCAGAGGCTCAACGCTCCTCGAAAAGAAGTTCCGCGTATCCAGATGATCATTTCGGAGAAATTCATAGAGAGTGCCGTTGAAGCGGTTGCCGCCGCCTTTGGTTACGACACTGGTGGTTGAACCGCTATACCCTCCGAACTCGGGCGGTGCTGTATGTGTCAGGATTCGGAACTCTACGATGGAATCTACCGGTATCTTCAGGGCGAATCCGCCATCCACGCGGTTGTTGTTTTCCGTTCCATCTAACAGGTAGTTGTTGGATTCAGGACGTTGACCGTTAACCGAGTAGGCCTGGCCTTCGCGCAGTGTCCCGCCGATCTTCACTACGCCCGCGGTTACCGGCGCCACTCCGGTTTGCAGCAGGCCAAGCTGGCTGAAATTGCGCCCGTTTAATGGCAGGTCCAATACTTCGCGCCCGCTAATGGTGTTGCCGAGAGTATTCGTCGCGGTGTCTACTTGCTGAGCATCTCCGATCACTATAACCGACTCACTACCTGTCGCCAGTTGCAGTCGCACATCAGTACGTGCCGTCTGACTTGCCAGGATGTTGATCGGTTCCTGAACGAATTTCGAGAAACTTGGGGCTTCCACGGTCAGGGAATATTGGCCCGCCGGCAACGACGCAAGCTTGTAGAACCCCGTAGGCCCGGTGATTTGGGTGTGCTTGAGGTCTGTCTGGAAATTCTTGACGGACACCATCGCCCCTGTGATGGCTCCACCGGATGCGTCTGTAATTTGTCCCTCCAGGGAGCCCGTAGGGTCCTGTGACCATGAGAACGATGCCAAGAAAATGGCAAGAACGATAGCACGGCGGCTGTTCATAGTGGAGAGTGTGTTAAAACAAGCTATCAGTGTCGCTGTTCCTCGGCAATAGTCGAAAGCTATTAGTCGTCTCATGCCGGTCGCTTTCTAAGGTGAAGTCCGACATTGGCCCGCCCTCGATTCGAGAGCGGTGCGAAACACGGCATCGTCGCGTGGCCATCGTTCGGATCAGCGGACGGGGTTCAGGATTGGTGCATTGGCTCATCTAAGCGCTTTTGCGCGAATGACGCGTGCGCGAGTGCATTCTGCCGCTTTAAGCCGCTTGAGGAATGCGGCCAAATCGGTGAGGCCCGTCGTTCGGCTGTATCGAGCGGCGACTGCACCCTCGGTAGAGCTCTAATTACTTTCGGTTATTGCTTGCTTTCGTCGCATGACCGAGGCTACAGGATGGAGGATCCACGCATGCCGCACATTTCGCTACCTGAAGGTCTGCCGGGAATTCTCGGGCCCATGGCTTTTCGTCCCGAGACGGCAAAGCCGTTGAATGAACTGGCCGACGTTCTGCTCCGTGGACCGGGCACGCTGACGTCGGGTGAGCGCGAACTGATCGCCACGTACGTCTCATCACAGAACGACTGCTTTTTCTGCCAGACGATTCACGGCGCCGTCGCTGCTCATCACCTTGGCGGGAACGAACAACTCGTCGTCGACGTGAAGCTGAACCCCTTCGAAGCAAACGTGTCCGACAAGCTGAAAGCCTTGCTCGCAATTGCAGGCAAAGTGCAGGGCGGCGGGAAGAACGTCACGACCGCAGAGATCGAGCGGGCTCGCGAACACGGCGCCACCGACCTCGAACTTCACGACACCGTGCTGATTGCCGCTGCTTTTTGCATGTACAACCGGTACGTGGATGGCCTCGCGACATGGGCTCCGACAGACTTTCAGGCCTATCGCGAGTCGGGCGCTCGACTGGCCGAGGAAGGCTACCAGGCAACGACGGTCGGACTGGCCGGCGCTCGATAGGATTTCCCAACATGGCACACATCAAACTTCCAGAAGAATTGCCCGGAATTCGCGGACTCTTCGCGTTTCGTCCCGAAGTGGCGAAGCCCATGTCCGAACTGGCGGAAATATTGCTACACACCCAGGGATCGCTCTCGATGGGTGAGCGGGAACTGATCGCGACGTACGTTTCGGCGCGGAACGATTGCCACTACTGCCAGACGTCGCACGGCGCAATCGCCGCTCACCATCTCGGCGGGGAGGAGCAACTGGTGCTTGAGGTGAAACGCGATTTCGAGAAAGCCGAGATATCGGACAAACTCAAAGCGCTGATCAACATCGCAGGCTAGGTCCAGCAGAGCGGCAAACTGGTCGGCAGAAGGACGTCGAGCGGGCTCGCAATCTCGGCGCTACCGAGTTCGAGATCCACGACACGGTGCTCATCGCAGCGGCTTTCTGCATGTACAACCGATATGTCGACGGTCTCGCGACGTGGGCACCGGAGGACCTGGAATCATATCGCCAGCGAGCGGCGACCGTCGCTGAGAAAGGCTATCTGGGCATCCCGGCGGCGGTTGCGGCGCAGGCGGCTAGCACGAGGAGCGAGTAGCGGCGTTGGCAATTCTCGCCGGAAAACTTGAGACCGAAAAATACGCCGACCCGCCGTCATTCGCGTGGAATTATTTTTTTGGCCAGTTTTGGGCGCGGCGTCGTAAACTGGCCGGAGGTGAGTCACATGGTCTGCAGAGCAATCATTCAAAGCATTGCCACTGGCGCGGGTCGCGGTGGAGCCAAGATCTGTTGCCGGCAGGATAACGACTACGTACCGTTAACCCGGGTTCACATACGTAAACGTGCGCAACTGGCCTTCACACGATGCTGCGCGATTAAAGAAGGGGAATGACGGATTGAATTCGTCGTGTGGGCACCTGACGGTCGTAGTTGCGTGCAACGCAGTCCAGCGAAGCTAGAGGAGGGCTATGTCGGATCAACCTGTTATGGCGCGGGGCGAACGGCGGGGCTATATTCCCAAACCGGAAATTGTTTCACTGCTGAAGGTGTCGGGCAATCCGATCAACGGACTGGGCGAAACGGAGATCCGCAGGCCCTCTCCACATTTCTGGCATCCCCCCGAACTGCACCCGTGGGGCGAGTTGCAGATTGTCGCGCGGACGAATTCACGTAAGTGTCCCGGCTCGACGGAGGCCTTCGCCGCGGCCTATCAGCGTGCGGAACTCATTCCGGTCGCATCGCGCCGGAATAACGCAGCTGCCGGCGAACTGTCCGCTGAAGCAATGAAGTTCGCGCTAGAGCATGAAGCCGATGACGTCGGCATCGCTGCCATGGACCCACTCTATGTATTCGAGGGTTACCGGATTGATGAACCGTGGGTGATCGTGCTGGCGGTGGCGCATAATTACGAACGCCTCAAACAGGTCCCTTCGGACGAGACCAACGGCGTCGGTGTTTGCGACGTGGGGGATCAGTACGCGCGCGGCACGAGATCCTCATATGCGCTTGCCAACTGGATTCGCGCGCAAGGCTATAACGCCCATCCGTATCCCGGCCCATCAGCAGACGCGCTACTACTCATCCCACCAGCGATCGCCTCCGGCCTGGGCGAACTCGGAAAACACGGGTCCATAATCAGCCGTCATTTCGGATCAGGCGTGCGACTCGCCGCCGTCACAACCGACATGCCGCTCACGGCCACCGGACCCGACCGCTTCGGTGCCGACGATTTCTGCAAGACCTGCCAGATCTGTACGCGGGAGTGTCCTCCTGGCGCCATTGTCGAACAAAAGCAGATGGTGCGCGGGGTCCAGCGCTGGTACGTAGATTTCGACAAGTGCATCCCGTACTTCGCGGAAGCTGCGTCCTGCGGAATCTGCATCGCCGTGTGCCCGTGGACCCGGCCACAGGTGCGCCCGAAGCTGCTCGCCACAATGGCGCGCCGCCTCAGTCAGACAACGGAGCATCAGCGGTGTTCGGAACCGTCTACGCCCCCTCTCGAATCGTAGCGCAAGGAGACGGCCACGCCTGAATCCGTGGACGCGATCGAGCGATCAAGGGCCGTAGAAACGGGCCGATGCGATCATGGCGATAACGCCTGCGAGGTTTCTCCGGCAAGATACTGTCCCGCCGGAAACCACCTACACGGCTCTACTGCTTGCGGGGAAATCGTCTCAATCGTGTCGCCCTCTCCACTTACCTGCGATCGCGCGTCGCGCTCCCTCGCCGCGGCGCCGGATCTTGCCGCAGACGCGAACACTGCTCGCGGCTTACACCAAGCGGCCACTAGCTAATAGCTAGACGACGAATCTCCTCCGCCGTGAGCGGTAGGTTTCCGGGAAAGTCACGGTGCGAACGTCCCGCGCGACAGCGGGGCTCGCACTGCGGCAGTTTCAGAAGCTGCTCCGCCCGTGCTCCATCGAAATCATAAGGGTGCGGCTACTTTAGAACGACGGCCAAGTAGGCATAAATTCAAGAGGTTGGGCGCATTTGGCCGGTCTTCGGCAAGCGCTTAAACCGGGGATATCGGAATAACCCCTGTTTTTGGATCAATCCTGGCGCATGGATTCTGCGAGTTTGGCTTGGTGACGGAGGATGGTTTTCGAGAGTTTGTCGAGACGGTTGAGCAGGGTTTTCAACTTGCGGTATTGCTGCGCCGCGGCTCTATACAGCGGTGCCGCTTCCGGTGAAAGTTTAACGTTGACCGTTTTACCGTTGGTTTTGTAGGTAAGCTCGAAGTACGGCCCGTGGCGCTTGGTGGCATCGGAGGCACAGGCACACTGGGCTTTGCCGCACTTCATCATCCGCTTCAGAACTGTACCTTTGCAGAAATAGTCGATCTGCTCCAGCCCTCGTCTGAGTTCCAGAAAGCGTTGCGTGTGGCGCTCCAGGGAGGCACGCGCAGCGGGGCGGACTTTGCTCTTCGAAACAGAAACGCGTGACATTGTCTTACGGTGATATTACCGTAAGAACATGGTAACTGCAACTTGTTTCCCTGCTGATACCAGATCGGCATTTGTTGAGTTCTCGCTACTGGAGTCCTGGCTGGCATCTGCCACTGCCCTCCAACTCCCTCTCCACCAGATCGAATCCCAACAGCAGGTAAAAGGCCGCGAGGTCCAACGACTACTCCTCCAAGCCCATTTGCAGCTTCGCGGCAACGGAGATATCGGGCCGGCCTTGCAACTGGAACAGACCGACGGAACGGCGCTCTACTCTCACCGCCGTCTAAGTACCCGATCCCTGACCACCGTCTTTGGAACCGTGGAACTCGTCCGCATGGGCTATTCCCGCCCCGGCGCGCCCGGCATCTTTCCCCTGGACCGGGCACTGACGCTGCCTGCCCGTTCGTTCTCCTACGAACTCCAGCGGCGCCTGGTCAAAGCCGCCGTGCAGAATCCTTTCCTCGATTCGGTCCAAACCATAGCCGACCTGACCGGCGTTTCCGTCTCCAAACGCAGCCTGGAGCAGATCCTACCGGACGCGGCGCAAGACTTTGACGCTTTCTACCGGCAGCGTTCGCCCGTACGCCTTGGGTGCGTACTCCACAACAGGTCGTGGAAAGCTTGTTCCGCATCTCCCACCCGACTCCGAAGGATGCACCCATTCCGCCGCGTCCGGAGAACAAACGTGTATGGGCGAGTCTGCTCAAGGGCAAGAATGCTGTCATTCAGGAGGTGGCCGAAGAGATGGAACGTCGTGATCCATCCGCATTAAAAACCCGCGTCGCCCTGACCGATGGTGAGCGAGCGCTACAGATTCGAGTCGACCGCAAGCTGAGAGTCACCCTGATTTTGGACTTGATGCACGCTCTGGAGAAACTGTGGAAAGCCTATGTCTTCCATGCCGAGGGCAGCCTTCAGGCCGAACTCTGGGTCCTGGACCGCGCTCTACGAATCCTGCTCGGTGACGTCGGTCAGGTCGTCAAGGGGATTCGTCAAAGTATCACCAAACGCGGCCTGTCCGGGGCCGGGAGCAAAACACTGCGGGGAGTCGCCGACTACCTTTACCGAAACCGCACCCGCATGCGCTATGACGAATACCTCGCCAACGGCTGGCCGATCGCCAGTGGCCCGGTCGAAGGCGCGTGCAAAAACCTGATCAAAGACCGGATGGAGCGTTCCGGCATGCGCTGGACCGAGCAGATGGCTGAAGCCATCGTTCAGTTGAGAGCCATCTGCCTCTCCGGCGACTTTGATCACTACTGGCAATTCCACATCGCACAGGATCAGCGCCGTCTATACCCCGCCCCATGGAGCGTCGTTCCAAAGTAGCCACACCCAAATCATAGTGAGTTTCCGGCAAGCGTGCATGAAACCCAGCGCGGATAACTGTTAAGGTCGTTCTGCCGCCGGACCCCGGCGGGGAGGAAGACCATGACGCGAAGCAAGGCACCAGCCCTCAGCCTTGAAGAAGTCAAAGCGCGATTTG
>CAINNJ010000038.1 GCA_903851195.1 uncultured Acidobacteriia bacterium
CCCGCTCAGCCGTGCCCTGCGGCTGCAACCCGAGCGGTTCAGCAAAAGCTCGGGAGCCGCCGGGCGCGGCGCCGTCCGTCCGTGCAACCACCCGTTCAGCCGTGACCGGCGGCTGCAACCCGAGCGGATCCCTGGACGCCGAGCCGGCCCCGATAGGAATCACCTCCAACCCGTCGATCGCGGCAAAGTCCTTGAAATTTGTCGTCACCAGCGGTACGCCCCATTGAAGAGCCGTCGCGGCAATCCAGGCGTCCGCAGTCTGAATCGGCCGTCCCGCCCGCCGCCGACACTCCGTCACTTCCACCCAGATCTCGCAGGTGCGGCTGTCCGGGTAAACCGTCGTGTACAACTCGAGATGACAGTCGAGCTTCGCGCGACGCGCCTGACCCCAGTGGTTCGCCGCGGGCCAAAGCAGCAGTTCCGCCCGCGTCATAAACGACACAACCAGGTAGTTGCCCGTCGCCACCCCAAGACACAAGTCCCGCAGGGAATGATTTCGATTGAAGAGGATCGATACGATATTCGTATCGAGGAGAAGCGCTCTCACGCAGAATGCGCGGAGCGGACATAACTGACTGGACCCAGGTTCTGGTTACGAAGAGCCCGAATCATCCGATTGAACGTATCCACTTCCCGCGGATCGCCGTCATCGGCAGGAGAGAAGTCGCGCACCGGCGGCTTCATGCCCGGAAAGGCAGGAATCAGAATCCCCGCACCCTTCGAACTCAAAGTCATCTCCACAACGCCAACCTACCACATTCTTCCTCCCTTCACAAGACCCCCAAAAGCTCCGCATCCGACCGCCGCACATAATTCGCCTCGATCGCCGCAGCCCCCGTCAGCCTGCCTCTCATCGCCATTCCAGCCATAGTCCCGGCCAAAGCCCGGGGCGCCACCCGCACCGGATACCCCTCCAACCCGGTCCCCGCCAACGCGGTCACAAACGGCTCGAACCCCGCCGAAACCCACTCGAACCGGTACCCCGCCAGCAACTCCAGAAACCGCGGAAACCGCACTACCTGCTCCGGAATTACCGCCATCCCGGCCCCGTCGTACAACGCCGCGAACACCTCGCCCCGCCGCGCATCAATCACGGTCGCCCGCAACTCCGCCTCCCCGAAACACGCCAGCGCGGCCAAATTCGAAACCGCCACCACCGGACGCCCCAGCACCTCCCCCATCCCCTTCACCGCCGCCAGCCCGACCCGCACCCCCGTAAACGACCCCGGTCCCGACGCCCCCACAAACAACTCAACCTCCCGCAGCGCGACACCCTGCCGCCCCAGCAACGCCTCGATCTGCGCGAAAAGTACCCCACTGAATCCCTCCGGCGAATGCAGCAATACCTCCTCCCGCACCCCCTCGGTATCCGCCAGCGCGATACTCCCGAACTCCGCCGTCGTGTCTACCGCCAGTGTCAGCATCACTTCTCCAGCGTGTAATTCCGGTCGAGGACATACACCTTACCCAGCCCGTTCATCGCCGTGATCTTGATATGCAGCGCCGCCGGATACTCCGGCGCAATGTCCGCCGGAATCCGCAGCGTCCCCGACGCCCCCGTCCCGATCACCCGGTAACTCCGCTCCCCCGCCGTTACTTCCCCGGTCCATTCGTAAACCATATTCTGCAACGCCTTCGACTGCCGCTTCAGCTTCACCCCGAACTTCGCCGGCGCACTCAAAGACAAACTATCCCCTGCCGGCTCCACCACCTCGAACGGCACCTTTTCCGGATTCCCCTCCACCTCCTGCAGCGCCAGCGGCGGCTCCCGCGAATCGAACTTATAACTCTTCAGCATCCCCGCCTTCCGGCCCTCTTTGGAGATGTGCAGCACCCAGTCATGCCCGGAATCGGGCGGCGTGAACGTGGCGGCTTCCAGCTTTCCCTTCTCCTTCACCTTGGTCCGCTCCCCGCTGATCGGATTCAGCCACTCCACGTCATACCCCTGCCGCTCCACATTCACCGTCACCGGACCCGGCTTCTCAACATAAATCACATACTCCACACCTTCCAGAGCCAGCCCGCGCCCGTTCTCCAGATCGTAGAACGGCTCCAGTTCCCAATGGCGCGTCCCCTGCATAAACTCGAACCAGACCTTCATCTGCGCCGCGGCCTGCTCGTTCGGAACCTCCGTCGCCGGATACTGCCCGTCCGCCGTCGCATTCCACAATCGCCGCCGGAACGCATCCGTATCCTTCACGCCCGCCCCGAAATTGTTCACCGCCGGATATTGGAACATCTGCTGCTCGACCCCCGCCACCGCGCTGTCCGCACTCTGATACGACCGGTATCGCAGCCATCCATCGTCCGCCAGCGGCGCCGACGTCACCGCCGCCCGCGTCGACTGCGTGTGCTTATAAGGATCCAGCGTGCCCAGATACCCGCCGATCTCCTTCAGAATCTCCCGCCCGTTCTCGCACGCCTCCCACTCCTCAATTCCCTGCCACGTCACATCGAACGCCGCCAGCCGCGACAACGCATAACCGAACCACTTCTCGCGCTCCGCGTGCGACGGCAGCAAACGGTTGATCAGATTCCCCGGACCGAAAAACGCCACATCCACCAGAATTCCGCGCTCATTCGCGTACCGGATCTTCGCCTCCGCCGACTGAAAGAACTCCGGCTTCTGAAACGCCCCGGCCGACCCCTCATCCACCAGCGTCACGCCCAGATGATTGAACTTCTGCGACGCCCGCGCGTCCACCAGCGCCTTCCACCGCGCCAAATCCATCTGCGCAAAACCCGGCACAACCCCGCCCATCCACAAATGCGGCGTCAAAGCATTCCCCTCCACGAACGCGAAATGGTGCAGATTCGCCGCCCGCAGCCACCCCGCCTTCTCATTCGCCGTCGCCGTGAAATGCCCTTCCTTGCCGCTGAACGCCGCGTTATCGCTGGTCAACCGATACGTGTACTCGCCCGACTCCGCCGGCGTATACCGGATCAGCCATTTCGTGCCGCCATCCCACACCGCCCGCACCAGCGCCGTGTCATGATGCGGCGACCGGAACTCCGCCTGCAGCGCCAACCCCTGCCCGTTGGTCGCGCCTGGCACGTCGAACAGAATGTCGCACGGCGAATACCGCGGCGTCGGCCCGCAAACCGTCTGCGCCCGGCCGGCAAACGCGCAAAACAGCGCCATGAAAAAGACCCGAAGGACCATAAATCCAGTGTAATTGTAAGCGGAAACAAAAGAGCGACAGGGCAGCGGCTTACGCTGCGATTGAGAAACGGAAGTAGACTTTGATCAATGAGCGGCGAGTTCCCCCATCCTCATAGACAACAGAATCTCTATTGGAATCAGATGATTGAGCTCAAGGTCGAGGCGGCCTACATCC
Organism: uncultured Acidobacteriia bacterium; assembly: GCA_903851195.1. Classification (GTDB taxonomy): domain Bacteria; phylum Acidobacteriota; class Terriglobia; order Bryobacterales; family Bryobacteraceae; genus BOG-234. Next base: position 3,339 of record CAINNJ010000038.1, read on the forward strand.
GGCGGTATCGGGACGATCTGGGCGCCAAAGTGACAGCGCTCGCCACACTGAAAGCCGTGGCCTCAAGCGGCGGTATAGCTGCGTGGGTCATCTGGAAGGATTACGCCTTTATCTGAGGTGCAATTACCGCAGCATCACAACTCGTTGATGCCCTGAAAGACGTCTTCCCCTTCAGTTAAGACCCACAAAGCGGCCTGCGATCATGCCGTTAGCCTGGACAGCATGTTCATAGATGCTCAGTTAGAGTGGGAAAACATCTTTTCCGGCCGTTACACCGAAGAACAGATTATGAACAGACTACACAAACTAAAGAAGTTGCAGCACGAAACCGAGCGCAGGAACTTCCCCTTGGGTCTTGCAACAAAGGAAACGCTTTTTGCAGCCGCGCAACAAGAGACCGATGACTATTTCGCATCGGCTTATAGTAGAGTCAAGAATGGATAGCCGTATGGACAAGATCGTTAACGGAGATTTGGGCAGAAGCCTGATCATGCCTGCCGTCACCCTGCGAATTCCCATGCCTCAGGGCGTTGCCGTTCCGGCCCCAACGCCTCAGCAGCCCGCAGACCCCGCGCAAGCCCGTTCTACAACCCGGTGACGTCGAAAAAGCAGGTGACGTCGAAAAACATATGATACATGGGCTGGACGGCGCAATTGTGCCCTCCACGGTTCGGTCGCTTGTGTATTCGGCAGCATTGTGTCACCGCTGTGCCACCCGCGTTACTCTCCAACAAAAAAGCCGCGCTCTCCCCTCTCGGGAAGGCGCGGCTAACGAAAAAGAACCAGTCAAACCCACGGGGGCTTGACAAGTGGCTCAATCTCAAAAATAGAACTTACCCACAACCTGCACGTTCCGCTCGCCTTCCGCGCTCCGGATCTGCCCGAACAGCGTGCTCGTAATCGTCTGCGACGCCGGGCTCAGGAAAATTGGCGTGTTCGTGAAATTAAACGCCTCTCCCCGCAGCTCGAAGTACTTCTTCTCGGTCAGCTTGAACTTCTTCCCGAGCGTCAGATCCAGACGCGTCATCCCCGGTCCGCGCACCACGCCCACACCGGAGTTCCCGAACGTTCCCGCCGGCGGAATCGCATAAGCGCTCAGATCCAGCCACGAATTGCCCGGTCCCACCACATGCGGATCGTTCGGCGTGCCCACCACGTTCGCCCGGAAACTGCGCGCGCCCGTGCCCGAAGGATCGCCCGACACCTTGATCGTCAGCGGGAATCCCGTGTGCGCCGTGAAGATGCCGCCCAACTGCCAGCCACCCGCCACGCCGTCGATTACCCGGTTCCACGAACTGCCATACTTCTTGCCCTTCCCGAACGGCAGTTCATACACGAACGACCCCACGAAGTGCTGCTTCTCGTCGAAGTACGTCGGACCCCATTCCGCCTTCTGGTTGAACACATTCTGCCAGTAAGCCGACTGCGATCCCGCCTGTCCGCCCTGCCCGTAATACCCGATCGCATCCGACTCGCCATGCGACCACGTGTACGCCAGGTTGTACTCCAGCCCCGCACCGAACCGCTTGTGCAGGTTCGCCTGCATCGAGTTGTACTTCTGGTTGCCGATCGACGCCGTGCCGGAAATCTGCGTAATCTTCGAAAGCAGCGCCGGATTGCCCGCCAGGAACACCGGCGTCGGCTTCCCGTTCACCAGCAACTGTTGCTTGTAAGCCATCGGAACCATCAGATGCGTCCCGTGCTGCCCCACATAACCCACCGACAGCACATTGCCCTTCCACAGCGAATACTCCGTGGTCAGATTCCACTGCTGCACATTCGCCGGCCGCACATACGGATCCCACACACGCAGCGTGGCCCCGATAAACGGATCCTTCGGATTCAGCCCGCTCAGACCCTGATCGAGCGTCGTCCCCGGCAGCGCCTGCCCCGGCGTGTTGTACAGCGACTGGAACTCGGAATTGAACGGCGGATTCAGCGGCAGCCGCAGATTCGTGCCCGTCCCTTCGAGGAACGACGAAATCGTATAAGCGCCACGCAGCACCAGCATCTTATGCAGAATATCGGGATTGTACGCGAACCCGACGCGCGGCTGGAAGTCTTTCTTGAACGGCTGATACAACCCGCGGCTTCCGCCACTCGTGCAGGCAATGCCCACGACCGACGAACAGCTCTGCGAACCGATTAGTTCCAGCGCGCCCGTATTCAGATCGAAATTCGACTGCCGGTCCTTCACTTCCACCCACGGCGAATGGTATTCCCAACGCAACCCCAGATTCAGCGTCAGATTGTTCGTCACATGCCAGTCGTCCTGATAATAGAAGCCCAGGATGTTCCCGCGCTGTCCCCACGTGCCCGTGCTCAAACCCTTGCCGATATCCGTCGGCAACCCGAGCACGAAATCGGCCTCGCCCACCTGCGTGCCCGGCACCGTGTTGTAGTTGGCCGTCGTGAACCGTCCCGAGAACGAAATATAACCGCTCCGCCCGTTGTTGCCCGAGTAGAACGTGTTCAGATCCTGCCGCAGCCACTGGCCGCCCGTCTTCATCAGATGGCGTCCCTTGATGATCGTCAGGTTGTCCGCATAGTGATAGGTGGTGTTCGCGAACAGCTGCTGTGTCCCGATATTCGCGTTCCCGAGCGAACTGGCATACGCAAAACCCTGCAGCGAAAGCAGCCCGGGACCCGCGTTGGCAATCCCCGCCTTCGTCGCGATGTCGCCCAGCCCTTTATCCGCGCCGCCATTGTTCAGGATGATGTAATTCACCCCCGCGCGCGCTTCATTGACCAGCGTCGGGCTGATCGTCCGCGTCCAGTTGATCACGCCGTTCTGGAAAGGCGACGTGTTGAACGTGTTGTAAAACAGCGGAAAGCTGTTGTTGTTCGGCTGGTCCTGCCGGCCATTCGAGTACCGTCCGCTGAAGTAGTCCTTCGGGTTCGGTCTCCAGTCCACCTTGATATCGCCCTGATCGGAATTGATCTGGCTCGATTTCGAATACACGAAATTGTTCAGCAGGCTGGCGTTGTTCGGCTGCGGATACAGCGAACTCGTCAGAATATTCTTCGCCGCCGGGCTGAACAAACTCAGCGGAATCTGGTTGTTCACGAACGCCGCCCGGTTGCCCGACGCGTCCGCCGAAAACGGATTGTAAAGCTGAATCGGCGTCTTCGCGCCCGTGAACGCCGTGTTCAGCAGACCCGAGAAATCGCCCGTCCGGAATGCCGAAGGAAACACCGTCGCGCTCGCGATCGAGGTCGGAGCCGCCTGCCGCAGCGCCTGATAATCGGCGAAGAAAAACAGCTTATCCTTGAACACCGGGCCGCCCACCGTCCCGCCATACTGATTCCACCGGTACCCCGCCCGCGGCAGTCCGATCGAATTTCCGTTCGCCGTCCAGTTGTTCGCCCACGTGTTCGAGTTCAGCTTGTCGTTCCGGAAAAACTCGAAAACGTCGCCATGGAACTGGTTCGTGCCGGATTTGATAATCACATTAATAATGCCGCCCTGGAAATTACCGAATTCCGCCGACGCATTGTTCGTGATCATCTTGAACTCTTCAATCGCATCCAGATTCGGCTGGTAGGCCGAAAGATTATCCGAAGTCTGGTTGTTATCGATTCCGTCCAGCAGGAAGTTGTTCCCTTCCTCCCGGTTGCCGTTCACATAAGGACGCCCGCCGCCCGTCGTCCGGACGCCGTTGTTGAAACTCGCCGGATCCGGCGTCGTCACTCCGGGCGCCAGCAGCGTCAGCGCGATCGGATTGCGGCTGATCAGCGGCGTGTTCACGATCGTCTGCGAACCGATCACCGTGCCCACCTGCGTCGTTTCCGTCTGCAGAATCGCCGTTTCGTCGGTCACATTGACGCTGTCGGAAATCGCGCCCACCTGCAACTGCGCATCCACGCGCGCGCGCTGGTTCACTTCCAGCGTCATTCCGGTGGAAATGAATTTCTTAAATCCCGGCGCTTCCACGGTAACGTCGTAACGGCCCACCGGAACGCGAGGGAAATTGTAAATACCGTCGCTGTTGGTTTTCGCGGACCAGTCGGTGCCGCGATCTTTGTCCTTCATGGAAACGGCGGCATTCGCCACCACACTCCCCGAAGGATCGGTGACCAGACCCGTAACGCCCGCGCTGACTTCCTGCGCGAGAACCGGCCAGGCCACGAATAACGCCGCCCCAAGGGCAGCGGTAAATAGCTTTCGTAGCATGCAAGACTCCTCTGGTACTGCTGATTTCTTTTGCCCCAATTTTCGTGGGTTGTCACGCGAATGTCAATCGGGCAGGGACGGACAGGCCAGAACGCCCGAATCGGGTCTGGCGAACGGGAATTCCTTTCAGAATACACGGGCTGCCCTTGCCGCCGGGCTACCTCAAATAGTTAAAAATGATACATTACAGAGACATTCCTTCCGAAAGGTCTTCCACCGCCATGTTTAAACCGTTCTTTCCATCCGCACTTGCCCTCGTCCCTTTGGCCTTGGCACTGTTCTCCGTGCCGGCCCGCGCCAACCTCGTGACCAACGGATCCTTTGAGGAAATCTCGGCAGGCGTCTGCGCCCCGCTCGGAGCGAACTGCTTCGTCACCAACGGCCCGACGTCGACCGGGACCAGTTTCGCCATCGATAACGACGGCACCGTGACCGCCTGGAGCGTCGGCGGTAGCGGAGCGGGTTCGCACACCCTGGACTGCCTCGTGTACTCCGGTGAAACGACCGGCATCTGCGGGATCTATTTCTCCGGCCCATCCAGCACCGCTTTTGAGTTCTGGCAGAACCCCGGCCTCAGCCCCGATGGCGGCAACTATGTGGCCGTCGACGGCGACTCCACCTGGTCCCAGCCGCTCCAAACCACTGTCAACGGCCTCACCGTCGGCCTTCAGTACACGGTCTCCTTCTACCAGGCCTCGGCCCAGCAGAAGGGCTTCAGCGGAGACACCACGGAACAGTGGCAGGTCATGTTCGGAGCCGATACCCAGACTTCCACCACGATGAACACCACCAGCCAGGGAACGGTCGCCTGGAACTTGCAGCAACTCACCTTTACCGCCGGCAACTCCTCCCAGGTGCTGACCTTTCTCGCTCTCGGCTCGCCGAACTCCCTGCAGCCCTTTGCCTTGCTCGACGGCGTAGCGGTCGATCCCGTCAGCACCACCCCGGAACCCACCACCGCCGCCCTGCTCCTCGCCGGACTGCTGAGCATCCCCGCGATTCGGGGCGCCCGCCGTCGCCGCCTCTGAATTCACGCCGGATCGATATTTATTTACAGTTCGTTTTCAACTACTTAGGGCGGCATCCGTCCACCCGCCCCCGTTCCCCCGGTTAAACCTTGGCCATAAGAGCCGGCCGCCCCCATCTGTGGCCGGCTCACGACACCAGGGCATTTCCTCGAGGCTCTGCTCTGGCAATCGTGGGCGCATTCCAGGCCGGAAAGATGTGGGGGTAGGCGCTGCCATCTCACGCGGCCGGGGTCGTTCACGGACTTCCCCCCGATATGCTCTGCGCGCGGAGCACGAAGTCCGGTTGTTTTCCCGATCGTGGACGTTGCAATGGACCCCATCCAATCGACCCTACACGTAAGCCACTGACGCTCCCCCGTCGTGCCCCCAACCGCAAACCCGACGTGTCTTCTCTTTGTATATCAACACTTTGCAGCCGAAATGGGTTCGCATTTTCATTTCGCTATACTGGAGCCGTTCCATCCAAAATGAACTTAAACGCACACCAAAACTGACCTCCCCGCTCCCTCGACCCGTGACCCGCCGCAAACTGCTTTTCCTCGCCGCCACCGCCGCCAAGTCCCCCATAACCACCCTTCTCTTCGGCGGCGACGTCATGCTCTGCCGCGCCATCGGCCGTCAGGCGCGCGAGCGACACGACCCCGCCCTGCCCTTCCGCGACCTCGCCCCCCGCCTCCGCGCCGCCGACATCACCTTCGCCAACCTCGAAGCGCCCTTCTCCGACCAAGGCAAAACCGTCGACACCGGCATGGTCTTCAAAGCCGAACCCGAGATGATCGAAGGCCTTAAGACCGCCGGCATCGACGTCGTCTCCACCGCCAACAACCACGCGCGCGACCGCGGCGCCTACGGCCTCGAATACACCCTGAAATGGCTGTCTGAAAACGGCATCGCGAGCGCCGGCACCGGCCCCACCGCGGCCCTCGCCCACCAGGGCACGGTGCTCGTCCGCAACGGCCTCCGCTTCGGCTTCCTCGCCTACGCGCAGGATCAGGCCAACGGCAACTATCAGGACCTCGACCCCCGCGTCTGCGACATGGACATCGCCCGCATGCAGCAGGACGTCGCCGCCCTCCGCCTCCGCGCCGACGTCGTCACCGTCTCCATGCACGCCGGCATGGAGTACTCCACGCGCGTCCACCCGATTCAGACGAAATTCGCCCAGGCCGCCATCGACGCCGGAGCCCGCATCGTCGCGGGCCACCATCCGCACGTCGTGCAGCCGTGGGAACTCTACCGCGAAGGAGTCGTCTTCTACTCCCTCGGCAACCTCGTCTTCGACCAGTCCGACCGCCCCGCCACCCGCGAAGGTCTGCTCGCCGAAGTCGTCTTGCAGGGCAGGGAGATCGCCCGTGTCACCGTCTCTAGAACACCGCCACCGGATTGAGCGGCGACCCCGTCCCGCCCTTCACCGTCAGCGGCGACGCCGTCAGCAGGAACGCAGGCCGGCCCCGTTTCGCCGCCTCCGCCCCCGCTGCCTCCAGGTCCAGATTGTCCAGAATCGGCGTGCCCATCGCGATCAGCAGCAACTGGTGCACCGGCTGAATCACCCCGTCCACCAGCGAAGGCAACACGTCCAGACACGCATCGCTGCCCACCATCGCCACGTCCCGTTTCTTGAGCCACGGCACCGTCGAGACATGCAGCCCCGCGATCTTCGCCGGATCCCACGCGCCCTTAGCCGCCCGCCGCGCCCAGCGCCCCGTCCGCAGCAGCAGCACGTCGCCAGAGCCCACCTTCACGCCGCTCTTCTTCTCCCACGCATCCAGATCTTCCGGATAGATCGCCGTCCCCGGTTCCAGATACGGCAGCCCCTTCAGCCTCGGAATATCCAACAGCAGCGCCCGCGTGAAGATGCCGTTCCGGAAGCCCGTAATGCCCAGTTCCTTCGCGCCCTTCTCCGTCACGTCCATCTGCGAAAAGCCGTTGTACATCTTGCCGTTCCACGAGGAATGCGCCAGTGCATCCATGTGGGTGTGTGCCAGCCCGTGGAACCGGACGGTGTACTCGTCCATGAACCAGTCGCCGTTCGGATGCGCCCCGGTGTACATCATCTTGTGACCGAACGGATCCGGATTGTCCGGCGCCTTCTCGGTCAACGCATCGTGCGACAGCGAGATCGCCGTGCCATCCTTCACCAGTGCCGCCGCTTCCTGGCGCTTCGCCGCCGTGATCAGGTTGTAACTCCCCATCTCGTCGGCCTTGCCCCAGCGACCCCAGTTGGAAAGCTCGGTCATCATCTTGTCCACGTCGGCCTTCGTCGCGTGATGCGGATCGGAGGCCGCCAGTAACAATGCGGAGATCAGTAGTCGCTTCATTAGAAAATCGCCGTCGGATTCAGAGGAGAACCCGTGCCGTTCGTAACCGCCATCGGCGCCGCCGTCAGCAGGAACGCCCAGCGGTTCCGCTTCGCCGCTTCATCGCCCAGCGCTTCCAGATCCGTGTTGTCGAAGATCGGCGTGCCCATCGCCACCAGCAGCAACTGGTGCATCGGCTGCACCACACCCTCCACGCCGCTGGGCATCACATCGGTGGCCGCGTCGCTGCCCACCATCGCCACATCGCGGTCTTTCAGCCACTTCGCGCAGGTCGCATAGAGCCCCGCGATCGTCGCCGGATCCCACGCGCCCTTCGCCGCGCGCCGCGCCCACCGGCCCGTGCGGATAAACACCACATCGCCAGCGCCGATCTTCACGTTCGCCTTCTTCTCCCACGCTTCCAGATCTTCGGGATAGATCGCCGTGCCGGGCTCCAGATACGGCAGCCCCTTCAGCCGCGGGATGTCCACCAGAATGCCCCGCGTGAAGATGCCGCTCCTGAACGCCGTCACCGCCAGCTGCGTCGCGCCCGCGTCGGTCACCGCCGTCATCGGAATGCCGTTGTAGAGCTTCCCGTTCCACGACATATGGCACAGCGCGTCCATGTGCGTATGCGCCAGACCGTGGTACGTCACCTCGTAGTCGTCCACCACGAACTGTCCCGCGGGATGCGCTCCCGTCGAGAGCATCTTCAGCTTGAACGGACTCCCGTTATCGGCCGCCTTCTGCGTATCCGTGTTGTGCGCCAGCGAGACCGGCACGCCCTCCGTCACCAGCGCCGCGGCCTGCTTTCGCTTCGCCGGAGTGATCAGGTTGACCGTCCCCATCTGATCGCCCTTACCCCAGCGGTTCCAGTTGGAAAGCTCCGTCATCCACTTGTCCACGTCCGCCTTCGTGGCATGCCGCGCCGGCGTCTCGGCAGACTGACACAGCAGCGCTCCCGCTGCCACCAACAACACGATCCTGCACATGCGCCGTATTCTATAACGCCGCGCTTCGGTGATAGGCTTTTAGCATGCTCCAGGTACAGAGATCGCCGGAAGTTCATGACGTGGTCGTCATCGGCTCAGGCGCCGGCGGAGGCACCACGGTGAAGGTGCTCACCGACATGGGAATCAACGTGACCCTCATCGAGGCCGGCCCCATGCTGAATCCCCAAAAGGACTTCAAGGAGCACATGTGGCCGTGGGAAGTCGATCACCGCGGCGTCGGCCCGCACGCCGAGAACTACTTCGGCAAAGACATCTACCCCTTCGGCTACTTCCTCGCCCCGAACGGCTACTGGAACATCCCCGGCGAGCCCTTCACGGTAGCCCCGGACAGTGAGTTCCGCTGGTTCCGCTCCCGCATCATGGGCGGACGCACCAACCACTACGGCCGCATCTCCCTGCGCTTCGCCGATTACGACTTCAAGCCCTACTCGTTCGACGGTCTGGGTTATGACTGGCCCATCACCTACGACGAGATGTCGCCCTACTACGACAAAGCCGAGGAGTTCATCGGCGTCACCGGCACGCGCGAAGGCATGCGCTCCGCGCCCGATGGCAAGTTCCTCCCGCCCGTGCCGCCCCGCGTGCACGAGACGCTCGTCATGCATGCCGGCAAGAAGCTGAACATCCCGGTCATCCCCTCCCGCATGGCGATGCTCACCAAGTCCATCAACGGACGCGCCGCCTGCCACTACTGCGGACAGTGCGGGCGCGGCTGCCGGACGGCCTCCGCCTTTACCTCCAGCCAGGCCATGATCTTCCCGGCCATGAAGACCGGGCACCTGAACATCATTAGTAATGCGATGGCGCGCGAACTCCTCGTCGACAGCCAGGGTCGCGTCTCTTCGGTCTCTTATGTGGATAAGGCCACGCGCACCGAAAAGCAGATCCGCTGCCGCGCCGTGGTGGTCGCCGCCAGCGCCTGCGAATCCGCCCGGCTGCTGCTCAACTCGAAATCCACGAAGTTCCCCGATGGGCTCGCCAACAGCTCCGGCCAGGTGGGCCGCAATCTCACCGACACCGTCGGCTACGCAGTCAGCGGCACCGTCCCCGCGCTCGAAGGCATGCCGCGACACAACTGCGACGGCATCGGCGGCATGCACGTCTACACCCCCTGGTGGGAGCTCGAGAAGAAGAACAAGGATTTCCCCCGCGGCTATCACATCGAGATCGGCGGCGGTTTCGGCATGCCGCAGATCGGCTCTTTCCGCGGCGTGGCCGCGCGCGCCGAAGGCTACGGGACGAAGCTCAAGGACGACATCCGCCAGTTCTACGGCAGCCAGGTCAGCTTCGCCGGCCGTGGCGAGATGATCCCCAACGAGTTCTCTTACTGCGAGATCGATCCCTCGCAGGTAGATCAGTGGGGCATCCCGGTGCTGCGCTTCCACTTCCGCTGGAGCGAGCACGAAGTCAACATGGTGAAGCACATGAACAAGACCTTCACCGACCTCATCAGCGCCATGGGCGGCAAAGTCACCAGCCGCGAGTTCCCGGAGAAATCCGCCAGCGCCGTCTCCGTGGGCGGCGAGATTATCCACGAAGCGGGCACCGTCCGCATGGGCGCGGACCCGAAGACCAGCGTGCTCAACAAGTGGTCCCAGGCGCATGAAGTGGACAACCTGTTCGTGGCCGACGCCGCGCCGTTCAACGGCAATCCGGACAAGAACGTAACGCTCACCATCGTGGCCAACGCCTGGCGCGCCGCCGAGCATCTGGCCGACGAAATGAAGAAGGGGAATATCTGATGGACGACGTAACCCGGCGGGACCTGTTCCGCATTGTCGGCAGTTCCATGGTGATGACGGGCGCCGGCTCGGGAGTGCTCTCCCCCGCCCTCGCGCAGCACGTGCACGTCGCCCTGGCCGATGCCAAATCGCTCAGCGGCGGCCCGAACTACCAGCCGAAATGCTTTACCAGCCACAACTTCCGGACCTTGCGGAAGCTCAGCGAGATCGTGATTCCCGGCGCTTCCGAAGCGGGCGCCGCCGAGTACATCGACTTCCTGAGCAGTCGCAATGAAGACCTCGCCGCCATCTTCAACGGCGGCTTCGCCTGGCTCGACGACTACATGCAGAAGAAGTACGCCGCCGACTTCCTCACCGCGAAGCCCGGGCAGCAGACCGAACTTCTCGACAAACTCGCCTACCAGAAGAACCATACTCCGGAAGTGGCTGGTGGCGTGCAGTTCTGGACGTGGGTCCGCAACATGGTGGTGGATGCGTACTACACGAGCCCCGCGGGCGTGAAGGACATCGGCTTCATGGGCAACGGCGCCATGGCCACCTTCAGCGTGCCGCAGGAAGCCGTCGACTACGTGATGAAGCGCAGCCCGTTCGCGAACGAAGGCTAGATCCCGGCTTTTCGGCTGCGAACTTTTCCCCGCCAGGTGCGTATTATCCAAGCGAGGATACAGATGCGAATTCCGAAAAGCGCTCCGGTTACGACCGCGGGGTCCGTCAGGTAAGCCATGGCCAGGAAAAGAAAGCGTTTTCTCTGGGTCGGACTGACCCTCGTCGCGATCAGCGTCACGGCCGTTGTCTCCGTCCGCGCCATCGGCAACAAGCCCGCGAAGATCGACGCCGAGAAACTGGCGAAGGTGGAACGGATCGATCTGGCGCGCTCCGTCGTGGCCACCGGTAAGATCCAGCCTGTCGTGCAGGTGGAGATCAAGAGCAAGGCCAGCGGCATTATCCAGAAGCTGCCGGTGAACGTCGGCGACATCGTGCACAAGGGCCAGGTGATCTGCGAACTGGACCAGAACGATTTGCTTCCGGCGCTGCGCCAGCAACAGGCCGCGCTGCACGTCGCTGAAGCGAACGTGAAGTCCGCCGAGGCGGATTACCAGCGCTATAAAGTGGATGCCGCCGGCCCGGATGTGCCGTTTCTGCAACACGACATGGAGCGGGCGAAGAAGCTCTACTCCGACGGTCTGATTGCGCTGAACACGCGGGACGATGCCGATAAGAACTACCAGATGGCGGTGCAGAAGCAGGAATCCGCCAAAGCGAATCTGGGCACGGCGGGCGCCGCGATTACCAAGGCCAAAGCAGCTCTCGAACAGCAGCAGGCCGTGGTCGCGATGGCGGAAGAGAACCTCCGCAACGCCACCATCACCTCGCCGATCGACGGCGTGGTGCTCTCGCGTGACAGCGAAGTGGGCACGGCCGTGAGCTCGATTCTGGTGGTCGGTTCCAGTGCCACGCTCATCATGACGCTCGGCGATCTCAACGAGGTCTACGTAAAGGGCAAGGCGGACGAAAGCGACGTCGGTAAGATCTGGCTTGGCCAGCCCGCGCGCATCACGGTGGAGTCGTTTAAAGATCAGAAGTTCGAAGGCCACGTGACGAAGATCTCGCCGATGGGCACGGAGAAAGACAACGTCACCACGTTCGAAGTGCGCGTCTCCATCTCGAACGAAAAGCGCCTGCTGAAAGCCCAGATGACAGCCAACGCCGAGATCATTCTGGACGAGCACAAGAAGGTGCTGACCATCCCGGAAGGCGCCGTGGTCTACAACAAAGACAAGTCCACCTCCGTGCAGGTGCCCGATGCGACGAACGAGAAGGGCTTCCGCAAGGTTGCCATCACCACCGGGATCAGCAACGGCGCCAAGACGGAAGTACTGAAGGGCCTCACCGAAGGCCAGCAAGTGATCCTGCAGTAGGGACGCCATGACCTACGTGACAGAGCTGGTCCGGCAGGTCCTCGAGAGCCTGCTCCGCAACAAGCTCCGCAGCTTTCTCACCATGGCGGGGATCGCGTGGGGCATCACGTCCATCGTGCTCATCGTTGCCATGGGCGATGGCTTCAAGGAAGGCCAGCGCAACAATACGAAGTCTCTGGGCGAGAACCTCGTGATCCTCTTCGGCGGCCGCACGGAGCTGCAGGCGGGCGGCGAACGCGCCGGGCGGCGGATCCGCCTGAACTACTCGGATGTCGAGAACATCCGCCGCGAAGCGTACGACGTGAAACTGGTGGCCGGGGAACTCGAAGGCAATGTGCGGGCGACCAGTCCGTTCAACAGCGGGTCTTTCGACGTGAGCGGCGTGGAAGCGCACTTCACGCAGATCCGCAACATCCCCATTGACGAAGGCCGCTTCTTCACCGAAGAGGAAGAACGCGCGGGGCGGCGTGTCTGCATCATCGGGACCGACGTCCGCAAGCAGTTGTTTGGCACGCGCCCGGAAGTGAACGGAACCACCGTCGCCATCAACACCATTCCCTACCGCATCATCGGCGTGATGGCGAATAAGGATCAGAACAGCAACTACTCCGGGCTCGACGAGAAGAAGATCTGGCTGCCCTACACGACCATGGTCCGAGACGTGCCGCCGCCCCAGAGATACTATGTGCCCGGCTATCTGGACGAGATCCTCTACCAGCCGCGCACGCTCGACCGGTATGAAGAAACGCAGCTCCAGGTGAAGAAGATTATCGGCCGCGCGCACGGCTTCAGCCCGCTCGATAAGAGCGCGCTCGGCATCTGGGACACCGTGGAAGATCAGAAGCAGGTGGACGGCATCTTCGACTCCATGACCGTGTTCCTCGCGTTCATCGGCTTCGTGACACTGTCGCTCGGCGGCATCGGCGTGATGAATATCATGCTGGTCACGGTGTCGGAACGGACGCGCGAGATCGGCCTGCGCAAAGCGCTGGGCGCCACGCGCCTGCGGATCCTGATCGACTTTCTTGTGGAAGGCTGCGTGCTTTCGTTCACCAGCGGCATCGTGGGCTGGGCCATCGCCTTCGGGCTTTCGAGCGCGCTGAAACTGGTCAAGATGCCCGACATGTTTCCAGGTCTGCCGGTCAGCATGGTCACTACCGTGGCGGCTTTCGGAACGCTGACCGTGATCGCCATCGTCTCGGCCTTGTATCCAGCCTGGCGCGCGGCGTCCCTGACCCCAGTGGAGGCGCTGCGTTATGAGCGATAACCGATGACTCTTTCCGGCATCTTCGGGGAAGCCTTCGCGGCGCTCCGCTTCAACCGCCAGCGCAGTCTGCTCACCATGGCGAGCCTCGCCTGGGGCGTGGCCTGTTTCGTGATCCTCTACTCTTACGGCGAAGGCTTCGGGACCGCGCTGCAGACGTCCTTCCAGGCCGTTGGACAAGACCTGGTACTGATGTTCGGCGGCCAGACCTCGACGCAGGCGGGCGGCGAACGCGCGGGCCATAAGATCCGGCTCGAGATGGACGACGTGCAGACCATCCGCGACACCGTGCCGCTGGTGGGCGCCATCTCCGGCGAGATCATGGTGCGCGGCGCGACCGTGGTGCGCGGCTACCGGCAGCAGAACATGTCGATCCGCGCGGTGGAACCGCCTTACGGAAAGATCCGCAACATGACGATGTCCGCCGGGCGCTGGCTTTCGCCCGAAGACTACCAGAGCAAAGAGCGCGTGGCGGTAATCGGCGCGAAGGCCGCCGTGAAGCTGTTCGGCGACATCCCGCCGGTGGGTGAAACCGTCGCGATCAAAGGCATGCAGTTCCAGATCGTCGGGCTGCTGAAGACCAAGACACAGATCTCGAACTACAACACGCCGGATAACGAGTGCCTGTTCATCCCGATGTCAACGGCGTCTTTGTTTCGCGATATTAAGTACCCGGACGACATCGTGTGGATGCCCGCCAATCCGATCTTCCGCAAGCAGGCCGTGAAGGATGTGCGGGCCACGCTCGGGCGCATCCACAGCTTCTCGCCAACCGACGAGAGGGCGCTGCAGTTCTTCATCTTCAACGAGTTCATGAAGGTGATCGATACCATGTCGATCGCGCTGCAGGTGCTGCTGGGGCTGATCGGCGCGCTCACGCTGGCGATCGGCGGCATCGGCCTCGCGAACATCATGCTGGTCTCGGTGACGCAGCGCACGCGGGAAATCGGCGTGCTGAAATCCATCGGGGCGACCCGAAGCGAGATCCTGCTGCAGTTCATGCTGGAGGCCATGGCGATCGTGACCGCCGGCGGTTTGGTGGGCGTGCTGATTGGCTGGAGCGTGACGTCCGGGATTCAGACGCTGCCGCTGCTGGGACCGCTGTTCAAAGACACCAGCGGGAGCGGCGATATTCACCTGAAGATCTCGAAGTTCGCGGTTGTGACGTCGACCGTGGTGCTGGAACTGATCGGCGTGGTGGCGGGACTGCTGCCGGCGCTGAAAGCGTCGCGCCTCGATCCCATCGAGGCTCTGCGGTACGAGTAATTACTTTCGGAAAACGGTACGTAAGCCGGCGTAACATCTGCCGGCTCCACTGACTTACTAACTCCCGGCCCATCTCCTATGATGGACGGATGAGTGTCCTCGACTTCCTGTTCGGCCCTCCGCTGCGGACAGATGAAGATCGCGAAGAACGGATCGGACCGGAGAAGGGGATTCCGATTTTTGGCCTGGACGCTCTGAGTTCCGCGGCTTACGGACCGGAAGCCGCTCTCACCATTCTGATCCCGCTGGGCGCGGCGGGAATCGCTTCCATCGTCCCGATCAGTATCAGCATTGTCGTCCTGCTTGCGATTGTCTATTTCTCTTACCGGCAGACCATTGAGGCTTATCCGAACGGCGGCGGATCTTATACCGTTGCCACGGAAAATCTGGGACACCGCGCGGGACTGCTCGCGGCCGCCGCGCTGATGATCGATTACATTCTTACCGCGGCGGTTGGCATCTCGTCCGGGGTGGGCGCTCTGATCTCGGCCGTGCCGGGTCTGCAGGCACACACGCTGGCGCTCTGTCTCGGCATTCTTCTGCTGCTCACCATCGTGAATCTGCGAGGCGTTCGCGAAGCCGGCGGCGTCTTTATGATGCCCACTTACCTGTTTATCGCCTGTCTGCTTCTGCTGATCGCGCGCGGCGTATGGAACGTCGTCAGCAGCGGCGGCCAGCCTCACGCGGTGGTCGCGCCGCCCGCCATGCCCGCGATGAGCGCGAGTCTCAGCACGTGGCTGATCGTGAAAGCCTTTGCCAGCGGGTGCACGGCGATGACAGGCGTCGAAGCCGTCAGCAACGGCGTGAAAGCATTCCGCGAACCGGTGACGAAATCCGCGCAGATGACGCTCACCATTATTATTGCGGTTCTGGCCACCTTGCTGCTTGGCATTGCGTTCCTGGTTCGGGCTTATCATATTGGCGCCACGGAGCCCGGAACGGCCGGATACCAGAGCATTCTCTCGCTGCTGCTCGCGGCGGCGACCGGGCGCGGCTGGTTTTACCGGATCAGCATTTCGTCCATTATTGTTGTGCTGGCGCTCTCCGCGAATACGGCCTTTGCCGATTTTCCGCGCCTCTGCCGGGTGATCGCGAAGAATGGATATCTCCCGTACGCATTCTCTCTTCGGGGCCGCCGTCTGGTTTATTCCGAAGGAATTTATGTGCTCACGATTCTGTCGGCAATCCTGCTGACAATATTCGGCGGTGTGACGGACCGGCTGATTCCTCTTTTCGCCGTGGGGGCGTTTCTGGCTTTTACGCTCTCGCAGACGGGGATGGTCTGGCACTGGCGGAAATCTGATCATCCCAAAGCAAAGCACTATATGGTCGTGAACGGCGTGGGGGCGGTCGCAACGGGCATCACGGTGCTGGTGGTTCTGGTGGCCAAGTTCCTGGACGGCGCGTGGATCACGGTGGTTCTGATTCCCGCGCTGATTGCTTTTATGGTCGCGATTCAGCGCCATTTTCAGTCCGTCGCGGAGGAAACCACCGAAACAGCCGAACTCTCTACCGTATCGATCTGCGCACCGCTGGTCGTGCTGCCGATCGACCGCTGGAATAAGATCAGCGTGAAAGGCCTGCGATTTGCTCTTAGCCTGTCCGGGGAGATTAAGGCTGTCCACACGGTGATCGACGATAAGCCCGATGACCTCGCGCAGGCCTGGCCACATCTGGTGGAAGAACCGGCCCGGAAATCCGGTTTCCCGGCGCCGGAGTTAGTCTGCCTGTGCTCTCCGTTTCGATATGTGATTACGCCGGTTGTCGATTATGTCCTGGATCTCAGCAGTAAGAATCCCGACCGCGAAATCATGGTGATCGTTCCCGAACTGGTGGAGCATAAGTGGTATCACTACGCGCTGCATAACCAGCGCGCACAAGGGCTAAAGGCCCTGTTGCTGCTGAAAGGGAACCAACGGATCACCACGGTCACGATCCCCTGGTATCTAAAGGAGTAAATGCCGTGACTTACCGGAACCGGGCATTGTTCGTTCTGCTGCTTCTGCCGCGGGCCTGTGCGGCGGAAACCATCGAGACCTTCAACTTCACGATTTCAACGGGCAATGCCGACATACCGGGGCAGTTGGTCTTTCGGCTGGAACCCGACGGAACCGCGGGAACCGGGGACATTGTGAGCGCGCACGCAACAGCGCCGCCGGTATATTACGACGTCGATACGTCGAGCGGCCGACAAACCATTCCGGTTCCGGCAGTGACGTACGTCAAAGAGAACTTCTTCCTGAGTTTTTATCCCGATCCGGCCGGATGCGCCAATGTCATGAGTATGGATCTGAACGGGAACCGACGCTTCCCCGCAACGGACCCCTGCGAGTACCTTCTGGTATCTTTCGCAGTCGGTCCGAATCAGCCCTACGGAGACCTATACATCGAACTCGATCCCTATATCGGGGGTGTTCAGGCTGGCGCCGCGTATTTTCCGCTGCCTCATGAACCGAGTTACAGGGGGATAGTGACTTACAGTCTCACCGCCACGGATAACGCAAGTGCTGTTCCGGAACCCTCCGCGCTGTGGCTGGTATCCGGGGCAAGCTTACTTGCCGGATTCCTGACTTCTGTTCGAAGCTGTCGCAAGTGAAGTCACGCAAATAACAAGGGGCAACAAACTGCTTGCTGCGCGGCATGCAGCGCCGAAGTTTCCTGCGACTGTCTGCGTTTCTTCTGCTGGCAAGTGCGTGCGCGGCGGAAACCATAGAGACCCTTACCTTCACGATTTTGACGGGCAATCCCGACAATGTCGCCATACCGGGGCAAATGGTCTTTCGTCTGGAGCCGGACGGGACAGCGGGGACAGCCGACATTATCAGCGCGTCCGCAACTGCACCGCCAGTCAGGTATTTGGAAAATACCGCAGGTGGCTCCGTGTTCGTTGCGGTTCCGGGAGTTGCCTACACGAAAGAGAACTTCAGTCTCGATTTTCACCCGGACCCGACCGGGTGCCCCTTCAGTTTACCGGCCACCGACCGCTGCGAGTCCCTGTCAGTCCTTTTCTCTGTGAGCCCGAATCAGCCGTACGGAAATCTTATTATCGATTTCGATCCCTTCGTCCGGGACATCTTTGTGAGCGTCCGCTATTCGCCTTTGCCCCCTGAACCGAGTTGGAGGGGTACGGCGACTTACAGCCCACCGCCACGGACAGCGCAAGTGCTGTTCCGGAACCCTCCGCGCTGTCCCTGGTATCCGGTGCGAGCTTGTTTGTAGGATTAGTGACGATGAGACGGACGCACTATCGAAGATAGTGCCCGGATCTAAGCTTCCGCGCCGTGGCACTTCTTGTACTTCTTGCCGCTGCCACACGGACAGGGATCGTTCCGGCCGACTTTCGGCCCGCCGTTCGAAACGGTCTTGGGCGCCGTTGAAGTGCTGGTTCCGAGAAATTGCAGGTCCTTCAGTTCCTTCTCGTGCTGGCGCTGGATATTGCGCGTCATGTCCTGCACGGCGCTCTGCGCGGCGCGCTTCTGCAGTTCTTCGGCGGCGCGGGTCTTTTCGAGCTGCTTCTGCTGCTCGGTCGCCTCGTCGTCCACATACCCTTCTTCATCGAGAACGAAGGGCATGGCCGGAGCGTTGTTCTGTTCGAAACGCAGGAAGTAGAGATAACGAACCGTCTCGTCTTCGATGCGGTCCATCATGTCCTGGAAGAGTTTGAAGGACTCCTTCTTATACTCGACCAGCGGGTCCTTCTGGCCATAACCGCGCAGCCCGATGCCCTCTTTGAGGTGATCCATCGAGAGCAGGTGGTCTTTCCACTGGTCGTCGATGACGTGGAGCATGATGTTGCGCTCGGCCTCACGCATGAGGTTGGCGCCTACCAGTTCTTCCTTCGCCTCATAGGTGTGTTTGGCGCGTTCGAAGAGCTCCACCTCGAGCTGATCGAGCGTCATGCCGGCGAGGTCGGAGGGATTGACCCGCGCGCCGAACTGGGTCAGCATGTCGGTCTGGACGCCCGTGAGATCCCAGTTGGCGGGGTGCGAGGTATCCATGCAGCGCTGGTCCACCATGCTGCCGATGACGCCCTTCGTCATCTCCATGATGTGCTCTTTCTGCTCCATGCCTTCGAGCAGCTGACGGCGCATGGAGTAGACAGCCTGGCGCTGTTTGTTCATCACGTCGTCGTATTCGAGCAGGTGTTTACGGGCGTCGAAGTTCTGCGCTTCCACGGCCTTCTGCGCGGCGGCGATGCGTTTGGTGATGAGGTTCGATTCGATCGGCACGTCCTCTTCCATGCCGAGGCGGAGCATCAGGTTCTGCATGCGGTCGCCGCCGAAGATGCGCAGCAGATCGTCCTGCAGGGAGAGGAAGAAGCGGGAACTGCCGGGGTCGCCCTGACGGCCGGCGCGGCCGCGGAGCTGGTTGTCGATACGGCGGGAGTCGTGGCGTTCGGTGCCGACGATGTGCAGGCCGCCCAACTGCACCACGGCGTCGTGTTCAATGGCGCACTGGGCTTTGACTTCGGCGAGAGTGCGGTCGAAATCGGCCTTAAACTCCTCGCGCTCCGGATCTTTGCCCTGCTTCTTGAGGATGTCGCGCGTCATCGCCTCGGCGTTGCCGCCGAGCAGAATATCGGTCCCGCGACCGGCCATGTTGGTGGAGACGGTGACGGCGCCGCGACGGCCCGCCTGGGCCACGATCATGGCTTCGCGCTCGTGATTCTTGGCGTTCAGAACTTCATGCTTCACGCCCATTTTCTTGAGCATGGAAGCGAGGTGTTCGGACTTTTCCACCGAGATGGTGCCGACGAGCACGGGCTGCCCTCGCTCGTTGAATTCTTTGATTTCCTTGGCCGCGTTGCGGAATTTCTCTTCCGCGGTGCGGAAGACGATGTCCTGATTTTCGATGCGGATCATCGGCCGGTTGGTCGGAATCACCGTCACGTCGAGCTTGTAGATCTTCTGGAATTCGGCGGCTTCGGTTTCGGCTGTACCGGTCATGCCGGCCAGCTTCTTGTACATGCGGAAGTAGTTCTGGAAGCTGATGGTGGCGAGCGTCTGGTTCTCGTTCTCGATCTTGACGCCTTCCTTCGCTTCCACCGCCTGGTGGAGTCCGTCGCTCCAGCGGCGGCCCGGCATCAGACGGCCGGTGTGCTCGTCGACGATGATGACTTCGCCGTCTTTCACCACGTAGTCTTTATCGCGGATAAAGACGACGTGCGCTTTCAGGGACTGCTGCACGTGGGTGAACCATTCCACGTTATCGTGCCCTTCGAACATGTTGCCGATGCCCAGGAGGCGCTCCACCTTGAGCACGCCCTCTTCGGTGAGCGCGACGCCGCGGTGCTTTTCGTCGACGGTGTAATCGCCCGTGGTGTACTTTTCGCCGGGCTCTTTGCCTTCGATCACTTCGCCGCGGATGAGGTGCGGGATGACTTTGTTCGATTTGTAGTATTTGTCGGTGGAGACTTCGCTGGGGCCGGAGATGATGAGCGGGGTGCGGGCTTCGTCGATCAGGATGGAATCGACTTCGTCCACGATGGCGAAGTTGTGGCCGCGCTGCACGCAGTTCTTAATATTGAACTTCATGTTGTCGCGCAGGTAGTCGAAACCGAACTCGTTGTTGGTTCCGTAGGTGATGTCGCAGCCGTAGGATTCCTGGCGCTCCTGATCGTCGAGATCGTGCACGATGATGCCGACGGTGAGGCCGAGGAATTTGTAGATGCGGCCCATCCATTCGGCGTCGCGTTTGGCCAGGTAGTCGTTGACGGTGATGACGTGCACGCCCTGCCCGGCGAGAGCGTTGAGGTATACCGGGGCGGTGGCGACAAGCGTCTTGCCTTCACCGGTTTTCATTTCCGCGATCTGGCCCTTGTGAAGCACCATGCCGCCGATGAGCTGGGTATCGAAATGCCGCATATTGAGGACGCGGCGGCCCGCTTCGCGAGTGACGGCGAAGGCTTCGATCAGAAGGTCGTCGAGGCTGGCGCCCCGGAGCAGTTTCTCTTTGAAACCAATGGTTTTGGCGGCGAGATCGATGTCGGAGAGCTGTTTGATGGAAGGCTCGAGATCGTTGATCGCAGCGATGGCGGGGCGCAGTGCCTTGATCTCGCGCTCGTTCCTTGTGCCGAAGATTTTGGCAAGTATTGCGTCAACCATAGAAGGGTAGATTCCATTTTAGCGTGAATGATACTCTTGCACTTCATCGGCGTCGGTGGCGGCGTCCCGGTGAGGAGGGAAAATCGGCATGCGAAGTATTCAGGTACTTGATTACGCGGACGCGCGGGACACGGTGACGGCGATTCTGGCGGAGGTGGAGAAGAACGGAGGGAAGTCGGCGGTGGTGGCGGTGGTGGCTCCGCACGGGGAACTGCTGGCGTTCGCGCGGATGGACGGGGCGCCGGTTTCGTCCATCAGGATCGCGATGAATAAGGCGTACACGGCGGCGCGGGAGCGGAAGACGACGGAAGAGATCGGGCAGAAGATCCGGCATCCCGAGAAGGGGTTCGACGTGGCGTATTTCGGGGACGACCGGTTTGTCGGGTGGGGCGGCGGCGTGCCGGTGTGGCGGGAGGGGGCGGTGGTGGGGGCGGTGGCGGTGAGCGGGTTGCCGCAGGTGGAGGATATCCGGCTGGCGACGTGGGCAGCCGGGCGTCTGGCCGGGTAGTTCACTCCGGTTTCAGCGAACGGCGCGTTGTGCCTCGCCGGGTGCGGGATGGCTGAAGGGCGGCGTCTCGTGCGTGATTTTGTTCGTGGCCAGATCGACCGTGACGCTGTCGACGGCCTGATGGGAATGGGTGTGGGTGCCGATCAGGTCGATGGTCAGGATGCGGTTGGTGACCGTCAGGATCAGGTGGCCAAAGCCGTTGAAGAACTGACGGAGGCTGTGCAGATCGTCCGGCGCGGTCGCTTTCCCCTGCAGGGGCGCGCGGACGGGCTGGCGTTCGAACGTCGGTTTGACGGGCTGGATGGGGCCGTGGCCGCCGGTTCCGGCGACGATGTACGGGACTTCCATGGTAATTCCGGCGAAAGTGACGGCGCGCGTGAAGCGCTGGTAGACGTGAGCGTGGCCGGAGAGCACGGCATCCGGGGCCACTCCGGCGGCCGCGAAGGCCGCGTCCAGATCGGCCAGCATGCTGGGACTTCCGGTATGGCCTCCGCCGCCGCTGAAGGGCGGGTGGTGCAGGGCGAGAATCAGCGCCAGGCGGGTTCCGGCGGCGCGCGCCGCTTTGATTTCCGTCAGCTGCTCCACCAGGAAATTCCACTGCGCGTCGCCGGCCACGCCGCCCCGGATGACGCCTTCGAGTTCGCCGCCGTTGGAGAACAGTCCGATGATATGAGCGAACGGCGTGTCCAGCCGGAAGTAGACGCCGGGCTGGAACATCGGCGGCCTGTGCGGAGACTGCAGAAGCTCGGTGAGTCCGGCATCCGAAGCCGGCGGCGTGGCGCAGAAATTGGCCTGGAAAGCGTCGATGGAGGCGGGGTCTTCCTGCGGATTGGAGTCGTGATTTCCCGGAATGGCAATGATTTTCGCCGGGTAGTTCCCGTAGGGCACATAGAACTGCGGCTCGTACATCTTCGCCTTCAGGTCCGGGCTTTGGAAGTGGTGGTTGTAGATCACGTCGCCCAGGTGCAGGAAGAAGGCGGGGTGATCGGCGGGGTTGGGCCGGTGGAGGTCCATGGCCATCACCTGCGCCACCAGATCGATTTCCCAGGGAGCGCCGAAGCCGGTATCGCCCGCGGCATGAAATACGAGTTGTCCGCTTTGACGGATTTCCACTTCGTGCTGCGCTCCGACGATCTCCGCGAGTTCCATGACGGGCGGATTCCGTTTCGGAACCGGGATCGGGATAATCTGGCCCGCCTGGCTCAGGTCCAGTTCCTCGCGCGTCAGGGAACTGCCGAAATCGGCGGGGTCACGCAGGAACGGTTCGGCGGCGTGACCCGGCACGCGGGCGGGCTGGTGCAGCTTCATGCGCTCGATGTGGATGGAATGGTCTTTGCTCACGGTTTCCCTTCGGCGGTGGTGACAGCGGCCATGGGCTCTTCGCCCCAGATGTATTTGCTGAACCACTCGTAATTCTGCTCCATCAGGGAGCGCTGCTGTTTCGGCTTGTTAATGGCGTGGCCGAAACCCTTGTAGAAGACGAGTTTGACCGGGATGCCGCGGTCTTTCAGCGCCTGGTAGAGTTCATAAGAATTGGGCGGGGGCACGCGCTTATCCTGCTCTCCCTGCTGGATGAGCGTGGGCGTCTGCGCCTTATTCACGTAGGTGATGGGCGAGGTCTTGCGGTAGATTTCCGGGTCTTCCCACGGGGTGGCTTTCAGGTACTGCCGGGTGAAGGGGTGGATGTCGGTGTTGACGTAGTACGTCATCCAGTCCGAGATGCCGGCGCCCACCGAAACCGCCTTGAAGCGGTCGCTGGAGCAGGTGATGAAGGCCGAGATGTAGCCGCCTTCGCTCCAGCCCATGGCGCCGACGCGATCCTTATCCACCATGCCTTTGCCAATCAGGTAGTCTACGCCGGAGATGACATCGGCATAATCGCCGACGCCCAGATTACGGACATTGAGGGCGCGGAAATCGGCGCCGTAGCCGGCCGAGCCGCGATAGTTCGGCTTCAGGAGCAGAGCGCCGCGGGCGGCGAAGCGTTCCACCGGGTAGTAGCGGTCGGCGGTGAGCAGCGGGGTATCCACGCCGGTGGGCCCGCCGTGGATGACGACGAGGAGCGGGTATTTGCGGGAAGGGTCGTAGTCGGCGGGCTTGATGAGGATGCCTTCGATGGCCGCGCCGTCGCCGGACTTCCACCGGATCACTTCGCGGGTGGCGAGCGGGGTGGTCCACTGGCTGCCGATGTCGCTGAGATATTTCGGGGCGAAATCCGAAGCCGAAGAGACGAAGAGTTCCGCGAAGTGGTTGGGCAAACCGCCTACGGCCGCCATGGTGCGGTGGTCTTTCGAGAAGGAGCCGGTGTTGGCGTGGAACGGGTCGGGGCCGGTGAGGCGGCGGACGGCGCGGGTGGCGGGGTCGAGGCGGTAGAGGTGCGAGGCGGTCTTTTGCTGGGCCCCGAAGTAGATGCCGTCCGTGCCCCAGTCGATGAGCGTCGGATCTTCGTCGAAATCCTTCGTGAGGAGGCGGGACGGGCCTCCGTCAGCGGGAATGACGGCGATGAAGCGGTTGCTGTAGAAGAAGTTCGGCGCGCTGTCGGAGGTGACCCAGGCGATCTGTTTGCCGTCGGGGGACCACTTCGGATTCGAGTGCGGGCCGGGGGTGTCGACGAGTTTGCGAACGTGCAGCCCGGCGAGTTTCAGGACGTAGATGCGGGTGGTGTCACCGGAGCCGAGGTCGGGATCGCGCCCGGCGTCGAAGGCGATCTGGCTGCCGTCGGGCGACCAGGAGAAGCCGCCGACGGTGAACTGTTCGCCGCTGGTGAGCTGTTCGGGCTTGCCGAGCTTCTTCACGTCGTACGGCATTTCGGCGGGCACTTTGATGCGCCAGAGGTGGCTCATGGAGTAGTCGCCGCCGATGATGTCGAACTCGCCATAGCGTTCCTTGCGCTCTTTACGGGCTTTGTTTTCGGGGCCAGTGGAGACGAAGGCGATGGAAGCGCCGTCCGGCGACCAGGCGAAGGCGGCGACGCCGTTCTCCTCCGAGGTGAGCTGCGCGGCTTCCCCGCCGGTGGGGCGGATCACGTAAATCTGCCGTTTGCCGTCGCGTTCGGAGCCGAAGGCAATACGGCGGGAATCGGGCGACCACTGGGGGCCGGAGGAGGACTTTTTGCCGGAGGTGAGCTGGTAGCGCTCGCCGGTGGCGGTGACGGCGATCCAGATCTGGGTCACGAAATCGTTCTCGTCCCAGTTGGCCTGCTGCACGCCGTACGCGACGTAACGGCCGTCGGGTGAGATTTGGGCGCCGGCGACGGAGCGGGCGGAAAGGGAGGTGTCGATTGTGGGCGGGGCGGCAAATGCGCACACGGCCACCAGAGACAGAGCGAAGAACGAAGGCGCCATGCGCAATTATAGGCCGATCAGGTGCCGGTGCGCGCGCCGGCCGCGGCGGCTGCGGCTCTTTGACGTGCGGGGCCTTTGCGCTGCAGCCGGGGCGCTTCATTGCCGCACTCGCAGTGGCCGTTCACCAGTTCGCCCGCGAGCGCTGCGGGCAGGCTGGCCGCGGCATCCACGTGGAGCCCGTCGTGCACCTCGCATTCGCGGGCGAGGGTGCGGCCGTCGTGATCCTGCAACTGTTCGAACACGGGAACACCGAAGGCGCGCCAGATCAGATCGCGCTGATCCGGAGCGAGGGGGTTTTCGTCGAGCCGGGTCAGGACTAGTGCGAGTTCGAGTGAGGGGAGATCCAGGTCGCCGCGGAGTTTCCGGTCGGCGAGGTCGAGGGCGGTATCGAGAGGCGCAACCAGGGCCTGTGGAGCGAGCGTGCGGAGGCCGTGCGCGTCGGTCCGGCTGTCCAGAACCGCGACGAAACCCTCAAATGGCAACGGCATTTGAAAATCGGAGGAACGGGGCCCCTTGCGCTTGCGGCCAAGGCGGTTCCGGGGAGCGGCGTCCGGACGACGCGGGCCCCGAAAAAGCTTCGAGAGGTCCACTAACGTTTGTATAGTGCGGCGCGGCGGAAAAGTTCTCCGGGATTTTCAGAGCCCGAGCAGACGGCGCAGATTGCCGCCGAGGATGTCTTTTGCGGCTTCCTCTTCGACGCCCAGTTGGTGGAGGATCTCCAGCTGTCCATCAAGCACGGAGCGGACGTAGCCGCGCGGAAACCAGGAAGAGTCGGAGCCAAAGAGCAGACGCTTCGGTCCCAGGACGTCGAGCGCCTGGCGGAAGGCGCCGGCGAGATCGAGCCCGCCCGGCTGGTAGCGCAACCAGGTGTTCGAGCTGGAGGTATCGAGGTAGACGTTCGGGCACTGATCGGCCACCATGAGCGCCTCGCGGAAATAGCCGGCGCCGAAGTGGGGGATCACGAAGTTGACGCGCGAAAAGCGGGACGCGAGGGAGTAGAGGTCGATCGGGTTGGAGTACTGGAGATCGAAGACGGACGGCAGCCCGAGCTTTTTGCGGAAGCCGACGCTGAGCACGCCGCAATGAACATAGACGATCGGGTTGGCGTGCCCGGCGAGCACCTGGATCAGGGCGCAGACGCGGTCGTCATGCAACGAATAGTGGTGCATGGCGGGGAACAGGAAGACGCCGCTGACGCCGTCTTCGGCGGATGCCGACTGGAAGCGGATATCGGCGGAGGGCAGCATCGGGTTCGCCATATAGACGGCGCTGAAGCGGTCCGGATGGTGTTCGAGAGCGGCGCCCACGGAGTACGTGTCGTTCGGGATGCTGGCGATGAGGAGCGCGCGGGAGATGTGGTTGCGGTCGAGTTCGTCGGCCCAGCGCGTGGCGAGGGCTTCGGGCGAGGCCGGTTCCTCCCAGCCGAGAATATCCGCGACGGGCTCGTGGTTCTTCTGTTCGGAGAGCGCTTTGAAAAACGCCGGGGAGAAGAAGTGCAGGTGGGCGTCGGCGACTTCGATGCCGCCCCAGGGAGTGGAGAGGAGAGGCGCTTCGGACATCAGAGCGTCCCCAGCATTTTGGTCGCCTGCTCCAGTTTGTCGCCGAGCGTGTGCAGCACCTGCACCACCTGTTTGGCCTGCTCGGCAGCTTCGGTCGGGTTGTTGAGTTCCACGGCCTCGCGGATGCCGGGCAGCGTCTTGACCGCGTAGCCGGTGTACTTGCCGGGCGCGTAGATGCGGTGGCGGAACCAGGGGCGGCCGGGCAGACCGGGATCCAGCGTGAGGTCGCGTTCGGACTGGTAGAGAATCCGGTTGATGGCGGCCAGTTGTCCGGCCTGTTTCGGTTTCGGCAGGCTGCGGTTCCAGGCGGCTTCGAAAGCGTTGCTCGTCTTTTCGAGGCGGGCGAGTTCGGCGCGGACGCCGGCCAGATCCACTTTGGATTTCATGGTGGTCAGCTTCTCGATCTCGCCGACGTAGCCGGTGACGGTCGACTGCAGGCGGCTGAATTCGAAGGGTAGCAACGGCGCGTCGGCCAGGCGGAGGACGGAGGTGGCGGTGAACTGCGCGAGCGCGCGGCCGTGGACGAATGTGGTGTCGGAGAAGTGCGAGTACCAGTAGAAATCGTCGTAAACGGAGTGGTAGACGCCGCTGTCTTCGCCCGAGAAGTTGATGTTGATGGCGGCGATGCCCAGGTGCTGCAGGAAGGGGGTGTAATCGGAGCCGGAGCCGAGCGGGCCAATATGGAAGGCGCCGGACGGTTTGGCGTTGTTCTTCTCACCGGGTGACCGGTACGATTCGAGCAGAGACTTCGGCGTGCCGGCGGGCGCATCCGGATCGGGCACGTCGCGCGCCACTTCCTGAAGAAACGCTTCGAGCGTGTGGGAGCCTTCGAGACCGAGCTTCCCCGCCCCGCTGGAATCGGTATTGATGTAGGCCACCAGCTTTTCGCTCAGTTCGCCGGCGTGCTTTTCCATGAACTCGGTGGAGCCGATGAGCCCGTATTCCTCGCCGTCCCAGAAACCGATCTTGATGGTGCGTTTCGGCTTCCAGCCTTTGCGGGTGAGTTCGGCGAGGGCGCGTGCGGTTTCGAGCTGGGCGGTGGCGCCGGAGAGCGGGTCGCTGGCGCCGTGGACCCAGGCGTCGTGATGGTTGCCGAAGAGGATCCACTGGTCGGGATATTCGCTGCCGGGGATAGTGGCGATCACGTCGTAGAGCGGACGCGTCGAGTTGTCCATTGCCACTTTCAGGTGCACCTTCACGGCGGATTTGCCCATGTGATAGGTGAAGGGCAGAGCGCCTCGCCAGGCTTCGGGCGCGACCGGGCCATCCATGTTGGCGAGCAGCGGCTGGGCGTCGGCGGAGGAGATGGGCAGCACCGGAATTTTCATCAGCGTGGTGGCTTCGGCGACGGGCAGGCGTTTGGAGCCGGGTTCGGAGGCCCAGCCGGGCGAGAGTGGGTCGCCGGGGTAGAGCACCATGTCGAGCACGCTGCCGCGCTGGATGCCGTCGGCGGGGCGGTAGGCGCCTTTCGGGTAGGTGTCGCCCTGGAAGTAGCCGTCGTCTTTGGGGTCGGAGTAGATCAGGCAGCCGACGGCGCCATGTTCGTAGGCGACTTTCGGTTTGATGCCGCGCCAGGAGCCGCCGTAGCGGGCGATGACGATCTTGCCTTTCACGTCGATGCCGCGTTCTTTGAGGGTGTCGTAATCGGCGGGGACGCCGTAGTTCACGTAAACGAGCGGCGCGGTGACGTCGCCATCGCCGGAGAAGGCGTTGAAGCTGGGGATCATGCCGGGGTCGGCGGAGTTCTTGTCGCCGGGGACGGGCGGTTCGTCGAGTTTGGCGCGAAAGGCGACAGGGGCGGTCATTTCGAGCGTGCGGGATTTGGGCTGCGGGAGCATCGATTCGTACTGCTCGATGTGGGCGTCGAGCCCGAATTCGCGGAGTTGGGCGAGCAGGTACTCGGCGGTTTCTTTCGATTGCGGGGTGCCGGCGAGGTGCGCCTGGTTGGAGAGTCGCTCCATGGCGGCGCGGATTTTGCCGGGGTCCGGAATGGCGCGGGCCTGTTGCTCCCATTTGAGTTCGGCGGCCTGGGAGGCGGCGTCGTAACCGCGGAGGGTATCCTGCGCGGCCGGGTAAAGCAGACGCAGTCCGAGAGTGGCTCCGAGGGCCAGTGCGGCCGCGGAGATGCCGGGAGATTTCATGTTTTCTTCAGTTTAAACGGCTGGCACACGGACGGAATTCACCAGGCAAACAGCTACCACACCATCCCGATCTCCAGCGTGACCGCGCGCGGGCTGATGAAGTGCGTGCCGCTGAACGTCGAGAGGAAGTTGTAGAGCGCCTCTTTGTTCGTGATGTTGATCGCGGTGAGCTGCGCGCGATAACGGATCTTCTCCGTATGGAAGATGTTGTCGTCGCCTATTCCCATATCGAACAGGTTGCGCGGGGCGACGCGGGGCGGGGTGTGGTCGTCATTCTCCATACCCGGCGCGGGGATCTTGACCAGCGAAGCCGAGGCGTTCCCGGCGCACGAGGTAATCGGGAAGCCGACGGCCGCGAATGTGTTGCCACAGCGGAAACCGATGGACGCCTGCTGGTCGCCGGTCAGGCCCAGTACGGTCGCGAGATCGGGCACCGCGCCCGCCACGGCGCCGGAATCGTAACGCCAGGTGAAAGACACCCACGGCCCGTTCTTCTTCGGCTGATAACGGACGTTGGATGTCTGTTCGAACGCCTCGTCATGATCGATGCGGAACACGGAATTGTTCAGCGGGGAGTTGAAGAGCAGGCCGCCGATTTCCGGACCGAAGAAGCGCGCGCGGGTGTGGCTCAGGATCGTGTAGGCCGAAATGCCGTGCGTATCGGTGAGGGTGACGCGGGCCGACGCGCCGTCGATCTTGCTCTTGCGCCATTCGATCGGGAACGCGATGGGGGAGTTGAAAAGCGTATCGAAATCGAAAGCGTTATGCGTGAATTTCCAGAAATAGCCGGCATCGACAAGAATTTTTTTGCCGATTCCCTGCTGGACGCCGACGTTGTACTGGTTGCGGACGCCGGGGCGCAGCGGGGTGACGCCGAATGCGCCGAAGACATTGCTCGCCAGTCCGCCGCTGCCCGTCAGGCTGGAGAGCAGCAGGTTCTCGTTGTACGGGGTCTCGAAAAATTTGGAATAGGACGCGCGCAGCACGGTGTTGGTCGGCTTTACGAGGTACGAAAAGCCGAGGCGGGGCGAGAGTCCGCTGTCGCCCACGATGCCGCGGTAGATATCCGACCGCAGCCCCAGCTGCATGGTCAGCGCGCCCAGTGTGATGCTGTCCTGGAAATAGAACGCGTAGCCTTTCACGTCGGAATGGCCGTTAAAACGGAACAGCCGGCCGCCG
Source organism: uncultured Acidobacteriia bacterium (assembly GCA_903851195.1). GTDB lineage: Bacteria > Acidobacteriota > Terriglobia > Bryobacterales > Bryobacteraceae > BOG-234. The sequence continues at coordinate 32,877 of CAINNJ010000038.1, forward strand.
TGCGTCAGATCGTAAGGCGCAAGGCCCGTGGCGTTGTTATCGGCAATGTAGTTCGGGTCCGTGATGCCGAGCGCGAAACGCTCGCTCAGCAGCGTGTGCTGCAGCTGGACGCCGGCCTTCACGTTGTTGAAGTGGTTCACCCAGGCGTAGTCGGTCTTCAGGCCGATGTTGGTGAGGCGGCGGCTCTGTGACACGGTGGCGGGCTGGTCGGCGAGCGGGTTGCGGCTGGGGGTGTATTGAACCTGATCGACGCGGATGTAGGGGTTCACGGTCAGCGTGGAGTTGGCGTTGATCAGGTGCACCCAGCCGGGGGCGAGGTTGTAGCTGAGGATGCGTTCGCGCTGGTCCTGCCCGGCGGTGCTCTGGTCGTAGGTGTTGGGCGTCTGGAACCAGGCGCGGGAGAAGAAGAGATTCAGGTGGAAGGTGTCGCTGTCGGCGGGCTGGTAGTCGAGCCGGTCGAAGACGGTCTGGTTGTTGCCGGAATCGTGCAGGGCGGAAAACTCGGGGGGATCGAGATAGCGGCCGGAGCGAACGGTGTTGGCGGCGACGAAATTGCCCCACTTCTTGCCGCCGTTTCCATAAGAGAAATTCTCGCCGTAGGTGCCGAACTGCCCGTAGTTCAGGGACAGGGCGCCAAATGATTTTGGAACACCAAGGCCGCTCTTGGTAATAGCGTTGATCACGAGGCTGGTTTTGTCGCCGTACTCGGCAGGCGGCGCGCCGGCGATCACCTCGACCGAAGCGATGGCGTTTTCCGGCATGGAGGTGGAGAACTGTTTGCTTTGCTGGTCGGTGACAGGCTGGTTGTCGAAGACGAACTGGGTTTGCGCGTGATCGCCCTGAGGATGGATGAAGCCGTTGGAATCTTCCACGATGCCGGGGGCGGAGTGGGCCACCACGTCGTTCAGACCGCCGGCAACGGAGTAGACCGGCAGCTTTTCGAACTGGCTGGTGTCGACGACCGTATGGGGCGTGGGGACGCTTTCGACCAGGTCGGCATCTTCTTTGACGTCGATGCTTTGTTCGGAACTGGCCAGCGTCATGGCGACCGTGAGCGTGAGCGGGACGCCGGCGCGAACCGTGACGTCTTCCGCATGGGGCTGGAAGCCCGGCGCGGTGACGGCGAAGTGGTAGTTATTGGGCGCGAGATTGGTGAACCGGAAGGCGCCGTCGGCTTCGGTTTTTACGGATTTATCGAAGCCCGTGACGCGGTTTTTGAGTTCCACGGTGGCGCCCGCGACGGTGGCTCCGGACGGATCGGCCACCGAACCGCTGACGGAGCCGGAAGAGCCCATGCCTTGTGCGTATACGGAGGCCGCACCCAGCAGCCCGAAAAGAAACAGTTTCATCGATTCCCCTTATTCCAATTGCCGCCCCGCGGGACGGACGTAAACGATGGACGTGAACAACGCTGCGTTGTAAAAACCGCTTACAGCGAGAGGAAAGGGGGACCGCGCGAGAGGACGCTGCTTTCGTGGAGCAGCCGGTAACCGGAGACGACGCAGAACGAGGCGAGGCGGCCGAACACCTGAGGTGTCAGCAGCATGGCCGTGCCGGTTTTCGCTTCCAGAGAAGCGACGTGCGCGGCAAAGCAGATATCGCAGCCACCGGCCGGCGCTTTGGCGTGCAGATGGGCGGGCGAGGTGGAATCGGTCGCCACGCCCAGCAGGGCGACCAGGGCCAGAAGCACGATGCAGACGCGCAGGATCGCCGGTGAGCCGGCGGTCCGTCGAAGCTGCAGAGAGGAAAGCATGAAGAATCGGGTCGGCTATTTCGGTTGCGGCTGGGGCGGCGTGGGCGGCTTGTTGGGCTCCGGGGCGGCCGGTTCGTCCGAATCGTCGAACTTGATGCTGGTATCGGCCGAGTATTTCTGGTATTTCCGGAACTCGATCTCGTTGCGGCTGCCGAAGCTTCCCGCGCGGCTCTGCACCGCGGAAGTCAGGGGCAGCAGATAATTCTGGCCGTTGATCGGGAAATAACCGTACTTGATTTCCTGGTGGATTTCCTGGACCGGGAAACCTTCCGGCATGTCGGGATCGATGGTCAGCCGGAGAATGACGTTCTTGCCTTTTTCCACGTAAAAGAGGCCGTGATACCCGGGCACGATGTGCTGCTTCTTCTCGTAATCCACGCTGTAGTGCGAACGCGGCTGCAGCACCGTGTAATGGAAGACGTAGGCGAGTTTGCCATCCCAGGTGCCCCAGTGGTCCCAGCCGATAACGGCGTCCGTGGCGGGCTCGAAGACGTCGCGCAGCAGACTGCCGAATTCTCCGCGGGAGATGGAACCGCCCAGCGATTCCCACGTTTTGCCGAACATGGCGTTGCCGTTGACGCTGATCGCCTCGTACTTTTCCTGCCGGTCGAAATAGCTCAGTTTTTCGTGAATCGTGTCGGTGGGAGACCACGAACCGCGGCCGCCAGGCTGAAAGTGGGCATCCACGGAACGCCGGGTGACCTGCAGACAGATGAAGTTCGGAAGAGATGCCGTGTAGTTCAGCGCGTAATCGCGAACTTCCGCCAGAATCTTTTCCTGATCGCCGGGCGGCGGGGCGGGAGGCTCGACGTACTTCGGCGGAGCGGGCTTCGGCGCGGCGACGGCAAGTTTGGCGGACTGATCGGCCAGTTTGGTCAGGGCTGCCACGGTGCGCGGACCGGCACCCATTCCCTGGAGGTCTTCAATTACCTTGTCTTCCAGCTTGCTTGTCAGCCGGAAAGCGGCCACCTGCGTGGCCACTTCCCGATCCGGCAATTTTTGCGACACAGAGGATTTGATGAACTCGACCAGCTTATCAACCGACAGCGGCATCTGCGCGACGCCCGTGAGAGCGAAGACGCAGAACAGTGTGACGGCGCGGGTCATCCTGAACAGCATAAGTATATTGTCGCACCCGGAGCGAAAAAGGTTTCCTGTACCGGCAAAAGAGCGGCGGCGGAAGGTCGCGGCTACATTTCTGCAACGCAATGTTTACATTTCGAGTGTAAACTTAGTCGCAAGAAACCGTGGTTACACCGATTCGTTTTCGGCTCTTTTTGAGCTGCCTGCTCCTGATCGGGGCCCTCGTCTTCGCGGCGGACCGTCTGGGCGCCGCGTTTCCCGGCCACCGGCTGCTGCTCGACCTGGCCTTGTGCTCGGCAGGGGCGGCGCTGCTGACCGGCATGATCGTGCGCGCGCTGGCCTGGCGCGTGCAGCGGCTGCGCGTCTTCACCGAGCACGTTCTGGACGAAAGCAATCCGGACGCGCCGCTGCCGGACGAGGGCGAAGAGACGGCCGTACTCAACCAGAGCCTGCGGCGCATGGCGACCCGGATTCGCGAGCTGGTGGACAGTCTGAGCCTCGAATCGGACCGGCGCGACGTCATCCTGAAAAGCATGGCCGAGGGCGTTCTCGCGGTGGATCACCAGATGCGGGTGATGTTTTCCAACGAGTCGCTGGCGCGCACGCTGGGGCTGAAAACCTCGGTGGAGCAGAACAGTTCGCTGGTCGGCCTGGTGCGCGATCCGAAATTTCTGGCGCTGATTGCGGGCGTACTTTCGTCCGGCGAGCCGGGCAGCGCGAAACTGCAGTTCACCGGCGACGACGTTTCCGTTTTCGAGGCGTACGCAACGCCCCTCGCCGTGCCGCCCCACCGCGGCGCGCTGGTGATTCTGCACGACATTACGGGCATGGAGCGGCTGGAGCGGATCCGCAAGGATTTCGTGGCCAATGTTTCGCACGAGATGCGCACGCCTCTGACGGCGATCCGCGGTTACGCGGAGACTCTGCTGAGCGGCGCGCTCTCCGACGATCAGAATAACCGGCGGTTCATCGAAATCATCCAGGCGCACGCCATCCGGCTGAACAACATCGCGTCCGATCTGCTGATCCTGTCGGATCTGGAATCCGGGCGGCGCGACGTGGAGCCGGGTCCGGTGTCCGTGGAAGAAGCGATCAACACCGCGCTGCTGACCGTGGAGGCCGAGGCCGTGGTGCGTAATGTGCAACTGGTGCGCGGGCCGGTGGCGGACGCCATCATCACGGGTTACGCAATTCGCCTGGAGCAGGCTTTGGTGAATCTGCTGGACAACGCGATCAAGTTCAATAAGCCCGGCGGCGAAGCGCGCATCGATGCCAGCGTGCTGGCCGATGGACGCGTTTGCATTTCGGTATCGGACACGGGGCGCGGCATTCCGTCGGACGACCTGCCCCGGATCTTCGAACGTTTCTACCGTGTCGACAAGGCGCGGTCGCGCGAGGTGGGCGGCACGGGCCTGGGGCTCTCCATCGTGCGGCACGTGGTGGAACGGATGGAGGGTACGATAAAGGTCGAGAGCAGGTTAGGAAAAGGAACGACGTTTACCATTTCCTTCCCCTGCAGTCAGAACTGGCTCGTCGCGTAGTCGTACCGGTTCGGAAATCGGGTCGCAGGATGCAAAAAGCGAAGAGGGCCGGCAGTCGCGCGCAGGCGGCCGGGCCGGTAGCGGTTCCCGGTCGCGCCGAAGGGAAAGCCTCACCGTTGGACGCTTCCACGCCGGAAGATTCCACGCAGTTGTCGGTCTGTGAGGCCGGGAATCCTGGCGCGGCCGTCCCGGAAGTCTCGCTCGACGATTGCGCGCTTTACATGAATCGCGAACTGAGCCTGCTGGAATTTCAGCAGAGGGTTCTCGAAGAAGCGCGCGATTCGCGGAACAAGCTGCTGGAGCGGGTGAAGTTTCTCTCCATCGTCAACTCGAATCTGGACGAGTTCTTCATGGTCCGGGTGGCCGCGCTGAAACAGAAACTCAGCGCCCGGAGCCAGGATCTGAGCATCGACGGCCGGACCGTGACGCAGCAACTGGCGGCGGTTCGCGAGCGGCTGGACGGTCTGATGAAAGACATCTACGACTGCTTTCAGCGGCAGTTGCTGCCCGGTCTGAAGCGGCACGCCATCGAGATTGTCGATTACGGCGAACTCGATCACCGGGAGAAGTCGGCCGTGGACCAGTATTATCTGGAAACCGTCTTTCCCGTGCTGACGCCGCTCGCGTTCGACCCGGGCCGCCCGTTTCCGCACATTTCCAATCTCAGCCTGAACCTCGCCATCGTGCTGCGGGAATCGGACGACCGCGAACATTTCGCCCGTCTGAAGGTGCCGGAAGGGCTGCCGTCGCTGGTGGTGGTGCCGATGAAGCCGTCGGCGAAATCCGCCCGGAAAGCGGCGCCGCAGCCACAGAAGTTCGTCTGGATCGAACAGGTAATCGCAGCCAATCTGCAGTCTCTGTTTCCGGGGCTGACCATCGTGGAGTCGCACCCGTTCCACATCACGCGCGACGCCGAAGTGGCGATCAAGGAACTGGAAAGCGACGATCTGCTGGAGTCCGTGGAAGAGGCGGTCTGGCGGCGGCGTTTCCGCAAACCGGTGCGGTTGCAGACCGACAACACCATTTCCGACGACATTCTGGAAATCCTGATCGAGAATCTGGAGATGGACGCCGCAGATGTCTTCCGCGTGAACGGCCCGCTGGACCTGACACGCCTGCGGCAACTGCCTTCGCTCGACCGGCCGGAACTGCGCGACGAAGCGCTGGAACCCTGGATGCCGCCGGAGTTTTCGAAGAACGCCGACGAAGACATCTTCACCGTGATCCGGCGGGAAGACCGCTTGCTCCACCACCCGTTCCAGACCTTCTCGCCGATTGTGGATCTGCTGAAGAAGGCGGCGCACGATCCGGATGTGCTGGCCATTAAGATGACCCTCTACCGGGTGGGCCGCAACTCGCCCATTGTCAGCGCGCTGCTCGAAGCGATCGAGAACGGCAAGCAAGTGGCGGTGCTGCTGGAACTTAAGGCCCGTTTCGACGAGGAGAGCAATATCGAGTGGGCGCGGGCGCTGGAACGCGAGGGCGTGCACGTGGTGTATGGTCTGGTGGGGCTCAAGGTGCACTGCAAGATCGCGCTGATTGTCCGGCGGGAACATGAGCAGATCCGGCGCTATGTGCATCTGGGAACGGGGAATTACAACCCTTCCACGGCACGTCTGTATACGGATCTGAGCCTGTTTACGGCCGACCCGGAGATCGGCGCCGACGCCACCGATCTGTTTAACTATCTGACCGGCTACTCGCACAAATCGAACTTCCGCCGTTTACTGGTGGCGCCGGTCACCATGCGGAAACAACTGATCGCGCTGATTCGCCGGGAGATCGCGCTGGGCAAAGACGGGCATCTCATCCTCAAAATGAACGCGCTGGAAGACCGGGGAATGATCCGCCTGCTCTACGAGGCTTCCCAGGCGGGCGTGAAAGTGGACCTGCTGGTGCGCGGGCTGTGCTGCCTGCGGCCGGGTATTCCGGGCGTGAGCGAGAACATCGTGGTGCGCAGTATCGTGGGGCGTTTTCTGGAGCACAGCCGAATTTTCTACTTCCGCAACGGCGGGGCCGAAGAAGTCTACGCGGGCAGCGCGGACCTGATGCCGCGGAATCTGGACCGGCGGGTGGAACTGCTCTTTCCGATTCTGAATCCGAAGCTGGTGCGGCATCTGCGGGACGTGGTGCTGGAAAAGTATCTGGCGGATACGCGGAAAGTCCGGTTGGGGAAGCCGGACGGGACCTACGAGACGCTGAAGGGCGGCGCGGTGGACAGCCAGGCGTGGTTCATCAGCCACCGGACCGCCCAGGCGAACTGATCGGGGCGGGCAGAAGCCCCTTGCAAATCTGGAATGTCGTGCCGGAATTACAAGGGGAAAGGCCTGTTCTCCTTGCAATTGTGGACTTCTATGCCATAATTGCAAGGTATGATGGACCGCCGGGCAATCGCCACCGTTCGGGACCGGCTCAGCTATACGCCGGCGGTCGCCATTCTGGGTCCGCGGCAGGTGGGCAAGACGACCCTCGCTCTGGAAGTCGCGGAGGGACGGGAGAGTATCTATCTCGACCTGGAGTCGCCGCCGGACCGGGAGAAGCTCGCGGACCCGGTGTTTTATCTGCAGGCGCACGAGGATCAGCTGGTGATTCTGGACGAGGTCCAGCGCCTCCCGGAGCTGTTCCAGTCGCTGCGTGGATTGATCGATCGGGGCCGGCGCAAGGGGAAGCGCTCCGGCCGGTTCCTGCTGCTCGGTTCGGCATCGAACGATCTGCTGAAGCAATCCGAGACGCTGGCGGGGCGGATCGCCTATGTGGAACTGTCGCCGCTCGACGTGCTTGAGACGTCGAAAGATGCCGGCGACAAAGCAGCGGTCCTGCGGAAGCTCTGGACACGCGGCGGTTTTCCCGAGAGTTTCCTCGCGGAGTCGGACGCGCGCAGCTTTATCTGGCGGCAGGACTTCATCCGGACATACCTGGAGCGCGACATCCCGCAGCTGGGCCCGCGCATTCCGGCTACCACGCTGTACCGGTTCTGGAGCATGCTGGCGCATGTGCAGGGCGGGCTGTTCAACGCGGCGCAACTGGCGCGCGGGCTTGCCGTGGACGGTAAAACGATCGCCCGGTATCTGGATCTGCTGGTGGATCTGATGCTGGCGCGGCGGCTGCAGCCGTGGCAGAGCAACGGGGGCAAGCGGCTGGTGAAATCGCCCAAAGTTTACATCCGGGACAGTGGGGTGCTGCATGCCCTGCTGCAGCTCGGCGACACGGAAGCGCTGCTGGGGCACCCGGTGGCGGGCGCGAGTTGGGAGGGCTTTGCGATGGAAAATCTGATCGCGATGGCTCCGCCCCGGACCGCGCCGTTCTTTTATCGCAGCAGCGCGGGAGCGGAGATCGACCTTCTTCTGGACATCCCCGGGCACGGGCTCTGGGCGATCGAGATCAAGCTCGGGCTGAACGCGCGCCCGCGCCAGGGGTTCCACATTGCGTGTAACGACCTGCAGCCGGCGAAGCGATTCGTGGTGAACTCCGGCGAGGAGCGCTACCAGGTGGTTCCGGGGACCGAAGTGATCGGGCTGAAGGAACTGGGCGCGATCCTCGCCGCGCTGTGATTTTCCGCTTTAAACCTGAGCTGCGTCCGCCTGCCGGTGGCGAACGTCGATGCCTTTCACCATGAAGATCACGTCTTCGGCCACGTTCGTGGCGTGGTCGGCGATCCGTTCCAGGCGGCGGGCGATCAGGATGTAATCGAGCGCGCGTTCGACGCTGGCGGGGTCCTGCTTCATCAGATCCACCATCTGGCGGGTGAGGGTATTGCGCAGTTTATCCACAGCGTCGTCGGAAGTCAGGACCGTGCGGGCCAGTTTGGCGTCGCGCTGCACGAAAGCGTCGAGACAGGTGAGCACCATGGACTCCACCAGATTCCCCATCTCCGTGAAGCTGACGTCCATGGGCAGTTCGGGCTGGCGCATCGCGGCAAGAGAACGCTCCACGATGCCGACCGCCATGTCGCCCATGCGCTCCAGGTCAGTATTGATCTTGATCGCTCCGACGACGAAACGCATGTCGCCGGCGACGGGGGACTCCCGCACGATCAGCGTGGTGGCGAGGTCGTCCACCTGAATCTCCAGCGCATTGATGCGCGACTCGTCGCGCAGCACCTGGTGGGCGTAATCCTCGTTCTTTTCCACCAGCGACAGAACGCTGCGGTGGATCGACTGCGCGACCAGACCGCCCATTTCGCGCAGGATGTCGTTCAGCGAGTTCAGCTCTTCTTCGAAAGGCCGCATGTATTTTTAGAATTCCTCTACCCGAACCGGCCCGTGATGTAGTCTTCCGTTTCCTTCTTCGAGGGATTCTTGAAGATCACGTCGGTCTTGTCGTGCTCGATCAGTTTGCCCAGCAGGAAGAAGCCGGTGGTGTCGGCGACGCGCGCCGCCTGCTGCATGTTGTGCGTAACAATGACGATGGTGCACTGGTCTTTGAGGTCGACCAGCAGATCCTCGATGCGCGCCGTCGCGATGGGATCGAGCGCCGAACAAGGCTCGTCGAGCAGCAGCACTTCCGGATTCACGGCCAGAGCGCGGGCGATACAAAGGCGCTGCTGCTGGCCGCCGGAAAGCGCGTAGGCCGATTCGTGCAGCTTATCTTTCGCCTCGTCCCAGAGGGCGGCGCGGCGCAGGCTCTTCTCGACGATCTCCGCGGCGCTGGTGCCCTTCAGCATCCCGTTGATCTTCGGGCCGTAAATGATGTTTTCGAAGATGGATTTCGGAAACGGATTGGGGCGCTGGAAGACCATTCCAATACGGCGGCGGATTTCGGTGACGTCCGCCTTCAGAATGTCTTCGCCGTCCAGCGTGATTTCGCCTTCGAGCCGTGTATCCCGCAGCGTTTCATTGATGCGGTTGAGGTTGCGCAGGAAGGTGGATTTGCCGCAACCGGAAGGCCCGATCAGCGCCGTCACTTTGTTGGTTGCGAACTCAAGGTTGATATCGTGAAGCGCCTGGAATTTTCCGTAGTAGAAATTCACGTGGGCGGCGCGCATTTTGATGGCCGCGGCCGTTGCTGTGGGTGACGGCGCGGCGCCGCCGGACGGAGTCATCGTGTTCGTGTCCGTGCGGGAAGATTCGGAAGATGTTTTTGGCATGTCAGGTGACATTTGCGTTGGTGCGCTCATCGGGAAAAACCCCTTATTTCGGGAGCGAAGCTCCCCTCGAAACGATTGCTCTCGCGGTGATATTGGCGATCAGCACCAGCCCCAGCAGCACCAGGCCGGCGGCCCATGCCTGCCGGTGCCAGTCCTCGTAAGGCGCGGTGGCATGCGTGAAGATCATGACGGGCAGAGAGGCGGTGGGCTGATTGAGGCTGGTGCTCCAGAAGTTGTTGCCGAGCGCGGTAAACAGCAGCGGGGCCGTTTCCCCCGAGATGCGGGCGACGCCCAGAATCATCGAGGTCATGATGCCTTTGCGCGCCGCGGGCACGATCACGGAAGCGACGGTGAGCCACATGGGAGCGCCCAGAGCGAGCGCGCCTTCGCGCATGGTCCGGGGAACCTCCAGGAGGAACTGCTCGGTGCCGCGGGCGGTAATGGGAATCAGCATCAGACTCAGGGCGAAACCGCCGGCGAGCGCCGAGAACTGATGCAAGGGCTTCACGATGACGGTCCACGCAACGATGCCGATGACGATCGACGGGATGCCGTTCAGCAGATCGGCCGTGTAGCGGATTACGAAACCGAGTTTTTTCGGGCTGAACTCAGCCAGATAGATGCCGGCGAAAAAGCCGATCGGCAGGCCGATTACGGAGGCCAGCAGGATGATGACGGCGCTGCCCAGAATCGCGTTGGCCATTCCGCCACCCTCCTGGCCAGGGGCCAGAGGCAGCTTCGTGAAGAAATCGAGACTGACCGATTTGCCGCCGTTGTAGACCAGATAGGAAAGAATCAGAAACAGCGTGGAGACAGTGAGAAAGGCGCATACGGCCGTCAAAGTCAGCATCACGTTGTTGACCGCGTTGCGGCGCTGGTTGCGCGCGGAAGTTTTTGTCGACATTAAGCCTTGGCCGAACCTTTCCCGGTGGTGAGCACGATCATCACCTGCGCCAGCCCGTTGATCACCATGGTGAGGGCGAACAGAACCAGCCCGAGTTCCACCAGTGCCGAGGCATGCATCTGCCCGGAAGCTTCCGTGAACTCGTTGGCGACGACGGCGGCGATGGTATAGCCGGGAGAAATCAGAGATGCGTGAATTTTGGGATCGTTACCGATGACCATGGTTACCGCCATGGTTTCGCCGAGCGCGCGGGCCAGACCGAGAAACACCGAGCCCATGATGCCGAGACGCGCGAAGGGGACGACGATCTGCCAGGTGGATTCCCACTTGGTGGCGCCCAGCGCCAGAGCCGCTTCGCGCTGTTCCCGCGGCACCGCCATCAGCGCCTCGCGGGAAACCGAGATGATGAACGGGAAGGTCATGACAGCCAGAATGATGCCTGCCGTGAGATATCCTACACCGAACGCCGGACCGGTGAAGAGCGGAGAGAAACCGAACGCCTGTTTGAGCCCGGGCTGCACGTAATCCCGCATCAGGGGAACCAGGGTGAAGATAGCCAGGAGGCCGAAGATCACGCTGGGCACGGCGGCGAGCAACTCAACCAGGAACGTGAGACTGTTGGAAAGTTTGGGGAGCGCGAGTTCGGAAAGATAGATCGCCGCGCCGACTCCCAGGGGCACGGAGATCAGCAGCGCCAGCAGCGAGGTGAGCACGGTGCCGTAGATGAACGGCAAAGCGCCGAACTCATCCGTCACCGGGTTCCAGAGTTGCGACGTCAGAAACGTGAAGCCGAACTTTTCCCGCGTTGGCGTACTGCCCAGCCATAACTGCCAGACAACAAGCAGCGTCAACGCAATGATCAGCGCCGCGAAAAGAAAGGTGAAAGCTTTGGCCAGCTCATCGCCGCCGAGCCGGCTTTTCGTTTTGATTGTAGGCCGCACAATGGCGGCGTGAGTGGCCATAGCTATCAGGGGATGGTTACTTATTTAATGGTCGCAATCTGCTTCAGTTCTTTATCCGCCACAGCCTTGGGAAGCGGCGCGTAGCTGAGACCGGCGGCTTCTTTCTGACCGTCTTTGAGCATCCAGGTCAGGAAATCCGTGATGGCTTTACGCTTCGCGGCGTCCTGAATCTGGCTGGGGATCAGCAGGTAGGTGAAGGTGGAAATCGGATAGGCCTTTTTGCCCGGGGAATTAGTGATGGAGACCCGGAAATCCGCCGGCATTTCTTTCATCGCCGCGGCGGCTTCGGTCACGCTCGCCACACTCGGAGTGATGACTTCGCCGGACGCATTCTTCACGTTGCCGAACGACATCTTGTTGTTGACGGCGAACAGAAGTTCCACGTAGCCGATGGAGTTGGGAGTCTGTTTCACGGTGCCGGCAACGCCATCGCTGCCCTTGCCGCCCAGACCGACCGGCCAGCTCACCGCGGCCGCGGCGCCGACTTTGGACTTCCAGTCGGGGCTGACTTTGGAGAGATAATCGGTGAACACGAAAGAGGTGCCGCTGCCGTCCGAACGGTGAACCACGACGATATCGTTGGCGGGCAGTTTCACGCCTGCGTTCGCGCCGGCGATCTTCGGATCGTTCCATTTCGTGATGGTGCCGAGGTAGATTCCGGCAATGGCTTCCGGCGTGAACGTCAGCGAACCGGTAACGCCCGGGATGTTGTAAGTCATCACAACCGCGCCCAGAACCGAGGGGAAGTGAAGAGCTTTGACCTTCAGTTTGGAGAGCTGCTCGTCCGTCATCGGAACGTCGGAAGCGCCGAAGTCAACGGTGCCTTCCGTGAGCTGTTTGATGCCCGCGCCGGAGCCGATGTCCTGGTAGTTCACCTGCACGCCGGTTTTGGTCTTGAATTCGCCAAACCATTTCTGATAGATTGGCGCCGGAAAAGTGGCGCCGGCGGCGGTGAGCGACTGTGCGGAAGCCGAGGCCGCACACAGGGCGGTCAGCGCGAGAAAACCGGTAAAGTGGATCGTTTTCATGTATTTGCCTTGTCCTGTTAGTTCAAAAGAAGGATGGCACACTGTTGAGTGTGCCATCCGAAGGTTTCAATCGCGTTACGAACTCTTTAGAAGTTCGGCATAGAACCCGGCAGAGTGTACCGGATGTTGAAGTAGATGGTATTGTCGTGGGCGGCTTTCGGGGCGTTCGGAGCGACGTACCAGGGGCTGCGCTGCAGCCATTCGTACTGACCCATGAAGTTGACGGCGCCGTAGCGCGGGTTCTTCCACATGGTCTGGTTGAAGCCGAAGCTCAGTTCGTTGATGGCGCGGTTCTGGCCGTTGCCCGAACCCGTGAAGCCGTAACCGACCAGGCTCTTGCCGTTGGCGTCGAGCGCCGTGTTGCGGCCGGCGTAGATGGCGCCGTAGTAGGCATAGAGCAGGGTGTTGTTGATGGTCCATTCGACACCGTCCACCGTGCCGCCGGCATGGATCGGGCTGGGGCTGCCATCGGCGCGCAGGATCACGTCCGGAACCTGACCGAAGAGGTAGCGGCCGCCGCCGTCGCTCCAGTAGTTGTTGGTGACCACGCGGAAGTTCTTCACCACTTCGAGGTTGGCGTTGAGGGAGACGCCGCCGCCGACTTTGCTGAAGTGCTGGTTGGTGGCGAGCGTGTAGGTCTTGAAGGTGCGTTCGATGCCGGCGACTTCGGCGTGCAGTTTGGCGCTGGGGTCAAACGCGACTTTGACGATGACGTCGGGAGCGAGGTTCGGGGTGCTCAGGTAGCTGCTGGAGGTATCGTCCAGCTGCGAACCGAGGTAGCCGGCCAGAGCCGAGGGAGGAGTAATCTTCGGACCGCCCGCCTGACCACCGGCGTACTGGTTGGGGTTCTCGAGCGAAACGCCCATGGTCACCGTCTTGTTCGGGTGATAGAGGACGCGAACGCCGGGCTGGCGGGTCCAGGTGAGGCCGGCCATGTAGTTGACGTCGACCACCTGAGAGTAGAACAGGTCGCCGGGCAGGGCGGAGATGCCTTTGCGGTTTGGGGTCAGCATGCTCCAGCTCTGGCCTCCCAGGAATTCCCACTGGCCTTTGCGAACGTCGATCCAGAAGAGGCGCAGGCGTGGTACGAAAGCGCCGTTGGTGACGCCGATGCCGTTGGAAGCGCTGGTACCCAGGAAGTCGAATTCGTTGTAACCAATGAAGTGAGTTCCCTTCCAGTCGCCGTCGGCACGGAAGCCGAGCCGGGAGTTCTGGGGGGTGAAGCGAAATTCGGAGAGGTTGCCGGGGACGCCGTTGTTGTACGGCACGGAACCGAAGTTGCTGCCCAGGCTGGAGCCCGCGTTCTTATCGCGCCAGACGCTGGTCAGATCCATGAAGCCGACCGGGATGATGCAGGTGCTGCCGAGGCGGAGATAAGCCGGGACGGCGTTGGAATCCGGCGCCGCTTCACAGGGGTTCTTCGAAGCCGAAGCCGCGGGAGCCGCCTGGGGAGCCGGGAAAACCGGAATCGCTTTGGCGGGAACCGGGATCATGGGGGCGACCGAAGCCACGCTGCCCAGGTTCGGGCGCAGGGACGACTGCGAGGCCTGTTCGATCAGTTTCTGCTGCTGTGCAATGGTCTGCTGCAGAGCATCGAGCTGTTTCTGTTGGGCCGCAAGCGCTGCCTGCAGCCGTGCAACCACTTCGTTTTGCGGTACGGGAGCGCTTGCTGCTTCCTCCGCGCCAAAAACCTGCGTGGTGGTGAGCAGGACCATAAAGGACGCTACCGCAGTGCGGGCGAACCTGTGTTTGTGTCTGTTGTGCTTGAATGTCATGGGTGAAAACCGGGATTCGCGCGCCTGATCGAGGAGACCAGGATCGCAAAGAATCCCTAGTTTAAGGGGTCTTCCGCGCACGGGCCATGACAGAACTGTGAAACTTTCGTTACAGCGTATTACTGAGGTGAAACAAGGGATATTCCCTCTCTGATTTCGTCCGTAGCCCGTTTGACAACGGCATCGCCCGCCTGCAGATCTCCCGTGATTTCAATGAGATCGCCATCGGAGATGCCTTTCCGCACATCCACCCACTGCGCGTGGCCATTCCGGTTGCGGACGACGAAAGTCCGTTCCGTGGTGGTCACGACGCTGGTCTTCGGGACGAAAAGAGCCGGATGCGCGCGGCGGACCGGCCATTTCACGGACGGGTACATGCCGGGAGCGAGAGAATCGTCACGGTTCATCACGTCCACCTCGACGGCCATGGTGCGCGACTTGTTTTCCACCGTGTGCGCCAGACGGGCCACCGTGCCCGAGTAGGCGCGATCGGGAAAGGCGGGTACATGGAACGTAACGGACGCCCCGCGCGTGATGCCGCCGATATCGGTCTCCGGAACGAACACAACGAGACGCAGGCGGGAAAGCTGCTGCAGCGTTAAGAGCGGCGGATTCGACGGCGGCCCGGCGAGCGCGCCCGGATGGAGGAAGCGTTCGGTCACCACGCCGTCGAACGGTGCTGTAATGCGGAGGTACGCTTCGAGTTCCTTTTCGGCGTCCACACCCGCCTGCGCGGCGCGGCGGGACTGTTCGCGGGACTGCACCAGCGCCTTCGCGGCATCCACCATCTTTTCGGCCTGGATGATTTCGGTACCCGCGATTACGCCGGGCGTGGCGGCGGCCTGCTTCAGGTGTTCCAGCGTGCTTTGGGCGGCGGCGAGTTGCGCCTCGGCCTGGGCGCGGTCGGCTTCGGCGGCGTCCACGCGGGAGCGGGCTTCCGCGATTCGGGCCTTGATCTCGGGCGCGCTGAGTTCGGCGAGCACCTGCCCCTGCTTCACGACGCTGCCGCGGTCCACGGAGATGGTTTCGATGTACCCGCCGATGCGGGCATGAATCGCCACGCTCAGGTAGGGCAGAAACTCGCCGGGCAGGTCGATGGTGCGGGAGACCGGCTTCGAGACCACCGGGACAAGGTCGGTGGCGCACCACGCGGCCGGAACCAGAGACAGCGTCAGGAACAGGAGTTTACTTCGCATCGAAATACCGGCTTTCCGGGTCGAGAGGATTCAGGGACGGTGAGAAAGTGGACGCGTTCCGCTGCATGATGGCGTAGATGGACGGGAGAATCGTGAGGGTTGCAAACGTGGACACCAGCAGCCCGCCCACCACGGCGCGGCCGAGCGGCGCGGCCTGGGATCCGCCTTCCGCGACGCCGAGGGCGATGGGTATCATGCCGGAGATCATGGCGGCGGCGGTCATGAGGATGGCGCGCACTCGTCCGGCGGCGCCCTCCGCGATGGCGTCGAAAACCGGCTTTCCTTCATGCCGGGCCTGTTCGGCGAAGGTGACCAGCAGGATGGAGTTCGCGACGGCGATCCCGATAGCCATGATGGCGCCGGTAAACGACTGGACGTTCAGCGTGGTGCCGGTGAACAGCAGCATCCCGAGCACGCCACACAGCACCGCGGGCAGCGTCAGCAGGATCGCGAGCGCCAGCCGCAGCGACTGAAAATTCGCGGCCAGCAGCAGAAAGATCGCGAGCACGGCGATCAGCAGTCCGAGGCGGAGCCCTTCGATGGTCTGCGCGAGCGGCGGCACTTCGCCACGCTGTCGCACCGTGATGCCTTTGGGCGGCGCGCCGGCGTCGGCGACGGCCTTTGTCACCTGCGCGGACGCCTCGCCCAGACTCAGGCCGTGGATATTCGCGGTAAGGCTGACGATGTGCTGGCCGTTGTAGCGCTCGATCAACCCCGGCATGGTGCCTTCTTTCAGCACCGCCACGTCGGATAGCTCCGTTCCCGTGCGACCGGCCATCACCGGGATGCCGCCGATCTGCTCTTTGCCCTGCATGCGGTTCTTCGGCAGTTCGATCTGGATCTGGAAGGCGTTGCCGGTGTTCGGATCGCGCCAGTAGTTGGGGTCCGTGAAGCGGGACGAAGAGGTCGCGGGGCCGACGGAGCGCACCACATCCGACATGGTGAGCCCGAACTGTCCGGCGCGGTCGCGACTAATCTCGATATCGAGCGTCGGATACTTCAGTTCCTGTGCCGTTTGCAGATCGCGAAGGAAAGGCAGCTTCGCCAGTTGCTGCTGCACTTTCACCGCGAATGCCGCGTCGTCCGCAATGCTCGCGCCCTGGACGGCGACTTCCACGGGAGTGGGCGAGCCGAAGCTCATCACCTGGGAGACGATATCGCCGGCTTCGAACGAAACCTGCACGCCGGGAAGCTGTTTGTGAAATGCCTGGCGGATCGCTTCGCGCAGTGACTCGCCATGAAGCGAACCAGGCAACCCGCCGGGCTTCAGCTCAAACTGAACGATGGCTTCCTGTGGCCCGCTGGTAAACAGATGAATCAGATTGACCGGGTAGCTGGGCGGCTGAATGCCGACGAAGTCGCTGGTGATGGCGACGTTTTGCGCGCCGGCCTGCTGCCGGACAATGTCCAGCCCGCGGAGGACGAGGCGTTCGGTCTCTTCGACGCGCGTGCCGGGCGCGGCGCGCAGACGGAGGCGATAGAGCGCGCTGCCGGAATCGGGAAAAATCTCCGTGCCGAGGCGCGGCACAAACAGCCAGAGCACAACGCCGGAGGCCGCGAGATACACCAGCACCAGGGGCCAGCGGAACGTAATCACGGCCTGCAGATATTTCGCATACGCGCCGCGCAGCAGGCCGAAGAGCCCTTCGCGTTCCTCATTCTGGTGCCGCTCTTTCATGAGCCATGTGGAGAACACCGGCACCAGCGTGCTCGAAAGCAGATACGACGCGATCATGGCGAAACCCACGGCCATCGCGAGCGGCACGAACAACTGCCGTCCCACGCCCACCATAAAGAACGACGGCACGAACACGGCGAGGATGCAGAGCATGGAAAGCAGGCGCGCGATGGCGGTCCGCTTACAGGCATTGAGCACGGCCCGTGCGCGCGAGACGCCCGGCAGCATGGTGGTGTGGATGTTTTCGATCTCGACAGTTGCCTCGTCGACAAGCACGCCCACCGCAAGAGCGAGACCGCCCAGCGTCATGATATTGAGCGTCTGGCCGGTCGCCCAGAGCGCGGTGACGGCGCCCAGCAGCGCGAACGGAATGTTGGCGATCACGATCAGCGCGCTGCGCCAGTCCCGCAGGAAGAGCAGCACCATCAGCCCGGTGAGCGCGGCGCCCAGCAGTCCTTCGAACAGCAGGCCGCGCAGGGAGTTGGTCACGAAGGGCGACTGGTCGAATTCCAGCCGGACGTCCACGTCGTCCGGAACCACTTTTTTGAAATCCGGCAGCGCGGCTTTGATGCGGCGGATCACGTCCACGGTGGACGCGTCGGCGCGCTTGGTCACCGGGATATAGACGCTTCGCTTGCCGTTCACGTGGGCGTAGGCCGTGACGATGTCGGTGCCGTTCTCGATCGTCGCGATGTCGCCCAGGCAGACGGACGGGCCGGATTGCGGATGAATCGGCGTCGCCAGCAGTTCCGGCAGGTTGCCGCCCAGCGCGGCGTTGGTGCGCGCGATGCGGTTCGTGACACCGGAGAAAACATTGCCGGAGGGGATGACGAGAGTCCCCTTGTTCACGGCCGCGATGGCTTCTTCGGGCGAGATCTGGTACTGGCGCAGCTTATCCGGATCGAGCGTGATCACAATGGTGCGCTGGTTGCCGCCGAAGGGCGGCGGCGCGGAGACGCCGGGCAGCGTGGCGAACAGCGGGCGGACGCGGTTGAGAGCGATATCCTGCAGTTCACCGGCGGTCTTTGAAGGGCTGTTGAACACCAGCAAACCCACCGCGACACTGCCCGCGTCGAAACGGGTGATGAACGGCGGCACAGTGCCGGGCGGCATGAAGGCGCGGGCGCGGTTCACGTAACCGACCGTTTCCCCCATCGCCTGGCTCATGTCCGTGCCCTGGTGGAAGACCAGTTTCATGAGAGCCGCGCCCTGGATGCTCTTGCTCTCCACATGGTCGATGCCGGTGATGTAGAGGAAATGGTACTCGTAATAATAAGTTAAGTACCCTTCCATCTGGGCGGGGTCCATGCCGCCGTAAGGCTGCGCGACATAGATGGACGGATCGCCCACCTGCGGGAAGATGTCGACGGGCATGCGCTGCACGGCAAGAACGGAACAAAGCACCAGCGCGACCAGGGCGACGACTACCGTGACGGGCCGGTTGAGAGCTGCAAGAACAAGGCGCATGGATTATTTACCCGCTTCCGCGAGAAAAGGCTGGATATCGCCGGCTGCGGCGGCGACGCCCAGCAGTGCCCGCCAGACGGTGAGCCGCGCGAGCGCCAGATCGATCTCCGTCTGTGTGAGCAGCCGCTGCGATTCCGCCACGTCGGACAGTGTGCCGAAACCCGCCTGGTAACGGGCGGTGGACTGCTTTGAAGCGGTCTCCGCCGCGCCGACCTGCACCGGCAGATTCGCGGCAACGCGGCGCGCGCCATCGAGGGAGGCGACGGCGGCATTCCACTGCGCCTTCAAATCGACCGCGATCTGACGGGCGCGGGCCTGCTGCGCGCGGATTTCCGAAGCCTGCATGGCCTCCTTCGCTTCGATGGCCGGTTTGTCCATGGCCGGGAAACTGATGGTGAGGCCGAGCGCGTAGTTCTGCACGGTGGGCGCGAGGCCATTCACACCGCCCAGCAGAACGCCGTTCGTCTCCGCGCCGGTGCCGCGGGCGGAGACGGAGCCTTCCAGATAAAAATGCGGGAAATAGGAACGCTCCAGCACGCGCAACTGCGCGCGGGCCTGTTCGATCACCGCGTTCTGTTCCGCGGCGGCGGGATTCAAAGCCACGTTCAGAGCTTCCGGCTTTTGCTCGGGTGGCGGCTGCAGCAGCGCGCCGGCGGCGAGATCGATAGTTTCCGGCTCCCTGCCGACGAAGCGCGAAAGAGCCGCCCGCGCCACGTCCACGGCCTGCTGCGCCTGAATCCACTGAGTCCGGGCGGCGGCGAGTTCGGCCTCGGCGCGCGAGGCGTCCGCGCCGGGGCGAAGCTGCGCGTTCACCAGTGCGTTGGTCGTTTTCAGCAGCACCTCGGCGCGATCCACGCCGCTTTGCGCGGCCCGCACGGTTTCGCGCGCGGCCGTCAGAGTAAGGCAGGCGTCCGCGGTGGCCACGGCCACTTCGAACTGCGTGCGCTTCAGCGTCGCCGTGGCCTGGGCGCGCCGTGACGCGGCACTTTCCACGGATGCCCGGCGCAGGCCGAAATCGAACGGCTCCCAACTCACCAGCGCGCCCACCGCGCTGCCCCAGGCGGAACCGAAATTGTTGGAACCGATCACGGGGCCGGAGAGAGACGGAATCACGGTCTGGGGCAGCTGCGGCAGCACCTGACCAAAAACATTGTTGCGCGAACCGCGGTTGAGCTGCGCCAAAGTGTCTACGCGCGGCAGGTAGGCGGTCCGCGCCAGATCGATGCCGGCCGAAGCCGCACTAATCTGCTCCTGCGAGATCTGAACCGACGGATAATTCCGGAGCGCCGCTTCCACGGCCTGTTGCAGGGTCAGCGGCGCGGGGGATGAGGTTTGCGCACGCAGAGCCAGGGCCGCGAGCAGAGAGAGCGGGAAAAGAGGTTTCACTATACTGTCATTTAACTCAGATGATGGTGCCGCACGTCGACACCTTTGACCAGAAATAACACGTCCTGCGCGATGTTCGTGGCATGATCGGCGACGCGTTCCAGATTGTGCGCGATGAAGATCAGGTCGAACGCGGGACCGGGCGGCGCTTCGCCCGTCTCCATCAGTTCCAGCAGTTCCCGATAGATGGAATCTTTCAGGTCGTCCACCTCGTCGTCCGACATGACCACGTTTTGGGCGAGCGCGGCATCGCGCCGCACGAAGGCGTCTAGGCTCCGGCGCACCATGGCTTCCACGATTTTCGACATGTGCGGAATGTCGACCAGAGGGCGGAACGGCGGGCGTTTCAGCATGGAGAGCGACCGCTGCGCCAGGTTCACCGCGAGGTCGCCCATCCGTTCCAGATCGCTGTTGATCTTGATGGAGGCGGTGATGAACCGCAGGTCTCTCGCGACCGGCTGGTGCAGGGCGAGCAGACGCGTGGCGGATTCGTCGATATCGATATCGAGCTGATTAATGCGCCGCTCGTTGTCCCAAAGGCCGGCCATCAGCTTTTCGTCGCGCTCCACGAGCGACCGGATGGTGTTGTGAATGGAAGTTTCCACAAGGCCGCCCATCTCCAGAATTTTGTTCTGCAGATCGCCGAGTTCGTTGACGAAGGGCCTTATCATCGCGGTTCAGGTACCTTCAAAAATAGCAGCAACCCGCAGCCCGTCCCGAATTGGTCCGGGCAGTTGCGCGCGAGGCCAAACGGGTCGGAGCTTCAGGCCAATAGCTGTTTCGCGACTTCGCCGTGCACGTCGGTCAGGCGGAACGGTCTGCCCTGGAATTTATAGGTGAGTTTGGTGTGGTCGAAGCCCAGTAAATGCAGCATGGTCGCGTGCAGGTCGTGGACGTGAACCTTATCTTTCACCACATTGAAACCTAAGTCGTCGCTCTCGCCGATGGTGACGCCGCGCTTAATGCCGCCGCCCGCCATCCACATGGTGAAGGCGTTGGGATGGTGGTCGCGCCCGTCGTCCCCGCCCTGCACCATGGGCGTGCGGCCGAATTCCCCGCCCCAAACGACCAGGGTATTTTCCAGCAAACCGCGCTGTTTCAGATCTTTCACCAGAGCGGCACAGGCCTTATCGGTGTCCTGGCAGTTGATTTTGATATCTTTCACCAGCGCGGCATGCTGGTCCCACGCTTCGTGATAAAGCTGGACGAAACGCACGCCGCGCTCCACCAGCCGGCGGGCGAGCAGGCAGTTATTGGCGAAGGAGGGCTTGCCGGGCTCCGCGCCGTAGAGTTCCAGCGTTTCTTTCGATTCCTTCGTGATATCCATCAGTTCGGGCGCGCTCGACTGCATCCGGAACGCCATCTCGAAGGAGTTGATGCGGGTGGAGATCTCGGGGTCGCCGGTGACGCCCAGGTGCATCTGGTTCAGGCGGCTGATGGAATCGAGCGAGTCGCGCTGCAGTTCGGCATCCACGCCTTCGGGATTCGACAGGTAAAGCACGGGATCGCCCGAAGAGCGGAACTGAACGCCCTGGTAGACCGTGGGCAGGAAGCCGCTGCCCCAGCAGGAATTGCCGCCGCTCGGGCCTTTCTTGCCGGAACTGAAGACCACGAACGCGGGCAGGTTCTTCGATTCGCTGCCGAGCCCGTACGTCACCCACGCGCCCATGCTGGGACGGCCGAACTGCATGGTTCCCGTATTCATCAGCAACTGGCCCGGAGCGTGATTGAACGCGTCCGTAACCATCGATTTCACGATCGCGATATCGTCCACCACGGTGGAAAGGTGGGGCAGCAGATTCGTTAATTCCGCGCCCGACTGGCCGTATTTCTTAAATTCGAATTTCGGGCCCAGCAGCTTCGAGTTCGGGTTAATAAAGGCGGAACGATAGCCCTTCAGCAGCTCGGGCGGAGGCAGTGTGCCATCGAATTTCTTCAGCTCCGGCTTGTTATCGAAGAGTTCCAGATGGCTGGGCGCGCCGGCCATGAAGAGGAAAATCACGTTCTTCGCTTTGGCGGGAAACTGCGGCGGTTTGGGCGCGAGCAGATCCATCGGTGCAACCATCGGCGCCGCGGCCTGCGCGGATTCGGCGAGCAGACTCTTCAGCGCCACGGCGCCGAGTCCGACTCCGCATTGTTCGAAAAACCAGCGTCGCGAGATGTGAGTGCCGGGCGAATTCATGGCTATTCCTTTGTAATGGTCTCGTCGAGATTGAGCAGCACGCGCGATACCGCGGTCCACGCGGCGGTCTGCGCGGAATCCACGCCCGCGAACAGCTTCGGATCGTGTTTGCCGTCTGCGAAGCGCTGCTGTTCTTTGACGAGCAACTGCAGCAGTTCGGCCGATTCCTCCGCGGACGGCGCGCGGGCGAGCACGCGCCGCATCGCGTAGTTCAGGCGCTGCGCGTCCGTGGAACCGCCATCGCTCAGGGTCTTGCGCGCCAGAGCGCGGGCGGACTCGATGAACAACGGTTCGTTCAACGTGGTGAGCGCCTGCAGCGGTGTGTTCGAACGGGCGCGGCGCACGCAGGAACTATCGCCGGTGGGCGAGTCGAACGTCTGCAGCATCGGATACGGCACGCTGCGGAAACGGAACGTGTAGATCGCGCGGCGGTACTGTTCGTTATCTGTCGAATTGTTCCAGACCTTCGGCCCATAGCTGGTGGGCGGCTGAAACAGGAACGCGGGCGCGGGCGGATAGACACTGGGCCCGCCGATCTTCTCGTTCAGCAGACCGCTGGCGGAAAGCGCGATATCGCGCACGATTTCCGCATCCACGCGGAAACGCGGGCCGCGCGCCAGCAGCCGGTTATAAGGATCCCTGGCCAGCAGTTCCGGCGTCACATTCGAAGACTGCCGGTAGGTAGCCGACGTGACGATCAGACGCTGCATCGCCTTCACGTCCCAGTTGCGGTCCATGAACTCCACGGCCAGCCAGTCGAGCAGTTCCGGATGCGACGGCGGCGAACTCTGCGTGCCGAAGTCTTCACTGGTCTCCACGATGCCGATGCCGAAATACGCCTGCCACAGGCGATTCACGAAGGCTCGCGCCGTGGTGGGAGCATCGCGGGCCACAATCCATTTCGCGAACGTCAGACGGTTCACGGGCGCACCGGCGGGCAACGGATTCAGGAACGACGGGACGCCGCCGGTGACCAGCTTGCCGGGATTCAGAAAGTCGCCGCGGATCAGCTGGTGCGTCTCCCGCACCTTGCCGCGTTCGTTCAGCACCAGTTGCGACGAGCCTTCCGGGTGCTGCTTCCAGAGCGCCGCGATGGTGTCGTTTTCGTCGTTCCACTGGGCCACCGTGGTGCGCCAGTAGCCGAAAAGCGTCTGCACCTGCGCGGGCGAACGCTGCGCTTTCGGGATGCCAAGAATCTCGCGGACACCGGCAGGCAAAGGATCCGCCACGGCATCCGGAGCATTGGTCACCGAAAGCCGGATGCGGCCCAGATTATTGTTCTGGTTATCGTCGCTGTTCCAGCCGCCGCCGTTCTGTTTCAGATAAAAGGTCAGGACGGTTTCGCCCGCGTTCGCGAGGGGCTTTTCGGCCGTGAACACGGCTTTACGGGGCTGGTTGCGCAGGCCCGGCCCGGCATCGAAGCCCCACGCGGTCTCATCCTTGCCGTCGATCGCGTATTCGATGGGACCAGTCACCCGGGTCTTGTTCGATTTATCGAAAAACATCGCTTCGAGAGGCGTTTCGGGCAGATTGATGTCGGCGGTGGCGCGGCTGATTTTGACGGGCTCGGGCTTGGCATCGGGCTTCGCGGCGGGCGCGGCTTCCACGCGGAACTCACTCAGCGCGCCGGTGCCTTTAATCGACCGGCCGGGGCCGCCGAGCGGCAAATTCGGATCGGTCAGCAACTCCAGCCGGAACGCCGTAATGTTGGCGAGCGAAGTCTTCGCCGTGAGCTTCACGGTATGCTTCGTCGGCGCGTAGCCCTGCGCCAGCAGCGAGCCATCGTCCTGCAGGATGTAGCGCTGGCCGCCGGTCGAAATGTCGTCCACCTCGGGCCGCACCACCTGCCATTCCGGCTGGTTGTTCGCGACCGAGGCTTCCCACGTCGCCATGCGCGTTTCCCAGTCCGGCGTGCGATGCTGCAGGCTGCTCTCAATCTCCCGCACGCGCCGCAGCAGGCCGGCAATCTTCATCTGCTGCTCCGGCGTATACACGGCCGCGGTGGCCTCGTTCGAATTATTCAGGAACGCGAAGAGCTTGTAATACTCTTCCTGCTGCAGCGGATCGTACTTATGGTTGTGGCACTGCGCGCACTGGATGGTGACGCCGAGCATGCCCTTGCCGATGGCGTCCATGCGGTCATACATGGCTTCCATGCGGAACTGTTCGGGATCCACGCCGCCTTCTTCGTTGATCATCGAATTGCGCAGGTAACCGGTGGCGACGCGCTGGTCCTGCGTGGCGTTCGGCAGCAGATCGCCGGCAAGCTGATCGACGATGAACTCACTGTACGGCAGGTTGCGATTAAAGGCGTTGATCACCCAGTCGCGATAGAACCAAACGAAGCGCGGCTTGTCTTTTTCGTAGCCATCGGAATCGGCGTAACGCGCGCCGTCCAGCCAGTGCCGCGCCCATTTCTCGCCGTAATGGGGCGAGGCGAGCAGACGATCCACCTGCTTTTCGTAAGCCTGCGGGCTCTTGTCTTTCAGGAACGCATCGGTCTCTTCGGGCGTGGGCGGCAGGCCGATCAGATCGAGCGAAACGCGGCGCAGCAGTTTCGCGCGATCCGCCTCGGGAGAAGGCGTCAGGCTTTCGGCGTCCAGTTTCGCGAGCACGAATCGGTCGATGGGATTGCGCACCCATTTTGAATTGCCGGCCGCATTGCCAACGACCGGCAGCGCCGGGCGAACCGGCGGGATAAACGCCCAGTGTTTTTTCTTCGGCGCGGAGCTGATGACGGTATCGGACCAGTTCGCGCCACCGTCGATCCACGCTTTGATCAGCGCGACCTGCGCGGCCGGCAAAGCTCCGCCCATGGGCATCCGGGCCAGGTTGCCCATGCCCGCCACGCGCCTGTAAATCTCGCTTTCCGCCGCTTTGCCCGGCACCAGTTTCGCCAGCGCGGATTGCTTCTGATCGAGCCGCAGCCCGGCGCTCTGCAGTTTTTCGCCGTGGCACGAATAGCAGTTCTTTTCGAGGATCGGCTGGATCTCGCGCGCGTAGTCCGGCGGGTTCTGCGCGTACAAACAAAGCAGACTGACCAGCGGGATGGCGCCGGCGGTGAATCGAAGCGAACGGCGGAGTCGCATGCGGCTTAGTAATACTTTATATCGGTTCGGCCAATCGCGGGGACTCACTGAATTCCCTGACGGGGGACCGAACAAACGAAATTCTCCTCCTCATCGGTGCTTCCTGTCCCTTTGTATACGGCCACCTGCGGATACGGACACAGCGGCCGCGTCCGGTTCGGCGCGGTGCGCGACGCCACCACGCGCAGCGGCGCCTGGCCCTGTTCCACCCAGCGTTCCAGCACCGGCATCATGTCGAAATTCGACGTGCCGTCGCCGCCCGAACAGTGGTTCATGCCCGGCACCATATACAGCCGCATCGCCTCCTCGGCCTTCGCCGTGCCGAGCGTGTAGGAGACGGCGTTGAAGTAGTCGATACTGTTGCGCGGCGCGATCAGCTGATCGTTCCAGCCGTGATAGAGCAGCAGTTTGCCGCCGCGGCCGAAGAACGGGCTGAGGTCCGGATTCACGGCGTCCACCACGTCTTTGAACGTCTTCTCCACGGCCGCGACATCTTTATCGAAGTCGATTCCGTGCCAGTCCCACGCGGGATTCGCATAGACGATGTAGCGGAACGTGTCCACCGGAATGCCCATCGGCTGCGCGCCGCCCAGACCGCTCCAGCCCAGTTCACTGCCCGGTTCGAGCGACGGGAAGATCCTGGCGCCGGTGCGCGGATTCACGGCATCGCTGTACACCTTCCGGGCAGCCGTGACCTGCGCGGGCGTGAGACAGGTGGAGGTATCCGCGCCGGTGCATTCGATGGTCTTCGGATCGAAGTGGCAGCGCGTGGGGTCTTCGATCACCCCGTCCTTCACGCCGTCGAGCGCGTCGCACGCCTGCAGCACCGCGCGATGCAGCACCGGATACTTCGCGGGCGGAATGTAACTTTCCTCGCTCTCATGCAGCGCTTTCGGAACCCACAACGACCAGGGCTGCAGGTGCGACATATAATTCGCCGGCGCTCCCGCCACAATGCCATCGAAATCGCCGGGGAACTTCTGCGCGGACATCAGGCCCTGGCGGCCGCCGGTGGAGCAGCCGTTCCAGTACGAGCGCTTCGCCTCCGCCGCGTAGAACGCCTTCACGATCGCCTTCGCCTGCACGGTGGTTTCGTGGACGGCGCGATAGCCGAAATCGACCAGCTTTTCGGGATGGCCCTGCGCGAAAGCGCCGCTCCCGCCGGTATGGCCGGTGTCCGTGCTGGCCGCCGCATAGCCCTGCGAAAGCGCCTTCGCCATGGCCGGATAGCTGATCACGCCCGCATAGCCACCGTTCCCGACCACCTGAAGTTTGCCGTTCCAGTTCGCGGCGGGCAGCCAGAATTCGGCTTTAATATCGGAATCGGAGGAGGGCGCGAGCGTCGCCGTCACGCGGCAGAACGCGGGCAGCGCCGCATAGGGATTGGCCCCGCCGCCCCGGCCAGGCGCCGCGGGAAGCGTGAAGGCGCCGGCATCCACCAGCTGCGCCGTCGCGATCACCGTCGCCGGCAACTTCAGCGCCGACAGACCATCGCATGGAGCGGCCATTGCCCCGTCTTTCACGAAAAGGCCGAACAGAAGAACCAGCAGGAATCTCACAGTTCCATATGCTATCCGATTTCCCTTTGCCCCGCGAACCGGGAAACTGAACTCATGGTCCGGTTGCAACTTGCGTTTCTGTTCGGCGCGCTGGGGCCTCTCGCGCTGGCCGATCCTCCCGGAGCCGTTCTGAGCCAAACCCTCGCGGTCCCGGACTCTCTTCGCTCCGCGCCCTTCGACACCGAAAAGAAGCTGGCGATCCCGCCCGGATTCGACATTTCCCTGTGGGCGAGGCTTCCGGGCGCGCGCTTCCTCGCCATCGCCCCGAACGGGGACGTGTTCGTCTCGCAACCCTCGACCGGCAGCGTGGTGGTGTTCCGTCCGGATCCCGCGGGCGGCGTTCCGGCGAGTTCGGTCTACTTGAGCGGCCTGCGTCAGCCGCACGGCCTCGCTTTTGACCGACAGGCCGACGGCATCTGGCTTTACGTGGCCGAAAGCAATCGCGTGGAAAGGTATCTTTATCATTCCGGCGATCTCGCGGCGCCCAAGCCGCAGATTCTGGTGGACGGTCTGCCGGACGGCGCGGGCGCCGGCTACGCGCATCAACTGAAGAGCGTGGCTCTCGGGCCGGACCACGCGCTTTACGTCGGCATCGGCTCCAGCTGCAATGCCTGCGCGAGCGACACCACCGCGAATCCGGTCCGCGCGTCCGTCTGGCGCTACAACGCGGATGGCTCCGGCGGCCAGTTGTTTGCGTCCGGCCTGCGCAATCCGGAAGGCCTGGCGTTTCTGCCCGGGACCAACGCCCTGTGGACCGCTGTGAACAGCCGCGATGAGCTGCCCTACCCGTTCCACGATGCCACCGGCCAGTACGGAACGCTGGTGCGCGCGTGGATCGACAACCACCCGCCGGATCTTTTCACCGCCGTGCGGGCGGGCGGAAACTATGGCTGGCCATTCTGCAATTCCGACCCCGATACCGCCACGGGTGTCGACAACATGGCCCTGGATATCGACGTGGAAAACAACGGCGCGGGCCAGGTGAACTGCGCCACCATGGACCGGGCGTCGAAGGGCATCGCGGCGCATTCCGCGCCCCTCGGTCTGACGTTCTTCCCTACGAATTTCGCGGGTCCATGGAGTCAGGGTGCGGCGATCGCGTATCACGGCTCCTGGGACCGCACGGTGCCCACCGGATATCGCGTCGCCTGGTTCCCCTGGGACTCGCAGCGCCAGGCGCCGGGCGCGGAAAGCGATCTGGTGACCGGCTTCTATGCCATCGGTGGCCGGCCGGTTGCCACGGCGGCTCTGCCCGATGGTTCGCTGCTGATCACCGACGATGCGAACGGGGCGATCTATCGCCTGCACTGGGCGCCTTCCGCGGTCTCGGCAGCCAGCGGTTATCCGGTCATCGCGCCGGACTCTTATGCGTCCGTCTACGGCACGGGCTTCCCGGATCAACTAACGGACGGCGTCTCCCTGAACGTCACCGACGCCGCCGGGCAGACCGCGGCCGCGACGCTGGTCTACCTCTCGGCCACGCAGATCAACTTCCTGATTCCGGCGGGTTTAAAGCCGGGCACCGCGCACCTGAGTCTCCGGACTTCCGCCGGCGTCAAAGATCTGGGAAGGCCGGAGATCCGCGCCGCGGCGCCGGGGCTGTTTACGTCCGATGGCAGCGAAGCGGCGGCAGTGGCGCTCGACGCGAACGGCAAACAGCTCGCGTTTCCGGTGAACGTCAGCGCTGGCCCGGTGTATCTGTCCCTGTATGGCACCGGCATTCGTGGCGCCGCGGCCGGTGAAGTAACGGTAACCGTCAACGGCGTAGCCGTCCCGGTGCTTTACTCGGGCGCGCAGGGAACCCTGCCCGGACTCGATCAGGTGAACGTGCAACTCCCGGCCTCGCTGTCAGGCACCGGACAGGCACGCGTGCAGCTTTCGGCGGGTGGCTCGACGGCGAATGCGGTGACGGTCCGGATTCAGTAACTCAGCGCTTCTTCAGCGTGAACGCAAACACCCGCGCATCCCAGCTGCTGACATAGACGGCGCCGTCCGAGAGCGCCATCCCGCCGTAGTGATTCCAGCTGTCCATCGCGTCGCCGCTCGAATACAGTTCGTCGCCGGTTGCGGGATCGAGCGCATAAAGCACGGCATGCGTCGTGTCCCGGCCACCGGTAAAGCGCTGCCCGGGCGATTGTCCGCCTTCCGCGAACGGACGGAGTTGCGCGGCGCGCCACGCGGCATCCCGTTCGTAACCGGGCTCGTTCGGATTGACTTCGGTCAGAGGAATCGCGCGCGGCGGACCACCGCGTCCGCCCGGTCCGCCAAATCCACCGGGTCCTCGTCCGCCGCCGCGGCCGCCGCCGGGAATCAGCGTGGCCCCCCGGTCGCCGCTGGCGAGAATCAGAATCACGCCGTTGGCCACCACCGCCACGCCGGGCAGATCCAGATCGCCCGACATCCATTGCGGCTGCAGCGTGGGATGCGCGCCGGTGCCTTCCACCGTGAACGCCATTAGTTCCCCGTTCACGGCCGGGCCGTGCGTTTTCTTAAACAACGACGCCGTCTCTTTCGAAGGCGGCCCGTAGAACGGCGCGAACAGCCAGCGCTTGCCCTGCGCGTCCACAGAAGTGGAGATCACGCTCCACATGCCGTTGAAGCCGAAGAGCATGGCGTCGTTCGACCAGCGCGGCGAGGTATACAGGGTGGTCCGGTGATCTTTGCCGCCCAGATTCTTGGCGTCCAGCAGATAGATCTTGCCTTCTTTCGCCGCCGCCGCCACCAGGAACCGGTCGTCGAACGGGAACACGACGGGGCTGCTGGAACCGAGATCGAAGTCGCGCGCGTCGAGAGCTTCCTGATCGGGCGGCGTGAAGGAGTCCGTCAGCCGGCCATCCGAAGTCAGCCCCACGATGGAACTGCCCCAGCGTCCGCTGGCCGGGTCATAGGCGCCGTCGGCGGTCTGCGCCAGCCAGCCGAAGGGAGTCTTCACAATGCCGCCGCGTCCCCACGGTCCGGACGCCTTGCCGGTGCTGGTATAGAAATGCGAAACGGGATGTTCGGGGTCGTTCACGGCGATGCTCACAACTTCCGACATCGCGTTGGCGCAACCGCGCGTGGTGGACGTGAAGATCCGCCCGTCGGCCAGATTCAGACTGAAATTGCGGGAATACGGCGGCACGATGCTGGTGGCCGGAAACCGGTCTTCACCATCCGCAAGGCTGACGCCGCGCAGCTTCCCGTCGTTCGGCAGGAAATAAAGGATGCCGCTCTGCCGGTCCACCACCGGCGTGGCGTTCATATTATTCGGGCAGTTGCCGGACGCGGCATTCGGCGGCTTGGCGGTATTCGGGTAACTTCGCTTCCAGACCACCGTGCCCTTGTCGGCATCGATCGCGTACACCGAATTGTCGTGGCTGCCCACGAAAACCAGCTTTTTCGGTCCCTGCGGCGTGGCCACATTATTGACCACCACGGGATCGGTCAGCGTGGAGTACCGGTTCACCGGATTGGGCACGGTGTCGGTCTGCAGTTTCCAGGCGAGCTGGAGTTGCGGGGCCGTCGTTTTGGAAATCTTCGTCTCGGCGCGCGCCCAGCCGGTGCGCTCCGGATCGTAGCTGAATGTGAGCCAGTCGGTGGTGGCGGGCGGGGTTTTACGGGCGGGCGGAGCGCCGGTTGCGCGCGGGGTGGCCGCGACGGCGCGGCTGATCAGTTCGAGCGCCGCGTCGGCATCCGCTTTCGACGGTTTGGCCGCCCCCGCTGGAGGCATCGCCCCGGAACGGATCTGGTACGCGACGTCTTCCCAGGTGTCGTGCCGGACGGCTACGGAATTCGGAATGGCCAAAAGCTGCTGCAGATCCACGCTGCCCGACGGAAAGTTGTTGTTATGACAGGACTGGCAGTTCTTCTGAATGAAGGGGGTTACGGCGGGGAGGAAGGTGGTGGAACTCTCGGGGGCGGGGGCGGGCGCCTGCGCCGCCGCGGCGAACGCAAGAAAGAAAGCAACAGATAGAATCCGCACGGTTTGTGACCGATAATTTGTCATGCCGGAGCCCAAAAGTCAAGACGCCTGCAGGTCCGCACGGGGCGGAGCCTGCAGGCGCATTCGTGAAGCGGTTTCGGTCAGTCGTGTTGGTCGTCGTCGCCGCCCGAAGCGGAAGCTCCCCCTCCGTACGTTTGAATATCCGACTGCATCCGGATGTTCCCCGCTCCATCCTTATATTGGACGCGGTACTCGCTCGTGCTCCCCGATTCCATCAGCCAGGAAACCTTGCAGCCCGAACCGCAGGAAACGGCGGGGGTGGAATTGAAGAAGCCCGTCCCCTGGGTCCTGTATTCCACCGCCACGCTGGTCACGGTGTGGTCCGTCGTGGCCGCTACGGTCACGCTGGCCACGGACGTGCCGGATGTTCCGGAGCTGGTGCGGAAGTAGGCCGATTCCACTTCCTGCCCGCACTGCATCCGCACCCAATAGTTGGTCGCCGATTTCAGAGCGGTGGACCGGCCCATCGTGTACGATCTGGTGCCGCTGGTCACCGCGTCCGTGTACGTTTCGAGGATCTTCTGGAAACCCGGATCGGACGAGAGTTCGATCTTGCAACTCTGGGTTCCCGCCGTGTAAGAGAGCGACGCACTCGTTTTGGCGGGCGTCAGGCTCTTGAATGTAATGGCATTGGCGGTGACGCCCAGCCCGGTCGCGGCAACATAGACGGAAGGGCCGTCGAAATCGAGTCCGCCCCAGTTCGAATTGAACGCTACGTACTGGCCATCCCGGCTGATGGATGCGCGGGGCGTAGCCCAGTAATTGTTGATCCCCGTGCCCGGAATGTCGTTCCAGGGAATGGAGCGGTGCATCGCCACGCGCTGGATCTGACGCTCCGGCCGGAAGACCTGAATCTGGCTGCGATTGGCGTTGAGAATTCCCGAAAAAGGCTGGGCGGCGTCGCCCAGAAGCACCTGATCCAAAGATCCCGTCGCTGTCGGGCAGTTTGCCGGAATCGTGATGAGATTTCCCGCCACCGGAGTCGCGTTCCACAGGCCGTTCAGGCATGCCCAGCCGCCAGCCCCGTTCTGGATCCGAACCGGATGGACCGCACCGGGAGTCCAGGGGGGAGCGGAGGAGAGAGTCAGCGTGGTTGTGCCCGCCGTGGAGCTTGCCTGGAGAACTCGTGTGGCAAATCGCGGAACCGACTCGAACGCTCCGGCGACGCAGCCGTTGATCATGGACGAGCAACCGGGCTGCGAGTCCCACTCGAAGCGCCCCAGGATTCGCTGGCCGCCTCCGGATTCTTCCAGCCGGAGCAGATTGAGTCCGGCGCTCAGCCGGAAGGTACTGAGGTAGTACCGGTTCAGCAGAATGTCGTAGAACAGGCCGAACAGCTTCACCTGCCCGTCGCGGTCTTTGAAGAGCGCGGTATGAGTGAAGTAGGCCGCGCTGTAGCACATTTCGTTCAGCGTGCAAATGCCGTCGTCGTTGTTTCTGGCCCATCCCGGCCATTCGGGCACGATGTTTTCCTGCTTCAGAATTCCGGATGTGCCGACGGAAAATACCATGCTGACCGGAATCGACGAGAGGTAAACGTAGCGCTTTCCGCTGACGGTGTCGGTGTCCGATACTCCCGTCCAGTCCAGAAACGATAACGGAAGGCTGCCCTGATACGTGCCGCAAAACGTGTTGCTCCCGTTGGGTCCGCCGGCGGTGCGCAGGGCCGGAATATTGACGGCGCAAAGCTTGGGGTATGCACTGGACGTGTAATCGTAGAAAGCGAGCCAGTCGTCGCTGCTGGTGCTGGCCGTGCCGCCGGCATAGAGTGTTTGAAAGTTATATGGCGATACCCCGTAATCGGCGAGCAGGGTATCTACGGAGGTGAGGAAATTGCGCTGGCGAAGCTGCGATCCCTGGAAATAGAAGTAGGAACTGTCGTCCAGGGCGCTCATGCTGATCAGCGCCATGCTGGTAACCGGAGGATCCTTTGCGCGCATATCGGTCGGCGTTGTCGGGTCCGGTGCCCCGGAAACCAGCATCGCGCTCATGTTCCTGTAGAAGCCGCAGCTCGTAAAAACGTATGTATTCTTCGCGCTGAAGGCCGTGGTACTGCCGTATTCGGTGGCGCAGCCCGGCCCCGTGATCCGGCTGATCTTCGTGCCGAACACAGGATCCGTGACGGACTTGCCGACGGCCGGCTGCGTGAGTGCCGGGTCCGCGACCGGAGCTTCGTTCGGCACGTCGCATTGCGCGGACAGCGTATAGGATTCAAGCGGATCCGGCGCGACGCAGCCGGTGGTGGTGAGAGCTGTCGCTTTGGGAATCACGCTGGCGGGAAGGTCCGAGGCGCCCGCGACCTGCAGATTCACCGTCAGAACCGTGCTTTTCGCAATTCCAGACGGGCTGAAGGTGATGGTGCCGGAATAGTTGCCGGAATCCAGATACGGCCCCTGGTTCCCGTACCAGTCCACGGCCAGCCGATAGGTCCCGGGGCTTCCGGAAGTCACCGGGATGTTGTCGTACTCACCGGTTACGGAAAAACAGGCGGTCTGGTACATACATGCGGTACTGAGTGCGCCGCCCACCGTGACGGTCCAGTTTTGGGTGGTCGTAATCGTAATCAGCTGTTTCGAGGGAGAAAGATAACGCCATCCCGGGTAGATTTTCGGGCTGCGGACCGCGAAATTGAACACTGCGGGACTCGCCGTAAACGTCGGCGCTTTTTGCGCTGTCAGAACACTACAAAAGCCCAGCCAAAGCAGAATGCTTTTAGTCATTTTATTTTCCTGTTTCCTGGCGCAACTTTGAAGCTGCCTGAGAGTTCATCGATGTCTCTGTAATCGAAGTTATAGTTCTGCGGGTAGTACTGTCATGACTCTCTTTGGTTATCTCGAAAGGGTATTAATTGGCAGTGAACGAAAGTACTACTAGCGGAGAGGAAAAGGTGTTAACGAGCGATAGTGGTGCGGTTGGGCGGGTGGGTGGAGGAGTCGGCGGAGGAGTTGGTGGAAACGTCTCGAAGCCCCGTGCCGGATGGGAGGGGAGGCTACGCTTCTTCGGCGGGATCCGTCTTGTACTTCGGTTTACGTTCGGCTCTCGGTGTGATGACGATGCCGGGTTTTACCGTTCCGACCCGCTCGCGCGCGATGGCCCGAACTTCCTTCGGCGCGCTGAAAACCTTCTTCTTTCGCTTTGCCATTTCGTCACCCGCGGTTCAAACGGTCAGAGCCTCGGTCACGCGCATCGCGAGCTGGTCGAAAGTGAAAACCTCGTAGAGGGTCGGGTCGGACATGATCTTCGACACCAGAGCCGCGTGCATGGCATGTCCGGCGCGCTCCGCGATCACATGGCCCAGCAGCGGCCGCCCGATCAGCGCCAGGTCGCCGATCAGATCGAGCGCCTTGTGGCGGCAGCACTCGTCCGGAAAACGCAGCCCCTCCGGGTTCATGACGCCCGTATCGGTAAAACAAACGCCGCTCTCGAGCGTGGCGCCCCGGATCAGTCCCATCTGCCGCAACTGGTCGAGTTCCCGCTCAAAGCCGAAGGTGCGCGCCGGGGAAAGCTCCGCGGCGTAACGTTCCGGCGTCACTTCCATTTCGAGCGACTGCTTGCCGATGGGACGGGGAAAATCGATGTCGCAGGTCAGCCGGAAAGCGTCGTGCGGCAGGATCGAAATGCGCTTCTTGCCGTCCTCAACGGTGACCGGCCTGCGAATCCGCAAATAACGCCGTTTCCGGCGCAGCTGACGCAGCCCCGCCTGCCGCAGCAGTTCGACAAACGGTTTGCCGCTGCCGTCCAGGATCGGCACTTCCAGGTTGTCGATCTCGATGAAGACGTTATCCACCCCGAAACTGTAGAGAGTACTGAGCAGATGTTCGGTGGTGGAAATCAGAACGCCCTGCCGCATCAGGCTGGTGGCGTAAATCACCCGCGCAACATACTTCCAGCTCGCGGGAATGGGGAAGAAGTCGAGGTCCGAACGGCGAAACACAATGCCCGTTCCGGCCGGCGCGGGGGTCATCCGCATGTGGACCGGAACGCCGTGGTGCAGGCCCGTGCCGGACACTTCCACCGGCGACTGAATCGTCGTTTCAAAACGCATGGCACATTCCCCCGAAAACCGTCCGCACAATCTCCATGCTACCGGATCTTTCCCTGCGTCAGTTTGTAAATGTTTGAAGAGGAACGACTAAGCCGGATTGGACCGTCGCGTATGCGCCACACCTTGCGGCATTTGAGCCGCACCCATCATCGCTCTCGCGTGGCCTTTTCGCCCCGCCGCTTCGCCCCGCCGTATCGGCCCGCTCTTTTCGCTATCATGGGCGGCAGTGCCTGCGCCGCCAAAACATTCCCCGCCCCGACTTTTTCTGATCGACACCTACGGATTCATCTTTCGGGCCTACCACGCGCGCGCCCGGACCGGCGCGCCGCCCATGCGCACCACCACCGGACTCTCCACGGAAGCCGTATTCATTTTCAGCAACATGCTGAAAAAACTCTCGAAAACGTTCGAGCCGCAATACATGGTCTCCGTCTTCGAGAGTCTGGGCAAAACCCATCGCGAAACCGAATACGCGGAGTACAAAGCGAACCGCGCCGAAACGCCGCCGGACCTGATCGAGCAGATTCCCTACGTCCAGCGGCTCATCGAAGGCCTGCGGATTCCCATCGTGCAGTATGACGGTTTCGAAGCCGACGATGTCATCGGCACGCTCAGCCGGAAGGCGGCGGAGGCCGGCTGCGAGGTCGTCATCGTCTCCAGCGACAAAGACATGCTGCAACTGGTCACCGACAAGGTGTCGATGCTGAATCCGGCGAAAGACGACACCTGGTACGACCCCGCTAAAGTCAAGGAATTCATGGGCGTGGAGCCCCGTCAGGTAGCGGACCTGCTGGCGCTCAAAGGCGATGCGATCGACAACATCCCGGGCGCGCCGGGCATCGGCGACAAAGGCGCGCGCGATCTGCTGGAACAGTTCGGCACCGTCGAAGCCGCCCTCGACCGCGCCGCCGAAGTCCAGCGGAAAATGTACCGGGAAAGCCTGCAGAACAATCGCGAGCGGATCCTGATGAGCCGCAGCCTGGCCACCATCCACTGCGATGTCCCGGTGCCCTTCGAACTCGAAGACTGCCGCGTCCAGGCGCCCGACGCGGAACTGCTGAAACCGCTCTTCAAAGAGCTGGAATTCTTCTCCCACCTGAAGGAACTGGGACCTTCGGAAGACGCGCGGCCCCGCGACTTCGCCGCTCTTCCGGACGCTGCTTCGGTGGCGGAATTCGTCGCCTCCGCGCCCGAAGGCGCGCCACTCGCCTTCGCGTATTCGCCGGAACTCGCCGAGTTCGGCCTCTCCTGCCGCCCCGGAGAGGCGCGGTCGCTGCCGGCCGCGCGCCTCGACGAGCTGAAAGGCTTTCTGGAAGATCCCGCCATTCCCAAGGCGGCGGTGGACGTGAAGACTCTTTCCCTCGAGTTGCACCGCTTCGGCATCGCCCCCGACGGGTTTCGCGACGACGTCGCCCTGTACTCTTTCCTGCTCGATGCGGACCCCGGCGGCTGCTCTCTGGAAACCATGGTGGAGCGCCGTCTCGATCTGCGCCCCGGTCCCCGCGCCGACGAGCGCGCTCTCTACATCCAGGAGTTGAATGAGCGACTCCGCCCCGAGGTGATCCGGCGGCAGTTGTATCCCCTCTACGAACAGATCGACCTCCCTCTCGCCGGCGTGCTG
Source organism: uncultured Acidobacteriia bacterium (assembly GCA_903851195.1). Classification (GTDB taxonomy): domain Bacteria; phylum Acidobacteriota; class Terriglobia; order Bryobacterales; family Bryobacteraceae; genus BOG-234. The sequence continues at coordinate 69,214 of CAINNJ010000038.1, forward strand.
GCGCGTATGGAGGAGACCGGCATCCGGGTGGATGCCGCGGAACTCGGGCGGCTCTCCTCCCTGATGGAAACGCAGCTCGCGCAACTCACGGCGGACATTCACGCGCACGCCGGCCGGGAATTCAATATCGCCTCGCCCCAGCAACTGGGCAAGGTTCTGTTCGAAGAGATGGGCCTTCCCGCGCCGTTCCGGGCCAAAGGCAAGGCCGTCTCCACCGCCGCGGATGTTCTGGAGGCTCTCGCGCCCGAACACGCCATCGTCCGCCAGGTGCTGGAGTACCGGCAGCTGTCGAAACTCAAAGGCACCTACGTGGACGCCCTGCCGGAACTGATCCGGACCGGCAGCGGCCGCCTGCACACCAGCTTCAACCAGACCGGCGCCGCCACGGGTCGTCTCTCGTCGTCCAACCCGAATCTGCAGAATATCCCGGTCAAAACCGAATTGGGACGAGAAATTCGCGCTGCCTTCGTCCCCCGCGAGGGCTGGGAAATGGTGGTGGCGGACTACTCCCAGATCGAACTGCGCCTGCTGGCGCATATGTCCGAAGATGAGGTGCTGGTGGACGCCTTCCGCAATGGCGAGGATATTCACACACGGACTGCCGCCGAGGTAATGGGCGTGCCGCCGATGCTGGTGACGAAACAGGAGCGCAACAACGCCAAGGCGGTGAATTTCGGCATCGTTTACGGCATCAGTTCGTTCGGTTTGGCCGCTAATCTGGGAATATCCCGCAAGGAAGCGGACAGTTATATCAAGGCCTATTTCGAGCGTTATGCCGGGGTAAAGCGTTTCATTACGGAGACCATCGCCCGCACCCGCGAGACCGGCATCGCGCGCACGTTGTTTGGCCGCGAGCGTCCGATTCCCGATATGAACAGCCGTAATCCAAATTCGCGCGGTTTCGCGGAGCGGACGGCTGTGAACTCACCGATTCAGGGCACTGCGGCGGATCTGATCAAAGTGGCCATGATCCGCATCGATCAGGCGCTGCGCGGCATGCAGACCAGGCTGCTGCTGCAGGTGCACGACGAACTCGTGCTGGAGTCGCCGCCGGACGAGGTTGAGGAGGTTAAGTCTTTGGTGAAGAAAGAGATGGAGTCCGCGTACGAACTGCGTGTGCCGATGCTGGTGGAGGTGGGACAGGGCGCGAACTGGAGGGACGCCAAATAGAGGATCGGGCAGCAGCGGCGGCATACTGCCCTTTTGTACACTTTCGTAATATGCTTCTTCGTTCCGCGGTGACTTTGGCCCTGTTCTTCACGGTGACGGGCTGCAGCCGCGCGCCCGAACCGGTCGTGGCCAAACCGGCGGAAACGGCGGCGGCCAATCCCCCCGTTCCTGCCGCTGCTCCGCCTCCCGCGCCCACGGAAGAACCGCCCGTGCCGGCGGCACAGTTTGGACCTTCCATGGCGTGGCAGGTCCGAACCGTGCCAAACCCGGACGATGGCACCGAAGTCGTCGTGGGCGCGCTGGACGCTCAGGATACGATCGCAACCCGGACCGGTCCCCAAAAGCCGTCACTGCTGCTGCGCTGCATAGGCGGAAAGCCGGATATCGTCATCGCCACGCATGCCATGGCCCAGACGGTACCGGACGGGAATCTCCGGGTCGTCCGTTTCCGCTTTCGGAACGACTTCACGGGTGGCAGGGGTTCCAAAGCGGAACGGGTGCTGGCGGCACGCGAATCGCAGGATCACGAATCGTTCCTGTTTACCAACGTGGGCGGCGAATTCGCGAAGCTCGCCACCACGGAGACGCTTCACGTCGCCTTTACCCGGTTACGGGGAGAAGACGCTGCTTTCTCGTTCCGCCTCGGCGGCTACGAAGAAGCCCGGTCCGCTCTGAAAGCCCGTTGTCCGTCTATTCCCTGACCTGGCCGGCGTCCGCCGCTCACCGGCGGCAAGCTGTCAGCCGGATAGCGAGAAGGCCCAATCCACACACAACCAGGCCTGCCGGTTCCGGGGTCGCCGGTGCCGCCGTGTACATGTAATCCACCTCCGCAAGGTAGGAGTAACTGTAAATCAGGTTGAGCGCTTCCGTGCTCTGGCCGGGGACATCGAAGACCACGGTGTTGCGGGTGGTGCCCGACAGCGAGAAGGTGCCGCCGCCCGCCGCCTGGTAGTTCGCGATCGCCGTTCCTGTCATTCGGACACCGGTCACGCCGGCGAGGCCGACACCGGTCCGAAGACCGAACATGTCGTCGGTGTTAGCCACGCTGAACGGACCATAGTTGGGTGAGATCGCCCCGGCCGCCGTCGACTGCGTTCCGATGCAGGTTCCCGCCGCTGTGCAGTTTCCTGACGCCGTGCCCTCATTGGTATCGAACACCTGGAGATTTTCACCCGTGTATTTGTCGGCGGCGGTCGCCGAATTGGTGAAGGTCCTGACCAGATTGGTTGACACGCTGAGATCCCAGGTTTGATCGTCTTCACCGTTGTTTTGCACGGTGAAGACGTAAAAGGTTTCAATGGCCTGAAAATAGAGCTGCACCGAGGAAAGAGTTCCGAGGCGGCTGTCGAATTTACCGAGGGTGAGTGTGTAGGTCGACCCGGTGGTGGGTCCAAACGTCGCGGTGGAGGAGATGGTATCGGCAGGCGCCGTACTCGCGGCGGCAATCCCGAGTGCGGATCCAACGAGAATTCTGTGTACGGTGTTCATGCGGCTCCTTTGCGTTTATTGCTTTCGCGCGAGAGAGCTGAAACCTTCAGGGCCACCGGTCGGTCTGGGGGACGCCGGGGTATTCGCGGAGCAAGGTCGGCTCTGAAGCCGGGAGATGACCCCGGTCTTCGGCCCGGCTCGTGGAGGAACGGACGCCTGGCAATCGTACTGGAACGGAAAAATGCCGGGGCTGATTTGACTCAGCCCCGGCAAAAAAAAACAGTCTAACCGGAAAAACTAGCGATTGGAGAGGCCCTTGCGCTTGCCCACCAGGCCGAGACCCAGAAGAGCGGAACCAAACAGAACCATGGTGGCCGGTTCCGGAGTGGCAGGAGGCGTGTAGGTGTAGTCGACTTCCGCCACGTAAGAATCGGACAGACCGAACAAACTAACGGTCTGGGTTCCTCCCGAGACATCGAAAGCGGTGCTGGCGCTGGTGGTGCCGGACAGCGTGAACGTTCCGGCGCCCACGTACTTGGAAACGTCACCGACCGCCACAACCTTCTTCAATCCGAAGGTCCCGCCGAGACCGGTACCGGTCGTACCCAGGCTGGAAAACGAAGTGCTGTCGTAGGCAATCGTGCCGAGGTGCGTTTTGTCGCCGGCTGCCGTCGTCTGAGTTCCGATGCAGCTGACGCTGGGAGTTCCGCCCGTCGAGCAGTTACCGAGGGCAAGTCCGTTTCCGGCCGTGTCGACAGTCTGGAACGTTTCGTTGCTGAATTTGTCGAGTGACGAGGCGCTGTTCACCATCGATTTCACGATCGTGTTGCTGGCCGTGAGGTCCCAGGTCTGGTCACTTGTACCGGTATTCATCACGTACAGGTCCGAGGCAGCGATGGAGGCTTTGAAATAGATGGTGACGCCGGTGAGCGTACCCGATCCGCTGTATTTGTTGAGAGTGAGTGACCAGCTGGGCGCCGTGGACGACGAGATAGGCGTGGCTGTAGAGTAAATGGTGTCTGCGGAAGCGAGACCCGCGGCAATAACCGCGAGCGTCGATCCGACGAGAATTCTCCGAACTGTGTTCATCATGGTCCTTTTAGTGTTTTAAACTTTGTTCGCCAGGGAGCAGTTGCCCTCCGGCCCGCTGGTTCGCTTAAATGGATCCTACCATACATTGCGTATCGAATGAGTGAATTTTTTGACACTAAAAGGGACAAAAACCAGTTCCACCGCATACTTTTGTTAACAAAAATGGCGACCCTTTGAGGGGTCGCCATCAAACTTGCCTGATTTCAGAAAGATAGAGGAGCTTACACGCTGAATGAACTGCCGCAGCCGCAGGTCGATTTCACCTGGGGATTGTTGAACTTGAACCCGGAGCCTTCGAGAGACTCGACGTAGTCCACCTCCGCCCCGTCCAGGTAGAGCAGGCTCGCCTGATCCACGAAAATTTTAAGGCCGTCGTAGTTGTACGTTTTGTCGAGCATGTTCGGCGCATTCTCGAACGCCATCGAGTAGCTGAAACCGGAGCAGCCGCCGCCCACGACGGAAATCCGCAGCCCGGCCGGTTTGGGCTCCTGGGAATCCAGAATCTCCTTCACTTTGCTGACGGCGGTTCCTGTGATGTTTACCATATATTTATTGTTTCTCCGTGAAGTGAACGAACTTCATTGTAACTCTTCTTGTAATGATGCGACCGGCGGCCCGGAGTATTCGACAAAGAGAACTCCCGGCGTACGCCGCGCATCCGGGCTGCTATCGTCAGTACTGCGCCGGATTTTGGCTGAAACCCGCGGCGGGAGGCACGCGTAACTACCAATGCATGGAAACACTGAGCGGGGCACTTCCACTTCCGGCTTTTGGAACTAATTCCGCACTCAGGACGAGAGTGGACTACGAGACCACACCCGAAGGCGCACTGGTCCGCCGCGCCCAGAGCGGCGATGAATCCGCGTTCCGCGAGATCGTGGAGCGCTACCAGTCGAAGGTCTTCTCGATCATTCACGGCATTGTCCGGCAGCGAAACGACGTCGAAGACATCGCCCAGCAGGTGTTTGCCAAGGTCTATTTCTCAATCCGGAACTTCGATTTCCGGAGTTCCCTGATCACCTGGATCTACAAGATTACTGTCAACGAATGCTTCGACTACCTTCGTAAGAAGAAGGTCCGAAAGCTGGTTTACGAGAGCGACATGAGCGAGGACGAGGTTCGCCGGGTGGAAAACAGCGAACCGCTCCCGGATCGCGGCACCCGCGCCGACACCACTCTGGCGCGACGCGACTACATCGTGAAGTTGCTCGACCGCGTCTCCGACGAAGAGAAGAATCTGCTCATGCTGAAGGAAGTGGAGGGCTATTCGGTGGAGGAACTCGCCGGAATGCTCCGGATGAACGAGAACACCATCAAAGTGAAACTGTTCCGCGCCCGCCAGAAACTGGTGAAGGCCTCGCAGCGTCTCGATAAAGCTCCGGCACGGTGAAGCCCCTCCCGGGCGGCAGGTTGGGCGGACGCCGGCACGGGATGTCCGATATTGTAGTGAACGCGGGAAGAGTGAAGTGAAATGCACGACATCGTAGCGGAACAATTCGACGATCACCGGAATGGCCGGGCCTCGCAGGCGCTTTACGAGCACCTGGCGGTCTGTCCGGATTGTGTCGCGGAACTTGCCGAACTCGAGCAGGTCACGAACGCTCTGCACGAGTTCCGGCCGGACACCGACTCCATTCCTGCTCCCTCGCTCGGCTTCTATAACCGTGTCGCCTGCCGGATCCGCGAAGACGAACAGAGCCAGTCGTGGTCGTTCTTCTCACCCGGAATCGCGTTCTTTCGCCGGGTGGCTTTCGCCTCCCTGCTGCTTCTGGCCGGTTTGGGCAGTTACCTGGTGACCCGTAAAGCGGCCGAACCGGAAGCCGATGCCGTGAGCATCATGGCGCAACACGATGTCCTGCAGTCCCATCCGGAGAGTTCCGACCGCGACAATCTGCTCTTTGCGCTTGCCAACTATCGGGAGTAACGGGGTATAACTCGTACATGTCCTCGGTAACGCTGCCCCGCCCTGCCGAACGAGTCGCGATCTTCTCTCTGGTCCTCGTCTTCCTCTGCGGCTCGGTGGCCGGCGCGCTCCTGATGAGCTTCTGGATCCATCCGCGGGTGCAGCACCCTTCCCAGGTCGCCATGATGATGTCGATCGACGAATGGAAACAACAACTTTCCCTGTCCGACGACCAGCTGCGCCAGCTGACCTCCGTGCTCGACGATTTTTCCCATTACTACGACAATCTCCTCGCCGACGGCAACAGCCGGATTCTGCAGATCCTCAATCCGGAGCAAAAGCTCAAATTTGAGCGGATGCTGCGCGAACACAAAAAGACCCCGAATTGAGCTTAATTAAGGCAATTGAGTTCTTTTCAGAAAACTTCAGGGAGTCCTGCTGTAAACTGTAAGCTTGTTGAGGATGCTGCGCCTGAAGATTCCTTTATTCTTATTGCTCTGCCTGTTCGGCATGGCGGGTTGCGGCAGTAAATCCGGTTCCCCTTCCGCGTCCGGCGACGCGCCGTTTTCGGCGTTTGGCAAGAATTCCGCCCCGACCGGTTCCGCACGGGCCGGTTCCGTTCCGCTCCGGGCGGCGTCGGCGGCCACTTCCCTGGCGGCCGGAACGATCATCGGCATTGAACTGACGGACGTCGTGGATTCCGATATGCTGGGCGATAACCTGTTCGTCATGGGAACGGTCGGAGACCCCGTGACCGGACCCGATGGCCTTGTGGCGATTCCGGAAAGTTCCATTGCGCTCCTGGTCATCCGCGATGCCGAGCGGGTCGGGACTCATACCCGGCTGCAACTGGCTCTGAACCGCATTCAGGTAGGAGAAAGGACGCTCAAAAACGGGAACGGCGCGAAAGATCTCTCCCTGCTCACGTTCGACGAAGACGCCGCGCAGGGCATGGGTCACCGCACGGTCCACCTGCAGCGGCGGGCCTATCTGAAATTCAAACTGGAAGCGCCTCTCCCCCTTCGCTGAACGCTTCCGGCGTGGCCTCTCCGGATTTCTTTGTGAGAGAATGTAGCCGTCTCTATATGTGTCGATCCATACTCGTTATCCTTCTTTCTTTGTCGCTGTTTTCCCTCGGTTGCTCCTCCTCCAGCCGGCAGACCAAGGTCTACCAGACAGGCGAAAAGGCTGAGGTGGACAAACTCGTTTACACGGTTATCGATACCCAGATTCACCCGCGGCTCGGTGAGGATGGCGAGACGCCCCGCATCCCGCAGAACCGTTTCTATACGGTGCAGGTGGCCGTCTCCAGCGGCAACAATACGGAGGTTTCGATTCCCGCCATGCAACTGGTGGACGACTCCGGCAAAGCCTACCCGGAACTCGCCGACGGCACCAACGTGCCGCACTGGCTGGGTGTGGTGCGGCGCGTGTCTCCCGCACAGACCGAACGCGGCGTGGTGGTCTTCGACGCGCCAGCCGCCCACTACAAACTCAAGCTGACCGACGAAACCGATCCCGACGATGTCTACATCGACCTGCCGCTGAGTTTCGTGCATGAGCAGATGGGAAATGAGGATACTCCGGTGGCGCCCGGAGCGGAAATGCCCGGCCCGCCGCCCGACGAGAAAAAAGCCGGCAAAAAGAAGTAATATACAGTCGAGTGTTGAATCGGAAATTTTCGCCGGCGGTCGCCTGTTCCGCCTTCTTTGCAGCGGCACTGTGGGCGCAGAAAACGTCCCCCGCCCCGGCGCCCACGCTGCAGGTGACCAGCCCCATCGTTTCCCAGTTCGAAGACGGCGCCGCGATTCCCGCCGGCCAGAAACTGGTGCCCGGTGAGACCGTCTACTTTCGGTTCACCGCCGCGGGCTTTCGCATCGGCGACGCGGGCCGTGTGCAGATCACCGGCCACGCCCAGGCAGTGGATGCCGCGGGCACCCCGATTATGCCGCCCGACGAAGTGGTGATCGGCACTTCCCTGCGCGATGAGGATAAAGGCTGGAAGCCGGTGCTGCGCTTTCAGTTCCAGATACCTTCCATCGCCCGGCCGGGCACGTACCACATCCGCTTCGAGGCCGTCGATAATCAGGGGAAAGATAATCAGGCGAAAGATAATCAGGCGAAAGAGAATCAAACGAAGCAAACAGCAACCGGCGACCATACCTTCGAAGTTTCCGGCCTCGAAGTGGCCCCCAGCCCGACCCTCGTCGTCCGCGGCCTGCACTTCTATCGCACCGCCGACGATGAAACACCCCTGCGCGTGGCCGCCTACCGGGCCGGCGATATGGTGTGGGTGCGCTTCGACCTGACCGGCTACAAATACGGCGAACAGAATGCCATGGACGTGACCTACGACGTGGCGGTGATGGCGGCGGACGGTAAGACCCTGTTCTCGCAGCCGGATGCGGCCACGGAGCGCAGCCAGGCCTTCTACCCCCAGCCGTGGGTGCCGGGCTCCTTCAGCCTGACGCTGCAGCCCGATATGGCCAAAGGGCAGTACAACGTCGAGATCACCGCGCGGGACGGCGTGGGTAAACAGACCGTGAAAAGTTCCGCGCCCTTCCGCGTGGATTAAACCGGCGCCCCGCCCAGCAGCACCCGGCAGACTTCCCGAGCCGCGTTGTGAGCTGCCGCCTTTTTCGACGAACCTTCGGCCGAGAGCGCGATCTCTTTGCCGAGCCGGACTTCCACCCGGAAGATTCGCGCATGCGCCGGACCCGCTTCGGACAACAGGACATAGAACGGTTTGGGAAGTGCCCGGTCCCGGGCGAGACGTTCCAGTTCGGCCCGGAAATCCTCCGGCGGACCGGCGCCCGCCAGCCGCAGCAACTCGTCGTCATCCGGAATCAGATACCGGACCACAAGTTCGCGAGCGGGATCCGGACCGGCGTCCAGATAAATCGCCGCCAGCACGGCTTCGAAGGCATTCGCGAGAATTTTCTGTTTGGTGCGGCCGCCCGCCGACTCCTCGCCGCGGCCCAGATGCAGGTAGTTTCCCAGTTCCAGACGCTGCGCCGCCTGGAGCAGATGCGTGGCGCTCACCAGATGGTTTTTGAGAAGAGAGAGCTGCCCTTCCGTGAAATGCTCAAAACGGCGAAAGAGCAACTCCCCGACCAGCAGCCCCAGCACCGAATCGCCCAGGAACTCCAGCCGCTCGTTATCGGGAGGCCCCGAGACCGGCTGTCTCTCGTTCGCGGTGGAACTGTGGGTGAGCGCCCGAACCAGCAATGTACGGTCGGAAAAAACATGTCCGAGGGCCTGTTCAAGGGCCCCCGGACTCGAAACGGCACCGGATTTAGAAACGGCCAAAGGCAGTCACTATTTGCGGATCATGGCCTGCGCGCGGGCCTTATCTTTGGTCGCGATGTCTTTGATCTGCGCGTTGGCGTTGGGCGAGGCAATCGCCTTGTCGAACCACGGCACGGCTTCCGCGTACTTCTTCGCGTCGAGCAGAGCGCGGCCGGCGCGGATCAGATCCGTCGGGTCGGTATCCATGGTGGCCACTTTGTCGAGATCCGCCGCCACTTCATCCATCTTGTTGTGGTACGCGGCGACGATCGCCGTAGCGTAATAGCACTGGCCTTCGAAATCTTTCTTCACATCGGCCCACTGGGCGTCCGGCAGCTGCGGATTCGGTTTCTCCGCCGTCTTCAGGGCTTCCAGCGCCTGGTTGGCGTATTTGGTCGCCTTGGTGAGCTTTTCTTCCTTGTCCAGATCGTTATTGTGCGTGGTGCCCGCGTAGGTCTTCGCAAGCAGCACGGCCGCCTGGTAGTTCTTCGGATCCGCCTCGAGCGTCTGTTCGCCGAAGACGATCGCCTTGTCGTTATCGCCCTTCTGCTGGTAGGAATCCGCTTCGAGGTAAAGCGCGTAGGCCTTGAACTCGGTGTCGGCAAACTTGGTGATCAGCTCGTCCGCCGCTTTGATGCGGGCGTCGGGATCCTGCGCGGAGAGCATCGCCTGGATCGCGTCAGCCTCTTTTTTGCTCTTGGGCTTCATCTGCTTTTGGGCAAACGCGGGCATGCCGGCCAGCAGCGTGCCCGCGAGGAATACAGCGGCGAAAGTTTTCGAACGCCTCATTTCGGAATCTCCTGAATTGTTATGGGACATCCCGTTTGGGATTATCCTGCGATTTGATGCCTGCCGACTCTTTGCGCGCGGCTTCGAGGGCCTTGTCCGAGGCTCCCGGCACCGCAAGCGCTTCCTGATAATACTTCGTCGCCCTCGCGGGATCGCCGCCCGCTCTCGACAGCCGCGCCAGATAGACGTAACTCCAGCCTTTGGTAAAGGGATCGGGCGAAGCTTCCAGCGTCTTCTCGAAGAGCTTCACGGCCGCGTCCGGCTGGTTCTGCAGCGTCGCGATCCGGGCCAGCCCGAACCATGCCTGAGCATGTTCCTCGGCCGACCCTTTCTGTTCGAGCGACTTCAGAAACAGGTCGCGCGATTTGACATAAGACTTGTCGGAATAGAGCGCCTCGGCCTGCTCCAGCGTCTTCGCCGAAGCCGATAACTCCGGACCGGCCACCGTCACCTGGCGGGCTTTGCGCTGCAACTGTCCGGAATCGAATTTTACCGCCGCGATCCGCGCCGTTTCGCGCTTCAGATCGATATCGTTGACCATCTGCTCGGCGAAGAAGCGCATGCCCTGTTCCTGCTTTTCGAAGACGGGAAGCTGCTCGGAAAAGTACTCGGTGAGCACATATCCCTGCTGCATCGCCTGCTGGATGCCGGCCTTGTTCTTATCGAGACGGCACTCCACGGCCTTGATCAGACTCTCGTTCGAGAGCAGGACGAAGTCGTTTTTGTAGTTCTCGTCGAGGGGCGAAAGCTGCACGACATCGAGCAGCGACCGCTTCTGCTGCAGGTCCATGCCGTACTTGATCATGATCGGATCGAGCTCGAAGTGCAGATAGGCATGCCGGATGTCGAACATTTTGGGCTCGACCGAGGGCGTCACGATCACGAACGCGTCGTCCCCGTAATTGCGGGTCTGCACCTGCTGCGGCGTGCCCAGCAGATCGATGAAGATCTGAAAACGGCGTCCGAGATAACCACCCGCCGAGACGCGCAGATAGCCATCCACTTTCGTCGTCATCGAGAGCACGGGCGTGTGGTATTTTTCGAGTTCTTTCTCGTACACCGGGCGGGCCCTCTGCCAGAGTTGGTCGAGACGCGCCTGCCGGTAGAAATCGATCAGCAGCGGCGTCAGCCCTTCCAGCGCCTTGGCGTCCGGCGGCACTTCCACGTCCCGCGTCCGCCACGCGAAATCCGGCGGTCCCGTGACCGAAAGCGCATAAGAGATGTACTGCGCCAGATCCTGCACGCCCGATTTGCGGCGTCCGTTGGTCTGTACGAAAGCTTTCAGCGCCGGCAGCGAGCCGATGTTCTGCTGCGCCAGATAGTCCCGCAGTTGCTGCCGCAGCGGGTTGTTGTCGGGCAGTTTGATGCCGTCGTCAAACCCGGCCGCGTTGATGGCGGCCAGCACGCAAAACAGGTTCTCGTTCGATTCCAGTTGCAGCGCTTCGGCGCCGAACGATGTGGGGAGACACAGCAGGCAGGCAGCAAAAACGCAGACCGCGGCTGGGGGCTGAATAGGCTTCAAAATGCGGTGGCCTGAATCCGCTAATATACCATTGTTGATTGGTTCCCTGAGCCTTCCGGCCGGTTAAAAGACTACCCGAAAACATGCTGCCACGAATCATGATGGTTTCCTCGGAGGCCAGCCCCTGGGCGAAGAGCGGCGGCCTCGCCGACGTGGTCGGCGCCCTGCCCGACGCCCTTGCCCGACTCGGTCACGCGGTGGCCGTCGTCATCCCCCGTTATATGAACGCCTACGACGCGCCCGCCACGCGCGTCATCGGCCGTTTGCCGATCGCGCTCGGTCAGGCCGTCTATGACGTGAGCGTCTGGGAGATGCGGTCCGGCGGCGTCACGACGTACTTCGTGGAGCACGGCGGTCTGTTCGGCCGCGCCGGCCTCTATGGCGATCAGTACGGCGAGTTCGGCGACAACCATATCCGCTTCGCCGTGCTCTCGAAAGCGGCGATCGAGATCTCCCGGCATCTCTTCCAGGCCGACATCTTTCACTGCCATGACTGGCAGGCTGGCCTGGTGCCCGTCTACCTGAAGACCGCCAGCGCGGTGGACCCGAACTTCCTCCACACGCGCACTGTTACCACTATCCATAACCTCGGCTATCAGGGCTCGTTTCCCCGCCAAAAGATGGCCGAGATTTCCCTGCCCGACTCGCTCTATCGTCCCGATCTGCTCGAGTTCTGGGGCCGGATCAGCCTGCTCAAGGGCGGCCTCGTCTATTCGGACGAACTGACCACTGTCAGTAAAAAGTACGCCGAGGAGATCCAGACGCCCGAGTACGGTTTCGGCATGGACGGCTTTCTGCGCGCGCGGCGGGCGTCGCTGACCGGAATCGTGAACGGCGTCGATTACTCCCGCTGGAATCCGGAAACCGATACGGCCATTCCGGCGCACTATTCCGCGACGGCGCTGGAAGGCAAACAGACATGCAAACGCGAACTGCTGCGGGAAATGGGCCTGCCCGAAGCGGCGATGAACCGGCCGTTGCTCGGCATCGTCTCCCGTTTCGCCACGCAGAAGGGTTTCGACCTGATTGCCGACATGGCCTGGGAACTCTTCCGGGAAGACGTGTACATGGTGGTTCTGGGCAACGGCGAGCAGCGCTACGAGGAGATGTTCCGCTGGCTGACCATCCATTTTCCGAATAAGGTGGCGCTCCGGATCGGCTACAACGACGCTCTGGCGCACCGGATCGAGGCGGGCGCCGACATCTTCCTGATGCCCAGCCACTACGAGCCCTGCGGTCTGAACCAGATCTACAGCCTCCGGTATGGTACGGTGCCCGTAGTGCGCGCGACGGGCGGTCTCGACGATACCATCGTCGACCAGAACCAGCCCGAGTCGACCGGTTACAAGTTCAACGATTACACTGGAAATGCGCTGCTTGGCACAACGCGTGCAGCATGCCGGGAGTGGGAAGATCGCAAGGCATGGACGGCCATGATGCTCCGGGGCATGAAGCAGGACTTCTCCTGGGCGACGTCGGCAGCCGAGTATTCGCGGCTCTTCACACGGTTGCATCCTTCGGCGGCGTAAGAGACTCTAAATAGCAGAACGAGGACTGATATGGCAGGATCAAATACACTCACTTTCACCGATGCCGGTTGGGACGAAGACGTCCTGAAGTCCGAGCAGCCCGTCCTGGTCGACTTCTGGGCGACCTGGTGCGGACCTTGCAGAGCGATCGCGCCTTCGGTCGACGCCCTGGCAACGGAATACGCCGGCAAGGCGAAGATCGGCAAGCTGGACGTCGATTCCAACGGAGCCACGGCGCAGCGGTACCAGGTGCGCGGCATCCCCACGCTGCTGGTTTTCAAGGGCGGCCAGGTGGTGGAGCAGATGGTGGGCGGCGCGAGCAAGGAAGCGATTCAGGGGCTGATCGACCGTCACGTCGCACAGCCGGTTGCCCAGAGCTAAGCCGCTCGCAACGGAGTAACGAAGTTCACCAGCCCGGCGCGGATTCGCTTCCGCACCGGGCTTTTTTGCGTGTTTCGGCGCGTGTTCTAAACTCGAACGAGTGCTCGTCTGCCCTGTCCGCGACTGTCATCTGGTGCTGCGGCGGGAGACCGGACGCTGGCATTGCGAACGCGGGCACTCCTTCGACATCGCGCGCAGCGGTTATGTGAATCTGCTGCAACCGCAGGAGCGCCGTTCGAAGAATCCGGGCGACACGGCCGAGGCGGTGGCGGCGCGGCGGCGTCTGCACGATCGGGGAGTGACCGCCCCGTTGTTGCGGGGCATCGCGGAGATGGCGGCTCTCACGCCGGGGGAAGCAGTGCTGGACGCCGGCTGTGGGGATGGCTTTTACCTCGGCTCACTGGCGCGCGAGTCCGGCTGCGAGGCGCATGGCGTCGACATCTCGATTCCGGCCGTCGATGCGGCGGCGCGCCGGTATCCCGAGGGCGAGTGGGTCGTCGCCAATGCCGACCGGTTCGTGCCGTATGCGAGCGGCTCGTTTTCGGCGGTCCTCTCGATTACCGCGCGCATGAATGCGCCGGAATTCCGCCGCGTGATCCGGGACGACGGCCGGTTACTGGTCGCCCTGCCGGCTCCGGACGATTTCGGCGAACTCCGCGGCACGGGGCGCGACGACCGCGTGGAGCGCACGATCGACACGTTCCGGCGGGATTTTCGCCTTGTGGAACAGCGACGCGTCACGACCGTGGCGGACCTGGATGCGGCATCCGTCGAAGATATTCTGCTGGCTATCTACAGGCCTTTGCAGTCGCGGCCAGCCGAGGGGTTGCAGGTCACTTTCAGTCTGGATCTGCTGCTGTTCCGGCCTTAGGGCGTTGCGGAACGCCTCCCCGATCATATAGAATCAACGGAGCTTTTTCAGGAGTCACAAAGAATGAAATTACAGGTACGCTCCGTGTGCCAGTTTACGCTGGCGGTTGCCGCTCTGTTTGGCAGCAGCCTGCACGCTCAATCGATTTACGGCACGCTTACGGGCGTGGTTTCCGATCCTTCCGGCGCGGTCGTCACCGGCGCCAAACTGCAGCTGAAAGATCAGCAATCCGGATCTCTGCGCGACTCGGTCAGCAATAACGACGGCTTTTATACATTTATTTCCGTGCCCCCGGGCGCCTATCAGCTCACCATCACGGCGAGCGGCTTTGAGACTCTGAAGCAGACGGGCATCGCGATTCTGGGCGGCGACAAGATCAACGTCACGCGACCCTGAAGCTCGGCAGCACGGCGAACGTCGTGGAAGTGACCGGCGACATCGACCTGGTGGCTCCGGTGGATTCGGGCGAAAAAGCCGACCGCCTGACCTCAAAAGAGCTCGACAATTTCATTCAGCTCGGCACCAATGCGGCCGAATATATCAAAATCCTGCCGGGTTTCGGTATTTCCAACGGCACGTCGAACACGGCCAACTACAACGGCCAGACGGTCGGCATCAACGGCAACGGCGGCGGCGGCAACCAGAGCCCGCTGAACGGCGCGTACTCGTATAACGGCCTGCCGGGCAATTCGCTCGATATCACGGCGGACGGCGCGCACGTGTCCGACCCCGGCTGCAACTGCGCGACGCCGGTGAATCCGAACTCGAACATGATTTCCGAGTTCAAGGTCACCATGTCGAACTTCAACGCCGAGAACCAGAAGGGACCCGGCGTGATCAGTTCCGTGGCGAAGGGCGGCGGCCAGGCGTTCCACGGCTCCGGCACCCTTTCGGCCCGCAACGGCGTGCTGAACGCGAACGACTGGCTGTCGAATTACAGCCGCGTCGCGAGACCTGAGAACGCCTACTATTATCCGGGCTTTACCCTCGGCGGCCCGGTGCTGCTGCCGCGCACGAAGTTCAACCGGAATCGCGACAAACTCTTCTTCTTCACCGGCTACCAGTATTTCTATCAGGTTCTCGACACCGGCCTGCTGCGCGCCACCGTGCCCACCGCGGGCATGCGCAACGGCGACTTCTCTCCGGCCGAACTGTCGAAACTGGGCAATTACACCACGACTGGCCAGGCGCCCCAGCAGATCAATGCGCGCGGCCTGGCGTCGTTTCCGGGCGGTATCATTCCGAAATCGGTGATCGACCCGAGCATGCAGTCTCTGATGAATCTCTACCAGGCTCCCAACGCCGACCCGAACTCCAACGCGGGTTACAACTGGGTGGACGACCGGAAGTTCAACCAGAACAGCTTCCAGTGGATGAGCCGCATCGATTACAGCTTCAGCGACAACACCAAGCTGTATGTCCGCTACAACGCGCAGCGCGAAGTGCAGTTGTTCCCGATCGGACTGTGGTCGGCGGCCAACCTGAATGCCCAGCCGTATCCGACGCCGATTCAGGGCAAGAACCAGTCCGATTCCGTCACCGCTTCCCTGACGCACGTGTTCAACTCGTCGATGACGAACGAGGCGGTGTTCGGCTACACCTACATCGGCTTCCCGAACGTGTTTCAGGATCCGGCGAAGGTGACCCGGAGCACGATCGGCTACCAGTACAAGGGCCTGTTCAAGAACGGCATCACGCAGTTCCCGAGCCTCAACGCCTCGGGCGAAATCGCGAGCATCTCGACTTACGGCGGCTTTGAAGTGGGCGGGGCAACGCAGGGTCTGTACGCGGACAAGTGGCTGCCGAGCTTCAGCGATACCGTCTCAAAGATCTACGGGAAGCATACGTTCAAGGCCGGCTTCTTCTGGGAGCACATCCGGAATTCGCAGCCGAACAACGCCAGCACGCAGGGCGCGCTCAGCTTCAACAACGGCAACTCCAACAGCCTGGGCAGCGGTTATGCGGATATGCTCATCGGGAATCTGAATTCCTATACCGAGACCAATTTCAACCGTATCAACGATATCGGCTACACCACGATCGAAGGCTTCCTGCAGGACTCGTGGAAGGTCAGCAAGCGGATGACGCTGGAACTCGGCGTCCGTATCACGCGGTTCACGCCGTGGACGGACAATCTGGGTTTCGGCTACTCGATCTTCGATCCTTCCAAGTACAGCACCAGTTGTCTGCCCGTGCAGTACTGCGGTTTTGTGTGGAACAAGCGCGATCCGAGCGTTCCGGTGGCGGGTTTCCCGACGCGGGCGGCGTTTTATCAGCCCCGTTTCGGCGTCGCGTATGACCTCTTCGGCACCGGCAAGACCGTCCTGCGCGGCGGTTGGGGCCGTTATTACTACCACTCCGGCCAGTTCACGACGGGCCTGAACGTTTCGGCGGGCACGCAGGTCATCAACCTGACCAACAACCAGGGCACCGTCAACACGCCGTGGGCCGGTTCGGCGACGGCGACACCGCTGCTGGTCAGCGAACTGGACGGACTTTCGGTCAACTCCGCGGCGCTTTCCACTGGCGCGGTGGATGCGAAGGACGACAAGAATCCGGTGACCGACAGCTACAGCTTCACGATTTCGCAGAAGATTCCGTGGTCCGGACTGTTCGAAGTTGCGTACGTGGGCAACCAGACGCGTGACATGGCGAACAGCAGCGGCGCGGGAAGCGATCTCAATCTGGTTCCGGTAGGCGCGATGTTGTCGTCGAAGAACGGCGGCGTGGATCCGGCGACTCTCAATGCCAACAACTTCCGTCCGCTGCTCGGCATCAGCGACATCAACCTGGCGACCAACAACCTGTATGCGAACTACAACTCGGTGCAGGTGAAGTACATCCGGTCGAAGGGGCGTTCGCTCATCAGCGGCAACTACACCTTCGGGAAAGCGATGGGCATCGTGAGTTCGACGCTCGATTCGTTCAACCTGAAGAACGACTACGGCGTGCAGTCCACCAACCGGCCGCATATCGCCAACGCGCTGTATTCCTACGAAATGGGCCGGATCACGCGCAACAAGTGGGCGGGGCTGGCGGCGAATGGCTGGCAGATTTCCGGGGTCATCCAGTGGCAGAGCGGCGCGAATCTGACGGGGCAACGCGGTCAGACCTTCGGGATGGCGCTGAACAACTACAAGATTCCGGGCACCACGTTCAACGTCAGCAACACTTCGCTGCTGGGCACTCCGAACATTGCGCTTTCGCCGATTCTCACCTGCGATCCGCGCAAGAATCTGGCGCCCAATCAGTACATCAATCCGAGCTGTTTCAGCTTCCCCACGCAGGTGGGACAGAACGGACCGACGACGCTTCCGGTGATCTACGGGCCGTCGTACTTCAATGCCGATCTCGGGATCTTCAAGAACTTCGCGGTGACCGAGAAGCACAAACTGCAGTTCCGTCTGGATGGTTATAACTTCATGAACCATCCGCTGTGGTCGTTCAATGGCGCGAATCTGAACCTTGGCTTCTCCGGCAGCGGCACGACGGCGGGTCAGGTGAATACGCCGTTGTTCGGCACGGTGAACACGAAGCAGGGACATCGCATCGTGCAACTGGCCGTGAAGTACACGTTCTAAATCACAACCGACAGCGTTAAAATACAGCGGAGGGCTTCTCTTTACGGGAGGCCCTCCGTTTTTTATTTGGTTATGACTTCCCTTCTTATTTACGTGGCGCTCGCGGGGCTGCTGGCGCAGACGGACCCGACCGAGGAGACGCTGAAGCAGGCGATCGGGCTCCACCAGCGCGGGGATGTGGAAGGGGCGATCCAGGGTTATAAGAACTATCTGGCGGTGCGGCCGAACTCTCCGCTGGCGCGGTCGAATCTGGGGGCGGCACTGGCGCGCACGGGCCGTTATCAGGAGGCGGTGGAGCAGTACCAGATCGCGCTGGAACTGCAACCGGGCAATGCGGGAGTGGAACTGAACCTCGGTCTGGCGTGGTACAAGGCCGGGGAGACGCAACGGGCGGCGGAGGCGTTCGGGAAGATTCATGAGAAGGCTCCGGACCAACTGCAACCGACGCTGCTGCTGGCGGACTGCTGGCTCGCGATGGGCCGGGATAAAGATGTGATCCGGCTGCTGACGCCGCTGGGGGAACAGAGGCCGGACGATCTGGCAGTCGCCTATCTTCTGGGCACGGCGCTGGCGCGGGACGGACAGATTGTGCCGGGGCAGATCATTATCGACCGGATTCTGCGGAAGGGCGATACGGCCGAAGCGCGGCTGCTGATCGGAACGACGAAGCTGCGGGCGCAGGAGTATCCGGCGGCGCTGGTGGATCTGGCGAAGGCGGTGGAGATGAATCCAAAGCTGCCGGAGGTTTACACGTATTATGGCCAGGCTTTGCTGCGGACCGGCGATGCGCCCCATGCGACGGAAGCGTTCCGGAAGGCGCTGGAGGCGAATCCGAACGACTTCGGGTCGAATATGCAACTGGCGATCCTGCTGAAGGAAGAGGGCAAGGTGGAGGAGGCGCTGCGGTGTCTGCGGCGGGCGCTGCAGGTGCGGCCGGGGGATCCGGGCGCGCGGTATCAGATGGCGACGGTTCTGCTGCGGGACGGGAAGGCGGACGAGGCGCGGGCGGATCTGGAGCAAATCGTGAAGGAATCGCCGGAGTTCACGGAAGCGCATGTCACGCTGGCGACGGTCTACTACCGGCTGAAGCGGAAGGCGGACGGGGACAAGGAACGCAGTATTGTCCAGAAGCTGACTGCGGCGGCGCAGGCGAAGCAGCAGCAGGGGATCAATATTAAGTGAAGCTATCGCGCCGTGAAGTGCTCGCGATGGCCGGGGTGGGGATGACGGCCGGCGCCGGAATGCTGCGCGGGGCAGAGGGCGCGCCGCTGTTCGAGGAGGTTCCGGCATCGGTCAGCGGGATCACGTGGACGCACGATAATGCGATGTCGAAGGAGCATTATTTGCCGGAGGCGCTGGGTCCGGGCGTGGCGTTTCTCGACTACGACAACGATGGCTGGATGGATATTTATCTGGTCAACAGCGGCGCCTGCGATTTTTATCAGCCGGGTAAGGGGACGCGCAACGCCCTGTATAAGAACAATCGCGACGGCACGTTTACCGATGTGACGGAGAAGGCCGGTGTCGGCGGCGGCACGTTCGGGATGGGGGTGGCGGTCGGCGACTTCGATAACGACGGGTGGCCGGATATTTTCGTGACGTCTTACGGGAAATGCATCCTGTACAAAAACAATCGCGACGGCACATTCACGGATGTAACGAAGAAGGCCGGGCTGGAAACGCCCGGCTGGACGACAAGCGCGGTCTGGTTCGATTACGACAACGACGGGCGGCTGGATCTGTTCCTCTGCAGCTTCGTCGATTACGGGAGTTCCGCGCATCTCTCGTGCGGCGATAACAAGCTGGGGAAGCGTTATTACTGCATTCCGCGGTTCTTTAAGCCGACGGCCAGCTATCTGTATCACAACAACGGGGACGGAACCTTCACGGAGGTGGGCCGGCATACGGACATCGCGCGGTCGCTGGGTAAGGGGCTGGGCGTGGTGGCGACGGACATCAATAACGACGGGCGGATGGATCTGTTCGTCGCCAACGATACGGTGCAGAATTTCCTGTATGCCAACCGCGGGATGGTGGGCGGCAAGTGGCAGTTCGAAGAGATCGCGCTGGCGGCGGAGGTGGCCTTCGGGGAGCAAGGGCAGCCGCGGTCCGGGATGGGCGTGGATGCGGCGGATGTCTTCGGGACCGGGTATCAGGATCTGTTTGTCGCGAACGTGGATCAGGAGATGTTTTCGCTGTACCGGAATCAGAAGGACGAGACCTTTCGGGATGCGGCGCAGGCGAACGGGATTGCGCGGTCGACGCGGCTGCTGAGCGGGTGGGGGCTGAAGTTTTTCGATTACGACAATGACGGGGCGGTGGATCTGATTCTGGCCAACGGGCATCCGGACGACATGATCGAGAACTATTCGCCGGCCGTGCGGTACAGGGAGCCGCTGCTGTTGTTTCATAACGACGGGGGCAAGCTGCGCGATGTGAGCGAGGCGGGCGGTCCGGCGTTCGGGAGGAACTGGCCGGCGAGGGGGCTGGCGGTGGGGGATTTTGACAACGACGGGCGGCTGGATGTGCTGGTCGGGAATAACGGGGGCGCTCCGCTGCTGCTGCGGAATCGCGCGGGCGCGGGGAACCACTGGGTGGGGCTGAAGCTGGAGGGGGTGCGGTGTAACCGGGATGCGGTGGGGGCGCGGATCCGGTGGTCGGCCGGCGGGGTGGTGCGGTCGCGGATGAAGACTGGCGGGGGGAGTTATCTGAGTTCGCACGATCCGCGGGAGGTTTTGGGCCTGGGGAGCGCGGGGAAGGTGGACTGGGTGGAGATTGTCTGGCCGGGAGGGGGGAAGGCGCAGCGGGTGGAGGGGCTGGTGGTGGACCGGTATGTGACGGTTCGGCAGGCGGTTTGAGGGTGAGGTAAGCGATATTCGATTGAGAAAGAGCGGCGGGCCGGGGTCCTTTTCAGGTACGGCTCCGGGGGTTGGGTTGACGGGTTAAAGACGCGTTCCGGAGTGCCGGAATATCAAAAACATTGGGAAATTTAGGTTCGCTCGGCAATTTCGCGATTTTTTTGGCCTGGTTTGCGGCGCGGACTGCGGGTGGCGGGGCGGCGGCGGGACCGGGCGGCGGAGATGCAGATTTCGTTTTTCATCTGTGCCGATTGTGCAGGATGAGGCATGGAGGAATGGGTTACGGGCCGGCGGCGGTGGAGTGAGTTGATGTTCGTTTTGTTGGGGTTGGCGGGAAAAAATAAATTTTGGTGCGCAGTCACCGGCGAACCGCAGGCAGGGAAGTAAACTAGACTTAGTTCAGCTTATGAAGACAGTCAATATTCACGCCGCCAAGACTCATCTTTCATCCCTGGTTGAAGATGCGGCGGCAGGACAGGAAATCATTATTGCGAAAGCGGGCAAGCCGATAGCGAGGTTAGTGGCGCTGGAAAAACCGTCGTTCAGGCTGGCTCTCGGCGCGCTGAAGGGTCGCATCCACGCTTCGGACGATTTCGATGCGCCGTTACCGCCGGACATATTGAAGGAGTTCGGAATCGCTGAATGAACCTTTTGCTGGACACGCACGTCCTGATCTGGTGGATGGAGGACAACCCACGGCTCGGAGCGAACATCAGGAAAGTATTACTCGGCAGGACCGCTCAGCCCGTAGTCAGCGCGGTTTCCATCTGGGAGATCTCGATTAAAGCCGCGATCGGACGAATCACGATGCCGGAACCGCAGGAGTTGTGGGTTCCGCGACTGCGGGACGAGTGGGGCGTGCATTCGCTATCGGTAACGTTCGAACATGCAATTGCCGTTCGGACTCTGCCATTGCACCACAACGATCCTTTTGACCGGATGCTGATCGCGCAGGCGCGATGCGAGGATATCGCTCTGGTTACCGTCGATCCGGCGATTGCGGCGTACAACGTTCGGACCATCGACGCGAGGATTTGACCGCGGTATTTAAGCGGTCCGGAGATCCCTCAACACCCCGTCAACCGGTCGACGTTCCGAAGTGAAACGGCCCTTCGGCATCTTTGTGCTTTCTTAACGGAAACAGTGCTACTGTGTCCGACAAATGCGCTTTCGGAAATCGATTGTACCCGCCGTTGCGCGGGGTCATCGAAATCTTCCCCGGGCCACATCTCTTCATCACGCCGCACCGTTGCCGAAGGGTGGTGCGTTGTGAACTCATTCGATTCCTCGATTCTTCATTTCCTGAACGGATTTGCTCATCGCTCCTACTCCGTGGATGCTCTTGTGGCGATTGTCGAGGAGAGCAACCTGTTAAAAGGCGGACTGATTCTGACCCTGTTCTGGTGGGCGTGGTTCCACGAGAGCGTTCCCTCCACGAATAAGCGGGAAGTTCTTTGTTTCGCGCTGGTGTCGAGTTGTTTCGCGCTGCTGTTGGGGCGGGCGCTGGCGCTTTGCATTCCGTTCCGGGAGAGGCCGCTGCGGAACGCGGCGCTGCATTTTCAGATTCCGTATACGGTCGGCGGGGACGTTCACAGCTGGAACTCCTGTCCCAGCGATCACGCCATTCTTTTCTTTTGCCTCGCCACGTGCCTTTGGATGATTTCCTGGCGGCTGGGGCTTGCAGCCATGATCCACGCGGTATTCGTGATCAGCCTGCCCCGCGTGTACGTTGGTTATCATTATCCAACCGATATTGTGGCGGGCGCGCTGCTGGGAACGGGATCGGCGCTGGCGTGCCGGTCCAGCGGTCTGAGGCGGCGTCTGAGCGCTCCGGCGTTCCAGTGGATGCAGACACATCCCGCTTCCTTTTACGCGTTTGCGTTCGCGGCGACATTCGAGGTGGCGGAGTTGTTTCAGTCGCTGCTGGTGCTGCAATCGTATATTCGACGCGCGTTCATGGCTTTGCTGTAAAGCACGGCAGGACCTGGTCGACCGACAGAGCGCCGGTTAGCAACCGGCGCAAATTAACAATTTGCCCCACAATTTCGGGAATATCTTTCACAACTTGTTTACAACGTGCAACTTGCGGCGATGATCTACTGGAAAGACATGGTTTTTGGTGAAAATTCACACCTTAACCAGGAGGGAAAATGAAAAAGACGACACTTCTGTTCGCCGCAGCTCTGTGCATGGCACAGGCCTCTTTCGGCGCGGTTATCACTTATACGGTCAGCCTGAACGGCGCGAGCGAAGCCACGCCCAACGCGTCGGCCGGCACCGGTTCGGCTACGGCAATCATTGACGACAGCGCCAACACACTGACGCTGAACCTGATTTATTCGGGTCTCACGGGAACCGCGACGGCTTCGCACATTCACTGCTGCACCACCACGGCAGGCACGGGAGCATCGGGTATCGCGGTGCCTTTCGCGATCACCACCGGAGCCACTTCGGGAACCTATTCCGCGACGCTCGACCTCGCTCTGACCAGCACGTACAATTCGACGTTTCTCAGCAACAACGGCGGCACGGCGTCCGGCGCGGAAGCCGCGTTGCTTGCCGGCATCGCCGCGGGAGATGCGTACTGGAATGTTCATTCAACCAGTTACAGTGGCGGCGAAATTCGCGGTTTTCTGGCCCCGGCTCCCGAGCCCGCCACCATTTTCCTGACGGCGGGCGCGCTGTTCGCGCTTGGCATCCGGAAGTATCGCCGCAATAAGGCCTGAACGGCGCTGGTTTGCCGGTTTCCCGGGAGTAAATAAAAAGGGGACCCGCAAGGGTCCCTTTTTTATTGCGCCGGTTACCAACCGGCGCGCAGCTTGACAAGCTGCCCCACGGTTCGTCACCGAACAAGCTGCCTACAGTTCGTCGCCGAACTAGAAGCTGTACCGGAAACCGAGTTCCGCGACGAAGGCGTGCGGCACAACCGTCCCGGAGGTCGAGAGGAAGTTGCTGGGCAGGCCGAAGCTGGCGGATTTGATGCTTGTGGTGTAAGACGTGCCGAAGTTGGCCCGGTTGGTCAGATTGAACATCTGGCCGATCAGTTCAACGCGGTGCCGTTCGTGAAACGTGATGGTCTTGCTGACCTTCAGATCCAGCTGGAAGAAGGCGCCGCCGGTGAAGTAATCGTAGGGAAGGAACTGCAGCGAGCCATCGGCGAGACCGGCGCGTAATTGCGCGGCGGTGTAGGCCTTGGTGGCGGTGTAGTTCAGCGGATCGTTCTTCAGGACCACGATGCGCGCCGAGCCGTTGCCGCTGCCGTAGCCATAAGGGTCGGTGCCTTCGACGCCGTTCCAGCGACGGCCGGAAGCGAGCTGCACGATGGGAGCGACCCGAATGCCCCAGGGCAGTTCCGCGAAGCCGCTGAACACCCAGCGGTTCTTCTCGTCATTCGGGGCGTGAGCGAGTTCGGCGGGGTCGAAGATATTGTCGGGGTTCATCGCGACGTTGCCGAAGGCTGCCGGGCCACCTGCATAGGCAAGAGCGCGGGAGAGGACGTAGTTGGTGTTGACGCTGAAGTGACGGGTGAGGCGGCGGCGGTAGCTGACGTTGAGAGCGTCATACCGGGAGCGCCCGACGGAGGATTCGACGATGATCTGGGCGAGTTTCGGAAGGCCCGCCGCGACGAAAGCCGCGTCGAGGTCTTTCGCGCCGGTCTGGTAGCGCGTGGGATTGATGTTGATGCGCTTGGCTTCGCGGAGACCCAGGCCGTGGACACCTTCCACTTCAATGATGTCGTTCTGCGAGAGCTGCAGCGTGTAGCCGAGGTTGAATTCCTGGTTATAGGGATTGCGGAAGTCCTTGTTGACCAGGCGGCCGACGGCGCCGGCGGAGAGACTGGTGGCGGCGGGCGGAATCAGCGGCAGAGGATCGATCCCGAAGCGATAAGCGGAGAGGCGGATGCTGGTGCCGGGGACGATGCTGGCGGCGGGGTCGCCAGGCCCGGTGCTGCTGAGCTGCAGAACCTGGGTGAAGACGCTGTCCTTATTGGTCTGCTGTTCCATGAAGAGCGGCAGGTTCTGGAAGGTCTGGCCGTAGTAGATGCCGTAGCCGCCGCGGATTACATGTTTGCCCTTGCCGGTGATGTCCCAGGCAAAGCCGACGCGCGGGCTGAAATCTTTGCTGTCGTTGTTCGGAATACCGGCCCAGGGGCTGTTGATGGCTTTGAGGGCGAGATAGGTGCGATCCTGCGCCTGCACGTTGCCGCCCTGGAGATTGAAGTCCATGTCCCAGCGGAGGCCGAGATTGAGGCTGAGGCGCGGGGTGATCTTCCAGTCGTCCTGGAAGTAGAAGCCAAGCATCTTCGCGTTCAGGTCGTCAAAGTGCGAGTTGCCGGTGGAGGCGGACATGCTGGTGACGAGCCCGGGAGAGGCGAAGCCGAGGGGATAAAGGGCGGTGTTGCCGAGGATGGTGCTGGGATCCTGGCTGAAGCCGACGTTCAGCGTGGAAGGCGTATTGAAGAAGCCGCCGAGTTTGGGGATGGCGACATAGTCGAAGCCGGTCTTGAAAGAGTGGCGGCCGCGGTTGAAAGCAAGGTCGTCACGGGTCTGCCATTTCTTCTGCACCGATTGCTGCGGGACGTTCGGGTTGGTGCCGAAGGCCGCGCTGGGGAACGAAACGTAGGGGCTGGAGGTCTTGGCGTCGATCAGGTTGTTCCAGTACTGGTAGCCGAAGGTGATGGTGTTGACGACCGAGGGGCTGAGCACGGAGTTGAGCGAGACGTTGGCCAACAGGAGGCGGTTGGTAGTAAAGTTACCCGCGGTCAGGTCATTGGTGGAACCGGCCTGATCGTTGAGGCCCCGGTTTTCCTGATTGCTGTAGGAGATGGAGAGGGATTCGGTTTCGCTGAAGCGATGATCGAGGCGGCCGTTATAGCGCTGGTCGTTGTAGGGCGTGGGGATGGTGGTGGAGGGCTGCGCGCCGAGCGGTTTCGCGAGAGTGAGTTCGCTGAAGGCTTTCGCGTTGACGGAGAGGACGGAGACTTCGCGCTGGCGTTCGAGAGCGAAGAAGGCGAAGGTCTTGTCTTTGGCGATGGGGCCGCCGAAGGAGCCACCATACTGTTGCCGGCTGTAGGGCGCGGTGGGAGAGTTGCTCTGCTTCGAGAAATAGTCGTTAGCGTCGAGGCTGGTATCGCGCTCGAAGAGGAAGAGCGAACCGTGGTACTGGTTGGAGCCGGATTTCGTGATCAGGTTGACGGCGGCGCCTTCGCTGCGGCCGTTGGCGGCGGAGAAGCGCTGCGTGCTGATATTGAATTCCTGCACGGCTTCGAGGGGAAGCTGCATGACGGGGCCGCCGACGGTGTTGTCTTTATCGTCGATGCCGTTGACCGTCACGTTCACGTTGCGTCCGGCCGAGCCGTTCACGCCGAAGACGGCGATGCGGTTCTTGGTGGGGTCATAGGAGTTGACGGGCTTGGCGCCGGGGGCGAGGAAGGCAAGATTGGCGAAGTCGCGGCCGTTGAGCGGCAGGGTCTGGACTTCGCTGGGGGTGATGGAGAGGCTGACGTCGGTTTTGCCGGTATCGACCAGCGGGGCGACGTCACTGACCATGACGGTTTCGGTCTGTGCGCCGGTGGCGAGCGTGACGTTGAGTTCGGAGGCGGTGGACACCTGCACTTCCACCTTTTCGAAGACGGCCGTGGTGAAACCGGGTTTGGTGACCGTGACGCGGTAGGTTCCGGCGGGGATCTGGTTGAAGCGGAAGGTGCCCGCTTCGCCGGAAACTTCAGCGCGATTCAGGCCGGTGGAAGGGCTGACCAGGGTGACGTTCGCGCTCTGGATGACGGCGTGCGAACTGTCGAAGACCGTGCCCTGCAAGGTGCTGGATGCGGTTGCCTGTCCGAACAGGGACGGGGCAGCGGCAACGGCTGCGAATAGAAAGGATAAGACGATTTTTTTCATGATTCCCCCAAAAACTGCGAACGCGTGACGCTGAACCGATGCGGCCGAGACGATGACGTGATCGTTGCCCCCGATGCGGGCACATGAACAGAAATTACTTGCGGGCGCGGCAAGTGATGAAAGCGGCAAACGCTCCGGCGCGAAAGACTCCGGAACGGGACGGGAGTCGCTCAGCGGGAATGCGTCCCGCGCAAAACCGAGACGTGTATGTTCGAGTTTTGCACAAGTTCACGCGTTCGTAAAGGCAGAATCAGCGGTTTCGCCCCATTTCGCTTGACACCGGGAGCCGTTTCGTTGCCGGGTAACGGCGTCTTAGTTCGCGCGCCGGCCCTGTCTTGCGGCGGGCGCGGGCGTGGCGTCCGCAGTGCCGGGGACGATGCCGAGTTCGGATCCGTCATACGGGCAGTTGTCGTACTCGAAGGGGTGCGCGCGCTGGCAGACGGGGCAGTACTTTTTCACGTCGGGCAGCGGGTGGACGGCTTTCGAACTGAGCCATTGATCGCGAAATTCGAGCTGAGCCTTAGTGACGGGCTTGCCGGCTTTCTCGAACGTTACGAGTTCCATGGCCGGAGCTTCGGTGAAGGTAAGTTCGACGTCTTTCTTTCCGCCGCGGCTTTCGACTTTCAGTTTTGCTTTGTCGCCGGGCTTACGGGAGTCCAGCCATTTCGTGAGATCGGCGTCGGATTTCAGGACTTTTCCGTCGAATTCGAGGATTTTGTCGCCGCGGTCGAGGCCGGCGGCGTAGACGGGGGAGTCGCGCAGAACGGGTCCGGTGAGGTTCATGCCGGTGTCGGAGAAGTCATAGCGAGCGGCTCCGAACTGGACGTGATTGCCGGGGCGTTTGCGCAGGGCGAGGCCGGCGTTTTCCAGCAGCGACTGGTATTCGACGGGCTCTTTGCCGAGGATGTGGCGGCGGAAGAAATCGGCGGCGAACGCCTTGTCGCCGGTGGCATTGGCGAGAGCGGACTGCAGGTCGTCAAGCGTGTAGGGTTTCTGCACGTCCGGGTGTTCTTTCCACATCTGGCGCATCCAGTCGTCGAGGCTTTTGCCGGGGAAGCGGGTGCGAATGGTGAGGTCGGCGCCGAGCGCGATGGCCTCGCCGTAGGTGTAGTAGGAGATGAAGGTGTTCGGCGTGTTGACGGGATCGTTGGCGGTGGCGGCGTCGACGAAGGGGGCCTGCCGGGCCATTTCCACGACGTTGAATATCTGGCGGCCCGGCGCGGTGAGAACGGCGTTGACCGCACCGCCGACGGCCTGGGTAAAGCGATCGATGCTGTTCAGGCCGGCTCTTTTCAGAATCAGCGGGCCGTAGTAGTTGGTGAAGCCTTCGGCGAACCAGAGTTCACCCGACATGTTGGCGCGTTCGAAATCGAAGGGTTCGAGGGATTTGGGGCGGATGCGTTCGACGTTCCAGGAGTGAAAGAATTCGTGGGAGACGGTGCCGATGTTGAGGGCGGCTGCCTGCTTGAGGGAGCGGGTTCCGGCGATGACGGTGGAGTCGCGATGTTCCATGCCGTCGCCCGAGGCGTAAGGAAGGTAGTCAATGAGGAAGGTATAGTTGCCGCCGTCGTATTTCGGGAAGGCGCCGAAGACGCCCTCGGCTTCAGTGACGACGGCGCGGGCCATGCGGGCGAAGGCGGCGGCTTCGGCTTTGGAGCCGGTGTGGTGGAGGGCCAGGCGGAACTGGTGGTCGCCGACGGTCCATTCTTCAAGGTCGTGGGCGCTGAGTTCGACGGGGCTGTCCATCATCATGTCGACGCTGGGAGTGGTCCATGTGCCGTCGGCAGCGGGGATGAGCTGGGAGGCAATTTTCCAGTTGGAGCCTTCGGGAAGCAGGAAGCGGAAGCTGGCGGGGATTTTGTCCATGCCGTGCGCCCAGACGAAGGTGGCTGGCATATTGAGGTGGGCGTGAGTGGCGTCGATACCGTCGTAAGTGCCGTCCGCGCGGTCGCCGAAGAGGGTGTAGCGGACGACGACGGTGCCTTTATGGCCGGAGACTTTCCAGGAGTAGGGGTCGGCGCGGTTGACTTCGAGGGGATGCCCTTCGCCATCGGTGATATTCACGTTGTAGACGTTTTTGGCGAACTCATGGAGGGCGTAGCGGCCGGGGGAGGAGCGGCTCATCACGACGTCGAGTTCGGGCTGTTTGACGCCGGTGAAGGTGGCGCGGATCTCGGCTTCGTGGTGGACCGCGTTAGGGAAACTCACTTCGTAGCGGATTTGCGGTTGCTGCGCGAGGGCGGAGACGCAGGCGGCGAGAGCGAGGAGGAGGGCGTGGGGGCGTGGAGTGAGGGTCACGGTTTTCATGGAGTATAGCGCGTGACGTGAATGTCGGTCAGGAGGTGCCAGATGTGGGCGAGGTGGTGGTCGTCGTGCTCGGCGACGAAGTGCAGGTGGTCGGCAAGGTACATCGGGGTTTTGAGGCGGGGGTGCGGGAGGGCGCGGTGAAACGCTTCGGGGTCCAGTTCCTGTGTGCGCCGGAACAGGCTTTCTCTGGCGGCGCGGAAAGCGGCGAGAAGCAGTTCGGGGTCGGTCTGGTTGTGGTTTGCCTCCGCGGTCTTGCGGTTGGTGAGATCGGCGGGAGTGAGTTGGCCGCGGGCGGCTGCGTAGTCTTCGATGCGCGCCAGCCAGAGAGATTCGAGATCGAGAAGATGACCGGCGTGCTCCTGGGCGGAGTATTTTCCGTCCGGTTTGTTCGTGAGGAATTCCGTGGGGAATGCGCGCAGGGCTTCTTCGAGCCTTGCCGGAGTGCCGCGGAGGCGGGCGTACAAATTGGGGAGCAAGTCCAGGGGAAACGAGAAGTCGAATTTGCGTTCGAACCAGGCGGAGACAGGTTTCATGATTTTCCGATGTAGAGAGCGTGACGGGGTGGCCGGCGGTCAGGCAATGCGCAGGTCACAGGTCATCGCTTCGTCAAACGTCCACGGGCATTCGGCGGGGAAACTGTAGATGGTGGTCTCGATCTGCGCTTTCGCTGCGGCCAGCCGGTAAGGCTTCGGCATGTCGTCCTCAATGCGCCGGCGGAAGCTCGGACTATCCGCGATAATTAAGCCGATCCGGCCGCGCTGTTCGGTGATTGTGGCCGCCCGGATTCTCGACCGCCGTTCCGATTGAAAGCGCCATTTCAGCAGGTGGGTGAGCAGCACTTCCATGCGGCTCAGCAGAGCGCGATAGTCCCTCCTGCCCATGCTCTCGATTTCCTCCGCGATATTTTCCCAGTCGAGGGCCGCGATGTCGTGCGCCCGGAGACGCGCCGCCATTTCCTGCGTCCATTCGAAAAAATCGGCGTCATAGGCGATCATGCGGACCCGGCCTCCTCTGAAAATTTACTGTACTGCACTCCCGGATCAAAGGCCGGGGGGTCCCAGGGATAGCCGGCCGAGTTCTTCGAGGTCGCTTTCGGCGTGGGACTGGCGGATGTAGAGCGTGAGTTGCTGGCAGCGGTCGCTCATGTCGCGGTCAAAGGCGAGGGGGCGAGGTCCGAGGGCGCGGCCAAAACGGAACAGGATTTCGGTGCAGGCCTGTTCGACGATGTGGCGCAGGATGAGGGCGCGCTTCGCGGCTGCCGCGGAGTCGGCGGGCTCGCGGTCGGTCTCGGCGGCGGCTGCGTCCAGCGAGGCACGGAGAAGCCAGGCGGCGGCTTCCATGGCGCCCAAGTGAGCGAGAGCGTGCGGGCTGGTGGCGCGCGTGCGCTCTTTGGCGTAATCGACAAGGCCGATTGCGCCGCCGGCCCAGCAAGCGGCAGGTGCACAGGCTCCGTGCCAGAAGCCGGGGCGGGTTAGGTACCAGTTGGGCGGGCCGATCAGGTCGTGGCCGGGGATCGGGAGACCGTTGAAGGTGACGGTTGCGGTGTGGGTTTCGGAGAAAGCGGAGGTGACCCATTCCGATTCGTCGAAGGCGATGAGGTCGGGGAAGGCGCGAAGGTCAATATCGGCCAGGCGCGGCTCGGGCTCGGCGATGGTGACCAGTGCCCGATCGACGAGCGACGCACCCGTGCAGAACATCTTCTTGCCGAAGAGTTTGCCGTCGATGAGCCGAAGGGTTCGGCCGGGGATTTCTGAGGCCCAGACGGCGTAGAGCGCGCCGGGTTTGGGTTCCGCACCGGCTTCGCGGAGGATCGCGATGGCGTCGGCGTGCGGTTCCGCAAGGCGGGCGAGCGCGAGATCCGTGCGGGCGATTTCGAGCAGGGCGCGGAGACGTTGCGGGGTGTGGCCCTGGCCTGGAAGCGGGAGGTCGAGATCGCCGTTGCGAGCGCGGCGGCGGAATTCGGCGGCGATGTCCATACGGTCAGATGCGCGCTTCGAGGTTGTGGGCAGCGAGCGCTCCGGCGAAGCCCTGGGGTGCGCGGCCAATGCGGCGGCCGCTGGTGGCGACGACGATTTTCGCCGAAGAGCAGGTTCGAGCTCCGGTCTGGTGAAGGCGGCGCCAGAGATCGTGATCTTCGGCGGTGGGCAGGTCGGCCCAGCCACCGGCGGTGAGATAGCGATCGGCACGGACGCCGAGGTTCGCGCCGTGCACGTGGGGATGGGTGCCGTCGCTTCGGATCAGATACGTGTCGCGGAAACGCGCGGGCACCTGGGGCTCGTGTTCTTCGAAGCTGTCCACGGTGACGATGCCGGCCACCGCTTCCATGCCCTGGTTGGCCAAAGCGAGTTGATCGCGGAGCCAGTGCGGGGGAACGACGCAATCGGCATCCGTGTTGGCGAGCCAGAGCTGTTGTGGCGGGCAGCGGGCGGTTTGGATGGCGTGGGCGGCGGCGAGGGCGCGCGCGGCGCCGACGGCACCCGCGTTGGTGGTCAGCAGGGCGTCGCGGGCGGTGAGGACACGGGCGGCGATTGCTTCGGTCCGGTCGACGGAACTATCGGAGATGAGGATGGTGCGCGCGTGCACGGCGGTTGGCAGGGAGGCGATTGCGTTCGAGACGGAACGGAGGCAGCGTTCGACGAGAGCTTCTTCGTCGCGTGCCGGAATGAGGACGGCGATTTCCAATTAGGGACGCCTCCAGACGTCGAGGCGGAAGCCTTCGAAGCGTTGGGAAGTTTCGGCTGGCGGGGGGCCGAGCGCTTTCGAGAGACATTCATGAACGTCATCGCCGGAGAGGATGTGGTCGGGTGAGGATCCGAGCCAGTGCGCGGCGAGGAGCGTTCCGCCGGGCTGCAGGCGGGTCAGCAGGTTCGTGACGAGGGAGACCAGGGTGGTCCGGTCAAAGTAGTAGCCGATTTCGCTGAACACGATGAGATCGAAACGGCCGTCAGGGATGTCGGCAGGCAGTGAGCCCACGCGAACCGTAACGCCGGGGAACCGGGCGCATCGGGCTTGCGCGCGAGCGGCCGCGGTCGGGGAGATGTCGAAGGCGAGCACGGTATCGCAGACCGGCGCCAGCAGTTCGGTCAGGGCACCGATGGAGCAGCCGGGCTCAAAGGCGCGGTGAAAGCGATGGCCGGATAGCGCGTTGACGATCTCCGCATAGCGGTTGCGTTCGTACGGGCTGTCGGCGAAGCGCCAGGGATCGCTGTCGGCCTGGTATTTGGATTCAAAGAAGTCCTGGGAGACCCGGTGATCAGTCATGAAGAAGATAGGTTTCGAAATTTCGCCGGGCCGGCTTCAGGAGGAGTTCGGGAAGCACTGGCTCACCATCGCTTTGCTGTAGTTGGGTGCGATGGCAGGCGAGGGCGTCGGCGCGGCGTTGTTGCAGGTCATCGGACAGTTCCAGCCGGCGAAGAGGCAGATGGGCGAGAGAGTCGGGCCGGTTTTGGTGCCATGTCCAGAAGAAGCAGAAGGCCAGGGAGGCGCCGGTGCGATCCGCGGCGCGGAGGGCGGCACGGCCGCAGGCTTCGTGGTCGGGATGGGGATCGTGAGGCCAGTTCGCGATTAAGAGAGTGCCAGTGGCGAGGTGAGCGGCGATGCGGTCGGCGAGATCGTCTTCGAAGCGGGAGACACGGGAATCCGGCAGGCGAAGGCGGAAAACCTGTTCGGGAGCGACGCCGAGTGCCTGCGCGGCGGCCTGCTGTTCGGCGGCTCTGGTTTCGCCCAGGTGAGGCTGGTCGCGGTAGGCCGCTTCCCCGTCCGTTACGGCAAGGATGGAAACGGGAAGCTGCGCGCGCCGCTGCAGAGCGATGAGGCCGCCGGCGCTCAGGGTTTCATCATCGGGATGGGGCGAAACGACGACGGTGGGTCGGGAGGGGACCTGCCAGGCGGGGAAGCCGTTGAGGAACTGCAGCCATGTTTCTTCAGGCGTGACCGGATTCTGCACTGTTGAAAACGGGGCAATCGGACGACCATGCTTGCATTGCTTACATGTGAAGAGAACCGCTATAGGATAGTTGTCATGCGATTGCGCCATTTGACTGCTGTTCTTTTCCCACTCCTGCTGAGTGCGCAGGATGCCGGCCGGGGGCGAGGTCCCGCTCCGGCGATGACGATGACGGTCGCGGGATTCGCCGACGGCGGGCAGATTCCGGTGAAGATCAGTCAGGCGGCCCCGGGGGTCGCGCCCGGCGAGGGGACGTCTCCGGCGATCACGTGGACGAACGTACCCGCCGGCACGCAGAGCTTTCTGCTCAACATGCACGACATGGACCTGGCGCGGAATAAGACGACCGAGGACCAGGTGCACTGGGTGCTGTGGAATCTTCCCGCGACGCTGACCGGCTTGCCCGAGGGCGTGCCGAAGGGATCGCAATTGCCGGACGGCAGTTATCAGATCAGCGCGACGGGGCCGATGTACCGGGGGCCGGGCGCGGCGGCGAGCGGGCCGTTTCACCATTACGTGTTCGAACTGTACGCGCTGGATACGAAGCTGGATGTGAAGCCAACGGCCGATGCGTTCGAGACGCGCACGAATGTGATGAAGGCCGTGCAGGGGCATGTTTTGGGGAAGGCGGTTTACGGGGGCCTGTTCCGGCGTCCGCAGTAAGGGGCATGGCGGCGGCAGCCCGATTTGAAGAGCCCTTTCGCGCGACGATTCTGCGAACGGGGCTGATTGCCATCTTCGCGGGCGCGGCGATTGCAGCAGCGGCGCGGGGCGGCCTGGCGCGGTGGCCCGCGGCTACGTTGCTGGCGTTTTGGCCATCGTTCGGCGGCCACTGGATCGAGGTGTGGTTTCTCAACTGGCTAAGGCCGCGGATCCCGGCCGCGAGGCGCGTACAGGTGGTGTCGCGTTTGGGTGTCTGGTTCGCGGGCGGAACGCTTCTTGCAATCGGGATGGTGTTGACGGCCCGGGCTCTGGGCTGGTTCCGTATGGCGCATTGGCCCGCCTGGTGGGTCGGCGGGGCTGGTTTTATCGGGATTGAACTGGTGGCGCATCTGGCGCTGCAACTGCGCGGACGACCCGGTTTTTACAACGGGCGCGGGTAAGGCAAGGAAAGACACAGACGGCCTTTGCGCCGGGATTTGCGGCGCGCCTATACTGCGGGCGTGAATCCAACAATTCCTTCTTCGCGGCTGGCGGTGCTGGCGGTGCTGGTTGCGGCGCAGGCGATTGCCGCGACGCCGCAACTGGACCGGATTTCGCCGAGCGCGACGCCTCCGGGAAACGGTCCGGTGACGCTCACGCTTTATGGAACGAATTTCTCTCCGTCGGCTAAAGTGAGCTTCGGCGGCGAGAGTTTCGCGCCGGAGTCCGCGATGTCGGACCGGCTTGTCGTAACCATTCGCACGGCGAAGCTGACGCGCGCCGGCAGTATCGATGTTCGGGTGTCGAATCCCGCCGCGGCGGGAACCACTTCGCTCTCCAATGCCGTGCAGTTCGCGGTGGTGAATCCGTCCTCTTCGATCTCTTTGGGACTTCCTGCGATGGGGCCGGCTGCTCTTTCGCTTGAGCCGATCACGAAGGGCGACTTGAACAACGACGGGCGGCTGGATATTGCGTCGATCGATACGTCGGGTTATTTCAGCGTTCCGAGCGGGAATTCGGCGATCAGGATTCTTCTGCAGGACAGCTCGGGGAACCTGTTGACAGCAGCCCTCGTGACAGTGTGCCGGCTGGCGACGTCCCTCACGACGGCCGATTTCAACGGCGACGGAAACACGGATATCGCAGTGGGTTGCGTGAACGGCGAAATTTCCATCCTGCTCGGCGATGGCACGGGGAGGTTTGCGGCCAACACGAAAAACCTGAATTCGTGGGGCTTTGCACTCTCGATTGTTGCGAGCGATTTCAATCGGGACGGGCATCCGGATCTGGCGGTGTCGGGGGAAACCAGCGGCCTCGCGGTGGTGCTGATCGGCGACGGGGCAGGCGGGTTCAAGGTGCGTCCCGGGGCGACGCCGGGAGGCGGCGGTTCGTGGATGGAATCGGGTGACTTCAATAACGACGGGATTCCGGATCTTCTGCTGACCGAAAGTCACGAAGCCAGTGCGCTGCGGGTTTTAACGGGAAATGGCTCCGGGGATTTTACCGTCACGTCGACGATCCAGGCTCCTTCCGGCGGCGCCAGACTGGCCCTGGGCGATTTCGACGGGGACGGGAATGCGGATGTGGCGATGATGTCGGGCAGCAACGTTATTCATCTCTACACAGGCAATGGCAGGGGCGAGTTCAGCGAGATACCCGCGCCGGCGGTTCCGCCCGGGAGTTCGTCCGTGGTAACGGGAGATTTCAACGGCGACGGATATACCGATATCGCCCTTGACAGCACCGCGGAACTGACGATCCTTTTCGGCGCGGGGAACGGAACCTTCATCGAGAACGCGTTTCGGTTGACCACGGCTACCGGCGGGACATTCCTGGCGGGTGATTTCAATGGCGACGGGCTGGGCGATTTCGCGCTGTCAGCGCCCCAGCCGCAGGGAGCGATTCTGATTCCGCAGCGGCCGCCGGACACGCTTCCCTCCACGCCCTACGGGATCTCGGATGTTTGCGCGCCGCAAAACTGCAGCCTGAATGTTCTGGGGAATTCCGGCGTTTTGGCCGGCGTAAATATCGCCGTCTATTCCGGCGCCGCCCCGGTCGTTTTTCCCCAGCTTACCGGCTACAACTTTGTGCCTTACTCAGTCAACATCGGCGGGGTGATAGCGGGTGCCGCGACACCGATAAGCGGCGCGGGACCGCCGTTCGCCGGTCTTTATTTGCCGGGAACGCGGCCCGTTCTGGAGAATCTCAATACGGCGTTCGGCTGGACACAGGGCGTGGCGACGTGGGTCAACGATGCCAACGAGGTGGCTGGTTATGCGGACGGGATCCGGACGATCGACACGCTGGCGGGCAACCATCCGCTGAACTTTGTCTATTTGGTGAACGGTGGGGGAATTGTTCTGGGAGCGGACACGGCGGGAGCACTCATGTACCGTCCGGGGGCCGGAATTACTTATCTTAGGGATCCGGCGGGGAAGCCTCTCCGGCTCACGTCCGCCACATTCAACAGCCAGGGGGCGGTACTGTTGACGGCGCCTTCGGTGGGGCAGATTCTGACGCCGTGGGGCACGGTGGTCAATCAGCCGCCGGCACCGGGATTCGCGGTTCGCGCGTTTAATTCGCAGGGACTGTTTGTCGGCATGCAGGGGAATGTGCCGTCGATCTATACGCCGGCCGGCGGCGTGGTGCCGATTTCGACTCTGATCGACCAGGGGAGTGGCTGGACACTGACCGATGTGCAGGCCATCAACGATATCGGGCTCATACTGGTCAGCGCTACCGGGAATGGCCGCGCGACATCGCTGCTGCTGGTTCCTCCGCTCTTTCCGGGCGGGCCGCGTTGGGTACCGGGCGCGCGACCGCAGGCGCCGCAGTGCGGAGCCGCGACGTTCAACGCCGCGAAAGCACGGATGTCGGGCTGTGCGGGCGCTGCGCGGCGGGAATGAGCGGGCGCGCGAAATGGCTCAATAGCGCGTTTTGACCCGCGTCGCCGTGCCCGGTCCGCGGGGCTGAGCGGGATCCGGCACGGCATTCCGGTTGCGCTTGTTCGCAGGGGAGGTTCCCATGAAACCGGTTCTGGTTGTCTACGCCACGCGCGAGGGGCAGACGCGGCATATCGCGGAACATGCGTGCGGCAGGCTGGCCGCGCAACAGTTCGCCTGTGAACTGGTGGATGCCGCGCATGTGCCGGAAACGTTCGCGCTGGAGAATTACGCGGCCGTGATCGCCGGGGCTTCGCTCCACCGGGCCAAACACGAGCCGGAGATGACGGCGTTCGTCCGGCGATATTTGCCGCAACTCCAGGAGATTCCGACGTTGTTCCTGTCGGTGAGTCTGTCCGAAACGACCGTGGAGGATCCGAATGCCCCGCCGGAGAAGCGCGATAAGGCGCGGGAGGACGTGAAACGCACCATCGATGAGTTTCTGGCGGAGACGGGCTGGCGCCCCACACAGATCGCCGGGGTTGCGGGCGCTCTGCCTTACAGCAAATACAACTTCGTGATGCGGTTCGTGATGAAGCAGATCGCGAAGAAGGCCGGCGGACCGACGGACACCTCGCGGGATTACGAGTTCACGAACTGGACGGAACTGGACCGGCTGGTCACGGAGTTCGCCGGGACTTTGCCAGCTTACGTCCAGAAGGGCTCTTCGGCGGGAACGTACTGAATGGGAATGTCTTTGATGAACGTTCGCATCCAGTTGCCGAGATCTTCCATGCCGGGCTGCTCGGAAATGACGTGGCCCAGCATGATGAGGCCTTTCGCCATGCCAAGCGACGCTGCGTCCGCCACGTATTCCACGTTATCGAAAGCGCCGTCGGCTTCCTGCTGCTCGCCGCCGATGACGACGTCCGCCTCCGCGGTCATGCGGGGAGTGGCGTAGCCGGGGCCGAGCAGGATTTTGCTGACTTTGGCCTTCGGATCGCCAACACAACGGAAGGCGCGGGAACCAGTGAGGCGCTTGACCTGGGAGGCGAATTCGCCGAAGGTGGTCTCGGGGATGGTGTAGATACGCGGGCGCATGACGGCGTCTTCCCCGCCCTTCACGCCGACGGAGCGGAGGGAGCCGACCACGGTGAAGTCGGGGCGCATGGAGTGCATGTGGTCGTGAATGCGCCAGACGATCATGTCGTTTTTCAGGACGTATTCGGTCTTGAGTTTGTAGAGGGGATTCGCGGTCAGATCTTTGGTTTCATCGCGATCGTTCCAGAAGGTGTCTTCATGGGCGATCACCATGTTCAGACCGGCCTGGTTGGCGCGTTTGAGCATGTCGAAAGTCACCATGACGGTGGTGGCGATGCCCTTGACGGTGGAATCGGGGTTGCCGAGCTTGAAGGTGTCCCGGTACGACTGTTCGTTCCAGGGCACGCCGACGTTCTTCTTAATCAGGTCGACTACTTCACGTCCCGTCATCAGACCGCCCTCCAGTAAAGATCACCGACCGGGAGCCATTGCGCGGGGACCTCTCTCACGATGGTTTTAAGCCATTCGGCGCAGGCGCGCATGCCGGGGTCTTCGGAAGCCACGCGGCCGATGGTGACGAGCCCGCGCTGTTCACCGGCGGTGTGGATATCGGCGGCATAGTGGGTGTTTTCCCATTCGCGCACTTCGCCGGCGACGAGGAGATCGGTCTCCGCATAGCGCTGCCACATGGTGGCCGGGGTCATGACGCCGGGGTGCAGGAGCACGCGGCGCACGCGCGCTTTGCGGTCGCCGACGGCGCGCAGTCCGCCGCGCAGGTTCAACTTTTGGCGGATGAGCGCGACGGTGTCTTCGGCGGTGGCGGCCGGAATTTCATAG
This sequence comes from uncultured Acidobacteriia bacterium, assembly GCA_903851195.1. GTDB lineage: Bacteria > Acidobacteriota > Terriglobia > Bryobacterales > Bryobacteraceae > BOG-234. The sequence goes on from CAINNJ010000038.1 coordinate 107,181, forward strand.
AGGCTGTCGTCGGGTTTGACGCGGTATTTGGCCCAGCCGAGCGATTCGGCGAGACCGGTCACCATGTCGTTCTGCGGGCGCGTCTGCCAGTGTTCGCGAAGGCGGAAGACGACCAGGCCGTTGCTTGCGATGAAGTCCTGCTTGGCTTTGTAGACGGGATCGTCGGCCGTCAATCCTGCGGGACCGCGGCCGGCCGGCGCGGGGCCATCCTGCCGGCCAAAGAAGGTCGGCTCATAGGTGAAGACCAGAGTGACGCCGGCTTTCGCGGCCCGCCGCAGAACGTCGAGGGTCGCCATGGCGGTGGTCGCGATGCCTTTCACGGGAGTCTCGGGGTTGCCGGCTTTGAAGCCATCCGGACCGGTGGTTGGCCAGTCTCCGCCCAATGCATTTTGAAGGCGCGTGGCGACGTCCCGGGCGGTGAGCGCGTTGGCGCCCGGGAGCGGGACCTGTGCCGCGGCGGCGGCGCCAGTCAGCAGGGCGAAACTGCGCCTCGATATCTCCGGCTCGTTCATCGGAGTTGAGCATATCACCAGTTCGGCGTGACGCGGCTGGAATATGATGGAACCCGATGCCTTTCACCGCGTTCGAGAAACCGCTCGGGGTTCAGCCGCCGGACACGGCTGAACGGGTAGCGCCCCGGATCTTTGGCGCCGCGCCCGGCGGCTCCCGAGCTTCCATCCGCCGTCTTTGGCCACTGGCCGGAACCGCTTTCTTCGCGCTTTTACTGACCGGGCAGACGCCTCCCGATACCCGGAACTGGACGGCGGCGGACGATCACCGGAACATGATGGAGCAACTCGGCATCAAGGCGCTGCGGCCCGGGCCGAGCGGCAATGAGAGCGCGCCGAATCATGCGAACTACGATGCGGCTCTGGCGAATCCGTATCCGGATCTGCCGGATGCGCTCACGCTGAAGAACGGGAAAAAGGTCACGACGCCGGCGTTGTGGACTCAGCGGCGGCGGGAGATCGTGGAAGATTTCGAACGGGAAGTGCTGGGGCGAGTTCCCGTGAATGTCCCGAAGGTGAACTGGGAAGTGGTGAAGACCGCGGAGGCCAGGGTGGGCGGCCGCGCGGTGATCGGCAAACAACTGCTGGGGCATGTGGTGAGTCCGACCGATCCGGAAACGAAAGTGGATATTCAGCTGACGCTGGTGGTGCCGGCGGAGGCGAAGGGTCCCGTGCCGGTGATGATGATGTTCGGGGGACGCACCATTCCTGAGGTCGCGTTTCCCGCGCCGGTGTTTCCGGGACGCGGTCCGGGCGGGGCTCCCGGACGCGGCCCCGCCGGGCCGCCCGTGAACGTCAACGCCGACCCGCCCGCCACCGAGCAACTCATCGCGGATGGCTGGGGTTTTGCCACCATCAACCCGGGCAGCATCCAGGCGGATAACGGCGCGGGTCTGACGAAGGGGATCATCGGTCTGGTGAACAAAGGGCAGCCGCGCAAGCCCGAGGACTGGGGCGCGTTGCGGGCGTGGGCGTGGGGCGCGTCGAGGGCGCTCGATTATCTGGAAACCGAGAAGACGGTGAACGCGAAACAGGTGGGAATCGAGGGCGTTTCGCGATTCGGGAAAGCGGCGCTGGTGACCATGGCGTTCGATACGCGTTTCGCGGTGGTGCTGATCGGGTCGTCCGGCGAGGGCGGCGCGAAACTGCACCGGCGCAACTGGGGCGAAGCGGTGGAAAATCTGACGGGTTCCGGCGAATACCACTGGATGGCCGGCAATTTCCTGAAATACGGCGCGGCCGAAGCGACATTCGGCAGCAGGACCGCGGCCGATATTCCGGTGGACGCGCACGAACTGCTGGCGCTGTGCGCGCCGCGGCTCACGTTCGTCAGCTACGGCGTGCCGGAAAAGGGCGACGCCAAATGGCTGGATCATCAGGGCAGCTTCATGGCGGCCGTGGCGGCGGAACCGGTTTTCCGGCTGCTGGGCGCGAAAGACCTGGGCGTGCGGGAAGACTACCGCACGGCGCAGATGCCGGGTGTGAATGTCGGGCTGCTGGAGGGACAGCTGGCCTGGCGTCAGCATGACGGCGGACATACGGATGCGCCGAACTGGAAGTATTTTCTGCCGTGGGCGGATAAGTTTCTGCGCCACTGAGAAAGAATCGATTCCAGACAGAATTCGCAATTCCGGCGGTCGGCGAAAAAGAATATCCGGCTGTTTCGGCTGTTTATCGGGCGAGAATTTGGCTGCGAAAATGCTATACTTCATCACTTGTTTCGCCGTCGCTCCCCCCCGGATAATCGCCCCCGAGTTCTGCTGATCTGTTCGATCGACGCGACCGGTCTGTCGCGCCTGCCGGACCTTTTTCATCGCGCCGGGTATCGGGTGACGGTGCTGACGCGCTACGGCACGGCCATCGTCACGAGCCGGTTCGTGCAGGACTGCATTCTGGTCAGCGGAGGTCCGGCCGAGGTAGCCGCGGAACTGGCGGGCAGAATCGGGGAACTGGCGAATTCGTTCGCCCTGCTCTTACCCTGCGACGAACCTTTGCTGGAGGCGCTCGCGGAACGTTCCGATCTGCCCGCCATCAGCGCGGCCATGCCGTTTCTGCCGCCGCCCGAGATGCTCTCTCTGGTGCTTTCGAAACTCGCCTTTCTGAAAGCGGCGCGCGAGGCGGGCCTGCCGGTGCCGGAGTTTGCCACCTGCCAGGACGGGGATCAGGTGGCGGACTCGGCGCGCCTTTTTGGATATCCGGTGGTGTTGAAGCGGGCGCGGAGCATGGCGGGTTCCGGGGTCCGAATCGTCGGCAGCGAAGCCGAACTGCGGGTCGAGATGACCGGCTTTGGCGAGCAGGAGTACCTTGTCCAGCGCTTTGTGAAAGGCAGAATCGGGGGAACCACCATCTTCATGGAACGGGGTGTTCCGGTCCGTTTTTTCTCGTTTTACAAGCTCCATAACTGGCCCACGCCGGAGGCGCCGAGCGGCGGGGGGGAACTGGTCGAGAGCCCGCAAATCCGGCCCCTCCTGGAGAAAATCGGGCAGTTGAGCGGGTTCCGGGGGTTGTGCAGCATCGACTGGCTGGAGGAGACCGGGACCGGGCGGATCTGGCTGATCGAGTTTAACCCGCGTTACACGCCCAGCACTTATAAATCGGCGTGGGCGGGTTCGGATTTCATTCCGGTGCTGCGCGGGATGCACGCGAGGGAGGAGGCGGTTGTCCCCCTGGTTCCGGCGGGCAGGGCGGGGCGACGGTTCTGTATGTTTCCGGAAGCCGCGCTGCGCGCCATCGACGATCGCAATCCGTGGCTGCTGTTGCGCAGTCTGCGTTCTGCACCGTGGCACGACCCCCGGCTGTTGCTGGCGCAGGCGCGCCGCGTGCTGACTTATTACATCCCGGGGAAATGGAAGACCGGAACGGCGCGCCTGCTGCTGCTGGGCGATCGCCGTCAGAAAGCCAGGCCGCGCAACGGCCGGGAAACACAGGTTTGAGAAGAGTTAGTTCTCGACCGGAAGTTGTTCCACGTGATCGATGATGAGGACCCGGGCCGTGGTCTGGGCCGCCGGCATGAGCCGCAGGCCGAGTTGTGCCTGGAGTGCATCGAACAAAGTGGGCCCCGAGGTATCGCCGGCGCCAGGGCCTGAAGCGCCACCGCCTGCACCACCGTGGTCACCGTGTCCACCGCCGGCAAAGGCCGCACCTTCGGCGTGAGTGCCCTGGTGAGAGTTGTTGCCGGACCATGAGAGGGTGATGTCGTAGGAGCCCGTGAGGCCGGTCTGGTCGTCTACGGGCAGGCTGAGCTGGTCCGCAAGGAGTCTGGCAAGGTCAGCGGTGGTCTGATGATTGCCGCGGAAACTGGCCGTTCCGCCGAATGCGACGAGGCCTTCATGGGCGTGGCCGGCGCCCGGTCCGAACCCGTGCTGCTCGCCGCTGGCGGGGGCCTTCGGGTGCTCGGTATTGTCAGACTCGTGAAGCTTCGACCCGTTCTTCGCGATCACGAGATGGTAACCCCGCAGGCTCTTCTCCTGAAAGTGGAAAGTGAGACTGAAGCGCTCTTTGAGCAGGTTTTGCTGCATGGTCCGGAACTCGGCGGGAGTCGCGCCCGCGGGGACTTTCGCCATTACGTCAAAGGTTCGGTCGCCGAGCGAAGATTTGCCGGGGAACTGGTAGTCCCGAAGGTCGAAGGCTTTTGAGATCAGGGTGGCCAGCGAGCAACCGGTGCAGCGGAAGAGGCCGGGATCGGCAGTGCCGGGTCCGCCAGAGGCGGTAGATTCCGAGGCGAAATGAAAGCCGGTGCGAGGGGGATTGACGCGGATGGACGCCGCTTCGAATTCCGTTTTCGCGGGGGCCGGCGTTTGGCCAGAAGCGGAGACCAGGGCAACAGGCAGCAGGAGGGCGAGCTTCAATGGCTGGTACACGATGCAGGATTATAGCATCGCTGCGGGTAAAAGGATGTTTCGCGCTTGCCTTCCTGCCACGCCGGGGAGGACAATCGGCATGACCCCATGAAGACACCAGCCGTCTCTGTTGCGGCATTGACTTTTATCGCTTTTATTTCGGTGAATATTGCGCCGGCGCAGAACCGGCAGGTCGCGGCGACGAGGCGGGCGGAATGGATCCGGTTCAATCCGGTGACTCCGCTGACGGCTGACTCCTTTGCCAAACCCCCGGCTGCCGATCTGCCATGGGTGCGGCTGAACATGCCGCCAACCGCGGATCCGAAGGACCTTGCGGCAGAGGTGCGGGACCTGCGCGAACACGGCATTGCTGGCGTGGAAGTCGGGCAGGGGGCGTTTCCGAATAATGAGCAACTGATCGCGCTGCTGACGGCCGCGAACGAGGTCGGCATCAGGATCAGCCTGAGCCATGGACCGACGCAGAATCCGGCGGGGTATTCGATCGACGACGACCATGCCCGGAAGACTCTGGTTGTCGGCAGGGCGATGGTGAGCGCGGGACAGACGTACGACGGACACGTGCCTCCGCCGACGCTCACGGCCGCGGGGCGGAGCGGATTCGGCGGATTGCCGGTGGCGGGTCGCGGACCGGCAGGGCGCGGACCCGCGGGGCCGGGCGGCGCGCCGGGTGGACGCGGCGGAGGCGGCGGCCGGGGCGGACCGCAACCAGGCCGGGCCACGCTGATCGCCGTGATGGCGTACCGGTGCACGCAGGTTCCCTGCCCTGCCGCGGGTCCGGCGGAACTCGACCGGGCGTCGATGGTGGATCTGACGCCCGCTGTTACCGGGAAGAATACGGCGGGAGTGCTGGGCGGAACGAGCGCCGGCGATCTCCGCTGGACCGCGCCTTCGTCGCCCGATGGCGCGCAGTGGCAACTGCTGGCTTTCTGGTCGCGGGGCGTTTTCGCGCAGCCGGATCCGTTTAGCGAGGAAGGCTATGCGCAGCTGATCAAGAGCATGGAGTCGGGCCTAAGCCCCGAAGTCTTCCGGCTGATGAAGATCAATGGCGGGGACATCTTCTACGATTCCCATTCCAGCGACCGCGGCAGTCCGGACGAACTCTGGACCAATAAGATGGCGGAGGAGTTCCGCGCGCGCCGGTCGTATTCGCTGATTCCGAACCTGCCCGCGCTGTTCCAGGAGTATTTCAGCTTCAGCGACGGCAGCGCGCCGCGCGTGCGGAACGATCTGTACGCCGTCCGCGGCGACATCTGGCTGGAGAAGCAACTGACGCCGCTGCGGGCGTGGGTTCGCAAGTTCAACAACGTGCTGCGCGTGCAGGTGGAGGGCGAGGCGAGCATGACCACGCCGATCACCGACATGGTGCAGGCCACGGCGGCGGTGGACCGGCCCGAGCACGAAAACCTGTTCGTCGGCGACGAGGTGGATAACTATCTGCCGATGGCGTCGGCGAATCATATGACGGGAAATCCCTGGTATTCGACGGAATGCTGCGCGGCGCTGGGTCAGGCGTACGCGGAGACATTCCAGGATGCGATGATCCGCATGCACCGGAGTTTCGCCGGGGGCATCACGAAGCTGGTTTATCACGTTTATCCGCATGCGGAAGGCGCAACGTGGAAGTGGCCCGGCTATAACAACTTCGGGCAGGCGGGGTTTTCGAACGCGTGGGGGCCGCGCAATCCGTTCTGGACGGATGCGCGGGCTTACAACGATTACATCGGACGGAATCAGCAGGCGCTGACGCAGGGCGACGCGAAGACGGACGTCGCCGTCTACATGCAGAACTATCTGTATCCGCCGTCGCAGGGTTTCAAGTACCGGGCATGGGGCGATCCGAAACTGTGGGAGGCCGGTTACACGCGGGATTATCTGAATCCCACCATGCTGGAGTTGCCGAACGCCACGGTGACGGGGAACCGGCTGGCCGCGAACGGGCCGGCTTACAAAGCGCTGATTCTCGACGGTGAGCAGGGGCCGCCGACGGATCCGGTGAAGACTTCCATGCCGGTCGAGGTGGCGCGAAAGATCCTGGGGTATGCGCGGGCGGGGCTGCCGGTGATTGTGGTGGGAACGGCGCCCGACAGAACGCCGGGCAACACACCGGAGGCGGACGCCACGCTGCGCGGCGTGATCGCGGAACTGTTGCGCGAGCGCTCGGTTTCGCGGGTGGCGCATGAGGCCGATGTGCCGGGCAAGCTGCGGGAACGCGGGATCCGGCCGGCGGCGGACCCGGGCACGCCGTCTTCCGTGCTCAGTATCCGGCGGCGGGATGCGGCGACGCGGACCGATTACTATTTCTTCTACAACCAGGGCGTGGTCAGCCCGCCGGATGAGCCGAGGACGTTGTTCGAACCGGCGACCGGTGAACCGGTGGAACGGGAGTTCAGCCTGGAGGGTCGCGGACAGCCATATCTTCTGGATGCCTGGTCGGGGAAGATCACACCGATCGCGAATTATTCGGCAGCCGGGGACCGCGTGAGTCTGCGGGTTCGGCTCTCGCGCGACAACGGCATGCTGATCGCGCTGAGCGAGCAGCCGAATCGGTTTGGAACCGTGGCGCCCGCGGTGCATGTGACCAAGACCTCAGCGGACGAGGCGCTGGTTCGTCCGGGTGCGGTGTTGGTGCGGGCGGCGGTGGCGGGTAACTATTCCACGACGCTGAGCGACGGGCGGACGGTCAACGGTGCGATCGGCGCGGTACCGGCGCCGGTAGATCTTACGCAGGCGAAGTGGCAACTTTCGGCGGAAGACTGGCAGCCGGTGAATCCGTATGGGACGACGTTCGGCATGGCTGCGACGCAGACGCGCAAAGATCGCGTTGAGGTGGAACTGGCGGGCCTGAAGGCGTGGCCGGAGATTCCGGCTTTACAAAACGCGGCCGGGCTCGGGACGTACACAACTACATTCGAACTGCCTTCCACGTGGACGGCCGCCAATGGCGCAGTCTTGACTCTGGGGGAAGTGTTCGACACGTTCACGGTTTCGGTGAACGGGAAGGCGGTGGCGATCGATCAGATCGGCGCGGCGGGGGACATCGGACCATTGCTGCAGGCGGGGCGCAACACGCTGGTGGTGCGGGTGGCGACCACGCTGAATAACCGGCTGGCGAAGATCGACGAAGAAGTGGCGAACCGGGGTTTGGTGCAGCCGTACGGCCTGGTGGGACCCGTGCGGATTCTCCCCTACGCCACCGCTACCGTGTGGAGCGCGAAGAAGAATTAGGGCCGTTCCACGAGGCCGGAGCCGCCCGCGATTGCGCCGACAATCAGGAACGGCTCCGCTCCGGAAGCGACGGCTTCGGGCAGCGGGGTGTCCGGCGACTCGTGCGAATAATCCTCTTCACAGGCAAAGAAGCGCACGAAAGGCCGGCGGCGCTGCGTGACATGGTCACGCAGCGTCCCCTGCAGCATCGGGTATTGCCGTTCCAGCGCATCCAGAATCGAGCGCTGCGTCACGGGTCCGGCGACGGGCACGGTGATCTCCATGCCCGCCCCGGACAGCGTACGCAGGTGCGCCGGCAGCACGACCCGGATCGGCACCGGTTTCACGCGTTGCCGTTCCCGCCGAGCGACTGCACTTCCACCGAAAGCACGGCCGGGAGATCCCGCACAATCGCCTTCCAGTCGTCGCCGGCGTTGGACGAACCGTACACCTGCCCGCCCGTGGTGCCGAAGTAGATGCCGCAGGGGTCCAGCTTGTCCACCGCCATGGCGTCGCGCAGCACGTTCACGTAGCAATTGCTTTGCGGCAGGCCGTTGGTAAGCGCCTCCCAGTCGTTGCCGCCCGTGCGGCTCCGGTACACGCGCAGTTTGCCGTCCGGCGGATAATGCTCGGAATCGCTCTTGATCGGCACCACGTAAATGGTCTCCGGCTCATGCGCGTGTACGTCGATCACGAAACCGAAATCGGTGGGAAGATTGCCGCTGACTTCGTGCCAGGACGCGCCGCCGTTATCGCTGCGCATCACGTCCCAGTGCTTCTGCATGTAGAGAACGTCCGGACGCGAGGGGTGCATCGCGATCCGGTGCACGCAGTGGCCGACTTCCGCGTTGGGGTCCGGAATGAACTCGCTGCGGAGACCCTGGTTGATGGGCTGCCAGGTTTCGCCCGCGTCTTCGCTGCGAAAGGCGCCCGCGGCCGAGATGGCGATGAAGATGCGGCCGGGCGCGGCGGGATCGAGCACGATGGTATGCAGGCACATGCCACCCGCGCCTGGCTGCCAGCGCGGACCCGAGCCGTGCTTCCGCAATCCGGAGAGCTCGTTCCAGCTCTTGCCGCCATCGGTAGTTTTGAACAATGCCGCGTCCTCAATGCCGGCGTAGACGGTGTCCGGGTCTGTCAGACAGGGCTCGAGATGCCAGACGCGTTTGAATTCCCAGGGATGCGGCGTGCCGTCGTACCACTGGTGGGTTCCCGGCACGCCGTCATAGACAAACTTGTTGTCCACGGGCGTCCAGGTTTTGCCGCCATCGTCCGAACGCTGGATCAGTTGTCCGAACCAGCCGCTCGACTGCGACGCCCAGATGCGGTTGGGATCGACAGGCGACCCTTTCATGTGGTAAATCTCCCAGCCCGCGAAATGCGGGCCGCTGACGTCCCAGTTCTCGCGTTTCGCGTCCGATGTCAACACGAAACCGCCCTTTCGGGTGCCCACCAGCACCCGCACTCCACCGTTTGTTTCCGCCATTCGTCTTTACTCCTTTCGTTGTTTTTGCAGTAGCTTACTGCGCCTGTGCCTCCGGCATCCCCGGCAGTTCCACCAGCGGCCGAATCTCGATGGTGCCGAAACGCGCGCCGGGAATGCGGCCTGCGATGCGGATGGCTTCATCCAGATTCTCCGCTTCGACGAGGAAATAGCCGCCCAGTTGTTCGCGCGTTTCCGCGAACGGGCCGTCGGTCACCAGACGCCGCCCTTCGCGGACACGGACGCTGGTGGCCGTCGCCGTGGGCTGCAGCGGCGATGCCGCACGGTAACTTCCTTCGGCGTGCAGGGCGTGTGTCAGTTGCACGGATTCGTCATAACACTCCTGCCGTGCCTGATCGCCGAGCGCCTGTTCTTCCAGATAAACCAGCAGCATGTATTGCAAGTCTTGTCTCCTTCTCTAAGACGAACGGGGGCCTCCCGAATCGACACCCCACGCCGCATTATTTACCATCGAATTATGGAATGCCCGTCCGACCACGCAGTCGAGGCGCTTTATCGCACGGACTGGGGGCGGGTGGTTGCGGCCCTGATCCGTCAGGTCGGCGATTTCGATCTGGCCGAGGAAGCCGCCCAGGAAGGGTTCGCGTCGGCTCTGACGCAGTGGCGCGTGGCCGGAATCCCGGAGTTTCCGCGCGCGTGGGTGATTCAGACCGCGCGGCATAAAGCCATCGACATTCTGCGCCGCCGCGCCCGCCTGAACGAGAAACTCACGCTCAACGCCGCGCCGGAACCGATCCAGGTGCCGGAAGAGCCCGAGTTCGGCAGCGCGGAGGCGCCGCCGGAATTCCAGGACGATCTGCTTCGTCTGATCTTCACGTGCTGCCACCCCGCGCTTTCGCCGGACGCGCAGATCGCTCTGACGCTGCGGACGCTGGGCGGCCTAGAAACCGACGAGATTGCCCGCGCCTTTCTGGTGCCGCCCGCAACTATGGCGCAGCGTCTGGTGCGCGCCAAGCGCAAGATCCGCGACGCCCGGATTCCCTACGCCGTGCCCGCCCCGGACGAATTGCCCGAGCGGCTGGAAGCGGTGCTGACCGTGATCTACCTGATCTTTAATGAAGGCTATGCGGCGACGCGGTCGGGTCCGCTTGTTCGGACGGACCTGTGCGCCGAAGCGATCCGGCTGGGGCGGCTGGTGCGTTCGCTGATGTCGCCTCCCGCGGCTGAGGCCACCGCGCTGCTCGCACTGATGCTGCTCCACGATTCCCGGCGCGACGCCCGGCTCGACCCGGCGGGCGACGTGGTGACTCTGGACGAACAGGACCGTAACCTGTGGCATCGCGATCAGATCGAGGAGGCACTCCCGCTGGCCGGCGAAGCTCTGCGCCGCGGCGCCGGCCCTTTCGCGATCCAGGCGGCCATCGCCGCCGAGCACTGCCGCGCCGCCCGCCCCGAGGATACCGACTGGCCCCGGATTCTGCTTCTCTACGGTCTGCTGGAGCGCGTGGAGCCGTCACCGGTGGTCTCGCTGAATCGCGCTGTCGCGGTGGCGATGGTGGAAGGCCCGGCACGCGCCGTGGAACTGCTGGACGCACTGGCGGCCGGCGGCGCGCTCGACAGCTATCACCTGCTGCACTCCGCGCGGGCGGAGTTTCTGCGCCGTCTGGGCGACTCGGAAGGCGCCGCCGCCGCTTACCGGCGCGCGCTGGAACTGGTCGGGAACGACAGCGAGCGCCGCTTTCTGGAGCGGCGACTGCGGGAGTTACGGCCGGGCGGCGCGGCTGTCTCCGGCGGATCGAATCTGGTAGAATCCGAAGTGCTCTTATCAGGTACAGAGGCATCGTGAAATGTTCAAAACAAAAAAAGACATCTCCGTAGCGAAGCCCGAACCGGAAGTTGCCCCGGGCGTGCAGGAGCATTACACCAGCGGAGATGTCGCCCGCATTGCCGGCGTGAGTCTTCGCCAGCTGCAGTGGTGGGATGAGCGGGCAGTGGTTTCTCCCCGGCAGGAAGGGCACCGGCGGGTTTACCTGCCGCAGGAAGTGGTGGAGGTGTCGGTGATCGCCGAACTCCGCCGCAAGGGCTTTTCTCTGCAGAAGATCCGGCGCGTACTGCGGTTTCTGCAGCGGGAGATGGGCAAGCGTCTGGGTGAATCGCTGGCGAGCGATCACGATATCCACCTGATTACCGACGGCAAGAACATTTACCTCGAAGACGAACCGGGCCGCGTGATCGACGTGCTGAAGAACGCGAAACAGCCCATGTTCCTGGTCTGCGTTACGGATCAGTTGCGGCGCTTCCAGCCCGCGGCCACGCGGAAACCCGCGAAATCCGAAGGCTCCGGCGCTCCGGCCTCCCGGACCAAACTGGGCTGATCCAGATGGGGGGCGGGAAGTGCGTTCACTGCAAGGGTTCAGGGGAGTGCCCGGAGTGTTACGGCTCCGGCCGGAATGCGCACCTGAACACGTCCGAAGAGCACTGTCTGGGCTGTAAAGGGACCGGAATGTGCCCCGTCTGCGGCGGACGCGCCCCGAAAAATCCGATTACTCGTTTGCTGCTCTGGATCCGCGGCGATCGTTAAGGTTCGGGCTCCGTTTGTGCTATCGTGCGAACGGTGCGGCGCAGTTGGTTCGTCCCGCCGGTTTCGGCGATCGCGATGTTGCTGGCTGCGAGGCCAATCTCCGGGCAGACGCTGGCGGAGCGCGCAGTTGTTGAAATCCCCTTTCTGGATGCCGCGCCCGACCTCGCCACGTGGCGCCAACAGCATCCCCGCGAGCGCCTGAAGAACGCGGGTTACGGGGTGGAGTACGAGACGCAGGGACTGTGGTGCGCCGCCAGCGTCGCGGAATTTGTTCTTCCCGGCGGCATGCAGGTTACCCGGCAGGCCTTCTTTTATATCCCTTCCGGCAGTCCGGCCGACCCGCTGCCGGATCACGCGGATTCGGAACTCGTGCGGCAGTGCCGGTTGCGGACGCTCTGGTACGAGGTGCACGATCCGGCGAGTCCCGCGGATCTTGCCAGAGCCGAGGGTGCCCGGCTCACGGCCGCATTCGGACCGGCGGCCGAACCGGCCTCGTATCAGCGCACGGACCACGACTGGGGCTCCGGCTACTGGAATCCGTATCGGCTCTGGGAATCCGGCAAGCGGCGAGTCGTGCTCGCGGTGGATCCCGGAGGCCCGTTGCCCACCGCGCGCAGCCCCCAACGTCTTCTTCTGATCGCGCGCTCATCGCTGTCCCCGCGCGGTCTGTTCTTCGAGTGGCCCGGCAAGCCGCCGAAGGGCGCGCGCGTGGCCCAGCTCGGAAACCCATGCTCTTTCGACGACGCCCACAACGACTGGCTGGGCCGGCTGATTCGTTATGGAGAACAACTGCTGTCCGACGGCCCGGAGAGCGGCACGAAGCCGTATATTGATCTGATTCTGGCCCGGAGCTACGCGGCGCGCCTGGCGCTCACGTATCCGAACGTGGAACCCGGTGGTACGGCGAAGCCGAATCATCCCGAAACCCTCCGGAGCAGTTCCATCGCGCATTTCCGGGATTATCTTAGAGAAGCCCCGGATGCGCCGGACGCGGCAGCGGCGCGGCGGGAAGCGTGGCGACTGCTGGCCGGACTGCCACCTTCACCGATCCATATCGGCTGCGGCGACTGACCGCCGGGGCGAACGTACCCAATTTACTCAGCCAGTCTGCGAGTTTACTCAGGCAGTCTGCGAGGCGAGCCGGATTTCGTCCTCGATCTCATAGATTTTGTCTTCGAGGTTGCGCGTCGGCTTACCGGCTGTCTTCGCCGCGTCAAGCTTCGCTTTTGCCTGCGCCAGACGCTTTTCCAGCGCTGGATTTTTAGCGGCGGCCTCGGCTTTCGGGGCAGTTTTGGAACCGGCTTTTTCGGTCTTCGCGACGCCAGTTTTGGCCTTTCCCGCGAGGGCTTTAAACCGGAATGCCGTGACCTGCGGCGGGGGCTTCAGCGCGACGCCGAAATCCGCGTGATATTCCTGCGAGATCCTCGCCGCTTCGGTCAGCAACTCGCGAAAACGGTTCTCCATCGCCTGCTTCGCCTGGGTGCGCAGCGTCTCACCCTGCTGTTTCCATTTCTGATATTCCGAGATCGCGTTCTCCATCTGATTCACCATTCCGTAGTTTAAGACTCATGCCGGATTCGTTGGGCGGGCGCGGGTGTGCCTCCGGATTCCAGTCCGGCGAGAAGCAGGAAGAACAACACCGCCACGCCGGGGCGCTGAATCGGGTAATCCACAAAGCAGTGCAGGAAAACGATCGGGACTCCGAGTCCCCAGCCGGTGCGAAGACCGCCGCGCACGGCCCAGGCGGCAAGAAAGAGCATCATCGCGAGCAGGGGAACGCCGCCTTCCACCGTCCATTGCGCCCAGTCGTTATGGGCCTGGTTGGTGTATTTGTCATCGTCGAAGGTCGCGTAACCCGGGTAAACCGTCGGCCAGTTTCCCAGGCCGAAACCCACGAGCGGGCGGTCCCGGATCATTCGCCAGGAAGCCTCGTTGAATTCACGCCTCTGCTGGAAGGGGTCCGCCGCTCCGAATTTGGAAATCAGCAACTCGGGGCCCGCCGGGACGGCCATCCACAGCAGCATCGCCACCATCACCAGGGAACCGTTGACCAGTTGCTTTCTGGAAAACATCCGGCCCCTGGCCGATACCAGAGGGACCAGGCCGAGTTCCACCGTGGCCAGGACGAAGCCCGCGCGCGACGCGCAGGCCACCACGGAAGCGTAAATGGTGGTGGCGATCGCCAGATAAAGGATTCTTCGTTTCGGATTCGTAACAGCCCCGTACAAGGCCAGCGGCAGAATCAGTTCCATGAAAGCCGCATACTGATTCCTGTACAGAAAAGGGCCGAATATGGCCTGGTACGAGTACTCGGTGGTGAGAACCCAGTAAATCTTCCCCTGCGAGGTAAGCGCCTGCATTGTCGACAGGAGGGCGACACCAAAACCGAAATACAGCAGGAGGCGCAGAAAGCGCTCTCGTTCGCGTCTTTCATCCAGAAACTGCAGCCCGCAGAACAGGACTGCGAGATTCCCCGCCCAATACAGCATGACGACACGGGTAGGCCAGGCGTAAACGGTGGAGCCGGTTGCCAGCTGAATCGCGCCGAGCGCCAATAAGCCGGCTAAAGGGAGCAGCGCCGGGCTCAGTCTGGCTTTGGCGCGGCCCGCCAGAATCCGGACAATCCACGCTGCCGCGAGGCCGAAGCTCATGAGTTCGGGAATCGACGTGGCCCATTTGTCCCGCAAAAACATGACCGCAACCGTCGCGGCGAGAGTAAGCAGGAAGTAAATCCCGGAGAAAGACTTCATTTCACCAACTGGTCCGTGAGTGCGCGAATTTTGATCGTGCCCTCGGCGCGGACCTTGCCGGAAGCGCGATGGTAGCGCAGGGACAGTTTACCCCACTGGTCTGTCGCGGTGAAGAGAATCTGTCCCGTCTTCCATCCGCTGCCCGCCACCATTTCGGGCGATGTCGCGGCGGCGCCCGCCGGGCCGGAAAGTTCCCACTGCAGCCCGGCAACCTGCTGGTCGGACAGCGCGGAATACTCGTATCCGATGCGGTACCGTTTGCCCGGAATCAGGGGCAGGATTTGCTCGACCAGCACGCAGTCTTCCGGTTGGTTGCCCGATAAGGTCGCGGTGAGCCCGTGGCCGTCGCTCGCCTGCGCCGCGTAAACGCCTTCCACGGACGGAATCCGCCAGTCAAAACCCCGGGGCGAGGGAAGCAGCAGGAAGTCTTTGTTGCCGACGATGGCTCCCTGGGAAGGATCGAGGGGCGCAAAGGGAAGCAGTTTCCGGGCGGTCATCACGTTCCAGACGGATACGGCGACGCCGCTTCGGGTTGCCTGAGCCCGTTCGCAGAATGTCAGCAGCAGCGGCAGTTCGTCCTCGGTGGCCGTCGCCGCGGCTCGTCTGGCCACCACCGCCGCCGCTTCCAGGCGTTCCGTCCGGATCAAAAAACGCAGGTAGCGGGCGGCAATCACACGCGAATCGGGTATGTGCCGCAGAATAGCCTCGCCGTCGCTCGATTGTTCCCATGCCATGCGAAAAATTCCGTCGGAATCTTCGGGCGAGCTCATTTCCAGGGAACGGCCCAGCCACTTCCAGAATTCTTCTCCATTACCACGACGAAAGTAGTAATTGGCCAGCGCCCAGCGAGGCACAAATTTCTTGTCGACGGCGGCGGCGCGCAGCAGAAACGCCTCGGATCGCGAAAGATCGCCCACCGATTCCGCGCGCATGGCCACGCGCATCAGAATCTGCGAATCGAAGGGGCTAAGTTTTGAGCTTTGAATGAGTTCCGGCAGCGGATCTTCACCCGCTCCTTCCCGGTGTTCCGCCCTTAACATGTGGTACGCGGCGTTGCCAGGCTCCATTTCGACGGCTTTCCGCAGGGCCTCGGGCGTGTTTTCCCGATACAGAAGATCGGTGCGCGCGAATCGCAGGGATTCCCAGGAATAGGCACCTACTATCAACAGCGCGAACACCCCGGACACCCACTGTAGTAAAGATTTCATGATGTGAGGCGAAGAAGTGCTTGCAGAGACCGGCAATATAGCCCATGATAATAGACGTAAGTTCTGAAAGGGGGTAATTTGATTTCGAACCGACTTGCAGTTCCAGGTCTGTCGATTTTGTTCCTGGTGGGTACGGCATCGCTGGCGTCCGCTTCGGCACCGGTTATCGGTATGGCGTCCGCTCAAAGCGGCGCAACGCTGGATAACGCCAAAGTCTCCGGTAATGCTACGATTTTCGAGGGTTCGACTCTCCAGTCGAGCGGTTACTCACGCATTCATCTCAACAACGGAGCCCGCGTGGATTTGTCAGCGGGTTCCAAAGCGCAGCTCTTTTCCAACCGCGTAGCTCTCGAACAGGGGATGAGCGAAATTCAAAGCTCGACCGGTTACGAGATCGACGCGAAGACCCTGCGCATTCAGCCCTCCGGCGCGACCTCGGTCGCACGCGTGAAGGTTGAAGGCGACAAACAGGTCTTTGTCACGGCTCTGAACAGCCCGGTCAACGTTCTGAATAAGGACGGATTGCTGGTTGCCCGGGTGAACCCCGGTCTTCCGCTTTCCTTTCTGCCGCAGGCGGGCGCGTCGAGTTCGTTCGATAATACCGGATGCATTCTGAACAAAGGCGGGGCGGCGATTCTCGTCGATCAGACCGGCAATCAGGTATTTGAAGTACGCGGAATCGATATGCGCAAGGCGATCGGCAATGTCGCCCACGTGACCGGTTCGGTGGATTCGTCCGCGACGGCCGCAGGCGGCGCTTCTTCGGTTGTGAAGGCGACCAAGGCGGTTATCACGAAGAAGGGCGGCTGTGCGTCGCAGGCTTCGAAGCTGGGCGCGTCCACGGCGGTTGCAGGATTGGGTGCCGCAGCCGGTGCAGGCGCAGCGGCGGCGGGCGGAGCGGCGGCAGCGGCCGGTGCAGGCGCGGCGGCAGCAGCGGGCGGCGCGGCGGCAGCCGGTGCGGCGACGGCGGCAGCGGTTGGCGTGAGCACGACGGTGCTGGTTGTCGGCGGTGTGGCGGCGGCTACGGCAGCGGCCGTGGGTGGCGCGGCAGCAGCCGGGTCGTTCTCCAGCAGTTCCCCGTAGGCAGATCGTCCGGTCCGGAAGGCTTTACAGGAAGGGCCCGGCTTCGGCCGGGCCCTTTCTGCGTTTACACCCTTCGCTCTTAATCCCTTCTCGCGGCCGTCAGCCGCCGGATTCCGAAACTCAGCACCAGCATGGCGGCCGCACACCCGGGAATCACCAGCAGGGCCGTCCCCAGGCGGGCCGGGTCGCTGCCGGCAATGACCCCGATCAGCTTCGAACTCACCGCCACCCCGATCCAGCCCACCGTTACCGCAATGCCGATCGCCGTGGCTGTCCCCTCCGGAAACGCCGCGCTGACCAGCGCGAGTGTCGTGGGATAGACCGGCGCCATGGCTATTCCCGCGCAGAAGACCGCCAGACCGGCCGTGAACGTGCCGGATGCGAGCAACATCAGCGTGGTGGTGGCCAGCATGGCCGCCGAGCATCCCATCGTCACCGCCGAGGGATGGAAACGCAACAACAGCCGCGAGGCCGCGAGCCGCCCGGTAATAATCCCCGCCGCGAAGCCGAACGACAACGTTCGCAGCGCGGTCGCTTTCGGCACTCCCCGGCCGGTCAGATACGCCGCCAGCCAGTTCCAGACGCCCAGTTCGGCAGAAACGTAGAGGAACAGGAACAGACAGAGCAGCGGAAACAGGGGACGCAGCGCGAGCGTGCGCCAGTCCGTGGCGGCACGCGCGATCCGTTCCTGCCTGCGGCCGGGACGGACGGAGGCATGCAAAGCCATCGTCGCCAGAGCCAGCGCGGCGATCAGTCCGCACAACAGCCGTGTCTCGAGGAACGCGGCCAGCGCCGGCGTCGTCAACCCGCCCAGCCCGAAGAACACGTTCAACAGGTTCATCATGCTCGCCTGGCGATTTCCACCCAGATCCGACGCCAGGGTATTGGTGGTCGTCGAAATGACGCCTCCGCCGAGTCCCATCAGAGTCATGACAATGACGAGCGGCAGGTACTCGTGAACCCGACCGAGCAGGGTCACCGCCAGCATTATGAGCCCAAGGCCGGTCAGCGCCCCCGTTTTTCGCCCTGCCCTGTCGAGCACCGGCCCGGTCACGAGGGAGGCCATCATCAGGCCGAGAGATTGCACGGACGCCAGCGTGCCGCTCTGACCCGGCGTGAAGGTTTTCGATAATTCCGGCAGGAGCGCGCCCAGCAGGGTCGCCTGCATTCCGTAAACCGCAATCGTCAGGGCTGTCGCCGCGGTCAGGCGTCTGTTCGGGATTTGCAAGGTTGGACCATTTTAGCCCCTTGACATGGTTCGCAATCGGACTTACTCTTAATTCCATAGTTGATATGGCAAGGAAACCCAGTCTGAACCTCACGGAGGCCGAGTTGCGGCTGATGGATGTCCTGTGGGACAAGGGCGCCGCCACGGTGACCGAGGTCGCGGAGGCGCTGCCAGGCGACCCGCTTGCGTACAACACGGTGCTCACCACCCTGCGGATTCTGGAGCAGAAGGGCTATCTCCGCCACACGAAATCGAATGAGGGGCGCGCGTTCATCTATGAACCGGTAGTGGGACGCCGCCAGGCGAGCACCAACGCCGTGCGGCACCTGATCAGCCGCTTCTTCGGAAACTCGCCGGAGAAGCTTGTGCTGAACCTGCTGGAGGACGAAGAAATCGACGAGACGGAACTCCGGCGCATCCGCTCGCTGCTCGCGAAAGGAGATCGGAAATGACACCGGAAACGCTGGTTGCCGCTTTTCTGAATTCGCTCTGGCAGACGGCCGCGATCGCCGCCCTTGTCTGGACGATCTTCCGCTTCGCCCGAACCTTCAATGCAGCCACCCGGCATGGCGTCTGGTGGGCCGTGCTGGCCGTGGTCATCCTGCTGCCCGTTCTCGTACTGACTCGCCGGCCTGAACCGTACCGCGCCACGGTCGTTGCCGCCGGTGTAGAGAACGTGACCGCAATCCCCGCGCCGGCATCCCGTGCCGCCGCTCGGCAGCCGCGCGAAGTACGGCCCGGAGCCCTTCCCGCGATTGTTCTCTCCGCGTGGCTGCTTCTCTCCGGATTTCTTCTCCTCCGCCTTGTCCGGAGCGCATATGAGCTCCGGCGGCTGATGAGACGCTGTTCACCCGCGCCCCGCGCAGCCGTTGAACGGCTGGACCACTGGCGCGGCACGCGTCGTGTCGTCCTTCTGGTCTCCCCGGACGTGGCTTCCCCACTCGCGTGCGGCTTCCGGCGCGCTTGCGTGATCCTGCCGGAAACGCTGCTGACCGAAGTCACGGAGGCCGAACTCGACTACATCCTGCTCCACGAGCTGGCGCATCTGGCCCGACGGGACCAGTGGACGAACCTGCTGGCGCGCCTCGCGGGTGCGCTGCTGGCGCTGCACCCGGTCGCGGTCTGGGTGCTGCGCCGCATCGAGCGCGAACGCGAACTGGCGTGCGATGAGTGGGTGGTCGCGGCCACCGGAGCGCCCCGACCTTACGCCGCCACACTGGCCCGGCTCTTCGAACTGTGCCGCGGGCGGCGCCGGCAGTTGCTTGCCACGGCCATGGCCGGGAAGTCCTCCCGGCTCGGCGAACGCATCGAAACCCTTGTCTCGAAACGGTATTCCGCTTATGCATGCGCGTCTCGCCTGCGGGTGGCCGCGGGGATCGTGATTCTGATTGTCTGCCTCGCCGCCGGCGCCAGTGTGCCGGCGTGGATCGCCTTCGCCCAGAGCCCTCTGCCGGCGCACGTCCCGCCCACTCCGGCGGGTCCTCCGCGCGCTGGTTCTTTGCTCGCGGCACTGGTGGCGACCGGCTACGGCGACCTTCCGGTCGACGACATCATCAGCCTCAAAAACCACGGCATCGGAGCCACGTTCATTCGCGAAATGCAGCAGTCGGGCTGGGGACGGCTCACGGTCGCGCAACTCATCGAGATCCACGCGCGCGGTCTGCGTCCCGAGTACATGGCGGCGCTCCGCGCGGCGGGCTTTACGAGTCTCAGCATGCCGGACGCCATCCATCTTCACGACCAGGGAGTCCCGGCCGCGTATCCCTCCGGAATCCACCGTCTGGGCTTCGGTCCCTGGTCCGCCGGCCAAATTATTAACCTGCGTACCCACGGGGTGCGCATTGAACTCTTCGAAGCCCTGCGTGAAAACGGCATCGGCAGCGCGGAACTTTCCGACGTGATCGACGCTCAGAACGCCGGCCTTGGCGCCGGGAATCTCCGCCGGGCCCGCCAGTTCGGCTCCGGTCTGACGCTCCGTCAGCTGATCCGGCTTAAGAAATCGGGTGTGATATGAAAACCATCGTCTATGGGCGGGAAGCCCTTGTTTTGACCGTGATTCTTGCCGGAGCCGTCTTCGTCGGCGTGCGGCAAAACCGGCAGGAATGGGAACTGGAGAAGACGCCGGACCCCGGCGTTTATCACTTGAACATCAGCCGCGTCCGGCCCGGCAATTTCTGGAGAAACTCCAGCGACGTGCCCTCCGGCGGCCTGCAGAACTTCACCGTCGGATCGCCCGACCACTCCGGTCCCGTTCGGTTCGAATACCGGCAGGACGCGGGCACACTGGTCTGCGAAGGACGCATGTACTTCGGCCGCGGCTCCGGCACGTGGACGTTCCGGCCCAATCCCGCCTTTATCGCATCGCTGCAGCAACTCGGTTACTCCACCCCGGGCGACGACCAGTTGTTCGACTTCCTGCAGTCGCGCGTCACGCTGGAATATGCGCGCGCGATCCGTGACCTGGGTCTGGGCGCTACCACCACGGAACTGCTCCAGTTGCGCCAGCACGGCGTCACGCTCGATTACCTGCGGGACGGACGTGCCGCGGGTTATTCCCAACTCTCCGCCCGCGCGTTCATGGACCTGAAAGCGCACGGGATCGGCATCGATTACCTGCGCGATCTCCACACGGCCGGCTACCGGCTCGGCGCCGCGGATCTGATCACGCTGCACTCCCGTGGTGTCTCCGCAAATTTCGCGGCGGAACTCAAAGGCGCCGGTTACGACCTGCCGCCGGGCCAACTCGCCGACCTGCACGCCAATGGCATCGGCACGGAATATGTCCGCCGGCTGCAGCGGCACAACCTGCATCCGCCAGCCGACGAACTGATCCGCTTCCACAGCCACGGCGTCGATCCCGACTACCTGAGCGGCCTCGAGAAGGCCGGGCTGACCAACCTGCCGCCGCAGGAGGTCACCGACCTGCACGCGCATGGCGTCAACACGAATTTCATGCTGGCCTCCGCGGGACTCGGCTACCAGTTCACGCCGCGGGAACTGATCGATCTGCACGCGCACGGCGTCAGCGAAGACTACCTGCGCAACCTGCGCGCTTCCGGGATGACCAATCTGTCAGCCGAACAGATCGTCAAACTGCGGTCTCACGGCGTGGAATAGACTTCGGGCACAGGCAGTCCCGAATGCGGCACTCCCGAATGCATGCGGGGGCCGGGCTCCTGCGCGGCGAGGATCTTCGCTTCCTCGGCGAGCAACTGCTCCCAGCGCGCATTCGCCACGGCACGGCCGGAAATCTTCTGCGCCAGGCGCAGGAACACTTTGTAGTGGCCCATTTCCGAGGAAAACAACGCTTTGTAGAGCGCGGCCAATTCCTCGTCTTCCGCGTGCGCGGCCAGAACGGCGAAGCGCTCGCAGGACCGCACCTCGATCAGGGCCGATACCAGCACGCGGTCCATTGCCTCGTTCTGCCCGCCCAGGCGCACCAGGGTTCGCAGGGTTTTCGCATAGGCATTGCGGTGGCCGCGTCCGAGCCGCCCGCCGCGCCGGGTCAGAATGCGCGTCACCTGCGACAGATGCGCCGCCTCGTCGCGGGCCACGCCGGTCATCGTTTCGATCCAGCCTGGCAGCCACTCGCCGGGCCAGCGCGTCAGCAGTTCGATCGCATTCTGCGCCGCTTTCTTTTCGAGGAAGGCATGATCGATCAGCAGTGCGATGGGGTCCGCCAGCACCGCGCGCGCCCACTCGGGCGGGGTTCGCGAATGGACAGGTAAACTCTCGGCTTTTTCGAGTAACGACACTCCTTTGAGATTAGCGGACCTTGTCTGGCTTTAGCGGACCTTGTCCGCGGTCTGGCTTTAGCGGACCTTGTCCGCGGTCTGGCTTTAGCGGACCTTGTCCGCGGTCTGGCTTTAGCGGACCTTCTCTGGGTTTAGCGGACCTTGTCCGCGGTCTGGCTTTAGCGGACCTTGTCCGCGCGCGTCTCCCGAGGCAGTCGCGCGAACCGGATGTACTCGCCCGGCTCACCGCTGTCGCCGGCTCCCGTCATCACCAGCGCGATCTCGCCCGGCGAAGTCTGGTAGAACGCCGGCCACACGCCATGGAGGAACGCCGGACTCCCTGTATCCTGCCATTCGCTCAGATTCCCCGTGCTGATCAGGATGGAATGTATGTTGGAGGTGGCTACGATCAGGCGACCGGCCGCGATCCCCTGCGCGTTCTGCAGGGTGTTGGGGATGGCAGGTCCGATGGCTCCGCTCCAGGTCACTCCGTCGCCCGAAGTGGAGGTGTGTCCGACGCAGTTCTCGCTACCGCAGACTTCGTAAAACAACGCCACGCCGCCCGCCACGGGCACGACGTTCGGCTCGCCCGGCCGCGAATTCCCCGGCACGCCCACGGCCCGGATCTCCGGCCCCCACGTTTTCCCGCCATCGGCCGAAATTCGTTCGGAAATTGCCTGGCTGTACGCCGGTTTTTCCACGGAATGCTTTTCGTTTGCATAGAAGATCGCCGTACGGCCGTCGGCAAGCTCCCACAGGAAAGGCTCGTAAACACCGCGCGTCTGCGAGCCGCCCGTGTTCTCGCTGGTATCCGCGGTGCTCAAATACGTGAAGGAATTCCCGTTGTCCACGCTCGCGTACACCTGAATCCGGTAGGACTGGCCCGGCACCTGCGACCGCATGGCCAGCAGCACGATGCCGTCCGGCCGCTGGTAAAGATTGGCGTTGTCGACATCCCGGCCAGGTTCACTGGTCTCGCCGAGAAACTGCCAGGTGCGCATGCGGTCGAAGCTGCGTTTCACCCGCAATCGCGTCGGACTGCGCCCGACCGCGTACGCCGCAAGCCAGGAACCATCCTTCAAATGGACCATGCGGGTCCAGCTGGAACCTTCGTCCTCCAGAACCACCGCTTCGGGGGACCAGGTAAGCGACTGGGCGAGGGCCGACACCGCTCCCAGCAAAATGTACGAAATGACCCTGAACGTCATGTTTCATACAATTTACCAGATGTGCGATTTTATACATTAGGAAACGTGCTACGATCCCGGAAGAATGCCTGTCGTCGACATCGAAACGCTTCCGGTCGTTGAGCGCCTTCCCGGCTGGCGGGGTCGTTTCTTCCACTCCGCGAACATGACTTTCGCCCATTACGAGTTCCGGCACGGTTCTTCCATCCACCGGCATTTCCATCCGCAGGAGGAAGTCTGGGAAGTGATCGAAGGCGAGATCGAACTGACTCTGGACGACGTGACACTGATTGCGAGGCCAGGCCTGGTCGCGATTGTGCCCCCCAACGTTCCTCACTCGGTCCGGGCGTTGAGCGACGGCCGCGCAATCATCGTCGATTACCCTTTGCGGCAGGACCTCACGTAAAATCAACGAAAGTCTCGTGTCTTCCCAACCAATCCTCGCCTACGTTGGCGCCGCCGCGCCCAACGGCAACGGAATTTACCTGTTCCGTCTGAACCCCGCCGATGGGGTGCTGACTCCGGTCAAACTTGCCGCCGCGATCAACAGTCCATCGTGGCTGGATATCCATCCAAACGGCGGAATCCTTTACGCCGTGGATGAGGCTTCCGGTTCGGTCATGGCTTTTTCCATCGATCGCACGAACGGCGAACTGACGCCACTCGGCGCGGCGGTCAGTTCTCAGGGCGCGGGACCCGCCCACCTCAGCGTTGATCCCCTGGGGCAGTTTGTGTTCGTCGCCAACTATGAGGGCGGCAGCATCGCGGTTCTTCCCATCCGGGAAGATGGATCGGTTGGCGACGCTTCCGACGTCCATATCGATACCCAGCCCGTGGGTCCGGCGAACGCCGCCAGCGCGCCTCCCGGCAGCTTTGCCATCAGCGGTCACGACGCCGCCCATCCCCACCAGATTCAGGCCGATCCCGCCGGCAAATTCGTAATCCATACGGACCTCGGCGAAGACCGCATTTACAGCTGGCTGCTGAATCGCGGCGCCGGCAAGCTCACGCTGAATGCAGTGACGCCGGTCCCCCCGGGAGACGGCCCGCGACACTTCGCGTTCCACCCCAACGGAGCCTGGCTCTACTCGCTGCAGGAGGAAGGTTCGACGCTGATCTTCTTCACGTACACCGCCGCGACCGGAACGCTGACGGAGCAGCAGCAGATATCCACTCTTCCGCCGGATTTCGCGGGCACCAGTTTCACGAGCGAAGTCCGTGTGTCAGCCGACGGGAACTTCGTTTACGCGGCCAACCGCCTCCACGACACGATCGCCGTCCTTCGCGTGGATGCGCACTCCGGCCGGCTCACTCGTGTGGGCGAAGCGTCCACCGAAGGCGACTACCCGCGCAATTTCACCATCGATCCGACCGGCAATTATCTTTTTTGCTGTAACCAGCGGAGCGATGCCATCACCACGTTCCGCATCCGGGAGCGCGGAGCCGTCCTCGATTTTACGGGACGGTATACGGCCGTGGGGAGTCCGGCCGTGATTGTCTTTTTAACGTAAAAACGCCCTGAGAGTTTTGTCGACTCTCAGGGCGCGGGAACTACTCGACCTCAGTTCTTTCGATCAGAAGGTCAGGCGCATCGAGAACTGAATCTGCCGCGGCGTCCAGTAGGACGTCTGGAGCGATTCGATTCCGTCCGTCGTATTCGGATTGACCCGGCCCTGCAGGTTGAACGCGTTAAAGCCGTCCACGTTCACGCGGAGTTTCACCCGTTCGGTGATCGAGAACGTTTTGTAGATCGAGATATCGGTCTGGTAGTTGAAGGGTCCAAGAAGCACGGTCTGCGAGAAGGGGTTGGCGCCGGACGGACCCGGCGAGTAACCGGTCTGCACGACACTGCCGTTCTTCAGAGTGAGCGGGACGTTGTTGTTGCCGAAGTTGGCCGTGCCGGGCGTATTGTTGATCGGCGAGAGGTACGGCGTGTAACTGGCCGGGAGTCCGGAGATGCCGTTCTTCGCGGCATTGATGACAGTCGGCGAAATATAGCCGTTGAACCACTGGTAGGCCTGGTAGCAGACGCCGCTGCGGCAATCGGTGATGGGCACCGAACTGCCGTACTGCTGCACCTGGCTGGTGGCGCCCCAGTTGGACGCGGCGACCTGGAAGCTCTGCGAGAGCAACTGACCGACGAAGGCCACCTGGTAGCCGCCCAGTACGGCATCGACGAACTTGTTGGATTTTCCGAGGAACCGTTTGCCGCGGCCGACCGGGAGATCCACCACGCCGTTGTAGTTGATGCGGTGTTCCGGGATGGCCGTATCGATGTGATAGTTCTCATAGCGATTGAGAGCCTGGCTGGGGTTGACGATGGTGCCGGGATCCAGACCTTTCGGCAGCACGCCGGGAAGGAAGTCGGCCGCGGGGTAGAGGACGTTGTCGCGGAACGTGTTGCCACCGACGCGGAAAGCCCGCGAATAGACGTAGTAAATCTGGTACGCGATCCCGTGCGAAAACTGCTTCTGATAGTTGAGCTGCAGGGCACTGTCGTTGGAGAAACCGGTCTTCAGGGAGATCACGTTGCCGCTGCCCCATACCGTCTGGTCGTAGGGGCCGGTTGCCGTGTTGGCATAGGTTCCGGTGGGAGGAACCGTGCCGGTCACCGCCTCCCAAACATACGTGGAAGGATGCGAGTTGTACTGGTAGTTCTGGTCGAGGTTGGAGCCGTGCGTGAACACATACGTGGCGCGCAGAACCGACCCGTCCCGGAACGGCTGTTCGATGGTGAAGTTCGCTTCCCGAACGTGGGCGGGCGGATAGTGAGAAGCGAGTGTGGTCAGGCCGATGCCGGGGAGCAGGGAGTTAATGTTTCCGCTGTTGACCACGTTGGCGCTGTTCAGACCGGCGACCACCGTGAGCGGTGAGCGCAGCAGGTAATTCGGCAGGCCGTCGGGAGACTGCGCGGCGCTGGTGTAGCTCTGCGAGTAGCCCGCGGTGAACGGGTAGTTGGCGCTGTCATAGCGAACCGAGTTGCGAATCGGCACCGGATAGATATATTCGCCGTAGCCGCCGCGCACCACCGTGCCGCGGTTCGCGAACGGTGTCCAGGCGAAGCCCACGCGCGGGTTGAAGTTGTACATGCTGTTTTCCTGGCCGGCGGCCGGGAGTCCACCCTGCGCGGGCGTTTCGAACTTCACGCCGAGGTTCTGCAGGTTGGTGACGATGGTCTGGGTGGTGTAACCCTTGTCGATGTAGAACGAGAGGGGATTCGGCAGCGCGAGCGCATCGTTCTTCAGATCGAACGTCACGTTCAGGCCATCGTTGGAATGGGGCGCGGGGTGCATTTCCCAGCGCAGTCCCGCGTTGATGGTGAGGCGATTATTGACGCGGAAATTATCCTGCCCGTAGAAGTCGACTTCCTGCTCGCGATAGCGGCCGAAGGGAGCGTTCTTATTCTGGCTGTAAGAGCTGGCGGCGCCGAGGAAGAAATCGGCGTCGGCGTAACCGGTGTTCGGCAGCGCGCCGTAGTTGGCGCCGGTCGAGGGGTCGTAGACGGCGGTGGCCTGGTTGGTGTACGCGACGGTGTCGGGTGAACGATCGGAGAGGTAGCCGAAGCGCTCATGACGATAGCGGCCGCCAAACGAGATCTGGTGTTTGCCGGCGACCTTGGTCAGATTCTCGTCCACCGTGGAGAGGATCTGGTTCATGCCATAGTTCCACTGGGAACCGCCATAGGGCATGATCAGGTTCGAGCCGATGGCGGGAAAGCCGGTCTGGCCGAAGTTGTTCGGCAGGCCGAGCTGTTTTTCGTAGTTGCCCAGCGAGACGGGGTTTCCTTCCACGTAAAAACTCTGCCACTGCTGGCTCAGAATGGTTTCGGAGTAAAAGGTGGGCGAAAAGATATGGGAGAGACCGAGGGCGCCGCTGATTGTGGTAACAGGCTGCGTCTGGAAGCCGGTGGCTCCGGCCGGCAGTCCGCCGCCCGCGATGTTGGCCGGCGAATTCGCCGGATAGTTGCGCAGCGCCTGCTGGACCTGCTCGATGTCCGTGAACCGGAAGTAGACACGGTTGCTCTGGTTGAACACGTGGTCGAGACGGGTCGTGATATTCGGGACCGTCTGCGTGACGTTGTTCGTCGCATTGAAATTGGAGTGCACCAGCGGGTTATCGGAACTGGTGGGAAGCGGGGTAGCGGCATACAGCGTCTTCGCCAGCGGGCTTTCGCGGCTGATCGGAATCTGGTTGCCCGGGAAGGGCGTGCGCTGCAGCGTGCCGGGCACGGTGGTGTTGGGATCGTACAACGTCTGGTAGATGCCGGAGCCGTTCACCAGGCCGCTGAAGTCGCCGTTGCGCATGGCCACGGTGGGCACGCTGACCAGTTCGCTCGAGTTCTGGCGCAGGGAGAAGCGCTCGTAGGCGAAGAAGAAGAACGTTCTGTTCTTGCCGTCGTAGAGTTTCGGGATGCTCACGGGACCGCCGACGTTCGCGCCGAACTCGTTGCGGACCAGGTGGGGCGCGGCGAAGTTCGCCGGATTCTGACGGGCTTTCGCGACGCCGATCGCGTTGTTGCGCGCGGTTTCAAAGAACGAGGCATGGTACTGGTTGGTGCCGGACTTGGTGGTGAGGATGGCCGTTGCGGGCGTGGAAAACTGCGCACTGGAGTTCAGCGTTTCCACTTTCACCTCCTGCACCGAATCGGGGTCCGGCAGGGTGGATTGCGCCGTGTTCGCTTCGCCGCCGAAGTTGCGGTTCGTCATGGGCGCGCCATCCTGCGAGTACTCGAGGCCTTCGCCCATCAGACCGTTGGCGCGGGTGCCGTTCGCTTCGAGACCGGGCGTGGTGTTCTGGACGAGTCCGAGGACGTTGCGGCCGTTTTGGGGCAACTGGTCGATGCGCTTGAAATCGAGCTGGTTGCTGACCGTGCCGCTGTCATAGGTGGCGAGCTGGACGGCATCGCCCGCCGAGACGGTCACCTGTTCGGTGACTTCGCCAATGGACAGCTTCGGATTCAGGGTGAGAACCTGGGCATCCTGCAGGGTGACGTTGGTCTGGTATTTCTTCATGCCCGGCGCGGTGAAAGTGAGCGTGTAGCTGCCCGCGAAGAGGCCGGGAACCGAGTAAAAGCCGCTGCCATTGGAAACCGTGTCGTTGACGACACCGGTGCTCTGGTTGGCGACGTGGACGGCGCAGCCGGGAATGGCGGCGGAAGAGGCATCCTGCACGGAGCCCTGAATTGAGCCGGCGCCGCTCTGGGCGAAAAGGCCGACGGGAACCAACAGCGCGACCGCCAGCGTGAGCGTGCGCGGACTAAACGTTTTCATCATCATCCGAAATCCTGGTAGTGAAGTAGCGGCAGAGGGGTGAAGCGCGGACGACCCTGTTTTGATCTACTATATCCGACGCGGAAGGCTTCCGCAATCGTTAACTTAAGATGGAATACGTTGCTGCGTACGAAATCGAAATACGGCTGGGCGGCGGGCCTGGTGGGCGCAATCTCACTCACGGTTGCGGGCCAGCCTTTCACGGGCGTACATCAAGAGGCGGGTTATGCGGAACCCGGAACCTGTGAGAATTGCCACGCGGAAATCGCGGCGAATTACAGGAAAACCGCCATGGCTCGTTCGTTCTATCCGGCGGCAGCTGAAGAGCAAGGGACGTATTATCATGCGCCGTCCGACAGTTACTTCAGCCTGATCCGGCGCGACGGAGCGTCTTACCAGCGCCGGTATCAGCTGGATTCGGCAGCCCGCCCGGTCAACGTGATGGAAAAGCGGATCGATTTCGTGCTGGGTTCGGGGAACCACGCGAGAACGTATCTACACCGCACGGAGCGCAATACTCTGGTGGAACTGCCACTCGCCTGGTACGCGGAAAAAGGCGGTTCACTGGCGATGAATCCGGGTTACGACCGGCCGGATCACGAAGGCTTCCGCCGCGCCATTACTTACGACTGCATGTTCTGCCACAACGCCTATCCGGCGGCGATTCCGGCGGGGCATGAGGAACGTTTCGCGGAACCGGTGTATGCGGGATCGCTTCCCCAGGGGATCGACTGCCAGAGGTGCCACGGGCCGGGACTGAAGCACGCCCAACTGGCGAAGACGGCGGGCGCGGCAAGCGCGGCGGTGCGCGCAGCGATCGTCAATCCGGCGCGGCTCATTTCCCAGCGGCAGATGGAGGTGTGTCTGCAATGCCATCTGGAAACGACGAGCTTCCCGCTACCGAACGCGGTGCAGCGGGAAGGCCGCGGGCCGTTTTCGTTTCGGCCCGGGGAAGCGCTGGAGGGCTTTCTGCTTTTCTTCGACCACGCGCCGGGCGCGGGCCGCGACGAGAAGTTCGAAATTGTCAGCGCGGCCTATCGGCTGCGGCGATCCGCCTGTTTCCTGAAGAGCGGCGACCGGTTGACCTGCACCACCTGCCATAATCCGCACGACACCCCGCGCGGCGAGGCTGCCACGAGACATTACGTAACGGTCTGCCGGTCCTGCCATGCGGCGGCGTTCGACCGGCTGGTGGCGGCCGGAACCCATACGGGAGAGTCGAACTGCGCGGGCTGCCACATGCCGAAGCGGCGGACGGAAGACGTGGTGCATGTGGTGGTGACGGATCACTATATTCAGCGCCAGGTTCCGGCGGCGGATCTGCTGGCAGAACGAGCGGAGCGGCACGAAGCGCCCGGCGACTACACCGGCGAGGTGGCGCTGTATTATCCGCCGAAGCTGCCGCATACGGCGGCGAACGATCTGGATATCGCGGTTGCGCAGGTCAATCAGCGCAGCAATCTGTCCGGCGGCATCCCGCAGTTGACGGCTGCGATCCGGCGATATGCGCCGAAAGGTCCGGAATATTATCTGGAACTCGCCGAGGCTCTGCGCCATAACGGGGAACCGGACAAAGCGCTTGCGATGTACCGCGAGGCGGTTCGGCAGAAGCCGGACTCCGTCCCCGCGCTGCAGCGTTTGGGCGCGGCATTGCGTCGTTCAGCGAAATACCCCGAAGCGGCGGAAACGCTGCGCCGGGCTGCCGCGCTCGCGCCGGACAACGCCGCCACGTGGCAGGAACTTGGCCAGACGCTTCAGGCGCTGGGCAAAACCCAGGAGGCGATTGCGGCCCTGCAGCGGGCCGTGCAACTGGATCCGGATCTCTCGGAGGGATACAACAATCTGGGGGTCGTCTGGTCAGCCGGATCGGATCCGGCGCGCGCCGAAGCCGCGTTTCGGGAGGCGATCCGAATTCAGCCGGATTCGGCCGACGCGCACGGCAACCTGGCCAGTCTGCTCTCCGGCGCGGGCGATTCCGTACAGGCCGAGGAACACTTCCGGATCGCGCTGCAGCGTCGGCCCGATGATGTCCCCACCCGCTACAACCACGCGATGTCGCTGGGCCGGATGCGCCGTTTCGAAGACGCGCGGGCCGAACTCGAAAAGTGCGTCCGGACCGACCCGAACTTTCCGGATGCGCATCAGTTATTGGGGGATCTCTTGCTGGCCCAGGAGCAGGCGCCGGCAGCCATGACGCAGTATCGTGAGGTGATTCGGATTCAGCCGGGATCGGGACGGGCCTACCTGGGACTGGCGTCGGCCCAACTGACAGTGAGGGATGTTGCCGGAGCGATTCCGAACCTCCGCAAGGCGGCCGCCGATACCGATCCGGCGGTCCGCCAGGAGGCGCTTCAGATGCTCCGGCAACTCGGGCAGTGATTAGCGGCCGGGCGTAGCGGGGGCTTTCAGGATCGAGGCCAGAGCGCGCATCCGGTCGGCGTCCGCCGGAGTTTTCGCGGCGGCCGCGTCTTTTTCCAAACCGGCAGCCAGGGTCTTGAGCTGACCGGCTTCCCGGCGGTCGGCCGGCGACTGGTCAGCCTTCGTAACAGCGGCGTTCAGTGCCGCGATCCTTTGGGGCGTCAGGGAAGTGCCGCGAGCGAGCTGATCGAGATAGGCGCGCGCCGTGACGAACGTTGCGGGCCAGGTGACCTTCGGCTGGTTCTGCACGTTGAGCTCATCGAAGTGCACCTGGTTGGCGGCGTCGATTTCGTTCTGCGTGACGAACTTGCTCGGCACCATTTTGAACACGTCCACGCCACGCGCGATTTCCGAGCCGTAGATGTAGCCGTTGTACCAGTAGGTCGACCACTGGCCGCCCATGGCGCGCTTCGTGCCATCGACGGGACCGCGGTCGAAGTAAGCGATCTCCATCGGATGGGCCGCGTCCGTGAAATCCACCATGGAGATGCCGCCCTGATACCAGGACTGCACCAGGATGTCGCGGCCCGGAATGGGCACGAGCGAACCGTTATGCGCGACGCAGTTTTCGAATTCGGTCTGCGGGGCGGGCATTTTGTAATACGACGCGAGTTTCAGCTTGCGGTCGGTCAGCGTGAAGATGGCGTCGGCGCCCCAACTCATGGGATCGGTGGCGCGGCAGCGGGGCTGTCCGCCACCGCCCCATTCATCGGTGAACAGGACCTTGGTGCCGGCGTTATTGAAGTTCGCCGAATGCCAGAACGCATAGTTCGGATCGCTGACGGCCGCGAGGCGGACCGGGTTCACGGGATCGGAAATGTCGAGCAGGATGCCGTTGCCGGAGCAGGCGCCGGCGGCCAGACCAACCGCCGAGTAGATGGTGATGTCGTGGCACTGGTTGGTGGCCGACGTGTTCTGCGTGCCTTCGCCCGTGTTGCCGCCCTTCGAGAGGCCGTTGATGGCGCCGGTCTGTTTATCGGTGAAAATGCGGGGGCTGGACACGATTTTGGCCTGCTCGGGATGCGCGAGCGGGACCTTGATGATGTCGATGCGGAAGAGAGCTGTATTGGGATCGGTTTCCGCGTCGCCGCCGGAGCAGCCGGCCAGTTCATCGGCCTGACGAACGCCGCCGGTGCCGGAAATATAGACGTAGATATTGTCCTTATCCTTCGGATCAATCAGCAGCGAGTGGGTGTGGGAACCGCGACAGCTCTGCACGGCGGCAACCTGCTTCGGATTGCCGATGTCGGTGATATCGAAGATGCGAACGCCGCGGAAGCGGTCCGGGCTGGGGGGCGGCAGCGGGCGGGCCCGACGCGCGGCCGGAGCACCGGGAGCGGTGGGAGCGGGGGGTGGCGGCGGAGGAGGAGGAACGTAGCCGGCGGGCAGCGGGATGCCCTGCGTACCGCAGTCCGTGCGTCCGTTCAGGGCCTCGGCGGACATGAACATCAGATGGCCGTAAACCGACACGTCGCCCTGGCCACCCGGGCACAGCAGGGACGCGCGCAGCTTCGCGCTCGCCGGACTGTCGATGTCGTAGGTGTTGATGCCGTTGTAATTGCCGACGAAGAGATGGTTGCCGCTGAAAGCGAGATCGGAATTCGTGGAGCCGTATTGATTGCTGGGCGGCTGGGGCGGCGGGGTTTCACCGGCGGCCGCGGGAGGCGGTTCCGGAGCCGGGCCGGCGGGCGCCATGATCGCGTTGCCCGGACCGAAGCCGGTGGGCTTGGCGAGCGAGGTAAGCTTCTGCATCCCGAACGCGGCTTCACCAGCGTCATACAAGCCGCCTTTCAGACCGATACGCGGATCGTCCGGCCCGCTGCGCGGATTGGTGGACACACCGGTGTCGGTCGGCTTCGGCGGCACCACCGGCCGGGGCGCGGGGGCCGGAGCCGGAGCCGGATTCTGGGCGAAGCAGGCGATCGCGAGCGAGAGGGCAAAAGCCAGGCGCGATGAGCGTTTCGATTTCATTTCTTCTCCTTGAGCCGGCTTTGCGGGCCGAGCATGTTTTGCATGATTTTGATCTCAGCGCGCTGAGTGTTGTCGATGTCGGTAGCGAAGTCGAACAGAACGGCGTCCTGTCCGGCTCCCGCGGTGTCGAAGAGGTCTTTCACCATGATCAAAGCGCCGTTGTGGTGCTGGATCATGCCGGTCAGGAACAGATAGTCGAAGGTCTTGCCTTTGGCTTTGGCGAGAGCTTTCATCTGGGCAGGCGTGAGCATGCCGGGCATCATGGCCATGCCTTCCATGTCCATTCCCTTCATGTCCATGCCTTTCATGTCCATGCCTTTCATGTCCATGCCCGCGTGATCCATGCCCTTCATATTCATGGCCGAGTGATCCATGTGGTGCATCGGCGCCACGGGCTGGCCGCGTTCCCGCAGCCAGTTCTTCATGTATTCGATCTCGTCCGTCTGCGAGATGCTGATGCGTTTGCCCATGGCCTGCAGAGCCGGCGTATTCGTGCGGGTGCGCAGCAGATCGGTCATCTCGACGGCCTGGGAGTGGTGCATGATCATGCCCTGCATGAAGTCGATATCGGCGGCGGTCGGCACGCGCGGGTGAATGGCCGCGGCTGACGGCGAGATCACCTGGCCGCTCTTGCCGGGCGCGCCGGGCTGCACGATCGGCACGGCGTCCGTGGTGGCGCCGGCCAGTTGTCCCACCGCGCCGAGAGTGGTCTGCGCGGCGTTCAGGCCGAGGCGGAAGTCGTCGTCACTGTAGGTGGAGTAGAGATCGGTGGGCTGGTGGTGCTGCGGATCCCAGCCGTTGCCCAGTTGCGAGCCGCGCTCGTTCTCGCGCAG
This sequence comes from uncultured Acidobacteriia bacterium, assembly GCA_903851195.1. Classification (GTDB taxonomy): domain Bacteria; phylum Acidobacteriota; class Terriglobia; order Bryobacterales; family Bryobacteraceae; genus BOG-234. The sequence goes on from CAINNJ010000038.1 coordinate 140,461, forward strand.
GCTGATGGACGGGGTGAAATCCATGAACGGCGTGGAATCCGTGTTCGTCATGTGCGGCCCGACGGTCGCGGGATAGTGGGTGGCGTACTTGTCGTTGGCAAGCTGAAATTTGTGCGCCAGATCCATGGCGGCGGCTGCGAGTTTCGACGTCCACTGGTACTCGATGTTGATGTCGGCTTCGGGGCGCTGTTTTTTGCTCATGGTGCCGTCGGGCAGCGGCATGCCGTGATCGAACATCATCATGTCGTGCTGGATCATGCCGAGCCACTTCGGTTCGGGAAACTTGCCGGAGCCCGCGGGGGACTCGATGCCCTGCAGGTCCTTGCGCTGATCGACGTAGGCGCGCGCGCCGTTCAGACCCGTCTCTTCGTTGTTCCAGAGGGCGAAACGGAGGGAGCGGTCGGTGTGGACGTCCGGGCTGCTGAAGATGCGGGCCAGTTCCATGACGAGCGCGGTTCCGGAGCCATCGTCGTTAGCGGCCTCACCCCAGCCGATGCCGTCCATGTGCGCGGCGACAATGTACATCTCCTGCGGATGAACGGAACCCACTTTGGTGCAGTAGACTTCTTCGCGAAGACCCGGCGCGGAGGGCTGAGAGTTCAACTCGCGGAGCTTCACGTCAGGCTGTTTCAGCGGATCGTTATTGACGGTTTCCGGGATGCGGTAACCGCGGCGGCGCGAGCCACCCGGACCGGCGTTGGGGTCGGCGGCACCGCGGCCCCCGCCACCGCGGCCCGCATTCGCGGCAGGCGGCTGGAAGTCATAGCGGATGCGCTCCGTGTTGGTGCAGCCGTAGCTTTTGAGCTGCGCTTCAATCCAGTCGAGGGCGGCGCGGTTGCGGTCCGTGCCCTGACGGCGATCGCCGAACTGCGTCAGGCCTTTAACCGTGGCTTTATAGCGTTCCAGATCGAGGCGTCCGGCGAGGGTCGCAAGGGGATCCGGTCCGGCTGGTTTCGGAGGCGCTTCCTGCGCGACGAGAAGGGCGCCGGAGCACAAGGCGACAAGGGTTCGGCGGAGAGCGATGCAAGGGAACGGATTCGTCAACTCAAATCTCCTGATAACTGGATGCGAGTCTATCGGCGGAGATAGAGAGGTGCCTGGGACGGGAGGCGGAATGACGGGACTTTCCGCCATTCTATCGGTTCCGGGGTGGCGGGCGCTACAAAGAAATATTTATCGAATGGTTATGGGCGCGGAAGGTCAGGCGCCGGAGTGCTCGTATTCGCTGCGATCAAGTTTTTCCAGCATGGCGCGGGCGGGGTTCAGGGCTTTGTTCACCAGAGCGCCGGCAAACAGCATGGCCGCGAAGCCCGTGGCCAGGTAGAAGCCGAACTTCGGGGCGCCGAACCAGTCGCTCACCGCGCCCATCGCGAGCGGGCCCAGCGCCGCGCCACCGCAGGTAAAAAACAAGATCACACCGGCGACGCTGCCATGCTGGGTCTTCGGAAAACAGCTGATGCCTTTCGAGTTGATGGTCGGATAGACCACGGACATGAACAGGCCGGAGAGCGGCAGCAGGAAAACGGCGGCATCGACACCGCCGGCCACGCTGCCCGCGAAGCAAAGCAGGATCGCGCCGCTGAACAGCAGCAGGACGGAGGTCCAGTCCCGGCGGGCCAGCACCCACGCGCCGAGGAAGCGGCCGCCCGCGCGCAGCACGAAGAAGATCGAGATCGCATAGACGGCCATGAAATGCGCGGGACCCGCATAGCCGGCCAGCAGCGTCGGCATCCAGACATAGATGGCGCATTCGACGGCGACATAGAGGAACGCGCCGAGCGAGAACGCCAGTGCGTACGGATTGCCGACCATGGAAAGGGTGCGTGCGATGTCGATGGGCTCTTCGGTCTTCTTCGTGGAGGCGGGGTAGCGGGCGAGTGCCGCCGCGAGAATCAGCAGCACGCAGATCGACCCCGCGATCACGTAAAGCCACTTCCAGGAGATACCGGCTTCCAGCAGCCGCGCCACGATGGCGGGCCCGATGATGGCGCCGACCCCGAAGAAACCTTCCACCGTGTTCATGGTGGTGGTGTGTTCCGCGGCCGATTTCGAAAGGTCCCCGATGAGCGCAAGCGCGCCGGTTTTGAAGATCCCGATGGCCGCGCCGGAGACCGCCAGCAGGCCCACGAAGAAGCCGAAGGAGTTCCCCACCGCGAAGAGAAAAGAGTTCAGCGCGAACAGCACCAGGCCGAGGATGATGGTTTTCTTGCGTCCGAGGCGGTCCGCCAGAAAGCCCAGCAGGATGCCGGAGCAGGCGATCGCCGCCATCGGGACGTAGTGGAACGCGCCCGCCTCCGTCATGGAGAGGTGAAATTCCTTGATGATCTGCGGGATGATCACGCCCACGGAATCCGTGGTCATGGCGAACATGGTGAACATCAGGAACGTGAGCAGGCGAATCATGCGGACACCCCGACGGCAAGCCGTCCGGATTCTTCCGGGGCGTCGGGAAGCGAGTACTCGATCCAGGCTTCCATGGTCGCCAGATCGGCGCGGAGACAGGCGCGGTCCGCGCCGGAACGCCATTCGAGCGCGAGTTCCCGATCGGACGTCGGCAGCACGCTCAGTTCGCCCGAGAACGCGGGGTGCCGGTTACGGAACCGGATCAGTTCGATCTGCTTGCGGACGACCGGCCGCGCCAGCGCGCTTTCCACTTCGGCCGGCGTGTAGTAGTGGCGATTGATGTCACGCCCCACGCCGGAGCGGGCCAGCAAGGGCATGTCGTTCGTGCCGGCCAGCAGTCCCGCATAGTAAACCTGCGGAATGCCCGGCGCGAAAAGCTGGATGGCGCGGGCGAGCAGGTACTCGTTATCGCGTTCGCCCAGAGCGCTGTAGAAGGTGCAGTTCACCTGATAGAGATCGAGATTGCTGGCCGCCGCGCCGGTGGCCTGGCGGCTCTCGCCTTTGCTTCGGAGGTGAATGGTTTCCACCAGGCTGTCGATTGCCTCCGGTGGCAGCAGACCGGGCTCGCCCGCAGGCCCGGCGCCGACGTCGATCACGCCGATGCCATCGTGCGTGTCGAGCACCGTGACGGTGTTGCGGGGCGCGATCGCCAGCCAGTTCTTCAGATTCGCGGAGGTTCCGGAGAAGAGGGTGTGCAGCACCAGTGGAGGCAGCGCAAAGTCATAGACGCGATCGACGCGCTTCGCAATCCCGATCTGCTGCAGATAGTGGCTGTGAATTTCCACCAGCACTTCCATCCCGGCATTGCGGGCTTTGGCCGCCAGTTCCGAGATGAAGTCGTAGGTTTCGGGGATCATGAAGCAACTGGTGCCCGCTTTCTTGATCGCGTAGCCGGCGGCATCGAGGCGAATGGCGGCGATGCCGGCCTGGCGGAAGCGGTCGAGAATGGCATCGAGGTAAGCCTCACCGGCGGGATGCCGGACATCGATGTCGATCTGTTGTGGTGTGAACGTGGTCCACAAAAGGCGGCGCTCTCCGGTAGCGAGGGTAACGCTCGTGAACGGCAGGCCGGGGCGAGGGCGGTAGATTTTCGTGAGATCCGCCTCGCGCGCGCCGCCGGGAAAGACGGAGTCGAGCTTGAGGAAGAGACCCGCCGACGGGGACTCCTCGCCGCGCGCCAGATAGTCCTGAAACGGGGGCGAATCGCTGGAGACGTGATTCACGATCAGATCCGCCATCACATCGAAATCCGCGGTCAGGAGGCGGATGTCGTCCCAGGTGCCCAGGCGGGGATCAACGCGAGTGTGATCCCGTGGGTCGAAACCGGCGTCCGAGCCGTCGATGGGATCGAAGAACGGCAGCAGATGAGCGCCGCCGAAGACGCCCGCCAGAGGGCCGTTCAGCAGTTCGCTGAGAGAGGAAAGACCGCCGCCCGAGAGACGGTCGACATAGGTAATGAGCTGGACCTGGTTACGCACGTTTTAGACGCCTTGAACATACTACATGGTTAAAGTTGTCTTGACAAGTCCAGAAAATTGCCCTAGCCCGCTTGGGGCCGCTGTTCGGCGGCGCCGCAGGATTTTCGTACCACAAGCTGGCAGTCCAGCAGGATGTCCCGCGCAGGCAGTTCGGGATTTTCGAGGCGCGTCAGCATGGCGTGGATCGCGGTCTCGCCGATCTCCTGGCAGGGCTGTTTCAGCGTCGTGAGAGGGACGCGCAGAAGGCTCGCATAGCGGACATCGTCAAAGCCGGTGATGCGGACATCGCGAGGCACATCGAAGCCCAGCGTGTCGAGACTCTGCATCAGCGTGGCTGCGGTGACGTCATTGGCGCAAACGAAGCCGTCCGGCACGCGGGTTTCCATGATTTGCGCGATACGGACGTGATCGTCGGGCGCGCAGAGGATCATGTCCTCCGGCGTCATGCCCCTTTGCAGCAGGGCTTCCCGGAAGCCGGCAAAGCGCTCGGCTACCGTGGGTGCGGAGTAGGAGAGGGCGATAAAGGATGGCCGCACCGAGCCCTGGTTCAGCAGGTGGTTCGTGATGAGATAGCCTGCGCGGCGGTTGTCGATACCGACCAGATCAAAGCGGGACCGGCGGGGCCAGGAATAGATGCCTCGATCGAGCAGCACGAGCGCGATACCGGCATCGCTCAGACGTTTCGCGATCAGTTCGTTGACCGCATCTTTGTTGGCGATTCGTTCCAGCGGAGCGAAGAACACGCCCGAGACGCGCCGGGAGATGTAGTCGTCGCACAGCCGGTGCGCGACGAACTCCTTGTCCTCATCCGCCGCGTGCGTGGTGTGGCCCCAGAGCAGCGCGTGACCGCCGATCTGGCCCGCTTTCGCCATGCCCTGGCACATGGGTTCGAAAATTTCCGTGTCTCCCAGACCCGGGATCAGCAGGCCGAACAGATGGCCATGAGTCTCTTTGCGGGGCAGTACGTAAGTGCCGGAACCGGCGCGGCGCTCCACCAGACCCTCGATCTGCAGTTCCTTCAGAGCGCGCTGGACGGTGAGACGGGAAACCGCATAGGTCTCGCCAAGATCGGTTTCACTGGGCAGGCGCTCGCCGGATTTCGCCTGTCCGGAGACAATGGAACGACGCAACTCCACAAGGATTTGCTGGTACTTCGGCAAGTCACCAGGCTCTTTGGGCGGCATCTTCCCGCTGGATTCAATCACTCGGATCAGTGTGGCATAAACGCCTCGAACCTGACAAGACAAGTTCTGCGGCTTTGTTTACGTCGGGGATGAACGTGCAGTTCCGAGGGGCGGGTGCGATCCCGGCGGGGGTCAACGCGCGGCCGGGCTTCCCTTCCCTTCCGTGAGGGCGACAATCCGATTGGCAGTCAAACCGGAGTGGAACTCGGTCAGACCAGAAGGCCAGCGAATTTCCACATCCGCGGTGGAGGCGGTCCCGAGTCCAAAGTGAAGGCGGAGGTCGCTTTGCGAGTAGAAACTCGACTGGCTCAGAACTTCCTGGCGCTGCCGTCTTCCGCCGGCGGTCAGGAAGACGCGCGCTCCGATGGCGCTGCGGTTGGACTTCGTGCCGGTGAGTTTAAGTTTGAGCCAGTGGTTCGCGCCCGGCGTCTCGTTTTTCAGGAGCGAAGGCGGCTCGCTCATGTTCATGATGACGACGTCGACACGGCCGTCGTTGTCGAAATCGCCGAAGGCGCAGCCCCGGCTGGAATGAACCGTCGTGATGCCCGGTCCGCTGGCGGCGCTGACATCGGCAAACTCGCCGTTGCCCAGATTCCGCAGCACGATGCGCGGATTGCGGTACTTGTACTCCGCGAAGTAACGTTCAATTTCCGGGTAGACGTTTCCGTTCACGAAGAGCAGGTCGGGAAAGCCGTCGTTGTCGAAATCGGCGAAGCCGGCGCCCCAGCCGACGTAGCGGGTGAAGCCGCCGAAACCGGCTTTGGATGTCATGTCCTCGAAGCGCCCCTTACCCCGGTTGCCGTAAAGGATCGGCGTGTCGTCGGCGAAATGCGTTTTGAAGATATCGAGCCGCCCCGAGTTCGACGCGTCGCCGATGGCTACGCCCATGCCGGCCTGCTCGCGGCCGTCTTCGTTGTACGCGACGCCGGCTTCGAGGGCGATGTCCGTGAAGGTGCCGTCGCGGTTGTTGCGGTAGAGAATACTCGGTGTCGAGTCACAGGCGACGAAGATATCGGGCCAGCCATCGTCGTCGAAATCGGCGGCTACGGCGGTCATGGCGTACCGCCGGTCTACCTTCGCGATGCCGGAAGCTTCGGAGACATCGGTGAAGGTGCCGTCACCGTTGTTGCGAAAGAGGAAATTGCGGCCGGTGGGCAGACCGCGAGGGCCGCAGTTGACCGCGATGCCTTTCCAGTTGCAGTCGGGTGAAGCGCCGGGCAGAGGGACGGTCTTCGGATCAAAGTTCAGATAGGTGCTGACAAACAGGTCGAGAAAGCCGTCGCGGTTGTAGTCCGTGAAGGTGCACCCCGCGCACCACTCGGGCTTCGCGTGCAGCAGGCCCGCTTCTTTGGTGATGTCCGTGAAGGTGCCGTCGCCGTTATTCCGGTAGAGGATATTCTGGCCCCAGCAACTGATGAAGAGGTCGTCGAAACCGTCGTTGTTGTAGTCGCCGACGCAGACACCGGAGGCCCAGACGGCGCGCTCGAGGCCGGCTTTCTTCGTGACATCCGTGAAGGTGCCGTCTCGATTATTCCGGTAAAGGCGATTGCTGGTTTGAGGGGGCGAGCCGTCCAGACGAGATCCGCCGGGAACGAAGATATCGAGCCAGCCGTCGTGATCGTAATCGAAAAAGGCGATGCCGCAGCCGTTGGTTTCGAGGATGTACTTCTTGGTGTCCGGGTTGCCGTAGACGATGGGTTCCGTGAGGCCGGCCTGCGCCGCGATGTCGGTGAACCGGAACGGGGCCGGCGACGCGGCACGTACGGGACGCGGCAGCAGCGCGGCGGCAGCAGCAGTCAGGAACTCACGCCGTTTCAATTCTCGCCGTGTCAATGGTGATGGTCCTCAGAGCCTTGACGGAAACGGAACAGCTTCACGGACAGGGGAACGGGCTGGGAGCCTTCCTGGATGCGGTACGTCCGGCCGGCGGCAATTCCGGCGATGACCTGCGTCTCTCCGGCGGGCCAGCGAATCCCAATCTTTTCAACGGCCGTCGCATCCCCCACGCCGACATGCAGTTCCAAAGGCGAATCGCCGAAGCTGGAACCGTAGCCGACGGTCTGATAGATGCTGCGCCGGCCAGAAGGCCCCGCCACATCGACACGCACGCGCGCACCGACCGCGGACCGGTTCGATTGGCGGCCTTCGAGTTTCAGGCCCAGCCAGCGGTTTGTGTGTCCCGGATTATGAAGCAGCGTGCTCCGATAGGTATCGCCTGGAAATGCACCGCCCAGGACCTCGAAAACGTCCTGATTGCCGTCGCGATCGAAGTCGGCGAAGGAGATGGCGTGTCCTTTCTGAAGCTGGCCGAAACGGCCGGAGGTCGTGACGTCCTGAAAGCCTTTGCCCTCCGCGTTGCGGAACATCCGGTTCGGCAGCAGCGTTTGGTATTCGGGCGCGCCGGTGCCGAAGTAGCAATCGGGCCAGCCGTCGTTGTCGAGGTCGCCGAAGCCCGCGCCCATCGCGAGGATCACTCGGTTCAGGCCCACGGCTTTGGTGACATCCCGGAAGGTGCCGTCTCGATTATTGCGATAAAGCCGGGGCGTTTCGGCCTTATTCGGAAGTCCGAGATGAAAGGCCGGAATATCGGCGAGGGTTTCAGTGTAATAGCCGGCGACGAGCAGATCCGGCCAGCCGTCGTTGTCATAGTCGAAGAACCAGGTAGCGAAGCTGTGGATCGGCTCGCCGACACCCGCGGCGGCGGTCACGTCGGTGAACTTCCAGCCGTGGGCGGCGTCCGGGCCGTCATTGCGCAGCAGCACGTTGGGAAGGCCTTTGCGGGAGAGGTAGAGGTCGGGGCGGCCATCGTTGTTGTAGTCGCCCCACGCGACGCCCTTGACGAAACCCATGGCGGCTACTCCGGCGTTCGCCGCGATGTCCGTGAATGTTCCGTCGTGGTTGTTGCGGTAGAGCGCGGAGGGCGCGGGGTCGTCCCGCGTGGATTCATGAGCGAGGTAAAGGTCGAGCCAGCCGTCGCCGTCGAAATCCGCCCAGGCGGCTGTCTGCGTGGGGTGCGGAGACAGGAGGCCGGCCTCTTCGGTGACGTCCGTGAAAGTGATCTGGCCCGCCGGATTGGGTCCGTTATTTCGAAGCAGGGACGGCGGGTAGTTGCCGTGAGCGCCCCACCAGCCCCCACGCAGGACCAGCAGGTCGGGGTAGCCGTCGTTGTTGTAGTCGGCATGGATCACGTTGAGGCCGCCCGTGATGCCTTCGAGTCCGGCGGCGAGGGTCTGGTCGGAGAATGTGCCGTCGCCGTTGTTGTGGAAGTAGTGCAGCGGGTCGCGCGGTCCCGAGGAAGACACGACAAGATCGAACAGCCCGTCGCCGTCGAAGTCTTCGGCGACGCTGCCACCGGCATGGCCGTTGACGTCGACTCCGGCGGATGCCGCGACGTCGGTGAAGGCGCCGATGTCGTATTCGTCGGGCAGAACGGTGGCGGGGATCAGCCATTTCGCGGGCACGCCGGACGGGTGCTGTCCGAGCGCCATGTAAGCGATGTTGAGGAGCCAGCGCGAGCCGAGATCGCCGGGGTCGCGCTGCAGGATTTTGGTGTATTGCGCGACGGCCGCGGCGGCGCCGTTCTTGTCTGAGTGAACGCCACCGCCGCGCAACGGATACACGCAGGATTCCGCGTTGTGGTTGGTCAGACAGTTCTGCTGTTCGCCGGCGCGCAGGTACGCCATCGCCAGCATTTCTTCGGCTTCGCGAAGCAGAAGGTGCGGAGCGTCCGCGACGTTCGGCAGGGCAAGCAGTTTTTCCAGTTCCACCGCGGCGGCGGCGCTTTCGCCCGCCACGAGCAGGTGTTCGGAAAGATCGAGCCGAGCCTGGCACTCCTTTTCACGCGGCAATGGCAGGGTGAGCAGGCGGCGATAGTAGGCGACGCGTTCGGCGGCCTTGCTCGGGTCGGTCTTCCAGTCCTGCTCGCTGTAGATACGGGACAGAAGCGCAGCCATTTTCCGTGTGCTCGCCGCGCGCGGGTCGGCGTCGCTCGCAAGCGGCAAGCAGGCGAAGACGAGACAACTGAACGCGACGAGCGGAACCTTCACGCTATGTCCATCATCGCGTAACGGAGAGGCGAAGTTCTCCTCCGGCGGGCGAGGCCGGGATGCGGACATGCAGCGCCTGCTGCGCGGCACCATAACGGGGCGCGGCCACCGGCTTGCCATCAAGCGTCACCCGGGCAGCGCTGTCGCGCCAGCCGTAAACCACGACTTCTATCGTCTGCCACCACGGCGCATACGAGCCCTCTCGGGCGCTCAGGCGCAACGTGAAGCCGCCTGCCGCCATATCACAGGAGAACGACTGCCGGAGAAACTCTCCGCGCTGAAACGCGAAGCTGATGCCGTCATCCTGATACACGGAACCCTTGCAGTCCGGGCCGGGATACACACGCAGTTCCAGCGGCCCCACGGGCTTCTCGCCGGTGCTCTGCACCAGCGGTTGCAGGGGGATAATGGAGCCGCCGCGCGCGAAAACAGGCAGTTCCGCCAGCGTGGGCGTGATTTCCAGATCGAGCACCCGCGCCGGTCCTTTGGCGCCGCCGGTGATGACGGGATCGCCGCCGGGCGCCTTGCCCTCCGCTTTGCGTCCGGTCCAGTAGTCATACCAGTCTCCGGCGGGAAGCTTGACGGCGTACTTCTGCGGTTCCTCTCCGAAGATGGCGGGCGCGATCATCAGACCAGGTCCCCACAGGAACTGATTGCCGGCGTCGAGGTCGAGCGGATGCTTGTCACCGGCCACTTCGGGGAATTCCAGAAACAGCGGCCGCATCATCGGAATGCCGGTGCGCGAGGCCTCTTCGGCCAGCGTGTAGATGTACGGCAGCAGGCGATAGCGGGCTTCGATGAACTTCCGACGGATGCTTTCGTGAACGGGTCCGCCGACCCATGGTTCCTGAGGCAGCGAGACCTTTTCGGTGTGGTCGCGGTAGATGGGATTGAAAGCGCCGATCTCGAACCACTTCGTCAGCAGATCCATGGAAGGCGAGCCGCCGAAGCCGCCGATATCGTCGCCCGCGATGGCAAAGCCGCTCAGGCCGAGATTGAGCAGCATGGGCGTGCTCATGCGGAGGTGATTCCAGGTGCTGGCGTTGTCGCCGGTCCAGGTGGCGGCGTAACGATGGCCCCCTGCATAGGTCGCGCGCGTCAGGACGAACGGGCGCTGGCCGGGATTCAGCTTCAGCAGTCCTTCGAAAGTACCGCGCGTATTCAGCATCCCGAAGACGTTATGGGCTTCCCGCTGCGTGATGGCGCGGGGCCGGAATCCGGGCTCGTCGAGTTGCCCCACCACGTCGAGCGGAATCGTCTTCGTTGGCGTCTGGAATACGGCAGGCTCATTCATATCGTTCCAGAAGCCGGCCGCGCCCATCGCGTAGAAGTCTTTATAAAGCGAGCCCCACCAGGCGCGCGAGGGCTGCCGGGTGAAATCGGGAAAGACCGCGGGACCGGGCCACACGATGCCCGAATAAACGGAGCCATCGGGGTTTTTCACGAAGTGGCCGCCGCGCAGCCCTTCGTCGTAAGGCGCATAGTCGGCGTTCGGCAGGTTGGCGATGTGGAGGTCCGTGATCAGCACGGAATGAAACTGCTGCGTCCGCAGGTCTTTGAGGAGTTTCGGGAAGTCGGGGAAATTCTGCGTATCGACGGTAAAAGGGCGATTCTTCTTCTGGTAATCGATATCGAAGTAGAGGGCATCGACGGGAATTTTATCCGCGCGCAAACGAGCGGCAACCTGGCGCACTTTCGCTTCCGACTCGTAACTGTACCGGGACTGCTGAAAGCCCAGCGACCACAGGGGAGGCAGCGGCGGTGTGCCCGTCAGCCAGGCGTAAGTTTCGAGGACGCGCTTCGGTTCCGGTCCATAGAAAAAGTAATAGTCGAGCGGGCCGGCTTCGGCACCGAAGGAGTAGCTGTTCCGGTCTTCCTTGCCGAAATCGAAGCTGGACCGGAAGGTGTTGTCGAACAGCAGGCCATAGCTTTTGCCGGCGCGAAAGCCGAGGAAAAAGGGAATGCTCTTGTAAATGGGATCGGTGCTTTCCTGGAAGCCCGTGTCGGTGTTCCAGAGAGTGAAGGCGAGACCGCGCCGATCAAGCGGTCCGGTCTTGTCGCCGAGGCCGAAATAGTGCTCATCCGGCGGCATCTCTTTGTAAATTCGAAAACTCTCGCCGTGGTATTCGAGCGGTCTCGCCGGCGCATCCGCCAGCACCACGTTGCCGGCGAGGTCGGTGACGATCACGCGGAAGGACGCTTTCTCCACGCGGACTCGCAGGCTTTTGGTCGCGAAACCGTCAGTCGCGGAGGTCACGGCCACGGTGGCGGTACGGGTGGGAGCAAGCACTGCCCACGACGCATCTTCCGGCAACTGACCATCCGCACCAAGGCGGACTCGCACCACGTCGTCGCGCAAAGCGGTAATCCGCATGACCGCAGTGCCGCTTCGGACTTCCACGCCGTCGGGACGGGCGGTGACGGAATCGGCCCGGTCAAAGATGCGAGTCTGGGCGCCACAGAGAAGAGGAAGGAAGGAAAGAATCAGGGCAGGGTGCTTCATGGCATCTCACGCGTTTCTTAGAAACCGCTCGGGTTTCAGCCGAGCTTCTGACGAACAAAGCCGGCGGAACAGGGCGTTCCGCCGGCTCTTATTACAACTTTCCGAGGCGGCTCCTCAGAATTTCATGGTACCGGAGAACTGAACCCGCCGCATGGAACCGCCCGGGGCAAGTCCGGTGATCTGACCGGCGCTCGGACTCTGCACATCGCTGTTGGGAGACCCGAGGTTGGTGTGGTTTAGAGCGTTGTCCGCGTCGATCCGAAGCGTGAAGCCGATCTTTTCCGTCGCCTTGAAGGTCTTGGCGAGAGAAAGATCCTGCTGGATAAAGCGCGGTCCGAAGAGGGTGTTGATCGGATAGTTGCCGAAGGTGTTGGCAGTGGGAATGGTGAATGCACTGCCGATGCCGCCGACGAACCACTGATTGCGGTTGCCCTGTGCGCCGGCATACGGATCACCGGTGCCCAGATTCGGGCGATTGTTCGGTCCCGCACCCGGCTGGCCGCCCTGCGCGCCGTAATTTTCCAGCGACGGAGAGAAGGGGAAGCCGCTGTAGTACGTCATCACGCCGCTGATCTTCCAGCCGCCCAGGAGGTAGTCGACCGGTTTGCTGATGGTGCTGCCGTACTTCTGGCCTTTACCGAAGGGGATTTCATAGGTCTGCGCGATGGTCCACTGCTGGCGGGGCAGCGTGTTGCTGTAGCCCTTGCCGTTCGCGCGGTCGTAGATGAAGTAGTAGTTGGAATCGTAACCCCAGCCATCGCCGTACTGGCGCTGGTAGGTGTAGCTGCCCTGCATCGTCCAGCCCTGGAAGGCGTTGACTTTGACGGTGCTCTGGAACGAGTTGTAGTTCTCGTTGGCGCAGTCGCAGTAGTAAGAGAGGTCGTTCGTCCAGCCGAATTTGCTGTAGTACGGGCGGTTCAGGTTGTTGTTGCTGGCGCCCACGACGAATTTCGCTTCATTCGGATTGATGGTGTTGCTGGTGCCCATGAAGCCGTGCCGGTTGGCATTGCCCACATAAGCGGCAGTCACCGCGATTTTGCTGTTGATCTGCCGCTGCAGCGCAACGTTGTACATGTACACCTGCGGCAGGGTAACGGTGGCCGGGCGGAACTTCGGATTGATGTCCGCCGGGAGAGCGAACGTGCCGTTGCTGCCGACCTTGATGGGAGCGAGAGCGGGCGGGCCCTGCGCCAGCGTGAACACGCTGGAGAAGCCGTTGGCCGGCTGGATGCTCTGGTTCGCCAGAACGGGAACGTTCTGGGTCACGTTGTGGCCGAAGTTGGAGCCGAACACGCCCAGATCGTAGCCCATGCCGACACCGGCGCGGAACACGGTCTTCGAGTTCAGCTGGTAGGCGGCGCTGAGGCGCGGCGCGAAGTTTTTCCAGTTCATGGTCTGGATGCCCGACGAAGAAACGCCGCCCACGCCGAAGACGTACATCAGGCCGTCATTCAGATTCAGGGTGGCGCCGTTACCGGAGCCGTTCACTTTTTCGGGGAAGATCATTTCCCAGCGAAGGCCGGCGGTGACGGTGAGTTTCGAGGTGGGACGCCATTCGTCCTGACCGTACCAGAAGAAGCGGCGCTGGCTTTCCGCCGCGTTGGTGCTGGTGCTGACGTAGCGGCCGAAGTTGGTGACGTCGCCGAGAAGGAAGGTCGCGAGACCGATACCCGGGGAGGGGTTCTGTCCGGCCACGGCAACGCTGCCGGTCAGGCCGCCGTTGAAGGTGAGTTCGCCGGCACGGTGCACGTCGCTCGGAACGCGGAGGTTCTTCGCGTAGCGGAGATCGACGCCCAACTTGAGGGTGTGCTTGCCGACCGTCTTGCTCAGGTTGTCGACAAACTGGAACTGCGATTCCGTCTGGGTCAGCGGGCAGTTGCACTGGTTGGTGCCGAGCGAGTAACCGAGCTGGAAGGAGGCGTTCGGCGAAGGGATGTTGAACGCCGGCAACCCGGAGGTATACGTGTTGTCGAGGTTCAGACCAGGAATTCCGGCGGCAGTCGCCGGCTGGGTGCCGTAACCGTTGGGGACGTCGAACACGTGATAACGCATCCAGCCAAAACGGAACTCGTTGATCAGCGTGGGGCTGAAGCTGCTGGTCCAGCCAAGGGCGATGCTCTGGTTCGAGGCAACGGAACTACCAGCGTAGTTTCCGAAAGCCGGTCCACCAGCCGCCTGGCCGAAGGCGCCCGGCGCATCTTCCGTGAAGCCCTGGTAGCTGTAGCGGCCGAAGATGGAGTTCTTCTGGTTCAGGTAGTAGTCTTCACGAGTGTTGTACGAGTTGCCCGTGATGGCGACCGCGCCGTTGGCGGCGTAGTTGTTTACAAAGGGAGCGCCCGCGATCTGCTGGTAGTTCGGATTCGGGAAGTTCGCCATGATCTTCAGCGCCTGCGGAGAGAGCAGGCTGGTGGGAATGGTGTTGTTGGTGAACGGCGTGCGGCCGATGCCGGTCGCCTGATTGCCGGTGGTGGGGTCGTAGATCTGGTAGTTCTTGTTGTACGCCAGCCAGTCGCTGAAGTTGCCGCCGCGATTGAGGGCGGTCGGCACGCTGGTGACCAGCGAAGCGCCCTGCGACTGCCGGTTCAGCTGGATATCGCCGAAGTAGAAGAGTTTGTCTTTGATGATCCTGCCGCCCGCGGAGCCGCCGAACTGGTTCTGACGGTAGGTGGCCGGGGGAAGACCGGTAAAGGGATTCGCCGCGAAGGTGGTGAAACCGGGCGTGTTGAGCTGCAGGTACTCGAAAAGAGAACCGTGGAGATCGTTGGTGCCGGATTTGGTGGAGTACGAAGCAACGCCGCCACCGACGTACGAGAATTCGGCGCTGAAGTTCTGCAGCGACTGCTTCACTTCGGAAACCGATTCAAAGGTCGGGTTGATGACGATGATGCCGAGAATGGGATCCTGGTTGGTGGTTCCGTCCAGTTCGTAACCCATGGAATCGAACAACTGGCCGTTGACGACCATCTGCACGCTGGCCTGCGGATTTTCGTCCGAGGCATGCTGCCAGCCGAGTTTCGCCGAGCCGGGCTCGAGCAGTTCCATCGACTGGAGATTGCGGCCCAGGTTCGGCAGGTCATTGATTTCTTTGCTGCTGAAGGTCTGCGCCACGTCGGCGCGGTCGGACTGCAACAGCGGCGCGGCGGCAGTCACTTCGACTTCCGTGGTGACGTCGCCGATCCGCATGGTGGCGTCATACCGGGCGGCTTCGTCGACGTGGACTTCCAGATTGTCCGACCTGACTTTCGAGAAGCCCGGCGCTTCGATCACAACCTTATAGGTATCCGGGATCAGCTGCGGTTTGCGGTAGTTGCCCGAGGCATCGGTAACGACCTCGAACGTGGTTCCTTTGTTGACATCTGTAATGGTGACTTTGGCATTGACGACGACGGCTCCCCCGGGATCCGTAACCGTGCCGTAAATGCTGCCGAAGACCTGTTGCGCATAGCTGACCGAAGCGCTGGAGCCCAGCGTGATGGCTATTGCGAGCAGGAGCATGCGGCGACGATGGCTGAACATGACGTTTCTCCTTCTCCAAATCTGAAAATGCTGCAGAGAGGGCGTGCCCCTGCAGATCAAGAACGAAAGTACCTGAATCTTGCTGACGATATAACCGATTCACACATCTTGTCAAGACTGATTCTGAAAAGCTGACTGGTCGGAAGACGAGGAACCGATGTATAGCACGAGCCTTGTGTCAGTTTGGTCGCTCTGGACACCGGGCTCAAGTTCGATTTGGGTATGACACTGTTACCGGGGTTAAAGCTTTCCGTTGCAATTGGTTCGGGGAATTGTTACGTTGTGTTTCATGGTGGTGACAGGCGTTCCCCCGGAGTTCCGGGAAGAACTGCTGGCGCAAATCGGCAAAATCTGCAGCAGCGACGGGCTTCGAAGTTCCGAGTCGCTGTGTCACCTTTTGACTTATCTGGCTCGACACGCGATTCGGGAACCGGGCAGTTCCGCTAAGGAGTATCAGATCGCCACGGAGGTACTGGGCAGGCCTGCGGACTTCGACCCGCGCCTCGATTCCACCGTGCGGGTGCAGACTGGCCGGCTCCGGGCCAAACTGGCGGAATACTACGCAGGCCCCGGGGCGGAAGATCCGATTATTGTGGAGGTGCCCAGGGGTTCCTACTCGGTTGCGGTTCATCCCCGGGCGTTACCGGCTCCGCCCGCCGCCCTCGCGCCATCGCCACCCGCTCCGGAGCCCGCCGCCCCCGGTCTGCCCATCCGGGAAAAGCGTTACGGAAATGCGGCGCTACTGCTGTCGTTTGTCTGCTTCGGACTGCTCGCCGCGCTGCTCTATGTGGTTCTGGCCTACGTGGTTCCGGTGCACCGCACGGCGACCGGGGCGCGCACCTCCGGCCCCGGTCCGTCTCTGAGCCGATTCTGGGAGCCCTTCGTGACCGGACCCGAACGCACCTGGGTGGTTTTCAGTAATGCGGAGTTCGTGGGCCGCCCGGAAACCGGAATGCGGTACCTGCGGGCGGAGCGCGACAAGGGCGCTGTCATCCTGGACCACTACACCGGAACGGGCGAAGTGATGGCGATCCATGAAATCGACCGCCTGTTCGCGCAGTTCGGGCACGCCGTTTTCGTAAAACGCGGCCGCCTGCTGAATTTGGACGATGTGAAGAACAACGACGTGGTCTTTGTGGGTTCGCCGTCGGAGAATCTGACGCTGCGGGATCTTCCGCCGGCGCGGAACTTCGAGTTCGGGCGTGAGCCGGGCGGTAACCCGGAGAGCGCTTTGCGAATCCTGAACCTGCATCCCTCGGCGGGCGAGCAGCCCGCGTATTTCGCTTCGCCGGGCCTGCCGATCACGCAGGACTATGCCGTAATCGGGCTGATGCCGGGGCCGGACGGAGCCCACTGGGTGATGACGCTGGCGGGTATCAGCACGATCGGCACGCAGGCCGCCGTGGAATACGCTTGCAACGAGGCGAGTGTTACACAACTGGTCCGGCGTGCCGCTTTGCCGGGGGGCAAGCTGCAGCCGTTCGAAGCACTGATTCGGGTGACCATCAGCCGGGGAGTGCCGGTGTCGGGTGAGCTGGTCGCCTTCCACCCGAGGGTCTGAAGCCGCGCCTTTATACTGATGGCATGTTGCAGACCACCTCGCTGCTGGCGCCGTTTTTCCTGTTCCTGCTCGCTGACGATCACGCCGCGGGCGTGGCGCTCTACAAGGAACGGCAGTTCGCGAAAACCATCGAAACGATGCAGCGGGCCATTGCCGCGGAGAAACCGGGCACGGCGGAATACCGGGAATCCGCGGTCATTCTGGGGCAAAGCTACTACCTGACCTCGCGTCTTCCCGAGGCTTCCGGCTGGCTGCAGAAGGCCGTGGACGATGGCGCGCGGATCAACGAAGTGTTTTATATGCTCGGCAATTGCTACATCCAGCAGCGGGAACCGGCGAAGGCGCGGGCTGCGTTCGCGGCTATGTTCGGCGTGCCGTTCGATTCCGCCGCCGCACATCTGCTGACCGCGCAGTTCATGGTGCGCCAGGAGTTCGAGGAGTTCGCGGCGAAAGAGCTGACAGCGGCGCTGGAACTCGATCCGAAGATCCCGCAGGCGCATTATCTGCTCGGCATCATGGCGACTTTTCGCAACGACATCGACAAGGCGCTGGAGGAACTGAAGAAAGAGATCGCGATCAATCCCGATTTCGCGATGGCGCATTACAAACTGGGCGATGCGTATACGCGGCGGGAGGACTGGAATAACGCGATTCCGGCGCTGCAGCGCTCGGTCTGGCTGAATCCGGATTACAGCGGTCCTTATATCCTGCTGGGAAAGGCGTACCTGAAGAAAGAGGATCTGGGGTCGGCGGAAGGGATGCTGCGGCGGGCGATCCGGATGGATCCAGGCAATTACCAGGCGCACTACATGCTGGGCCAGGTTCTGATGAAAGCGGGCAAGACGGATGAGGGGAAAGCCATGCTTGAAGAATCGCGGAAGCTGCGCGGACCGGGGGATAAGTAAGAAGCGCCTGAGTCGGCAAGAGCGTCCGATCCGAACCTGATAACACCCGAACCTGATATCACCCGAACCTGATAACATCGGTGAAACGTTCCCGCTGCGTCGGAGCAGTGTCGGGGAACGCATCCGAGCCAAGCCGCTCCGTTCGAAATTCGTTCAGGAGACCCCACAGATGGATCGACGCAGTTTCTTTCATTTCACCTCCGGCGTGGCGGCGGCCACCGCGCTCGCCTCCCAACTTCCCGTGCGGGCCTTCGCGGCTGCCGCCAAAGGCAAGACGGCCGAGGAACTCGCCGTCGACGAAGACTTCTGGACGCAGGTGCGGAACGAGTTCACGACGGACCGCACGGTGATCAACATGAATAACGGGTACGCCAGTCCCGCGCCGCGCACCGTGCAGGAGGCGATGAAGCGTTATCTCGACTACACCAACATGGGTCCGTATCACACGATGGTGCGGGAACTGGATCCGAAGATCGAGACGGCGCGTCGCATGATCGCGGAGGCGGCGGGCTGCGATCCCGAAGAGATTGCGATCACGCGGAACTCCAGCGAGGCGCTCGAAATCGCGCAGATGGGCATCAATCTCAAAGCCGGCGATGAGGTGCTGACGACGAATCAGGACTACCCGCGCATGCTGACCACCTTCCGGCAGCGGGTCCGCCGCGAGGGAATCAAGCTGAAGACGATTTCCTTCCCGGTGCCGGTCACCAGCCAGGACGATCTGTTTCATCGCTACGAACAGGCGATTACGCCGCAGACGAAGCTCATCCTGCTCTGCCACATCACGAATCGCACGGGACAGATTCTGCCGGTCCGGCGCATCTGCGATATGGCCCATGAGCGCAATATCCCGGTAATCGTGGACGGCGCGCATGCCTTCAGTCAGTTCCCGTATAAGATTTCCGACCTCAATTGCGACTACTACGGCGTGAGTCTGCACAAATGGACCTTCGCGCCGATCGGCACCGGGTTTCTCTATGTCCGGAAATCGCGCATCAAAGAGACCTGGGCACTGATGGCGTCTTCAGAGCGGAACGACGACGATATCCGGAAATTCGAAGAAGTGGGAACGCATCCGGCGGCCAATTTCGATGCCATCTGTGAGGCGCTTACGTTCAACCAGAGCATCGGCATCGATCGCAAGGCGGCGCGCCTGCGTTATCTGAAAGACCGCTGGGCCACGCGGCTGGCGAAAAATCCGAAGGTCCGGATTCTGCACAATCCGGATCCGGAGATGTCCTGCGGAATCGGCATGCTGGGCCTACAGGGCGCGGACCCGGCGAAGCTCGCCGATGCGCTGCAGCGCAAGCATGCGATCTACACGGCCTTCGTTCCGCATGAGGAATACACGGGGATCCGGATTACACCGAGCGTCTATACGACGCTGGCGGAAGTGGACCACTTCGCGGCCTGCGTGGAACTGGAACTGAAGAACGCCTGATTGGTTGCGGGCCGGTCAGGCCCACCACTTTTCGCCCGGGGCGAGATGGGAGCGGAGCCAGTCTTCGTTGAGATCGAGCCCCAGTCCCGGGCCTTCCGGCACGGGGAAGACGCTCTTTCGCACGGCCGGTTCCGGGCCCTGCGCCATTTTTTCCTTAAAGCCGCGGAAGGCGCCCAGGACGTTCTCTACTTTGAAGAAGTTCTCGACTGCGGCGCCCATATGCATGGAGGCATAGAAGCGAATCAGTGAGCAGGGGCCGCTGTGCATCCCCATGGGAGTCCGGGTCAGCGCGGCGTAATCGGCAATTTTGCGGCAACCGGTGATGCCGCCGGAATACGCGACGTCGGGATGGATCATGTCGAGCACCTGATTGTCCAGGTAAGGCCGGAAACCCTCCACCAGTTCGACCTTCTCGCCGGCCAGCAGGGGGACACGCGTGGAACGCTTCAGTTCGAGCCAGGCTTCGGAGTAACGGACCGTCAGCGGGTCTTCGATCCAGAGCGGGTCGCAGGGTTCGATCGCCTTGCAGAGTCCGATGGAACTGCGCGTATCGAACTGACCGGTGCAGTGCATCGCGATGTCGATGGTTTCGCCGAGCGCTTCGCGGAGATTAGCGTACTCGTGCGCGGTGCGGCGGAACACGGCGCCGTCGAGAGTCGGATTGTAGGGTCCGGTGGGACGTCCACCGCCACGGCCGCCACCACCAGGAGCCGCGCCGGGCGCAGCGGCCGCGCCGTCACCACCTCTGCCGCCTCCCGGAGTTCCGAAGCCGAACTTAAAGGCCGTGAAGCCTTCGGGAGCGGCCTTCATCTGATCCGCCCAGGCGCGGCATTCCGCTTTATCGAGGAGGTTGCGCGGGCCGCCATGCGAGTAGACCGGGATGTCTTTGCGGATCGGGCCGCCGAGCAAACGGTAGACCGGCAGTCCCGTGATTTTGCCCGCCAGATCCCAAAGGGCGATATCGATTCCGCTGACCGTCGGAATGTTCGCCATGAAGGAATACTGGGTGGTGCTCATCATGTAGAAGTGCCGCTCGATGGCGAGCGGATCCTGTCCGATGAGTTGCGGCAGAATCATCGCGATGCGCTCGCGCGCGGCGGCGGCGGGCAGGCCCGCTTCCCCGTAACCGACAAGGCCCGCGTCGGTGTCGATCCGGACCAGGCAGCCGTCGCCAACATTGTCGAGGCCCATGGCCTTGATGCCGGTGATCTTTACCAGTTTGGCGGCGGGCGCCGCCAGCGCGCGGTAGCCGGTCATCCAGGCGGCGGCGGGCAGCGCGGTTGCCATACGAATCAGATCGCGGCGAGTTAAGTTCATCTGCTTTGTTTCTCCGAATCCCGAAACACACAATATCAGAGATCGGACTGAACCCGAAAATACTGGCGACGCATTGCTCACGGCTTTCGGTTTTGATAGGCTATCGGGCACAATTCCGGTGAAGGCCTGCCACCGGCGGCCTCCAGGCAAAGGGGAATAATCCATGTTGATGCGTTTCTTCTACGCGGCGATTACTTCAATGCTGCTCCTGCTGACAGACGTGCCGGCTTTCGGCCAGGCAACGACGGCCACGCTAACCGGGACGGTCCGGGACGCCTCCGGGTCGATCGTGCCCAGCGCCGGCGTGACGCTGAAGAACGAATCGTCCGGCGACATCCGAAAAACCAATACGAATGCGGAAGGCTTTTACAGTATTGTGGCGATCCCGGCAGGCAGCTATGCCGTGACCGTTGAAGCCGCGGGGTTCCAGCGCAGCGAGCAAAAGGGGATCGCACTGAACAGCGCGGACAAGCGGAATGTGGATGTCACGCTACAGATCGGCGCGACGTCGCAAACGGTGGAGATTTCCGCCGCCGCAGACAGCGTGACGCCGCTCGATTCGGGCGAAAAGGCGCTCACGCTCAACACGGAAGCGCTCCAGGGAATCGCCACCGTGGGCCGCAGCGCGGCGGAATTTATTAAGATTATGCCGGGCTTCGCGCAGGCCGGCAACGGCGCCACGAATGCCCCCGGCTATGACGGCCAGGTGATCGGCATCAATGGCAATGGCAATGCGGGCCGGCAGAGTGCGCTTGGCTACTTCTCCGCGAATGGTACGCCGCTGAACTCCACCGAGATCGTTTCGGACGGCGCGCACGTATCCGACCCCGGCTGTAACTGCGCCACGCCGGTGAACCCCAACGCGGATATGATCCAGGAGGTCAAGGTTCTCAGTTCGAATTTCTCGGCCGAAAACTCGAAAGGGCCGGTGGTTATCAGCAGCATCACCAAGGCCGGCGGTTCCAGCTATCATGGCGAGGGTTATCTTTCCGCCCGGAATTACGTGTTGAACGCGGGCGACTGGCTGGACAACAAGGCCGGACTTTCCAAACCGGCAAACGTCTATTACTTCCCTGGGGGCAATGTCGGCGGCCCCGTGATCATCCCCAAAACGGGCTTCAACAAAAACCGCGACAAGCTCTTTTTCTTCACCGGCTTCGAATATTTTTATCAGCACCTGAACTCCTCGCAGATTCAGACCTCGGTGCCCACGGCGGCCATGCGCGCGGGGGATTTCTCGGCGGCATCCATCGCGGCTTTGGGGCCCGCGGGCACGGTTCCCGGCAACCCCAAACCCGTCTCGGACCCCGCGTTTCCCGGCGGCATCATCCCGGTCAGCCGGTTCGATCCGGGCGGCAAGGTGATGACAGGCCTGCTGCCCCTGCCGAACGCCGATCCCGCGCAGACGGGCGGTTACAACTATGCGTTCAAGGCGGTGTTTCCGCAGAATGGTTCGCAGTTCGTGACGCGCGTCGATTATTCGATCAGCGACGCGACCAAACTCTTTGTCCGCGCTTATCACCAGCAGGAACAGCAGAACTTCCCGATCCAGCTCTGGGCGAATGCGTCGAATCAGGTGCCGTATCCATCCGCCGTGACCGCGCCGAATCACTCGGAATCCTGGTCGGTGGATCTGACGCACGTTTTCAACTCCACGCTGACCAATGAATTCATCGGGGCGTTCACTTATATCGGATTCCCCAATACCTTCGTGAATCCGGATGCCATTGACCGCACGAAGCTGGGCTATCCTTACCACGGCTTCTTCAACAACGGCATTGCGCAGATCCCGAACATTCTTTCGGCCGCGAACCAGACGGCGGTGCTTTCCAATAACGGCGGATTCGCGGCGGGTGGCGGCACACTATTCGCGAATAAACCGCTCGGCAGCCTTGCGGATAATATTGCGAAGGTCTGGGGTACTCACACGATTAAGGGCGGCTTTTATGCGGAATACGTGGCAAATCTGCAGCCCGCCGGCGGGGCTGCCAACGGCAGCATCACCACAGACGCGACGAACCCCATCAGTTCCGGCAACGCCTATGCGGACCTGCTGCTGGGCCGCGTTTCCGCGTTCTCTCAGGTGAACTTCAATAACGTGAACCGGATCGCGTCCAAGCTCTATGAGGGCTACGTGCAGGACAGCTGGAAAGTCTTCCGGAATTTCACGGTCGATTACGGGATCCGACTGCAGCACGAAGGACAGTGGTTCGACCGGTACGGACTTGGCTATGCCGTGTTCAAGCCGTCGCTCTACAAGCCGGATCCGACGGCGATTCTGCCCGGCATCGTCTGGAATAAGATCGACAGCAGCGTGCCGAATCCCGGTTTCCCCACGCGAGCGCTCTTTTACGCGCCGCGCTTCGGCATGGCCTACGACGTGTTCGGCAGCGGCAAGACGGTGATCCGGGGCGGCATTGGCTTGTTCCGCTATCGCGGTTCGCAGAGCGGCACCGGCACTGCGCCGGCAACGGGTTCTTATACGCAGAATCTGACGACGTCGTCCGGAACCACGCTGGCGGCGATTGATGCGGCCCCGCCGATCGCACGCTCGACCCTCAACGGCTCGTTCCCGGTGGTCAATTCGAGCGACAGCCAGAATCCCCTTACGTGGTCCTATAACTTTACGGTCTCTCAGCGCGTTCCCGGCAATTCGAGACTGGAAGTGGCGTATGTCGGTAATCTGGTGCGGCACGTCCTGATCACGAGCGGACTTGATAACCTGAACGCGGTTCCTTACGGAACCTTGCTCAACGTGCCGAACGCCAACAGCGTGAACTACAACCTCTATCGGCCCTACACGGTGTATGGAGATCTGTACATTGTGGATCACAACGCTTACTCGAACTACAACGCCCTGCAGGTCGGCCTGAATCACCAGAGTTCGCGGTACACGTGGCTGGTGAATTACTCGTTTTCGAAGGTGCTGGGCGCGGGCACGGCGGGGACGGCCATCGACCAGCTCAACATCAACAACAACTACGGTCCGTTGAACTTCGACCGCCGGCATATCTTCAACGCCGCTTACTCGCTGCAACTCGGCAAGCCGCTCCGCAATAGTAGGTTCGGGGGCGCGTTTTTGAACGACTGGCAGCTTTCCGGCGTGATTCAGTTGCAAAGCGGCGCGCCGCTGCAGTTGAACAGCACGAACAGCAACTTCAATCTGACGTTGCCCAAGGGGGTAACGGTGCTGAACATTACGGGAACCAAATCGGTGCCGGCGATGCCTGTGCTGACCTGCAACCCGACCAGCGGACTGGGCGCCAACCAGTACCTGAATCCGAACTGCTTTGCGCTGCCGACCGCGGGCAATAACGGCGCGATCATCGAGCCCGAAGCCTTCGGACCGCATTTCTTCAACACGGACGCGTCGCTGTTCAGGAATTTCGAGTTCAGGGAACGGCAGCGGCTGCAGTTCCGGGTGGAAGGCTTCAACTTCATCAACCACCCGAACTATACGTTTGGCGCCGACCAGAACCTCAACCTGGTCTTCGATGCCAGCGGAAAGCAGACGAATGCGCTTTTTGGCACGGCAACCAGTAAGCTCGGCCACCGGATCATCCAACTGGCGGTAAAGTATTACTTCTGATCCTTTCGGTTTTCAACACGAAATTGGCCGGGGCGCAATTTCTGATTGCGCTGCTGGCCATTCGTGTTTTCGGGCAGCAACCGCCCGAGGCACTGGCCGAGGCTCTGCGGGTCCATCAGGCGGGCGACGCGAAGGCCGCCCTGCCGCTCTATCGGGAGTATCTGAAAGAGCACCCGGAGTCTGTGGATGGCCTGGTGAATTTCGGCGCGGCACTGGCGCACGAGGGTCTTTTCGACGAAGCGATCCGGCAGTACGACAAAGCGCTTGCGCTGCAGCCGGAGAATCCGCAGGTGCTGCTGAATCTGGCGCTGGCCCATTATAAGACGGGCCGTTACGCGGATGCGAGCGCCGGTTTCGGGAAGGTGTTGCCGCGGCTGCAGCCTTTCTCGGCGCCGCATCGGCAGATCTCGTTTCTGCTCGCCGATTGCGACATCCGGCTGGGACAGTATAAGCCGGCAATCGAACTGCTGAATGGTTATGACCAGAAGACTCCGGACGACATGGCGCTCGCTTACCTGCTCGGCACCGCGCTGCTGAAAGACAAGCAGTCGGAACGGGGCGGCGTGGTCATCGACAGGATTCTTCGTAAGGGGGAATCGGCGGAGTCGCGGCTGTTGATGGGTACCGTGAAGCTGAACTCGCTCGATTTCACGGGCGCGCGCGATGAGTTGCAGAGGGCCGCGGAGTTGAATCCGAAGCTGCCCGAAGTGCACGGGTCGCTTGGCCTGGCGCTTTTGGGACTCAGCCAGAATGACGCGGCGACGGCGGAATTCCGGCGGGAACTGGAAGTGGATCCGAACAATTTCGCGGCTGTCTTTCAGTTGGGGATTCTTGCCAAACAGGAGCAGCGGTATGCGAAAGCGCGCGAGTTTCTCGCGAGGAGCCTGCGCCTGCGTCCGGGCGATCCCGCGGTGCTCTATCAATCAGCCACGGTGGATGTCGCTTCAGGCAAACTGGAGGAGGCGCGGCTTGAGCTGGAGGATCTGATCCGGCGGAGTCCGGAGTTTACGGAAGCGCACGTGAGCCTCGCGGGCGTTTACTACAAGCTGAAGCGCAAGGAAGAGGGCGACCGGGAGCGCGCCATCGTGCGGCGGCTCACTGCGGAAGCGCAGGCCCGACAACCGGCGTCCAGATGATGTTACTGCTCCTCGCTGTCGCCGTTCCGGCCTGTGCGGGATGCCACCCCGCCGAGGCGAAGTCGCACGCTTCCACGCCAATGATGCAGGCCCTGATGCCAGCCCGTGACTCGTCGGTTCTCCGGGACAATCCGGAGTTGCGCACGCGCCGGGGCGTTTATGAATGGACGCTGCGGAGTTCGGGTGGAGACCCCGTTTATTCGGTCAGCGACGGCAAGCAGACCGTTACGGCGAAACTCCGGTGGGCCTTCGGCTTCGGCGTCCTCGGGCAGACCTTCGTCTATGAAAAGGACGGAGCGCTGTATGAATCCACAATGAGCTACTATGCGGCCACCAAAGGTCTGGATTATACGCCCGGCCACGTGGATCGCCCGCAGCGCAATATCGAAGAAGCTGCGGGCCGACTGATCGATCCGGCGGAAGTGCGGCGCTGCTTCGGCTGTCATTCCACCGGCAGCGCGGAACCTGTCAACACTGGCGTTCAGTGCAGCCATTGCCATGCGGACACGGCGCAACACGCGGTGTCGCTCTCGAAGGTGACGAAGCTCAGGCAATCGAGTTCCGAAGAGATCTCCGGTCTCTGTGGGGCCTGTCATCGCACCTGGGAAGACATCGCCACAAATGGTCCGAAGGACATCAACAACGTTCGCTTTCAGCCCTATCGGCTGGCCAACAGTAAGTGCTACGACGCGGAAGACCGCCGCATTTCCTGCACGGCCTGTCACGAGCCGCACACACCCGCCAGTCACGTCACCGCAGGTTACGATGCGAAATGTCTGGCCTGTCATACGCAAGGCAATCCTGCGCAGGGCAATCGTGCGCAGGGTAACGTGTGCAAGGTCGGCAAGCGGGACTGCGTAACGTGCCACATGCCGAAGACCGCAATACCGGGAATTCACTTCGGGTTTACCGATCACTGGATTCGCGTTGTCCGCCCCGGTGAGACGTATCCGCAATGAAGACCAGCCGCCGCCGGTTCCTGCAGTACGGCGCGGCCACCCTGCCCGCCGGCAGGCTCTTCGGCGCCAGTGCGCCTCTCTTCGAAGAGATCTCTCCGGCAAAGAGCGGCATCCGCTTTGTCCACCAAAATGCCTTGTCGGAAAAGCGATATCTGCCGGAGAGTCTCGGCCCGGGCTGCGCTTTTCTCGATTTCGATAACGACGGCTGGCTTGATATCTACCTGGTCAACAGCGGCCCCTGCGACTTCTGGACGCCATCGCAGCCGGTTCGCAACGCGCTTTACCGGAACAATCGCGACGGCACATTTACCGATGTCACCGAACGAGCCGGCGTGCCCGGCGGCAACTTCGGTATGGGGGTCGCCGTGGGGGATTACAACAACGACGGCTTTCCGGATCTCTTTCTCACCGGGTACGGCCGCACGATTCTCTATCGCAATAACGGCGACGGCACCTTCACCGATGTGACAAAGCAATCGGGCCTGCTGGTGGAGGGCTGGACGACCGGGGCGGTGTGGTTCGATTACGACAACGACGGACGCCTGGACCTGTTCGTCGGGAGCTATGTCGATTACGGCAAGGGCGAGCATTACTCCTGCGGCAACAATAAGCTGGGCCGCAACTTTTACTGTGTGCCGCGTCTGTTTAAGCCCACCGCCAGCCTGCTCTTCCACAACAACGGGGATGGCACGTTCACCGAGACCGGATCGAAGACGGATATCGGGAGTTCTCTCGGGAAGGCGCTGGGCGTGGTCGCGACCGACGTCAATAACGACGGCCTCACGGACCTGTTCGTCGCCAACGATACGTCGCCCAATTGTTTGTTCCTGAACCGGGGCGGCGGCCGGTGGGAAGAGGCGGCGCTGGCGGCGGGCGTCGGCTTTAGCAGCGACGGCAGGCCGCGCTCCGGGATGGGCGTCGATTCCGCGAGCCTGCGAGGCGATGGCTGGCAGGATCTCTTTGTCGCCAATATCGACCAGGAGAAGTTTTCGCTTTACAAGAATCAGCACGACGAGACGTTTCAGGACATCGCCTTCGACGAGGGAATCGCCCAGGCTACGCGGCTGCTGAGCGGCTGGGGACTGAAGTTTTTCGATTACGATAACGACGGCGAGGTGGATCTGATTCTGGCCAACGGACATCCCGACGACATGGTGGAGAGTTACTCGCCCGGCGTGAAGTACCGCGAGCCGTTGCTGCTGTTCCATCAGGAGAAAGGGCGGCTGCGCGACGTGAGTTCACTGGCGGGGCCGGCGTTTCGGCAGAGCTACACCGCACGCGGACTGGCGGTCGGCGATATCGCGAATGAAGGACGGCTGGACCTTTTAATCGCCAATAACGGAGGCGCGCCGGTGCTGCTGAAAAACCGGAGCGGCGAAGGCAATCACTGGCTGGGGCTGAAGCTCAGGGGGACGCTGTGCAATCGCGACGCGATCGGAGCCCGTGTTACGTGGTCCGCGGGAGGAGTGCAGCGCAGCCGGCTGAAGACAGGTGGCGGGAGCTATCTGTCGTCGCACGACCCCCGTGAAATTCTGGGCCTGGGCCGCGCGGAAAAGGCAGACTGGTTGGAAGTGAAATGGCCGGGGCCGGACGGGAAGACCGAACGATTCGCCGGTCTCCCCTCGGGGCGTTATTCCGTGATTACCCAAAAATAAATCACGCCGGGATTTTGAGCAGCTTGTGGGCGTTGTCCCACGCGAGTTTGCGGAAGATGGCGGGCGTGGTGGAACTCTTCAGCACGGTCAGCGTTTCGCGCGCGACACATTTGCCCGCGAGACGAGTGGCCGTCGGATTGTTGGCCTGGGACACGCCTCCGCCCTTACCGTCTTTGCAGCCGCAGTCGCTGCCGAAGATGAGCTTATCCTGATGGCGTTTGAGGAAGTCGGGCGTGAAAGACGGATCCCGCGAGAGCGCGTTGTTTCCGGAGTTCGCGGAAAGGTCGGCATGCAGATTGGCATAGTCGCCCAGCAGCTTATCGGTGACTCCGCCGCGTTTGATCGGCCCGGTTGGATAGGCGACGTCATTCGCGTAGTCCGCGCTTACGTTGGCCCAGAAGGCATCGGCGTGGCCGATAAACTTCGTTTTCGGATAAGCCTTCAGCATGGCTTCGAAGTTCCTGAATCCGGTGCTGAAGACGCCTTCGGTCGGGGTATGCGGCACTTCCTGAAAGTGCACGGTGATGGGCACATTCAGTTCGGCGGCCAGAGCATACATGCGGCGCAGTTCCGGCCCGTCGGCGGCGACATGGAACTTGATCTCGCCGAGCCCCTGCGCGCCGTCCTTCACGGCCTGCGTGAGAATCTTCTCGGCCTCGGGCTTCGTGATATCCGTGCTGCTGAACCAGATGAAGCGCTTCGGATACGCCGCCTGCACGGCTTTCACCTGTTCGAGCGCGGGGCCGCGGGTAAGCAGATTCGCTTTGGTAACCCCGCAGCCATCCAGGTGTTCGGCGTTGCCCTCCACCGCGGGACGCATGTGGAAATGGATGTCGAAGACCGGCGTCCCCCACATGTCGTTTGCGCCCGGAGCGGCGTTCTGAGCGCGCAGACCGGAAGCGGTGGCGGCGAGTACGGCACTTTGCAAAAAATGGCGGCGGTGAATGTTTGTCATTGGTTCCTTTGTCATCACGGGTTACTGTCCCGCGGTGTTGTTCATATTGATGAAGTCGTAGGCGCCGAGCGCCAGCCGGCAGGAAGGTCCCGGCCCTTTGAAGCCCATCTGATGCCATGTCATCGGCGTGGCATACAGAACATCGCCTTCGCTGGCGACGAGTTCCCCCACGTTCTCAAACCGCGCGGTGATCTGGCCCGACTGCACCAGCCACCATTCGGCTGGCCCAGTGTGCATATGTCCAAAAGTGGAGTGCGGATCGAACGGTCCTGTTGCGCCACCCCGTCCGCCGCGTCCCCCGCGACCGCCGCCCGGATTCCCGCGATCCGGGTTCAGCGGATCATTTGGATCGGCGAAACCATAGATGGGATTCGCGAACAGGTGGTCTTCGGTGACACGGACTCCGGAAGGATTCTTCGTTTTGGCCGCTTCGAACAGATTCCAGTGCGGCATGTTGGGTTCCACGTAAGACGCGGGGCGATTGCCGAAAGAGACCTTTACCATCTGGCCGCCAAGCTTCGGCGCCGGGGCAGGATCTTCCGACGGATACATGGTCCGGAAGTTCAGCGGGTCGATGGTCAGCCAGAAGGCGGGTGTGTTCCCGGCCACCTCGAAGGAGTACGGGGTGGTCCGCAGGATGTTGACGATGGAGCCGCGCGTGGCCATGATGGGCGCCTGACCTTCGATATCGACATGCAGTTCGCCGGACACGACCACCATCATCTCCGGGGTATCGGGGTGTACGCTGCGCGGGAACTTCGTGCCCGGAGCCGCGGAGTTGTAGACGGCCTGATGCTCGGGATCTTTGACGATCAGTTCCGACCAGTTTGCCTGACCCGCGTGTTTGGCCTTGAGATCGGCAAGGCGGGTAATGGGTTTATTCGGCGGGACGTAGACACCGCCGGACGTCTTCTCTACCCAGTAGGTCTTTACCGGCCCTTTGTCGCGAGCGCCCCGGCCGGCGGGAGCAGTGGAGTCCTGCGCGAAGAGGAGTCCGAGGCAGCCGCCCGCCACCATGGCGGCGAGCGTGATCGTTTTCTGCAGTGTTGTCGTCATGAAGAGACCTGTGTTCCGGGCGAAATGGCTATCGGCTATACAGTCTATTCGATTGCGGGCGTTTTTTGTTGAGATTGCGCAGTTGACATCCCGACGGTCAATCCCCTAAACTCGATCTAGTTAGTGGGCTTTACCTAAAGCCGCTTCCTGTCAGCACCAGGGGACCTGCTGGCCGCTCGACCGCCCTGGATTCGGTCGCGCCGCGAGGTGCACAACATGAGTTTCCGGACCACACCCATCTCTGCCCGTTCCTCCATCCCGGCCTGTTGTTGTTGCCGCGCAAATCGGCCACGCAATGCTGCCTTCGAACCGAGTGGAGATGGTGATGCAGGAAAAAGAATTACTTCGTGAGATCGCTGAAGTCGTCCGGCTCGCGGACGATATCCCCGCCGCGCTGACCCAGGTTCAGTCGCTTCTCGCCAACACGTGCGGCGGCGCGTTGCTGATCGTCAGGCCAGTCACGGCAGGCGCCGTGCTGCCGGAAACTCCCGCCGTTTGCGAATTTCTGGAGTCCCGTCGATTTCCTTTTCGCGGCCTTTATATGACGCCGCTGAACTCCGGCCATCGCGCCGCCGGCACCTTGGTAGCCTGCATTGGAACGTGGGGCGTGCCGGGCGATCTGTTGCGGCGCATCGCGACATTCGTGGGGCAGCAACTGACCGACCTGGCAAGGCGTCTGGCACTGCCTGCCCTCGAATATGCGGAGGCCGCGTAATGGGCCGCTTGTTGCAACTGCTCACCCGAGCTTCCGCTTCCGGTGCCTGGTGGCCCGGATGCCCGGAGTTTTCGCTGGCCGATGCGGTGCCTTCCGTGCCCCTGAAGGTTCTGCTGGTGGTGGCTCATCCGGATGACGAATCGGAGTGCGCGGCCACGCTCTACCGGATCACGCATGGACTCGGCGGCGTGGTGGATCAGGTGATTGTGACCAACGGCGCCGGTGGGCAACACTTCTCCGCTCCGGGACTCGAGTATTACGGGCTTTCCGGCAGTCCGGGTGTTGCCAAAGCTCTGCCGCGGTTGCGGCGCCGGGAGGTGATGCGCGCCGGGCAGATTATCGGCATCCGCAATCACTATTTTCTGGAACAGGACGACACAGGTTTTACGCTCGATCCGGCTGAAGGACTGCGGAGCTGGAATCTGCCGTGGATCCGCCGTCAACTGCAACATCTCCTGCAATGTGAAGGCTACGATCTGGTTCTGACGCTGCTGCCCACGCGGGACACGCACGGGCACCACAAGACTGTCGCGATGCTGGCACTGGAAGCGGCCGCCGCGATGCCGTGCGACGCGCGTCCGGCCGTCGCCGGTGTTCGCGCCGCTTCGCCCGCCGGCGGCGCGCTTCCCGTGTTCCATGAACTGGACGGATTTCCCGGGACGCGCACCACCAGCGGCGCACCCGTTTGGGCCTTCGACCGGCGCACGCCGCTTTTGCGGAATGCCGCGCTCGACCACAGCATCATCGTGCACTGGGTGATTGCCGAACACAAGTCGCAGGGCATGTTCCAGATGGAGTACGGCCGGAACACGCATGAATATTTCTGGCAGTTTGCCACCGGGCAGGAGCGCTGGGACGGGCTCTGGCAACGGTTCGGGGAACCGGGTCCGGTGGACCGGCAACTGGCCGGCGCGGAGGCCGCATGAGCGCCCTGGCGGACCGTTTGCCGCATTTCGAGAGCAGCATTCTGGCGCTTGCCAGGGTGGCCTTTCAGGAAACCGGCGCCACGGGCTTCGCGCTCTTCGAGGAGACTCGCGAGGCGCCTGGCCTGCGGCCGGTAGCACGTCTGGGAAAGGAACTTTCCGTACCCGCGGTGCTGGAAGACGTTCATTTCCCGCTGGTCGCGTTTCCGCTGCATGCCAAGCACGCGGCGGACGGTTTCGCGGCGTTCTCGTTCGAAGACCGAACAGGGGCTGAGCGGGCCCGGGAGCCGCTGAACCGGATGCGGGAAGCGCTTGAAATCATCTGGTCCGCGCGCTTTCCCGAGGCGCGGCTCCTGGAACTCGTCGCCGGCATCAGCACTCTGGAAGCGCGCCTGATCGGTTCCAAGATAGCGGAGCGGGCACACGGGCTTCTGACAGGCGAGCCTGGCGCCGATCGGCTGGGCGCTTTGGTGAATCACGTGAGAACCGTGGTCCGCCCCGGCGTTGCGATCCGCGCGCTGGAAAGCATTGTGAAGGAACTGGAAGATGAACTCGACGAGAGACGCGTCACCGGTCAGGCGAAAGCGCTCCTGCAGGCCACGCATTCGATTTCGGAAAACCAGGCATACACACACCTGCGCGTGCTGAGCCGCAAGTCCCGGCGGCCGCTTAAGGATGTCGCAACGGACGTGATCGCCATTCTGGCCGCAACCACCAGCGCGGCGTAGTTATCGGCTTTTCGAAGCTCAATCCCTCTTTTCGGGCATTTTCTGAATGAACACCAGAACCATATTCTTCACGCTTACGGTAGCCGGCGGCCTTGCTCTGGCCGCGCCGGTAGTGAAACAGCAGGGCTACATTCCGTTCGGCGACGCGCCCATCAACTACCGCTCGCAGGACCTGCATGATCCCGTGGCGAATTTACAAAAACGACTGGACCGCGGCGAAGTCAAGCTGAAGTACGAAGCGGGCCAGAGCTATCTGCGATCGGTGCTGGAGTTACTGAAGATTCCGGTTAATTCACAGGCGCTGGTGTACTCCAAAACCAGCTTCCAGTATCCGAAGATCTCGCCTGACAAGCCGCGCGCGCTCTATTTCAACGACGATGTTTACGTGGGCCGCGTGCACGATGGCATGGCGCTCGAGTTCGTGTCCTTCGATCCGACCCAGGGCGCGATCTTTTACATTCTCGACGAGCACAAGGCGGATAAGCCGCGTTTCGAGCGGGCGAACCTCGACTGCATCCAGTGCCATGTTTCCAACGTGCAGACGAAGGGTGTTCCGGGCGTCATGGTCCGTTCCCTATCCACCGGTCCCGCGGGCACGCAGGTTGGCGGGACGCCCGCTTATGTGTCCGGCCACGAGAGTCCGCTCGCGCAACGGTGGGGAGGCTGGTACGTGACCGGCGACATCCCGCAAACCCACATGGGCAAAGCGAGTCCGCCGGATACGTCGTTCTATCTCACCGGGACCAGCGATGTGGTAGCGCATCTGGTACTGGACCACCAGACGCAGATGCACAACCTGATCACGCAGACGAACTATCAGGCGCGGCTGGCTCTCTATTCCGGCGCGCCCGCCGCAACGCAGCAGATGGAGCGCTCCGCCGAGCAGCTTGTGAGGTATTTACTCTTCGCGAAGGAAGCGAAGCTCGAAGGCCCCGTGGAAGGCGGCTCGGGCTATGCCGAAGAGTTCGCCGCGAAAGGGCCGCGCGATCCGCGGAGGCGCTCTCTGCGGGACTTCGATCTGCGCACACGAATTTTCCGGTACCCCTGTAGCTACCTGATCTACTCGGAGGCGTTCGACGCCATTCCGGGGCCGGCCAAAGAGTTCATCTTACGCCGGTTGTTGGAAGTCCTCAGCGGACGCGACCAGAGTCCTGAGTTCGCGGCGTTGTCGGCGGAGGATCGCCGGGCGATCCTCGAA
Organism: uncultured Acidobacteriia bacterium; assembly: GCA_903851195.1. Classification (GTDB taxonomy): domain Bacteria; phylum Acidobacteriota; class Terriglobia; order Bryobacterales; family Bryobacteraceae; genus BOG-234. The sequence continues at coordinate 173,729 of CAINNJ010000038.1, forward strand.
ATCCTCGTCGCGACGAAGCCGGGCCTCCCGGCGGAGTGGCGCCAAACCGCTTCCCTGAAGCCCCAACCGTGAACACCGAAAGGAACACCAAACGTATGAAGACGCTGCGAAATCTCACAGCCCTTGCCACGATGGCTCTGGGCATCACAGGCCTTGCGGGAGCGCAAAGCCTGAATGGCCGATGGGCCGCCAACACCGAACAGGGCGGCTCGAAAATCCCCTTCCGCCTCGATATATCAGGAGAGGGCGATCAGGCCAAAGGCACGCTCTATAACGGCGAAGATAAGGAGTACACAACCAGCGCGAGCGTCCGGGACGGCAAGGTAGAGCTGAACTTCGATCACTACCTGGTATCCATTGTTGCCGAAGTGAAAGACGGCGAACTCGACGGCCGCATTGAATCGCACCGGGGCGGACCCGCTGCCGAGGAGAGCGCCAACAACGCGCCCTCCACCACGCCGGGTGCGCCTGCCCGCCGCAACTCCACGCCCTTCCATGCGGTGCGCTACGTGGCTCCCACGGCGGCCGAAGTGAAGAACGTCCCGAATATCGACGGTGTCTGGGAAGTCGCGCGGGAAACTCCCAAAGGAGAAAAGGCGTGGCGCGTTGTCGTGCAGCAGAAGGGCGCCGAGATCACCACCACCATCCTGCGCGTGGATGGCGACACGGGAGCGCTTACCGGCAGCTGGCAGGACGGCAAGTTTGTCGCCAGCCACTTCGACGGCGCGCGGCCTGGTTTGATCACGCTGACTCCGCAGGCCGATGGCAGCCTCGGCGTGGAACTGAATACGGGCAACCGCAATGGAATGCTGATCGCTTACCGGCCGGAAGTGGCGCGCGCCAAGGGTCTGCCGGAGCCTTCGAACTATCAGACTCACACCACGGTGCGGGATCCGAATGAGGTCTTCACCTACAGCTTTCCGGACACCAGCGGCAAGATCGTGTCCAATGAAGATCCCGCTTACAAGGGCAAGGTGGTTCTCGCGATCGTGACCGGCACGTGGTGCCCGAACTGCCACGACGAGGCGCAGTACCTTGTGGAACTTTACAAGAAGTATCACGACCAGGGCCTGGAAATCGTCGCGCTCGACTTCGAAGAACCCACCGAGATCAGCTCACTGAAACGCGTGAATGCATTCGTCAAACAGTACAAAGTGCCGTACAAGTATCTGATCGCCGGGCAGCCTTCGGAAATGTGGGACAAGGTGCCGCAGCTGGTGAATCTGAATACCTGGCCCGCGACCGTTTTCGTGGGTCGCGACGGCAAGGTGAAGGCCACTCACGCCGGCTTCGCGGCGCCTGCCAGCGGCGTGTTCAACAAGCTGCTGAAAGAGGAGTTCACGTCGAATATCGAACGCCTGCTGAAAGAGAAGGCGCCGGTGACCACGGCTTCGTTGCAGTAAGGTATGCGCTGCTTCGTTGTTGTTTTCCTGCTGGCCGCGAGTGGTCTCCCGCAGACCGCGCGCGGCCGGCAAGCCGATACCGGTGTTTGGCTGGATCCCGCCACACGGCTTACATGGGCCGCCGCCGACAACGGGATTGGAGCCAGCGCCGCCCAGGCAGCGCGGTATTGCCGCGCACTGACTTTGGGTGGCCATAAAGACTGGCGGCTGCCCGATATCGAAGAACTCCAGGGGCTGTTCGGCGGGCCCGCGGACGGTAACGGCCGCCACCTCGTCGGGCCTGTCAAAGTTACCGGCTGGGCGTGGAGTTCCACGCCTGGCCAGCAGCCCGGTGAACAATGGGTGCTCGATTTCGGCGATGGCGGGCGGGCTTCGGCGGTGACCGGGGATTCCGGTCTGAACCGGGCGTTGTGCGTGCGGGGGCACAGCCGGAACCAAGAGAAGATCCGATTATAAGGCCGAATGGCGCCCGTTAAGACGCGAGTGTGCCCGGACTCACGCAGAGGGCTTGAGTAAACTGACATGCTGCTGTGCATACTGCAACAGCGCGTTGCTGCCGGAAAGCTTCAGCTTCGCCGCGATGTTGGCGCGGTGCCGGTCCACGGTGCGGACGCTGATGAAGAGATCGTCCGCGATCTGTTTGCTGCTTTTGAAATCGGCGATCGACCGGAGCACTTTCAGTTCGGTGGGCGTCAGCGTTGCCAACTCCGGATGTGCGAGGCTGGAGGCCCTCGCTGACCGGCCCCGGTTCAACAGGAAGTCGGTCAACAAAGGCGTGATGTACGATTTTCCGGATGCCACCACCCGGATGCCTGTGACAATCTCGGTAGCCGCGCAATCCTTCAGGATAAAGCCGCGAACGCCCTCATCGAGCGCGGCATTGAACAGGCGCTCGTTCTTGTGCCCGGTCAGCAGAATTACGGCTGTATCGATCCCGAGATCCCGAATGCGGCGTGCCATCGCAAGTCCGTCGGTCACCGGCATATCGATGTCGAGCACCGCGACCTGCGGAGGGCGCCGCAGCAACAGATCCATCGCCTGCTCGCCATCGCCGGCTTCGGCCAGTACTTTCAACCCGGGTTCTTCCTCGATGATTTGCCGCAATCCCAGGCGGAAGACCGGGTGATCCTCGGCAATAAGAATGGTGATTTCAGCCGCCACCCGATGCTCCTTTCGCATGTGCCTTTGGCGCGACGTACTCCGGGATGCGAATGTCCAGCGTGGTCCCCTGCCCTGGTTTTGAAGAGTAGGCGTAGGCGCCGCCGAGCATCCGAACCCGCTCGACGATGCTGTCCAGACCGAGACCGCGCCGGATTGGCGCATCCGGATCGAACCCGCAACCGTTGTCCGAAATGGTGATGTGGATGAGGGCCTCTTCGCGCCAGATCTCCAGATTCGCCCGTGTCGCCCGCGCATGCCGGGTAATGTTGCTGATACTCTCCTGGATGACGCGGTAGAGCTTGATCGCGCCTTCGGGAGTCAGCGCATCGTCGATCGGAGTCACGCTGCTGCCGAACTCGAGACCGGAGGTTTCGGCGGTCTTCTCGATCAGTTCCTCGATTGCCACGGTGAGGCCTAAGCGATCCAGGTTCGGCGGTCGAAGGTCGTAAGCGATCTTTCGCACTTCCTCGATCGCTTCCCCCGCCGACGTGGCGATCTGGTCGAACTGTCCCTTCGTCGCATCAGGCTGATTCGCATCCCGCAAACCCAGCGCGGCGCGGTTTTTGATCACCAGAAGCTGCTGACTCAGGCTATCGTGCAGTTCGGCGGCGATGCGCTTCCGTTCTGCTTCCTGGGATTCGACCAGTTTGCGCGAAAACTCCAGTTGCTGCGTGGTTGCGCGCTCCAATTGCCTCACTTTCCGGCGCCACAGCAACCAGGCTGCGAACGCAGTGACGGCCAGGGCGAGGGTCAAAAACCACCGGGTTTGGTAATAAGGCGGCAGGACGACGATGGAGAGAGTGGCCCCTGCCTGGCTCCAGGCGCCATCGCCGTTGGCTGCAATCACGTGGAAAATATAGTTTCCAGGGGGCAAGTACTGGTAAAACGCGGTCCGGCGCCCGCCCGCTTCCACCCACGCGGTGTCCAGGTTTTCCAGCCGGTACCGGAAGCGGATCCGCTGTGGCTGGGCCAGGCTGAGTCCCGTATACTGAATCTCCATGCCTCCCGTTCCGGGTTCCAGGCGCAACCCACCCGCGAGCGGCATCCTCAAGCCCTGAACCATCGCGGATTCGATCACCACCGGGGGTGGCGGCGTGTTGAGCGGCACGGTTTCCGGATCGATGCTGACGACGCCATCCTGAGTTGGGAACCAGAGTTTGCCGTCCCGCGCGCGGAAACCGGCAGCGGCGCGGCCGCCGTTGCATTCCGGATTGAGCATTCCGTCGGACTTGCCGAACGCCATGGTAGTAACAGCCCGGATGCGTCCCGCGGCCAGATCTTCTAACTGGTGGCGGCTGACACGGTAGATGCCCTGATTGCTGCTGACCCAGAAGTGATCGTGCAAATCCTCCAGAATCTGAAACGCTCCGTTGCTGAACAATCCGTCCGCGGCGGAGAAGTTGGTAAAAACGCCGTCGCGCAGACGCGAGATACCGCGATCGTAGGTCCCGAACCAGAGCGTGCCCTGGGCATCTTCGTAGATCGCGCGGACATTGTTGCTGGCGAGTCCGTCGCGCTCCGTGTACGGGATGAAACGCGAGCCGTTCAGGCGCGCGATACCCTCCGTGCTGCCCGCCCATATCGTTCCATCGCGCGATTGATAAACCAGTTTGACGTTGTTTCCGGGAAGACCGTCGGCCGTGGTAAAGCGGCGCGGTTGACCGCCATCGTAGCGCACCAGGCCGAATTGCGTGGAAAACCAGAATGCGCCCGTCTTGTCCTGGTATACGGACCACACCGGAGTGTCAGGAATATTCAGCCGCGGGGTGATATCGGTAAACCGGCCATTTGTGTAGTAACCGGCCCCGCTGATGAAACTGACCCAGAGCCGTCCGTCGCGATCCTCATATAAGCCCTGTACGTTATAGAATTGCTGCGGGATACGAAGAGAACGGAGGACCCGCCCGGCCCGAATCCGGGTGATATCGCGTTCGGTGCCTGCCCAAATGTCACCTTTGTGATCTTCCAGAATCGGATAGACATTCCTTGCCGGCAAACCTGCCGCGGTCGAAATGCAGGAAACCTCCCGCGGCCGCAGCCTGTTCAGGCCGTTTGCCGGCGTGCCGACCCAGAAGGTGCCTTCGCGGTCCTGAAAAAAGCTCTGGGTGTCGTTGCTCGAAAGACCATCCGCTTTGCCGAAACAACGAAAGCGGCCGTTCTCCATGCGGCAAACGCCGCCTCCTCCGACCAGCCAGACGTGGCCGTCGCGATCGTGAGCGATTTCGAGAATCCGCTCCGCGGGGACGCCGTCTTTTCGCCGGTACGCCGTCAGACCGTCGTTGGTCAGCCGGTAAACGACGCCGAACTGGGCGAGCCACAAGGCCCCGTCGGGAGTTTCGTGCATGACGGGCGGAGCCAATGGATACAGAGTCAGGTCGGCGGGCAAACGGATCCGGGTTTCGCGTCCGCCGGCCGTTTTGTTCAGGAACGGATAATCCCACCGCCAGACCACTCCGCTCGGCGAAACATACTCCTTTTGATTGGTTCTCCTCTCACGAATCGCCTCCACGGTGTCGTTCCGCAAGCGGAAGGATTTCGACGACGTCTCGACGAACAGCGACCCGTCGAGGTGCGTTCCCATCGTGAGAATGGTGTCGTCCGGCACTCCGGCGGCGACCGTGAACGCGCGAAAGCGGCCGGCGCGGTAACGCACGAGTCCGACTGCCGTATCCATGGCGGCCCAAAGTGCGCCGTCGGGAGCGGTGAACATCAGCGTGAAGCGGTTCGAAGGCAACTCCGGATTGCTGGCGCGATTGAACACCGTAAAACGCAGGCCATCGAAGCGGACCAGGCCGTCGTACGTGCTGAACCATAAATATCCGTCGGATGTCTGCCGGACGGACAGAACGGAGTTTTGGGGCAGTCCGTTCTCGGCGGTCCAGGAATCGACGACAAATTGCGCGCGCGCCGGCGGCGTCAGGAAGAAGGCGGCGAGGATCGAAATCGCAGGGAAAGCAGTTATGGCGAATCTGTGTGAGGGTCGGGCGGGGCAGTCCGGCTCAGCGCCGGGGTTCGGGGAGTCAGGTCGGAGCGGGGCCGCCGTGCCGGCTCTGGGTGGATTTATCACTGGCCTGATACCCAATCATCTTAATAAAGAGGGGCGGCCGGTCCCGCTCAGGGAGCGGCTTTTGGTGGCTTTTGGCAACAACGCGCGATAAGATGCGAATGGTGGGCGCGCAGGGACTCGAACCCCGGACCTCCTGCGTGTGAAGCCTGCAAGGGGGCAGTTTTGTTTTCCATTCTTTCTATGGCGTTCTCTGTTTTTTCAACAACTTGGGGCATCTGCTCTTTGCTCGCGCAGCAACGTCAATGGGATCAATAGATGGGGTTTTGATACGGTTCTGATACGGCGAGGTTCTGGTCTCCGGCTCTCGGTGATCAATCAGGATTTCAGCAATTAAGCACATCATGAACACGACTCCTGCTGCTTCAATGCAGCCTCACTAACTTTGTAGCCCATATCAGCGTAACCTTTCAGTCGGCGATCATACATTCGAACCAGCATCCGAACATTCGGATCGACGTAGTCGTATACCTCAACTGTGCGTTTTGCGTCGTGCAGTCGGTGCAGGCGACCAACGTACTGCTGCAGTGTGCCTTTCCAGGAAATCGGCATAGCGAGGAACAGCGTGTCTAGCCGTGCGTCGTCGAATCCCTCGCCAATGTAACTGCCCGTGGCGAGGATGACGCGCTGCTCTGTTTCCGGAATCGACGCCAGTTGCTCCGCCAGCGCCCGACGCTGCTTCTTCCCGAGACCGCCTTTCAGAATCAGAATATTTTTTACGAGTCCAGTTAGCTTTTCCGCAAAGACGGCGAGATGTTCTGTGCGCCCGGTCAAGAGAAGCGGCGAACGGCCGGACAGCACAGCACGGGTCAGATCCGACGCGATCAACTGATTACGGGCACCGTCGCCCACGAGGCCGGCATAAACTTCCTGAATCGTGATGTCGTCGATGCCGTCACCCATCCGGAAATCGGTCGTTCGCGGTATCACAACGTGTTCGAAGGGAGTCGATTCCGTCATCGTCCGGGCGCTCATCCGGTACCGAATCGGTCCACATTGCATGTAGATGATCGGGTGGTGACCGTCTTTGCGCGTTGGCGTCGCTGTCAGCCCGACGACATACTTCGCTTTCACCTCGCGGAGCACTTTCTCGAACGTGACCGCGGATAGATGATGACACTCATCCACGACGACGTGGCCGTACTCCGCAACAAGGTCCTTGACCACATGATCGTGGTAAAGGCTCTGGATCACGGCAACATCGAGCCTGCCCGACCGTTTTGTGCTCCCGCCGCCAATCTGGCCGATCTGATCGATGGGCAAGCTCAGAAACATCGCGAGCCGTTCGCGCCACTGGTCAAGCAGTTGTTGGCGGTGGACAAGGACGAGCGTTGACACGTTCCGGTTCGCGATCAGCCAGGCAGCTACAGCGGTCTTTCCAAACGCCGTCGGAGCGCATACGACTCCATCGTCGTAAGCGATAACCGCCTGCACCGCCTGTATCTGCTTATCTCGCAGGGTGCCATGAAATCCGAAGTTCACGTCCGGCCCGGCGTAGCGTTCATCCCGCAGGTTGGGCTTGATCGAATGACTTTCGAGAACAGCGGTTAAGTCCGCCAAGCAACCACGAGGAAGCGCGACAAACCCGGACACATCTTCACCGCAGAAGATGACACGAGGCTTTCCGTACGTCGAAAGACGCATCGACTGGGTCCTGTAAAACTCCGGATTCTGAAATGCGGCGATGCGAAGCACCCGGTTCAACATCGCCGGCGGAAGTCCGGCCTTGTCAACATAAATCAGATTCGACCGAACGATGTTAACGGTCTTCGGAAAAGGACCCTGTATCTTTTTTGCTGATCCGCTTTTTCGTGAGGGTGGTAGTGTCCACGGGTCGGGCTCACCTTCATCGTCGGTCGTTGTGGTTCGAACGCCGATGAGGTCGCCTTTGCGAAGAACCTCCGCAACCACGGCTTCAACGGCCGACGCACTGATACGTTTTACAGAAGCAAGGAAGGCCCACTGATCCGACCAGGGCTCAAAGCGGCTATCGAGGAACACGCTGTTCCCTGCTTCGCGTGGAACCTTCTGAAGAGGAAGCGCGATGAGGTTGCCGAACCCGCCCTTTGGCATAGTGTCCTGATTCGGAAAAAGCCGGTCATAAGAGTCAAGCCCGATCTGGTGGCGGCGCTCCATGGCACGCGTCAGCAACGCACAGCCGAGTTTTCGCGCAAGCAACGCCGAAACTGAGTTCTCGAAGAAGATCCAGATGTGACCACCCTTGCCCGAGCGTGATCTTTCGAGCACAGCGGGAATGTTCCATTCTGAGCAGGACTCAAGAAATGCCTGACAGTCTTCCTGCCACGTTGTCTTATCGAAATCAGCAGCCAGCAACCAACAGCTTTCGTCTCGCAGTAAAGGGTAGATTCCCACGGTAATCTCGCCCTGCAGATGGGCTCGGATTGCCTCGTCGGTTAGCGGGACATGCTTGCGCGTTTCGCGGTCTACTCTCTGGCGTTCTTCCGGCCGGGCAGCATACCAGGCCTTCCAGTCGCGATCTGACTTCGGCGAGTATCCTTTTCTGCCGTCCGGGCTCTCCCACCTCACAGCATAGACGTCGTCACGGCCTCGAAACAGTTCGCGAAATAACCGGATCTTCGCCTCCGGCGAGAACCGTCGGGGTTCAAGGGTTTCAATGAGGACGGGGGGATCGGGTGGAATTTCAATTCCATTCCTCGTGAGCAGTTCACGGAGGCGACGGTTCTCGTCCCGCAGTCTCCCAAGGTCGTCACCCATCAGGATCCCCCGGCTTGCCTCAGTTTCCCGACTACATCGCGAAAACGAACTTCGATGGCCGCTGGGGTCGTGATCGGAAATTCAAGTTCTTTTGCCAGCGACTCGAGTTCCGGATACCACTCGCGAGGAAACACAATCCCTGGCGGGAATTCATGTGTGGCACGTTCGCGAAAGATCCGCCGGGATGCTTCCGCCGCCGCTGCATAGTCTAATTCGGACAGCAGATCGACCAGCAGGATATCCAGCACGTCCCTTGCTCGGCCCGCGGAGAAAGGGCCGGTGCAGGCGTGTAGCTTTTGAGCGATCTGCTCCGCGAGGTTCAGACAGCGAACAGGAGAGACTATCGGTATGTTCAGCTCCAGCAGACCTCGGACACCTGGTTCGATCAGGTCGATCTGTTCGGAGGAGGCCGGTCCCAAATCTACCTCGATCGTCTGCCAGGATCGCGTTCGGTACTGGACCGAGACCTGAACGCGGATGGTATCAGCCTGTTCCATGTCCCGGGTCTGAGCTTTAACGCGGAACGTGAACTGATCAAATCCGAGGCGCAGCGCCGCAGACAATGCCTGAAGCCGACCTGCCCGGGTGCCTTCGATTCCGAGGTCAAGATCTTTCGTGGCGCGAGCACGTTGCGCAAACCGCAATTCCATGGCGACGCCGCCTTTGAGATAGTAGCCGCCGAGAACGCTTTCTGAAAGGGCTCTTTCCAGCACTCCGCACAAAGCCAGAAAGGAAACCCACCGGCGTAATCTTTCCTGATCGATACCCTGTTCTCTGGCGACGCGCGCCAGCCGTTTCTCGAGTCTTTCTGTTGGTCCTGGAAGAGTCATGCTTCGCCTGGTTCCATTTGCGTCGGGTGGCTACTCTGGCGTAGCGCAACAATATGGCGCTCGACCTCACGGCGGAGAGTTCTTGCTTCCGCGGCATCGATATATCCTTCGCGTCGGGCATCCGAAATGGCCTGTCGGATCAGATCCAGGCGGGCGCCGGATTCCAGCAGATCGCGAACGGTTCTGCTGACCGTTGTGACCGGAACCCCTTCGTGAATTGCGATGTCTTTGGCTTCCAGATCGCTCTGGTGAAGGACGATACCCTTGGGGTGCTCGCGTCGAAGGCGTGCGGTCCGGGGGACAGTCAAGTGGATGACGTCGGGACTTGCGTCGGAGATTCCGTAGACGCTGAGCGCGGAGGCGTGGGAGATCGCCACTTCCTGAGGCCCGCGGTTGGCTTTCGCCCACAGCACGATCTCAAGATATTGCGAGAAGCGGCCCGCGTTGCGCCAGGGGATCCGGTATACGCCTCGCGCGGTGCGCTCAATACGACCTCGTTGGACGAGGCGGGCGAGAACTGAGTCGGTGAATCCGGAGTGACGGGCCTGTCCTGCCGTCACGAGCCCGTCGTGCTCTTCGGCCATCAAGGCCAATTCCTCAAGACGCGATCGCGGCATAGCCAATATCATTCCATAATTGAACTATATTGACAAGCCCTCTCGTGCCTTCCCACCGACAACCGCAGGGCCGGGAGGTACATCAGCAGTTCGGGACCGAGGACGTTCAGTAATGCCGCCAACGGCATCATTTGACATCGGTTACAGGTATGGGCCACCGTATCATAACCGGCGCTGGCAGAGCATCCGGAGTCGGGTAAACAGTTGAGGATATTGAGGAATCGGGATTTTGATACGGTTTTGATACGGCGGGTTCAGCCCGGAAAACGACACGGACTGCAACGCGATGAATCCAATGCATTTCTGCTCAGGGACAAGGGAGTTTTTTCTCAACGCGACTGCTCGAAAAGCAGCCGCTCCGCCGCTCCGGTATTAGGGGTACCGATACCGCATAAACTACTGAAAACAATGGTGGGCGCGCAGGGACTCGAACCCCGGACCTCCTGCGTGTGAATTCATCATTCATCCCCTATATTGCTGATTCTTTTAGCCGCCACCTCCTGTTTGTTCGGCCTGTTCGCATCTCTCCGGCGCTTAACGCACAACATTCTGAACAACTTTTTGCCAATGAGACCGGAAGGCGAGTGTGTCGCGTGAGAACCCGCTTTCCTGTGGTTTGGCGCGATCGCGTCCCTCTCGCAAGCTGACCAAACGACCCGGAGTATCGCAATGCTGAAACATGCGGGTACGTGTGTCCGTGAACTGTTTCCGGACGACCTCCTGATTCCTCCGCCTTCCTCAAGTGTCCTCGGGAAGGCTGAGCAGATCGAATCCATACGACGGCGGCGTGACACCCAGGACCAGGATGTCTCCTTCGGCGCCCGACCGTTCATACTGTGCGGACTCCCCATTCGCCGACTGCCGCCTCAAACGCTGAAGTATTCGCGCCGGAACGGACGGTTCTTGCTGGAGATCGTGGGGCATCCTGAATACGGCGTGCCGTTTGGGCAGGACCGGCTTGTCCTGCTGTGGCTCGCCACCGCCGCCGTCCGCCAGAAGAGCCCGGTGGTGCGGTTCGGCAGCGCCGCCGAAATTCTGGTCGAGTGGGGAATGCAGACCAATGGATCGCATTACCGGCGGTTGCATGACGCATTCCGCCGGGTCTTCGGCAGCACGATCTTCTTCGGAACCAAAGACGACCTCCGCGAAGCCGAAGTATGGAACTGCAGCCGTGGCCACTTCTTCGATCAGATGCGGCTCTGGTTTCACAAAGAGAACTCCACAGGCGGAAAGAAGGGAGAGAATACAGTCACACTTTCCCCGGCATTCTGGGAGGAACTCAGGACCCATCCAATACCGGTCGATACGGAAGTCGTGCGGGCGCTGGCGAACAATCCCGGATGCCTCGACTTGTACACGTGGCTGACGTGGCGGTGCTATCAGGCCAGAGATGTCCAGCGGATTCCATTGTTCGGTCCGATGGGACTGGGGAGTCAGTTGGGTGTGCAGGACTACGCGAGGGAGCGCAAGTTCCGGGAACGGATTCGCCAATGGCTGGAGTTGGTTCGCCTTTGCTGGCCGGAATGCCCGGCAGTCGTGGCGAGCAACGGAGCCTTTCTGGAACTGCACCAGGCAACGGCTGTGCGGGAGAAACGCGGAGCATGAACTCGAAGCGGGTGTTTGGCAGAGGCGGCGTTCCTGCGGGTGCTGCTACCCGGCGTTCCGGCCTGCAAAGGCGCGGTGTCGGATCTGTGAATGCCGGAAACGCATTTCCGATGGAGACCGTGCCCTCGATAGTCTGGTCCACTCGACCCTCGCTTTGCACAAACTGGAAATCGTGTATTTCAACCGAGGGAGTTCGGTCCGCTCGATGCGTTTTCTCTCCGGCCCGCTGTTTACTCACCGACTTGCCTGAGACGGCGGCCGGAACGGATGGCTCAGTCTGCGAGCCGGAGAATTTTCGGGACCGCCCGGCAATGCTTCTGTATGAAAGTAGACACCGTCCGACCCATTTCAGTAAGCTTGACAGTTGACCGAATCCATTCGATTTTCATTCGCTGTCGGCATCGGCATTCTGACTCACTGGGTAACCACCAAGCTTCATACTCTAGTTCGGTATCTACAGGAGAATATGGGTTCCGGATTCGCTCAATCGCTGCCGTGGGCGGTCGTGGCTGAGTTCGCCGGCGCCTCAATGTTCATCATTATCTGTCTGACCGCCAAGGGCGTTCTTTACAAACGGTATCGCCAGGCGGGTCGTTTCGCCGTGATGGGCCTTGTCGCAGTGCAGTACCTCGGAATTGCGACTGTCGAACCTCCGAAGGGTGCTGTCGAGATCCTTGCAGTAATTGCTATGTTGGCCGTCATTTTTTGGCTCTACAGGAAATTTCACGTCCTGAAGATCCACATTGGAGACAACCTCCAGTCCACATTCGACGTCAAGCGGGAACAAGCGCCGAAACCGCGACCCGGCATGGTTTTGTTCCTGAGCTTCCTTACGGGAAGAAATGCTGAAAATCGGCTGGACTTCGCCGGAAAGCCAACTCGCGTCCTCAGCGCCGGAACGAACGAGTACGAAGATCATCCAGACTGGACACGGTACAGGGAGCACATCCTGGAACTGGCGCGGAGCCTCGGACAAAACGGTGCGGGTTCAATTGAAGACGCGGGATTGCTCAAGCCGTTCGGCGCTTTCAATATTCGGATGCCCCTCGAAGCGATTCGATCACAACTAGCGGCCGGTGCTTTGAAGCACATCGTTTTGATTTCCTCGAAAGACAGCAAGAGGCGCGAAAAGGATTCAATCCTCCGGGAACAGCCGTATACGGGCAGTGGCGGCCAGACAGAATTTTTCCGGGAAGTGTATCGCGAAGTGTTTTCGCCCTTGTGCGCCCGGTTGCCGGAGATCGAAGTAACGGACCCTGCCGATTTCGAAAACGAGGAGGAGATATCCCAAGCAATCGAACACGCCCGACGGCTACTGAAAGCCGGTGGAGCGAACCACCATTACGTGGACATAACAGGCGGACAGGCCATATGCTCCATTGTGGGGGCGGTCCGCTCGCTCGGGCGGGAGGAAAGGTGCCAATACATCAGCACGCGAGATTATAAACCGATCGTTTACGATTTCGTCGTCGAGGCCCCGCCGGAAATTGGGTAAACGGGCTTTCGCCAGAAAGCGCGGGCCATCTTCATGGCAGCGGGGCGCTCTTTCGGATCGCGGCTCTGATTGGGAACAGGCAGCCAGGTGTAGTCGCGGAAATTAACGGGGTAAGCGCAAACCCTTGATTCCGCCGGCAACGTATGAAGTGCCCGGAAGTCATCGAGATGGTCTTTGGGTCCCGGAGCCGTCAGGAATGCCTGGCGATACTCACCACGTATGGACGTCTTGTCTTCCAGGCCGTCGCCGCCAGTAAGGCTTCGGTACCGGGCTCCGTAGTTGAAGAGCTTCAGCGCTTCGACTTTGGGCTGAACAGTGCCAAGGCCGCGGGCTTTGGCCTTTCCGAGTTTAATGCCATGAGTGTACGTTCCGTCGCCCTCCAGGACGAAGAGCAGTGCGCCGAGTTCTTGCGGGGTGAGGTTCTCAAAGTGCACCTCGCAGGTAAAGGACGTGCCGGCCTTGAGTGCCAGGAGAGGGGGTGGACATTGGTCTGCAACGTTCTCATGGAACACAGTGTCGTAACGGTGATACTTCCAGACCGGGCCGTCCGACGGTTTCTGATGCCAGTAAAACTTGCGTCCCCGTAAGCTCACATTGGGGTCGTCGAAAGAGAGTGATTGCGCGGCTGGTTGATTGTCCGCCTGTTTGAGGTAAAGCGGACGCGCCTTGGCACGTGTCTCCGGCGCCGTGAGCGGAGCCAGTTCCAGCCGCATGCCCTGCTCGGAGGTCCATTCCGCCGGGCCGGGCCAATTCTCTTCCTCACGGCAGGAAAGAGCCGCCGGCCCCCATCCCGTCGTAAACCTTACCTTGCCTCGGAAGGGATGGCTTACGATGTTGCCCGCGGCGTCATGCTTGTGCTCACCCGCAAAACCGAAAACGCGCTCGGCGAGGCTGAGGTTCTGCTCCAGGGATCGCTGCACTAAAGGATAAAACTTCCAGCAGAGGTCACCAACCGATTGACTGGCTGGCCACATGTAGTTGACATTCTTGCCGAACGTGGTGATCGTCAAGTTGCTCGACGTGAAATAGATGAGGGTGCCCGGGGCGAGCTCGGCCAGTTCAGCCATCACGACCGGAAACAATGGCAGGGCCTTGTAAGGCCGCTTTGCGGGGGTGAGACTGTTGCTTTTATCGTAATGCTTTCTGTAATGCGGACTCTCCAGATTCGCCAGGTAGTCGCTCACGACCTTGCCTGGAAGCACGAAGGTTTCGCCGGGTTTTGTCAGGACGGTATGCGAATACTTATGCTGTCCTTTTTCTTTCCCCGAGGCGGGCGGCTGGTTGAGCAGGTTGGCGCGATAGGGGCGGGCATCTTCGGCGGCGACAACGCCGGTGCCCGGCTCGGCAATCTTCTTGAATCCACCGGGAATCAACTTGTAGTCGTTCCCCTTCCGCAATGTTCTCGCGCCCCAGGTCGCGGCTTCGAGGTAATGGACATCAACCTTACGCACAGTCCAGTTGCCGTATTCGTCCTTCGATTCAAGTACCCCGGTGTTCTGGAAAACGCGGCGACGGTAGGGGAGTCGCTTCGAGTAGTCCCCGTCGCTCACTGCTCCGAAGTGGCTGTTCGTAACAGCTTCGAAAGCAGAGCGTATGGCTCCCTTCAGCCCGGAGCCGGGAATAGCATAGCGAAGTTCTCCGGCAGCATTCTTCATCCGGAAGAAATGGCGCGGTATGGCGCGATGGGCGGCGCGATTCTTTTCGTCCGTGCGAAAAGGGAAGCCTTCCGGAACAAAGACCGGTGTCTGAGTGAGCAGCGTCAAAGAAATACTACCGGAAAGAGCCCCCTTTGCGACCGCGCCATGATCCGGATGAGGACCGGGATATTCGGTGGGCGAATCTCCCAGCGGCACGAAATTGTAGGGATTGTCATCGATTGAAACGTCCCGGCCGCCGAGAATAGGTATCGATGCCGCGAAGCGCTCCACCTGCCACGGACCCTTGCCCTCCTGGACGAGTTCATTACCCACTGCCAGCCCAAGCGCCTTGTCGGTCACATTGATCTTCTCGGGCAGCACCGCTTCGCGGTTGCTGAGCGTCACGGACTTATCGTTCGAAGTGACGATCCTTGCACGCCGAGGTGGTTCCGCCGGCTGGTTTCGGTCATTGTGCGGAGCCGCTCCGCCCGATCCTCTGGCGCCTCCACGCTGGCCCGCCAAGTCCACCACGATGAAACCGTTTTCCAGTTCGACTTTCGATTCAAAATCAATTCCGAGAGACACTTTGAGAGTTTTGGCCGGTGCAGCCTCCAGCTTTGCCCGGACATGCCCGGGCAACTTGTCGACGCTGTACTGCTTGCTTGCCCCTTTGACACCGTTACGCGCGTAAAGGAACACGACTTTTCCATGGGCACCCTCTACAAACTTCAGATCTGCGTCGACCAGCATCAGCTTTCCTTTTCCTGACCCACGCCCAGTCCCAAATAGCGGTGGTGCGCGACGAACGGTCTGTTCAAGAAGTCCATCATCTCGTCTGTTGCGGTAATACCGGCGGGCGGCGACGTAACGCGATACTCCCGTACAGTAATGTAGGCGCGATCGTGATCCGCGGGCCTCAGCGAGGCCGGCAGCGGATACCGCAGAGTCCGCGGAATTCGCGTTTCACGAAAGACATCCATAGCGGCATCGTATTCGCCCCATAGGTAATAGCGCTGATCGAAAGGTTCGAGGGGCTGATCGCCCCAGTCATTCTCGGCCAGTACCGAGAACAGCCAGGATCCATCCTGCCGCACCCAGCGAATCTCCCTGAGGGTGTCAAAGATCCGCCCCTCGAACGAGGCTTCGAACAACTCCGGCACCGAGCCTGTGAACTCTTCGAAATACAACTCCCGAAAGGTCTGAACGATGCAGTACCCGGATTTCGTCTGAGCGACGAGGTCGGAAAGCCGCGTGCGGCCCTCGGCCCATTCGACCTCGCAGGATTCGACATGCAGGAACACAGCGGGCGCGTTCATACGGGAAATCCCTCCTGAGCGCTCAGGCTTTCGATCCATTGAAAGAGGCCGCTCCAATCACTTATCGAGACGTCCTCTCGCCCCCGGTTATGCACCGTGTTGTCCGGCAGCCTCCAGTTCCATGGCTCGGGAATGCTGGCTTTCGCAGCGGTGAGATGCACCTGATGAATGTGCCCGTAACCGCGAGTAGTGTTCGAGCCTGCCCACAGCAATCTGTCCCTGAGGTCGCGAAGCAGGTGACCGAGCAGCAGCAGTTCCCCTGTGTTCACACGCAGAAAAAGTACTTCCATCCGCACGCTGAACAGGGGGCTCTGCAGAGCCTGGTTTGAGAACTTCTTTTCAGAAGCAGTGGCATTGGTGATTCGATCGAGCGCGACGTGGTCGATAAAGACGAACGGCGGATCATTCACCGTCCGGCCATCGAAGATTCGTATCAGGCCTCGCCGGCCTTCATCTCCCGTGGCGGAGCCGAACAGCGTCTGCGTTTCGCTCGCGGTGAGAACAAAACCGCTGGCGGCCAGCCAGTCCGCCCTGGAATGCAGAATGCCGCGAAGGCTGGAGCCCGGAAGGTAATGCTGTCCGCTCTCGACCGCACAAGTCAGTGGAACATGATCGGCCATTGCCAGGCCCGCTTGCGCGTAGGTAGCGGGGTCGCTCTCGACACCCGTGTAACCATCTCCGGGAGGAAAGGCATATTTAATTAGCACCGGGCCATCAAACTGTATATCGAAATCGAGTGCCAGCTTACCCCAGGGCTCAACCAGACAACCGTCGGCGGGAACCGGGGTCCCGGGATCGGGAAAGGAAAACGAACTGCCCGCGGAAAGCGGAGTGCGTTGGTAACGGGCCAGCAGCCATTGCGCAAGCGGGCCGGGTTGCGAGCGGTCGAACGCCCGGGATCGGCAGCCTTCGAGTCGGATTTGCCCATATCCCCAACCGGTTTTGGCGCCAACCTGGATAGCTCCCTCGGCCAGAAGCCGCAGTGCGTGCGCCACCAGAACCAGTTCCCTGTCGTCCGGTCCTTCTCCATCGTACGTCGCGTGGAAGGAAAACAGTCCGGCTCCCGGCAGGATGACTTCGTTGTCGAACTTACCGGCCTGTGAGGCGGCGCCGGAAAACCGATCCAGCCTGACGTGATCTCTGATCTCGGCAGGAAGAGCGACTTCGCTGGAAAAGGCGCTTCGAATTGTCAACCGCGTCCGGCCGACGGTATCGCCGAAGACATTCAGCCAGTGATCGCTGGTGCAACCCAGCAGGGACGCCTCGCCCCGGAGGCACCGCCGCAGGACGCCGCGGAGGGAAGAGCCAGGGATGAACGGCTTGCCGTCCACCCGAAGAACCGGCGCATCGGTCAGAGGATTCACCGATTCACCCGTGCCGATGTGCAGCGGCGTCAGAATGCTGAGTTCGCCGGAGATTTCGACGCGAAAGGGAAGGTAGCTCACCGGCGGTTCCTGTTCCGAACGAGGCCGGCCAAAGCATCCAGCAGGAATGACATTTCCTCGCGCTCCATTGCAGGAACGTTCACACCGCGCAGCACTCCATCAAACTCCTCCCACTTGTGCGGGTTCGGGCGGCTGGCCATGGCGGTGAGATAGGAAACGCCATGAGCCACACCCGACCTTGAGACCCGCATGGCCAGCTCCGCGATTTTGGGGGCATGGCGCTCCAATCGCGGACTGAGGTCACGGGCCAATTTCGCGAGCCTTACCTGAGCGCTTCGCTCCAGGGCAACTCCGGGCCATGACAGCGGCAGTGGCGAAACGTTATCGAGTTCCGGCGCCTTTTCGCCACGCAGCCGGGAACCTCGACCCTGCAGCAGCCACGGGGGGTCGATCACAACCCATCCGAAGCCTTCCTGCGTTCGAAGACCAAGGCCCCCGGTGGTAAGGCGGCGCAACTTCACAACGTCTGTATCGGGGCCGATTCCGAGGCGAAAGACCGAGCCCGCCGCTACCGCGACGGAGGCCTGGCGCGGAAGGCCCCACGCGCCCGACCACCCCTGCACCGAAAGCGAAGCCGAATGAGCGCTCCGCAGTTCCGCGTTGCAGAACGACTTCCAGAACCCGGCGCCGAGTCCGGTGAGATAGCCGCCGGTGGCGACGTCCGGCACAATGCTGTCCGACATTAACTGCAGACAGATGTCGCCCTTCGCAGGCAAGGCGGCTGTCTGCCACCAGGGGTCCGAATCCCGCTCAACGAAGCGAAGCGTCGCCTCTCCGTTTCCGGACGAGCGGCGCTTGCCGAGGAACAGTAGTTCCGGGCGGTTCGCGGGAAGGCTCTCCGTTCCGTGGACGCAGGCTTCAAACTTCGTCCCGCGAGGCAGGCTCGACTGGGAGTACAGCGCTCCCTCACGCGATGAGCGCCTTGAGTAATGCAGGCCCACGTGCATGGTGTTCTCCACGGGCACACTGAAGCCGCGGACCGGCAGACCGCGATCGTCCAGCGCAAGCCAGCGATGACGAGGGCGGGTCCACTGAAATGCGTGGCCGGTGTTCGCGCCTTCGGCATCTTCGGCGATCGGGGCGTCATCCTTCCCGTTCAGCAAATGGTTCCAGACGCCGTAATCCCCCTGCAGGCCGTCGTCGCCCTTGTCATATAGGAAGCTCAGCGGCATCGGCGCCGCTCGCCTGCCTGTCACGGGGTCGCAGGGCCATGCGGGAGAGTACCGAAACACCGGGCGGGCGGCGCCCGCATATCCAAACCACTTTTCCAGATCGGGCTTCTGCTCGATGTACTGGAGCGCCGCCGCGAGTGAACCGCGCACGTTGGCGCCGGGAATATAGTCCAGGGTGCCGATCTCATTGCCATTCAGCGGGCGTGCACCGCACGCGAAGGGTTCGGTGAGCGTTAGTTCAAGCTTGTAGCAGCGCATGCGCGGCCTCCTCCTGCAGACGATCCTTCAGCCGCTGCATGCGGGCTTCGGAGACTCTTTCAGCAGCGGGGGCAAACTGACTTAAGCTCAGACTGACACATTCGACGGCTCCCATTCCGGACGACTTCTTTCCTCCCACTGCATCGGTAGCGAGAATCGCCGCCGTCAACATGTCCAGATCTGCCGGATGGGCCGCTTCAAACGCTTCCAGGTCCGGACAATGAAGTTCCACCCGGCCCCTGAGGCTGCCGCCGAACCAGGCCTCAACCGTGCGCAGCGTTCCCTGCCGGGCGGAGCCGGTCTCAACGTTTATGGCCGTCGACGAGAGTGTCACGAGATGGCCTTCCGAACCGAACGCATCGGGAAAGCGAAAGAACGGCCCGCTTCCCCTGCCTCTTCCGCCATCGGGCGAAAAGACGCGGCGCAGCATGGGATGTTGCGGCATGGAATCCGATTCTTTCTCCGCCGGTATGTCACGGCAGAGTTCCCGGCAAAGCCGTTCGGCCGCGCCCCGGATGGCGCCCTTGACGCCGCCACCCTCCAGAACCGCGTTGCCTTGACTGTTCAGGCGAACGGCGCCCGCCGCATATCCGGCACGGGAAAGGCCCGTGCCGACGTGCAGGAAATCCAGCAAGCGCCACTCCCAGTCGATTCGCAAAACGCTCATTGGTCGCTCTCCTGTTTCGCTGCCTCCCGACCACCCGCAGGACCCGGCGGCGCGATGATTTCAGCGAGTTCGACCAGATCCGGCAGAGGACTCGAATACTCTCCGCCCTTCGGCGATCCGGAAGGCAACGCCCAGGGCAGGTCGCGGCTCACGTGCCCCGGCAACGCACCGATCGATCTCAACAGAGCCATATCCTGCGCGGCAGTCAGCTGGTTCCGCCAATGGCTGAACCGCAGGCCGGAGAGTTCGTCGCCCATGCGAAAGATCGCGCTCAGTTCGTGGAGTTTGCTGCGCGGCACGTCCGTGAGTTCCCGGGCAGCGGCGCAAAACGCTTCCAGATCGTCCGCCGGGAACGGCTTTTGCGTGAGCCGGTAAACGGTCTCACCCCGGACTGTCAATGAGCGTTTTCTTTCCGAAGTCAAACTCTCGCGGCCGGATGAGGACAGCCAGTGATAGTCGATGCAGCCCTGCTTTCGGCCTTCCGGTAAACTCCTGCGTTTCGCCTTGGCGGAAATGACGAGTTGTTCCGCGAGGTGAATCTGGGCGTCGAACGGATAGCCCTGCTTCGCGAACAAAACTCCCGCGCTGAGCGTCAGGCATTCTTTGCCCGCAAGTCCCGATGCCTGCAGCGCAGGGCCGAGAAAGCGGTGAGCGGCGGTCAGCCGCGCGTACGTTTGCACCAGTTCGATTGCCAGCGGAAGCGCGAAGTCGCGGCGGCAAACGATCCAGAAATCCTCCCCCGCGCGAACCAGAGGAACTATCGGAAATTTGTTCCGCTTTGAAAGCGGGTACCCCACTGTAAGACGATCGACCGCCTGGCGCAGCGCCGTCTTCAGGCAATCCTCGATTGCATTGGAGAATTCGAATGCGGCTTTATGCGCGGTAAGACCCAGCGTCTCCGCGAGGCCGTCGAAGGTGAGCGCCTGCAGCAGGCGCCCCAGACCGTCTCCGTCGGCTTTCAGCAGTGCGATATAGGAATCGGAGTCGCTCGCCACCAGATCTTCAAACTCTCGTGGAAGGCAATCCTGCCAGTTTGACTGCCTGGCGCGGAGTGCCTCGACAAGGGCGAACGGTTTAAAAACGTCCGCCCTTGTCCGATCCGCGAACTTCTCCCGCTCGACGGCAGTCCGGCTGAGGAGTTTGCGCCGCGAATCGTCGCATTGCCGGATGTCGGGCCGCCAGCAATTCGCCGGGAGGCCGGACATGACGCGGCACTGCGCGAAGAACGGATTTGCCGGCGGATCGACAGGGACCGAGCGGGCGTCTTTGCGCGCCCTCACCTCGACTTCCAGTCGGGTATTGGTGGGGTCGAGTTTGCCCGAGGCATACGGAACAATGGCAAACGACACGGGCATCGACAACTGGAGTCCGATCTGCCGGCGCAGTTCGGTCAGAAAAGAAAAGAGTTTTGCCTTATCTTCGGCAACATAACGCAAAACTCCGCTTACTCTCATCACCGGTTCGATGCCAGGATATCCGGCGCGAACCCGTTCTTCGATATTCAGGCCTTCGGCGATCTGGCGGGAAGCGCCCAGCATCTCACGAAGCTTTTCGGCCTGAAAGATCGTCTTTTGGCGCTGGTCGAACTCTGCCGTGGCCAGATATGTAGGGTTCATCGGGTCGTGTTCCGCGCCCGGTCGGGCCCCGGCGGCCAATTGCCGTCCGGCAGCGAACAGGGACGTTAAGTTCTGTTATTGTAAATCGGTTTCGTGCGATAGCAACCCATTTTCTTCATCCGGTTTCCGATAATTTCCGGCGCCGGGTATTTCGCTGTCATTTCCGGAAGAATTCCGGTATCGATGATAAAATACTTCATCCCGTAAACCATGACACACCAAACCGCGTCCGCGCCCTGCATAGCCGTCGTTGGCCCGGCCAACGCGGGAAAAACGACGCTGCTTCACCAGCTGGATTGTCTGCTCCAGCGGGAACTCAAAGCGTTTCTTGTCATTCCCGGCAATCCCGACCACGGCGGCCGCTACGTCCACTACGCGCCGCACCAGCGGGAAGCTTTAAAGAGCCACGTCAAGGGGTCGTGGACCGAGAGCACCGCCAGCCACATCCGCGACTCCATCGATTGCGGACGCCGCAACCTGGAGCTCTCGTTTCTGGATTTTGGCGGCAAGCACGATCCCGCCAACCGAAGCATGCTGGAAAAGTGCAGCCATTATATTGTGGTGTCGCGTCTTGGCGACGATTCGGGCGGCGCGTCCTGGGACGCCCTTTGTCGGGAGACGGGACTGGAGCGCGTCGCATGGGTCCGCTCCATCGGGCCCGAAGCAGGCGTTGAGCCATTTGCGGCGCAGGCCGCGGACGGTCACTGGACCGGGGCATTCCGGTACGATGCTGTCGCCGGCGACACCGTCAACGATACAGCGCTGGCCGTTCTCTCCGCGGAACTGGTGAAGTTGCGGCGGGCGCCGGACAGCATCCCTTATGTCGATCTCCACGACGTCGAACGCTGGGAGGAAGCGGATATTCCCGATGTCCGCGGGCGGGCGGCGGCAATTCGCGAAATGGTGGAGCGAACCGGCGTGGTGGTTTTGGGCGGAGTAGCCCCGGTCTGGGCTTACCTTGCAGGCTTGCGGTGCGCGCTGCTGGCCGACCCCGAGGCGAGGGTATTCTTTTTCGATCCGAAGCAGCCGGACCGCCTGGTTGAAATTCCCGCTCGCCGCACCGCCGGGGACTTTCCCCCCGATATGATTGAGATCCGCTGGACCTCGCTGCCGAATTCGGCGCAACTGGAATTCCATCTAACGACAAAAGATCGGTTCCTGTCGCCCGCGACCGCGAAAAGTCTGAGGCACGCACCGGATTTCGGCGTTCCGCCACCCGGACCAGTCTGCCTCTGGGGCCTCTCACCGACATGGATTTATGGAACTTACGCCCGCTGGCTCCTGCGCGCAGGCGTGACACGCCTGGGTTCCTTTGACGCCGGCCTGGGACGCGCCGTGGAAGTTTGGGCGGGCGGGTAGCGCGCCGGATATTGCACTCGAGGGCGGATCCGCCGAGCGCGATGGCGCGGTTCTCTAAACGGGATCCTCACAAGGCATTCAGTCGTTTATTCTCGTCCTTCGCAAACCGGCCCGGCGAACCCTACGGGGTCTTTGGGCTCCATCAGGTGGTTCTCACTTCGCGTTTCAATCGCACCTTTGCGAACCGGCCCGGCGAACCGATCTACGCCCTACTGATGGGCTACTTCATGCACAGACGAACGATCGTTTCAATCGCACCTTTGCGAACCGGCCCGGCGAACCGATCTCCGCAGGTGGTGGTGCCACCTGGGAAACATTGCTTCAATCGCACCTTTGCGAACCGGCCCGGCGAACCTACCGAGGAACAGAAGGTCGCCATTAGGGAGATCGTTAAGTTTCAATCGCACCTTTGCGAACCGGCCCGGCGAACCTACCGAGGAACAGAAGGTCGCCATTAGGGAGATCGTTAAGTTTCAATCGCACCTTTGCGAACCGGCCCGGCGAACCTACGCTGACGATGTTCTGC
>CAINNJ010000039.1 GCA_903851195.1 uncultured Acidobacteriia bacterium
CATCGCGCCGGTGTCAGCAAAGCGGAGATCGCCCGCCGCCTCGGGATCGGCCGTACTTCCGTGCGCCGTATCCTAAAGACCTATTTCCCGGAGAAATAGGCCCCGCCCAAAACGCTTACGCACCCTCACCGAAAGCACACCGTCGATTCGGGAGAATGCAGCGCAGATAGATGGGAAATGACCGCTACCGAATGCCTGCCGACCTGCCGGCATTGTAGACTCTCAAGACGTTCTCGACCGAAGGCTGATCCTTGGTGAGGCTGAGACACCACGCGCGGCTCGATCGTTTTAGGCTTCGGAAGCCCAGCCTGCCCCAGTGGCTCCTCAGTTTCGCCAATGAACGACGGTAATCGCGGGCCTGTTTGGGGTCGGCTTCGTAGTCGCTGTTGGCGAACTGCAGCGGGAACGGAATGCACGCAACCAGCGAGTCCGACGCCGCGAACGTGTCGATGATCCCCCGAGCAGCAATCAGACCCAGACCCTTTCCTCGATGTTCCGGCGCAATTTTGATGTTGTCCAAAAACAGGAGTTCCGGCCCCAGCGGTCCGAACTCATCCTGAACCCACTCCGCCCAGCCGTTCTCACGATCGTCGAACAAGATCAGGCATTCCGTGGTCTCCCTCGAAACCGAATACGCGACTTCCGACCACAAAACTCCCTTTTGCCATGCGGGGCCGAGCAGAAACCGATGCGCAAGCCACTCTCCGGCCGGCACCAACTCCTCCGCATCGGGGTCTCGGGGGTCCTGAACCAGAATCCGCCCGCCAAGCGCGACGGAATAATCCGACGGATCACATGCCGTGCACGCCCAGGCACTGCCCTGAATTTCCAGTTCGACCAGCGGGATCTCGACTTCCGCGGAGTCCGCCCTCGGCGTTGTCTTCTCTAACGTACCTGTTTTCATCTGATTCATGCCTCCATTAGCGACAAACTGCGTAGATCAACAATCCGCAACCCACCAGAAACACCACGCGGGCGCCGGGGCCGAGGACTTCCAACCAAAACAGAAACGTCCACATCAGAAAACTCCTTTCACCAACTCCGGCCGACCAACACACCAAAACCGAACAGCGCAACCGCAAACGAACTGACGACCACGAACCAACCAGCCACTGTTCTCGGGCGCATTTCGCCGATACCGCCGGCCGCCGGACGCGCCACCGAGGTCTTCGCGAACTCCTCCCGCATCGCCACCCCACACTCCCGGACCTCCTGCGCGAGGATGCCCCCGGCGCGAATCTGAACCTTGTCCACTGCCACTTCGAAATCCCGCGCCGCCGCCTGCATCTGCTGCAGCACCTGAGTGACGGCGTGCTCGAAGACCATCCGGTTCAGGGTCACAACCGCGAGCATGGGGTCGTCCGGATCGATGCGGATTCCATGCTGGGCGGAAACTTCCGCCGCGAGGCGCTTCAGGTCGATCGCTGGCAACGGCCCGGTCATTCAGAAAGGCACCCTGTCGAGTTGCTCGAAGAGATCCCGCTGCACAATCTTCAGCCGCTGCTTCGCCATGATCGGCAGCTTCGCGGCGGCGATGGCCTCGTGGAAGGTCAGCTTGGCGGCGATCATCTCTTCCACATCGCGGCCAAACGTATCCTGATTGCGCCTGGAGAAGATCACCGCGCCGCGGACCTTATCCGCGTTCTCGAGATACGCCGTCATGTCCGAAAACTTTTTCCCCTCGGCCTCGACGCGGCCAAAGTATTCGTTCACCCAGACCACGATGTTCCTCTCGGCGGTCGTCTGCGCCAGTTCGTGGAAGCCGTTCAGGGTGTCGAGCAGCGCTTGCCCGCCGGTGATCACGGTATGGACGTACACCTTGCGGCCGCGCTGCCGGAGATAGTCGAGCGCGTTGTTCTCCAGCAGATAATGCCAGAGCGGCAGGAAGGTGGACGCGCCGTTATCCACTACGAACGTGGCGTTCTCTTCAACCAGGAAACGCTCCATCAGGGAATCGAAGGCGCGCTGGTCGATTCGGTTGTGTTCGTCGCGCAGGTTCAGCCGGTCCGCCCCGAGCGCGGCATATTGGGCGAAGGTGCGGTTCACCGGGTCCGTATCGATGCAGCGAACCTCACCACCCTTTCCGGACAGGTACTGCGCGAGCACGGACGCGACGAGGCTTTTGCCAACGCCGCCCTTCCCCTGCAGCGTGAGGTGAATCGCGCCGGTGGATCCGGTGCCGTTCGTGTCGGGTGCGTTTGGGGCTTTCGCCATGGTTTTCCTTTCAGTCAGATCAGCTTCTTTACGTCGGGTTCGGAGTTGAATTGAAAGCCGGAATTCCGGCTCTGGCGCTCACGGATGTTGGCGAGCGGATCGTTCGTCGCGGGCGCCGGAGCGCTGTCGGGCGGCACGCTTTCCGGAACCGCCGCTGAACTTTCGGCGGGAGCGGAAGCCTGATCGCGCCGCCTTAACTGGCTGATGTAGTCCGAAAGGCGCGCGTACCCGATCTCGATTCCGATCTCGTTGAGCCACGTCCAGATGTCGCGCAGGCTGTGTCCGGCGTCGAACAGAGCCTTGATGTCGGGCCACGCCTGCCGGATTTGCCCCGCTTTCGTGCGCGGTTTCTCCCCGAGTCGGGCGCGGAGCCGGGAAAGGTCCAGTTTGTTCTTTGCGATGTGATCCAAGCGGCCTCACCCCGCAGGCCGCGGGAAAGGTGGTCCGTGACAGACGTTTTCACAAATTCCGCAAAATATTTCGGAAGGTTTCAGCAGGCCGGGGTCGGGGCATCCGGTTTCGGAATGTTTCAGTTTGTTGCCGGTTTGTTTCAGTCGGAGGCCGGCAGCGAAGACGATAAGGGCAGAAAAGACGGGTAGTGGAACATAAAGGTTTGTTGCGCGGCGTGGGGTTCATTTGGAGCTAAGTGCCTTTGTGCGAGGCAATTGCGGCGGGCACGGTTTACCCCGATCTGTGCACGATTGTGCACGCCCCTGTCACGTGCCCGGTTTGCAGCGGCTTACGGGCTGTGAAGACTCCGGTGAAGGGAAGAACAGTGTGTCGCGGGCTGCGGCTCGATCATCTGCTGGTCGGACGCATCGAGCGCGCGGCTGCGGACGGCGGCTTTTCCAGCCCGACCGCGTTTATGCGCGCGGCAATCGAGAGAGAACTGGCCGGGCGCGAGAGCGGCGTCGATGCCGCCGAGGAGCGAATCGCGGCCGGACTCGACCGCATGGCGCGCGAGATCCGGAGCGTCAGGCTTGGGCAGCAGGCCCTGTTTGCGTTCGTGGATTCGCTGGTGAAGACGCTGCTGACCTGTGTCGCCGAGCCGCCGAGGGACGCGTATGACCAAGCGGTTGCCCGCGGGAAGGCCCGGTACGACAGGTTCCTGAAGAGCGTGGGCGCGGGCATGGCGGGCGATTCTCACGCGGCAATGGCGGAACTGGTGAAGCGTGGCGAAGAAAAGTAAGAGCGCGCCCGACCGGGACGGCGATTTCCGGCTGCACCCAAACCGCCCACGCGCCGGCGGACAAAGTGAGGCGCGCGCCTGGTCCACGGCGCTGCGGACGGTGCTTCGGTACGCGGGGACCTCGCGGCGTTCAAAGGCGAAGCCGGGTGGTGGCGTGGCGCGGAAGACATTTAATCAG
Source organism: uncultured Acidobacteriia bacterium (assembly GCA_903851195.1). GTDB lineage: Bacteria > Acidobacteriota > Terriglobia > Bryobacterales > Bryobacteraceae > BOG-234. The sequence goes on from CAINNJ010000039.1 coordinate 3,582, forward strand.
CGGTGCGCCGTTCGCACCATGTACTCGGCGAACAAGACGCCGGGTCAGTGGCGGGCTCACGGCATTTACATCGGGCGCGAGAGTGGCGGCGGATCGGTTTACGGTTCGGTGTTGGACGCCGGGGCGGATGGCGGGAAGCGTGCGCCGGAGCCGGGCAGGGAGTTGGAGCGCTGGCAGCAGGAGGGGGATCCGCGGCTTTGGAAGCTGATCGTTTCGCCGGAGTTTGGCGAGCGCCTCGATCTGGAGCGGCTGACGCGGGAGTTGATGGCCCGCATGGAGAAGGATCTCGGGACGAAGCTGGAGTGGGTGGCGGTGACGCATTTCAACACCGAGCATCCGCATGTTCATGTGGCGTTGCGGGGGATTCGGGACGACAGGTCCGCGCTGGATCTGCCGCGCGATTACGTCCGCCACGGCATTCGCGGCATTGCGGAGGATTTGTGCACGCGCCAGCTGGGGCATCGGAATCAGTTGGACGCGATTGAGGCGGAGCGGCGGGAGATCCAGGAACGCCGGTTTACGTCCTTGGATCGTGCGATTGGCCGGGGGATTTCGGCTGAGGTGAAAGATGCGGGTTCGACTGCGGATCAGTTCGTGCTTCGGCGTCCTGCCGAGATCGCTCGCCGCGCACGGGAGCAGCACATCGATGCGAGGTTGCTGGTGTTGCAGCAGATGGGTTTAGCGGAACCGGCCGGACCGCTCGCGTGGCTGGTGCGCCGCGATTTCGAAACCGTGCTGCGGGCGATGCAGAGAACCGGAGACCGACAGAAGATGCTCGCGTCCCGCGGAGCATTGGTGTCCGACGAACGCCTGCCCCTAATTGTGCTGGACATTCGGAAGCTGAAGGCCGTTGAGGGTAGAGTACTGGGGCACGGTGAAGAGGAGGACGGCCGCGGCGCCGGACGACACTACCTGTTATTGGAGGGCACGGATGCGACGGTTCATCTGATCTACTACACGCCGGAAATGGAGGCTTCCCGGAGCCGAGGTCAGCTTCGGGCAAACTCGTTCGTCCGGTTGCAGAAGCAGTTTGAGAATGGTCGAACGGAACTGCACGTGGAGAGTTACGGGGACGCGGAGAAGTTGCTGCAGAACCGGCAGCACCTCAAAGAGCGCGCGGGCGATTTCCTTAAGCAAAGGGCCTTACCTCCGTCAGAAAGCTGGGGAGGTTGGCTCGGTCGCTATCAGAATTCGATCTGCGCAGTAGCGGCAAACCTCACTGAATTGAAATCTTCCCGCCCACCCGGCCCGGAGCGCTAACTCTAGGCTACTGTCTCTGAAATCAACTGTTTAATTCGAGCAGTACGGCGATCTCGGGTGGCTTTAAGTCAGGAGGTATAACGAGACTTCAGAGACAGGAGATTCGCTTTGCTAGCTAGAGGTGGCAGTCAGCGCGTCGAATAGAGCCTAAGCGTTTAAGCGAAGCATTCATCGTGATCTTGATCCGACATTTCGGAGCACCAGGCGGGAATGAAGCCATTCGGCTCTCTTCCGGTCTCATTGAAAGCAGGACCCCAGTAACCAGAGCTTATGTAAACGAGCTACTCAACCATCTCTTTGACTCCGTGCAACGCGGCCGGAATGACTTGCGCCAGCGCGGAATATTGCGAAGGGCTTCCCCAAAGGCCGCTGTAATAGACGAACAGTTGCCCGTTCATCGCAGCGCGGCGCGCGCCCAAATTAACCAGTTCGCCGCTAGCGGTACTAGTGCCATTTGGCCAACGGGTAATGCCACCAGTCCACGTCTCCTGACGGATTCCAGATCTGTCCCCCGAGGTTCTTGAGGCATGACCGCCCTTTTCTGAATAGATGACGGCGTGATCGCCTTCCTTTTCCACTGCGTTCCAACCTAATTCTGAGATTTCGGTATGGCCTAAGAAGTGTGCCTTTAATGGCACTGAATCGCGATCAAGTACGACTTGGATGCCTTCCCAGTCGCCGCCGTGGAACCCCCCCTCCAAGGTTTTCCCAAGGACATGGAAGGATGTCGCCAATCCGGTGTTGTACGCGTGAAATCGCCAATACTGGATTGTAACTCCCTTGCCATTATTAGGGTAGGCGTGGTAGTACGTTGTCCAGAGCCGAGTGTCTTCCGGGCCGCGGCGATTTTCGAGAGTCAAATCCGCGAGGTAGAAGGTCCTTTGTTTGTTGGCGTCGCGCCAGTTATATGAATCGAATGACGTGTCCGCACCACAACTCTGCTGTGCGAGCCAATGGAGGTCGGATTGAGTGGGCGCTGTCACCAATAGGTCATCAACACCGCACGTTCGATCAAAAAAGCGGAGCGCCGTTCTGCCAAGAAACCAGTCTACGTTCGCGGGAAGGTTGGGTTCATCTGTTTGGTGATAAATCACCGGAGCAAAGCGCTCTGCGAGCTCTTGCTCCTGGAGATTAGTCAAACCGTCTCCGTCTTGGTCTGTATCGTTAGCTGAGTGCACAGCTAACTTGTTAGGTGTTAGCTTGGTGTATAAGGGCATGTCACGTAATTGAGTCGCTTGTTGAGGGAACATGGAGCTTGAAGATTCGAACGCAGCAAGACCCTAAACACCTAAACCGCCCGATGTACAGAAGCTCATCTGTCACACTACCGATGATCATTGGCGTTCGCGTATCCTTTCCGCTCGCTGAGCTTCACGCCTCAAAAAGATTTGATGATACTCACTGTGGTCGCTTGCAAGCCGGCCACCTATCAGCTTGGAGACACGCGGCAGCAGCAACCGCTCCACGTCAATTCAAATGACTGCCGACAACAAAATTTAGCGCCAGCATTCGAAGACGTGGGATACGAATGCGCTGTCATTTTACGCGAGGAGGGCAGCTAACAACGTAGCAACATCTGCGACATTGATGTGATTAAGGATGCCAGCGAAAGCGCCGCCAACAGTGTTCCATACATCGTTGCCCGGAGTGGGCGCGGTGGCTGCGCTTACGACCCACCAACCAGCCCAGCCTCCATTTGCGACCGGTCCGGCTGCATCCCTAGCGGCGACTTCGCCACCGCAAACGGGCACGTCTTGGCCGGGACTCAGGGCTCCCAGGAACGTGTTGTCAACTCGAGAGCGGATTGCTACGGCATTGACCACACCGAAGGGTTGACCGCTTATGAGTTGCCATGTTTCATTTGGACTGATGACGACGCTCGTAGCATTCGCGCATCCGTTTGCTGGGTTTTTGCTCATGGCCCTTCCGGTTCGAAAGTTGTAGAGGGCGTACAAATGATTGGCATGATCGACTTCGACAAGAAACCATGTTTCTTCTTCGTTTCGGTTGGGATTACTCGCATGTAATTCTCCCCCCCCTGTGTAGGCCTGCAAAAAGGCACCGTGGATACTTTGAATTCCAACCATCCCCAGATTCGTCATTTTTGGCACCTTCTCCTGAAAGGCTGTGGGCGAGGATATCACATTTCGAGTTCCATGTGGTGCTTTCGACAGCTTTCGACAGGCTTTCGCCGGAAATCGGGGCGGACAATTCGCGCTACGGTGCTGTTTTCGGGCTTGAAGCATTCCAACTGAAAAGGACGGACAACCTGATTCCACGAGAGCGAACGTGCCGAATGTTCGGTGATCAACTGCCGATCGGTTGCAGAGATCTACATCGCCAGTATCTGAGCCTCGGCTCTCGTGAAGCTTAGCGATTCGCCAGCGCGACTGGAGAGGCAGTAGTTCCGATCCAGTGTCACGACTCGACATCTTCACGGCGTACCGGATGAGCGCGTGACGCGCCTGAAGGAGTGCAGATGTCTATCCGAACCGAACTGCAATACCTGGCGAAGGAAATCGGCGGTGATCCGCTGAAGAACTCCGGCTTTGAAAAAGAAGCGCCGGAGCCCGAAAGCACAGCGGACCTGGAATCCGTAGAGGAGGACCTCCCCCAATGAGTTCCGCCGAACAAACAAACCATACCGCGCCCGCGAAGCGCGATCACCGTCAGGAGGTAACCAACTCCATCGTCAAAATGCTCGAAGACGGCGTCTCACCCTGGCAAAAACCGTGGAAGTCGGCGGGCATGCCGTTCAACCCCACTACCGATAAGGCATACAGGGGCGGCAATGCCGTCCACCTCATGGCCGCCGGGATGTCCCGCGGATACGAAGATCCGCGCTGGATGACCTACAAACAGGCCGCCGAAAACGGCTGGCAGGTCCGCAAGGGCGAAAAGGGAACGCACATCGAATTCTGGGAACTGAAGGCCAGGCCAGAGGAGAAGCGGGAAGATCCCGTCGCGGCCAGCGCCGACAAAACTGCCGACGAAAGCCAGCGTCGCTGGATTCACCGGGTCTACACGGTCTTCAACGCCAAACAGATCGATGGCGTGCCGACCTTCGAGCGCCCCCAGCCATCCGCCTTCGAAGTCGCTCAGAGTGGCGAGCGAATCCTCGCCAAATCCGGCGCGAACATCCATCACGACCAGTCGGATCGCGCCTTCTACCGCCCCTCCACGGACAGCATCCATCTCCCACCTAAAGAGGCGTTTCAGGATGCGCCGGGTTATTACGGCACCGCGCTTCACGAACTCGCGCACTGGACCGGGCACCCGTCCCGCCTGAATCGGCCCACGCTGAACGAGTCCTACAAGTTCGGCGATCTCAACTACGCCAAAGAGGAGCTGCGCGCTGAACTGGCGAGCGTCTTCATCGCCGCCGAACTCGGCGTTCCCCACAATCCGGCGAACCACGCCGCGTATGTAGGTTCCTGGATCAAAGCGCTGAAGGAAGACAAGAACGAGATCTTTCGCGCGGCACAGGATGCGTCGGCGGCCACGGATTTTGTGTTGAGCCTGGACCGGGACGTGTCCCGAGCGCAGGCTCTGGAGGTCGGCGACTCGGCGGCTGGAGATCCGGCGGCAGTCCAAGCCATTCGGGATCAAATCGGAGTTCTCGAAGGCGACCGCACCCAAGCCGGGTCGTCACGCGATGTCCTTAGCGCCTCGTTCGCCGCCGCGAAAAGCGTGACCGCGGAGAAACTGGGCGACTCCGCCCGAACCTTCGCCGCGGAGACACAGAGCGGCAACTACCGCGGGGAGATTATCGGCGAAACCGAACTGCACGTCGTTCAAAAGCTTTCGCCCCGGTCGGCGGTGGCCCACATGAAGCAACTGCTCGAACCTGCGCCGAAGATTGGCGAAAGCGTCGGAATCGGGTATGCAAACAACGAGGCATCCGTGAAGGAACTGCGCGAGCGGTCGAGGTCGAAGGAGTTGGTGCGATGAGGCCGCCAACGGGGATGTACAGAACGCCGCGCGATCCCGGCGGTTTCCCGTTTGGATACGACTGGCGGGCGACCGGCGCCGGGCTGATTCTGCTGGTCGGCTTCAACCTGCTGGCGACCCAGTACGTGGCTTCGAAATTTCGCTACCAGCCGGCACTCGGAACGCCGCTGTTTCGGACGAGCCGGATGGCGGTTTACCAGCCTTTCGCCTGGTGCATCTGGGGTTACCGCAACTGCGCAAGCCTCGACAGCCGCGTCCGGAAACCTCTCTTCGAAGGCGAGATGATCGTACTCGGCGGCTGCCTGCTTTCCATGGTGGGCTTTTTCGCCGCCGCCAACCGGCGCGTGCGGCGATTGTCGGTGAACGCGGAGGACCTGCACGGGTCGGCCCGCCTGGCCGCGCCGGATGACGTGCGCGCCACCGGACTCGTCCGTAGCAATGCCGGTGTTTACGTCGGCGGCTGGTACAACGAGCATTCCAGACGCCTGCAGTACCTCCGCCATAACGGTCCGGAACACGTGCTGGCGTTCGCGCCGACCCGGTCGGGAAAGGGCGTCGGGCTCGTGATTCCCACCCTACTGGCGTGGGACGAGAGCGCGGTCATCTACGACATCAAGGGTGAGAACTGGGCCAAGACGGCCGGGTATCGCGCGAGCCGCGGGCAGCGCTGTTTCAAGTTCTCGCCGGTGGAGGAGGAAACGTCGTGCCGGTTCAATCCGCTGGCAGAAGTTCGTCTGTTTACGCCGCGCGACGTTTCCGACGCGCAGAATATTGCCGACATGATCATCCGCAGCGGTGAAGACAGTCCGATGGAGCGCCACTGGGAGGACACTGCGGCATCTCTGACGACCGGCATGATTCTGCACGCCTGCTACACCGCCGCCGATGAGGATCGCGCGGCCTGCCTGGCGGATCTGGCGGCGCTCTTTACGCGACCGGGCGTGGATTTCCGGGAAACGCTGAATGAGATGCTCTGCTATCCGCACGACAGCGAGTTCCGGCGCGGGTGGCGCACCCAGGCGGGACTGAAGACCGCGACGCACCCTGTGGTTTCGGAGAAAGCGCAGGAAATGCTCGATAAGGAGAGCAAGGAACTGTCCGGCGTGCTGTCCACGGCTAAGACGGCGCTGGCGCTCTACAGCGATCCGCTGGTGGCGCGCAATACGGCCGCGAGCGACTTCACGATCAACGACCTGGTGAACGCCGAGCAGCCGGTTTCTCTGTATCTGGTGGTGCCGCCGTCCGACAAGATCCGGTTGCGGCGTCTGATCCGGCTGATGTTCACGATGGTGGTGAACCGGCTGACGGAGCGGATGGCGTTTGACGGGTCCGAGCAGAAGAAGAACAAGTACCGGCTGCTGTTTCTGATCGACGAGTTCCCGAGCCTGAAGCGGATGGAGATCTTCTCCGACGCGCTTTCGTACATGGCCGGGTACGGGCTGAAGGCTTATCTGATCACGCAGGATATCCGGCAGGTGGTGGATGCTTACGGGCAGAACGAGAGCATCGTTTCGAACTGCCACGTGCGGATCGCGTTCGCGCCCAACCAGGTGGAAACCGCGGAACTGCTCTCAAAGATGACCGGAACCACCACGGTGCAGAAGGCGAATTTCAACTTCTCCGGTTCGCGGTTCGCACCGGTGATGTCGCACGTGAACGCGAGCGTGGACCACATCGAGCGTCCGCTGATGACGCCGGACGAGGTGATGCGGCTCCGGCCGCCGAAGAAGACAGGCAGCGGTGATGCGGAGATCATCACGGAGCCGGGCGACATGCTCATCTTCGTTTCCGGGCACTTTCCGATTCTCGGAATGCAGATGCTGTACTTCGCCGATCCGGAGTTGGCGCGCCGATCCGCGATTGCGCCGCCGGCGGCTTCGGAACGCCCGACGCCACGGCCAATCCGGATCGACAGGCCCGAGATCGTCACGGACGACGATGCCACGACCGAACTCGAGCGGGGCTTCATTGAGGAGCTGAGGCGTTCGTAGATCCATGCAGAAAAACAGAATTGAACTGGCAGGGTATCTGGCGGCGCGGGTGGAATTGAGATTTCTGCCCTCGGGTACTAAGGTGGCGAATGTGCGTCTCGGTGAGACGTACCGGTTCACCGGCTCCGACGGCAAGCAGCAGTCACACACGAACTGGCACAACCTCGTTTTCTACAACGAGGTGGCGGATGTGGCTGCTACCTACGAACAGGGCGAGAATATCTACGTTGAGGGGACGCTGCAGCAGCGGAAGTTCACCCCGGCGGATGGCGTCACGCGGACTGTCCACGAGATTCACGTAAAGGCCTGCCACGTGATCGCGGCTTCCCGAATGGACCGCGAGACTCCGGCCATCACAGAGTCAGAAGCGATTCCCCATGACCACTCCTGGCCTGTTTGACCGCCGCACTGCAATTCGCACCTTGTGTCTCGGGGCGGCCACGTTTGCGGCGCCTTTCCTGATCGTGTGGGCGGCCGGAATCCGGATCAATCTCTCGCCATCCATGCCGCTCGGGCTGTACCGGGTGACGGCCGATGTCCGCGCTCCGCTGGTTGAATTCTGCCCGCCGGAACCTTACGGGAGCTTCGCGGCTCGCCGCGGATTTCGGTCGGCAGGAAACTGCCCGGACGGCGCCAGCCCTCTGATGAAGCCAGTCATAGCGAGCGCCGGTGATCTCGTGGAGGTATCCGACGTTGCCGGAATCGCCGTCAACGGTTCCACGCTGCCCAACACGGCCGCGAAAACGAAAGACAGCCACGGTCGGCCACTGAGCCCTTTTCCATCCGGACGATACCGGGTTCAGCAGGGATCCGTCTGGGTGGCTTCGTCCTACAACCCATGGAGTTTCGACAGCCGCTACTTCGGACCAGTCCCCGCGAAAATCATCCGGCGACATCTGAAGCCATTTCTGACGCTGTAACTGGAACCTCGACGGCCAGCTGCCACTGGCGCCGTCGAACAAGCGCTCGTTCACCTGTCGGCCCTTCCCTTCCGCGTGTTCGGGCAACGCGCCGCTTGACGGCCTGATCGGCCTGCCTGCGCCCACCCGGCGTCACTCGGGTATCCCCAGCCTTCCTCCACTACGTTCCGTGCAGGCCTCCGCTATCGCTCCGCTCGCTTCGCGAGTGGGTGATCCCCCTCCCTCCTGATGCCTGGCGGGAGCCGGCTCGCTCGCTCCGGGGGTGCCCCGAACACGAGGGGCGGAAAGGACCGAAGATGAAATTCCGCAACACTTCCGACAGCGACAACAATCAGAACACGGCCCGCGAGGCTGCCATTCTTCAAAATATCGATCTCGCCAAAAGGATCGCGAAGGCCATGCTCCGCCGATTGCCGCCTTGCGTCACCCTCGACGATCTGACCGGTGCCGGCATGATCGGATTGATTCAAGCGGTAGACCGATTCGACCGGGCCCGCGGTTTGGAATTCAGCACGTACGCGCGGCACCGCATTCGCGGCGCAATGCAGGATTTCCTCCGGGGCGAGGACCCGCTTTCCCGCGCGGAGCGCGTGCGGATTCGCGCCAACTCCGGAGCGGCCGCCACGGTCAACGTCTCGCTCGACAGCGTTCCACCGAGCCGGACGCCCGCGGCGCACCCGGATTTCGCCCTACGCACCGAAGTCCACAAAGCCCGCCGGTGTCTCTCGGCAAGAGAGAACCGCGTTATCGGGATGCTCTTCGATCTGGGCTTGCAGAATCAGGAAATTGCGGCTGCGCTGAAGGTCAATCCGAGCCGGGTTTCTCAGATCAAGCAGCAGGCAATCCTGAAGCTTCGGCGCAGATTGCAGGCCGGGTACCGAGGCAGGGCCGCGTGATGCGGCTCGCCTTAACGCGGCACTTGCGACCTTACCGCGAGGCGTTCAGCCCGGACGGGCGGCGTGTGGTAACCGCGTCAGATGATCAGACGGCGCGCGTGTGGGTGGCGGATACCGGCAAGCCGGTCGGCGCGCCCCTGCAGCACCGGAGTATTGTCAATTCAGCGGCATTCAGCCCGGACGGGCGGCGTGTGATGACGGCCTCAGCTGACAATACGGCGCGCGTTTGGGAGGCGGATACCGGCAAGCCGGTCGGCGCGCGCTGCAACACCAGAGTCGTGTCCTTTCAGCGGCGTTCAGCCCCGACGGGCGGCGTGTGGTGACGGCGTCATTTGACCGGACGGCGCGGATATGGACTGTCCTGCTCGGCTCCGATTCGCCACAAGACACGGCTCTGATGGCCGGTAGAGGTATTGGGCGGTTACCGCCTGAATGAATTCGGGTCGCTTATCCCCTTTGAGGACTGGTTTGTGGGCATGCGCGATATGCGCAAACGTCTGGATCGCGAACCGAATCGGGACGGAACTCTTGCCTGGTTTCTCCGCCGCTTTCTTTCGAGCCCGTAGAGGCGGGCAGTTGGCCGCCCGGATGTGCCCCGAGGTCGATTCGACGCGGATTTCGCAACAGGAAGAGGGAATACCGGCGCTCCTGACCGAAGGCTTGCGAGGTGTTCCGGCATCCCGACAATTGTTAGAAGCCGCCGAGTAGCCGCTCTTTTGTCGGAAGCAGCATCTCCCGGAGCGGGTGGGGTGCATCAGACGGGACCTGGGATACCGCTAAGGCGTACGGGGTCGCAAGCTGGCCAAGCCACGGCTTATAATTGCTCATGGTTGCCGGAACCAGTCCCCTCGAATTCGAGTCTCGATCCACTCCTGGAGGGTCACTCGTAACAGAGCACAAACCCGGCGGCATCTTCGTCAGCTATAACTATGAGGATCTCTTTCAGGTCGAACTGCTCCACACCGAGCTCCTAAAAACGTGGGGGATCGAAGTCTACGTCGACCGCCGGAGCATGCCGGCAAGCGCCGATTGGCAGACAGAAGTCGATGAGGTAATTCACCAATCCCGGGTATGCGTGGTGGTGCTCGGAGCTAATGGTTGGGGACCCTCCCAGCAATACGAACTCGCGCAGATCGCCCTCTGGGCAGCTTCTACTCCTGAAACGCGTGTTGTTCAAATCGAACTGGTTCTCCTCGAAGGCGCCAATCGCCTTCTTGCTGCCGAGTGGATCCGCAGCCTCGGACCTGCCTATCAAAACCTGAGCTGGGTCGATTGGTCCGCCGCAGATCTGTATGCTACCGGACGCATCGTCGCTGCGATCCTGCATTTGAAAATAAACCCCGTCGCGCAGGATGTCCGTGCCGTCATGGTCGTCCGCGAACAGGCAACCCGCTGGGTCGGCGCCGCCCGCAATCCCGCGCTCCTCTACACCGGAGGCGTCCTCCGCGACGCCGAACAGATCGCGCTGCGTCTTCCCGACCTGATGACGCGGGATGCCTCCACTTTTCTCGCCGCCAGTTCTCTGGCTGAAGACGAGCGTCGGCGCGCCGAGCGTCGGCGGCTGCGCTTGTTCGTTGTCGGTTTGTCGGGTCTTTCGGTCGCTCTTGCCATAGCGGCCGTGATTGCATTCGTATTCCAACGCGAAGCCCGAACTGAAACTGTAATCGCGGGTAAAGCCGCTGCCGCAGCCACGAAGTCCAGCGCCGTTGCGCGCGAGGCCGAGACCAAAGAGCGCCAAAGGGAAACGGAGGCAATCGAGGCCAGACAAGCTGCCGAAACCGCGCGCGATGTCGCCCGCCAAAGGCTGGCCTGGCAATACTGGAATTCGGCAGTTTATGAGACGGAGACGCAACACTGGAGTCGTGCTCTTCAGTTTTTTCTTCATTCCGCCCTGGTAGATGGTGATCTGGCTCGAGTTAGCGACGGACTGCTCGCCGCTGATCTTCTGCGCGGCAACACTCAATTGGTCAGGTACGCGGTTGAACCGCAAGGAATCAAGGGAGCGTCGTTGAGCCGGGACGGGAGGTCCGTGCTCACGTGGAATCAGAATGGCGCCGCATTCTGCGATGTAGCAACTGGCCGATCACTCACACATCATTCTATGCGCGCACCTATGACATCGGGAGCGTTGCTCAGCCGCGATGAGACTCGAATTCTAACTTGGGGTTCCGATGGGATCGTCAGAATCTGGGACGCACGAGGGGGCTTGCTATACGCGCCGCCATTCCACCAGAAGGAACCTGTCAGTGGAGCGGAATTCGATCCGGGTTACGACCGCGTCCTCTCGTGGAGTGACAAGGGTAGCGCCTGGCTGTGGAGCACTCGAACGGGGAATCTCGTTCATAAACTCGATGCGGGGCGGGGTGTATGGAAGGCTATTTTCGACAATGACGGATCACACGTGTTTACCTGTACCGACAGCAGCATTGGCCTCTGGAACGGAAAGACTGGAGAACCGATCGATTCGTTGAGATTAGGTGTCGTTTCGAACTGCCTCCGATCCGGAAATACGGTGGTGGTTTCCTTGGCTGATGACTCCACAAAACTGATTCGTATCGACGCCAGTTCGGGCAGCCTGAAAGAGATGCCGCCTCTCCAAACCTCATCTCACGGCATCCTCAGTAATAGTGGATCTCTCCTGTTTACGTGGGGGATCAACGGGATGCGGATCTGGGATCCCGCTTCCGGAAAGGCAACTGGGTTTTCCGTAGAAGGACAAAGCGTGTCTGACGCGAGATTCAGCCCTGACGACACGGAGATCGTAACCTGGAGCGGACACGTCGCAAGGCTCTGGGTGGTCGCTAACGGAAAGCCCGTCGGCCTCCCTGTCGAGCATGAGTCCGATATTACGGGTGCCGCGATCAGTACCGACAACAAGTACCTGGTCACCCGAAGCCTGGATGGGGCGGTTCACGTGCGAAGCTCCCTTGATCTCGATCCGATCGACGATGAAATCCTGCACGGATCTGGCCCGGGAGGCGTATTAATAGCGGCCTCGAGCCGTCTGTTGACATGGAGCGCAGGTGGCGCACTGAAGGTATGGATGATTCACGATGAGAATCGTGTTGCTCGGACGCTCGGAGTCGTTCAGGAGCAGGACGCGATAGTCGATCGAAGCGGCCGCCATATTCTTCTCTGGTCATGGGGCTTATTTCCTGGCAAGCTTATTGATCTGGATTCGCCTGCGAATTTGCGCGACATAGGATCCAAGGCGTACAAGATTGTTCTCGATCCAACCAACAGTTGCGTAGCAGTCAACGAAGGTCGCCGAATCGAAGTCTTCAGTGTTGCTTCGGGAAAACGAGTCGGTCTGGAAACAGACCTGAGCACTCAGCAAACGCCCCCGGTCTCGAACTACTTCGGAATTGCAGTCAGCCGTAACTGCGAGCGGGTGGTTGGCTGGGGAATTGGAGCACAAGGCGCCATAGGCCCCGGCTCCATCGTACGAAGCACAGCGTTCGTTTTCGAGACAAAGACCGGCCGCCAGCTCTGCGCGATCGGTGCGCAAGGTTCAGTCACGGCCGCGGGCTGGGACACGGGTAATCGCATCGATGGCGCAGCTCTGAGTCCGGATGGCGCGATGCTCGTTACATGGGGAGACCAAGTCAAAGCCTGGAGCGTACCTAAGTGTTCGTCGATCGGAAAGGCCATCAACCGCGGCGGATTTGAATCCATCCTGGTTTCGTCGGATAACTCACGTCTTATCACACTGGGGTGGGACGGTGCCGCCAATTTGTGGTCCGTCACCACCGGACAAACTCAGGTGAAGCCGATGCGGCATCCCGATTCCCTGGTCGGAGCGTCATTTAATTCGGACGGAAGCCGCCTGTTGACCTGGAGTGGCGACGGAGCTGTACGCCTGTGGCAATTGAACACGGGCGGAATGCTCGCCCGGCCCATGCAGCATGGAGGGCGGGTGATCGGCGCCGCATTTAGCCGAGACGAGAGCCGCATCCTGAGCTGGAGTTGGGACGGTACTGCCCGCGTGTGGAGCGCTTCGACGGGAGACCCAATTTCCAAACCGATGCACCAGGAAGGAATCATTGTGGCCGGGTTTAACGAAGATGCCCATCGGGTCATAACGTCGAACGGACGAATTCTGTACGAGTGGGCACTGCCCAATCCGGCAATGTCGGCACGGGACGAAAACCAGCGCCGTCTGGAGGCGTGGACCGGCACTGAACTAGACGAGAAAGGTGCCTTAGCACCGCTTTCGCAGACCCAATGGGTACAGCGGATTGGGTCTGAATCGGAGATTCGAAAGAGTAGTTTGAAAGACTACCGCCGGTAGTTGCGAGGCCCGTCTCGAAACCTCTTCAGTAAATTTGGCGAAGACTTATTCTGAAAGAGGTCATTCTTCTGCGCGGCGGAGCCGAATCGACTCAGCAATCTCGTCAACCGAGATCCCACGCTGCCATTCTTCCCGGTCGCGCGTATAGTCGCCCCGTCCGGATCTGTGCAGCCGGAGGAAGCGCGCGAGTCCGTCAACGCCCAGTTCACGCTTTAACAGATCGAAAGCCACGGCGTCAAACTCTGCGTCGGTCATCTTCTCGATGGCGATCATAAGGGCTCGTCCTTCAACCATGATACCGGGTTCCGGACCGGAACACGAGGTGAGCCGGCCCCTCGACGCGCTCGCTTGACGAACTTGTCGTCGGTGGTGAGCAGCACGTCCGCCCCTCCGGCTTCAGCGCTTGCGAGATGCAAAGCATCGAAACCGCCATAACCCGCGGATTGAAAAGTTCGAGCCCGATCAACGATCCTGTCGTCGAGTCCGACGGACGCCGACGACAACGCCAGGAGAGCAAGGCTCTCCCGCTTTCGGTCCTCCTGCGGACTTTGTTCGATTTCGTAAATCAGTGCAGCGCTGATAATCCAGATCGATTCGCCAGTCCTGACACTGCGCAGAATCCGCTCCACGGCTTCCGCTTCCTCCCGAACCCGTTTCTGAAACTGGTCATCTGTAAGCCGGTTGACGCAACACGCGTCGAGGTAAATCCTCACCGCGAGAGATGCCCCTGCCCGAACTGTGTGCCGCCCAGCCGATCCAGCAGGCGGCTCACAATACGGTCGACGAGAACATCCAGAAGACGATCGTCCAGGCGCGGCTCCGCCGCTGCCGTTTGGGTCGTCGCCACTTCCAACCGGAGTTCGCTCGTAATGGCACTCAGCTGGACATCCAGTTCGGGGTTTTCTTCCCGCATCACCTCAATCCGTCGAATCGAGTGACAAACCGTCGAGTGATCCCGGCCGTTATAGAACTTGCCGATCCGCGTCGTACTCCAGCCACCGATGTGCTTCGCGAGATACATGGCGATCTGCCGGTTGAAAGCCGCCGGCTGCGCGTTGCCCGCCACTCGCGCCGGGCCGAAGCGGGCCGCCACCGCCGCATCGACAACCTCCAGGGGAATCCGGCGTTCGGTCACGAACGGGCGGTCATGCACAGGCATACGCGCCTCCTCCCGGCAGGATCGCCGCCGCCGGCGCGACGATCAGCTCCGTGCCCTCGCGGCAAACCCGCGCCGGGCATTCGGGCCACATTGTTCGTATCAGGTCCAGCCACTGCCCCAGTTTCTCCCGGAACTTCCGCGGGCGGCTGTAGGAAACGTTTCCGAGTTGATTGGCGAGGCCAGCCGCGCCGAACAGCGGCACTCTTTCCTCACCCTTCGCATTGAAGCATCGATACGAAAGCCATGTGAACAAATCCAGTGCCGCCGAGGTTGACGACAGCGCCTTTGCTGCTTCCAGATCCATCGGAATCGGGTGGTCCTGAATCTCCCGATAAAATTCTTCCGTCAAGACGATCATGTTCTGGCACTCTCCGGGCAAACTCTCCTGTTCGGGATGCCGGGCATACCAGATCCGCGCTTCGCTCATGAAATTGAATCGCGCCTGATTGATCAGCGTGGCAGGCTTTCGCTGGGTGTCCGTGCCAAAGAAGATGGTGGCGCCGAAGATCCGTTGAAATGCTCCGATCAGCCGCCGGTACTGGGAACCGCCCTGCTGCATTCCAAACGAATCGAGCATTTCCGCCGCGCTGCGGAACAGGATCGTTCTGCTCTGCTTTCTCACTGCGAGCGTGGCGAGGAAGATCGGCACCAGACGATCCTGTCCCCATGGCAGCCCGTAACTCGGGTGCCCGGTCACCTGCAGCACGAAGTGACCGTTACGCCGTTCGTGGATCAGGCAACCACTGGCCGGTTGACGAATCGGCAAACCACAAAGGACAAATGGCCGAGAGGCGAACCCGAGATTCTGATTCGCGGAATCCCGCCGCTCTCGCACCATCTGGATGGAATCGACTTTCCGGATTCTGCGCCGGGACACAACCAAGTCCGGGTCCATTTTCCGGAGGATGGACCCAGCCCGTTCGAAACCACCGGATGGGGCCGTCATCGTGACGCTCCCCTGCACGGAATCAGGATAAGATGGGGGGGATCGGAACGCTTTCCGGAGTCGCCAAATCCGTGTACAGGACTTTGTACGGTGAACGCCCCAATTTCGCCATTTCTTCCATTTCGTCCAAACGTAGAATCAGCAACTTGACTGAATCTAAGGGAGTAATTCCGGTTCGACCCCCACTGGCTTCCGCCAAGCTAAGTGACTAACCAGCGCGGCCGGAAGCGGTGGGTGACGCACTGCCGGCATGGAGTCGTTGACGAAGCAAGACCAGCATCCGATATGCTTGTGTGACATTCGAAGCACATGCTTGCGCTGCTGGGCACCCTCACGATCCTCACTCTGCTGGCCGTCATTCTGACCAAGACGATGACACCGCTTTCGGCGCTCATCGCCGTTCCGGTCACGGCAGCACTCGTCGGCGGATTCGGCGCAAAAACGGCGGGCTTCATGCTCCACGGCATTCAGGGCGTCGCCGGCGTGGCGGGGATGTTCATCTTCGCCATCCTCTTTTTCGGCGTGATGACGGACGCCGGGATGCTGGACCCGATTATCGACGGCATTCTGGGGGCGGTCGGAAGCAATCCGGCGCGGATCGTGATGGGCACGTCGCTGCTGGCACTGCTGGTGCATCTGGACGGGTCGGGCGCCGTGACGTTTCTGGTAACCGTGCCGGTGATGTTGCCGCTTTACGACCGGCTTGGCATGGACCGCAGGGTGCTGGCGTGCGCGGCTTCCATGGCGGCGGGCGTGAACTTTCTGCCGTGGACGGGGCCGATGATCCGGGCCTCCGCGTCACTCCACATTCCGGCGGCAACCATTTTCGTGCCGCTGATTCCGGTGCAACTGGCCGGGCTGGCATTCGTGTTCGGGGCCGCGTGGTGGCTGGGCCGGCGGGAGGCGCGCCGGTTGAGCCGGCGGGAAGCACAGGGGCTGGGCTTGGGCGCTGGCCGAAGCGATGCGTCGCCTGACGTGGTGAGGCGCGAGCCGGGGGACGACGTGCGGGCGCTGCGGAGGCCCCGTCGGTTCCGGATCAATCTGCTGCTCACGGCGTGCCTGATTGCCGGGATGACGGCGCTGAAGCTCGAGCCGGTCGCGGTGTTCATGGTGGGGCTGGCGATCGCGCTGCAGATCAACTATCCGAAGCCGGAAATGCAGCGGCAGCGGATCAACGCGCACGCGCAGGCCGCTCTGACCATGGCGGGTATTCTGTTTGCGGCCGGTGCGTTTACGGGAATCATGAAGGATTCCGGGATGCTGGATGCAATGGCGAAGGGAGCGGTCGCGCTGACGCCCGCGGGAGCCGGAAGGCATTTGCCCCTGGCGATGGGGCTGATCTCGATGCCGCTGAGCGTGCTGTTCGACCCGGACTCCTTCTATTTCGGCGTGCTGCCGGTGCTGGCGCAGACGGCGGTCCGGTTCGGGGTCGCGCCGGTCCAGATGGCGCAGGCAGCCATGTTGGGGATGCACACGACGGGCTTTCCGGTGAGTCCTTTGACGCCCGCGCCCTTCCTGCTGGTTGGTCTGGCGGGGATTGAGTTTCGGGAGCACCAGAAATTTACGCTGCCGTTCTTGCTCCTGGCGTCGGTCTGGATGACTCTGGTTAGTTTGGGGCTGGGGATTTTCGGGATCTAGGAGCTAACATTGAATCGATCAAAGCGATGGAGTTTAATCGGTTTTGGCGCGCTTGCGGCGGTTATCGGCGTAACCACAGGTAGTCTGCCGGTTTCGGTGCAGGCGCAGAACGCCCCCGCAACAGCCCTTCCATTCACCGGCGAGGCGCCGCCACCGGACGGGGCGATGACGCTTTGGTATCGTCAACCGGCGGCTGACCACCCCTACACACCGCCCACGGGCGGCCGGGGCGGCGGGCCCGCCGCGGCGGAATGGGTCAGAGCTCTCCCGGTGGGCAACGGCCGCCTGGGCGCCATGGTGTTCGGTGGCGTGGTGAACGAGCGCCTGCAATTGAACGAAGACACGTTGTGGGCCGGAGGCCCGTACGATCCGGTCAATCCCGACGCGCGCGCGGCGCTGCCCGAGGTACTAAGTCTCCTCTTCGACGGCAAGTATGCCGAGGGGGCAAAGCTGATCACGGACAAGGTGATGGCCAAACCGCTGGCGCAGATGCCCTATGAGACGATCGGCAATCTCCAGCTGACCTTCCCGGCACCAGCCTCGGTCGGGAACTACCGGCGCGATCTCGATCTCGATACCGCGATCGCGCGCGTGCAGTACACCTCGGGCGGCGTTCACTACATGCGCGAAGTCTTTTCCAGTCCGGCGGATCAGGTGATCGTGGTCCGTCTCACGGCGGAGCAGCCCGGAAAGATCTCTTTCCAGGCGAAGATGAATACGCCGCAGAAAGCGAGCGTGACCGCGGAGGCGCCGGGCACACTGGTCATGACGGGCGTGAATGGAGATTCGTCCGGCATCAAAGGCGCCCTGACTTTCGAGACGCGCGTCCGCGTCATGGCACAGGGGGGGCACACCACGGCAGATGGCCAGACCGTTTCCGTGGAGGGCGCCGATTCGGCGACTCTGCTGATCGCGGCCGCGACCAGCTACAAGAGCTACAACGACGTGAGCGGCGATCCGCGCGCCTTGACGCGGCAAACGCTGGCCTCGGCGGAGAAGAAGCCGTTCGACGTTCTGCGGCAGGCCCACATCAAAGAACACCAGCGCTTGTTCCACCGCGTGCAACTCGATCTGGGCACCACCCCCGCGGCGAAGAAGCCGACCGACGAGCGCATCCGGGACTTCTCCGCGGGAGGCGATCCGCAACTCGCCGCGCTCTACTTCCAGTTCGCGCGTTATCTGCTCATCTCGAGTTCCCGTCCCGGCGGCCAGCCTGCCAATCTGCAGGGGATCTGGAACGAGAGCATGAGTCCGCCATGGGGAAGCAAGTACACCATCAACATCAATACGGAAATGAATTACTGGCCCGCCGAGCCGGCCAATCTCGCCGAGTGCGTCGACCCGCTGATCGCCATGATCATGGATCTTACCGACACGGGCGGGCGGACCGCGAAAGAGATGTACAATGCGCGGGGCTGGGTGGTCCACCACAATACCGATCTCTGGAGAGCGTCGGCTCCCATAGACGGCGCGCCTTACGGGATGTGGCCCATGGGCGGCGCGTGGCTCTCCCTGCATTTGTGGGATCACTACGATTACAGCGGCGATCGGGCATTCCTTAAAAAGGCGTATCCGGCCATGAAGGGCGCGGCGCAGTTCTTCCTCGACACCCTGGTCGAAGACCCGAAGCATCACTGGCTGGTTACCAATCCCTCGCTTTCTCCGGAGAACGTGCACCCGATGGGTGCGGCCGTGGCGCCTGGACCGACCATGGATATGCAGATTCTGCGGGATCTGTTTGCGGATTGCATTCATGCCGGTGAGATCCTCGGGATCGACGCCGATTTCGGTTCGCAGGTGGCGGCGGCGCGCGCTCGCCTGGCGCCGGATCAGATCGGCAGCGCGGGGCAGTTGCAGGAATGGCGCGAAGACTGGGACATGCAGGCGAAGGAGATCCATCACCGTCACGTTTCCCATCTGTTCGGTCTCTATCCGAGCTGGCAAATCAATCGCCGGGATACTCCGGAACTGGCTGCGGCCGCGAAGCGATCGCTTGAAATCCGGGGCGATCAGGCCACGGGATGGGCCACGGCGTGGCGCATCAATCTATGGGCCCGGCTGGGGGATGGCGACCATGCGTACGGCATTTTCAGTTTCCTGCTGAGTCCGCAGCGCACGTACGAGAATATGTTCGATGCCCATCCGCCGTTCCAGATCGACGGGAATTTCGGCGGCGCCGCGGCAATCGCGGAGATGCTGGTACAGAGCCACAACGGCGAGATCGAATTTCTCCCTGCTTTACCGAAGGCATGGCCCGCCGGCTCCGTGACGGGACTTCGCGCGCGCGGCGGTTTCGAAGTGGACGTGGCATGGAAGGACGGACGCCTGACGAAGTCCGCGATTCGATCGACTGCAGGGACCGCGGTTCGGCTTCGTTATGGAAATGCGACCAGGGATGTGCGGTTGCGGCAAGGTCAGGCAATCGCCTGGGAGGGCCGCTAGGAATCGCGGGTTGCCTGAATGAAAGGCAACCCGCCCTTTTCTCAAACGAATTACTGAAACAAGACCGGCGCGAAATCGCTGAGGAATTGTCTCCAGATAAACCAGTAGTGAATACCCGTCATCTCGTGGTAAGAAGTTTCAAAACCTTCCTTTTTCACCTCTTCGGCCAGCGCGACGGTTCCCGCATGCGCCATGTCCTTATCGCCGGCGCCCAACCAATAGTACTTAACGCCGCCGGCCTTCAGGGCCGCGAGTTGTTTGTCGAAGGCTTCGTCGATACGGCCACCGCCGCTGAAGACACCGATGTAGCCAAACACGCCGGGATTATTGTTGGTGGCGGCGATGGTATGGCCGGCGCCCATCGACAGGCCTGCAATGGCGCGGCTGTTTTTATTGGCCACCACGCGGTAATTGTGCTCGATGAACGGCACAATTTCCTTGACCAGGCTTTGCGGATAGGAGCCTTCGTAGGGTTGCGGTCCTCTGCCGCCCGCGGCTCCTCCAGCCGGCGCGCCGGGCGCGCCTGCCGGGCCCCGCGCAGCTCCGGCCTGTCCCGGGGGCGGGGGGGCGGTCACTGAGGTCAAGGCTGGCGTGGGTCCGAACCCATAGCCCTGGGAGACCGTTTGGGTCGCGTTGCCGTTCGGCATCACCACGATCATCGGCTTGATCTTACCCGCGGCGAGCAGGTTGTCCATGATGATGTTCGCCCGGCCCATGGTGTTCCACGCGTCCTCATCGCCGCCACCGCCGTGCAGCAGATACAACACCGGGTAGCTGGCCGTGCCCGTGTGATAGCCGGGCGGCGTGTAAACCAGCATCCGGCGGGATTTCTCTTTGAGGATCGGGGAAGAATACCAGATCGATTCCACCTGGCCGTGCGGAACGTCTTTGAAATCCCACATCGCCGACGCCGGACCGGAGATCATGAGCAGGTTTTCATACCGGTTGCCATCCCGCTGTGTCTCCGCGTTGCCGGGGTCGAGCACTTTGACTCCATCCACCGTGAACGAGTAACCCCACAACTGCTCGGCGAGCGGGCCGACCGTCACGGACCAGATTCCCGCAGCGTCTTTGGTCAGCGGAATATTCGTGCCGTTTTCCCAGTGGCCGGTGACCATCACTTCGCTGGCCTTGGGCGCGAATAACCGAAACGTGACCTGTTTATCGGGCAGAATCTCCGGAGAGACGACGCGGGGCGCAGCGGGACCCCTGCCCGCCGGAGTCGCCGCGGGCTGGCCGAATGCTGCCGCTGTGCACAGGAGCGAAACAATCGCCACTCCCGTGCCTCTGATTCTCGATGTTCTCATTGCCGTGCTCCTTGCTTTCTTCTGACTATTCGGTGGTTACGGCCGGTTCGCTAACATCGCGTCGAGCACCTGATACCGCTCCCGATCGGGCTCGGGTTCGGACTTCGTCTCGACGCCGATGCGTTCACGCAGGTAACCCGTCTGCGCGTTGTAAGTGGGCCATTCCGGCAGTCCCGGTCCATTCGGGTTGCCGGTCTTGACGAAGTTGGCGAAGTAGCTCTGCATCGTTTGCGAGACTTTGCGGTCGTCGGCGTCCCACGCATAGCGATCGTCCAGATCCAGATTCCCCATCGCATATTGAATTTCGACGGAGTGGCCGGCGCCGCGGGGAGCGGGCGGAGCGCCCCTGCCCCGGCCGGATCCGGCGCCGCGGCCTCCGGCGTCAGGCCCCCGGCCGCCAGCACTTGCCGCCGGAGCCGGGCCGCGACCCGGAATCGTTGCCGGGCGCACCTTGGTATAGAAGTAGCGATAGACAGGCTTGCCACTGTTTGCCGCCTGCAGTTCCGTCCACTTCCAGGTGCCATGCGCGATGAACCTTGCCGTGGCCAGATCGGTAGCGGCCTGCATGACTTCTTCCGGCGTGCTCGGTGCATAGACCTTCAGCACCTGATCGGCATGGTCGCCGTAGAGCCGCTGGATTGCCGCCTTGAATCCTTCAACGGTCGGTTCATTCTGTCCGAGCACCGACCGGGCGTTCTGCTCTTCCGAATTCGTGCCGGCAAGCAGCGGCACCTTCGCCTGTTCACCGGCATGGAAAATCTCCGTCAGCGGCTTCGGCAGAAAGTATCCGTCGATGTTGGGAGTAAACGAAAGCGGAGGTGCGGGCGGGGGGCCGGCGGGGGCCGCGTCACTTCCCCGTCCGCCGCGTCCGCCGGGCTGAGGGAGCAGTTCCATGACTTTGTCCGCCGGCAGCGCGCGCAGGTCCGCAATCGATTTCGCGCCCGCGATCTCACCGAATCTGACGCCATCCTTTTCCGTGTCCGCCAGCGACCGCGGCGGCAGCGTCGAAATCAAAGCCCCGCTCTCTCCAATCGCGCCGGCGATCAGGCCCTTCGAAAGCGGGGACGCCATCAGCGCGCTCACCGAGATCGATCCTGCCGATTCACCGGCAATGGTGACGCGCGCGGGATCGCCGCCGAAGGCCGCGATATTCTGCCGCACCCACCGGAGCGCCGCGACCTGATCCAGCAGCCCGTAGTTGCCCGACGCGTGATGCGCCGATTCCTTCGAAAGCTCCGGATGCGCCATGAAGCCGAAAATCCCGAGACGATAATTGATGGAAATGGCGACGATTCCCTTGCGTGCCATGCTCTCGCCGTCATAGCGCGGCTCCGAACCTTCCCCGTTCACAAATCCGCCGCCGAAGATATAAAGCAGCACGGGAAGTTTGTCGCCCGATTTTCCCGGAGTCCACACATTCAGGAACAGGCAGTCTTCGCTGGTCCCTGCTCCGCGATGCCAGTAGTCGCCGCCTGGGCGCTGCATGCAGGCCGCGCCGAACTGATCGGCATTGCGTGTGCCCGTCCAGTTCTTCACGGGCTGAGGCTCCTTCCAGCGCAGATCGCCCACCGGCGGAGCGGCGAACGGGACGCCTTTGAAAGCTCGCACGCCGTCCTTCGGAGGGGTAGTTATTTCGAGCACGCCGTTTTTGGTTTTCACCCGATCGGCGGCGAATACCGCTCCTGCCAGCATGAGAAAGAGAGAAACAGCCTGCGCAAATCGCCTCATAAGATCACCGTCCCACAAGATGCTATCACCATTGATACAAGCCGCGGCCGACAAAGCGCCCGTGGCTCGGATACGAGGCACGGATACGAGATAAGATACGCTCTGACAGGAGTTACCGATGAAATTCGCGATCATGACTTTGGCCCTGCTGCCGATTCTGGCGGGCGTCCCCGCTGTGGCCCAGGCGCCACAAGGGGCACCCCAGGGGGCTCCGGCAGGCCGGGGGGCTCAACCGCCCGTCGAAATCGATAAGACAGCACCGACGGAGGATTTCAAACCTTCCTCCCTGAACCAGCCGGGCAAACAATATCCAGAGGTCAACTCGCAGCGGCGCGTCCGCACGCAACTGCGGGCGCCGAACGCGCAGACCGTGCTCATCAATATGGGCGGCGTTGCCTATCCGATGACGAAAGATGAGAGCGGGGTCTGGACCGGCGTCACCAACGCGCAGGACGAAGGCTTTCACTACTATCAGCTCAATGTGGACGGTGTCTCTATCCCCGACCCGGGCACGCAGATCTTCTATGGTTCGAGCCGCTGGGGCGGCGCGGTTGAAGTTCCGGCACACGACCAGGATTTCTATGCGCTGAAGAACGTTCCACACGGCCAACTGCGTGAAGTCCACTATTTTTCAAAAGTCGCGAAGGCTACGCTGCAATCGTACGTCTACACGCCGCCGGATTATGAAAAAGGCACGAAGCGCTACCCCGTGCTCTATCTGCAGCACGGCGCCGGCGAAGACGAACACGGCTGGGGCGGTCAGGGCTTTGCAGGGCTGATTATGGACAACCTGATCGCGGAAGGGAAAGCGAAGCCGTTCCTCATCGTGATCAGCAATAGTTACCTGGTCACGGGCGGCGCGGCTGCGGGCCGTGGCCGTGGTCCGGGACCGGCCGCGGCTCCCGGTGCGGGGCGCGGACCAGCTCTGGCAGGTGCGCCGGGCGGTCCTGGTCGCGCGGGCGGCGGGCGAGGCCCCATGGCGATGACCGATACTCCGTTTGAGCACGCTCTGATCGAAGACATCATCCCGTTCATCGATGCCAACTTCCGCACGCTGGCGGATCAGCGGCATCGCGGCCTGGCCGGTCTCTCCATGGGAGGCATGCTGACACACGGCATCACGCTGGCCCACCTGGACAAGTTCTCCCACATTGGTATGTTCAGCGGCGGCACCATCGCGGCATCGGAAATCAAAGACATGGCCGACTTTAAGAAGAAGGTCACGTTGTTGTTCGTCAGCTACGGGAGCCGCGAGCCCGGATCTTCCGCTGGTCAGGCATCCATCGAGGCTCTGAAGAAAGAGGGCGTCAATGGCGTTTCTTATGAATCGCCCATGACCGCTCACGAATGGCAGAGCTGGCGGCGAAGCCTGCATGAGTTCGCGCAGCTGGCGTTTCAGAAATAAAGAAGCGCGTCGCTCCGGCCAGATCGTCAGGGCAGAGTGAAAGCAATCATTTCGCCTCCGCCGAACTGGCCGGTAGTGGTAATGGCGACAACAATGTACTGCTTGCCGTTGTACATGTAAGTCATCGGCGAACCGGTCTGCTTACCGGGCATATTAATCTCGCCCGGGATATCGTCGCCCGTCGCTTTATCGTAGGCTCTGAGGAGCGCGACCTGCTCACCTTTGGCGTTGGTATGGACGCCGCCCTCGCCGGCGATAACAAGCGTTTTGGTGGTGAGCACGCCGACGAAAGTCCGGCCGGGCTGACCCAGACGCGGCAGATCGAGGCCTTTCAGCGCGGGGTGATTCCTGATCTCATCGGGCGTGGATGAGTGGGCCTTCTGCCACAGGATCTCGCCGGTGTTCATCTCGTAAGCCGTGATCCGGTCATACGGCGGCTTAATGAGCGGCAGGCCCTCAACAGTGGCGCCGCCTCGCCCTCCCCCAGGCGGGAACGGTCCGCCGGGTCCGCCCGGTCCACGGCCTGCAAAGCCCGCGGGACCGCGGCCTGGGCCACCGGCGCCACGACCACCGGCGCCTTCCTCTTCACCGGGTTCCGTGGCCGGTTTGAGGATTCCCCCTGGAGCCTTGGGGCCGGGCACCGACAAGTCGGCAGAGACGTTTCTAAGCACCGAAGGCGTGGTATGCGAATGAACGTAGAGACGGTTCGTCTCCGGATCGAAAGAACCACCGGGCCAATTGGCGCCGCCGACTTCGCCGGGAAGCAATAAAGTACCGGAAATGCCTGGCTTTTCCATCATGGGCGGTGTATAGAGAGGTCCATAGAAGTACTTCTTCAGCGCTTCGAGACCTTCCGCTTTCAGCTTCGGCGTGAAATCGATGACGTCATCGGCCGACACACCCTGCCGGTCGAAAGGCGGCGGTTTGAGCGGATACGGCTGCGTCGGACTGGTCTTTTCGCCGGGAACGTCGGTCTGCGGCACAGGCCGTTCCTCGATGGGCCAGATCGGTTCGCCGGTTTCGCGATCCAGGACGAACAGGAAGGCCTCTTTGGTGGGCTGCGCAAGGGCCTTCACGGTCCTGCCAGTCCGGACCATGTCGAAGAGGATCGGCGCGCACGGCAGATCGGTATCCCACAGGCCGTGATGAATGGTCTGGTAGTGCCATTTGCGCTTACCGGTTTTGAGATCGAGAGCTACCAGGCTTTCGGAGAAGAGCGTGCTGCCGGGCCGGTTGACTCCGTAATAGTCATTGCCCGGCATTTCCATCGGCACATACACCAGGCCCAGCTGTAAATCGGCGCTCATCTGCGCCCAGGCACCCATATTTCCGTTTTTCTCGGCGGAGCCATCGAGCCAGGTTTCGTAGCCGTACTCGCCTTTTCGCGGAATGGAGTGGAAAATCCAGAGCCGTTTGCCGGTCCTGACGTCAAAGCCGCGGATATATCCGATCGCGCTCGGCGTGGCGGTTTGGCTTCCCATGGCGGCGTGCGCCGCGCCGACCACGACCACATCGCCGGCGATCAGCGGCGTGGCGTTGAGACCAATAATGGAATGGACGAGATCGAGATTCTGGTCGTCTTCCTTCTTCAGGTCGACCATCCCGTTGTCGCCGAACTTCGGAACCAGATGTCCCGTCTTCGCATCCAGCGCGACCATACGGTATCCCGGCGTGACGAAGACGATCCGCTGGTCGGATCCATCGGGGCTCGACCAGTAAGAGAGACCGCGCCCCGCGCCTCTGCGCGGAGCGAACTGGCCGCGGACGCCCTCGTCGAGCTGATACATCCAGAGAATCTGGCCGGTGCCGGGATTCATGGCCAGAACCGACCGCGCCGATCCGGCCGTGGTGTAGAGGATTCCGTTCACCAGCAGGGGCGTAGCCGAATAGAGCCGGTCGGGAGTTGGCCCCAGATTGTTTGTATTCAGCCGCCACGCGATCTGCAGCTTGCTGAAATTCTCTTTGTTGATCTGGTCGAGAGGAGCGTATTTGGTGCTCGCCAGATCGGCTCCGTAGGTGGTCCAGTTCGTGTTCGCGGTGGCAGCGGATGAAGCCGTCGCGGACGTATTTCCCGTGCCCAGCGGCAGGTTCAGGGAGACGCTGCCGGCGCGAATATCGTTCGACCGGAGGAGGAAACTGACCAGGTCGGTCAGCTGATTTACCGGCAGGGAATTGGGCGCCGACGGCGGCATGGTGGTCCGGATCCGCGTAGCCAGAACGAGAAGCGGCTGCGTATCCCAGTTCTTCCGGAAGTTTGCGCCCGCTAAGGCCGGCGCCATCTCAAGGCCCGCCAGGTTTTCGCCGTGACAAGCGGAACATTTCGAGCTGTAGATCCGTGCTCCCCGGTCGGCCTGTTCGGCGGTGTACTGCGATTCGCGAAAAGTTTTCGGCGATGCGCCGGGCTGTGGCGAGGCGACTTGCAGGATCGCGAATCCGATCAACGCGACGAACGTGACTTTGGAAAGATGCTTCATGTGTTCACTCCACGGTGGCCAGGTGCAGGGCAGCCCTGTACGTGCGAATCAGAGGGGAAACGGGAGTATCACATCATCCCCCATGAAATTGCTCAATCATCGTATCTCATGCCCGACGGCTGTGTAAGGGCTTGCACCCCGAATCAGCCGGGCGTGTCAGCCGCGGGCGCTTTCGCCCTGCAAATTCCTTGTCTGGTGCATGCGGCCTCCGGTGCATTCGGCCAAAGGGAACGCGTATCATGCGGATTGTGGACCTGGTGAGCCGAATCCGAATCTTTCCGGTCATTTTCCTGACCGTGACCGTGTCCTGTGTTATCGCCCAGGACGCGGGCTCTCTGTATCGCGAGGGTGTGGACCGGCAGCGGCGGGGAGATCTGAACGGGGCCGTCGAAGTCTACCGAAAGAGTCTCGCGCTGGACCGGGCCAACGTTGCCGCGAGGTCGAATCTGGGCGCCGCGCTGGCGGGACTGGGTCGATACGACGAGGCTGTTCCGGAGTACGAAGAGGCTCTCCGGTCGGCGCCGGAGGGAGCCCGGCCGTTCCTGCAGAGAAACCTGGCTCTGGCGTGGTACAAATCGGGCCGGATGGAACGAGCGGCGCCGCTGCTCGAATCTCTGTCCGTGGCGCAGCCGGGGAATGCGGAGACGGCGATGCTGGCGGCCGATTGTCTGCTGCAGCTGGGAGAGCCGGCCCGGGCGCTGGCGTTGCTGGAACCTCTGGCCGGCGGCGCGGCTTCGAACCGGGTGCTCGCCTACGTGCTGGGTATGGCGTATCTCAAGGCGGGAAAGACCACGGAGGCGCAACGCCTGCTGGATCCGTTGCTGAAGGATGAAACCTCCGCGGAAGGGCGTTATGCACTCGGGATGGCGATGTTCACTTCAGGCGATTATCCGGCCGCGGTGCAGGCGTTTCGCCGGGCGGCCGAGCTCGACCCCGCGCTCCCCCATATCCAGTCTTATTACGGGCAGGCGCTGCTTTTCACGGGGGATCCGGATGCCGCGCTGGCCGCATTCTCAAAACAACTCGCGGCCGACCGGAACGATTACGAGGCGAATTACGAATCCGGCCTCATTCTCGCGAAGCGGGCCCGAAATGCGGAAGCGGAGGAGTTGTTGAAGCGGGCTGTCCTGCTGCGCCCGCAAGCCGCCGGAGCGCATTTCGCGCTGGCCGGGGAACTGATGGCGAACTCCAAATGGCCGGAAGCCCGGGCGGAACTGGAAGCGACGGTGAAAAGCTGGCCGGAGTTCGGCGCCGCCCATGAGAAGCTCGCCGCCGTTTACCTCAGGGCAGGGATGAAGAGTGAGTCGGCGCGCGAGACCGCCCTGGCGCGGCAGTTCGCGGTGAAAGTCCCGGCGCAACAGGAGGGGCTGAAGGCGGGAACCATCGCGCCGTCGTTTGTGCTGGAGAGATCGGACGGATCCGGGAAGGTGGATATCGCCGCTCCGGAAAAGGGGCATACTTCGGTGATCGTATTCGGGAGCTATAGCTGCCCGAACTTTCGCACGGCGGCGCCGGCGCTGAACGAACTGGCGAAATCGTTCGCGGGGCGCGTGACCTTTCTGCAGGTCTACATTCGGGAAGCGCATTCCACGGAGCAGTGGCAAAGCACGATGAACGAGCGGGAGAACGTGCAGTTGGCCCCGGTGTCGAGCGCGGGTCAGAAACGGGAATACGCCATGATGTGCGAGCGGAAGCTTCATCTGGCATTTCCGGCCGTGGTGGACGGGCTAAACGACGCCGCGGAGAAGGCTTATCAGGCATGGCCGAGCCGGGTTTATGTGATCGGCCCGGATCGCACGATACGATTTTCCAGCGCCCTCAACGAGGAAGATTTCGACCGGAGCGCGCTGGAGAATTCGATTCGTGCCACATTGCCGGCGAAACGTTAGCGATCAGTTGGTTTCGTCGAGAATCTCGAGGGCGTTGATGCAGGCGTAGTTTCGGGCGGGGTTCAGCGAGATCACGATCTTCCCCTGGTGATTGGCCTGCACCCCGTGCAGACTGACAATGGCGGCGTGCCCGTTTCCGCCCGATTCCTTGAAGATGTCGAAGTTGCGGCGGAAGGCCACGCCGTTGATGAGAATGTCGAAGATGCGCCCGCCCACGCCGCCTCCCCCCGGCATGCCCGGACCAAACCAGTTTTCGGTGAAGTAAAGGTTGATTCCGTACCGGCCTTCGGCGGCGACCGGAATCGTATAAGTAATGTTGCCGAAACGCTCGCTCCGGAAGAGCTCGGGGTCGGCATCCCGGACCTGCGATTCGGGGCGGGCGATGAGCTGGCCACCCAAAGCGTAGCGGTCGGGATCCCAGTAGCGGTTCCGGCCGTCGCTGACTCCCCGGTCGCGGGCGACAATTCGAGTGGGCCGGATTCTGCCCGGCGTCGAGGGGACCAGTTCGATTGCGTTGACGAAGGCGGGATTCGTCAGAGGCGAAAACTCAAGATGAAGCTTGCCGTCGGCCGCGGGTGAAATATCCTTGAATACCTTCACATCCGCCATGGCGGAGCCGGCGTCGTTGATGACATCGAAGCTATCGAGGATCGTTCGGCCATTCACCGTGACATTGAACATGCGGGTGGTTTCGCCGCCGCCCGCCACGTTGTTGTCGCCGAAGACCGTTTCGGCGAAGTAGAGCTTGAGTTCCCGGGGTCCGGGCGGGAGAGGGATGTCGTACCGGAATCCGCCCTCCCTCCGCGAACGGTAAAGACCCTGATCCCGTGTGCCCATAATCGGATGAGAACGGGGCGTGCCGGCGACATAACCTCCGGAGAAGAAGCGGTCGCTCAGCCAGGTGCGATCGAAGGCGTCCACATAGCTGCCGTTTTCCACTCCCGCGAGGATACGGATGTCCTCAGCCATATCGCCCGGCAGCTTTCGATCGGGCGCATGCACGGGACGGGTGGCGGGTTCCTTGTCGCGGACGAACAGAATGCCGGCAACGGCCAGAAGGCAGACGATTCCGGCAGCCCAGGGCCAGCGCCGTCTCGTCGCCTGGGGCAGCTCGCTTCGCGGTTCCGGGTGGAAAAGAGCTGGCTGCGGAACTTCCGCCATCGGTTGGGATGCCGGCGGTGCGGAAGGCAGCAGCGGAACATCAATGACTTCCGGCACCGGGACAAGAGATCTCCCCGTGTCAGGAGAGCCCGGTTCCGCCACGATGGCCAGTTCGTTCGGCGCGCCGGCAGGCAGCGGATTCACCTCACGGGCGATCGACACAAACCTTGGGGCGTATTGGCCCGGAGGAATTTCAATCTGGATTTCGTGTCCGGCCCCGGCTCCCGCGTAATACTCTTTGAGTCGCTTTCGAAGCCGGTGGGCCTCCACGCGGACGATGGAATCGCGCTTCTGGTCAAACTCGGGCGGGCGACTGAGCGCCTCCACCGCAATGTTGTATTCCTTGATCTCATCGGCGGCACCCTCAAAGTACTTCCGGCAGACGTAAGTCAGCAGGAGCGCGAGATTCGGAGCGCGATGGAAAATGCCTGAAGCGAGAACGGCGTCGAGTTCGAGCTTTTCCCGTTCGAAGGCGGTTACGGAGTGCATGGTGTCGGAATACTTGTTCCGGATGGAAGTATATCTACTACGTGACAACGATGGCAAGCCAGCGCGGAGAATCGTTAACGTCAATGCCTCGGGTCGTTAACCCCAAGTTCGGACGCGTTAACGATTCGGTCAGACCGAAAATGAACCTGTTGATTCAACAAGGGTTACGAGTCTGCGGCCGGAATCATTCACAGAAGCACGGCGCTTAGCTGGAATTGGCCGCCTTCAACGAGACGTGCGGAAGCATACCCCATCGTTGGGCAGGGTCCCGAAACGGGTCGGGTTTGCAGGGCAGCTCGCGGAATCTCCGCGAAACTCCCAATTCAGCGGCAAAATGCCTACGTAAATCGGAAGAAGCGCGGTTCTGTTTTAGGGATCGGCCAAACCGGCTCGAAGGCTGCTCAAAAGGGAACTGAGGAGAGGCGGTCAAAAGCGCGGCGTGGCTGCATTAACACATTGAAAATAAACAGTATTGCGACGTTAACGGGCGTCGGATTAACCCGTGTAGCCTTCCCCCGGCAATAACCTTTTAATACTATTGCGGAATCCGCTGTTGCGACTCGCAGTGGTGCATTCGCACCCGGCGGCGCGCGCGAGAGATGCGGGAAATAAAAGGGAGTATTAAATGATGAAGGGGAAAGTCTGGTTATGACGAGATGGTCCAAGCTCCTTGTGGCAGCGGCGTTCTCGGCCATGGTTGCCTCGAACTTGCCAGCCCAGTCGATCTACGCGACTCTGACGGGCGTCGTTTCCGACCCGTCGCAGGCGCTTGTAGCCCAGGCGTCGGTGAAGCTCAGAGATCAACAGTCGGGCTCACTGCGCGACACGGTTACGAACAACGAAGGCTACTACACGTTCGTCTCGGTCCCACCGGGCACGTACGAACTGACGGTAGAACAAAAAGGCTTTGATCGTGCCAAACTGTCCGGCATCACCCTGGGCGGTGGCGAGAAACGCAACGTCAACGTCACTCTGAAAGTGGGTAGCGCGACGGAAACCGTCGAAGTTTCGAGCGCGGTCGACCAGGTTGTGCCGGTCGACTCCGGCGAAAAATCCTCCACTCTGACCAGCAAAGAACTGCAGAATTTTGTGTCCGTCGGCAGCAACGCGGCGGAATTCATTAAGATCATGCCGGGCTTCGGAATTTCGAACGGCACCAGCAACAAGTCCAGTTTCTCGGGCGAGACGATCGGCATCAACGGCAACGGCGACGGCGGAAGCCAGAGCCCGCTGAACAACGCCTACTCCTACAACGGGCTGCCGAGCAACTCTCTCGACATCACGGCGGACGGGGCGCACGTTTCCGACCCCGGTTGCAACTGCGCCACCCCGGTGAATCCGAACTCGGATATGATTTCCGAGTTCAAAGTGCTGACTTCAAACTTCAGCGCGGAAAACCAGAAGGGCCCCGCGGTTATCAGTTCGGTCGCGAAATCGGGCGGCAAGGACTTCCACGGTTCGGGATTCTTCTACGCGCGCAACTACGCGATGAACGCCAACGACTGGCTGTTTAACAAGAATGGCCAGACGCAGCCGCAGAATAAGTACTACTATCCCGGCGGCACGGTCGGCGGACCGGTCCTGATTCCCGGCACGAAGTTCAACCGGAACCGCGACAAGCTGTTCTTCTTCACCGGCTACGAATATTTCTATCAGGTGCTCGACACCGGCCTGCTCCGTTCCACGGTGCCGACGGCCGGCGAAATCGGCGGCAACTTCTCCGCGGCCGAAATCGCCAAAGAAGGAAACATCACGGCCTCCGGTGGCCCTCCCGGAGCGCTCACGGCGGCTAACATGGCGATGTATCCGGGCGGGATCATTCCTCAGTCCGTGCTTGACCCCAACATGCAGGCCCTGATGAAGCTCTACCCCCAGCCGAACGCCAATCCGAACACCAACGGCGGCTTCAACTACGTGCAGGCGGAGAACTTCAACCAGAACAGCGTGCAGTGGTTGAGCCGCGTGGATTACAACATCAGCGACAGCACCAAGCTGTTCGTCCGTTACAACCTGCAGCGCGAGACCCAGCAGTTCCCGGTGGGTCTGTGGTGGCGCCAGAACGATCAGGTTCCCTACCCGACGCCTGTCCTCGGCAAGAACAAATCGGATTCCATCACCGCCTCGGTCACGCACGTGTTCAGCCCGAGCATGACGAATGAATTCGTCTTCGGCTACACCTATATCGGCTTCCCGAACGTCTTCCAGGATCCTTCCAAGGTGGACCGCAGCAAGGTGGGCTACAACTACAAGGGCCTCTACAAGAATGGTGTTCCGCAGATCCCGTCTTTTGGCGGTCTCGGCTGGACGAACCAGGAAGCTTCGGTGGTCTTCAATCCCGGCGGATTCGAAGCGGGCGGCGCGAGCCAGGGTCTTTACGCCGACAAGTGGCTGCCCAGCTTCAGCGACACCGTCTCGAAGGTCTGGGGCACCCACACCATCAAAGCCGGCGTTTTCTGGGAATGGATCCGCAACTCACAGCCTGCCAACAACAGCACGAACGGCCAGTTGCAGGTCTGGAGCGGCAATTCCAACACCCTCGGTAACGAGTACGCCGATCTGGTTCTCGGGAATCTGAACGGCTACAGCGAGTCGTCGTTCAACCGTATTAACGACATCTCCTACTCGACCTTCGAAGGCTTCGCGCAGGATTCGTGGAAGGTCAACAAGCGACTCACCCTCGACCTTGGTCTCCGCATCACGCACTTCACCCCGTGGAGCGACCGGACGGGCGCCGGCTATTCGATCTTCGATTACTCGAAGTACAAGTCGAGCTGTTCTCCGACCGACTACTGCGGCTTCGTCTGGCACAAGCGCGACCCGAGCGTGCCGCTCAGCGGCTTCCCCGGACGCGCGGCTCTCTTCCAGCCCCGCATCGGCGGCGCCTACGACCTCTTCGGAACCGGCAAGACCGTGATCCGCGGCGGCTGGGGACGTTTCTACTATCACTCCGGCCAGTTCACCAACGGTCTGGATGTTGCCGCCGGCGTACAGAGCGTCAGCCTCAGCAACAACCAGGGTAAGGCCGATACCGGCCTCGTGGCCTGCGCGAGCGGACCCGGCACCTGCACTCCGCTGCTGGCCCGCCAACTCGATACGCTGAACTTCGGCGCCGCGGCCCTGTCGCCGGCCGCCGTCGACAGCAAGGACAACCGTTCGCCCTACACGGACAGCTACAGCTTCACCGTGTCGCAAAGGACGCCGTGGTCCAGCCTGCTTGAAGTGGCCTATGTGGGTAACCGCAGCCGCGACCTCGCGCAGAGCAACGGCCAGGGCAGCAGCATCAACCTGGTTCCGGCCGGCACGCTGCTGTCGTCGAAAAACGGCGGCGTCGACCCCAACAGCCTGACGGCTGATAACTTCCGGCCACTGAAGGGCTTCGGAAACATCGCGGTGGCCACCAACGGCCTTTACTCCAACTACAACGCCATGCAGGCGACGTGGGTCCGGACCAAGGGCCGCTACGTCATCAACATGAACTACACGTACGGCAAGGCGATGGGCATCATCGATGCTTCACGCGATCCGTTCAATCTGCAGAACGATTACGGCGTGCTTCCCAGCAACCGTACGCATATCTTTAACGCCGCCTACTCCGTGGAACTGGGCAATCCCACGCGGAACAAGGGTCTGGGTTATGCAATCAACGGCTGGCAGCTCTCCGGCATCACGCAGTGGCAGAGCGGCGCCAACCTGACGGGCCTCAGCAGCAACAACGCTTTCGGAACCGCCTTCAACGGGCTCAAGATTCCGGGCACGCAGTTCAACGTCAGCAGCGCCTCGCTGCTGGGCACCGATGCGATCCAGCTGAATCCGATCATCACCTGCAATCCGGCCTCCGGTCTGGGAGCGAACCAGTACGTCAATCCCAACTGCTTTGCGGCGCCCACGGCCGTGGGGCAGAACGGTCCCACCGTGCTGCCGGCGGTCTACGGACCTGCCTTCTTCAACGCCGATCTGGGTCTCTTTAAGAACATCCAGATGGGCGAACAGAGAAAGCTGCAGCTCCGCCTCAACGCCTATAACTTCCTGAACCACCCGCTGTGGTCGTTCAACGGCAATAACCTCAACCTCGGCTTCGACGGCACCACCGGCAAGGTCAATACCCCGAACTTCGGGACGGTGACCGAGAAGCAGGGACACCGTGTGGTGCAGGTCGCGCTGAAGTTTTACTTCTAAGCTTCAGTCAGACCTGAAAGCCAGTAAGATGAAAGGGCGTCCCGACCGGGGCGCCCTTTCTTTATTCACCGGATGCGCAGCCTTTTATTACTCCTGCTCTTCACCATGCCGTCCGGAAGCAACGCTCAAACGGGCGGGGCGCTCCCCGTGCCCACGGCGGCAGGGTACTGGAATGCCCGCGGAGCGCTGGCAGGATCCGCTCAATGCGCCGGTTGCCATCGCGAAGAAGCGGAAAAGTTCGCAAAGAACAGCATGTCGAAAGCGCTCGCGCCTGCCAACGCGAGTCCGATCTACAGCAGCAAGGTCCCTTACACGTTTTCGGACGGGCCCTGGAGCTACTCGATCTTTCGTTCCGGAAACAAGCTGATGTATCAGGTCGGGGACGGCAAGGATCGTCTGGACGCGGAACTCCTCTTCGCTTTCGGGCAGGGCAAAGCCGGCCAGACGTATCTGTTTCAGCACGAAGGAAAGTTCCAGGAAAGCCGCGTAAGTTACTACGCGGCGACCGGCAAGCTGGACCTGACGGTGGGCGCCATGAATTCCAAACCGGCCGGCATCGCCGCGGCGGCGGGACGGGTGATGGACGGCCCGGAGCCACGCAACTGCTTCGGTTGTCACACCACCGGCGCGCGAACCGGCACGGCCTTTCAGCTGGACAGTTATGAAGCCGGTGTACAGTGCGAGAGCTGTCATGGACCGGGCGCGGCACATGCAGGCGCGATGGAGCAGGGAAAGCCCGTGGCGGGCACCATCCGCTCGCTGCGGGCCATGGCTCCGCAGGAGAGCAACGAGTTCTGCGGCGCCTGTCACCGCACCTGGGAGGCCGTGATGATGATGGGGATACGCGGTCCGAACAACGCCCGGTTCCCCTCTTACCGGCTGACCAACAGCAAGTGTTTCTCGCTTGACGACCGGCGAATTTCCTGCACCACTTGCCACGATCCGCACGGTCCGCTGGTGGAAGACGATGCATACTACGACGCCAAATGCACGGCGTGTCACAATCAGGGCAACGCATCGATTCAGAAAAAATCGTGCCCGGTCGGCAAGAAAGACTGCACGTCGTGTCATATGCAGCGGGTGGAATCGAAGGAAGCGCATCACGCTTTTCCGGATCACTGGATCCGCATCGTGAAATCGAAACAGGATTATCCCGATTGACCCGGTTTACCGCGGAAACGCTGGAATAATAGACTCATGACCGGCCTGGACCTCATCACTTCCTGTCTCGCGGCATTCCTGCTGTTCGCTCAGCAGGAGGGTCCGTCATTCGACACCCTCTCCCGGCAGGCCGCAGCGGCCCGGGACGCGAACCGTCTGGACGCCGCCATGGCGCTCTACAAACGCGCGCTGAAACTGCGCCCGGCCTGGGACGAAGGCTGGTGGAATCTCGGCTCGATCGCTTACGACAAGGACCAGTTTGCCGAATGCTCTCCCGCGTTTGTCCGGCTGACGACGCTGAAGCCGGATCTGGGCGCGGCGTGGATTATGTCCGGATTATGCGAATACGGACTCCATAACTACCCGGCCGCGCGAAAAAGTCTGCTGCAGGCGGAGCGGCTTCGGTTCGAAGCCCCGCCGGAACTCTCGCGCGCCGGACGGCTGCACCTTGCGCTGGCGCTGACGAAAACCGGCGCCTTCGAGAAGTCGATCGTGCTGCTGACGGAACTTACCCGCATGGATCGCAAGACGCCGGAGATCGCGGTCGCGGCCGGTATCGCGGGCCTGCGAAAGCCCTGGGTGCCGTCGGAGGTCCCCGAGGGTGATCGCGAGATGGTTTCGAAGCTGGGCGAAGCGATGGCGACCGTGATGGAACTGGATGCCAAAGGCGCCATCCCACAGTTTGAAGCCCTGGTGGGAGAGTATCCGAAACAGGCCGATATTCATTTTCGGTTCGGCGCTTTCCTGATGCAGCAGGCGCCCGAGCGGGGGATCGAAGAGATCCGGAAATGTCTGGAACTCGAACCTGGTCATGTCCCCGCTTTGGTGGGGCTGACGACCATCTATCTGAAAAACGGCGATCCGCAGACAGCTCTTGACTATGCCGCCAGGGCGGTGGCGGCCGATCCATCGGATTTCGCGACGCACGTCGCTCTGGGGCGCGCTTACCTCGATTCGGGTGACGCGGCCAGAGCCGCCGAGCAACTGGAGTTCGCCACCAAACTGGCGCCCGAAAGCGCGGATGCGCACTTCAGCCTGGCATCCGCTTACTCCCGGCTGGGGCGCAGGGACGACGCCCAACGCGAACAGGAAGCCTTCCGCAGGCTGCGAAAACAAATATAGGACACTCACTAAAATGCAACTCGTGAAGCGAAGCCTGATACCGACCGCGTTTTTTGCGCTGCTCCCGTTCACGCTGGGCGCTCAGCAGGGCATCGCTCCGGGAATCCCCGCTCCGGCAATTCGAACCAGCGTGGACGAAGTGGTTCTCGATCTGGTGGTGCGGGATAAGAAGGGAAAACCGATCACGGACCTCCGCCAGGAGGAAATTGCCGTCACCGACGCCGGAGCGAAGCAAAACATTCTGGGCTTCCGGCTGGTGCAGGGGTCGGAGGCGATCAGCAAGACCGGCACCACGAAGCTCGATCCGCTGCGCCAGGTGCGTCTCGTGATCCTGGCGTTTGAGCCGCTGGGCGAAGCCGACCAGCGCAGGACCGCGCGGACGGCGGCGCTCGACCTGATCCGGGGTGAACAGGGAACCAACGTCTTTTATTCCGTGGTTGCCATCAACACGCGGCTGCTGATCCTGCAGCCCTTTACGACCGATAAGACCGCGCTCGCTTCGGCCATCGAGAAGGCAACCTCGGGATCTTCCGCTTCGAAGCTGGTGAGCGAATCGAACACCATCCTCGACGAACTGCGGCGCCAGATGGGCGGCGATGGCCTTAACGGGTCGACCGACTCCTCCACGCAGATAGCGGCCGCGAATCAGGTGGCGAACCAGCAGCCCGGACCGGGACAGGATGTTACCCGCGCGGTGCTGGTGCGGGTGATGCTCGACATGCTGCGGATGGATGCCGCCGCCGTTTCTTCGGGAACAAGGCTGACGCTTGCCTCGCTCAAGGGGCTGGTGCAGGGGCTGCAGACGATGCCTGGCCGCAAAGCCGTTCTGTACTTCACGGCGGGTATGTATCTGCCTTCCGAACTGACGGTGATGTTCGACAACCTGAAGGGCATGGCGAACCGCGGCAACGTGACGTTCTATGCCGTGGATACGCGCGGCGTGCAGACCGGCGCGCAGAATGCGGGAGCGGCGGCGCAGTTGCGGGGCGCGGCTACGGCGAGCGGAACCACGGTGAACCGCACGGGTGGCGCGGTCGGCAAGGACGAAATCCTGGCGTCCGACAACGCCGAGAATTCCGGCCGCTCGAATACCCAGCTGAGTATCCGGGAACTGGCGGAAGACACGGGCGGATTTCTGATCGGAGACAGTAACGACCTGCGGGGACCGCTGCGCAAAGTGAACGAAGAAATCAGCAGCTACTACGAAGTGACGTTCAACCCCGGGATCCAGAGCTATGACGGCGCTTTCCGCAAGCTGACCGTGACGTCTTCGCGCAAGGACCTGAGTATCCATGCGCGCGCCGGCTACTTCGCGCTGCCTCCGGAAGCGCGCGCGTCGGGCATGGAAGCGTTCGAGATCCCGTTGCTGAAGGCGATCTCGGACGGCAAGCCCGCGGACGACGTGAAATACCGCGCTGGTGTCATCCTGCTGCAGCCGAAAGCGGAAGGAACCGAAGTCTCTCTTTTGCTGGAAGTCCCGCTGCGCGAACTGAAGGCGAAGCCGCAGGAGGGCAAGACCACGCTGGAAGTTCACTGTTCCCTGGGCGGACTGCTCAAAGATTCCCGCGGCGAAGTGGTGCAGAAAATCACGCGGGACCGCTCCCTCCTGGTCACGCCGGACCAGGCGAAGCTGGGCAATTTCGTGGAGAAGATGCAGGTGGTGGTGCCCCCCGGCGAATACACGTTCGAGACGGCGGTGATCGACCGCGAGAGCGACCGAACCGCCGTGCAGAAGACCTATGTGACCGTGCCCGCGAAAGCGGCCGGCGTGGGGATTTCGTCTCTGGTCGTAGTCCGTTCGTACACGCCGAACGTGAAGGGACTCGATCCGGCTGAACCGTTCCGGTTCGAGGGCGGAACGATCATGCCGACGCTCAACAGCAGTGTGGTCCAGGTGGAAGGCGCGGCGCTGCGGCTCTTTTTCATCGTGTATCAGGATCCCGCGATCAAGGCGAAACCTGCCGTTCAGATTGAGTTCCTGCAGGACGGGAAGAGCCTGGCGAACGTTCCCTTGCAGGTTCCCGCGGCGGATGACACGGGAAGGATCCCGAATGTCATGACGATTGCGGCGACCGCCATCCCGCCCGGCACCTACCAGGTGCAAGCCACGGTAACGCAGGGCGACTCGAAGTCCGCGACCCGGACCGAAGTAAGAATAGAGAAGTGACCCAGCGTGTCCTGATTTCGGTCTGCGCTCTGCTCGCCGCGTTCGCCGCGGCGAAGGGCCAGAATCCGGCTGCGGAAGAAGTCCTGAAACAGGCGATCGCCCTGCATCAGGCGGGAGACATCGAGCGGGCGATCCCGGCGTACGAGAAGTATCTCGCCGCGCGGCCCGATTCGCCGATTGCGCTTTCGAATCTCGGCGCGGCCTATGCAAAGACCGGCCGTTACGAAGCGGCCATCGGGAAGTACCAGCGCGCCTTGCAGGTGCAACCCGGCAACCTGCCCGTGGAACTGAATCTCGCTCTGGCGTATTACAAGACCGGCGATACCGAGCACGCCGTCACGCTGTTTGAGAAGGTCCACCGGGCCGTGCCGGGCCAGTTGCAGCCGGCGTTGTTGCTGGCCGATTGCTGGCTGGCCATGGGCCGGAACAAAGAAGTGGCGGAACTGCTGACGCCTTTTTCGGGGGGCAAGCCGGAGAATCCCGCCGTGGAGTATGCGCTGGGTCTCGCTCTGGTGCGGGATAACCAGGTGGAGCGCGGGCAGGTGCTGATCGATAAGATCCTTCGCAACGGCAACTCCGCCGAGGCCATGCTGCTGATGGGCGTGACGAAACTGAACGTAAGCGACTTCGCCGGCGCGCTGGAGGACATCGCCAAGGCCGTCCGGCTGAATCCGGAGTTGCCCGACGTTTACTCTCTCTACGGTGTCGCGCTGCTTCGCACGGGCGACCAGAAAGGCGCGACCGAGGCGTTCCGCAAGGAACTGGGGAGCAATCCGAACGACTTCAACGCCAACCTCCAACTGGGGGTTCTCGCGAAGCTGGATGAGAACTTCGACGACGCCGTTCGTTATCTGCGGCGCGCGCTGCAGGTCCGGCCGAACGACATCGGGGTCAGGTACCAGTTGGCCGCCATCGACTTCGGCCAGGGCCGCGTGGAAGAAGCGCGCGTCGCTCTCGAAGCCATGGTGAAGGAAGCGCCAGGATTCACCGAAGCGCACGTTACCCTCGCGACAGTTTACTATCGCCTGCGCCGCAAAGAAGAAGGCGACCGGGAACGCGCCATCATCCAGAAGCTGAACGCCGAAATTCAGGAAAAGCAGCCTGGAGTCAGGCCCGACAACAAAAAATGAGCATGACCCGCCGTCGATTATTCTCCTTGGCCGCCGCCGCGGGCGCGGCTCGCGTGCTGCCCGGCGCGGCGCCCAGGACGCCGCTGTTCGAAGAAGTCCCCGCGTCGGTAAGTGGAATTACCTGGGTGCACGATAACGCCATGTCGCCCGAACGGTATCTTCCGGAAACTCTGGGACCGGGCTGCGCGTTCCTCGATTACGACAACGACGGCTGGATGGACATCTACCTGGTCAACAGCGGACCGTGCGATTTCT
Source organism: uncultured Acidobacteriia bacterium (assembly GCA_903851195.1). GTDB lineage: Bacteria > Acidobacteriota > Terriglobia > Bryobacterales > Bryobacteraceae > BOG-234. Next base: position 43,540 of record CAINNJ010000039.1, read on the forward strand.
ACAAGCCCTCCAAACCGATCCGCAACGCGCTGTATAAGAACAATCGCGACGGCACGTTTACCGATGTGACGGAAAAGGCGGGAGTCGGGGGCGGCACTTTCGGAATGGGCGTCGCGGTCGGCGACTTCGATAACGACGGGTGGCCGGACATGCTGGTCACTTCCTACGGTAAGTGCATTCTCTATAAGAACAACAAAGACGGCACATTCACGGATATCACGAAGAAGGCCGGACTCGAGACGCCTGGCTGGACCACGAGCGCCGTCTGGTTCGACTACGATAACGACGGCCGGCTCGATCTCTTTCTCTGCAGCTTTGTCGACTACGGCACCACGGAACACCTGTCCTGCGGCGATAACAAGCTGGGCAGGCATTACTACTGCATTCCGCGCGTCTTCCGCGGCACCGCGAGCTTCCTGTATCACAACAACGGCGACGGCACGTTCACCCAGGTGCAGAAGGGCACTGACATCGCGAAGTCGCTGGGCAAGGGCCTGGGCGTGGTGGCGGCGGATATCAACAACGACGGCCGCATGGATCTCTTCGTCGCCAACGATACCGTGCAGAATTTCCTTTTTGTGAACCGTGGCCCGGATAAGAACAACAAGTGGCAGTTCGAGGAGATGGCGCTGGCGGCCGAGATCGGCTACAGCGAGGGCGGACGCGCGCGGTCCGGCATGGGCGTGGACGCCGCGGATGTTTTCAATACCGGTTATCAGGATCTGTTTGTCGCCAACGTCGACCAGGAGATGTTCTCGCTTTACCGGAACGCGAAGAACGAGACGTTTCGGGACGTGGCGCACGCCAATCAGGTAGCGCAGTCCACGCGGTTGCTGAGCGGCTGGGGACTGAAGTTTTTCGATTACGACAACGACGGGGCAATGGATTTGATCCTGGCCAACGGACATCCCGACGACATGATCGAGAATTACTCGGCGCAGGTGAAATACGCCGAGCCGATCCTGCTGTTTCACCAGGAAGACGGGAAGCTGAAGGATGTGAGCGCGGAGGCGGGTCCGGCATTCACGAAGTCGTATCCCGCCCGGGGACTGGCGGCGGGCGATTTCAATAACGACGGGCGGATCGATATTCTGATCGCCACGAACGGCGGCGCTCCGGTGCTGCTGAAAAATCGCAGCGGCGAAGGCAATCACTGGCTCGGTCTGAAACTCGAAGGCGTGACCTGCAACCGCGACGCCATCGGCGCGAAGCTGCGCTGGTCTGCCGGGGGCGTTATACGAACCCTTCAGAAGAACAGCGGAGGCAGTTACCTCTCCTCGCACGATCCGCGCGTGGTGCTGGGCGTGGGCAAGGCGGAGAAGATCGACTGGGTTGAGATCACCTGGCCCCAGCCGAGCGGTAAGGTGCAGCGGATTGAGAACCCCGCGCCGGACCGGTACATGACGGTCCGGGAAAGCTAAAACCGGCTCGTCCCAAAGGCGGATGCCATATAATCGGCCTTGATCGGTTCTGCGGGGAACAATATGCTCAACAGGTTGTTATTCAGGTTGGCGGGTATCGGCGCAATTGCCGGTTCGATGGCGGCTCAAGGCCCCGGGCGGGTCGGCGGCTTCCCGCAGTATACGCGCACGCTGGCTTCGCAGGACGTTCTTGCCCGCGGCAAATCGCTCTATGACGCGAACTGCGGCGCCTGCCACGCGCCCGACATGCGCGGCGTGCCGGAGAAGAACGGTCCGAACCTGCTTCGGTCCACCGAAACCTTTAGCGATAAGCAGGGCGAACACGTTGCCGCGAGCCTGCTGAAACACAATCCGGTGGTCAATCTGCCGGAGTCCGACACGTTCGCGATATCCGAATATATTCACAGTATTCAGGCCACCATGGGAGGGCAGGGCAGCCCTCCGGGGCGCAATCCCGTGGGCTTGACCTATAACGTTCTGATCGGGGATCCGAAGGCCGGCGCGACCGCGTTCACGAAACTCTGCGCCAGTTGTCATTCGGTAACAGGCGACCTGAAAGGCATCGGCGCGAAGTACGACGATCCCAAGGCGCTGCAGGGCGCGTGGGTCGCCGGCAGAGCGGGCGGCTTTGGCTTCGGACGCGGCGGAGGCGGCCAGCAGGCGACCGTCACGCTGGCGAACGGGCAGAAACTCGAAGGGCGGCTCGTGCGCAAAGACGATTTTCTGGTCGTGATCACCCTTCCCGACGGCACCCGCAAATCGATCGAGCGCGACAACGGTGTTCCGAAGGTCGACGTGAAAGACCCGCAGGAAGCGCACAAGAAGATGATCCTGGCGATGGACGATCCCGAGAACAAGAACCTGCACGACATCACCGCCTATCTGGCGACGATCCGGTAGAGGAGCAAGATCGAAATGAAGAAGCTGTCTTTCATCACAAGCCTGCTCGCGATGCCGGTCCTGCTGGTGGCGCAGGGCGGTGGTCTGGACCCGGCCGATATTCTCAAGCCGCTCAAGGATCAGTGGACGAGTTACTCGGGCGACATGTCCGGGAAGCGCTACAGCGCTCTCAAGCAGATCACCACGCAGAACGTGAAAAATCTGAGTCTGCGCTGGGTGAACAACAACATCACGACAGGCTGCGGGCCGAACGGAACGGGGCAGAGCGCGGTGGCCGCGCCGGAAGGCGGCGGACGCGGTGGACGTGGCGGCGGAGCGCCGGGCGCGGCCGGCAGGATTGTCACCGGCGGCCTGGGAACCGGCGAAGTGAACACCTGCGGTCCCACGCGATTCGGTGGCGGCATTCTGTTCGTGGACGGGGTTCTTTATGGCGCTTCGCAGAACGACGTCTATGCGATCGACGCCCGTGATGGCGCCGTGCTCTGGCATTACTACTGGAAGTATCGCGGCGGGACAACCACGGGAACGCGCGGCCCGAGCATGTGGCATAACTACATCTTTTTCGAACTGCATGACGACTGGGTGGTCTGCCTCGATGCGAAGACCGGCCGCGAAGTCTGGAAGAAGGAAATCGCGCCCTTCGAGCAGCAGTATTTTTCGTCCAACGTGCCGCTGGTGCTTGGTAATCATCTGATTGTCGGCACCGGTAACGACACCGATGAGCCCGCGTATATCAAATCGCTCGATCCGGAAACGGGTGAGGAGCAATGGCGCCTTTATTCGACCGCGCAGAAGCCCGGCGATCCGGGTCTGGAGACGTGGCCCAGTCTGGATGCCGCGCGTCATGGCGGCGGCACGTCCTGGATTCCCGGCTCTTACGATCCGGACACGCACCTCTATATCTACGGCACCGGTAATCCGACGCCTTCCTATACGCAAGGGCGCGGCGATGGCGACAACCTGTACACGTCCTGCGTGCTGGCGGTCAATGTCGATACGGGTAAGATGGCCTGGTATTTCCAGACCTCACCGCACGACACGCACGACTGGGATTCCACGCAGACGCCGATTCTTGCCGACGCCGTGTTTGGCGGGCGCATGCGAAAGCTGGTGATGATGGCGATGCGCAACGGGTACTTCTTTGTGCTGGATCGCGTGACCGGTGAGCATCTGGTGACCAGCAAACTGGGTCTGGTGAACAATTATGCGTCGGATATCAGCCCGGATTCGCCGCTGCATTTGAACAAGCGCGGCGAGGTGCAGCGCAATCCCAACAAAGACGCCACCATCGCCGGAACGCTGGTGAACGGCGACGTACTGAACTTTCCGCCGCCCACGTTCTCACCGGACACCGGGCTGTTCTACGTCCATGAGCAGAATTCGATCGGCATCACGTACCTGCTGGAACCCGACCCGCGCGGATCGATGGGACTGGGCGGAATCAGCGGCGGTGGCGGGATCTCGTTCGGGACGTTCCTCGACGCGATCGATTACAAGACCGGAAAAGTGGTCTGGCGGCATGAACTGACGAACGGCAGCGTGGGACTGACTTCAACAGCCGGGGGCGTGCTTTTCCTGTCGAACGGCGGCGGGATTGAAGCGCTCCGCGCGACCGACGGCAGACCGCTCTGGCATTCGGAGATCGGGTCGCTTTCGAGCCCGCCGGAAACGTTCCTGCTCGATGGCAAACAGCATGTGCTGGCGACCGGGGCCGCGGGGCTGTATATGTTTGTTCTGAATTGATGGGCCGAACCCAGGCCACATCAGTTCTTCAACACGCATCCGTCGACTCAGAGTCGATGGGCACGAAGAAGTCCTTGTGCGGACACGCGAGCAGCCAGTCCACTACACCTTCGTTCCGCGGAACCGCGCGCCGAACGAGACGATAGTCCCCCCGTTCAAGACGCTCGACATGGAACTCCTGCCCCGGTTCGACGCAATCCATCCGCCGGAACGCCGCCGGCAGAACGATCCGGCCCTTCGATGAGACGACAGTCCTCACAAAAGTAAGATGCCGTCTCACCAGAGCCGGTGTCAAGCGCTATACCAGTTGGTATAAAACCAAACTCTCTAAGCCAGGATCCTGCGGCAATACTCGACGCACTTCTTCACTTCGGCAACGGAATCGGAGCCTTCCGGTATCTGGTATTCCAGCTCGACACTCGCCGGGAATTTGTATTTCTTCTTCTTCATGAGCTGCAGGATATCGGCGATCGGCGTCGATCCCGTGCCCCAGGGCAGATTCGCGCCGCGGCCGCCCGGGGTGGTCGGCGTCCTGTCTTTCAGGTGCATGCTCGCGATCCGGTCATGCAGTTTCTCGATTACCGGAACCGGACTTAAGCCCGTGCCCGCGTAGTAATGGCCGCAGTCGAGGTTGACGGCGTTGCCTTTGGATTGCGCCAGAACCCCGTCCCACGCGGTGATCGATGCCTGTTCGTGCGCATGATACGCCGCGACCATATTGTGCTTCAGCGCGAAATCGCCCAGGCGTTTGGTCAGGGCCGCGTTGTCGCTGAGTTCCAGGCTGACCTGCGTCGCGCCGAGCGCGGCCGCCACGTTGAACATGTAATCGTACTCTTCGTCCGACATGTCCATGGAGGGCGTCAGCTTATGGCAATAGATGCTCACTCCCGCGTCGTTATAAAGCTTGCGGAATTCTTTGAACTTGTCCATGGAAACCGAGAGGCGCCACTTCTTGAGCGCTTCCCGCGCCGCGATCTGTTCGGGCGTGAGTTGCCGGGGACCACCACCTCCCGGACCACCACCGCCGGGACCTCGCCCGGCCGGACCACCGGGACCACGTCCGCCACCCGGGCCCTGCATCTGCGCCGCGGGCGAGCCCGCGAAGTTTTCGGCCGCCGGGGGCATCAGTTCAATCGCGCTGACGCCGCTGTCCACAATCATCTTCAGCAACTGGTGGGCGTCGTTCGAGCCCTTCTCGGCGCGGTAACTGTACGTGATGGTGCCGATCTGCACGCCACCAAATTTCGAGTCGACCTTCGCCAGCAGCGCTCCCGCGGGAGTGGCGGCGGCAGCCAGGGCCAGTTTTCCAAAATCGCGTCTGTTCAGATTCATCTTCGTCCGGTATTCTATATCAATTCCGCCGATCGGGCTCTCACTGCCGCAGCCCGAACGTGAAAATCGCGTTGCCGGCGGGAATCGAAATATACTCTTTGCCATCCACCGCGTAGGCCGTGGGTCCCGCTGAAACCGCTCCCCCAACCATCGACTTCCAGAGCACGGCCCCGCTCCGGGCATCCAGCGCGTAAAAGTAGCCCTCGCGCCCGCCCGCGAAAACCAGATCCGTCGCCGTCGCGAGCACGCCGCTGTCGGTCACATCCGTCATCCGGAACTGCCACTTCACGGCGCCGGTCTTCACGTCGAGGGCCTGAATGGCGGCCCACGCGATATCCGGTTGCCGTCGCGTGACCAGCGCCGGACGCACGCCCGGAACGTTGTGTGTCGCGCCGCCCCCGCTGTACCAGAGGCCTTCCTGATACGGTTCCACGCGGCTCGTGTAGATGGACCAGGTATCCATCCAGCACGGCACGTACAGCATGCCCGTGCGCGGACTGTAAGCCGGGTTGTACCAGTTCGTCGCGCCCTGATTTTCCGGATAAATCACGCTGCCCTCCGGCGTCGAATGCCCCGTGCGGACCGGCCGCCCCTTGTCATCCAGCCCCGAAGCCCACGTCACCTTCGCGAAGGATTTGCCGAGGAGGAATTCGCCCGTGAGCCGGTCCAGCACATAGAAGAAGCCGTTCCGGTTGGCGGTCATCACGACTTTGCGCGGCTTGCCCTTCCACTCCAGATCCGCCAGAACAGGGATCTGCGCGGCATCGAAATCGAATTCGTCGTGCGGCGTGAACTGGAAATGCCATTTCAGCTTTCCCGTGTCGGCATCCACCGCGATGAAGGAACTGGTGTAGAGGTTATCGCCCGGCCGCACATCGCCGTTCCAGTCGGGGCCCGCATTCCCGATTCCCCAATAGATCAGGTTCGATTCCGGATCGTAAGAGCCGGTGGTCCAGATGGATCCCCCGCCATGCCGCCAGGAATCGCCGCCCCAGCTGTCATGGCCCGGCTCACCCGGTTGAGGAATGGTATGGAAGCGCCAGATTTCTTTCCCGGTTTCCGCGGAATACGCCGCCAGATAGCCACTGATTCCCAACTCGCCGCCGGCCGGTCCCACGATGACTTTATCCTTTACGACCAGCGGCGCTGCGGTCACGGCGTACCCTTCTTCCGGCCGCCCCATTTTGGTGGACCAGATCAGGTGTCCGTCACGCGCATCGAGAGCGAGAAGATACCCATCGATGGTCCCCATGAACAGCGTGTTCCCCAGCATCGCGAGACCCCGGTTGATGCGCCCGCAGCACGGCCGCGCTTCCGGGGACGGATTATGCGCGTACGTCCAGAAAATTCTGCCGGTCACCGCGTCCAGGGCCACCACCACGTTCGGGGGCTGCACCGTGTAGAGAATTCCGTCGGCGACCAGAGATGTCGCTTCGTACTTGCTGTTCGGCTCCGCGGGAGCGCGCGTCTGCAGCACCCACTTGAGTTCCAGGTCTTTCACGTTGGCGGGCGTAATCTGCGTGAGCGTGCTGTAGCGCTGGCCGTCAATGCGTCCGGAATAAGTAAGCCAGTTCTGTGTTTCCTGCGCGTTCGATGCCAGGGCTATCGTAAACAGCAGAGCGGTTATTCGCATGACTTAGATTCGCTCCTTCAGGGACACCAGATAAGACACCACATCGGAAATCTCCTGCTCACTCAGCTTGTCCCGGAAATTCGGCATCGGGGATTTTTTCAGCACCTCATACTCCCGCAGGTCGTCCTTCTTCAGCGTGCGCAGCTTCAGGGAACTGCCGTCCAGAATCTGCAGCGTGTAGGTGTCCATGTTCATCAGACGGCCGGTGATCTTCTTCCCGTCTTTCGCGACGGCCACCACGGTCAGATTGTCCGGCCGGATCTCCGCATCGGGATTGATCAGCGACTGCTCCAGATCGGCCCCGCGCCGCATCCCGCCGATTCCCGTCAGATCCGGACCCGCAATCGATCCCGCTCTGCCAATCCGGTGGCACTGCAGACACTGTCCTTTGGTTTCGACAATCGCCTTGCCCAGCGACGCATCGCCCGGCGGGCCCGTTCGTTTCGGCGCGCCCGAACTCGCCAGCGACCGCAGGTACGCCACCAGCACGCCGGCCTGCTCGGGCGTGTAGTTGCCGGGCGGCATGGCTGTTCCCGGAATTCCGCGCAGCACGATGCCGCGCAGATCGTTATCGCCCTGGGCGCGGCGGAACTTCCCCGACGCCAGGTTGACATCCGGAACCAGATCGCCATCCGGCCCGTGACAACCCGCGCAGTTATTGAGAAATAACTGCAAGCCGCGTTCGAGATCGGCCGGCGTGACGCCGTGCACTTCCTGCGCCGCCAGTCCGATTGCCGAAAGGAGCGCGGCGGCTAATAAGCTCTTCCATTGCACGCTGTTTCTTATATCACAGGCGGAGCCGGACGATTCAGCTTGGGCTACCACCCTATGATCGATAGAGAGGAACGCAACGGTTGCCGGGTATTTTCATCTGCTACAGGCGTGAGGACAGCGGCCCGCACGCGGGGCGCATCAACGACTGGATCCGCAACCAGCTTGGCGAGGAGGCGGTGTTCTTCGACGTGGACAGCATTCAGCCTGGCGACGACTTCATTGCCGCCATTGAACGGCGCGTGTCGGATTGTGATGTGGTGCTCGCGGTTATTGGAAAAGACTGGTTGAACGGCAAGGATCGGGAAGGGCTCCGTCGGATCGACAACCCGGAGGATTTCGTTCACGCCGAACTGGCGACCGCGCTGCGCCGAAATGTCCGGATCATACCGGTGCTGGTGGATGGAGCCACCATGCCTCGCCGGTCGGAACTGCCGGACGTTCTCGGCGATCTGGTGCGCCGGCACGCTTTCGAGCTCAGCCACAGCCGGTTTCGCGATGAGATGGGGCGCCTGTTGCAAATTCTGGCGAATACCGTTCCGGCGGAAAAGTCAGGGACCTGCCGCGTCAATCCGATAGACGGGCTGACCTACGTTTACATCGCGCCAGGCAGGTTTACCATGGGCGCCTCACCCGGCGATACAGAGTGCGGAGACCACGAGCGGCCCGCGCACGAAGTGGAGATTACCCGCGGTTTCTGGATCGGTCAAACTCCCGTCACCCAGGCCGCCTATGCCAAGGTCATGAAATCCGCCAACCCCAGCCGCTTCCAGGGCGCGGAGCGGCCCGTCGAGAACGTCAGCTGGGAGGACGCTTCCGCTTATTGCAAGGCCGTGGGGATGCGGCTGCCGACCGAGGCGGAATGGGAGTATGCGGCTCGTGCCGGCAACGGAAACGCCCGGTACGGCCCTCTGGATCGGATTGCCTGGTATGGCGACTCAGGTGGCGAAACCCATCCGGTAGGCCGGAAAGACGCCAATGCCTGGGGACTTCACGATACGCTGGGCAATATCTTGGAATGGGTGAGTGACCGCTATGGCGCCTATGAGCTGCAAGCTGTCAGTGATCCGGTGGGACCACCGAACGGCGACAATCGTGTGTTGCGCGGCGGTCCCTGGTACGACAATCCGGTGGGCGTCCGCGTGTCGTTCCGTATCAGGAGCGTTACATCGTACCGGGACTACAGTATTGGGTTCCGGTGTGCGGGGGAATTGGCTTGAGTGTTTTGTGTTTTCGTTGATGAAGGGGGGCCGGGGACGATCTCAGCGGCGAACGGATTGCCCGGTTGTGGCGGATTCATAAATCGCCTCCACCACGCGCAGAGTCCTGAGATAATCGTTGCCGCCGGATTCGAATTCCGTGCCCGCAAGGAAAGAATCCACGAAGTGCCGCTGCGTGGCGTAAACGCAGTCGCCGCCGAAGTTCACGTTCCGTCGTTCGTAATCGATCTCAACACCGGGTTGCCCCAGGGCCTTCATCCGCATGACGGATTCCGTGTCCATCGTGAGATGCCCCTGCATGGCATCAATGCGCAGTTCTCCAAACGTATAGCGCGGAGAGGTCGACTCCGATTCGTTGTATCGATTGGCATCCCAGATAGCCGTCGCGCCGCTTTCGAAACGAAGAAATACCTGGCCCGTGTCTTCGCCGCGAATCACCGGATTCAAACGGCGCAGATGCGCGTACACCTCCACGACCTCGCCCAGCAGAAAGCGGAAGGTATCGACGAAATGCACGCCGGTTTCGTAGATGAGTAAGCGCGGGTAGTCGCGGAAGAAGGGCTGCCGGTCGAGATAGGCATTTTCCGGCCAGCCATCGCCGGTGCGGGTGCGGAAATAAATGTGGGTGAAATCGCCGATATCCCCGGCCTGCTGAATCGATTTGATCTTGCGGTACCACGGCTGCCAGCGGAAATTCTCATGCACCATGAACCGGATCCCGGCTGCCTTCGCGTGTTCCACGATGCGATGGCCGGCGGCGAGAGTGGGCGCGAGGGGTTTCTGGCAGACGATGTGAACGCCGCGCTCCGCGAGGAACCGGCACATCTCTTCGTGAGTATCGGGCGGGGTGATGATATCGGCGAAATCGGGTTTTTCCCGCTCCACCATCTCGCGCCAGTCGCCGTAATAACGGTCGATACCGAAGGCGGCCATCATGTCGCGCGCTTTCGATTCCGTCCGGTCGCAGATCGCCGCGATGCGGACTTCGGGGATTCGCGTCCACGCCTCGTACTGGAAGCGGGAAAAATATCCGGCGCCGATCGCTACGCCTTTGAGCGGAAGTGTCACGTTCATGCCCGTAATTCCTGCAATTCCGGAGATTTCATTCGCAGCCAGCAGAATATCGCCACCAGATTCATGCACGCCGTCATCTCGAAATACGCCGCCGCACTACCGGTCAGACCGAACAGAAACGGGAACGCGTTCGCGCTCACGAACGATCCGAAGTTTCCCATCATGTTCATGGCGCCCGAGACGCTGCCCGCATCGGCCCCGGCGATATCGGCGCAGAAGACCCAGCCCGGACTCACCGTCATGTCCGCGCCGAAGGCGGCGAGGGAAAACCAGACGATTGCGGCTTCGGCGGATCCGGCGCGCGTCAGCGCCAGCAGCGCCGAGGCGGAAAGGCCAAAGCCGAGGATGGCCGGCAGGCGGCGCGACCACGCGCGAAGGCGGGAGCGGTAGAGAGAATCCACCATCCAGCCGGCCAGCCACTGCGCCGCGGCCGCCGTTAGCAAGGGCGCCATTACATAAGCCGCCGCTCGCGAATCGCTCAGCGAATACTGCTTCTTCATGTAGGGCAGCATCCACGATAAGACCAGGAACGTGGTGAAGTTCGTGGCGAAGTACTGGGCCATGGCGAGACCGACGCCCCGGTGTCGCCATGTGCCCGCCGGAGCGGATGCGGAGTCCGCGCCGGGGCGATCCCGGAACCAAAAGAACCACAACAACGCCCAAACGGCTCCGACGACCCCCAGCATCAGGAAAGACAGCCGCCACGACCAGCGTCCGAGCATCCACGTGATCAGCGGAAAAGAGATCGCGGCTCCGAGTCGCGAACCGGAGAACAGCACCCCGTTCGCGCGCCCCCGCTGCACCGGCGGCAACCAGTTCACAATCGCCCGCGCGCTGCCCGGGAACGCGCCCGCCTCGGCCACGCCGAAGAAGAACCGGATCGCGACCAGAGAGGCGAAATTCCACGCGAGACCGGTCAGCGCGGTTAGACCGCTCCACACGCAAACCACGGCCGTGAGGGCGATTCGCGGGCCCGCCTTATCCGCCAGCCAGCCTGCGGGAATCTGCGCCACCGCGTAACCCAGCGCAAAGGCGCTGAATATGAAGCCCATGGCGCTGTCGGAAAGCGAAAGCCCGGCCGCGATGGGCTCCTTCGCCGCGGAGATGCAGACGCGGTCGATGTAGGTGATCATCGACAGCAGGAACAGCAGCAGAACGACGCCGTAGCGGTTCACGCCCGCACACCACCGAGGAAGACCCGGTTCGCGGTGCCATCGAGGATCCAGCGCTTCTGCTCGTCCGGCGCCTGCAGGCCGAGAATCTTCCCGATTTCGGTTTCCACGCTTTCCGGCAGGTCGGAGCCGATCATCAGCCGGTCCGGCGTCACGTGCGCCATTACTTCGAGAACATGGTGAGGCATCAGGCTGGAAAGCTCCAGGACGATATTCGGGCAGAAGGTAGCGGCCAGAATCGCGTCGTGAACGAAGATTCCGCCTCCGCAGTGGGCGGCCACGATGGTCAGCTCCGGATACCGCCGCGCCGGCATCATCAGCAATGACGGCAAGGAGAAAGGCAGCCCGGAACCGGTATGGCAGACAACCGCCATGCCGTTCTCCAGCGCGGCTTCGAAGAAGAAATTGGACCGGTCGGAAAACGGGTTCAGTCCGTGATACTGCGGCTGCAGCTTCAGGGCACAAAAGCCGTAAACCTCGCGGCAGCGGCGCACCTCATCGCGGAACTCCGCCTCCGGAATAGAGGTGTCGATGCAGGCGCAGCCACTCAGCCGGTCCGGATGAGCCCGCATGGCTTCACCGATCAACTCATGCGTCGCGCGATTGCTCTCCACCACCGGAAATGGAATCACCAGAGAACGGTCGATCCCCAGCCGGTCCATATCGCGCAGCAGTTCATCGGCGCTGTAGCGGCGGCCACTGTGCCGCGCCTCGCCGATATGCGTGTGGGTATCGAAAATCCGGAAACCCTGCTTCATTTTTCCGGTAAAGCGGCCAGAACGGCCGCGCCCATTTCGCCGGTGGAAAGGCTGCCGCCCAAGTCGCGGGTTCGGGCGCGAGGGTCGGCGAAGACGGTGCGCACGGCCGTCTGGATCATCGCCGCGCCGTGCCGGGACGCCGGTGTATTCAGCCAGTCCAGCATCATGGCGGCGGAAAGAATCGTGGCGACGGGATTCGCGATTCCCTGGCCCGCAATATCCGGCGCGGAACCGTGCGACGGCTGAAATACCGCATATTTGTCGCCGATATCCGCGGAAGGCGCCATGCCCATGCCGCCCACCAGCGCCGCGCCCAGGTCGGAGAGGATGTCGCCGAACATGTTCTCGGTAACCATCACATCGAACATTTCGGGGCGTTGCACCAGGTACAGAGCGGCGGCATCCACGTAAACATGGTCGGTCTGCGCCTGCGGGAACTCACGGGCCACTTCGTCGAAGATCTGGCGGAAGAAGGCCATGGACGGCAGCACGTTTGCTTTATCGATCAGGGTGACTTTATTCCTGCGGCCCGCGGCGATCCGGAATGCCGCGCGAATCACCCGTTCCGCGCCGGCGCGCGTGATCAGCATGGTGTCGGTTGTGCGTTCGGCCGCTGGATCGCGCGGCGTCTTGCGGGTGGAGAACAGCCCTTCGGTGCTTTCCCGCAGCAGCACAAAATCGATATCGCCGGCCTGCCTGCCCTTCAGCGGCGAGTCGTCCGGATGAAAAAGGTAAATGGGCCGCACGCCACTGTACAAATCCAGGCGCTCCCGCAGATCCAGTTGTGGGGCCATTTCGGTGCCATCCGGCCAGCGCACGCCGGGCAGGCCCATGGCGCCCAAAAGGATCGCGTCGAACTCCGGCATGCGTTCGAAGACCCGTTCCGGAAGCGGATCGCCGCTTCTGAGGAACTCGCGCACAACGGACTCGCTTCCGGCGGCCAAATCCGCCGAGTTTCTCTCTCGTTTGGTGCCGCCGAAAGCGGCCTGTGCGCTTTTCAGATACTCGCCCGCGCCGATGGAAAACTCTTCCATTTCGAAGTGCAGATCGTCCGTTCTCCGCGCCACTTCCTGGAGCACGCGAACGGCCTCCGCGGTCACGTCCGGACCGATTCCGTCGCCCGGCAAAAGCGCAATGCGAAAGGTCGTCTTCACGCGCCGGTTACCTCTTTGAGCTTGCCGAAGAACTGCTTTTTCAGCTCGGTATTAATGCCCCAGTTGACCGGCGGGCACTGGTAGCCGTCCGCGTAGTTGCTCTTGCCCGGGTCGAAGTAGCCCCAGGAGGTGTAGAGCCCGAGCGCGGCCAGCATGTGGTTATCCGGCTCATTGAAACGGAAATGATCGTCTTCATTGATCACCACGGGCATCGGCCGGTATCCCTCGGCGCCGCGGGAGGTCTGAATCATTTTCCGGATCCGGTCGGGATCATCCGCGCCGTTGCCGTGCAACAGCAGGAAATCGGAAGCCTTCACAACGTTCGACGTCGCCGGAGTCCCCCCGCCGTAACTCGTGCCGACCAGCAGGCGCCGGCCTTTCCGCTTCACATCCTTCGCCATGCCGATCAGTTCATGCACGCGCTCCGGCTTCAGGATCTCGTGGTCGTAGGCTTTTACGTTGGTCTCGTTATCCACTTCGAGCAGCACGTTCCGGTAATCGCGATCCAGCAGCCATTCCGCCGTGTTGATCACGGCGCGCTTCACGGCAGCCTCGTCTTTGACCCTCTGGTCCTGGCCGAAATAGAAACAGCCGACGATGGCGACCATGCCCAGTTCATCGGCGCGGTCGAGAATCCCCGCCAGCCGCTTCATCCACGCGGGCCGCAGGTTGCCGTTGGGATCGATGCCGGAGGTTTCCCAGGGCTGCGCTTTCGAGTAACCCTCGGGACTGCCGCCCTGCAGGTTGACGGTGAATCCCAACAGGCCATGGCGGCGCCACTCCGGCATGGCGGCGATGAATTCGCGTGTATTCCGATCCGGATCCCATTTCCCGGTGTCGGGATAAGCCCATCTCACGCGCGTTTCGGGATTGAGATCGTCGAAGATGCCCTGCACCACGCGGGAGTTCATCAGGAGTCCCTCGATCTTCATGCCCTGATAAACCCGGCCTGCATAGGTGGGCTTCCCGTTGATCAGGAACTGATCGCCGCGAATGGACACTTCCGTTCTGCGGGTGGCGGCCCGTACGAGGGCCGGCGCCGCGGCAAGGTGGAGTAACGACCGCCTGGAAATCATCTGGATGGAACCTCAGCGTACAATTCAATCACACCGGTCAATCACACCGGTCAATCACACCGGCTCCGAGGCCGAACCGCTCCATTCACCCGGCCCCGTGCTCGGGATGCTCGCACTTCGGCGCGGACGGCAGATGCCGGTTGCCCTCATAACCCATCTCTTCCTGAATGCCGATCTCCGACGTGTAATAACCATCCACGGTCATCCGCTTCAGGTCCACAAAGAAGCGCCCGAGTTCCGTCTTCGGATTGTCTTCCTCGGCAGCCGCTTTCTCCAGCACGGCCTCCAGTGACAGCGAGCCCGACGCGTCGCCAAACGCCGCAAGTCCGGCCCGCCACGCTGTCTTCGTCCGCTCGGAACCCGTGGAGAGCATTCGGTCCGCGAAGGCCGGCACGCGGGCGGCCAGCGCGCCGCGCGAGTGTTCGTCCGCGGGGATGATCAGCTCCATCAGACGCCCCGCGAGTTCCTGTTCCCGCGGCGTGAAGAAAGCGAAGCTGTAGTTCTCGAACGTGCTGACCTCGCCCGTGCCGGAGCACACGGTGGAGGCCGCCGCGCGCAGCAGTTTGGTGGACGATACCGCGCCCGCCGACAACACTTTCAACACCGTCCGGCGTGGCGTCTCCATTACAGTTCCCTCCTGCGGCGCTTTTCTTTGATGTAGTCCGCCGCCCGCAACGAAAGCGCCATGATGGTGAGCGTCGGATTCTTTTCGGAAGAAGTCGGAAACGTGCTGCCGTCCGTCACGAAGAGGTTTTTGACATCGTGCGACTGGCAGAACGAGTTGAGCACGGAGGTCTTCCGGTCGGTCCCCATGCGCACGGTGCCGTTCTCATGGCTCGCGAAACCGGACGGCTCCGCGGCGGGCGTTTCCGTCACATCGCCTTTCAGTCGCTCTGTCATTTCCAGCGCGGAGGTGCGCATCGCGCGGTAAATCTCCTTGTCCTCGTCATGAAATCGGAACTGCACAACCGGGATGGGAATGCCGTGCGCGTCGGTCGTCTTCGGATCCACCGTAACCCGGTTCTCGGCGTGAGACGTCACCTTACAAAAGCCGCCCAGCATCAGCAGGCCGGGCTGCATCTCGCGGACGCGTTGCTTAAACGCCGAACCATAGCCGCGCACCAGACGCGCCTGTTGCGGGAACATGTAACCCGAATAGTTGACCTGAAAATCGTAAGTCCCGCGATAAGACTTGGTATCCCAGCGTGGAATCAGACACTGGTCGAGCGCGCCGTCCTGATTCGAGCCCGCCTTGCCCTGCAGTTCTTTCAGATACAGGAACGTGGAACCTGCCGAGTGCCCGTGCAGATACCGGCCCACCGCGCCGCTGGAGTTCGCGAGGCCATCCGGGAAGCTGGTCGATTTCGAATTGAGCAACAGCCGGGCGGATTCGATGGTCGCGCAGCAAACCACCACCAGGCGCGCGCGAATCTCCTCTTCCTTGCCGGTCGTGCGATCCACGATGGAAACGCCCCGTGCCAGACCGGCCGTATCGAGCAGGATCTCCCGCGCCAGCGCATTTTGCCGCAGCGTCAGGTTACCCGTGCGCCGCGCTTTGGGCAGCATGCTGCCCGGCGTCGAACAGATGGCGGAGACATCGCACCCGTCCATGCAGTGTCCGCAGTAATGACAGGCCGGGCGATTGTCATAGTCGCGCGTGAGCAGGGCTTTCCGGACGGAGATGACCTTCGCGCCCATGCCCCGGACATCGCGCCGCAGGATTTGCTCACTGCAGCGCAGGGGAAGCGGCGGCAGATAGTGACGACCGGCGGGCAGCGTCTCAATACCGTCGTCGTTGCCACAGACGCCGATCATCTTTTCAATGCGGTCGTAGTAAGGCGCGATCTCTTCATAGGAAAGCGGCCAGTCCACGTCGATGCCGTTGACCGTGTGCTCGCGAAAGTCCGAGGGCGAATACCGAAGCACCACCGCATTCCAGTGCACGGTGCGGCCACCCAAAACGCGGATCCGGTCGACGCTCACGCGGTCGGAACGCTCATACCGGATCGACTGGCTGACATCACCCGGATAGAACAGTTCCTGCTTCTCATTGCGATACCCGCGGAACGGCATCTCGGAGGGCCAGCAGTGGGAGCGGAACCGGTGCGGCTTCACCTCCTCGCCCGCTTCGAGCAGCGCCACTTTCGCGCCGCCCTCGCAGAGTTCCTTCGCCATGATGCCGCCGGCGGCTCCCGAGCCGATCACACAAACGTCATACAGAGGGGTGGGCATGACTACGAAGAGCTTACACCAGATCCCCGGGGGACTCCGCTGCCTGGGCTTCGGAATCCGGGTTCAGCCGGCAATGACCGATATAATCGACAGTCGTGATGACACTTCCCAGGCTCTTCCTTGCCCTCTGCGGCGGCGCGCTGTTCGCGGCCATCGCCGTCGAACCCGGCGCGCAGCTTTTTGAAAACGACCAGGTCAAGGTCTTTCGCGCCCTCGAAAAGGCGCACGTGAAGGGGAAGTTCCACGATCACAAGCCCAACCGCGTGATGATCTATCTGCAGGGCGGACAGCAGCGCTTCGAATATCAGGACGGACGCAAGCCACTGCTGGCCGACTGGAAGGCCGGTCAGGTGGTCTGGAGCGTGCCGGAGGGCATGCACTCCCCGGAAGTGACGGGGGACGATTCTTTCAACATCATCGAGATCGAACTGAAGAAGGCGGGCAGCGGAAAAGCGCTGCCCGCTTCGGATTTTCCAAAAAGTGCGAAGGTCGAATTTGATAACCAGCAGGTCCGCGTGATGCGCGTCAAGCTGGGCGCGCACGAAAACCTGAAGGTGCCGTCTCACGCGGACAACCGCGTCGTTGTCTTCCTGACCGAACAGGACGTGCGGATCACCGGCGCGGATGGCAAAGCGAACTCCGTGCATCGTAAGGCCGGCGAGGCGGTTTGGGAAACGCCCTCGGTCTACAAACAGGAAAACCTGGGCGACAAGCCGCTGGAGATGATCGTCGCCCAACTGAAGGATTAGGCAGAATTCATGTACCGTGTTCTGTTTCACGTCCGTCCATCGGACTTGCGACAACACGCCGACATCCGCAGCGAGCTTTTTGCATGATCGTTCCCGAAGTAACTGTTCCGTTGACTCCGGCCGCCAGCGCCGATTATTCCAGCTATGTGAATCCGCAGTGGGTCCGGCTTCTCGATCTGCTGGAAATGAACGCCACCTACACCCGGTGCGAGGGCGTGGAGCTCTCCACCGCCGATGGCCGCACGATCCTCGATTTTCTTTCCGGTTATTGCGTCCACAACACCGGGCACAATCATCCCGCCATCGTCGCCCGTTTGCAGGAGGAACTGCAGCGGCGCGGTCCCGCCATGCTGCAGAGCCACGTGCCGGAACATGCGGGCGATCTGGCCAGACGGCTGTGCGCGCTGGCCAACGGACCTGATCCCGCGGCGAAATCCGCCGACCGGCTCACCAAGGTCTTCTTCGCCTGCTCCGGCAGCGAAGGCGTGGAAAGCGCCATTAAATTCTCCCGCGCGGCAACCCGCCGCGACGGCCTTCTGTACGCTCACGGAGCCTTCCACGGTCTCACCTGCGGGGCTTTGTCCCTCATGGGCGATGGCTTCTGGCGGGAGAAGTTCGGCCCCCTGCTGGAAAACACCGCGCCGGTAACCTTTGGCGACGCGCGCGCCCTTGAGGCGGCGCTGGCCACCAAAAAATATGCCGCGTTCGTGGTGGAGGCTTTTCAATCGGAAAGCGGCATCCATCCGGCTCCCGACGGCTATCTGAAAGAAGCCCGGCAACTTTGTTCAAAGTACGGCACACTCCTCGTGATGGACGAAGTGCAGACCGGCATGTTCCGCACTGGCCGCTTCCTCGCCGCGCACCACTCCGAAGGCGCCGATCCGGACATGGTGGTGCTGGCCAAAGCGCTGAGCGGCGGGCTGGTTCCCTGCAGCGCGCTGCTGATGACGGACGATGTCTACAAAGCCGTCTACAGCTCGCTGAAGCGATCCATTATTCACACCAGCACGTTCAGCGAGAACTCCCTGTCCATGTGCGCCGGGCTTGCCACGCTGGACGTTCTGGAATCCGAAAACCTGGGCCAGCGCGCGTTGGCTTCCGGCGAGTATCTGCGGGGCAGGCTGCGCGAACAACTGGCCGGATTCGAAATGGTTCACGACGTTCGCGGACTCGGCTTGTTATCCGGCATCGAGTTCCGCGCCCCGCGTTCCGCGAAACTCCGCGTGGCGTTTGAAGCCTTCCGGCATATTCACGAGAGCATGTTCGGACAGGTGATTGTGATGCGGCTGTTTCGCGATCAGGGCATTCTGACGCAGATCTGCGGCAATAACTTCATGGTCCTGAAAGTCGCGCCGCCCCTGGTGGCGAGCGAAGAGCATCTGGATCGCTTCGTCGCCGCCATTCGCGCGGTCACCGAAGAGATGCACACGTCCAGCTCCTTCTGGACCGAACCCCTCGGTCTGGCACGGCGGGTCCTCAATATATGAGCCGCTTCGAGACCGATGTGCTGGTTGTGGGCGGCGGTCCCGCGGGTCTGGCCGCCGCGATTGCCGCCACGCAACAGGGACTCCGTGTGGTCGTGGCGGACGGCAGTCATCCTCCCATCGACAAAGCGTGTGGCGAGGGCCTCATGCCGGACGCGCGCCAGGCCGCCGCGCGCATCGGCATCCACATTCCGGATACCTGCGGCTACGCCTTCCGCGGCATCCGTTTCCTGAGCCGGCGCCGCTCCGTGGCAGCCGATTTCCCCGAGGGCCAGGGCGTGGGGCTGCGCCGCACCGCGCTGCATGAACTGCTTGTCGCCACCGCGGAGAGGGCCGGTGTCACACTGCGCTGGGACACGCCGATCACCAGCCTCGACTCCATTCGGGCTCGCTGGGTGATCGGGGCCGACGGCTCCGCCTCCCGCGTGCGCCACTGGGCCGGGCTCGACAGCTACCGACTCAACACGCACCGGTTTGCCTTCCGGCAGCATTTCGCGATTGCGCCCTGGACCCGTTATATGGAGATGTACTGGAGCAACGGCTGCCAGTTGTACGTGACCCCGACCAATGAGCGGGAAGTCTGCGTGGCGCTCATCTCCGGCGACCCGCATCTTCGGCTGCAGGACGCGCTGCAGCGATTCTTTCCCGTGGTGGCCGACCGTCTGGCGGGCGTGCCGGCAGCCAGCAGAGAGCGCGGCGCCATTACCGCTATGCTCCGGCTGCACAACGTCGCGGGGGGCCGTGTCGCACTGATCGGCGACGCCTCCGGCTCCGTGGACGCCATCACCGGCGAAGGGATCTGTCTGACCTTCCGGCAGGCGTTTGTTCTTGCCCGCGCCATCGCCGCCGGCGATCTCTCCGCCTACAACAAAACGCATCCGCGGCTTCTGCTTCGCCCGCATTTTATGGCGCGGCTCATGCTGCTGATGGATAACGGACCTCTCATCCGAGAGAGCGCTCTGGGTCTGCTCTCGGGCGCGCCCGTAATTTTTCGCAAGCTGCTTGCGGTCCATGTCGGTTCGCCGATCTTCCGCTCGTCACAGCTTCCGGCCGGCTTATGAAATTCCTCCTTTTCCTGATTGCTTCGGTTACCTTACTCCCGGCGGAACAGAAGCTGGTGTTCACGCCGGAAAATACAAAGATCGAGTGGACGCTGACCGATCCGCTGCACACGGTCCACGGTGTCTTCAAACTCAAACGCGGCAACATTACGTTCGACACCGGCACCGGCGCCGCCTCCGGAGAAGTGGTCGTCGACGTGAAAAGCGGCGAAAGCGGCAGCGGCGCGCGGGACAGCCGCATGCATGCGTCCGTGCTGGAATCGGCGAAGTATCCCGAAGCGGTCTTCACCCCGGATCGCGTGGAAGGGCAACTCGCGCCGCAGGGGCCTTCCTCGCTTCGGCTGCATGGCAGTTTTCAGATTCACGGCGCGTCGCACGAAGTCACCATGACGGTCGCGGCGAAAGCCTCCGCCGGACAGTTCGATACCACCGCGACGCTCGACATCCCCTACGTGGCGTGGGGCATGAAAGACCCGAGCAACTTCCTGCTGAAGGTGGGCAAAACGGTGCAGATGTCGATTCACAGCACCGCCGTGCCTCAACCCTGAGGATCCTTCCGGATCATGCCGAAAGCAGTTGCCGAACTCGCCACCGCCAGACCCGCGGCCACCCACAGAATCACCCGATAGCCGTCCACGAAGGACTCGTCAATCGCCCGCCGCACGCGCTGGTCATTGCTTGTGGCGGCGGCGAGGCGGGATCTTTGGCTGTCCACCTCCGCGCGCTCGGCCTTCGGCAGCGCAAGAGTATCGAGGCGGCGATCCAGTTGGCTGTTGAAGACAGTGACGAGGATCAACCCCAGCACCGCGACAGCCAGCAGGCCCGCGATTCTCGACACCGCGTTATTGATTCCCGAAGCCACGCCCGCGCGGTTCTGCGGCACCGCGCTCATCACCGTGGTGGTGAGGGGCGCCACGCTGATCGCCATGCCGATCCCCAGCACCAGAACCGCGGGGAAGAAGGTGGTCCAGTAGCTGCCGCCGATGCCCGGCCGGGCAAACAGCGCGAAGCCGACTGCGGCAACCAGCGGTCCGACGGTGAGCGGCGCTCGCGGTCCGTACCGCGCGACGAGTCCGCCCGACCAGCGGGAAAGAAAGAACATCAGCAGAATCAGGGGCAGCAGCGCCGCGCCCGCGGCCGCGGGGGAATAATGTTGCACCTGGATCAGATCGAGCGGAAAGAAGAACAGGATGCCGCCGAGCGCCGAATAGAGAAAGAAGGTCAGCAGATTGGCGCCGCTGAAATTCCATGAGCGGAACAGCGCGATGGGGATCATCGGGGCCGCCGAGCGGCTTTCCACAATCAGGAAGGCGATCAGGGCCGACACGCCGAGCAAGGCTGTCAGCCAGATCAGCGGCCCTCCGCGCCCGGCTTCGATGAGGGCGAATGTGGCCGCGCCCAGACCCACGGTGGCGAGGAGCGCGCCCGGCCAGTCCAGGTTGGGCGAAGCCTGCGGATTGCGGCTCTCCGGAACGCGCCAGAGCGTAAGCAGCAACACCGCGGCGGCCATCGGTAAATTGAGGAAGAACACCCAGCGCCACGAGGCATGCTCCACCAGCCACCCGCCCAGAACCGGCCCCATCGCGGACGTAATGGATGTGAAACCGGACCACGTTCCGATCGCGCGGCCACGTTCCTCAGGCGGAAAGGAAGCGCTGATCAGAGCCAGGCTGCCTGGCACCAGCAGGGCCGCTCCCGCGCCCTGCACGGCCCGCGCGACGATCAGCGTAAGCACGGAAGGCGCCAGCCCGCACCAGGCGGAAGCGGCCGCGAAGATCGCCACACCCCACGCAAAGACCTTCCGGCGTCCGTAAAGATCGCCCAGCGCGCCGCCGGTCAGCAGCAACGCCGCCAGCAGCAGCGCGTACGATTCGACCACCCATTGCACGTCGCTGACTCCCGCATGGAGGGCGTTCTGCAACGCGGGCAGGGCGACATTCACCACAGTCCCGTCGATAAACGCCATGCTGGATCCGAGGATCGTCGCCGCAAGAACCCATGGCCCGCGGGAACCGCTCTCTTCGACCGGTGAGGCGGACGGGGCTGTGGACAGGATTGTCGCTTCGTCGCAGGGAGTCTTCATGGAACGTTCAGGTTGCCTGCCGCAGCTTCCCAGTCACTACGCTACCAGTTTCCTGCTCCTCATTGTTCCCCTTCGGGGCCGGTTGCGGGGACAAAACTTCCATCCGCCTGCAACGTCATCAGCACCCCGGAACGAATCGCGAACCATGCGCCGTGAAGCCGGAGTTTCCCTTCCGCCACGCGGCGCGCGATCCACGGAAACGTCCGCAGATTGGCCAGCGATACCCGGATCACCTCCTGCTCGCACAATTGCTGCCTCGCTTCGGGCGATTCGACGTGGGCTGTCCGCTGTCGCGCCGATTCGGCAATCGACATCCACGCCGCGACGAAATCGTGCGCATTCTCCGGCGCCCCGTGCAGCAGCGCCCGCACGCCGCCGCACATCCCGTGGCCGAGCACGATGATGTCGCGTACTTCGAAGACCTGCACGGCCAGTTCGAGCGCCGCGCTGGTCCCGTGATACGCCTTGTCCGGTGCGTACGGCGGCACCAGGTTGGCGACGTTGCGGATGGTGAGCATCTCGCCGGGCGCCGCGTCGAAGATCATCGCGGGATCCACGCGGCTGTCCACGCAGGCAACGATCAGGGCTTTCGGCTGCTGCCCGCTTTCCGCCAGAGTCTCGAACGTGGTGCGCTGCTTTATCCATCCGGCCCCGCGAAAGCGCCGGTAGCCCGCAATCAATTTATCCACTGAGGAGATTGTCGCGCGACGGCCTGCCGCTTGCCGTGGCAGGCCGGGACCGCGACGGGAAAAGCAGTGCGGCGCGTTTCCTCACGCCCGCCCCCCGTTCCTTGTTAAACTGAGTGTTCTCCCATGGCTATCAGTTCAGACCTCCTCGAAATCCTTATCTGTCCCGCCTGCCGCGCCAAAGTGGAACTGAAGCCCGATTCGAGTGGTCTGCGGTGCGTGTCCTGCCATCGCCTCTACCCTATCCGGGACGAGATCCCCGTCATGCTGATTGACGAGGCCACCATCGACGAATAGCGGCGCCGCTTGCCCACGCAAACCGACACCGTTCAGCGACTCGCCGCAGGCAGCCGGGTTGCTTTTGTCCGGCTGCGCTCGCTGGGCGATTGCGTGCTCTCCACCCCCGCGATTCATTTGCTGAAACAGGCCCGTCCGGATCTCCAGATCGCTGTTGTGGCGGAACCCCGGTTCGCGGCGGTATTCGAAGGCAATCCGGATGTCGCCCGCGTGCTTTCGCCTTCCGCGCGAGCCCTGCGTGAGTTTGCGCCGGTCCTGTGTCTGAATCTGCATGGCGGCACGCGCAGCGCGCGTCTGACGCTGCTTTCCGGAGCGCGCTTCCGCGCGGGATTCGACATCTTCCGCCCGGGCTGGATTTACAACACGCCGGTTCCCACCGCGCAGGAAATCCTCGGCATTACGCGGCGAGTCCATACCGCCGAGCACCAGGCGTCCGCTGTCTTTTATCTTGGTGTTCCCGTGCAAGAGGTGCCACGCGCCCGCGTGTACGCCGCGCCCGGCCGGTCCGCTCGTGCGCCGGCGGAACCGTATGTGGTGATTCATCCCACCGCCGCCACGCCGGAGAAGACCTGGCCCGCGGCTTTTTATCTGGAACTGGCCCGCCATCTCAGCCAGGATCTGGGGCTCGAACCCGTTATCATCGGCGGCCCCGGCGAAGATCTGTCGCGTTTTCAGATCTGGCGAACCCTGGGCGGCGAGCCGCTGCCCGAGGTCGCTCGGTTGCTGCGGGATGCGTCGCTGTTCATCGGAAACGACTCCGGACCGGCCCACGTGGCAGCCGCGTTCGGCACCCCCCAGCTGGTTTTTTTCGGACCCTCCGACGAAGAGGTCTGGTATCCGTGGCGCACCGAATCGCAGGTGCTGAAGGCGGATCCCATTCACGTGATCGGGGTGGACCAGGCAATCGGTGCGGTCCGAAAACTGGCAGTACCGAAACTCAAAGACACGCGGGTCCGGGAGCTTCGCCCTTTATGAAAGACGCCTTGCGCCTGGCTTCCTATGCGCGCCGTTACTGGCTGCTGCTGCTGCTGTCCGTCGTTCTGATGGCGCTCATGGGCGTGATGACCGCCGCCCGGGCGCTGCTGATCAAGCCGGTGCTGGGCCGTGTGTTGCGTCCCTCTTTCGACGCCACGCCGGACCCCATCTTCACCGTCTGGCATCATCCCATCTACCTCGAAAGCTTCTTTCCGGCTCAGTTCCACAACGTTTTCACGATCGTCGCCATCTCCATCCTCGTGGTGTTTCTGGTGCGCGGCATCTGCGACTATATGGGCGATTACCTGACCAGCTACGTCGGCTTCTCGGCCGTCACGGATCTGCGGAATCAGGTTTTCGAAAAAGTGCTGCGGCACGGCGCGGCATTCTTCGAAACCACCTCCACGGGACGGCTGATGTCGTCCGTGATGAGCGATATCGACAAAATTCAGGTAGCCTGCTCGGACATGTTCGCCGATCTTCTGCGGCAGACCTTCTCGCTGTTCGGCCTCCTCATCGTGATCTTCGGGACCGACTGGCGCCTGGCCGTCTTCGCGCTGCTGCTCTTCCCGCTGATCCTGTTCCCGACCGCGCGTCTGGGCCGGAAGATCCGCCGCACCAGCCGGCGCACGCAGGACGCCACCGGCGAACTGAATCAGGTGCTGCAGGAGGCCATCGCCGGCCATCAGGTGGTGAAAGCCTTCGGCGCCGAAAAATATGAGCTCAGGCGTTTTCGCGCGGCGGGCGAACGGCTGCTGCGGGTCAACGTGCGCAAGGTTCTGATCCAGGGCATTCCCTCGCCGTTCATCGAATTCATGGGTGCGCTGACCTTCATCGGCCTGCTCTGGTACGGACGCATCGAGATTCGCAACAACGTGCTGAAGCCGGAAGATTTCATGAGCTTTCTGGCGGCGCTGCTGTTCGTCTTTGAACCCGTGAAGCGCCTGACCAATCTCTACAGCATCTTCCAGCAGGCCATCGGCGCCTCGGAGAAGGTGTTCAGCTATCTGGATCAGCCGGAGGAAATCTCCAGCAACCCGGGCGCGATCCAACTGGATGCCTTCCGCCGGAGCATCGTGTTCGACAACGTCACGTTCCGCTATCCCACCGCCACCGGGAATCAGCTGGACCGTGTTTCCCTCACCATCGAGGCCGGTGAAATTGTGGCCCTGGTGGGTCCAAGCGGGGCGGGGAAGACCACGCTCGCCAGTCTGGTGCCGCGCTTCCGGGATCCCGGCGAAGGCGCCGTGCTCATCGATGGTGTGGACGTCCGCAATCTCTCGCTCGCTTCCCTGCGGAATCTCACCAGCCTGGTGGCGCAGGAAACGTTCCTGTTCAATGACACCGTCGCCAACAATGTCGCGTACGGCATGGAAAAGTACGATCCGGCCCGATTGCGGCAGGCCGCTGAGGCGGCTCTGGCGCACGATTTTATCGAGGCGCTTCCCCAGGGTTACGAAACCGTCATCGGCGACCGCGGGGTCAAGCTCTCCGGCGGACAGCGGCAGCGTCTCGCCATCGCGCGCGCCATTCTGAAGAACTCGCCGATTCTCATCCTGGACGAAGCGACTTCGCACCTCGATACCGAGTCCGAGATGCTGGTGCAAAAGGCCCTGGCGAATCTGATGACCGGGCGCACCGTGATCGTGATCGCTCACCGGATCTCCACCATTCGCCGGGCCGACAAGATCGTCGTGCTGGAAGCCGGCCGCATTGTGGAAACGGGGAATCACGAGGAACTGATCCACCACGGCGGGATTTATCACCGGCTGCATGAACTGCAGTATCTGGACGTGGCAACCCCGGCAGCGGTCGATTTGTGACGGCCCGCGGATTCCGGCACAATGAACTTATGGCAGATTACAAACCCGCCGGGTTTAACAGTGTGACTCCGTATCTGGTGGTTCCGGACGGAGACCGCGCCGTGCAGTTTCTGAAAGACGCTTACGATGCGGTCGAGGTCTCCGTCTATCGCAGGGAAGACCAGATGATCATGCATGCCGAACTGCGCATCGGGGACTCCATGATCGAACTGGGACATGCCAACGACAAATGGAAGGCCATGACGGCCAGCCTGCATCTGTACGTCCCCGATACCGACGCCGCGTACCGGAAGGCGCTTGCGGCGGGAGGCACTTCGCTTTCCGAGCCGACCGACGCCGAATATGGCGACAGAACGGCCGGAATCGTCGATCCCTCAGGCAATCACTGGTTTCTGGCAACCTTCCAGCACCGCTAAGAGGTCCGCTGCACGGGCGGAAGTCAGCAGGTTGGCCCGGTGTCCCGCGCGCAGAAACCCCTCGTTGACGGCATGATCCGCCAGCGCCAGCAGCGGGTCGAAGTAGCCTTCCACGTTGAGCAGGCCCAGCGCCTTCTCATGCAACCGAATCTGCCGCCAGGTGAGGATTTCGAACAGTTCCTCAAAGGTCCCGAAGCCGCCGGGCATCGCGATGAAGGCGTCCGCCAGTTCCGCCATCATGGCTTTGCGCTCATGCATGGAGTTGACGATCCGGAGGTGGGTGAGCGCGAGATGCGCGATTTCACGTTCCACCATGGATTGCGGAATCACGCCGATCACCCGTCCGCCCGCTGCCAAGCACGCATCGGCCGTAACGCCCATCAGGCCCACGTTCCCGCCGCCATAAACCAGCGTGATGTCGCGTTCGGCCAGTAACCGGCCCACTTCAGCGGCGGCATCGGCGTAAGACTGCCGCCGGCCGAAACTGGAACCGCAGAACACACAGACGGAGCGCATTTAAACGGCGAGCGCGGTCGCTTCTTTCAGAGCCGACTCGGCGTCGAGGACGGCCGCCGCCCCGTGGATCACGCTGGCGATCCGGACCGCCGCCAGAATGGTTTCTTCGGTGACGCCCTTTTGCCGCAGCACGCCTTCGTGCGAAGCCACGCAGGTGCCGCAACCGTTGATGGCGGAGACCGCCGTGCACCACAGTTCGAAATCCACCGGATCGGACCCGTGCGAACGAATTACCTGCATGCGCAGGCGGGCCGGAATCTGGCCGTAGCGTTCGTTGCCGCTCAGGTGCTGAAAGCGGTAGTAGATATTATTCATGCCCATCACCGCGGCCGCCGCCTTCGCGGCATGCAGGGCTTCGGGACTCAGGTGTTTGCCGGCTTCCGCCAGCATCGCTTTAATCAGATCGGCATTACGCGAGGCGATGGCCGAAGCCACCGCCGTTCCCCACGTCTGTTGCGCCGTCAGTTCGCTCTGTTTGAGAACGTTCTGCAGATTCACCTTCAGATCGCGCGCGTAATCCGGAAACAGGCTGTACAGAGTTTCCATGATTTCTTAGAGCAAAGTGAGAGAAGGCGCTCAGACCTTCAGGACTTCTTCGCCTTTCTGCCAGTTGCAGGGGCACAGTTCGTCGGTCTGCAGCGCATCGATCACGCGCAGCACTTCTTCCGGATTGCGGCCCACCGAAAGATCGGTCACGTAGACGAAGCGGATGATGCCTTCCGGATCCACCACGAACGTGGCGCGCTGGGCGACACCGGCGTTGGGGTCGAGAATACCGAGCGCGGTGCAGAGTTCGCGCTTCACGTCGGCCAGCATCGGGAAGGGCAGGTCCTTCAGATCGGCATGGTTGTTGCGCCAGGCGAGGTGGACGAATTCGGAATCGGTGCTGCCTCCCAGAATCTGGGTGTCGCGGTCGGCGAAGTCGCCGTTCATTTTGCCGAAAGCGGCGATCTCGGTCGGGCAGACGAAGGTGAAATCCTTCGGCCAGAAGAAATAGACTTTCCATTTGCCGGCAAAGTCTTTGTCGGTGATTTTCCTGAATGCCGTCTTCAGATCCGTCGAGACGGTGGCGTCCACTTCGAACGCGGGAAACTGCTGTCCAATACCAAGCATGTGTGTGATTCTCCTTTGATTGTGTTGCTTAAAATAAGCCTTGTGGCGCTTAGAAAAGTTCGTCGATCGCGGCGGCCAGTTTGTAATCTTTGCCGGAAACGCCGTTGATGGTGTGGGTAAAAAGCGTGACTTCCACCTTGCCCCAGGCAAGAAGGATATCGGGATGATGGTTCTGGTCTTCCGCGGCCGCGCCGATGCGGTTCACGAAATCCAGAGCCCGAATAAAATCGGGAAACTTAAAAACTTTATGCAGATGGTGGCCGTCCACCAGTTCCCAGCCTGTCAGTTCTTCCGGCATCGCGCGCACTCCCCTCTCAGAACCAGTTCATACGTTCGGATGCTGCGGCTGCCCGCTTCGGTTCCGGGAACGGCGGGAATTTCAAACCAGTCCACATCCTCCACCGCGCCACACCGGTCGCACACAAAATGGTGGTGCCGGTCCAGATTGGCGTCGTAACGCGCGGCCTTGCCGTCCAGCGTAAACTCGCGCACCAGACCGGCTTCCACCAGCGCATGCAGCGTGTTGTAAACCGTCGCTTTGGAAGCCCTCGCATGACGCTTGTTCAGCGCCTGCCAGAGTTCTTCCACGGTGGCGTGATCGGGCCGGGTCAGCAAGTGCTCCAGCACGAAATAGCGCTGCGGGGTGCGGCGCACGCCGGCGCGCCCGAAGGCCTCGCCGATGCGCTCCGCCGTCTCCGATCTGGAAAGCGTCTTCACGTATTTGAAACGATTCTTACCTTAGAAACAATTCGAATATAGCGGCCGCGGAGGAAAAGCGCAAGTGCCGGCGACGGACCATCCCCTAAACTTGTATTCAGAATGAAACTCGCCCCGGCCCGGCAGGCCGCGTTCGGAGCTCTGCTCGCCGTGGATCGCGGCGCCTGGTCGGCCGAAGCGCTGGCCGCCAAATCCGCCCATCTCGATGCCCGCGACGCGGGCCTCGCTTCCGATATCGTCTTCGGCACGCTGCGTCACCATGGCGAACTCGACGCCGTTATTCGCCTCTGTTCGAACCGTTCCGTCGATCATCTGGATATCGCGGTCCGCATCGCTCTCGAGATGGCCATTTATCAGCTGATGTTTCTGGATCGCGTGCCGGATCACGCCGTCGTGAACGACTCGGTGGAACTGGCGCGCCGCGCCGGCAAGGAATCGGCCGTGCCCTTCGTGAATGCGGTGCTGCGGCGCGTGCTGCGCGATCCGGTGACCGTTCCGGAAAGCGCCGCGACCCCGCCCTGGCTGCTCGCGCGCTGGGTGGCGCAGTACGGTGAAGAGACTGCGGCGAAGATCGCCCACGCCAGCCTTTCGCCGCCCGAACGATTTATCCGCGTCGGCAAAGCCGAGCCGCCCGAAGGCGCTCTCGCTACCGAATTGCCGGGATGTTATCTGCTGCCTTCGGGCGACCCCGGCCCGTTCCGGTTCCAGGACATCGGCTCGCAATCCGTCGTTCCGCTGCTCGACCTTCGCGCGGGTCAGACGTTCCTCGACGTGTGCGCCTCGCCGGGGAACAAGACGGCGCAGGCGCTGGAGACTCCGCTGCACGCCGTGGCCTGCGACGTGCACCTCAGCCGCGCGAAACTCCTGCTTGCGCTGGGCATTCCCGTGGTCGCAACCGACGCCTCGAAACCGCTGCCGTTCCGGACACAGTTCGACCGCATCCTGGTGGACGCCCCGTGTACAGGCACGGGCACGCTGGCGCGAAATCCCGAAATCAAATGGCGGCTGAAGAACGACGACGTTTTCGATCTGCGCCGGCGTCAGAAGGCCATTCTGAAGAACGCGCTGGAACGGCTCGCGCCCGGCGGCCTGCTGGTCTATTCCACGTGTTCGCTCGAACGGGAAGAGAATCAGGACGTGATCGAAGCCTCCGGCGCGGCCATCGTCAAAACCATGCAGCGTCTTCCGGGACGCGACCCCGGCGACGGCTTCTTCGCCGCCGTGCTTTCGGCATCCTGAAACGAACGGGAATTACGGTGCGGGCGTGGCGAGCGGCTTGCCCTTTTCCACCACGTAGACGGCCGCCAGTTGCACCGGCACGGTGCCCTTGTTCTGCGCATCGTGCTTCGCGCCCGCCGGAATCTGAAACGCCTCGCCGGTCTTCACGTGCAGCGGCGGTTCCCCTTCCACCAG
This sequence comes from uncultured Acidobacteriia bacterium, assembly GCA_903851195.1. Classification (GTDB taxonomy): domain Bacteria; phylum Acidobacteriota; class Terriglobia; order Bryobacterales; family Bryobacteraceae; genus BOG-234. Next base: position 73,359 of record CAINNJ010000039.1, read on the forward strand.
CACTTCCAGTTCGCCCGCCATCACATAGCTGATCTCTTCGCCCGCATGCGTGTGACGCCCGGCCGAACTGCCCGGCGCGATCTCTACCTTCGCCACCACGGCTTCACGCCCGGGCACGGAAATGTCCTTCTTCTGAACGATGGTGCGCTTGATCCCCGGATTCTGCGCGCAGAGGAGAGCGGCGGCGGCAAGCGACAGAGCAAGAATTTTCATGGGTTCTCCGAATCTGTTCAATCTTACTGCTTTCGCCCCGCTCGCCGCGTTGCGTACCGCACCGCCCCTACCGCCCCGGCGCCCCGGCCGCCCCGCCCTAACCGCACCGCCCCTGCCGCCCGGGCGCCCCGCCCGCCGGTTGTTAAAATCGGAGTTTGGCGACAGACTGCGATTTTCTTGTCATCGGCGCCGGCGTCGCCGGACTCCGCGCGGCCATTGAACTGGCGAAGGCGGGCAGCGTTCTGGTAATCGCCAAGGACTCGCTTCGGGAGTCCTCCTCCGAATACGCACAGGGCGGCATCGCGGTCGCGCTCAGTGACGACGATGAGGTCGCGCTCCACGAACAGGACACGCTCTATGCCGGTGACGGCCTCTGCAATCAGACGGCGGTGCACACGCTGGTCGAAGAGAGGGCCCGTCGGATATTCAGGATCTGATCGACTGGGGCGCCGAGTTCGATCGCGACGGTCTCCGCCTCGCCTTTACCCGCGAGGGCGCCCACAGCCGCAACCGGATCCTGCATGCGCACGGGGATTCCACGGGTCGCGAAATCGCGCGCACACTGTTCAAAAAAGCTTCCTCGCTGCCGAACGTGCAGTTCGAAAGCTATGCCGCGATTACCGATCTGTTGCTCGCGGGCGATCGCGCGGCCGGCGCCGTGGTTTTCGAGGAAAAGCAGAATCGCCTCCGCCACGTGCGGGCCCGCGCGGTCCTGCTGGCCACCGGCGGTCTGGGCCGCGTGTTCAAAGAAACCACCAATCCCGACGTCGCCACCGGCGATGGAGTCGCCATGGCGTGGCGTGCCGGCGCGCGGATCGGCAATATCGAATTCGTCCAGTTCCACCCCACGGCTCTGCATCTGGATAACGCCCCGCGCTTCCTCCTGTCGGAGGCGTTGCGTGGCGAAGGCGCCGTTCTGCGCAACCGCAAAGGCGAGGCCTTCATGGGCCGTTATCACGAGCTGAAGGATCTGGCGCCCCGGGACGTGGTCTCTCGCGCCATCGTCTCGGAAATGCACCGCACCGGCTCGCCTCACGTCTGGCTGGATCTCACCTCGCGCGACGCGTCCTTCATTCGGGACCGCTTCCCCCGGGTCTATGAAACCTGCCTGCGCTATGGCGTCGACATCGCCACGACGCCCGCGCCCGTGCACCCGGCGGCGCACTACGCAATGGGCGGAGTCACCACGGATCTGGAGGGCCGAAGCAGCATCGCGGGCCTCTATGCGGCCGGCGAGGTGGCCTGCACGGGCGTGCATGGCGCGAACCGCCTGGCCAGCAATTCCCTGTTAGAGGCATTGGTCTTCGGCGCCCGCGCGGGACGCTCGATGAGCAAGCTTCCGGCCGGGGATTCCGATGCCCCCGCGTTCCATTCCCCCATGCGAACGCCCGTGTTTACGGAAGACGAACTCCGCGACCTGACCTGGAGGAACTGTGGCATCGTCCGTGAGCGGGAAGGCCTCGAAACCGTGATTCACCGCATGGAGGCTCTCGAATGGAATCCCGTTACCCAGCCATCGCTCGGAGAGATCGAGTTGCGCAATCTTTGCGAGGTAGCCGCTCTGATCGCCCGCGGCGCGTTGTGGCGCGAAGAGAGCCGCGGCGCGCACTACCGCAGTGATTTCCCGGAGAAGCAGGAGGCGTTTCGCATGGCTTCTTCTTTGGAATCGCTCGGGTTGTAGCCGCCGGACACGGCTGAACGGGTTGTTCCGCTGGCTGACGCGCCGCGGCGGCTCCCGAGCTTTTGAGGAACTCGCGCACAACGGACTCGCTTCCGGCGGCCAAATCCGCCGAGTCCCTCATTCCCCTGGTGCCGCCGAAAGCGGCCTGTGCGCTTCTCTGGAACTCGCCACCGCCGCGCGCGCGGAATTCGTCCCGTAGTTCCTTTCCTCGCCGGACACACGCCGCAATGATTCAATTGTTGGCATGAGATTCACGCTTGCGGTCGTCCTCCTGACAGCTCTTCGGCTGAACGCGCAGAACGATTGGCCTGTCTACGGGCACGATCCCGGCGGGCTTCGCTACTCGCCTCTCACGCAGATCAATCCGAAAAACGCGGGTCGCCTCGAAAGGGCCTGGACATTTCACAGCGGCAAGGCCGGTTCGCAGGTCACTCCGCTCGTGATCGGCGGCATCATGTACATCACGGCCCCCAACGGCATCTATGCGCTGGAGCCGGAGACCGGCAAGGTGCTCTGGAAATACGCCTTCGCCAGCGTGGTCACGCGGCGGGGCGTCGCCTACTGGCCGGGGGATAAGACCACGCATCCGCGCGTTTACGCAAGCGCGGGCAGCGACCTGGTGGCCATCGACGTCACCACTGGCAAACTGGCGCCCGGCTTCGGTGAAGAGGGGCTGGTCGATATGAAGAAAGGCGTGCTCGGCGATCTGCCGGACGCGCGCCTCACCATGGCCTCTCCTCCCGCCGTTTACAAAGACATCCTCATCACGGGCAGCAACAACAACGAGCCCGCGCCCAGCGCCGGCGCTTACGGCGATATCCGCGGCTGGGACGCCCGCACGGGTAAACTGCTGTGGACCTTCCACACCGTCCCCCGGAAAGGCGAACCGGGCAACGAGACCTGGCCCGGCGACAGCTGGAAAAACCGCTCCGGCGTGAACAACTGGGGCTTCATGACCGTCGACGTGGAGCGCGGCCTTGTCTTCATTCCGCTCGGCTGTCCCACTTCCGATTTTTACGGGGCGGACCGGCCAGGCAACGGTCTCTATGGAAATTCCCTGGTCGCGCTGGACGCGGCCACCGGCAAACTGAAGTGGCACCAGCAACTGGTCCATCACGATCTGTGGGATTACGATCTGGCGGCGCCCCCCGCGCTGTTCGACGTAACGCGGGACGGCCGGAAGATTCCCGCCGTCGCTCAGATCACGAAAATGGGCATGCTGTTCGTCTTTGACCGGACCACCGGCAAACCGGTCTACGGGATGGAAGAACGGCCCGTGCCGCAGTCGAAAGTGCCTGGCGAAAAGACGTCACCAACCCAGCCTTTTCCCGTGAAACCCGAGCCCCTCGCGAAGCTTTCCTTCACCAAAGACCAGCTTTACTCGAAGACACCGGAACATGCCGCCTTCTGCAAGGCTCTCTACGAAGACCAGCACCTCGGCGGCGCCAGCCCGTACCAGCCGTTTCCCCTCGAAGGCAACGCTCTCACCTGGCCCAGTACCCTCGGCGGCGGCAACTGGAGCGGCGTCTCGGTCGATCCGAAACTGGGCTACGTTTTCACCAACATTATGAATCTGGCGCAGTGGGGCCATATGGAGAAGAAAACGGATGAGAAGACCGGCGAGGTGACTTACGCGCGGGCGGCGGCCTTCGGCGGCAGTTATGCGCGCTTCTGGGATCCCGCCAATCACATCCCCTGTCAGGAACCGCCGTTCGGGGAACTCGTCGCCATCAACTCAGCCACCGGCGATATCGCGTGGCGCGTCCCGCTGGGAATCGTGGAAGAACTGGAGGAAAAGGGGGTTCACAACACCGGCGCGCTGAATCTGGGCGGCAGCATCGCAACGGCTTCCGGACTGGTGTTTATCGGAGCCACCAACGACAACCGGATCCGCGCCTTTGAATCGAAAACGGGCCGGGAACTTTGGGCGGGCAAACTGGATGCCGACGGTCAGGCCACCCCGATTACCTACATGGGCAAAGACGGCCGGCAATACGTGGCCATTATGGCCGGTGGGGGAAGCTACTGGGGCGCGCCCGCCGGAGACGCGCTGATTGCCTTCGCGCTTCCGAAATAAAACCGCCGAAATAAGACCGCCGCAAAACAGAAAAGGGACAGGCGGCTTCGCTTGTCCCTTCTCTGAAAAAACGAATACGCAGAAAGGTCTCCCGCGCAGCCCGCCTACTCTTCGTCGTCTTCTTCCTCGACGTCCTCTTCCAGATCGTCTTCATCGAAGTCTTCATCTTCCTCGTCGAGGTCGTCTTCGTCGTCCTCGTCTTCAAGATCGTCCTCGTCTTCGAGATCTTCGTCTTCTTCTTCCTCGTCTTCGTCCTCATCTTCGAGGTCGTCGTCTTCGGCGGTATCTTCTTCGAGTTCGTCGAAGCCCAAATCGTCAGGGTTGCGCCTGGGCGGACTCAACTCCCATTCATTCGCAAAGTTGTCCAGGTATGCCATATTTCCTCTTGCCTCAAAATGCTGTGGATTGAAGCCTTGCAAGACCGCAGCCCCATCGCCGGCCCACCGCTGGTCTTTACTGCTCCTTCGTTTGCAGTTTACACGGTCGCTCGCTCTGGCGGGCGTGAAAACAGGATGCCTCCCGGAATCGCTGCGTTACACTGAAATTTCAACAACAAATGAAGCAAAGAATTCGCTCCACTACGGTGCTCTGTGTGCGCCGGGACGGCAAGGTCGTGATGGCGGCGGACGGGCAGGTCACTCTGGGCTCGGAAGTGCTCAAATCCAAAGCGAAAAAGCTGCGGCGCCTGTATAACGATAAAATCCTCGCGGGCTTCGCGGGCTCCACCGCGGACGCTTTTTCCCTCTTCGCCCGGTTCGAAGGCAAACTGGAACAATTTAACGGGAATCTGTCGCGCGCCGTTGTGGAACTGGCCAAGGAATGGCGCACCGATAAAATTCTTCGCCACCTCGAAGCCCTGCTGCTGGTGGCGGACACAAAAAATACCTATATTCTGAGCGGCAACGGAGATGTCATCGAACCGGACGAGAGTATCGCGGCCATCGGCTCGGGCGCGCCCTACGCGCTGTCCGCTTCCACCGCCCTGCTTCGCCACACGAAACTTTCCGCGCGTCAGATCGTCGATGAAGGTATGAAGATCGCGGGGCAAACGTGTATCTATACAAACGACAACGTAACCATCGAGGAACTGGGCTGACATGGTGATCTATCTGCCCAGCCAGTCTGTCGAAGGGGGGCCCGTTCTGGACGAACTGACGCCGCGCGAGATTGTTCGCGAACTCGACAAGTACGTCATCGGCCAGCCCGACGCCAAGCGCGCCGTGGCCATTGCGCTCCGCAACCGCATGCGGCGTCAGAAGCTTCCGCCCGAGATGGCGGAAGACGTGATGCCCAAAAATATCCTGATGATCGGGCCCACCGGCGTCGGCAAAACCGAACTCGCCCGCCGTCTGGCCAAACTCGCCAACTCCCCGTTCATGAAGGTGGAAGCGAGCAAGTTCACTGAGGTCGGATACGTCGGCCGCGACGTGGAATCCATCATCCGCGATCTCGTCGATATTTCCATCGACATGGTGCGGGAGGAAAAGCTGGACGAAATCGGCGATCGCGCGGAAACCGCGGCGGAGAACCGCCTGCTCGATCTCCTTGTCCCGCCTTCGCCCGAAAACACCGACGACAATTCGAAAACCCGCGAGAAGCTGCGCGACCGCCTGCGCGACGGCAAACTCGACGAGCGCATGGTCGAACTGGAAGTGAAAGACCGCGGCCCGTCGTTTGAAATCGCCAGCAACGTGAACCTGGAAGAGATGGGCATGAACATCAAGGAGATGCTTCCCGCCATGTTCGGCCAGCGCTCCAAACGCCGCAATATGCGCGTGGCGGACGCTCTCGATTATCTGATCCAGGAAGAAGAGCAGAAGCTCATCGACATGGATCAGGTCACGCGGATCGCGCTCGAACGCGTGGAAACCAGCGGCATCGTGTTCCTCGACGAGATCGACAAGATCGCCGGCCGCGAAGGTGGCCACGGCCCCGATGTGAGCCGCGAAGGCGTGCAGCGGGATATTCTGCCCATCGTGGAAGGCACCACCGTCAATACCCGTTACGGCTTCGTCCGTACGGATCACATTCTGTTCATCGCCGCGGGCGCGTTCCATGTGTCCAAGCCCAGCGATCTGATTCCCGAACTGCAGGGCCGGTTTCCGATCCGGGTCGAACTGAAATCGCTCTCCGTGGACGATTTTGTCCGCATCCTCAAAGAGCCGAAGAACGCGCTCGCCAAGCAGTACACGGCGCTGCTCGAAACCGAGGGGATCAAGCTCAATCTCACCGATGACGCGCTGCAGGAAGTCGCGCGTTTCGCCGCCCAGGTGAATGAGACGTCCGAAAACATCGGCGCGCGCCGCCTGCATACCATCATGGAAAAGCTGCTCGAAGAGATTTCTTTCGAGGGTCCCGATCTGAAGAAAAAGAACGTGAAGGTGGATTCGGCCTATGTTCGCCGGCAACTCGCCGACATCGTCAAAGATCAGGATCTGAGCCGCTATATTCTGTGATCTCCGATCTGGGCCGGATCGCTCCGGCCGTCTGCCTCGCTTCCGCCGTTTTCGCGCTCGCCGGCTGTGGGTATCCCGGCGAGCCCCTGCCGCCTGCTCTCAACCGGCCGAACCGCGTCGTCGATTTGTCCGCCGTGGAGCGGGGCGAGAAGATCGTCATCCACTTCACCCTGCCGGCGAAGACCACCGAAGGCCTGCCCGTAAAACAGAATCCCGGTATCGAACTGCGCCTCGGCCCCATCGCACCCGCCGGCTTCCGTTTGCCGGACTGGGAACGTGGTTCCGAACGCGTTCCGGACTCCTCCGTTCACCTGGACAGCCTGTCCGTGTCCGCCGAAATACCGGCTTCGAAATATTACGGCCAAACCCTCGCGGTCGGGGTGCGCGTGCACGGGCCGGGCGGGCGGGATGCCGGGTGGTCGAATCTGGAAAGTCTCACGGTCGTGCCCGCACTCGCTGTCCCCGAAGGACTCTCCGCGAAGAACGCGCCGGACGCCGTGGCGCTCGAGTGGCATGCCACCGCTCCGGAGTTCCGGGTCTTCCGAAAGCTCGCGGAAGAAAAAGACTGGGCACTCCTCGGCACCAGCCCCAAAGCCGCCTATTCCGACACCACGATCGAATACGGTAAGTCTTATTCCTACTTCGTTCAGGCCGTGGAAAAAGCCGGAGACAAGTACGCCGAAAGCGAACTCTCGAAAGAGATCTCTTTCACCCCGGAAGATCACTTCGCGCCCGCCACCCCGTCCGGACTGACCGTGGTGCCCGGCACCCGCACCATCGAACTGGTCTGGGAGCGCAATACCGAAAAGGACCTGGCCAGTTACCGGATCTACCGCGACGGCGCGAAAGTGTCCGAAGGCCAGGCCGCGCCCGCCTTCAGTGACAAAGACGTGAAGCCCGGTACCCGGTACCGCTATGAAATCAGTGCCGTCGATCTGGCCGGCAACGAAAGCGCCCGCTCCGCGCCCGTGGAAGCGGCGATCCCCTGAACGTGGCCTTCCCCGACTTTCGAGATCCTGTTGTCCTCCGGCTGCTGGCCTGCGGCCTGGTCGTCCTGCTCGCAGCGGCGTTCCTGATCTGGAGGCGTTTCCGTCCCCGGCCCACGCCGGAAGAAACCGAACGCCTCCGCCGTCTCGCCGTCCACGCCTCGGGCAAACTGATCGCCGGGCAGGTCGTCGACGTGAACGTGCCCATGGTGAATTACTCGTACATCTTCGCCGGTGTGGAATACTCGGCCTCCCAGGACACAACGGGTCTCGAATCGCTGATGCCCGCCGACCCGATGCACATCCTCGGCGCGACCGGCGTCAAATTCGATCCCCGGAATCCCGCGAACTCGATTGTGATCTGCGAGAAGTGGTCGGGCTTCGGCCGCCTGCGTTCCTGACCGGCCCGCGCACCGGGCAACCGGATTCCGGCGGGTGCGCCCGTTCGGTAGCATGGAACGTATATGGATCACAAAACAAACGTCAGACGGGCGGGGAAATTCGCCTGCGCCGCGGCGGCCGTGCTGCTGGTTGCCGGCCTGGTCATGGGCGCCAACAGCTTCAATACACCGTCCACGATTCTGCATGTCGTCACCGTGCAGTGGAAGGCCGATTCCACCCCCGCGCAACAGCAGGCCGCCATTGACGGCCTGAAGAAGATGTCGGCGGAAGTGCCCGGAATCCGGAACATCTGGATCAAAAAACTGAAAGTGCAGCCCGCGGCGTTCAGCACTGTTTTCGCCATGGAGTTCGAGAGCAAAGCAGCCTTCGACGCTTATACAAATCACCCCGCGCACAAGGCCTGGGAGAAGGTTTACCTGCCGGTTCGCGAAGAGAGCCAGACCCAGGACATTACGAATTAGGATGTAACCAGCTGGTTCTTTGATCGGGTAAAGGTGTTCTCTCGACGTGGGGCAGGATGTCCTCCTGCGGCGGGTTGGAAACCCGCCAAAAGCGCCGGTTACCAACCGGCGCGCGGATTCACAGTCTGCCCCCCCATTCGCACCCGATTACACGGTCGAGGAACTGAACGGAAATCGCGAATTCACTGCACCGTGCATCGCCAGGCAACATTGTTCTCCGACACCCGCACACCCGTCCCCGGCAGTCCCCTCCTCAGGCAACTGGGGCTGGTGAGCGCCACCGCGCTCGTGGTGTCGAACATGATCGGGACCGTGATCTTCACCACCACTGGCTTCATGGCGGGTGATCTCGGCGATCCCCGCCTGATTCTCGCGGTCTGGTTCGCGGGCGCGCTTTTCGCCCTTTGCGGTGCGCTGAGCTACTCGGAACTGGGCGTCAACTTCCCCAGTTCCGGTGGCGAATACGTCTATCTGACGCGCGCCTTCGGCCCCGCCTGGGGCTTCATGTCCGGCTGGATTTCCTTTTTCGCCGGCTTCTCGGCGCCTGTCGCGGCCGCCGCGCTGGCCGTCTCGGATTACTTCGGCTACTTCTATCCGGCGCTTCTCCAGTCGAAGGTCTGGTGGGTGGTGGGATCGGGCGCGTTTTCCCTCCATTTTGGAGGAGCGCAACTGCTCGCCAGCGGCCTGATCGCCATCTTCACCATCCTGAATTTCTTTGGCGTGAAGCGCGTGGCCCGCGTTCAGAACTTCCTCACCGGCATGAAACTGCTGGTCATCGGAGGGCTGATTCTGGCGGGTTTCACGTTCGGCAACGGGGACTGGTCCCACCTCGGGATGACCACCACGCGAACCTCCGCCAATACGGTCCCGATCGCGTTCGTCATCAGTCTGCTTTGGGTGATGGTGGGCTATAGTGGCTGGAACGCCGCGACCTATGTAGGCGAAGAAGTGAAACAGCCCGACCGCACTCTCCCGCTCGCGCTGGGCATCGGAACGGCGATCGTCATGATCGCGTATCTTGGCCTGAATCTGCTGTTCATTTACGCTTCCCCGCTGGAACAGATGAAGAACGTGGTGGCCGTCGGTTCCATGGCGGCGGCGAATCTGTTCGGACCGGATATCGGCGGCGTCTTCGCGGTGCTGATGGCGGTGTCCCTGATGTCGACGGTCAACGCGATGGTGACCATCGGCCCGCGCGTCTACTATGCGATGGCCCACAACCGGGCGTTCTTTCCGGCCGCCGGCGTGGTGCACCCGCGCTGGCACACGCCCGTGAACGCGATCGTGCTGCAGGGCATCTGCTCCGTGCTGATGACGCTGACGCCCTTTCCGCAACTGATCATTTACATCGGCTTCAGCCTGACGTTCTTCACCGTGATGGCCGTTGCGTCTCTCTTCGTTTTCCGCCGCCGGCCGGAATGGCAGCGGCTGCGAGCCGTCAGCTTTTTGTTCCCCCTGATTCCAGGCGCTTACATCCTGGTGGGGGCCGCCATGATCGTCTACGGTGTGATCTGGGCGCCGGTGCCTTCCATTGCCGCGCTCGCGACGATCCTCGCGGGCGGCGTCGTCTATCAGGTGAGTGCGCAGCGTGCGCGATGAACGGGTCCGGAAATTCCTGTTCCCCCTGACCGCCGTCTTCCTCCTCGCCTGGTTCCTGTTCTTCACCTGGCGCAGTCTCTATATCTATTTCGACCAGGACGACATGATGAACCTGTATCTGGCGTGGAGCAAGCCTCTTGGCCAGGTCGTCCGCGCAAACTTTTTTTTCTGGAGCGATTTCTACCGGCCGATGGGTGCCCTGTTTTATCGCGCGAACTACGCGCTCTGGGGCTTCAACCCGATGCCGTTCCGGGTCGCCTGCCTCCTGCTCGGTGCCCTGAATATTGCGTTGTGCGGCTGGTTCGTGCGCCTTGTCTCCAACTCCGGCCGTGTGACGGCGCTGGCCAGTCTGCTCTTCGCCTTCCACCCGCGCTTGATCGAAGTCTGGTACCGGACCAGCGTCATCTATGACCTGCTCTGCTTCACGTTTCTGTACGCCGGTCTTTGTCTCTATATCGACGCCCGCAATCGCGGCGGATTTCCCGGCCGGGGCAGGGCAGCGCTGATCCTCATCTGCCACGTCTGCGCCCTGAATACCAAAGAAATGGGTGTGGTTCTGCCCGTCTTTCTTTTGGCCTGGGAACTCCTGTTCCAATGGCCAGCTACAGGACGGCAATGGCGCCGGCTGTGGCTGATCGCCGGCCTTGCCCTGCTGAACCTGCCTTATATCTACGGCAAGACTCATGGAGCCAGCGCGCTGGTGGGAAATCCGTACTACGCGCCTTCCTACACCTGGAGCCAGTACCAGGGCTCGTGGAAGGTCTATCTACAGTATTTGTTTCTGCGGACCGAAATCGAACCGCAGGTCGCCCTGGCGATTCTGCTAAGCCTTCTGTTCCTGTCTCTCCTGGCCCGCTCCCGAATCCTGATCTTTGCCTGGGTGGTGATCGTCGTCGGCATGCTGCCGGTTTCGTTCATCCCTTATCGAGGTGGCTACGCCCTATACATCTCCTGGGCAGGCTGGGTTCTTTACGGGGCCACGATATTGGTGGGATTACAGGACCGCCTCACCAGGAATCAGCCCCGTTACCGCCTGCGACTCGCGTGTCTGGTTTTCATTCTGGTCGGATGGCGCTTCGGGAAGATCAGTCTCCACGATCAGCGCACCGACCCTCGCCGCTGGTTGTACGACCCCGCGGATCAGGTGCGCGCCATGACGACGCAAATGCGGGATTTGCAGCCTGTTCTCCCCAAAGGAGCCCGCCTGCTGTTCCTCGACGACTCTTATCCCGCCGGCGAGTGGACGCCCTGGTTCCTCATGAAACTCGCCTGGCACGATGACACCCTGGTGATCGACCGCCTTAAAATGATGGACCAAAAACCCGCGGACTGGAACGCTTACCTGCACGTGTTTACTTTCGAACACGGCATTTACAGCCGGCTGAAATAAAACACGGCGCTCACGGAAAGGATGAAACGTAAGCGCCGTGCAAAGGAACGGGACAGGGCTCGCACCGCCAAATCGACGGATTAAAATTTTGAACCCCGCCACCACCACAGTTCAATGATTCTATCGGCAGGTGGCGGGATTAACTTTAGCTCGGGAAATCATCGGCCATCAATAATTCAGCCGCAGCGCGAACTGTACCAGCCGGGGCAGGTTGATCTGCGAACTGATCACCCCGAACTGCGCGTTCCCCTTGACCTCTCCCGGCGGCCCGAACTGCACCCGGTTCATCACGTTGAAGAATTCCGTGCGGAACTGCAGCTTCATCTTCTCCCGCACCGTCACGCTTTTGAAGACCGAAAAATCGTAGTTGGCGATTCCCGGCGTCCGCACACCCGTGTACGTACGGCCCAGGTTCCCGAACGTGGACGCCGGCGGCAGCACGAAACAGGCCGTGTTGAACCACTGGTTGATTCGCGATTGCGCGGAGCCCGAGATCGCCGGATCGCAACCGCCCACGTAGTTCGGGCGCGAACCGCCGCCGAATGAATTGGTCGCATTGCTCGCCGTCGAAAAGGTCAGAGGAAAGCCGCCCTGGAAAGTCGAGATGCCGTTCAGTCCCCAGCCGCCGACGAGCGAATCCACCACGGGGTTCGCATTCCCCAGGAACTTTCGGCCCTTTCCCACCGGCAGATCGTAGACATAACTGAGGATCACCCGGTGCGCCACGTCGAAGCCCGAGGTGGCGCGTTCGCCGCGCAGATTGTTGTTGTCCTGAATGCCGGCCAGCGGGCCCGCTTCCAGCCAGCTCATGCCGGTCTCGATGTCCCCGATATTGTGTGACCACGTATACGCCGCCAGAACCGTGCCGCCCTGGTGGAAGCGCTTTTCCAGCTTGACCTGCAGCGAGTGGTAGACCGTATCGCGGTTGCCGTCGTTCGAAGCCGTAACGCCGGTGTACTGCGGATAGGGCCGCAGCAGCTGCCCGTAAGCGACGTTGGGCTGCGCCAGCGTCCCGAACGGCACGATGCCGAAGAAGGGGTTCTTCACCTGGTTCTGCAGCACGCCGGTGCCGAGCGAGAGATACTGATCGGGCAGCTGATTCAGCACCGGGCCGCCCACCAGGTGCGTGCCCTTCGAGCCCGCATAGGCGACTTCCAGCGCCATCCCGTCCATCAGTTGCCGTTCGATATTGATATTCCACTGCTGCAGATAGCCGAAGTGCTCGGCGGCCGTGCCCACGATCGGCGCACTGATGCTGGTGCCGAGCAGCAGCGTCTGGTAGTTCGGGCTGCGCTGCGGCGGCTGCAAAAGCCCGGTCGGATACGGATTGCTGAAGGTGGTCACCGGCGTCAGCGAGCCATCCACCGTGGGAACCCAGGACTGCGTGATGGAGGTCAGCTGGCTTCCACCCGTGCCGTCGTTCTGCACGTAGAAGATGCCATAACCGGAACGGATCACCGTCTCTTCATTCATGCGGTAAGCGAAGCCGAACCGCGGCGCGAACAGCCGCAGGTGCGTGGCAGCCGCATAACGGCTGGGATTGTCCGCGGAATTGACCAGGCCCAGACGTCCCTGGAGATTCGGAATGCCGGCCGCCTGCGCGAACGGGCTGGGGGCGTTGGGAAGCAGATTGGTGAACCGGTCATAACGCTCCACCGAAGGGAACGGCAACTCCCAGCGCACGCCGTAATTCAGCGTCAGCTTGCGGCTCGCCTGCCACGTATCGGAAGCGTAGACGCCGCCATAGTAATTCCGGTACGAGTACGGGCTGGGCGTCACGATACTCCCGCCGGAGCCCAGTCCGAGCATGAACGAAGCGAAGCCCACGCCGGTGCCGCCGCCACCCGAAACGAACGGGTTCTGCGACGTAAACAGGTTGTCGAAGTTATACAGGCCGCTGCCCACATTGCTCTGGATGTAATTCGTGATCTGCCGCCGGATCTCGCCCCCGAATTTCAGCGAGTGCGAGCCCATGATCTTCGTCACGCTGGGGTAGACAGCATAACTGTCGTTGCGCTGATGAATCGCGCTGCCGGGCCCCTGCGTGCTCCAGATATCGCTGAAACCGGTTACCACCGGCGTCGGAATCACCTGAAACGAAACCTGATTATTCAGCGCGGCCGGGAAGCCGAACTTCGTCAGATCCGTCCCCAGCGTGGTCGGCGTGCGGTCGTAAACAAATCGCAGGAATGAAAGGCGAAGGTCCGCGATGGTGGTCGGCGAAATCGTATAAGTATCGCCGATTACGATCGCCTTCGACGTCCAGGTCTCCGCGCAACGGTCCGCGCAGACCGCGTTGTTATAGGGCTGCACCGGCAGGCTCAGATTCGTCCAGTAGCTGCCCCGCCCGAAGATACGCTGCTTGTCGCTGATGCTATGGTCGATGCGCGTGGTGTATTCGTCGTTGCCGCCGCCGATACTGGCATTGTTGCTGTAGTTATTCAGGTTCGTGAACGCGAGACCGGGTGAGTTCGGCTGTCCCCAGTAGTTCGACATGATCTTCGCGGCGGGGTCCAGACGGCTGGCCGGGATCATGTTGTTCGGAAACGGAGTGCGAATAATGCCGGTGCCGCAATTTGCGGACGAAGTACAATTATTCGTCATCGGGTCGTAGATCGTGATCAGGCTTCCGTTGGCCGAACGCGTCGCTGAAAAATCCCCGTTTCGCTGCTGCGCCGTCGGCACCGAGAGCAGATAGGGCTGCCCCTGCCTTTGCCGGAATCCTTCCCATGCGAAGAAGAAGAACGTCTTGTCGTGTTTTATCGGACCACCCACGTTCGCGCCGTACTGGTTCTGTGTGAAGGCGGGACGTGGCTTACCCGAACTGTTATTGAAAAAAGTATTGGCGTTCAGCACTTTGTTGCGGAGAAACTCATAGCCGCCCACATGGATGCTGTTCGAGCCCGACTTCGAAGTCAGGTTGATCACGCCGCCCGCGAAACGCCCGAACTCCGGCCCCAGGCTGTTGGTCTGCACCTTGAATTCCTGCATCGCATCCTGCGTGGGAATCAGCGCGATGAGGCTGCCCTGCGCCACGTTAAGCGGCGCGCCGTCCAGGAAGGTTGCATTCTGCCCCGCGATGCCGCCGCCAATCTGGTAATTGCCGAAGGAGAAGATATTCTGCCCGGTGGGATTCGTGAGTGCCTGGCCCTGCGCCACCACGCCCGGCACCAGCGTCACCAGGTTGATGACATTGCGCCCGTTCAGCGGCATCTCCTGCACCTTGCGTTCATCGACCACGGTGCCGAGCGAAGACGATTCCGTCTGCAGCAGCGGAGCCGCGGCCGTCACTTCGACCGTCTGGCCCACGTCGCCCACCTGCATGGAGCCATCCACGCGAACCACCGCCTGCACCTGCACCTCGATGTCGTCCCGTGTCAGATGTTTGAAGCCTTGTTTCTCGACATCCAGCCGGTAATGTCCGGGAACAAGACTTACAAATTCATAGTGCCCGTCGGCATTCGATTGCGCCGCGCGGCGTTCGCCGGTTCCCGCATTGGTCAGCGTCACGGCGGCAGCGGGAACGGACGAACCCGAAGCGTCGGTCAGTGCCCCGACGATAGATCCGTAAAAGGTTTGCGCCGTGAGTGGCGGGGAAGCGAGAAAGGCGGATAGGGCTAACGTAACCGCACATGTCCGGAGTCTGGCAGCGATCATGGCAACCTCCCGAGGATTGGTTGCCCGAAATCATATCAGAATTTCGTTTCCGCGGCGCACGCGCCCCGCCCGTCTAAAATACGAACCGGCCGCCCAGCTGAACGCTCCGCGACCGGTTCGACTGCGCCGTGATCAGACCGAATGCGGAGTTGGTCGGAGCCACGTTCGGAAAGGCGAAAGTCGGATGGTTCATCACATTGAAGCATTCGAATCGCAGCTGAAAGTAGGTCTTCTCCCGAATTTCGATACGCTTCAGGATCGAGGCGTTCAACTCATTGGTGCCGTCCCCGCGAATGCTGGAAAACGTCGTCGAGAACGTCCGCACGTGATAGGCGAACTGGTCCGCCGTCTTCGTGTCGAAAGCCGCGGTGTTGAAGGCCGGGCTGTTCGTCTGGCGCGGGTTGTAGTTGATGCTGCCGCCGAAGTAAACCAGATCGCCGATGGTGGTGGAACTGGTGCCGATCCAGGTGAGCGGCTGCCCTGTCTGCTTCGTATAAATTCCGTTGACGTGCCAGCCGCCCAGCGCGAGACGGCTCCACCGCGAGCCGTGTTCGAAAGGCAGTTCGTAACTGACCGCGATCACGCCGCGGTGTGTGTGATCGAACGGCGAAATCCGCTTCTCCGGCTGTGGATCGGTATCGTTCAGCCAGCTGTCCCGCTCCATCAGCTTCGAAAAGATGTAATTGCCCGTGATCGTCAGACCCTTCGAGAGCCGCCGCTGCAGGCGAACGTTCAGACTGTGAAAGTACGAACTGCCCACGTTCAGATTCTGTTCCAGCACGCCGCCGCTGCCCGTGAAGCCGCCGTTCGTATAGCCGAGCGGGAACTCCGGATAACGTGTCAGCAACTGCGCCACGCTCGTCGTCGCGCCGGCCGGTGTTCCCGCCGTGACCAGTCCCTGAAACGGGTTGGGCGTGGACGCGTTCAGTGCGGCGATCAGAGTGTTGTCGCGCGTCGGCAGCGTGCTCAGATACTGCCGCGAAATCCCGTTGAGCTGCGTCAGATTGACCGGCAGGTGCACCGAGTGGTTCCCGATGTAAGCGACTTCCAGCAGCGTGCTCGGCGAAAGAGAGTGCTGCACACTCAGGTTGTAGCGAAGGGAATAAGGGCTCTTCGCTTCCGGATTGAGGAACGACACGGTCTGCCCCAGGAACGTCTTCTGGCCTTGCGAACTGCCGGCCGGCTGCAGAATCGCCCCGCCCGGAAAAGGATCGCTCAGCGTCGCCGGTCCCGGGCTCAGATAGTTGTTGCTGGTCACAGTCATCGTAGTTTCCTGGCTGAAACCCTCCTGGTTAATCAGCGGATTCGACGAGTAGTTCCCGTTCTGCGACAGATACGCGATGGTCGTGGGCGCCACGAACATGCCGAAGCCCGCCCGAATCGCCGTCCTGCCGTGCATTCTCTCCGGCGTCCAGGCGAGGCCGATGCGGGGACTCACCAGATGGGAAGAATTCCCGTAAGCCGCGGAATTCCTCTGGTTGGGAAACGTCAGCCCGCCCGGCACCTGGAAACTCCCCGCCGGAATCTGCGGCACCGGATGCTGGTTATAGTTCGCAATCGCTGCCGTGGCGATCGGATTCGGCGCATCGAACGCGAAGCCGTTTTCCGTTCGCCCGTACTTTTCTTTGAACGGCCCATCGTGATCGAAACGGATTCCCAGATTGACGGTCAGGTTGCGGCGCAGCCGCCAGTCGTCCTGCAGGAAGCCCGACAGGTAATACGAATACCAGGAGCCGTACGTGTTGATGTCGAAGAAGCCCTGGTCGGGTAGTCCGTAAAGGAACTGCGCCATGTCCTGACCCATGGCCACCGTGGAAGACGCGCTGCTCGAAGCCCGCACCCAGCTGTTGCTGCCGAAATTGAACGAGCCCGCCGACGCCTGATAGGTGATGGTGCTGAGCCGGTACTGCCGCAGATCCGCTCCCGTTTTCAGCGTATGATTGCCTTTGATCTTCGTCCAGGACCCGAACAACTGCAGCGATTGCGACGGCCGCTTCGCCGCCGAATTCAGTCCGAGGCTCTGATAATTGGTGCTCGTGCTGAAGTACATATAAGGCAGCGCGAGGCGGTCGGAATTGGCTGCCATATAGGAGGGAAAGCCCAGGCTGGTCGGATCGAAGCCTGCGCTCGGATCGGTGGAGCTCTCGTAGAGAAACGTGTAATTCAGACGCAGATTCAGCACGCTGCTCGGGCTGATGGTATAAACCTCGTCGAGGCTCGAACCCCAGTTTTCGCGCGACGTGATGGTGCCGCTCGCGATGTTCTGGAAATAATCGTTTTTCGTCGCCGCCAGCGCATTGTGCCGGACGTCGAGCGCGAGCCGGTTCCGGTCGCTCAGATTGTAGTCCAGCCGGCCCAGCTCATTGTTGAAGGCATTCGTGGCCGGCGCCGTAGTGCCGTAATTGTCATAGCCGTCGGCGCGCGTCGTCGTGGATATCGCCGTTACGTTCGGGGCGGGATAAAACTGCAGATACTTGGCCGCAATCGGATTGATCCGGCTGGCGGGAATCCGGTTGCCCGGCAGCGGAGCGCGCGTGATCACATTGCCGGCGCCCAGCACGCCGCTGTAAGGGTCGTAAAGCTGCGTGCCGTCCGCCGCCAGAATCTGGCTGAAGTCGCCTGCCTTTTCCGCCGCCGTGGGAACGCTGATGAAGTTCGTGGTGGGCTGGCTGTTCTTATCGTTCTCCCACGCGAAGAACCAGAAAAGTTTGTTGCGCCCGTCGAACACTTTGGGCACGAAGACCGGACCGCCCATGGTGAGCCCGTATTGATTGAAGTGCGTCACCGGATTCCCCAGGCCGTTCCGGTTATTGAAGAAGCTGTTCGCGGTGAAAGGCGAGGGCTGGTTGAATTCGTAGAGCGACCCGTGCAGCGTATTCGTGCCGGTCTTGAGCACCTGATTGATGGTTCCGCCGCGCGTGTGCCCGAACGCCGCGTCCGTGTCGAGAACCTTCACGCGTACTTCCTGGACCGCATCCTGCGGCGCCGTGTAGGCGGACCGCATATCCCACGTGGCGTTCGGCGCGCCGTTCAGCAGCATCTCGCTCGATTGCGTGGGCGTCCCGCCAATGCTGAAATTGTTGCTCGAATCGTACGGCTGCACCACCGTCGACGTGCTGTTGAACGGGCTCACGATGACGCCGATCGCCAGCTGCGCCAGCATCAGCGGCGAGCGGCCGTTGATCGGAAAATCCTCCACTTCTTTCGTCGTGATCGCCTGCCCGAGCGACGCGTTGTCGCTGTTGACGAGCGGCGCTTCCGCCGTCACCTCGATGGATTGCGCCGTGTCCCCCAGGGCCAGGCGGACGTCGATATCGATGTGGTCGCCCGCTCCCACGTGGATCCCGCGGCGTACGGCGGACTGGAAACCGGCCGCTTCCACCGTCACGTCATAGTCGCCCGGCAGCAGGAACTGCGCCGTATACTGCCCGTTGCCGTCCGTCTCGCTGCGTGTCTTGCTGCCCGTCTGCGTTTCGGCTACGGCTACTTTCGCGGCCGCCACGGACGCCCCCGAGGCATCCGTCACCGTCCCGCGGATGGTGCCGCGAAACTCCTGAGCGGGAAGGGAAAAAGCGAAGAGACTCAGTACTGCAAGTCGGGGAAGTCGATTGTCTCGTGTGAAAGGGAACATTTCAGCCGGTGAAATCAGCGTACCAGTTCGTCGCCGGAATGCTATTTTGATTGCACGCGTGCCGCGGCGAACCCTGCCTGCGGAGACCTCGCGGACAAAAAGGAGCACCTGGATCTTGAATCCTGAAAAGCTGAGTCTGGAAAACAAAGTCGTTGTTGTCACGGGCGGCACCCGCGGCATCGGCCTCGCCATCGCCGTTCGCCTCGTCCGCGAGGGCGCGCGCGTCGCGATTTGCGGAACCCGGCAGCAGACTGTCGATGAGGCACTCGCCACGCTCCGGGCGGAGAGGCCCGGAGCCGACGTATTCGGTATGGTCGCGGATGTCTCGAAGCGGGATCGGGTACAGACCCTGATGACGGCCATTCTGGAACGCTTCGGGCGTGTCGACGTTCTGGTGAACAACGCCGGCACCGGCACGTTCCGGCCGGTCGGCGACCTGGAACCGGACGAATGGGAGCGCATGATCGGTCTGAATCTTACCGGCGCCTACTATTGCTCCCACCAGCTTCTGCCGATATTCAAGCAGCAGCAGGATGGGTTCATCGTCAACATCAGCTCGCTGGCGGGGCGTAATCCTTTCGCGGGAGGGGCCGCTTACAACGCCTCCAAATTCGGCCTGAACGGCTTCTCGGAAGCGATGATGCTGGACCACCGCAATGACGGCGTCCGGGTTTCCTGCATCATGCCGGGCAGCGTGGCGACGGAGTTCGGCGGGGGCGACGCCAATAAAGGGTCGGACTGGAAAATCGCTCCGGAAGATGTGGCGGAGGTGGTGGCGATGTTGCTTCGCATGCCCTCGCGCACAACGGTCAGCCGCGTGGAGATCCGCCCCTCTCGGCCGCCCGTGAAGGGATAGAACGGTACCGGTATTCAGGCAAAGTAACATTGGCACGGCGCGTGCTCCTGATGGTTCCGAGACGAGTTGACGTACAGCTTTTGGAGACAGAGCTGTCAGGGGAAGAGGAAAAATGGTCCGGCTGAATAAGAAACTGAATCCGACACTGACGGGACAGGACGCAGACAAGCTCCACAACGATCTGCGCAGGCGAATCATCGGGCAGGAGGACGCGGTCACACAGATCGTGAATATCTATCAGATGTACCTAGCTGGTATGACCAGCCCGGGACGCCCGATCGGCAACTTCCTGTTTCTCGGCCCGACCGGCACCGGTAAGACCCGCATGGTGGAAGCCACCGCGGAATCCCTGGTGGGCGATATGCGCGCCGTGATCAAGATCGATTGCGCCGAGTTCCAGCACAGCCATGAGATCGCAAAGCTCATCGGCTCGCCTCCCGGTTACCTGGGCCATCGTGAAACTCATCCCCTTCTCAGCCAGGAGGTTTTGAATCAGTTTCAAACCGAACGGATCAAAATCAGCTTCGTCCTTTTCGACGAGATTGAGAAGGCGAGTGATGCGTTGTGGAACCTTCTCCTGGGCATCCTGGACAAAGGTACGCTCACGCTCGGAGACAATCGCCGGGTCGATTTCTCAAAGGCCATGATCTTCATGACCAGCAATCTGGGCGCTTCGGAAATGAGCTCGATCATGCGCCCCAACCTCGGCTTTGCGGCCTCGGAAAAGGAACAACAGTATTCCCAGGGCATCGTCGATGCGGGTCTCGACGCCAAAGTATCCCGCGCGGGCGTGGAGGCGGCGCGCCGAAAATTCACCCCGGAGTTCATGAACCGCATCGATAAGCTCGTGGTCTTCCGTTCTTTGGGGACGGAAGAACTGCAAAAAATCCTGAACCTTGAACTCGGGATGCTCCAGCAGCGCATCTTCAACGGGGCGAACACCAGCCCGTTCGTCTTCAATCTGACCAGCGACGCAAAGGCGTTTCTCCTGCAGGAAGGCACGGACCTGAAGTACGGTGCCCGTCACCTGAAGCGGGCTATCGAACGAAATCTGGTGCATCCGCTCTCCAACCTGATCGCCTCCGAGCAGATCCGTGGCGGCGACTTGCTGCGCGTGGATTTCGACAAGAAGGAAAGTTCTTTGACTTTTGTGAAACTGGCCGAGGACATGCCCGCCTACGAGATGATCGAAATGGTGGATCCTTCCTCCCACGTCAGAGCCGTACCCGCGGCGGTTCCTCTGGAGTTCGAATACTCCCGTGTCGCCAACGCGAGAAGCCAGCGCAGCCGCTGAAGACGGGAAGGTCCCCTTAATGGGGAAGTGTCGTCTCCACGGGAAACTCCTGATGCGCGCTCCAGTCCTGCCAGGAGCCGTCGTAGAGACGCGCATCATAACCGAGGTATCTCGCGGCAAAATAGACGACAGTCGCCTGCTGTCCGATATGGCAGTAACTAACCACCTGGTCGCCGCTTTTGATCCCCGCCGCCGTGAAAAGCGCCGTAATCGCCTCTTTGGACTTCAGTTTTCCCTGTTCGTCCACAAGGCTGTTGAAAGGCACGTTCGCGGCGCCCGGAATATGTCCTGCCCGTTGACCGTTGGGAATCTGTTCGCCGCTGTAAAACGCAGGCAGCCTCGCATCCACGATTCCGATCCCGGAATGGTGCACGCTGGACCGGACATAGCCCGCCTCCACCACAATATCGTGCTGCTCGCAAGGCTGCACATTGCCCCGACGCACCGCGGGAACGGCAGTCGTCACCTCGCGCCCTTCGGCCTTCCACAGGTTAAAACCGCCGTTCAGCAGCGAAGTATTCCGGGCAAGACCCATGGCGTCGAGGGTCAAATACACCCTCGTCGTGGATTGAATCGAACTCTCCATCGTGTAGATCACGATCCTCGACTGGTCCGAAACACCTTTGCCGCGGAAGGTCTCGGCAAGATCGCCCATCGGAGGTAGTTCCAGGGTGAGAGGAACTCCCTTCGCGCTCACTTCCGCGAGCGTCAGCAGCACGGCTCCCGGAATATGCCCCTTCCCGTAGCTCTCCGCGGTTCCCACCCCAATCAGCACCAGATCCGGATCTTTCAGATGTTCGGCCAGCCAGTTGGTCGACACCAGCATCGTCGCCGGGTCGCCATGGCCGCCGCAACCGGCGGCCGCCTGCAACGCGCCGGAACTCAAAACCAGCGACATCAAACCGATTTGGAAGCAGTGAAAACGCATCATCCCCGATGTTACTGCCTTTACCCGCTTCGTCTCACCCCAGCCACGTCTGCACCTTTCGAACAATCCCCTTGCGAATCCGGTCGCTCAGCTTGCCAAACGGGTTGTCCGTCGTCAGATAGGTCCAGGTCGCGCCGCGCTCACGGGGATCGAGTCCGGAACTCCGCGCCTCCTCAATCCTCTGCTCAATCGCAGCCGGCAGACCCGCCATCATGTCGCGGAACATCCGATCGATGCGGGTAAGAAACTCGTACAAAGGATCGCGCCCGCCCCACGCCACCCACTGAATTCCCGAACGCAGTTCCGTTACCTCGGCCAGATGATCGGACCAGACTTCGTCGAGCGTTCGCAGTGTCACCAGCCGCTCGAATTCCGGCAGATCGCCATGCAGCACCGCCTCCCTGTCCCCGTGCAGCATCTGCCGTTGTCCCTCGAGCGACCCCTCGTATTTCTGCAGAAACAAACGGATTTCAAGATTCTTGCCTTCCACGATCCGCTGCACCGATTCCGGCGTATGATGCAACCGCCCCACGTCTTCCCCGTACCGCACCATGATGTCGTCTTCCAGCGACACGATAAACCGCGAACTGCCCGGGTCCCCCTGCCGTCCCGCGCGCCCCCGCAACTGCAGGTCGATCCGGCGAGCCTCATGCCGGTTCGTGCCGATGATGTGCAACCCGCCGATTTCCGCCACGCCCCTGCCGAGCCGGATGTCGGTTCCCCGTCCCGCCATATTCGTGGAAATCGTGACCGCGTCCCGTTCTCCCGCGCGCGCGATCAGAATCGCCTCCCGCTCTTCGTGGCGCGCGTTCAGAACCTGATGGGGCAGATCGCGGAGCAACGCGCTGAGCCGTTCCGACTCTTCGACGCTTGCCGTGCCGATCAGCACGGGCCGTCCGGTCATATGCACCGACCGGATCTCCTCCAGAACCGCTCTTTCCTTCTCCCACCTCGTCCGATACACCACATCCGGGTGGTCGACCCGCACCACGGGCCGATTGGTGGGAATCACCTCCACGTCCAGGTTGTAGATCTTCAGCAGTTCCGCCGCCTGCGTCGCCGCCGTTCCGGTCATCCCGCTCACGTGCGGGTAGAGAGCGATCAGATTCTGGAGTGTGATGGATCCCAGAATCCTGCCCTGCGTCTTCAGCGCAACTCCCTCTTTGGCCTCGATTGCCGTGTGTAACCCCGCGGGCCAGCGGCGCTCCTGTGCGATCCGGCCCTTGAACTCATCCACAGATTCGATCGCGCCCTCTCTGACCAGGTAATCGATGTCACGTCGCAGCAAGGCATGCGCGTGCAGCGCATCCTGCACGGCGCTGAGCAGGGGAAGATTTTGTTCCAGAAACAGGTTGCCACAGCGAAATTCCGCCTCGGCCACCCGAATCCCCTCGTCGGTCAGCGCGCAATTCCGAAAGTGCTCTCCGATCGTGAAGTGGATGCCGGGCTGAAACCGCCGCACCACGCGGTCCACCCGCACGGCCAAAACTTCGTCCTCCGCGTTCCCGCCCGCCATGACCAGCGGGATACGCGCCTCGTCGATCAGGATCGAATCCGCCTCGTCGATTACCGCCGCCGCGAATGGGCGGTGCACCTGATCTTCCGCCCGGAGCGCCAGCCTGTCGCGCAGGTAGTCGAATCCGATCTCGTTCGCGGTCGCGTAGGTGATGTCACAGGCATACCCTGCCTTCCGTTCCGAGAGCGACATTCCCTGCTGCACGCATCCCGTGGAGAAGCCGAGGCTCTCGTAAATTCCGCCCATCCATAGGGCGTCGCGCCGGGAAAGATAGTCGTTGACGGTCATGACATGGACGCCCTGGCCGGCCTTGGCATGCCAGACGATCGCCGGAACGGCCGCCAGCGTCTTTCCTTCGCCGGTCTGCATCTCGGCAATGCGCCCGTTCGCGAGCGCCAGCGCGCCCTGCAGTTGCACGTCGAACATTTCCTGTTGCAGAACCCGGGCGGCGACAATCGCAGTCACCGCAATCACCTCGTTCAGGTTGGTGGTGGTGTGGCAGATTTCGCGCAGGCGGGCGTCGCTGCACGCGACCCACTCCTGGCGCAACTGATTGATAAGACGAACGGAGTTCTGCTCCGCGGAGAAATGCGGAAGCAGGGAACGAAAGAATTGACGCATCTCGGCTCCTGGCGATTCAGTTCACACTTCGGCTGTCGTTCGTTTAAACGACGAGTGCGGGCCGCTATGTCGTGAGCGCCGGAGGAGGCAGTTGAAAACGGTACCGGGTAACAAAACAGGTCTCGCCATGGCGCGCTTCCGCCGACGGCTGTGCCGTTGTCTGAGTCGAAGCCGGTGGGGAGGTGAGGACGGGAAAGGGGTCGGACGCCGTAAGGCGCAAGGCACTTTCGGTGAAACACTGCTTCTTGCCTGTGCGAACGTTGCTGACAGAAGTGTCGAATGAAACCGGAATACGACGGGCGTGTTCGCTTTGCCGGGCTTCCCCGGTCGCGCCCAGCGACAACACCACCACAAAAAAGCAAATGAGCCGACGAGTCCGCACCCGGCTCTGAGTATCACACATCCTGCGGCGCTCAGATACGACCCCGCGAGAAGCCCTCGCGAAAAGATCGGCTTATCCGATAATCGTCGGGTGGCTACATTCTCTTTACAGGAGCAGTTCGGCAATGTCGATATTTACCTCTTCGATCAGTTGCTCCGGGGCCGTATTGCGCCGGGAATGAAGATTTTCGACGCGGGTTGCGGGGCCGGTCGCAATCTCGTCTACCTTCTGCGCGAAGGCTACGAAGTCTTCGCCGCGGATCGCGATCCCTTCGCCGTGGAAAGCGTGCGGCAACTGGCCGCCACGCTGGCCCCCGGCCTCCCGGCCGATAACTTCCGGCACGAATCGCTGGAAGCTCCTTCTTCCTTCCCGGCCGCCTTTGCCGACGTGGTGATCGGCAATGCGGTACTCCACTTCGCCACCGACGACCACCACTTCCTTGCCATGCTCCGCGGTGCGTGGCGCGCTCTCAAACCCGGCGGACTCTTCTTCTGCCGCCTTGCTTCCTCCATCGGCATGGAACACCGCATCCAGCCCCTGGGAGACCGCCGCTTCTTACTTCCCGACGGGTCCGCGCGCTACCTGGTTGACGAAGGTCTGCTTCTGCGAATCACCGCCGATCTGGGAGGCGCCTTGCTCGATCCGCTCAAGACGACCGTGGTACAGAACCAACGCGCCATGACCACATGGGTCGTTCGAAAAGCGCTGTAGAACTGAGAAATTCCGTTCGCCCCGCCACTAATCTCACAGGCCGGCGGGATGAACGAATACGACACCACTCTGAAAGAAGTTCTGCTGGATTCCGCCGGCCTTACGTTGCGTCGACTGACAGGGCTGGAGATCCGTTCCTGGCGCAATGTCGAACTGCCGAAGGTCACCAATCCCCGAATTGACCTCCTGGGCGAAACGGGAATCGGCGATCTGGTCCATATCGAACTGCAAAGCACCAACGATCCAAAGATGCCCGTCCGCATGCTGGCTTATGGCCTGCGCATCCTCGAGCAGTACGACCGGTTTCCGGTGCAGGTAGTCCTGTATGTCGGCGCCGCTCCGCTCCGGATGAGAAACCGCCTCCGCCTCCCCGGACTGTCGTTTGAATACCGGCTGATCGACATCCGTACTCTCGACGGGCCGCAACTCTGCGAAAGTCCCGCAATCGGCGATACAATTATGTCTGTCCTGGCCAGATGGCCGAACCGTCGGGAAGGTATCCGGCGCATCCTCCGGCGCATCGCGGACCAGGAACCCGCCCGGAGAGGAAAGCTTTTGGCGCAGTTGCTGATTCTGGCGGGTCTTCGCAAACTCGACCGTGTAATCGAACGGGAGGTAAAACAGATGCCCCTACTGAACGACATTCTGGAACATGAAGTTCTCGGCCGCGAATTTAAGCGCGGCAAACTCGAAGGAGAGCGCGAGCTTCTCCGCCGCCAGGCCGCGAAACGTTTTGGTCCTCTGCCCTCCTGGGCGGAAGAATTCATTGCCAGCCGATCTCTGCAACAGATTGAGGAACTCGCCGACCGCGTTCTCGAAGTGAGCAGCCTCGACAATCTGCTTCGCTGAATCGCTCCGGTTGCGTCGACTGACAGGCCTGGCCCGATGGCTGAACCGTCGGGGAGGTATCCGGCGCATCCTCCGGCGCATCGCGGACCAGGAACCCGCCCGGAGAGGAAAGCTTTTGGCGCAGTTGCTGATTCTGGCCGGTCTACGCAAACTCGACCGTGTAATCGAACGGGAGGTAAAACACATGCCCCTACTGAACGACATTCTGGAACATGAAGTTCTCGGCCGCGAATTTAAGCGCGGCAAACTCGAAGGCAAACGGGAAGGCAAACTCGAAGGAGAGCGCGAGCTTCTCCGCCGCCAGGCCGCGAAACGTTTTGGTCCTCTGCCCTCCTGGGCGGAAGACTTCATTGCCACACGATCTCTGCAACAGATTGAGGAACTCGCCGACCGCGTTCTCGAAGTGAATAGCCTCGATAATCTGCTGCGCTGAACTTCACTCCGAACCCTTTTACGCGACTCGCCGAAAGTATCCAAAAACACTCCTTCGTCACGCTTGCAAATAAGTAAGTAATTACTTACAATCGTTTTATGCCGCCGCCCCGCGTGCCGAGCCACCCCGACACGCCGCCTCCCCAAACCCGCATGTCCGGTGAGGACCGCCGCCGCCAGCTCATCGAAGTCGCCATCGACCTTTTCTCCCGCCGCGGCTTCGCGGGCACCACAACCAAGGAAATCGCCGCCGCCGCGGGCGTCACCGAAGCCATCATCTTCCGCCACTTCGCCACCAAGCAGGACTTCTACAAAGCCATTCTCGACTATAAATGTCAGGGCGAGGGAGCGGGCGGCTGGCTCGCCGAACTCCAGAAATTCATGGACGCCGATGACGACGAAGGCCTGTTTCGCTTTCTCCTCTCCACTATCATCGGTTTCTATCGCGACGAGCCGCAGTTCGAGCGCCTGCTCCTGCACGCCGCGCTCGAAGGCCACGAACTGGCCATCATGCACCACAACCAGCTCAAACTGCCCATCGGCGCCAGATTCAAGGAATATATCGTGCGCCGGCAGCAGCAAGGTGCGCTCCGTCACTGCGACCCGGCCATCGTGCTTTTCACCTTAGCCGGAATTCCTCAGTTTTACGCGATGCAGAAGTATATCCACCAGAACGGCGAAATGCCATTCAGCGACGAGCAGGTGGTCGACACCTTCCTGCTGATCCTGATGAACGGCCTGAAAAACCCGGACCCGAAAGAGAACTCCAAATGAAACAAGCTGCCTTAGTCATCGCCCTCGCCACCAGTCTTGCCCTTGCCGGTTGCGGCTCCAAAACCTCCACCGTGCAGGCCACCTCTCCGGACGCCGTAAAGCCCGTCCCGGTCAGCACCGCCACCGCCACCTCCCGTGAAATTCCCGCCGATTTTGAAGAGACCGGTACCTTCGTTGCCGACGAGAGTTCCGATATCGCCCCCTCCGTCGCTGGTCGCGTGGTTTCCACGCCGGTCGATGTCGGCGCGCACGTGGAAAAGGGCCAGGTGATCTGTGAACTCGATCATCGCGATGCCCAGTTGAAACTCGACCAGGCCAAAGCGATGCTCGCCGAATCCACCGCGGCGCTTCGCCAGGCACAGTCGCGCATCGGCTGGAGCAGCGGCACCTTCGACCCCGCCGCCGTGCCCGAAGTCGCCGCCGCCCGCGCCAACTACCAGTCCGCTCAGGCGCAGGCAAAGATGGCCGCCGCGGATGCCCAGCGCTACGCCAACCTGGTCGCCAGCGGTGACGTTTCGAAGAGCGCTTACGAAAAGGCCCGCACCCAGCAGGAAACCGCCGAAGCGCAGGCCAACGCCGCCCGCCAGCAGTTCGAAGCGGCCTCCAACGGCGCCCGGCAGAGCTATGAGGTGATTTCCACCTCACAGGCCTCGCTCGAAAACGTGAAGGCGCAACTCGCGCAGGCCGAAAAAGCTCTCGCCGACACCACCATTCGCGCCCCGTTCGATGGCTTTATAACCGCCCGCCCCGTGGCCGCCGGCGAGTACGTAGCGCTGACGAGCAAGATCGCCACGATTGTCCGCATCGGTTCTCTCAAACTCGAACTGCAGACGCCGGAACAGCGTGCCGCGCAGGCCCACCTCGGCGACAAAGTGATCGCCCACGTCGTTGCCTATCCGGGCCGCGACTTCGCCGGGAAAGTCTCCGCCATCAACCAGTCGGTCGATCCCAACTCGCGCGCCTTCATTCTCGAAGCCCGCTTCAACAATCCCGATTCCGCCCTGAAGCCCGGCATGTTCGCCACCGCCCGCGTCCAGCAGCCTGGCGGCGTGCAGGCCGTCTTCGTCCCGCGCGGCGCCGTCATTCGCGATAAGACCACGGACTCGAACCAGGTCTTCGCCGTCGATGGCGGCAAGGCGCATCTGCGCGTCGTCCAGATCGGCGATGCCACCGGGGACACCATCCGCATCGTATCCGGTATCGCCGCCGGCGACGTCGTCGCCACCAATCGCCAGAATGAACTCTTCGAAGGCGCGCCGGTCTTAGTCAAATAACGGAGAACTCAGGAGCCCACCATGCACGCACTCGCACTTCTCTGCATTAAGCGCCCCGTCTTCGCGACGATGCTGATTCTGTCGCTCGTCGTTGTCGGAACGTTCTGTTACTTCAGCCTGGGCGTGGATCTCTTCCCCAAGGTCGACATTCCCACCGTCCAGGTCGCCATCGCGGACCCCGGCGCCTCGCCCGAGGAGATTGAAACCGAGATCACCAAGAAGGTGGAAGACTCCGTCAACACCATCAGCCAGATCGATCAGATCATCTCGGTCTCGTCCGAAGGCCAGTCCCTCGCCACCATCACGTTCGAACTTTCCAAGAACGGCGACGTCGCCGCGCAGGAGGTGCAGAACAAAATCAACACCATCGTCAACGATCTGCCGCAGACCGCCAAGCAGCCCATCGTGTTGAAGTTCGATCCCGATGCCGCGCCTGTCATGCAGATCGCCGTCTCCGCGCCTCGTTCGCTCCGTGATCTCACGCTCATCGCCGACAAGTTGATCAAGCAGAAGCTCGAGAACGCCAAGGGTGTCGGTCAGGTCCGCATCATCGGCGGCGCCAAACGCGAAATTCACGTTCTGGTCGATCCCGACAAACTGCGCGCCTACAACCTCACCATCACCGACGTCTTCAACGCGCTGCGCTCGCAGAATCTCGAACTCCCCGGCGGCACCCTGAAAGAAGGCCCCCGCGATTTCACGGTGCGCACCACAGGCCGCATCGTGGATTCCGCTCAGTTCAACGAAATCGCTATCGTTAACCGCGGCGGTTACG
This sequence comes from uncultured Acidobacteriia bacterium, assembly GCA_903851195.1. Taxonomy (GTDB): domain Bacteria; phylum Acidobacteriota; class Terriglobia; order Bryobacterales; family Bryobacteraceae; genus BOG-234. Next base: position 102,324 of record CAINNJ010000039.1, read on the forward strand.
TCGTGAAAGTTCGCGACATCGGTTACGCGGAAGACAGCTACGAAGAACCGGCCACCGCCGCGCGTCTCGATGGCACCGCCGCCGTCACCCTCGTCGTTTCCAAACAATCCGGCGAAAACACGGTCGCCACGGCCGCCGACGTCAAGGAACGCCTGCAGCAGATTCAGGCCACCCTGCCCAAAGACGTGAAACCGCAGATCATCGCCGATCAGTCGGTCTTCATTGTGGCCGCCGTCGATAACATCAAGCACCATTTGGTGCTCGGCAGCTTCTTCGCCTCCATCATCATCTTCATCTTCCTCGCCAACTGGCGCACCACCCTGATCGCCTCCATCGCCATCCCGACCTCCATCATTTCGTCCTTCGCGCTGATGGCGGCCATGGGTCTGACGCTCAATCAGATCACCATGCTCGCGCTCACGCTCATGGTCGGTATTGTCATTGACGACGCCATCATCGTGCTCGAAAACATCTTCCGCTTCATGGAAGAGAAGGGCATGAGCCCTGTGGAAGCCGCCATCGAAGGCACCCGCGAAATCGGCCTGGCTGTCATGGCGACCACCCTCTCGCTGCTCGCCGTCTTCCTGCCCGTCGGCTTCATGGGCGGCATCGTCGGACGCTTCATGAGCTCCTTCGGCTTCACTTCCGCCTTCGCCATCGCGGTGTCGCTGCTGGTCTCGTTTACCATGACGCCGATGCTCACATCGCGCTTCGTCAAGCCGCCGGCCAAACACGGTAAGGACGCGCACTCCTCAAAAGAGTCGAAGCTCTTCCACTGGATCGATGTCCGTTACACCGCCATGCTCCGCTGGTCCATGGCCCACAGGAAGACCGTCATCGCCTTCTGCTTCCTGACGGTCTGCAGCATCGTGCCGCTCTTCATGTTCGTCGGGAAGAACTTCCTGCCCACGGACGACCAGTCACAGTTCAACGTGCTGGTGCGGTCTCCCGAAGGGACCTCCCTCGCCGCCACCACGGCCACCGCCGAACAGATCGCGCGTGACATTCGCCAGATCCCCGGCGTGATTCACACGCTGATGACCGCCGGCGGCACCGCGGACCGCTCCACCAACAACGCCGCCATCTACGTCAAGCTGAGCGACATCGAACTACGCACCACCAGTCAGGTGCAGATCATGCAGCAGACGCGCGAACTGCTGCAGAAATATCCGAAATCCATTCACTCCGGCGTCGAACTCGTCTCCGCCATCGGCGGCAACCAGAGCAACGCCGAAATTCAGTTCTTCATTCAGGGGCCGGACCTCGATCAACTCGGCAAATACTCCGACGCCCTGCTGACAAAGATGAAGAGCATTCCTTTCGTTACAGACGCCGATTCCACCCTGCGCTCCGGCAAACCGGAAGTGCGCCTGGTCATCAACCGTGCCCGCGCCGCCGATCTCGGCGTCTCCGTGCTCGATATCGAACAGGCCCTGAACACGCTGGTGGCCGGTCAGGTCGCGTCCACCTTTAACGCCGGCGACGACCAGTATGACGTCCGCGTCCGCGCCGAAGAACAGTCCCGCACCACCGATGCCGACCTCGCCCGCATGACCGTGCCCTCGCAAAAACGCGGCTCCGTCGGGCTCGACGAAGTCGTCGAGATCAAGCCCGGCTCCGGCCCGTCATCCGTCAACCGCATCAACCGCCAGCGTCAGGTCACGCTCACCTGCAACACTTTGCCTGGTGGCTCCCAGGCAGCCATCCTCACTGCACTCAAACAAGCCGCGGACGATCTGCATATGGGACCCGATTACACGTCCGGCACCACCGGCGCTTCGAAGGAACTCGGCCGGACCGGCTACTACTTCATGCTGGCCTTCTCGCTCACGTTCATCTTCATGTACATCGTGCTGGCGGCGCAGTTCGAGTCCTTCGTTCACCCCATCACCATCCTGCTCACGTTGCCGCTCGCCATTCCCTTCGGCATCCTTTCGCTGCTCATCACGCACCAGACGGTCAACATCTTCTCCGGCCTCGGTCTGCTGCTGCTGTTCGGCATCGTGAAGAAGAACGCCATTCTGCAGATCGATCACACCAACGGTCTGCGCCGCTCCGGCCTCAACCGTTATGACGCCATCATTCAGGCCAACCGGGACCGTCTGCGTCCCATCCTGATGACGACTATCGCGCTGGTGGCCGGCATGATGCCGCTCGTCGTCTCGAACGGCACAGGTTCCGCCACCAACCGCTCCATCGGCGTTCTCGTCGTGGGCGGCCAGTCGCTCTGCCTGCTGCTGACGCTGCTCGCGGTGCCCGTATTCTATTCCGTTTTCGAAGACCTTCAGGAGACCACAGTGTTCAGAAAAATTGGCGCGGGGCTTTCGGGCCTGCGCGATCGTCTGCCCAAACGGCGCACGCCTCAGACAGTGCCTGTGGCGGATGTGCCCGCGGAAGGGAGCCCGGTCCTTTGAAGCGCGGAACCACGAAGCTCCTCTCGTTGCTGATCTCGTCCTCGTTCGTTGCAGCCGCCCTTGCGCAGGATCCGCCGCAGCCGCCCACGCCGACCGCCAAACCGATCGAGGTTCCGGCGCGTATCGGCGTCCTTGGCTCGGCGAAGATTACGCTCGCCGAAGTCATCCAGCGCGTGCTCGAAAACGACCGCGATCTCGCCGTCTCCCGCATCGCCCGCGAAGAGGCCGTGCTGAACTATCGTGGCGCGCAGGGGGCTTTCGACCCGCGTCTCGGCCTGGCCTCCCACAACAGCCGTGTCATTACGCCTGTCAGTTCCTCCCTGGGAGGCGCCACCAACGGCAAGCTGACCACCAAAGAACTCTACGCCGATCCGCAACTCAGCGGCGCTTCGCCGTGGCTCGGAACCACCTACAAACTCGATCTCTCGTCGGCCCGGCAGAGCAGCGACAGCACCTTCAACACGCTGAATCCGCAGTTCCCCACATCCCTTAACCTCAATCTCAACCAGCCCCTCTGGAGAGGCCTCCGGTATGACGACAACCGCCACCGCATTCAGGTAGCGAAGAAGAACATCCAGCTCACCGACGAGCAGTTCCGCCAGCGCGTCATCGAAGTGGTCACCCAGGCGATCCAGGCCTACTGGGAACTTGAGTTCGCCTACCGCAATCTCGACGTCCAGAACGAAGCCGTGCGCCTCGCGCTGCAGCAGGATGCCAGCAACCGCCGTCAGGTGGATCAGGGCCTGCTTGCACCGGTGGACGTCGTGCAGACCCAGACGCAGATCGCCACGTTCCAGCAGAACCTCTTCTCCGCCCAGGGCGCGCTCACCACAGCCGAGAACGCTCTCAAAGTCCTCATCCTGGCCGACCGCACCGACCTGATGTGGGGTATGGCCCTCGAACCTGACACCCGCGCCGCGGAAACCCCGGACGCGCTGCCTTCGCTCGATGACGCCGTCAAACAGGCCCTCGCCGGCCGCCCGGAGCTGAAAGAAAGCGCCATCGCCCTTGACGTGAACCAGCTCGACGCGCGCCTCAGCCGCGAACAAACCAGGCCGCAGGTCGACGTCTTCGCGAACGTCAGCACCGTGGGTCTCGCCGGCCATCCGCTGGTGCAGACCGGCGCCAATCCGTTCACGTCGGCGTTCGGCCCGCTGGTCAACCAGATCAACCTGCTGTCCACCCAGGCCGGCATTCCGCCGCTGGGCCCCATCTCGTTCGGTAGCAGTTCCGTGCCGCCCGCGCTGATCGGCGGCTACGGGCAATCTCTGAGCAACCTGGCGAATGCTCATTACACCAGCGCTTCGGTGGGCGTCAATATCTCACTGCCGCTGCGGAACCGCACGGCCAACGCCTCGGCCGCGGTCTCCGTCGCCGAAGGGCGCCGCCTGCGCACCCAGCGCCAGCAGGTGGAACTCGCCATCGAGCAGGATGTCCGCAACGCCATCCAGTTGGTCACCTCCTCGCAGGCCCGTCTCGAAGCGGCCAACAACGCGCAGCGCTACGCCGATGAGCAGTATCGCAGCGAGCAGCGCCAGTTCCAGGCCGGCACCACCACGGTCTTCCTGGTCCTGCAACGCCAGACCGATCTGATTGCCGCCCGCACTCGCCAGGCCCGCGCCGAAGCCGATTTAGGCGAAGCCCGCGCCAATCTCGATCGCGCGCTGGCCCGCACCATCGAAGCGCGCGGTATCCGAATCCAGTAACCCGGCAGGCTATCATAGCCGGATCATGGCCATCTCGCTGCGGCGCGTCGCGCTTTTCCTCCTTTTCGAGTCCGCCGCAGCGGTGGCCCAGACCGTCCCCACGCCCGAATCCGTCCTCGGCCATAAGCCAGGCGACGATTTTTATCTCGCCAGTTACGACGAATCCCGCGACTGTTTCCGGAAACTCGCCGCTTCTTCCGACCGCGTCCGGATCGTCAACGTCGGCAAAACAACGCGCGGGCTCGATTGGGAAATCGCCGTCATCTCCTCCCCGAAGAACCTCGCGCAACTCGATCGCTACAAAGACATCTCGCACCGCCTCGCGATGGGACGCGGGCTCGACGACACCACCGCCCGTGCTCTCTCCCGCGAAGGCAAAGCCATCGTTCACATTGATGGCGGCCTGCACTCCACGGAGGTCGCCGGCGCGCAGCACTCCATCGCGCTGGCGTACAAACTCGCCTCCGTCAAAGGCGATCCCCAAATCGACGCCATCCTCGACAACGTGATCCTGATGCTCTGGCCCACGCTCAATCCCGATGGCCAGAACGAAGTCGTCAAATGGTATCGACAAAACCTCGGCACTCCCTACGAGGTCAGCCCCCTGCCCGATCTCTATCAGGAGTACGTGGGCCACGACAACAACCGCGACGGCTACATGAACAACATGCTCGAATCGCGCGACGTCACCCGCACGGAACTGGAATGGGATCCCGTCATTTTCTACTGCCAGCACCAGACCGCCCCGTTTCCCGCCCGCATCTTCATCCCGCCGTTTGTCGAGCCCATCTCCTCGAACATCCATCCCCTGATGGCGCGCTGGCTCAACGTTCTCGGCATGAACATGGCAGCCTATCTGGATGGCCATGACATGCCAGGCGCCATTCACCGCACCGGCTTCGACAACTGGTATCCCGGCTTCCTCGACTTCACCCACATCTTCCGCAACAGCATCTCGTTCTTCACCGAAACCGCTCTCTACCGCTACGCGACGCCGCACTTCTACACCGTGGACGAGTTCCCCAAAGACCGCGCCGGCCTGCGTTCCGAGGTTTTCTACAGCAGCCCGTGGAAAGGCGGCTGGTGGCGGCTTGCCGATGCCGTCCGTTACATGGAAGGGGCGTCGATGTCGGTCCTCGACACCGCTGCCCGCTATCACGAAGAGCTTCTCTTCAACCGCTACCAGGCCGCCCGCGACAACATGGAGCGCTTCCGCAAAGAGCCGCCCTACGCCTATGTGATTCCGCGCGAACAGCAAGACCTTCCCGAAGCCGCCGCGCTGGTCGATAAGCTTCTGACCAACGGCATCGAAGTGCACCGCGCCACGCGCCCCTTCGTCGCCAGCGGCCGCCAATACAAAGACGCGTGGGTTGTCCTGATGGACCAGCCCTTTTCGCCGCTCGTCAAAGAGCTGTTCGAAGCGCAGCGCTACCCCGAAATCCGCGACGGGACCAACGGTCCGCCCATTCGTCCTTACGACGTTGCCGGGTGGACCCTTCCCCTGCAAATGGGCGTGGAAACCGCGGCAGTCGCGCAGCCGGTCACGGCGGAACAACGCGAAGGTCTTCGCAGGATTGAAAAGCCGGAAGCCCCGGAAGGCGAACTCCGCGGCAACGACCGCGTTTACCTGCTCAGCCGCCAGACGAACAACAGCTTCACCGCTCTGAACGAAGCTCTCGCGGCGGGCGCCCAGGCGGCCATCGGGACGGACGATTTCGTGCTGACCGGCATCGCCCATGACGCGCTTGCCAAAATCGCCGTCCGCCAGTCCGTTACCGTGCGGACCACCCTCGCGCCGCCCGCCGGAGTTCTGCCCGCGAAGAAGCCCCGCGTGGGACTCTACCGCTCCTGGACGGCGGCGATCGACGAGGGCTGGACGCGCTGGATCCTCGAAAATTACGGCTTCGCCCCGATTGGCGTCCGCAACGGCGACCTGCAGGCCGGCCACTTACTCGAACGCTTCGACGCGATCATCATCCCCGACTCCTCGCCCCGCGCCGTCATGGAAGGCTTCGCCCCCGGCACCGTTCCCGGCGAGTACGCGGGCGGTGTCGGTGAGGCCGGCGTGGAGGCTCTACGCGCGTTCGTGCGCGGCGGCGGGACGCTGATCGCCTTCAACAATGCTTCGCTGTTCGCCATCGACGCACTCAACCTGCCCGTCACCAACGTGCTCAGCGGTCTGAAGCCGGAGGAGTTCTTCTGCTCCGGCTCCCTGCTGCACATCGAACTCGCCGAAACTCCCCATATCGCCCTCGGCGGAATGCCCCGCAACCCCGTGGCGATGTTCGAACGCGGCCCGGCCTTTGACCGCAAACCCGCGTTTCAGGGCAATATTCTGGCGACCTATCCGAAGGACGTGAATCCTCTCGCCAGCGGCTATCTCCTTCACCCCGAGCGCATCCAGGGCAAGGCCGCCGCGCTCGAAGTCTTCGACGGCAAAGGGCGCGTCTATCTGTTCGGTTTCAAGCCGCAGTGGCGCGGCCAGTCGCACGGGACATACAAGTTGTTCTTCAACGCGATCTACGATTCGCCCGCGATCGCCAAACCCACGTCGTTCGAGAAGAGGTCCGCAGCCGAAGTGCCACCGCCCTCTTCTCAGGACTGGACCGCCCTCACCCGCCGCGTCCAGAGCGACTTGGCCGAACTGCTCCGCCTGAATCGCATCTTCTTTGCCGCGAAAGGCACCGCCGCCGTGGAAGCCCGCGACAAACTCACCACCGCCGCCGACGCCTTCACCAAAGACCGTCTCCCGGAGGTGGAATCCTCAGCCCTCGCGCTCGACGAAACCGCCCGCCGGAAGGTGCCGGACTATCTGCGCCAGTTGCGCGCCGCCGCAACGGACCTGCAAACCAAGGAAGCAGAAGCGTCATTAACGCCGGATACTCTCGCTGCCCGTTATAAGCTCGATCCGCCAAAATAGTATGCCAGCGGAAATCTGTAGACTCGCCCGGATAAACTCACGTCGTTAGCGTCGGATTCTCTGGATTGGTTACTCGGAAGCCCTCCAACTCAGCCACTGCGCACAGCCTCCGGTCGGCTGCGACGAACACAGGCGCGAACCCTTCCTGTTTGAGTCTGACGGCTACGGCCAGTTGCAAAGCGTCGAGCGTTCGAAGACTTCGCTCCGTTCCGTGCTTCTTCACCAATAATCTTGCTGTTCCGAAATGCAGGTCGGAACCGGCAGCCATCCGCAGATGACCGCGGCCCAGATCGGATTCAAGCCGCCGCCTGGCAACGAAAGCCGTACCTCTGTCGATCTCCCCGGTCCGAACTCTGGTCGCGAGTGCCGATTCCATTTCGACCATGGTCAATCGCGAAATGACGCGCTGGTCTGCCGCAGCGGCGAAGAGCCGCTCCATGAAATCGCTGCCCTCCTCCCGTCGATAGTACTTGACTAACGCACTTGTGTCGACGAAGTACAGCGACAATCAGCGATCCCGTCGTTCCTCAATGATCAGTTGAGAAAGAGAACCCGCAATTCCGGATAAGCGATCCCGAACATCGTCCAGCGCGATTTCCTCTCTGGCGGCATCGGCCCATTCGTCCGGTGAAACGAACAGCGGCCCGCTTCCCGAAAAGTCCACGTCGTCGGAGACCGTGACTGTGACACGCTGATGCTCCGGAATAGGCAGGGAGTCTGACAGATGCAGAACTCCGCCTTCATACGTAGCCTCAACCGTGCGCTGCATATGCCGAGTTTAGCCTTTCCCTCGACCTCTGGCAAACGCTCCTGTCTCCCCCAACCTCCTCCCCTACATCCGAACCTGCGCCCGACCCCGCACCCCCCGATACGGATACTTCTTCTCAAATTCCCCGAAATTCACGCGAATTCCGATCCCCGGGCTCGTCCGGCAGCCGCACTAGCGCCTCCTTCTGCGTCGGATACGTCCCCTCGGTCATTTCCCGGAAGAGATCGTCATCCGCGCCCTCTCACTGGAAAAGGCCGTCGCGAGCAGTACCAATTTAGTGTTCAGACATGGTATACCCGCCAAGCAGCTACGGACGATGACAACGGACGTCAAGTTTTTTTTATAGTGGATCCTTTGTTGTTTCAACGAGTTGCGGTTGCCTGTGGACGGCGCCGTGATCCGAAAGCTGACCTGAGTCTGATATCTGGAATCAAGAGGTTTAAAGAAATTTTCGGGATTTGTCGATAGAGTTGGAGAAGCAGAATGTATAATTTGATACCAGAGTACAGCAGAAGTGACAAACACGCCATTGACGGACGCCGAGCGCATAGCCGAAATGAAGTCATTCTGCTTCCGTGTCGTCGACGGCTTACTGCGCGTTGCTGCCGCAATAATTTTTGCGCTTGCCGACAGGCTTGTACAAATTGTACTAGAAAATACAGTATTCAGGTCGGGTCCGCGCTTTCTGGAACTAGCAGAACAAATTTCAAATGTCGGATTTGTGCTTCTCGACGTATATCTAATGTGGGACATGCTGACGGTCTTCGTTCCGCAGTTGAAAGGGAAACATGGAATACAAGAAGTCAGGGCAGTGGGAATTGAGGAGCCAACTGATGATCTTTAACAAAGTGCTTCGATTGTTGCCATCCCTTGCGATTCTGGCTGCCATAGGCGTTGGCGCTGCTCGCGCTCTTGGAGCCAATGCGCAGGATACGCCAGTTATTGCGGTAGTGCCGGGGATTGTGCTGTTCGTCCTTTCCCGGGTCGTCCTTTGGATGCGCGTGCCGTCCGAGGAAGAGACGAGAGAGATGCAGCGTCAGATCTCCGGAGCTTCTTTGTTTTTTATAAAGGTGACTGCGGCGGTCATGCTTATTTGCACCGTATCGACTATTTCTGCCGCCTCGTATGCGGCAATGGGATTCCATACAGCGGCATCTCTAACCTTTCGTTTCGCCGTCGCGATGCTTTTAATCATACCGGCAAGTGCCTTTATAGTCTTTTGCTTCGCTACTGTCACTCGTCAGTATCGCTCTTGGAGAAAAAGCATTCCAGCACTAAAACCATTGCTGGCTTGTGCTTTGCTCTCAATTTTTATGGTCCCTACGGTAATCGCGGATCACTCGACGTGGGTACATAAAGGATAGCGAAACCAGAATGGAGGTCGAGATTGGTTCCATAGGCATGGGCCGCGCCGCACTGGCCTCGGTTCATGGCTTCCTTCCCGGACTCCTCGGCCCGGATCCGTATCCTTTTCGCTGCGCAAGGAACGGCTGCCCTCTTTGAGCCCGCGACAAACTCTAATGAGTCGCGGGTGTCTGGGGCAGAGGCGCTGTCTCGCAGTGGCCTCCTCCCGAATCAAAGACGCGGAGGCCTCCGCGGTTCAGACACCTTCGGCAATCGTTACAACTCGACCCGGAAATAGCCTCCCCTACATCCGAACCTGCGCCCGCCCCCGCACCCCCCGATACGGAAACTTCTTCTTAAATTCCCCGAAATTCACCCGAATTCCGATCCCCGGCGCCTCCGGCAGCCGCACCAACCCATCCTTCTGCGTCGGATACGTTCCCTCGGTCATCTCCCGGAAAAGCTCGTCATCCGCGCCTTCCCACTCATGAATCAGACAATTCCGGCAAACCGACATCGCCGCCAGGGACGCCATATGCGCGACCGGCCCGCTGCACTGGTGCGGCGCCACCTCCACCCCATACGCCTCCGCCAGATTCGCGATCTTCCGCAGTTCCGTAATCCCGCCGGCGTGCATCACATCCGGCTGAATAATCGCCGCCCCCTTCGCATCCAGCAGCGACTTGAATTCATACCGCGAAAACAGCCCTTCACCGGTCGCAATCGGCACCGGACTCTTCGCCGCCACCTCGCCCAAGCCCGCCGGACTCTCCCGCAACACAGGCTCCTCCAGAAACAGCGGATGATACGGCGCAATCGCGTTCGCGAACTGAACCGCCGACCGCACCGAGAACGTCTCCGCGCACTCCAGCGCGATATCGCCGCGATTGCCGAACACCCCCCGAATCGCCGCCAGTTCCGCCACGTTCTTCGCGATGCGCTCCAGTTCGAAATCGCCCTGGGGCAGCGTGTATTTCACCGCCGTCCAGCCCTGTTCACGCGTCTTTGCCGCCAGGTCCGTCAGCGCCGCCACGTCGCGCTTCTCTTTGGGAATCGACGCATCCCAGTGCGTGAAATACACGCGCTGCTCTTTCCGGATCGGCCCGCCCAGCAGGCGGTGCAGCGGCACGCCGAGCCGCTTCGCCTCGATATCCCACAACGCCTGATCGATCGCCGAAAGTCCGGTCATCAGCGCCGGGCCGTTGCGCCACCTGGTCGCCACGTAGTACACGCGATTCCAGTGCTCTTCGGGACCGGAAGGATCGCGCCCCACATACTCCGGTTCCAGCCACCGCAGCACGGCCTCCGCGATATCGGTGCGGCTCTCCAGCGTCGCCTCGCCAAGGCCGGTGATACCGGCGTCCGTGTAAACCTCCACGAACATCAGGTCGCGCCAGCGAACCGAAACTTTATGAATACCGAAACCGGTGATTTTGACGTTTCCCGAAGGCCCGGCCGCGAGCAGCGGCAACGCCCCCAATCCACTCAGCAGCGAACGGCGAGTCAGCACTCCGGAATGATATCTCAGAGCCCGCGCGGCAGAGCTGCTATAACCGCTTCCAGCCGATCCAGCGCCCCCACAAAAAAGTGATCCGCCGCCTCGATAAACTCCAGCCGCTTCGGCTCCGCGAACTTCGCGAACGCAGCCTCCAGCTCATCCTTCGGACCATGCACGTCGATCGTGCTGTGCACGAAATACTTCGGCAGCCCGCACCCGCCCAGATAATCGAACTTCCCCAGCGTCGTCGGAAAGCCCACGCCGATCAGCCGCTCCGGCCGCGGCTCCGGCATCCGGCAGCCCAGCTTCAGCGCCACCCGCGACCCAAACGAAAACCCCGCCATCGCGTACGGAAGCTCCGGATACCGCGCCCGCAGAAACTCCAGCGCCGCCCGCGCATCTTCCATCTCGCCCGGCCCGCCGTCGTGCTTGCCCTCGCTCAGATTGACGCCGCGAAAATTGAACCGCAGCACCACGCTGCCCGATTGCCGCAGCCCGCGCGCCATCCGGTAAACCACCTTGTTGTGCATGGTGCCGCCGAACAGCGGATGCGGATGGCACACCAGACAAGCCTCGGTCGGCTCGCCATTCTCCGGTTCCTCGAGCAGGGCTTCCAGCCGGCCCGCCGGACCGGCAATGAAATGCGATTCGATTCGCCGCGGCATCTCTGAGTGCGGCCTAGTTGGTGCGGAAATTCGTGTATTGCAGTTCGATGCCGAAATCCGAACTCTTCAGCAGCGCAATCGCCTGCTGCAGGGTGTCCCTGTCTTTGCCGCTGATCCGCACCAGATCGCCCTGAATCGCAGCCTGCACCTTCAGCTTGCTGTCCTTCATCTTCTTGACGATCTCTTTCGCCTTCTCGGTCGCAATTCCGGAAATCAGTGTGATCTCCTGCTTCACGGTCGAGCCGGACGCCGAATTCACCGTGCCGTACGTCAGGTTGCGAATCGGCACGCCGCGCTTCACCAGCTTCTGATTCAGAATTTCGATCACGGCTTTGAGCTTAAAATCATCCGCGCTCGTCAGCACCAGCTTCTTGTCTTTTTCGTTCAGCTCGATGTTGCTCTTCGAGTCTTTCAGGTCGTAGCGGGTCGTGATCTCTTTCATCGCCTGCTGGATGGCATTCGTCACTTCCGGCAGTTCAATCTGCGATACCACGTCGAAACTGTTATCGGGCATTCACAGTTAGTTTACAGAATCTCCCGTTTACAGGATGGACCGCACCATACCGCCATCCACGGGAATGGTCGCGCCGGTGACATATGCGGCCTGTTCGGACGCCAGAAACGCCACCAGCGCGGCCAGTTCCTCCGGCCTGCCCACCCGTTTCGCCGGAATCGGCTGCGCGATTTCCGCAAGCGCCGCCGCCTCGTCCATCCCGCGTTCCAGCCTCGGCTGAAGGTGCATCTGCCGCACGCGATCGGTCAGGATCAGCCCGGAAGCCACGTTGTTCACGGTGATGCCGAACGGCGCTACCTCGTCCGCCAGCAGTTTCGCCATCCCGACCACTCCCAGCCGCGCCGCCGTCGATAACACCGACCCCGCCAGCACGCTCTTCGTCGACAAGCTCACGATGTTCACGATCCGGCCCCAGCGCGCGTCCTTCATCGCCCCGATCACCAGTCGCGAAAACCGCACCGTGCTCATCAGATTCAGTTCGAGAGCCTTAACCCATTGCTCGTCACTGAACTGTTCGAAGCTGCCGAACGGCGGCCCGCCGGCGTTGTTTACCAGAATATCCACGCGGCCAAACGCCTGCACCGCGCCCCGGTAGATCGCCTCGCACTGTGCCGCGTCGGTCACGTCGACGCTCATGGCCCGAACATCCGAACCCGTCTGTTCCCGCAGCGCGGCCGCCGTGGCCTCCAGTTCCGCCGCATTGCGCGAACCGATCATCACCCGCGCGCCTTCCTGAGCCAGCGCCAGAGCGCTCGCGCGCCCCAGCCCCTTGCTCGCGGCGAGCACCAGCGCGGCTTTCCCGCGGAGTCCAAAATCCATAACTAAGCCTTTGTGTTGGGTTTGCGTCCCGCGAGCGCGGCCACTACGCGGTCCGTCATCTGGTCGATCAAGGCCGGCATCGCGGCATCCAGAGCCACCGTGACCGCCGCGCGCACCAGTTCGGGGTCGATCACCGCCACTGAGCGCGGGGCCTGCGCCACAGGGGCGACCGCCGCCACCGCCGGCGCCGGACGTTTCTTATTCCCCTGCACGAACCGCCCGATCGAACTCAGCAGCAGCGTCGCCTCGAACGGCTTCTTCAGTATGCCGTCCGCGCGAACCCGGTCCACCTCGGCCTCGTCGATCCGTTCCACCGCGCCCGCCGTCAAAATCACCGGCGCGCCGCCGTGCCGCTTCACGTACTCGCAGACTTCATAGCCGGAGACCTCCGGCATCGAAATATCCGCGATAATCAGGTCCGGCTCGGCGTCCTGCAGACGCAACATGGCCACGCGGCCATCGCTTACCGTGATGACCTCGTGGCCTTCGTCGCGCAGAATTCTCTCCCCCATCCGTTGGGCATGGGGGCTGTCATCCGCCAGCAGAATCCGGCTCATTGCTTCGGCGGAGCGGGCGTTTCCGGTACCTTTGCGGCAGGCGTCGTATTCGTCGTCGGTCCCGAAGCCGCGGCGGCATCCGTTGTCGTCGGCGTCTTGTTCTTCTTGGCGGCTTTCGCGGCCTTGGCCTGCGCCCGGGCCTGCTGCTTCTGGAACTCTTTAATCTGCTGCGCCGTCGCCGGATGGTTCGTCGGAGGCGGAGCCACGGCCGCCGGCTCGGCCGGTGCCGCGGACTGCCCGTTCGACCCGACGCTGGCCTTCTGCTCTCCGGTCCCCGCGCCTTCCTTGCCCACCACGCCGTTCTGCGAGCTCATGCGGGCGTCCGGACCCTTGTCCAGATTCTCCGTATTGCCCACCACGCCGCCCACCACGTCGCTCACGCCACTGGTCCTGCCCGCCGCCACTTCCGGCACGCTGACGGGCACCGACGGCCGAATCGTCGTCATCGCCGGCGTGCCGGTCTTCGCCGCCAGACTCATGTCCGGACGGCCCGAAACCATCCCGACCGCCTTGCTGACCAACCCCAGCTTCTTGCGATTCTCCAGTTCGTACTTCTGGTGCGCGTAAGCGTTCGCGTCCGCCTGCGGCACCGGCCGCTTCATCGCCGTCAGCCGCTCTTTCGCGCCGTCCACATGCTGGCTCAGCGGATAATCCTTCACGATCTTCGTCAGCGCGTCCGCTTCCTGATTCTCGAAGCGGTCGCCCATCTTCCGGTACGAATCCGCCCCCTGCCAGAGAGCCTGATCGGCGCCGCTGTAAAGCGGATACTGGCTCGTCACGTAAGCGAAACGGCTCGCCGCCGCCGGGAAGCTGCCTTTGTGGTGATAGAAATCGCCCGCCCGGTATTCCTTGTCCGCCAGCACTTCCTGCACCTGCAGCAGCTTTAGCTTGGCGGGTTCCGCGAACTTCGAGTTCGGGAACTGATTCAGCACCTGCCGGCACTCGTCTTCCGCGCGCGTCGCCTGGCTGGCGTCGCGGTCCGCTTTCTCCATCTGTTTGTAATGGATCTCGCAAACCTTGAACTGCGATTGCGCCGCTTCTTCCATGTTCGGATAGAACAGGATGAAGTCCTTGTACTCCGCTTCCGCCTGCGCCAGACCGTGCGCCCCGCCCTCGCGGTACCAGCTGTCGGCGATGGCCAGCTTGGCTTTCGCCAGGAATTCGCTGGTGTCGTACGTGTTGATCAGCGTATTCAGCGTCAGCCGCGCCACTTCGTAATTGCCCTTCTCGATGTTCTTGATGGACCGGTCGAACAGCACCTTATCGGGCTGCAGCGTGTCTTTCGAGATCGGGGTCTCGTACTTCTTCCGCCGGAACGGAAAACCGAAGCCGGAGAACAGCAGGATGGCGAGCAGGCTCGCGGTGATAACAAAGAGGGGATTGCGTCGCTGCATCAGATATCTTCCATATTATCGTGGTTTGCGCCACCACCCCCTCCGCCCGGCGGATTGGTGCGGCGCGCTGGCCAAAAAGACGTAAATTCGTGAAGAACACACGCACGCCGGTACCCAGCCCCGGCGCGGCCGTAAAACTAAACCTTCGCCGCCGTGGCCAGTTCCGCGATCTGTTGCATTTCCTTCACGGTTGCAGCCGGATCGGCACTCCCGAACACATGGGAACCCGCCACCATCCAGTCGCACCCCGCCTGCACAATCTCCGTCAGATTGTCGTGATTCACGCCGCCGTCGATCTCAATCGCGAAACCCAGCCTCTGCTCCCGCCGGATCTGGTCCAGCTTCCGGATCTTGTTCAGCGCGTTCGGAATGAACTTCTGCCCGCCAAAGCCCGGATTCACGCTCATAATCAGCACGTAATCCACGGCGTACAGAATGTCTTCCAGCACGCTCACCGGCGTCGCCGGATTCAGCACCACCCCGGCCCGCGCTCCCATACTCTGGATGTGCCGGACCGTCCTGTCCAAATGCCGCGCGGCCTCGTAATGCACGGAAACCTGATCCGCTCCGGCTTCAATAAAAATCGGCGCGAACGTATCGGGGTCCGTAATCATCAGATGCACATCCAGCGTCAGCGACGTGATCTGCCGCACCGACTTCACCACCGGCGGCCCCAGTGTCAGGTTGGGCACAAAGTGCCCGTCCATCACGTCCACGTGGAGCATCGTTGCCCCCCCGCGCTCCACTTTTGCGATATCTTCCCCCAGCCGGGCAAAATCGGCCGAGAGGATCGAGGGCAGGATCTGAACCATTTTCCAGCGCTATCTTAGCACGCAAAAAGCGCGAATTTTCACCCCATGGCCGGTCGATCCCGCCGCGTCCCGTTCGATAGTCTTACAGAGGAAAACAAACATGCGATTCATGGTTTTAGTCAAAGCGAACG
The DNA here is from genome assembly GCA_903851195.1 of uncultured Acidobacteriia bacterium. Taxonomy (GTDB): domain Bacteria; phylum Acidobacteriota; class Terriglobia; order Bryobacterales; family Bryobacteraceae; genus BOG-234. Next base: position 117,867 of record CAINNJ010000039.1, read on the forward strand.
GGAATACCGAGGCCGGGGTGATGCCCAGCGAGCAGCTGATCGCCGAAATGACCGCCTTCAACACGGAACTGGTAAACGCCGGTATCCTGCTGGCGGGTGAGGGATTGCAGCCGAGTTCCAGAGGCGCGCGCATCCGCTTTTCCGGCACGGAGCGCAGCGTGATCGACGGGCCCTTCGCCGAGACGAGGGAACTCATCGCCGGCTACTGGATCTGGCAGGTGAAATCCCGCGAAGAGGCTATCGAGTGGGCGAAGCGCTGCCCGAATCCCACCGGTGAAGAGTCGGTGCTGGAACTCCGGCAGATCTTTGAACCCGGGGACTTTGGCGAGGCGCTCACTCCCGAACTGCGCGAACAGGAAGAAAGCCTTCGCGCGCAGGCCGCGAAACAGACCCAAAGCCCGGCCGCCCCGAAGCTCCAGGTCAGCCCGTATCTGAGTTTCGACGGCCGGTGTGAAGAAGCCTTCGGCTTTTACGCGCAGGTTCTGGGCGGGAAAATCCAGGGGCTGTTTCCCTACGCGGGAACGCCCGTTGAATCGCACGTCCCGGAGGACTTCCGCTCGAAGGTCATGCACGCCACCCTCACCTTCGGCGACCAGACGCTCCTCGGTTCCGACGTGCAGCCGGACCGCTATCAGAAGCCCGGCGGCATGCAGGTCTCTCTGCAGATCGGCGACCCCGCCGAAGCCGAACGCATCTTTCGTGCGTTCGAACCCGGCGCCACCGTCACCATGCCCCTCCAGAAAACCTTCTGGTCGGAACGCTTCGGCATGCTCACCGATCGCTTCGGCATCCGCTGGATGTTCAACTGCGAAGGGCGCTGAAACGGCTACACTCATTCTCAGTGTCGTCCTCTTTTCCCGGCCGCTTATTCTCTGATCACGCTCTCTCCCGTCGTCTCGAACGCGCCGAAGGCGCCGCCAACGCCGCCTACGTGGAAGCCCGCGCCCGTCTTCATCCGGAGACGGGCGCCACATGGCAGGATTTCGACGGCGCCTGGGCTATGTTCGACACACCCGACTCGCCGGTAACCCAAACCTTCGGTTTGGGCATGTTCGCTGAAGTGACCGCCGCCGCGCTCGATCGCATCGAGGCTTTCTTTCACGGCCGCGGCGCGCCGGTCACCCAGGAAGTCAGCCCTCTGGCCGATAAATCCGTCTGGCCCCTGCTCACCGCGCGGCGCTATACACCCGTCGAATTCACCAGCATTCTGTTCATGGAACTCGACCCGGACCGCTTCCCGGCCGAGTTCGGCTGTGGCGACCTGCAGGTTCGTCCGGCATCCCCCGGCGAAGCCGAACTCTGGGCCGCAACCGCCGCCCGCGGCTGGACCGCCGAACTTCCGGAAATGGCCGAGATCCTCGCCCCGCTCATGACAACTACCTTTCACGTGGGAGGAGTCACGCCCTTTTTCGCGCTGCAGGACGGTAAGCCCATCGCCACCGCCGCCCTCAACATCCAGCGCGGCGTCGCGCTTCTCGCCGGAGCCAGCACCGTTCCGGAAGCCCGCAAACAGGGCGCGCAGCGGGCTCTTCTCGGCGCGCGTCTCCGCTTCGCCGCTGCGGCCGGCTGCGATCTCGCCACCATGGGCGCGGAACCCGGCAGCGCCTCCCAGCGGAACGCCGAGCGCTCCGGCTTTCGCATCGCGTACACGCGGACCAAATGGAGCCTCCCCGCTCCGGCCCCCCAGGTATAATTACGGGGAAGCCCGCCAAAGGAAATCAGCATGCCAGAGCCGCAGAGTTACGCGAAACACGCGAAGTTTGTCCCGCTTTATCACCAGGTGCTTTTCGGAATTCTCCTGCTAACCCTGATCGGTTCGCTGGTAAATCTCTATAAATCCCTCGGCGATCATGAACGTATTTACAGCGCCTCGCTCATCGCCGCGCTCACCTTCGCGCTGATTCTGACGGCCCTTTTCGCCCGTGTGTTCGCGCTGGGCGCGCAGGATCGCGTGATTCGCGCCGAAGAGAACATGCGCCACTACATCATGACCGGAAAAATGCTCGATCCCCGTCTCACCGTCAGACAGATTGTCGGCCTCCGCTTTGCCTCCGACGGCGAATTTGTCGAACTGGCCCGCAAAGCCGCGGAGCAGGGAATGTCCATAACCGACATTAAAAAATCCGTGAAATCCTGGCGCGCGGATAACGATCGCCTTTGACCTTGCTGCCCCTCGTCCTCTCCTTCTTTGGCTCGTGCCTTGCCTCCTGCCTGGTCACGTGGCTCGCCATCCTGGGCTGCCGCCGCTTCGGCGTTTATGACGTGCCCAACGAGCGCAGTTCCCACGTCGCGAAAACGCCCCGCGGCGGCGGCGTGGGCATCTATCTCGTCGTCCTGATCGCCATCGCCATCTTCTGGCGAACCGGATCCCTCGACCCCGCTCTCGCCGCCTCGCTCCTCATCGGCGGCGCAATCGTCGTCGCCATCGGTCTTGCCGACGATTTGCGCGGCCTCTCGGTCCTCGTCCGCCTCCCCGCCCACCTGGGCGCTTCCGCCCTCGCCTCCTGGTGGCTGCTGCAGCCCGTTCTGACGTATGGCCCCGTTCTCAACGCCCTGCTGCTGGCGTTTTGCACCCTGTTCGTCGCCTGGTCGCTCAACATCTACAACTTCATGGACGGCATCGACGGCATTGCCGGCGTGCAGGGCGCCTTCGCCGGTCTCGCCCTCATCCTCTTCGCCGGCGCCTTCGGCTTCCTCGGCGCCAGTCTCCTGGGATTCTCCCTGTGCGGTGCCTGCCTCGGTTTCCTGGTCTGGAACTGGCACCCCGCCCGCATCTTTATGGGGGACGCCGGCAGTGGGTTCCTGGGCTTCGCCATCGGCTGCTTCGCCCTCGCCTCCGCCGTGCGCAGCCCGGCCTTCTTTTGCACGTGGCTGATCATCCTGGGCGTCTTTACGGCGGACAGCAGTGTCACCCTCGTCACCCGGACCCTGCGCGGCCAGAAATTCTACCAGGCGCACCGCCTCCACGCCTACCAGCACCTCGCCAAACGCCTGGTCAGTCACGGCAAAGTGTCCGGCGGAGTCGTCGCCATCTGCGCCCTCTGGCTCCTGCCCTGGGCCTGGCTCAGTGTCTCCCGGCAAGACTACGCGGTACCGATCCTGACCGCCGCTCTCGCGCCTCTTTTATTCGCCGCGATCCGCCTCCGCGCCGGCCGTGAAGCCCTGTAAGAAATCCCACTTCCTTGTTTTTCAGGTTGGCGATAATGGCGAAGGAGAACGCATCATGACCACTCAGGAAGTTGCCGACAAACTCGTCAGTCTCTGTTCGGAAGGCAAGTTTCTCGAAGCCACCCAGGCTCTCTATTCCCCTGACATCGTCAGCCTGGAACCCGTCGCCCGTCCCGGAGGATCGCGCGAAGCCAAAGGCCTCGAGGCCGTGCTGGCCAAAGGCGAATGGTTCGCCGCCAACCACGACATCCACTCCACAACAGTGGAAGGGCCGCTCGTCGCCGGCTCGCACTTCGCCGTCACTTTCAAACTCGAAATTACCTTCAAACCGGAAAACAAACGCTTCACCATGGAGGAGATTGGGGTTTACAAAGTGGCGGACGGCAAAGTCGTGCACGAAGAGTTCTTCTACGCCACGTAGCTCCTGACCGCCGCGCCCCCCGGGGGCCTGCTCATGCCGGACAATGTTCTTATGCAGGCGCCCCCCGGTCCGCGCGGTTCCGAAGTCCGCGGCTTCATCCGCCAGACCCTCCCGTTCCTCCACCAGACCGCCCGCCGCTTCGGCCCCATCTCCTCCTTCCGGCTTCTCAACCAGCGCCTCTACCTGATCGACCAGCCCGACTGGATTCAGGACATTCTCATCACCCGCCAGCACCTCTTCGTCCGCGACACTGGCGCCACCCTGCTCCGCGAACTTGTCGGCGACGGCCTGCTCACCCGCGACGAACCCGCCCACAAGGAGCGCCGCCGCGTCCTCCAGCCCGCCTTCCACCGCGCCCAGGTCGCTTCTTACGCCGATATGATGGTCGCCGAAACCCTCCGCCACGCCGCCCCGTGGCAGCCCGATGTCCGGCTCGACATCGTCGCCGAGATGAAGCGTCTCACCCTCACAATCGTCGGCGCGTCCCTGTTCGGCGCGGACTTCAGCGACAGCGCCGCCCGCATCGCCGCCGTGCTGCAGCGCGTCATCGACCGCTCCCGCTGCATCGTCCCCGTTCTCGCTCTTCTCGAACCCCTCGCCCTCCGATACCGCCGCCATTTTCCGGCCGGCCCCAGCCTCTTCTTCCGCTCGGAGCGCGCTGAACTCGAAACCATCCTCGCGCCGGTCATCCGGCAGCGCCGGGAATCGCGGCAGAAGGACATGTTCTCCCTCCTCCTCGCCGACATGAACGACCAGGACGCCACCGACGAAATCGTCACCATGGTGCTCGCGGGACACGAAACCACCGCCATCGCCCTCACCTGGCTCTGGTACCTGCTCGGCAAACACCCCGCCGTGGAAGCGCACATCCGCGAGGAACTCCTCCACGTCCTCGGCGACCGCGACGCCACCCCCGACGACCTCCCCCGGCTCCCGTACACCGCCATGGTCTTCCACGAAGCCCTTCGCCTCTACCCGCCGGCGCCCGCCTTCGGCCGCCGCCCCGTCGAGGACATCGAACTCGGCGGCTACCGCATCCCCCGCGGCGCCTCAATCCTGCTTAGCCCCTACATCACCCAGCGGAACCCGCTCTGGTTTCCCGATCCCGACCGCTTCCTCCCCGAACGCTGGCGCGGCATCTCGATTCCCAAATTCGCCTTCTTCCCCTTCGGAGGCGGCGCCAAGGTCTGCATCGGCGAAGGCTTCGCCCGCATGGAAGCCATGCTCGTCCTCGTTACCCTGCTGCGCCGCTGGCGACTCCGTCCGGAGACCGACCTCGACGTCGGAACCCAGGCTGCGCTCACCCTCCGCCCCGACCGCCCCCTCTGGATGCTTCCCACCCCGGTCACCGTTCACACCGCTCCGTGATAAACTCCGTTAGTTCCGGCCGCTTACCCGGCGCCGTCCGCCTGGATAACGTCCGTTCAAATAAAAGGATCCCTGTATGTTCCGCCTTTCCGCCATTGTCTTTCTGCTCGGCCTGAGCGCCGGCCCCGGCTGCGCACAGAACCCCGCCACGGCCCCGCCCGCGCGCCCCGCCCGGCCCGTGCCGCCCACCCGCGACCCCCACACCCCCGGCTACGTCGCCGCGAAGGAACTGCCGGACGGAGCCAACGCCCCCGCTATCGCCGACGGCAACTTCATCCTCGGCCCCACCCATAACCCCGCGCCCGAAATGTCCGTCCAGGAAGGCGTTCCCCAGGGCACGGTCTACAACTTCACCATGGAGTCCGCCGACAGCAAAATCTACCCCGGCATCGCCCGCGAGCCCGGCACCTTCGGCACCCCCGATCCCGCCGAGCCCTCCCGCCTCATCGTCACCACCAGCCACCCAGCCCCCTACACGCGCAAAGTCGCCGTCTACGTTCCGAAGCAGTACGTTCCCGGCACCGCCGCGCCCTTCATCGTCGGCGCCGATGGTCCCGACCGCCAGCTCTTCACCTGCCTCGATAACCTCATCGCACAGCACCGCGTGCCCGTCATGATCGCCATCTCCCTCGGCAACGGCAGCGGCGACGCCCAGGGCAGCCAGCGCGGCCTCGAGTACGACACCATGTCCGGCCTCTACGCCGAATTCGTCGAGAAAGAAGTGCTGCCCCTCGTCGAAAAGCAGTACAACGTGAAGCTCACCAAAGATCCCGACGGCCGCGCCACCATGGGCGGCAGTTCCGGCGGCTCCGCGGCCCTCATCATGGCCTGGTATCACCCCGAGCTCTACCACCGCGTGCTCACTTATTCCGGCACCTACGTCAACCAGCAGTGGCCCTGGGATCCCAAAGTCCCCCACGGCGCCTGGGAGTTCCACGAACGCCTCATCCCGAACTCCCCCGTGAAGCCCATCCGCCTCTGGATGGAAGTCGGCGACCGCGACAACTACAACCCGAACATCATGACCGACAACATGCACGACTGGGTTCTCGCCAACGAAAGAATGGCCAAAGTTCTGGCCGACAAAGGCTACCACTACCAGTTCGTCTTCGCCCGCAACGCGGGACACACCGACCGCACCGTGAAACAGCAGACCTTGCCGGAAGCGCTCGAATACCTCTGGCAGGGTTATAAGGAAAAGAAGTAACCCGGCATGACGGCCAAACTCCCCCTCCGCATCGCCGCGGTTGTCCTCTTTCTGTTCGCCCTGGGCCACACCCTGGGGTTCCCGGGTTTCCGGCCGGTGGAACGCGCCGCTCTGGACGTGCTCGACGCCATGCACACCGTGCCCTTCAACTTCGGTGGCCGCACCACGCACTGGTATGACCTGTATCAGGGTTTCGGGTACGCGATCTCCGTCTCCGGCTTCGTCTTCCCGATCATTGCCTGGCGCCTCAGCACCTCTTCCCCCGCCGAAGCCGGTCTCGCCCGCTTCATCGCCTGGCTGCTCTGCCTCATCCAGGTGGCCAGCATCGTCCTGAGCCTGGCCTTCTTCGGCCCGGTGCAGGCCGGTTTCTCCGCCGCCTGCGCCGCAATTCTGGCCTGGGGCGCTCTGCGCCTCCGCCCCGCCTGAGAATTACCCAATCCCGCTCATTTGAGATGTGGGGCCGGATGGAATCCGGCACCGGGTTGGAAACCCGGTGCGCTGGTGAAAACCGGCGTTGAGTGTGAATGAAGGAGTCACACAGGAAGGGAGCAGCGAACCATTCTGACCCCGAGGCGTGAAGCGTTGACAGGGGCAAGTGCAGGCTGAGTATCAACGATCACGCGATACCGGGTAACCTGAAGCGGCTGGCCCGTCCGGCGGTGTATAGCAGCCGCAAAAGCCGGAACGGCGCCACCCGGAAAACGCGGAGCCACAAATGATTCAGAAGAATCGGACGGAAAGAAAGACCGTTCTCGGCAATTTCCCCGGACCCGACTTCTTCGGAGTTCGGCTGCCTGTCCCGGTGGCAACGGCTCCGGCTCCCTTACGATCCAGGTGGAGGCGCAAGTGTGCGCGCGTCGCAAACCGGGCCACGCAAGGTCGCTGATCACGCGGGAGAGCGCCTGACCACGAGCAGCAGCCAGGTCCTGGTTGCACGCAACAGCTTTCCTCAGGATCGGTTGAAACCCACAGGTTTTGCTGGTCCGGTCGTCAGTGCTACAATTACCTTCGCAAATCGAAAAGACTGTATTCTCCTGTGGCTTTCCCGCATACCCAACGGATTTTTTTACAAAGGTTATGGCCGAGCAGGCGAGAAAGCGGCAATTTGCCGGAATATTCGATTCGGAAAGTTCCCGGGGCTCTGCCGATGAAATCTTCCGGCGCCGGTTCCGCTCGTGCTTCGCGCTGTCTGCTTCGTTTCGGCGATCTGCTCGCCGGGCGGTTCCGCATTGCGGTTCTCCTCGGCGAGGGTGGCATGGGACAGGTTTACTCAGCCGAAGACACTCTCGTCCGGAGCACGGTCGCTCTGAAGGTAATCCATCCGGAATATGTTGCCGATCCCGACTCGCGCGCCCGTCTGATCCGTGAGCTCCGGATGGCTAGGATGGTCACCAGTCCGCATGTTTGCCGGCTTTATGACATTGCGGAAACCTGCGTGGACGGGGACAGCCTGCTGTTTCTCACGATGGAACTGCTGCATGGCGAAACGCTGTCCGAACGCCTGCGCCGTCTGCCACGCCTGACGTTCGCGGAGGCACGAGCGCTCACGCTGCAACTGGCCGAAGCCCTCGCGACGCTGCACGGAGCGGGTGTGGTTCACCGCGATTTCAAGCCCGCCAACGTTATGCTCACCGTGCGGAACGGTGCAACCCACGCAGTGGTGATGGACTTCGGTCTGGCGCAACCTGTGCTGAACCAAAACGCTTCTGCGAGCGTCCCGCATCCGTCGGAAGACCCTCTCACGAAGGCCGGCAAGCTGACCGGAACACCTGCCTACATGGCGCCGGAACAGGCCGCCTGCGGTTTGGCGACTCCCGCCTCCGACGTTTTTGCGTTTGGTCTTGTCATCACGCAGATGGTGACGGGGCTCGACTACGCCGCCGCGATCGAAAGGCCGGCGGCAGGAGGCGCAAGGCCCACGCTTGCGGCGAGTGCCGTCCTGAAGCATGCTGGGCGGCCCTGGCCGGAACTGGTTGCGCGCTGCCTCCGGTCCGATCCGGCTGGCCGATACGCTTCGGCGGCGGCGCTGAGGGACGCGATTGTCAGCAGGCCCCGGAGGACCGCGTGGCGTTTGGGCATGGCGGTGGCCGCGGCCGCCGTGGTGCTCGCGGCGGGGCTGACATTCCGGTGGTTCGGACAGGAGCCGATTCCGGCGGAGAGGCATGTCGCGGTGATGCCTTTCCGGCAAGTGGCCGGGAGCACTCTGAAAACGGAGGCGCTCGACGGCGCGTCCGAGGCCCTCTCGCGGAGGCTGGCGGGCTGCTGTACGTCGGCGACGCTCTGGTTCCTGCGCGCCTCGGAAGTGAAGGCAGTGCGAGCAGGCCCCTCGGGCAAGGCGGAACGCGATCTTGGCGTCAACCTCCTGCTGACCGGCGACGTTTTTGAAGCGTCCGGCAGGCTTCGCGTGGATCTCACCCTTCGCGATGCCACGACGCGCCGCGCGCTGCGAACGGCTGCCGTGCCGATCGGCGGGAGCGACCTGAGCGCGGGCGAGCGGGCGATTTCCGCAAAGGCCGCCGAATTGCTCGGCGTAACACTTGCGGGAAGAAGCGCAGGCGACTCCGCGGCGGTTGCGCCGGGCGCTCTGCAGTTTCGGGAAGCGGCGCTCTCCTATTCCACTCAGTATGACGACCAGAGTCTGGCGATCGCCATCGCGCTGCTGCGAAAATCGGTTGCCGCGGATCCCCGTTACGGCGAAGCTCATGCGGATCTGGCGAGAGCGCTGCTTGCCCGCTACGACCTGAACCACGATGCGAGGCTGCTCGACGAGGCGGCACAGTCCTGCGGGAGGGCCGTGCAGTCGGGCGGTGAAAGCGCGAGCCTGCTGCTGGCGGAGGCGCAGATCGCGCAAAAGCGGAACGACACGGCTCTCGCCACAAACCTGCTGGGGCGCGCTCTTGAACTCGAACCCCGGAATGCCGATGTGCTGTTCGCGCTGGCGAAGCATTTCGACAACGCAGGCCGAACGCTGAACGCGCAACAGACTTACGAAAAGGCGCTGGAGGCGCATCCCGGCGACTGGCGGGCCTACTCGGTGCTGGGGAACTTTTACAAAAAGCACGGCCTCTATTCCGAAGCCGAAAAAAACTTCCGGGCCGCCCGCGAGCTGGCTCCGGACAACCCCACGGCCATTCTGAACCTTGGCGCGCTGCTGATCTATGAGCACAAATTTGAGGAGGCCGAGGTCCTGTTGCGTCACGGGGTCGAACTCCGCCCGACCGCGGGAGGCTACTCAAACCTGGGCTCGGCTGTCTTTTTCGCCGGGAAGTACACGGAGGCGGTGGAGGCTTTCACGAGGGCGGCGGCCCTCGCCCCGGCTGACGATGTCTACCGCCGCAATCTGGGCGATGCCTACCTTCGGCTCAACAATCTTCCCAAGGCCGGCGAAGCGTATAGCCAGGCCGTCGACCTGGTAACCAGCCGGATGCGCCGCGACCCCGGCGATGCGAAGCTCGCGGGTTCGCGCGCTTTGTATCTGGCCAGGTGCGGACGGAAAGCGGAAGCGCTGGCGCAGGTCCGCGCCGCTCTGCACGGGTCCGCCGGCGCGGAACTGCTGTTCCGGTGCGCGGTGGCGATGGAGCTTTGCGGCAATCGCGCGGAGGCTTTGAGGATTCTGAAGGAGTCGTTTGCGCGGGGGCTGGCGAGCGGAGAGGCGCAGGCGAGCGATGAACTGGACCAGCTGAGAAAAGACCCGCGATACCTGCGGATACTCCCGCCCGAGACCGCAACGAACTAACACCCAACGTACGCAGTGAAGCATCGAAAGGAAATAATGTCAGCCACGTTTACCATCGCCATCGCCCCGGGAACCACCCAGCTCATTGTCACCAGCTCCGCCAAAGGCAGCCTGGTGGCCGGGACCTATATTCAGTGGATCAATTCCACGGCTAACGACTGTACGGTCAGCATGAGTTCGCCCATGATGCCGACGCTCACCATGACCGTGCCGAAAAATTCGACCAGCAGCCTTGCCGCTTTCACCATGAACCCGACCACAACGAACACGGTAAGCTACACGGTAAGCGAACCGACGCTCTCGAACTGCACGGGTGAGATTGTCTTCGTGCCGAACCAGATCATCACCATCGCGCTGCTGGCCAACAAGGGAAGCAGTCAGCCCACGCTCGTTGTCGACAACCCTGTTTTCCGGGTGGCGGCAACCACGCCCTTTCAATGGGCCAACACGACGCCCAACACGGTGTTCCTGGATTTTCTGGGCTTTCGTGTTCAGCTGGCGGAGGGCACTGCGGCCAAGCCCACTTACAGCACCATGATGGCGTGCGGGTCGGTCGGCGGTTTCAAGTACTACGTGTCGGATACCGCGGGCAACATTACCGATCCGGAGGTCGTCATCATGACGCCTTAGGTCCGGCTTATGAGGCCATCCGCCACAGTCGCAGCCGAAGAGGAGATCAGCGTCCTGCTGGGACGTCTTTCCGCGGGTCGGGACGACCCCGAAGCCGAGTCGCGCTTGTTGAAATCCGTCTACGCCCATTTGCGCAATATTGCGCGGCGCATGATGCGCGCGGAGCGGCCCGGTCACACGCTGCAGCCCACCGCGCTGGTGAACGAGGCATGGCTGAAGCTGGCGAATGGCAGAGAGCGGAGTTTTCAGGACCGGGAACACTTCTTCTGCGTCGCCGCGAGCGCGATGCGTCAGATCCTGCTGGACCATGCTCGCGCGCGTCTGGCAGGGCGGCGCCAGCCCGGCGCCGACGCGCTGGCCCGGCTGGAAGAAGGCACAACGGTCGAGGACCGGACGCTGGAAATTCTGGCGCTGGATCAGGCTCTCAGCCGCCTCGCGGAGCGTGATCTCCGGCTGGCGAAAATCGTGGAACTGCGCTGTTTCGGCGACCTCAGTGTCGAGGAAACGGCGCAGGTCTTAAACCTCTCCACCGCCACTGTGAAACGAGAGTGGCGGATTGCCCGATCGTACCTGATGCAGGACCTCGGCGAAACCAGCGGCGGGTAAGAGGCGCCGCGGAAGGGCGTTCCGGGCACGGGGAAATGCATTCGGCTTCCGCTCCTGTGTGTGGACGGGCGAGCCCGGGACGGGTTTACGGACTACGCTGCCGGCGGCAAAAATAAAGTTCGAACTTTGTGATCCCCTCCCTGCAGAATCCACGCTTCACAGAACGAAAGAAGCGATGAGAATTCAATACCACTCTCATCCAGGAGGAAAAATAACATGAGCACAGCGATCACGCCGACCGTTTCCGCCCAGGCGCTGCCGGGCCAGAATCTGACCACTGCCCAGAATGCCATGGTCATTACGACCCAATGGGCGGGTTCTCCCATCATTCCGGTGAACCTGCCGGACGGGTTTTCCTGCACCCTGATCAACTACTCGAACTCCCCTTACACTTCGAATGTGCTCGCGGCGCCGATGTATACGCTCGCGAATACCACGTATTCGACGCCGGCCAGTTCCTTTACCCTGCAGCCCGGTCAGAGTTGCGTGCTGACGGCAGCGTCGTGTCTGTCGGGGGCTGGCGGGACCGCCGTTCGTTACTTTGTCGCAAAGAGCAGCTAGCCCGGCGGCAAACCGCGGCCGGAAAAAGAACCGGACCTGAATTCCGGACAGCGCCTGGGCGGAATGTTCAATTTCCGCCGGGCGCCGTCCCACGGGCAGCGGCCGTGCTGCGGTCCGGCTTCTGACAGCCTCCGCTCTTGGGGTGACGGGCAGGTCGGAAAACCGCATCGCCAAAGCGCGGAGGCGAGGGCGGCTAAATCCTTCAGTCCGGCAACACATGGATGCAAGCTCTTCAAAAGTTCAAATATCTTTGGCTCTGGGTTTACTTATTCCAGCTACCCGGGTTCCCCGGATTGTTCGCCCCCTTTGCACTCGCCACGTACGGATCCGCCGTATCGAACCTCCCATACGAACTCGCTTAGAACCCCTGATCCGCATAATCGAGGCCCGTAAACCCCTCCCGGGCAGAGGATAAGCCCGGAGTCATTTCGCCGGAGTCCGCGGCGGTTCAACAGAAACTCCGCGCACTTCTCTTACAAGTAGCTGTCCCGGAGCGACATTTTGATCTCCAAAGCCAAACGGCATCGAAGGGTTCCGCGGGTCAACAAGTGTGGTTAATGGATTTCTGGTCTCGAAGACTCCGACAAATACAGCCCGCACCACCAAGCCGCTAAGGGCTGCTTTCCGTAGGGCACTCCGAAGCCGGTCCCGAGATGCCCTGTCCCGGACGTAAGGGACCCGGTGAAGACTCACTCTTATGTCTTGGGGGTCAGTTAATGCGATTAGATCTGTAAATCTCATTTTGCCGATAACCACATGATATTCACAGTCACCGCCCGCCAGCCAAAGACCTTGCCCACTCTGTACCTCAGCGAAAACCTGTACCTCAACGCCATCGAAAGTCTTGGGGTTCTGCAGAATCTGGCAAACCGAAACGATCTTCTCATTTTGTGCAACAGCCGAAAAGGCTGCATTGGCGAAAGAAAACAGCCCAACGCCGATCATTAGGAGGGCCGAAACCTTGAGAACACGGCCGAGATCTTTCAATGGAGGCATCTTTTATCAATATCGTCGAAATTTTCAACCGGAGTTGACAGCTTAGTGCCACTTGCGCTTCGCTCCGGCAGCCACTCAAAGGAAACGCCCTGCGCCCCCCGCCGGCCCTCCCCTCCTCTGGACTCCTCCCCACCCGCTCCACCGGCCACAATTCGAATCCCCAAAGGAGAGGAGGGCCTCACCCCGCACGGCCATGCGCCCAAAGAGCGCCTTGTTTGGCCGTGGTCCCCTGGGGGGCTCCGGGTGAACCAACGGACCCCGGTTCAGCCTGAAGGCCGCCGCGCGGGTTGAAGAACCTTGACCGCCCCCTAATCCCCCTTTCGCGGGGGGGAAGCGCCGGCGGGCGCGTCCCGCGCCCGCCGGCCCAACTTGATTGCCGCGCTGCTTCAGCGCACGCCCCGCCAAAGGCGGGCCTGAGCTGAAGCAAAACGCGAGGTGAGGACGTTTCGAAAGCGATTACCTGGCTGGGAGCTCGGACACGGCGATGTTCTGAATCACAAGCTGGGCGGGCGACGCATTCTGCGGTCCAAATCCCAAGGACATCGTCTTCCCATCCCTGGTCACTTTCCCGTACGGAAACGCCTCAAGTCTACCCGACACAACCACCCATAAGTTGCCACCGTTGCGCTCCGCCGCATCGAGAACGGAATGAATGACCGCAGAGTCAAGTGTGAAAGGCACCGGCTTCTTGAGAAGCCATGATCCCGGAAGAGCCAGATAAATCAGGCGCTCGTAAGCGTGGCCGTCAAGCTCAATCGGAGAGTTGCACTTCGGATCGCGGAGAAAATCGCCGTGATCGGTGCGTATCAATTGCCCTCGTACAGAAGCGGACCCGTCCCTGCCCACAACCATCTGGTCCAATACCTCACAAACAGACCTCGGCTGGACCGGGACAGGCCCTCGTGTCAACGGCTGGAGCAAAATCAGAATTAATGCCGGATTGATAACCACACTGGCCTCCTTTTGCCCGAAGCCTACGGCTTATACCCAAAACATTTTTCTGCTGCCAGCGCAGAGTTCTTACCGCTCTGGCCGGCGTTACCCGCATCGTTCAGGATCGGATTACTATACCCAAGCTGCGTCAGTATATGGCCCAGTTCGTGTATCAGTGTTATGCCCCGGCAGAGGTTTTGGACGTCAAAAGACGAGGCATTCGGGTTCGCGGCGGCCAACCCGTAAATGTCGCTGTACGTGCCATTGGCAAAAGCACCGGCAGTATTGATCGCAATAGACGGAACCAACGTGGGAAGTCCGTCCGCGTCATTCGGTCCAAGCGGGTACAGGCCCGATTGAGCTCGAATCAAAGGATCAAGATCCGTACCCTTGTAGATTACGCTCTTCAGAATCGCAAGCGGACTATTGGGGCCGGACGTATCAAGGCCGGCGAACAGGCTGGCGGAACAGTCAGCCACGCGACTCTCCGCAACATTCCGCCCGCTCGCTACAGCTTCCGCAAAATCGATTTGCTTCCCGACTGATGACTCCCAATCCCCCACCAACTGCCCTGCGGTACCAGTGACTTCCTGCCAGCCGCCAAATACCGTGATCGTGCCCCCTGCACTTGTGCACTGGATGTCCGCATACGTTACCTCTCTCAGCGCATCGTCAGGGTCGGGCCTCGTTGTGTATGATCCGATCGCACTGCACTTGGCCAAACCCCGTGGGTCGTTGAAGTTAATCGGATCATTGCCGACATACGAATACCGGTTCCAACTCCCGGGATCCTTCTTGCTGCCGCTTGCTTTATTCGGATCCGGCGTATTAAACCTCCCGTAGCTGAAAGCATAGAACCGCTGATCCGTAAAATCCAAACCCGTCATCCCATCCCGCGTATAAGTAGCGAACGTAGTCCGGTCATCAACCGTCTTCGTCCCGATCTCCTCCCCATACGGATAAAACCGAGCCCCGCCCGCCCGATTACTCCCCAGGCGGTCCCGCCTCACCGCACTCAGACCGGATGCAAACGGATTGGTGGCGTCCTCCGCGACCAACCGCCCCGCGAACCAAACACTGGCATGCAACACCTGAAACGACGCCCCGGACGGCGATCCGCCAAGATTGAAAACGCCGAGTTTCTCCCCGTAGGCTCCGTAGAATGTCCAGTCTGTCGTCCGAAAGAAGGCGCCGGGTAAATTCCGGTAGATCCGTTTATTATCCGGCGCATAACCGTAATATTCCGTTCCTCCCGAAACCAGTTGTGCCGACGTCATCCGGTTCGCCACATCGTAGCCCGGCATCACCCCCGCTCCCGACGTCATATTCCCGTTCGCATCGTAAATTGCGTTCGCCAGCCGGTTCGTCGAACCGTTCACCGGGATTGCGGTCGTGCCTCCGTTCAGCACTTTCGCCGTCAGATTCCCGAAGCCATCATATTGGAACGCCTGTGTCCAGGCTGCCGGCGTCGTGCCGGTGTTTGGCGCCGAGGCCGCCGAAACCAGCCTTTTCAGCGAGTCGTACTGATAGCTGATCGTTTCCCCGGATAAACTGTCCGAAGCCTGCGTAATCTGTCCGTTGATCTGCGTCGCCGAGTACGTATACTGCACGGTTCCGCTCGCCGAAGCGGAATAAATGGAAGAAATCCAGCCTCTCGAAGCAAGCTGTCCATTCACATTCCACGTGCTCGTTTCAGTTTCGTAGGCCGGCTGATAAATACCGGTGTAATAAATTCCGCCGTAAGTCTGCAGGCTCGTCATTCGCCCCGCGAAATCATACTGTGCGTTCTTCGCCCCCACCGTGTTTGGCGTTCCTCCGCCGCTCAACCCCGATTGATCGTCCGTCAGTGTCGTTGGCCTCCCCATCGCATCGTACACGTAAGTATACGTCGGGTCGGTCGGGAGTGTGGACGAACTGTTTCTCGCCATGCCGTAAGTCGCTACCTGCCCGGCGCTGTTGTAAGTATAGTCCGCCTCCACATAGGCCGGCGAACACCCGTATGCCACGCCATCGCCCGTTCCACAACCCATGGCCGTCAACCGTTTGGCCGTCACCGCGCCCGCCGGGTGATACGCGTACATCTCCGTCACGGGTGAAGGGTTCCCGTTCTCATCCACGATCGTGTATTGCGCCGTAGCCAGCCGCCCGGTCAGATAGAGTGCGAAATCCGGCGCCTGCGTGTTCGTGTCATATTGATAGGTCACTCGCTGGCTCGTATCCTCCGGAGCCGTCTTCCCGTGGGGATAGCGCTGAATCACCGTAACTCGCTTTTTCGAATCGTAGGTGTAGACCGTGTCCTGGCCTTTCGCGTCGTGCTTAGAGTTCAGCGTATTATCCGCATTGTAAGTGTAAGTAACCGTGCCACTCTCCGGGTTTGTCGCCGAGTTCAGCAGCCCGGCGTCGTTATACACGAAACTTCTGGTCTGCGTAATCCCTCCCCGCGGCATCGACACTCCCGTAAGGTGATTCATCCAGTCATAAGTGTAAGACGTCGTCAGCGTTCCACCCGTGGCGGACGACGGGTCCGGCTCCGTCACCGTCGTGAGATTTCCCTGCACATCCGTCGTGAATGTCTTCCACTTCCCCGCCGGATCCGTCACCGTGGTTTGGTTACCCGAATACATATACGTCGTTGTGCTCGCGCCGTCCGGCTGCGTTACGGCCACGGTTCTCCCGATGCCGTCATACCGGTACACCGTCCAGTTGATCGTCGCCGCGCCGGGCTGGTAAGGCATCGAAACTTTCTGCACCTTCCCCAGCGGCGAACAGGCACACGGTGCGTAGACGGTGTCGACCACGGACTGAATGTGCAGGGAATCCGGCCCGCGCTCCACCCGGATCGCCCGCCCAAGCCCATCCAGCGTGGTCCTCGTGAATCCGTCCGGACCGGTCTTCGTCTGCCAAAGCGGAACTGCGGCCGCGTAGGCGAAGTTGGTCGTCGCGCCGTAGGGCGATGTGGCCGTGGTCGGGCGCCCAATCCCGTCATAAGTCAGGTACAACTGCTCGCCGTTCAGCCCTGTCGTTTGCGTGACGCCCAGCCAGGAGTTATATCCGATCGTCTCCCCGTAGGTCTGGGTCGTAATCGTCGTCGGCGCCGCATAGTTGGTGCTGGCCGGGAGATTCGACTGCAGTGTCGTTCCGTCGGAGCCGCTCACCGAGTTGACCTTCCCGTACTGATATCCGTACGAGGTGGTCACCGCCGGCGTTACCGACGTGGCCAGATAACCTCGCTGGTTCGGCGCTATGGGCGGATGTGCGTCCAGTTCATTCGGTGAGCAGAAACTTCCGCAATCCCGGTCGTGCGAATTCCCGTCGTAAGTGTTCGTAACAAGAGTTTTCACGGCGCCGCCGGTCGTCAGCGTGGTGGTGAGCAGGCGATCGAGGATGTAGTGTTGCGGATACGTCCCGGAGTTCAGGAAAGTGCTGGTAAAAGTTCTTAACGGCGCGGATGTGTCGTTGTAAGGATAGGTCGCGGACTGGTTCGTGTTGCCGTACTGGTCGAGTGCCTGCGTGGTTTTCGCCGACTGTTGATAACTGGTTCCCGGATCTGTCTTCGAAGTCTTTGCCGAGATATACGGATTGCCTGCCGGATCCTGCGACCACGTATAAGTGTCGTCCGTATAAACTGTCCCCGTCGAACTGGCTTTCTGCACAAACTCGGACACCAGGCCGAACTGCCACGCCTGGCTTGTCGTGGCCGGCGTCAGAAAATTCCAGGTCTTGGCTCCAACGCCGCTGGCATCCACCAGAGTCGCCGTGGAATGCTGCGTCGAGGCGGATGCGCTGTCTCGCGTGATCGTATAGCTCCATTCATTGGCGCCCGCCGCGTCGGCAGCCAGAAACCGGTTCGTGACCGCACGCAGCGCCCGGACTCCGCTGTAAGCGTCGGTCGTATGCGTCCAGCGGAGATGACCTCCGGAAGGAAAGGTCACCTGCGTGAGTTCCCCCGCCCCGGCCGGATCGTAAGTAAACTGGTAAGGCAGCGCGGTCGCCGTGGTGAGTGAAATCAGATGACAGGTTGTGCTGCCGGCATAGGAGGGATCGGCTCCGAACGGCGGTCCCAGTGGCGCGCTGGCGTAGCTGGCCGAAAAAGTCTCACCCGTGCCAATTCGGCTGGCGATCTGCGTCAGGTGAGGAGTTGCATAATTTGTTCGGTCATAAGTGAAAACCCAGGTCGCGCGCGTCACACCCTCCGTGCAGCCGTACGCACCGCACCCCGACGCCCGCACATCTTCGATCGCGGCGATTCGCGAACTCGTGTTGGAGGTGTAAAGATTCCAGTACGGCGAACTGTAATAGGGAAGTCCGACGGCGGTGTCGTAGGTGATAATCACCTGATTCCCGCTGACATCCTCAATAATGGTCGGATACATCGTCCCCGCGTCCGGTTCCAGACCTCCCGAGGTGCATCCCATCACCCAGAACATCCCGTTCCGGAAATGCAGAATATTCGTGTTGGAATCGAACCAGACGTAAATGCCCTTGGTCGAGGACCACACGCCGCCGGCATTGACATCCAGCCGGTATTCCGCGCCCGTCGAGTCCGTATACACGTAATGATCCACGCCACTGAAATACTGAGTGTAATACGGCGTAATCGAGCCGATCAGCATCTTCCAGCCGAAGCCGAAACCCACGTCGTCGCCCAGTTGCCAGTTCTGCCCGCCGTCCTGCCGCCAGTTCTGCGAATCGTATACCAGCCCCACCGGCGTCTTCCAGCCCGGCCGCCCCTGCGCCTCCAGTACCGGCAGGGAAAAATGCAGATTGCCGCTCAGCGTATCGATCTGTTCCCCGCCGCCTCCCCAGTAACTCCCGGTATTCGACAACCCCACGCGCCGCGGATCGATCGCGCCCGCCGCCGGAGTCGTCACCGTAACGCTGGTTCCCGCTCCCACATTGCCGTGATAATCCACCGCCTGAATGGTATAGGTGTAGCTGGTTGAAGGCAGCACCGTGGCGTCCGCGAACTCCGCGCCCGCCGAACTCCCCATCGGCGTTCAGTTGCGCGCAATCAGGTACTCGAACACGCCAATGCCTGCCCCATCATCGAGAACGCCTTGCCAGCGCAGGGATGCCGACGTGGGAAACAGGCTGGACGCAAACGTTCTCGCCACCACCTGTCCCGGTGCGGCCGTATCGTGATGCCCCAGACTGGTGGTCAGGAAGCCGCTTCCGGAAGGCTGACCATAACCGCCGATTCCGGGATTGCCGGAACTGGCACTCACCGTCTGCGTCACCACGCGCACGTTATTCACGAAGATCCAAAGGTTACTTCCGAAGATCACGGTGCGGAACGTCATCCCGTCGGTTGCCGTGATCGATGTACTCGCCAGTTGCGTCAGCACCCCGTTTACGGACTGGTTCACGTTCAGCGTGGCCGTCCCCGTGCCCGTGAAGGCGGGCGGCATCACGATTTCCGCCGAAACATAAGAGCCCGTGCCTGCCTGTACGGCATTCGACCCGGCCCGCAGGAACTGAATGTACGTGCCCCCTCCGGCTTTCAATCCCAGCGTGCTTTGCACCTCATAATCGTTCGGGTTGGAGCCCGAGAGGGGGACTACATCGATCAGGGACCCACCGGTTCCAGGAAAAGCAAGATTGACGTAAGGCGAATACGAAGGGGGACCGTTGTAGGTGAGTGTGGGTGATCCGTTCTGAGCCCACCGGCTGCCGATCGGCGCGTACCCGGACCAGCCGTCGGTGGAATCGTACACATACTGTCCGAACCCTGTCGCCACACTCGCCAGGGCCAGCAAGAGGAAGCGGCCGCTCAATGGGCCACCACCCGAAGACTGTCGAGCGTGAAGTCTTTCTTATACTTCTTCATCTCCCGCTCAATCGTGTCCCTGTCCTGTTTGCCGACCTCGAACACCCGGATTTCCGGACGCTTGTCGTTCAGAATCGCTTCGAAGGCAGCCCGGTCCGCCGCCACCAGGTGCAGGATGGCCATGTTCCTGTCGTCGGTCATTTGCATGCTCCACGACAGAATGCCGGAGCGGGACGGAGCCGCGCCCGCGGGTGGCAGAAATTCCGGGCGAACCGGATCGTTGTGCTTCCCCGACCCCGTCAAATGCACCAAACAGATCAGCCGGTAGTACCGGAGCGAGGGATCGACCGCATGGGACCATGCCGCGCGAACTGCGCGGCACTAAGACCGGTCTGCGCAGGCTGCGCACCGAGCGCCAGCGGCAACGCCCAAAACAGGAGAGAGGTCCGGCTGCGAAAAAGAAACGAAAAGAGCGTCACGCTCGGGTAGTGGCGTAACTACTACCGCCGTTTCGGCTCTTCCCAAAAAATCGGTAACAAAAATCTTTAACCTCTAACTCCATTCC
>CAINNJ010000040.1 GCA_903851195.1 uncultured Acidobacteriia bacterium
ACCAGTTCATCCGTCCAAAGCCGCCGGAAATCGGGATTTAGCCGAAGTTCCCGCGCCCGGAACAGGAGTATTGATCCACGTCAAGATTGGGGTTGGCGCAGAAACCATCGAGAGTCTCGCGCGTTGTCAATGCAATCAAACGCGAGCTTGCTTGACATGATTTCAGCTTATGATCCTTCTCCTTCGGTCCGATATGGGACCGGGGCCATCGCGTTCCATTGGTTGGCGTTCCTGTTGATCGTGGGACTAGGCGTCCTCGGACTTTTTCTGGACGATTTGCCGCAAGCAACCCAAGGTTACTGGGTTAACATTCACGGAACGGCCGGACTGGTCTATCTGGTCGTTATCGTTGCTCGTATGATCTGGCGGCTAGGACATCGACCGCCGAACTTGCCCCTTGACATCGGCGAATTTTCACGACGGACTGTCAACGGCGGAGAGATTCTTGGCCAGCGTGGCGGAGTAAAAATAGGCCAGTGGCGGGAACGATGCACCGATATGAAAAGGGGCCCCATGGGGCCCCTTTTCATATCGATGGCGATAGTTTCCCCCAGTCTATTTGGGGGTGATTTCGCCGGTCTGCGGATCCACGATTTCATTCGCCGATTGATCGTCGGCGCCCGCGCCGGAGTGCTTGCGGCGCCGCGTGGACTGGGCGAGGCGGTAGCTTTCGCCGTTCATCGACAGAATATGGACATGGTGAGTCAGGCGGTCGAGAAGCGCGCCGGTCAATCGTTCCGCGCCGAACACCGAAGTCCATTCCTCGAAAGGAAGGTTTGAAGTTACGATTGTCGAGCCGCGCTCATACCTCTGGCTGAACACCTCGAACAGCAGTTCGGCTCCCGTCGTGGAGAGGGGAACGTAGCCGAGTTCGTCGATGATCAGGAGCTTCACGCCGGCCAAGTCGCGCTGCAACTTCAGCAACCGCCTCTCGTCACGCGCTTCCATAAGTTGGTGGACCAGGCCAGCCGCCGTCGTGAAGGCGACCGAGAAGCCCTTCTGACAGGCCGCCAGTCCGAGGCTCAGCCCGATGTGCGTCTTGCCGGTGCCGGAGTTGCCCAGAGCAATGATATTGTCGCGGCGCAGGATGTATTCGCAGCGGGCAAGTTCGAGAACCAGCATCTTGTTGAGGCTGGGAATGGCCGTGAAGTCGAACGTATCGAGGCTTTTGACCGCCGGAAAGCGCGCCTGGCGAATGCGCCGTTCGACAACGCGCCGCTCGCGATCGATCAGTTCCAGTTCGACCAATCGCAAGAGATAGGCCGCGTGATCGATCCCCTCGCGGGCCGCTTCTCTGGCGACCTTGTCGTACTCGCGCAGGATCGTGGGCAGCTTGAGCTGCTTGAGATGATGCCCGAGCAGAAGTTGCGGCGTTCCGCTCGTCGTTCCCGACGGCATCGCCTGCGCGGCGGCCGGCTTGTCGGCCTTGTTCGCGGCGCTCATGCTGCACTCCCGGACACGAGCACGGCATAGTCGGTCGCCAATGTTGTCCTGACGCTCGTCTGCGGAAGATAGGGATAGGCCGCCAGATTGAGACGCGGCGGCCGTTTCTCGATGCGAGCCAGCACGATCTGCTTGACCGCATCGAAGCCGATCGCGCCCAATCGGATCGCATCGTTTACCGCGCTGGCGACGATCTCCTTGGGCGCCGCCTCCATAAGGCGCAGCACCTGGATGAACTCGCGCTTGCCGCGATTGCCCATCCGGGCTTCGAGGAGATGCCGCAAATGCTGGAAGCCTTCCGGCAGATCCCAGCCTTGCAACGCTGCCGCCTGGTCGAGCGCATTTGGCTTCATCTCGATCAGCGCGAGATAATGCAGCGGGTCGTAAACGAAGACGCCCTGGCCGTAGGACCGCGCGTGACGGGCAATCTCCGTCCCGCGACACAGGATCACCACCTCCTCGACGAAGCCCTTCACCAGGACCTCCTGGAACCCGTAAGCCGTCGGCGCTGAATAATCGTTGCCGCGATAGCGCACCAGCGCGGTGGACGACACCCGCGCGACGCGCTTCTCGCAGGGCTCCAGGGGCACGGCGGGCAACTCGTCGAGAGCGGCGATATCGGCGTTCAAGCGTTCGCAGATCGTCTCGTGATGACGCCCGGCCCGGTCTGATTGTCGACCAACGCAACTCTTGCTCAGCATGGCGTTGAGCACTTCGTAGTTCGACGCGACCGGCATCGGCGTCATGAAGTTCGCTCGCGCATACTTCACGAGCCCCTCGACCTTGCCTTTGTCATTGCCCTTCCCGGGTCGTCCGAACCGATCCTTGAACAGGTAGTGGCTAACCAGTTCGGTGAACGCGCGCGTGCGCTCTCGCCGGCCATCCCCGCAGATCTTCGCCACTGCGATCTTGAGATTGTCATAGAGAATCGACACCGGGACGCCGCCGAAGAACGCGAATGCCGACACGTGTCCGTCGAGGAAAGCCTCGGTTGTCTCCGCCGGATACGCCTTTACGAAGCAAGCATCCGACTGCGGCAGGTCCATGCAGAAGAAATGGATTTTTTGGCGCACGCCGCCGATCACCCCAACCGCTTCACCGAAATCTACCTGCGCATGGCCAGGAGGATGCGCCAGAGGCACGAAGGTCTCGCGCCCCCGAGCCCGCTCGATCCGAACGTGATCCTTGACGACCGTGTAGCCGCCGGCAAAGCCATGCTCATCGCGCAGTCGCTCGAATATCCGCTTGGCCGTGTGTCGCTGCTTCACCGGCGCCGTTCGATCCACTTCCAGGATCGCCTCGATCACCGGGATCAAAGGACCCAACTTCGGCTTTTGCGGAGGCCGTTGCCGCACATACCCGGGCGGCATCGAGAACCGACACATCTTCGAAATTGTCTCTCGGCTCAATCCAAAAACACGAGCCGCTTCCCGTCGGCTCTTCCCATCATTGAAAACAAACTGCCGAACCGCCGCATAAACCTCCACAACAAACATCCCTTCGGCTTCCCTTCGTCCAGAGGACAAAGAAACGCCTTACCACTGGCTGGATTTTACTCCGCCGCGGTCGCAAATCGCGCCGCTCCAGTGGCCAGCTTTGTCACCGCCGCGCACACCAGCGCATCATCGCTTATTTCAACGTGATCTGGGATGATGCCGATGAGTTGATGCGGCTTGCCGATCTCTCCCATCCCAAAACCGTGGTGAAAACCAGCGGGTTGTCGCCTGAGGCCACCGCTCTTGCCACTCGTCTGTCGCTGCATATCCCTGACTTGGATGCTCAGACCATTCAGGCCCTCAACCGCATTTTGGA
>CAINNJ010000041.1 GCA_903851195.1 uncultured Acidobacteriia bacterium
AGATATAAGGGAACAGTCCAAACTCACGAGGAATGTGTAGCCTTCGTGAAGGGTGTCGAGACGGTACTTAATTATATTCTCGATTAACGAGGCGGTCTCAAATTTGAAGTGCAACACCCGGCCTCTGGATTTCATTGTAGAACACTTCCTCTGGCGTTTGAAAGCCGAGGCAGGCGCGCGGCCTGGTGTTGAGGCTGTGGGCAATTCTTTCGAGGTCGCGGCGTGACCAGGGGCTCAGATCGGTTCCCTTGGGCAGATATTGCCGCACGAGGCCGTTGGTGTTCTCGTTGGTCGGACGTTGCCACGGGCTGTGTGGATCGCAGAAGTAGACCTTTATCTTCAGGCGCTTTGTGAGTTCGGCGTGGCGCGCCATCTCCTTGCCCTGGTCGTAGGCGAGGCTGGTTCGCATCGCCTCCGGCACGCCGTTGAGCGCCCGCTGGAAGCCCTCGAGAGCCGCGTCCGCCCCGCAATCCTTCATCTTGACCAGGATCGTGAAGCGGCTCTTGCGCTCCACGAGCGTGCCCACCGCGCTGGCGTTGCCAGCGCCCTTGATCAGATCGCCTTCCCAGTCGCCGAACAGTTCGCGGGTCAGCGCGCAGGCCGGGCGTTCGTGGATCGACGCCATGCCGACGAGCCCGCCGCGCCGGTCCTTGCCTCGCGAGCGCGGACGCCGCGATTTGCGGCCCTGACGCAACAAACCGATGAGCTGCCTGCGAACCTCGCCGCGCGGCAGCACGTAGATCGTCTGGTAAATCGTCTCGTGCGAGACCTGGCCAACCGGATCGGACATGCGCGCGAGCGTGCCGGATATCTGCTCCGGCGACCAGCCCTTGCGGATGTGCTTGAACACATGCGCGCGCAAGGACGAGCCCTCGCGCAACTTGACCAGGCCACGACGGCGGCGATCAAGTGCCGCCTTCCCGGCGCTGATGCCGTCATAGCCGCCAGTCTCGCCACGATTGCGGGCCACTTCACGCGAGATCGCCGAGGCCGGACGGCCCAGTTCACCGGCAATCCAGCGACCGCTGCGTCCCTCCCTTAGATGCCGGTGAATGAAATCCCGCTCGACCGAGTCAATGTGTTTGTAGCCGTGGCCCATGGAAACACCCGATAAACCGCCGGGTGTTGCACTTCAAATTTGAGACCGCCCCTTAAATTGTGAAGGTGCTGCCGAAATTGAAATTCTTCGTCTGACAGGTGGCAGACGTTGGGTTGTCGAGGATGACCCCGGTGCCCTGAAACGCCAGATAGTCCACCCCATAAGTCTGCGCGCTCGCGCCGCAAAGCCCAAAACCCAGCAAAGCCGCGGCGCCGATAACCGCATGTGCAAATACGTAGCGCATCCCAGACCTCCTGTTTTCGCCGGTGTCGCGCCGATAAATTGACTTGGCGTAAACACCAATTTTAAATAAATATACAAAAATCGCAGCCTTGGCAATAATGATTTTCGCCGCGTTAGCGCAATGTGGAGATGTTGCGCATTCAATGATTTACTGGCGCCGACGCCGCGCTGAATATCGGCGGCGCGCCATTCACATCCCCGGCCAAAGCCGTATAAACTCCGCCCCGGATTCGGAGCCCTG
>CAINNJ010000042.1 GCA_903851195.1 uncultured Acidobacteriia bacterium
ATCTGCCTCCGCCCGACTCAGGTGCCGCCGATGCTTCTTTGCTGCTTGCTTCTGGACCACGCTCCCACTTCATCAGAACTGCACCCACGAAGAAAGATGCCGTTGCTCTGACGCTTACTTTCAATCGCACCTTTGCGAACCGGCCCGGTGAACCTTCGGGATAGCACGGCGGCTAAACTCGACAGTCTCTGCGCTGACGTTTCAATCGCACCTTTGCGAACCGGCCCGGTGAACCAAGTTTGCACTGAACTCCGCTTCCATCAACACGACAATTGCGTTTCAATCGCACCTTTGCGAACCGGCCCGGTGAACCCGATCGCCTTGAAAGACAGATCGGGGAACACAATTCGGTTTCAATCGCACCTTTGCGAACCGGCCCGGTGAACCTTGCACTTTGAAAAGAAGGGCTTTGATGACATGAAAGGTTTCAATCGCACCTTTGCGAACCGGCCCGGTGAACCGTCCAGATATGGAATAAATCCGGAAAAGACCGTCCTGATAAAGTTTCAATCGCACCTTTGCGAACCGGCCCGGTGAACCGGTAAGAAGCGCGTTTCCTTCCAGGCAGCCCCCGACGTTTCAATCGCACCTTTGCGAACCGGCCCGGTGAACCATGTCAAAACCTCTGACAGCAATGTCAAAGGCATGAACGTTTCAATCGCACCTTTGCGAACCGGCCCGGTGAACCAGGGAAAAACAGGTTTTTGATGACGTTTCAACAAAGAGGGAGTTTCAATCGCACCTTTGCGAACCGGCCCGGTGAACCAATAATGCCATCAACAACTTGCGAGCGCAAGCCAAAAGCATGGACCCGGCATCTCGTTGACCTGCAATGACCTACATTCGACCCGGCATTTTTCGCCAACCGACACTCCCGCCAGTGTCCAAGCCGCTCGCCAGAGCCCGGGCAACCGCGACAACACCAACAAAACAGGGCATTTACCGGCATATTCCGGACCCGCAAACTCTTTTTGCGTCCATCTCCCCGCGTCGGTTTGCGAAAAGCTCCCCTTTCGGAACCCGCAAACCTATGATTCCAAATGCGGTCGGTCGTGTCCAATCCCCTCATTTTTCGCAAACCCCTCCGCATCTCGGATGTTCGCGTCGCTTCGCGAAGAAATCTCCCGTCGGGTTGCATGCGGTTCCGGCCGCTAAGCCTCCGCTTCTCACTGATTTGAGCGCAACCGCGGCACCGCCGAGTTTTTCGCAAACCGAGAACCGCCGGTGGCGCCAATCTTACCGGTTGTCTCTCAGAATCTTTCGTGTTTCCGGTCCGGGACGTCCTTGCCCAGGCTTTCCGATCGGAAGTAGCAGGCGGCGCATAAAGGGTAGATATGAAGCTTGTCCCGCTTGCGGTCAATCAGACCTTCCAGCCGCTCACGCAGGGCGCGCAGGCGCGCGGGGTCCAGATCGCACTCGAATACGCTGTACTGCACCCGCTCACCGTAGTCCTTGAGCGCCGACAGCACTTTGCTCCTTCGCCGGTCCTGCTCGATGTCGTATGCGATGACGAAATGCATCGGCACAGCGTATCATTAATCACTCCGGAATAATCACTCCGGAATCACTCTGGCAGTTCACGCTGGCGATGGTCAATCAAGCCGGGGACGGTCCGAGCTTTTCGAACGTGTAAACGAGCATGAGCCCGATGGATCCGACGCACTACGATTTTCTCAGCCACATCTCCTGGCGCGAAGCATGGCTATCTCTGGAGACGGTCTCCGGAGGGGATGTTGGCGCGTATCCGGGTTCCGCCGTGCGCGGCGCCCTAGGGCACCTGCTGCGACCCCTCCTGTGCACCGGGGAACCGGGCGCCGGAGAGAGTTGCGGACATGAGTGCGGGCGCCCGGATTCGTGCGAGTACTTTGCCCTTTTCGAACAATCCCGCGCCGCTTCCGGCGGGAATGCGCCCAAACCTCTGATTCTGACGTCGCCGATGAACGAAGACCTGGACGCGATTGCCCTGGGAGGCCCCGTGAACCTGCCGTTCCGCACCGGGCCGCCGGCGCCTGGGGAGGCCATCCCCACATTGCGCAACGAGTACACGCTTCGGCTTGAGCCGGGCGCGTTGCTGCAGGCCGGAGTTCGGGTGGTGGGCGCCCTGTCGGTAGCGGTCGCCGGAGTTGTCGAAGCCATCGCCCGCCATGGTCTGCATGTGGGCGGCGCGCTCCTGCGGCTCAACAGCGCGACGGACGGAACCGGACGCGTCATTTATGACCGGCGTTTTCCGGCCATTCCGGTCCAGTCGCCCGCGCTGAACCGGCTGAGCTGCGAGCCGGAGGCCGCGCGCCGCATCCGGATCGTCTTCCAGACGCCGTCGATTCTGAAGCTGGGCACGGGCGGCGTGTTCGACCCGCCGGAACTGGCCGCGCGGTTCATCGGGCACAGCATGGCGCGCGCCGTTCAGGTTCACAACAGCCTCACGGGAAGGCCGCGCCTGCCCTGGCTGGAGGCTCCGCGGCTGGGTGAACGCCTTGCAGGACACCGCCTGTTTCATTATGAGCTCAGTCGCCGAAGCTACCGGCAGGATAAGTGGCTGCAGTTCGATGGCGTGGTGGGGTATATCGATCTGGCCGGAGAACTGGATGGAGCGATGCCGTTCGCGCGCGCCGCGGAGATTCTGCATTTCGGGCAGAAGGCCGCGTTTGGGCTCGGCCGGATCCGGGTGTTGGTGCTGGAATAAGCGGCGCGCCCGGCGTCAGGTGAGCAGTTGCCCTGGTTTGAAGTCGGGGTGGTGGGAGATGACCACGACAAAACCCGAAAGCTTGGGGTCGAAGCAGGCCACGTAACCGTAAAGATGCGCGACGGCATGGGCGAGAGCCATGGCCACCGGCAGACTCGCTTTTCCGGTGAACCGGATGCCGCGGCCGCCCTGCAGATGGAGCGCGGAGATCGCGGCGATGGCGTCGGGAACTGTTTCGGTATTATCCGCGGGCGGTCCGAAGCCGATTTCGACGGTAACGATTCCATCGGTGCGGTCCGCAATCTCGGCGTGGAAAGAATCCGGCATCTTTCGAAGATTCGATTCTATCGGTTCGCGATGCGGAGCGGCTTATGCCGCTCCTCGTTTTTTCGTCGCGGCCAGTGCGGGTGCCTTGTTCTTCGGCTTCCTGGCGTAACGCGCCGCCGTCGTGACCAGGATGTCGGTTGGTGGGAGTTCTTCGTCGGAGTTGCCGGATGGCAGCAGGGCGATTTCGATCAGCATCCGGATGAGTTGTGCTTCGGGCGCCTTCTGCACTTTCTTGTTCAGCTCGAAACGCGCGGCGTCCGGTTCGCTGGTCTCGTCCGTCTCGATTCCGTGCCGTTCGGTGATTGCCTCCCAATCATCACAGTCGAGTCGCTCGATACTCGCCAGGACCAGCATCCGGTAGTCGTCGCGGGTCAGCGTGGCGGGTGCATTTTTCAGAACGTCGTCGAGCAGGCGGCGGTTGTTGGTCCGGTTCTTCTGTGCTTCCAGTTCCCGACGCCTCCATTCCTCCTGTCTGGCCTTCGCTGCGGCTTCCTGCTCCGCGCGATGGTCCGGCTTGCCGTGTACTTCGCATTTCGGGTCCGCACAGATCTGGACCACTTCGCCGCGCTTGCCGGGGCCTTCGACCACGATTGCGCTGGTTCCGTTTGTGCAGGGCTTGTTCGGCGGAACGATGGTGTACTCGTTTTGCGTCAGCACCTTCTCGCCGGACTTCCCGTCGCTGTAGTAAGCACGCGTGATCTGCACTAGGCCTTCCACGGTCTGCTTTTGGCGGGCGATGTGTTCAGTCACTTTGGAACGGAAGCATTTTCCGTCGAGGCAATCGTCCTGGGGGTCGTCATCGAACAGGAACGCGTTGGCTCCCGTTCGTTTTGCGCATGCGACGCAAGAGCCGGCGGCGGGCACCAGCTCGGCGTCTTCGCGGTCGAAAACGGCTTCCGCCAGAGAGAGCATCAGGTTTTCGCGAATCCACTGGCTCAACTCCCGGACGGAAACGGCGTGCTTCTCTTTCGTCCGCCAGTCTTCCCGGAACGCGGCATCGAGCGCCTGTTCCTGTTGACCTCGCGGCAATCGGGCGATCAGGGCGGCGTGACCCGCCGTGATCTGGTCCGCCTGGAACGCCTCGGCGGCGGCGGGAATCAGTTCCGCCATGCGCAGGCGTCCATAGATATGGTTCAAGCTGCGGCCCGTCTTCAATGCCAGAGAAGCCACGTCGTAGCGCGGTTCGGAGGACTGCAGTAAAGCGGCGTATGCCATCGCTTCCTCGTAAGGATGAACGTCCGAGCGGATCGCGTTTTCGACGAGCTGAAGCGTAAGTGCTTCGGAGTCCGTCAGTTCGACGACGCGCACCGGAACCGCGAACAGTTCCGCCCGTTGCGCCGCCCGGAACCGTCGTGCACCGGCCACTACTTCGAAGGATTCCGGCGCGGTCGGCCGAACGATGAGCGGGACCAGAACGCCCTGCGACCGAATGCTCTGCGCAAGCTCCTGCAGCTTGCTCTCCTCGAATGTCCGGCGCGGGTTGGTGGAGGACTCCCGCAACTGATCGATGGCGAGAGTCCGGAAG
>CAINNJ010000043.1 GCA_903851195.1 uncultured Acidobacteriia bacterium
ACCTGATGGCACGAAATCAGGAGCCACGACGATACGTTTGGAAAGCCAAAGGCGAAGAAATCCTCGCGAAAATCCAGCGTGCCCGCGAAGCGCTCTCCTCGGCACACGTTAAATGAAGCTATTTGTCGGACATGACACTAGCGGGAATCGCGCGGGAATCGCGGCGAGAGAAATTACTTCGCGAGTGTATAGAACGCGTAATGCAGATCCCAGGTAAATTCCTGGCCCGGCTGGATCGACATATCGATATACGGCTCCACCGAAACCACCGGCCGGATGGACCAGAGCATCGCCTTCGAAAGCGGCCGGTTCCCCGTGACATGCATCCCGGCGCCCGCCGCCGTGCTTTCCACCCGAAAGTCATAATCCGAAGCCCGGTCGCTGTACCCGCCGATCAGCGTCATCACCCGATCCTGGCCCGCCAGCGCCTTCTTGTACAGAATTTGCGTCCCTTGAATCTCCGCCAGATCGCCCGTCTGCGCATTGCTCGGCTGAATCGTAAACGGGAATGAGATCGAGTAACCCGGACCCGCCGGCTGATGGTCCAGCGAGAGGAAATTGTGGTCGTAAGCGCTGGCCACAATCGCCTTCTTCCCCGTATTCCTCAGGCTGTGCGCGATCACCATCTCCGGCTTGCCCGCCACCAGCCGCACCGTCTTCTTATAGACGTATGAATAGCCCGCGGATCCGTCCAGCACCTGCGTGAACTCCACCGAATCTTTGCCGCTCTTCACCGTCCACTTACCCGGATTCACCACGTCGTACTTCGTGAAATGGTCGTACGCGCCGGCGTCTCTTTTCCGCAACTCACCCACGCCGATCTTGATGAAAAGTCCGCCCGCCGCCGCCTCGTCATAACCCAGCGCTTTATTGTCCGTGAAGAACTCCTCCACCGGACCGGTGATCGCGGTGTTCGGCCCCGCCACGATATCCGCGCCTTCATAAACGAAATCGTGCACGTCGTCCCGTTCCTTCTGGAACCAGGGCGCGAAATAGTTGTGCCCCTTGTACTCCAGGCTGTAAATCACGCCGGACCAGTCGAACCGCGTGCCGCGATAAAACCCGGTCTGCGGATCCGGCGGATACAACGACGCACTGATCTGCCCGTTCGCAATCCGCGCGGACGGCGGTTCGGCGCCCCCGGCGTACGGCGCCACCGCAAGAATCACCAGAAAGCCGAAAGCGGAGAATCTCATCAGGTGAATCATACACGCTTCCGCGTCCCGTGAAGCGGACCTGTAAAATACTGCCAGAGCATGTTGAAAGTCGCCCGCCTTCGTTGTGTCGCCGTTTGTGCCGCCGCTCTCTGCTCGGCCTCCTGCGACAGTCTCAAAGAACCTCAGAAAGTTGCCGTCGCGCCCGCATCTCCGGTAGGAACCACCGTCGAAATCAAAGCCCCGCTCGGCCTGCCGCCAGTCCCGGTCCCGGCCGGCAATCGCCAGACCGCGAAATCCATCGCCCTGGGGCGCAAGCTTTATTACGACCGCATGGCCTCCGGCGATGGCACCCTCTCCTGCGCCAGTTGCCACAACCCGGCTCGCGGCTTCACGGACGGCATGCCGGTCTCCACCGGTTTCAAAGGTCAGAAGGGCAAGCGCAACGCTCCCACCGTACTCAACGCCGCCTACAGCCCGGTCCAGTTCTGGGACGGGCGCGCGCCAAGTCTCGAAGAGCAGGCCGCCGGACCCATCGCCAACCCCATCGAAATGAACCAGCCCCACGAAGCGTTCATCGGCAAACTCGCGGGCAACGCGGAATACAAGAAGCTCTTCGAAGACGCCTTCGGACCGGGACCGATCACGCTGCAGAAGGTGGAGATGGCCATCGCCGGCTTCGAGCGCACCATCATCAGCGGCAACTCGCCGTTCGATCGCTACCAGTTCGGCGGCGATAAGAAGGCCATGAGCCCGGCCGCCATCCGTGGCCTCGCGCTCTTCAAAGACGCCAACAAAGGCAACTGCGTGAAGTGCCACACCATCGATGAGAAGTACGCGCTGTTCTCCGACGGCAAGTTCCACAACCTCGGCGTGGGCGTCAACCCGGAAGGCGAGTTGACCGATCTCGGCCGCTTCGATGTCACGAAGGCCGAAGCCGACAAGGGCGCCTTCCGCACTCCGACCCTGCGCAACATCGCCCTCACCGGCCCCTACATGCACGATGGCAGCGTCAAAACCCTGCGCGCCGTGGTCGATTTCTACGTGGGCGGCGGCACTTCCAACCCCCAGCTCGATAAGGAAATCAAAGAACTGCATCTCTCCGGGAAGGAGCGCGAAGATCTGGTAGCATTCCTTGAGGCGCTCACCGGAGACATGCCGGCCGACGTTGGCCCCCCGGACAGTAAATCGGATACAAAATGAAGACCCTCCGAATCCTGCGTGCAATAGCGGCGGCCGGCATCCTGGCCGGCTGCTCCTCCGCGCCCAAACCCGCGCCGGAAACCAAAACCGACAAAGCCCCCGCCGCAGCTCCCGTCTACTTCAAAGTCGATCCCGCCACCGCCGGCGTGCTCACCGGGAAAATCTCCTTCACCGGCAAAAAGCCCGCCCGCAAGAAGATCGACGTCAGCGAAGATCCGCAGTGCGCGAAAATGCACCAGACCGGCCTCTTCGACGAAGCCGTGGTCGTGAATCCCAACGGCACCCTCGCCAACGTCTTCGTCTACATCAAACAGGGTCTGGAGGGCAAAACCTTCGAGCCGCCCGCCGACCCCGTCACCATCGACCAGAGCGGTTGCTGGTTCAAACCGCGCGTCCTCGGCATCCAGACCGGGCAACTGCTGAACGTCACCAATTCCGACCCCGTCACCCACAACATCCACCCGCTCGCGCAGGTTAACCGCGTCTGGAATCAGAGTCAGGATCCCGGTTCCGAACCCCTGAAGCGCCGCTTCAAAGAGCGCGAAGTCATGATCCGCGTGAAGTGCAACATCCATTCCTGGATGCGCGCCTGGATCGGCGCCGTGGAACATCCGTACTTCGCGGTGACCGGCGCCGACGGCAGCTTCGAAATCAAGAACATCCCGCCCGGCGACTACACCATCGAAGCCTGGCAGGAACAGTACGGCACGCAGGAACAGAAGATCACGGTGAAGCCCTCCGCAAAACAGGATCTGGCCTTCACATTCAAAGGAGAATAATGAACAAGCTGAAATGGATGGCGATCCCGTGCGCCGCGGTGCTCTTCACCGCCTGTTCGACGACACCGCCCAAGCCGACCGGCTACCGCGTCTATGTGACCAACGAAGTCTCGGGCGACCTGAGCATCCTCGATTCCGAAAAGATGGAAGTCGTCGCCACCGTGCCCCTCGGGAAGCGCCCCCGCGGCATCCACGCGAGTCCGGACGGCAAGTTCATCTACGTCGCGCTCAGCGGCACGCCCGCCGCGCCTCCCGGAGTGGACGAAGACTCCCTGCCCCCGCCCGATAAGAGCGCCGACGGCCTGGCCGTTTTCGACGTCGCCCAGAACAAAGTCACCAAGGTCATCTCCGGCGGCTCCGACCCCGAAAATTTCGACGTCAGCAAAGATGGGAAATTCATCTACGTTTCGAACGAAGACGCCTCCGGCGTGAGCTTCGTCGACATCGCCGCCGGCAAGGTCACCCAGACCGTCCACACCGGCGAACAGCCCGAAGGCGTCACCGTGACTCCCGACGGCAAACTGGTCTACTCTACCTGCGAAGAGGACGGCACCATCGTCGTCATCGACCCCGCGGCGAGCAAAGCCCTGAAAACCTTCAAAGTCGGTCACCGCCCGCGCAACATCGTCTTCCTGCCCGATGGCTCCAAAGGCTACGTAAACGCCGAAAACGACGGTGGCCTGGTGCTCTTCGACGCCGTGAAGAACGAGCAGATTCAGCCCATCTCCCTCGGCACGCCGGGCGAGGTGAAGCCCATGGGCCTGGTGCTTTCGCCGGATGGCAAGAAGCTCTACGTCAGCACCGGCCGCGGCCACAAAGTCTTCACCGTGGACACCACAACCAACCAGGTCCTGGGCTCGCTCGAAGTCGGCCCGCGCCCCTGGGGCATCGGCGTCTCACCGGATGGCAAAACTCTCTTCACCGCCAACGGCCCGTCCAGCGACATCTCTGTCGTGGACCTCGCCACCAACACCGTCACGAAGAAGGTGAAGGGCGGCACCGGAACCTACGGCATGGTCGTCCTTCCCCGCTAAACGCTAACTGTCAACAGTGCGTCCAGACGCGCGTTGGCACTCTCCAGCATCGGCCGGGTCAGTTCCTGAATCCGGTCGATGCGGACCCGGGTATGTGAGTACAAAAACTTCGCCCGCACCTGCTCCGCCGTGAACTTCCCCTTCCGGACATAATCCAGAAACAGCTCCACATTCACATCCAGAAAACTCAGACTGTCCGCCGCCTGCACCAGATCCGCCTCGGGCCAGCCCCCGAATTCGTGCACGCGGATCAGCGCCTCCACCTTCTCCCGTAACTCCGCGACCGCCCCCTGCGCCGTGAGCCACTCCCCAACAATCCGCGCGCTGCGATGGGAATGCGCGACGTAATAATCGTAATCTTCCCAACCACTCCAGACCGGCATATCAGGACCCGGAAAAGCCCGTTCCATATCGTGCGTCACCGTCGCCAGGCGTACATGTTCCTCCGCCTCCGGCGCGATCCGGTCCAGCCATTCCAGTGAATTGATCAGGTGCCGGCTATTGTGTTTGTACTTCCCGAGAACCCACTGCGAGGCGATTTCGACCAACGTTGTATACTCCACAACAATGCTCTCGTCTGTCCCCTCCCACGTCAAGCTCCGGCTCGGAATCATGATGTTCGTGAATTACATCGTCTGGGGCGCCTGGTATGTCACGATCACCAACTACCTCACCACGGCCCTGCATTTCACGGGCACCCAGGCGGGCGCGGTCTTCGGAACAGCCTCCATCGCCTCCATCATTTCGCCCTTCTTCATGGGCCTCATCGCCGACCGCTACTTCGCCACCGAGAAAGTCATGGCCGTCCTCTACAGCCTTTGCGCGGTCCTCATGTTCCTGATGACCCGCGCCACCACCTTCGGCGAAGTCTACGGCCTGATGCTGCTGTTCTGCCTCTGCTACTTCCCGAACGTCGCCCTCACCAACACGCTCGGTTTCCAGCTTGTCAAAGACCCCGGCAAGGAATTCCCCATCATCCGCATGATGGGCACGCTCGGCTGGATCTTCATCACCAACGTGGTCGGCTACATGAAGTGGGAAGGCACCACGGGCCAGTTCTGGGTCGCCCTGGTCGCATCGCTCGTGATGGTCGGCATCAGCCTCGGCCTGCTCCCGCACACGCCGCCCAAGGGCAAGGGCACGAAGTTCAACGCCCGCACCGCGCTCGGTCTGGACGCGCTGGTCATGATGAAGAACAAGGCGTTCTTCTTCTTCGCCATCGCCTCCGTGCTCGCCTGCATCCCGCTGACCTTCTACTTCTCTTTCACGAATGACTACCTGAACGAAGTCGGCGTGCCCAACGCGGCGGGCAAGATGTCCCTCGGGCAGGTTTCCGAAGTCGGCATGATGCTGCTGATGCCACTGATCTTCCGCTATCTCAGCGTCCGCGCCATCATCGTACTCGGCCTGGTCTGCTGGGTGGTGCGCTACCTGCTGCTGGCGTTCGGCGACCCCGGCGGCAACATGTGGATGTTCTACGGCGCCATCCTGCTCCACGGCGCTTCTTACGATTTCTTCTTCATGACCGGACAGCTCTACACCGATCAGGAGGCGCCCCCGCACCTGCGCAACGCCGCCCAGGGCTTCATCGTCTTCCTGACCTACGGCATCGGCATGCTGGTCGGCTCCCTGCTCTCCGGCGCAGCCGTGGACTACTTCACCCACACCGAAGCCGGCAAAGTAGTCCGCGACTGGCACACTTTCTGGCTGAGTTCCTCCGCCATGGCGGGCGTGATTCTGCTGATGATCCTGCTGACCTTCCGGACCTCCGCGAAGATCCGGCCCAACGAGGCGTAGGACCCTACTTTCCGTCGTCCGCCAGCAGTTCCCACTTCTCGCCGAAGAACCCCGCCGCTGCGATCTTGCCGGGCCAGCGGCGGTCCGGCGGCGACGTCAGATCCACCACCGCGTAATCGGGCAGTTCCGCCACCTGCCACGAGTTGCTCGAATTGGCCGACTCCCGGAACGTGAACCCGCTGTTGATCACCACATACTTCTTCGGATTCAGCGGATTCGGATAGATCATGACCGGTGCGCTCGTGGCCGAGGGGAACCGCCGGCTCCCGAGCACAATCGCATCCGCCGTCCAACGCACCGGCAGCTTGTCCGCGATCCGCGCCAGCACCTTGTTGCTCTGCGGATCCCCCCACAGCACCAGATTGCTCGACGCGATGTCGGCGTCGGTAATCGCCGCGTCGTCCTTCACCCGCGCCTCGCCCCGAAACAGCCCGCGCCACTGCTGAATGGCGCGCTCCTGTTCGGATTTCGCCCACTTACCGACTACTTCATTCATTGGCGTGCCGGTCGGCCGCACCATCACGAAACTGTCCATAAACGCGTGGTCGATCGGCCCCTGCAGATTATGCCGCTTGCGCAGTTCGTTCGCGTCGTCAGCCGCCAGCGCCCACTTGCCGCCGCTCTTCCGAAAATGCGCCGTCCATGACCCGTCGGTCAGCGCGCCCGGAACCACCAGGCTCTGCCCGTCCAGGTCCACCGTCACCTTCGACGCCGGATTCAGCAAGCCCGCCGCCACGCCCATCTCGAAGCTGACCGCGGCAACATTCGAAGTCTTCGCCCGCACGCCGTGATCGCTCGTAACTTCGGCCTCCACGCGCGCCCGGTCCCAATGCTTCTCCAGGCCATCCACCACCACCCAGCGCATGCGGTTGTACTGCAGCGTCCACGTGGTGAACCGGATCTGCCGGGGCCACTCGTTGCGCCCCTTCGCGGCAATCCCGTCGATCATACTGCTGAGTTGCACCTTCGCGGCGGGCGTATACGCGTGGCCGATATTCAGTCCCCAAACGCGCGACAGCGTGAGCCCTTCGGCTTCCATATTGCGCGCCATGATATCCGCGGCTTGCCGCTGCGGATCCTGATCCCCGTTGTACGCCACAATCGGCAGTTCGAAGAAATTGGCCGCGTAGTCGGTCGCGTTCGTCAGATGATAGAGCTTCTGTTCCCACCACGTCGGAACGTACTTCGAATTCTTCTGGTACTCCAGCGTCTCCGCGAAACCCGCGCCCGGAGCCGCCGCCGCGAAGTCCGTCGCATTGTGCGCCGCGATGTGCCACACCGAAGCCCCGCCCATGCTGAAACCCCGCACCAGGATCCGGTTCTCATCCACGCTGTAATGCTTCTTCACATCGTCCAGCGCCTCGAAGAAATCCACCTCGCCCGCGAACTTGCTCGCGTTGCAGTACCGGCCGTAGAGGTGCAGCATGATCGTGTCGGTCGGCTGGAACTCGCCCGGATTCTGCATGCGGTCATACAGGAAATCCACCTCGTTCAGAGTTTCGCTGCGGCCATGGAACCAGCCGTCCACGCGCCACCGGTGCGGCTTGTCCGGCCCGTACGTCGGCGGCACCACCAGACCGTAAGGCTGCACGCTGCCATCGATCTTCGAGATATACCCGCGCACCACCAGCCCCGTCGCCCGCGTCCAGGGCGCATCGCCATGCGCCAAAGCATCGGCGCGTTCCGAACCCACCCGCAGCAGCTCCTTCGCCCGGAAAATCTGCTCCTGCCGGAAGAACTCATTGCCCTCCAGCGCAAACCGCACCGCGTTGTGGAACACCAGAACATCCGGGTAATGCGGATTGTTCTTTAACCCGTCCAGCTTTGCGCCCAACCGGTCCAGCCCGGCGCGCAGCTGCTTCTGATCCGCCTCCGGCACCGGAATCCCCGGCGCGGGCAGCGGCTTGTTCACGGGAGCCTGGGCGTTTAAAGCAAAAGCGAAAACCACAATGGCGAAGGGTTTCATAGGAATTCCACATCATATCGCCGCGTATAGAATTGTTCCCATGGCCCAGCCCATCGAACGCCGGATTTTCCTCGCGGGACTCGCCGGCTCCGGCTCCGCGAGTGCCCTGCAGCAGGACGCCGGCCGGCTGCCTAACATCCTCTACCTCCACTCGCACGATTCCGGCCGCTACCTCCAGCCCTTCGGCGCGCCCGTGCCTACGCCGAACCTGCAGCGCCTCGCCGAAAGCGGCATTCTCTTCCGCAAAGCCTTCAGCGCCGCCCCCACCTGTAGCCCCAGCCGCGCCGCCCTGCTCACCGGCCAGTCGCCCCACGCGAGCGGCATGCTCGGCCTCGCCCATCGCGGCTTCGCCCTGCACGACTACAGCCGGCACATCCTGCACACCCTGCGGCCTCACGGCTACATCTCCGCGCTCGCCGGCATCCAGCACATCGCGAAAACTCCGGCGCCCATCGGTTACGACCAGGTCCTCTCCACGCGCAGTACCCGCGCCGCCGATGTCGCGCCCGCCGCCGTGGCTTTTCTCGAAAAGAAGCACGACAAACCCTGGTACTTCGAAGTCGGCTTCTTCGAAACGCATCGCGAGTTCCCGAAACCCGGCCCCGCCGAAGACGCCCGCTTCATCCAGCCGCCGCTTCCCCTGCCGGACACACCCCAGACCCGCGACGACATGGCGGGCTTCAAAGCCAGCGCCCGCATCATGGACGGCGCGGTCGGTCAGGTGCTCGCCGCGCTGGAGCGCACCGGTCAGGCCGCCAACACCCTCGTCATCTCCACCACGGACCATGGCATCGCCTTCCCCTCCATGAAGTGCAACTGCACCGACCAGGGCATGGGCGTCAGCCTCATCCTGCGCGGCCCCCACGGGTTCAGCGGCGGCAAAGTCTGCGACGCCATGGTCTCCCATGTCGACATCTTCCCCACCCTCTGCGACTACCTGGGAATCGCGCGCCCCGCCTGGCTGACCGGCAAATCGATGCTGCCGCTGATTCGCGGCGAAGTGAAGGAGATCAACGAAGAGATCTTCGCGGAAGTGACGTACCACGCGGCTTACGAACCGCTCCGTGCCGTGCGCACGCAGCGCTGGAAATACGTGCGGCACTTCGGCGACAAACACACGCCCGTGCTGCCCAACTGCGACGATGGCCCAAGCAAAGCGTTATGGGTGGAAAACGGCTGGCGGACCCGCCCGGTGCCGGACGAAGCCCTTTACGACCTGCTGTTCGACCCCGCCGAGCGCGCCAACATGGCCGCCGACCCGACCATGGCGGAAACGCTCAAAGACATGCGCGGCAGACTCGATCGCTGGATGAAAGCCACCAACGACCCGCTGCTGAAAGGCCCCGTCCCGCTGCCCCCGGGCGCGGTCGTGAACGATCCGAACGGCACCTCCCCGCAGGAAACGCCGTCCGGAAATTAAGGTCCTCTCTCAATGTGGGGCGGGATGGAATCCTGCGGCGGGTTGGAAACCCGCCCGCTGCGCCCGGGGAACTAAGGCTTCCAGCGCACAATCGGCTTCCGTGCGGCAGTCACCTCATCCACCCGCGTGGTGCGCGTCAAATGTGGCGCGGAGGTCACCTTTTCGGTCTCCTCCTCCACTTCCTTCGCAATCGAAATCATCGCATCGATAAACAAATCGAGCTCCTGCTTCGACTCCGTCTCCGTCGGCTCGATCATCAGCGCCCCGTGCACAATCAGCGGAAAGCTGACCGTATACGGATGGAAACCATAATCGATCAGGCGCTTCGCCATATCGCCCGTGCGCACGCCCTTCGCCGCCTGCCGGTCGTCGCTGAACACCACTTCGTGCATGTTCGGGCGCTTGTACGGCAGATCGAAATACGGCGCCAGCTTGTGCCGGATGTAATTCGCGTTCAGCACCGCGTCCACGGTCGCGTTCCGGAGCCCGGGTCCGCCATGCGCCAGGATATACGCCAGCGCCCGCACCAGCACGCCGAAATTCCCGTAAAACGCCCGCACCTTGCCGATCGACTGCGGCACGTCGTAATCCCACGTGAGCGAATCGGAGAGCCGCTTCAGCCGCGGCACCGGCAGAAACGGTTCCAGATGCTTCTTCACCGCCACCGGACCGCCCCCCGGACCACCACCGCCATGCGGCGTCGAGAACGTCTTGTGCAGGTTGATGTGCATCACGTCGATGCCGAAATCCCCTGGCCGCGCAATACCCACCAGCGCGTTCAGATTCGCGCCGTCCATGTACACCATGCCGCCCTTGGCATGGATAATTTCCGTCGCGCGGATGATGTTCTCCTCGAACACACCGAGCGTGTTCGGATTCGTCACCATCAGCGCCGCGACGTCGTCGTCCATCAGCCGGGAAAGCTCTTCCAGGTCGATCATGCCCTGGTCGTTCGACCGGACATTCTGCACCCCGTACCCCGCGATTCCCGCCGTCGCCGGATTCGTGCCATGCGCCGAATCGGGCACCAGAATCCGTTTGCGCGGATTGCCCTGGGATTCGAGCAGCGCCCGCACCAGCAGGATGCCGGTCAGTTCCCCATGCGCGCCCGCCGCGGGCTGCAGCGTAATCGCGTCCAGCCCCGTGATCTCGCACAGCGCGTCTTCCAGATGCGCCACCACTTCCATGGCGCCCTGCGACAAACTCTCCGGCTGGTAGGGATGCGACCACGCCAGACCTTCCAGCCGCGCCACCGCTTCATTGATGCGCGGGTTGTACTTCATCGTGCACGATCCCAGCGGGTACATGCCCAGGTCGATCGCGTAGTTCCACGTGGAAAGCCGCGTGAAGTGGCGAATCACTTCCACTTCGCTGACTTCCGGAAACCCCTCGATGCCGTCGCGCACCTGCGCCGCGCCCAGCGCTTCCGCCGGATCCACCGCCGGCACATCGAGCGGCGGCAACTGATAGCCGATCTTGCCCGGCGAACTTTGTTCGAAGATCAGCCCTTCGTTCTGTGAAAGATGCGAGCGAACTTTCCGGATCATTGCTGGAAGGCCTCGGCCAGGGTGTCCATATCGGACCGTTTCGTCATTTCCGTCGCGCAAAGCAGGGCCGCGTCCTTCAGTTCCGGATAGAACTTCCCGAGCGGCAGCCCGCCGATAATCTTCTTGCCCAGCAACTCTTCGTTGATCGCTTCCGGCGACTTCCCGTTGGCCGACGCCACGAATTCATTGAAATAGGGCCCGCTGAAATGAGGCTTGATCTTCGACCCCAGATAATGCGCTTTCGCCAGGTTCTGCGTCGCCAGTTCCCGCAGCCCCTGCTTGCCGTAAAGTTCCATGAAGACCGTGCCCATCAGCGCGATCAGCGCCTGGTTGGTGCAGATGTTCGATGTCGCCTTTTCCCGGCGGATATGCTGCTCGCGCGTGGCCAGCGTCAGACAGAACGCCCGGTTGCCTTCCGAATCCAGCGTCTGCCCTACCAGCCGGCCAGGCAGTTGCCGGATGTACTTCTCTTTCGACGCGATAATCCCCGCGAAAGGCCCGCCATAACTGGGCGAGATCGCGAACGACTGCATCTCCCCGGCGACGATATCGGCATCGCGCGGCGGTTCCAGCAGACCCAGCGACACCGCTTCTGAGAACGTGAACACCAGCAGCGCGCCGTGCGCATGCGCCAGCTCAGCCGCCTTCTTTACGTCCTCGATAATCCCGAAGAAATTCGGCGACTGAATAATCACACAGGCCGTCTGCTTATCGAGCTTCGCTTCCAGATCCGCCAGATCGATCTGCCCGGTCCCGGCGTCGTACCCGAACTCTTCAATCGGCAGCCCCTGGTTCTTCGCGTACGTGCGCTGCACTTCGCGATACTCCGGATGCACCGATCTCGCCACCAGAATCCTGCTGCGCCCCGTGATCCTTACCGCCATCATGGCCGCTTCCGGCACCGCCGTCGAAGCGTCGTACATCGAGGCGTTCGCCACATCCATGCCCGTCAGCTGACAGATCATCGTCTGGAATTCGAAGATGGTGACCAGCGTCCCCTGCGAAATCTCCGATTGGTACGGCGTATAAGAGGTCAGAAACTCGCCGCGCGATACCACCGTATCCACCACCACCGGGCGGTAATGGCTGTACACGCCGGCGCCCAGAAAAGAGGCGTAACCGTTGCTGGTGCGCTCCGATTTGGCCTTGAAATAATCGACAATCTCGTACTCGGAAATACCCGGAGCAAGACCCAGCGGGCCGTGAATCCGTGCCTCGGCCGGTATTTGCCCGAACAGTTCATCGGCTGATGTCAGCCCGCAGGCCGCGAGCATCTCCTGACGCTCGGAGTCAGACTTCGGAAGATAGCGCAATTTTAACTTTCCGCTCCTACATAAGTTTGATAATCGGCAGCGGATAAAAGATTGTTAAATTCATTCGGATCCGACACGCGGATCTTAATCAGCCAGGCGGCTTCGTGCGGATCTTCGTTCAGCTTCTCCGGCGACGACGTCAGCAGTTCGTTCGCCTCCAGCACCTCGCCGCCCACCGGCGCGTAGATGTCGGACACGGCCTTCACGGATTCCACCGAGCCGAAGCTGTCGCCCTTGGCCAGCTGCGCCCCCGGCTTCGGCAGATCCACGTAAACGATGTCCCCGAGTTCTTCCTGGGCGTGGAAGGTGATGCCCACCGTCGCCGTATCCCCGGCCAGACTGACCCACTCATGTTCTTTCGTATAGCGATAGCTTTCCGGATAGTTCATTGAGGCCTCTTATAGAATGGCGTCGGCACGGTTTCGGCTTCGACCGCCTGATTTCGCACTACAATTTCGATCTTCTCACCGGGCTTCGCGCGCTCCAGCGGCAGGTAGCAAAGGCCGATATTGCGGTTCAGCGTCGGCGCGGGCGACCCGCTTGTCACCCACCCGGCGGGCTGCCCGCCGATCGTGACTTCATAACCGTCCCGCCCGATGCCGCGTCCGCGCATCTCGAAACCGGTCAGCTTTCGCTTGAGCCCCGCCTGCTTCTGCTTCACCAGCGCGTCCCGGCCGATGAACTCGCCCTTGTCGAACTTCACGATCCACCCGAGATCCGCTTCGAGCGGCGAAATCGACGCCCCGATCTCATGTCCGTAAAGCGCCATCTTGCTTTCCAGACGCAGCGTGTTGCGCGCCCCCAGACCGCAGGGCTTGATGCCGGCGGGCTTGCCGGCTTCCATGATCGCCTTCCAGACGTCCGCCGCCACGTCCGGCGCCACATACACCTCGAAACCGTCTTCCCCGGTGTACCCGGTCCGCGCGATGCGCGCCGGAACGCCCGCGAACATGCCGTCGGTGAACCAGTAATAGCGGATTCCGGCCAGCGGCGTTTCCGTCAGCTGTTGCGCGGTTTCGAGAGCCTTCGGCCCCTGAATCGCGAGCTGCGCGTACTTCCCGCTCGCGAATTCCACCTCGCACTCGAAATCCCCGGACACCCCAACAATGTGCTCGAAATCTTTTTCCTGATTCGAGGCATTCACGCAAATAAAGAAGGAATCGTCGGCCACTTTATGGACCAGAATGTCGTCCACGAAACCGCCGTGCTCGTAGAGCAGTCCGGAATACTGCGCCTGACCGTGCTTCAGCTTTGAAACCGCGTTCGTGGTGACGAAATCGGTCAGCTTCGCGGCTTCCGGCCCGCGAATCTCGATTTCACCCATGTGGCTGACGTCGAAAAGGCCCACGGCATTCCGAACCGTGTTGTGTTCGTCGATGAGGCCGGTATACTGCACCGGCATATCCCATCCGCCGAAATCAACCATCTTCGCGCCGAAGGCCCGGTGGACCTCATTCAGAGGTGTGCGTTTGAGCGGGGCGGTCGTCATTCGATAAGCACTTATTGTACGGCATCATCGGACCATTTCCGCCGAAATGGCCGCACACCCGCGCTCGGCCCGCGCGCCTCTGGCAACCCGTGACTGAAGTGGGGAGATCCGCGCTGTGGGCGCGCCCTCCTCACTTCTGCCATTCCGCTGCCAGTATTACTGCTTCACAAGAACCTTGAGAAGAGCGATCTCGTCCATGACCCGGATGTCGCTGCGCTCGCAGAATGCAAGGACATTGGGGGTGTAGAAGTCGCGGTCGCGCACGCAGAGTATTTCGGCACCGGCTGAGAGCGCCG
Organism: uncultured Acidobacteriia bacterium; assembly: GCA_903851195.1. Lineage (GTDB taxonomy): Bacteria > Acidobacteriota > Terriglobia > Bryobacterales > Bryobacteraceae > BOG-234. The sequence continues at coordinate 13,999 of CAINNJ010000043.1, forward strand.
TGTAGACGATAACGTCGTCGTGGGGATCGGAGAGCACCACCGGGATGCCCGGTTCCGGCTCGACGATACGGGCTACCGATTCGAGAAACCGCACATGCTCGTGGATCTCCTCCGCAGTGAGGCCGTAGAGCGCCTGCATCCGGGGATGGGCCAGCACTTTGCCGACTTCCCCGAGGATGAAGGGCGAGAGCGCGAGGGTGTGATCGGGGTCGGCCGCGACGGTATCAACGACGCGCCTTGCGGGTCCGCTCGCGCGCTTTGTGGCGCGGACTAAAATGCCTGTGTCGAAAGTGATGATCACTTAGGAGCGATGACGTACGTGATCGGTCGCCGCATCGATGGCGGCATCGAGTTCGTCTTCCGGGATATCTTTCACGCGCCCGGCAATGCGGTCAAGACTGTCGCGGTACTGCGCGAAGCGGGCGGTGCGCTCGGCAGCTTGCGGAGCATCCCTGATCACTTTCGAGGGACGGATGGTCAGGCTTTCGTCTTCACGCAAAGCGCGGCCGAGGATGCCTTCGATGGCCACCTTCTGGTCGGGCGAGAGATCTTTGACATGCACCATAGTGATTCCTTGTTGCCTGATCCCGGAGTAACGCGCGGTGATGTCGCGCGTTTTCATCGCCGAGAGCTGGACTACGCCACCGGAGGATGATCCGTAACCTGCCAGTTCTTCTCGTTAAAATAAAGAACCTTGCCCTGCCGGTACGACATCACCGCCATCGTGATCAGCACCTGCGCCCGCGCGCCGGTCTCCACATCGAGCGTCGGTTTCTCCCGCGAACGCATGCAGTCGAGGAAATTCGCGATGTGTTTCTGCATAATATCTTCCTGCGGAACCGGAATTTTGACTTCCTCTTCCGTGCCGAACCGCGCGGGCCAGGACGGATCCACATACTGCTTGCCGCGCTTCTCCGGACGCACCGTGATGAACGGCGTGTAGCTCTCGAACTTGCCGTGATCCACCATGGTCAGCGTGCCGGCATGCCCGCGGATCAGCCCCGGAATGTGCTGCGAATTCGCCATCGACGCGCTCAGCACCAGCGAATGCCCCTTCGGATAATCGCCCATCACGTTGAACGTGTCCGGAACTTCCCGCTCGTCGTGAAACTCGTAGATACCGCCGCCCGCCATCACCTTCGCCGGGAACTGCGGCTCGCCCCAGCAGATATTCATGGGCGCCACCACGTGATAAAAAAGGTCCGTCGCAATGCCGCCCGAATAGTCCCAGTATTTGCGGAACCGGAAATACCGGTCCGCGTTATACGGCCGCTGCTGCGCCGAACCGAGCCACATCTTCCAGTCGAGATAATCCTCGCCCTTGCCCGTCGGCCCCGCCGCGTTGTCGATCGGATAGTTCCACTCCCCGTCGAGCGAGTTCCGGTGATACGATCCCTGGCTCATGATCATGTCCCCGATCATGCCGTCCGCAATCGCCTTCTTCGCCTTCGCCCACTGGTCGCCGGACGTGGTCTGCGACCCCACCTGCAGCACCCGCTTCGTCTCCTTCACGGTGCTCACCAGCTGCCGCGCTTCCGCGATCGTATGGACCATGGGCTTTTCCAGGTAAACGTCCTTGCCCTTATCCATCGCCGCAATCGCAATCGGCGCGTGCCAGTGATCCGGCGTCGCGATATAAACCGCGTCGATCTCCGGATTGTCCAGCACCTCGCGATAATCCAGCGTGCCCTTGACCTTGTGATACTCGGCGTTCAGATTGACGCGCTTCTGATAAACGTCGCACACCATCGCGATGCGGGCGTTGTGCGTCAGCCCGGCCTTGGCGAAGTCCTTCGCCACCCCGGTGCCCCGGCCCCCGCAGCCGATGACGCCGACGTTGATGCGATCGTTCGCCCCCAGCACCCGTGCGGGCGCGGGCCGGGCGCCGAACGCCGCCCGCGTCAGAGAGGAAGCGACACCCAGGGCCGCGGTGTTCTTCAGAAAATTTCTGCGGTCGAAACTGATGGCGTTTTCCGGCATGGCTGGTCTGTTCCTTTGCGCTGACCCAAATTCTATCGAATCCGCGCAGTTCGTGGAACTTCCCCGTCGCCGCCGTGACAATAACAGCAGACCGGGAACATGCGGGAACCAGAAACAATCCGGGATGACGAACTGAAGCGGTTCCGCGCCGGCGATCGCGAGGCCTTCACCGCGGTCTACAGCGCCCATTACCCGGCCGTCTTTCGTTTCGCGCTGCATATGACCGCCGATAGCCAAAAGGCCGCCGAAACCGCCCAGGACGTTTTCGTCTGGCTGATTCATCACGCGGAGGATTACGACCCGGCCCGCGGCTCTCTCGGCGCGTTCCTGACCGGCGTGGCCCGGAAGTTTCTGCAACGCCGCCGGTACAAGGAACAGCGCTGGGTGCCCTTCGACGAAACGCTGGCCGACCGGGATCGCCGGCCTGAAGGTCCGGAGCCCGACACCTCCGATGCGGACCGCCTGCGAGCCGCCATCGCGGCCCTTCCGGAGCGATATCGCGAAGTGGTGGCGCTCTGCGATCTGGAAGGGAAGAGTTATGAAGAAGCCGCCGCGGCTCTGGAATGCGCCGTGGGAACGGTCCGCTCGCGGCTGCATCGGGCGCGGGATTTGCTGGCGAGAAAGTTACAGCGCAAGCCGGAAGAATCGAAGTGCGAAGTGAGAATGACATGGTCAAAATGAATTGTGCGGATTACAAAAATGCCCTGATCGAGACCGCGAGAGCCTTGCAGGCCCCGCCCGCAGACCTGAAGTCCCATCTGGATACGTGCGCAAAATGCCGCGCCGATTTCGCATCGCAACGGCGTTTAACCGAAGCGCTCCGGATCGTCCGCGCGGATGCCGCCACCGCTCTGCCGCCTCCCGCCGCCGAACTGCTGTTGCTCGCGGAGTTCAACCGGGTCCGCCGCAAGCCCGCCCCGCCCGTCCGATACCGGATCGCAGCGGGCGCCCTCGCCGCCTCGCTGTTAGCGGGTTGGGCCGGATGGACGCTGCTGGAACGCAGCCCCGCCCCCGCGACAAAGCAGTCTCCCGTAGTGATCGCGGCCCGCGCCAATTCACCAGCGCCGCCCGCGACCACCGCCCCGGAAGTCCCTAAAACCGTCCGGCCCAAACGACACAAACCCGCGCTACCGCCATCTCCCGCGCCGGCCGAAACATTAGCCGAAAACGACGCCCCCTTCGTCTCCATCCCGTTCACCGCGCCGCTCGCCCCGTACGAGCGAGCCGACGTGGTCCGCGTCGAACTTCCCGTCTCGGCCCTGATCGCCGCCGGCCTGCCCGTTCGCGTGCCCGATCCCGCCGCCCGAGCCCGCGCGGATCTCCTCGTGAGCGAAGATGGCCGCGCCCGCGCCGTACGCCTGATTTCCGTTTCCGATTCCGTTTCCTACAGGAGCATTCGATGACAACCAGACAAACCCTCATGGCAACGGCCTGCTTCGCGTCCCTCTGCGGCGCCATGCACGGCCAGACTCCCGACAAAACCATCGCCTTTCAGTACTTCGTGAACGACGATAAAACGGCCGGCAACTTCACCTTCGCCCGTGTCGACGCTCTGAACATGAAGACTGCCGTCGGCCACCCCCTCTCGGCCACCGAAGAGCGGCGCACCGTGCAGGTCCTGGGCGACGGCACCCGTATCGACAAGAAGGAAACCGATAAATATTTCCGCGATGCCGAGGGCCGCACCCGGATCGAACGCGAAAACGGCGGTTCCGTTATGATTTCCGATCCCGTCGCGGGCTCCAGCGTTGAGATGAGCACGGCCAACAAAACCGCCCACAAGATGATGGTGATGAAATCCGATTTCCGTTCGGGACCGGTGGATGCCGCAGCCCTCGAAAAGTTAAAAGCCGAGATGGCCGCCAGGCCGGGGACCCTCGCCGCAACCGCCGCCGCCGGGGCAGCCATCGTCACACGTTCCAAAACCGTCACCATCTCGAAAGAAATGGCCGAAGGCCAGCGTGACGCCGCCGAAGACCTCGGCACGCAGATCGTTAACGGCGTGCCCGCCCAGGGCACCCGTTCCACCATCACCATTCCGGTCGGCCAGATCGGGAACGATCGGGAAATCAAAGTGGTCTCCGAACGCTGGTTCTCGAACGAGTTGCAGATGCTGATCAAGAGCAGCAATATCGACCCGCGCTTCGGCGAAACCACCTACCAGCTCACCAACATCGTGCAGGGCGCGCAGGACCCGTCCCTCTTCCAGATCCCCGCGGACTTCAACGTCAACGGCCCGCGCTGATGTAAGCATCCCGACCATTCAGTCCCACTGAACACCGCCATGGCGAAGCGATTGCTCGCTGCTTCGCCATGGCCGGCGCAGAAATTCCCCAGCGTACTCTTGGCAAAACTTCCCTCCGCGTCTCCGCGCTCACTCTCGGCGGGCATCATCTCGGCAACACGAAGAGCGAGCAGGAATCCCTCCGCATCATCGATGAAGCCTTCGACGGCGGCATCACCACGTTTGACAACTGCTGGGAATACCATCTGGGTGCCACCGAAGTCATGCTGGGCAAGGGGCTCAAAGGCAAACGCGACAAAGCAATCATCATGACCAAAGTCTGCACGCACGGTCGCGATAAAGACCTCGCCATGCAGATGCTCGAACAGTCCCTCCGCCGCCTCCAGACCGACCATCTCGATGTCTGGCAGATCCACGGCGTCACCTTCTATAACGATCCCGACCTTTTCATCCGGCCCAACGGCGCCGCCGAAGCGCTCACTCTCGCGAAGAAGCAGGGCAAGGTCCGCGCCGTCGGCTTTACCGGCCACAAAGACCCGCGCATTCACCTCGCCATGCTGGCCACCAACTTCCCGTTCGATACCTGCCAGTTCCCCCTCAATCCCATGGACGCGAATTTCCGCAGCTTCGAACGCATGGTGATTCCCGAATGCACCCGCCGCGGCATCGCGATGCTGGGCATGAAGCCCATGGGAGGCACCGGCGACATGATCACCAAAGGCGCTCTCACCGCCGAGGAATGTCTGCGTTACGCCATGAGTCTTCCGGTCGCCACCACCATCGCCGGCGTGGACAAACTCGAAGTGCTGCACCAGAATCTCGAAATCGCGCGCGCCTTCCAGCCGATGGCGCCCGCCGAAATGCAGGCCCTCCGCGATCGCGTGAAGACGGACGCCGGCGACGGCCACTTCGAACTCTACAAGACTTCCATCAAATACGACAACCCGGAAGCCCGTCTGGCCCATCAGTTCCCGCTCGATCCGAAGAGCAACGAAGTCCAGGAAATGATCTCCGCCACGAAGAACACCGGCAAGCCTTACACCACGCTCCCGCAACCCGCGAAATAAACGGTTCCAGTCCCATGAAATCCACATCCAAATCCGGCACCACCCGCCGCCGCTTCGTGAAAGGGTCCGCGCTCGCCGGCGCCGGCCTGGCCTTCGCCCAGCAAACCGCGGACATTCCGAAGCGGCCACTCGGCAAGACCGGCCTGCAGACGTCGATCTTGGGCGTCGGCGGCTATCACATCGGCACTGCCGAAGACGACGCCACCGGCGCGCGCATCATCCATGAAGCCATCGATCACGGCATCAACTTTTTCGACAACGCCTGGGAATACCATCAGGGCCTCAGCGAAGAGCGCATGGGCAAAGCGCTGGTGGGCCGCCGCGACAAAGTCATCCTGATGACCAAGCTCTGCACTCACGGCCGCGATAAAAAAGTCGCCATGCGCCAACTCGAAGAGTCGCTCGTAAGACTGCGCACGGATCATCTGGACATCTGGCAGGTCCACGAAGTCGTCTACGATGACGACCCCGAGAGAATCTTCGCGCCCGGCGGCGCCATCGAAGCTCTCGAAGACGCGAAAAAGCAGGGCAAAGTGCGCTTCGTGGGCTTCACCGGCCACAAAGATCCGGACATCCACCTGAAGATGCTGGAACGAAATTACCCGTTCGACACCGTGCAGATGCCGCTCAACATCCTCGACGCCACCTACGCCCGCAGCTTTCAGAAGCTGGTGCTCCCCGAACTGGTGCGCCGCGACATCGCGCCGCTCGGCATGAAGAGTCTCTGCGGCAGCGGCGAACCAGTGAAGAACGGGGTCTACACCGCCGAGGAAGGCATCCGCTACGCCATGAGTGTTCCCGGTGTCGCCGTCACCATCAGCGGCATGGAATCCCCCGAAATCCTGCAGCAAAACCTCAAAATCGCCGGCGGCTTCCAGCCTTTAAAACAGCAGCAAATGTCGCAACTCGCCGACCGCGCGCATCTCTACGCCGCCGACGGCCGCTACGAGCTCTTCAAATCGACGAAGAAGTACGATGGCGATCTGGGCCGTGAACAGCATCAGTTCCCGGTCTCCGAAGAGCTTCCGGCGTAGCCACCAGAACTCCACAGTTCAAGGGCACACTCGCGTCGCTCCAACCTCCATTCAGGTGAGCGCTTAAAGCCTGCAGCACCGCCCCGTGCGTCACCACCACGATCTCGCGGCCGCCGATCCCGGCCAGTACGGGCCCCAGCGCGTCCAGAACCCGGATGCGCACGCCCTCCAGACTCTCTCCGCCCTCCGGCGCCCACTGCTCGAAGCGCGCCGGATCATACCCGGCATCGCTCAGCATCAGCCGCCCCATTTCCTCATAAGGCTGCCCTTTCAGACACCCGAAATCCCGCTCATGAATCCCCGGAACCACCCCGGCGTTCAGGCCCAGTTCGCCCGCGATCAATTCCCCGGTCTGCCGCGCGCGAAGTAATGCGCTGGTTAAAACCCGTTCCGGACGAAACTCCCGCGCCAGCCGCGCCCCCAGTTCGCGCGCCTGCGCCCGTCCCTCCTCCGTCAGCGGCACCTCGTCCGACTCCGCGAAACAGCGCCGTAAATTCGCGCCCGTCTCCCCGTGGCGCACCAGAATCACCAGACCCGAATCGCTCAATCAGGAATACCGTCGCACCATGCTCGCACAGAAGTCCGCGAACTCCCCCGGCTCCCGTGGTGGACTCGTATGATTCGGCTGCAACCCCGCATGCTCCGGCGTAAAGCAAAACGTCACTGTAACCTCGAAATCTTCCAGCGCCTTCATCTGCCGGTCGAACCACTTCATCGCATCGGGACGAAAGCTGTCCGCCCAGCTCAACCCCGTGCGCACATGCTTCACGCCCAGTTCCTTCAACCGCGAAACGGCGTCATCCAGCCGGTGGTCTTCGTAATGGAACCACTGGCAGATCCCGAACTCCGGCGTATACTCCCGAAACTGTTCAAAAGCGAGCTTTGGTGTGCCGTCTTCCCGCAGCAGGCCCATATAAAAGTGCCGATAGTAAGACGAACCTTCCGCCTCCCGATGCCGCGTCGTCGCCGGCCAGGCCCGAGGCAGATCGTACAGACTGTACCAGTGCACGCGCTCCGCCCGCCCCCGCAACAACTCGGCCGTCCGGCGCAAACCAAACTCCTGCACCTCCTCGGCGCCGAACGTCGACACCCCCACTTCGGACACCCACAACGGAAGCTCCGTCACCGCCCGGATCTCCGCCAGTTTCGTCGGCCACTCATTGATGGTCCAGTGATTCCAGTCGAGCGGAAAGCCGTGCACCGCCACCACGTCCACATGCTTCAGCACGCACTGCCGCTGCATGTTCTTCAGAAACTGCGGGTCAATCGGCGAAATCCCGCCCAGTACGCGCGGCAGCCGGGAATTTTCCGCCCTCACCGCGTTCGCCGCCAGCTTCACCATTTCCGCGAATATCTTCCAGTCCGGGTCGATCTCAAAATTCCAGTGCGACAGGTTGTTCGGCTCGTTCCACAACATCGCTGCTTCAACCACGCGAACTCCTTCGCCGGCAAAGATAGACTTCCTCTTCCGGATGCGCCACAATCTCGAACCCCGCGCTGCGCAGCATCGCCTCGGCGCACGCGCGATTCGGAATCCACCAGTTCGTCGGATCCCCGGAATAGCGCTCCTCCACGAAATACATCGCCGGATAGCCAGGCTCTCCGAACACCGCGGTCTCCGCGAACGGATAATCCGCCTGCAACCGCGCCACCTCTTTGCTGCCGCGCTGCATCGATTGAAAAATCATCAGGTCGCGCGCCACATGCTCATGAATCAGATCCAGCGCCAGCAGCGGATGCCGCAGGTGATACAGCACGCCCATGAAGAGCACCACATCGAAGCGCTCCTGTAAGCGGGCCACATCATAGACATCCATCTCCCGGAATTCCACCTCCAGGCCGGACACCTCCGCGGCGAACCGCGCCTGCGCCAGATATCCCGAATCCGAATCGATACCCAGCACCCGCGCCGCGCCCCGCCGTTTCATCTCGAACGAATAAAACCCCGCGTTGCAGCCGATCTCCAGCACCGTCTTGCCCGTCAGATCCGCCGGCACGGCATCCCGGAAATTCGCCCACTTGATAGCGGGATAGTCGCCCAGAAAATGATGCGGCGCCGTCCACACGCCGCCCAGTTCCATGTTCTGGAACCACTCGCCCAGTTCGCGAATGCGCGTCCCCACGTCCTCCTGAGAAAGAGTTGTCACGCCACCTTCTTTCCCGACAAATGCCGCTGCTCGGATAACATCTTCATCGCCTCCACATAGCCGTCCATGGTGCCCACGTCGTAATAACTCACGCCCGCCGGAACGCCCCACGCTTCCCCGCCACGCTCCAGCCAGGCGTTCACCAGCGTTCCCAGATACTCGTCGCTCCGCCCGCGTTCCACCCACAAATCGAACAGCTCCTGCAGCGTCCTCCCGGGCAGCTTGAACGCTCCCCAAATCCGGTTCGACTTCGCCTCCGGATCCTTCACCCGTATGCGCAGAACTCGTCCCTGTTCATCGCACTCCACGGAATCGAAAAACTGCGGCTCTTTCACCGGGAATAACAAAAACGGAAACCGGTCGTCCGGCAACGCCGCCAGCCCGTCGTCCGGAAACCAGATCGTGTCCGGCAAACCCACCAGCACCGGCTGATCCGGCACAATCACAGGCAACCCGCGAAAGATTGCGTCGCACAACCCCGCCGGCTGCGGCTGCACCGTATAACAAATCGACGCCGACCACGCCGACCCGCCGTAATACTCCAGAATGTCCGACTTATCCGCCGAAATCACGAAGCAGATTCGCGTCGCCCCCGCAATCGTGAAACGCTCCATCAGAAAATCGCTCACCGCGCGCGGACGCCGCACCTCGCCCTCATACGTCCCCATCGGCAGCAGTTCTTTCGAAAACGCCAGCGGCTGAATCCGGCTGCCTTTCCCCGCCGCCGGAATTATGCCCCACATACCGCGCCCGCCTCCACCGCCATCGACTTCCACGCGCCCAGAACATTCTCCAGTTCCAGCGCCCTCACGTCCGCCGTATGCAGCGCCAGCGTGCGCTCCCGCGCGTTGCGGCCGATCCGCGCCAGTTCCTCCGGCGACCGCAGCAGCGCCGCAACCGCATCGTCCGCCGACCGCCCGATCAGGATCTCCCGCCCCGGCGAATAGAACGTCTCAATCCCTTCCCAGACATCGCTCAGCACCGGCACGCCGCAGGCAGAAGCCTCGAAAAGCCGTCCTGATGGACAATAGCCCATCTCCGCCATCGGCCCCCGCGTCACATTGAGAGTCAGTCCCGCCGAGCAGTAAAAATCGGGGTGCTGCGCCGGCGTCAGATGTCCCACGAAGTAAATATTCGGCAGCCACGGAAAATCGCTGTTGTAAGACGACCCGCCCATCAAAAACCCACGCTCCGGCATCCTCTCCGCCGGTTCGATAAACAGCGCCCGCAAAGCCGCATCCCGGTCCGCCGAGTAAGTCCCCATATAAGAGAGCCCCGCCCCGTAATCCGCCTGCGCTCCGGTCGGCTTATGAATATCCGGGTCCACGCTGCCGTACAGAGGAGCCACGCGAGGCGCGCCCAGCACCCGCCGCAGTTCGGTCAGGGTCCGGCCGCCCGCATAACTCAGCACCAGATCGAAATCCCGATAGCCGCGCGGTCCCACATACTCCACCTGCTCCCCCTTCGCGATCCGAGCCAGGGTTACCGGCGAATCCATGTCATAGAACACCCGCGCGGGACACACCGAATGCAGCACCATCTCCGACGCCTGCAAAGCGTCCGGACAGTACGATGTCACCAGCGCCGCATCCGCCTCGTCCACATGCCGCCGGGCCAGCGCCTGCACCGCTTCCCAGCTCTCGTACAGCACCAGTTCGCCGCCCCCCGGAAGTTCCGTCAAATCCCTGGCGGACGAATACCACGGAACATCCCGCTCGAAAAACACAACGTCATGGCCTTGGCGTCCCAGCGACGCGCAGAGCCCGCGCCACAGCGTCGCGTGACCGTTGCCCCAGGAAGAACTGACGCTCAGGCCGAAGATGACCAGCTTCATATCGACAACGCCTTTGCACTCCGCGCGCCCGCTTCCGCGTAATGCTGTTCCAGCTGCACGGCCCGCCTCTCCGGCGTATGCTCCGCGACAATCCTCTTCCTCGCCCGCTGCCCCAGCACGCGGCGCTGCGCATCGGAGAAATCCCGCAGATACCGGAGCGTGTCCTCCGGCCCCGAAGCCAGCAAAATCTCATAGCCCGGTTCGAAGATCGTGTCGAGACCGGTCCACCAGTCGCTGATCAGCGGCACCCCGCAGGCCCCCGCCTCGAACAACCGCACGCTCGGCGAATACCCGGCCGCCTTCATCGCGTCCCGCGTGATGTTCAGCGTAAAGCGCTGCGAACTGTAAAACTCCGGATGCTCGCGCGGCGACAGATGAATCGTCCTCTCCACATTCGCCGGCCATGGAATCGTCTCCGGATACATCGGCCCCGCCACCGCGAACCGCCCCTCCGCGCATCGCCGCGCCGGCTCCAGCAGCAGCGCCTCCAGCGACGGCTGACGGTCGTCGCTGTAAGTGCCCAGATACCCCAGATCCCACCGCGTCGCCCGCGTCAACGGCCGGTACTGCCGAGGATCCACCGAACAATACAGCGCCCGCGCCATGGGCGAGCCGAACCGCTGTTCGATCCGCCGCAGCGTGGGTCCGCCCGTGAACGATAGATACAAGCCGTAGGCCGCAATCAGCTCGGCCGTCACGTAAGCGCACTCACCGCGGCCCAACTGCTCCAGCGTCACCGGCGTATCGATATCGTAGAACGCGGTGACGCCCTCCGCGACCTTCGTCACCCACCGGCCCACCGCAATGCCGTCCGGCACGAAGGAACCGACAATCACCAGGTCCGCATGCCGGACCTGCTGTTCATATTTCCCGAACAGCTCCTCCACGCTCTGGTACAACTCCGTCCGCGCCCCCTGCGGCCGCGGCGTATCCCGATTCCCCGCATACCACTCGGTATCGCGCTCCAGAAACAGAATCTCGTGCCCGCGCCCCGCCAACCCCTGCACCAGACTCCGGTACGTTGTCGCATGCCCGTTCCCCCAGGACGAGGTAATCGACAGGCCAAGAATCGCGATCCTCATGACGCCACCCCGACCCACCGCGCCGCATGACCTTCCAGGATGCCCTCCACCTGCGCCGCCCGATGCGCGTACGTGTGTTGCGCCAGCACGCGCCGGTAAGCCGCCCGGCCCACTTCGCGCGCCCGTTCCCGCGTCAGTGCGCGCAGATGCCGCGCCACGCCGAACCCGTCCTCCGCCACCAGAATCTCCCGGCCCGGCTCGAAGAACTCTCCGATTCCCGTCCAGCTGTCCGTGATGAGGCACGCCGCAGCGCCCGCCGCCTCGAACACACGCGTCGCGGGAGAAAACCCGTACGCCGCCATGCTCTCCCGCGAGATGTTCACCACCGCCAGCGGCGTGCAGTTGAACGCATTGTGATCGCGCGTATACACATGGTCCAGATACTGAATATTCGGCGGCATCGGCTTGTCTCCCCAGCCCGCCCCGCCCAGCAAAAACTGCATCCCGGGACACAGGCAGGCCGCGGTAATGAAGAACTCCTCCACGCGCCGCTCGCGGTCCGGCAGACGGTTCCCCAGAAAGCCCAGGCTCCCCTCGAAACGCGGATCGGGAGCCACCGGATAATGCGTCGAAGGGTCCAGCGCGTTATACACCGGAACACACGTTCGCGCCCCCAGCGCCTCATACGCCTTCACCACCGGAGCGCCTCCGCCGTAGGTGAGCACGGCATCGAACTGCGGAATCCGCTCGCGAAACACATCCCGCGGATCGCCGGCCGTCCGGTTCAGCGTGGCGGGCGCGTCCACATCCCAGAACACCACCAGATTCGAACTGCGCTTCAGTTCCGGAACCGCGCCTTCCAGCAACTCATCGAACACGCCCACACCACTCGCCTTCACGATCAGATCCGCGCCCGCCGCATCGTCCAAAGCTTCCCGCACCGAAGCCTCTGCAGCCGGATACACCACCACCTTCGCCCACGCCGGATCTTCCATATCCCGATGCGCCTGACGCTCGTACGCGTCCGGTTCATAGAACGTGATCCGGTGACCGCGTTCCGCCATCGCCCGCAGCATGCCCCTGTAATAAGTCGCCGCGCCGTTCCAGTACGCGGAAACCAGACTCGACCCAAAGAAAGCAATGTTCATCCGTTCTGTCTTCCCTGTGCCGCCATCGTTTTTTCCTCTCCCGCGATCGCGATCAGTTCGTTCATCCGGTGCGCGCACGTATGCCGGCTGCGAATCGTCTCCAGCCCGCACGCAGCCAGATCCCGCGCCAGTTCGTCGTCCCCCAAAACCCGCCGCAGTTGCCGCGTCATCTCTTCCCCGTCCCGCGCGAAAAGAAAATCGCGCCCCTCGCGAAACAGCCGCTCACTGTCCCGCCACGGCGCCGACACCAGCGGAATCCCGCACGCCATTGCCTCGAACGGCCGGATCGTCGGGATCCCCGGCAGCGCCCGCGCATAAGGCCGCCGCGGGATATGCACCGTCGCCCGATACCGCGCGAACACCTCCGGCGCCTCGTAGTTCGGCAGATACCCGCCATACTCGATCCCCGCCGCCGCCAGCGCTTCCCGGGCCTCGTCCGGATACCGCACGCCATACACCTTCGCCCGCAGTCCCAGCGCCTTCACAGGCCCGATCAGAAACTCCCGGATCTCTTCGGTCCGTTCCCCGTCGCCCCAGTTCCCGATCCACACCACATCGCCCACCTTCGGCCCCCGGTTCAGCGGACGAAACACCGATGTATCGGCTGCCTCATGCCACGTCCACGCATCGCGCGCCCAGCCGTTGCGCAGATACAAATCCCGGATTACTTTGCCATAAGCCAGCACGCCATCGTAATGCTGCAAGTCATAGGCCGCCATGGCTTCCGGCTCTGTCACGCTGCGGTGGTGCGTGTCGTGAAAATACAACCGGTAAAACGGATACAACCGGTGATGCTCACCAACCCGCCGGACCAGCGCCGGCGTGTTCCACTCATGCACCAGCACCACATCGGCGGTCTCCAGAATCGCCGAAAGATTCAGCGTCGTCTCGTCATACAGCGTGCTCTGCAGCAGCGGATACGCGTTCTCAAAGGCCGCAATCGCCGCCTCCCCGTGTTCCCGCAGCAGATTCTCCCGGCTCCAGCCATCCTCCGGCTCGAAGATCCGGACCTCATGCCGCGCCCGCACCATTGCCGTCGCCAACCCCCGCAGGAAATGCGCATTCCCGTGATTCCAGTCGGAAACCAGGGAATGCGTGAAGATCACGAAACGCATGCGAACTTCCTCATCGCGGCGTTCTCATACAGCCGGAAGTACTGCGCAGCCGTGCGCGAAGAATCATACTGCAGCGCCCGCTCATAGCCGCACCGCGCGTACTCCTCCCGCCGCGCCGGATCGGCAATCAGCGACTCCAGAGCTTCCCGCAACGCCCCCGCATCCGCCGGATCCACGAACACCGCGCTGTCCCCCCAGATCTCCCGCAGGCTTTCGATATCGCCCAGCACCAGCGCGCATCCCGAAAGCGCGGCCTCCAGCACCGACAGCCCGAACGGCTCGTAGCGGGCCGGCAACGCGTAAATCGCCGCGCGCGCATACCAGTCCCGCATCTCGCTGGCCGATAACCATCCGGTCATCCGGCAGCCGCCGAACTCCACCGGATCCGACGTCGATCCCGCGGGCGGCCTGCTCTCCCCCGCCGCGTATACCGGCCACGAAAGCGACCCCGCGATACGCGCGACACCAGCCGTATTCTTCGCCTCGTCCCAAAGCCGCCCCGCCGTAAAAACAAACGGCTCCTTCTCTCCTCGGCGATACGCCCCGGCAGGCCGACCGTTCGGAATCACCTGCCAGGCCCCGTCCGGAACGTCATACAGAGACAACGAACGCCCCATCGCGTGCGAAGGCACCGTCACCACATCCACGCCTCGAAACGCAGCCTTCACCTCCTCGCGATATCGATTCCACCGCGCCGGAGCCGCTTCGCCCTTCACCGCCAGCCACCACGAAAGCACGCACGAGTGCGCCGTCAAAACCGTCGCGGCCTGAAACGGACACACCCCCTGCCCATACGAATTCAGATGAATCACATCCGGCCGGAACTCACGCTCCAGGCGCAGCAGCCACTCCCGCGATTGCGCCACGTCTAACCAGGGATCCTCCATCCACTCCAGCCGGTACTCACCTGCCGCGATCCGCAGCCCCGGATTCCGCGCCGCCTCCGCCCGCTGTCCCTCCGAAGGCAGCCCGCCCAGAGTCGCCAGCAGGACCTCCACGCCGTGCTCCCGAGCCAGACATCCCGCCAGATCCAGCGCGAACGTCCACACCCCACCCACCGTGTCCGTGGTCATCAGAACCCGGTGCACCGAATCCTCAACCATTCACACCGCCACCGGTCTCCAGCTGCACCGTTTCCAGTTGCACAAGCGGAGCGGGCCGCTGCTCCTGAATATCGCTGAACTCATCGAACCGCGACAGATAGAACCGGTGCGCCCGCTCCCAAGCCTGGTCGTCCGGCCGACCCCACCGCTTCGTGTAATCGGGCGATCCCGGATACGGAAACAGCGGCACCGGCTGATTCGCCCAGACCCCGTGCCGCAACAAATGCTGCCGCCACTCCTCCACCTGCTCCGGATCGTCATCGCTCGAATCCAGCAGATTCGCCTGCACGAACGGCACGCCCGCCTGCTCCTTCGCGAAAATCAGACGCCGCGACAGCTCCTCGGTGGACGCCTTGCACTTCTTGTCCAGCCGCGACCGCCCCGCCTCCGTGATGCTCTCCACGCCGGCCTCGATCGACACGCACCCCGCCGCCCCCAGCAGCGTCAGCATCTTCTCGTTCCACAGATCGATCCGCGTCTGCACGCCGAACTTGATATTCCGCGCGCGGATCACTTCCAGCACGTCCGCGTAAGCCAGAAAAATCTCGTCGATGAAGTACACGTAATCCACGCCGCACCGCACCAGCCCGTCCAGCTCTTCCGCGATCACCTCCAGCGGCCGCCGCCGGAAACCGTTCCGGAAGTTATCCTTCGCGCAGAACGTGCAGTGATACGGGCACCCACGGGACGTCTCCATCTCCGCCCCAGGCCCCTCCGGCGGAACATCGAACCGGTGATGATGGTGCCGGTGCCGCTCGATCGTCTGCCGCTCCCAGAACAGCGCCGGCAGTTTCGACAGATCCGCCGCGTGCGGCCCGCCCTGCTCCACCACCCGGTCGCCACTCCGATAACAGATCGACTCCACCGTACTCCACGGCCGCACCAGCTTCGGCAGCACTTCCTCGCACTCGCCCATCACCACCACATCCGCGCCCAGCTTCCGCAGCGTCGCTCGCGGCGTTGTCGACCCGTGCGGACCCACCGCCACCAGCACGCCGCCCGCCCCGCGCACCGCATCCATCACCTGCCGCGGCGCCCGCAACTCCGGCGGAGCGCAGCGCCAGAACAGATAACTGGGCGCCGTCGTCACCACCGTAAAGTCCGGCGCGAAAGCCTCCGTTCGCGACCGCACCTCGTCCGGCGTCAGACCGTCCAGTTGTCCATCCAACACCAGAACTTCATGACCTTCCCGCTCCAGCAGCGCTTTCGAATACCCGTATTCCAGCGGCAGATGAGGCTCCCGGCATCCAAAATAGATACTGGCTTCGAACGTCCACGGTGGATTAATGAGGCAGTAGCGCATGCATCCCTTCCGCGGCGGACAGCGTCTGCGGAACGCTCACCCGCGGCGTCTTCGCCAGCCAGCGGTACAGCAGTTCCACCCCCTGCCGCGCATTCACCTTGGGCGACCACCCGGTCGCCGCTTTGAACCGCCGAGTGTCGGACACGTAATAGCGCTGGTCCGCGCAACGCCACGGTTCCATCCGGACCTCCGGCCTTGCACCATGAATCTCCGCGATGATGTCCAGCAGTTCAATAAGACTGATCGTGTTCCCCAATCCCCCGCCGATATTGAATGCCTGCCCGGAAAGCGTATGGATATTCGCGTGCGCCAGCAGAAACGCATCCACCAGATCGTCCACGAACAGCAGATCCCGCACCTGCATGCCGTCCCCGTAAAGCACAATCGGCTTGCCCGCCAGCGCCCGCAGCAGGAAATGCGCGACCCACCCCTGATCCTCCGTTCCCATCTGGTGGAACCCGTAAATACAGCTCATCCGGAACACCACCGCCGAGAGCCCGAAGGTGCGCGCATAGTCGAGCACATACTGATCCGCCGCGCCCTTCGAACATCCGTAAGGACTGTGAAAATCGAGCGGACGCTCCTCGCTCACACCGCTTCGCAGCCCTGCTTCCAGCGGCTGATAACGCGTGCGGTTCTTCTCGAGCGCCAGATCCGCCAGTGACCCGTACACCTTATTCGTCGACGTAAACAGCAGCGGCGGCGGACTCTCCAGCGCCCGAATCTCTTCCAGCAGATTCAGCGTCCCGCCCACGTTCACTTCGAAATCCAGCAGCGGATCCACCAGACTCGTCGTCACCGCCACCTGCGCCGCGAAATGGAACACCCGCTCCGCCCCGCGCACCGCCGTCTTCAGCGTCTGCCGGTTCCGGATATCCGCAATCTCCACCCGCAGCCGTTCCCCGTGCGCCTCCCGCAGCCACGCCAGATTCCGCTCCACGCCCGGCCGCGAAAGATCGTCGTACACCAGCACGGACTTCCCCGAAGACAGCAGCCGGCTCGCCAGATTCGTGCCGATAAAACCCGCGCCGCCCGTAATCAGCACATGGCGCTGTCCCGACCCCGCCAACGGCACCGAGGGCTTCTGCCGCACCGCCTTGCGCACCGCCTCCACGCCGCCCTTCGACCACACACTGAACAGCAGTTTCGGACTCCCGTCCGCGCGCTGCAGGCCATAGTGATACTCGCGTTCATCGGAGTGGAACGTATCGGTTGCCGAGCGCTCACTATCCTGCGTCTCCTTCCAGTAAACGCGTTCCACAGGCGCGCTCACGGCATCCACGAAGGCCTTTGCCTGAGCCTTCTCATCGTCCCTCCACGTCGGGAAACCCGTCGCCGTGATCCACAACTCCGGCTTGTGGCCCATGCGATCGAGCGCCCCCCGGATCGCCGCCGCTTCCGCCTTCCAGCCCTTCCACGCGAACTCCGGCGCGCCCGGAAATCCCTGCATTCCCACCGCGTCGATGTAATTCAAAACCCCGCGCTCCTGCATCATCCGCAGCCAGCCGGTATTCGAAGGCCAGAGCGCCGGCAACACCGTCTTCTTCCCCCGCGTACGAGCCCAGTACGCCGCCCCGCCGATCATCTCGCTGAACACGCGCCATTCCGGATCCAGCCGCGCATCCCACTCGTTTAAATCGTCCGGACGGTTCCACAGTTCCAGCCATTCGAAATGCTTGCCGAAACGCGTGATAATCACATCGATGAAATCCGCATAAGCTTTCGGCGTCTGTGGCGGCGATGAAAACTTCGGCACCACTCCCAGGCACGGCGGCGTGTAAAGGAAGCAGGGCAGCACGTTGACCTCTTTGGCCAGCGCCGGCAGCAGCCACGCATACCAGCCGTCGCCCTCGGACGTAAACCACTCCGCCCACGACACCGCGGTGCGCAATTCCGTCACTCCCAGCGCCCGCGCGGCCGCCAGCACGCTCTCCACCCTTTCGAACTCGCCCGGCCGAAACCACTCCACCAGCCCGATTCGCGGACCCCCGTCTTCGCGAGGAAAGGGATGCGTCGTCATACCATCAAACCCCGCGCCGCCAGTTCGCCGCGAGCCTCCATACCGTGATCCACCGCGCTCTGACTTTCCAGCCACCCCGCCAGCACTTCCAGACCCTGCTCCAGCGTCATCCGTGGCTCCCAGCCGAGCACCTCACGCGCCAGCGAAATATCCGCGAAGCAATGCCGGATATCGCCCACCCGGTATTTCCCGGTAATGTCCGGTTCCATGTCGTTTCGCCCCAGAGCCCGGATGGTCCGCAGCGCCACATCCTTCACCGTCATCGGCACCCCGCTCGAAATATTAATCGCCAACCCCGGCGCGCGCGGCGATTCCAGCGCCAGCCAACAAGCCTCCGCTACGTCATACACGCTGACGAAATCCCGCATCTGCAGACCGTCTTCGAAAATCAGCGGCGCTTTCCCGTTTAATACCCGCGAAGCGAAGTTACTCAGCACGCCGGTATAGGGATTCGAAAGCGCCTGATAAGGCCCGTAAGTATTGAAAAACCGCAGCGCCACCGCCGGAATCCCGTAAGCCCGGCCAACCATCAGACACATCCGTTCCTGGTCGTACTTGGAAAGTGCGTAAACGGACGCCAGCGCGGGCGCCTTATCCTCCGGCGTCGCCACCGGCGTCAGTAGCTCGCCATCCTTGCCGCGCACTTCCCAGTCGCCGATCTTCAACTGCTCGATTTTCCGGTCCTGCGCCGCCTGCACCGCTCCGCCGGCATCCCGATACAACCCCTCGCCATAAATACTCATGCTGGAAGCGACCAGCAGCCGCTCTACCGGATGCCGCGTCAGAGCCTGCAGCAGCGCCGCCGTCCCCAGATTGTTGACGCTCGTATACTCCTCGATCTGGTACATGCTCTGACCCACGCCCACCAGCGAAACCAGATGAATCACCGCATCCACCTGCTGCAGAGCCCGCGCCAGCGCCGCGGGATCCCGCACGTCCCCGATCTGAAGTTCCACCTCCGAAGACAAGTACTCCGGACGCTTCTGACCCGGCCCGTGCACCTGGGGAACAAGACTGTCCAGAGCTCTTACCCGATAGCCTTGCGACAGTAACTTATTGGCGACGTGGGCGCCGATAAATCCGGCCCCACCGGTAATAAGAACTTTCCTGCTCATGCTGGGCACAACCTTCTACAACTCTGGTTCCATACCTCGCACAAACAGAACCACTTCCCGGCTTACAGGTCGTATAGGTTACAAACCGGCAACAGAAACTGTAAGCAGACCTTCTCTGCTTCGTAGCCAGTGGACATTTGAGTGCTCCGCCGCAGCCCATGGCCCCCGCCATAACCGAAGGTCTGGAAACTTTCACCCGTGCTCTGACCCTCTTCCGGCAAAGGCGAATCGCCGAGTCGATTCCTTTGTTCCTTGCCGCGGAAGAATTGGGACACAATCCCGATGAGTGCGCCGGCTGCCGCTGGCAATGCTGGATGCTGCTGGGCGACTTCGAAAGAGCCTGGCAGGAAAGCGACCGGATCGCCTCACCCGCCGGCACAACCCTCTGGGACGGTGCCCCGTTCACCGGCAAGCGGGTGGTGATTCGCTGCCTCCACGGCTTCGGCGACGCCATTCAGTTTCTTCGCTATGCGCCGATGGTGCGCCGCCACGCCGCCGGGGTCTTTGTGGAAACGCACCCGGAACTCGTCCGCCTCTTCACAAATCTCCCCGGCGTCGACTCCGTCATCACCTGGGCCGGCGGCAACCCGCTTCCCCGCACCGCCTGGGACCAGCACGTGGAAGTTATGGAACTCCCCCGCATCTTCCGCACCACCCTGGACACCATCCCCGCGCCGATCCCCTACCTCCACGTGCCCCCGGCAGCCATCGCCCGCAGCCGCCGCCACCTGCCCTCCGGCCCGAAACCGAACATCGGCGTGCTCTGGGCCTCCAGCATGTGGAACCCCGCCCGCTGCCTCCGCCTGACCGATTTGCTGCCGGTCCTGCGCTCCCCGGACTACACCTTCTGCAGCTTCCAGCGCGGCCCCGCGAAGGCCGAACTCTCCGCGCTGCCTCCGGCCCTCGACCTCCACGACACCGCCACCCACTCCCCGGATATTCAGGACACCGCCGACCTGCTGAACCTCGATCTCCTCATCACCCCGGACACCATGGCCGCCCACCTCGCCGGAGCCCTCGGCATCCCCGTCTGGACCCTCCTCATTCACGAGTCCGACTGGCGCTGGATGCTCGATCGCGCCGACACCCCGTGGTACCCGACCATGCGGCTCTTCCGTCAGCCCGAACCCGGCGACTGGACCTCCGTCGTCCGTTCCGTCGCAGCGGCCCTCCCGCGCTTTTTCGCAACCAGCCTGTAACAGAATCTACCGCCGGGACGACACGAACTAGTCCGCTCCGGACTACTATCTGGTACATTGGTCCCACATGATTGCAGCAACCCGCGCCGGCCTTCTCGCCGGTCTTCGGGAAGACCTCGGCCTCAGGAGAATCGGAAGCGGACAGGCGCAGCTCGACGACTACTGGTCCGCCGTGGGCCAGATCGACCCCGCCGATACCGACGCCGCTTCCCTGCTTTGCTACGTAGCGCAATGGGTCGACGCCGGCTGGCGCGATGTCGACCTCGTGCAGCACGGTCTGCGCTCCTTCCCTCCCGGCCGCCGCGCCCAGCTCCGCCTCGTCGATTACGTCCACGTCCTCATGGCTGAAGGCATGGTCTGCGTCCATGAAGAACTGGTCCAGAAAGCCCTCATGAACTTCGGCCTCGTGCTCTCGCTGAAGGCCGAGATTGCCGACCCCCAACTCATCGCCCTGGCTCACTTCTGGTCCTCCCGCTGCCATCGCAAAGCCGGCGAATACGATGCCGCTCTGTCCCATGCCTCCGAGGGCGTCCGCCATGCCTCCGAAGCGAACATGAAGCCCATGGCCGCCGCCATGCGCGTCGCCGAAAGCTGGCTGCTCTTCCAGAAGGGCCGCACCAAAGACGCCCTCCGCCTGCTCTCCGAAGCCGACGCCGTCCTCCGCGAAACCGACGACTTCATCACCCGCGGCAATATCCAGTCGAGCTACGGCCGCATGTACCGCCGTGAAGGCCGCTACGATCTCGCGCTCCGCCACTTCTCCCACGCCATCGACGAATACAGCAAGCGCGACCCCGAACACCGCAACCTCGCCCGCTCGCTCGCGAACATGGGCTATGTCGAGCGCCTCATCGCCCTCCAGCTCCGCAAGCGCATTGACGCCGATGCCGCCCAGCGCCGCAAGAGTTCTCCCGAACTCCGCCATGAGTACGAAGGCATGCGCAACCAGGCCCTCACGCACCTCGATCGCGCCACCGGCATCTACCGCCTCCACTCCAACCACCGCGGCGCCGGAACCGTCTGCGTCAACCGCGGCCACCTGCATCTCGACAGCGGCGACCTGCACCGCGCGCACGAAGAGGCGCGCCAAGCCTACACCCTCGGCGAAGAGAAACAGGACCTCATCCTCATGGCCCGCGCCCGCCTGCTCGAATGCATGGTGGAGAACAACAAGCTCGAAGAAGGCATTGAGGATCCCGCCTGGGTGGCCCATCTCGCGCTCGAATCCGCCCGCGAGGCCGTGGATCTTTCGAAGCGCACCGAAAACCGCCGCCTCCAGGCGCGCGCCCTCATCTGGCAGGGCCTCACCATCTGCAATACGTCCTCCGGCTCCGGCGACGCCGCCCGCGAGATCTGCGACCAGGCCGGAGCCCTGCTCAAAAACGAAGTGCAGGATCACATCTGGGAAGACCTGCAGACCCTGAAATCTCACGTGGTCCGCGGCGGCAATCTCGATGCAACCCTGCACGGCTGGTCCCAGGGCGTCGTCGGCGAGCGCACCTTCCAGCAGCTCACCGAAGACTTCGCCGACCTCATCATCCCCAAGATCTGGGACCACGAAGGCCGCAAAGTGGCGCGCGTCGCCAAACGCCTCTCCATCTCACCGAAGAAGGTCCGCCGCGTCCTGGCGCGCCTCGGCCTCCACGGCGGCGTTTAGAGCTGCCCCTCGTCGTGCCCGGGACCCGGCCAGCCCTCTCCCGGAGGTGGAGGAGGCGGCGGCATCCCGCCCCGTCCGCCCCCGCGTCCCCCACCTGGCGGCGGCGACATCGCGTCGTCATGCTGCCGGTTCGACCACGAAGCCCCGTCCAGCATATTGAACAGCGCCACCCCGTTCACCCACCGCCCCAGCGGCCCCAGCTGATTCGTCGACTTCACCGCCGCCGCCTGCGGCTGCCGCGGAAAACGATCCTGAAAATCCTGGTCGCGCGGCCAGTTCCGGAACACCTCGCCGCCCGGCTCGTACCACGGCCCCATCGTGTGACTGGCCAGCCCGGAACCGCTCACATATACCCAGTCCTTCGAATACAGCACCTCCGCGATATCCGGATGGGACGGCTTCGCCTGCCCCGGCCACGTCGCCACCGGCCCGGCCTCCGCCTTGTTCCCGTCCACCACCCGCGCGCTCTCGGCGTTGTACTTCCGCAGCCACGAACCAAGCAGCGGAGCCGCGTTGTCCGTCCCGTTGTAAGCTTCCACGGTCCCCGCGCTCACCCGCGTTTGCCGCGCCGGCACGATTCCGTAGTACTGCCGCCCCAGCACATACGGGAACGCCGGCGCGCCTTTCTCATCGATCGTCACGAAGTACGCGTAGGTGCCCTTCGGAAACTCGGGCGTCACCGCGAACCGCCCGTTGTAAAGATCCAGGCCATCGCCGCCGCCCGCGGTGAACTCGTAATCCTCCACATACCAGCCCAGCGGATGCGCCGCATCCACCGCGGGCCCGTACTGCGCCTCACTCAGCTTCTCGCTCACCCCGTGCAGTTCCGCGGCCCACCGCGCCAGCGTATGCCGCTCCGTCATCGCGCGCAGATGGAAAGCGCTCTTCATCCGCGTCACGCCGCTTGCCGCATCCGTCGCCTTCGCATAGCCGTACGGCCCGTAAATGGGATTGCCATCGTACGCCCACCCGAGAATCGGCGAGTGCCGCCACGGCCCCGCCTGCTCCACATACCGGTTGCCGTCTTTGCGGATATTGTCGTTCAGCTGCAGCCGCAGACAGACCGGATTATCGTGGTAATGATACTCGCCCGTGGGAGGCTGATGCGCGTTGCACGGGTCGAACGTGGGGCTTTCCGCCAGCACGGCATTGCGCATCCAGATGCCGTCGCCGCCACCTCCGGGGCCGCGGCCCGGCCCGCCCCCCCGACCGCCCGGAGGCTGCGCGTACGCCGACATACTCAAAAGCAGTGAGATCGCCAAACCAGATCGGATCATGCTTCCACTTCACCACCGCCTCGTAAAGCAAATGTGTGCCGGACTGCCGAAATTGTGAAGCCCGCGTAAATCACCGGCGCGCCGCGCAAATTGATATATTGGGCACGCCCGTCAGGGAAGCACCGAAGCGACAACGCAGGGAGAGAGTCCGATGAGTACACACCGCAGAGATTTTGCAAAACTGGCGCTCGGCAGCGCCGTCACCGGAGCCGCTGCCTTCCTCGGCGCCGCGGACGAAGCGTCCGCTAAAGTCCACAACAGCCAGCCCGGCATCAAACTGTGCGGACAGGCCTCCGCCAAACCCACCGACGAGGAACTGAAGTTCTGGCGTCAGATGGGCTGCGGCTACGTGAGCGTCGGCTCCACGCCGGACCTCCGCACCGCCGACGGCTTCAAACAGATCAAAAAGACCTACGCCGACGCCGGCATCACCGTCTGGAACATCGGCAACACCAGCGTCCACAACATGCCGGAAGTCACCCTGAACCTCCCCGGCCGCGACAAGAAAATCGAGGAATACAAGCAATACCTGCGCAACCTGGGCGAGGCCGGCATCTACTACACCACCTACGCCCACATGGGCAACGGCATCTGGTCCAGCGGCCGCGCCGAAATCCGCAACGCCTCCGCCCGCGAGTTCGACATGAACAGCCCGGACAAGGTCGGCGTCTGGGACGGCAAGCAGTTCCATGAGCCGTTCTCCCACGGCCGCGCCTTCACCCAGGAAGAGATCTGGGAAAACTACACGCACTTCATCAAACAGGTGGCGCCCGTGGCCGAGGAAGCCGGTGTCCGCATCGGCATCCACCCCGACGACCCGCCCGTGCCCGTGCTCGCCGGCGTCCCCCGCTGCATCTTCAGCAACTTCGACGGCTACCGCAAAGCCATGCAGATTGCCAACAGCCCCAACGTCGGCATCTGTCTCTGCTGCGGCACCTGGCTCGAAGGCGGCAAAGCCCTCACCGGCAAAGATCCCGAGGAAATGATCCGCTACTTCGGCGCCGACAAAATCTGGAAAATCCACTTCCGCAACGTCAGCGCCCCGCTGCCCCACTTCGTCGAAACGTTCATGGACAACGGCTATTACGACATGTACAAAATCATGAAGGCGCTGCGGGATGTGAACTACGACGGCATCGTGATTCTGGATCACACGCCCGGCCTGGCAGGCGGAAAATACACCGAACAGGCGTACGGTTTTGCTTACATGAAAGCGCTCTACAACCGCGCCAACGCCGAAGCCAAAGCCTGAACTACTCCCACTCGATGGTCCCCGGGGGTTTGTGGGTCAGGTCGTAATAGACCGCCGCAATCTCCGGGATTTCCATCAATCGCCGCGCCATCTCCCGCAGCAACTCGTCCGGCATCGTGACGGAGTCCGCGGTCATGCCGTCCACCGACTGAATCGGCCGCAGCACCACCGAATCCCGCGCCTCGCCGTGGCCCGCCGGAATCAGAATCACCGGGAACTGCCAGACTTCCTTATCGAACTCCGAATCGCGCGAAAGCTCCCGCACCACCGCATCGGCCCGTCGTAACAGCGCCACCCGCCCGTGCGTGATCGTGCTCGCGAAAACCTGCTGGTGCTCCAGGCTTTCACGGCTGGCCACGCGCGCGATCACCCGGTTCACCCCGCGGCTCCGGTTCACCAGTTCCGTCGCTTCGTCCTGCAGCCTCGCGCCGGCCGACGGGAACGCCTCGATCGCCAGTACCGGCGCGTAACTCCGCGAATCGCCCTGCACGCCCACTGACCGCACCGGCAGCAGATACCCGTCCGGCATCCGCGTGAACGGCTGGTCTTCCTCCGCGCACAGACACCGGATCGCCAGCCCCGGCCCCGGAAACGGATGCCGTTCCAGCAACTGCGGCGCAAGCCCCAGTTCCCGCCCGATCGCCCGCACTTCGTCTTTATAGAAATCCGCCAGCGGCTCCACAATGTGCCCGGATTCGATCAGCTTCTGAATCCCCGGCACCCGGTTGTGATGCGTCTTGATCGTGGCCGCCTTTGCCGTGCCGCCCGATTCGATCGTGTCCGGATAAATCGTGCCCTGTCCCAGAATCCAGCGCCCGCTTAGCAGCCCCATCTCATGGATGATCCGCTCCTGCACCTTCACGAACTGCTCGCCGATGATATGCCGCTTGAGTTCCGGTTCCCGCACGCCTTCGAGCGCCGCCAGAAACTCCTCTTCGCACTCTTCAATCCGGATCAGCCCGAAAGCCCCGAACGTCTGCCGCACGAACTCCGTCTCGCCCTCGCGCATCAGCCCCGTGTCTACGTAAACGCCGCGCACGCGGTCGGACCCCAGTGCATCCAGACACAGCATGAACGCCACCGTGGAATCCACGCCACCCGAGACGAAGAAGAAGATGTTCCGGTCTCCCGCCCGCTGCCGGATCAGATCCTCGACCAGCGGAATCCGCTGCCCCGCGTTCCAGTCCTTCTCGCACCCGCAGATATCGAACAGGAAATTGCGCAGAATCCGCATCCCTTCCGTGGTGTGGACCACTTCAGGATGAAACTGCACCGCATAGATGCGCCGCGCCGAATCTTCAATCGCGCCTGTATCGCACGTCGAAGTCGTCGCCAGAATCCGGAAACCGGCCGGCGGCGCGGCCACCTTATCCCGGTGCGACATCCAGACCTGCTGATGATCGGCCACGCCGCGCAGCAGGTCGGACTCTTCGCCTGTCAGATCCAGCAGCGCGAGGCCGAACTCGCCTTTATCGCCCGGCCGCACGTCCCCGCCCAGCAGATGCGCGATCAGCTGTTGTCCGTAGCAAATGCCCAGCACCGGGATGCCGGCCGTAAGCACCGCCATCTCCATCGTGGGACTCGAATGATCGTAAACGCTGCTGGGACCGCCCGAAATGATGATTCCGCGCGCGTGACGCAGCTTATCGAGCGGCGTCTCGCTCGGATAAACCTCCGAGGAGACGCCCAGCTCTCTGATTTTGCGAGCAATAAGGTGACAATACTGACCGCCCGTGTCAAGTACTGCGATCTGCGAGGGAGAAACTACTTTTTCATCCTCTCCACGATGATTTTGCGGGCACTCGCCAGCAAAGCCTGCGCCTTCGGCATCGCGTTAACCGCGGCCTCTACTTCCGGATCCGTCATCACTTCGAACTTCGCGGCTTCATCCACGCTGAACGCAGTCTTGTAAATCTCGGCCTGCAGACGGCGGCGGATCTTGTCGTAGTCCTTCGTGAAATCGGCCTCGCTGAACGTCACTTTCTGCGTCAGCAGCCAGTCGTGGAACAGATCGATATTCTTGGTGTCGAGAGTCCAGCCGCTCGGCAGCTTTTCCTTGTGCACCGCGAAGAAGTGCTTCGTGTACTCGGAAAACGCGAACTTCGAAAGCAGTTCGATCTCGAGCGGCGTCAGCTTCTCCGGCGTAAACTTCTCGTCCGGCGAAATTCCGCCGCCGCCATAAACGGTGCGCCCGCCGTCGGTCATCTTCACGTCCGAAGGATTCCGCGTCGCCGTGTTGTTGCGGTAGTAATAGTCGAAGAACGAAACGTTGCTGTAATCGCGCTGGATCAGCCGTCCGCTCGGCGTGTAGTACTTCGCCGTCGTCAGCGTCAGCCCCGTGTTCTCGATCAGCGGATACACCGTCTGCACCAGACCCTTGCCGAACGTGTTGTCGCCGATCACCCATGCGCGGTCGTGATCCTGCAACGCGCCGGAAACGATCTCGGCCGCGCTCGCGGAGTTCCGGTTCACAATCACCACAATCGGATACGCCCGGCCATGGTTACCCGTGCGCGCCTGGTAAACCCGCTCCGGTGAACTGCGCCCCTTGTGCGACACGATCACTTCACCTTTGGGAATCAGGTGATCCACCACCGCCACGGCTTCCGTCAGCAGTCCGCCCGGATTGCTGCGCAGATCGAGCACCAGCCCCTTCAGGTTGTCCTCGTCCAGCGCCTTCATGCCGTCTTCGAACTCGCGGCCCGTGGTCTCGTTGAACTGTTCGATCCGGATATACCCGATCCCCGGCTTCAGCGCGAAAATCTCCGGCACGCTCTTCCGGCTGATCTCGTCGCGAACGATGTCGAAGATCACCGGCTTTTCCACGCCTTCGCGCGTTACCTTGATCTGCACCGCGGTGCCTTTCGGCCCCTTCAGCAGGTCGGCGACTTTCGTCGAATCCAGACCCTCGGTCAGCTTGTCGTTCACTTCGATGATGATGTCGCCCGGCCGCAGACCGGCTTTATACGCCGGCGAACCGACAAACGGCGCAATCACGATCGTCTTGCCGTTCCGGCCCTGCACCTGCATGCCGACGCCGTAGTAATGCCCGCGCTGGTCTTCTCTCAGCCCTTCGAAGTCCTTGGGAGGAAAGAAGTTGGAGTGCGGATCGAGCGTGCGCAGCATGCCCGGAATGGCGCCTTTATAGATGGCCTTGTCCGCGCTCACCGCGTCGGCGAAATTCTGCTCGACCGTCGAGTACACGCGCGTGAAAGACTGCATGCTCGTCTTGACGTCGTCGTCGGAAGACGCTGCGGAAGCGACCTGCACTTTCGGTCCATAGATGCCGCCGATCAGCGCGCACATCAAAACCAGCAGGGGGGTAAGGAAAAAAGAGCGGCGTTTCTGAGGCATTCCCGGTTCGGACCGTCCTTAGTTGGCAGTATAACAGTGCAGACGCGGGCCGAACCCGCTGGTTACGGTTCAATGTTACGAATCGGTTCTTTGATCGGGTGAAGCGGTTCTCCCGATGTGGGGCGGGATGGAATCCTGCGGCGGGTTGGAAACCCGCCCTACACTGTTGGGGTACTAATTCCTCAGCAGCCGGTCGAGCGCGTGCCGGATGTTCGTATCCGGATCCTGAAACAGCAGATCGTCCCCCATATGCTGGCTCACAATCTGCCCCCGCCGGTTGATAAACGCCAGAATCGGAACGAAATAGCCCTGCTCCACCGGCTGTTTCAGCCAGTTCATCACGGTGGTCTCATCCGAATAGCCCACCGGGAACCCGCGCACGAACTGCTCCGCGAAATGCGGCAGCCCCGCCTTCGCGCCCGTATCGAACACCGCCCCCAGCACCTGCACGCCCTTCGGCCCGTACTCTTTCTGGTACATTCCCAGTTGCTGCGCGAAGTGCTGGCAGTGCGGACACCCCGTCTGCATCAGCGCCAGCATCACCACTTTGCCTTTGAAACTGCTGAGCGGCTTATTGGACCCGTCCGCCATGTGGATGACGAACTCGGGCGCCGGCCGGGGCGGCGGTGTTTGCGCCACCACAACGGCAGCCAGCAGAAAGGCAAAGAGCGCACAGGCCGCTTTCGGCTGCGCCAAACGAAAGAGGAATCCGGCGGACCTGGCAGCCGGAAGCGAGTCCGTTGTGCGCGTATTCCGGAACAGAACCTTCACGGTCTTATCTTAACCGCCCGTCATTTCGACGACGGAATCACCCGCGCCCGCTCCGGTCCGGCCCCCGCCGACGCCCGGTTCTTCGCCAGCCGCGCCGCCGCCCGCGCCCGCGCTTCCTCGGAAACCTGAATCCGATTCTGCACCGCCAGCGCCCCGCCCAGCCGCGCCAGCCGCGTCGCCACGCCTTTATGCTGGATCACGTCCGTCTTCCCCTCCAGCGTCGCCACGCCGTCGTGCACGGACACCGTGAACCGCTCCTTTACGCTCATCTTCGACCGCGCCAGCCGGGCTCGGATATTCCGCTCGATCTGCGCATCGCTCAATCCGTGCCGGACGCCGCCGGACGCCGGAACCGCTGCTCTGGATACACCGGGCGCCGCTTTCACCACCGGTGTCGGCTGGTCCGGTCCCGCGAAAACGGCGGCCAAAACCAGCGCAAGGAAATATTGCGGCAAGACTGTTTGCAGCGTACATCAAAATCGCGGCAGCGTCTGTACCTCTGCAATTAGCAGGGAATAGGCGCTTCCGCCGGCGTGGCCGACTTCAACAGCGTGCTCTCCCCCTGCAGCAAATGCTCATACATCAGACTCCGCGCCCGCTCCGCCTCGCCCGCCTCAATCGCCCGCAGCATCTGCTCGTGCGCCTCCACCGGCGTGCCCTCGTCCCGCAGCGAAGACGTCACCGTCAGACTCCGCGACAACGCCCGGTGCAGCGACGAAAACATCCGCTGGCACACCCGATTCCCCGAAGCCCGCCAGATTGCCTCGTGGAACCGCAGATCCTGATCCGCCAGCTCCTCCGCATCCATCGCCGGATTCGCCTTCATCGCCGCCACCGCTTTCCCCAGTTCCTCCAGATCGTCGTCCGACCTCCGGCTCGCCGCCCGCGCCGCCAGTTCCGGCTCCACAATCCGCCGCGCCTCGAACAGTTCCTGAAAGGAAATCCCGTCCACCAGAATCAGAAAATCCAGCGGAGCCCCCAGTGTGGTCGACGCATCCAGCGTCAGATACGTCCCGTCCCCCACCCTCTGGTGCACAATCCCCATCACATCCAGCGCCTTCAGAGCCTGCCGGATCGACCCGCGATTCACGCCGAATAGCCGCGCCAGTTCCCTCTCCGGCAGCAGCTTCCCTCCCGGGCTCAGTTCGCCGCTCGAGATCATATCCTTCAATCCCGCCACAAGAGTGTGCGTCAGATCTTTTGCTTTACGCGCTGGCATTACCGGATCACCCAGGGGTAGTTACCCGTCGGAATCCGCCAAGCATATCAAAGGATTACGCCGGATGCTTGCCCATTTGCCGTCACGCCGCGAGCTTCTCCAGAATCCGCCGGAACGCTTCCTGGTCCGCCGGGACCGCCTCGCCGAACGCCTGCACCCGCGCCCGCCACAACTGCTCGGCCAGCGAAAGCAGTCCCTCCGCGGCTTCATTACTCACCGCCGCAGGCGTCTTCCCCGTGAGCGCCGCATCGGCCCGCTGCAATAAATCCTCAATCTCCGCCGAACTCTTCTCCGGCCGCGCGTCCGCCTGCTGCCGCAAGTCCCCCCGAACCCACTCCAGAATCCGGCTGCTCCGCCGGTACTTCTCCGCCGACGTCAGTTGCCGGGGCGTCGGATCCACCTCGGTGAGCATATCCACCAGCTCCAGCTGCGCCCGGATCGGCATCTCCGGACTGTGCATCGCGGCGCGAATGAACGCACTCCGCGCCTCCCGATACCGCCCGCTCTCCAGTTCCGCCTCGCCCAGCCCCGCGTACGACTCCCCGTCCAGCCGGTCTTTCTCCACCAGTTGCCGGTACACGTTCGCCGCCCTCGCCGGCGATCCCGCCTGCAGAAAATACCGCGCCAGCTTCTTCCGGACCGCCCGATCCTCCCCCGCCTCTTCCTCCAGCGAGATCAGCTCACCCAGCATCTCCCCCCGCCGGTTCTGCCGCGCCAGCAGTTCGATCAGTTCCAGCCGCGCCGCCACCCGCTGCGCTGCCCCGTCTGCCCCCCAATGACCAAAAATGGCCCGGTGATAAAACGAATCCGCCTCCCCCGCGCCCTTCTCCCGAACCCGCAGACGAGCCGCCGCCAGATTCGCCTCGCCGTCATTCGGCTCACGGCTCAGCGCGGCAGTGATCCGCATCTCCGCCTCCGCCGTCTTCCCCGTCGCCGCCAGCGCGTTCCCCAACGCCAGTTCATAACCCGCGTTGTCCCGCGCCAGCACCCAGGCCTGACGCAATGGTTCCACCGCCGCCGTGGCCTTGCCCTCGGCCAGCAGCCGCGTCCCCATCGCGTAGTTCGCCGACGCCGCCCGCTGCATCTCGCCCGACTCCGTCTTCGCGAGAAACTTGTCCAGCGCCGCCAGCCCGCCAGCCGTCACCACCAGCACCACCGTCGTCCTGACAACAGCCTGCCGCCTGCTGATCATGACGGTTCGGACACCCCGTACACGGCCAGCAGCCCGCGCAGCGTCACCATGCCCCGCAGCGCCCGCAGATCCGCCCGGCTGACCACCGGCAGCACGTCCACCTGACCGGCCCGCATCCTCTCCAGAGCCTGCCCGGCCGAGTTGTCCGGATGCACGTGCGGAAAAAGCGAACCCGTATCGATCACGTCCCGCAGCATCGCCTCCGGGCGCGCCGCCTCAATCTGACTCCGGTGCAGCATCCCGGCCACCCGCCCGTCCTCGCCCACCACCCACGAGTTGCAGCCTTCGGTCTCGAAGAAAGCCCGCGCCTCCGCGATCCCCGCCTCCGGCGCCAGCATCGGAGCGTCCGCCGCCATCACGTCCCCCACCCGCACGCCCCCCTGCAGTTCGCGCGCCTCCGACGTGGGCAGATGCACGCCCTCCTGATGCGCCAGCGCCTCGTAGATCGGCTCTTCCTGCAGCTTCTGCGAAAGGAAAAAGCTGATCAGATTCGAGATCATCAGCGGCACGATAATCGCGTAATCCCGCGTCATTTCGAAGATCATGATCACCGACGTCAGCGGCGTCCGCACAATCCCCGCGAAAGCCGTCCCCATCCCCACCAGCGCGTAAGCCCCCGGATTCGCCGTCGACGCCGGAAACAGCAGATGCGCCACGCTCCCCACCGCCCCGCCGATCATCGCGCCGATAAACAAACTCGGCCCGAAAATCCCGCCCGCGTTCCCCGACGAATAACAAACCGGCGTCGCGATGATCTTCAGCACCGCCAGCAGCAGCAGCGTGCGCAGCGGAGCGTCCCCCCCCAGCACGCGGTCCACATAGTCGTACCCGACGCCCAGCACCTCCGGCACGAACCACCCCACCAGGCCCACCAGCAACCCGCCCGCCACCGGCTGGATCCAGACCGTCTTCCGGGGCAGCCGCCGGAACCAGATCCGCAGTTGCAGCAGCAGTTTGACGAACGCCACGGAGCCCAGTCCTCCGGCCACGCCCAGCACGGCGTAAATCGCCAGTTCCCAGGGACTCACCAGCTGATAGGCCGGCACGTGAAACAGCGGCTGATCCCCCAGAAACAAATGCAGCACCATCCAGGAGGTGGCCGAGCTCAGCACCACCGTCCCGATGGCCGTAGCGTGCAGATCCCCCAGAATCTCCTCGAGGGAAAACAGCACCGCCGCGATCGGTGTATTGAAAGCCGCCGCCAGTGCCGCCGCCGCGCCCACCGGCACCAGCGCCTTCACGTTTTCCGGACGCAGCCCGAAGCGCCGCCCGATCACCGAAGCGATCCCCGCGCCGATCTGCACCGAGGGCCCCTCGCGTCCCAGCGCGATCCCGCTCGCCAGCGAAATCGAACAGCAGATCAGCTTGCCGAAAACCGTCTTCAGCGAGATGTAGCCGTCTTCGATGAACAGCGCGAATTTCGTCTGCGGAATGCCGCTGCCCCGCGCGCCCGGAAAGTACCGGAACAGCAGATAGCCGCTGACCAGCGCGCCAGCCGTCGGCACCAGCACCCGCCGCCAGGCGGCATTTCCAGGAGGATACATCCGGGCGCTCAGCCGGCCCGTAAGCAGCATGAACGCCACCACCGTCAGCCCGACCACCACGCCGATCACCAGGCTCAGCACAATCAGCAGCTGATCTTCGCGATCCGCGAACCCGGTCCAGTTCAGCCGCCCCCGTGTTGAGGAGGTGTCTCGCGTGGAAGTAGTGTCTTCAGGCATCCGGTCGTGCCCAGAACGTTCGCTCGCAGACGATACAACGCCACTTGCGAAGCTTCGAAAAGGCAGTGAAGAAGCGCTCCAGGGAACCACGCCGTACCTGCGCGGGATATCTCAATCCGCACTTCGGGCACTGCGAAAGTTTAGTTTTTTGGTTACCGGGCGCTGGCTTCACACCAACCTTTTTACCTTACGTCAGCCAGCCGCCCCGGCGCTTCCCGCGGTGTCACAAAACCGACAGCTTTGCCCCCGCTAAACGTGATCCACTTCACGCACCCAGTCCGGCCGCTTCAGCACTTCCCGCGGCTTGCTGCCGTCCGGCGGTCCGATCACCCCGTCCTTGTACATCATGTCCAGAATCCGCGCCGCTCGCCCATACCCCAGACGCAGCCGCCTCTGCAGCGTGGAAGTCGACGCCTTGCCCATTTCGAGCACCACCCGCAGCGCTTCCTCGTACATCGGATCCTGCTCGCCCGTCTCCGTCTCTTCCGGCTCCGACTCCGCATCGTCGCTCGGCGGCGCGATCAGATACGACTGATCGTACTCCGGCTTCGCCTGCGCCTTCCAGAAATCCACCACTTTGATGATTTCCGTCTCCGTCACGAACGCCCCGTGCACGCGCGTCAGTCGCGACGACCCCGGCGGCAGGAACAGCATGTCGCCCTTGCCCAGCAGATGCTCCGACCCCATCACGTCCAGAATGGTGCGGCTGTCCACCCGCGTCGCCACCCGGAAACTGATCCGTGCCGGAAAGTTCGCCTTGATGATGCCCGTGATCACGTCCACGCTCGGCCGCTGCGTCGCCAGCACCAGATGCATCCCCACCGCGCGCGCCATCTGCGCCAGCCGCGTTACGGACTCCTCCACGTTCCGGCCTTCCAGAATCATCAGATCGGCCAGCTCGTCGATCAGAATCAGAATATACGGCAGCGGCTTCAGCTCTTCGGCCTGCGGCGCCCCCGTCTCTTCTTCGAACAGACTGCGTGGCTGATGCTGCGCCTGCCGCACTTTCTTGTTGTACTGATCGATATTCCGCGTGCCCTGTTCCGCGAGCAGCCGCAGCCGCCGCTCCATCTCCAGCACCGCGTTCTTCAGCGCGTTCGTCGCCTTCCTTGGATCCGTGATCACCGGCGTCAGCAGATGCGGCACACCCTCATACATCCCGAGTTCCACCCGCTTTGGATCCACCATGATCATCCGGACCTCGTCCGGCGTCGACTTATACAGAATCGACATGATCAGCGAGTTGATCATCACCGATTTGCCCGACCCCGTCGACCCCGCGATCAGCACGTGCGGCATCGTCTCGAGCGTCGCCACCTTGATCCGCCCGTTGATGTCCTTGCCCATCGAGATCGTCATGAAAGAAGGCGAAGACTCGAATTCGTCCGATTCCAGAATCGCGCGCAGGCTGATGAGTTCCCGCTTCGTATTCGGCACCTCGATGCCGATCGTCGGCTTGCCCGGAATGCGCTCGATCAGAATCGATTCCGCCTGCAGCCCCAGGCACAAATCTTCCGTCAGCGTCGTGACTTTGCTGTACTTGATCCCCGCCTCCGGCTTGAACTCGAACGTCGTGACCACCGGACCCGGGTTGATCTGCACCACCGAGCCCAGAACGTTGAACTCCTCCAGCTTCGCCTTGATAGCGGCCGCCGTGTTCTTCAGTTCCTGCTCGTCGAACGCCGACCGGACCGGAATCTCGTTCAGCAGTTCCGTGGAAGGCAGCCGGTAAATCGTCGGCAGCTTCGGCTCGCGCTTGAGCGTCTTCGAGAACGGGAAATCCACCACGTTCGAAGGGGCCGGTGGCAGTTCGTCGAGCCGCCGGATCGGAATCTCTCCGGCTTCCGTCTCCGCCTCGTCTTCCTCAACCGGACTACTCGCGGAAGGCTCGGCCGGGACAGGAGGATCGTCCCATGGCATCGTCTCGCTGACGGTCTCAGCTGCCACTTCCACGGGACGCCGCCCGCGCGTCCGCTGCGTGGGAATCGGCTCCGGAGCGATGGTCAGAGCGCTTGCCGGAGCAGCCGCCGGAGCGCTTTCCTCCACCTCGTCATCTTCAACCGAAGCCGCGGCTTTCTGCTTCTTCGCCGCCTTCTGAGCCGCCCGCTCCTTCTCCCGTTCCAGCGCCGCTTCCCGCCGCTGTTCCCGCCAGAACCGCCACCGGTCGCTTAGGTCCGAAAAGAACGCCCGGATCGGGAAGAACATCCGTTCTAACGACGCCAGAGTGAACGTGGAAACCAGGTACGTCGAAACGATCAGGCAGGTGGTCAGCACCACCGCCGCGCCCGACAGATTCAGCGCATGCTGCAGAACTCCCGCCACCAGATACCCCGTCGCGCCGCCCGGCAGAATCGTGTGGTCGAACATCCGCCACTCCGGCAGCAGCGCCGCCCAGCCGCACGCCGACAAAACCAGCAGCACCGTGCCCAGCAGGCGAATCAGCGGAGCCGGGATCTCTTCCGACCGGATCCACTTCCACCCCAGCCCGAAAATCAGCACCGGAAACAGGAACGCCGCGAGGCCAAACGCCTGCAGGAAAATGTCCGCCAGATACGCGCCCACGGGCCCGATCAGGTTCTCCGTGTGGACCCGTCCGGTCACCGTATTCCACGAAGAATCAGTAGGATGGAAGGAAGCGAAACTGAGCAGAACCAGGATGCCCGACGCAAGAAACAGCAATCCCATCACCTCGTTGAGGCGTCTGGATTGAGTTGGCGTGAAAAGCCTGAAAGTAAAAAGCCTCATCCGACTGGCGGCCGGAAGATAACAGAGCAGAACCAGTATGCCAGAATTCCCGCTCCGGCGACAGGCATCACCGTTTCTTCCACTTGTCCGCCAAAGCCGAGATCCGGTCGTCCAGCCGGACTTCGGGCTTCGGCGCCGCAGCCGGTTTCGCCGCCGGTGCCGGACGCCCACCCTGTCGCGGCGCGCCTTCCTGCAGTGCCTTGATCGAAAGCGCGATCCGCTTCGATTTCAGATCCACATTCAGCACCGCCACCTTCACAATCTGCCCCACCTTCACGGCTTCGCTCGGGTCCTTAATGTACCGGTTCGAAAGCTCGCTGATGTGAACCAGACCGTCCTGATGCACCCCCACGTCCACGAACGCCCCGAACTTGGTCACGTTCGTAACCACGCCCTCCAGGGTCATCCCCGGCTTCACATCCGCCATCTCTTTCACTTCGTCGTGGAACTTCGGCGCCACGAACTTGTCCCGCGGATCCCGCCCCGGCTTCTTGAGTTCCTCCAGAATGTCCGTCAGCGTGTAAACGCCCACGCTGAAGTCTTCCTTCTTCACCCGCGACAGAACTTCCGGCGTGCGGATCAGCTCCGGAATCGAAATCCCCTGCGCCTTCGCGATCTGCTCCACCACCGGATACGACTCCGGATGCACCGCCGTCGAGTCCAGCGGATTCTCCCCGCCCCGGATTCGCAGAAATCCCGCCGCCTGCTCGAACGTCTTCGGCCCGATCCCCGACACCGCCGTCACCTGCACGCGCGACCGGAACTTCCCGTGCTCATTCCGGTACTCCACAATCTTCAGCGCCGTCCGCTCGCTGATTCCCGCCACATACCGCAGCAACGCCCAGGACGCCGTATTCAGATCCACGCCCACTCGGTTCACGCAGCTCTCGATCACCGCCTCCAGCGATTTCTGCAGCTGCCCCTGATCCACGTCATGCTGATACTGCCCCACTCCGATCGACTTCGGATCGATCTTCACCAGTTCCGCCAGCGGATCCTGCAGCCGCCGGGCAATCGAGATCGCCCCGCGCACCGTCAGATCCAGATCCGGAAACTCCTGCCGCGCAATATCCGACGCCGAGTAAATCGAAGCGCCGGATTCGTTCACCGTCACGCTGAACACGTGGTCGAGCGACTGCGCCTTGAAGAACTCCCGCACGAACGAATCCGTCTCGCGCGACGCCGTGCCGTTCCCGATCGCGATCGCCCGCACCTGGTACTTCGTCATCAGCTCTTTCAGAATCCGCGACGAACCCGCATGATCGTTCTTCGGCTGATGCGGATAAATCACGCTGTGATCGAGAAACTTCCCGGTCTCATCCACCACCGCGATCTTGCAGCCCGTCCGAATCCCCGGATCGATCCCCAGCACCGCGATCTGCCCCGCCGGCGGCGAAAGCAACAGATTCTCCAGATTCTCCCGGAATACCTTGATCGCGTCCAGATCCGCCCGCTGCTTCAACTCCAGCCGGACCTCCGACTGAATCGACAGATTCAGCAGCCGCTTGTAGCAATCCTGCACGGCCAGTTCGAGTTGCGGCGTCCAGTCCCCCGGCCGCTTCAGAACCTGGCTTTTCAGATACCCCAGCGGCCGCTCCGGCTCCAGTTCGATATTAAAGTAGAGAACATTCTCCGTCTCGCCGCGCCGGATCGCCAGCATGCGATGCGAAGGAATCTTCGCCACCGGCTCGCGATACTCGTAATACATCTTGAACTTTTCCTGCTCGTCGACCGCGCCTTCCACCTTGCTCGATACGATCACCGCTTCGGCGAACATCATCTGCCGCAGCGCCTTGCGGAAATCCGCGTTTTCGCTGATTATTTCGGCCACAATGTGCCGCGCGCCTTCGAGCGCCTCGTCCACCGTCCCGACACCCTTTTCGGCGCTGATAAACGAAGCCGCGAACTCCGCGAGCGCCACGCCGGTCGCCTCCTGCGCCCACAGATACTGCGCCAGCGGCTCCAGCCCCTTCTCGCGCGCGATGGTCGCCTTCGTCCGCCGCTTCGGCTTGTAAGGCAGGTAGAGGTCTTCGAGTTCGCTCTTGTCGAATGTGGCGAGGATGCGCGCCCGCAGTTCGTCCGTCAGCTTGCCCTGCTCTTCAATGGTGCGCAGGATCAGTTCGCGGCGGTCTTCCAGTTCCCGGAAATAAGCGAGCTTCTCTTCGATGGAGCGGATCTGCACCTCATCCAGATTGCCCGTCGCTTCCTTCCGGTACCGCGCGATGAACGGCACCGTGCCGCCCTCGTCCAGCAGTTCGATAGTGGCCACCAGGCCCTTCATCGGAACGTTCAGCAACTGCGCGATGTGCAGGAGAATTTCGGGGGTTAACGACTTCGGTTCAGGCATGCGGAGGATCAGTCTTCATGTTACGGCGGTGCCGCCGAAGACTGTCATGGCCGGCGTCGGAACCTCGAAAGTTTCCGCTCAGTGAACGATCCTGAGAGCCCACACGATCACGGCCGCGCCCACCACGATCCGGTAGATCGCGAACGGCACGAAGCCATGCCGCCGCACCCACTGCAGGAACCACGCCACCACGGCCCACGCGACCACGAACGAGACCAGGAATCCGATCGCCAGCAGCACCCAGCCATGCGAATCGATATGCGCCGGCGGCTCGCCCGTCGAAGGCTTCAGGTACTTCAGCAGATCGTAACCGGTAGCCGCCGCCATCGTGGGAATCGAAAGCAGAAACGAGAACTCCAGCGCCGCTGTCCGCGTCAGCCCGGCCACCTGACCCGCCGCGATGGTGACCATGGAGCGCGACGTCCCCGGCACCACGGCCGCCAGAGTCTGGCAGATGCCGATCCAGATCGCCTGCCCGAAGCCCATCTCCTCCACGTCGTCCGTGTTACCGCTCGATGAATACAGCGAATCGATTGCCCACATCACGAAGCCGCCCACCACCAGCGCAACGCCCATCAGCAACAGATTCTCCAGATTCTTGCCGATCACTTTCTTCAGCAGCAACGCGGGCGCCGCCGTGCAAATGAAGGCCAGCAGCGTGAAGGTCAGCGGGTGCGTCAGCACCGTGCGGTCGCGCCGCCTGCCGCGCGGGAACGTCGCGAAAAAGCCCAGAATCCGCTCGAAGAAAACGATGGGCAGGCACAGAATCGCGCCCAACTGGATCACGATCGAAAACATCTTCCAGTAACCGTCGTCCAGGTTGACGCCCAGCAGCGCCTCCGAGATGCGCAAATGCGCCGTGGAACTCACGGGCAGAAATTCAGTCAGGCCCTCGATCACGCCGAGGACGATGGAGAGAAGATAGTCGTTCAAGATCGAATTTTAGCGCGTTGTTGAGCGCGGTCCGATATCGTTAAACATGGCAAACGCGAAAATTGTAGTGACGCTTGGTCCGGCCAGCGAATCCCCGGAAATTGTCGAGGCGCTCATCCACGGCGGCACGCAGATCTTCCGGATGAATGCGTCCCACGGCCCCTGGGAACAGCACCAGCAAAGAATCGAGACCGTACGGGCCGCCGCGAAGAGCGTGGGCCGCGAAGTGGGCATTCTGCTCGACCTGCAGGGCCCCAAGATCCGCCTCGGCAAGTTCACGAACGGGAAATGCACGCTCGAAACCGGCGCGCGCTTCACCATCACTACCGAGGAGATTCAGGGCGACGAACATCGCGCGTCCACTACTTATACGCACTTCGCCGCGGACGTCCGGCCCGGCGACCGCGTGCTGCTGAACGATGGCGCCGTGACGCTGCGGGCCCGCTCCGGCAACGGTGTGGCTGTCGATTTCGATGTCCTCTCCGGCGGCGTGATCGGTAACCAGAAGGGCATCAATCTGCCCGGCGTGAAGGTCAGCGCGCCCTCGGTCACCGAGAAGGATCTGGCCGACCTCAAAGCCGGTCTGGCGGCCGGAGTCGATTACGTCGCCATGTCCTTCGTGCGCAGCGCCGCCGACGTACGCGCGCTCCGCGAGCACATGGGCACGGCCCGCGTTCCCATCATCGCCAAGATCGAAAAGCCCGAGGCCGTCCACGATATCGACGCCATTCTCGACGTCGCCAACGGCATCATGGTGGCGCGCGGCGATCTGGGCGTCGAGATGTCTCTCGAGATGGTCCCGCCCATCCAGAAGCGCCTCATCCGCCGCGCCCGCCGCAAGAACCGCTTCGTCATCACCGCGACCCAGATGCTCGAGTCGATGATCGAAAATGCGAACCCGACCCGCGCCGAAGTGAGCGACGTCGCCAATGCCATCTACGACGGCACCGATGCCGTGATGCTCTCCGCCGAAACCTCCGTCGGCAAGTATCCGGTCAGCGCCGTCGAGTACATGGTGCGGATCGCCGAAGAAGCCGAGCGCGCCATCCGCCGCCGCGGCTACGTCGACCTGCCCTACATGGCCGGCTCCTCGGATTCCGACATCCTGGCCGACGCCGCCTTCAACGCCGCCCGCGCCGCGGATGTGCAGGCCATCGTGGTCTTCACCGACAGCGGCTACAGCGCCCGCCTGATCTCGCGCTACCGCCCGCCAGTGCGCATCCTCGCGATGACTGCGTCCAGCGAAACCGTGCGCCGCCTGCTCGTGAACTACGGCGTGACGCCGGTGCTGGCCCCAGGTACACTCTCCACCGATGAGATGCTGAGCCAGATGGACTCCCTGCTCGTCGAACGGAACCTGCTGAAGCCGGGCGATAAGGTCGTCTTCGTGGCGGGCCAGCCGGTGGGCCGGGCCGGCTCCACGAATCTGATGAAGCTCCACCGCGTCGGTGCCTAAAACAGGCCGATGAAACTCCCCGCCCCAGGTCGCATGGTGCACGGCCTGCACGTACAGGTCGCGGGCCAGGGTGGTCCGGTGGTTATCCTCGAAGCGGGTATCGCCGCGAGTTCGGTGAGCTGGTCGCTCGTCCAGAACCGGGTGGCGGCGTTCACCACCGTGCTCAGTTACGATCGGGCCGGTTTCGGCTGGAGCGATTCCCAACCCTCGGCGGGCACTGCCCTCGACGCGGCGGAGAGTCTCGCCGCGATGCTGAGCGAGAGCGGCCTGCCCGGCCCGTACGTTCTCGCCGGGCACTCCTTCGGTGGCCTGATCGCTCGCCTGTTTCAACAGCGTTACCCCGAGCGGACCGCCGGACTCGTCCTGGTCGATCCCGTGGTCCGTGCCGAGTGGCGCGACGCCCCGGAGGAGAAACGCCGCATGCTGCGGCGCGGCGTCGCTCTTTCCCGCCGAGGCGCTCTCCTGGCGCGGATGGGTGTCGTGGGCTTCGCGCTTCGCCTGCTGACCGGCGGCTCTCAACGCGTCCCGAAACTGCTGGCCCGCGTCTCGGCGGGCAACGGAGCGGGCGTGACCGACAGGCTGGTCGGCGAGGTCCGGAAGATGCCCCGCGAAGTCTGGCCCGCCATCGCGCAGCACTGGAGCCAGTCCCGCTCCTTTTTGGCCATGGCCGACAACCTGGAACAATTGCCGCTGAGTGTCACGCAACTCGACGAAAGCCAGAGTCTCGGCGACCTGCCGGTCACGATCCTTTCGGCCGCCCGGCCAAACCCGGAACACGTTCGTGACGCGGCGCTCTCGACGCGCGGTGAGCACATCGTGGTGCCCGAGTCCGGCCACTGGATTCAGCTGGACGCCCCCGATGCCGTCGTCGCCGCGATTGGCCGTGTGGTTGCAGAGGCTCGCACTCTGTGAAGCACCGGCGCATCGTTTTCGGGGTCTGCTGCCTCTCCGGCCTGGCCCTCACGCAGGAGCGCCCCTTCCGCACCGAGACGCGCGTGGTGCAGGTTCCGGTGAGTGTCACCGACACGAAAGGCCACAACGTCGACGGCCTCAAAGCGGCCGATTTCGTGGTCCTCGACGACGGCGCGGCCCAACAGATTGAACTGGATACGTTCGGAACGGGCGCCGCGCCCATTTCTCTGGTGATCGCCATCCAGAACTCCGCCGTGTCCACTCCGGCGATGGTGAAGATCCGGCGCATCGGAGGGATGATCCAGCCCCTGGTGATCGGCCATCGCGGCGAGGCGGCCGTGATGACCTTCGACAACCAGATCCGCTGGCGGCAGGACTTCACCTCGGAGCCCGATCTGATCCAGGCGTCCGTCCGGAATCTCAAAAGCACGTCCCAGGCCCAGGCCAGGCTGTTCGATGCCGTGGTGGAGGCCGCGAACCGGATGAGAGACCGGAAGGGCCGCAAGGTGGTCCTGCTGATCTCGGAGACGCGCGACCGGGGCAGTGAAGCTCGCCTCGAACAGGCCATCGAAGCGGTGGAACGGGAGGGCGTGGAGGTCTTCGCCGCGCCCTACTCCGCGACTGCGACCACGTGGATCGCGAAGCCCGAAGACCTGCCGCCGCCCTCGGCGCCCAAC
The DNA here is from genome assembly GCA_903851195.1 of uncultured Acidobacteriia bacterium. Taxonomy (GTDB): domain Bacteria; phylum Acidobacteriota; class Terriglobia; order Bryobacterales; family Bryobacteraceae; genus BOG-234. The sequence goes on from CAINNJ010000043.1 coordinate 55,844, forward strand.
TACCTGGCCGTGTTCACGGAACTGTTCCGGCTGGCGAAGACCAACGACACGCAGGCGCTGACCCGGGCGACCGGCGGCTCGGAGTATCCGTTCCTCCGCGAGCGCGCCGTGGAGCAGGCCGTGGAGGCGCTGGGCGTCGAGGTACACAGCCAGTACATCCTGAGCTTTCCGCCCGGGGCCGCCAGGCCGGGCATGCACCAGATCGACGTGTCGATTCCGGGCCGGGCGGATCTGAGTCTGCGCTCGCGACAGGCGTACTGGGCCGAGTAGCGCACAATGAGAGATATGGCTCAACCAATCGGGATCGCTACGGATCTCGCCTGGCTCCGTACCAGCATCTCCAACGTTTACTTCGCGGGCACCAGCGACAACTGGGTGCTCATCGACTCCGGTGTGATTGGTTACACCGACCTGATCGTCCGGGCCGCCGCTGCCCGTTTCGGCGAGGGCAGGAAGCCCGCCGCCATCGTTCTCACACATGGTCATTACGACCACGCCGGCTGCGCGCTCGACCTCGCTCGCCTGTGGGAGGTTCCGGTTTATGCCCACGCCCTCGAGTTTCCGTATCTGACCGGTAAATCGCTGTATCCACAAAAAGATCCGACCGTCGGCGGCGCCATGGGCTTCCTCAGCCGCTTCTTCCCGTCGCGGACCGTGAACCTTGCCGATGTGCTGCGCGAACTCCCGGCCGACGGGAGCGTCCCGGGCCTGCCGGGCTGGGTCACTCTGCACACGCCCGGGCACGCGCCGGGTCACGTCTGCTTCTGGCGGGAGAGCGACGGAACGCTGGTGGCGGGCGATGCGATCGCGACCGCGAATCTCGACTCCTGGCGGGATATCGTCAGCCAGAAACAGCAGATCGCGCGGCCTCCTTCGCCTTTCACCTATGACTGGGGGAAGGCGCGCGCGTCGGTTGAGCGGATCGAGGCGCTACACCCCTCCGTACTCGCCTGTGGCCACGGGGAGCCGATTACTACCGGTGTCGCCGGACAACTCGAGAGTTTCGCCGCCGCTTTTGCGCCGCCGCAACACGGCAGGTACGTGGAATTGGCGGCGCGGACGGACCGGGACGGCCTGGTCTACGAGCCTCCCGCCCCGCGCGATGCCCTGCCGAGGGTGGCGGCAGGCGTGGTGGCCGGCGTCTTCCTGCTGGCCGGGATGGTCTACCGGAAGCGGGGAAAAAAGGCGAACGAACAGTTGGGTTAACAAGAAACAAAACTGCAACGTGACATTCATATGTTTGAATGCGTACGGCAGTAATGTGGGACTGTGCCGTTCTCTTCCTTCCCCTCCAAACGCCTGCCACGGCCGCTCGCGACGGCGGTGAATCGACTGTTACAGATCGACCAGCTGGAGAAGCTTTACGACACAGCGCGCGCACGGGGCGAGTTTTCCCATGAGCTGCTGGGCGAACTCGGGGTGGATGTGCGGGTGAGCCAGACGGACATGGAAAAGATTCCGGCCACCGGCGGCGTGGTGGTCGTCGCGAATCACCCGTTCGGTCTGCTGGACGGCGCCATCGTGACCGACCTGCTGACACGCGTCCGCACGGATCTTCGGGTGCTGACGAATTCGATGCTGAGCGAACTGCCGGAAGTCGCCCGGTACGGGATTTTCATCGATCCTTTCGAGCGCCCGGAGAGCCGTCAGGCCAACAGCCGCGGGCTGCGAGAGGCGCTGGCGCATGTGAAGCGCGGGGGGATGCTGCTGATTTTCCCCTCCGGCGAGGTCTCCCATTTCGATTTCCGGACGGGAGCGGTGCGCGACCCGAAGTGGCACAGCACGGCGGCCCGGCTGATCCGGATCACCGGGGCGAAAGTTGTCCCGATGCTGATTCGCGGCGCCAACGGAATCCCGTTCCAGATGCTGGGGATGGTGCATCCCCGGCTGCGCACGGCGGCCCTGCCCGCCGAACTGCTGAACAAGCGGGGCCGGGAAGTGGAAGTCCGGATCGGGAACGCCATTGAACCGGCGCGTATCGAAGCGCTGCCGAACGACGAGGAAGCGATCCGCTACCTGCGGCTGCGCACCGATCTTCTGGCCCGGCGCGGCCTCTCCGTGGTGCCCGATCCCCTGTCGGTCACAGTGGATACGGTCGCGGCGCCGGCGGCTGAACTCGCCCGGGAGATCGCCACGCTGCCGGCGCAGTGTCTGCTGGAACAGTCCCGCGATCTGGACGTGTATCTGGCGGAAGCGCCGCGCATACCGAGCGTGCTCGCGGAAATCGGCAGGCTGCGGGAAGTGACATTCCGCGCGGCGGGGGAGGGCACGGGCGAGGCCACCGATCTCGACCGTTTCGATCCTCATTATCTGCACCTCTTTATCTGGAATCGCGAGAAGCAGGAGATTGTCGGCGCTTACCGGATGGGGGATGTGCCGCGGCTGCTCGCGCGGTTCGGGCGCAAGGGACTCTACACCAATTCCCTGTTCAAGTTCCGGCCGGGCTTTCTGGAAAACATGGGGCCGGCGCTGGAGATGGGGCGTTCGTTCATCCGGCCCGAGTACCAACGGCAGTACGCGCCGCTGCTGCTGCTCTGGAAGGGCATCGGCATCTATGTGTCCCGGCGGCCGGAGTACGCGACGCTCATCGGGGCGGTGAGCGTGAGCAACCAGTACACGAAAACCTCGCGGGAGCTGATTGCGCGGTTCTTTGAAAAGAACGGCCGGGCGGCGGATCGCGGAGCGGTGACTCCGCGGCATCCGCTTCGGGTGAACCTGCTGCGGGACTGGGAGTCGCGCGCGCTGTGTTCCCTTTCGCCGGATGTGGACGACCTTTCGGCGCCCATCGCCGATCTGGAACCGGACGGCAAGGGCTTGCCGATTCTGGTGAAGCAGTATGTGAAGCTGGGCGGCCAGTTGCTGGCCTTCAGCGTCGATCCGCGGTTCGGCAATACCCTGGACGGGTTCGTGGTGGTGGATCTGCGGCAGACGCCTCCCGAAGTGCTGGGCCGTTACATGGGCAAGGAAGGCGCCCGCAGTTTCTTCGCGTGGCACGCGGCGCCCGCGCCGCGCGTGGCGTAGCCGGCGATAACGGCTACTGGCCGTCGTTCGGGAGCAGTTCCCACTTTTCGCCGAAGAAACCGGCGACAGCGATTTTGCCGGGCCATTTCGGATCCGGCGGCGTGGTGAGATCCACGACCGCGTAATCCGGCAGATAGGCGACCTGCAGCGAGTTATTCGGTTCGGCGTACTCGCGGAAGGTGATGCCGCTGTTGATCACCACGTATTTCTTCGGATTCAGCGGATTCGGGTAGATCAGGACCGGGGCGCTGGTGGCGGCGGGGAACTTCCGGGCGCCGAGGACGACGGAATCGGCGGTCCACTGAATCGGCAGTTTGTCGATGATGCGGGCGAGGACTTTGTTGCTTTGCGGATCGCCCCAGAGCACCAGGTTATTCGCCGCGATGTCGGCGTCCGTCACGGCGGAATCGTCTTTCACGGGGGCGTCGCCGCGCATCTGAGTCCGCCATAGTTTCGCGGCGTGTTCCTGTTCGGATTGCGTCCATTTGCCGACGGTTTCGTTCAGCGGGGTGCCTGTGGGGCGGACGTTCAGGAAGGCGTCCATGAAGGCGTCGTCGATGGGTCCCTGCAGGTCATGCCTTTTGCGGGCCAGTTTTGAATCGTCCCCGGCAAGCGCCCATTTTCCGGCAGTCTTGCTGAAGCGGGCGGTCCAGGAACCGTCGGTCAGGGCTCCGGGAACGGTGAGGCTCTGGCCATCCAGAATGACGGTGGCTTTGAGGGCGGGGTTGAGCAGCGGGGCGCCGGTGCCCATCTCGAAGCTCAGCGCGGTGACGCCGGAGGTGGTGGCTTTCACGGTGTGGTCGCCTTCGACGGTGGCCGTGACGCGGGCGCGCTCCCAGTGTTTCTCCAGAGCATCGACCACGACCCAGCGCATGCGATTGAACTTGAGCGTCCAGGTGGTGAAGCGAATCTCCCGGGGGTAAGCCTGGCGGCCCTTGCGTGCGAGGGCGTCCATCCTGTTGTCGAGTTCCACGATGGCTTCGGGCGTGTAGGCGTGGCCGATGTTTTTGCCGATGACGCGCGAGAGCGTCATGCCTTCGGCTTCGAGATTGGTGGCCATGACGTCGGCGGCCTGTTTTTGCGCGTCTTTATCGCCGTTGTAGGCGACGACGGGGACGTTGAAGAAGTTGGCCGCGTAGTCGGTGGCGTTGGTGAGGTGGAGGAGTTTCTCTTCGAACCAGGTGAGCTTCGTGTTGCGGCGGGTGTAGCCGAAGAAGTCTTTGGTTTCGGCGAAGCCGGCTCCGGGGGCGATGGCGGCGAAGTCCGTGCCGTAGTGCGCGCCGATGTGCCAGGCGGAAGCGCCGCCCATGCTGAAGCCGCGGACGAGGATGCGGTTTTCATCCACGTGGAAACTCTTCTTCACGTCGTTGAGGGCTTCAAAGAAATCGACCTCGCCGGCGAAGGTGCTGGCGTTGCAGTAGCGCCCGTAGAGGTGGAGGACGATGGTGTCGCGGGGGGTGAACTGGCCCATATTGTGGGTGCGGTCCCAGAGGAAGCTGATTTCGCTGAGGGTTTCGCCGCGGCCGTGAAACCAGGCGTCGACGCGCCACTGGTGGGGGCGGTCGGGAGCGTAGGAGGGGGGCACGACGAGACCGTAGGGCTGGACGCTGCCGTCGATCTTCGAGACATAGCCGCGGACGACGAGGCCGGTGGCGCGGGTCCAGGGGGCGTCGCCGCGTTCGAGGTCGGCAGCGCGTTCGTTGCCCATGCGAAGGAGTTCTTTGCCGCGGAAGATGTCTTCGGCGGTGAAGAACTCATTGCCGTCGAGGGCGTAGCGGACGGCTTTGTGGAAGATGGCGGCGTCGGCGACGTGCGGGTTGGATTTCAGGGCGTCGAGACGTTTGCCGAGGCGGTCGAGGCCGGATTTGAGGGCGCGCTGGTCGGCTTCGGGGACGGCGACACCGGGCGGGGGGATGAGGTGGAGCTGGGGCGGCTGGCCGGGGGCCGGGATGGCGGTCAGCAGGAGGAGGAGGGCGGCGGGTGACTTCATTGACCGATATTCTATCGGGGGAGCTTCGGGGGTGGGGGCGGGAAGGGAAAAGTGCGTTTTTTGGGGAAAATCTAGGTTCCTTTTGCAAAATGCGAATTTTTTTGGTCCCTTCCCGGAGAAAAAAGGGGGCCGGACCGCCTGCGGGGGGGACGGGGCGGGTATGCGATTTTCAAGGATCGATTGGCCGGAGCCCTTTGCGGGGGCGGCCTTGTGGCGCCTTGGGGCTCCACGCACCACAAGTATGCACGGAGCCGGATGGGTTTGTTGGTGGCGGGGCGGGTTAAGGTATTTGTTTTCAGTGAAAAATAGTTTGAAAATTGTTGGGAACGGGGGTGGCGTCAAAACTTCGCGCCGCTGGATCCCCTGTATGCCTGCGGATACTGTAAGGTAGTGGGATCCGAAGCCAGGAAGGCCACGCCGCCGCAAGGCTGCTTGCGCCGCGAGTGACGCTTACTCGTGTTCAACCCATGCCCGTGTTCAACTCATGCCCATAAAGAAATCCGACCTCTACTCTTCCCTCTGGGCCTCCTGCGACGAACTCCGCGGCGGCATGGATGCCAGCCAGTACAAGGACTATGTCCTGTTCATGCTGTTCATCAAGTACATCAGCGACAAATACGGCAACAGCACCGACTTCGCCCCGCCCGTCACCATTCCGAAGGGCTCCAGTTTCACCGACATGATCGCTCTGAAGGGAAAGAGCGACATCGGCGACAAGATCAACACCCAGGTGATTCAGCCTCTCATCGATGCCAACACCCGCCTTGCCCGCAGCGACTTCCCCGATTTCAACGACCCGAACAAGCTCGGCGAAGGCGACGCTCTGGTGCAGCGGCTGACCAACCTGATCGGTATCTTCCAGAAGCCCGAACTCGATTTTTCTCAGAACCGCGCCGACCACGACGATATTCTGGGCGACGCCTACGAATACCTGATGCGGCACTTCGCCACGGAAAGCGGGAAGAGCAAGGGCCAGTTCTACACGCCCGCCGAGGTGAGCCGCGTGATCGCCAAAGTGATCGGCATCTCCCCCGCGAACACAAAAGCATCCACCACCGCGTACGATCCGACGTGCGGGTCGGGCTCGCTGTTGCTGAAGGTGGCCGCCCAGGCGGGGCGACGAATCACCCTCGAAGGCCAGGAGAAGGACGTGACCACGGCGGGCCTCGCCCGCATGAACATGATTCTGCATGACTTTCCCACGGCGACGATTCTGCCCGGCGACACCATCACCGCGCCCAAGTTCAAAGACGGCGAACAACTCCGCGCTTACGACTACGCCGTCGCCAATCCGCCCTTTTCCGACAAGGCCTGGAGCACCGGCCTCACGCCATCGAAAGATCCCTTCCAGCGCTTCGCGTGGGGCGAACCGCCGGCGAAGCAAGGCGATTACGCTTACCTGCTGCACCTGATCCGTTCTTTAAAAAGCACGGGCAAAGGCGCCTGCATCCTTCCCCACGGCGTCCTCTTCCGCAGCAATGCCGAGGCCGTAATCCGGAAACAGCTTGTGCTCTCCGGTTATCTCAAGGGCATCATCGGCCTGCCCGCCAACCTTTTCTACGGGACGGGCATTCCCGCGTGCATTCTGGTGATCGACAAAGAGAGCGCGGTGGCGCGCAAAGGCGTGTTCCTGCTCGACGCCTCGCGGGGTTTTATCAAGGACGGCAACAAGAATCGCCTCCGCGAGCAGGACATCCACCGGATCGTGGACACTTTCACCCGGCTGGCCGACGTTCCGCGCTACTCGCGGATGGTCCCCATCGCCGAGATCGCCGACCCGAAGAACGACTACAACCTCAACCTGCCCCGCTACATCGACAGCACCGAGCCCGAGGACCTCCAGGATATCGACGGCCATCTGCGCGGCGGCATTCCGGAGCGCGATCTGGATGCGTTTTCGGCGTATTGGAAGATTCTGCCCGGCGTCCGCGCCCTGCTGTTCGAATCGGCGGGCCGCGCGGGCTACGCGAGCCTTCGCCTGCCGATCGCCGAGGTTAAACCCGCCATTCTGGGCCACCCCGAGTTTGCCGCATTCCAGCAGACGGCGACGAGAGTTTTCGACGATTGGCGCGCGGCGACAACACCCCTTTTGAACGCTTTTGGCATGGATGGCCATCCGAAAGCGCTGATCGAAACCATTGCCGAGGACTTGCTGGAGCGATTTCGCCAGGCGCCGCTGCTGGATGCCTACGATATTTACCAGCACCTGATGGACTACTGGGCCGAGACGATGCAGGACGACACGTACCTGATTGCCGCCACCGGCTGGGTAAAGGGGGCGCAACCGCGCGAGATCGTGCAGGCGGAGAATAAGGACAAGAAGCTGGTCTGGCCGGAGCCGCACGATTACCTGAAGGGCAAGCGGCGCTTCAAATCGGACCTGGTACCCGCGGCGATTCTGGTGGGACGCTACCTGGTTGCCGAACGTGACGCTCTGGAAGCGCTCGACGGCAGGATCGCCACTCTGGAGCAGGAACTCGACGAGATGCGGGAGGAAAACGGCGGCGAAGACGGGCTGCTGGCCGAGGTGATCGAGGGCGAGGGCGATAACCAGAAGATTTCGCCGAAGGCAGTGAAAGCGAGGCTGAAGGAGATCGACAAGGAAGGCCATGCCGCCCTGTACGCGGAGGAGCGGGCGGCGCTTCAGGCGTATGCGGATTTGCTGGAGCGGCTGGCCGAGGCGAAGACCGGACGAAAGGCCGCCCAGGAGGAACTCGACAGGAAGATCGACGCGCGCTACCAGAAGCTGACGGAGGCGGAGGTCAAGTCGCTGGTGGTGGATGACAAGTGGATGGCCCGGCTGTCCGTGGCCGTGCGGGGCGAACTGGACCGCGTTTCCCAGACCCTGACCGGACGCATTCGGGAGTTGGCGGAACGGTACGCCACGCCGCTGCCGAGGCTGCTGGAAGAAGTGGAGACGCTCGCCGCCCGTGTGGATGAACACCTGAAAAAGATGGGGGCGGCATGGACCTGACAGAACCGGAACCGGCCGGGACCGACCTGACCGAGGCCGATCTGACCGAAACTGGCCTGACCCAAACGGGCGGCTACCGGCAACTCCTGGAGCATATTTCCGAAACCTATACCGCAGGCCGGGTTCGGGCCGTGCAGGCCGTGAACGCTCAGCTCGTCGAGACGTACTGGCAGGTGGGACGGCATATCGTCGAGTTCGAGCAGGGTGGCAGCCTTCGCGCCGGGTACGGCAGAGCGCTCATCAACCAGCTGGCCACCGATTTGGGACTTCTGCACGGCAAGGGTTTCAGCCGCAGCAATCTGATCTACATGCGGCTGCTGTACCTGCGCTACCCAATAAGTGAGACGCCGTCTCACTTATTGACGTGGTCGCACTATTTGGAACTGCTCAAGCTGGATGACCCGCTGGAGCGCGGTTTTTACGAAAAGCAGGCGATCGCCGAACGCTGGTCGGTGGCCGAACTCAAACGCCAGAAGGCGTCCTCCCTGTTCCTGCGCCTGGCGGCTGCGAAGGATCGGGCCGGCGTTCTGCAGTTGTCGGCACAGGGCCAACTGCTCGAACAGCCGGCCGATCTGCTGCGGGACCCCTACGTGTTCGAGTTTTTGAAGATCCCGGAACCCTGCCAGATATCGGAAAGCGAGCTGGAGACCCGTCTCTGCGACCATCTTCAGCCTTTCCTGCTGGAACTCGGCAAGGGCTTCACCTTCGTGGGCCGGCAGTACCGGGTGACCATCAACAACACTCATTACAGAGTGGATCTGGTCTTCTATCACCGCATTCTGCGCTGCTTCGTGCTGATCGATTTGAAGCTGGGCGAGGTTCAGCACCAGGATATCGGACAGATGAATCTCTACCTCGGCTACTTTGCTAAGGAGGAGAACGTCGAAGGCGATAATCCGCCCGTTGGCATCATCCTCAGCCGCAACAAAGACGAACTGCTGGTGGAGTACGCGACGTACGGCATGAACAGCCAGCTCTTCGTGCGGAAGTACCAGCTTTACCTTCCGGACCGGGAAGCACTGAAGGCGGAGATCGAGCGCACGCTGGCGGAGGTGGGGCAATGAATAGCCTCAAATTGACACTGGTCGGACCAGATGAAACCGGGTCCGCTGTGGAAGTTGTTCGTGAAGCCGAAGCACTCGCGGACCTGCGGACGAACTCCCCAGAGAAATGGGGGACAAATGGAAATGTCTGGGGGCTATAAGCGGACTGAGGCCGGTATGATCCCGAAGGATTGGGAGCAAACAAACATCGGCAATCTTGCCACGTTCTCGGGCGGGTCGCAGCCGCCCAGGTCAACATTCAGATTCACCCCGGCTGAAGGCTACATACGGCTCGTCCAAATTCGAGACTACAAGACGGACGAGTATGCGTCCTTTGTTCCTGAATCGATGGCGCGTAAGAAGTGTGACGCAGAAGACATCATGATCGGGAGATACGGACCTCCCATTTTTCAAATTCTCAGCGGAATTTCAGGTGCATACAACGTTGCCCTCATAAAAGCTACGCCGCACGAGAAGATTGTGCGAAAGTTTTTTTTCTACGTACTCTCTCAAGAGCGACTTTTTCATCTGATTGACTCACTTTCCAGAAGATCCTCGGGTCAAACCGGTGTCGAGATGCCAGCGCTCAAAGACTTCGGAGTAGCCCTTCCGCCGATCACTGAACAGCGCGCTATCGCGACGGCATTGAGCGATGTGGATGCTCTGCTGGGCGGACTGGACCAGCTGATCGTCAAGAAGCGAGGCGTCAAACAGGCTGCCATGCAGCAACTCCTGACTGGCAAGGCCCGCCTGTCTGGCTTCAGCGGCGAATGGGAAATAAAACGCCTCGACCAACTGGGCATGTGGAGAGGGGGTATGACGCCCTCGATGCAAAACCCAGATTACTGGCTCAATGGGAGCATTCCCTGGATTTCATCTGGCGACGTAAAGTCTGTCCTGTTGACTGAAACGGGGTTCGCCATAACCCCCGTCGCGGTGAGACAGGGAAAGACCACGATGTTGCCTGCGGAAGCCATAGTGATGGTGACCAGAAGCGGTATTCTTCGAAATTACCTTCCCATAGCGATGAACGCCGTTCCAATGGCGATAAATCAGGATATTAAAGCGCTGGTTCCGGCAGAGGGGTTCTCTCCGTGTTTCCTGCTCCACGCGCTGATTGGAAATGGTGACCGAATTCTGGCTGGCTGCCTCAAGTCCGGAACGACAGTAGAAAGTGTGGAGTTTCGATGGCTCAAGGCTTTCTCAATTGTAAGCGTCAGAGCAACGGCATCTTTCTTCGTGGGTGCAGTTCTGATGAAGTGGGAGCGTGGTCCAGAAGCAAGCAGCAAAGAAGCATCGGCGGCACCTGAGTCGGGCGGAGGCAGATCAACTGGCGGCGGAGTTTGAAG
>CAINNJ010000044.1 GCA_903851195.1 uncultured Acidobacteriia bacterium
ACGAGGCCACCGGCGGGATCCGCTCCGAGGAAGGTGGCGATCACCGTGCCGGCATGGGCTTGCCCGGCCATGAGCAGCAACGCGGCCCCTGCCATGGCGGCGCCAATGCGGGATTTGCCGGGCAAGGACGAAAAAATAGCCTGCCGAGTAGAAAAAAACATGACTACGGTTCCCAGATCGCACGAAAGACCAACATTTCGTGCGACTGAACTAGTACCTCGGCACAGTGATTATGACTCTTTCAAGATGTCGGGATAAGCGCGCGCCAGCTTCGCCCGCGCCTTCTCGGTGGTGAATTTCCATTTGACGCGGGCGCCAGAGGCATTGCGCTGGCGCCGCCAGGCGTCGATTTCAGCTTCGAGGACCTCTCGTTCCGCGATACGCCTGTCCAGGCACTGACCACGCAGCACGCCGATCTCGATTTCCACCATATTGAGCCAGCTCGCGTGCTTCGGCGTGTAATGGAACTCCAGCCGCTGAAGGATGCGATGGGCCTCGGGTGCCGGAAAAGTCTCGTACAGAGATCCAACATTATGGGTCGAAAGGTTGTCCATCACCACGCGTATCCGCTCCGCGTCAGGATAATGGATATCCGTCAGGTCACGCATGCAAACAGCGAAATCGCGCGCGGTTCTCCGATCTGTCACCTTCACGTGACGCCACGATTTATGCGCATCGAGAAAAACGAACAAATTGGCCGTGCCGTTACGCCGGTATTCGTAATCGTACCGTTCAGGCTGACCGGGGGCGGCGGGGATCGGCGTGCGCACCTCGCCGATCAACTGGGTCGGACTTTCGTCAAAGCAGACCACGGGGTTCGTTGGATCGGGCGCCTCGGTGTAGAGATCGAGGACATCCTCCATTCGCGCGACATAGGTGCCGTTGACCTCCGGAATACACCACATCTTCCGGAGCCAAGGCTTCAGATCGTCCTCGGCCATACGCCGGCGCACGGTCTCGCGCGACAATCCATCGTGGTTCGTCAGTTCGACCATCGCGCCCGCCAGCAGATTGAGTGTCCAGCGTTTCCTCCCGGTTGGCGGACTGGAGCATGCCGTCGCCACCAGAAGCGCCGTCTCCTTGCCGGAGAGCTTGCGGGGCGCTCCAGGGCGCGCTTCCTCGCTGAGCGCGAGTTCGAGATTGCCCTCCACGAAGCGGCGTTTGGTCCTGTAAACCGTGGAACCGCCAACCGAGATGCTGCTCGCGATCGCCTCGTCGCCGATCCCGGCATCCGCGGCCAGCAGGATCTGGGCGCGTTTGAGTTTACGGGCCGCGTGTTTGCCACCGCTCAACATGGCCGTGAGCGCCGCGCGTTCGGCCTCGCTCAGGTCTACCCGGTAACGTATGTTCATGTCGGATCCCCCGCTGACGAGGGCAACGATGAATCGCGCGGCAACTGATTCTCACCCGGTTTTCACGCAAAAACAGGGGCAATATCTGGCGTTCATTCACGCTTATACATTGGTCAACGGCCGTCCTCCCGCCGAGGCCGATATGGGACGATTCTTCCAGACGACGCCGCCGACGGTCCACCAGATGGTGGTGACCCTGGAACGGGCGGCACTGATCTCACGTCAGACCGGTGTGGCGCGGAGTATCGCCGTTCTGGTCGATTTGGCCGATTTACCCACGCTCGAACCGGGCTACCGCCAACCGGTCATAATCACTGTGCCGAGGTACTAGTCAAAACCTATCCAGACTGGCGAGCGATTGTCGGGGCTGTGGACATCAGCAAGCAGCAGCCCGACCCGAACAACGCTTTCCGCAAATGGTTGGGTACGAAGGACGCCGCGTATCAGGCAAAGATCAACGGCACCAACAGCCCAAGGGAGATCGAGAAGGCCATCGCCCTATTCAAGCGCGATAGCGGCCCGTCTCGGTGACGACGAACGGGATGCCCTAAACGTTTAAGCCTGCAAGCTGGCGATCATTTCCGCAACGGGTTTTCTGGTGGATTACCGACGTGATCGGCCGGCCAGGCACCATCGCCAGAAAACCGCTCGTTTTCCTGGCGATCCGCCGCCGACGCCTACTCAGCGCCCCGGCGCGCTCC
>CAINNJ010000045.1 GCA_903851195.1 uncultured Acidobacteriia bacterium
CGGCGAACACGGGGTGGCAGCGCGACCTTTCGGTCAGCTACGAATGGAGTGGGGACGTGCTGGTGGCGCAGGGAGACGGGGCGGGGGCGCTGGGTGCGGATCGGAAGGGGCTCGGAATCGCGGAGGAACTGGCGGCGCGGGATCCGGCGAACACGGAGTGGCAGCGCGACCTTTCGGTCAGCTTTCTCAAGATTGGGGACGTGCTGGTGGCGCAGGGAGATGGGGCGGGGCGCTGGGAGCGTATCGGAAGGGGCTCGGAATCGCGGAGGAACTAGCGGCGCGGGATCCGGCGAATGCCGAGTGGCAGCGCGATCTGATCGTCAGTTTTGTGAAACTCAGCGAGGTCACCGGCGAGGGGGATTACGTGGTGAAGGCGCTGCACATCGCGTTTGCCATGCAGGAGCGAGGCACGCTCGCGCCGCGCGATGCGTGGCTGGTCGGCGAATTGCGGCGGCGCGCGGGCCTGGAGTCTGTTTAGTTTCCTGGCGGTGTAATCGGGGGCGAATGTGGGGTAGAGTGTTCCACTGCGTGGCGGTTGGTCATGGGCGTTGTGGGCGGGTTTCCAACCCGCCGCCGGATGCCATCCGGCCCCACATCCAGGAGACTTTCACACGGTCAGAGAAAAGGTCCGGAGAACACCATCTCAGGGTCAGAGAACAGATTCGGACAGCACCTTCGCAGGGTTAAAGAACAGATCCGGAGAACATCTCACGGTCAGAGAAAAAATTGGGAGAACACGGTTAAAGAGTTAATTGGAGAGGTCGATGACGGCGTACTCGTTCATGTTGACGATGGTGAACTCGGTGGCGTCGGGGTCGGTGGTGACGTCGGTGAGTTTGGCGTTGGGGACGCCGAAGATGTGGGGGGTGGCCGTGGCGTATTTGCCGAGGACGCGGACGCGCATGCCGGTGACGGGGCGCTGCGAGTAGTTGACGAGGTGGAGGCGGGCGCGGCCGTTTTCGCCGGTCAGGCGGCCAATGACGACTTCGGTGCCGTAGAGGCGGAGCAGGCGCTGGTCGTCACCTAACTGGCGGCGGATTTCGTAGGCCTGCTTGTTGGGGTCGCCGGGTTCGGTGTGGGTGACGTGTACGGCTAGTGTGGTGTCTGGTTTGGCCTCGACTCTGTAGAGCAGATTGCGGCGGGAGAGGAGGTTCATGAGCTCGCCGGATTGCGGGGTGCCGTCGTCGACGAAGCCGATGTTGGCGAGGGCGGGGAAGGCGGCGGGCGGGAGGTCCTTCAGAAAGGCGAGCATCTGGTCGAAGGGGGCGATGCCGTCGGGGCCGGTCTTGAGAAGAGCCTGGACGTCATAGGCGAAAGCTTCGGCGGCGGCGAGGGCGGTGGATTTGCCGGGGGCGTCGATGCAGTAGCGGGCCTGGGGGGAGCGGGCGAAGCGCCAGGCGTTGGAATCGACCCAGGGACTGGAGGTGGCGCGGGCGACGTTGGGGCGGAAGTTGACTTTGGGCGCGGCGACGGCGACGCAGTCGGGGGGCGCGGGCTGGTTGCCGAGCAGGGCGGGGAGGGCGGCGGCGACGAGGAGGAGCATCAGAGCTGAATCGCCTTTTCTTTGATGCGGGCGAGGTCGTAGGTGCCGAGGCCGAGGTTGGCGGCGAACTCGATGTGGCCGGGTTCGCGGACGAAGTTGTTGGCGTTGGGGTCGTGATCGAAACCCTGGTGGACGTTTTGAGGGGAGCGTTCCCAGACGGAGATGGCGTTTTCCTGTTTGCGCTTGGCCTCGATGACGTCGAGGAGGAGGCGGTCCATGGCGACGGGGTCGGTGCCGAAGAGCATCTGTTTGGGGTAGAAGCGGAAGCGCTTTTCGTGGAGGAAGGGGCCGCCGTGCCAGACGCCGCGCATGCCGTCCATGATGTTGAGGACGGTTTTGGAGCGGAGGGGTTCGGTGGAGGCGAGGGTGCCGATGAAGGAGAGGGTGTTGGTTTTGGAGAACTGGTGGGAGCGGGCGACGTTGGAGAAGTTGCCGTAGGCGATGTTTTTGAGGCAACCGGTGACGCCGGAGGCGCCGTGGTCCTTCATGTTGGGGACGTTGATGATTTTAGTGAAGCGCTCGGTGACGTGGCGGACCATCATGGAGCGGGTGTCGTCTTCGCCGAAGAAGTCGACTTCGACATAGGTGGCGGGGTCGTAGCCGAGGACGGAGGTGCGGGTTTTTTCGATGCCGTCGACGTGGACGCCGTCGGGGACGAAGTTTTCGTATTTGACGGTGGCCATCTGGTCGGGGAAGCGTTCGTAGACCCAGATGTTTTTGGCGGGGACGCCGACTGTGATGAGATTGCGGACGATTTCGGCGACGACTTCGGGGCTCGACATGACTTCGGGGGCGCCGGAGCAGTTGACTTTGATGCCGACGACGTCGGAGGGGTCGAAGAAGGAGCGCCAGGCGTCGCGTTCGTCGTTCATGCCGGTGAGGCCGCGCATGCCTTGGGAGATCATGTCCCGGATGGCGGGGACGTGGATCTTTTCGGTGGCGGTGTCGATGGCGTTTTCGGAGCGAACGCGGACGACGGAGCCGGCGTAGCGGCCGGGCATGCCGGACTGGGGGACGGGTTTGAAGCGGGAGACGGTGCGGTATTTGGGGAGGTCCGCCGAGAGCGCCGCCGCGCCAAGTGCTGGCGCGGCGGCGGCGGCGACGGACAGGAACATGCGACGGTCCATAGGAGACTCCTTTTAGACGTAGGCGATGACGTCGATTTCGACGAGCGAGTTGCCGGGGACGCCGGATACGGCGACGGTGGTGCGGACGGGCGGTTCGTCGCCGAATTTGCCTTTGTAGACCTCATTCATGGCGGCGTAATCTTTGAGGTCGGCGAGGAAGACGGAACACTTGAGGACTTTGTTCATGGATGAACCGGCGGCTTCCAGTTGCTTTTTGATGTCGGCGAGGACGGCTTCGGTGTGAACTTTGATGTCGCCTTTTTCGTGGTAGCCGACGCCGGAGATGAAGATGAGGTTGCCGAACTGGATGGTGGGGGAGTAGAGGGGCGGGGTGGCGGGTTTGGGGCCGCTGCGGATGACCTTCTTCTCGGGCTTGGTTTGGGCGGAGGAGGTGGCGGCTCCGGCGGCCATGGCGGCGACGGTACCGGTGATGAGGTTGCGGCGAGTGTTGCGGGGCATCGTTTTTGATCTCCTTAAAGTTTACTTGCGGCTTTATTTACGGCTCCGGACAGTGGCGTTCAGGGTGCCGTCCCAGGTGTCCGCGCCCTGCGCTTTGTAGTTGCGGTCGAGCTTCGTCCAGTCGTCCCGGGAGAGGCCGTTCTGGTCGAAGACGACCAGGCCGTCTTTCACGGTGAGTTCGCAGGTGAGGCGACGGGTTCCGTTCAGTTTAGCGCCATAGGAATCGATGAAGCCGAAGGCGCCGCGTTCGAGGCGGAGGATGGCGAGGTCGGCGGGGGATCCGACGGAGAGATTGCCGAGGGTTTCGCGGTGGATTTCGCGGGCGGGATGCCAGGTGGATTCGGCGATGACGGCGGGGAGGGACTGGCCCATGTTGAGGAATTTTGACATGACGTTGAGCATGTCTTTCATGCCGCCGGCGGCGCTGCTGACGTGGAGGTCGGTGGAGATGGAGTCGGGGGTCCAGCCCTGTTGGAGGGCAGGGACGGCCTGGCGGAAGAGGAGGCTGCCGCCGCCGTGGCCGACGTCGAAGAGGACGCCGCGTTTGCGGGCTTCGTTGAGGTAGGGGAGGAGCTTGCGGTTGGCGTCGAGCATGGGGACCATGTCGAGGTACATGTGGGTGGAGATGTCGCCGGGGCGGAGTTTCTTGAGGACGAGATCCTGGTAGGGGCGTTCGGGGCGGAAGACGCCGAAATCGACCATCAGGGGGATGGCGGCGAGGGTGGCGGCTTCGAGGGCGCGGTCGACGGGGATCCATTCGGGGCCGGCGTAGTGGGCGGTTTTGATGCCGACGATGAGGTCGGGGAATTCCCTGGCGCGGGCGGCGGTGGCTTGGGCGTCCATGTCTTCGGTATTCTGTTCGACGTTGCCGCCGCCCATGCCGAGGCCGACGATGTTGAGGAGGGCGAGGACGCGGGTTTTGGAGCGGGAGATGACGCGGTCTTTGAAGTCGGGGAAGTTGCGCCAGCCGGAGCTGCCGGCGTCGACGACGGTGGTGACGCCGCTGCGGAAGGTGTAGCCGTCGGGGTAGACGGAGAGGTCGCCCGAGTAGGCGCCGCGGGTGCCGGTTCCGGCGTAGACATGAACGTGGATGTCGACGAGGCCGGGGGTGATGTAGAGGCCGGTGGCGTCGATGGCTTTGGTGGCCTGGGAGGGCGGGATGTGGGGGGCGACGGCGGCAATTTTGTGGTCTTTGATGGCGACGTCGCGGATGGCGTCGAGGTTGTTTTTGGCGTCGATGACGTGGCCGTTGCGGAGAAGGAGGTCGTAGTGAGGCTGGGCGAGTGCGGGGATGGCCAGGAAGAGGAGGGAGGCGCGTCTCAAGCTGTCAGTTTATACCGGAAAGGGTGTGAGAGTATGAGACCTTGCATCTGATACTTCTTGCCTTTGGCGCGGTGGCGCTGCTGCTGTTTTTGATTCTCGCGGTGCGTATGCACGCGTTTCTGGCGATGCTGATTTCGGCGTTCGCGATGGGGCTGGCGGCGGGGATGAAGCCGGCGGCGGTGTTGAAGTCGATCCAGTTCGGATTCGGGGATGCGCTGGGATTCATCGCGGTGGTGCTGGGGCTGGGCGCGATGATCGGGGCGTATCTGGAGCACTCCGGCGGCGGGAGGGCGCTGGCGGACTGGCTGATCGGAAAGTTCGGGCAGGAGCGGGCGGCGTGGGCGCTGATGGTGGCGGCGTTTCTGGTGGGGATGCCGATTTTCTTCGAGGTGGGATTCATTATTCTGGTGCCGCTGGTTTACAGCCTGACGCGGGAAGGGAAGCGGTCGCTGCTGGTGTATGGGCTGGCGATGACGGCTCCGCTGACGATTCTGCATTCGCTGGTGCCGCCGCATCCGGCTCCGGCGGCGGCGGCGCAGTTGCTGGGGGCGGATCTGGGGCACTCGATTTTGTATGGCGTGCTGCTTTCGGTGCCGATGACGCTGATCAGCGGGATGTGGTACGGGCAGTGGATCGCGAAGAGGATTACGGTGCCGTTGCCGGCGGCCGCGCTGGAGATTCAGCCGGAACGGACGGGGAATCCGCCTTCGGTGCTGGTGGTGACGATGCTGCTGGTGCTGCCGGTGGCGCTGATTCTGCTGGCGACGCTTTGGCCGAAAAATCAGGTGCTGGGGCTGCTGGGGCATCCGTTTTCGGCATTGTTAGTCACGCTGGTGGGGGCGATGGTGCTGCTGGGGTCGGCGAGGGGACTGAATCGGGATCAGATTACGGCGCTGGCGAATAAGGCGCTGGGTCCGACGGCTTCACTGCTGCTGATCATGGGCGCGGGCGGTGGGATGAAGCAGATTATTGTCGACACGGGGGCGGGGGCGATGGCGGGGAAGATGCTGGCGGCGACGCAGATTTCGCCGCTGGTGGTGGCGTTCCTGATGGCGGCGGTGCTGCGGATCGCGCAGGGGTCGGCGACGGTGGCGATTATCACGGCGGCGGGAATTATGGCGCCGATTGTGAAGGTGATGCCGGGGTATCGGCCGGACATGATGTATTTGTCGCTGTGCTGCGGGGGGACGTCGCTGTCGATTGTGAACGACGCGGGGTTCTGGATTGTGAATCAGTATTTCGGGCTGACGGTGCCGCAGACGCTGAAGACGTGGACGGCGATGAAGCTGGTGTCGGGGCTGGTGGGGTTTGGAATTGTGCTGGGGATTAATGCATTTTTGTGAGGTTGCGCCGGAGCCGGGGAAGTTTTTGAAAAGGCTTTGCCGCCCTGTTGCCGGGCGAGGTCGAGTTCATAGGTGCTTTGCAGGTTCATCCAGAAGTCGGCGGACATGCCGAAGTACTGGCCCAGGCGTAACGCGGTGTCTGACGTAACGTTGCGTTTTCCGGCGAGGAGCTGGTAGAGGCGATTCGGCGGCACTTCGAGGAGGTCGGCGACATTCTTTGCGGTAAGACCGAGTTCTTCGAGTTCGTCCGCGAGAATCTCTCCGGAATGGATGGGTGTTCGGGCCATGGGCGGTTCCTTTCTAATAGTAGTCGACAATTTCCACATCGGAAGGCCCAGGCGCGTCGTCAGGCTACTTGAAGCAGATGCGCCACTGGTCGTGGATTCGGATCCAATATGATCCCTTTCGATCGCCCTTCGGGTTTTCGAGACGGTTCGAGTTGAGAGCGGCAAGACCCCTCAGTGACGTGGCAGAATCAAGAACTCGCAAGCGCTTTTCGGCCTGCTTTCGGAACGGTTCCCACTGCCGAATTTTTTGGCCAGCGGATAACCGCGCCGTATCTCTATCGCGGAAACTCCGAATCAAGAGCTGTCATACACGAGGATTCGACGATTGACGTCAAGCGTACACGGAGGAGCGATGAAGCTGGCGGGGCGGGTTGCAGTGGTGACCGGGGCTACGCGGGCGTGGGCCGGGGTGTGGCTGCGGAACTAGCGGCGGCGTGGCTGGATCTGATGCAATTCGGAATCGCCGGAGTTTGTCGGGCGGGCGTTGGCGGCGAGAGTTCCGGGGCGTATAGTGAGAGTGAGGTTGATCGTGGCGACCAATCAAACCAGCACGGAGATCGTCGGGATCCGGCCACCTGCGCGTCTTCTGGCTTTGTCCGTCCGGGCAGGTGAGGTATTTGCAAATCGGGAAAAGGCGCTGTCCTGGCTGGAAACGCCGAATCCATCTTTGCGGGGCCGTAGTCCGATCGACGCGACGAGCACAGAAGAAGGTTTCGAAGCGGCAGACGATATCCTGACGCGTTTGGAACACGGCGTCCTTGGCTGATGAGGGCTTTTCGCCTGTGCCGGGCGGGTTATGCGCCCTACGACGGGGAAGGTGCGCGCCGCGCCGGTGGGCGGTGGAACTCGAAAGGAACACGCGTACTGTACATGAGCGAAAACCGCTCGCTTGCAGTCCTGGAGATCCTGGTTCATTTATCGGAATCGCTGCCGGATCGGTATGTACTCGGCGTTGCGGACATCCAGGGTGACGTTACGGTCGAGGTGCTCGACGAGAGTCGATTACCGTTGAACTGGTCCGCGTTCAATCCAGGCGAGCAGGGATTTACGAAACGAATCGGAGACGAGTGGGTGGCCCAGCAACGCTCCGGACTTCTGTCCGTACCATCGGTGGTCAGCGGTGAACGCAATTATGTTCTGAATCCTGCCCACCCTGAATTTCGCCGCGTTGCATTTGCTGATCCTGTCCCGTTCCACTTTGACGCGCGCCTGTTGCGCTCGCAATCCCCACGAATCGTTTAGTTAGTCGAGTCCTGCTGTAGAAAGCTCTGAGAGCACTGGTTAAACCGACTGGCCTATGAAGTTATTCTCACTGGCGGCCGCTTGGGATATGAACCGAGGAGACGCGACTGGCCATTGTTGTCCAGGTTGTCAAGACCTATGCAGCAGAGTTCCCGACGAAATCAGTGGCGGTGGTGCGAAACCAAGTAAAGCGCGATCAAGAAGAAAAGAAATGCGACAATGCCGATTTTGTCGAAGCGCGCCCCTGCTTTCCTCTTTGCATACGCCCGCCGATTTCGCTCTCTATTGCGCATTTCGTTTTCAAGAAACTCTGATCGTGCCTGCCGATTCGACTTGTAGTTCATCCCGGAAATTATACAGAATGATCCGCCCTGTTTACGCACTATCATCGGGATCGAGCGCCAGCTTTTTCGTGCACCATTAACGCAGTGTCCGATACAGAGGGCGCATTCTCCGGACAGTGAACGTCGCTGCACCGAGGATCATTGCAAAGGGTTGCGGCTGATTGTGAAAGTCACGTTCTGGGACGGAAGTATATTGGGATGTGGCGCACGGGGCTTCGAAGGCCGAGGCAGATCAACAGACGGGTTGACACTGGAAGGATGTCTTAATCCGGCCGGTTGCTAATAGCGCGGATGAGTTTCAGGCCGGACCAGGTGATGGTCGCGAAGAAGATGCCGAAGCTGATGAGGATTACGGTGAGGCGGCGTTGCGGGGGGAGTTCGCGGGCGGGGAGGCTGACTTCGGGGGTGAGGTCGGTGCGGACTTCGAGCGAGACGGTGACGGGCGGGGCGTTGCGTTCGTTTTTTACGACTACGGCGTACTGGCCGCGCCGATCGATTACGCGGCGAAAGGCGCCAGTGCGCGAGTTCGGGGAGACGGCGAGGGTTTGGTGGCGGTGGCCGCGGTTGAAGGCGCGGAATTCGGACATGGGGAGGAGTTCCATGTGCACGGACGGCTCGCCCTGGAGGACTTCGAAACTGCAGCGGACTTCGGTGGGCAGGTGCGTCACCGTGAAGGGGATCCAGCGGTAGTCGCCCGATTCGAGGCGGATGGCCTGGGGGGCGGGCGTGGCGGCCAGAAGCAACAGGAGGACGGCGGGCTTCATGGTTTTTGATAAACGGGCGTGCCGTAAACAATCCGGCCACCGACGACGGTCAGGGTCACTTTGGTGTCGCGGATTTGGGATTCCGGTATGGTCATGACGTCGGCGGAGAGCATGATGAAGTCGGCGAGTTTGCCGGGTTCGAGGGAGCCCTTTTTGGATTCCTCAAACGCGGCGTAGGCGCCTTCGAGGGTCCAGCTGCGGAGGGCTTCTTCGCGGGAAAGTTTCTGGTCCGGGAACCAGCCGCCCGGGGGCTGATTGTTCTGGTCCTGACGGGTGATGGCGGCGTGGAGTCCCCAGAGCGGATTGGGGTTTTCGACGGGGAAGTCCGAGCCGTTGGGGAGGTGGACGCCGAGTTTCAGGAAGGTCTGCCAGGCGTAGGCGCCTTTGATGCGGTCGGGGCCGATGCGGGTTTGCGCCCAGGGCATGTCGCTGGTGGCGTGGGTGGCTTCGACGGAGGCGAGGACGCTGTAGCGCTGAAATTTGGCGAAGTCGGCGGGGGCAACGATTTGCGAGTGTTCGATGCGGAAGCGCTTGTCGTTAGGGCCTTTCAGGACGTCACCGTAGGCATCGAGGGCGGCCTGGTTAGCAGCGTCGCCGATGGCGTGGGTGTTGACCTGGAAGCCGCGGGGGACGGCTCTTTCGGCGACGGCGCGGATGGCGGCGCGGTCGAGGATGAGCAGGCCGCGGTTGCCGGGCTCATCAGAGTAGGGCTGGAGCATGGCGGCACCACGGGAGCCGAGCGCGCCGTCGGCTACCAGTTTGATGCTGCGGATGGTGAGGTCGTCGGCGATTTCGGGACCTTTGGCGAGCCAGGAGTCGAGCAGGGGGCCGGCACCGCCGATCATCACGTAGGCGCGGATGGGGAGTTTGCCGGCGGCCTGCAGGGAGTGGTAGGCGGCGATGCCGGGGGCGCCGACGCCGGCGTCGTGCACGGTGGTGATGCCGAGGCGGGCGCACTCCTGGAGGGCGGTCAGGATGCGGCGTTCCACTTGTTCGGGCGTGGCGGCGGGGATTTTGCGATCGACCAGGCTGCGGGCACGGTCGAGAAGAACACCGGTGGGCTTGCCGGCGGTGTCGCGGAGGATTTTGCCTCCGGCGGGCTCCTGGGTGGCGGCGTTGAGATCGGCGAGATCCATGGCCTTTTGGTTGACCCAGGTGGCGTGGCCGTCGACACGGGTCAGGGCGACAGGGTTATTGGGGGAGGCGGCGGTGAGGGAGGCGGCGGTGGGGAAATCTTTGGTGGGCCAGAGGTTCTGGTCCCAGGCGCGGCCGAGGATCCATTCGCCGGGTTTGGCGGTTTGGGCGGCGGCGCGGACGCGGTCGGCGATCTGCTGTTCGGAGGCGACGCCGCGGAAGTCGAGATTTTCCAGAAAAGAGCCGAGGCCTTCGACGTGGCCGTGGGAGTCGATCAGGCCGGGGAGAATGGTGGCGCCGCGGGCGTCGATGACTTTGGTATTCGGGCCAATGAGGCTGGCAACGTTGTCGCCGATGGCGGCGATTTTGCCCTGCCGGACGGCCATCGCGGCGGCGCGCGGCTGTTGGGGATTTACGGTGTAAATCCGGGCGTTGATGACTGCGAGGTCGGCGGTTTGGCCGTGGAGGGACAGCGCTGCGAGGGTCGCGAGGAGGATCCGGGGCAGTGTCATGAGGGTCTGTAATGTATTATCGCGTGTTGAACTTATGAGAACACTTGTAACGGGTGCGCAGGGCTGTATCGGGTCGTGGGTGGTACGGCGGCTGGTGGAGCAGGGTCACGAGGTGATCACGTTCGATGTGAACGATTCGGCGGCGCGGCTCGAGATGATTTCGAGCGCGGAGCTGGTCTCGAAAGTGGACCGGCGGGTGGGCCGGATTGAAGACACCGAAGCGGTGAAGAAGCTGGTTCGCGAGGAAGAGATTTCGCACATCGTGCATCTGGCGGCGGTGCTGATGCCGTTTTGCCAGAAGAATCCGGTGCAGGGCGGGCTGATCAATGTGATCGGGACGCTGAATGTGTTTGAGGCGATCCGGGATGCGGGGCGGAAGATTCCGCTGGTTTATGCGAGTTCGTCGGCGGTGTGGGGGCCGACGGATGAGTACGGGGAAGGGCCGCTGACGGAGGATCTGCCGCTGAAGCCTTCGACGCATTATGGGGTATTTAAGGCCGCAAATGAAGGAAATGCGCGGAATTTTTACTCCAGCGACGGGATTTCGAGCATCGGGCTGCGGCCGTGGACGGTTTTCGGGCCGGGGCGGGATGCGGGGCTGACGGCGGATCCGACGCTGGCGATGCGGGCGGTGGCGCAGAAGAAGCCGTTCCAGATCCGGCTTTCGGGGCATATGGATCTGCAGTATACGCGCGATGTGGCGGATATTTTTATTCAGTGCCTGCTGAGCGGGACCGAGGGAGCGCATGCGTTTAATCTGCGCGGGGAAGTGGTCGCGATGGAAGAGTTGCGCGGGATGCTGGAGGAAATCCGGCCGGGCGCGGCGGAGCTGATTTCGGTGAGCGGGCCGGAGGTGCCGGTGGCTTATCGGATGAGCGATGAGGCGCTGGTGAAGACGGTGGGCGAGATTCCGCGAACGCCGTTGCGGGCGGCGATTGTGGAGACGATCGAGAAGTTCGAGAGTCTGGAGGGGTAGTTCGATTGAGTGGCGGTGGGCGGGTTTCCAACCCGCCGCAGGATTCCATCCTGCCCTACTCTGCTACTTTGCGGTGATCCACATGGGGCTTGCCCAGACTAACTGGCCGTCGGATTGTTCGCCGCGCACGTAGTAATAAGACGTTTTGTTGGGTTCGGCGGTGGTGTCGGACCAGGTGAACGTTACGTCCGCCGTGTTGGGCGTGGTGACGGAAACTTCCTGGCCGTCCTTCACGATGACGACTTTCGCGAAGGGGGCGGTGCCGGTCAGCTTCACCGTGATGGACGGCTGTCCGGAGACACTGAATTCATCGCCCATGATGTTGTCGCCGCAGCGCACGTCGGCGAGGATGTTGTCCGTGGCGGCGTAGACGTGCCGCTTTTTGAGCGCGTCGAGGATGCCTTCGCGCGTGGGTTCGGCGGCCAGCACACTCGTGAAGGACTGGTGCGTGGAGAAATGGTCGCTGGCGGCGGTGAAACCTAACCGGTAGCCTTTTGCGAGCGCCTGTGACACGTAGCCAAGCGGGCGGAGATTGCCCAAGGCGTCACCGGGTTTGGCGGCGCGGGGGGCGTCTTCCTTCTCATAACTCTGGCGGCTGCCCTGATAGATCTCGACGGCGGGTTCGGCGAGGGGGTCGTGATCGCGCCAGTCGGTGCCGAAATCGGTGGCGGTGGTGTGGGGGATGGAGATGCCGCCGAAGGCTTTGAGGTAGCGGTAGAGCATCTGCGTGTCGGGCGCCGGAGCGGGCGGGGAGTCGATGGGGACCGGGGCGAGGTGGGGCAGGGGACGGATGCCGCGCTTCGCGAAGAGAACGACGCGGTGGCCTTCGGGATAGCGGACCTGGCGCTCGAAAGCGAAGAGTGAAATAAAGCGGCCGGGCATCTGGTAGGCGTCGGTAGCGGTTTGCTGACGCCACCAGAAGTACTCGTGGCCTTCGCCGTTTTCGTTGTCGCAGCAGCCGCCCCAGTCGAGCGCGGCGGCGTCGATCATGTAGCGGTAGGCGTCGTCGAGGGAGCCGTCGCGGGTGCCGACGAGGGAGTATTCGGTGTGGCGGTGGAAGTCGCCACGCAGGATGCGGAGTTGGGCGGACTGGTAGGGAATGCGGTAGGCGCGGAGGCGGGCGACCTGGTCGTTTTCGGCCTGGACGCGGGGGTCGGCGGGAAGGGCGGGGTCGGGCGGGATGGGGGCGAGTTCGGGGTTGGCGGAGGGTGCGGTGAGGCCGTCGAGGCGGAGATCGGCGGCGTAGAGGTCGCTGTTGATTCGTTCGGCTCCGGCGGGGCCGAGGCCCTGGGGAATGGACTGGCGATGGTCCATGGCGGAGACGGCGAGCAGGCGGCCGGCTTCGAGAGGAAGCAGCGCGGGGAAGCCTTCGAGAAGGCCATCGGTGCGCGGCACGAAGATGGGGCCGACCCATCTGTGACCGTCGAAATAGACGAGGTTTTCGACCCAGACGGAACCGAGCGGCGAGCGGATGTTAAACGGCGTGGCGAGGGTGCGGAAGGCGAGATAGACGCCGCCGGCGGGGTCGATGGCGAGGCGCGGGAAGCTGTTGAGCGGGCCTGCGCGGAGACCGATTTGCTGGCCGGGGCGGCGGTTACGGGCGGCGTTCGGGTTGGGCGGGGCGGGGTTGCGGTTGCGCGTGGGGCGCGGATTGCGTGGGGCACCGATGGGGGTGCCGGGCAGGGCGTTCAGGAGGTCGGCGGACGTGGTGAATGAAGCCGAGCCGTCGAAGCATTTCAGGCGGATGTTGCGATCGTCATAGAGCGGCGAACCGGAGGTGTCGTAAGCGCCGTAGTTCTTGCCCCAGCGGGCGCTGGAGACTTCGTAGGCGAGCCAGAGGCGGTTTTTCGCGTCGAAGGCGATGGAGGAGTGGGCTTCGAACAGAGGCGTGGTGGCGGCGGGAACGGCGGTGTCGAGTTCGATGGCGCCTTTCGCGCCGGCGTGCATGCGGTTGAACCAGATGTCGTAATCGCCCTTCGCGTAAGTGCCCCAGGAGACGGCGACATCGCCGTTGGGAGCGGCGGCGAGGGCGGGATCCCAGTCGTTGGCGGGGGAGACGGAGACAGTGGTTTCGGGGGTGAAGGCCGCGCCGTTCTGCACGGCGGCGAGGATTTCGAGGTTGTTGTTGCGGTAGCCTTGCCAGGCGACCCAGACGCGTCCCGCGGAATCGGTGACGGCGACGGGGTTGAGGTCGGGGCCGCCATTGGCGGAGAGCCGGACTTCGGGGCTCCACTGGACGGCGCCGGTGTTTGGGGTGGAGCGGCCGGCGCGGGCGTAGATGTCGAAATTGCCGTTGCGGAACGCGGACCAGACGACCCAGAGGCGGTTTTCGCCATCGATGGCGACAGCGGTGCGGGAGACGTTCTCGCCTTTGGGCGAGACGGGCACCGGGGCGGACCAGGTGTTGGTGGCGCGTGACCAGCGGGTGGCGAGCACCTGATCGCCGGCGGCGGGGCGCGTGAACTGTTCGAAGGTGTCGGGCGCTTTACGGAGGTTCTGGAAGGATTCTTTGTTGCGGTCGGCGTGGGAAAAGCGGACGTAGCTCATCCAGACTTCATCGCGATTCGCGCCGACGCCGCGGGCGATGGCGGGGAAGTCTTCATCGTCGTCCGAGGTGGTGATTTGGGCGGTGGCGGGGACGCGGTCGACTTCGACGGCGGCGTCGAGGAAGGTGACGTGATCGCCCCATTTGAGGTCGGCGAGGGTGAAGCTGAAGTCGCCGCGCGGGGTGTGGATGGACCAGCGGGAATCGGGGGCGGCGAGGGCGGTAATGAGGACGCCGTTTTCGAGGACGCCGCCCTGGCCCTGAGCGCGGGTGACGGCTTTCCAGGATTTCGAGTAATCGGTGGAGTCTTCCGGGCCGAAACGCACACCCTGGATGGCTTTTACGGCGCCGGTGGTGATTGATACGGTTCCGTCCCAGGTGGAAGGCGCGGTGTCGGTGAGGCCGAAGAGGAGGCGCACGGAGACGGCGTCCGTGTGTGGGTCCGCGGGCTGGGCTCTCACGGAGCCGCGCTGCAGGGAGGTCAGGGCGATCGCGGTAAGTACGAGGATGCAGTAACGAGTCAGACCCCTATTATGGGGCAAAACGGGTATGAAGCCAAACGGGCAGGCGGTCACGCGCGCGATCGCGCCGGCCCGGCAGCCAGGTAGTGCGGCGGAATTTATTTAATGAACTGCACGGCGAAGATGCCGCAGACCACGACGACGGAAACGACGCCGATCAGGACGTATTTCAGCATCCGTTCCTTCGTCGAAGCCTCCGCCTGTGCGTCGTGCTTCATTTGGTCGTCAAGACTTTCGAACATAGTAACCTCCACTCTCTCCCGTAGTTAGCGGGCTCCCGTAATTAGCGGGACCGGGTGTATCCCATGGCCGAGATACTACTCCTGTTTCACTCCAAAGTGAAGGGGGCTGAATCGATTGCCTTAACGCCTAAAAATTATGAGGTGCTGCTGCGGGAGCGATTCGATGGACTGATCGAAGCGCAGGCCTTGTGGTTCGAGCTCGGCGCGGACCTGTTTGAGGGTCATTTTGTGCTCGGGGCGAATCGGCACATTCGGGTCTTCGGCGCGATATTCGAGGAGCACGAGGCGGCCGCCGGGCTTGAGGGATTCGCGCATGCGGTCCACCATTTTTATGGGCTCGGAGAATTCGTGATAGACGTCGACCAAAATGATGAGGTCGAGGGAGTCTTTGGGGAGTTTGGGGTTGTCGATATCGCCGAGCACGGGGCGGACGTTGGTGATGTGGCGGTCTTTCATGTTGCGGGCGAGCTGATCGAGCATGCTTTGCTGGATGTCTTCGCCGTAGACGATGCCCTCGGGTCCGACGCGTTCGGCGAGACGCCAGGTGAAGTAGCCGACGCCCGCGCCGATATCGGCGACGGTGGAGCCTTTGGCGATTTTGAGGGCGTCGAGGGCCTGATCGGGATGTTCTTCTTCCTGACGTTCCGGGCGGACGAGCCAGTCGGCGCCGCCGGGGCCCATGACCTGGGCGATGCGGCGTTTGGTGACGGGATGAACCTGCTGGCCGCAACAGACGAAGGCGGAAAGCAGCAATGCCGCTATAAACCGGCTCTTTATCACAAACCGGCTTTTTTCCATAAATCGTCCACCTTTTTCTTAATTTCCGGAGTCATGCGGAGAACGTCGGGCCAGTCGCGGGTGAAGCCTTCGCCGGGCCATTTTTTGGTGGCGTCCACGCCCATCTTACTGCCGTAATTGACGAGGCGGCTGGCGTGGTCGAGCGAGTCGATGGGGCCCATGGTGAACTGGATGTCGCGTTCGGGATCGATGTTGTTGAGGGCGCGCCAGGCGACTTCGCTGATGTTCTGGACGTCGACATCCTCATCGACCACGACGATGCATTTGGTGAACATGGCCTGGCCGAGTCCCCAGATGGCGCTCATGACTTTGCGCGCGTGGCCGGGGTAGGACTTGCGGATGGACACGAGCATGATGTTGTGGAAGATGCCTTCGGCGGGCATGCACATGTCGCGCACTTCGGGCAGCTGCATGCGCATGAGGGGGAGGAAGATGCGCTCGATGGCTTTGCCCATGTAGAAGTCTTCCATGGGCGGCGGGCCGACGATGGTGGTGGCGTAGATGGGCTCTTTGCGCTGGGTGATGCAGGTGACGTGGAAGACGGGGTATTCGTCGGCGAGGGAGTAGTAACCGGTGTGGTCGCCGAAGGGGCCTTCGGTGCGGTGCTCGCCCAGTTCGACGTAGCCTTCGAGGACGATTTCGGCGTTGGCGGGGACTTCGAGATCGTTGGTCTGGCACTTGACCATTTCGACGGGACTGCCGCGGAGGAAGCCGGCGATCATCATCTCGTCGAGGTCGGGCGGGAGGGGGAGGATGGCGGAATACATGGTGGCGGGGTCGGAGCCGATGGCGACCGAGACATCCATGCGGGTCTGGCCTTCGGCGAAGCGGCGGCGGGCGTGTTCGGCGCCCTGTTTGTGGGTCTGCCAGTGCATGCCGGTGGTGCGTTCGTCGTAGACCTGCATGCGGTACATGCCGCAGTTGCGCTTGCCGGTTTCCGGGTTCTTCGTGAAGACCATGGGCAGCGTGATGTAGGGGCCGCCATCGCCGGGCCAGCAGGTGAGGACAGGGTAGTCGTAGAGCGAGAAGTTGTCGTGTTTGACGACTTCCTGACAGGCGCCTTTGGAGACAATCTTCGGGAAGAAAGCGCCCATTTCGGCCAGCTTCGGGAGCATTTTGAGCTTGTTGATCAGGCCCTCGGGCATGCGCATTTCGAGGTATTCGGCGATGCGTTTCGCGACGTCATCGACGGAACCGACCTGGAGCGCGATTTCCATGCGCTTCATGCTGGCGAAGCCGTTGATGAGCAGCGGGACTTTGGAGCCTTTGGGCTTTTCGAAGAGGAGGGCGGGGCCGCCGTTTTTGACGGAGCGGTCGGCGAACTCGGTGATTTCGAGCTTCGGATCGACCTCGAAGGGGATCCTCTTGAGCTCTTTGTTCTTTTCAAGGGCGCGAATGAAGTCGCGCAGATCGTCGTATGCCATGTGGAATCTACTATGATTGCAAGTTCAAAGTCTTATGAGTCGTACAGCGATGGTAACGGGCGCGAGCCGGGGAATCGGCAGGGTGTGCGCGCTGGAACTGGCGAAAGCCGGATGCCGGGTGGCGTTAGCGGCGCGCCAGGTGGAGAAGCTGGAGGAAGTGGCGGCGGAGATACGGGCCGCGGGGGGCGAGGCGTTCGTGGTGGCGATCGATCTGGCGTCGCACGAATCGATTAAAGAGGCGATTGCGAAGGTTGCGAAGGAGTTCGGCAGGATCGACATTCTGGTGAACAACGCCGGGGTGACGAAGGATAATCTGGCGCTGCGGCTGAAGCCGGACGACTGGAATCTGGTGCTGCAGACGAATCTTTCCGGCGCGTTCTTCTGCATCCAGCAGGTCATCTCCCCAATGATGCGCGAACGGTGGGGGCGGATTGTGAACATTTCGTCGGTGGTGGGGCAGGCGGGGAATCCGGGGCAGGCGAATTACGTGGCGTCGAAGGCGGGGCTGCTGGGGCTGACGAAGTCGCTGGCTCAGGAACTGGCGTCGCGGAATATCACGGTGAACGCGGTGGCGCCGGGGTTTATCGAGACGGATATGACGAATGCGCTGAAAGACGAGCAGAAGGCGCGGATTACGCAGGGGATTCCGATGGGGCGGATCGGGACGGCGGCGGAAGTGGCGGCGGCGGTGCGGTTTCTGGCGAGCGAGGAAGCGAGTTACATCACGGGGAATGTGATCGACGTGAATGGCGGGATGTATATGCGATGACGCCGGTTTTGGACACGGCGAGGCTGGTGCTGCGCCCGTACTCGATGGAGGACGCGGCGCCGTTGCAGGCGGTGTTTCCGCAGTGGGAGATTGTGAAATATCTGGCGAATGTGGTGCCCTGGCCGTATCCCGCGGACGGGGCATTTTGCTATTTGCGGGATATGGCGCTGCCGGCGATGGAGCGGGGGGACGAGTGGCACTGGACGCTG
This sequence comes from uncultured Acidobacteriia bacterium, assembly GCA_903851195.1. Classification (GTDB taxonomy): domain Bacteria; phylum Acidobacteriota; class Terriglobia; order Bryobacterales; family Bryobacteraceae; genus BOG-234. The sequence continues at coordinate 17,563 of CAINNJ010000045.1, forward strand.
CGGTTGAAGGGGGACGAGAGGCGGGTGATCGGGGCGATCGGGTTGATGAAGGGCGAGGCGTTTAATCGCGGGTTCTGGATTGCGCCGGAGTTTCAGGGGCGGGGTCTGATGACGGAAGCCTGCGAGGCGGTGACGGCGTTCTGGTTCGAGGTGCTGGGGATGCCGGTGCTGCGGGCGCCGAAGGCGGTGGCGAATGTGGGGTCGCGGCGGATTTCGGAGAAGAGCGGGATGCGGGTGGTGCGGGTGGAAGAGCGGGAGTATGTGTCGGGGCGGTTGTTGAGCGAGATTTGGGAGATTACGGCGGCGGAGTGGCGGGAGCGGGCGCCGAATCCGCCGTTTCGAACATTACGTTAACGATTGAGTGAACGCTGAAAACCTTTGATATGATCTCTCCATTCGGCTGAAAACGGTTGGAAGGGGGATTTATGAACAAAGGAATGAGTCTTCTGGTTCTCGCACTGGCGGGAACGCAGCTCTTCGGTCAGGTCACAACCGGCTCTCTCACGGGAAATGTGGTGGACGCCTCGGGATCCACCATTCCTAACGCCAATGTGACTTTGACCAGCGACACCACGAAAGAAGTGCACACCGCCAGGACTAACAGCAGCGGCACTTACACCTTTGTAGCGATACAGCCCTCCACCTACACGCTTCGCGTGGAACAACAGGGCTTCCGCAGCGCCGAGCGCACGAACATCAACGTCCTGGCGGACGACCGGGTGAGCATGGGCGAAATCCGCCTTGATGTCGGGACTCAAAAAGACACGATCGTGGTGGAAGAGCATTCCACGCAGGTCGCCACCGACAGTTCTCAGATCACCGGCGCCATCACGAGCAACCAGCTCTCGAATCTCACGGCGCGCGGCCGCGACGTTGTCTCCCTGCTGCGAACCATTCCGGGCGTCAGCTATCAGGCCGATCAGGATTCGGCCGGCGGCACGTATGGCACCGGCACGCCGAGCATCGGCGGGACCAGTTCGAATAACAATCACATCGCCGTCGACGGCGTGACCAGTAACGATCAGGGCAGCCCCAACGTGTTTTCGAGCGTCACGACGCTGGATGCCATCGGCGAAGTCAAGGTCCTGCTGAACAGTTATCAGGCCGAATACACCGGAAACGGCGGGCCGATCGTCCAGGTGGTCACGAAGTCCGGGACCAAAGACTTCCACGGCAGCGCTTATGAGTACGCGCGCAACGAAGCGCTGAATGCCAACAGCTTTTTCAATAACCGGAACGGCGTGCGGCGTCCCAGCTATCGTTACCACACGCCGGGCGCGACTCTGGGCGGCCCGATCTATATCCCCGGCGTCTGGAACACGGCGAAAGACAAGCTGTTCGGCTTTTACAACATCGACATCCAGTCGATCAAATCGCCGGGCGCCCTCACCACTTACACCATGCCTTCGGCGATGGAGCGTAAGGGCGACTTTTCGCAGACTGTCGATCTGAACAACGTGGTGATCCCCATTAAGGACCCGAGCAATGGCGGCGCGCAGTTTCCCGGCAATATTATTCCCGCGTCCCGTCAGAATTCCAACGGGCAGGCGCTGCTGAACATTCTTCCGCTTCCCAATTACTTCAACCGCGCGATTTCTCTGGGCAATTACAATTACCAGATTCAGGAGACTATCCTGACGCCCAAGCGCAGCCAGTTATTCAAGATCGACTACGTGCCCAGCGACAAGGACCGCTTCTATGTCCGCGGCAAGACCTACCTTTCCGAGAACAAAGGCTACTCGGTTTCGAGCGGCGCGACGCCTGTCGGGTTCTTCGGCCAGTGTTACTGCTTCACCGAGTCGGGTCTCGCCATCGTGGGCACGCATATTTTCAGCCCGAGCATCGTGATGGAATACAACACGGGCGTGCGGCACAACCACGAGGCGTGGCATCCCTACGGCGAGAACGGCGCAACCGATCAGCAGGAGCTCGACAAGGTGACCCGGTCCAAAATCGGCTATAACCTGGGTCAATGGTATCCGCAGGCGAATCCCGAAGGCTGGATACCGCGTTACTCGTTCGGCGGTGTGAACAACGCGCCGAACGTCAGTTACGACAGCCGCTTTTTGAAGGGCGGCACGGATTTCGGATTCAACTTCGACGATTCCGTCAGCATCACGCGCGGGAACCATCTGATCAAGGTGGGGGGCAGCTTCCTGCGCGACCGCGAATACGAAGGGGAGACCAGCACTTTCAGCGGTACCTTCGACTTCGGCAGGAACACTTCCAATCCGCTCGACACGAATTACGCCTATTCGAATGCAGTGCTCGGCGTGTTCAACAGCTACACGGAATCGAATGCGCGCTATGGCGCCAATCTTCGCCAGACCACTGTCGACTGGTTCGCGCAGGATTCGTGGAAAGTAAACCGGCGGCTGACGATTAACGCGGGCATCCGCTGGAGCTGGGCCAACGAGGCGTATCCGCGCTACGACGGTCAGTTGGCGCAGTTCGCGCTTTCCCGCTACGACCCGCGCCAGGCGCCTCCCCTGTTCCGGCCGGTTCTGGTGAACGGCGTACGGCAGGCGCAGAACCCGCTGACGGGCGACCTGCTGCCGGCGCCTTACATCGGAGCTTTTGTGCCCGGCGTGGGCAATCCGGGCGACGGCGGGGTGCTTTCCGGAGATAAGAATTACCCGCGCGGTTTCATCAATCAGCAGCCGGTGCACTGGGGTCCGCGTCTCGGACTGGCCTGGGATCCTTTTGGCAAGGGTAAGACTGTGTTGCGCGCCGGAGGCGGCATTCTTTACACCACGCGCGAGAGCAAGTGGGGGAACTTCGTTACCAAGCCGCCCGCCGTTTTCTCGCCGGTTGCCAACTTCGGCGATATGCGCACTTTCCTGCAGAGCGCCGGATATCTCTCGCCGGGCGGCACTTCCGGTTACGACATTAACAACAAGACGCCGAACAATTACAGCCTGAACCTGGGCATCCAGCAGGATCTGGGGCATTCGTTCATCATGGACGTTTCTTACGCGGGAACGCTGGGCCGTAATATCGAGCAGACCATCGACCTGGACCGGCTGAATTACGGCGCCCGCTTCCTGCCGCAGAACGCCGACGCGAGCAATGGCGGCAAGCCGTTGCCGGACAACTTTTTCCGGCCGCTGCCCGGCTATTCCAGTGTCTCCATTACGAACGCCGCGTATGGCTCGAATTACCACTCCCTGCTGGTTACCATCAACCGCCGGTTCTCGAAGGGTCTGACCATGGGGCTCTCGTATACTTTCTCGAAGTATCTCGATTACAGCGGCATTCCGACTTACCAGCCGCTGCGCAGCTGGGCTTACGGCTTCAACGGTTCGGACCAGACGCATAACGTGGTCGTCAATTACACCTACGACGTGCCGAAAGCGTCACGGCTGAAGAACAATGGTTTCGTTCGCACTCTGGGCGACAACTGGACGCTGGCCGGCATCAGCCAGTTCGTCAGCGGAACTCCGGCTTCCATTAGTTTCACCACGGTGCAGGGCACGGATCTGGCGGGGGGCGGCGATGGCCAGCGCGTGGTGGTTACGGGAGATCCCAACGCGCACGGTTCCACCTTCAACGCCTGGTTCGATCCGACCGTGTTCGCCCTGCCGCCGGGCGGTTCCGCCGGCAACGCCAGCAAGAACAGCGTTCGCAATCCGGGCGTGAACAACAACGACGTGACGATGTCGAAGCGCTTTCTCATCCGGGGCGAGCAGCGCTTTCTGCAGTTCCGCTGGGAAGCCTATAACGTCTTCAATCACACGCAGTATTCGGGTATCAATACGGCGGCCCGTTACGATCTCACCACCGGCGCCCAGGTCAACGCGCAGTTTGGCCAGGTGACCTCGGTCCGGAGCGCGCGGGTGATGCAGGGGGTTCTGCGGTTCGTTTTCTGATCTGCGGTGGTGTGAAGACTCGCGAGCAGCGCCGGTTTACCAACCGGCGCGCAGATTTCCAATCTGCCCCACATTCGCAGCCGGTGCCAGCTTATTCCTGTTTTGCCAGTAAGCGGGCGAGGGACGGCAGAGGTACCGCGCCTTCTTTCAGGGCCCGATCGTGGAAGTCGTGCAGATTAAACGACGCTCCCTGGGCGGTTCTGACCTGGTCGCGGGTGCGGAGCCAGTCGCGCCAGCCGGCGAAGTAGGTGGGCAACTGCGTGGAAGAAAGCTTGGCTCGCTGGAGTTTGGCGACGGCCTCTTCGTGCTCCTGGAAGGTGGATTTTTCCATGAGGTCCATGGCCTCTTCGTCGGTCATGCGGTTGGTTTGCAGGCGGATGTCGAGGATGGCGTTGGCGTCGACGCGGAGTTCCTGTTTGAGAAGGGTCAGGCGGAGTTCCGGGGAGTTGGCGAGGAAGCCCTCGTCGAGCATGACCTGGGTGATGTATTGGGCCCAGCCTTCGACGTAAGCGCCGCTGCCGAAGATGGCGCGGAGGATGCGGCGGGTGGGGGGCTGGACGTTGTTGGCGAACTCGCCCTGGACGTAGTGGCCTGGCATGGCTTCGTGGATGACGAGGAGCCGCAGATTGTAGGCATTGTACTCGCGCAGTTTGGATTCGACGCGCGCTTTCGGCCATGTGGCGGGGATGGGTGTGAGCCAGAAAAAGGCGCCGAGCTGCGGCTCGAGCACGGGCGCTGGGTTGAAGCCGCCGACGGCGTAGATGCCGCGCTGGAATTCCGGGGTGGGGATGACCTGGAGGTTGCCACCCTGCGGGAGCGTGAGCAGGTTCTTCGAGGCGGCGAAGGCGCGGGCTTCGTCGAGATCTTTCTTTGCGTCGTCGAAGTAGGAGGCGGGGGTGGAGTGGTCCTGGGCGATGTGGTCCATCACTTCGGCGATGGTTTTGTTGTCGTCTTCTTTGTTCGAGTTTTGGGCGGCGTGACCGGCGTACCATTTCGCGTGCAGGGGCGTGGCGATTTGCAGCATGGCGGCGCGCACTTCCCGGAGGCGCGTTTCGGCGTCGCCGAGAACCTGGTCGGGGGTGCGGTCGGTGGCGAGGGCCATGCGGAATTTGGTGGCGTACTGGTCGGGACCGAGCCGCCAGTCAGGCTTTTCGGGGCCGCGGGTTTTGTGGGGGAGGTCGGTTTCGAGGAAGCGGTTGAGGGCGCGAAGAGCGTCGAGGGCGGGCGCGGCGGCGACGTCGTAGGCGGCCCTCACGCTTGCGGGGGCGGCTTCGCGGAGGGTTTTGTCGACGAGGCCGATATTGCCGTCGTTTTCTTCTTTGGCGACTTTGGCCCAGATGTCGGGGACGCCCGCGAGCTGGCGGCGGGCGATATCCACGAAGGCGGGAATTTTCTCGAGACGGGCGACGATGTGGCGATAGCGCTCCTCTTTGGGCGCGTACTCGACGACGAGGGGATTGAAGAGAGCCGAGCCGAGGAGTTCCACGTAAGACTGCGGGCTTTTGCGCCAGGACTGGGCGACGTCGGTGTCGAAGAGGGAGAGGCCGATCTGGTAGTCGATAACGTCGTAATCGGCCTGCTCTTCGGGGGTGAGGGCGGCCTTATCGAATGCGGCGAGGCGCTTGTGGAGTTCGACAAGGTAGTTGCGCTGGACCTGGAGGGCGCGGAAGTTCAGGTTGTCGAGGTCGGTGTCGAATTCGTGACCGTTGTATTTGTGGAGGCCCTGAGCGGAGGCGTTCACGGGGGAGAAGGCGAGGATTTTGTAGACGGCCTCTTCGGTGAGTTTCGCGAAGGCTCCGGCCGGGGGCTTGCGGGAGCATGAAGAACAGATGAATCCGGCGAAGAGAAGGGCCGCTAATCTCATTGTATTGAATTATACGGGGTTCTGAATTATACGGGTAAGCGTGTGGCAGCCAGTAAGCTGAGAGCTGATGACGGCGTCTGAACTTTCCGGGTTGCTGGGGATTGCTTTGCGGGGCGACGGCTCGCGCGTGCTGACGGGGGCGGCGGTGCTGGACGAGGCGGAGACCGGGCAACTGGCGTTCGTGGGGTCGGCAAAGTACTTCGCGAGCGCGGCGCAGTCGAGGGCGGGGTGTCTGATCGCGCCGGCGGAATATGCGGCGGCGGAGGGGCAGACGGTGCTCGATTCGCCGCAACCGCGGGCGCATTTCGCACAGGCGCTGGCGCTGTTGTATCCGGTGGCTGCGGTGCGGCCGGGGATTCATCCGTATGCGGTGGTGGAAGCGGGCGCGGTGGTGGATCCGACGGCGGAGATCGGGCCGCATGTGTCGATCGGGCGGGGGGCACGGATCGGGGCGGGGACGCGGCTGGAGAACGGGGTTACGGTGGGCGAAGCGGCCGTGGTGGGCGAGGGGTGCGTGCTGCGGGCCGGGGTGACGCTGTATGCGCGGGTGACGGTGGGGGCGCGTTGCATCCTGCACGCGGGCGCGGTGGTGGGGGCGGACGGGTTCGGGTTCGAGATGGCCGGGGGCAAGTACCACAAAGTCCCGCAGGTGGGGACGGTAGTGATCGGGGACGATGTGGAGATCGGGGCGAATTCGTGCATCGACCGGGGGACGCTGGGGGCGACGGTGATTGGGGACGGCACGAAGCTCGACAACCTGGTGCATATCGCGCACAACTGCCGGATCGGGCGGCATGTGGTGATCGCGGCGCAAACGGGGCTGGCGGGCGGGGTGTCGATCGGGGATTACGCGGTGGTGGGCGGGCAGGTGGGGGTGGGGGATAAGGCGCGGATCGAGGCGCGGTCGGTGATCGGGTCGGGGGCGGGGATTCTGACGTCGAAGATCGTGCGGGCGGGGGAGCCGGTCTGGGGCACGCCGGCGCGGCCGCTGCGGCAGTATCTGGCGCAGCTGGCGACGTTGTCGCGGCTGGCGAAGAAGCGCGGGAGTTCGTAGATGCTGGTGGTGGTGGGCGGGCATTCGCGGAATATCGGGAAGACTTCCGTGGTTTGCGGGATTGTGCGGGGGCTGGCGGAGCGGCGGTGGACGGCGGTCAAGATCACGCAGTTCGGGCATCAGGTGTGCTCGGTAGCGGGGGAGGCGTGCGAGTGCGCGGATCCGAAGCATCCGATTGCGGTTTCCGAGGAGCGGGGGCTGGCTCCGGAGACGGATTCGGGGCGGTTTCTGGCGGCGGGGGCGGCGCGGGCGTTCTGGGTGCGGACTCCGGCGGGCCGGCTGGCGGAGGCGCTGCCTTCGTTGCGGCGGATACTGGGCGGGGCGGAGAACGCGATTATCGAGTCGAACAGTGCGCTGCAGTTTCTGCGGCCGGACCGGTATTTGATGGTGGTGGACGGGGCGGTGGCGGATTTCAAGGCGTCGAGTTTGCGGTTTCTGGATCGGGCGGATGCGCTGGTGGCGACGTCGGGTGCGGAGTTGGCGTGGGCGGGGGTGCCGGCGAGTCTGGTGGCGGGGAAGAGGGTTTATCGGGCGGATGCGCCGTTGTATGAGAGCGCGGAGTTGTGCGCCAGTCTCAAAGGGTGATGGGGTTTACGGAGGGGCCTCGGGGGGACCAGAGGCGCGGGGCGGTGGTGCGGAAGAGGGCGAGGACCGGGGTTCCGACGGCGGCGGCGAGGTGGGAGATGCCGGAATCGTTGCCGACGTAGATGCGGGCTCCGCGGAGGCGGCAGGCGAGATCGTAGAGGTTGTCGGTGCGGATGGCGTTGGGGAGATGTTCTTCGGGTCCGCAGAGCCATTCGACGGGCATTTCGCGGGCGAGGCGGTCGGCGGCGCGTTCAAAGAGTTCCATGGGGGCACGTTTGGCCTGGCTGCTGGCGAACGGATGGATGATGGCTACGGTTCGGGGCACCGGGGGGCAGGGAATTACCGGGAAGCGGGATGCGGGCGCTTCGGTTTGGCGGCGGTAGAACTCTACGGCGTGGGTGTCGCCGGTGGGGAGGGCGCTGAGGAAGCGGAAGGGAAGGCTGGCGTTCGCGACCAGGTCGCGGAAGTCGGGGCGGTTGGCGCCGTACCAGGAGACGATGGAGTCGAAGGCGCGGAGGCGTTCGAGGACGTCGTCGGCGGGGAGGAAGCCGAGGCGGTCGAGTCCGGCGGAGACGATGGAGCGGGCGGAATCGGCGAAGCGGGCGAGGGGGACGTTCTGCTCGGCGCACCAGACTTCCGTGTAATCGGCGGTGTCAGCGGCGCGGAGGGATTCCATGGCGGGAAGGCTGACGATGAAGTCGCCGATGGCGCCTGGCCGGATCAAAAGACGTCGCATCCCAATCTGGTGGCGGTGAATCTCTAATTGTAAGATGATGATAGTCCAGATTCATCCTCTACAACCTGCATGACCACTCGGATGGCGCACGACGTTATCAGTCATATCGGCAACACACCTTTGCTGCGTTTGGCGAAGGTGACCGCGGATTTTCCCGGCGTGGAGATCTATGGGAAGGCCGAGTATTTCAATCCTGGCGGGTCCGTGAAAGACCGTCCGGCGCTGAATATGATTCTGGAAGGGGAGCGCGCCGGGTTGCTGAAGCCGGGCAAGATCCTGATCGATTCGACGAGCGGGAATACGGGGATTGCGTACGCGATGCTGGGGGCGGCGCGGGGCTATAAGGTGAAGCTTTGCCTGCCGCTGAATGCGTCGCCGGAGCGGAAGAAGATCCTGAAGGCTTATGGCGCGGAACTGGTGCTGACGCCGGCGGACGAGGGGTCGGACGGGGCGATCCGCAAGGTGCGTGAGATTTACGCGGCGGAGCCCGATAAGTATTTCTATCCCGATCAGTACAGCAACGACGCGAACTGGCAGGCGCATTTCAAGACCACGGCGCCCGAGATTCTGGAGCAGACCGGGGGGCGGATCACGCATTTCGTGGCGCTGCTGGGCACGAGCGGGACGTTCATCGGCACGTCGCGGCGCCTGCAGCAGGATTTGCCGGGCGTAGAGTGCATTTCGGCACAGCCTTCCACCGGATTTCACGGGCTGGAAGGCACCAAGCACATGCCGACGGCGATTGTGCCGGCAATTTACGACGAGACGGTGGCGAACCGCAATTTGTGGATCGAGACGGAATCGGCGTATCGCATGGTGAAGCGGCTGGCGCGGGAAGAAGGGCTGCTGGTGGGGATTTCCGCCGGGGGCAACGTGCATGCGGCGGTGACGCTGGCGAAGGAACTGCATGAGCAGGGCAAGCCCGGCGTGATTGTGACGGTGCTCTGCGACGGCGCCGATAAGTACCTGAGCGAGCACTTCTGGGAAGACTCTGAATGATCCATATTGAACGAAGCCCCTGGCGCGACATGGTGAACCACGCGCAGGCGGCTTATCCGAATGAATGCTGCGGCGCGATGATCGGGTCGATCGACGGCGATCAGAAGACGGTGGTGTATTCGCTGGCGCTGGACAATGTGTCGGAAGGCTCGCAGCGCGCGCGGTATGAACTGCGTCCGGAAGATCTGCTGAAGGCGGACCGGGAGGCGCGGGAGAAGAAGCTGGATCTGATCGGCATCTATCACTCGCACCCGGACTGCGACGCTTACTTTTCCGAGACCGATCTGAAGAACTCCTGTCCGTGGTATTCGTTTGTCGTGCTGTCGATCCAGGACGGCAGGTTTCACCATGCGAACAGCTGGCTGCCGAACGCCGAGCAGACCCACGCCGAGAAAGAGGAATTATTATGGCCCGAATCCTGATCCCCACGCCCCTCCGCCAGTTCGCGGAGAAGAATGACACTGTTGAACTGCCCGGCGCGACTGTCGCCGAAGTGCTGGCCGCGCTCACGGCGCGCTTTCCGGAACTGAAGAAGAATCTGTATTCCGAAGAAGGAAAGCTGCGGAGTTTCGTGAATGTGTATCTGAACGACGAAGATATCCGCTATATCGGAAAAGAAAGCGCGGCGGTGCAGGACAGCGACACGCTTTCGATTGTGCCGAGTATCGCAGGCGGCTCGCATGTCGGCTGACGCTTTGCTTCCGGATGAAGCCGTTTCGTTATCGAAGGAGGAAATCCTTCGCTACAGCCGCCACCTGATCATGCCGGAAGTGGGCATGGAGGGGCAGCTCAAGCTGAAGCAGGCGAGCGTGCTGCTGATCGGCGCAGGCGGGCTGGGCGCGCCGCTGGGACTGTATCTGGCGGCGGCGGGGATCGGGCGCATCGGGATGGTGGATTTCGATGTGGTCGATTTTACGAATCTGCAGCGGCAGGTGATCCACGGGACGAAGGACGTGGGCCGGCCGAAGCTGGATTCGGCGTTCGACTCCATGCGGGATATCAATCCCTTCGTGCGGCTGGAACGGCATGAAGTGCCGATTACGAGCGAGAATGCGTTCGAAATTCTGAAGAATTACGACATTATCGTCGACGGCACGGATAACTTTCCGACGCGGTATCTGATTAACGACGCGTGCGTGCTGCTGAAGAAGCCGAACGTGTACGGGTCGATCTTCCGGTTCGAGGGTCAGGCGACGATTTTCGCGACGGAGGGCGGGCCGTGCTATCGCTGCCTGTATCCGGAACCACCGCCTCCGGGGCTGGTGCCGAGCTGCGCGGAAGGCGGCGTGCTGGGGATTCTGCCGGGAATTATCGGGCTGGTGCAGGCGACCGAGACGGTGAAACTGATCCTCGGGATCGGGACGCCGCTGATTGGCCGTCTGATGCTGTACGACGCGCTGGGGATGAAGTTCCGCGAGCTGAAGCTGCGGCGGAATCCGGAGTGTCCGATTTGCGGCGATCACCGGACGATTACGGAATTAATCGATTATCATCAGTTCTGCGGAATTCCGCAGCAAACGCCTCAGGAGGCGCCCGTGACCGGTCAGACGGATCCGACAGTGATTGAACCGACGGAAGTAAAAGCGAAGCTCGACAGGGGCGACGATTTCGTGCTGATCGATGTGCGGGAGCCGCATGAGTATCAGATCGCGAAGATTCCGGGGGCGAAGCTGATTCCGCTGGGGGAACTGCCGAAGCATCTGGGTGAATTGAATCCGAACGACGAGTTCGTGATGCACTGCAAGATGGGCGGGCGGAGCGCGAAGGCTTGCGATCTGCTGCGGCAGAACGGGTTCACGAAGGTTCGGAATATGACGGGCGGGATTACGCGGTGGAGCGATACGGTGGATCCGTCGGTGCCGAAGTATTGAGGCGAGCGGGCGGGTTTCCAACCCGCCGCAGGATTCCATCCTGCCCCACATTGGGATAGCTAATACTGCGAGCGCTTTGATATTGTAGAGCCCTGCCTCTACCTGTCTTTCTTGCCGCGCTCGCGATTATTTTCGACGGGCTGGATAATCAACTGATCGGGTTTGCCATTCCCGCGATTTTGCGGGACTGGCATGTGACCCGGGGCGCGTTCGGTCCGGTGATTGCGGCCGGACTGATCGGGATGGGGTGCGGCGCCGGGTTTTCCGGGCCGTTCGGGGATCGATTTGGACGCAGGACCGCGCTGATCGGCACGGTCCTGCTTTTTTCTTTGGTGACGGCCGCGACGGCGTTCGCGGGAAGTCTGCCGGTGCTGGGGCTGCTGCGGTTTTTGGCCGGACTGGGGATCGGCGGGGCGATGCCGAATGCGACGGCGCTGGCGGCGGAGTTCGTGCCGGTGGGGCGGCGGGCGATCGCGGTGTCCGTGACGATGATCTGCGTGCCTTTGGGCGGGATGATCGGGGGGCTGGCGGCGGCGCAGATTTTGCCGGGGTACGGGTGGCGGATGTTGTTCGCGGCGGGCGGGGTGGCGCCGCTGCTGCTGTGCGTGCTGCTGTGGTTCGTGCTGCCGGAATCGCCAGGGTTCCGGGCGGGGGCGCCGAAGGGGGAACGGGCTTCGCTGGCGGCGGTTTTCGCGCCGGACCTGCTGCGCGACACGCTGATCCTGTGGTTGTTGTTCTTCTGCAATCTGCTGGCGGTTTACATGGCGTTCAGCTGGCTGCCGACGCTGCTGACGGCGGAGGGGCTGGGGCTGGCGGCGGCGAGTTCGGGGCTGGCGTTTTATAACCTGGGCGGGGTGGCGGGCGTGCTGATCTGCGGGGCGTTCATTACGCGGTTCGGGTCGCGCGTGCCGCTGCTGGTGGCGGCGCTGGGGGCGGTGGCGAGCGCGCTGTTCATGAAGGGCTGGCCGGGGTATTTGCTGGGTGGATTCGCGGCGAACGGATTCTTTGTGAACGCGGTGCAGGTGGCGTCTTTCGCGCTGGCGGCGCATGTGTATCCGGCGAAGATCCGGTCGACGGGCATTGCGTTCGCGCTGGCGTTCGGGAGGCTGGGGCCGGTGCTGAGCGCGTTTTTGGGGGCGGGGCTGATTCAGGCTGGGCGGGGGGCGTTTTTGAGTTTTCTGGCGCTAGTTATGGGGTGCACGTTTGTGGCGTTGGCGTTGTTGAGGAATCATATCCCGGGGACACAGAGGGGCCGCTAACAAGCCTTCCGGCGCTCGCCTGTACAACCATTTTAATTGAATGCGGACCCCGGAAAAGGCCCACAAAATCCGAAGCGGTCCAAGGCGTTCGTGCTCGTAAACCTTTCGGCCGAGTCGACGCCATTACAATCAGAGGTACACTCCGAAACTGCTTTGACCAAATCGGATTCCACACAGGTTGGCACTCCATGCCTATCGCGCCTGGGCGGGAAGTCGATGCCAGACCTGCGTTACAGAACGCGATTCCCGCGGCTTCGGTGTAGCCACGTAGCGACCGACCAGTTCGTCCCTGTTTTTCAGCCAGAGCTCGAAATCCACCCCGGGATACTTAACGGTAATCAAGACGAACAGGCTGCCCTGCTTCGCGCCCGCCTCGACGAAGAATTCGTTGAAAATATCCCGGGCTTCACTGGGCGTCCAGCGGGAAGTGTTGAAGACGGCGTTGAATCCAACTGGTACGGCAGCCTTGTCCGGTATTCCGCCTGTACACAAATCGTCCGCCAGACCAGACAGGCAGACTGCCGCCGGGGGGTAGGGCATTACTGTCAGAGAGCCTCCAAGTTCATCAAGGCGCGACTCCTGGATTGCCGCGCGGCTCGGTCCGCCGATTTGCAGTTGAATGATAGTTCCGTTCGGCAAGTATTCTGGCGATAACCGCTCGCCCGTTGCCGGTTCCTCAGTTTCTATTCTCCAGGTTCCATTCAGCATTACGTTGACCTCAGGTCTCCTGACCGATGGTATGACAGCCTTCCGCTGACCGTATGCCCACGGCTCTGGCAGCAGAATCGCCGCCGCCAATGCCACCAGCAGCGCGAGTGGCGGACTCATTCCACAGATTCCCCGGGCTGGGAGGTGTGTTCGTTCCAATATTCGAGTTCTTCCTTGCCTCGGCGGGAGATTAAATTATTATTGCTCTCGGTCTTCAATTCGATGGCGTTCCGTGCCGCGGCGGGATCGCCCGTGATCAGCGCATCGGCGTATTGTTGCATGTCCTTCCGCTTCTTCTTCTGAATGGAACCCTCGTGGTAGTAGGTCGAGAAGAGCACAGTTTGGTCAGTGCATGAGAGATCGTCGAACCCCTTCGCGTGCTCAATCCTGTTCTGCCAATCCTCAATCCTAGCGTCATCGGGGTTTTTTTTCTTATTTTCCTTATTAATCAAAGCCCGGCATTCGGCGATGTACTTGTCTCTCCGTGCGTCGAACGACTTCTTTAGCGGCGCCACCCGGGACTGGAAAGCGTCCTGATCGATTTTCTGCACGTCGCCTGCGTCAAAGACCAATGGCTTATCACCTTTCAACTCGCGCAGCGCCTTACAAGCATCCGCGCCCTGCATCCCGAGCAGCGGCTTCATCTTGTCAAGTGTTACCTGCGAAACGCCGGCCTTCCTGAGCCGTTCGAGATCTTTCGCTTTCATGGCGCCAAGGTCCACGCCGGTCCCGATTGTTACGCCAGAGTGGTTTCCCTGGGTCACGACGGGTCGCCCTTTCTTGTCCCTGCCGATGGGCCCCCAAGGAATGTATGGCGAAAGGTAAGACCCGCCCTCTTCCTGCGAAACAAATACGGCGTCGATGCAGATCTTGTCGGTTTTCAACCCCTCAGATACTTCTGATGAGAGCGCACAACCGTTGCCGGTCGTCCCGCCCGGGCAATCGAATGGATCGGCATCCACGCAATTTATCAGTCTGGGTTTAATGGGACAGGCCAGCACGATCTTGCCATCGATATAGGTGGTCCCCTCGCACTTCCTGCTGAGCTGCCGGAAAAGTTCCTCCTTCTCCTGAGGACTCATATGTGTCGTACTTTTGTCAACCCACTTCTGGTCTACCTTAATCTGTTCCGCGAGCTTTTTTTCGGCTTCCTCCTCCTTACTCCGAATCTCTTCCGGCGTAGGCTTCGGGAGTCCGGACTTCTTCATCTTCGGCGGCGGCGGCTGTATTTTACTCATGGCGCCTTTCCGTGTCCGGCGGCGCATTCCCATTCAGCCCCCAAGCCAACAATTCGAGCGCGGCCTCCTCGGCGGGCATAGCGGCAACAAAAAAATCCAGCCCCTCTCCTATCGTCAATTTCGGAATCTCGTTTTCCCAAGCGCTGAGCACCACATGCAGCACCGCGTACGCGCAGTCGGTGTGCGGGTTCCAATATACGTCTTCCAGCTTTTGGAGCACATACTGGCTGACATCCCATGCGTCTTCGTAAGACGTTTTGGGGGCTTTTGCATAAACCCGGCGGTAAATCGCAAACCAATCCGAGATTGCCGTCAGGAAAAAGTCGTAGCGTGCCTTAGCCTCAAACACATCGAGTTGTTCCGGTCGGATAATCACGGAGACCTTATTATAACCCTGTGCCTTGCCCTCGATAACGACAAATAATCAAGATATTTCCCGCCAACTGCTGTATAGTCCAGAAATCTCCGCCAACGGCTCCTGCACACGCCAACAAACCAAAGCCACCGCGAACAACAAGTCCGACGAATCACATCCGGCGCCGGGGGTGAGGCCGGCGCGGACGGCGTGCATTCTGGTTAGAATGCCAGGCGGAGCATGCCCTGGAGAGTTCCGTTGGTCCCGTAGAAGTTGCTGAAGGAGTAACCGGTGGTGGCCGGGAACTTGCCGAAGTTCTGGGGGCTGCCGAGGTTCACGGTGTTGTTCGCGGTGCTCAGCCAGACGGTCTGCGGGAAGAGATTGTTCGCGTCCATGCGGACGGAGAGCTTGTACTTTTCCTTGTAGGCCCAGGTCTTGGTGATCGAGTATTGCGGCCACCACATCCAGCCGGTTCTCGCGATGCCGGAGCCGGCGTTGCCCTGCGTGAAGGCGGCGGGGTAGGCGAAGGCGTTGATGTTGTAGAAGGGGTTCTGGGCGGACTGCGGGAAGGTGTTGGGGCCGAGCGAGTAGTTGTCCACGTTGATCTTCTGGCCGGGGACGATGTTCAGGCCGCCTTCGCCGGGCAGGTAGCGGTTGGGGCTGCCGGCGCTGCTGAAGGTGACGGGCAGGCCGCTGCGGACGCTTTGGATGGTGAGGATGGTCCAGCCGCCGATGACCTGGTCGAGGAAAGCGTTGCTGTTCAGGAAGCGGCGGCCTTTGCCGAAGGGCAGATCGTAATTGACCTGGTTGACCCACTGGAATTTCTGGTCGCTGCCGACGACGGCCTTGGTCTGGCTCCAGTCGTAGAAATTGTAGCCCGAGGTGGCGCCGCCCGCGAGGTTCTTGCTGTAAGTGAAGAGGAAGTTCGCGGAGAAGCCGGAGCTGAAGCGGTGCTGCATGCGGCCGATGAGCGCGTGGTAAGTGCTGTGGCCGGGGTTCGTCAGGTAGTTGATGGCGCCGAACTGCGGGTAGGGCAGGTAAGGCTGTGAGTTGGCGTAAACGCTGTTCAGCAGGGTGGTGTCGGTGGATTTGTAAATGGACAGCGGCAGGTTGTTGATGTTGACCGAGCCGGTGAGGTGGACGGCGGCGGAGCCCTGGTAGGTGACTTCGGCGAGGTAGTTGGGGCGGAATTCGTACTGGAAGCCGCCGGACCAGGTCATGGAGTACGGGTTGCGCAGGTGGGAGTCGAAGAACGTCGTGTTGCGGCTGCTGTAGTTCGTCCCGACGAAGGGCGCGGTACCGTCGCTGCGGGTGTTGTAAACGATGGGGCCGGGACCCTGGGAGAGATAGAAAGCCGGGAGGGGGTTGCCGGAGTTCTGCTGCACGACGGCCTGGGTGGTGTATTCGTCCTGACCGAGTTGCTGGACGAGGTCCTGCGTGAAGAAGCCGAAGGAGCCGCGGAAGACGAACTGCGGACGGAAGTTCCAGGCCACGCCGAGGCGGGGGGTGAAGTTCGCTTTGGCGGGGCTGTAGAGGCCGCCTTTCGGGTGGGTGATGGCGCCTTTGAGGCCGGTGAGCGGGTCGGTGCCGGCGGGGTCGAACTGGGATTTCTGGCCGTACTGGGTGTCGGCGGAGGTTTCGTAGTTGTAGCGGACGCCGAAGGAGAGGGTGAGGTCGCGGCGAATGCGCCAGTCGTCCTGTCCGTAGAACTGGTGCAGGTTCCACTTGGGCAGGTAGTTGGAGAGCAGTTTGGTGAAGGTGGCGGACGAGACCGCGCCGAGTTCGAAGGAGGCGAAGGAGTTGCCGGTGTTCGGCGTGAGGGGGGCTCCGGTGAGGCCGGAGGTGAAGTTGAACACGCCGGAGGGCTGGGAGGCGGTGACGTCGTTCTCGCGCTGCAGGATGCCCTGATAGCCGAATTTCAGGGTGTGGAGGCCGCGCACTTTGGTGAGGTTGTCGGCGATGGTGACGTCTTCGTTGAGCGTGCGGGAGCCGCCGCCGGGGTTGGCCGACCAGTTGATGGAGCTGTTGCCGGAGCTGACGAAGCCGGGGAAGGTTTCGGGGCCGACGCCGGGGATGCCGAGCGCGGCGGCCCAGCCCTGGTTGGCGGTGACGGGATACACGTTGTCGTTACGGCGCTGGTAGCCGAGGGACAGTTCGTTGATCACGGTCGGGCTGATGGTGAAGACGTGGCTGAAGGCGATGTTGCGTTCGTCGATGGGTTCGGGGCGGCCGAAGGCGAGAGAGGTGTTGTCGATGTCGGTCCAGTGGAAGAGGATGTTTTCGCGGGAGCCGATGACGCGGTACTTATTCCAGATATAGCGGACGAAGACCTTCTGTTTGTCGTTGATGGTCTGGTCGATTTTGCCGAGGTAAGCCTGGCGGTCGGAGATGTAGTGATTGCCGGCGATGAAGTTGTTGGTGGGGCCGGTGGTGGTGAAGGTGGTGGGCAGGTTCGGCAGGTTGTAGGGGTTCAGGGAGAGGAACTTCAGGGCGACGGGGTCGAAGCGGCTTTTGGGGATGGTCTTATTGGCGAAGGCGGTGGCGGTGTAGCCGGTGCCATCGGCGCAGCTGGCTTTGGTGCAGGTGAGGGTTTTGGGGTCGTAGATCGGGTAGCCGAGGCCGTTGAAATTGAAGTCGCCGTTGAGCATGTCCTGGGTGGGAACGGAGACGGTGGCGTAGTTCTGTTCATGGTCGTAGTCGAGACGCCAGCCGAGGAGGAAGAAGGTGCGGTTTTTGCCGTTGTAGAGTTTGGGGATGACGATGGGACCGCTCATCGTCGTATTGAAGTTGTGGTATTCGAAAGGCGTGTTGGTGGCGCCCTGGTTGAACTTCTGGCGGTGCAGCCAGGCTTTGTTGATGTAGCGTTCTTCGGCGGAGAAGTGGAGTTCGTTGGTGCCGCTTTTGGTGGTGAGGTTGTAAGCGCCGCCGGCGGAGTGGCCGATTTCGGCGGGGATGCCGGTGGTGAAGACCTGCGCTTCCTGGAGGGTGTCGACGGGGGGCGTGATCAGGGTGTTGGTATCGCCCAGCGCTTTGCCGAGGGCCTGTTTGGCGGTAACGCCGTCGAGCGTGTAGTTCATCTGGGATTCGGGCTGGCCGAGGATGTGATAGCTGCCGTCGTTATTCGCCTGCGCGCCTTCGAGATAGTACATGAAGTGCTGGGGCTTGGACTGGGGGATGGGCTCGTCGTGGATGTCTTTGGCGGTGGCGATGCCGCCGACGACGGCACTGTCGGTCTGCAGCAGGGCGGCCTGGGCGGTGACTTTGATTTCTTCGGAGACGGCGCCGACCTGGAGTTTGACGTCGATGCGGGGCGTTTCTCCGGCGTTGAAGAGGAGGCCGGTCTGCTCGTATTTTTTGAAGCCGGGGGCTTCGATGGATAACTGGTAGTTGCCGACGTTGAGGAAGGGAACGTAGTACGCGCCGTCCTCATTGGTCTTGCCGCGGGTGGCGACGTTGGTGTCGACGTTGGTGACCGTGACGGCGGCGTTGGCGATGGTGGCGCCGCTCGAATCCGTGACATTGCCGACCAGCGTGGCGGTGCGGAGATTCTGCGCGCAGATGGAAGGTGCGGCGGCGAGTGCCAGCAGGGCACAAATTCCCAGTTTCTTCATGGACTGATAACCTCTTGTTGGTGAAGCCATCAGATCATGGATCGGCCGCGCAGTCACCTGACTTTAGTTGGGGTCTCTTTGGTTGGTGTTTCGGGAAAGGCGGGTGGAGATGAACATATTCGAATTTGCCGCCATGCTGAAAGAAGCGACCGGGTGCGAGGTGCGGGCGTTTCAGAGTTTTCGGGAGAGGCCGGACGAGCAGCGGACGATGGAGACGATTCTGGCGGGGCACGGGACGGAAATCGATGTGGACGATTTTCTGCGGCGCGAGGTGAAGCCGGCGGGGCTGGTGGTCGCGTATCTGAATCATGAGACGGAAGTGCCGCGGGTTTATGAGATGAGCGAGGAAGTGTCGGAGAACTGGCGGCAGCGGGCGACGTCATGAGGGGGATGATTTTGGGGGCTCTGGTCGCTTTGGTCGGTGCGGCGGCGGGGGAACAGAAGCCGGATGCTTCGAAGGGTAATGAGACGTTCGATGAGCAGTGCAGTTCGTGTCATTACGCGGATCGTATCGACGATAAGGTGGGGCCGGGTTTGAAGTGGCTCTACAGCAAGGGCAAGCTGGATGCGAACGGGAAGCCGGTGAATGACGCGAATGTGCTCGGGATGATTAACCGGGGCGGGAAACAAATGCCTGCGTTTAAAAACACGCTTACGGAAGAAGATAAGAGTAATTTACTGGCATATTTGAAGACGCTCTGAGCGTGCTGAAATAAAAACGACATAAATTGCCGTTGCGTGGCTTTTTGATCAATAATACCCGGTGAATCGGTGATTTTATTGACATTATTCCTGCCGTGTAGTACCTTTCAGCGATGAATATCACAGCGACGCGCCTCGCTCTGGCCGCATTTTTTTTGGCGTCGGCGGTTATTCCGCCGGCCCGTGCAGGCACCATTTTTGACAACACATCCGCTTCGGCAGACGATTATTGGATTTGCTCGGGCGGCGCGCCCTGCGGTCAGGCGTTTACGACCGTCGCGGCGGGCGAGACTGTCACGGGAGTGGCGCTGGACGTTTCTGATGTCACTACCCCAAGCGCGATCCATATCGATTTGTACTCCGACAGCGGTTCGAGTTTGCTCGGGACCAGGATTGGGCAACTCGGAACCATCTCACCCAGTTCCGGTACAAACTCGGCCGGTTTGGTGGTTGTGACGCTGACCGGCAATCCTGTCCTGGCGCCAAACACGAGGTACTGGATCGTTTTCGCTCCAACGGATGGCGGCGCCGTGTGGAAATCCACGTATCAGTTATCCGATGCCAATTTGTTTTACACCGATAGTGGCTCCATAACATACTCCGCGGAGAACTACATCATGAGTGTTACGGGCACGGAAGCCTCAGCCACACCCGAGCCCGCGACTTTTGCCGGTTGTCTGGTGGCAGCCGGAATGGCAGCCGTTTTTGGACGGCGCCGCTTCCATTCAGCGCGTTAAATTCCAAAAGCTTTAACACGGCAGCAGGCCGGTTCCGGAACTGCGTGAAAGACCGCAATGTCCGGAACCGGCCTGTCTGAACTGAAGGCGCCCGGCGCGGAATGCAAAAAAGTGCGGATTTTATCGATTACTCGGTTCTTTATCACGGGCAATCGACGGGGGCGGGTCCGGCGGTCAGGAGTTTACGACTGCCGGGGCGAGCGGGACGCTCACGGGAGTGACACCGGATCCTGGCGGCTTTGGCAGCCTGGC
Source organism: uncultured Acidobacteriia bacterium (assembly GCA_903851195.1). Taxonomy (GTDB): domain Bacteria; phylum Acidobacteriota; class Terriglobia; order Bryobacterales; family Bryobacteraceae; genus BOG-234. Next base: position 37,403 of record CAINNJ010000045.1, read on the forward strand.
GGGGGTCAACGTGGATTCGTACTCGGGCCGAGCCCGCGAATTTCGCCGGTTGTCCGGTGGCCGCGGGAATCGCAGCCGTTTTTGGACGGCGCCGCTTTATCGGTTTTTGATTAGTAATACCCGGTAAAGCGGTGAATTTATTGACATTATTCCTGCCATATGATACTTTCCCAAAATGAATATCACAGCGTCGCGGCTCGCTCTGGCCGCATTTTTTTTGGCGTCGGCGGTTATTCCGCCGGCCCGCGCAGGCACCATTTTCGACAACACATCCGCTTCAGCGGACGATAATTGGGAGTGCTACGGCGTCGGGCAGCCCTGCGGTCAGGCGTTTACGACCGGCACGGCGGGCGAGACGGTCACGGGAGTGGCGCTGGACCTTTATCTGAACCCTGATAACGGCGACACTACCCCAAGCGCGATCCATGTCGATTGGTACTCCGACAGCGGTTCGAGTTTGCTCGGGACCAGGATTGGGCAACTCGGAACCATCTCACCCGGTTCCGTTCCAGCCTCGTCCGGTTTGGTGAGTGTGACGCTGACCGCCAATCCGGTCCTGGCGCCAAACACGAGGTACTGGATCGTTCTCACTGCAGTGGACGGCGACGTCAACTGGGACTCCACGTATCAGTTATCCGACGCCGATTTGTTTTACACCAATGGTAGCGACATAACATACTCCGCGGAAAACTACATCATGAGTGTTGTGGGCACGGAAGCCTCGCCCACACCTGAGCCCGCGACTTTTGCCGGTTGTCTGGTGGCAGCCGGAATGGCAGCCGTTTTTGGACGGCGCCGCTTCAAAGCAATGCGGTAGAACCACTCCGTTTCCAATTGGCGGCAGGCCGGGGCGGGAATTGCGTGAGTACCGCATGTTCCGAACCGGCCTGACTGGTTTCGAAGCACCCGGCGAATAACGAAACAAAGGCAGTGACTCTATCGATAAGCCGTCGCATATCGACAGATTTTTGGAATTATTCGTTCCCGCGCGCTTTCAACAATAAATTACAGTGCCCGGTTCGCTTCCGACAAGGTTTTCGTGCATCAGGGATTATGCCGCCGGCCATCCGGGCGTAAATTTTGACAATATTTCTGCTTCGGCAGACGATCCCCGCCGCGAGGGAATCAAGGGCTGCGCACGCGGCACGGGCTCCGGCAGAGCCAAACTGGACGCGAACGGCAAGCCCGGGATTGGTGCGAATATGCTCGGGATGATGAACCGGGGCGGGAAGCGGATGCCCTGGTTTCAGAGCACGGTTACCGGATTCCTGAAAACGCCTTGCAGATTAGCGAGATTGGCAGGCCGACCAGGAGCACGACGGCGAGGACTCCGTTGACGAAGGGCCAGCCGAAGAAGGCTGGCTGTCCGGCTTTCGAGAGCAGCAGGACGATCAGGTTCATGAAGGCATAGACTCCCGCGCCGTAAAGCAGGCCGGAGATGATGGCGTGTTGCCGGGCGAAGGGGAGGCGGCGGCTGATCAGAAAGAAAAGGATTGTTGCGGTGAAGGCGATCAGGTAGTGCAGCGCGGCGCCGAGTAGGGCGGTTTTCGCGCCGCCCTGGAAGGACGCGCGACCGAGCAGACCGGCGGCGATGGATTGCAGGATTCGCACGGGGCTGACGCCGCGGAAGCCGTAGAAGATGAAGGCGTCGAGGATGTCGAGAGTCCCGGCGATCAGGCCGGCGGTGAGGATGGCGCGCATCGGGTTTCTAATGCCCGGTCATGCCGAGGGCTTCGGAGAGGAAGGCGAAGCGGTCGGCCCATTCGTCGATTTGCTTGGAGGTGGGCTTGCCCGCGCCGTGGCCGGAACGGGTGTCCACGCGGAGAAGGATGGGCGCGGGGCCTTCCTGGGCGTGCTGCAGGGCGGCGGCGTATTTGAGGCTGTGGCCGGGCATCACGCGGTCGTCATGGTCGGCGGTGGTGATGAGGGTGGGCGGGTACTTGACGCCGACGCGGACGTTGTGGAGGGGTGAGTAGGCGCGGAGGACTTTGAAGTCTTCGGGGTTGTCGGGCGAGCCGTATTCGCCGACCCACTGGGTGCCGAAGCCGAATTTGTGGAAACGGAGCATGTCCATGACGCCGACGGCGGGCATGGCGGCGCCGAAGAGTTCGGGTCGTTGGTTGAGGACGGCACCGATAAGGAGGCCTCCGTTGCTGCCGCCGAAGATGGCGAGTTTCGGCGTGGAGGTGTAGTGGTTGGCGATGAGCCACTCGCCGGCGGCAATGAAATCGTCAAACACGTTCTGCTTTTTTGCGCGCATGCCGGCTTCGTGCCAGGCCTCGCCGTATTCCGAGCCGCCGCGCAGGCAGGCGACGGCGTAGATGCCGCCGAGTTCCATCCAGGTGGCGACGGCGGGGCTGTAGGCGGGCGTCATGGAGATGTCGAAGCCGCCATAGGCGTAGAGCAGCGTGGGGTTTTGGCCGTCGAGGCGGAGCCCTTTTTTGTAGCTCAGGAAGAGGGGGACGCGGGTGCCGTCTTTGCTGTTGTAGAAGACCTGTTTAGTTTCGTAGTCGCCGGGGCGGAAGACGTTATTGGTGGGGCGAACGGGCGCGCTTTTGCCGGTGGTGAGGTCGAGGCGGTACTGGGCGGGGGGCTGGGTGTAGCTGGTAAAGCTGTAGAAGGCTTCGGTGTCGGCCTGGCGGGCGGGCGAGAAGTAAGCGGTGCCAAGGCCGGGCATCTCGACGTCGGAGATCGGTTTGCCCTGCAGCGTGCAGAGACGCGCGGCGGTGTGGGCATCCTTCATGTAAACGAGCAGGAGTTTGCCGCCGGCGAGCAGCGCTTCGTCGAGTTTGTCGGGCTGTTGAGGGACGATCTCTTTCCAGTTGGCGCGGGCGTGGCTGGTGAGGTCGATGGCGACGATGCGGCCGCGCGGGGCGTTGAAGGTGGTGCGGACGTAGAGGAGGGAGCCGACGACGCCGAGGGGGTCATAGCCGGCATCGGGCCCGGGGGTGAGTTCAACGGTTTTGGGAGCGGCGTCGCGGAGGTTCTGGAAGGCCAGCATTTCGCGGCCGGGCTCACCGGGTTCCATGTGGAAGATCAGGTACGGCGAGCCTTCCATGACGGAGGCGACGAGGGTCCAGGCGGGGTCGGCGGGGCGTTCGTAGACGAGCTTGTCGGCGGATTGGGGGTCGCCGAGTTTGTGGAAGTAGATCTTATGGTGCAGGGCGGCGGCGGTGAGGAGTTGTTCGGGGGCGGGTTCGGGGAAGCGGGAGTAGTAGAAGCCGTGGTCGTCGGCGGCCCAGTGGACGGAATAGCCTTTGGACCAGCGCACGAGGTCGGGGAGATCCTTGCCCGTGGCGACGTCACGGACGCGCCATTCGTCCCAGTCGGAACCCGCCTGCGCGATGGCGTAGGCGAAGAGTTTGCCGTTCCAGCTGACGGCGTGGGGGCCGAGGGCGGCGGTGCCGTCCTGCCGGTAGGTGTTGGGGTCGAGGAGGACGCGCGGGGTGCCGTTCAGGGTGTCGGTGACATAGACGACGGCCTGGTTCTGCAGGCCGGTGTTGAGGCGGTAGAAGTAGGGGCCGGCCTTTTCGAGGCCGCTGAACTTTTCGTAGTCCCAGAGGGCGGTGAGGCGGGTTTTGATGGCGTCGCGGCCCGGGATCTTCGCGAGCCAGGCGAAGGTTAGCTGGTTCTCCTGTTCGACGAAGTTTTGGGTGGTCGGGGCGTCGGCGTTTTCAAGGGTGCGGTAGGGGTCGGGGACTTTGGTTCCGTGCAGGTCGTCGGTCTGGTCAGACTTCGGCGGCGTGGGGTAGGTGAGGCGCACCTGCGCGCAGAGGCCGACGGCACTCAGGATCGCGAGGGCCAGCAGTTGGTGCAAAGGAAAAGTCACGGGGGAATTGTCTCATGTCAGGGGAGGGTATTGAGTAAGTCCTGGGCGGCGCGAGTTTAACCAGCTTGTGCTACCTTCTTCCCATGACAAAACTTCCCCTGACAAAATCGCTGCCGCTGTTGTTCGTGGCGGGCGCCCTGGTGGCCGCGGAGCCCTCCGGTATTTCCGGGAAGTATCAGGAATCCGCACAGAAACTGATTACCGCCGCGCTGGCGGACGACGAGGGATTGCAGCGTCTGCAGTATCTTTGCGATCGGCTGGGGAACCGGATCAGCGGTTCGGAATCGCTGGAGCGCGCCATTCAGTGGGCCGCGGGCGAGATGAAGAAGGCCGGGCTGGAGAATGTGCGGACGCCGCCGGTGAAGGTGCCGAAGTGGGTGCGGGGCAAGGAGAGCGCCGTGATGCTGGCGCCGGTGCAGAAGCCGCTCACGATGCTGGGGCTCGGGATGAGCGTGGGCACGCCCGCGGACGGGATTACGGCGGAGGTGGTGGCGGTCAACAGCTTCGAGCAACTGACGGCGCTGGGGCGGGCGAAGGTGGAGGGGAAGATCGTGCTCTTCAATCCGGCGTGGCAGGGTTACGGGCCGACGGTGATTTACCGGAGTTCCGGGGCGTTGCGCGCGGCGGAGTTGGGGGCGGTGGCCGTGCTGGTGCGATCGATGACGGACCACAGTTTGTCGACGCCGCATACGGGCGCGCTGAATTACACGGACGGGATCGCGAAGATTCCGGCGGCGGCGGTGACGGTGGAAGACGCGGCGATGCTGGAACGGCTGGTGCGGAGCGGCGTGCCGGTGCGGGTGAAGCTCGCGATGGAAGCGCACCAGGAGCAGGACGCCGATTCGCACAACGTGATGGGGGAGATTCGCGGGACGGAGAAGCCGAACGAGGTGGTGGTGCTGGGCGGGCATATCGATTCGTGGGATATCGGGCAGGGAGCGAACGACGATGGCAGCGGGATTATGGCGACGTTCCAGGCGGTGGCGCTGATGAAAAAGCTGGGGTTGAAGCCGCGGCGGACGATCCGGGTGGTGTTCTGGGTGAACGAGGAGAACGGCGGCGAGGGCGGCAAGGCGTATCGCGCGATGGTGGGCGAGGCGGTGAAGGATCACGTGGCGGCGATCGAGATGGATGGCGGGGCGGAGAAGCCGCTGGGTTTCGGGTTTGGGGGCGGAGGGGAGTTTGGGGGACGCGGCGGGGCGGCGGTTGCTACGTCCCCGGCGGCGTTTCAGAGGGCGGTGGAGATCGGGAAGCTGCTGGCGGGGATTCAGGGCGGGGAGATGACGCCAGGGGGCGGTGGATCGGATATTTCGCCGTTGCTGGCGGCGGGCGTGCCGGGGTTTGGGGTGCGCACGGTGGGCACGCATTATTTCGACTGGCACCACACGAATTCGGATACGTTCGACAAGATTGTGCCGCTGGAGTTCCGGCAGAACGTGGCGGCGCTGGCGGTGCTCAGTTATGTGCTGGCGGATATGCCGGAGCGGTTGAGCGAGTTGAAGTAAGCTGCGATACTGTTGTTTCCGTCGTTATCCGAGCCACGTCGCCCGATCAGTTTGAGTTCACTTATAAGGTGTCTTCATGAATCGGATATTCGCCGCGTGTTTTGGGTTTTGCGCCGTGCTTTCGGGCGCTTCGCCGCAGAAGGGGACGGAAATCGTCTGGGATAAGTTCGGGGTCGCGCATGTTTACGCGAAATCGACCGAGGATTTGTTTTACGGGTACGGTTATGCGCAGGCGCAGAGCCACGGGGATCTGCTACTGCACCTCTATGGCGAATCGCGCGGCCGGGCGGCGGAGTATTTCGGGCCGTCCGGGCTGGAAGGCGATAAGTGGGTGTGGACGAACTCCGTGCCGCAGCGTTCCGAGCAGTGGCTGAAGCAGCAGACGCCGGAGTTCCGCGGGTATCTGGAAGCGTTCGCGAAGGGGATCAACGACTACGCGGCGCGGCATCCGGAGGCGTTGTCGGCGGAGTCGAAGCGGGTGCTGCCGGTTTCGGCGCTGGATCCGATTGAGCACGTGCACCGGATTGTCCATTTCACTTACATCGGTTCACAGCGACTGGCGGCGGCGGGCGGCGGGCCGGTGACGACGGCGAGTCTGCTGGAGACGCCGGAGGCGGTCGGGTCGAATGGGTGGGCGGTGGCTCCGGCGCATACGGCGAACGGGAAGGCGCTGCTGCTGGGGAATCCGCATCTGGGGTGGGGTGGCTGGCAGACCTACTATGAGATTCAGCTGAACGCGCCGGGGATCAGTCTGTATGGCGCGAGTCAGGTGGGTTTTCCGGTGCTGCGGTTTCTGTTCAGCGAGTATGTGGGCTTCAATCAGACGGTGAACAATGTCGACGCGGTGGATTTGTACCGGATTACTCGCCAGGGCGACGGGTATTTGTTCGATGGCAAGGTGCGAGCGTTCGAGACGTCGCAGCATGAGCTGAAGATCCGGCAGGCGGACGGCGGGTTCAGGACCGAGATGCTGGGGATTACGAGCACGCTGCATGGTCCGGTGATTAAGCAGGAGAACGGCGCGCCGATCGCGATGAAAGTGGCGGGGCTCGACCGGCCTTACTTACTCGAAGAGTACTGGCAGATGGCGACGGCGCATAACTTCGCGCAGTTCGAGAAGGCGGTTTCGCGGCTGCAGGTGCCCTGTTTCAATATTCTGTACGCGGACCGGGACGGGCATATCGAGTATCTGCTGAACGGGACCATTCCGAAGCGGCGAAAGGGCGATCTGAAGTTCTGGGCGGGAGTGGTTCCGGGCGATACGTCCGAGACGCTTTGGGATAGTTATCTGAGTTACGCGGAGTTGCCGAAATCGGTGGATCCGCCGGCGGGGTATGTGCAGAATACGAACGATCCGCCGTGGAATACGTCGTGGCCGGATACGCTGGATCCGGATCGGTATCCGCCTTATGTCGCGCCGCGGACGATTACGTTCCGGGCGGAGCGGTCGCTGCGGATGTTATATGAAGACAAGAAGATTACTTACGATCACTTTATCGCTTATAAGCATTCGACTCGGATGGAGTTAGCGGACCGGATTCTGCCGGACTTACAGGATGCGGTAAGTCAGTTCGGGACGCCGCTGGCGAAACAGGCGGCGGGGGTGCTGGCGGCGTGGGACCGGCAGGCGGAGGCGGACAGCAAGGGCGCGGTGCTGTTCTATCAGTGGGCGATGCAGTTCATGAATCCGTCCCTGGGATCGCAGGCGGGCTTCGCGGTGCCGTACGATATCCACGCGCCGTTGTCGACGCCGCGGGGTTTGAAGGATCTGGAGAAGGCGGCGGCGCAGCTGGATGCAGCGGCGAAGGAGACGGTGAAGCTTTATGGGTCGCTGGATGTGGCATGGGGTAAGGTGATGCGGTTCCAGTATGCGGGGCTGGATCTGCCGGGGAATGGCGGGTTCGGGAATCTGGGGATTTTTCGGGTAATTACGTTCGGCAGCGCGCACGGGAATACACGGTCGCAGACGCACGGGGAGACGTGGATTTCGGCCGTGGAATTCAGTAAGCCTGTGAAGGCGAAGGTGCTGATGACTTACGGGAATTCGTCGCAGCCGGGTTCGCCGCATCAGAAGGATCAGTTGCCGCTGCTGGTGAATAAACAGCTGCGGACGGCCTGGCTGACGCGGGCGGATGTGGAAGCGAATATGGAGAGTCGGGATAAGTTTTAGGTAGTTCTTTGACCGGGTGAAAGTTGTTCTCTTGATTTGTGGCAGAACCTCAACATCGCCGGTTACCAACCGGCGCGCAGATTACCAATCTGCCCCACATTCGCCGGTTAGTTCCAGCGGGCGCGGATGCGCAGGGTGCGGTCGAGGTCGTCCTTGACTTCGAGGACTTTGAGGCGCAGGTCGGGGTCGAGATCTTTTTGGGCCAGGAAGGCTTCCACGGCCTGTTGCGCTTCGGCGGATTTGTGGCTGGCGACGAAACTGGAGAGCCAGCTGCCGAGGAAGAAGATCTTTCTCTGGCGCTTCACCAGCGGGAGCGCCTGCAGGGCGCGCGCCACGTAGGGCAGGGTAAGCGCTTCCTGGTTCCAGGCGTTGAAAGCGCTCAGGCTGGCGGTGACGAAGTCTTCGGGCTGGGCGCCGTCCTTCAGATATTCCTCGAAATACTTGCTTTTGTTTTCCGGCGTGCCGACTCCGGCCAGGGCCGCGTAGGCGGAGCGTTTGCCGTCCTCCGATTTGTCGCGGCCGCTTTCGGACAGCACGAGTTCGGGACCATCCGGCAGGCCCTGGCGAACCAACGTGGCGATGAGGTTCCAGCGGTCGCGCTGCTGCAGCGGGACGCCGGGGATCTGGCTTTGGCCGGTGAGCAGGGCTCGGGCCTCCGCGAGAGCGGCGGGAGTTGACGCGGAGTTGCTGAAAGACCGGAAGTAGGCGATGCGGAAATCGCGCGTGGCGGCGTTTTTCATGCGGTCCATGAGCAGGGTTTCGAAGGCGGCGGACGCGGCGGGGCGCTTCGCATCCGACAGGTAGCCGCGGATCGCCTGGCCGGTGCGGCTGAGGACGCTCTGGGTAATGTCGAGATCGGTTTCGGTGGCGAGACTGCGCACGGCGAAATCGACGTAGACGGCGGGGGAGAGCTGGGCTTCGCGGACGGAGTCCCAGAGCGCGCCCCAGTGGAGGGCACGTTCCAGAGGATCAGTCACGGCGGGCATGGCGGTCTGCATGCCGGTGAGGCTGCGCTCGTCGGGGAGGAAGCGGCCGTAGGCCTGGTCGCCGCTGTTGGCGAAGACGTAGTCGGGGCAGGGCTTGCCGACCGCGTCGGGGACCTTGGCGGTGGCGGTGCTGAAGGAGACGGGGAGCGACTCGCCGGTCCCGAGCAGGAGGCGCGTGGAGACGGGCCAGAGGTGGCCTTCGCGAAGGGAGTCCTGCTGGGCGATGTCGAAAGTGGTGAGGCGGTTGCCGGCGCAGGCCCATTGGACGGTGACGACGGGCATGCCGCGCTGGCGGACCCAGGCGTCGGCCCAGGCGCGGAGGTCCTGTTTGGAGGACGTGGAGAAGGCCAGGATGAGGTCCTGCCAGGTGGCGTTCGAGTAGGCGTGGTCGCGGAGGAAGAGGCGGACGCCGTCGCGGAAAGGTTCCTCCCCGATTTTGTAGTTCAGGACGCGGAGCAGGCTGGGGGCTTTCTGGTAGACGATGGCGCCGTAGGCCGATTTGGCGTCGGCGAGATTGCGCACCTGCTGGTAGATGGGCGTGGTGCCCTGGGTTTCGTCGATGTTGTAGGCGAGGGGTTTTATCGATTCGTAGAAGCGCTTCCAGACTTCGCTGGGGGGCTCGAGTTCGGCGAGGGTGTGGAAGGCCATGTACTGGGCGAAGCCTTCCTTGAGCCAGAGATCGTCGAACCAGCGCATGGTGACGAAGTCGCCGAACCACTGGTGGGCGAGTTCGTGGAGGACGGTGACGGAGCGGCGCTGGTGGTCGGTGACGTTGGGCGCGGCGCGGAAGAGGACGGCGTCTTCGCGGAGGAAGGTGGCTCCGGCGTGTTCCATGCCGCCGTAGGGGAAGCCGGGCAGCAGGACCTGGTCGTACTTGGGGAAGGGATACGGCTGGCCGAAGAAAGCCGCGAGCTGGTCCATGCCGCGGTGGGTGTAGCGGGCGACTTCCGGCCACTCTTCTTTGGCGCGGGCGAGCATGCTTTTGCGGACGAAGAGGCGGAGGGGGACGGCTGCGGTTTCGGCTGCGGGCACCGGCAGTTGTTCGAAGGGTCCGGCGGCGAAGGCGAAGAGGTAGGTGCTGATGGGGCGGGTTTCGGCGAAGCGGAAATGGCCGGGGGCGGTGGACTGTTCGGCGGTGTTCGAGATGACGGTCCAGCCGGCGGGCGCTGTGGCTTCGAAGGTGAAGCGGGCTTTGAGGTCGGGCTGGTCGAAGCAGGGGAAGGCGAGGCTCGCGTCCATGGGGACGAAGAGGGTGTAGAGGTATTCGTTGTTGTCGAGGGGGTCGATGACGCGGGTGACCGCGCGGTTGGACTGGGCGATGGCGGATTCGAAGTCGAGATCGATGGTGTTCTCGCCGGCGGTGAGGGCTGAGGCTTCGACGATGATGTGGCCGTTGGCCTGTTGCGGCGTGCGGGCGGCGCCGTTGACGCGAACATTGCGGATGCGGCCGTTGGCGATGTCGCCCGAGGGGGAGAGATCGCGGAAATCGAGGATGAGGTCGCCAGCGGTGGCGGTGCGCTGAAACCGGATGGTTTCGCTGCCCTGCAGGGTGGGCGCGTTGGGGGCCAGTTGCACGGAAAGCCGGTAGCGCACGGCGGAGAGGGTTTTCGCGCGCGTTTGGGCGAGTTCGAGCGTTACGCCCTGGGCCGGCGCCTGAGCGAAGGAATTTGCCGCACCTAGCAGCAGTACTAATAGTGACAAGAGTTGGCGCATTAACTAATTCCGATATTGTACGATTCAATCCGTATTGGGATGATAAAGAGACGCATGGTGAAGGGACGAGTAGAACGGCTGGATTTCGCCGAGCGCTGGCTGCACGATGGCCTGCGTCTGATCGAGTTTCCGGGCGGACTGTTGTCGGTGGAAGTCGACATGTCGAAGGCCGTGGCGTTCCGGCAGCGAATGAAAGAATCGGGCAGTCCGGTCACTTACACCCATCTTATTGTGTTAGCGGCGGCGCGGGTACTGGCGGAGCATCCGGAGTTACACCGACTGGTGGCCGGGACGAAGCGACTGACTCCGGATTGCGTGGATATTTGTCTGAGCGTGGCGGGGGATGGCGTGGTCACGCCGGTGGTGCTGGTGCGGGATGCGGCCAACAAGGATTTGCCGGAGATTGCCCGGGAGGTTCGGGAGGGCGCGGTTCGGGCCAAGGCGGAAGACGAGAAGATGCGGGCGATCCTGCGGCGGTGGGGGTGGCTGGTGCCGGCCGGTGTTTTGCGTCGGGCGCTGTTGCGGTTTTTACGGAGCCGGTTGTCCTATTGCCGGAGGGTCAGCGGCACGTTTCAGATCTCGCTGATTCCGTCGGTGGATCTGTTTACGCCGTTCCTGTTCAACACGGCGGCGGTGCTGGCGGCGGGGCGTGTGCGGGACCGGGTGGTGGCGGTGGACGGCAAGGCGGTGGTCCGGCCGACGATGGCGCTGACGTGCTGTAACTCGCATAAGATCTGGAACGGGATGAATACGGCGATGTTCCTGAACTGCGTAAAGGAAAAGCTGGAAGAGGCCGCGGTTTAAGGGCTGGGTTGTGGGAGGAGTTGTTCGGCGAGGTCGGCGGCGCGGGAGAGGCCTCCGGCGCGTTGGATGGCCTGGCTCATGCGGTCTGCCGAGGCTTTGAAGGGGTTGCCGGGCGCGAGGGCTTGCTGCACGGCGGCGCGCAGGCGGGCTGTCGTCAACTTCGCGGGCGGGATCACGATGCCGGCACTGGTGCGGGCGGTTCGGGCGGCGATGGCGGGCTGGTCGTGGGCCAGGGGGATCGCGACCATCGGCACGCCAAAGGCGAGCGACTGCTGGGTGGTGTTCATGCCGGAGTGCGTGATGGTGAGGGCGGCACGGCGCAGGAGTTCGGTCTGCGGCGCGTAGTTCACGACGAGCGGGTTGCCGGGGAGATCCGGAATTTTGGAGCCGGTGCTGTCACCAAGGGATAACACGAGTTGCGCGTCGAGACCGGCGCAGGCTTCCGCCATCAGGGCGAAGTAGTGGCTGTCCTTTCTTTGCAGCGTGCCTAAAGAACCGTAGATCAGCGGGCGTCCGTCGAGGCGATCAAAGGGGAAGGGGACGGGCGGGGCTGCGGCGTCGAACCAGGGGCCGAGATAGTGGAAGCCGGCGGGCAGGCGGGAGCGCGGGAAGTCGAATTCGCGGGGCATCTGGGCGAGTTGCGCGGTGGGGGAGAAGGAGTCGTCGGGAATGCGGAGCGCGGGCAGGTTCCAGCGGCGCCGGTAGCGGTTGAGGACGGCCTGGATGGGCGCGATGAAGTGGTCGGAGACGGCGTAGGCGAGGCGGTTGCGGAGGGCGGCGAGGGGGGAATCCGACCAGCCCCAGGGGGCGAAGGGGGGCGGGATGAGGGGCTCGCGGTTGAGGGGCAGGCTGGTGCAGATGCTGGCGAAGGGCAGGCGGAGGTGTTGGGCGACGGTGGCTCCGGCGGGCTCGTTCTGATCCACTAGCAGGGCTTGAACGCCGGAGGCGGCGATGGCGGCGGGGGCGAATTCGAGGATGAGTTCGGAGATGCGGACGGCGCCTTGAATCGCGAATTTGAGGCTTTGGGTTCCGGTCAGGGTGGCGAGGTGGTCGACGGATTGGGCGAGGGTGCCGGGCGGGAAGTGGTCGGCGCCGAGAGGTGCGAATTCGAGGCGGGCGGCGAGGATCTTCGGTTCCAGTTCGGCGACGTGGAAGAAAGTGACTCGGTGGCCGCGGGAAGTGACGGTTCGGCCCAGTGCCGCGAGGGGATTGATGTGGCCGGGAATCGGGGGACAGACGATACCGAAGTGGGCCATGGAGTGGTGCTCGGGCTCATGTGGGGCAGACTGTTGAATAGCTGCGCGCCGGTTGGTTCATCGGCGGAGTTGGCGGGTTTCCAACCCGCCGCAGGAAGACATCCTGCCCCACATCGAGAGAACGACTTTACCTTGTCAAAGAACTAGACGAGGGCCGGTTCGGGCTTCTCTTCGAGTTCGGTGATACGTTTGGCGAGAAGGGCCTCCAGGCTTTCAAGCGCCTTGCTGAAGCCGGCGATGCCTTCGGCAAGTTTGTCGGTGGCCATGCGGTCGGCGGCGTGCATTTTGTCGAAAGTTTCGCGGTCCATGTCGATTTTCTGAATGTCCATGGCGGCGGCTTTGGCCGGGTCGAGCTTGCGGGGCAGGTCGCCGGTGGCGGCGTCCAGCTGGGCGAGCAGGGCGGGGGAGATGGTCAGCAGGTCGCAACCGGCGAGTTCGGTGATCTCACCAATGTTGCGGAAGCTGGCTCCCATGACCTCGGTCTTGTAACCGAACTTCTTGTAGTAGTTGTAGACGCTCTGCACGGAGAGCACGCCCGGATCTTCGGTGGCGGCGTAGTCGTGTCCGGTGTCCTTTTTATACCAGTCGAGGATGCGGCCGACGAACGGGGAGATCAGGGTGATGCCGGCTTCGGCGCAGGCGATCGCCTGGTGGAGGCCGAAGAGCAGGGTGAGGTTGCAGTGGATCCCCTCTTTTTCGAGGATTTCGCCGGCGCGGATTCCTTCCCAGGTGGAGGCGATCTTGATGAGCACGCGCTCGCGGCTGACGCCCGCGGCTTCGTACTGGGCGATGATGGAGCGGCCTTTGGCGACGGTGGCGTCGGTATCGAACGAAAGACGGGCGTCCACTTCGGTGGAGACGCGTTTCGGAACGATTTTGAGAATGCGCTTGCCGAATTCGACGGCCAGGCGCTCGAAGGCGAGGTTGGCGACCTGGGCGGGTTCGGAGGAATCGCCGAGTTCTTTGCGGGCCGCGAGCAGCGTCTCGTCCACGATTTCGGCGTACCTCGGCATTTCGGCCGCGGCGGTGATGAGGGACGGGTTGGTGGTGGCGTCTCTCGGTTTAAATTTTTCGATGGCTTCGATGTCCCCGGTGTCGGCGACGACCACGGTCATCTCGCGAAGTTGCTCCAAAAGCGTTTTGGACATTTTCAATCTCCCTGTTTGCTTGTTGCCGATGCTTTGCGATGCTTGCTTCGATCTGCGAAAAACCATGCGCGAAAAAAGCGGGCTCTGTCGCTCCGAATTTGTCGCTTCTTTTCTGTCGCTTCTTTGAGGATAACGCCATTCCGGTGACGCAGCGGGTGCGATTCGGCGAGAATGGAGGAACATGTTCGCTACTGAAACAAGTACCAGGATGACGGCCGGATTGCTCCTCGCCTTCGTGATACTGCCGGGAGCCGGCGCGCAACAGCCGGCGACCGCAACGGCGGAGGGGTTGTTTCAGGAAGGGCTGGTGGCGTTGAAGGGGGAGCGTTACGCGGACGCGGAGGCCGCATTCCGCAAACAGATGGAACTGGCGCCGGAAAACATTTTGGCCGTTTTGGGCGTGACCCAGGTCTATATGGCACAGAAGAGGTCGTCCGACGCGCTCCGTTTTCTGCAGGACGAGGCGGCCCGGCGTCCGGCGCGCGCCGATTTGAAGCTGGCGCTGGGCGATACGGCGGTGCGGGCGGGCCAGTACGACGTGGCGATCACGGCCTTGCGCGCGGCATTGCAGACTGGCGAGAGCGGAATCCCGAAAGACCTGTCGGTTCCACGCGGGACGGGGAATGTGACGGCGCCGGTGAAGGAGGCCGATCCGGTGGCGGCGTCGATGAATGTGCTGATGGCGCGGGATGCGACACCGAAAGGGGAAGCCGGAATCCATGTGCGGCTGGCCGAGGCGCTGCAACTGAAGAAAGATCCGGCGGGGGCCGCGGCGGAGTGGCAGAAAGTGTCCGAACTGGTGCCGCAAAATGGGGCGGTGCTCGGGAACCTCGCGATGCAGCTGGAGTCTTCGGGAAAGAAGCAGGACGCCATTAAGACTTATCGGGAGGTGCTGGCGCTCACGCCCACCAACGCAGTGGCCCTGAATAATCTGGCGTTTCTGCTGGCGGACACGGGCGGCGATCTTTATGAAGCGCTGCGCCTGGCTCGCCGGGCCCGTGCGTTCGCGCCCGGAATGGCGAACGTGATCGACACCGAAGCTTATGTGGCGATGAAACAGGGCTTTATCGACGATGCACTGGGATCGTTCCTGCACGTGGTGGAAATGGAGCCGGACAATGTGGAGTTTCGCAAACATCTTTCGGCGGCGATTACGATGCGCAATATTCAGTCTCCGGCGACGGACAATCTGACGAAGGCCCTGAACCGGCCGTTCGTGCCGGGTGACCAGGAAGCGATCCGGGCGCTGATCCGCAGTCTGACGACCGAGACCGAGAACAAGCGGAAATAGAAAAAGGCCGCCGGTTGTCCGGCGGCCTTTTTGTTCATCCAGGGCGGGTTGGAATTAGTCGCCGAAGCTGCCGACTTCTTCTTTCGCTTCCACGGGGGCTTCCACAGTGGCTTCCACCGGTTTGGCGGCCGGTTTCGGCGCGGGAGCGATGCCGCCGGTCAGGGTATTCAGAGGCACGAAACCGGCTTCGACCGGCTTTTCCTTCAGGACGACTTCGCGGTACAGCTTCGCCATGCGCGCGTCTTCGGCGGCTTTCTTCGCCATTTCCGCGTTGCGTTTGCGGATTTTCTCTTCACGAGCGGTTTTCGCGATACCCTGCGAATCCAGATCGTGCTGGATGTCGGCGTTCACGGCATCCATGTTGAGAACCAGGGAGTGTTCTTTCGAAGGCAGGTTGACGTTCTTGCCGCCGGCGATGATTTCATGGCGGCCCTTTTCCTCATACCACTTGGTCAGGGTAGCGGTCATGTGCATCTTCTCGACGATATTGCGCCAGCCCACGCCGGTGTTGTAGGCGCAGAAGCTGATTTCGCCTTCCTGGGTGGCGTAGGGGATGATGCACTGCTCGGTGCGGCGGAAATCGTAGTTGAAGAGATCCTGGAACCACATGCCGGCGATGAAGAGGAAGTTCCAGCGGTCTTTGCGGCGCATCTCGACGTCGGCGAGGGTGCGGTCCGGGCCGACCTTGCCGTAATTGCGGCCGGTGGCGCCGAAGCACTTGTCCATTTTCTGCATCAGATCGAGCAGGCGGAACTCGCTGGGGGCTTCGAAAGGGCTGTAGTTGCGGAGCAGCGCGAGGCCGACGCCGAAGACCGAGAGGAACTTGCCGCGGGCGGCGTCGTTCACCTGCGCGATGTCTTTGGCGAGCTGTTCGGCGTCGAGGAAGGCGGTCACGGGGCGGAATTCCTTCGTCTCTTTGTCGATCATGACAGCCATGCCGGTGCCGCAGTTCGGGTGGCAGCCGCAGTTCAGCTGGCCCCAGTCGGCGGTGGGTCCATGGATCAGATCGGCCCAGTCGGAGAAGGTGCTCATGAAGGAGATGGGGAACCAGTCGCGGGCGGGTTCGCCCATGCCGATCTGGTTCTTGGCATCGTGCGCGAGGTGCGACAGGGTGTAGCGCTGGGCTTCGCGGCGTTCCGGGGTGATCTCTTCGTCGCGGCCCGTGAAGGAGACGGGCTGGAAGGAGAGGAAGGAGATTTTCTTCGGGTTGGCGAGGGCGAACTCGATGACTTTGCCGACCTGTTCGTTGTTGACGCCGTTGATGATGGTGATCACCGGGACGATGTCGACGCCGCCCTTGTGGAGATTTTCAATGGCGCGGAGTTTCACGTCGAACAGGTTGCCGATGGCACGATGGGAGTTGGCCGCGTTGCCGACGCCATCGAACTGGAGATAGGCGTAACGGAGACCGGCTTTCGCCGCTTCCACGCAGAATTCCGGGCTCTTGGCGAATTCGATGCCGTTGGTGGCCGCCTGCACGCTGTTGTAGCCGACTTTGCGGGAGTACTTTACGGCGTCGAGGAAGTAAGGAGAGAGGGTGGGTTCGCCGCCGGAGAACTGGACGGACATCTGGCGACGCGGTTTGATGGAGATCGCGTTGTCCAGCATGGTCTTGATTTCGTCCCACGTCAGCTCATGCACGAAGCCGACCTGGTTGGCGTCCATGAAGCACGGGTCGCACATCATGTTGCAGCGGTTCGTCAGATCGATGGTGAGAACCGAACCGCGGCCATGCGTGACCGTGCTGGAACCGTGGTTGTGGAGATCTTTGTCGTTGTGGGCGCGGATGTCGCGGCCCGGGA
>CAINNJ010000046.1 GCA_903851195.1 uncultured Acidobacteriia bacterium
ATCTGCCTCCGCCCGACTCAGGTGCCGCCGATGCTTCTTTGCTGCTTGCTTCTGGACCACGCTCCCACTTCATCAGAACTGCACCCACGAAGAAAGATGCCGTTGCTCTGACGCTTACCATCGTGGGGCCAAAATTCGGAGCTTTCCGCATTCTCATTTGAGAAGTCCAATTCAATGAACGCTTCAGTGCTTAGTTCGTCCATTCGAAAGTCACCATGTCCTTTTGCTGAACTATGAAAATAATCGGGAATTGTGCAAGCTTATTTTTCGGCAATTCCACTCGGGCCACCAAGTACCTGCTAGCTAAGCTAAAATCGCCCCAGAGCGCCATAGTTCGCTTTGGCTTGAGAAAGCGCGTTCGTGCAAAAATCGACATGCGAAATCGCACTGAAGCGTTCCGTCTGCCAGGATTGGAGAACTCGCGCGAGCAAGGTCGGACCGTGCAAAAGTGCTTGGATCAGTTCAGTTTTTCTCTGTTCGATCTCGCGCTCGATCACCGAAACATCGGCAGGATCAGGTGGCTCGTTCGGATTGAAAACGAAGCTCTGTTCCACCTGTTTCCGCCAGACAAGGAGGTTCGCCTTCAGCATCGGGCCAATTCCTTTTATCGCGAGCGAAGGATGGACGTCATTGGCGTCTACGATTCCCCAGGCAATAAGAAGGGACTTTCTCCCCGATCCGATCCCCGTGATGGTCGCGTCGGCGATCCGGTGCCGTTCGAGATGCCGGGCCAGTTGCCTGTTTCGTAGATCACTACTGAGCTTACGCATCCGCGCAGCTTTCAATACCGGAAGATTGTCCAGTTCGTTCCGCTGCGTCTGTAGCAGCCTCTTAGCTTCCGCGAATGCCGGGGGCGGGTTCTGAAGAGCCTGCCACCGCGCGAACGCCACCTCATACGCCAGGACAGCGTTCTCGTATGTCTTCGTAATCGGCTCCGCAATCTTTCGGCCCGATTGCCATAGCCTTGTTGCCCCAACCAATGCGGCGATCAGTATACCGATGGACAGGAATTCTGGAAGCGTCCCGGGAGCAACTATTGCGACTGCCACGAGGATAACCCCTGCAGCCAGCATCCTCATTTTTCGGCGTTGCGAAGCCAGTTTTGGCACGGCAGGATCCGGGACATACTGTACGGCGTACGCACTTCCCAACTGTGGGGTCATGCTCGTATCAGGCTTAATAGCTTCGATTTTCGCCCAGATGGCCACCAGGTCGAACTGTGCGCCGCGGATGACGGTCACGGTCGCGGCAAAGATCGGGATACCCGAGGCTTTCTCCGCAGTGCACCATGGACAGGCACCAAGCTCATGACAAAAATGATGAGCGGCGTTCGTGGCGCAGCGCTTCAGGCTTCGCGAGAGACCTTCCAGCGCCCGCGTCCATTCATGCCCGGTTGGGCGTTTCCCGTTCACACCTTCGCTGCCGAAGGCTCGCGTGAAGAGCGCTCCGACGTCAGCCGGAAATGACCCAAGTTTTGGAACCCATGCAGGCTGATCCATCTCCGTAAGCGAGGAATCGGGTAGATAGGCGAATCGAAGCTCCCGAATCGCGTCCTCGATCGTTTTGTCGCCCTTACCCTGCCGGAAGATCCCCGAAAAAGGATGCCGTCCAAGGAACAGCATATGGAAGAGCAAGACCGCAAGGCCAAACGCATCGTGCTGGACGGTACGCCGGACGCCCGCGAAACTCTTGCCCTGCAGTTCGGGCGGCGTAAAGGTCGGAACGCCCACTAGACACGGAAAGAACAATCTGCCATCCGAAATCTCGAAGCTGTCGCAATCGATCAATTTGACCGTCGCATCTTTCGAAATCATCAGATTTGCGTGGTTGACGTCGCCGATTACCTGTCCGGCATCATGCACCGTTGCGAAGGCGCGAGCAACATTGACAGCGGCATGAAGAATGAAGGGAAACTGGGCGTCCGGAAAGTGTGCGCGGCGGCTCTTGGGTGTGTAGAGAAGATGAGCCTCCTCGTAGCCCACGATTTTGGGCATTACAAAGCCCTGCGCGGTCGCGCCGGGCGAGGGCCGAAGAAGATCCGTCGGCCAGGCTGCGATGCGCAATAGACCGTCTGATTTTAGTCGGCACATCGCCTCGAGTTTCTTTGATTTTTCCTCGGTTAGCCCCTGATGGTAGAACTTCGCGACCAGATCCGGGGAGCCGGTGCCTCCGATGGACCACACGGAACCTTCGCCTCCTCTTCCAATTTCCCGATCCAGAGTTAGGCTCCGTTTGTCGGAGGTCCAGACAGCAAGACCGGGAGTCGGCGTGAAGTTGCTCATTGGTGCGCGCGAGACGCGAGGATCAACGTTTTGTCGTCATCTGTGCGCTTGTTCACGCGCTCAGAGACGAGAAATCCCTCGATTTGCTTTCCTAGTTCCGGTGAGTTGCCTTCAGCGAGATGAAGCATATGCGGAAACAGTCCGCCGAAGAATGCGGTATGTGCCTCGCGTGCAGCGAAATCGAGAGCAAGTCGCTCAATTCCGTCGCTCAGTATCGCCACTTCTTCGATCTGCGCCTTCCTGATGCTTACCTGTGTTTCCTCCTGCGCCCGAACATCGGTGATGAAGAATGTGACGTTTGCGTAGTCGCCCTTCTCCGGCCAGTAGACGCATCTGTATTGATCCGATCCAGCCTCCCGCACGCAAATTGCGCCATCTCCGACCTGCCAGAACGAGACACGCTCATCCGAGACAATTGCGACCAGCATCGTGCAGGCAAAGTCCCGGATCGTCAGACCTTGGCTGTCCGCCTCCTCGAAGAGTACCCCGCGCAACTTTTCAACCGTGTCACGCGCAAACGACTCAGTAAAGAGCCTTGCGGGATCGCACGCCTCGGCTGCGCGGACGATGAAGTCACATGTTAGGCGAGATCCGATCTGTGCGTGAGAGGCCGATCCGGCGCCATCAGACACGACGCCCAGGAACGCCGAGGCATGATCCAGAAACTTGACCGCGTGCGAGTCCTGGCAAACCCCCTCAGCAGATTTCTGATGCGACGTGCCGATGACCGAAGCGGCCGCGAACTTCCAGCCGCCCGGCATCAGACAGAAGCCCAGCCTTGCGGGGTAACAGGGTTTTGCAACTCAATCTTGTCCCCGAGGGAGGACCTTGAGACGGAGCCGAGCGAGTTCGAGAGCCAAATAAAGAGATCGCGAAAGCGCAATTCCTTTAGTTTTAGTGGTTCCCGAGCAGAAATCTGGCTAAGAATATCCATGCGCGCGCCTTCGACACCGACCGCAAAGAAGGAGAAGTGATTGGCAGCTTCGCCTGCTCTGACCTTGGCGGCCGCTTCTTGCCATAAGTCAGTGGGACCACCATCGGTGATGAGGAACACCCAAGGTCGATAGAAGGATACCCCGTTCGCGCGGTATGCCTGCTTGCGCTGATCGAGAAGGGAAAGTCCCGTTTCGATTGCCGCTCCCATCGGAGTGTCGCCGGTAGTCTGCAGCGTCGGGACTTGAAAGACGTCTGCAGTCTGAAAATCGGTGATGGTTTTCACCGGCCCAAAACCGATTATCGCGATCTCGACCCGCTTCGACGCCATCGCATCGGCGCTCAGCTCATCTCGAAAGACCCGGATTCCCTCGTTCAGCGAATCAATGGCCTTGCTGCGCATCGACACCGATGTGTCCAGCAACAACACGCACGGACAACGCGGTTCTGGATTATCAACGAACTCCACGCCCGCGCCAAAGCCAACTTGATCGTTGAAAGGAACTTGCTCGTAAGGCATAAGTTTATCTGTAAATATGTTAAAAAATCGCACGGACCAGAGCGTAGAGCAGAAGCCCGCTTCCGCAATAAAGTACCCACTGCGACCAGATTGCCCGCGGTTGCCGAACACCGGTTTGCGGCGCTCCTTGTAGAGGCGAAACACGACCTTGCTGCTGAGAATGGGGCGATGCCGAACCTTTCACATTGCCGTAATAGTCTCGTCGATAAATTCCGGTTTGCGGAATCGAGACATGAGTGTACTTACGCCCCTTCGCGTCACGACCGATGCGGGCACCGCGGATACCAGCGGAGTACCCAATGCCCGACCTGGAAAAATTCACCCGAAATGGACCAAGGGCTATGCTTCGGCGAAAATTCCATCCCACGTGCGAGGAAGCTCCGATCCCGTCTTTTGCGACAGTAGCTGATTATACAGCATCAGGCAGATCAGCGTAGGAAACCGAAAACCTGTCCGGACCCAACTCGTTGCACGTTGTCTGATCTGAGGGCAACAGATTTCTTAGGATGGGGGCCGGGAGAATCCGCAGCATGTCGACCCGCCACTTTGCGGGCTCGTCGAGCTCCGCCTTCAGCTCCATCCAGGTCACGCAATCTTCCCGGTCGCCGTTGAGCGTACTCAGACGGGAATCGAGCTCCGCCCGCTGCGCCACCGTCAAGGGAAGCTCGCCATTGTCAAGGCTATCCCAAAGTTGCGCGATCAGCGCAATGCGCTCTGGCGATGACAAGGGGGCAATTTCATCGTCCGTGAACTGCGCTTCCATGGCCATTGGCTCCTGGGCTGCTGTCTCCCCGTACTGCTTTCAGCGTAGAGCAAACGGCAGGACCTGTCATCTCACGGTCCGGCATCCGCCCGTTCATCCGCCATCCGGTGCTCGAAGCGGCGGCCGTGAGTCCCACGATTCTCCAACCTCTATCTCCAATTCTCTCAACAACATCCCGCAAACCCCACCGCTTTCCACCCTCCCCCACTCCTCATCCTGACCACGAGGAGACACACCCGAAAACCAAAAACCATGGCCATCGAAGAGCAGATCTACGCCAACCGCGAAAACGCGAAAAAATCCACCGGCACTGGAGATGTAAGCCCCTGCTTATCTGGGCAAGAGCCCGTGACCAGGAACGCCAGTGGTGAAGGCAAAGCCATCGCCCCCCCAAACTCCCGTCGGCACAACCACCTCGCCCAATCTATCCTCCTCTCCACTGAAAACGGGAAACCTTTCTGTAGCCGCATCCTCCACCCCCAAGCCCCCCGCCCATCCAACCCCGCCCAACCTCCCTCCATCCCGCCCCAATCCCCCCACGAACCCAATCCCCCAACCCCTAAACCCATGAAAAACCGAGCCCCAAACCCCGCCAACCCCGCCCGAAAATCGGCTTCGCAAGGCTTCGCAAAGGCTTCGCAATCGGTCCGCTTTCGCTTCGCAAAGGCGCTACACTGGACTGAAATGCTCACCCGGCCCGCCTCCCTGAACGCCACCCTGAGCGCCCTCCTCCTCTCCTTCACCGTGCAAGCCCAGCCTCCCCGCGCCGGCAAAGTCGAAATCATGAAGGCCAGCGATGTCAAACCCGGCATGAAAGCCACCGCCTGGACCGTCTTCCAGGGCGACACCCCCGAAGCCGTGCCCATCGAAATCATCGGCAACTGGCGCAACATGTGGGGACCCGGCCAGGACGTCATCGTCGGCAAAATGGGCGGCAAAGCCGAGCGCACCAACGTCGCCGGCGGCATGAGCGGCAGCCCCGTTTACATCGACGGCAAACTCGTCGGAGCCGTCGCCCTCCGCCTCAGCCAGTTCTCCCCGGACGCCATCTGCGGAATCACCCCCATCGAACTCATGCTCGAAATCAACCAGTTCGACCAGACCCGCCCCTCCGACGCCCGCACCCCAGATAAAGCCCCGCGCGCCTCCGCCGGCGGCCCCGCGCCCCCCGCCCTGCAACAGATCGCCACGCCCCTCCTCTTCTCCGGCTTCCATGAGGAAGCCCTCCAGGCCTTCGCGCCCCTCTTCAATCAGCTCGGCGTCCAGGCCGCGCAGGGCGGGGCAGCCGGCACCGTGCAATCCACCAAACCCGCCAGGGACTGGCAAAACGCCCTCCAGCCCGGCCAGAGCGTCGCCGGCGTCCTCGTCTCCGGCGACATGGGCGTCACCGGCCTTGGCACCGTCACTTACAACGACGGCAAACGCATCCTCGCCTTCGGCCACCCCTTCTTCAACATCGGCCCGGTCGACATGCCCATGAGCAAAGGCGAAGTCCTCATGGTGCTCAGCTCCGCCTACCAGCCCAACAAAATCGCCAACGCCACCGAAATCGTCGGCGCCCTCCATCAGGACCGCCACTCCGGCATCATGGGCGTCCTCGGCGACGAAGCCCCCATGGCCCCTGTCTCCGTCAAGGTCCGCTCACTCGGCCCCGGCGACACCATGCGCTCCGAAAAGACTTACCACTTCAACGTCTTCCAGCAGCAAAAATGGACCCCGCAGCTCATGATGATGACCCTGTACAACTCCCTCACGGGCATCAACGATTCCGTCGATGAGGCCACCTACCGCCTAACCGGAACCGCCGAGCTCACCGAAGGCGGCACCCTGCATCTCACCACCCTCCAGACCTCGGGCGACATGCCCATGCCCGCCCCCATGATCGTCGCCGCCTGGTGGGGCGACAAGTTCAATCGCCTCTTCAACAACGCCGTCAAAGTCCCCAGCCTCAAATCGGCCGACGTCACCGTCGACCTGCTTCCCGAACGCCGCATCGCCACCATTGAGAACGCGTGGACGCCCAACAGCGACGTGCGCGCCGGCGACGAAATCCCCGTCAAAGTCTTCCTGCGCCCCTGGCGCGGCGAGCGCCTCGAACGCGAGTTCAGACTGAAGCTCCCCGCCGGCCTCGCCAAAGGCGAGCACCGCATCCTCGTCAGCGACGCCGATACCGCCAACCGCATCCAGTCCCTCGGCTTCGCCTCCAATCGCTACATGGACGTGCCGCAACTCGTCTCCCTCATCAATCAGGAACGCGGCAACAACAAGCTCTACGTCTCGCTCGTCGCCGCCAATCCCACGGCCTTTTATGAGGACAAAACGCTGCCCAGCCTGCCCTCGTCCATCCTTAACGTCATGCAGGCCGGCCGCACCGCCGCCCAGGCCGTCCTGACCTCGCCCGAAAGCGCCAGCGAACAGACCTCCCTCCCGTTCGATTACGTGGTCAACGGCAGTTACACCCTTCGCCTCACCATCAAATAACGCCATGAAAATCTCCCTGCTCACGCCCGCCAGCTCATGGTGCAGCGCCGCCGTCCTCGTCTTCGTGTCCGCGGCCCTGGCGACCGAGACCCGTACCTGGTCCCAGTCCGACGCGGCCGACTTCGGCAAGGGCGTCCGCAAAAACCTCTCCATCCGCAGCGACGGCCGACTCTCCGTTGCCCCCCGCACCGCCGAGGTCTTCGATTCCTCCAGCGCCTACCTCTGGACCCTCGCCGCCGATTCGAAAGGCAACCTCTACACCGCCGGAGGCCCCGGCGCGAAACTCTATCGCATCCCCGCCGGCGTTAACGGAGCCGGAGGCGGCAAAGGCGAAAAAATCGCCGATTTCGACGCCCTCGAAATCCACGCCATCGCCATCGACCCCAAAGACCGTATCTACGTCGCCACCGCCCCCGACGGCAAAATCTACCGCGTCGACGCCGCCGGCAAATCCACTCTCTTTTACGACCCCAAACAGAAGTACATCTGGCAACTCCTCTGCGACCCCGCCGGCAACATCTATATCGCCACCGGCGACCAGGGCGAGATCCACAAAGTCACGCCCGAAGGCAAAGGCGAGGTCTTCTTCAAGAGCGACGAAACCCACGCCCGCTCCATCGCCTTCGATCGCGACGGCAACCTCATCTGCGGCACCGAACCCGGCGGCCTCGTCATCCGCATCTCACCCCAAGGCGAAGGCTTTGTCCTCTACCAGATGCCGAAACGCGAAGTCACCGCCCTTGCCATCGGACCGAAGAACCAGATCTACGCCGCCGCCGTTGGCAGCAAAAACGCTCCCCGTCCCCCGGCCCCTCCGCAGCCTCCGCCCGCTGTCAACATGCCCGGCGCAATCCCGGCTCCCGTCGCGCCCGTCCTGCTCGCCCCCACCATGATCCCTGGCGGCTCCGACGTCTACCTGATCCCCGCCAAAGAGCAACCTACCCGCCTCTGGACCGGCGCGCAGGACGTCGTCTACGCCCTCGCCTTCGACGCCGCCGGCCGCCTCCTCCTCGCCTCCGGCAACAAAAGCAACCTCTACCGCCTCGAAGACCACTCCCTCTCCACCACCCTGGTCTCGTTCCCCACGGAGGAAATCACCGCCCTCCTCTCCGCCAAAGACGGCACCCTCTACGCCGCCACCGGCAACGTCGGCAAGGTCTTTCGCGTCGGCCCCGGCCTCGAAACCGAAGGCACCATCGAGAGCGACGTCTTCGATTCCGGCGGCTTCACCACCTGGGGCGCCATCCAGACCGGCTCCGACCTCAACGGCGGCAAAATCGCCATCGTCGCCCGCTCCGGCAACCTCGACCGCCCCCAGAAGAACTGGAGCCCCTGGTCCGACCCCGCCGCCGCGCCCCCCGCCCGTTTCCTCCAGTGGAAAGCCACCCTTCAGGGTGCCGCCACGCTGGACTCCGTCGATGCCGCCTACCTCCGCCAGAACGTCGCCCCGAAGATCGAACAGGTCGAAATCACGCCCTACAACTACCGCTTTCCCACGGCCTCCGCGCCTCTGACTCTCTCCAGCGCGGCCACCCTGACCCTCCCCGCCATCGGTGCCAAACCGCCGTCCATCCACCCATCGTCTACCGGCAATACCTACCCCGCGATGACCTGGCAAAAAGGCGCGCTCGGCGTCCGCTGGACCTCCTCCGACGAAAACGGCGACTCCCTCCTCAACACCGTCGAAATCCGCGGCGCGAAAGAGAAAAACTGGAAGCTCCTCCGCGACAAAGTCTACGAAAAATACCTCTCCTTCGACTCCACCGCTTTCCCCGATGGCGACTACCGACTCCGCATCACCGCCTCCGACTCGCCCTCCAACACCCCCGACGACGCGCTCACCGCCGCCGAAGAGTCCGACCCCTTCACCATCGACAACACGCCCCCCGCCATCACGCAACTCCGCGCCGCCGGCAACGTGATCCGCTGGCGTGCCGCCGACGCCCTCAGCATGATCTACAAGGCCGAATACGCCCTCGACGGCGCCGACTGGACCGTCGTCGATCCAGTCGGCCGCTTGTCCGGAGCGCAGGCTCTGGAATATGCTTTGACACTGAAAGGACTGCCGCCGGGCGAGCACACGGTGGCGGTAAGGGTCAGCGACTCGAATGACAACACAGCGGTCGAAAAACTGGTGCTTCAATAGGTCGGCTTATGGCGCTTGAAAAAAACCGCGCGAACGTCGCCCCGCTCACCCCGCTCACCTTTCTCCGCTGGAGTGGCGAAGTCTGCCCCGATCGTCTGGCCATCGTCCATGGCGCCCGCCGCTTCACCTGGGGCGAAACCTACGCGCGCTGCCGCCGTCTCGCATCCGCCCTGGCCCGCCTCGGCATCGCCGCGGGCGACACCGTCGCCGTCATGCTCGCCAATACCCCGGAAATGCTCGAAGTCCACTTCGGCGTTCCGATGCTCGGCGCGATCCTGAACACGCTGAACACCCGCCTCGACGCCGCCACCCTCGCCTTCATGCTCGGCCACGGCGAAGCGAAGGTCCTGCTCTGCGACCGCGAGTACTCCGCCGTCATGACCGACGCCCTGTCCCGCATGGAAAACCCGCCTCTCGTGGTGGACATCGACGACTCCGAATACGCCGGTCCCGGCACGCGTCTCGGCACCCTCGAATACGAAGCCTGGCTCGCCGCCGCCGATCCGGACTACCACTGGCAGCCCCCCGCCGACGAGTGGGAGTCCATCTCCCTCAACTACACCTCCGGCACCACCGGCAACCCGAAAGGCGTCGTCTACAGCCACCGCGGCGCGTACCTCAACGCCCTCGGCGACATCATGGCCTGGTCCATGCCCAGACACCCCGTGTTCCTCTGGACCGTCCCCATGTTCCACTGCAACGGCTGGTGTTTCCCCTGGGCCATTGCCGCGCTTACCGGCGTCAACGTCTGCCTCCGCAAGGTCGAAGCCGCCACCATCTACCGGCTCATGAAAGAACACGGAGTCACCCACTACGGCGGCGCGCCCATCGTCCACAACCTGCTGCTCAACGCCCCGGCCAGCCTCCGTGAAGGCCTGCCGCACCGCATCAAAGGGATCATCGCCGGAGCCGCTCCGCCCGTCGCCACCATCGCCGGCATGGAGCGGATCGGTTTCGACCTCACCCACGTCTACGGCCTCACCGAGAGCTACGGTCCCGCCACCTCCTGCGTGCAGCAGGAAGGCTGGGCCGACCTACCCGTCGACGAACGCGCCCAGCTCAACGGGCGTCAGGGCGTCCGCTTCCTCCTCGAAGAAGAGTGCACCGTGCTCCATCCGGATACCCTGCAGCCCGTGCCTCCGGATGGCGAAACTATCGGCGAAATTATGTTCCGCGGCAACATCCTCATGAAGGGCTACCTCAAGAACCCAGCCGCCACCGAGGAAGCCTTCGCCGGCGGCTGGTTCCACTCCGGCGACCTCGCCGTGCTCGATTCTGCCGGCTACATGAAGATCAAAGACCGCTCGAAAGACGTCATCATCTCGGGCGGCGAAAACATCTCCTCGCTCGAAGTGGAGGACGCCCTCTGCCATCACCCGGCCGTGCTCGCCGCGGCCGTCGTCGCGCGGCCTGATGAGAAATGGGGCGAGACCCCATGCGCGTTCGTCGAACTGAAAGATGGCGCAGCACCCACGGAGCGCGAACTCATCGACCACTGCCGCGCGAAACTGGCGCACTACAAAGCGCCCAAAACCGTCGTCTTCGGACCTCTGCCCAAAACCTCCACGGGCAAGGTGCAGAAGTACGCTTTACGCGATCGGGCGCGTGAGTTATGACCGAGCCCTTCCTAATAACGAATCGCGAAGCCGGGCTCGTCACCGTGACCCTGAACCGCCCCGAGCGCTTCAACCCGCTCTCGCTCGAAATGATCGCGGCGCTCCAGTCGGAACTGGATTCCCTCGCGTCGGATCCTTCGGTGCGCGTGGTGGTGATCGCCGGCGCGGGTCGCGGCTTCTGCGCCGGTCACGATCTGAAAGAAATGCGCGCCCACACCGGCGACACCGTCTGGCAGCGCCGCCTGTTCGACGACTGCAGCCGGATGATGATAACCCTGACCCGCCTGCCGCAACCGGTCATCGCCCGCGTTCACGGCATTGCCACCGCCGCCGGTTGTCAGTTGGTCGCCATGTGCGACCTCGCAGTCGCTTCCGAAACCGCGACCTTCGCGACACCCGGCGTGAACATCGGCGTCTTCTGTTCCACTCCCGCCGTCGGCCTCGCCCGCAACGTGGGCCGCAAGCGCGCCATGGAGATGCTGCTGACCGGCGCGCCCATCGACGCCGCTACCGCGCTCGACTGGGGTCTCGTGAACAAAGTCGTCCCCGCTTCAGAACTGGACGCCGCCGTTCGCCAATTCACCGACGTGATCCTCTCGAAAAGCGCCCAGTCGATCCGTCTCGGCAAAGAGACCTTTTACCGCCAACTCGATCCCGCCCTCGGCGCCGCCTACGCCCTCGCCAGCGAAACCATGGCGTGCAACATGGCCATCGAAGACGCGGAGGAAGGCATCGGAGCTTTCCTCGAAAAACGCCCGGCAAACTGGAGAACCTATTGACCCATCACCTTATGCAGAGCTTCCACCGTCACCAGTGACGGTTTGAAATTGCCGAAGCGGTGACCTTCGGCGATCGTCAGGGGCGTCCACCCCTGCTTGTTTTTCTGGTCCCAGATTTCCCGTTTTGCGCCATGCGCGGCCAGAAACTCCACCGCTTTGGGATGATTCCGGTACGCCGCCCCGTGCATCGCGGTCTCGCCGTTGTTATCCACGGCATTAATATCGGCCCCGAGGTCGAGCGCGGCCTGCAGCGCCTCCAGCACCTCGGATTCCGTCCCGGCGTCTTCACCGGGCGAACGTGTCCCCAGACCTGCCACGGCCATCAGGGGCGTGCTGTTATCGGCGTTGTTCATGGAGGTGTCGGCGCCCAGCTTCACCAGATAACGCATCAGTTCGGCGTCGGCGGTCCGCGACGCGAGGAAGTAAGGCGTGGCGCCCAAAGTATTGAGGCCGGTCAGTCCGAATTTGATCGCCTTGGTCGTCCGGGCATTAATATTCGCTCCCTTATCGACCATTTTTTTGACGAATTCGAGGCTGGTCATGTTCCCGGAGCCTTCCGGGGCGGGGTCGTTATCCCCCAGGCCCGATTTGCGCACCGAGGGCACGACGTGCAGCGCGGTATACCCGGCGCCGGCCGCATTCGGGTCCGCTCCCTGATCGAGCAGGAACGCAGCGAGTTCGAAATGGGCGTTCGAAGCCGCCAGCACAAGCGCGCTCTCGCCGACGCGCGGTCCACCGGCGCCGGAAGCCAGCTTGAGCCCGGTCTCGTCTTTGTGCCGGGTCACCGTCTCGTTTACGTCGGCGCCGGCTTTGAGCAGCGCGCGCACGGCGGGCAGGCGGCCTTCACGGACCGCGAAGAGCAGCGGCGTGTAGCCGGAATCGAGCTGTTCGTCGAGTTTCGCGCCGCCCTTCAGCAGCAGTTCGATGGCCTCCACGTTGCCTTCCGCGGCGGCCCACATCAGGGCCGTCTGGCCCCGGCGTGGCTCCTTCGCGTTGACGAGGGCGTCATGGGCGATCAGTGCCTGGATCGCTCCAGCACGGCCGGTCCGTGCCGCCGTCATGAGCACGGTCTCGCCGCCGGGCAGCGTGGTGTTCGGATCCGCGCCGGCCTTCAGAAAGAGCTCGACCATCTCGCCGTTGCCGTTGCCGCACGCGAGAGAAAGCGGTGTCACTCCGTAGCGGTTGACGGCCTTGACGTTGGCGCCCGCCGCGACCAGCAGCCGTGCGGCCTCCAGGTCGTCGCGGAACGCGGCCCAGTGGAGCGCGGACATGCCGTCCACCTGCGTGGCGTTGACGTCGGCGTGTTGGGCCAGCAGCGAGCGGATCGCTGCCTGATCGGCCTCCTCGGCCGCGTCGGCGAGCGGAGCTGTGGAGCGGGCGGCGGAAAGGCCGAACGCCGCCAGAGGGAGCAGCAGAGCGATACGTCGCACGGTCCGCCTCACAGCGTCGCCGGCGCCTGCAGTTCCGCCACCTTGCCCTTGCTGTCGGCGAAAGAATCGATCCGCACGCCGGCGCGGTCGAGCATCGTGAGGTGCACGTTGGCGAGCGGCGCCGCTTCTTTGTACGTGATGTGGCGGCCGTTCCTGTGGCCGGTGCCGCCGGCGACAAGGATCGGCATGTTCACGTGGTCGTGTTTATCGCCGTTGCCCATGCCGCTGCCGTAGAGGTACATGGTGTGGTCGAGCAGGTTGCCGTCGCCGTCCGGTGTCTTTTTGAGTTTGTCGAGGAAATAGGAGAACAACGAAACGTGGAACGTATTGATCAGCGCGACTTTGGCCAGCTTCTCGGGATCGCCGCCGTTGTGTGTCAGTGGATGGTGCGGGTCCGGCACGCCGATCTCCGGGTACGTCCGTGTGCTCGTCTCGCGCGCCAGCTGGAACGTCACCACGCGCGTGACGTCGGACTGCAGCGCCAGCACCTGCAGGTCGAACATGAGCTTCGCGTGATCGGCATAAGCGGCGGGAACGCCCAACGGACGATCCAGATCGCGCGCCCCCGCGCCGGTCGTTTCGGATTCGGCCTGCTGAATGCGCCGTTCCACTTCACGCACTGTGTCGAGGTACTGCGTCACCTTCACGCGGTCCTCGGCCCCGAGCTTCTTCTGCAGCCGCGAAATGTCTTCGGTGACGACGTCGAGCAGGCTCTCGCGCCGCTTCAGTTCCGCCAGCCGGTCCGCCACGCTGCCACCCTCACCGAACAGCCGTTCGAACGCGATACGCGGATGCGCTTCGGCGGGCAGGGGAGTGGTCGGCGACGACCACGACAGATTGTTCTGGTAAACGCAGGCGTAGCCGTTATCGCACTGGCCCACCGTGGTCAGCAGATCCATGGCGAGTTCCAGCGATGGCAGCCGAGTGCCTTTTCCAATGTTCTGCGCGGCGATCTGATCGACGGTCGTGCCCAGCTGATAATCCGAACTCTCCGTCCACTTGGCGGTCGCGCAGCTCAGAAACGAAGCATTCGACGTGGCATGCGTGCCGGGATAGGCATTGCGGATTTCGAGGTTCGAAAGGACCGTCACCTGATCGCGGAAGGGCGCCAGCGAACGGAGGATCGGAGAAAGCTCGGTCAGGTCCGCGCCGGGCGGAGTCCACTCGGCCATGTGCGCGCCCATCGGGATATAAACGAATCCCAGCCTGCGCACCGGGTTGCCGGCCGTCGCGGAAAGCGGCGTCAGCGCGGGAATCATGGCGTCCAGCAGCGGCAGCGCCAGGGTCGTCCCGAGGCCCCGGAGCACGGTCCGGCGGGAAAGAGCTTTCTTCGTGATGATCATTTACTTCGATCTCCTCATTTCGAATGGAGTGCTGTTGACGATCCCGACAATGATGGACGAAAAACGATAATCCGCCGCGCCCGCGTCGCGCACAATCCGGCGCACGGCTGGTTCGTCATAAAATTCCGTGCCGCGGCCCAGCGAGTAGGTCATGAGCTTTTCCGTCAGCGTGCTGACGAATATTTCCGGACGATTGAGCAACACCTTCTGCAACCCGGTCGCGCCCTCGAACTTCGTGCCGTCCGGCAGCACGCCGGAGGCGTCGATCGCCTTGTTTTCGTCGATGGTTCGCCAGCGGCCCACCGCGTCGTAGTTCTCGAGACTGAAGCCGAGCGGATCCATGATGTTGTGGCAACTGGCGCACACCGGATTGGCGCGATGCTGCGCGATACGTTCGCGCATGGGCAGGTTCTTCGTCCCGCCGGGATTATCCGTGAGCGCCGGCACCGCGGGCGGCGGCGGGGGCGGGGGAGAGCCGAGAATATTGTCGAGAATCCACTTCCCGCGAATCACGGGCGAAGTGCGGGTTGCATAGGACGTGACCGACAAAATGCTGCCCTGGCGAATCAGACCGCCGCGCACGTCGTCGTCACCGAATTCCACCCGTCGGAAACGGCTGCCATAGATGTTCGGGATGCCGTAGTGCTTCGCCAGTCGCTCATTGACGAACGAGTACTTCGCGCGCAACAGATCGAGCACGTTGCGGTCTTCGCGCATGACGCTTTCGAGAAACATCTGCGTCTCGGTATGGAAGGCGCGGCGCAGGTTGTCGTCGAAATCCGGGAAGGCGCGCATGTCCGGCGTGAGCGAGGCGAGATTCCGGAGATGCAGCCACTGTTCGGCGAAGTTCGTGATCAGCGCTCGCGACCGCGGGTCGGCCAGCATGCGCCGCGTCTGCTTTTCCAGAACCGCCGGCTGGTGCAGTTCGTTCTTGATCGCAACGTCCAGAAGTTCGTCGTCCGGGATGCTGCTCCAAAGGAAGAACGAAAGGCGCGAGGCGAGTTCCAGATCGGTCAGGCGGTACGGGGTTTGGGGCGCCACGCCGGCCGGATCGCGCTCGATCCGGAAGATAAATTCGGGATTCACCAGAATCGCGCTCAGGCCCATCTCGATCCCCGCTTCGAAACCCGATTCCGGATCCTGCTTGCGGGTCTGGCGATAAAGGCGAAGCGGCGCCTGCAGGTCCGTCTCTGCCACAGGGCGGCGGTACGCGCGCTTGATCGTTTCGGAGAAAATACGGCGCGCGCACGGCTCTTCTTCCGCGGGACCGGACGGCTTGCAGATAAAAATACGTTGCCGGCTCGGCGTGTCGCCTGGCCCCTTCGCGTTAAACGGACCATTGACCGTTACCGAATAAACCGCAGGCTGGATCCGCGGGTGCCGATCCATATTGAAGTGCGCCTGGTAGGGCTGCCGCTCATTTTCGAGCAGCAGGGACGGCTTCTTCACGAAAGCCGCGGCAACCTGGTGCGGACCGGCCTTCACGGGCACACGGACGTGCAGATTCTCGTCGACCAGATGATGATCCTGCCCCTTTGGCGGCGGCGCGACGGTGAACAGTTCGACACGCTCCCCGTCGATGGTCAGTTCCAGTTGGTGGGTTTCTTTCAGCCCCTCGATGTACTCGTTTCGATCCCGCGCCAGACGGATGCGGAACTCGTACTCGGCATCGAGCGGAAACGTATAGCGAACCGCCGTGCCGCCGCGGGTGCCCACCGGCAGCGCGTCGAAATGCTCCTCCTGCGTGAGATCGGGCGGCAGGCTGAACGTGTCGCCACCAGGAGCGTGTATCGGGCTGCCCACGGCCAGACGCACGATGCGTCGGGAAGCGGACAGATACCGATCGAGCAGTGTAGGCGAGAGGTCGCCGACCGTAATGTTGTCGAAGCCATGGCTCGATTCGTCGGCCGGCAGCAGCGCGGTCACGTCGGCATCGACGCGCAAAAGATCGCGGACGGCGTTCTGATACTCGGTGCGGTTCAGACGCCGAAACGTATCGGTGCGGCCCGGATTAACCGAAGCGCCATCCAGTTCGTGTTCGAGTCCGGCCTGCAGAGAGACGTATGTGGCCTCATCGGGACGAGGCAGTCCGGCCGGAGGCATGGAGCGGGAACGCAGCTTGCGAACGATCTTTTCCCATGCTTCGGGATTCTTCGCCGGGGCGGCGGCGGGGTCGAACACGAAGCTGCCCGCCTTCACCTTCGAATTGTGGCAGCCGTTGCAGTACTGATTCAGCACCGCGACCGATCCCGCCGGAGCCGCTGCGAGCGAGACGGAAGCGGCACACAACAATACGAATCGGGCCCGAACCACGTACGGCATGCTCACCATCGAGTATATCGGCAAAAAAAGGGGGCGCCGCATACCGTACATACTATATCCACGGTTCCAGGCCCGGCGCCCCGTTCAGACGATGCGGGTACGACTCAAACTGACCGGCGATTCAGGCTCCCCATTCACAGGCAGCATGACGGGTCCGCTGGACAATGCCTGGAGAGCCGCTGCGAGCTCCGGCATCCGCAGCCTGAACGCACTCGGCAAACTATCGGACGCCGTTCGTTCCGCCAGTTGGCGGGCCACCGCGAAAGCGGCCCGCGCATCCCGCAGAACGGTCCAGCAGCGGCCCTGATTCCGCGTGATCCGGGCTGTTTCGATGAGGTGAAGGGTGAGGTCCAGCTGCAGGTCGAGAAACTCCCGCAGCAGACCCTGATTCAACGCGTGATCTGGTTTCAAGCATCCTCCCGGGATTGGTTCCGGCGGCATCGATCGGTACACCGTCAAACGGTGATCGAACACAAATCTGTAATTTATCTTCCTGAATATGAGCCTAGCTCTTTTGCAGGGAGAGCATTTTGTCAAAAGTCGGATTTATTACATCCGAATTTTCCTTTTTCCGTCTGGACAGGCGGCCGGATGCTCGTTGGATAGAATAAAGCGGAACTTATATGAATGCGCTTCTCTTAACTGAATACATGAAGCTGGAGATGGTCGATTTCCCCGAACCGGAAATCGGACCGGACGACGTCCTGGTGCGGGTTCGCGCCTGCGGCATTTGCGGCAGCGACGTCCACGGGTTTGACGGCTCCTCGGGCCGCCGCAATCCGCCGTTGATCATGGGCCACGAGGCCTCCGGCGAAGTCGCCAAACTGGGGTCGAATGTCACCGACCTGAAACCTGGCGACCGGGTCACCTTCGATTCCACCGTCTACTGCGGCAAGTGCGCCTTCTGCGTGGCCGGCGACGTGAATCTCTGCGACAACCGCCAGGTGGTGGGCGTCGCGCCGAAGGAATTCAAGCGCCACGGGGCGTTTGCGGAATTCGTGTCCGTGCCGCGGCGGATTATGTATCGCCTGCCGGACAGCTTTCCGTTTGAACAGGCGGCGCTGATCGAGGCCGTTTCCATCGGCGTGCATGCGGTTTCCATCACGCCGATTAAACTCGGCGACACGGCGGTGGTGATCGGGGTCGGCATGATCGGCCTGGTGACGCTGCAGGCGGCCAAGGCTGCCGGGTGCTCGCGCATCATCGTGGTCGATATGGAAGAGAACAAGCTCGACGCCGCGATGTCGATGGGCGCGACGGACCGGATCAATCCGAAGACCGCCAACGTGCCGGATACGGTGCGGGCGCTGACGGGCGGGCGCGGCGCCGATGTGGCGTTCGAGTGCGTCGGTTACACGGTGCCGGTGGTGAGCGCGATCCAGTCGGTCCGCAAGGGCGGCACGGTCACGCTGATCGGCAATCTGCAGCCGAATGTCGAAATCCCGCTTCAATATGTGGTGACGCGGCAGATCCGCCTGCAGGGCTCGTGCGCGTCGAACGGTGAGTATCCGCAGTGCATCGACCTGATGGCCCGCGGGGTGATCAAGGTGGCTCCGCTCATCTCGGCCGTCGCGCCGCTCTCCGATGGTGCGTCCTGGTTCAACCGTCTGTACAATCACGAGCCGAATCTGATGAAGGTGGTGCTGGTTCCTTAATGAGCAACAACAAACTTTTCGATCTGACCGGCAAGGTAGCGCTGGTCACGGGCACCAGCCGCGGGCTGGGTCAATACATGGGCCGTGCGCTGGCCAAGGCGGGCGCGGACCTGGTGATCACCAGCCGGAAGCTGGCGGATCTGGAGCCCTTCAAAGCGGAAGTGGAGGCACTCGGGCGCAAGGCGTTTCCCGTGGAACTCGACGTCCGGAATTACGACAGCATTCAGAACGCCGTCAAGGCGGCGATCGGCCACTATGGCAAGATCGACATTCTGGTGAACAACGCCGGCCTGAACGTCCGGAAGCCCGCCGTGGATATCACGTGGGACGACTGGAATCTGGTGCTCGAGACGAATCTGCGCGGCGAGTTCTTCGTGGCGCAGGCGGTGGCGCGCGATACGATGATCCCGAACAAGTACGGCCGGATCATCAATATCGGCTCCGTGACCAGCGTCTTCGGTTATGCCGGGCTGACCCCCTACTCCGCCAGCCGCGGCGGTGTGAAGCAGATGACGATGAGCCTGGCGGACGACTGGGGCAAGCACGGCATCACCGTGAACTGCCTTGCGCCCGGCTGGTTCAAGACCGCGCAGAACGCGGTGCTTTACGAAAACAAAGAGTGGCTGGAATACATCGTGGACCGCATTCCGATGCGGCGGCCCGGTGCCCCGAAAGATCTGGACGGAGCCGTGGTCTTCCTCGCTTCCGATGCCAGTGAGTATTTCACCGGCCAGACCATGCTGGTGGACGGCGGCATCTCCACCGGCGCCACCCGGGCGACAGTCAACAAATGAGACTCGCATTCGTTTACGGGCTTGCCTGCGCGGCCCTGTTCGGCCAGTTCAGCAGGCCCGTGGCGGATGCGCACAACTGCTATCCCTACGAAGGGCAACACAAAGACCGGCTCGACCGGGCTCTGAGCCTCGGATTTCCGGTGGCCATCGAGCAGGACATCGGCTTTTTCGATGGCCAGGCCGTCGTGACGCACACCGATAAGACGACGGGCTCCGAGCCGACGCTCAAAGCGCACTTCTTCGAGCGGGTTCGTCCGATCGTCGAAAAGGCTTTGAAAGAGAACAAACGCGACCAGTGGCCGCTGATTATTTTGCATTTCGATTTCAAAGACCTGCAGCCGGCCACCCTGCATGCCGTGTGGGACGTGCTGACCGAGTATGAGCCGTGGCTCGCGACGGGCGATAAGGCCAGCGGCAGTGTCACGATGAAGCCGATCTTCGTGATGACCGAAGACGCCGATGAACAGGAAGCTGTCTTCGGTGTGGGACCGAAGTTGCGCGTCTTCGGTTCGGCGCACACGAAGGACCTGACGGCGCGGGCGACCAGTTACCGGCGCTGGCTGAATTACTCCTGGCACGAGGTGGAACCGGAGGGCCAGAACAAGGCCGGCCCGTGGACGGAAGAAAAGAATCTTCGGCTGAAGGCTCTGGTCGACAATGCCCATAAGCTCGGCTACTGGATCCGGTTTTACACCCTCGACGGCTTCACGCCGGACGAAAATCAGGGCTGGTTCGAGAGTTACAATTTCGGCTCGCACGCCGCCGTGGAAACGCGCTGGAAAGCGGCGCTGGATGCGGGCGTGGACCTGATCGCGAGCGATCAGTACGAAGCGCTGGGGGCGTTCATGAAGGCGCATCCCCCGGCCGGCCACTGACGCTTTAGCCTTCGGAAATCTCCCGGAACTTGTTGTACCCGCCGCGGCTCATCGGGATCTTCGAGCCATCGGTCAGAACGGCCAGCCAGGTGTCTTTCGTGTTCGCGTCAATGCGGGCGATGCGATCGACGTTCACGAGATACGAACGGTGCACGCGGAGGAAACGCCGCGGGTCGAGCGCCGCATCGAGACTTGAGATGGTCTGCTGTTTGAGCCAGCTCTTGCCCTCGCTGCGGAGGGCGACGTAATCGTCCTGGGCTTCGGCATAGTCGAGCTTGCCGGCCGGGATGACATGGACGCGCGGCCCGTCTTTCACGACGATTCGTTCGAGATACTCGCCTGGCGCGCGCGCTGCCTGCTTGAGGTCGGCCGGCAGGCGTACGGAGCGCGCTTCACGCAGACGGACGCGCACGCGGTCGAGCGAGGCGCGGAGCCGGTCCGAAGTAAACGGCTTCAGCAGGTAGTCCACGGCCGCGGCATCGAACGCGCGCATGGCGTACTGGTCGTAGGCGGTGACGAAGACAACGGCAGCGCCCTCGTCGATCAGTTCGAGCACCTCGAATCCATCGAGCTTCGGCATCTGGATATCGAGAAAGATCACATCCGGGCGGAGTTCGTTGATCGCCTTCACGGCCTCGAAGCCGTTGCCGCACTCGGCCACGATCTCCAGATCGGGCTCGGCCGCAAGGTATTCGCGGAGCAGACGCCGCGCCAGTTCTTCGTCGTCCGCCATGAGAACCCGCATCATTTGTGTGTCCTTACAGGTATTGTCAGAGTGACCCGGTACAAACGTTCCTCCACTTCGATGTCGAGGCGGGCGGCTGTGCCGTAGAAGGCTTCCAGACGCTCGCGGATGTTGCGGAGTCCGATGCCGTTGCGCCCGGTGGAGGGGGCTTCGGGATCGAAGGGATTGACGATGGTGAAGCGCATCCAGTTCTGGTCGTGCCGCACGGACATGGAAATCTCACCGCCCTCGTCCATCATGGCGATGCCGTGTTTGACGGCGTTTTCGACCAGCGGCTGGATCACGAGCGCGGGCACGGAGCAGTTCGCGCAGGCCGGATTCACATCCTGCACGACGCGCAACTTGCCGCCGAAGCGGACCTGTTCGACGTCCAGATACATCCGGGTAAGCGCGAGTTCTTCGGCCAGCGGGATGGTGAGGCGCTCGCCGAGGCGCAGCGAGGTGCGGAGGAAGTCCGCGAGGCGAATGCACATGTCGCGGGCTTCGGCGGGATTGATAGCCGTGAGAGCGCTGATGGAGTTGAGGCTGTTGAACAGGAAGTGCGGATTGACCTGGGCCTTCAATGCTTTGAGCTGGGACTCCCGGGCAAGGATTTCGGCACGGCGGGAAGTCTCCAGTTCGAGCGCGGCGTAGTGCAGCGCGATGGCCATCTCATACACCAGCAGCACGATGACGGAAAGCACGGGCACCGCGGCCAGGAATCGCTGTTCCACGCCGGGGAAGGTCGGCACGAGCATGGCGGCGGTGAAGCGGCCGATCAGCATCACGGCGGCAGTAAGAATCAGCGCGGCGGCGAGGTGGTTCATCATCAGACGGAACGGATGCGAGGAGCGCAGGGGCAGGGAACGGCAGACATAGAACGGCGAGAGGCAGACGAAGGCGAACACCACGATGGCGGGTGCCATGACGGCGGTCGCTTCGAGATAGCTCATGCGGCCCGAGAGGTGCGCGATCAGGACGAGGATGGCGCCGACGGGGATCCAGCCCGCCATCCAGGTCGCGAAACGCCGCCAGCTTTGGAGAATCGGATGCATCCGTTAGAAGAGCTAATTCCGCACTACGACGGCGCCGAAAGCCGTGCCGCCGTTGATGATGAGCGTCGGCGTTTCAAAGCCGGGCTCAGGGCGGGGAGGAATGGTCTTGTCTTCGTAAGTGCCGAAGATGGCGTGCCCCTGGACGCTGAGCTTCCACGTCTCCGGAATGCGGATTTCAATGCCGCCGAAGACGGCGTTGGCTTCAATGGCGATCACGCGGGTGAGGGAACTGACGGCGCAATAGCGGAGGTCGAGTTCGATACTGCCGAAGACGGCTACCAGTTCTCCGCCTTCAAAGCCGCTGGTCTCCACGCGCTTCTTAATCGCACTGAATACTCCCACTTCCTGGAGCTTGTTCTGCGAAGTCGCGGTTTTAGCGCTGGTTCCGATGTGAACCCGCTCGGTGAACGACTGCCAGCGCAGGCGATAGATCAACATCACGATGCCGGTCGCGATCAGGATCAGCGGCCAGATGATGCCAGCCGTGGCGTGAATCACGTGGAACGTGCCGAGCAGCAGCAGCGTGCCGCCGATCATGCCGGTGACCGTCCACACTCTCGCCGGCAGACTGGTGGAACGCAGAAAGCCGACGGCGCTGACGACGAACAGAACAAGAGGCCAGAATGCGCCCGAGATATCGATCGGCAGGATGCCGAGATTGTCGATGAACAGCAGCGTGCCGCCGGTAATCAGCAGCAGGCCGAAAATCATACTCGCGCTGAGCGGGCCGCTCCCCACGGCGCCGCGAACCTGCGCCCTCAGCCGATTCGTTTCGTAGTTGCCCACAAGTACACCTCCTCCAGGCCGGTGGCGATCAGCGTGACGGGCCAGAGGCTCCAGACACGCGCGAACGAAATGATACCGAAGTTGCTCATCACGGAAAGCGCGCTGAGGAAAAGCAGGATAACGGGGATCATCAGCGCGCCGGGATAGTGGATTCTCATCGATTGTTCCCTCGATGTGATGGTAAGCGGGGCGGCGGGCGCCGGGCATCTGAAAATCGGCGAATGGCGCTAAGGCATCGGTGAATGCCGCCGCATAGTAAACTGAGGCAAAGAAAAGGCGAATGTCAGAATCTCTGTCACTTCTGTTTCCGGAACTCCCGGCGCCGCCGCAAAAGGGCGATCTGACACCGGTGGTGCAGAAATTCGAACGCATGGCGCTGTATGACGACAGCCCCATCCGGGCGATTCAGCGGACGCCCCCGCGCGCGGCCGAGTACGGCGAGTTTCCGCCGACGCTGAATCCGAAGTTGCGGGACGTGCTGCGGGCGCGCGGCATTGCGCGGCCTTATACGCATCAATCGGAAGCGTATGAACGCATCGCCGCGGGCGCGAACGTCGTGATCGTCACGCCGACGGCGAGCGGGAAAACGCTTTGTTATAACCTGCCGGTGCTGGACCGGCTCACGGCGGAACCGGGCGCGCGGGCGATGTACCTGTTCCCGACCAAGGCGCTCTCGGAAGATCAACTGGAAGAACTGCACGGGGTCATCGAGGAGATGGGGTCCGACCTGTGCGCGTTCACTTATGATGGGGACACGCCGCAGGACGCGCGGCGGGCCATCCGGCAGCGGGCCAATATCATCCTGACCAACCCGGACATGCTGCACACCGGGATCCTGCCGCACCATACGAAGTGGGCCAGGTTATTCGAGAACCTGCGCTACATCGTGGTGGACGAACTGCATTACTACCGGGGCGTGTATGGCAGCCATCTGGGGAACATCATGCGGCGGTTGCGGCGGCTGTGTGAGTTTTACGGATCGAAACCGCAGTTCGTGGCGTGTTCGGCCACCATCGCGAATCCCAGGGAACTGGCCGAAACGCTGATGGAGGCTCCGTTCGAGCTGATCGATAAGAACGGGGCTCCTTCGGGAGAGAAGATTTTCGTCTGTTATAACCCGCCGGTGGTGAACCGGCAGCTGGGAATCCGGCGCAGTTACATCAATGAGAGCCGGCGGCTGGCGCTGGAGTTACTCGACCACGGCCAGCAGACGCTGGTTTTCACCAACAACCGGCTGGCGACTGAGTTACTGCTGACTTATCTGAAAGACGCCTGTGATAAGGGGCGTGTGCCGACGGATTCGGTCCGGGGCTATCGCGGCGGCTATCTGCCGCGGGAAAGACGCGAGATCGAAAAGCGGCTGCGGCTGGGGCAGATTCGCGCGGTAGTGGCGACGAACGCGCTGGAGTTGGGGATCGACGTCGGATCGCTTGACGCCGTGGTGATGGCGGGATATCCGGGCACCATCGCGTCCACGTGGCAGAGGGCGGGGCGCGCGGGACGGCGGAATACGACGTCGCTCGCCGTGATGGTGGCTTCGAGCGCGCCCGTGGACCAGTATGTGGTGGAGCATCCGGAGTATATGTTCGGGCGCTCGCCGGAGCATGCCTACGTGAATCCGGATAACCTCGAAGTGCTGCTGAGCCATTTGAAGTGCGCGGCGTTTGAGTTGCCGGTGCGTGTGGGGGAGAAATTCGGCCCGCACGAGACCACGGAGTTGTGCGAATTTATCGCCGAATCCGGCTTTTTACACCGGTCGGGCGAGGCGTGGCACTGGACCAGCGACAGTTATCCGGCGGATGCGGTGAGTTTGCGGTCGGTGTCGAGCGATAACTTCGTGGTGGTGGATATTACGGGCGAGGCGAAGATTATCGGGGAAGTTTCTTTCACCACCGCGCTGACCACGCTGCATGAGAAAGCCATTTATCTGCATGAGGCGAAGCAGTTCCACGTGGAGCGTTTCGATTACAAAGAACGCAAGGCTTACGTGAAGAAGGTGGATTCCGATTACTACACCGACGCGATTGACTACACGCAGGTGAAGACACTGCGGGAGTTCGGGAAGGTTCCCGTGCTGGAAACGGTGGATCAGGCGCACGGGGATGTGCGGGTGAACCGGCAGATTGTCGGTTTTAAGAAGATCAAGTTCTATACGGGTGAGAACGTGGGGGCGGGGCAGCTATCGATGCCGGAACAGGAGATGCATACCACGGCGTTCTGGCTGCATTTCGGCGCGGAGTTCCTGGCGGGGTTCGCCGAGTATACGCCGACTGAACGGCAGAACGGTTTGACCGGGTTAGGGAATGCGTTCCGGACCATTGCGTCTTTGCTGCTGATGTGCGATCCGCGGGATTTGGGGATGGCGCTGACGGAGGATATCGCGGGGAGCCTGGCGTCCTGGGAACCGAATCTGTATTTGTATGACAGTTACTCCGGGGGCGTGGGGCTGAGCGCGCCGTTGTACCGGTTGAGCGCGCAGTTATTTCGCCAGACGGCGGAATTGATCGGTGGATGCGGGTGTGAGGCGGGTTGCCCGGCTTGCGTGGGGCCGGTGGGAGAGATCGGGGACAAAGGTAAGCAGGTCGCGTCGGAAATACTGGGACGTCTGCTGAATACGGAGGTCGCTCAGGCGCCTTCGAGTGTGATGTC
The DNA here is from genome assembly GCA_903851195.1 of uncultured Acidobacteriia bacterium. Classification (GTDB taxonomy): domain Bacteria; phylum Acidobacteriota; class Terriglobia; order Bryobacterales; family Bryobacteraceae; genus BOG-234. The sequence goes on from CAINNJ010000046.1 coordinate 25,154, forward strand.
GCGATAGATGTCCGCGAGGGCGATCTCCACGTCAATTGACGTGAGTTCGCAAGTCGCGGCTTCGCCGAGACATGCGGTGAGAGTCCATTTGCCGTCGGGGCCTTTGGCGAAAATTTCGACACGCGGCTCGGTGTGAGAAATCAGAACGTATTCGCGAAGCGAGTCGATGCGGCGATAGTGAGCGAATTTGTTGCCGCGATCATAGGCCTCGCTGGATTTCGAGAGAACTTCAAAAACGATCGTTGGGTTCAGCAGAGTGTCGTGATAGTTGTCGGCTAAACGGGGTTCGCCACAATAGATAGCGGCATCGGGATAGACGAAGGGTCCCTGCGCGGAAATGGCAACGCGGAGATCCGAATCGGTGACCTCGCATCGACGACCTTGCAATGCTCTCGCCAGCGCGCCAACCAGCCGAACCTTCAGCAGTGAGTGTGGCAGTGTTCCGCCGGACATGGCGAACATCTGGCCGTCGTGAAACTCACTTCGGATCTCAGCCTCGCGGTCGATCTTCAGATATTCGTCGGTAGAGATCAAGCCGCCTCGAGCGTGACGTCCCGATAGACTTCCGCCAGGGGAATTTCGACACCGACTGACACGAGTTCGCAGGTGGCGGCCTCGCCCAGAAACTCGGTGAGGGTCCACTTGCCGTAGGGTCCCTTGGCGAAGATTTCGATACGGGGCTCGGTCTGAGAAATCAGAACGTATTCGCGAAGCGAGTCGATGCGGCGGTACTGAGCGAATTTGTGACCGCGGTCATAAGCCTCGCTGGATTTTGAGAGGACTTCAAAGAGGATAGTCGGGTTCAGGAGTGTGTCGCGATAGTTGTCGGCCAAACGGGGTTCGCCACAATAGATGGCTGCATCGGGATAGACGAAGGGTCCCTGCGCGGAAATGGCAACGCGGAGATCCGAATCGGTGACCTCGCATCGACGACCTTGCAATGCTCTCGCCAGCGCGCCAACCAGCCGAACCTTCAGCAGGGAGTGCGGCAGAGTCCCGCCGGACATGGCGAACATCTGGCCATCGTGATACTCGCTCCGGATCTCCGCCTCGCGGTCGATCTTCAGATACTCTTCGGGAGTGAGGCGCGGAACCGCGTGCGCGGACATAGCTACAGTTTAGCTGGCGCTTTGGGCTTTCGTGATCGCGGCCAGGATGTCGGCGGGCTTCGTAAAGCCCTCGAAGCGCTGCACGGTCTTGCCATTCCGGTCGATCACGAGGGTGATCGGCAATTGACCGATCGTCCCGCTGCCGAGACCGATCGTATATTTCACCGGGACCTGCTGCAGGAACGGCTTCACGGATTCCGCCCCGTCTTCGTCCATCGAGATGCCCACCACCTCGACGCCTTTGCTTTGCAGATCGGCCTGCATGCGATTGAACTCGGGAATTTCCTGGCGGCAGGGGATGCACCAGGTCGCCCAGTAGTTCAGCACAACCACTTTGCCCTTCCAGTCCGCGGTCGAGAGCGGCGTCCCGTCGAGAGTTTTGAACGGAGCGCCTTCGAGCGCCGGGGCCGAAGTTGCAGCGGTGGCAGCAGGTGCGGCGGCGTTCAGAAAAGCCAGGAACTTCGCGGAATCGTCCGTGCGGTCCGGGAACGTGGCGAGGACGTTCCGGGCGGGATCGTAAACGACGTAGAACGGAATGGCGACGGTCTGGAACTTCTCCGCCTCCAACTTCTGGAAAGACTCGGACAGCGGGTCGGACCGATCCGTGTAGAGTTCCACCAGCACCATATTCTTCATCACGGCGCCGATTTCCGGCCGAATGAACATATTCGCCTTCATCCACTTGCAGTTCGTGCAGGCATCGCCGGTGAAATCGACCAGAACCTTCTTATTCTCCGCTTTGGCTTTGGCGAAGGCGCCTTCGAGATCGTTCTCCAGCCAGACCAGTTGATCGGCCGTCGCGCCGCCGCCGCCCGAGAACACCGAACTCGTGGCCGGGGGCACGTAGGCCTCGATCTCGCCCAGGCGCGCGCCGAACATGCCCGGGATTAAGCTAAGTCCACCGGCAACCGCGAGCATCCCGAACAGCAGGCGGGAGACGCCGAGTTCGGCATCCTGCGAAATACCGGGCAGGCGCAGATAACCGAGCAGGTAGAGCCCGGTCATCACGGCCAGCACCACCCAAGCGGCGAGGAAGCGTTCCCGTGTGAGGAAATTCCAGTGCAGCACGTCATCCACGTTGTGCAGGTACTTCAGCATCGCCGCCAGCACCAGAAAACCCATCACGACTTTCACGCGGGCCAGCCACTCACCGGAGCGGGGCAGTTTCTTCAGCGATGCCGGAAACAACGCGAGCAGGAAAAACGGGAAGGAAAGGCCGCTGGCGAAGGTGGCCATTCCGGCTACAGGGCGAAGCTTATTGCCCGTTACGGAGGCCGCCAGCAGTGTTCCCATAAACGGCCCGACGCAGGCGAAGGAGGCGAGGGCAAAGGTCAATCCCATCAGGAGGGAGCCGATAAAGCCGCCCTGCCCGGAAGCGTGATTCAGCTTCGTAAGGATGCCGGACGGGATGGTGATCTCGAAAGCGCCCAGCAGGCTCAGGCCAAACACGAAAAAGATAATCGAGATAAAGCCGTTCACCCAGACACTGGCGCCCACGTGGTTCACGCCCGCGGGGCCGAGAAAAATCGTGGCCAGCAGACCGAGTCCGGTAAACAAAACCACGATGCCGAGGCAAAACGTAAAAGCCTGCGCGAATCCGCCTTTCTGTCCCACGAAATACGACATCGTAATGGGAATCATCGGGAAGACGCAGGGTGTAAAAACAGAGGCGAGACCGACGCCGAACGCCAGGACTAAAAAGCTGCCCCAGGCGGAATCCTGCGGCCCGGGCGCAACGGAACTGCTCAAAGGGGCCACTGCGCCCGGCTTCACTTCGATGTAGCCGGCGGCAATCGCGGTGGAACCGGCCGTCGCGAGATCCGCAGGGTTCAAAGACGCCGTCACACGGCGGGTGCGCGGCGGAATGCAGGAAGTCCCGCTGCAGGTCTGATAACGCGGTTCAAATGTAATCTTGACCGGAACACCCGCGGGCAGGTCCTTATTGAACTGCAATTTCGCGAAAAAGGTCTGCGTGCCTTCGTAAGTCTCGGTATCGGCGTTGAAATTCGGATCGAATTTACGGACCGGGGGCGGTTCGAAGAGGGAGAACGACGCAACGGCGGGGCTGTCGACCAGCTTGATCGTGGTGGGAATCGGTCCGGGCGGCGTGGTCAGCGAATACATGTGCCACTCCGGGTCGATCTCCGCCCGGAGAGTCGCGACAGAGCCGCTCGTTGTCACAGTCCACTGGACGTGATTAAATTTCTCGGCCTGTCCGAAGACACTCAGGGCGGCGAACGCCCCCAAAAGCAAAACACGCATAGTTAACCAGCTCGTGCGAACTCACGCAACTCTTCTTCGATGCGTTGGTTCATGTTGCTGGATGCAAACTCCGCAGCCACACGGATGGCATTTTTTATCGCATTGGCGTCGGAGCGGCCGTGGCAAATAATACAGACGCCCTTCACGCCGAGAAGCGGCGCGCCGCCGATCTCCGCGTAATCGACCCGCTTCTTGAAATCTTTGAACGCGGAGCGGGAGAGAGCGTAGCCGATCTTACTGGAAATGGTCGCGCTGAGCGATTCCTTCAGCATCCGGCTCATCATCTCGGCCAGACCCTCTGCCACTTTCAGCGCCACGTTGCCGACGAATCCATCGCAGACGATGACGTCGGCGTGGCCCGAGAAGAGATCGCGGCCTTCCACGTTCCCGATGAAATCGATGTCGAGTTCTTTGAGAAGCGGTGTGGCGTCGCGGGTGAGCGCGTTGCCCTTATGCTCCTCTTCGCCGATGGACAGCAGACCCACGCGGGGCCTCTTGACCTTCAGAACCAGACGCGAATAGATCTGCCCCATGAGGCCGAACTGCGCCAGCATGGCGGCTTCGCAATCGACGTTGGCGCCCACGTCGACAACGACAACCGGAGTTCCTTTTTGAGAGGGGAAAACGCCCGAGAGGGCGGGGCGATCGACACCCGGCACCTTGCCGAGGACCATCTTGGCGATGGCCATGCAGGCTCCGGTGTTGCCGGCGGAGATGTAACCGTCCGCCTTGCCGTCCGCCACCAGCCGGGCACACGAATGCATCGAACTGCCCTTCTTGCTGCGGGCAGCCTTGGCGGCATGGTCGTCCATGGTGATGCGCTCGGTGGCATGGACGACTTCAATGGGCAGCGACCCGCCGGATTCCGCGCTCAGATCGTGGGTATCCAGCTTGTGGTGAATCGCGTCGCGATCCCCAACCAGAATGATCCGGTGACCAAATTGACGGGCCGCCTGAACTGCACCTTCTACCTCGGGAACCGGGGCTTTATCGCCTCCCATCGCGTCTACTGCAATGGTGATCATTCGCTCAGGTTATCGCGTTTTGAAACGGGACTGAAAGAAATTATTCAGCGGCGGTTTCGATCACTTCGCGGCCCTTGTACTGACCACACTTCGGGCAGACGCGGTGAGGAACCTTGGGCTCATGGCAATTCGGGCATTCGGCGAGAGCCGGCTTGCGGAGGGCATCGTGGGCGCGACGGCTTTGCGTGCGTTGATTGGAGTGGCGTCGTTTCGGATTCGGCATTGCAAATACTTCCCTTAGTTAATTTCTCTGTTCAATATGAACGGTCTTCAGCGCGTTCCAGCGATCGTCGTTCGGCGGATTGGCGGCCGGGAGCGTTTCACAGTGGCAATCGGTTTCATTCCGGTTGCCGCCACACACCAGGCAGATCCCCTTACAGGTTTCGCTGCAGACACGCTGCATGGGGAGCTGTAGTAAGACCTGCTCCCGCAGAATTTCTTCCAGCTCAAGGCCGGGCAACTCATAGAATCCCATTTCCGCCTCCCCTTCGTCGAGAGCAATTTCCTCTTCCACGGGGGCGTTGGGGTCCAGCAGTTTGTAAAAAAGATTGAAAGGCGTTTCGACGCGAAACGACGCGCGGCCGAGACAACGGTCGCATTCCGTTTCGAGCGTCGCCTGCACCGAGCCATGAACATGCACCTCGCCGCCGGTATGCGGCAGCAGTTCGGCCTCGCCTTCGGCGCTGAGCGGACCGGATTGCGTGGTCCCGGAATCGGAGAAATCGATCTCTCCGGCTTGCCAGGTGTGCGCAAACGGCAGCTTGCGCAACTCCATCTCCTTGATGCTCAGTAACATGACTGTAGATTGGGAAACCTTGATTCTAGCATGGCGGGCCTTTCCGGCGGATTCCGGCCATCAAAACAACATAGCACGCCCTGTTCTTGTGCGGGAATCGGCCGATGTTGTTGTAATCGTGCTGTAGTTTGTATTAGAATCAAAGATCTGGCGATAGCCCGGGCGCTGTACGTGTGCGCCTGAGCATCCGAAGAGGTAAAACTCCCATGCATGCAATAGTTGAGACAGGTGGAAAGCAGTTCCGTGTCGCCCCGGGCGACTTGGTTCGCGTTCCCAAACTGATCGGTGACCCGGGTTCGGAAATTGCTCTCGGTAAAGTACTGGCGGTGTTTAAAGATGGCGGCGAACTGGCTCTGGCCGGCAATGCCGCGGAGAGCGATATGACGGCCGTTCGCGTGAACGCCACCATTACCGCGCACGATCGCGGCGACAAAGTTCTGGTATTTAAGTTCAAGCGCAAGAAACAGTACAAGCGCACCCAGGGACATCGTCAGGATTACACGGAGGTTCGGATTCGCGACATCGTTGCCTAAGCCCGGCGGGCTTGAGCACGAAGCGAATTTCAAAGATTTGTCATGGCACATAAAAAAGGTTTAGGCAGTTCCAAAAACGGCCGCGATTCCAACGCGCAGCGGCTCGGTATCAAAGCTTTCGGTGGTGAACTGGTTTCCGGCGGTTCCATCCTGGTCCGTCAGCGCGGCACGAAGATCAAACCCGGCACCAACGTGGGCTGGGGCAAAGACGACACGCTGTTCGCTAAAATCACCGGCACCGTGCTGTTCCGCGATCGCGGCAGCATGGGCAAGTACGTGAACATCGTCGCCGCCGAATAGTTTTTTTCTTCTCCCCACCGTTCCCGGCCGCTGGTGAATGAACCAGCGGCCTCTTCGTTTTGGTGCTCACATTCCCGTTCGCAATTACCTGTCAGTCCAGTTATTCCCGGAAAAACCATGTTAGTAGATGAAGTCAGAATTACAGTCAAGGCCGGCGACGGCGGCAACGGCTGTCTTGCGTTTCGGCGCGAGAAGTACGTGCCCCGCGGCGGTCCCTCCGGCGGCGATGGCGGCAACGGCGGCGATATCCGCATGGTCGCGACCATCCACCGCAATACCCTGCTGCATTTCCGGTTCAATCCGGAATATACGGCGCAGCGCGGACGCCACGGCGAAGGCAGCAACTGCAAAGGGCACGAGGGCGAGAGCATAACTGTCCAGGTGCCGGTCGGAACCACGGTGTACGACGAGGAGTCCGGCGAAAAGCTTTACGATTTCACGCATGACAAAGAAGAGTGGCTGGCCGCCAAAGGCGGGCGCGGCGGCAAAGGCAACGCGCGCTTCACCAGTTCCACGCACCAGGCGCCCACCGAGCACGAGGCCGGCTTTCCGGGCGAATTTAAAAAGCTGCAACTGAAGCTTCGCCTGCTGGCGGACGTGGGGCTGGTGGGATATCCGAATGCGGGAAAATCCACTCTGATTTCGCGTATTTCCGCGGCCCGGCCGAAGATTGCGGATTATCCGTTTACCACCCTCGAGCCGAACCTCGGCGTGGTGCAGTTGCCGGATCACCGTTCGTTCGTGGTGGCCGATATTCCGGGCATCATCGAAGGCGCGCATGAAGGCCGCGGGCTGGGCATCCAGTTTCTGAGGCACGTCGAACGCACACAGGTGCTGGTGCATCTGGTCGATATGTCGGCGACGGGCCGCGACCCGGTGCATGACTTTGAAACCCTGATGACGGAACTCCAGAGTTACAGTCCGGAACTCGCGGAGAAGCCCATGCTGGTGCTGGCGAGCAAGATGGATGCGGCGCAGGATCCGGAGAAAGTGCGGGCGGTTCGGGAAGCGGCGGAGGCGGGCGGACACCCGTTCTTCGAATTGTCCAGCGTCACGGGGCAGGGAATCGACCTGCTGAAATTCGCGCTCGCTGGCCTGGTTCTGCCGTCCATGGAATAAAAAACGGCGCGGAGAGCACTCCCGCTCTCCGCGCCCGTACCGCAAGTCCGAATGACTTAGTAAGTTGCCCGGCCGCCGCTGGCGTCATAACACTGCGCCGTCACGAACGAGCAGTCCGGACTGGCCAGGAAATGCACCACGGCCGCAATCTCCACCGGCTCGCCGGTGCGCCGCATGGGGATCTTATCCGTCATGTACGTCACCTGCTGCGGAGTGAGCTGCTCCAGGATTTTCGTGCGAACCACGGCGGGCGAAACGGCGTTCACGCAGATGCCGTCCGTCGCCACTTCCTTGCCCAAAGACTTCGTCATCCCGATCACCGCCGCCTTGCTGCCCGAATAAGCAATCATGTTCGGATTGCCTTCCTTGCCCGCGATGGAAGCGATATTCACGATGCGCCCGTATTTGTGCTCCCGCATATGTGGCACCACGGCACGGCAAACATAAAACACGCCGTTGACGTTGATGGCCATCACGCGCGAGAACTCGTCGTCCGGCTGATCCTGAATCGGGGCCGCTTTGCCGGCGATACCGGCATTGTTCACCGCGATGTGGATCCGTCCGGTGCGCGCCAGAACCTCGGCGACTGCTGCGTTGACCGAGGCCGAATTGGCCACGTCCATCTGCACGCCGAACGAGCCATTACCCAGGGCTGCGGCCAGTTGCTCCGCGCCTTCTTTGTTGAGATCCGCCACCGCAACCGTGGCGCCGGCCTCGGCAAGGCGTCTGGAGATCGCCTCGCCGATACCGGTCGCGCCACCCGTTACGATTGCCGTTTGTCCGCTAAGATCGAACGGCATGGCGGGTTATTCCTCGCGAGTCACGTTCACCGTGATCTCGGTCGATACTTCGCGATGCAGTTTCACGGTGACTTTGTGCTCACCCAGCGTGCGGATCGGCTCTTCGAGCTGAATCTTGCGCCGGTCCACGTTGTAATGCTGCGCGGCGAGCAGATCCGCCACGTCGTTGGCCGTAACGGAACCGAACAAGTGATCGGACTCGCCGGCCTTGCGCGCGACGGTCAGCGTGAGAGCGCTGATCATCTTCGCCAGGTCCTGCGCTTCGCCCGCCAGCTTGGCTTCTTTGCGGAGATGAGACTGCTTCTCCTGCTCCACGATTTTCTTGTTGGAATCGGTTGCCGGAACAGCGATCCGGCGGGGCAGCAGGAAGTTGCGCGCATAACCCGCCGCAACCTTGACCACTTCGCCGCGGGCGCCCAGTTTTTCGATGTCTTCCCGAAGAATGACTTCCATGATTTAGCTCCTTACACCGAGGCCGCGAACGGCAGCAGCGCAATGTTGCGCGCCTTCAGAATCGCGTCCGTGAGGCGGCGCTGGTGCGGTGCGCAAACGCCTGAAATCCGGCGAGGGACAATCTTGCCCCGCTCCGCAATGAACGCCTGCAGCATCTTGACGTCCTTGTAGTTGATGTCATCGATCTTTTCGACGCAGAAACGGCAAACCTTTTTGCGCCGGAAGTATTGTTTCTTGCCTACCGCGGCCGCTTTATCGCCGCCCGTGGGGCGCTGCGAAGCCGCGATCGGTCTTCCACCTTTTTGTTCAGCCATGTGAGATCTCCTGTTTTGAGTCGATTATTCCGTGGGAACGCCCGGAGCCGGATGAACCGGTTCTGCCGGGACTGCGGGAACCGGCGCGCCGGGCGCCGCATGCTGACCTTCCGCGCCGCCGCCCAGCATCTGCTGCGCGAGAGAAGGCTGCGGGGCCGGGGGTTGCGGACGGCGGTGCGCGCGCTTCTCGCGCTCTTTCTTCCGCTTGTCGATCCGCTTCAGCGTTTCGTCGATTCGGACCGTCAGGAACTTGATCACCGAATCCTGCACGCGCAGGCGGCGTTCGAACTCTTTCACGGTTTCCGGCAGGGCCGTAAACTGCATCAGCACATAGCTGCCTTCACGCTGCTTTTCAACGCGATAGGCGAGCCGGCGTTTTCCCCACTTATCCACTTTGTCCACAGTGCCACCGGCTTTGGTGACATGTGAGGACATGAGTTCGATAAGATGGTCGATCTCTTCTTCCGTTGCATCGGGTCTTACGATGAACAGATTTTCGTAGATTCTCATCATTCCTCTTTTGCTGCCCCGGGCGCGACCGTTTCAACGCGACCGTTGAATCGGGTCATGGACAATTCGACGCCTTCGGCGATTATGGATTCCGCTGCATCGGCCGCAAGGTCGATGAACGCATCCAGGGTTTCGTTCTGCTGCCGCGTAAACCGCGACAACAAATAATCCGCTCCCGTCCTGCCCTGCGACGTCAGCGGATGGCCGGGGTGCACCCCCAACCGGATCCTCGGAAACTCCTGCGTGCCCAGCTTCGCGATCAGATCTTTGGCGCCGTTATGTCCGGCGGCCGAACCTTTGGGGCGGATTCTCATCGCGCCCCAGGGAAGATCCAGCTCATCGTAAACGGCAATCAGACCGGCCGGCGGCACTTCATACTTTTCCAGCAGCGGGCGAACCGCCACGCCGCTGAGGTTCATAAAAGTCTGCGGTTTGGCCAGAAGCACGGTCTTACCGCGAACCGTGCCTTGCCCCACGAGTGCCTGGCATTCCTTCCTGGTGACGCGGATTCCGTGCCGCGCGGCAAGCCGGTCCACCACCAGAAACCCCAGGTTATGGGGGGTAGCGGCATACTGCTCGCCAGGGTTGCCGAGACCGGCCACCAGGAACATGCCCGATTACTTCTTCTTCTTGTCCGCGGCGGGCGCTTTGGCGGCGGGAGCTTTCCCGGCGGCAGCGGCCGGAGCCTTGGCGTCTTCCTTCTTGCCCTTCTTGCCGGCCACTTCCGGCTCCGCCTTGGCTTCCCCATCCGCCGCCGCCGCATCTTCCTTGATGCCGACCACGTGCGCGATCACGGCATCGCCGGCCGTCAGGACGCGAACGCCTTCTTTGAGCGGGAGGTCCGAAACGCGGATCCCGTCGCCGATCATCAGTTCGGTTACCGTCACATCGAACTGATTCGGAATGTCGTCCGGAATGCACTCGATTTCGACCGAGCGGGTCACCACGTCGAGGATGCCGCCCTGCTGCTTCACACCCTTGGATTCGCCCGACACATGGATCGGCACGGAGACGCGCAGCTTGCGGGTCAGATCGATGCGGCGGAGGTCGATATGCAGCAGATTGCCCTTGATGGGATCGTAGGCTTCGTCGGCGACAATCACCGGCGTCTTTTCCAGACCCTCGATATCCACGTCGAAGATCGAGTTGTGGCCCGTCTTGCTGTGGATGATCCTGGTAATGTCTTTGGGGTTCAGGCTGATGGCTACGGGATCTTTGAAAGCGCCGTAAACGACGCCCGGAATGCGGCCCGAAACGCGCACGCGGCGCGCTTCATTCTTGCCGCGGCTGGCGCGCGGCAGCGCTGGAACGACTGTATCTAATCTCAATTTCTTTCTCCCTTGCGCAAGTCCGTTTCAGAGCGCCCGGCGCCGGCTGTTTCAGGCACACCGGATCACTCTGAGTCGTGGGTTGCGTTGACCAAAACTACTTCGACCAAAACTTTTTGCGTTAATGATGCTGCGTTGAAACCGCGAGGAACCACAACAACGAGGCTTTACGGAAACATCCACAAACGAACACCTCAGTTTAACACGCTCTATTGAAAGAGGATACTGACCGAGGTTTCCTCGTGGATCGACTGCACGCCGCGCGCCAGCAGATTCGCCACCGACAGTTGCCGGATTTTGCCGCAGGCCTTCGCCGCCGCGGACAGCGGAATCGAATTGGAAAACACGACTTCTTTGATGGCGGATTCCTGAATGCGCTGTACGGCGGGGCCCGAAAGGACGGCATGGGTTGCACAGGCCGACACACTCGCCGCGCCGAACTGCAGCAGCGCGTCCGCGCCCTTCACCAGCGTCCCGCCGGTGTCGATCAGATCGTCCACGATGAGGCAGTTCTGGCCGCGCACGTCGCCGATGACGTTCATCACTTCGGCCACGTTGGCCTCTTCGCGGCGCTTATCGATAATCGCCAGCGGGGCGTTCAGTCGTTTGGCGACGGACCTCGCGCGCTCCACGCCGCCGGCGTCCGGCGAGACCACCGTCAGATTGGGAATACTCTGCGGCTTGAAATAATCGATCATCACCGGGCGGAAGAACAGATGGTCCACCGGCACGTCGAAGAAGCCCTGAATCTGCGCGGCGTGCAGGTCGAGGGACATGATGCGGTCCGCGCCCGCGGTTTCGAGCAGGGAGGCGACTAGCTTGGCGGAAATCGGCACGCGCGGTTTGTCCTTGCGATCCTGCCGGCCATAGCCATAGTAAGGAAGCACTGCGGTGATGCGTTCCGCCGAGGACCGCTTCAGGGCGTCCATCATGCAGAGGATCTCCATCAAATGGAACTCCACGGGCGAGCAGGTGGGCTGCACCACGAAGCAATCGGCCCCGCGAACATTCTCCAGAAGCTGCAGATTGATCTCGCCGTCCGAGAAGCGTTTCAGCTTGATCTGCCCGACCGGCAGGCCGAGGTTGGCGCACATCTCTTCGGCAAGGCCGGGATTCGCGCTTCCCGAGAAGATTTTGATGCGGTCTGGATTCATTGCGCGTATCGGCTTGGGGGCGGCCATAGATTTCCTTTTAGCGATCCGGTTTGACCGGCAGGCACGTCAATATGAGCAGCCAGGGCGCGCCGCCAGGCGGAACGGTAGCGGGCGCGGCTGAGAAACGATACGGCAAACGATTTTTCCGGTTCCAATGCCTTCCGTGCCGGTTCCAAAAGCCCGGAATCTTCAAAAATCCCGAATATCGACGATCCGCTGCCGGTCATAATGACCGGCCCGGCGCCCGCTGTCTTCAGCCGGGTACTGATTTGCCGGAGTTCCGGATAGCGGTCGAACACGACCTCTTCGAAGTCGTTCACCGTCCAGTTGCCGGGACCCGCCCAGATTTGTTGCTGGAATGTAACCAGTTTATTTTGCAGGACGTTTGCTGTCAATTGTTCGGGCCGATTCAGCCGCGCGGAAAGATCGCGGTAGGCGTCGGCGGTGGAAGAATGTACGGCGGGCGCCACCAGCAGCACCCGGCGCGGCGGCTCATCGGGCAGCGGATAAAGTTCTTCGCCGCGGCCCAGACCGAGCGCCGTGCCGCCATGTAAAAAGAACGGCACATCGCTGCCGAGTTTCGCCGCCAGTTCAAACAGGCGCGGCGCGGGAATTGTTTTTCCGGCCAGAACCGGCAGCGCCAGCAGAACCGCAGCCGCATCGGTGGATCCGCCGCCCAGTCCCGCCCCGGCCGGAATGTGCTTATAAAGGTCGAACTCCACATCGGCATGGAGTTGCATCTCGTCCAGCACCAGACGCGCCGCCCGCTCCACCAGGTTATCGGGAATGTGCGGCGTGCCGTTGATCTGAATCCGGGTTTGGGCAGCGGCGGTGAAACGAACGTCGATCCGGTCCGCCAGCGAGATGGTCTGGAAGATGGTGCGGAGTTCGTGGTAGCCATCCGCCCGCCGGAAAAGCACGCGGAGTCCCAGGTTCAGCTTGGCGTACGCGGGAAGGCGCGCGGTACGGGTCATTTATCGTATTGAAGCAGCGAGTAGACGTCGTAGCTGCCGAGTTTCTCACGCCCGCCGAGGAAGGTGAGTTCCACCATGAAGCCAAGACCGGCGACGGTGCCGCCCAGTTGCTCCACCAGTTGCGTGACCGCCTTCGCGGTGCCGCCGGTGGCGAGAAGGTCGTCCAGAATCAGCACCCGCGATCCCGGCGCGATGGCGTCCCGGTGAATTTCCAGAGTATCGGTGCCGTATTCCAGATCGTAGGAAATCGTGGCGCACAGCGACGGCAGCTTCTTCGGCTTGCGGACCGGCACGAATCCCGCTCCCAGCGCGTACGCCAGCACGGGGGCGAAGATGAAGCCCCTGGCCTCGATGCCGAGCACCACATCGACGCCGAGCCCGGCATAACGTTCCCGGAACGCGTCGATGGTGGCGCGCAGACCCTCGCGATCCTTCAGCAGAGTCGTGATGTCATAAAAAAGGATTCCCTTCTTCGGAAAATCCGGCACTTCGCGGATGAGTTGTTTGAGAGTGTCCAATGCAACAGTTTACCTTCATGACATTCGCGATATAGCTGTTCGACCCGCGCGCGCGAAACGGTAGCCGCGCGGCGGACGCGAGTTTGGCCGGAGATCCGCGCCTGCGTTGGCAGGCACCCCGCATAGCTCCCCGGGGCAATCAGAATAACTGATTAAAGTATCTTGCTGAGTTACTGCCGTAAATTAGTGTTGACCGCAGGTGTTATTGGTGATAAATAATACTTAACATCGTTTTGGATCGGATATTAGTGAAATTGATGACATTTACTTCAAAGCTGATTGCCGGCGTCCTCGCCTGCTGCCTCTCCGGTATTGCCGCGTCACCGAAGCTGGCGCCCGATGCCGTTTCCGGCTCTCCCGGTAACATCGTCCACGTGATTGTGCAGTACGAGACCTCCCCGACTGCTCTCCACGCGCAGCGAGTAATCCGGTTAGGTGGCGTTGAAAAAGCAAGCCTGGAAGGCATCCGGGGCAAGCTGATTGCGATTCGCTCCGGAGCTCTGGAAGAACTGGCCGCGCAACCCGGGGTCCTGCACGTCTCGCCCGATCGCGCCGTTCACGCCACCCTGGACAATGCGGCCCCGTCTGCCGGCGCGCGAATGGCTTTCGAGGCGGGCTGGAGCGGCGCGGGCGTCGGCGTGGCCGTGATCGACAGTGGCATTCAGCCCGCGCGGGACCTCAACGGCGCAAGCGGACTCTCGCGTATTGTGCATCGGGAAAGCTTCGTCCCTTCGCGGGAAGCCGGCCAGGAAAGCCTTTCGAAAGATCCTTATGGACATGGCACGCACGTGGCCGGAATCATTGGCGGGAACGGCGCCGCGTCGATGGGCTCACATGCATTGCGGACGTTCCGCGGCATGGCGCCCGGCGCGTCGCTGATCGACCTGCAGGTACTGGACGAGACCGGAGCCGGCACCGACAGCCAGGTGATTCTCGCCATCGACGCGGCGATCCGTCTTCGGTCGAAATTCAATATCCGGGTCATCAACCTGTCGGTCGGGCGTCCGGTCATGGAAAGCTACACGACCGATCCGCTCTGTCAGGCCGTCGAGAGGGCCTGGCGGGCGGGTATTGTGGTGGTGGTCGCGGCGGGAAACGGAGGCCGGGAACCTCTGACCAGCGGCTACGGAACCATTACTTCGCCGGGTAACGACCCGCTGGCGATCACCGTCGGCGCCATGAATTCGATGGACACGCCGTCCCGGCTGGACGATGTCATCGCAAGCTACAGTTCGAAGGGGCCGACGCTGCTCGACCATGTCGTGAAACCCGATCTGCTGGCGCCCGGCAACCGGGTAATTTCATTGCAATCGGAACACAGCCTGCTGCAGTCCGCCGCCGCGAATAAAGTGTTCCGCTCGTTTTATGAGAGGACCGCGAGCGTCGCGGAGTCCGCCGACTATATGAAACTCAGCGGCACCAGTATGGCCGCGCCGATGGTGAGCGGGGCGGTGGCGCTGCTTTTATCGAAGGACGAAACGCTGACTCCGGAAACCGTGAAAGCCCGACTGATGAAGACGGCTACCAAGGCTTTTCCCTTATTCAGCAGCGTAACCGACCCGGTTACTCAGATCACTTACACCAGCCAGTACGACCTGTTTACCGTTGGGGCTGGTTACTTAGACATCTGGGGAGCCCTGCACAGCACCGATACCGTTCCGGACGGCCGGACTACCGCGTCGCCGGTTGCCATTTACGATGCGGCCAGCAATAGCGCCACGGTGGTCGGCCCGGATGCCGCGGTGTGGGGCTCGGCCGCGGTATGGGGAACGGCCGCGGTATGGGGGACGAATGTGTTTATTGGCGGCGAGGCTGCGGTCTGGGGTTCGGCCGCGGTGTGGGGAACGGCCGCCGTCTGGGGTACGGGAGGGACGCGGGGCAACGCCGCCGTCTGGGGCAGCGCGGCCGTTTGGGGAACCGCCGTTGGGGGAAGCTCGATGCCGGCCGCCGGCGAGGAATAGACCGCGTACCGCAATTTAACCGCCCACGTACACGAACTTACATCCGGGAGTTCGGCGGGTCCGGAAAAACGTAAGGGTTTAGTATGTTAGCTTGCATACTTTGTAAGTAAACGTCTAGAATGGCGAGTATTCCGTGCTAACTGATGTCATTCCGGGTGTGTCCGATCACATCGGACCCGATGCAGTCGGGCGGTTTTCTCCGGAATTCAGGTCATGACGGCCAGAGCGCGGTTCTACATCGCCGCTGTAATCCTGTCGGGACTCGTTTGTCTCTGCTGGGGAATCGCGCATGGGGACGGATCAAACCCGCTCGGATTCCTGTTCTGGCTCGGGCTCGCCTTACCAGCTTCCTGCCTGAAAATTCGTTTGCCCGGGGTCACGGGAACCATGTCCGTGCTGTTTCTTTTTCTGCTGGGCGCGGTGGTGGAACTGAACCTGGCGGAAGCCCTGCTGCTGGGCGCGGTATGCGTGGGCGCGCAGAGTTTCTGGAATGCGAAAACGCGGCCCCGCGCGGTCCACGTATCGTTCAGCATGGCGGCAATTATTAATGCCGTCGCGGTCACGTATTTGACGTATAGCATCGCGACAGTGCTGCCGGGTTCCATCCGCCTCCTGGCGGCTTCGGTGGTCTTGTTCCTGGCGAACACCGTTCCGATTGCCCTCGTGATCGCGATGACCGAACACCGCTCCGTGCGCGGCATCTGGGCCCGGAGCTATCTTTGGTACTTTCCTTATTACCTGGCCGGCGCGGGCATCGTCGGCGCTTTTCATTTCGTGACGCAAACACTGGGATGGCAGGCGGCCATCCTGGCGTTTCCCATCGCCTGGGTAATCTATCGGTCTTATGTTCTCTATCTGAGTCAGTTGCAGGGTGAAAGGAAGCGCGTGGAAGAGGAGCATGCGCACGCCGCTGAAGTGGAGCAACTGCACGCGCGGACACTCGACGCGCTCGCGGCCGCGACCCGGGCCGGCGCGCGGCTGGACGCGGTGTTTCGGGCTTCTCCCCTGGCCATGCTCACCGTGGACGGCGAGGGCGCCGTCTCCAGCTGGAACAGGATGGCGGAGCGCATCTTTCGCTGGACCGCGGACGAAGTCACCGGTCGGCCTTTGCCCGTGCCCGCCGGCTGTTCCGAGCCGATCGCGCGGGGCTTCGCCGAAAGAACGCTGCAGGGAGAACATATCGACGGCGTGGAACTGAAACAGTGGCGCAAGGACGGTTCCTCCTTTCACGCCGCGATCTGGACGGCCGCTCTGCTGAGCGCTCCGGAAGCCGACGCGGCGGGAATTTCCGATACCCTCATCACGGTAGCGGATGTCAGCGACCGCCGGGCCCTCGAAGAGCGATTGCGCCATTCGCAGAAGATGGAAGCCATTGGACAGCTCGCGGGCGGCGTCGCGCACGATTTCAATAATCTGCTGACCGTCATCAACGGCTTCAGCTCTTTGTTGCTCGACACGGTGGGCGGAAATCCCGCTGCGGTAAGTCAGGTGGAGGAGATACTTGGCGCGGGCACGCGCGCCGCCGAACTGGTTTCGCAGCTTCTCTCCTTTAGCCGGCGTCAGACAATCAAGCCGACCACGTTTGAAGTGAATCAGTTCGTCCGCGAGGTGCAGCGGCTTCTGGTTCGCGTCATTGGCGAGCACATCGAACTGCGCACCCGACTCGCGCCCGACGCCGGCTGGATACATGCCGACCGCAATCAGATGGAAAGCGTGTTGCTGAATCTCGCCTCCAATGCGCGCGATGCGATGCCCGAAGGGGGCGTTCTGACCATCGGGACGGAAAGAGTGGAGGTGCGGACGGACCAGCCGGAAACAGGCGCGGACCTTGCACCCGGCACTTATGTTCGCCTGAAGATAAGAGATACCGGTTGTGGCATGGATGCCCACACGAGACAGCACTTGTTCGAACCGTTCTACACCACCAAGGAGCGTGGCAAGGGCACCGGGCTGGGACTTTCCAGCGTTTATGGCAACATCGAGCAAAACCGCGGTCGCATCATGGTAGCCAGTGAGCCGGGACTCGGCAGTGAGTTTTCCGTCTATCTTCCAGGTGTCGGCCCGCCGGATCCTCCGGCCCCTGGCGTACCCGGTCTTACGGCTCCCGTCCACGGAACGGAGACGATTTTGCTGGTGGAGGATGAAAATTCGGTGCGGCTGATGTTACGGGAGGCGCTGGTGAAAGCCGGCTACCGCGTCTGGGAAGCCTGCAACGGGGCCGATGCAATCAGCCGGTGGGCCTGCCAGATCGACCGGGTCGATCTGGTCGTGACCGATATGGTGATGCCGGCGATGAACGGACTGAAAATGTCGGAAGAGCTGAGGAAACTGCGGCCCGGCCTGAACGTGGTTTTTATGTCGGGACATGCAGAGGAGGTAATCAGGACCCAGGGTGGTTCGGGTGAATTCGAGGACATGTTGCAAAAACCCTTTGTTCCTGTGGTCCTGGTGCGCAAGGTTCGTGAAGTGCTGGACCAACCGGCGCGCAGGGGAAATACGGCGTACCCGTCGCTTCGCGCTTCTTCGTAAGAGCTCACGCGAATAGAAACAACGATGCGCCGGCGGCACAGGGCCACCGGCGCGGAGGATAAAAACTAAAAGTCTGAAGCCGGTTCTTAATTGGTCTTGCGGGGACGGCCACGCTTGCCGGGAACCTTCTTCACCGCAGCCGGTTTGGATTCCCCTTCGGCGGCCTTGCGGGCTGCCCAGCGCGCCTTCAATGCCGCAATCAGGCGTTGCTTGCCTTCCGGCGTCATGCCGCCCTTGCGCTTCTTCTTCGCGGCCGCTTTGCCGCTCGGGGACGCCGACGACGCGGCGGGCGCGCTTACCGTGGGATTTTCGTCCACTTCGCGCAGAGCGGAAAGGGCACGCTCGATGGCGACCCGCTGTTGTTCCAGCTGTGTAATGATGTCTTTAATTCCTGCTGCCATGTGTTCTTCTCAATTGTACATAGAACTGACATAGGAATCATAACTCTTACCGATTCTTTTTTGAGAGCCCCGCAACTCAGGTGAGGATGGACTATTTCGCCGCCCTGGTTTCAAGTGAGGATGTCGCGCGGGGCCGTCCTTCGCCCTTCATGATCTTCCACGCCATGGAAACAGCGGCGGTCGACAGCGTCGCGGAGGTGGTGACGGCTGGCGATACCCCTCTCGACCTGCGGGCGGGCGCCAATGCGGGTCTGCGCGGCAACGTCGGCGTATTATCCGGAGCCTCCGGCGAGGACAAACTGCGGCCGGAGCCGCACACCCATATTCTGCGCAGCGTGGCGGATCTTCCCGCGCTGCTCCGGGAAGCCTTCGAGTAAGTTCGTCGAATCAGGGCGCTCCGGCCGGCCATGCAAGCATGGCTAAATCCACCACCCGCAGCAACTCCTCCCGGCCCGCGCCGCCCGCCGCCTGCACGGCCAGGCCCCGCACCACTGTAATCAGATAGCGCGCGAGGTCGGCCGGATCGGAATCGGCCGGCAGATCGCCCTCCTCCCGCGCGCGCTCCAGGCGTTGGCAGACCAGCCGCTCCACCGCATCGCGGCGGCCGATCAGTTCCTGCCGGATGCACTCGTTCCTCGCGCCTCCCGCGAGCGCTCCCTGCACCACCAGACAGCCGGGCGGATGCGCCTCGTCCGTCGTATAACCGGCGACGCCCCGCAACAACGTCAGCGCGAAGCCCCGGGCAGTCGGTTGCGCCGCCGCCTCGGTCATATAACAGGACTGCGCCTCGTAGCGGTCCAGAGCTTTGCGAAACAGTTCCCGCTTGTCGCCGAACGCCGCATAAAGACTGGGGCGGTTGATGCCCATCGCGACGGTCAGATCCTGCAGCGACGCCCCTTCGTAGCCCTGCTTCCAGAACACCTGCATCGCCGCCTCCAGAGCGGCATCCCGGTCGAAGGACAGGGGCCGCCCCCTCGCGGGCGTTGCCGGCCTCCGTTTCGGTTTCGGTGAAGATGCCATGTTCAGATAGACCAGCCCGGACAATCCAACGTCCCGAGGGAATCCAACGTAAGGATAGCGTTTTGTTTGCGGGCCCTGCCGGGCGAAACCGTCAAAACACCGTCTAACTCCCTGCTATACTAAGACTTAACCTTACTAACATGGCAGACCAGGACAATCCCCCGCAGGGTCCTCCACCGCCCCCCGAACCTCCCGTGACGGCTGGTCTCGAGGGCGGCGGAAACCACCTCCCCATCAATATCGAAGATGAGATGCGGCGTTCGTACATCGATTACGCGATGAGCGTGATCGTTGGCCGCGCCCTTCCCGATATTCGCGACGGACTGAAGCCGGTCCATCGCCGCATTCTGTTCGGCATGAGCGAACTGGGCCTCACGCCCAACCGTCCCACCCGCAAATGCGCCAAGATCGTCGGTGAAGTTCTCGGTAAGTACCACCCGCACGGCGACGCCTCCGTCTATGATTCGCTCGTTCGCATGGCTCAGCCCTTCAGCCTGCGATACCCTCTGGTGGATGGCCAGGGGAACTTCGGCTCGGTGGACGGCGATCCGCCCGCGGCTATGCGGTATACCGAAGCCCGTCTTTCGAAGATCGCCACCTATCTTCTGGAAGATCTCGACAAGGAAACCGTCGATTTCCGCCCGAACTACGACGAAAGCGAATCCGAGCCCGAAGTCCTTCCCACCCGCGTTCCGAACCTCCTGATCAACGGCTCTTCCGGCATCGCCGTCGGCATGGCCACCAATATCCCGCCGCATAATCTGAGCGAGATCATTGAAGCGACCATCCTTCTTATTCAGGAACCGAACACCTCGCTGGAGCGCATCTGCGAGATCGTGCAGGGACCCGACTTTCCGACCGGCGGCTATATTCTCGGCCGGCAGGGAATTCTCGATGCGTTCCGCACAGGGCGGGGAAGTCTCCGCATCCGCGCCAAAGCCGATATCCAGCCGATGGGCAAGGACCGGCAGCAGATCGTCGTCACCGAAATCCCGTATCAGGTGAATAAGTCGCGGCTGCTCGAAGCCTCCGCGGCGCTGGTCAACGAGAAGAAAATCGAAGGCATCTCCGAAATTCGCGATGAGAGCGATCGCGACGGCATGCGCATCGTGTTCGAACTCAAGCGCGGCGAGCAGGCCGAGGTCATTCTTAATAACCTCTATAAGAACACCCAGCTGCAGGTCAGCTTCGGCATCATTAATCTCTCCATCGTGAACGGTCAGCCCCGTGAACTCGGGCTGATCAGCACCATTAAGTACTTCATCGAACATCGCGTCGATGTGGTGCGCCGCCGGACCGATTACGAACTGCGCAAAGCCCGCGAGCGCGAGCATATCCTGCTTGGCTTCCGTCTGGCGCTCGATAATATCGACGAAGTCATCCGGATCATCCGGGCCGCCAAAAGCCCGCGGGAAGCGCGCGATTCCCTGGTTGCCGCCTCCACCACGTTCGTCTTCAACCCCCTGTATTTAAAGGCCGCGGGAGCCGATGCTCCCCTCACGCAGCTGAGTGACCGGCAGGCCCAGGCGATCATCGAACTCCAGTTACAGCGCCTCACCGGCATGGAACAGGACAAGATCGCCAACGAACTGGCCGACATCCAGCGCCGTATCGGCGAGTATCTGGAAATTCTGGGTTCCGAAAAAGTGCTGCGCGCTCTGATTATCAAGGAACTCAAGGAAGTCAAAGACAACTTTGGCGATGCGCGCCGGACGCAGATTATCGAAGACACCGGTAACATCAGTCTGGAAGATCTGGTGGCCGTGGAAGACATGGCCGTTACGGTCACTCACGCCGGTTACCTGAAGCGCACCGCCGTGGATACTTACCGGCGGCAGACCCGGGGCGGCAAGGGCCGCATCGGGATGGGCACGCGCACCGAGGACTTCGTGCAGTACTTCCTCGTCGCCTCGACCCATAACTACCTGCTGGTCTTTACCAATAAGGGCCGCGTCTACTGGCTCAAGGTCTATGAGATTCCGGACGCCTCGACAACCGGGAAAGGCAAACACGTTTCCAACCTCATCCAGTTGCAGCCGGATGAGACCGTGAAAGCTTTCCTCCCGGTGCGCCAGTTCGTGCCGGACCAGTTCATCGTCATGGTGACCAAGCTCGGGGTGATTAAGAAGTCCGAACTCACGGAATTCAACAATCCGCTCTCCCGTGGCATTATCGCCATCGGCGTGGACGATGGCGACGAACTGATCGCGGCGCGGCTCACTTCCGGTAAGAACTATATCGTTCTGGGCTCGCATGAAGGCCAGGCGATTCGTTTCAATGAGACGCAGGTGCGGCCCATGGGCCGTCCGGCGCGCGGCGTGCGCGGTATGGATCTGGCGAAAAACGACTTTATCGTCGGCGCCGAGGTGGTGGGCGAAGAAGGCCTGATCCTCTCGATTTCCGAGAACGGCTACGGCAAGCGCACCAATCTTACCGACTACCGGCTGACCAATCGCGGCGTCAAGGGCGTCATCAACATGAAGACGACCCGGAAGACCGGCAACGTGGTCGGAATTCTTTCCGTGAAGGAAGATTCCGAACTCATGATTGTCACTCGCGACGGGAAGATGATCCGCATCGATTCCAGTGAAATCCGCCAGGCGGGACGCTCCACGCAGGGTGTCCGGCTGGTGCGGATGGACGAGAACGACCAGGTCGCCGCCGCGTCTTTGATTCCGGAAGCGGATGAGAAGGCGATCGAAGAGGCCATCGAGCCGCCGCCCGTTCAGTAGTTTCTCAGGACTTAGTACAGGGTGAGAGGCACTCTCACCCTGGCTTCGTCATCCACCGCTTTCGCTTCCACAAAACCGTTGGTATGCGCCGCCAGCATCTCTCCGAACGTGGGGACTGCGCCTGGCGCGGCATACTTCGCGGGATTCCACAAATCCGCCCGCACCAGCGCCCGGCTGCAGTGTATATAAGCCTCTTTCACCCGGATCACGATCACCGTGCGGGGTTCTTTCTCCTGCACGGTGAACAGCGACGTTAAAGCGGGATCCCGGCTCAACACCGCTTCGCCGTTGACCCGAAAAGTCTCGTTGGCGCCGGGGATCAGGAACAGCAATCCTACCGCCGGGTTCCGGACGATATTGCGCAGGGAATCGAGCCGGTTGTTGCCGCGCCGGTCCGGCAGAAGCAGCGTATGATCGTCCGCTACCCGGACAAAGCCGGGCGCGTCGCCGCGGGGCGAGGCATCGGCAAATCCCGCGAACTGCGTCCCCAGAATCACCAGAGGAGAAGCCGCGATAAAAGCCCGGCAGTAATCGTCCAGACGATCGAGTCGCTTGCGGACGGAACGTTCAAGCGCCGGCCCGTAGAGGGCCGGCAACTCGTCTTCATCGCGAATAACCCAAGCCGGATCGAAGTCCATGCCTACATCTTAGTGGTGTTTGACTTCGTAGTCGATATCGGCAAGCGCCTGGCTCTGGCGCTCGGGATCTTCCAGATCCCGCTCCAGACGGCGCAACGCGGTACCCAGAACGTCCCGGTGATGCAGTTTCGCCCCGAACTCACCCTGGCTCAGCTGCAGCCAGAGTTCGTGCAGACGGGCCACATCCTCCGGCCACAGACGCGGCGGGTGCGGTCCCAGATTGACGAAGAACGACGGTTTGTCGCTCTGCAGAATTTCCAGTGAAAACGGATGACGGGGTTCCGGAAGCTTTTCCCACGCCAGACCGATACGCCGCGCCAGTTCGGCGGTTTCCATACGCAGGGAAGCGCCCGTGACCACGCGGGATACCTGGAGCTTCTGCGCGGTCTGCACAATCGCTTCGAACGGATCCGAGCCCGGCACCACCAGCAGTTCCACCGTCTTGCCTTCCTTTTCCGCCATTTCGACGACTTTGGAAAACAACTCTCGTTCGTAGTCCGTGAAGAGCTGACTTTGGGCCAGTTGCAGTTCACCGGTGGTAATCTGCCGCACCGTCATCACGACAATGTCGTGCCGCCGCATGTTGGTCTTCTGAATCACGCTCCGCAGATGGGAAAGATTGCTGACGTCGCGAACGGCAATCAGAATCGAGCCCGGCCGCGCCTTCAGCATGGAGGTTTCCACCTCCGGCTGCAGGTCGAGATTGAACTCCTCCAGCGCGTGTTTGTTGCCGTGCATCTTCTTGCGGTTAATATGCTCGGAAACCGTGAAGATCAGGAACAGGATAATGGTGAAGGCGAGACCGTAAATCGTCGCGAATTTCTTCGAGAACAGATTCGCGATAGCGGTGCAGCCGAGCAGCAGCGTTGTCGCGCCGAGCCCGATCGGCAGTTCAATGCCGCCGATCGTGATATTGCCGGGGAACTTGTATTCCTGATCGTGGCGGTGATAACGAAGCACCAGCACGCCGAGCGCCTTCAGGAAGAAGCTCCACACCACGCCGAACGCGTAAGCTTCGCCGAGCAGGTAGACGTCGCCGCCGCTCAGAAGAATCGTAATAATCTGCAGCAGCGCGATGAGATTGATAATCCGGTACGTGGTGCCGAACCGGCGATGCGGTTTCCGGAACCAGTCGACCAGCACGCCGTCTTCCGCCACGCGGTTCATCACGCCGTTGCCGCCGATGATCGACGTATTCACCGCGCCCGCCAGAATCAGCACGCCCACTACGACGACAAACACGTGAAACGCGAGCCGCAGGATTTCCGGGCCCGCCAGATGCATCGCGAGACCGCCCAGCAGATTGTCCACATAAGTGGGCCGGATCTTATCGGGAATGATCAGAGCGGCAAACAGGGTAATCAGGCCGGTGCTGACCGCCGCATAGACGCAGACGATGTTGCCGGTAATCTGCAGGTTCTTCAGCTTCGGATAGGCGATTTCGCGATAGACCTGCGCCAGGGTCTCGAAGCCGCTCATGGAAAGCAGCGAGTGACCGAAGGCGATCATCACGGCGACAATCGGAATCGTCGGCCAGATGGTTCCCTTAAACCAGCCCAGCGCGGTGTCGCCGAACTGCAGATTGTGCGCCACAGGAGCCGGCGGAATCTGCGCGGGACCACGCAATAACAAGGTCAGCGGGCACCAGATCAGGAAGATCACCACCATGACGGTCGTAATCTGCATGATGCGCAGCGCCTTGCCGCTCGATTCATGCATGCCCTTGGTGTTTTCCCACCAGAAGTACACCGTCACCAGCACGGCGAAACCGGCCGAAAACCAGTTGGGCGACAGCACCATTTTCGAGTGCGTCATGACCAGAATTTCATTGATCAGCCCGGCCAGATACTGGCCGGCGCTGACGACGCTGATCGGTCCGGTGAGAATGTAGTCGAACAGCAGCGACGAGACGGAAATGCGCGCGACGAAAGGTCCCATCGCGTCGCGAACCACGACGTAAACGCCGCCCCGCACGAACATGGAAGAGCTTTCCAGATAGACGGACCGGACCGCGAAACTGAACAACATCACGCCGAGTACGAACCACGGCGCGGCGGGTCCGACGGCCTTTTCGGCAATGCCGCCCGCGTAAAAGGCGGACGACGCCAAATCGCTGAGAACGATGGATGCCGCGCGCCAGAAGGAAATAAACGCCAGCGCCACCGTAGTGGCGACAACAACTTTTGCGCCGGTCTTACCGGCGGATTCCGATGTCATATGGTTCTGCCTGCGCGCCCAGGCTGGTGGGAAGGAAACGGTGTGCGGAATTGCGTCAACAAGGTAGATCTCCTGATTTCCGGCTCCCGCGGACGGGATGCCTGCCTTCAAATCCTGCCTGCGGGGTTAGCTGACGGGCTGGAGCTTGAAAGTACTCCGTCCGGAATCGGACTTAGCCCCCGGACAAATCTGGGTCCCCCACTTCGTCTGTGAAGAGTCTCACAACGAACTCGGCTCTAACAGGTTAACACGCGAAACCACGCTGCAATTTCCCGCGAAGGACTACGTTAATATCGACCGATGGTTGTGTCCTCATCGGAAGCCACACGCCGCGAATACGCCGCGCGCATGAATCGCGTGATCGACCATATTCAGGCCCATTTGAACGAACCTCTGGACCTCGAACTCCTCGCCTCAGTGGCCTGCTTCAGCCCGTTCCACTTTCACCGCCTCTTTCGCGCCATGAACGGCGAAACCCCGCAGGCGTACATTCACCGGTTGCGTCTGGAGCGGGCGGCCCAGTTGCTTGTCTTCGACCCGTTTCGCGCCATCTCGGACATTGCGCTCGATTGCGGCTTCTCCGGTTCCGCGCCCTTTGCCCGCGCCTTCAAAACCGCGTGGGGCGTTTCCGCCTCCGAGTGGAGAAAACGCAGGATCCGTCAACCGGAAAGCAAGCCGCGGGAAGCGCCCGGAGCCCTGTATTTGGCACGATCGAAGCAAACAGCCATGACTCACCCATTCCAGGTTCACGTGCGAAACATAGCGCCCGTCACCGTTGCCTACCTGCGGCACATTGGCCCCTATATCGGAAACACAGCGCTGTTCCGGCGCCTTTTCGGAGAACTGTTCGCATGGGCGGAACCACGAGGTCTTTTCGGCCCCGACGCTCTTTGGCTCAGCGTGTTCGAGGATAATCCCCACTTCACTCCCGCCGCGAAACAGCGTTTGGAAGTCGCGCTGATCGTTCCCGCAGGGACGCCTCCGTCGGGGAAAATCGGCGTCAGGAAAATGGAGGCGGGCCGCTGTGCAACAGTGCGCGTCCGCGTCCGCATCGAGGACTACGCCGCGCAGTGGGATCGACTCATCGGCGACTGGCTGCCGGGCAGCGGCTACCAGCCGGATCACCGGCCAGCGCTGGAGTTCTACCACAATAATCCGGAAACCGATCCGGAAGGGAAGTACGATATTGAAATCTGCTTACCCGTCCAGCCTCTTTAAGAACGTCAGGCGCTGCGAATCCGTCTTAAGAATCCACCCGCTCCTGCTCGAACAGTTCCGGCACCTCGCGGTCGATCCTGTCCTCGCGATTCTCCCGTTTTTCCCGCTCGATCCGAATCTCGCGTTCTGCCCGTTCCTCACGACCGTCGCTCATGCCGCCTCCTGTCCTGAGTGTAATGCGGCGGAACGCAGTATGCTGGAAAGGGCCAAAAACGAATGAACCATTTTCTTCACCGAATCCTGCCTGCCGCCGTCGCCTTCGCGATGTTCGCGGCAATCCCGGCGACCGCTCAGAACCCGGCGCCCGCCGCCACCAAGACCAAGGCCGACCCGCACGCTAACGACCTTGGCTATGACGACACACCGATGATCCCCGGTCTGCCTTATCGCGTCCACGATAAGACACGGCCGCACCCGCACGTCGTCACTCCGGCCGCGCAGTTGGGCGGAGCGCCGTCCGACGCCATCGTCCTTTTCGACGGCAAAGATCTCTCGCAGTGGCGCGCCGCGAAAGCCGGCCCCAACGGCGGCATCTATCCCACGGCCGACCCCGCGCCCTGGAAGCTCGAAAACGGCATCTTTGAAGCCACGCCCGGCAAGAGCGACATTGCCACGGTGGAAAAATTCGGCGACATCCAGATCCACCTCGAATGGCAGCCGCCGGCCACGCCCCGCGGCGATAGCCAGAACCGCGGCAACAGCGGCCTGAAGCTGCAGGGCCGCTATGAGCTGCAGATTCTCGATTCTTTTAACAACCCCCACCTATGCCGATGGCCAGGCCGGTTCCATCTACGGCGAGTGGCCGCCGCTCGTCAACGCCGTCCGCAAACCCGGCGAATGGAACGTCTACGATGTCGTGTTCGAAGCCCCGAAGTTCGACGGCGAGAAGCTCGTGAAACCGGGCTATCTCACGGTTTTCCTGAACGGCATCCTGCTCCACAACCGCAAAGAGATTATGGGAATCACGGCCCATCGCCAGGCCCCGAAATACCAGCCCCAGGCAGCCGAAGAGTCCCTCGTGCTGCAGAATCACAACGGCGGCGAGCGCTTCCGCAATATATGGGTCCGGCGCCTGGGCGGTTACGACCAGCCGGAAAAATAGACCGTACAACCATGCCGCCGGCATCAGCCCCGGCGGCATGCCTTCCGAAACTTCTTACAGACGCCGCTCTTTCTCATCGGGCATTTCCATCACTGCCGCGAAATCGTCCCACCATCACATCAAAACGTTGGGAACCAGGATGTCATTCACAGGAGCCAGAATGTCCCCCGCCCGGTTGTCCCACCATTCTTTTTTCGCAGACGGGCGGTGGCAGCAAACCTCCCGGGAAATCACGCTCGAGCCGACTTGCGACAATGAAGACAGAATCGTCATGAGCCTGGACGTAAATCCCGATACCGAAGCCCGGTTGCTCGCGCTCGCCCACGCGAGTGGCTTGTCGGTGGAGGAATTCCTTAAAGAGGTCGTTGAGGAAAGAAGCAGACAACTGCACGTCTCCGCGTCACCTCCGCTCACGCCGCTGGAGCGGGCGGCTGCATGGCGGGATTCCGTCAAGGGCCTCCCTCGGACGACGCCACTGTCGGATGAAGCGATCGGGCGCGAAAGCATCTATAGCGAACGCGGCTAACCAGCCAGATGAGCATTCTCGCCGACACCAATGTCCTGTTGCGCAGGACACAGCCAGGGCATGAGCATCACGTTCAGGCGGTGGAAAGCGTGGCGAGATTGCTCGCCAGCGGTGAGACGGTCTGTTACACGCCGCAGAACATTGCCGGGTTCTGGAACGTGGCCACCCGGCCGGCGGACAAAAACGGGATCGGTCTGTCAGCGGAAACCGCGCGCGGCGAGGTCCAAAAAATCGAGCGCCTTCTGACTCTTCTTCCCGACTCGCCACTCGCCTTTGAAGAGTGGAAGTGGTTGGTAGGGCGTCACAGGGTCATGGGAGTTCAGGTTCATGATGCCCGGTTAGTGGCGCTGATGGCCGTGCACGGAGTGCGACGAATACTGACTTTTAACGGGGAGCATTTCACCCGGTACGGAATTGAGGTGCTGGATCCCGGCGCACTCGCCCTCCAAATCGGCTGAGCCATACGCCTGCGGGGTGTCCGCACCGGCGAAGCTGCGTACCCGCCAGGCCCGAGCTTACAAAGCCCGGGGCTTACGCGCTGCTGTCCTGTCGCACTGCCCGTTCGATGGCGAAAAGCTCGTGAAACCGGGCTATCTCACGGTTTTCCTGAACGGCATCCTGCTCCACAACCGCAAAGAGATTATGGGAATCACGGCCCATCGCCACGCCCCGAAATACCAGCCCCAGGCAGCCGAAGAGTCCCTCGTGCTGCAGAATCACAACGGCGGCGAGCGCTTCCGCAATATCTGGGTCCGGCGCCTGGGCGGTTACGACCAGCCCGAAAAATAAATCCCGGAAAAACCCGCTGTCACCTTTTCGCGCGCTCTGCATCCTGCAATCCGGAGAGGAAATTACCATGGAAGTGACAGCAAAATACGTGGGCGGCTCAAAGTTCGAGGCGAATGCGCGGGGGCACCGGATCGTTTCCGATCAGCCCCCGGACAACGGCGGGGCCGACGAGGGGATGACGCCGCCGGAGCTGCTTCTCGCCTCCCTCGCGACCTGCGCTGCCTGGTATGCGTCCCGTTATCTGATTGCCCGTGGACTATCCGCCGAGACCCTCGAAGTCCGCGTCAGCGCGGAAAAAGCAAAACAGCCGGCGCGTCTTTCGTCTTTCCACATCGAACTGACGGCCGCCGGACTCGACGCGCGTACCGAAGAAGGAATGCTGCGCGCCGCCCGCGCCTGCCTGATCCACAACACGCTTCTTGGCGCGCCGGAAATTGAAGTCTCCCTGAAACCGGCGATTCCCGTGGCGGCCTGAGCTTCCACTTACAATCGCTCTTGGACCGCACAGACGAAACCGAACTGGCCCGCCGCCTGATGTCCGGCGATGCCAACGCCTTCGACGCCTTCGTGGATCACTTCCGGGCAAAGATCTTTCGTTACACGTGGCTGATGTGTGGTCAGCGCGAAGATGCCGAAGACGTCGCGCAGGATACGCTCCTCCAGGCGTTCGCCAGTTTCGGGCAGCTTCGCGAGCCCGAACGGATCCGTCCCTGGATTTTTCGCATCGCCAGAAATGCCTGCCTCACGAAGCGGAGAAAGAGTGTGTTCGCGCCGTCTCAGGAACTTTCGGCCGAGGAGTTCCCGCCGGTGGCCGACTGGTCCGGCCTTCCCGATCGCCAGTTCCTGCAGGCGGAACTCAGACACGTGCTCGAACACTCCATCGGCGCCTTACCGGAGAACTATAAGGCGGTCATGCTGCTGCGCGACGTGGAGGAACTGTCCACCCACGAAACGGCCGGAATTCTGGATTTAACGGAGGATGTCGTCAAGACCCGCCTGCATCGCGCGCGTCTGGCCGTCAGGCGGAAACTCGTTGAATACCTGCGGGTCAGACCGTTGGGAGGCGGATAGGAATGGCGCCGTTTCGGCCGGATGAGAAATGCGAAGAGATCTTCGCCCTGCTTTCGGAGTTTCTGAACGGGGAACTGCCGTCCGAAGTGTGTGAACGAATCGGGCGGCACATCGCGGATTGCCAGCCGTGCGCGGTTTTGGTGGAGAGTCTTCGCAAGACGGTGGACATCTGCCGCCAGTTCCGCCCCGGCATTCAGCCCGGACCGCTCGGCGAACAGGCCAGGAATCGTTTGATGGAAGCCTGCCGCGGAATGCTGGCGGGCCGAAAGAGGGCGGATTATGTACCAACATGTCTCTTGCCAACCGGCAACATGTGCTGGTGACCATCTCCGGCCTTCCGACAAACGCAGGCGACCTGGCCGGCTGTTTCGATCCGGAAGAATGGGCGGCCGCCAAACAAGACGATATCAGCCTCCAGGAAGTCCGCGAAACCCTTTCGTCGATTCCGGGGTCGCTGGCGGGACGCCGTCGTCGCATCACGGGACGAGCCCTGATTGGACTTTCTGACATAGCTTGTCGCGCCGAATTTCCGACACCGCTGAAGAGGATCCGAAGCCGAACTTGGCATCGTTCCGTCCCCTCGCTCGCCGCAATCCTCAAGTTTGACCTCCCGTTCAACCAGGCGGTACCGTGGAAAACATGGAAACGCTTCACCTGGAATTGCTGGTCGAACTCGTAACCGCGGCAAAACCCGATCAGGGGAACGGCGTTTCTCACGAAGCCGCGAAACGGATCGCGCTGGAGTTGTTCCGTGAAGACAAGATCTCACTGGGTCGCGCTGCCGAACTCTGTCAAACTCCCATTGAGGCATTCATGGAATACGTCAGTCGTCATGGAGTGCCCTTACATTACGGACTGGATGATCTCCACGAAGACTGGCAGACGATCAATCGCCTGCGTTTGTAACGACTATCTGTGAGAGTCGTTTCCGACGCGTCGCCCCTCATCGCACTCGCACGGCCTTTTCGAACTCGAACGAAACTGATTGCCTCGACTTCTGCGGAAGCTCCATGGCCGCGTGCTGATTCCCAGCGAAGTGTAGGTCGAGGTCATGATTTGCCGGTGACAACAATTTCCAAATTTCTTCACCCTCCGTAACCCCATCAAACCAAAACAAAACCCGCCCCACCGCCCATCCCCCCACCCCGTATCCCGCCCACGCCCTTCCTCCATAATCAAACCGCATGAGGACCGAACTCCAGCGCGAAGCCGCCCGCCGCAACGGCGCCAAATCCCGCGGCCCCCGCACGCCCGCCGGCAAAGCCGTCTCCGCCCGCAACTCCTTCCGCCACGGCTGCTATGCCCGCGGCGGCTCCCCGGAAACCAACACCCACCTCGCCAACCTCGACGCCCAACTCGCCGAACGCCCCATGCCCGCCCTCCCCCCGCGCGACCGCCTCACCCCGCATCACATTAAGCAGGACCACATCAACCTGCTCGCCCAATGGCTGCGCTGGAAACTCCACACACTCACGGCCTTCGAAACCCGCCTCCTCCAAACCGAAATCGCCCGTCAGCGCCGTCACGCCCAAAACGAACCGCAACCCGATCCCACCGATCAGGTCCTCGCCGTTCGCGCCTACACCCGCCTGATGAAAGAAACCCGCATTCTCCAAACCCTCGCCCGCCGGGAAGGCGCCCTGCACCACCAGATCCTGCGCCTCGCCGCCCTCGCCGTCGAACTCCAGAACCGCGAAAATAAAACGCAACGGAACGAACCCGGCAACTTCGGGGTCCCCGCCCCGAAAAAAATTGCAGAGGAACGAACCCGGCACTCCCACCCGCCCCGCCTGCCGCGCCGCCCCGCCTCCCGGCACTCCCACCCTCCCAACATCCCCCGCCCACCCCACTCGCTGCGAAACGCCGCCGCATCTGTAACAATCGGTAGCGTGCGAGCCTTTCTCATTTCTTTACTCGTCTGCGGCCTCAGCTTTGCCGCATCCCCTCTGGTCGATCGCGTCGGCAAAACCGCCTTCGTCCAGCTCGAAGCGGACAGCTTCAACAGCCTCACCCCGAAGCAGCAGGCGCTCGCCTGGTGTCTCTCCCAGGCCTCCATCGCCATCGACCCCATCATTTACGATCAGGAATCCCGCTTCGGCCTGCGCCAGAAACGCGTCCTCGAAGCCGTGGTCGCCAATAAAGCCGGCGTCGATCCGGCCCTTTACGGCAAAATTCTCGATTTCACCAAGCTTTTCTGGGGCAATAAAGGCAATCACAACGAACTCACCTCCCAGAAGGTCATGCCGGAGTTCACCGCCGCCGACCTGAAGCGCGCTCTCACCCAGGCCGGCCACAAAGAACTGCTCGTCGAAGTCGATGCCCTCCAGGCCTCCCTCTTCGACCCCAACTTCGAACCTCTGATGACCGCCAAAAGCCCGGCCGGCGGGAAGGACATCCTCCAGGCCAGCGCCAATAACTTCTATTTCGGCGTGGCACAGGCGGATCTGAAGGGCTTTACCGAAAAATATCGCCTCAATTCCCGCGTCATTAAGGAAAGCGGGAAACTCGTCGAAGAAGTCTACCGCGCCGGCACCCCCGACGGCCGCGTGAAACCCGGCCTCTACGCCGAATATCTGCGCAAAGCCAACAGCTTCCTCGAAAAGGCCAAAACCTACGCCGAACCGGCTCAGGCCAAAGTCATCGACGAACTCATTCGCTACTACCAGACCGGCGAATACAGCGACTGGCACCAGTTCGGCGTCGACTGGGTCCAGAACGATTCCCCCGTCGATTTCGCCAACGGCTTCATCGAAATCTACCGCGACGCCCGCGGCGCCAAAGGCACTTCGCAAAGCTTCGTCTGCATCACGGACCAGAAACTCTCCGCCGCCATTCACAAGATCGCCGATAACGCGCAGTACTTCGAAGACCGCGCCCCCTGGAACGCTCTCTATAAGAAGCAGGGCGTCAAACCGCCCACCGCGAAGGCCGTGCAGACCACGGTTCTCACCGGCGATTTCCACGTCACCACCATCGGCGACAATCTCCCGAATGAGGACGACATTCGCGCCAAATACGGCTCGAAGAGTTTCCTTTTCACCAGCAGTTCCAGCTCTTTCGGCGTCGTCACCGGCTCGGCCATGGTTGACGAATTCGTGCTGTCTCCCGCCGAAGCCGAACTCGACCGCAAATACGGCAATGAGGCCGATGAACTCCTCACCGCCATGCATGAAGTCATCGGTCACGGCTCCGGCAAACTGAATCCGAAGCTCACGAACGTGGCGTCTTTTTACCTGAAGGAATACTTTTCCACGCTCGAAGAGGCCCGCGCCGACCTCATGGCGCTCTGGAACGTCTTCGATCCCAAACTGAAGGAACTCGGCATCGTCTCCTCGGACGATATCGGCCGCGTGATGTATAACAGCGCCGCCCGCACCCTGATCACCCAGTTGCGCCGCATCCCCGCCGGCGACACCATCGAGGAAGATCACCAGCGCAACCGCCAGCTCATCGCCAACTACATTCTCGATAAAACCGGCGCCATCGCCTACGAACACCGCAACGGCAAGACTTACGTGGTCGTGAAGGATTACGCCAAAATGCGCGAAGGCGTCGGCATGCTGCTCGCCGAACTCATGCGCATCAAAGGCGAAGGCGATTACGACGCCATCAAAAAACTCATCGACCAGTACGGCGTCCACTTCGACCCGAAGGTTCGCGACGAAATGGTCGCCCGCTACGAAAAGCTGAACCTGCCCACCTACTGGGCCGGCGTGAATTCCGATCTGACCCCGCATTTCGACGCGAAGGGCAACATCACGAAGGTCGATATCAGCTACCCGCGCGATGTCGTGAAACAACAACTGGCCTACAGCGCCATGTACACAGTGAAGTAAATGAGGGTCCTGCTCCGGAACCGGCGCGCTTACCTTCCGGCCGTCGCGATCCTCGCCCTGGGTCTCGGCATGAGCGTCGCGATGTTTTCGCTGGTGGACGCGGTGCTTCTGCGCCCCCTGCCGTTCCCGGATCAGGACCGGATTCACGTCATCTGGAAGACCGATCCGCAGGCGGGCGTGCAGGTCGGGGAACTCGCCTACCCCGAGCTTGCGGACTTGCAACACGGCGTCCCGGAATTCGAGGCCGTGGCGCTGCTTCCCACGTCGCTTTATGGCTACGGCAGAGTTCTGCAGAACGGCGACAGAGAGCCGGTGCAGATCGAAAGCACTCCCGTCTCGCACGATTTCTTCCGCGTCCTCGGCGTCGTGCCCCGCCTGGGACGCGACTTCAACGCGGCCGATGAACGCGTCGGCTCGGCCCCGGTCGTCGTCCTTTCCGATCGCGTCTGGCAAACCGAGTTCGCCGCCGACCCCGCCATCGTCGGGCGCAGCATCCGCCTCAACCAGCAGGACGTCACCGTCATCGGCGTTATGGCGCCGGACGTGGAATTCCCGCGCGGCGCGGGCCTCTGGATCCCTCTTGGCGTGGACGCGCGCATCGTGGACCGGCGCGGCGC
Organism: uncultured Acidobacteriia bacterium; assembly: GCA_903851195.1. Classification (GTDB taxonomy): domain Bacteria; phylum Acidobacteriota; class Terriglobia; order Bryobacterales; family Bryobacteraceae; genus BOG-234. The sequence continues at coordinate 59,006 of CAINNJ010000046.1, forward strand.
GACCTTCCTCCAGGCCATCGCGCGCGCCCGCCCCGGCTTCGGGAATACCCGGATCGCCGCGGATGTGAACGCGCTCTTCCACCGGGTCGCGCGGGAACATCCCGAAGCCGAATACGGCGACCAGTCGGCGGTCGTCACCCCTTTGGTCGAATACTGGACCGGCTCGGCCCGCGCCCATCTGTGGATCATGCTCGGCGCGTCGCTGCTCCTGCTGGTTGCCGCAATCGTGAGCGCGGGCAATCTGATTCTGTCCCGCACTCTGTCGCGATCCCAGGAGTTTGCCGTTCGGATGGCGCTCGGTGCGCGCCGCCGGGAAATTCTTATCCAACTCGCCGGAGAAGGCGCACTGATCTCGCTGCTCGCCGCAATCGCCGGACTGGCCGTCGCGCAAACCGCCGTCCGTCTCCTGATCAGCTGGGCCCCCTCCGATATCCCGCGCCTGCTGAACGCCTCGGTCGATCTCCGCAGCTTCTGTTTCGCTGCGACTGTCGCCGCCCTGGCCGCCATCGCCTGCGTCGCGATTCCCGGCCGCACCGCCACGCAACTCCAGCTCGAAACGGCGTTACGCGAGGGCGGCGCGCGCCTCTCCCTCTCACGCCGCGGCAACCGGACCAGAGGCTTTTTCGTCCTCACGCAGGCTGCCGTCACCGTCGTGCTGCTCGGCATGGCGGCACTGCTCGTTCTGAGCTACCGGGGCATGATCTCAGCGGACACGGGATTCAGCCATCGCGACGCTCTCACCATGAACCTGCAGTGGCGCGGCATTTCCGATCCGCAGGCCCGGCGGGCCGTCTACGCGAAACTGCTCCATCAACTGCGGCAAGCGCCCGGTGTCACCGCTGCCGCCGCCGTTCTGCTGCGTCCTCTCGAAGGCGGCATCGGGTGGGACGTCTCTTACGACCTCGCCGGCGGGCAAAGCGCACAGGCCGGCCGCGTGCTGCCGAAGGCGAACTATGAAGTGGTTACGCCCGGTTATTTCGATGCCGTCGGCACCACTCTCCTCGAAGGCCGCGACTTTAACGACCATGACACGGCCGATTCCGAACCGGTCGTCATCGTTAGCGGAAGCCTCGCCGCACGGATTCGCGCGGCCGGTTTCGCCCCGCTTGGACACCGTATCCGGCTGGGCCTCGGTCCGGCGGAAGGCGAAAAGATCGTCGGCATCGCGGCCGATGCCCGCTACCGCAACATCGCCCAGACTGGCGCCGACATCTTCGTGCCCGCGCCGCAGGCCGCCGCCCCGACGAACTATCTGGCGATTCGCGGCTCTGCCTCCGCCCGCGAGTTGAGCGCCCTGGTCCGGCACACCCTCGCGGAGATCGACCCGGCCCAGGCCATCGCCGGCGTCGCGACCATCGGCGAACTCATCGACCGCAACGCCGCCCGCCATCGCTTCAACATGGTCCTGCTGCTCTGGTTCGGCGTCTGTGCCGCGGTGCTCGCCGCCACCGGAGTCTACAGTGTTCTCGCGGAAGCCGTGGTCGTCCGCCGCCATGAGATCGCCATCCGCATCGCGCTCGGCGCTCCCGCCCTTCGCCTCGTCCGGGACATCGTGTCCGGCACGCTGGCTTTCGTGGTGGCGGGCGAATTGCTGGGTATTGCTGTATTCCGGATTCTGGGCAGCGCCGGCGCCGAACTGTTTTACGGCGTCACGGCTTCGGATCCCGTGGTTCCCGGCGTCGTAGCGGTTCTGCTGTTTCTTTTGTCGCTGGCGGCAGCCGCAAAACCGGCCCGTGCGGCCGCCCTTCGGAACTGGACAGGACAAAAATGACACCTCCCTTCCTGACGAAATCCCGCGCCACCACCGCGATCGTCGCCGGAGTCGCGGCCGATCTGATTCAGTTGCCGCTGACGCTCGGTTTTCTCTCGGGAGTTTTTTCCGTGCAGGCCGAAGCGCTCGACCTCCTGATCGACATCGGTATGGCGGGCCTCACCACCAGCCTGCTCGGCTTCCACTGGACCCTTCTGCCCACGGCTCTGATCGAGACCGTGCCGGGACTGGACGTCGCTCCCACCTGGACGGCCTGTGTCTCCTATGTCGTCTGGAAACGCACCCGGCCTTCCGTTACCGACACCACGTCTTCCGCGGTCACCCCGGGAGCCATCTCCAAAACCAGGAGCCCGTCCGGTGTCACCTGAATCACCGCCAGTTCCGTGATGATCAGGTCCACCACGCCGTAACCGGTGAGCGGCAGCGTGCACTGCCGCAGGATCTTCGGGGCGCCGGCTTTTGTGGTGTGCTCCATGGCGACAATCACCCGTCTCGTGGACGCCACCAGATCCATCGCGCCGCCCATACCGGTCACCATGCGGCCCGGCACCATCCAGTTGGCGAGATTGCCCGTCTCGTCCACTTCCATGGCCCCGAGAATACTGACGTCCATGTGCCCGCCGCGAATGATCGCGAACGAGTCCGCGCTTGAGAAATACGCCGAGCCGGGCAGTTCGGTCACGCTCTCTTTTCCGGCGTTCGTCAGGTCCGCGTCTTCCATCCCCGGCCAGGGATACGGGCCGACGCCGAGCATCCCGATCTCGGCCTGCAGCGTCACTTCGACGCCTTCCGGGACGTAGTTCGCAACCATCGTCGGAATGCCGATGCCGAGGTTGACGTAGTCGCCGTTCCGCAGTTCGAGCGCGGCGCGGCGGGCGATGCGTTCCCGCCGTTCCGAGTCGGTCAGGGGCGGGATCATGCTGTCCGGTACCGCAGGCGGTCGATGCGCCGCTCATAGAGTTCGCCGCGGACGATGCGCTGGACGAAAATCCCCGGCGTCACGATGTGGTCCCCGTCGATCTCCCCGGGCTCGACCAGGTGCTCCACCTCGGCGATGGTGACACTTGCTGCGGTCGCCATCAGCGGATTGAAGTTGCGCGCGGTCTTCCGGTAGACAAGGTTGCCTTTGAGGTCGCCGCGCCACGCTTTGACCAGAGCGTAATCGGCATGGAGCGCTTCTTCGAGCAGGTACTGCCGGCCGCCGAAGGTGCGGGTTTCCTTGCCTTCGGCCACGACGGTGCCGACTCCGGTCGGCGTGTAAAACGCGGGGATACCGGCCCCCGCCGCCCGGATTCGCTCCGCCAGCGTGCCCTGTGGGACGAGGTTGAGCTTCAGCGCGCCGGAGAACGCGAGTTCCTGCAGCCGGCGGTTCCCGCCGACGTAACTGGCTGTCTGTTCGGCGACCGCGCCCGCTTCGAGCAGCAGTCCCATGCCGGCGCCTTCAATGCCGGTGTCGTTGGAAATGGTGTGGAGGCCGCGCACGCATCTTCGCGCCAGCGCGCGGATCAGATTCTCGGGGATGCCGCACAGCCCGAAGCCGCCCACCATCACGGTGGCGCCGTCGGGGATATCGGCGACCGCGGCCTCCGAGCTGGCCGCAACTTTGTCCAAAGTTCTTATCAAAGGAGTAGGCTTCATGTTATAGAATTGCGCCATCACGATGCGACGGAAATCTTTCTTTCTCGCCCTTGGCGCGGCCGCGGCCCTCTTCGCGGAGGAGACGGTGAAGAGGCCGATCAACGACGACAATGTTCGCGTGCTGGACGTCGTGGTCCAGCCGCGCGAGAAGACGAAGATGCATGAGCACAAGGCGAACCGCGTGATGATCTATCGCACGGCGGGCGCCCAGAACTTCGAGTATGGTGACGGCCGCCGCGCCGTCCTGAAGTTCCGGCAGAACGAGGTGAAGTGGAGCCCGCAGGAAGGCATGCATCTGGCCGAAGTGGCCACCGGGAAGCCGGTGAACATCGTCGAGATTGAGCTGAAGAAGCCAGGGGCAGGGAAGAAGATCACCACCGCGCTCGACCCGTTGAAGGTGGATCCGAAACACTACCACCTCGAGTTCGAGAACGACCAGGTCCGCGTCTTCCGGGTAAAGTTCGGCCCGCACGAAGGCGCCCCGATGCATGAGCACCAGCTCAGCCGGATTATGGTCTATCTGACGGACGCGAAGGTTCAGGTGACCAGCGCGGACGGTAAGGTGGAGACCACGCCCCGGAAGGCCGGCGACATCGTTCAGGGTGGCGCCGCGAGACACAGTGAACTGAATACCACCGACCAGCCGGTGGAGGTTCTTGTGACGGAACTGAAGTATTAGGCCGGGTGTGGTAAGATTTCATTTCAGGAGTTTTTTAATCGAATGGCAAGAGTATGTGAAGTATGCGGCAAGGGTCCGCAGTTCGGGCATAAAGTAAGCCACGCCCACAATGTGACGAACCGCCGGTGGAATGTGAACCTGCAGAGTGTTCGTGCCCTGGTGAACGGAGCCGGAAAACGGGTCCGCGCCTGCACATCCTGCATCCGCAACAACAAGATCCAGAAAGTCGCTTAGTCCGACTTCACCTCAGAAAATACGAAAGCCCTGGCCGGGAGCGAAGCTCTTCGGCGCAGGGCTTTTCTTTTTTGCGATACGACCCTAGAGTTCGGGGTAAAACTCAAAGAACGCATCGAGCGAAGTCATCAACTGCTTTCTGATCTCCGTCTCGGTGCGTCCCTCAATCACGTGCATGGTCACCGAAGCCGTCTTCCCGTCTTTGAGCTGGATCTTCGCTTCCTCGAAGCCCTCCAGTTCGTCGCCGGGGAGGAGGCGCAAGCCGTAAACCAGGGCCAGTTTGGCCATCAGATGAACATCTCTTCGTCCTGCGCGACCGAGTCGATACTCGGACGACCGCCGGCGGCGTAAGTGGCCACCGCGGCCTTCACGCCCGCCACGATGCCGCCCGCTTCGCGCACCGGCTTCATAACCGCTTCCTTGACGCTGGAGCCGGCGATTTGGGCCTTGACGAGGCTCTCGTCCACCACGGCATCCACCCGGGCCACCTGAGCCTTGGTGCGGTCCGCCAAGTCACGACCGACTTCGGCGAAGTGGTGGGCCTGATCTTTGGCCACATACGAGATATCCTTCGCGTTGGCCGCGATCTGTTGGGCGTCGCTGGCGATGGCAGAGACCTTCGGCGCGTTCTGATCCGTCAGGCGGCGGGCCGTGTCGAGCATCGGCTCGACATGCACCATCGCCTCTTCGACCTTGGTCCTGATCTTACTGATCGCGCTGTAGATACCGACGGTCGCCGCCGCCATGATCAGAATGAACAGCGCCGAGATGGCCACTGCGCCGGTAATAACCCAACGAAACGTTTCTTCCGACATTACACTCCCGCGAAGGCCTCCGATTGCTTATGCAGTCTGGCGCTTATGCAGTCTGGCGCTTATGCAGTTTGACCCGGCGTGCTCTGTTCGACCTTCTCGCGATAGGCCTGTTTACCCGCCTCGATCGCATCGTTCAGAGTTTCCTTCTGGCGACTGATGACGTCACGGCCCTTGTCGACCAAATCGGCCGCATTGTCGCGAAGTTCCGAACCCTGCTTCCTGAGGTAATCCGCGCCTTCGTCCGCCTTGTTTCGGATCATGCTGCGGGTTTCTTCGCCGGACTTCGGTGCAAACAGCATGCCAAGGCCAACGCCCACTCCCAGACCCAGAAGAAAATTCGCTAATCCATCTCTGTTCATCGTTGTCTCGCTCCGTCTGACGGGCTCCGTCATTACCCTTAAAGGCGATGAGCCCGAAGTCATTCACAGTATACTGCGACACCGCGATAAACTGCTCTACATCGTGGGACCAAAGAAGACATTCCGAAAGCCGCCCGCCAAACTGGCCGGAGAAGCGCTGTTCGAGTATGCCGTGAAGTACCTGGCTTTGCGCGCCTGTTCCAGCGAGGAACTGCGGGGTAAGCTCCGTACCAGGGCGGCGAATCTGCCTGACATCGACGCGGTGATCGGGCGTCTGAAAGACATCGGGTACCTCAACGACGCGCGTTTTGCCGAGAGCTATGCGGCGAACCGGGTGGAAAACGAGGGGTTCGGGCGAATGCGCGTGCTGAGCGATCTGCGGTCCCGCCGGGTGACGCCCAAACTGGCCGACAAGGCGGTCGAGCGGGCGTTCGAGGGCAAGGGCGAGGGCGAGATGATCGATTCGTTCATCGAGCGCCGCATGCCGTCGATATGGGGCAATGGGCAGATTGAAGACGAGAAAGTTCTGGCGAAGGCTTATCGCAGGCTCCGGCGCGCCGGGTTCAGTTCGGGGGGCATCCTGACCGCGCTGAAACGCATGGCGGCGCACCCGGAGGCGATCGAAGAACCGCCGCCCGACGACGAGGAAATGGAATCATGATAAAGGCTCTGCTCATCCTGCCGCTGGCGGTGGCGCCGCTGGTGGCGCAGGTGACGTTTCAGCAGCATCCCGACCGGCTCTCGGTGGTGATCGACGGCAAACCGTTCACGGACCTGTTCTACGGTCCCGGTGTCCGGAAGCCGTTCCTGCACCCTCTGCGGTCGGCGGACGGGAAGATCGTTACGCGGCAGTACCCGATGGCGCAGGCGCCGGGGGAGAAGAAAGACCATCCGCATCATCAGGGCCTCTCGTTCACCTTCGCCGACGTGAACGGGTACAACTTCTGGGCGAGCGACGCCACGCAGATCGACGCGAAGAGCGGGTCGATCCGGCTGCGCGAGGCCCGGACGCCTGGCAACGGCACGGCGCGGATCCTGTTCGACTGGCTCGACCCGGCCGGGCAGGTTTTGCTGACGGAAGACCGGACCATGCGATTTCAGGGCGGCGCGGAGCGAACGATCGATTTCGATATCACGCTGCGCGCGGTGAGAGACGCGACGTTCGGGGATACCAAAGAGGGCATGTTCAATATCCGTCTGGCTTCGCCATTCGAAGAACCGGCAGGCCTGATGACCAGCAGCGCCGGGTGCCACACCGAGAAAGAGTGCTGGGGGAAGCGCGCCGACTGGATGGATTTCGCGGGCAAGGTGGATGGCGAGGAACTTGGCGTGGCGATCTTCGACCATCCGGGGAATCCGGCGCTTACGCACAGTACACGGCACGCTAAACTGACCCGAGAGAACCATGCCTATTCCTGTCCGGGTCGAGTACGCGCATACGAAGAAGATGCGCCAGCGCAACAAGACCTACTATCGCTTTCTGCACTGGCCCATCTGGATCTGGGTGTTCTTTCTGGCGCCCGGCCCGCTCACGTTCGACCTGTTCGCGAAGGGTCCGAGCAGCGGCAACATGGCGTGGCTGGCGGTGGTTCTGCTGGGAACCGGCATTGCCGGATATTTCGCGCAATTGCCCGGCGTGGAGCCGAAACCCTACATCCTCCGATTCACGGAAGACCGGCCGAATCCTCTTTACCGGAAGATCTGTTACACGTTTGCCTGGGCGGATGTGGTGTCGTTCGCGACTCTGAATCTGGCGGGACTGGTCTGGGCGGCGGTCACCGGGGCCTGGTATCTGAAACAGATTTACCTGTACGGGTATTTTCCGCTTTATGGACTGGTGCTGACCCTGGGCGCCCTGGGAATTCTGCCGCGGGTGCGCCGTTCCACGCAGGGTGAAGGCACCGAGCGCCGGTATTTCTATGGCTCGGTGTGGGCCGTGACGCTGGCGCAGACGGTTCTCATGATCCTGTGGAAGACGTTGCCCCGCACGCATGCGGCGGACGTCGTGAAACTGGTGGCGTATGTGGGATGTCTGGTGGCGCTGGGCATTTGCGCGACGCTGGGGCTGCTGCCACGTACTCGCCCGATTCTGCCCGGAGAGCTGATCGTTGCGGACTAAAACACAATGACAAACCAGGCCGCCGAAAGCGGCCTTTATGCTCTTGACCCGATTGAAATGCACACCCCTGCGGTAACCTGAAAGATCGGTTCCCTGCGGGAGAGTAATGGCGAGAAAACGAATACTGATTACGGGCGGCGCGGGCTTTCTGGGCAGCCATCTGTGCGACAAACTGATTGATCGCGCGGATGTCATTTGCGTGGATAATTTTTTCACGGGCGGAAAGCGAAATATCGCGCATTTGCTGGATAGTCCGCATTTTGAACTGATCCGGCACGACGTGACGGAGCCGATTCTGGTCGAAGTGGATCAGATTTACAATTTCGCGTGCCCGGCGTCGCCCGTGCACTATCAGTACAACCCGATCAAGACGATCAAGACGAACGTGCTCGGCACGATGAATATGCTGGGTCTGGCCAAGCGCGTACCGGCGCGAATCCTGCAGGCCTCCACTTCGGAAGTTTACGGCGACCCGCACCAGCATCCGCAAAAAGAATCGTACTGGGGGTATGTCAACACGATCGGTCCCCGGAGCTGCTACGACGAAGGCAAGCGCGTCGCGGAAACGCTGATGATGGACTATCACCGGCACAACGGCGTGGACATCCGGATTGTGCGTATCTTCAACACCTATGGACCGCGCATGGCGGAGAACGACGGCCGGGTGGTGAGCAATTTCATTCTGCAGGCGCTGCGCAATCAGCCGATCACGCTTTTCGGCGAAGGCTCGCAGACGCGCTCCTTCTGCTATGTGTCGGACCTTGTCGAAGGCATTGTCCGGCTGATGAACACGGAAGGTCTCACCGGCCCGGTGAATATCGGGAATCCGAACGAGATGACGGTGCGACAGCTGGCCGAGATGGTGATCGAGATGACGGGCTCGAAATCGGAGATCGTACACCGGCCCCTGCCGCAGGACGATCCGCTGCAGCGGCAGCCGGACATTTCACTGGCGAAAGAAAAGCTCGGATGGGAGCCCCAGGTCGCTCTGGCCGAAGGCCTGCGCGCCACGATCGACTACTTCGAAAATTATTTGTCCGAAGCGGAGTAGCGGCAGGGCCACTGAAGTGCTGACTGCGTTCGTATGAGCGAAGTCAGAGTGAAGTGCAACGTCTGTCATGGCACCGGCCAGTGCACCACATGTAAGGGAACCAGCAATGGCGGCCAGTGTTTCAACTGCGCGGGAACGGGGCATTGTCCGCAATGCCAGGGAACCGGCATGCGGAAGGAACATCCTCACAAGTGACTTTATTGCTTTGACCCTTATTGCTTTGACCCTTATTGCTTTGACAGGGAGACGCGCCGGATCTCGGTGAACAGTTCGCGGGGGCCGAAAACGCCCTTGGCGAGAATGCGCTGCACCTGACCGTTGAGGCGGTTGCGGTCTTCCTCGCTGACATCCTTGCCGGTGATGACGAGGACCGGAATGGCGGTCCAGAGGGGGTTGCTCCGCAGGGCGGCGATGAACTCAAAGCCATCCATTTCCGGCATCATCAGATCCAGAAGAATCAGTTCGGGCGTGTTCTCCTCCATAATGCGGAGGGCCTCGGCGCCGTTGACCGCTTCGGTGACGCTCCAGCCTTCGCGTTCCAGCAGAGCGCGAACCACGCGGCGGGTATCCTCGTCGTCCTCGACGATCAGAACGGGGCAGGGCGGCGTCTCGCAGCGATAACGGCGCAGCAGGCCGGCGAGACGGTCGCGGTCGACGGGCTTGGTGAGGAAGTCGGCGGCGCCCAGGGAGTAGCCGAGGTTCCGGTCTTCGAGGATGCTGACGACCACGACCGGGATATCGCAGACCAGCGGGTCCGACTTGAGCGCCTGCAGGACGGCCCAGCCATCCATGCCGGGCATCAGAACATCGAGCGTGATGAGGTCGGGACGGAGTTCGTGGGCCAGGCGCAGACCCTCCTCGCCGTTGGCCGCGAGCACGGCCCGCACGTTTTCGCGCGTGAGATAGCGCTGCATGAGATCCCGGGCGGCGGGGTCGTCGTCGATCACCAGAACGGTGGATTCGCAGATCGCGGGGTCGGGAAGACCGGTGGTGAAGCCGGGCGCGGGCGACATGGTCTGTCCGGTCATCCGGGGCAGGGAAATGGTGAACTCCGAGCCCTTGTCCGGTTCACTGCGCACTTCCACGCTGCCCCCCATCATTTCGCAAAAGCGCTTCGTGATCGCGAGACCGAGGCCGGTGCCGCTCTGTTTCTGCATCGCGGGATTTCCGAGCTGGGAAAACGGCTGGAAGAGCTGGTGCAGACGTTCTGGCGGAATCCCTTCGCCGGTATCGGCGACCGTGAAGCAGAGCGCGTCTTCGGGGGAATTCCGATCGGGCGTGACGCGCAGGATGATGCTGCCGTTCTTCGTGAACTTGGCGGCATTCGAGAGCAGATTGAAGAGGCTTTGGCGGACCTTGGTGAGGTCGGCGTGCATGCTGCCGAGCGGCTGCGGGATATCGAGGCGGAAGGAGTTCGCGTTCCTGTCGACGAGCGGCCCGATGGTGCTGGTGACGTCGCGGACGGCTGTTTCCACATCGAAGGTCTCGGGGAAGAGTTCCATGCGGCCGGCCTCGATTTTCGAGAGATCGAGGATATCGCTGATGAGCGAGAGCAGGTGGCGGCCGGCGGTATGCACGCGGCGAAGGTCGTCGACGAGTCCGCCGGCCCGCAGTTCTTCGGCTTCCTCCTGCATCATCTCGCTGTAGCCGATGATGGCGTTGAGCGGCGTGCGCAGTTCGTGGCTCATGCTGGCGAGGAAGTCGCTTTTGGCGCGGTTGGCGAACTCCGCGGCGTCGCGGGCTTTGCGCAGGTCTTCCTCGGCGCGCTTGCGTCCGGTGATGTCGCGGACGGTGGCGGTAAAGAGCACCGGGCCGTCGGAGGTGATGGCATTCACGGCGAGTTCAATGGGAAAAACGGTCCCATCGGCCCGCTGGGCTTCGAGTTCGATGCGCTTGCCGAAGATGGGTCCGAAGGCCGTTTTGCGATAGTGCTGAACGCCCTGATAGTGGGCCGCGCGGAAGGCTTCCGGCATGATGAGTTCGGGCATTTCGCGCCCAATGGCGATGGCGGCGGGATAGCCGAAGGTGGCTTCGGCGGCGGGGTTGAACTCCACGATGCGGCTGTCTTCATCGATGGTGATGACGCAATCGAGGGCGGTGTTGAGGATGGCGGTCTTGCGCGCCTCGCTGGCGAGCAGCGCGGACTCCTTGCGCTTGCGCTCGATACCGAGGGCCATGCTGTTGGCCACGGCGGCGAGCGACTCCAGCGTTTCATCGCCCAGCGGCTGGCGGGAAAACAATGCAATCACCCCGATGAGCAGGCCTTCCACCACGAGCGGATAGCCGGCGAAGGCCACCATGCCTTCCCGGCGGGCCCATTCGTGGTCCGCGACGCGCGGATCGTGCAGCACATTGTTTGTGAGATGCGGTTTGCGCTCGGCGGCGATGAGACCGATTTTGAACTGGCCGACGGGAACGCGCGAGTGCGCGCCGTCGAGATGCGTGTAGAGGCCGGAACTGGCCTGCAGTTCGAGGGTGGTCCGGGTGGGGTCGAGCGTCCAGATGCGGGCGAAGGCGGCCTGGAGGTGGCGCACGGCGGCGTCGGTGCACATCTGGAGCATTTCGCGCAGCGAGTTGCTGGTGGTGAGCGCGATGCCGATATCGGCGCCCAGGGCAGAGGAGCGGGCGCGCTCTTCCATGGCCTGTTCGGTCCATTTCCGCTGCGTGATATCGACGCCGGCGCCGGTCATGTAAAGAGGCCGGCCGGCGGCGTCGAGAAACGTCTTGCCGCGCTCGTAGAGCCAGCGGATGCGGCCGTCCGGCAGGACGACGCGGAACTCCATGTCGAGATCGGCGCCGTGCCGGACGGAGCGCTGGCAGTCTTCGACGACGCGGGCGCGATCTTCGGGGTGGACGCGGTTCACGAAGTCGGCAAGACCGCGGACGGATTCGCCGGGCCGGAGGGCGAAGAGGCGGTCGAGGCCTTCGTCGAAATCGAGAGCGCCATCGGCGATATCCCAGCGGAAGGTTCCGGTGGCGGAGGCTTCGAGCGCGACGCGGAGCCGCTCCTGGCTGAGGCGAAGCGCGGTTTCGGTTTCCCGCTGCGCGCTGATGTCAGTGTTGGTGCCGAACCACATCTGCACGTTTCCGGCGCTGTCCCGGACTGGCACGACGCGGGTGAGGAAGTCGCGGAAACGGCCATCGGCGCCGCGGAGCGGGAAGATCATCTCGAAAGCCTGGCCGTTGGACAGGGATTGCTGCCACCGCTCCAGAACGCGCGGGAGATGCGCGGGATCGTGCACCGACTTCCAGCCCGAGTCCTTCATTGCCTCCGGCGTGGCGCCCGTGTATTCGTACCAGCGGCGGTTGTACCAGAAGATCTCGCCGCCGGCATCCGCCATCCAGACCAGTTGGGGGATGGAGTCGCCAAGCAGGCGGAAATGCGCTTCGTTTTCGCGCTGTTTGGCTTCGGCGTGTTTCTGGAGGGTGATGTCGCGAAGGTAGACGGAAGCGCCCGCGGATGCCGGTAAGGATGAGGGGAAGATCCGCGCGTTTACCCAGCGGTCCGGCGCGACACGCAGTTCGGAGATTTCGACGGTGTTCTGCCCGGCCGCGACACGGCGCAGGGCGTTTTCGAAGGCCAGGGCAGAGTCCGGGGGAAAGATGGCGCGGACGCTGTTTCCGACTACCTGGTCTACCGACAGGCCGAAGAAGGCGGCTCCGGCGGCATTGATGAACTGAACGAGATGATTCGCATCGAGCGTGGCGAAGCCGTCGGTAATGCGGCCAAAGACCTCGGCCAGGGCGCGCTGTGAGTCGCGCGCCAGTTGTCCGGCCTCTTTCCGGCGGGTGATATCGACGGTCACGCCATCGAAGCGGACGGGCTCGCCGGACTCGTCGTAGAAGCCTCTGCCGATGGCGCGGATCCAGCGGAGGCGTCCGTCCGGAGAGACGGTGCGGTACTCGATATCGTATTCGGTCTTCGTGGCGATGCTGTCGGCGATGGCGGTTCGGGTACGTTCGCGGTCGTCGGGATGGAGCCGCTCGTAGAAGGTGTCGATGGAGACATCGGCGTCGGCGGGAAGTCCAAAGTGTTCTTTGGTGGTGTCGTCCCAGTTCAGCTTGTCGAAGGGCAAGTCGCAGTACCAGATACCGACATCGACGGAACCAAGTAATTCAAAAAGACGCCAGCGATCCGCGTCGAACTCCCGCCTTTTCAGATGCACCGAACTTCAGTATAGACACGGTTGCGGGGAGTCACACCGGGAAAAGCGCCGGATGGGCCTGGCACTAATCGCGGTTGTATATTTTCACGCGAAAGAAGGGCTTCGCTTTCTCCGCGGCATCCATCGCGAAGGTCTGTTCGGTTTTCGCGGCCTCGTAGCCGCGCCAAAGCCAGGTCAGCGCTGCGGGCATTTCCGAGTTGTTTTGCGCGTGGTTGTGGGTGCCGGTGCCGAAGCTGAAGTGGAAGTCGTACTCGCGGAGCTTCAGTGAGTTCGCCATCTGAATGCTCTGCAGGGGCCAGCTGCCGAAGGGCTGTTCCATATCCTCGGCGCCATCCTGCATCCAGACGCGAAGATTGCGCTTCGGTTCGCGGCGCACGAGGAACGGATAGATGTTCCCGCCCTCCTGCTCACCGGGTTTCCATTGAATGGCCGTGAAGCTGGGGATGCGCGCGAGGACGCGTGTGAACAGATCCGGCATGTACCAGCCGGCATTGAAGGCACAGATGCCGCCGGAGGAATTGCCGGCGATGGCGTGGCTGTAGCCATCGCGCCGGATGTTGTACTGGCCGTAGATTTCGGGCAGGATCTCGTCGCGCAGAAAGCGGGGGTATTTGTCGGAGACGGTGTCGTACTCGATGCTGCGCATGGCTTTGGGCTTGCCGTCGGGGCCGTCGATGGTGCCCGGGTCGAGCAGCAGCCAGATGGCGACGGGGATTTTCTTCTGCTGCGTCAGATTGTCGATGACGTTCTGCAGACGGCTGGGCGGCTGTCCGGAGGTGGGGACCTGCGCGGCGCCGTCGCGTTCGAGGTGATAATGACCGTCCTGCCAGATCATGAGAGCGGCGGGTGTGCCGGAGTCATACTGCGCGGGCACGTAGACCCAGTATTCGCTCTTCATGCCTTGATAGATTTTGCTGGTGTGGACTTTCTTCGGCGAGAGCTTTCCCTGCGGCACGCCGGGGTGGGAAGAAGAATCGGGGCCGAAGGCGGGGACGTCCGTGAGGCCGCCCACGCGCTTGCCGTTGACCAGGTAGTAGAACGAGTGCGAGGTGCCCGTTTTGAGCTGTCCTGCATAGGTCCAGACGCCTTTGGGGCCGGTGCGCTTCATGCGTCCGGCGCGGACGCCATCGATGTAGAGTTCAGGGCGGACAGGGGAGTCGAAGGCCCAAAGGAAGTCCGCGCCATAGCCGAGGACGGCTACGCCGTTTTTTACGTCTTCGGCCCGGAGTTCGGAGAGGTCAAGTGGATGTGAGACGGCCTGCGAGTTGGCCTGCGAGCGGGCAACGGAAGCGGAGGTGAGAAGGCCGGACAGGGCTATGAAGAAGAGGATCGCGGAACGCATGAGACCAATCCCCCCGGATTGGTCTCTACATAATACATTCGGTACGCCGGTCAGAGTTCGGCTTCGTCGAGCGCGAGTTGTTCGGCGAGCGAGGCGCGGGCGGCTTCTTCGTCGAGCTTTTTCTGGTGGTCGAGAATGGCCATCCATTCGGCGATGAGTTTCTGGGGATCGCCGGCGAGATCGACGGCCTGGTTGTTCAGTTCCTGTGGCCCATGCAGGAAGACGGCGCGGATGCCATCGGCGTCGGGCCGCAGTTCCAGGCGGTGTCCCAGGGCTTCGAGGCGGAAGGTGGTGCCAATCCACAGCAGGTTGACCTTCACACGGCGGCGAAAGCCGGCACGGGTGGATTGCTGCATGAGGGCCTGCGTCCAGGGGGCGTTTTTCAGTCGCTCGGCCCAGGGCGCGGCGGCCCGGGCGCGAGTCTTTTCGGCTTCACGCCGGCCGCGTTCATCGAGGCCACCCTGCTCCCGCGATTCCAGAGCCTTCAGGTTGTTTTCGAGATTGTCGAGAAAACTCATCCTCAACCAGTTTCGCAACATCGGGGTCGCGATGGAAATATCGGGAAGAAGGGCGGAAGGGAAGAGACGCAAAGCGGCGGGTGTGGCCGCCGGGGTGCGCACTGTGGCGGGATTGTGTCAGCGCGACACACCACTGCCGCACAGGGGAACGAACGGAAATGGACGGTTTCGTCCGCAATCAACAAAATCAATAATTTAGAGATTCCCGCGCATGGCGGTTCATTTGCTACTCTAAGTCCGAATCGGTAGAAACACTGAACAACCTGCCCTCTGCTGCAATACGTAGGCGTCAGGGATAACGAATCCGGGATTTCGGGCTTTCGGGAGCGCGAAATCAAGTTTAAACGGCTCGTTATCCTCCGCTCGACGGTTGCAGCACGAGGGGTTTTTTTTGCCCCGGGCATGCAGCGCGTCAGGAAGCGTCCGGCGCATTGGCCCGTTTCCGCGGGCGCAATTCTCCCCACGGGCAATCTCTGCCGGTAAAATCGGGAAAAATTTCAGCGATAACGGAGAAGCGGCGTCAATCGCGCCACTGGATCGGTTCGACGCGAGGGATGATCACGGTGAAGGCAAACGTCCCGATGACGAGCAACGCGGTCGTGATCACGAAAGCCCAGTAGAACTGGCCTGTCCGCTGCACGATGAGGCCGGTGAGCGACGGGGCGATCATGCCGGAGATGTTGCCGAAGGCGTTCTGCAGGCCGGTCCAGCGGCCGGCTGCCCAGGGTCCCGCGAGCGTCTGGGTGATGGCCCAGAGGTTCGAGGAATAGAGTCCATAGGCGAAGCAGGCGGCGCAGAGCACCAGCATGGAAGTCTGGCGGTCTTTCACAAGTACGGCCGCGAACATGATGGTGGAGCAGCCGAGGCCGAGGCCGGTGAAGGTCTTGCGCACGGTGTTGGGATTGCCGCCGCGGGAGATCCAGCGGTCCGAGATATAGCCCGAGGTGAGCGCCGAGATGGCGAGCACCAGCAGCGGCGCGGAGGCGAGCACGGCCATCTCGCTCTGCGTGTAATGCAGTTCCTCGCGGAAGTAGCCGGGCAGCCACGTGATGATGAAGTACCAGACGTAATTGCCGCAGAAGAGGCCGATAAACGTACCCCACGCGGCGCGTTTCGAGAGGATCTCGCCGAAGCCGGGGACCTTGCCTTTCGCATGGTGGGGCAGCACGCGGTCTTTGGGCGCGAGGAAGAACCACGGCACCAGCCACAGCAGACTCAGCAGGCCGGTGATCACGAAGAAGATCCGCCAGCCGTAGCGCGCCATCATGAGGCCGCCGATCAGGACACTGAGGGCGGGGCCGAGTTTACTGCCCGCGTCGATGGCCGCATTGGCGAGGCCGCGCTGATTTTCCTGAAAATTACCCGCGAGAATTTTCGAATAGGCCGGATATGCGACGGATTCTCCGAGACCGAGCAGCAGACGCAGGCAGACCAGCATGAAGAAGCCGTTGGCGGCGCCGGTGAGCAGCGTGGCGGCGGACCAGACCAGATAGCCGGCGGCCAGAACTCGGTTCACGTTGAAGCGGTCGACCAGCCAGCCCGCGAGCACCAGGGCCGGCGTGTAGCTCCAGAAGAACATCGAATAGATGAGGCCGCGGTGCACGGGATCGAGACTGAACTCGGTTTGCAGATATTTGTCGGCTACCGAAAGGCTCCCCCGATCGATGTAACTGATGAAGATGGAGATCACCAGCAGAATCAGGAAAATCCATTGGGAGCGCGTGAGTTGCACGCGCGCGATGCGGGTAGACGGGACGACCGTGGCCATTGTGTCTTCCAAAGCTTATCGCACGGGGCAAATCAAACGGAGGGGAGTACACTCGTGATTCGTCTCCTTCATGCCCCGTTCCGCCACCGCACGGTGGGTCGCCGTCACCGTATTCGCCCTGGCCGCCGCCTGCAACTACCTGGATCGTCTGGTTCTGTCGGCAGCCGCGCCGCGGATTCGCGCGGAGTTTCACCTGACGAATACGGATTATGGCTGGCTGGTGTCGGCCTTCGGTCTGGCGTATGCGCTGGCGTCGCCGGCGGTGGGCTGGTTCCTCGATTTTCTGGGGTTGGAGACGGGGATTGTCTGCGCGGTGGGGATGTGGTCCGTGGCGGCGGGGCTGTGCGGACTGACGCGGAATTTCGGGCAACTCGTGGCGGGTCGGGCGTTCCTGGGTGTGTGGGAATCGGCGGGGTTCCCGGCGGCGGGGAAGCTGAACGCGATCTATCTGGAGCCGAAGAACCGGGCGCTGGGCGCGGCGATGTCGCAGGTGGGCATTGCGCTGGCGGGTGTGGCCGCGCCGCTGCTGGTGGGCGCGTTCGCGGGATGGCGGACTTCGTTTTTCGTGTGCGCGGCGCTGGGTTTTGTGTGGATCCCCGTGTGGCTGGTGGTGCGGAAGAACGTGGAGCCTTACGCAACCGTCGCGCCGCAGAGAGAGAAGGGCGCGCTGCGCTTGTTGCGGGACCGGCGTTTGATCCTGCTGGCCGTGGCGAACGTTCTGTGGATGGGCATCTATGCGCTGTGGACCAACTGGACGACGTTGTATCTTTCGAGCAGCTTTCATCTCACGATGGATCAGGCGAATGGCTATGCGTGGTTCCCTCCTGTCGCGTCGACCCTGGGAGGGTTCATGGGCGGGTGGATCTCACGCGTTGCGATTGGACGGGGAACGCCCCCTGTCAATGCCCGCGTTTTCGCGGCACTGGTGAGCGCGGTGGGGTGTCTGGTGACACTGCTCGCGCCGCTCTGTGGCACGCCCCTGCAGGCGACCTTCGTGATTGCGGCCAGCTATTTCTGGGCCACGGCGGGCAGCGTCAATCTGTATACGATTCCGGTGGATATCTGGGGCGGGGAACATGCGGGGACCGCGATCTCGGCACTTGTGTTTGCTTATGGATTGCTGCAGACGGTGATCTCGCCGGTGATCGGCAGTCTGGTGGATCATTTCGGGTTCACGCCGGTTTGCTGGCTGGTGGCGCTGCCGCCGCTGGCGGGGTGGATGCTGCTGCGCGGCCTGGGCGTGAGCCGTGTCGCGGGGCGGGATTATATGATGTAGGTCAATGCCCATCTACGAATACCTTTGTGAAGCCTGCGGCGATAAGTTCGAGAAGCTGGTCCGCCGCACCGAAGAAGTCCTGGATGCCGGTTGCCCGACCTGC
This sequence comes from uncultured Acidobacteriia bacterium, assembly GCA_903851195.1. Taxonomy (GTDB): domain Bacteria; phylum Acidobacteriota; class Terriglobia; order Bryobacterales; family Bryobacteraceae; genus BOG-234. The sequence continues at coordinate 76,845 of CAINNJ010000046.1, forward strand.
GGCCAGAAGCATCTGAAGCAGGAATTTTCCACGTTTTCGGCACGCGCCGGCTCGCACGATCACAGCCCGAGTCCGGCGGAAGCGCGCGGCTGCCCTGGCGGCATGTGCAGCAATCCCGGCGTTTGCGGAATGAACTAAGCGCGCCCGAAATACTCCCCAACAAAGCCCACTTCAGACTCATGTCATCCCCTATCACGACGTCGCTCAGCGACCCCACGATCCTGACTGCGGAAGCGCAGGCGTTCCTTGTCGAACTGCACCGGAAATTCAATGCACGCCGTCTCGGGCTGCTGGAGCGGCGCAAGGTCCGCCAGCAGGAGATCGACGAAGGCGCACTGCCGGATTTTCTGCCGGAGACCGCGAGCATCCGGGAATCGGAGTGGACCGTGGCGCCGATTCCGGCGGATCTGGCCGATCGCAGAACGGAGATCACCGGTCCGACCGATCGCAAGATGGTGATCAACGCGCTGAACTCCGGCGCGAAGATGTTCATGGCGGATTTCGAAGACGCCAACTCCCCGACCAGCGGCAATCTGATCGAGGGACAGAAGAACATGCGCGACGCCATCCGCCGCGAGATCAGTTTCACGGGTCCCGAAGGCAAGCAGTACAAGCTGAACGAGCAGACGGCGGTGCTGCTGGTGCGTCCGCGCGGCTGGCATCTGACGGAGAAGCACTTCCATGTGGATGGCGAGCCGATGTCGGGCGGGCTGTTCGATTTCGGGCTCTATTTTTTCCATAATGCGGCGGAACTGCTGCAGCGCGGGTCCGGCCCGTACTTCTATCTGCCGAAGCTGGAATCGCATCTGGAAGCCCGGTTGTGGAACGATGTGTTCGTGTTCGCGCAGGATTATTGCGGGGTGCCGCAGGGCTCGGTGCGGGCGACGGTGCTGATCGAAACGATTCTCGGCGCGTTCGAGATGCATGAGATTCTGTGGGAACTGCGCGATCACTCGGCCGGGCTGAACTGCGGGCGCTGGGATTATATTTTCAGCTTCATTAAGAAGCTGCGGAACCGGGCGGATTTCATGTTGCCGGATCGCGCGCAGGTCACCATGACGGTGCATTTTCTGGCGTCGTACGTTGATCTGCTGATCCAGACCTGCCACAAGCGCGGCATTCACGCAATGGGCGGAATGGCGGCGCAGATTCCGATCAAGAACGATCCGGAAGCGAATGAGCGCGCGCTCGAAAAAGTGCGGCAGGATAAGCTGCGCGAAGTGAAAGCCGGGCACGACGGCACGTGGGTGGCGCATCCCGGTCTGGTGGGCGTGGCGAAGCAGGTGTTCGACGAGTACATGCCGCAGCCGAATCAGATCGACCGCAAGCGGGAAGAAGTGCATGTTACCGCAAAAGATCTGTTGACGATTCCTTCGGGCACGATTACCGAAGGCGGGCTGCGGCTGAACGTGGACGTGGGCATCCAGTATCTGGAAGCCTGGCTGCGTGGCAACGGCGCGGTGCCGATTTACAACCTGATGGAAGACGCGGCGACGGCCGAGATTTCGCGCGCGCAGGTGTGGCAGTGGGCGAAACACGGCGCGAAGCTGGAGGACGGGCGGCCGGTGACGCCGGAGCTGGTGAAGGCGACCATCGCGGAAGAACTGGAGAAGATGAAGACGCGGGCCGGTGCGGAACGGTTCGCGAAGGGCAAGTACGAAGTGGCGGCGGAGCTGTTCGGGAAGATGATGCTTTCGGGCGAATTTAACGATTTCCTGACGCTGCCGGCGTACGAGTTTCTGGATTAAGGGCCGCGGGAAGCTTCCATCAATTCCCAAAATCCACCGCATAAAAGAATGCGATTGCTCAGGGCAATCGTTTTCACAGATACTAGGTTTTTTACGTGACAGGTCGTGCGCCCGGGGCCTTGCGCCGAGGGTTCACGGCCAGTCAAATCCTGATCGCAATTACGGAGACGAATGTCAAATCTGACGGATTTTCTCAGCCTGCCTTACGCAGAGCTCGAAGACTTGAATTTGAAGGCCAAAGAGCAGCGCGCCAAACGTGTCCCCGCCCATCAACTGCAGGAAGAGCGGCTGAAATACCTGACGGACGAGAAGCGGATCAAAGCCGTGACCGTGATGTTCAGCGATCTCGAAGGCCGCCTGCACATGCTCGATTACGACAAGAAGTTCCTCGTAAAGAGCTTTGACAATCTGACGTTCGACGGCTCGTCGATTCGCGGATTTACCGCGCAGAAAGAGAGCGATCTCCGTCTGCACATGGACTGGAGCGCGTTCTACTGGGCTCCGGCCGATTTCGTCGGCGAAGGTAAAGTGCTGGTGTTCGGCGAAGTCATCGACAAGCAGGGCGGACCCTACATCGGCGACATGCGCGGCGTGCTGAAGTCCTACGCGGAGAGCAAGCACAAAGAGCACGACTTCACGCTGAACGCGGCGAACGAGATTGAAGGCTTCCTGTTCGCGGGTCTGGACGCCGAGCGCCGTTATAACGAGACGGGCAAGTTCGAATACGTCAACACGGGCGGCTACTATCACTCGCTGCCGGGCGATCCGCTGCGCACTTTCATCGACCGCGCGGCCGAAGTGCAGCGCGCGATGGGTTTCGAGAACGAAAAAGATCACCCGGAAGTCGCGCCCTCGCAGTTCGAGATCAACTACACCTACTCGGACGTGGTGACGGCGGCGGATCAGATCCAGCTCTACAAGTTCCTGTGCCGCCAGGTGGCCCGCAACATGGGTCTGACGGCGAGCTTCCTGCCGAAGCCGGTGGTCGGCGTCAATGGCAGCGGCATGCACACGAACGTTTCGGTGAGCAAGGGCAAGAAAAACCTGTTCTGGGATCCGGAAGGCGAAGAGAAGATCAGCAAGTTCGCGTGGGAATTCGTGGACAAGATCATCAGCCACGGCCAGGACATCTGCCTGGTGCTGAACCCCAGCGTGAACGCGTATCGCCGGCTCGACCCGCACTTCGAAGCCCCGAACCAGCTGATCGCTTCGGCGGTTGATCGCGGTTCCATGGTTCGTGTGCCGATCGGGAACGAGAAGAGCTCGCGCATCGAAGTTCGCGCGGTGGCTCCGGACGCGAATCCGTACATGGTGCTCTACAGCGTGTTCAAGACGGGTCTCGACGGTTCGATCGCCGACATCCCGAATCTGCGTTCGGCGAAGCGCTTCCTGCCGGACAACATCTACGATGCCATGGAGAACTTCCGCTCGGCGGAGTGGACGACGGAACTGTTCAGCACCGAGGTGAAAGACCGCTACCTCGATCTGAAGAAGGGTTCCGCCGATCGCTGCGCCCGTTTGCTGGGCACGGTGGTGAAGACTCCGGAAATCCAGTTCCACCACGAAGTTTACAACCAGTTCCTCTGGAACCAGTTCTAAGCTTTCTCTTACATCGCTGCAGTTCGGAAACGCCCCGGTCGTCACGACCGGGGCGTTTCCGTTAGTGGGGGATCTGCTCCACGGCGGCGGCACAGCGCGTGAGCGCGGAGGCCAGAGTGTTCTTCACGCCATCGCCGGCGTAAAGGAGTGCCGGTTGGCCGTTGTTCCACTGAAAGGCGCACAGGCTGGTGTCCCCGGAGCGGGCGCGGACTTCGCGAAGAATCTCCTCCGGAGGACGGTTTCCAAAGAGGGAAAGCGCCCGGTTCAGTTGGCGGAGGGAGCCCGGGAAGCCGGTCGTGGATAACGAAGATTCGGCTAACGTGTATTCGGTGTGTGCCGGAGCCGGGCGGCTGGTGGCGGCGCGGCTGGCAGTGGGGATGGGTTCGGCGGGATGGAGGGTAGCCGTCACTCCTGAGTTGGACTTCGCTTCCCGGGCGGATAATTGGGTCCAGATCAGGGTAGCGCCCAGCGAAATGCCTAACAGAACGGCCGCGGTGGCGAGCCACTTCTTTCCGGCGGCGGCTTCGGTGTTTTCGGCGTGGGATCTGGCGATGGCTCCGGTGGCGGCGGCCAGATCCTGCTCCAGTCTGGATCGGGCGAGGGAGGCCTTGACGGCTTCCACGCGGCGAGCGTGTTTTTCCTGCTCCAGTTGCTGCTGCGTGTGAAATAACTGCGTCCGCGCCTGGGCGAGTTCGGCCTGGCGGCGGCTGTGCTCGCGCTCCAGGCTTTTCTGGATGCGGGTGAGCTCCTTATTCTGTTTGGCGAGTTCGGCCTTCGTTTCGGCGCTGAGTTCCCGGTCTTCGCCGTTCGAGCCGGATTCCGCCTCGGTCTTGCCTGCGACGAGCGCCGCTCGCAGCTTGAGGCTCTCTTCCTGTTCCCGGGCGAGTTTGTCCTCCAGATCCTGGGCGGCCAGTTCGGCGCGCATCAGCGCGTGGTCCTTTTCGAGAACCAGGCGGTTCAGTTGGGCGATTTTGGCCTTGCCGGACTCGTTGAGCGTGGCACCCGCCGTGCGGCTCAGACTCGCGGTGGCGACATCGCCATCGTCGGAAGTGGTTTCAAAGACCGTCACGGCCGATTCATGCGCAGGGATTTCGTCGGGCAGGTCTTGATCGGGCATCCGAATGCCGCTCCTGAAAGCAGTATCGGGAGAAGCCGCGGAGAACTTTAGGAGTGTGCCCGGAGCCAGGCCATCGTGGCGTCCCAACTCAGCACACCGGCGGTAGCGCCGACCCTTTGCACGGCCAGAGCACCGACCGCATTGGCGAGGCGCGCGGCCTCTTCCACGCTCATGCCGCGCTGCAGGCCGGCGATGAAGCCGCCGGAGAAGCAGTCGCCCGCGCCGGTGGTATCGATGGCGTTCACGGGGTGTCCGGCGATCTCGGCGCCATCGGCCCAGCAGCCACCCGCGCCGCGCTTGATGATGACGTGTCCCGCGCCCAGGTCGAGCAGCACCTTCGCGGCGTCGCCAGGGTCATGGTGTCCCGTCAGGCGGAAGGCTTCGTCTTCGTTGAGCAGCGCGTAATCCACCCAGGGCAGGCTGGGGGCGAGGACCTTCATCCACTCCCCTTCGGTGTCCCACTGGGCGTCGAGCGAGGTGCGAAGACCGGCCTCGCGGGCCTTGCGAAGAAACGCGGGCGCGATCCGGCGGAGGTGGCGCATGCGATAAACGGCGGCGAGGTGGAAGTGCGTGGCGTCGGCCGGGTTGGTGAAGGCGGGGAAGTCTTCCGAGGCCGCGCCGAGCTGGTAGAGCAGGGCGCGCTGGCCGTTGCGCCGGACCAGGGCGATGGCGATGGAGGTGGGCGCGTCCACGTAACGCACCAGGCTGGTTTCGACGCCGACGGCTTCCAGATGCTGCAGGACGGTTTCGCCGGTGGCGTCACGCCCAATCAGCGAGGCGACACTGACCGGAACGCCCAGTTTGGCAAGCGTGTACGACGTGCTGCCGGCGTTGCCTCCAAGCTGTTGTTCCACGTTCTCGACGATGGTGGTGGCTTCCCATCGCACTTCTTCCACGGGGCGGGCGAGGATGTCGAAGACGACATTGCCACAGACGACGACTCGATTCATAGGGGGTTGTTTAAATGCCCGCTGTCAGGCTTTCGAGGAGACTTTTGGCGACGGGCCAGCGGCCGGCCACGCGATTGCCGGCCTGGTCGAAGGTGCCGGCCGCGAGCATGCGGGCGAACTCGTCGTCCTTCGGCACGGTGCTGTGAGCGAGGCCTTCGCGGATCATGCCGGCGGTGATGCGGAGCTGGCTGGCGAGCACGCCGGCGTCGTCTTTATTGCGGCAGAGGGCGTCCATGCGGGCTTCTATGCCGCCGGAGTACGGGGCCATGCTGACGACGACGCGATCCGCGGCGGTGAGGGCGGAGAGCATCAGTCGCATACCGGGGGGCAGGGCGCCCTGCTGGCGCAGAGCGGGGCCGGAGAGGGACATCCAGACGGGCGCGGCGGGAAGCGCGGAGGTGACCGGGGCGCCGGTACGCAGAAGGCGGGTGGCAGCCATATCGTCGGTGCTGACGGCAAGGGCCAGGGTGTCCTCACGGAGAGGCAGAAAAGAGATGTTGCGGAGCGGCGTGGAGCCGGGCATGCGGCAGAGGTCCTGATAGCAGGAGCCGCCCTGGCGCTGGGCGTAGTCGCGGAGGCGGGTCCAGTCGAAACGGCCGCGGGCGAGATAGTAAGTGCCGCTTTTCGAGAAGGATGCGAGGACCTGATCGAGGTCGCGGCGGTAGTCGAAGCCGGTGCCTTCGAGGAAGAGCTTGTATTCGGGCTCAAGCGGAACTTTGGAGGCGGTGAGCAGGCCGGCGTGGCGCAGGGTGGCGAAATCGACGGACAAGACGGAGGCTTCTTCGGCGGGAAAGCGGGAAAGCTGGACGGCCGGGTTGAGAAAGTCGCGCTGCTCGCGCCATTTGAATACCACGGCCGCCATGGCGAGGGACACGCCGGTCAGGACGATTGCCAGACTGACGGCCCTCTGCCAGGTCATATTCTTTATACTGCCATGGTTTCTTTATACTGCCATGGGGCTTACACGGCCAAGGGCATTTCGGCTTCGCGCTCCTGCTTCCAGAGTTCGCGGTAGCCGCGCAGGGTGCGCATCATTTCCCGGAAGCCTTCGATGGTGAGAGACTGCGCGCCATCGCTGACGGCCTTTTCGGGGCAGGGGTGGACTTCGACGATCATGCCGTCCGCGCCGACCGCGACAGCGGCCTTCGCGAGGGCCGGCACCAGGCTGCGCTTGCCGGCGGCGTGGCTGGGGTCGATGATGACGGGCAGGTGCGTGAGTTCGTTGAGAACGGGCACGGCGGAAATGTCGCAGGTGTTGCGGGTGGCGGTCTCGAAGGTGCGGATGCCGCGTTCGCAGAGCATCACCTGCGGGTTGCCATGGGCCACGATGTATTCGGCCGACATGAGCAGTTCCTTGATGGTGGCGCTGAGGCCGCGCTTCAGCATGATGGGGCGGCCGCAGCGGCCCAGCACTTTGAGCAGCGCGAAGTTCTGCATGTTGCGCGCGCCGATCTGCAGGATGTCGGCGTATTCGGCGACCAGGTCGACGTCGCGGTCGCTCATGACCTCGGTGATGACAGCGAGACCGGTGGCTTCACGCGCTTTGGCGAGCAGTTTCAGGCCTTCGCCTTCCATGCCCTGGAAATCGTAGGGCGAAGTGCGGGGCTTAAACGCGCCGCCGCGCAGGATGGTGGCGCCGGCCGCGGCGACGGCTTCGGCCGTTTCCATGATCTGCTTTTCGCTTTCGACGGAGCAGGGGCCGGCCATGGTGATGAACTCATCGCCGCCAATTTCGGCGCGGCCGACTTTGATGATGGTCCGCTCTTTGCGGAATTCTTTGCTGACGAACTTGTAAGGCGCTGAGATGCGCACCGCTTTTTCCACTCCGGGGGTGGCTTCGAGGGATTCGAGACAGCCCGTTACGTCACCGCCCGCGCCGACGACTCCGATCACAACTCGTTCCTCCCCTTCGATCGAGTGGACACGGAAGCCGAATTCGCGAATCCTCTCACAAACATGGTCAACTTCCGCTCTGGTGGCATGTGGCCGCATCGAAATAATCATTTGGTGTCTCGTTCTCCCGCTGAAAATGAAAAACCCACTCTTGCGAGTGGGTTGGTTTGAAGAAAACTTGCGTTGACCTGCAGGTCTAAACCAACACCACTATGGAGTCGGGCTCCAAAATCGGTAGCTAAACCAGTAGGTGTTGCAGGCCATGAAGTCCCAATATAGCACTGGATTTTGAGAACGCAAGAGGGCGAAAGCGGATTTTCCGGATTTTTCGGGTATCCACCTGATCGTGGTGTATCTTTTCCGGATCAGAGCTCTGCGATCACGGCATCAGTGACCTGGCTCGTTTTGCTGGTACCACCGAGGTCTGGTGTACGGATGTTTGTGCCGGAGACGACGGAGGCGATGGAGCGCTCGATGTCGGCGGCGGCTTCGGGGTGGCCGAGGTGGTCGAGCATCTGCTCCACGCAGAGAAATGTCGCCAGCGGATTGACGATTCCCTGAAAGGCAATGTCCGGCGCGGAGCCGTGCACGGGTTCGAACATCGATGGGTTCCGGCGCGTGGGATCGAGGTTCGCGCTGGGGGCCAGGCCCATGCTGCCGACGATCATGGCGGAGATGTCGCTGAGGATGTCGCCGAACAGGTTAGAGGCCACGACGACGTCGAAGCTTTCGGGGCGGCGGATGAAATTCATAGCAGCGGCATCCACGAGAAGGGACTCGGTGGCGATGTCCGGAAATTCGGTGGCGACGGCGGCGAAGGCTTTGTCCCAAAGCACGAGCGAGTAGCCCTGTGCGTTGGATTTCGTGACGCTGGTGACTTTGCGTTTGCCGTTGCGTTTGCGGGCGAGTTCGAAGGCGACGCGGACCACACGCTCGACGCCCCGGCGGGTAAAGACGGAGGTCTGGACGGCCACTTCCTCCGGCTGGTCGTGATAGAGGAAGCCGCCGATCTGGGCGTACTCGCCTTCGGTGTTTTCGCGGACGACGACGAGGTCGATCTCTTCGTGCTTCCGCAGCGCGAGCGGCGAGGCCACGCCTTTGTAGAGCTTCGCGGGGCGGATGTTGGCGTACTGGTCGAAGGTGCGGCGGATGGGGAGCAGCAGGCCGTTGAGCGTGATGTGGTCGGGGACTTTCGGGTGGCCTACCGCGCCGAGCAGTATCGCTTCGGACCGGCGGAGTTCGTCGAGGAAACCTTCCGGGGCCATGCGGCCGTGGGCGAGGTAATAGTCAGAGCCCCAGTCGTAGTCCGTGTATTCGAGAACGAAGCCGTGTTTGGCCTGCAGGGCGGCGAGGACCCGTTTGGCTTCAGGGAGGATTTCCTGTCCGACGCCATCGCCGGGGATGACGGCAATCCGATGAGTATGCATGAAGGTTTGATTTTATGACTCGGGCCTGAGTTGGCGGAGACTGCCTGGCGGGATTTCGACCCAGAGGTCGTCGGGCTTTTCGCGCCATGTTTCGCGCGGCACGTCGATGATGAGGCCGTTGCCGAAATCGGCGCGGACGGCGTGCGGGCGCTCCAGGAGGCTGGCCTGGTGGACGCGGACGCGGTTATCGCCGGCTTTGGTGACGAGGTGCAGTTCTTCGGGACGCGCGCAGAGCGTGACGCGGGCGCCTTTGAAACAGCCTCGCAGATGCGGGCCGTTCATGTCCTGGCCGAACATGCGGATGCGGCTGGTCTGGCGGCCGGGATCGAGGGTGAGGATCTCGGCTTCGTAGAGGTTGAAGTCGCCGAGAAGGGAGGCCACGGCGGGGGTGCCCGGGTTGCGGAGGAGGTCGAGAGGCGCGCCGCGGTGCAGGATGCGGCCAGCGCTGAAGAGCAGGACGTGATCGGCCAGGGCGAAGCACTCGTCCTGATCGTGCGTGACCAGGAGCATGGGGATGCGGAGGGAGGCTTTCATTTCGAGGATGACGGCGTAGAGGTCGGCGCGGAGGGAGGCGTCGAGGCCGCGGCCCGGTTCATCGAGGAGGAGGGCCTGCGGTTCGGCGATCAGGGCGCGGGCGATGGAGGCGCGCTGTTTTTGTCCGCCGGAGAGTTCGCGGGGGTAGCGGCCGGCGAGGTCGGTCAGTTTGAAGCGTTCGAGAAGTTCGGCGATGCGGCGGTGGCGTTCGAGGCGGGGCAGTCCGTGGGCGGCGAAGGCGAGATTTTCGCGCACGGACATGTGCGGGAAGAGGGCGTAGTTCTGGAAGACGTAGCCGCAGGCGCGTTCGCGCGGGAGGAGATGGACTTTCGCGCCGCCGTCGTAAAGGATGCGGTTGCCGAGAAGGATGCGGCCGGCGTCGGGCTGCACGAAGCCGGCGATGGCGTCGAGGGTGAGGGTTTTGCCGGAGCCGCTGGGGCCGTAGAGGACGGTGACGCCGGGGTTCGCGTCGAACTGCACGTCGAGACGGAAGCCGGCGGATTCGGGGCCGGCGGGGAAGTTTTTCGAGATGTGGGCCTGGATCATGCCGACCTGGTTCATGCGGAATGACGCCGTTCGAGCCGGTTGGCGAGGAAGACGATGCCTGCCGTTACGAGAGAGATGACGATGACCAGAGTGCGGGCGACGCGGGTGTTGCCGGATTCGACGGCGTCGAAGATGGCAATGGCGGCGGTTTGGGTGCGGCCGGGGATGTCGCCGGCAATCATGAGAGTGGCGCCGAAATCGCCGAGGGAGCGGGCGAAGGCGAGGGCAGTGGCGGCGGCAATGGGACGGCGCGCGAGAGGCAGGCTGACGTGCCAGAAGATTCGCCATTCCGAGGCGCCGAGGCTGCGGCCGGCGCGTTCGCAGGCGTGGTCGACGCTTTCGAGGGCGGCGCGGGACGATTTCACGAGCAGGGGGATGGCGTGGAGCGTGGAGGCGATGACGGCGGCGCGCCAGGTGAAGATGAGGGGAGAGCCGGTGAGCGATTCCCAGGCGCCGCCGAGCCAGCTGTTTCGGCCGATGACGACGAGAAGGTAGTAGCCGAGGACGGTGGGCGGCAGGGCGAGGGGGAGGGTGGTGAGGGCGTCGAGGATTTCTTTGCCGGTGAAGTGTCGGTTGGCGAGGAGCCAGGCGAGCCAGATACCGAGCGCGAGGGAGATGAGGGTGGCGCAGGCGGCTACTTCGAGACTGAGCCAGAGGGGAAACCAGTCGATTGGGAGGGGTGAGGGGGCCGCCATTGGGTCGGCCTTTTATTTTGCCACAGGGGGGAGTTTCGTTCGGATTTCGATAAATCCACGACGGCTCTCTATCGGACCATGTAAGTGAACCGGACGTTGCCCGTGATATCGATGTAAGCAAACGGTCCAAACCGATTTGTCCCATTCAGCTGAACATGTGCCAGGCCATGGTAAAAGCTCGTTGCCTGCAAAAACGATCCGCGAAACGCTTGCTTCCCGCGGTGATCGATGTAGCTGTATCCCGATTCGGGGTTACCGACGTAAGCGAGGCCTTCGTGGAAATCGCTCGCCTGCTCAAACTGAGCGGGGATCACGAAGACTCCGTTCTTATTGATATAGCCGTGAAGACCGCCGTCCTTCACGGCCGCTAATCCATCGGAGAACGACATGGCGTTCTCAAAGCGAGGCGAGATCGCGATGGTTCCGTCCTTGCCGACATAGCCCCAACGTGAACCGACCCTGACGGGCGCAAGGCCATCGGCGAAGGCCCTGGCCTCGTCGAACCGCAACGCAGAGATCGCTCGACCAGACTTATCAACGAAGGTGAACCTGCAGGCGGGCGGCGGAGCGCCTGTGTTTTTGCTTTGTGGCGGGACAACCTCGCCAAAGTCGCAGGCGCCGGTCCCGGGAACGAAGCAGGGTCCTTCTAAAACAACACGAACCATCCCGTCCGAAAACTCTCCGGCATGGAGCAGCGTTGGCGGGATGGCGAAGTTTCCCGCGTGGTCAATAAACCCGTATAAGCCTCTGGATTTGATCTTCGCGAAACCACCGGAAAAGGTCCACACATAATCATTCGGCGATTTGTAAAATCGTGGGGAAATCACAAAAGCGCCGTAGGTGTCGATGTAACCCCATTTGTTGTCGGATTCGCGCATTGCGACGGCTAAGCCTTCTGAGAAGTCCCAGTTTCGGTAGAAGCCTGTTTCGAGTACCTTTTTCCCTGTCTTGTCGATGTACGATCCATCGGCGATTCCGGTAACGAGCAGGCCATTGTGAAACTCCCCCGATACCCACTCATCGAGCGTCGGGGCGACAACAATCCTGCCCTGGTTGTCGATGTAACCGACTCTTCCCTTTTGAACGAATCGGTAAATCGGATCCGCGTCCGGGCTTTGAATTGACCACAGGGGAGGGGCGACGTCACAGGCCACTGCCAATTTCAGGGAGAAGAGAACCGCCACCAGTGGACGCATGAGGTTATCTTAAGCAATTGAGGCGCTGATTTCGCCGATGTGGAATTGGCCGCTGTCGATCAGCAGTCACGGTTTTTGCGGAATCGTTTCGTCGAGGATGATATTCATCCGGTCCGCAGGTGTTCCAGCGGAGCCTGTGTGCTTCCGGCCGCGAAGTCGAGCACTGCGTGAACCTGATCGCGCGTCAGGTGGAACACCCATGCGCGCTGACCTTGCCGGGAATGCTCTCCGCTGCAGGGCATTGTGATAGATCGCATGTTGCCTGGCATAATCTTCGGCGTGACCGGCTATTACTTTGTCATGCCCCTTGAGGTCTTCGGAGAGAATGTCGGTATCGAGGACAACCCTGGACGTTGTCACGGGACGGGGTGCGGAATGCCTGGGCGACGGCGTTCTTCGTAGGCGAGTTGAACCACATCGTTGGGTGCTAGTGGCGGACCGCTGGCGGTCAAGCCAGGCGTGAAGCTCGGCCAGTTCATGAGGATCTAAGCCGTCAATGGCGCGTTCGATTTCGCCTAACGAATTCATGGAGATGGCGCTCTTCTGCTTCCAGAGTACCGAATTCCTGCGGGTCTGTCACGAAGTTCGGGATCGCCGTTAGGCCCACTCCTTGAATTGGGTAACCTAAGCTCATGGAATTGATCTTCGAGATTCGCGATGCGGAGGGGGCGGCTTTTGCGCGCACGCCCTGGGTCACGGCATCTTCACTCAGGGCGAGACGCGGGACGAACTCCGCGTCAACGTCGCGGAGGTGGTTTCACTTCATTTTGAAGATGTCGCGATCCGTCCCGGATTTGTCCAGATGCGATATCTTCAGAACGAACTCTGATTAATCCAGGCTTTCAGGCTGAATTTCGATGTTGCTCTCGCCCGCGAGTTTCTTTTCCCAGTATTTTTTCAGCCAGGCTTCCCAGCTCTTACCTGCGGCGGTGTCGCGACCGGTAAACGCCAGGCCGGAGATCTCGGAATAAGGTACCGAAATCTTCGTTGGATCGTTCTTCGGGAAAAGCCGGATGCAGGAATCGGCGAGCGTGGGGCCGACGCGACGGTCGAAGATGTAGCCTTCGAGCGTGGAGCCGTCCTTCAGGTGCAGCGTAACGTCGCCGCGATAGTCGAAAGCCTTCTCCAGACCCTCGCGAAGTTCGTCTTCGGACGCGGCTTGCCAGACCTGGCCCTGGAGGTAGTGGTGTTCGAAGCCGGGGACGACTTCGAGTTCATCAACGTTTTGCAAGTTCGGGTTTTGCAAGTTCGGCCGCCTCGTGTTTCAAAGTCAGTTGCACCAGCCCGGCAGGCGCGTGAACCGGCTTCACCGGCTCCTGCAGCATGCGGGCGGCTTCGGCATCCGGGTACTGCGAGAATAACGTTGCTTTCACCGCGCCTATAAAGCCCTTCCAGGTGTTGAAAATATCGTGCACCGAGGTCGCCTCATAACCGCTGTGCACCATGCAGTTGGCGCATTTCGGATTGCCGGATTCGGTGCCGTAGTTCTGCCAGGCGGTGGAATCCATCAGTTCCTGGAAAGTCTCGGCATAGCCATCCTGCAGCAGGTAACAGGGCTTCTGCCAGCCGAACACGTTGTAGGTCGGCATGCCCCAGGGCGTGCAGGCGTAGTTGCGTTTCCCCATCAGGAACTCAAGGAACAAGGGGGACATGTTGAACTGCCAGTTCGATTTGCGGTTCGACAGAATGGCGCGGAAGAGTTTGCGGGTGCGCGCGCGACCCAGGAAGTGCTGCTGATCGGGCGCCTTGTCGTACGAGTAGCCAGGCGAGAGCATCATTCCTTCCACGCCCAGGGTCATCATTTCATCGAAGAACGCGCGGACGCTGTTCGGGTCCGTGCCATCGAAAAGAGTGGTGTTCGTGGTGACGCGGAAGCCGCGTTTCACGGCCTCGCGGATGCCTTCGATCGCAATTTCATAACCGCCTTCCTTGCAGACGGAAAAATCGTGGTGTTCTTTTTGCCCGTCGACGTGCACGGAGAAACTGAGGTATTGGCTGGGCTTGAAGAGGTGCAGTTTTTCTTTGAGCAGCAGCGCGTTCGTGCAAAGGTAAATATATTTCTTGCGCGCGACGAGGCCTTCCACGATCTTGTCGATCTCGGGGTGCATGAGCGGCTCGCCGCCGGGAATGGACACGGTGGGCGCGCCACACTCGTCCACGGCCCGGAAACACTCCTCGGGCGAGAGGTTCATCTTCAGGACGTGAGCCGGATACTGGATCTTGCCGCAACCCGCGCAGGCGAGGTTACAGCGGAACAACGGCTCGAGCATGAGCACGAGGGGATACTGCTTCCGGCCCGCCATGCGCTGCTTGAGCACATAAGACGCAACCGTCCACATCTGCGAGACAGGAACTGCCATTCCTGTATTGTCTCATTCACTCCAGCTGTTTGCGCAACTCGGCGAGAGCTTCATCGGTAACCAAACCGTGGGTCCGCCATTTTACGGAGCCGTCGGGAGTGAGCAGGAGCAAGTAGGCGTCGTCGGCGCGGTCGAAGGAGACCGCGGTTTTGAGGTCCGCTTCATTTTTGAAAACGAGCAGGAAGTGATCGTATTCACTCTTCGGAATGCCGCCGCGGATTCCCCGCGAGACCAGAGGACGAACCAGTCTCGGGACGTCTTCCAGTACCGCCATCGACCAGATTTCGCAGAGTCCTTTGGCCTTTTTCGCCCAGTCCGCGGTCTGTTTGCCGGAAGCCTGGGAGAAGCCCATGATCAGCAGCGCCGGATGGCCCTGCGCGGCGGCGGGCATGGCCACGTGTTTGCCGGCCAGGGTCTCGGCTTCGAAATGCGGAGACTGGGCGGCCAGCGCGGGAAGGGCGCAGGCGAGAAGCAAAAGGCGCGAAAACGTCATGAATGCCCAATATAGTCCATGCGTCCTCCATCCACGGTCAGGACCTGCGCGGTGATGAAGCCGGATTCCGGGGCGGCGAGGAAGGCGACGGCGTTGGCGATGTCCCCGGGCTTGCCGGTGCGGCCAACCATGGAGATTTCGCTCATCTTATTCACGATGCGGTCGTACTCTTCGGGCGTGCGGCCGTCCTTCACCATGTCGGTCAGGATGAAGCCGGGGGCGACGGCGTTCACGGTGACGCCGAAGGGCCCAAGTTCCATGGCGAAGCGTTTGGTCAGCACGGAGACGGCGGCTTTGGTGGCGGCGTAGAAGGCGTTGCCGGGCAGGGCGGTGCCGTGGCCGGCGATGGAACTCAGGTTGACGATCCGGCCGTAGCCGCGTTCGCGCATGGTCCGGGCGGCGAAGCGGGTCATGTGGATCAGGCCATCGACGTTGGTACGGCGCATGCGCTCCATGCCCGCGACGTCGAAGGTCTCGAGAGTGGCCCGCCAGGCGAGGCCGGCGTTGTTCACCAGGATGGTCAGGGGGCCGAGGTCGTCGTTCACGCGATGGACCATAGCTTCGGCCTGGGCGGCATCGCCGACGTCCGCCGCAACGGCGATGGCACGCCCACCCCCGGCCGCAATCTCTTCCACCAGAGTTGCCGCTTCGGCGGCGCGCGTGGCGTAGTTCACGCAGACGGCCGCTCCCTGTGCCGCGAGTTGCCTCGCGATGGCGCGGCCCAGACCGCGCGAGGCGCCGGTGACCAGCGCTGTTTGTCCGTCGAGATTCATGGTTGTCGGTTTCCCAGGAAAGATTCTGCCATACTGGCCGCAAGGACAGCGGATTTGAGATTCGAATGCCAGCCGGGCTGCACGAAATGCTGCGAGCAGCAGGGCTTCGTTTATGTGACGGAGGACGACATTGTCCGTATCGCGGAGTACCTGCAACTCACGGCGGAGGCCTTCGAGCAGCGGTATGTCTATCGGACGAAGAACCTTCGGCGGTTACGGGTGCCGCGTCATGCGCAGTGCGAGTTTCTGGCGGAGGGCGGCTGCTCGATCCATGCCGTGAAGCCGACGCAGTGCCGCACCTTCCCGTTCTGGCCCGAGTTGGTGGAGACCTGGCGGGCGTGGCATGAGACGGGCGCGTGGTGTCCGGGGATCGGCAAGGGCGAACTGGTGAATATCGAGCTGATACAGAGCACGGCCGAGGTGATGCGGGCGGCCCATCCGAACCTGTATTGAGCTAATCGGCCTGAGCCCAGATGTCGCTGGGCAGGCGGACTTCGGGCCGGTCCGCGCGAAACCCGGTGAGCGCCTCTTTCGGGACCTTCGTTTCATCCACGTCGAGATAACGAAGAGCCGGAAATGCGCGGATTTTGCGGAGTCCCTCTTCGGTGACGACGGTTTCCCAGAGCACCAGTTCCCGCAGGCAGGGCAACTGCGCGAGGGTATCGAGAATGGCATCGGTGATGGCGGTGCCGCCGAGATTCAGCACTTCGAGCGCGTGCAGGTGGCGCAGATGCGCGGCGGCCTGGTCGGTGATGCCGGTGAGGCCGAGGTTCAGATTGCGCAGACCGGGAATGTGGTCGAGAATCGCCAGATCGCGGTCCGCCACGGCGGTGCCGTAGAGGCTGAGGTCGCGGAGGGCATTCATGTTGCGGATGGCGCGGAGGCCGGGTCCGGTGACCTGCGTGAAGCTGAGGTCGAGCCGCTGCATCCAGACGCAGTCTTCGAGGCGGAGGAGGCCGGCATCGTCGAACTGCGTTTCCTCCATGACCAGCACGCGGAGTTCATGCAGGGAAGGGAAGCGGTCGAAGACGCGGCCGGTGACTTCGGTGCGGCCGAGTTGAATCACTTCGAGGCTGGGGAAGCGGGCGAGGGGCTGCACCTGGTCGTCGTTGAGGTTGACGAAGTCGGGCCACTCGTCGATGAGGCCATGGAGGTCTTCGGGGTCCAGGGCGTCGAGCGGCGTGAGGTCGGTGCATTCGCTGTTAAGACGGAGGATGATCGCTTTGCCGAAAGGCGCGGCCACGGTGGCTTTGGCGGGACCGAGGACTTTGAGCGGCGCGTCGATGTTGCGTTCGGCGCGCTGGGATAATTCGCCCATGCTCTTGTGGTGGGGGAAATGGAGCAGGCGCGCGGAGGAGACCGAGTTCAGATCGGTCAGCGCGCGATCGATCAGACTGCCGGCGCCGGCGGGGCGGGGAACCAGGCCCGCTCCCTTCTGTTGAGCTTCCTGGAGGCGGCGTCGAAGGTGCAGGGCGAGTTCCGTCAGCAGATCGCGCTTCTGGCGGGAGGCGTACTCGGCGCGCTCCCGAAGTTCATTGACGGGCTGAATGGAAAGTTGGGCGAGTTCGTGCGCGGCGTCGCCGTTTTCGTCGCGGTCGAGGGCGCCGGCGAGGAGTTCCATACGCGGCAGGTCTTCGTCGCGGAAGGCGAGATTAACCTCGGTCATGAGTTTTTCGCGAACGAGGCGGCGGGCCTGGTCGGAGGCGAGATCGGGGTGGAAGGTGCGGGCGAGTTCGCGGTGCAGGTGCTTCAGTTTTTCGGGGTCGCAGGCCTGGCGCGTGAGGCCGCGGGCACATTCTTCGGCGGAAAGACGAGCGGCTTCGCGGGCGGCGAGGGACTCGCGGTGGGCGGAAGGCATGAAGCGGGCACGGAGCCGGAACGCCTGCGCGCGGGCTTCGTCGAGTTCGACGTAAAGGCGTCCGGCGACCTGGTAAAAGCGGCGTTCGAACTGGTGAAGGGAGGCTCGCAGCAGGGCGAGTTCAAGCTGACCGACGGAGGAGTCCACTCGGGCGAGGATACCAAACGCCCGGAGTTGTGACGTAACTTACAAGGAGGGCTACTTCTGGGGCGCGCCGGCAATGCGCTCGGCGGCGTCCTTCAGTGCCTGGATCTTTTTGTTGACGACGGCGAGCTGCGATTCCGTGAACTGGGCTGAGGGGAGGAGCGCACGCACATCCGCGACGACCTTGCGGACGTCTTCGATCGCCTCGGCTGCCGCTACCGGGGATCCGACCAATTGCATTTGCCGTGCCTTCTCGACTCCGGAAAAGCCGACATCGATCTTGACCCGAATTTGTTCGGCGGGGGTACGAAGTTCACTCACAGCGGCCTCGGTTCTCATGGCAGACCTGCTTTCTGCATTGCAGACGGCTTCAACGGCAACCTGTTAAACGGCATTAAACGGAATCTTCGGCGGCGGCCTTCTTACGGGGCGCTTTGCGTTCCGGCCGGACGGGACGGAGCGCAACAAACGCGAGACAATCCTCATCGGTCACCTGGTGACTTTCGGCCATGCCATTCGCCATGATCGCGGAGCACATGGACGGGCCGTCCTGGAAGGAGATTCCGTGTTTCAGCAACAACTGCACGGCCACCTGTACGGTGTACACGGGCGTGGAGGCGCCGGAGGGGAGACGGCCGAAACGGAAGTTCCGGACGCCTTTGGCATCGTCGAAGCCCATGTAACGAACGGGCACCACGGCATCCGCGCGGGGATGCCGGGCGGCACGGCTTTCCACGATGGTTTGCCAGCGAAGATCGGCGTGAATGAGGCGCTGTACACGATCCACCGGTTCCTGCCAGTGATCGAGGAAGTAGCTGGCCTCGGTCACCGACAGAATTTTATTCCGGTGTTCACTGACAACGCTAAGAAGAGAGGTCACTTCGGCCGGTTCCAGCGACTTATAGCGGCTGGTTCCGGCCAGAATGGCGGACGTCAGACGGTCGAAACTGATTTCGACCTGCTGCCGGATCTGATCGGCCCAAAGTAGCTGGGTCGCCGGTCCGGTCAAAGGGGGAAGGTGCCGCCTCCCGGTGGAAACACTATGCGGACCCGCTGAAGAAAGCGGGCCATTCCGTTCCGAAAGACCGTTTGGCAAAATACTCTCCGGCGGGATAACACCGTCCCCGCAGATGAAGCCCGACTACTGAGAACTGATTACTTTACGGGGCGGCAGGAGATCTTCGTTGGGATCGAGAGAGGTAAGCGCCAACATTCTCTCCTCCTCCGCCAGCCTGGCTCGTTCCGCCAGAATTTCGAGGGCCTCCGCCGCAATGGCATCCTCGTCGGGTAACGGTTGGCTGGTAATCTTGCGTTCCTCGCGGCGGGAACCCTTCTCCTGTTGCTTTTCTTTCCGCTTTTGCTCTTTTTGACGTTTATTGAACGTCGGCCGTCCACGACCAGACATCGCTCGCTCCTTAAGTAACTGCGCCGCCGGCCGGGCTACCGGGGACGCCAATTAAAATATACTTCGTTCGATAACTCCGGCGGGATGTATCCCGTTAGTTACCAGCGGGGACCACGGCTGCGATTGCCACCGCCGCCGCCACCAGCGCCGCGATTGCCGCCGTAACCACCACCGCCGCCACCGGGGCGACCGCCCTCCGGCTTGGGACGCGCTTCATTGACATTCATGGTCCGACCGTTCAGGTCGGCGCCGTTCAGCTGAGAGATGGCAGTCTCAGCGTCGCGCTTCTCCGTCATTTCGACAAACGCGAAACCCCGGGGTTGTCCGGTTTCACGATCCGTAACAATGCTGACGCGCTCCACGTTGCCGTACTGCGAGAACGCCGCCAGCAATTCATCCTGGGTGGTTTTAAAGCTCAGATTCCCCACAAAAATATTGGTCATAGTTTCTTCCTGCCTGCAAAATTTGTCTCTGTCAGACTGCTCTGAAACCAAAACCAGGAACCAATGGTAAGGAGGAGGGCGGCCAGAAGGCACTGATATGGGACTAATGCGGGCAAAGACTCCTTTAGTGTAACAGAAGATGGAGCCAAAAGTGCTCGGTGACGGTCCACTCTGGACGAGTCAGCACCTCTCCCGCACCTATTTCTTCTTCCGAAACAGATCGATAACGCCCTGCACGGATTTGGCCGGCGACTGCTGCGCGGGCGCGTCCGGGGGCGTGGCGGTCTTTCCCGCAGCCGGATCGGAGGAGGGCGCTTGTTTGCCGGACAGAGCGTCCAGAACGGAGCGCGCCGACCCTTTCGGATTCGTCAGCAGTCCCGGAATGCTGCCTGCGCCGCTGACGGCGGGAAGGATGTTTTTGAGCTTCATTTCGGCCAGACGGGCGGCGTCCGGCGCGAAATGCGGCTGGGCGAAGGTGCCGGTGACGTTGGCCGGGATCACCAGTTCGCCTTTGCTGTTCGCCAGGGCCGTGGTGAGGTAACCGCCGATGTTGACGCCGCCCGCGCGCTGACTCACGGCCTTGTCGAGAACCGCGGTGATCTTCATGTTCAGCGTCTGGTCGGCCAGGCCGGCGGTGCCGGCGGCGCTCAGTGAACCACCTTCCATCACCAGTTGCAGATTGTTGGTGGTGGCAACGCCATTGACGATATTAATATCGCCTCCTAATTGAGTGATGTTCGTTACATTTGGTCCGCTCAGGTTCAGCCCGGCGAACTTTCCGATGGTGGAAAGCTCGTTCAGGATGCTGGTTCCGGCCAGGCGTCCTTTGGCCAGACTGAGACTCAGCGTGCCGTTCAGCGTCCGCGCCAGGTCGGGAGCGCCGATGAGCATGTGGAGATTGCCGGCAGCGCCCAAATTGCCGTACAGCGTGTTTTTGACCGAGGTGACGGAAGAAAGCAGCTGATTGGCATCAACGCTGAGCAGTTTGAGATTCAGTTCGACCGCCATCGGCTGGTGGCCCGTATCCGCGCGAAGAGTGCCGGTTTGGGTGCCGCCGAAGAGCTTCGCGCTCAACGGGGAGAGGGTGAGCACGCCATGGTCGAAGGTGGAATCGGAACGCACGTCGGTCAGGGTCAGGCCTTGGCTGGAGAGCGTGCCGACGTGGAGATTGCCTTTGGCGTACAGGGGCGGGGAAGTGGCGGCGGCTTTGCCCTTTGGCGTGGCCGCGGTCTGGCTCGTCGTTGCCTGAGCGGGTCCGGGGCTGGTCGCTTTGGTCAGTTCTTCCACGTCCACTTTGTCCACGTCGAAGTCGAAGGCGATGCGGGGGGAAGCGAAACTCGTCACGCTGGCCGTACCCCGCAGGTTGGAACTCGCCAGACCGGCGGTCAGTTGCGTGATAGCGGCGGTGTTCCGGTCGAATTTGAGCGCGGCGGACGTGACACGGACCGGCTTGCTGAAACCGGGCACCTGCAACTCCGCATCGCGGAGGGCTCCGGTGCCGCTCAAGGTAAGCGTTCCGTCCAGAGGGCCGCGTTCGTCAACATCGAGCGAGACGACGCCCGTTCCGGCAATGTCGCCAACGCCCAGAAGTCTTGCCAGGCCGAGGACTTCCGTCAGACTGGCTTCATGGATACGCACGGCTGCCTGCAAAGAAGACGCTTTGTTGTTCAGTTCTCCGGAGATCGAGACCGGCACTTTGCCGGCCTGCACGGAACCGGTCAGACGCGAGACGTTGGTGGCGGTGTCCTGCTGCAGTTTGGCGGTCAGATGGACCGGAAAGCCGAGAGGCTTTCCTTGCGCTGCGGCGTTCTTCAGTTCCAGGTTCACGTCGCCCGCGGCGCCGGCGGCGGAATTCTGAATGTCGGCGGTGCCAGTAAGCTGGCCGTCGACCGGCAATGCGGAACCGGAGAAGCGGGCGAGGCCGGCCAGAGGCGCGTCAGTGAGCGTGAGTCGGCCCTGAAAAGGCGTAGCCGCGCTGGCGCCGCCGGTGCCTTCAAAGCGGAACGAGTCGCTCTTGCCGCCTGGAAGCTGCGCCGCGGCTTTCAACGTAAATTTCTTGCCGGGCGCGAAGTCCGCGAGTTCCACGTTCACGTGTTCATAAACGGAACGGGAGGCGGGATGCGCCATGTCGGTCAAAGCGAGGGCGCCGTCTTCGAGTTGCAGCAGGGCGAGCGCAAGCGGCTGGGAGTTGCTGCCGGAGGAAGGCTGGTTCACGAGGTCGGCATAGTTCCATTGGCCGGCGACGTTCTGCACCAGTTCCACCGCCGGTTGCGTGAGCACCAGCGACTCGATCTGAATCTTCTTGCTGAGCAGCGGGAGCAGTTCGGCGCGGACGCGGATCTGTTTCGCGGTCAGGAAGGGCCGACCGGTTGGAAATGCGGGATTTTCGCCTACCACCAGGTCATCCACCCGAACGGCGAGCGGGAACAGTCCCAAACTCATGGCGCCGAGGGTGACAGGGCGATGGAGCTGCTTCTGTAAGCCGTCCTGAATGGCGGGCCGTAACTGGTTGACGTCGAACAGCAGATAGCCGAGTCCGGCGGCCACACCGAGTAGGCCGAGGGTTGCCGCGGCGGCGATCAGAATCCTGCGCATTTAAGCAGTTTACTTGAGGCCCAGGAGGGGGAGTAATTTCGGCTACGCTTCTCTGTTCACACCAGCGGCCAGATGCCGTGGACATCTTCCACCAGGACCCGCAGGATCTCGCCGACGCTCCAGGCCTGCGCGATGCAGCCCCGCGGTTGATGGGGCGCATCCCCGTCGAAAATTTCGGAGATACTCGCGAGGCCCGCCGTCTCCAGGTGCGGACGGAAGGCTTCCAGCCAGCGGCCTGCCTGTTCGCGGGCGTCGAGCAGGCCTTCGGGATCGCCTTCGAGCGGGTCGCCGTGGGATCTCACATAGGCGGTGATGAAGGGGCCCAGCAGCCAGGGCCAGACGGTGCCCTGGTGATAGGAGGAGTCGCGCTCCACGGGGCCGCCGTCGTAGTGGCCGCGATATTGCGGATCGTGAGGGGACAGCGTCCGGAGTCCGAAATCGGTCAGCAGTTCCCGCTCGACGATCGCGAGGATGGCGCGGGCGCGGTCGGGCGGTACCATCGTGTACCCGAGAGACAGGGCGATGACCTGGTTGGGGCGAACGGAGTCGTCGTGCGTATCGCCGCTTTGGTCGGACCGGAGTACATCGTAGAGACAGCCCTTCTCGTCATTCCAGAAGCGGGCGTTGAAAGATTCCTTCGTTCGTTTCGCGATGTCGGCAAGTAATTTCTCTTCTTCGTAGTCGCCGAACCGTTCCGCGAGATCCTGGGTGAAGCGCACGGCGTTGTACCAGAGCGCCTGAATTTCCACGGGCTTGCCGTTGCGCGGCGTGGCGACAAAATCGCCGATCTTCGCGTCCATCCAGGTGAGTTGCGTTTCGGGATCGCCGGCGGAGATCAGGCCATCGGGGCCGCAACGGATGCCGTAGCGGGTGCCCAGCAGATGCCAGTCGAGGATGCTCTTCATGGTGTCGAAGAGGTTTTCCTGCACAAAGGTGAAGTCGCTGGTGTATTCGACGTACTTCCGAATGGCCTCGAAGAACCAGAGGGAGGCATCGGCGGTGTTGTATTCGGGAGTCTCGCCGAGATCCGGAAAGCGGTTCGGCAGCATGCCCATGTCGGCGACATGGCTGAAGGCGAGCAGGATATTGCGGGCGACGTCGTAGCGCCCGGCGGGAAGGGTGAGGCCGGGCAAGGCGATCATGGTGTCGCGACCCCAGTCGGCAAACCAGTGATAGCCCGCGATGACGGTGCGGAGATTACCGGCGCGGGCCGCGATGAACTGGTCGGCGGCGGCGGTGAGATCTTTCACGAAGGGGTCGTCGACGGGGGCTTCGAGGCGGAGGGCGGCACGCCGGGCGATTTCGTTGGCGCGCAGGGAAGCAGCGTCAGCGGCAATCTGCGACTGCGTGGAGGCGAGGACCGAGGCCACGGCGCGGCCACCCAGTTGAAACTGCATCACGAACGGCTGGAAGAGATCTTCAGGGGAGTCCAGACCACGTTCTTTTTCGCGCGGGTACTGGAAATTGAAATACCACTCGCCTTCGCGGCCTACCCATTTCGCGTTATGGCTGAAGAACAGCCGGGGTAAGCCGGAATAGGGCTGGATCGAAACCTCGCCCTCCGTTTCGAGGATGTCGCGATTCAGAACGTCGTTGGCCCGCGTGGTGGAGTGGTAGTCGCGGAAGGCGATGAGCGGCCGCAGTTCCAGCGTGCACTCGCCGGGACCGACGATCCGGTATTCGACGACCGTGGTGTTCTGGCCGTGGACCATGAAGACGCGCTTCTCGATCTCGACGCCTCCCACCTCATAAGTAAAGACCGGAAAGGGATCGAGCCGGAATTTGCGCAGGTGGGTGTGTCCGTTGGGGTGGACCGCGCCGGGATAGAGATTGGAGGCGAGATCGTACCTCGCGCCGTTCAGAAAGACCGTTTCCTCGAGCTTCGAGAGGAGCACGTACCGATCGACCGGGGGGTGGAGCGCCGCGATCAGAAGTCCGTGATATCGGCGGGTGTTCACACCGGGAACGGTGGAAGAAGCGAAGCCGCCGATCCCGTTCGTCTCCAGCCACTCTTTTGACAGGCCAGCTTCGAGGCTGCCGCAAACGTCGCTTCCGAAAGTCATCATGTTGAATGTATCCGATTCAGGAACGCTAAGGTGTCAGATTTCGAGACGGCGGAGCGCCTGGTCCACTCCGGGCTGCAGGCTCCGCAGTGTTGCGAGGTTTTCCGCGGCGGGCAGGTCGGAGACGAGGTAGACCAGGTGGTCGCGAGTCTGGAAGCCGGCAATGCGGAAACGCTGGACACCGGCGGCGTAGAGGGGCACTCCGGCTTCGGTGGCGACCGCGCGCAGTTCGCCCTCGAAGGCCTCACGAGGGCTGCGGACGGTGATCAGCAGCGAGATCAGACGGCTGCCGTCGGTGGCCGCGAGGTGGGTGTAGTACCGACCCCGATACTCGCAGAGGTGCGCGGTGGCGATGCGAAAGCCCGGGGGCAGGTGACTGGACAGGGCAGGGGCCAGATCGGCGTACTTCGGGCCCAGTTCGTTCGCCATCTCTTCCAGCGTGGGCCATTGCGACGGCAGTTTTTGGAAAACCGCGCAGTGGACATGCTGCTGCAGGCCGATCCGCATCACCGGCGCGACTTCCGGCGCGATCGCGGCGATGTAGGAATCCTGAGCGCCAGGCGTGAAACGAAGTCCGCCGTTGTGCCAGCGGAGACCGGCGCCGAACGCAATCAGCAGGGAGAGGGCGAGAGCCATCGCGGGCCAGCCGGAAAAGCGGCGCGCCGCGGTGCGGGACGAGGCTTCGTGGAGCGTCTGGCGAACCCGGGTTTCGAGACCGAGGGGCGCGGGAGTGCTGAGAACCGCGGAGCGCAGACGGGTCCGCAGCATCTGGTGGCTGGCGCGATGTTCCGAAACGGCATGGGCGCAGACCGGGCAGGTGCTCAGATGCTGTTCCATATCGGTCTGGTTGGCGGCAGAGGGTTCCGGATCCAGACAACCTTGGAGCAGGGCACTGGTCCTCGGGCAGTGGTTGGCCGGAGTCATCGACCGTGTCCTCCGGAAGCTTTCAGAATTCCATAGGAAGTGGCGACCTGCTGGAGTTGTTCGCGGAGCAGTTTGCGGCCTCGGCTCAGTCTCGACATGACTGTTCCGATGGGAACGCCCAGTATCTCCGCGGCTTCTTTGTAGGCGAACTCTTCGACATCCACCAGCAAAACGATCGCCTTATAGTCCTGGGGGATCTGGTCGAGCGCCGCCAGGATTTGTTCATCGCGCAGTTCCTGGGGAACCGGTTCGGGCGCGGTCAGGCCGGCTTCAAGAAACTCTTCCGTTTCTTTAAGAACCGGAAAACGGAACCACTTGCGGCGGTGGTGCTGGATGCAGTGAAAGAGGATCCGGAACAGCCAGGCGCGGCAGTTGGTGCCCGATTCGAAACGGTCGAACGATTTCCACGCCTGCAGGTAGGCTTCCTGAACGGCGTCCTCGGCGCGGGCGCGATCGCCGGTGACGCGCAGGGCGGTCCGGAAGAGATCGTTCAGATGCGGCATCGCCTCGGCATCGAAGGACGCGCGGGCGCTGGAGGCGGAACGGTCCGCATTGCCCGGCGAGAACAGAGCCATTACGCCGGTTCCCCCGGTAAAACCGTCGAGGGTAAAGGAAATCGCCATACGAGAACAAGATGACGGGTCGGCGCGGACTTATTCCCGGGGTGCATATTCGTCAGGAGGACCAATTGGTGCGGAATTCGGCGAAGAGACTCAGGCCGCCGCAGGCGAAGAGGCTTTGGCCGGTGATATAGGACGCGTCGTCGGAGGCGAGGAAGGCGAATACGCCGGCGATTTCCGCGGCCTCGGCGGAGCGGCCCATGGGGATGTGGCTTTCGACGGCGGCGCGGGCTTCGGGGTTGTCGATCCAGGCTTTGTTGATCGGAGTGATGGTGGCGCCAGGTCCCACGGAATTGACCCGGATGCCGGACGCGGCGTATTCCAGAGCAAGGGTGCGTGTGATGTTTTCGATGGCGCCTTTGCTGGCGGAATAAGAAAGGTACTGCGGTTTGGGAATGAATTCGTGCACGCTGGTGTTGTTGACGATCACGCCGCCGCCGGGCCGGGACAGGAAGTGCCGGATCGCCTGCCGCGAACAGAGGAAGGTTCCCTGCAGATTGACATTCACAATCTTGTTGAAGTCTTCGAGGGTAACTTCATGACTCGGCGCGCCTTGCTGGATCCCGGCGTTGTTGATCAGGATGTCCAGGCGACCGAACGTCGCGATGGTTTCGTCCACCATGCGGATCACCTGGGGTTCACTGGAAATATCGCCCTCTATAAGGATGCCGCGGCGGGCCGGGCCTGCCTGCAGCACTTCTTCGAGAACGGTTTCCGCTTCCGCCCGCTCTCGGGGACCGCGGTAATTGATGGCTACCAGCGAGCCTTCTTCGGCGAACCGAATGGCGGTCGCCCGGCCGATGCCGGAGGAAGCACCGGTAATGAGGACCGTTTTGCCTGCAAGACCTTTCATGACACCTCACGGGAATAATACCGCTTCGGTGTCGCATATTGAGTGCATGAGAATCAAGTTCGGGTTGCCGGTCAGTTTGTTTTTCGCGACGGTGAGTTTGAACAGCGCTTCGGGTCCGGCGCGGGTGCCGGTTTTGCTGGAGCTTTTCACGTCGGAAGGCTGTTCGAGTTGTCCGCCGGCGGATCGTTTGCTGGAGAAGCTCGACAAGGAGCAGCCGATCGCCGGGGCGGAGGTGATCGTGCTCAGTGAGCATGTGGATTACTGGAATCATCTGGGCTGGGCCGACCCGTTTTCGTCCGCGTTGTACAGCGAGCGACAGCGGGAGTACGCCAGCCACCTGGATGGACAGACGTATACGCCGGAACTGGTGGTGGACGGGGTAAAGGGCTTTGTCGGGAGCGACCAGCGGGAGGCCGAGCAGTCGATTCGGGATGCCGCTCGGCAGGGGAAAGCGCCCATTCAGGTAACGGCGGAGCGGGTGGAGAAAAAAGCTCGGGTCAGGATTCATGTCGACGGACAGGGCGGGGGGACGTTGTATCTGGCTTTGGCGCACGATGCGATGCGGTCCCAGGTATTACGTGGGGAAAACGGCGGGCGTAGTCTTTCGCATGTGGGCGTGGCGTATTCCTTCGAGAAATTGGGGAAGCTCGACGGCAAGACGGATTTCGAGCGGACGGTGAGTCTGAAACCGGGCGGGGCGACGCGGGTGGTGGCGTTTGTGGCGCAGGGCGGGTCCGGTCATGTGGTGGCGTTGGGGCAGGCGAAACTGGAATAGGGATGGCTGTCGAGCGGCGGGTTTTCCTCGGGCTGGCGCTGTGCGGGACGGCCGGGTGGGGGCTGAGTGAGTGGCTGGGCGGGTCGGACGATGACTCGCGGCCGCTCGCGGCGAAGGTGCGGATTGCGGAGTTCGATCGGGCGGGACGGCTGACCGGGGTCGTGGAAGTGCCTTCGGTGAGGAAGACGAATGCGCAGTGGAAGGCGGCGCTCGCGGTGGATCAGTACATGGTGACGCGTCGGGGCGATACGGAACTGGCGTATGCGGGCGAGTACTGGAATCTGCATGCGGACGGGGTGTATCGGTGCGTTTGCTGCGGGACGGCGCTGTTCGATTCGGGGAGCAAGTTCAATTCGGGCACAGGATGGCCGAGTTTCACGGAGCCGATCGCGAAGGAGAATGTGGCGGAGTCGGCGGATAACAGTTTCGGAGTGGGACGGGTGGAGGTGAGCTGCGCCCGGTGCGGGGGGCATTTGGGTCATGTGTTTGACGACGGGCCGCCGCCGGGCGGGAAGCGGTACTGCATGAACTCGGTGGCGCTGAAATTTGAGCCGAGCGCGTAATTTGACATAATATGTGTTATCGGAACTTGCTGGCGTCGTGGGCGCTTTGCAATCCGCCCGTTGACTCAAATCCGTACACCGGAGTTACAATTGGCTTGTGACGTTTGAAGAACGCGCTGAATTTTTGATGCAGTCGATCGAATCACATGACCGGCAACTTGCGGAAGTGATCGAAAACGGAGCTAAGACCGATGCTCGTATCGACGCCCTTACCGTCCGTCTGGACACGCTGGGAGCGCGCGTTGACGCCCTTACCGCAAGCACGCAACTGCTGATGCAGGCGATGGCCGGCCTGGTCGAGCACACCGCCAACCACGCGCGAAGGATTGAACGGCTGGAAGCCTGAATCAGGCCCGGCCGCGACGGCCTAAGCTTCCCACGGTCTCGCGCACCATGCGCGGATCCGCAACCAGCAAATAGACGCCGCAGAACGGAACCAGCGTCGCCACAGCCAGTAATTCCGGACGTTGCGTTCCCATCGCGATCTTAATCGCCCATGCGACCCCGGCAGCCAGCGCCGCCACGGACCAAAAGCGAACCAGGTAGGTGGATCCGGGGGGCACTCCTCCGATCCTCCTTCGCAGAGCCCGCCGCAGCAGGAGGAATTCGAGCCAGCCGCTCACACCGGCGGATGCGGTCAGCCCGGCCGCGCGCCACCTCGGATCCACACCCAGCAGCGCCGGTAGCGGCTGCGAGCACAGATAGCCCAGCACGGTGGTCAGCACGACGCGAAGCACCGCGAAGCGCAGGGGCGTCCGCGTGTCTTTTAAAGCGTAAAAGGCCGACGAATAGAGCCTGCCCTGCGTCGAAGCGAGCAGGCCCACGCCCGATCCGGCCAGAATCGCCCAAACCGTGACCGCATCGTCGTGCCGGAATTTGCCGCTCTGGTTGATCGCCGCCACCACCACGTCCCCGAGTGCGACGAACGCGACGGCTGACGGGATCACGAAGAATGCAATCCGGCGCAAGCCACTGGCGAGGCGCGTGCGCAAGTGCGCGGCGACGGCCTCCGAGCCTCCCGCCACGCTTGACATCTCCGGCAGTTCCGACGCCGAAACCGCCATGCCAAACAGACTCACGGGCAGCAGATAGATACTCTGCGCATAGCCCAGGCCAGCGATCGCGCCCTGCGGCAGCCAGCTGGCCAGAGCCGAATCGATATAGGCGCTCAACTGCACCACGCCGCGGCTGATGAACACGGGCCCGAAGCTTCGAATGACAGTCCGGACGCTGCCCAGGTGCAGCGCGAACCCCAGCCGCAGCGGCCGGGCTAAACGCAGCACGGTCGGCAACTGCGCGAGGAACTGTGCTGCGCTTCCAATGACCGAGGCTATCGCTACAATCACCGCCAGCCGCTCGGTCCCCACATGCGGACCCCAGCCCAGCATGGCGCCAATCATCGCGATATTCCACAACACCGAAACGCTGTAGGAAAGGAAGAACCGGCGATGGCTGTTCAGGATCCCGAGACACCAGGCGGAGAGCACCAGCAGGCCGGCGCCCGGGAAGAGGATCCGCACCAGGCGGATAGCCAGGTCGCGGCGTTCATCGTGCACGCCGGGAACGATCAGGTCGATCATCAGCGGCGTGGCCAGGACACCGACCAGCACCAGCACCGAAGAGAGCACCGCCAGGATGGAAAACACGGCGCCCGCTACCCTGCCCGCTTCCTCCGGTTTTTCCTCCGCCAGCAGGCCCGAATAGACAGGGATGAACGATGCCGAAAGCACGCCCTCGCCGAACAGGGTCTGCAGGAAGTTCGGGATGCGCAACGCCGCGCGGAAGGCGTCGGCCACTCCGGAGATCCCGAAGTAATGGCCGAACACGCGTTCACGCACCAGGCCGAAGATACGGCTGAGGAAGATGCCGGCCGCCACCAGCACAGCCGCGCCTCGGGAACGGCGGGGTTTCATCTATTTTTATTTCTCGAGCAGGAAATTACCCGCGACCATCGCGTCGATGCCGGACGACCAAAAGCTGCGCACCGCATCGCGCGGCGTGCAGACGAGGGGCTCGCCGAACAGATTGAACGAAGTATTGTAGAGAACCGGCAGCCCGGTGGCGTCGCCAAAGGCATGGAGCAACTGCCAGTAGAGAGGATTATCTTCCTTCGAAACGGTGTGCACGCGGATCAGATCGCTGGCCAGAATGGCGCCGCGAAACCGGTCCTGCCAGGCGGGCCGGACGCGGCTTACCGTCGCGAGATGCCGGGCGTTCGGACCGGCATCGAAATACTCCGAGGCCAGTTCGGCGGGCACCGAAGCCGCGAATTTCCGCGTGGCCTCGCGATGTTTGATGAACGCGTTCAGGTTCTCCGCGGAATACGGATCGTGCGGTGAAGCCAGAATACTGCGGTTGCCCAGGGCGCGCGGGCCGAACTCCATCCGGCCCTGCATCCACGCGACGATATGGTTCTGCTGCAACTGCCTCACCGCGGCGCCGATGGTTTCGGGAACCGTAGCCAGAAGCTGGAAGCGCAGTTTGCAGTTCTCGAGCACCTGTTTGATTTCGTGAACGCTGTACTGCGGGCCCAGGCAGTAGCCGCCGGCATCCGCCCGTTCCTCGCCGCCCGCCGTCTCATGCCAGACCTGCAGCGCGGCGCCCAGCGCGGTTCCGGCGTTGCCCGCCGCCGGCTGGGCAAAAACGCCTTCGTACCGTCCGGAATTTTCGAGCGCGGACACCAGCAGCGCATTCCAGGCCACGCCACCGGCAAGGCAAACGTTCTTTGCGCCGTTCGCCAGCCGCATCACGTAGCTGTGCAGCACATGCTGCATGCTGGCCGCGAGATCGGCACGGTCCCGGGGATTGAGTTCGGCGGCGCTGGCGATGCCGAGCCGCTCGAAGAACTTCGGACTGAAGCCGCCATTTCCCTGCCGGCCGAAATCGAAGTAGGTGCGGTCGAAACTATGGCCGCCGACGATGTCTTCAAACACGCCGAGCCAGCGCGGCTCGCCGGAGGCAGACAGCCACTGCAGACGGTGTTCATCGGCCTGCGGCGTGAAGCCAAGCAGTTCCGTGACCCGCCCGTACAACTGACCGATGGAATCGGGATAGAGGATCTCGTCTTCCAGCGTCAGCCGGTTCCCTTCCCCTCGCCAGCGCGCGCCGCAGCGCAGATCGCCCTCGCGATCCAGGGTGATCACCGTGGCTTCCGTAAACGGCGAAGCGAGATAGGCGGCCGCGGCGTGCGCGGCGTGGTGATCGATGGAAACGATGCGGGCTGCCGAGAACGACTGCAGCGCGAGGGGCAGCGCCGCGCCGGGCGGGAGCGGGCGGGCCAGAGCCACATAATTCACGTCATCCGCGGAGATGCCGCCCATCTGGAGACACGCGGAGATCGCGGCCTCCGGCAGGCGGCCGGGCTGCAGGCGCCGGGTCAGCTTCCCTTCTTCGATTGCGCCCGCGATTTGCCCGTCTTTAATAAGGACCGCGGCGGAGTCTCCCAACACACCGCCAATTCCGAGAATGTTCATACTTTCGCCTTTGCCGGGTTGTCGGCGCGTTTTTCGATTTTGGCCCAGCTGTCCCGCAGCGCTACGGTACGGTTGAACACGGGCCTGCCGGGGGCCGAATCCGGATCCGCGCAGAAGTAGCCCAGGCGCTCGAACTGCACACGCCCGAACGGCTCCACGGCCGCCAGCGACGGCTCCAGTTTGCAGTTCGTCAGCACCTCAAGCGAGTTCGGATTGATGTTCGCGGTGAAGTCCTGGCCCTCTTCCACGGCATTGGGATTTTCCTTCGTGAAGAGCGTCTCGTAGAGGCGCACTTCGGCGTCCACCGCGTGAGCCGCCGAAACCCAGTGAATGGTCGATTTCACTTTGCGGCCGTCGGGAGCGTTGCCGCCGCGCGTGGCCGGATCGTAGGTGCAGTGGATCTCCACCACATTGCCCTGCTCGTCCTTTACGACGCTCACGCAGGTGATCAGATAGCCCCAGCGCAGACGGACCTCCTTGCCCGGAGAGAGCCGGTAATAACCTTTTGGAGGATCCTCTTTGAAATCGTCCTGTTCGATGTAAAGCACGCGCGAGAACGGCACTTTCCGGGTGCCTGCCGAGGCGTCCTCGGGATTATTCACCGCATCCAGTTCATCGACCGCATCGGTCGCTTCGGGATAGTTGTCGATCACCACGCGCAACGGACGGAGAACCGCCATCATGCGCGGCGCGCGTTTATTCAGGTCCTCGCGGACGAAGTGTTCCAGCAGGCCCAGTTCGATGATGCCGTTGGTCTTCGAGACCCCGATGGAGCCGCAGAAATTCCGGATCGCTTCGGGCGTGTAGCCGCGGCGGCGGATACCGGAGAGAGTGGGCATGCGCGGGTCGTCCCAGCCGCGCACCAGCTTGTCCTGCACCAGTTGCAGCAGTTTGCGCTTGCTGAGCATGGTGTAGGTGAGGTTCAGCCGGTCGAACTCGATCTGCTGCGGATGGAAGATGCCGAGTTGTTCCACGAACCAGTCGTAGAGCGGACGGTGGTCTTCGAATTCCAGCGTGCAGATGGAGTGGGTTATCTGTTCGATGGAATCCGACTGGCCGTGGGCATAGTCGTACATCGGATAGATGGGCCACGCGTTGCCGGTGCGGTGATGCTCGGCGTGCAGGATCCGGTACATCACGGGGTCCCGCATGTTGAGGTTCGGCGAGGCCATATCCACCCTGGCCCGCAGAGTGCGCGAACCATCCGGAAACTCGCCGGCGCGCATGCGCTGAAACAGGTCGAGATTCTCTTCGACGGTGCGGTTGCGATACGGGCTCTCTTTACCTGGCTCGGTGAGCGTGCCGCGATATTTGCGCACTTCTTCGGCGGTCAGATCGCAGACGTAAGCTTTGCCCTTGCGGATCAGTTCCAGCGCCCACTGGTAGATCTGTTCGAAGTAATCGGACGCGAAGAAGACGCGGTCTTCCCAGTCGAAACCCAGCCAGTGGACGTTGTCGATGATGGAATCGACGTATTCCTGCTCTTCCTTCTCGGGATTGGTGTCGTCGAAGCGCAGGTTGGTCTTGCCGCCGAATTCCGCGGCCAGCCCGAAGTTCAGGCAGATGGATTTGGCGTGGCCAATATGGAGATAACCGTTCGGCTCCGGAGGAAACCGCGTCTGCACACGTCCGGCAAACTTATTACTTTCCAGATCCCGCAGAATAATGTCGCGGATGAAATTCGAAGGTGCCGCCGGCGGCCCGGCCGGGGGAGGAGGATTCGTCGGAGTCATGAGTTTAGTTTGGCGATGGCCTGTTCGATCCGCGCAAGGCAGATCTCACGGCCCAGAACTTCCAGCGTACCGAACAGCGGCGGCGCGGTCTTGCGGCCGCAAACGGCCACGCGGATGGGTTCGAACATCTGGCCGGCTTTGATGCCGAGGCTTTCCGCGGCGGATCGAAGGGCGGCATCCAGACCGTCGTGCGTAAATTCGGCGGTGGCGAGGGTTTCGAGGGCTTTTTGCAGCGAACGCAGCGCCATGGCGGCATCGCCTTTTTTGGGGATCAGTTCCGTTGCCGGATAGGGTGCAAGTTCCTGGGCGAAGAAGAAATCGGCCACCAGCAGAACGTCGCGCAGCAGGCGGATGCGCTCCTGAATCAGCGGCGTGATCTGCGCCATCTTCTCCGCCGTAACCGCAAAACCGGCGGCGTGGACCACGGGCAGCAGGGCTTCGGAAAGGCTCGCGGCGGGCATGGTGCGGATGTGCTCGGCATTCAGCCAGACGGCCTTGGCGTCGAACGGATCTTCTTCGGTGAAGTTGATGACCGCGTTGCTGCGGTTGATGCCCTCGAAAGAAAAGATGCCGACCAGTTCTTCGCGGGTCATCTTCTCGCGGTCGTCCTTAGGCGACCAGCCGAGCAGACAGAGAAAGTTGATGAACGCCTGGGGGAGGAAGCCGGAGTCACGATAGGTGGTGACGGAGACGACCGGGCCATGCTTCCGTTTGGAAAGTTTGCTGCCATCGGGCGCGATCAGCAGCGGCAGATGCGCGAACTGCGGCGGCTCGATTCCGGCGGCGCGGAAGATCAGCACGTGCTTAAAGGTGTTGGTCAGGTGGTCCTGCCCGCGCACCACGTGGGTGATGCGGAGATCCACGTCGTCGGCGCAGGAGGCGAGGTGATAGGTCGGCGCTCCGCTGCTGCGAAGCAGGGCGAAGTCTTCGATGTCATCGACCGATTTCGACTGCTCGCCGTACACCGCGTCATGGAAGCGAAC
Source organism: uncultured Acidobacteriia bacterium (assembly GCA_903851195.1). Taxonomy (GTDB): domain Bacteria; phylum Acidobacteriota; class Terriglobia; order Bryobacterales; family Bryobacteraceae; genus BOG-234. The sequence continues at coordinate 110,608 of CAINNJ010000046.1, forward strand.
CACTTCGCCCGAACCGTGCGGGACGCGGAAGCGAATCACGTACGGTTCGCCCGCGGCGGCCCGGCGGTCGCTCTCTTCGGCGGACATCTCACGCTGGCCGGGATTGGCGAGCCAGGCTCCGGCGGCGTGCGGCTTTTCCGTGTCGTCTGTTTCAGCGGCGGCAGCGGGAGTGAAATCCCGGTAAGCCAAACCTTTGGCCAGAATCGATTCCGCCAGTTGCCGGTGCAGATCCAGGCGCTCGGACTGCCGGTATTGCTCGTCCCAGTCGAGCCCGAGCCACTGCAGACCTTCGAAGATCGATCGCAGGGACGCTTCGGTGTTGCGCTCCAGATCCGTGTCGTCAATGCGCAGGATCATGGTGCCGCCGTTGCGGCGGGCGTACAGCCAGTTAAAGATGAAGGTGCGCGCGCTGCCGACGTGCAGATAGCCCGTCGGGGAGGGCGCAAACCGGACTCTGATCATGAAATTCGAGTATAGCGATGCAGCGGTTCCGGCCAGATTGCCGGGTCGTCCATAATCGGTCTTGATGCGTATTCGGGCGGCATGGTGGTGGATTCCCGCGACAGTCACGATTGCCGGCCTGGTGTATTTGGGGCTGGTGAAGATTTCCATGTGGCAGGCGGCGCGGAATGAACCGGCGGTGGTGAGAGAGACGCCGCGCCTGTTCACGCCTCCGCCGCCTGTCGTGCTGCGACAGCCGGTTCTGGCGGAGGAGGCGCCGGTTCCGGAAGTAGCGCCGGCGCCCGTGCGCTCCCCCGCCCTGCCCGGGCTCGAGTTGCCGCCGTATCGGCCGGGGCCGAAGCGATGATTACGGAATTCCGGCAGGCCGTTTTGCCCAAAGAAGTGCGCAGCCTGGCGGCTTTCGACCGGAAAGTGTTCAGCGCCGCCGATGTGTTTCCGCCATCCTACTGGAAGCAGTGCGAGGCGTGGTGGATGCTGATCGACAGGCGAAAAGCCGGGTGCTGCGCGTTTCAGCGGGATACGGATTTCACGGAAGATCTGACGTTTACGGACAATCCGAAATCGAAAGGGACTCTTTACATCGCGACAACGGGTTTGCTGCCGAAATATCAGGGGCAGGGTTTCGGCGCGCTGCTGAAGGCGTGGGAAGTGGCGTATGCGCGGCGCCACGGTTTTCGGCGAATCGTGACGAATACGCGAAAGAAGAATGTGCGGATGATCGAACTGAACCGGCAGTTCGGTTTTATGATCGTGCGCACCACGCCCCGCTATTATGCGGAGCCGACGGACGCCACGGTGGTGATGGAACTCCTGCTGAAGAAGAGCTGATCGGGTGGGCCCGGCTCAATCCCCCGAGGCGCTCGAAAACGGCCACTGTTCCGGCCGGGAGGCCAGACCCAGCGCTACCGGAACGGTCTCGATTTCGTGGGCGACCTCAATACACTCCCGTTGTCCCTCCACCCACCGGCTGAGCAGGAGCGGCGCATCGGCATCCCAGATGGCTTCGGTGATCTCCTCGAGAGGGGCATCCGGCTTGAGCAGCGCACGGACCACGCCGTTTGCCACCACCCAGGACCAGAGCGTGTAAAGTCTCTTTCCTTCTCCAATTGTCAGACGTTCCCGAACCAGTCCGGCGGAAGCGGCGTCCGCATCGTTGAGTTTCCAGGCGAGGTAAAGCGCCTCGCCCGAGAAACGATTTTGCCGCACTGCCTGTTTAGTGGCGAAACAGATGGAAAGTTCTCAGCTAATTTCTCGTGATACAAAGGTGGGGATGACTCCGCGCCAATTTGCCGCCGGCCTGACCGGTGTTTTCGGTTTTCCCGTAACTCCTTTTCATCGCGATTTATCCCTGAATCTCGACGCTCTTGCGCAGAATGTCGATGAGATGGCGAAACATCCGTTCTGTGCCATGGTGGCAGCCGGTGGCACCGGTGAAGTCTACTCCATGACGCCGGAAGAGATCGAGCAGGTGGTGAAGGTCACGGTAGACACCGTCAACGGCCGCATGCCCGTGGTGGCCGGCACCGGCTACAACGGCGTTCTGGGCGCCGATATCGCCCGCCGCGTGGAACGCGCCGGCGCCGAGTGCATCCTCGCGCTGCCTCCGTATTACTCGCATGCCCCGGAAGAGGGACTTTTCCAGTACTACGAGGCGATCGGCAAAGCCTCTGCCCTGCCCCTGATGATTTACAGCCGCGACTGGTGCGTCTTCACGCCGCAGCAGGTGGCGCGGCTTTGCGATCGCGTGCCGACGCTGGCCGCGTGGAAGGACGGCCAGGGCAACGGCCGCGTCTACCAGCGCATCATGAACTACAACGGCGACCGGCTCGCCTGGCTGGGCGGACTGGGCGACGACTGCGTGCCCACTTACTTCGCCGCAGGCGTTCAGGCCTTTACGTCGAGTATTTCCAACATCGCTCCGAAGCTCTCGCTGGAACTCGCCGACGCCGGCATGAAGCGCGATTTCGCGCGCCTGGATCCGCTGATGGCGCGGTTCGTGAATCCGCTCTACGCGCTGCGTGAGCGCGCCAAGGGCTATGAGGTTTCCGTGATGAAAGACGCGATGGAAATTCTCGGCATGACGGCCGGACCGGTTCGTCCTCCGCTTATGAACACACGCCCGGCCGACGTGGAAGACCTTCGCGAACTGATGGGCGTTTATCGGGAGTGGGTCTAGACCCGCAGCCCCTCAGCCTTCCAGCAACTGCAGCAGCTTTTTCCGGACCCCTTCGGCCGTGCCGTTGTCCTGGCAGATGATCAGAATCGTGTCGTCGCCGGCGATGGTGCCGACGATCTCCGGCCATTCCTCGTCGTCCAGCGCCACGGCCACGGAACTCGCGTGGCCGGGGGCCGTCTTCAATACGATCTGATTCTGCGCGTGGCGCACGTCCTGCAGGAACTCGGTGGCGAGCGTGGAAAACTGCAGGTTGGAGGTCTCGCGCTGCAGCACCCGGTAGCCATCGGTCGTCTTGACCAGGCCGAGTTCCCGCATATCGCGGGAAAGGGTGACCTGGGTGGCCTCAATGCCGACTTCCTTCAGCGCGCGGGCCAGTTCGTCCTGGGTGCAGATGCTGCGGGCGCGCAACAGTTTGAGAATCTGACCCTGGCGAAAACTCTTGGTCATCGCAGCTGCGCGAGGCGATCGCGGGCTGTCGCCAGGGCGGCAGCGACGGTCCGCGGGCCGGTACCGCCGGCGATTTCGCGCGTCTTCATGCCCTCGCGAGGATCGAGCAGGCGCGCCACGTCGGGTGTGAACTCGGGCGCAAACCGCGCCAGAGTTTCCGCGTTCCAGTCGCCCGGCTTCCTGCCGGCGCGCACGCTTTCGAGCACGAGCCTGCCGACCAGCTGATGCGCGGTATGGAAGGCCGTGCCGTTACGCGCCAGCGCTTCGGCCAGATCCGTCGCCACCACCCAGCTTTCGTCCGCCGCATCGAACGGAACCTGCTCGCGGAGCACCACGGTTTCCGCCACAAGGGCCGCCATTTCGAGGCAGCCGTTCACCTGATCGGCGGCTTCGAAGAGCGGTTCTTTGTCTTCCTGCATGTCGCGGTTATAGGTGAGCGGCAGGCCCTTCATGGTGAAGAAGAGCGCGTTGAGCGCGCCCAGCACCCGGCCGGATTTGCCGCGGATCAGTTCGAGCGAATCCGGATTCTTTTTCTGCGGCATCAGGCTGGAGCCGCTGGTGACGCCATCGCCCAGTTCCATCCAGCCGAACTCTTCGGAGGAGTAGAGGATCCAGTCTTCGGCCAGGCGGCTGAGGTGGATCATCGTGACGGAAGCGGCGTAGAGATAGTCGAGCGCGAAGTCGCGGTCGGCCGAGACATCCATGCTGTTGCGGGTGATTTCGGCGAAATCCAGATCGCGCGCGATGGCCTCGCGATCGTGGGGAAAGCCGCTGCCGGCCAGCGCGCCGGAACCGAGCGGCATGACGTTGGTGCGCCGCCGGGCCTCGCCGAAACGTTCGAAATCGCGCGCGAACATTTCGAAATACGCCAGCAGATAGTGCGGCCAGAGCACCGGCTGAGCACGGCGAAGGTGCGTGTAGCCGGGGATCACGGCGTGAGGATATTTCGCGGCCAGGTCGAGCAGCGCCTGCATCAGTTCGGCGAGCAGACCACGGGAACGATCGCACTCCTCGCGCAGCCAGAGGCGCACGTCGAGCGACACCTGTTCATTGCGGCTGCGGCCCGTGTGGATCTTGCCCGCCAGAGCGCCCACGCGCTGGCTCAGCTTGCCGATGACGAAACTGTGGACGTCTTCGTCCGTCGCGCCATCGAAGAAAGCCGGATCGGCCGCGTCGGCGCGGATGGAGTCGAAAGCTTCCACGATGGTGGCGCACTCGGCTTCCGTCAGAACGCCGGCGCGCGTCAGGGACCGGGCAAAAGCCTGCGATCCGCGCACATCGGCGGCCAGCAGCCGCCGGTCGAAATGTAAAGAATTTGAGAACCGTTCGAAGACTTCCGAAGGGCCCGTCTCAAACCGCCCGCCCCAAAGTTTCATGAAATTGATTTCCGCGTTTTTATGACAGCATCATCAGCAGCAGCGCTTTTTGCGCGTGCAGCCGGTTTTCAGCCTGATCGAAGACGACCGAGCGCGGGGATTCGATCACCGCATCCGTGACTTCCTCGCCCCGTTTGGCCGGCAGGCAGTGCAGGAAGACCGCGTTCGGCGCGGCCTTCGAGAAGAGATCCTCATCCACCTGGTAATCCGCGAAGGCCGTGCGGCGTTCCGCCGCTTCATTCTCGGCGCCCATGCTGGCCCAGACGTCGGTATAGATGGCGTGCGCGCCTCGTGCCGCCTCCGCCGGATCGTGCGTAACGGTCACGGTGGCGCCATTGGCGGCCGCGATGGCCTGCGCTTCGGCGATGATGGCGGCATTCGCGTCGTAACGGGGCGGGTTAGCCAAAACGAAATCGATGCCCAGACGAGCCGCGCACAACATCAGCGACTGCGCCACATTGTTGCCATCGCCCACGAAGGCCAGACGAAGGCCACGCAGCGAACCGAAATGTTCCCGCAGCGTCTGCATGTCCGCCAAAGCCTGGCAGGGGTGCCAGGTGTCGCTCAACGCGTTGACAACGGGGACTTTCGACCATTTCGCCAGATCGTCCACGGTTTTCTGGAGGAACGTGCGGGTGACGATCGCGCTGACCCAGCGATCGAGATTCCGAGCGACGTCTTTCAGGGGCTCGCGGGAGCCGATCGGCCCGTCATTGAGGATCGAGAAGCCGCCCAGCTGCTGGATGGCCAGTTCGAACGTCATGCGGGTCCGCAGCGAGGGTTTTTCGAACAGCAAAGCGATCGAGCGGCCCGCCAGACAGGAGCTGTAGAGCCGGGGCTCGCGCTTCACGCCGGTTGCAAGATCCAGAAGAACGAGTAACTCATCCTGGGTGATATCGAGGTCTTTGGTGAAATCGGGATGAGCGATTTTCCGGATTTGCGGCGGCGCGGCAGTCATGAATGTTTATTCAACTAAATGAATATTTAACCATTCGTGCGCCCCCGCGTCAAGGGACGGGCCGCAATCGGTCAGTCGCCCGACGTCTGGCGTTTCTGGAAGAACTTTCGCTTCACGTCCGGCCAGAACTCTTTGAGAATCTGGGAGATCGAATCCGTGCCGATTTGCGTGAACATGCGCTGCATGGTCGGTTTAAAGCCGACATCGTCGGGATAATAAGCGTTACCGATGGAGGCCACGATACCGTTGCCCAGAAACTCAGAGGCGTTAAACGTCCAGTTTCCCTTGTCGTTTTTTGCGACGGCCGAGCGCGAGGCGGCGTACAGGATTCGGCTCATTACGGAACCGTGTCCTCTGCGGAAATAACGCGGGTCCTGATGCAGGAGGGACGGGATCGCGCCTTCGGTCAGGAAGTTGCCGATATCCTGATCGGCGATCGAGGACGCATAACGACGGCTGTAGCCTTTCAATCCCTGTCCGAACGAAGGGTTTGAGTTATTGAGTTGCGAAATACCAGAGAAAAAGCCGGCCAGAATGTAGGCGGGGCCATCGGTTGTATCTTTTCGCGCAATGGTGAACTTCTGCTTCACCGTGAGCGGCGCGTAGGGGCCGGTTTCCTCCGCCGTGCGGTAGTTGGCCAGTACGCCGTAGGCGCGCTTGTCCTGCACGGGAACCGGCACCGGGTCGGCCTTGCTTTGCGTGGCCGGCGCTTCCGTAGCGGGCGCGGTGGTTTGTTCTGAGGAAGTTACGGGTGTTTCGGCGTGCAATTGACCGAAAAGCAAAACGGCTGCGAAACAAAGCCTGAACCTGATCATGAAGTTATAAGACCCTTAAGACGCGAGGCTTCACCCCGAGCGTATTCTAATCCGATGGCGCGGCGAGCCCATTGGTTACAGGGTTGACGAAAACATACGAATCAGCGGCCCGCCGGATAGTAGCCTTCCCGCGACTGAACCGTGAGTCCCGCCTGTTTGACCCCCACTTTAATGGTTCGGTATCCCGACGCAGCGGCGGGATTTTCGGAACTGTAACCGAGGCTGTACTGATTCCGCAGTTCTTCCTGCAGGCGATCGAAGATGTCGTCGATGGTGAGCTTCTTCGAAACCTCGTAGAACGATCCGCCGGTTTCGCGAGAAATTTGCTGCAGGACTTTTTTGCCGTCCCTGCCGCCGCCAAACGGTTGCCGGGCCAGTTGCGCATCGGAAAAAAGGATGGAGTACACCAGAGTGTCGGCCCGCTGGGCGGCCTCAATGGCATCGTTCAGGAACGTCTTACTGCCGTTGTCGTCACCGTCGGTGAGCAGAATCATCGCTTTCCGGCCGGTCTCCTTCCGCATGATCTCGTTGGAGCCGAGGAGGATGGCGTCGTAGAGGGTCGTACCCGGTCCGCGCGATTGCCGCCCGCCACCCTGCTGGCGTCCGCCGCCACCGCCTCGTCGTCCACCCCCTCCGCCGGGGAAGCCGATGCCGCCGCCAGGGAATCGGATGCCGCCGCCACCGCCGGGATAGCCGCCGCCACCGCCGGGATAGCCGCCGCCCCCACCCGGATAGCCGCCGCCCCCCGAATTGCCGCCGCCGCGCCGGCTCATCTGGGGACGCTGGTCGGCGGGAAGTTCCAGTTCGTCGAGCGCGCGCCGCAGTTCGGTTCGCGACGACGTCAGGTCCTGCAGCAGTTCCGATTCGTGGTCGAAGTGCATGACGAACGTGCGATCTTTATCCCCGCGAAGAACTTTGTCGAGGAAGCGAAAGCTGGCGTTCTTTTCTTCGCCGAGGACTCGCCGCTGGCTCAGACTGGTGTCGACCAGGAGCCCCAGGGTGAGCGGGATGTCGGTCTCGCGCGAGAAATAACGGATAACCTGATCGCGGCCCTCTTCCGTAACGGTGAAATCCTCTTTTTTCAGGGTGGAAACGAAGCGCCCTTGTTTGTCCCGGACCGTGGCCAGAACGTTGATCACCCGAACGTCGGTGGAAAACGTGGTTTCCTTTTCGGCCGGACGTTCCTCCGGGCGGGTCTGCGAGAGCAAGGTGCGCGCCGCGGGCAGAGCGGCGGCCAGGGAAAGCAGGAACGAGCGCCGTTCGACCGGGCTGGAGCGATGAGGCATGTGGTTGAGTTAAGAGAAAGATGCGGCAGGATCCGTGCCGGTTACTTCGCTTTGTGTTCGCCGCGCCGGATAGCCGCGGCCATGGTGGCGGCTTTTGCGGCTTCCTCATCGCGGCCGAGCGTTTTCAGGACCGCGGCATGGGCTTCGAGGGCCTCCGCGAAGACGGGACTGGTAATGCCCAGGGTTCTCTCCCGGATCCTGGCGGCGAGACGGTAACGCTGCTCGGCAAGGGCAAAGCGCCCTTGTTTGGTGTAGACGAACGCAAGGCTGATCTGCACGTCGCCGAAGCCAGGGTTCAGCATTCCCCCGTCCTGTTCGCGAATGGCCGCGCAGCGTTTCAGGGGACCTTCGGCATCCGAATACAGTTTCATGGCGACGTAGGCATCGCCCAGGGCGCAGTGCACATCGGCGGCGCGAACGCTTTGGCCGCCGCTGAGTTGCTCGTTAATGGATAAGCTGCGGGATAACAGGGCGATTGCGGGCTGCGGCTTGCCGGTCGCGATCAGAACGCCGGCCAGATTGAACGAGACATCCGCCATGTCCTGCGAGGGGCCGGGAGGGCCCGCTTCCAGAATTGCGAGCGCGCGGCGGAAACTGGTTTCGGCTTCGGACAGGTGCTTCGCGTCGCGCTGGGCGATGCCAAGGCTGTTCAGGGTGTTGGCTACACGGGTGTCGGCCGGACCGAATCTTTCGGCCTCATGCAGGGCGCTTTCGAAGGCGGTCTGCGCGGCGGGAAAATCGTGGTCGACGGCGGCGCGCTGGGCCTTGATATACAGCTCTTTCCAGGCCGCGTCCACATCCTGCGCGCCGGCGGTGCCCATGGCAGCCAGTGCGGGAACCACAAGCCGGATCAGACTGAGGAAGGAACTGCAGGAAAAGCGCGGCATCGAAACTAACGCTCTTTTCTCTCATTTCTGCGGATCGCCGTCGCGAGCGAGGCGTCTTTATTGGCGTCGGCCTCGCGTCCCATGGAGCGCAGCATCGCGGCGTGCGCTTCGAGAACATCGGCAAAGCCCGGGCTCATGATGCCCTGCATCTTTTCCCGGATCTTTTCCGCGAGGTGGAACCGGGGGTCGGCAAGCGCGAATTTCCCCTGGTTCTGATAAACGATCGCGAGACTGAACAGGGCGTCACTGAGTTCCGTGCTGTAGATTCCTCCACTCGCTTCCCGGATTTCGGCGCACTGTTTCAGGGGCGCTTCCGCGCGCGCCCAGTCCCGCGTCAGCCGCCGGGCATCGCCGATCATGCACAATACATCGGCGGCCTTCAGGCTTTGGGGGCCGAGGTGGCTCTGGTAACCGATGAGGCTGTTTTCGAGGAAAGGCAGCGCGGACGGCAGTTTACCCTGGTCGGCAAGCACGGTGGCAAGATTGTAATCGATGTTGGCGACGTCGATACTCTCGCGGCCGTAGGCCTTTTCCAGAACGGCGAGGGCGCGGCGAAAAGCGGCCTCGGCTTCGGCATGGCGCTTCTCCGCTTTGTAAACCAGACCGAGACTGTTCAGCGTGGCGCCGACACGGGGATCGCCGGCGCCGAAACGCTCGGCCTCATGCAGCGCTTTCTGAAAAATCTGTTCCGATTTCTGATAATCGTTGGCGCTGGATGCGGAAAGCGCCTGCATGACGAGGTTTTTCCAGGCCTCGTCCGGTTCGCCCGTCTGGGCGCGAAGGAGACAGAGACTCGCCAACGCAAAGAATCCGCACGCCAGAGTACTGGAGGTCACCGTACTAATGAGAATAGCGAATCGGAGTGGCTATTCCGCAACCGGCGCCATCGGCCGGCGGCGATTCAGACGCAGGACTGAAAGCCGGCTGTCAGCATCGACGAGCGAACGGCATCCACGAGACTGGTGTTGGCCAGACTGGTGTTCGCGAGACTGGTGCTGGCCAGACTGGTATCAGCTGCGCGCACGAAGTATTTCGGCCCGAGCTGCCGCATCAGATTGATGCGAACGGCGCCGGAATCCGTTACCGCCGACATGAATAACACCGGCACATCGGGCCGGGTTCGCTGCAGTCCTTCGACGAGTTGAGGGCCGGGTTCTCCCATCACTTCCACGTCCGTCAGCACGGAATCCACCGGAACGTAGGGTCGGGATGCAATTTCGACCGCTTCGGCCGCGCTACGCGCCAGCAGCGTGCGGAAGCCGCTCCTGCGAAACAGGGAGCTCAGAATCACCAGCACGGCCGGTTCCTGTTCCACGATGAGAACGGAACGAGTTTCCGGGGAAAAATCGTCTGAATAGGAAGACATAGTCTCGGATTGAAACTGGTAGTGCGGAAACGAACCCGAACGTTACGCAGTTTTTCTCCGAAACCGGGGCTCAGTTGACCACCGACACCGAGGCCTTTCTTTCCAGTTTGCCCCAGCCGACCAGCCTGCCGCGCATGGCGAACACCAGGGTTTTCGCGAGGACGAACAGCATCATCTGGCGGTAGTAGATTCGCTGGAAGAAGAGAAGCAGAAGATCCCAGGCCGGAACTCCTTCGAGCGAGTAGGCCAGCAACCCCGTCAGCACTTCGAGGAAAAAGAAACCGAAATAGTACAGCAGCACCGTGCGCCAGTTACCCGCCCACAGCGCCACCAGCATCGCGATTTCGGCAAAGGGCGAGAGCGAGGAAAGCAGCACCTGGAAGAGCCAGATGCTGGGCAGCGCGATAAAGCCGAGCGTCCCGTAGCGCGGCACGAACAGGGCGTCGCGGTGTTTCCAGGCCGCCTGCAAGGTGCCGAACGACCAGCGAAAACGCTGTTTCGTCAGGCTCTTGCCGTCCTCGGGAGCCTCCGTGTAGGCGATGGCCTGTTCGTCGTAACGAATCACGTAGCCGTCGCGGCGAATGGAGAGCGTGAGATCCGCGTCCTCGGCCAGGGTGTCGTGACCGAAGCCGCCTTTCTGGATCACCAGATCTTTGCGCCACGCGCCCACCGCGCCGGGCACTACTGTGATCGCGTTCAGATAATCGAGCGCTCGCCGGTCCAGATTGAAGCCGTAGATGTACTCGATGGACTGGAAACGCGTGATCCACTTTTTGCGGTTGCCAACCCTGGCATTGCCGCTCACCGCCCCGATCCGGGGATCGCTGAAATGCCGGACCAGTTTGCCGATCGTGCCGGTGCGGAACAGCGTGTCGGCATCCACCGCCACCAGAATGTCGTAGGCGGCGTGCCCGATGGCGTTGTTGAGCGCGGCCGATTTCCCGGCGTTCGGCTGCGACAGAATCTTCACCGAGGGGTGGTCCCCGTAGCCCTCACGGAGAACACGAAGCGTGTCGTCCTTCGAACCGTCGTCCACCACCAGGATTTCCATGTGCGGATAACCGTTACGAAGGATGGAGTCGATGGTCCGCAGAATCACGGTCTCCTCGTTGTAGGCGGCGATGATGACGGAGACCGGGGGCTGGAAGAAGGCACCGTACGTCCGGCGGCCTTCTTTACGCTTCTGCAGGATGGCCAGAACGCCGAACAGGACCGATCTGGCCAGGGTGAGGTAGATCGCCGCGAGGAAGAGGATGCCGAGGGTTTGCAGCGAACGCGCCTGCAGCCCGAGCGCGCGGCCTTCGATCTGTGCCATGCGCAGCTCATCCGGGTTCGGCGGCGGCATGACCTGCGCACGCGTCTGGCCGATCAGGTCGCTGACCAGCGCGAAGCGGTAACCGGCCGCCTGCGCCTGGTCAATGATGCCCGGCAGCGCTTCCACCGTGGCGTTGCGGTCCCCGCCCGCATCGTGCAGCAGAATGATGTGGCCGTTGGCCCGTTCATTCTGCACTTCCTGGACAATGGCCGCGGCAGTCACGCCCGGCGCCCAGTCGCGCGGGTCGATGGATTCCCCGATCGTCATATAACCGGATGCCTGGACGCGCAGCAGCGGCAGAATTTCTTCAGGCGTCTGCGGGTCGCTGTCGGCGTTATAGGGTGGGCGGAAGAAGGTGGTCGAGACGCCCAGCAGGTTCTCCATGATTCGCTGCGTGGTGGAGAGTTCCAGATCGATCCGCCGGGGAGAAGCGATGGCGATATTCGGATGCAGGTAGGTATGGTTGCCGAGTTCGTGACCCTCGGCATACTCCCGCCGGATCAGCGCCGGATAGTTTTCCGCATTGAGTCCGACGACGAAAAAGGTTGCCGGAACGTGCCGGGCCTTCAGAATATCCAGAACGCGGGGCGTGAAGGTGGGGTCCGGGCCGTCGTCAAAGGTCAGGCACAGAATTTTCTGATTCGCCGACTCGGAGGCGCCGGCATGATCGATCACGTAGGGCGTCGGATAACTTGTGTAGCGCTCGCTGTAGTCGCCTTCGGGGGTGGGCGGATCGGTGACCACGCGGGTGCCCGCGTGCGGTATCTGGCTGACGTGCAGGATCTCGCCTTTTCCGTACTGGCGCGGCGCCTGCTGTGTGGCCTCCATGGCGTTCAGCACGGAGCCTTTGAGATTGTCCTCGGGCCAGGCCTCGTGCCGCAGCACTTTCCAGAGGCCTGGATCTTCGGCGCCCAGACGCCAGAGGCCCACGCCGCGGAACCCGCCATCCTGCACAGCGCTGATCTGGTTGAGCGACGTCACCGCGTCGAGGAACCAGGCTTCATGCTGCTTGCCGCCGGCGGTGAAACGCAGAACCGGATTTTCGGCGGCCGCGTCCCATTCGATGGACCCGCGAGTCGCGGCGGCCGCGGCCATCACGTCGTCAAACGTGACTTCGGAACCGCCCTTGCCGCCGATCTCCCAGTCGTAACCGTAGCTGCCGAAACCGACCACCATCTTCGACGGAGGCGCCAGTTTCGCCAGTTCGTCCAGCTTGCCTTCGAAGAAGGTCTCCGAAGCGACCGGCCCGGGCTCGCCCGACTGGTAGTGCTCGTCGTAGACCATCGGCACCAGGTAGTCGACAGCCGCGGCCAGCTCTTTGATGTCATAGGCGGGATCGCCCACGGGCACGTCTTCGGAAACGATGTAGCCGGACTGGTGCAGGTCCAGAGTGAGTTCGCGCATGAACCGTACCAGGGAGGCGCGGTCACGTACGGCCAGGTTTTCGAAATCGATATTGACGCCGGCGAATTTGTGCTCGGCCAGGTTGGAACGAATGTTGCCGATCAGGTCCCGGCGCAGATCCGGGTCGTTGATGACGCGGTGCACGTCGCCTGGCTGCCAGCCGTCGCGGAAGTTGGTCAGCAGCGCCAGGATGGGGAGATTGGCCTGGTGGGCGATCGCGACGACGGTCTGATCGGTCTGGTCGGCGATGTCCCCCTGCGCATTCTGCAGGGTGAGCCACTCCGGCACCAGATGCGTGAGACGCGAAAGGTGCAGCCGGAGAGAAACGATGCTGCCCGGATCCCAGTTAACGAAAAATCCCCAGACGAGCGGGGCGCCCTCGACCGCTTTCGCGGCGGGCCGTGGCCGCAGCACGGGAGAAGCCGAGCGGACGTACTGAATCTTCGGGTGTTTCGGGTCCCGGTAAGGGATGTTCTTCTCCAGCTTGTCGCCCCGAACGATGCCCCGCAGTTCCGACGTTCCCACCACCGGCGCCACTTCGGGAAGACCGAGGCCGGGCAGCCGGGGGGCGGACAGGGCGACCAGAATCAGCAGCGTCAGAATCAGCGCCGCCACCAGGCCCCCGGTTTGGGCCAGACGGAGCAGCCGTGCCCAGCGCCGGCCGGACGGATCGTGAAAGACAAAACTGCGTTGCTCGGTATCCAGACGTTTCACCCCTCTCTTCAGATTAGCGGTCGGTAGAGTAGAGAGGTGAGATCAGAACAAATTCAGAAAATCGCGAAGAGCTATTTGCCGCTGCAGACCGGCACTCCGGGACAGGGGCTGCCGCGGCGCCCGTTCGGTCGCGCGGGCGATCCGGTGTCCATTCTCGTTCTTGGCGGCTGGCACTCGGTTGCCACGGCCGCGATGGAGAAGGGCGACGAAAACGACTCCATCCGCCTGATGCATGCGGCCCTCGACGAAGGCATCAATTTCTTCGATAATGCGTGGGATTATCACGACGGGTATGCGGAAGAGGTGATGGGCAAGGCGCTCGCGATGGATGGCAAGCGCAACCAGGTCTTCCTCATGACCAAGAACTGCGAACGGGACTACGCCGGTTCCCTGCGGAATCTCGACGACAGTCTGCGCCGCCTGCAAACCGACCGGCTGGATCTCTGGATGTTCCACGAGTGCAATTACGACAACGATCCGGACTGGATCTTCGAGCGCGGGGCGATTCGCGCGGCCATCGAAGCGCAGCAGGCCGGCAAGGTTCGTTATATCGGCTTCACCGGGCATAAAGACCCGCGGATCCACACGAAAATGCTGCGCAAGCCGCACGCGTGGGATGCGTCGCTGATGCCGATCAATCTGATGGACGCGCATTACCGGAGCTTTCTCAACGAAGTGGTGCCGGTTTGTCATGAACTGGGCGCGGCGCCCATCGGCATGAAGGGTTTCGGCGGCGGCTGGCCGAACGGCCGGATTCTGGAGCGCATGGGCGACCGCCCGGGGATCGATCCCGCTACGCTGTTGCGATTCAATCTCAGTCAGCCGGTGGTGAGCCAGGTGGTGGGAATTAAGAATATGGAGCAACTGCGGGCGGCGGTGGCGGTGGCGCGGGATTTCGTGCCCATGCCGGACGCCGAACAGGACGCGCTGCTGCATTCGGTTCGGGAAGAAGCGGGCGACGGGCGGTATGAGACATTCAAATCCACCAATGAGCACGATGGCCCGCATCACCGGAAACAACATGCTTTCGCGGTAGCCTAACTGGTTTGGTGATAGGCTGGGGCCTGACTCTGCGAGCCCTCATTCTCATCTTGCTGCCGATCTCCGCGGCCCTGGGCGCGTCCCCCGAATACCGGGCGGGGACCGCTGTCGCGGATATCACGCCGGAGAGTCCGATTCGTCTCTCCGGCTACGGCAGCCGGACGAAACCTTCGGAAGGCGTGCTCACCCGTCTGCATGCCAAAGCGCTGGCGATTTCGCGCGGGAAACAGGAACGCGTCGTGATCGTCACGACGGACCTGATCGGTCTGCCTCGCAGCATCACGGATGTGGTGGCCGCGCGGGTGCTGCAGCAGTACGGGCTGGAGCGGTCAGCACTTTGGTTCAACTCTTCTCATACCCACACCGGGCCTTACATCAAAGGCAACCTGCCGTTGCTGTTTCAGTTGAGCGCCGAGGACCAGACCGCGGTGGACGCTTATGCCGGGCGGTTGCAAGCGGCGCTGACCGGCGTGATCGGGGAAGCCCTGAGCGCGATGCAACCGGCCAGCCTGGGGATCGCGCACGGGGAGGCGAATTTCGCCATCAATCGCCGGGAAGCAGCGGGGGGAACGATGAAGATCGGCCTGAATCCGGCTGGACCCGTGGACTTCGACGTTCCTGTGCTGCGCGTCACCGGCGCTGACGGCAAGACGCTGGCGATCCTTTTCGGCTATGCCTGCCACAACACCACACTGACGGGCGAATTCAACGTGATCAGCGGCGATTATGCGGGTTTCGCGCAGGAAGCCATCGAGAAAGCGGCGCAGGCGGCGAATCCTGGCGCGGTGGCGATGTTCGTTATGTTGTGCGGCGCGGATCAGAATCCGAATCCGCGTGGCACGGTGGAACTGGCGCGCCGGCACGGTGAAGCCCTGGCGGCCGCAGTGAACCGCGTGCTCGCGGGCGGCATGACGCCGGTGAAGGGCCGTATCCGGACTGCGTTCCGCATCGTGGAACTGGAGTTTCGGCCCAATGACCGCGCCGGTTTCGAAGCGATTGTGAACGACCCCAATCCGCAGGTGCGCACCTCCGCGCGGGGGCTTCATGCCGAGGCCATGCTGCGGGCGATGGATCGGGGACAGACGGTGCGTCGTTATCCGTATCCGGTGCAGGCCATCTCTTTCGGGGGCGATTTCACGATCGTCACGCTGGGCGGCGAAGTGCTGGTGGATTATGCGCTGCGGCTCAAGCGCGAGTCGCCTGGCAGGAAGCTCTTCTTCGTAGCCGGATATTCGAACGATGTGATGGCGTACATCCCGACGCTGCGCGCGTCGAAAGAGGGCGGGTATGAGGTGCTGGATTCCATGTATTATTACGGGCTGCCGGCGCCCTGGGCCGATGACACGGAAGAGCGGATTATCGCCGCCGCCCGCGATGTGCTGAATCGCGTCCGTTAATTTCCAACGGAATCGAAGTCCACGCGGGTGGTGACGTCGGCCTTATGGAAGCCGGAATTCCGCGCGCTGAACGCCACCGTTCGGGCGTACAGGAAAAGCACGCGGAACTTCAGTTCGCCGCCGCAGGTGACCGGAAACCAGACATCTTTGGCAAAGCGCTGGTAGGTGATTTTCGCGCCTACCTGCGACACGTTGGTGCCGAGCAGCATCTTTACCGCCCCTGGAATTTTGCAGTCCCAGGAGGTTGTGACCAGCACCGGCTGAAACTCGTTTTTCTCGATCAGCGCTTCACCGGTCCAGCACTCCTCGTCGCCGTCGCGCCACACCCAGTTGACCTTGTAAACGTCGAAATCGCGATAGCGCTCTTCACCCGCCAGTTCGACGCTGGAATCTTTCTGGCCTTCCGCGGTGAGAGGAAACCAGTCCACGATGGGGCCGTTTCCATTTATTTTCCAGAGAAGGTCGTTGGCGAGAGATTCGGTGATGGCGCCGTCCGCATCGAGTTTGTTGACGCGGAACTTCGGATCCGTGTAAGGAATTACCTTGCCGCCTTCCTGCACTTTGCCTTCGACTTTGAGCAGTTTCCGCTCGGAGCCCCGCGCGCCCGGCGCCACCACGTAATCCCGGGACTCCTCGCGGGCGGGTTTGCCGTTCGCTTTCTTCAACCGGACGAAGACGTTCATGTCGTACACGTAGGCGGTGCGCTCCATCCGTGCGCGCTTCTGGTTTTCCGCGACCCGGCACATGATTTCTTCCGCGGTGGGAGTGGTTCCCGGCAGAACCGGGAGCAACATCAGGAAGGGCACGGCACAGATCATGGTTCGCTCCTTACTCGTCGTCTTTCTTTGCTTTTGCTTTCCGGTCTTTCCGCCCGGACCCGATGTCTGGGATACCCATGTTGCCGCTGAGCTTCGCGATATCCTCCGGCTTCAGGTTGCCGCTGATGTAGACGACCGTGACTTCTCTCGGTTCGGAAGAGATGATCGCGACTCCGCCGAGACGGTTCGCGCCGGCGGGCTGCAGATAGACCTCGGAGGACTCTTCATCGGACTTCGATTCCACGATGCGGTTCCACTGCGCCTGCTTCAGATATGCCCGGAGCGGTTCCAGATCGCTTTCGTTGTACTGGCCGGTTTTGGTGAACTCGTAGGAACGGACATAGATGCCCTTCAGTCCGTCTACCAGCGACCGGAGGGGTTCGCTTTCTTTGTCGTCACCCAGAAAGCCCGCGGCCATTTTGAGCATGTTGCTGTCGAGGGTGATATTCGTCCTGTTTTTCGCGTTAACGCCCAGTTTGTCCAGGGTTTTGAAGTCAAACCCGTCTTGTGCCGCCAGAGGCAGTGGCGCTAAAGACAGAACCAGTGTGAGCAAAAGCCAAATCTTTTTCATAGAATGCGTCTCGTATTTTTTTGCACCCGTTCCCGGGTTTGCCTCAGTTTCGCCCGCGTGATGGAGAGCGCCAGCAGAAGTTCGCGCCTGGCTTCGAGCGCCCGCAGTTCCCTTCTCCGCTGGTATTCGGAAGCCGCCGGCGGAATCACCGCGGCCACCGCCAGGCCCGCAGCCAATGCCCATGCCGCCGGTTTGCGCCACAACGGAATCGCGATCACCTGGGGCTTTGGCGAAAGCGCAGCGGCACGGGCCAGAACCTTTGCCGCGAAATCTTCCGGCGGGGCCTCTGCCCGGAGCGCTGCCCGCAACTCGCTCTCAAAATCTTCCTCGTGAATCTTCACGAACAAACCTCCTGTTTCTGCAGCTTGCCCCGCAGCAGCGTGAGCGAGCGATGCAGGTGACTCTTCACCGTGCTGACGGGCATGGCCAGCGTCTCCGCGATCTCCGACGGATCCAGATCTTCCTGATAGCGCAGCAACACCACCATGCGGGCCTTCTCCGGCAGCAGGCCCACCAGTTTGCGCAGGCGGTCCTGCAGCAGCAGGTCCGGCGTGGCTGTTTTGTCCGCCGGTTCCGGCGCGCTTTCAAGGCCCACGCGGGGCCGCAGCTTCCGCTTTCGAACTTCGTCGATGGAGCGGTGGCACACGGCGCGACGCAGCCACCAGGTCGCGTGCGCCGGGCTCTCGATCCGGCTCAACTGCCGATAGAGCTGCAGGAAGACATCCTGCGCAAGTTCCTCCGCCCCGGCGCGGTCGCGGACAAAGCGCAACGCCAGGCTGAAGACCATCGACTGGTTGTCCCGGACGATCTCCGGAAAATCAAGCCCCACACTCGCTATTACGGACGAGCGGCCGGAGAGAATGCAGGTTTTATCGGGAAAGCGGGATTCGCAGATAAAACGGGCTCTCGCGCAGCTGAATGCGCTCGGTGCGCGAAATACCGTCCTTCTCGACGGTGACGGCATAAGCGCCTGGCTTGAGGGGCAGTTCGGCGGGTGTGACTTTCGGAAGCAGTTCCCCGTTGATCCGGATGCTCGCGCCCGCCGGGCTGCTGGCCAGCATCAGCGTGCCGACGGGCTGGCGAAGAGAGATCAGGCCCATGTCCAGAGCCGAATCGCCGAGGTGAATCTCGCGGGTTTCGTTGAGATAACCGGGCAGGGAGATCGCCAGCCGGTGCACTCCCGGCATCGCGTGGAACTGGCAGGGGGTAAGGCAGGAGAAGCCGTCGTTCTCGTCGAGCACGACGCGCGCGCCGGACGGAGTGGTGGCGATCCAGACGTCCTGGAGGCGGGAGGCCGGGTTCCGCCGCGTCACCGGTGGCGGTTCTTCGAATCGGGCGCGGACGGAATCGGGCGCGGACGGTTTTGCCGCGATCCCCCGTTCAGGAGCCGTGGTTTCCGGAGCGGTCGTTTCCGTCTTCGGGGTCTCCGGCCGCGGGGTCTCCGTCTTCGGTGCTTCCGGTTTCGGGGCTTCGGGTGTCGGCTGCTCCGGTTTCGAAAGAGGATCCGGCGCCGCCACGGCTCCCGGCGTTTGCTCGGGACGGTTTTGCACCGGCCGGTCCGGCGTGGCTTCCGTGCTGTTTCCGGTCAGACCGGATTCGTACACCAGAATTCCGCCGGCGCCACACACCACCAGCAAACTCAGCAGCACCGGAACCAGGCCCCCGCGCTTTTTGGCCACTGGAGCCCTCTCCGGCCGGGCGAGTGCCGCAGCCGGGGCGGCATGCAGCGGATGCTCCACGGCGATGGTCGGCTGTTCGGCTGCTGCGCCCGCGGCCAACGTCTGCCAACCACGCGATTCCGCGCACGCCAACTCCAGCGCGCCCACGAAATTCGAGCAGTTCGGAAACCGGTCCCCGGGATTCTTCGACAGCGCCTTGCGCAATACTTCGTCAATACGCGGGGTCAGCGTGCCGTTGATCCGGTGCGCCGGCGGCGGTTCTTCCGCGACGATTTTGTAGACCACCGTGCTCAGATGTTCGCCCGCGAACGGCCGCTCGCCCGTCAGGATCTCCCAGGCGATCACGGCCAGCGAGAACTGATCGGAACGCCCGTCCACGGCGAGACCCTGCACCTGCTCGGGCGACATGTAGTTCGGCGTGCCGGAGATCGTTTTCGTCTCGTTACCCGTCGACGCCGCAGTCGCGATACGGGCGATTCCGAAATCGGTGATCTTGACGGAACCGTCTTCGTCGGTCATCAGATTGCCGGGCTTGATGTCCCGGTGCACGATGCCCTTGCCGTGCGCGTAGTCGAGCGCGGAAGCGGCCTGGCGGAGAATTCGCAGCATCCGCGCCCCGGAAAGCGGCTCGTCGGACGCCAGAATCTTTTCGAGGGTGGGCCCGTTCACGTAGGCCATCGCGATATAGGCGAGGCCATCGTCCTCGTCCATGTCGTAGATCGTCACGATATTCGGGTGCGAGAGGACGCCCGCCGAACGCGCTTCCACGAACAGCCTTTCGCGCAGCTTTTCGCGGTGCCGTTCCTCGTGAATATCGCGGATGCGGATCGTTTTAATGGCAACGGTGCGGCCGATGACCGGGTCGGTAGCGCGATACACCACGCCCATGGCGCCGCGGCCCAGTTCGCCCGCGATCCGGTAGCGCCCGATCCGTTCCCCGATTGCCTGTTCCATTGCCTCTGTCTGCTATTCTCGCCCGGCCGTCACCGGAAATAAACAGATGTTTCGCGGGCGGCGATTTCCGCCACGAACTGCAGCGCCACTTCATCCACCCAAAAACGCGGTCCGCGCCGCGACAGAAAGCCCACGTGGCCGCCGTGATCCGTGGCCAGCAGCGTCAGATGAGGATTTCCGGCGATGGAGGGATGGTGAAAGATATCGAACGGAATAAAGGTATCGTCTTTGGCCTGAATTAATAAACCTGGCACCCGGATTTTATCCAGAAAATTCATGGCCGATTGCGTGGCGTAATAATGATCGGCATCGCGAAAACCGAACGACGGCGCGGTAATCCGGTTATCGATTTCGTAAACGGACCGAACGCCCGCGAAATCGCTTTCCCGGTATCTGCCGGTCCCGATCAGCCGGGCTTTCATGCGGGAGACGAAGCGCCGCTGATAAAAAACGTTGTCCCGCCGGGAGATGCGCCGGGCGCAGGCGGCGAGATCGATGGGAGTCGAAATCGCGCAGACGCCCTGGATCAGTTCGGTCTCGCCCAGTTCTCCGGCCATCTTCAGGGACACGTTGCCGCCGAGGGAGAAGCCGATCAGGAACACCGGCAGGCGCCGGTCCCGCGCCTTCTGCAACTGGACCGTCTGTTCCAGGAAGGCCCGCAAATCCGAGGTCAATCCGGCGTGATAGAGAGTCTTGCAGAGCTTCTCCGTGCCGCCGCAGGTGCGCATGTGAAAGCGATGGACGATGAAACCCGACTGCAGCGCGTGCCAGGCCATGCTGACGATATAACCGGAATCGCCGCCGCCTTCAAGACCATGCAGCAGCACAACTTCGCCCACCGGCGTGCCGGAAGGCTGCTGGGTAAGGACCAGAACCTGGGTATCGGGATCCGTCCGGATGAGACGGCCTTCAGAGGGGTGAGCCGCGAAATCGAACTCGCGCGGCCAGAAGTTGCCTAAAACAGTAAGAACGTGCGGGTTGCGGGAAAGAGGCTCGAATGGCCGGAAGCGCTTCAAGCCTCAATTCTCGCAGACGGGAATTACATGATCTCGCTGTCGTCGCGAACGGGCGCCCGCGAACCTTCTTTGGACATCGCGCCGTCTTTCCGGTTCAGATCGTCCGCCAGAATCACGGCTTCCGCCAGATCCCGCATGGAACGGCGCAGGCGGCGGCTTTCATTCCGCAGCCGCAGGTACGCCTCTTCTTCGGTCAGATTGTGCTTGAACTGCAGGATGCCTTTGGCGCGCTCCACCATCTTGCGGGCTTCGAGCGTCCGCTTCATGTCGAGCGTTTCCGACATCAGCCGCGCATTCTGAATCGCGATGGCCGCCTGACCCGCCACCACCTTCAGGAAGCCCACCTCTTCGTCACCGAAGACGCGGAGTTCGCGGGTGTAAATATTGATGGAGCCGATGACTTTGCCCTGCGAAAGCAGCGGGGCCGAAAGCACGGTCGCCAGGCCCGATTTGCGCGCCAGTTCCGGATAGCGGTACTGCTTTTCTTCGTGAATATTCGGAATAATTACGGGCTGCGCTTCGCGGATGACGTGTTCGATCAGCGAGCCTTCCATGCGGATCGGCATGCGGTGCATGTAATCCGGCGAGGAGCAGCGGGCCGCGCTGACGGTGAGTTCCTTCTTTTCCTCATCCACCAGCAGGATGGAGCAGACTGCCGAATCCAGCGTCTCGGCAACCATTTCGGAGATCGCCTGCAGAATTCGTTCGAGGTAGCCTTCGGCCGAAATCGTCTGGGCAACCGCGGCCAGCGTTTCCAGCCGGCGCACCGCGCTCTGGGACTGCTCGGCGAGGCGGGCGCGACCAATCACGCCGCCCATCTGTTCACCGATGAAGGTCACCAGCGCCACTTCATCCGAAGAGTGCCGGTGCGGTTCCCGGTGGTGCACGTTGATGACGCCGATCAGTTCGCCGGAATTGACCAGCGGCACCGAGAGAAATGCCTCGTGGGTATCTTCCTGCAGGGAGCTGAACCGCTTAAACCGGGCGTCCTGCGACGCGTTTTTCGGCAGCGCCACAACGGAGTTGTGCACGGCGACCCAACCCGTGATACCTTCGCCCATCTTCAGGCGAACTTTCCCGATTTCCGCGTCGTGGGGGAGTTGCGATGCGCGCAACACAATTTCATTCGACCCGTGGTCAATCAGATAAACCAGGCACGCGTCGGAATGGGTAACGTTCATGGTTAGACTGACAAGCTCACGAAGAATAGCTTCGAGATCCTGATCGGAACTCACAATGCTGCTGATGCGATGCAGCAAAGCGACCTGGCTGCCTGTGCTTTCCGCCATAGTTGGTGTCATCTTAATTGTAGTGATCCGCCCTCAACCCGTAGTTTAGCGGCCTGCGGAAAGGGGGTCCAATTGATTTTTTGGATGGATGGCATCGCCCGAAGGTAAACGATTGGCGGGATTTATTTACATCCGGCCGAACGTTTTCGACATCCAGAAAGACTTCGCCGCGTGGAGCCGGGGTTCCCGGTTATTCTCCGAAAACGCGGAGGAATATAGCGTCGACGTGCTTCAGTTGCCGTTCCACGGAGAATGTTTCCGCGAGTTTTTCCCGGCTGACCAGTTTCCCGATCTCGGGATCGGCCTCAATGGCGGCGCGGAAATCGCTCTCGTTGTCCCAGGCGTCCATGGCCTGCTTTTGCACCAGGGCGTAAGCCTGTTCCCGCAGCATTCCCGCAGCCGCCAGATCGAGCAGCAGTTGGCCGGAAAAGACCAGACCCTTCGTCAGATCGAGATTGCGCCGCATCCGCTCCGGATAAACGAACATGGTGTCCACCAGATTCGTCGTTTTCTCCAGCAGATAATCGGCCAGAATCGTGGAATCGGGCAGAATCACGCGCTCCACCGAAGAATGCGAGATGTCGCGTTCGTGCCACAAAGCGATATCTTCAAACGCCGCCTGCGCGTTGGCCCGGACCACCCGCGCCAGTCCGCAGATCTGCTCGCTGACGATGGGATTCTTCTTGTGCGGCATCGCCGAGGAGCCCTTCTGGCCCCGCGCGAAATACTCGCTCGCTTCGCGTACTTCGGTCCGCTGCAGATGGCGGACTTCGAGCGCGATCTTCTCGCACAGCGCCGTCGTGGTAGCCAGCGTCGCCACGAAATGGGCGTGCCGGTCCCGCTGGATCACCTGCGATGCCACCGGCGCCGGTTCCAGACCGAGTTTCGCGCAGATGCGCTCTTCGGCGGCCGGTCCGATATGCGCGAACGTGCCCACCGCGCCCGAGATCTTGCCGACGCGCAGATCTTCCGCCGCCGCCTTCAGACGTTTCAGATTGCGGCCGGCTTCTTCGTACCAGATGGCCAGTTTGAGCCCGAACGTGATGGGCTCGGCATGCACTCCGTGCGTGCGCCCGATCTGCACGGCGTGTTTAAATTCCAGCGCCCGGCGCTTCAGCACCGCGCGGAGTTTTTCGAGATCCCGCAGCAGAATCTTCGAGGCCTGCACCAGTTGCAGCGCCTGCGCGGTATCGACAACGTCGTTCGACGTCATGCCATAGTGGAACCAGCGCGAGGCTTCCGCGTGTCCCGCCGCCGCCATCGATTCCGCCACGGCCGTGGTGAACGCAATCACGTCATGCCGCGTGGTGCGCTCGATTTCAAAAACTCTTTCGACGTTGAAACCGGCGTGCTGCCGCAACACAACCGCGTCGGCGGCGGGCACCACGCCCATTTCCGCCAGCGCTTCCGACGCCGCCAGCTCCACTTCCAGCCACTGTTGAAACTTGTTCTGATCGGTCCAGACGGCGCCCATTTCCGGGCGGGTGTAACGGGGGATCAATATGCAAAAACCTCAGTCTGTGTTTTTTGTTCGGCGATTACCAGACGCGGCGCGAGGCCGCGGCGTAACAGCGATTGTTCCGCGCTGATGCGCACGATCTCCGGGTGGTTATTGTGCTCGCTCAGATGCCCCAGAATCAGCGTCTGTACGCCGCCGTCCAGATCGTTCTCCACATAATCGCACGTCACCGCGTTCGAGAGGTGCCCGTTGCGGCCCATCACCCGCTGCTTCACGCTCCACGGGTAAGGTCCCACTTTCAGCATTTCCAGATCGTGATTCGATTCCAGCAGCAGAATCTGCACGCGGCGCAGGTGGACTTTGATGGAATCGGGCACGTATCCCAGATCTGTGGCCACGCCGATCTTGACGCCTTCGGCATGGAAGCAGAACCCCACTGGATCGATGGCATCGTGCGGAATCGTGAAGCTCTGCACCGCGATGTTCCCGATCATCCAGCCGGAACCGGCCTGAAACTGTTCCACCGGCGGCGGCGCTTCGAAACCTTCCCACTCGATCATCGGCGTGGTGAGGCGGGACGCATAAACAGCCACGGGCTTCTTCTGCCTGGTCCGCCAGCGCATGAAGCGCGCCAGGCCGAGAACGTGGTCGCAATGCTCGTGCGTGATCAGCACGGCGTCGATATCTTCGGGTTTTTCGCCGATTGCAGCCAGACGGCGCGTCAGATCCCGCACGCTCAGGCCGCAATCCACCAGAACGCGCGTCTGCTTGCCCTTCACGCCCGTGGTGGAAAGGAAGGCCGCATTACCCGCGCTGCCACTGGCCAGTACGCAGAATCTGACGATGACAATTCTCCCTGCATTTGTTTTAGCAGGTGCGGGGCATCCGGACAATGCCCCGCCTGGGAAACAAACGCTACTACGGAAAGAACTACTCGGCCATTTTGGCTTTAATGATGTCGACCAGTTCCTTCACCGCGCCGGAACTCTTGTGCAGAGCCGCCGTTTCGGCTTCCGTCAGCTTGATCTCGAAAATCTTCTCGATACCGCCCGCGCCGATCTTGCAGGGAACCCCGACATACAGCCCGTCGATTCCGTACTCGCCTTCCAGATACGCCGCGCAGGGCAGCACTTTCTTGCGATCCCGCAGAATCGATTCCGCCATCTCGACCGCCGAAGCCGCCGGCGCATAGTACGCGCTGGTGCCCTGCAGTTTCACCACTTCCGCGCCGCCATTGCGGGTGCGGTCCACAATCGCGTTCAGGCGATCTTCCGGGATCAGTTCCGTCAGCGGAATGCCGGCCACGCTGGAGAGCCGAACCACCGGCACCATGGTGTCGCCATGTCCGCCGAGCACGACGGCCGTGACATTGTCCACCGAGACATTCAGTTCCTGCGCGATAAAGGTGCGGAAGCGAGCCGAGTCCAGCACGCCGGCCATGCCAATCACGCGGTTCTTCGGGAATTTCGAGACCATCATGGCCACCTGCGCCATGGCATCCAGCGGATTTGTCACCACGATGATGATGGCGTTCGGCGATACCGCTACGGCCTTCTCGGTGGCGGTCTTCACCACCTGATAGTTGGCCAGCAGCAAGTCGTCACGGCTCATGCCGGGCTTGCGCGGGAAGCCGGCGGTAATGATCACCACATCGGAGTTCGCCGTGGTCGCGTAATCCGTGGTCCCGGTGACGGAGACGTCGAAGCCTTCCACCGGTCCGGTCTGCAGCAAATCGAGCGATTTGCCCTGCGGAACGCCGTCCGCGATATCCACCAGGACGATATCTCCCAGTTCCTTTTTTGCCGCCCAGACGGCACAGTTCGCACCGACGTTTCCGGCGCCGATCACCGTGATTTTATTTCGCAACGATGTAAGTCCTTTCTGAAGTGCTTGAGGTATGAAATAAGGGGAAGATTCAGTATATCGTTGAACCCGTTTTCGCCAGCGCGGGGGCGCTCTCACGGGCGGACCGTCGACGCCAGACGGCATAGAACGGGATGCCGGCGAGCGCGATGCCGATGGCGATCAGCGACGTTGCGGTCTGCGTGATCAGCGCGTCGATCAGGAACCAGACCGAGACCGCGAGGAACAGCCAGAGGGTCACCGGATAGCCCCACATTCGGTAAGGCCGGACGGCCTCCGGCATTTTTCGCCGCAGCACCAGCACGCCGAGTACGCTCAGGGAGTAAAAGATCCAGGCGGAGAGCATCGCGTAAGACGAGAGGGATTCGTAAGAGCCCGTCAGCATCACCACCACCGCCCAGACAGCCTGCACGACAATGGCGAACGACGGCGTTCGGAAGCGCGGATGGACCGTCGCGAAACGACGGAAAAAGAGCCCGTCGCGCGCCTGAGCGAACGGGATGCGCGCCCCGGTCAGGATGCAGCCGTTGATGGCGCCGGCCACCGAAAGCAAGACCGTAGCCGAGACGAGCGTGGCGCCGAGGGGCCCCATGGTTCGTTCCGCCACCGCCGCGCCGACTCGTTCCGCCCCGGCGATCTGCGCCAGCGACATCACATTCATGTACCCCAGATTCGCGCCGATATAGAGCGCCATCACGAGCGCCATTCCCAGCGCCAGCGCGCGGGGCAGATTGCGCTCCGGGTCTTTCACTTCGCCGGCGACAAAGCTGACGTAGCTCCAGCCGTTATAGGCCATCAGACAGGCGGTCATCGCGAAGCCGATGCCACCGTAGGTGAGCGGACGCGCGACCGCCGCTGGAGCCGTGTGCGGCGACAGCAGCGCCGCCGCAATCACCAGCGCGAGGCCGCCCAGCTTGGCGAACGTGAGGACACGCTGCACCCAGGCGCTCTCCCGCACGCCGATGTAATTGATGGCGGAAAGCACGACCACCAGACTGACGGAGACCACCTTCCGCAGAACCGGCGTGAGCGGAATGAAATGGTCGAGATAAATCGAGAAGCCCACGGCGAGGAAGCCCGTGCCGCCGGGCAGCACGGCGAGCACGAAAACCCAGCCGCACAGAAAGGCGCAGAGCGGTCCGTAGGCTTCCCGCAGATACACGTACTGGCCGCCCGTAGCGGGCATCATGGCGCCCAGTTCCGCGTAGGCCAGCGCGCCGAAGAACGACAGAATACCGGCGACAATCCAGATGGCGAGTATCGCCGCGCCGGTCTCCACCCGCTGCGCGATGAGGTTTGGCAGCAGAAAAATGCCGGAGCCGATCACGATGCCGATGACGATCGCGGTCGCATCCGCGAGGCCGAGTTTGCGGGGAAGCTGGTCCATGGAAACCGGTTCAGCGGAGCGGCACGGCGTGCTCTTTGACGTACTGCTCCACGCGCGAAACCGCCGGCCCGATGTAGTGAAAGCCCTCCGCGTACGCGACGCCGTACTGCTGCCCGAGTTGGCGGTCGCGCGCCAGCACGAACTCGCGGATGAAGTTGCGGTCCGCCGTGCGGTCGTCGTCGCCCAAAAGCGGCAGTTTCCTGCCCTGTTTGGCCAGTTCGGCGCGCAGGGCGGAACCGTGATGGCCGCCCGGTCCCTTGGCGATGTTCACCAGATTGGCGTCGATCTTCTTCTCCACATGGTCGCTGATATCCACCACGCGCGTGATCACCGGATGGCGGACGTAATAGTATTTCTCTGAAACCGCGTGGGTCTGCAGCCCGACAATGAACTGCTCGGGATAATCCTGCGGACGGCCCGCCATCCAGCAGGCCGCTTCCACGCAGTGGCCCAGCACGTAGTGATCGGGATTCTCTTCGTCGACTCCCCAGGGGTCATAGCAAAACACGGTGTCGATTTTCAGCGCCCGGATCAGAAAGATCAGCCGGCAGATCAGTTCGTTGCGCGAGATATCGCTCATCCGGTGATTGCCGTAATCGAGGCTGAAGTGTTTCTTCAGGCCGAGCACGCTGGTCTGCTCATCCACCTCGCGTTCATTGCGCAGAACGTGCTCGCCGATGGTGCCCGGCTGCCCGACGTCGTCCCCCATGTCGTCGTTCGTGGCGCGGATCATGTAACCGGTGTAGCCCTCCGCGATCAGCTTAGCGACGGTGCCGGCGCACAGCAGCGCCACGTCGTCGGAATGTGGCTGGATGGCCGCGAGGACTTTGCCCTTGTGCGGCTGGCCCGCGACCGAACGTTCGAGCGGAATGGCGGGCGTCTGCGCCTCGATTCTCCGCACCTGGAGAAAGGCGGCACTGCCCAGCAGGGTGTTGATGAAGTCACGCCGTTGCATGACGGGCATTACACAGCATGCGGCGTTGCGGGTCAAGCGGAGAAATCAGTTCTTAGTATTTCGGCCCGACATATTCCAGATTCATCAGCCCATCGCGGTAATTGATCTGCATGCGAAAATTTGCCAGCGTCGTAACGCCGAAGATTCCGGTGATACGCGGGGAGTCATGGCCCATCTTCGTCAGAGGAACAGCCAGAACGCCCGGCACTCTTTGCCGATAGTGGGCGAACTGGAAAGTCAGATATCCGGTGCTCTGTACCTTGTTGACTTTACCGGAAACTCCCTTCACGCTCATCAAATCTTCGCTGCGAACGCCCGTGAACCGGGCGGCGTAATCCGGGTCGATCAGCGAGGATGAACTGCCCGTATCCACCACGAAAAGTACCGGGGGCGCATCGTTCACGCGCACCGGAAGAAGAATGTCGTGCCCCACGCGCCAAAAGGGTGAGAAATCCGCGAATGCGGGCGAGTTTTCGGCATCCTGCCACGCCTCATCCGCGGCAGCAGTTTTGTGCGGAGGCAGCGGATCCAGCCGGAGCACCAGTTTCCGCAGATCGATGGTCACCAGAAACTTCGCGAAGATGTCGGGCCCGATCAGCCCGTCCTCATCCGTGAGGAATTTCTTCTCGGATACCCCGATCGGGCACTCCGTGAAAGAAACGCCTCCGATCCGAACCGTTTCCGCAAAAGCCATGTAACCGGTCCTGTCGCCTTCGTCCCCGATGCCCCCGAACTTCAGGTCCGCAATTTTCGGCAGCCCCGCCGCTTCCGCGAGTTTCCGGTTCAGCAGAATGCCCGATGCGCCGGTGTCCATCAGCAGGTGCAAAGTCCTGCCTCCGTTGATGCTCACCGGCAGCGCGAAGCCACTGATCTCCCGGGTGTTGAGGAGCAACCACGATAACTTCACCTCGGTGCGTTCCGGCGCTGCCACGGCGAACAACTTCCGGTTGGCTGTCCACTTCAGTTCGTCGATCTGCCGGCGCAAACGATCTGTCTTCTCCTTATCGAGGCCCGGAACCTCGGCAGCGAACCGCTGCAGCGCGGCGAGGCGATCCGCGGCGGGCAAAGTGCGCAAATAATAGGTCCGAATTTCCGGGTCGTCGGGGTTTTCCTTCCAGGCCTTTTGGTAGCAGATCTTCGCCTTGGCACGGAGCGAGGCCGCTTCGAAGACGCGGCCCAGGCCGAGCCAGGCGCTTCCGTAGTTATCCTTCATCCGGATCGCTTTTTTGAATTCCATTTCCGCGTCCGCCATGTCGCCGCGAAAATAGTCCGCAAGACCCAGAAAGGCGGGAAATTCGGGCAGATCCGGATTCTTCTCCGCCGCCCGGCTCAGCAGGTCCCGGGCGCCATTCAGATCGGACGCGGCCATCATCTTCCTGGCCTGCTCCAGGGTTTCTTCGGGCTTCTGCCCCAGGAGAAGGGTTAAAGCCGGTGTCAAGAACAGGAGGACCGGAACGATCCGGCGCACGGAGTGTGACATGGAGAACACCATCATGAGGGATGGTGCGTGACACGGATCGGGCGTTACGCGTAGCCGATCAATTACAAACGGTTTACCGGGTATAGCGAAACTCGCGCCAGGGACTCGGATTTCCGCGTTGCCCCGCCGAATTCACCGGCCAGACACGCCACCGGCCCGGCTGCGCGCCAACGAAATCGAAACGGAATTCGGTGCCGGTGACGCGATAGGCGAAGCCCGGCATGTGGTTCGCTTCGGCATGCCAGACGCCGTTGTAACTGTAGTCCGATTCCAGCAGGTACCCGGTCGCGCCCGGCACCGGCTCCCACTTACAGACGGTGGTGCGCGGGTAAATGGAAAACACGGCGTGATCGGCGGGCAGCAATTGGACTGGCGGCGGCAGAGACGGGTCCTCCGGTATCTGGTTGGCGATGGTCACGAGTTGCGGTCGCGCCCCCTCGGTACGCAGTTCGGTACCGGTACGCAGTTCGCTACCGGTACGGAGTTCAAAGATCCCCTTCATCTCCCAGGGTTGGCCGCCGATGGCGCCCGGCTGGAACCGCCAGCCCGCCACCTCGCGCAGCACGTCCGCCTGCCAGACGCCCGGTGAGGCATCCAGTATGGAGACGCTGACGGGCAAACCCTCCGCGCTTACGGTGATGCCGACGCGGACATGCTGCGGACCAGCCTCCAGCGGATTCGCCGGAATCTTCCCCTGCTGCAACCGCGGCCGTTGCCCGCCGGGCGGGACAGAGAAAACCAGGCTCGCCGTCTGTCCGTCATGTTCCGGCGCCAGCAGACGAAAGTTCACCTCGATGGTGCTCTGTACACTCACCGGGGTGCCGCCGCTGGTGCCCGGTTCGAAACGCCAGCCCCGTACGGATTCCATCGCGCTCTCATCCAGCCCGAAGCCCGCCCCGCGTGTAACCCGCACGTCCGCGGGTGTGCCGTCGGCGCCGACGGTGACGCCCAGCAACACGGTCGTATTGACGGCCGCCCGGCGAGCTTCTTCGGAATAGGGCGGGTCGATTCTGGAAATCACCTTCGGATACGTTCGGGCGGGCGACTGCGCCCAAAGCACCATCCCGCCCGCCAGGAAGAACATCCCGCTCCAGCGCGTCATGTTTGTTTGAACCTTTCTTCGGCCAACTGCAGCGCCTGTTCGCGGGTCGCGATCCGGCCTTCCAGTTGCGCGTCCTCCACCTCGGTCAGCACCAGTCCGAACGCCGGCCCGGGACGGTGCCCCGCCGCGATCAGATCCCGGCCGGTGATCAGTGGCGCGGGCTTCAGCTGATCCGGCGGCAGTTCCCGCTGCTTCTGCCGCACGAAATGATAGTTGTCGAGGCCCCCGTGGCTCGACAAACAGTCGAGACGGTGCAGTTCCATGTGCTCTTCGAAATCCGGCATGCGGAGGAAGCGCTTGAGGCGGCTCTCGCGCATGTGGGGCGCGTCCCGGAATTTCATGTGGTTGTCCACCAGCGCTTCCACCGCTTCCACGGTGGAATTGGAAAACCGCAGGCGCGTCAACAGCGCGCGCGCGATGGTCACGCCCAGTTCCACGTGGCCGTCGAATCGTATTCGCTCCGCCACGCGGAAGGTGCCGGGCTTCCCTACATCATGCAGCAGCACGCCCAGGGCGAGTTCCGCGGAAGGCTGCCGCAGTCCGTCGAGCATGAGGAGCGTGTGCGTCCAGACATCGCCCTCGGGATGGTATTCCGGAGGTTGCTCCACGCCTTTCATCGCCTCGATCTCGGGGAGGATCTCGTGCAGCAGACCGGTCTGGTCCACCAGTTCCATGCCCCGCCGCGCGCCGCCTTCCGTCAGGATGCGGACCAGTTCATCCCGCACGCGTTCCGCCGACACGCTCGCGATGGCGGGAGCGAGCAGGCGGATGGCTTCGAACGTGCGCTCTTCAATGGTGAAGCCGAGCCGCGCGGCGAAGCGCACGGCACGAAGAAGGCGCAGATGATCCTCCCGAAAGCGCGTCTCCGGATCGCCGATCGCGCGGATGATGCCGGCCTGCAGATCCGCCCGCCCGTTGGCGTAATCCAGCACCTCGCGCGTATCCGGATCGAGCAGCAGGGCGTTAATGGTGAAGTCGCGCCGCTGCACGTCCTGGCGCGGGTCCTGCTCGAAGCGAACGCCCTCGGGATGCCGCCCGTCACGATACTCCAGATCGCTGCGAAAGGTGGCTACCTCAACCTGCGCGCCGCCCTCGTGCACCAGCACGACGCCGAAGTGCGCGCCGACCTGGTCGCCATGAGGAAACAATCGAAGGAGTTCGGCGGGGGGCGCGGAGGTCGCGACATCGAAATCCTTCGGAACCCGCCCCAGCAGCAGGTCCCGCACGCAGCCGCCTACAAGGTAAGCCGGGTGGCCGGCGCCGCGGAGTTGTCGCACGATCTGCCCGGCCAGCGCCGCGGAACTCATGGTTTTCATGGTATTCCCTGGCGTGGCACACTGGAATCCGGGATATTTCCCGCGCGGGTGCATCGCAGTGAAAATTCTGTGGCGAGTGGTGTGTGTCGGGCTAAGCTTTCTGGCGGCGCCCGCGCCGGCCAAGGTCCTCTTCCGGGCGAATTTCGAGACCGGCGATTTGAGCGAGTGGAATCAGACTGGCACCAAAGGCCAGAACGCGACACCGCGTAATGTGCAGGTGGTGAGCGACATCGTGCAGCAGGGCAAGTACGCGGGCAAGTTCACCATCCATGAGGACGACGTGTTCAACGCGCAGCAACTGCGTGTGCAGGTGGGCGGGCCGAAGGTTACGGTGGAGGAGGGATCCGACACCTACATGTCGTTCTGGCTCTACATGGCGGAAGCGCCGAAGGATCGCGACAACTTCTTTTATTGGGAAGGCACCCCGCCACCCAAATACGACAATGTGATGACCTGGTGGGTGGAACCGAAAGAAGGCGGCGGGACCATGATCCGCTACGGCACCGGCAACCTGGGGCGCAACGGCACGGAGTGGGAGGCGGAGTTCACCACCGGCAAATGGCATCGCCTCGCGATGCATATCCACTGGTCGGAAGATAAAGACAAGGGAAATACGCGGCTTTGGTTCGACGATGCGCTGGTGCTGGACAGAAAGCTGAAAACGAAGGGGCCGGAGGCGATTTATTTCTGCCAGCCGGGCATTCATCGCAGTCCGCACCGGCCTTCGGTGGACACGATTTACTTCGATAATTTTATTCTTGCCGACACCCTTGAAGAGATCATGAGCAAATGAGAATCCTGCTGTTCGCGACCGTGTGCCTGGGTTTACCTGGGCAGAGCTTATTGGCGCAGAGTTTACCGGCACGGAGTCCGCTGGCCGGCGTGCGGCACGAGTTCGTCATCCGGGAGTTTCGCACCGAGAGCGGCGTCACGCTGCCGAACGCGCGGGTGGTGTACGGAACTTACGGAAAGCTGAATGCAGCGAAGAGCAACGCCGTGCTGCTGCCGTCGCATTACATGGCGAATTTTCACGGCTATGAATGGCTGATGGGGCCGGACAAGGCGCTGAATCCGGCGGACCTTTTTCTGGTGACCAGCGAGTTGTTCGGAAACGGCAGTTCGTCTTCGCCCAGCAATACGCCGGAACCGTTTCACGGGCCGCGTTTTCCCGTGACCACCATCCGGGACAACGTGGAGGCCGTGCACCGGCTGCTGACGGAAGAACTGGGAATTCAGCACCTGCGCGCGGTGATCGGGTTTTCCATGGGGGCGCAACAGGCGTTCCAATGGGCGGTGAGTTATCCGGATTTCGCGGACCGCATTGTCGCCACATCGGGCACCGCGAAGACGTATCCGCATGGCGTGGTGCGCCTCGAAGGGCAGATCGCGGCGCTCACCGCCGACGTGGCTTTCGAGGGCGGCGATTATAAGTCGCCACCCGTGAAAGGTCTGGAGGCGTTCGGCATGGTGTGGGCCGGATGGCTTTACTCGCAGGAGTGGTGGCGCCGGGAGCTTTGGAAGCAGAGCGCGCCGGCGGGTACGACCTTTGAGCAGTATTCGGGGCGGTTCAAAAAGCGGTTCAGCGCGGATGCCAACGATTACATTCTGCAGGCGCGGACCTGGGAAAAGCACGATATCGGGACCACGCCCGGCTTCGGCGGCGATACAGAGCGCGCGCTGCGATCCATTAAAGTGCCGTTTTTGTATATGCCGTCGGAAACCGATCTGTATTTTCCGGTGGGCGACGCGCGTTACGAAGCGCCGTTTATTCCGCATGGCACGCTGCTGCCGATTCCGTCTTTGTGGGGACACACGGCGGGCGCGGCGAGCAATCCGGCCGATGCGAAGTTTCTGAACGAAAATATCGCGCGGTTTTTAGCGGAAAGCCGGTAAATGCCGGGGCGCGTTCTGGTTATCGGCGCGAGCGGGCCGGTGGGCAGGCAGGTGGTCTCGCAATTGGTTTCGGCGGGTGCTGACGTGCGGGCGCTCAGTCGCGATCCGGAGGCGGCCGGCATTCCGGGCGGGGTCCGTGGGGATCTCACGCAGCCGGAAACTCTGGACGCCGCTCTCGCCGGCGTGGAGGCGGTCTTCCTGGTGTGGACCGCGCCGGCAACCGCCGTTCCCGCGGCGCTGGCCCGGATCGCGAAACACACGCCGCGCATCGTCTTTCTTTCGTCGCCCTACCAGAATCCGCACCCGCTGTTTCAGGGCGCGCAGCCGAACGCCATGTCGGCGATGCATGCGGAGATCGAGCGGCACATACGGGCTTCAGGCATGGAGTGGACCTTCCTGCGGCCTGGCATGTTCGCGTCCAATGCGGCACCGTGGTGGGCGGCGCAGATTCGCGCGGGCGACGTGGTTCGCTGGCCTTACGCGGATGTGCCCACGGCGCCGATCGACGTGGCCGACATCGCGGCAGTGGCGGTACGGGCCTTGTGCGACGAAGGTCATTCCGGCGCGGAGTATGTCCTCACGGGCCGGGAATCGCTGAGCCAGCGTGCGCAGATCGAAATCATCGGCGAGGTGCTGGGGCGGCCGCTGCGATGTGAAGAGATCACTCCCGAAGCGTGGATCGAAGTCGGCCTGATGCCGCCGCCGATCGGGAGGATGCTGCTGGCGGCGTGGTCCGCGGCGCGGGGGCAACCGGCGTTGGTGACCTCCACTGTGCAGGACCTTACCGGGCGGCCGCAGCGCACGTTTCGCGACTGGGCCGCCGCGCACGCCGCGGCGTTCCGCTAATCGAAAAGCGCCATCAGAGCGTCGGCGAATAGGGTCATCCCGCGGGCGTTCGGATGGTTGATGGCGTTCACGAGCAGCGTGCTGTAGGGAATGCCCTGACGCCAGAGCCGGCCCCAGCGAAGCGAAGCATCCGCAAGCGCGACATCGTGCCGGGCCGCGAATTCCCGCAGCCCCGCCACGTAAGGCCGGGGATCCTCATCGATATCCCGTTCGCGGGTCAGATTCATCCAGTCCGGGCGGACATAATGCGGCGTCAAAATCATCCATTCCGCGCCGATTTCCCGGAAATCCGCCAGCAGTTTCGAATAACGCTCCTCCACCTGCGCGGGCTGCAGATTCGCGTCGTTGACGAACTCCGAGATGATCAGGTCGGGCTTCATGGCCAGCACGGTTTCACGATAATTGTGCGGACTGCCGGGCGGCTCGGCCAGATAAGTCGCGGTGTTGCGCCCGCCCCAGGCCTGCGTCAGCAGTTCGATGCGGGCTTTCGGAAAACGCCGGCGCAGGCGCGCGACGAACTGTTCCTGCCAGCGCTGGGTGGATTGGTCGGTGAGGTACGCGCCGTCCGTCACGCTGTCGCCCCAGGCGAGAATTCGCAGCGTTTCCCCGGCATTCAGTTTCCGCGCCAGGCGCGTCACCGTCGCGCTCGGCGCGGACTTCGCCGGTTCCGGATAAGACGTTTCCAGAACGGGGAACAGATGTTCCGGTGCAAGCCTCGCCACTGGCCCCGGCAAATAGATATTTCCGAGCAACCGCTCGCCGTCATGGAGAGCAGGCGCGGCGGGTGCCGCGGCGCGGGGCTCGCCCTGGCGCACCACGATTTTGTTATCCGCCGTGAGCACCACCGAATCGAGCCGCATGGGCGAGTACCGGTAACTCGCGAAGACCGGCTGTTCGGGCTGGATCGAACTCCCGGCGAGGCGTCCGAAAGTGCCCCAGTTCGGATCGAGTTCGTAATCCGTGCCCGGTGTAAACACCGGCGAATCCGCCTGGGAACCGCCTCGCAGCGTGAAACTGCCGGGCTCGAGCAGATGTGGACTGGTGGTTTCCTGCGCTTTCACGCCGTTCAGTTGCGCGCCTCGGACCCAGCCGCCTGCTTTCGGATTAAAGACCGGAATTGCGGTGTATTTTTCGGCCTTCACCTGGATCGCCACGGGCGGCGCAATGTGCAGCGTCTGGCCGGTAACCGTAACCTCCCAGTCTCCGGAAATCGTGAACGCCGGCGGTTGTGCCGGGGCGGCGGCGGCGAGAACGGCAAGCAGGACGGGCAGGCCCGCGCGGGGAAACATGTCAAAAGTGTATTCCAGGCGATAATCCTCTTATGCTGATCTCCCGATTTACCGCAACCGCGGCCCTGTTTGTGTTCGCCGCCGCATCCGCCATGGCCCAGTCCGGCGCCGCTCCTTCGGCCAGCCCGCTGATCGCCAGTTCCCAGATTCTTTTTAACAACGCGAAGAACGACGTCATGAAGTCCGTGGACAAGATTCCGAACGACCTGTGGGACTGGCGTCCGACGCCGAAAGTTCGTACGTTCGCCGAACTCTTCGCGCACATCGCCGACGGCCAGTATGAGTTCTGCGGCGCGGCGGTCGAAGGCAAGCCGCTCGACAAGGGCATCGAAAAGACCGCTAAGACAAAGGCGGAAATCGTGGCCGCGCTGAATAAGGGCTTCGAATATTGCGAAGCGGGTTATAAGGGCCTGACCAACGCCTCGGCGGTTGAGATGGTGACGTTCGGCCGTCCCATGACGCGCATTGCCGTGATGGATTTCAATGCCGCGCACACCATGGAGCACTACGGCAACCTGGTGACTTACATGCGGCTCAAGGACATCGTTCCGCCCACCAGCAAACAGTAATTTTCCGCCTTGCGGGGTCGGGGTCTCTCCCGATCCCGCGATGTTATTTTTGTCAGACCTGTTTCACCACTTCGAGCAGCGCCGTCAGCGACTTCCTGGTGGCCGCCGCTTTGCCGTCCGGGTGTTTGGCATGCGTTTCCAGCGTGAAATTTTCTTTGTAGCCGGTCTTGAGCAGCGCGCGGATCTGGTGCAGATTATCGAAGGTGCCTTCGCCGACGAACGTCCAGTCCACTTTGCCGTCCGGGCCTTTCTTCCAGTCGCGCAGATGCACGTGGAAGATGCGGTGCGGGTCGAGCTTGCCGAACCCTTCGGGATAAGAGTTTTCCCCCGCCATGCCGGCGTTGTTCGGATCCCAGGTAAGTCCGAAGTTGTCTTCTTTGACGTTGGCGAGCAGCCTGGCGGAATCGGCGCCGGTGGCAAAATAACTGCCCACCAGGTTTTCCACCGCGAGCCGCATATGGCGCTTTTTCGCGCGCCGGGCCGCTTCGGTCTCCAGTTCATAGACGCGAGCCAGAGTTTTCTCCGAGGCGGTCTCACCCGGCTTCATCAGGAATCCGAAGATGCGGAGTTTGTCCGTGCCCAGAATCTCCGCGCGATCGAACGCGTCGTTCAATAACTTCCATTCCGAATCGAGCGCGGCATCACTCTCCGGTAATGTCCCGCGGAAAAACGGCGTGCCGAGAATCGAAGTCCGGATCTTCTGCGCGTCAAGCAGAGCGCGGGCTTCTTTGATCTTTTCCAGTGGTTGGGACGTGTTGTATTTGCCCCAAACATTACGGATTTCCGCATAACCGACACCGAAGTCACGCAGGAACTTCGCCGCCACCGCGACATCCTCATCGATTTCATCGCTGGTGACGCCGAGGCGTACCTGCTCCAGTGTCGCGCCGTCGAGCGCACCTTCCAGTAAGAAGGGCGCGGCCCCGAGCAGGCTGAGAAATCCGCGGCGTCCCGTCGTGGAATCGCTCATGAACGCACTACCGGCTTCAATTCCACGGAAACCAGACAGAGGAAGAGGAGTTCGCGCATGTGAGGATTGTACATGAGATGAACGCGAATCAGGTCATTCTGATCACCGGAGCCAGCACCGGTTTTGGGCGCGAAGCCGCCGAAACTCTGGCGCGCCGCGGTTACACCGTCTTCGCCACCATGCGCGACCCGGCCGGGCGCAACGCCTCTCACAGCGAAGCCCTGCGGAGAGCCGCGGCGCAGGAGCAATGGGCACTGCACGTTGTGGAGATGGATGTGACGCAGGATGCCTCCGTCGACCAGTGCGTGCGGCAGGTGCTGGCGCAGGCTGGGCACATCAATGTCGTGATCAACAATGCGGGCATCGGCGCCATCGGCGTAACCGAAGCCTACACAGTCGAGCAGTTCCAGGGGCTTTTCGACGTGAATGTCTTTGGCGTGGTGCGCGTGAATCGCGCCGTGCTGCCCGCCATGCGCGCGCAACGCAGCGGGCTGCTGATCCACGTGAGTTCCGGCGCGGGCCGGATTGCAATCCCCTACATGGCGGCTTACTGCGCGAGTAAGTTCGCGCTGGAAGCGATCGCGGACGCCTGCCGGTTTGAACTCAGTCCGTTTGGCGTCGATTCCGTGATCGTGGAACCGGGCGCGCACAAGACGCCGATACTGGAAAAATTCATCCAACCCGACGATGCCGGACGCGTGGCCGATTATGGCGAAGCGCAATATGCGGGACGCATTCGGCAGCGCTTCGACGACGTGGCAGCATCGCCTGACGCGCCCGGGCCCGAACTGGTTGTCGATGCGTTCGTGCAACTCATCGAAATGCCGGCGGGCACGCGCCCTTTCCGGACGGTGCCCACCGCGGGACTGCAGCCGGTCCTCGAGCAGTACAACGCGATGGCGCTGCAGATCCGGGAGAACACGGCGCAGCGATATAACGTGGGCGAACTGCTGGTCCTGCGAACGAGCGATTAATTTCCCAGAGCCTGCGCGATGGCTTTCTCCGCCAGCGGGTTCATGATCTCGTAGCCTTTGCTGGTCGGATGCAGGCCGTCTTCAGTGAGTTCCGCGCGCAGGAAGCCTTTGGCGTCCACCGTGGCCGAATAGTAATCCAGAAAGACCAGGTTATGGCTGGCCGCGTAGTCTTTAATCCAGCGGTTCAGCGCGACGATGCTCTCGGGCGGGCGTCCCGGGGTCATGGGAGGCTTGCCAGGGATGTCGCAGACCGGAGTCACGGCAGCCAGAATAACTTTGATGTTATTGGCCCTTGCCATATCCGACATCGCGGCGAGATTGTTTTCGATGGTTTCGAGCGAAATCGGCCCCACATTTCCGCCAATGTCATTGGTGCCGCCGAAAATGATCACCGCTTTCGGCTTCAGCGCGATCACGTCCGGATAAAAGCGCAGCAGCATCTGCCCGGTCACCTGCCCGCTGATGCCCCGGTTCAGATAGGGTTTCCCGGGGAAAAAGGGACCGAAACGCTGAGCGTTGTGCAGATTGTCGGTGATCGAATCGCCCATCAGGACAACCCGCTGTTCGCCAGGCGCGGGCGGACGGACGGCGGCATTCTCGGCAGCATAGCGGCGCGTGTTGCCGAAATCGTTGATCAGCGCGGCGGCCTGGCGCAGCGCAGGCGGGAGGACTGTCGGGGCTGCAGGCGGCTGGGCTAATGCAGCCAGCGGCACGAACAGGAAGGGGGCAAATCGCATGCGGCCATTCTACACGCGGCCTGTTCTGTTTGGCCGGTTGGAAGCGAGCGTGCAAATCCCGCGAACAGTATGCGATTTTTTCATACCCTGGCCATCGCCGCACTTCTTCTACATACCGCCGTCGCTCAAACTCCCCCGAACGACCAGATTCCCATCAATTCTCCGTTCGTCGCCAGCCCGCCGCAAATTATCGGCGCCATGCTGCAACTGGCGGGCGTGAAGAACACCGATACCGTCTATGACCTCGGCTGTGGCGATGGCCGCATTGTGATCTTCGCCGCGAAACAGTACGGCGCCCGCGGCGTGGGTATCGATCTGAATCCCGTCCGCATCGACGAAGCCCGCGCCAACGCCAGGTCCGCAGGCGTCACTGATCGGGTCAGCTTTGAAGTAAACGATCTGTTCGACGCGGACATCAGCGGCGCGTCCGTGGTCGCGCTGTATCTCCTGCCGGAAGCCAATCTGAGGCTGCGTGAGCGGTTACTCCGGGAATTGAAGCCTGGCACACGGGTGGTATCACACAGTTTCGCCATGGGCGACTGGAAGCCGGACCGGGAAGCACTTGTTGATGGCGATCGTATTTTTCTCTGGACCATTCCGCCGCGATAGTTCACGCAGCCCTGGTTCACGCAGCAATAGTTCTGTTGACGGAGACCCCCGAAAAATGATATCCATCATGGCCAGATGAATCGCTTCCTGGTCTTCGCCGGAGTGTGTCTGCTCTCCCTCTGCACTTCCCTGCCCGCCCAAACGGAGCGCGGCAATATCACGGGTCTCGTTACCGACGGCAGCGGCGCGGGCGTTCCCAATCAGGAGGTGGTGATTGTGAACACGGCCACCAACACCGCCGAACGGGTCAGCACCACGGGCACGGGCGAATACAACGCCGCGAACCTCGCGCCTGGCGCCTATCGCGTGGAAATCAGCGCGACGGGTTTTAAGCGCTTCGTCGAAAGCGGTATCGTACTGACAGCGGCGAAAACCGTCCGCGTGGACGCAAAGCTCGAACTCGGACAGATCAGCGATTCCGTGCAGGTGACCGCGCAGGCGGCGCAGATGCAGACCGAGGACGCCAAGATTTCGACGGCGGTTGAGAACAAACTGGTGGATCAACTGCCGCTCGTGGTCGGCGGCGCGCTGCGAAGTCCGTTCGATCTGGTTTCCATTACGCCGGAAGCGAAGGGGACCGGTAACGCGGTCTCGCTCGGAGGCGGCCAGGCGGCTTCCTGGAGCGCCACGCTGGATGGTTTGCCGGTAAACACGAACCGCTCGGCGGACGCCGGCGAGACGGCTTACATGACGCCTTCGGTCGAATCCATCACGGAGTTCGCGGTGGATACCAACGGCTTCAAAGCGGAGTTCGGCCAGGCGGGCGGCGGCGTGATCACCTTCGTTTCGAAATCCGGCACCAACGATTATCACGGAACCGGCTACGATTTTCTGCGCAATCAGGATCTGGATGCGCGCAATTTCTTTGCTGCCACGCGCTCCATCTATAAGCAAAACGATTTCGGCGCTTCCTTCGGCGGCCCGGTGCGGATCCCGAAACTCTATGACGGCAAAAACCGGACGTTCTTTTTCGTGAACTACGAAGGTTTCCGCAACCGCATCGGCGCGAACGGGGCTATCGCCAGCGTGCCCACGCCGGAGATGTACAAGGGCGATTTCTCCAACTGGGTGAACTCCGGCAATAAACAGATTCCGATCTACGATCCCGACAGCACGGCCACGGTCAACGGATCGTTCGTGCGCAATGCCTTCCCGAATAACCAGATTCCGGCCTCGCGTTTCAGCCCCACCAGCGCTTCCATTATTCCGTTCGCGCAAAGTGTCATGCCGAACCGTGCGGGCCTGGTGGCGGGCACATCCGGATACGTACGAAACAATTACGCCACGCAGAGCGGCGTGACCGTGACGCCCACGGACAAGGGCAGCGTGAAGGTGGATCAGAACTTCGGCAACAGTCACCACGTGGCCTTCTTTTATAACCGCACGGCCTACACGAGTGAGCCGGGCGCGAGCGGTCCGGCGGGCCTTCCCGAGCCGCTCTGGAACGGCCAGATCGTGACCTATGACTCATCGGCTTACCGAATGAGTTATGACTGGACCATCTCTCCCCGGCTGCTCAATCACCTCGCGGTGGGCGGGAATAAGTT
This sequence comes from uncultured Acidobacteriia bacterium, assembly GCA_903851195.1. Classification (GTDB taxonomy): domain Bacteria; phylum Acidobacteriota; class Terriglobia; order Bryobacterales; family Bryobacteraceae; genus BOG-234. The sequence goes on from CAINNJ010000046.1 coordinate 151,575, forward strand.
CTTCAAAGACAGTTACTCGCCGAACGTGGGCGGACCCTGGAAGGGCAAGGTCTGTATTAAGAACGCGGTCGATTGCACCGTCAATTTCCCGAGTATTTCCTTCAGCGATTTCACAGGCTGGGGCGGCGCGGCGGATAACGGCACCGAACAGCCCATGTGGTCCATTAAAGACGATCTCAGTTATGTGCGCGGCGCGCATACGCTGAAATTCGGCTACGATTACCAGAGTCAGCGCGCGAACGGTTTCGGGGAACAGAATATTGCCGGACAGGCCACCTTCAGCTTCCTCGAAACCGCCGTCCCCGGAGTCACCAACGGCAGCAGCGGCAGTTCGTTCGCGTCCTTCCTTTTGGGGACCGCAGACAGCGGCGCGACCGAGACCATTCGATACCTGCCGCAGACTTATCGCTACACCGGCCTGTATGCGCAGGACGACTGGCGCGTGAACAAACGTCTGGTGCTGAATATCGGCCTGCGCTATGAATTCACCCGGCCGCCGGTCTCGATGGGCGATCAGTATTCGGACTTCGCGCCGGACGTTCCGAATCCCGCGGTGAACAACTATCCCGGCGCCCTGCGCTTCGCGGGCAACGGCGCGGGACGCACGGGAACGCGGAGTCTGATTCCGTCCTGGTGGGGAGCGATCGGGCCGCGCCTGGGCGCCGCTTATTCGCTCGACAGTAAGACCACCATCCGCGCGGGCGCGGGACGCACTTTCAGCCGCGTCACGGTCGTCTCCGGCACCACGCACTACTCGGGTTTTATCGGCCAGTACAACTTCGCCTCCACCAACCAGGGCATCACGCCGGCATTCAACTGGGATCAGGGGCTGCCTTCTTATCCGCTTCCCCCGCAGATCAATCCCGCGTTTCAGAACAACCAGAACGTCGACTGGTGGCAGGGCCAGGAAGCTTCGCGCGCGCCGGAGATCGACTACTGGACGCTCTCCGTACAGCGCCAGCTTTCGGGCAAGATGATCCTCGAAGCGACCTATAACGGAACCTCGGGGAGTCATCTGCAGTCGGGCCTCGTGAACATCAACCAGACGCCCATGTCGGTGGTGAACGGGCTGATCGCGAAATACGGCGCGGCCCAGGCGATTACGCTGCTGAACTCGAACGTCACGTCACCGGCGGCCGTCGCGGCAGGCATTCCGATTCCCTACGCGAACTTCACCAACGCAAGTGTGCAACGGACCATGACCGTGGCCCAGGCGCTGCGGCCGTATCCTCAATACCTCACCATCGACACCAGCCAGGGCGGCGGCGACAAGAGCGGCCATTCGATGTACAACGCGGCGATTCTCAAGCTTGAGCGCCGCTCCACCGCGGGGCTGACCTTCCAGTGGAGTTATGTATTTTCGAAAATCCTGACGGATTCCGATACCTACTATGCCAACGGCGGCATGGCCGAGGATCAGGCGAACCGGCGTCTGGAAAAATCGATCGGCGCCTACGACCAGACCCACGTGCTGAAGATGAACACGCTGTACGAACTGCCCTTCGGCCCGGGCAAGCGGTGGCTCTCCAGCGGGTTCGCCGGGCGGATGCTGGGCGGCTGGCGGCTGAGCGGGATTCAGGTGTATTCGAGCGGTTTCCCGCTGGGCGTTACCAGAAACGCGCCGCTGCCGATCTTCAATGGCCGTAACCCGGCGGTGATCACCACGTATGACGGCTGGCGCGCGACTACGGGGTCCGGCGGCTTTGACCCGAATGCCGGTCTTTTCTTTAATCCGGCGGTCTTTCCGGCCCAACCGGTGGGTGTTCTCGGGAATGCCACGCGCTTTAATCCGAAAGTGCGGGCATTTCCGAATCTGAACGAAAACGTAAGTCTGGGAAAGTCGTTCCGGCTGACGGAGCGGTTCCGGCTCGACTTCCGGGCGGAAGCCTTTAACATCCTGAACCGTGTCGTCTTCGGGTCGCCGAACTCGAACCTGAACAGCAATTCCTTCGGGCTGGTAACGGGTCAATCGAACTCGGCGAGGCAGATGCAGGGAGCGCTGAAGCTCTACTGGTAGGCTGTTCGCTTATGGTCAATCTGCACGCGGTGCCGCTCACGATTCCGGAAAACACGAACATCGTGCTCGGCCAGAGCCACTTCATTAAAACCGTGGAAGACGTCTACGAAGCGATGGTGAACACGGTGCCGGGCGCGAAGTTCGGCGTCGCCTTTAACGAAGCTTCCGGGCCGTGTCTGACGCGCAGCGGCGGCACGGATCCGGAACTGCAAAAGGCGGCTGTGGATATTGCCGGGGCCGTGGGCGCCGGGCACTTCTTCGCGCTGGTGATGCGCGGCGTGTTTCCGATCAATATACTGGGCCGGATCAAAGACGTGCCGGAAGTCTGCAATATTTTCTGCGCCACGGCGAATCCGGTCGAAGTCATCGTCGCGCAGACAGCGCAGGGCCGGGGCGTGCTCGGAGTCATCGACGGGTCCTCACCGAAGGGTCTGGAGACGGAAGCGGACGGCGTGCACCGGCACGAGTTTTTGAGGAAAATCGGCTATAAACGGTAAAAGGCCGGGGAGGAAATCCCCGGCCTTTCGTTAACGGACTGAGAGCGGCTGTTTACCGGCTCATGGAAGCCAGGAATTCCCCGTTGGTGCGGGTCTTGGCCAGCTTGTCGAGCAGCAGTTCCATCGTTTCCACGGGCGACAACGGACTCAGCACGCGGCGCAGAATATAGACGCGGTTGAGTTCGTCCGGCGGCATCAGCAGTTCTTCCTTGCGGGTGCCGCTCTTGTTGATATCGATGGCAGGGAACACGCGCTTCTCGATCAGCTTGCGGTCGAGATGAATTTCCATGTTGCCCGTGCCCTTGAACTCTTCGAAGATCACGTCGTCCATACGGCTGCCCGTATCCACCAGCGCGGTGGCGATGATGGTGAGCGAGCCGCCTTCTTCGATATTGCGCGCCGCGCCGAAGAACCGCTTCGGACGCTGCAGAGCGTTGGAATCGACGCCGCCCGAGAGCACCTTGCCGGAGGGCGGCACGATGGTGTTGTAAGCGCGCGCCAGACGGGTGATGGAGTCGAGCAGGATGACGACATCCTTCTTGTGCTCCACCAGACGCTTGGCCTTTTCGATCACCATTTCGGCCACCTGCACGTGGCGGGTAGCGGGTTCGTCGAACGTGGAACTGATGACTTCGCCGCGCACCGAACGCTGCATATCGGTGACTTCTTCCGGGCGTTCGTCGATCAGCAGCACGATCAGCGTGACTTCCGGATGGTTGGTCGTCACGGAGTTCGCGATGTTCTGCAGCAGCATCGTCTTGCCGGTGCGCGGCGGCGCCACGATCAGGCCACGCTGGCCCTTGCCGATAGGCGTAACCAGATCCATCACGCGGCCCGAGAAGTTCTCTTTGACCGTTTCGAGTTTCAGACGGCCGTTCGGATAAAGCGGCGTCAGATTGTCGAAGAAGATCTTATTGCGCGCTTCCTCCGGCGGTTCGAAGTTGATGGCGTCGACTTTGATCAGCGCGAAGTAACGTTCGCCTTCCTTGGGGGGGCGAATCTGACCGGAGACCGTGTCGCCGGTGCGCAGGTCGAAGCGGCGGATCTGCGAGGGCGAGACGTACACGTCGTCAGGACCCGGCAGGTAGTTGTATTCGGGAGCGCGCAGGAAGCCGAACCCGTCCGGCAGGCATTCGAGCACGCCTTCCGAGAAAATAAGCCCGCTTTTTTCGGCCTGCGTCTGCAGGATCTTGAAAATCAGTTCCTGTTTGCGGAAACCGGCCGCGTTCTGAACGCCCATCTCTTTGGCGATGTTGTTCAGATCGACGATGCTCTTGTCTTTGAGTTCCACCAGATCGAGCCGTTCGCCCGTTCTGCCCTGCTGCTGGGGTTTATTGCGGCGCTGCTGATTGTTCTGATGGCCACCACCGGCCTGATTGCCCGGATTCCCCTGATTGCCGCCGCCCTGATTGCCCGGATTTCCACCACCCTGATTCTGCTGGTGGTGTTGCGGAGCCTGCTGCTGTCCGCCGCCGCCCTGCTGGGACGGCTGTTGCTGCTGCGGTCTCGGCTGTTGCTGTCCGCCATGCTGCGGATTGCCGGTCGCCTGATTGCCCGGATTGGCCGACGCGGAAGTATTCGCGGGCGCCGAAGTACCTGCCGCCGGAGGCGCTTCATTCACCGGCGCCGAGTTCCCGTCGGCCTGCGCGACCGGAGCGGGTGAAGCGGCCGGGGCTGCGACGGGTGGCGCTGAAGCGGGAGGCGCTGAATTGGAAGGTGTTGGAGCAGGAGGTGTTGAAGCGGGAGGTGTTGACGCGGGAGCCTGCGCGCTCACGCCCGGCAGTTCCGCCTGAACGGGCGCAACTTCCGCTTTTGGGGCTTCCGCTTTCGGGGCTTCGGCCCTGGGCGCTTCAGACCCTCTGGAGGCTTCCGCCTGCCGTGCCGCCTCGGCGGCCTTGGCGGCGTCCTGCTGCCGGGTGGCGCGAGGCGCGCGGGGCGGCCTTTCATGATGCGCGGGCCGGGCTTCCGAAGCCGGTTTCTGCGCTCCGTCTTCGCCCTTATCGGGTGTCTTCTCGGACTGCGCTTCCCGGGCGGGCTGCTCAGCCGTCTTCTCCGGAGCCGATTGCTCCTGAGGCGGTGTGTCTATGATTGGTGTGTTTTCGTTATCGCTTGCCAAATTTCCCTCACTCCCCGGCCGGTAACGGCCGAGAACGGCAGCGGCTCGGCATGTTGCCGGATGGCCTTCAAACCGCGCTGCTGCTCTGCCTGGTTCAGTTTGTCTATCTTGGACGCCACGACAAGGTACGGATGGTTATTCACTTCGAGCCAGTTCTTCAGGTCGAGGTCTTTATCCATCCAGCCGCGCCGCGCGTCCAGGATCAGAAATGATAATTGCAGAGTCTTTCGCTCCCGCAAGTAATGTTCAATGAGTACGGCCCATTCGCCTTTGGCCGCGACCGGCACACGCGCATACCCGTAACCAGGTAAGTCAACGAAGTAGAGTTTGCCGTCCAGCCGGTAAAAGTTAATCGACTGTGTACGACCGGGCGTGTTACTGGTGAACGCCAGCCCTTTATGCCCTGTGATTGCATTAATCAGGCTGGATTTGCCGACGTTGCTTCTCCCCAGAAAAGCGATCTCGGGCATTCCATCGGCGGGGAACTGCTCCGGACTGTTGGCGCTTAAGATGAATTCTGATTTCAATTTTACTACACCGGAAGAAGGGAGGGAAGCAAGCGGGTGAAACCATAGTGTACCCTGGTTTCGCTACACGATGTGCGCGCCGCGTTTTGATCCCTCTTCATGGTGCCCGAGGAACGCCTTCCCGTGCGTCGCCGGACACTTCGCATTCCTTAACTCCACTTCTGGCGTGTATACTCCAGATATGGAGTCAGTCCCCGTATCCCCCGTCTATCTGGAACCCGTGCCGCCCGATCGCCGCAGCGATCCGAAGGTGCGCCGTCAGATGTCCGGCCCGGCCATCCGCGCGTTTCTGAATGTGGCCAAAGCCTGGGAACTCGACAGCGAGGAACGCCGCTGTCTGCTTGGCTGGCCCGCTCCTTCCACGTTCTTTAAATACCAGGCCGGCGATCACGGTACCCTCTCGTACGACATGCTGATGCGCATCTCCCTCGTGCTCGGCATCTACAAAGACCTCCACATTCTTTATCCCGAACCCGACCTCGCCGATCGCTGGGTCAAACTCCCCAACAGCAACCCGTTATTCGGTGGCCGGCCGGCCCTGGCTCTGATGTCGGAGAGCGGCATGGACGGCCTTTACCAGGTGCGGCGTCTGCTCGACGCCAGGCGGGGGGCATGGAGCTGACATCCCCGATACCGCTGGTCCGGCTCCGCTGGAAGAACACCTGCCGCCTGATTCCGAGCCGCTTTCCTTCCACCGGCATTCTGGACCGCGTGGCGCGCCCCGAAGACCTCCCGCACATCTTCGAACTGGAATCCTGGACCAACGACCGTATTTCGAGCGAACTTGGTGTACTCCACCGCGTGCCGCCCGAAGAGTGGGTCACCGGTCCGCAGGCCACCGTGATCATGGCCGCCTTCTGTCATCCCCGGCCCGATGGCGGCCGCTTCAACGGGGCGGATCGCGGCGCCTGGTACACCGCGCGCCGGCTCGACACCGCGCATGCCGAGATCATCTACCACCGTACGCGGGAACTGGCCGAAGTCGGCGTTTTCGAAACGCGCGTGCAGATGCGGCTGTATCTTTCCGACCTGAGCGCATCTTTCCATGACATGCGGCCCGATCCGCGCGTGCGCGATCCCGACAGTTATACCGAATCGCAGAAGCTGGCGCGTGGACTCTTCGATTCCGGCTCCAACGGCATCGTCTACCGGAGTGTGCGGGATGCCGGCGGCGAGTGTGTCGCCTGCTTCCGCCCCCGGCTCGTCGGCAACGTCCGGCCGGACGCGCACTTCGAATACAGATGGTCCGGCACGTCCACGCCGTCCGTTCGGCAGTTGTAGTCGGGCCGGGTTGGCTACGATAGTTTCATGACTGCTAACGGCCTCCTCCCGCGGTCTCGCGAGGAAGGCATTCCCTGGTTTGTCTGGCTCGCCGTGGTCGGCGTCACCTCGGCCATGATCGGCGTCCATTGGGACATCTCCTGGCACCGCTCGATCGGCCGCGACACCTTCTGGACTCCCGCCCATATCGCGATTCAGCTCTGCGGCGTGATTGCCGGAATCACCTGCGGATATCTGATTCTGCGCACCACCTTCAGCCGTTCGGAAATGCGCGATGTTTCCGTCCAGGTGCTCGGCTTTCGCGGACCGCTGGGCGCGTTCATCACGGCTTGGGGCGGTTTCACCATGATCACCTCCGCGCCTTTCGATGACTGGTGGCACAACGCGTACGGCCTCGATGTGAAGATCTTAAGTCCGCCGCACGTGGTGCTGGCGCTGGGCATGTTCGGCGTGGAGATCGGAGCGCTGGTGCTGATCGCCGCGCGCATGAACCGGGCTTCCGGCCAGGCGAAGAAGCGGCTCGAATACCTGTTTTTCTTTGTTGCCGCCATGATTCTGGTCGCCGCGCTCGTGCTGGTTCTGGAATTCACCAGCCGCATCTTTCTGCACAGCGCTGTCTGTTACCGAACCGTTTGCATGATGGTTCCGGTCACCCTTCTGATGGCCGCCGGCGCGACCGGAAAGCGCTGGGGCGGCACCATCGTCGCGGGCATTTATACGCTGTTCGTACTCGGCATGGAATGGATTCTGCCGCTCTTCCCCGCGCAGCCGAAACTGGGCCCGGTGCTGCATGAAACCACGCAGTTCGTGCCCAACGGCTTTCCGTTGCTGATCCTCGTGCCTGCTTTGGCGATGGATCTGGCACGCCCTTTCCTCGCCGGATGGAACAAGTGGCTGCAGGCGCTGGTGCAGGGGCCGCTGTTCCTCGTGACGTTCCTTGCCGTGGAATGGCCGTTCGGTTCGTTTTTGCAGACGCCCGCCGCGCGCAACGCGATCTTCGGCAGCAACTATTTCGAGTACTGGGCGAGTCCGCGGAGTTACGCCATGCAGTATGTGTTCATTCCGTTCGAGAAGACGCCCGCGGAGTTCTGGACCAACATGGCGCTTGCGCTGCTGGCTGCCGTGCTGGCCTGCAGAATCGGCCTGGCGCGCGGGGAATGGCTGAGCCGTGTCCGCCGTTAAGGTTCTTGTTCTCTCTCTGGCCGCGGCGGCCGGCGCGTTCGCGCATGTCGGCAGTCCCGATGTCTTCTTTCAGGGCAAGGCCGGGCCGTATCCGGTGCTGGTCTCCATCCGCCCTCCGGACGTGATCCCGGGCATTGCCCACGTGCAGGTGCGCGCCCTCGCCGCCGGAGTTCAGAAGGTGGAACTGGCGCCCACGCCCATGACCGGCGAAGCCTCGAAACATCCGCCCGTGGCCGACGTGGCGGAGCGGACACCGGGAGATCCGAACGGCTTCGAAGGCGCCGTCTGGCTGATGGGCTTCGGCTCCTGGGAGGTGCATGTGCGCGTCTCCGGCCCCGCGGGCGCGGGTGAACTCGCGGTGCCCGTTCCGGCGATCGCCACGAAAGCGAGCGCGATGCAGAGCGGGACCGGCTACTTCCTCTTCGGCATGATGCTGTTTCTCTCCGTGGGTCTGGTCGCGATGGTGGGCGCCGCCGTGCGCGAAGCGAGGCTCGAACCGGGCGTCGCCGCGCCCGCCTGGGATCGCCAGGCAGTCCTGTGGATGAGCTTTGCAGCCGTCGTGGTCACGGCCCTTCTCTGGTTCGGGAAAAACTGGTGGGCGGACGACGCGGCCACCTATGCGCGCCGGCTCTACAAGCCGCTCGGCGCCTCTGCCTCCGTGGACGGCGCGGGCCACATGGAACTGCGCCTCACCGATCCCGGCTGGATGGCCATGCGGAAACTCGACGATCTGGCGCCCGACCATGGCCACCTGATGCACCTGTTCCTGATTCGGTGGCCCGCCATGGATCAGGTTTTCCATCTGCATCCGGACCAGATGGCGACCGGTTACTTCGGGCAGGATCTGCCCGAAGTATCGGCCGGTCAATACCGGATCTACGCGGATATCGTGCATGAGAACGGGCTCGCGGAAACGGCTGTCGGAGAGGTCGCACTGCCGGATGTGTCCGGCAAACCGCTGTCCGGTGACGATGCCGGAGGCGCCGCGATTCCCACCGGCAACAGCTTCGCTCTGCCCGACGGCTACCGCATGGTCTGGCGCCACGATCCGGCCGATAAGGTGACCTCGAAAAAGTTGCTGTTATTCCGCTTCGCCATCGAAGACGCAGAGGGACGCCCCGCTGGAGACCTGGAGCCTTACATGGGAATGGGCGGCCACGCGGAGTTCGTGAAATGCGATGGCTCAGTCTTCGCGCATGTCCACCCCACCGGTTCGGTGCCGATGGCCTCGGTCAACGTCGCCTCTCCCGAAGCCATGATGGCCATGCACCAGATGGAGGTCGGCCCGGAGGTCTCGTTTCCCTACGGTATTCCAACGCCGGGCGACTACCGGATTTTCGTGCAGATGAAACGCGCAGGGAAAGTGCTCACCGGTGCCTTCGATCTCACCGTGAAGTAACCGGATCGCACACCGGTCAGGGCAGCAAAAAGCGGTCGCCGCGCCCCCTGGCGTCGGCCACATACAGCGCCGCGCCGGTCACGGCCAGCAAGGCAGGCGCACGATGAGGCTGCCCGGGTTCGCAGCTGTAGGTCGCGAGAATATGCCCTCGTTTATCGACTTTGAAAACAGTCGCGGCATTCGCTCCAGGGTCGTCGCGCAGAAGATACAGGAACCCCGAATCTGTGGCCGCCGCGGCGATGCGATGCGGGCTGCTCAACGGCACACCAGCGCTGATCTTTGCCTGCTGGTCGAAGATCAGCAGTTCGCCGGAGAGTCTGTTCACGAAAACGACGTCGCCGTTTTCCGACAGCAGCGGAATCGCAACCCGGTTATTCAATGCAGGTACATCGCCCTGAGTTGTTCGTCTGGACAACGCGGATACCTCTTCGAGGCGCCCGCCGCTGACTCTGTCGAAATGGAGCGCGCCGGAACCATAGAAAACGATTTCATCATTTCCTGCCGTGACAATCCGCCGCAACGGATCAGTCTCCACCACGCGCAGCCCGGATTTGATCCGGACCCCTGCCGGGTCGTACTGGTCCAGCCAGATGGATTCGCCCCCCACAACACACCAGATACTTCCGTTGGGTGTGGGAAGCACGGCCAGGGGACCGGCATGAAGATAGAAAACATTCTCGGTCGATTTGCGAATCTGTCCGTCCGGGCCGCCGGACACAAACGCCGCAGTCGGCAGTTGCATGCCCGATCTTCGAATCACCGCATAAGTGATGCCGCCTGACGAAGGGGAGAGGGCCGACTGGATAATCTTACCGGATCTGTCCCGTTGAAGATCCGCGCCGAGATCAAATGCGGCCACAGACTGCAACGGTACGGTTTGCGCCGTGAGCCCCTCGGAAAACAGGATTAAAGCCGCGATGACCAACACTTCCCAGCTTATGGCAAGACCGGAAGCACCGGTTCGCCATGACGCCGTTCCTTTGTGAAGAAACTGCTAATCGCGCGCTTTGGTGCGTTTGGCGCGGCGCAGCAGAAAATCGATCCGCCCGTCCGCGTCCGGATGCGAATCCACGCCGAAGTGCAGTTCGGGAACGCGGCGCAGGTTCAGCCGCGAAGCGAGTTCATGACGCAGGAAATTCTCCGCGTGCTGCAACGCCGTCAGAGCCTTCTTCTCTTCCCCGCTGTCCACGGCCACTTTCACATGGGCATGGCGCATATCGGGGGAAACCTCGACAATCGTGACCTGTACATTGGCGACGCGGGGGTCGTCCATCTCAAAACCAATCAGTTCCGACAGTTCCTCTTTGACGGCTTCGGAAACCCGCCGGGAACGATGCTCATCCATTTTCGCTCTTCTCTACAACCACTCGACATCCGCCCGCACCAGCATCGGGCCCAACTGGCTGGCGGCTTCATCCTCGACAGACTGCAATACTTTCGCCGCGAACTCGCGGCTGGAAGACACGGTAACGGCCGCCAGAACCGCGCTGTTGTGCAGATCCTGATCGACGATCTCGGCGACCGCCACGTTGAATTTGTTGCGCAGCCGGTCCTTCAGACTCTTCACAACGTGCCGCTTCTCTTTCAGCGAATGGGCGTGCTCGATGCGGATTTCCATCGTGAGCACGCCCACCGCCGCCATGACCGGATTTTAAGCCGCTTCGTTCGCGACCCGCTGCATGCCGAACGCCTCGATGATGTCCCCCTGATGGAGGTCATTGTAGTTATCGAGCGTGATGCCGCACTCCATGCCGAAGCGAACTTCGCTGACGTCGTCTTTGAAACGCCGCAGCGAACCGACCTTCCCGTTGTGAACCACTTTGCCGTCGCGCATCAGGCGAACCTGCGAATCGCGCGGGATGTTGCCATCCACCACCATGCAGCCGGCCACCGCGCCGATCTTCGATACCTTGAAGACTTCGCGGACTTCCGCCCGGCCCCGGTAAACTTCCTTGTAAACCGGCGCGAGCATGCCCGCCATCGCCTTCTTCATCTCATCGATGAGTTCGTAGATGATGGTGTGCAGGCGGATATCCACCTTCTCGCGTTCCGCCGTGGCTACCGCATTGCGCTCGGGGCGCACGTTGAAGCCGATGACGATGGCATTGGACGCCACCGCGAGATCCACATCCGATTCGTTGATGGCGCCGACGCCGGCGCGCAGCACGCGGATGCTGACCTTGTCGTTCGACAGCCTTTCGAGCGTGTCGCGCAGAACTTCGGCCGAACCGCCCACGTCCGCTTTGAGGATGATGGGCAGTTCTTTGATTTCGCCCGACGCCATCTTCTGGTGGAACTGCTCCAGCGTGATGCGCCCGGTCTTGGCAAGCGAGGCCGCGCGCTCTTTTTCGGCGCGGTAGAGAACGATCTGTTTGGCCTTGGCGGTATCGGTCACCGCCTGGAAACTGTCGCCGGCTTCGGGCAACTGCTCCAGACCGAGGACTTCCACCGGCATCGACGGGCCCACTTCGCGGACCTGTTCGCCCAGATCGTTGATCATGGCGCGAACGCGGCCGAAAACCACGCCGCAGATGAAGTTATCGCCCACGCGCAGCGTGCCGTTGCGAACCAGAATGGTCGCCACCGGACCGCGGCCGCGATCGAGTTTCGCTTCGAGCACCGTCGCCATGGCGGGACGGGCCGGATTGGCCTTCAGATCCTGGATTTCCGCAACCAGAAGGATCATTTCGAGCAGCAGATCGAGGTTCTGTTTGGTGCGGGCGGAAACCGGGACCATGACAGTATCGCCGCCCCAGTCTTCGGCCAGCAGGCCGCGATCGGAAAGCTGTTGCTTAATCCGGTCCACCTGCGCGTCCGCCTTGTCGATCTTGTTGATCGCCACGATGATCGGCACTTTGGCCGCACGGGCGTGATCGATCGCTTCGAGGGTCTGGGGCATGACGCCGTCGTCGGCCGCCACCACCAGGACCACGATATCGGTGACCTTGGCGCCGCGGGAACGCATGCGGGTGAAGGCTTCGTGACCGGGCGTGTCGATGAAGACGATCTTATTGCCGTTCTTCTCCACGTGATACGCGCCGATGTGCTGCGTAATGCCGCCGGCTTCCCTGCCCGCCACGTTCGCGGTCCGGATCGAGTCGAGCAGCGAGGTCTTACCGTGATCGACGTGGCCCATGATGGTGACCACGGGAGGACGGCGAACCAGGTCTTTGTCGATCTCGGCGATCTCGACATCCTGCATCGCTTCCTGTTCGTAGGTCACGGTGGAGGTGGAGGCGCCGAATTCGCGTGAGATGTCGGTCGCGAGCTTCGCGTCGAGCGTCTGGTTAATGGTGGCGAAGATGCCACGATCCACCAGCTTCTTGATCACGAAGTTGGCCTTCACGTCGAGCTTCTCGGAAAGCTCCTTGACCGTGATGCCTTCGGAAATGGTGATATCCCGGTTGATGGGTGGCGGCGCCAGTTCGCGCCGCATGGTGGGCCGCAGGATCTTCTCTTCGGCCTCTTTGCGGCGGCCCTGCGGGCCTCCCCGGGCAGTTTTCTGGTACTGACCCTGGGGCCGGCGGGCGGCCTGATCGGAGGGTGGCGGAGGCGCGCCAGGTCCGATGAGCCCCCCACGCGAGGTGGGGTGCATCGGCCGGGGACCACCGGGACGCGGCGCGCCCGGCGTCGGAGAGCCGGGGCGGGCGGTCCGCTGCGGAAGATTCGGCTGACCGGGGCGCGGCGGACCCTGATAAAGAGGCTGGCCGGGGCGCGGCTGTTGCGGACGCAGTGGCACCGCCGGCCGGGGCGGAGCCTGGCCGGGCATGGGCGAACGCTGCTGCTGTCCTAATTTCGCCACCAGATCCGGACGGGGAGGCACAATGGGACGCGCGACCGGCTGACCGGCGAGCGGCCGGCTGGAGGGCGGACCCTGGGGCCGCGGAGCGCCCGGAACCCCGGTGGGACGCGGCGGCGGCGCGATCGGCACACCGGGGCGAACACCCGGAGAGGCGTGCTGCGCGGCGGGCGGCGCACTGGGCATCGAACTGCTCGGCGCGGACGGTGCCTGCGGTGTTGAGGTCGGATGCGTTGTGGTCGAATGCGGGGACGCCGCATGCGACGTAGCCGTCGGATGAGCGGGCGGCGACGTCGGATGCACGCGAGGCATCGCCGGTCCGGGAGAAGACGGAGAGGCGCCCGAAGGCAACGGTTGACGGGGGCCGGACAGAATCTGGCCAGGACGCGGCGATGCCGACGGAATCGGTCTCGCGGGCGGAGGCACGGGACGTCCGGGCGTGGCCGACGAAGCGTGACCTGATGGAGACTGACCCGATGAAGGCTGCATCGGCGGTCTCGGCGGCGCGGCGGGACGTGGCGGCATCGGCCGCGGCATACCCGGCCCGGCTTGCGATTCGCGCGGTTCCTGCGGCGGACGCAGCGGCGCGGAGGGTCTCTGCGCCGGGGGAGCGGCAGGCGCTGCCGCGGACGGCGCGGGTGCCGCAGGTGGACTTGCGATCGGCGGCGTGGTCACTGCGGCCGGGGGCACCCCAATCGGAAGGGATGGCGGGCGTCCTACCGGCGGCTGAATCGGGCTGCCCCGGCCCAGCAGCGGCGGCCGGAGCGGAATGGCGCGAGGCTTGTTCTCGTCTTCCTCTTTGCCCTCGGCCTCTTTCTCTTTGCCGGCTTCGGCGACTGGCTTACCAGCCTCAACCGGAGTGGCAGCGGGCGCCGGGACGTTCAGTCTCGGCTCTTTCCAGGAGCGGGTCGGCGGCACAATCAGCGGCGGCGCGCCGGAGGTTTTCGGCGCGGTCAGTTCGATCGCGCGGGCCTCCATCTCGGCGGGACGCGGTGCCTGCGGAGCCGGGGTCGGATCCGGTGCCGCTTCCGCTACCTGGGCTTCCGCCCGGACAGGCGGGTGGTATTCATCTTCATCGTCCGGGGACCAGCCATGGTCTCCGTCTTCGGCGATCTCGGCCGCGGTTCTCGGTGGCCGGACGCGGACCGAACCATCGCCTTCATAATAGCGGCGAAGTTTATCGGCCATGTCGTCATCGATCGAGCTGGAGTGGGTCACCTTTTCGGCGATACCGAGTTCGTGGAGCTTCTCGATGACCTCACGCGACTTGACTTCCAGTTGTCGCGCCAGCTCATTGATTCGGATCTTACTCATATTCAAGCGATTAATTTACCTGCCTGCCCACCTGGCCGGACGGCCGGCGCAAGTCACCACTACCAACAACATTTGCAACAAAAACCGGAGTTAACGAGCCGATTCTTTAACGGAATCGATGCCCGTTTCGGTCACCGGCGCCGACTCCGCGCCAACCTCTGCCGATTCCAACATGGTATCAGAACCCGGATCCTCAACGTTTTCATTCAGGTCCGGCGTGCCGGCCGCTGCCTCGGCCGCGGGTTCCGCCGCCCCGCCGGAGGAATTTGCGTCGCCTCCACCACGCGATTCCTCCGCAAACTCACCGGGGTTATCCGTATATTCCTGCCCGTAATAACCGTTGATCGCCTGCTGGATCCGGCCAACCGCCTCGTCATCGATACCGGGGATCGACTCCAGCTGCTCCGGCGTCATGCCGCCGAGCCGTTCCACAGTCCCGATGTCGCCCTTCACCAGCGCGTCGACGGTCGCTTCGGCCAAACCGTACTCGATGAGCGCCGATACCGGAGCGCCCGTGGACAACTGGTTGATGGCGTTCTGGACTTCCTGGCGCTTCTCTTCTTCGCTCTTTATGTCGATTTTCCAACCAAGCAATTTCGCGGCCAGCCGCACGTTCTGGCCCTTCTTGCCGATCGCGAGAGACAGCTGCGAATCGTCCACAATCACTTCCATGTGGTGTTCCAGCGGGTCCAGCACGGTCACGCGGCTGATTTTTGCCGGACTCAGCGCATGCGTCGCAAATTGTACCGGATCGTCGGAAAATTCGATGATATCGATCTTTTCCCCGCGCAGTTCGCGGATAATCGACTGCACCCGCATCCCCTTCATGCCGACGCAGGCGCCCACGCTGTCCACGTCCCGGTCGCGGCTGAAGACGGCGATTTTCGTGCGCTCGCCGGCCTCGCGGGCGCATCCCTTGATCAGAACCGTGCCGTCGTAGATTTCCGGTACTTCCTGCTCGAAAAGCCGTTTGACCAGTTCGGAATCCGCCCGCGAGACCACCACGCCCGGACCTTTCGACGACTTGTCCACAATCCGGATCACACACCTTACGCGGTCGCCCACGCTGTAGCTTTCGAGGCGGGACTGCTCGCGTTTTGGCAGGCGCGCTTCGGTCTTGCCAAGATCCACCACCAGATCCAGACCTTCCACGCGTTTAATCGTCGTGTTGACCAGTTCGCCGACGCGGTCGGAATACTCGCGGTAAATCGTATCCCGCTCCGCTTCCCGAACCTTCTGGAAAATCACCTGTTTCGCGGTCTGCGCGGAGATCCGGCCCAGAGCGTCGGTCGGCTTCGGAATCCGGACCACGGAACCAACTTCGGCGCCCGGATCGACGCGGCGCGCTTCGGCGAGAGTCATCTCGAGCGCCGGATCGCTGACCACCTCCGTAACCGTCTTCACGGCAAAGAGTTTAAGTCCGCCGGACTTCTCGTCGAACACGGCATCGTAGTTTTCGGTCGTGCGAAAGTGCTTGCGGGCCGCGATAAGCATCGCGTCCTTCACCGCGTCGAGAACGATTTGGGCGTCGATGCCCTTTTCTTTACTGAGAATTTCAATCGACTGAAAAATGCTGTCCACGGAATTATGCCTCGATCCTGAAAGAGAACAATTGAAATAACAAGGGTCGTATCAGCCTGTCGTAAGGAACCGGAGGGGTCGGCGCTACCACTCAAACTTCAGGTTGGCCCGGCTCACCAGTTCAAAGGGGAACGTGACCTCCGCGCCGTCGGATAAGGTGACGGTCACGGTTTGATTTTGCGCGGCCGCGATCGCGCCGTCGAAAGTCTTCAGTTCCAACGACTTTGCCGGATTTCGGGAAGGTGTCTTTTGCGCCCGAACTCCCGGCGTCCGAACTCCCGGCGTCCCGGACCTGACTTCCGGAGTCTCCGATCCAACCGCCGCCAGTTCCCTGCCCGCGCCCACCGGTTCCCTGAGAACCACTTTCACCTTCTGTCCAACGAAGCGCTCCCAGTCCTGCCACTTCTTCAGAGGGCGCTCCACGCCGGGGGAACTGACTTCCAGTTCATACGGACCGCTGATCGGGTCCACCGCGTCCAGTTCGTCGCCGGCTTCGCGGGTGATGAGTTCACAATCCGCGTGCGTGATGCCCCCCGGTTTATCGATCACGATACGCAACATCTGATGACGCCCGGAACCTTTCAGTTCGACATCGACGACTTCGAGACCCGCGGCTTCCGCCACGCGTTCGGTGATCTGCCGGATTTTCGAGAGCGCTTCATCCCGTTTCATATCTGCTGCCGTCTGATCGGGCACGTGCAATAAAAAAGTGGGCTTGCGCCCACTGCTTTGGTCCGTCCCTGTCCAAAGACAGTATAACAGAATGAAAACTTATGTAACAGAGGCGTTCACGCCCGCAGCCGGGTGAATCGGACGGAGCCGTCCCGCGAGGGAACGGGATCCACCGCTCGCTTCAGGAATCCGGCGTTTGGTTCCGCCTGTTCGTACTAAGCGCTCGTGCCGGCGAGTCCGGCAACTGCGGTTTCCGCGCCGGAGAAGCTCGCGAATCCGCGCCAAATGCGCTTTCAAACCGCAACCCTCATTTTTCCTCTAACATAACCAAAGAATACAGTTGTGATTGATAATCGGTGCGCTAGAATACTTATTTGAAATTTATAATTCAAGGTTGCGGTTTCCGGTATTTTCATTCGTTCCTTCGGGCCGGAGGCGTGTTTTGCTGACGTGCTGGTTTGCCGGCTTTTCCACAGGCGCTTCGCGCCCGCATCGCCGCGCTCCGGCGCAGTGAGTACGGAGACAGACGTTTTCACGTTGCCCCATGCAAATTCTGTTTGTAGGCTATAACCTTTTTCCGGAATCGGGCGGCGTTTTCAATTCCGTCACCCGCTTTATCCGGGCTATGCAGATGTATGGGCACGATACCAAATGCATTTCTTTCACGGATTGCCTTGTCAGTTCTCCGCATTCGGATCCAAACTGGCTCAATCTGCCCGTGCCAGGATCCATGCTGGGTAAATCCTACGGCTACATCCGGCGCTCTGAACTGCAGCCGGGCGAAGAACTGATTCGGGAAGCGGACGTGGTGTTCGTCCACCTCCTGTATCGCTACCACTGCATCTGGGCCGCGCGTGTCGCGCGGGACCAAGGTAAACCGGTGATTGTGGTTCCGCACGGCACGCTGGATCCCTGGGTTTTTACGTATCGCGGTCTGCGGAAGCGCGCCTGGCTGCATATGCACCGAAACCTGCTTTTTGGCGACGGCAACACGGTCCTGTTTGCCACCCAGGCGGAATCGCTCAAGGCGAAAGCCGTGGTGACGTCCGCGCGCGAACGCGTAATCTCCTGGTCGGCCGAGCGCCTTACCTGCGGCGGTAAGCCCGACAGACGCCCCGACGGCCAACGTAAACTCCTGATGGTGGGAAGGCTTCACCCCATGAAGCGCGTCATCGAAACCATCCAGGCACTCCGGCGCGTGGGCGGGTCCCACTGGACTCTGACCGTTGCCGGCCCTCCTACCACCGAGATTTCCCCCGACGACCTGCGGAAAGCCGCCGGACCTCTGTGGGACAGTCAGATCCGTTACGTGGGACATCTGGATCGTGAGCAGTTGTTTCCCCTCTATGCGGAATCCGACGCTCTGCTGCAGTTGTCGCACCGGGAAAACTTTGGCTACGCCGTGGCCGAGGCGATGTGTGAAGGTCTGCCGGTCGTCGTCTCGGAGGGCGTCGACATCAGTCCGATCGTGTCGAACTGGGATTGCGGTCTGGTTCGGGCAATCCGGTCCGACACCGACATCGACCGGATCCTGGCGGATCTTCTGGCGCTGTCCACGGAGCGGCTGGGCGCCATGGGCCTCGCCGCCGCCGCCGCCGCGCGAAGCGAGTTCAGCTTCGAACGCTTCGCGGGGTCCGTCAACGATCTGGTCGTCAGCACCGTCCGGCAGCGCTCGTTAACCCTTGTAAGCTGAACGGATTGCCGTCTGCAACCCGGCCCTTCCGCCGTTTCAGACCCCGCGAAACAGTTCGGTGCTGAAATAGCGCTCCATACGGTCCGGAAACACCGTGACCACGGCCGCATCCGGCCCCAACCGGCCGGCCACCGCAACCGCGGCACAATAATTGAGTCCGGAACTCGGACCTACCGGAAAGCCGGCCGCGATAATCCGGCGAGTGGTCGCGAGGGCATCTTCGGCACGGACTTCCACGGTTTCGAGCCCGGGCAGCGCGGTCTCATCGAAAAGGCCGGACACCCGATCCGCCACGCCCGGTATGCGCCCGCTGAAACTGCAGCACTCCGGGTCGGACGTCAGGAAGTCCACCGGCCTTGCGAATACGGGTACGGAACCGGGGCAGCCCTCGAACAGCCCGACCAGCGTGCCGCCCGTCCCCACGCCGCTCACCACCGCCGCCACGTGCGGAACCACGGCCAGGATCTCCGGCGCGGTGCCGGTCCGGTGCGCTTCCACATTGAGCCGGTTGGAGAACTGCCGGGGCAGAAAGCCGCCAAGTTCCGCGCCCAGGCGTTCGGATTCCCGCAGCGCCCCGCCGATACCCAGAGCGCCCGCCGTCATCCGGATCTCCCCGCCAAACGCCCGGATCATCAGAGTGCGTTCATTGCTGACGCCATCCGGCATGACAGCCAGGAAACGATACCCGCGCTGCGCGCAGGCGAGCGCCATGGCGATGCTGGTGGACCCGCTGGAAGCCTCGATCACCAGATCGCCCGGATGCAGCATCCCGCGCCGTCCCGCGTCGTCCAGAATGTAGCGCGCCACGCGGTCCTTCGTGGAACCGCTGGGATTTAGGAACTCCAGCTTGCACCAGATGCCGGGGCCGGATTCGAGCGCTACCCGGACGGTCGGAGTGGTCGATACGGAGTAAGGTGTCATTGATCAGGTTAACCTGGATCATGCTAACCTGCCGAACGTGGATCCCCGTACAGATACGTCGGCGAACTTGCACCAACCCGCGGGAACTTTCCTCGCCAGCGTCCGGGGCGGCGCCATTCAGTTCCCCCCTCCCATTCAGCGTTATTGCAGCGCGAATGGCTGGACCTTATTCCACGTTGTGATGTTGGATGACGACCGTCTCGAAATCGTTCCGGTGTTACCGGGCGATGACGCCGACGTGATGAAGGAATATCATTCGAGTCTTTCTTCCGATGGCCGCCTGTGGATACCAGCGTCTCTCCGGGAAATGGTCTCGCTCCGGGAACAAAGCGTGATGATGCGGATGGAAGATCGTGCCATTCGCATCTACCTCCGAAAGGTATTTGATACGCTCGGCTTCCGACCCTGACGGATAACACCCGATTACAAAAGAGAATTGCGGCGGGAATGCGCACGGTAACGAAGGGAGCGCATTCCCGCCGGTCATTCCGGTCAGCGGCGACCTACTTTGCGGCGGGGGGATTGACGGCGGGAGAAGGCGTGGCCGCCGGTTTCGCCGTCGTGTCGGCGCCCTTCTTCACGTGTTTCTTCACGTGCTTTTTCGCCGGCGTCGCGCTCGCGCCGTCTTTGGCGGGTGCCGGGGTGGCCGCGGTCTGCGCGAAGGTCATGGCAACTGCTGCGAACATCAGAGTAATGGTTTTCATGGCGTTTTTTATCCTCTTCAGAAGGCTTTCTTTCGGGAAGCTTGTTCGCTTCCGGCCTCTGTTGACTAAGACGCAACCAACTATTAACCCGCTGTGAACGCACCATTAAATCGGATTCACGCCGGCATGTTTCACCGCGCGGCATAACTGTGCTCAACGGAATGGAACATAATGAACGTTGGTTAAATACACTGGAAATCGGACCACGCCTGTGGGATAGTGAGTCCAGTGATCTGCGCCGGATCACAGCTAACTCCAGGCAGAGGAGAGACCTCAAACTTCAAGGAGCTCCCATGGCGAAAATCGCTTTAATCGGACTTGACCCCGCCGCCGCCACGCAAATCGCGCGCGCTCTGGACGGGGGATTTCACCAGATCGAACAAAAACCCGTGACCGCGCGCGTCGGCGAACTCAGCGACTGCGACGTGGTTTTTGCAAACGGGGAGGGCAAGAAGTACCTCCCGCTCCTCCGCGGCATTCGCGCGGAGCGTCCCGGGCTTCCGTTTGTCGTCGTTACGCGGATTCCCGAAACCTCGGACTGGCTGGACGCGCTGGAAGCCGGCGCCACCGACTACTGTTCCGCCCCGTTCGAGCCTCGCCAGATGAACTGGCTGATGCAGTCCGCGCTTTCCGCCAGACCCCGCATGGCAGCTGCGTAACCGCAAGCCTGTCCTGTTTCCGGTTGCGCAGCTTTTCTGCTCTCTTAACGTCGGCCAGGAGGTAGCTATAATCTCCTCTACATGCAAACGTCTTCCCGCTTCGGAAAAGCCAGGCTCGCGAGCCTGGCTTTTGTGTACTTTGCGACCTTCTGCATCCCGTTGCAGGCAGCGGGAACCGTCACGCCGCCCGAGGTTTTCTTCGGACATAAAATCGGCGCGGACCGCGAACTACTCGACTGGGACAAGGTCGTCGCGTATTTTCGGTTGCTCGCCAAATCGAGCGACAAGATTCGCGTCGCCGAGTACGGGCGCACGGCGGAGAACCGCCCCCTGATCGTCGCCACCATCGCGGCGCCGGAGACGCTGCGCAATCTGGACCGTTACCGCGACATCCAGCGCCGCCTGGCCGACCCGCGGCTCACCACGCCCGTGCAGGCCGAACCCCTCTTCAGGGAAGGCAAAAACATCGTTCTGATGACGTGCTCCATCCACGCGACGGAAGTGGCGTCCACTCACAGCGCGGTCGAGTTCGCCTACCGGCTGGTGACGGAAAACAATCCGAAATTCGACGCGATTCTGCGCAACGACATCCTGCTGCTCGCCCCTTCCATCAATCCTGACGGTGTGGACATCGTGACCAGCTGGTATCGCAAAACGCTCGGCACCAAATGGGAAGGCACCAGCCCGCCGGAGCTTTACCAAAAGTACGTTGGCCACGATAACAACCGGGACTGGTACATCTTCTCGCAGCCGGAAACGCGCGCCACCATCTCGCAACTGCACAATGTGTGGCATCCGGAAATCGTTTACGACGTGCACCAGCAGGGCGCCGGCGGCTCGCGTATCTTCATTCCGCCGTGGCTCGATCCGATCGAGCCGAATATCGATCCCATCCTTTCCCAGGAAATGAACATGATGGGGACGTCGATCGCGAGCGATCTGACCACGGCCGGAAAGGACGGCATCGCGATCCATGCGGCTTATGATTTCTGGACGCCCTCCCGTCATTACCAGGCGTTTCACGCCGGCATCCGGATCCTGACCGAATCGGCCAGCGCCCGTCTGGCCACGCCCATTACCATCAAACCGGAAAATATCGACACCACTGCCCTCGGCTATGACCCGCGTCAGCGCAGCTGGAACTACCTGGAACCCTGGAAGGGCGGAACCTGGCGGATTCGGGACATCATCGATTACCAGGAGATCGCCTATGAATCCCTGCTCTACAATGCGGCCATTCATCGCGAAGACATGCTCCGCGCCTTCTATAAAGTGGGACAGCATCAGGTGGCCAGAAACGCTCCCTGGGGCGCGGTGATTCCGAAGAATCAGCGTGACCCCGGCGCAACGCGCAAAATGCTGGAAACCCTCGCGTTCGGACAGGTGGAGATCAGTCAGGCGGCCAACGGCGACTATGTGATCCCGTTTCAGCAGCCGTACTCTGGCTACGCGAAGGCGCTCCTCGAACGACAGCAGTATCCCCTCGATCTTCTCTATCCGGGCGGGCCTCCGAAACGGCCTTACGATGTGACCGCGCACACGCTGCCCCTGCTTTTCGGCGTGGAGTCCCGGTTCGTAACCGAACCCGTCGCCGGGCCGTTGACGAAAGCGAACTACAGTACGCCGCCTCCCGCGCAGACCTACAAAGCCTCCGATACCGACGCCTGGAAAGCCGCTAACGCGCGCTGGGCGCGAGGCCAATCGGTGTGGCGCAATGAGGCGGGCGATTTCGCTCTCGCCAGCGGAGGCGCCAATTGGCATGAGCTGAAAGCCCCGCGCATCGGTCTCTACAAGAGTTGGAACGCGAACATGGACGAAGGCTGGACTCGCTGGCTGCTGGAGCAATTCGGCTTCTCCTATACCTCACTCCGCAACGCCGATATCCAGGCGGGCGGTTTGAAAGCGAAGTTCGACACCATCGTCTTTGCGGATGAACTGCCCCGTGCCATGGAGAGCGGCCACGCCGCCGGCTCCATGCCGCCCGAGTATACCGGCGGCCTGGGCGATAACGGAGCGGCGGCTCTGAAGGATTTCGCTGCGGCCGGAGGCACCCTGGTCTTCCTCAACCGCGCGTCGGGATATGCGATCGATCACCTCGGCGTCCAGGCGAAGAATGTTCTGGCCGGCGTGGCAGCGAAGGATTTCTACTGCCCCGGTTCGCTGCTCAATGTCCGGCTCGATCCCGCCAGTCCGCTCACCCGCGGGCTCCCGGCCGACGTCGCCATATGGGATGAAGCGAGCCCTGCCTGGGAAGCCACCACGGGTTCGGTCGCCACGTTCACCGACAGGAATGTGCTCGCCTCCGGCTGGCTGCTCGGTGAGAGCCGCATCGCGGGCAAGAGTGCCCTGGTGGATGCGAAATCCGGCAGCGGCCACATCATCCTGTTTGGCATGCGCCCGCAGTATCGCGCGCAGAGTTACCTGACCTTCAAACTGTTCTTCAATGCGCTGGTGAGCAATTTATGAAATCACTCATCCTGCTGCTGGCCTTCGCTCTCGCCGCGGGGGCGCAGACACGGCCCGTTCCGGTCATTTTCGATACCGACATCGGGGACGACATCGACGACGCTCTGGCGCTGGCTCTTCTCCTCCAGTCGCCGGAACTGGATCTGAAGCTGGTCACCACCGTGACCGACGATGTCTACAGCCGCACGCGCCTGGTCTGGAAAGAGCTCAGCCTGTTCGGGCGTACCGATATCCCCATCGCTACCGGCGCGCCTGAGCCCTTTCTCGATCCGAAGCACGAAGGTCTGGCCCCCCAATTCCAGGTGCTGACCGCGCAGGACCAGCCGCCCGCCGCAGCCCGTCAGCGGGCTGCCGGCAAGATCGTGGAAATGCTGCTGGCCTCGCCGGTGAAGATGACGCTGATTCCGGTCGGTCCGCTGACGAACATCGCGCTCGCCCTGCGCGAAGAGCCGCGCATCAAAGACAAGATCGAGCGCATTGTGCTGATGGGCGGAGCTTTTTACCCGGCAAGGCGCGAGTACAACATCTATCGCGACCGCGTTGCCGCTGAAATCGTGTTCACCTCCGGAGTGCCTATCACGGCAGTGGGGCTGGACGTGACCGAGAAATGCAAACTGGAAGGCGCCGATCTAGCGCGCATCCGGGATGCAAAGAACCCGGCTTCCCAGTTTCTGTACCAGCTGATTCAGCTTTGGCAGAAGGGCGAACCGACGCACTTCCCTACTCTGCACGATCCCCTGGCTGTCGCGGCGGCACTCCGCGCCTCTCTGGTCGAAACGCAACTGGGGAAAATCGATGTCGAGATTACCAGCCCGGCCTTTTACGGCGCGACCATCTTTACTCCTGAAGCCCGGCTGGCCAAAACGGAGAAAGCGACCTCGCAGGCAGCCCGCAACGTGAATGTCCGGGCGTTTCTCGATCTCTTCGTTGAAAGGCTTTCCGCACCGCCGCGTTAACTCTGGCGCGTTAACCCTGGCGCAGAAACCGGCCGGTGTGCGAGTCCTCGATCGCGGCGATATCGTCGGGCGTTCCTTCCCCCACGATGCGGCCGCCCCCGGCGCCGCCTTCCGGGCCCATGTCGATAATCCAGTCCGCCGCGCGAATGACGTCCAGATTGTGCTCGATGACGAGCAGCGAGCCGCCATTGTCGATGAGCCGTTCGAACGCGGTGAGCAGCTTCGTGATGTCGTCGAAATGCAGTCCCGTGGTCGGCTCGTCGCAGATGAACAGGGTCCCGCGATTGGAAGCCTGCGCGAGGTGCGCGGCCAGTTTCACGCGCTGGGCTTCGCCGCCGGAAAGCGTGGTGGCGGACTGCCCCAGGCGAAGATAACCGAGTCCGACCTCGTCCAACAGTTTCAGCTTCGTCACCAGGCGCGGCGTGTCGCTGAAGAAGCCGATGCCCTCGCGGATGGTCAGGCCCAGAACCTCATGGACGTTCAGGCCCTTGTATTTGACGTCGAGAACCGAGCTTTTGAAGCGCGTGCCCTTACACTCCTCGCACGTCAGCTCCACATCGGCGAGGAACTGCATCTCCACCGTCACGGTGCCGTCGCCCTGGCAGACCTCGCAGCGGCCGCCCGGGACGTTGAAGGAGAAATGTCCGGCGGTGTAGCCGCGTTTCTCGGCCTGCGGCGTGGCGGCGAACAGGCCGCGGATCACGTCGAACGCTTTGATGTACGTGACGGGATTCGAGCGCGGCGTGCGGCCGATCGGCGTCTGGTCGATCATGACCAGGTCGCTGATGAGATCCGCGCCTTCCATACTGGTGCAGGTCATGCGCGGGGCTTCGGCAGCCTCGCCGGCCTCTTCGGCATCCTCGGAAGCGGCTTTGCCGTGCAGTCTCGCCTGCAGCGACTTATAAATCACGTCATGCACAAGCGTGGACTTACCGGAGCCGGAGACGCCCGTGACCACCGTGAGCAGGTTCAGAGGGATGGCGGCATCCACGCCCTTCAGGTTGTGCATGTGGGCGCCGAAGAAGCGGACGGTCTTGCGTGGGTCCGGCTCCCGGCGGTGGCGGCGCTGCGCGACATGCTTTTCGCCGCGCAGGTATTGCGAAGTGAGTGAGCCGTCGCGGTCCGCGAGAAGCGCCGCGTAACTGCCCTGGAAGATGATATTGCCGCCGTGCTCGCCGGCGCCGGGACCCATGTCGATGATACGGTCCGCGGCCTTCATGACGTCGGGATCGTGCTCCACGACCAGGATCGTGTTTCCCAGATCCCGCAGTTCTGCGAGGATGCGCAGCAGACGGGCGGTGTCGCGCGAATGCAGGCCGATTGAGGGCTCGTCGAGCACATAGCAGGCGCCGACAAGCCGGGAGCCAAGGCAGGTGGCGAGCTGGATGCGCTGGGCTTCGCCGCCGGAGAGCGTGGCGGACAGGCGGTCGAGCGTGAGGTATTCCAGTCCGACGTCGTTCAGGAACTTGAGGCGCTGCTGAATCTCGACGAGGATCTTGCCGGCGATGCCGCTTTCCTCCGGCGTGAGTTCGAGCGAGTCGAAAAAGGCGTGGGCCTCGGCGATATTGAGGCGGACGGCCTGCGCGATGGTCTTGCCGCCCACGAAGACGTTGAGCGCTTCTTTGCGCACGCGGGAGCCGTGGCATTCCGGGCAGCGCGCGTAGCCACGGTAACGGCTCAGGAAGACGCGGACGTGGAGTTTGTACTTCTTCGTCTCGAGAAAATTGAAGAACTGCCGGACGCCATCCACCTTCCTGCCGCCTTCGAGCACCAGATTCTGTTCGTCCTCGGTAAGATCGCAGAACGGCACGTCCATGCGGACGCGGCCCTGCACCTGCGCTTTGAAATCGGCAAACCACTCTTTGCCTTTGGGCT
This sequence comes from uncultured Acidobacteriia bacterium, assembly GCA_903851195.1. GTDB lineage: Bacteria > Acidobacteriota > Terriglobia > Bryobacterales > Bryobacteraceae > BOG-234. Next base: position 177,234 of record CAINNJ010000046.1, read on the forward strand.
TGGTCCAGGGCTCCACAGCGCCGCCGTTGAGCGAAAGGCCGCGGTTGGGGACGACGAGGTCGACGGAGTAGTCGATTGTATTGCCGAAGCCCTGGCAGCGCGGGCAGGCGCCGGCGGGGCTGTTGAAGCTGAAGAGAATGGGCTCGGGCTCGCGGAACTCCGTGTTGTCGTACTTGCACATGAAGCGCTCGCTGAAGAGCAGGCGCTCACCGGTTTTGGCGTCTTCAAAGACCGCGTCGCCGGACTCGCGATAACAGACTTCCACGCTGTCGACGATGCGCTGGTGCAGGTCGGGCGAGATCGCGATGCGGTCGGCGAGGATGAAGACGGGCTGGTTCCAGTCGATATCGAGGAGCGATTCGGGGGTGGAGAATTCGAAGATCTTGCCGTGCTGCCAGAGGCGGTTGAAGCCGCGCGCGCGCAGTTCCACCAGCTTCTCTTTGGGCGGTTGCCCTTCCTCGTGCTTTACCGGGAAAAGCACCAGATAACGCGTGCCGGCCGGTTGCGCGAGCATCGCTTTCGCGACGTGGTCGACGGTGTCTTTTTCCACGCGTCGTCCGCAGGCGGGGCAGAAGGTGCGTCCGGCGCGCGCCCAGAGAAGGCGCATAAAGTCGTAGACTTCGGTGGAGGTCGCGACCGTGGAGCGGGGGTTGCGCGTACTGTTCTTCTGCCGGATGGCGATACCGGGAGCGATGCCCTCGATCTCATCGACAGCGGGCTTTTCCATACGCTCCAGGAACTGTCGCGCGTAGGCGGAAAGCGATTCGACGTAGCGGCGCTGGCCTTCGGCGTAGATGGTGTCGAAAGCGAGCGAGGACTTGCCGGAGCCGGAGACGCCCGTGATCACGGTGAGCTGATTGTGCGGTATCGAGACGGTGAGGTTCTTCAGGTTATGAAGACGCGCGCCTTTGACAACGATCTCTCCGAACTCGCTTGGACCTGAACTGGCTGGGGGATTCAAAGGGGGTTGGAAATTTCAGTTTACCAACCCCGTTCGGGCTATGAGGCCGGGCTCACACCCTGCAGATTTCAAAAGCCTGTTCGAGGCCGCGGATGGGCGGCGTCTTGACCGGGATGAACTCGTGGGAGAGGAAGCCCTGGTAGCCGGTGTCGGCGATGGCTTTCGCGACGGCATGCCAGTTGACTTCCTGCGTGTCGTCGATCTCGTTGCGGCCAGGGTTGCCGCCGGTGTGGAAGTGACCGATGAAATCGATGCCGGCGCGGATGTTGCGAATCAGGTCGCCTTCCATGATCTGCATGTGATAGATGTCGAAAAGCAGCTTGATTTTGGGCGAATTCACGCGCTTCATGAGCTCGAAGCCCCATGCGGAGTGGTCGGCCATGTAGTCCTTGTGGTTGACCTTGCTGTTGAGCAGTTCGAGGTTCACGGTAACGCCCTTTTCTTCCGCGTAGCCCTTGATCTTATTCAGCCCGATCAGGCAGTTTTCGAGGCCCTCGCCATCGGGCATGCCCTTGCGGTTGCCGGAGAACGTGATGACGTTCTGCACGTTCGCTTCAGCGGCCAGCGTGATGTCGCGCTTCACGCTCTCGAGCACCTTGTCGTGATTCTCCAGGCGGTTGAGTCCGATGGGAATCGTGTTGGGGCCGGAGCCGGACGTCATGGAGGGAATGAGGCCGTACTTCTTCACCGTGGCGTACTGATCCGGAGTCACCAGATCGATGCCCTTCAGGCCGATGCGGACGGCTTCTTTGCAGAGCGCGTCGAGGTCAAACCATTTCTGGTAAGTCCAGAGGGAAACGCCTTGTTTCAGCCGGCCGCCGTCCGGGGCGGAAAAGAGCGGCGGCGCGGCGAGCGCGGCCGTGCCGGCTGCGGCAATGGCCTGAAATCCTTGTCTGCGAGTCATTTGTCAGCATCGTATCAGACTTGGCGGGGTGCTGGTTCGCCGCTGTGCCGGAACTGTAAAACAGTTGTAAAATCGGGCTTTTGCTGTTCCCCGCGGGGCGCCGGGACTGCTATTTTCACACTGAATGGCTACCGCGGTAACAGTTCACAATTTCGCGCCTGAGAGCGACTATATTCTCCGTTTCGGGGAGATTGAGATCAACTTCGACCGGAACACCGTGTCGCGGGCGGGAAAAGCAATCGTCCTGTCGCCGGCGGAATATGAGCTGGTGACTTACTTTGCTCTGAATCCGGGTAAGGAACTGACCCGCGACATGATTCTGGATTCGGTCTGGAGCTATCTGCCTTCGCCCAATACCCGAACGGTGGATGCGCACGTTCTGCGGCTGCGGCAGAAGCTGGAGCGCGACCCCAACCAGCCGCGTCATTTTCTGACGATATATCGCGTTGGATACAGCTTTAAACCCTGATTTTACAGACAATTTACAACTTCAGGACCACCTCATTCCGCGCCGCGCCTATCATCGCAACATGTGGACTTACAGCCTGCCTGCAACCGATGAAGCCGCGAGCCTGAGCGACGCCGAACTGATGGCGGAGTTGCAGACTTCCACGCTGGAGCAACGGTCGGAGTATCTGTTCGCCGAGTTGTTCCGGCGTTATCGGCAGCGGGTTACGGCGTGGTGTTTCCGGATCGCGCGGGACCGGGAAACAGCGCATGACCTGTCGCAGGAAGTGTTTCTGAAGGCCTATCGTCACCTGCACTCGTTCCGCGGGGAATCGAGCCTTTCCACGTGGCTGTATGCAGTGGCGCGGAATCATTGCCTGACGGCGCTGAAGCGCCAGGGGCAGGAGGATGTCCCGCTGGATCTGGTGCCTCACGCGACGCTGCGGGATTCGTCCGCGCCCAATCCCGTCATGACCGCCGAGCGGGCTGAACTGAACCGGCAGATGCTGCAGCTGATGACGCGCACGCTGGATCCGCTGGAGGTCCGGGTGATGATGCTGCACTACGGCCATGAAGTGCCTCTGGCGGCGATTACGCGCCAACTGGCGCTGGATAATCCGAGCGGGGCGAAGGCCTACATCGTCAATGCGCGGCGGAAGCTGCAGGCGGTGATCCGGCGGCGGGGCTGGGAGGTCGTGCTGGGCTCGGCTTCGGCGTCGGAACACTGGCGCAAGGCCGCGGCGGCCTGAGACGCGCGTCAGGGCGCGGCGGGGTGGCCGAGGTATGTCCGGCCTTCCGAGAATTGAATAGCGGCCTCCCGGCGGGCTTCACGCGGGTTGTACACGGCGTGCAGCGGGGCCGGGAGCCGGGATACCGAGGAGACGGGTTTTGCTCCGGTGGGTGGGCGATTGCGTTCGCGGAGCCAGACGAACCCGAACCTGGCGGATCACTCCCGGTAGATCAGTCGCGGCGGATGATGCGGAAGGCGAATTCGCGTCCGTAGCCGCGGGTGAAGGCCAGGCTGATCCAGAGGTGAGCGAGAGGCTCGAGGAGGCGGGCCTGGGTGAGCGGGCCGGCGTCCTGCGCGTCGAAGCCAAGTTCGGCGATCAACTGGTGGACCGTGTGTTTGGCGGCTTCGTCGTCGCCGCAATAGAACAAGACGGCGCTCTGGCCGGCGAGGACGGGGTCGGCCATGATCGAGTTGCCGACCGAGTTGAACGCCTTGACCACTTTGGCGCCGGGAGCCCAGCCGGCGACCAGTTCGCCACCGGAATTCGTGGTGCCGACTTCGAGGCCGGAGAGGTTCGGAAGCAAAGGGTTGGTAGCGTCGATCAGGATTTTGCCGTCGAGCGAGCCGGCGGATTCGAGGATCGATTTGGTGGCGGGCCAGGGCGTCGCGAGGAGCAGTACGTCGCTGGCCGCGACGACGTCCGTGATGAGGGCGGCGCTGGCGTGGGGGCCAGAGTCCGCGACGAGTTTCCGCATTTCGTCCGACGCCGGATTGCGGGAACTGAAGACCACCGTGTGTCCGGCCTGGGCCCAGCGCTTGCCGAGGACGCCGCCGACGTTACCCGATCCGAGGATGCCGATGTTCATCATCTGATTCTACCGGAAGAGGCGGGGGGCGAAATCGGCCAGGGCGTGACGCCAGACCTTCCACTCGTGCGCGCCGGGCGTGGGGAACCAGACGGCGTTGATGTTGTGGGCTTTCAGGTCGTCGAGGAGATCGAGGTGTCCGGGGATGCGGGGGTCTTCGGTGCCGCAACTCAGGTAGAGCAGGCGGAGTTCGCGGTTGATGGCGGCGGGATCGTTATAGAAGCCGGGGACGTGTTTGTCGAGTTTAAATTCAGCGTCGCTGATGAGGCCGGAGCTGAACTCGCCGACCCACGCGAAGAGTTCCCGATGCCGGAGGCCGGTGGTGAAGGCCTGACCGCCGCCCATGGAGAGTCCCGTGATGGCGCGGTTTTCGCGGCCGGGGGCGACGCGGTAGTTCGATTCGATGAGCGGGATGATGTCGGTGAGAAGTTCCTGGCCGGTAAGTTCGAGACCGCGCGGCGTGCTGCCGTTCAGGATGTTGTTATCGATGTCGCCGTTCGGCATCACGATCAGCATGGGCTGCGCTTTGTGTTCGGCGATGAGGTTGTCCAGGATGACGCCGGCGCGGCCGGTATCGCTCCAGTTCTCTTCGCTGTCGCCGCTGCCGTGCTTCAGGTAGAGCACAGGGAATTTGCGGTTGGGCTCGGTGTCGTACTGCGGCGGCGTGTAGACATAGAGGTGCCGCAGGATGTGGAGCGGCGTCGACGTGTATGTCCGGATGCCGAGGGCGCCGTGCGGCACGTTGCGCACCTCATCGAATCGGGGCGGATTGCCGGGGATCTCGAAGGCGCTGGCGTCGAGGAAGTGTCCGTTCTTAATGAAGTTGGTGCCGGGGTCGAGGGTGCGCACGCCATCGACGACGAAATTGTAGGTGTAGATTTCGGGTTCGACCGGACCGACCGTGATGGACCAGAGGCCGGAGGCGTCTTTCGCCATCGGCTTGGTGCCATTCCACGAGAGCGCCACGGTATTCGCCTGTGGGGCAAGAAGGCGGAAGGTGACGGTGCGGTCCGGGTGGATTTCCGGGGAGACGGGGCGCGCGGGCGCGGTGGGAGTGCCCGCGCCCGGTCCACGATAGGTGTTCTTCGGGCGCACCTGTCCCGTGGCCAGCGATGCGGTTAACATCAGGCCGACAAGGAATCTCATCTGTTCGTTACCTCAGCGCTTGGTTTTGACGTGCGGTTCGGCGCCGGTCGCCTTGATCAGCTTCGTGAGCAGATCGACGGCGTTATCGATGGGCAGAACGTCGGCGATGATGATGGGCGTGCGACCGTTGGCGTCCACGGGGTCGAGATCCGCGCCTTTGTCGGCGAGGAACTGGACGACTTTGCAGATTTCCGGCTGGGTGGAGGTCTGCATGGAACCGGTGACCGAGGCGTGCATGACAGCCTGTTTGGTGTCCGTCACGGCTTTAATGGCCGGGGGATCGAGTTCGTAAGCGTAGCTGACGGCATCGAGGTGGCCGCTGTTGGCGGCTGCCATGAGAAGCGTGCTGCCATCCTGGGCGCGGAGTTTGGGGTCGGCTCCGGCATCGACGAGGGCCTTCATGACGGCTGGTTTATCGGCGCGGGCGGCCAGCATAAGCGGAGTCTGTTCGCCGGAGGGTCCACGGAAGAAGCCACCACCACCGCCACGTCCGCCAGCGGCGGGAGTTTTGTTGGTTTTGGCGTTGACGTCCGCGCCTTTCGCGATGAGCTGTTTGGTGAGTTCGAGATCGCCCAACTGCGCGGCGATATGGAGCGCCGTGTTGCCGGTGCGGTCCTTCGAGGTGACAGCCGCGCCTTTGTCGATGAGGACGGCGGCGACTGCAGGCTTCTTCGCGGTGACGGCAACGAGCAGGGCGTTCAGGCCGGCGGGGAGCGTGTAGTTCACGTCGGCACCCGCGTTCAAGAGAAGGGCGACAGATTTTTCGTCGCCCTTTTCGGCGGCAAAGATGACCGGAGTGAAGCCGCTTTTCGAGGCGGCGTTCGGGTTGGCGCCGGCTTTCAGAAGGACATCGACCGCTTCGGAATGACCGTTGGCGGCCGCCCACATGAGGGCGTTCTGCCCTTTACGGCTCTCGACGGCGGCGACTTTCGCGTCCTTATCGATGAGGGATTTCAGGACTTTGGGATTGCCGGAACCGGCGGCGATCATGAGAGCGGTTTCGCCGCTCCAGCGCGCGGCATTGACGTCCGCGCCGGCGGCCACCAACTGCGAGACGATTGCCGCGTTGCCGTTCGCCGCGGCGAGGGTCAGGGGCGTTTCGCCATACTCGTCCGCCACGTTGACTTTGGCGCCCGCTTTGAGGAGCGCCGCGACCATGGCGGCGTCGTCTTCGAACGCAGCCCAGGCGAGCGGTGTGGACCCATCGGGCTGGAGCGCGTTCACATCGGCGTGCGACGCGATCAGAGCCAGAACCGCGGCGCGGTTCTGGTCTTTGATGGCATCGATCAGGCGGAGTTCGGCGGCAAAGCCGGGAATTGATAAACAAGTCCCGGCGAGCAGGAAGGAGAGCGCTAGACGCATATTAGACGTCCGAGAGCTGGTCGACTTTGCCGGTGCTGTCGCCGAGCGTTTCGCCGGGGACGCCCGCTTTGTCGAGCATGGTCAGCAACAGGTTGGTCATCGGCGTTTCCGGCTTGTAACGGACGTGGCGGCCGCCCTTGATGTTGGCCGTCTTGCCGCCGACGAGGACGAGCGGAAGGTCGTGATGATCGTGCACGTTGCCGTCGCGGATGCTGCTGCCGTAGAGAACCATCGTGTGGTCAAGCAGCGTGCCATCGCCATCCTGCGTCTCATTGAGGCGCTTGATGAGGTAAGAGAACGACTTGACGTGCAGTTCGTCGATCTTCTGCGTCTTGGCGATCTTCTCGGGATCGAGCTGGTGGTGCGTGACGGAGTGGTGGCCGTCCGGAATGTTGATTTCGCGGTAGCTGCGGTTGGAGCCTTCGCGGGCCATCATGAGGGTGATGACGCGGGTCATATCCGTCTGGAAGGCGATCACCATGAGGTCCGCCATGAGTTTGGCGTGCTCTTCAAAGGTGTCCGGGATGGCGGTGGGGCGTTCCATGACGGGCAGCTTCATGGTCGCGCTCTGCTGTTCGGCCTTCTGGATACGGCGTTCGATATCGCGGATGGATTCGAGGTATTCGTCGAGCTTGCTCTTGTCGCGATTGCCGAGGCCGGGGGTGAGGCGGGCTACGTCGGTGCGGACGAAATCGAGGATGCTGCGGTCCTGCGCCATGCGGGCGAGGCGCGCTTTCGGGTCGGTGGTTTCGCCGTCGCCGAAGAGGCGTTCGAAGACCGCGCGGGGGCTGATTTCGGACGGGTTCGGGGTGGTGGGTCCGCGCCAGGAGATGGTGTTGGTGTAGGCGCAGCTATAACCGGAATCGCAGCCGCCGGCGAGGTAGTTTTCTTCGAGGCCGATTTCAAGCGAGCCGAACTGGGTCTCGTTGGCCAGAGCCTTGGCGGCGATCTGGTCGGCGGAGATGCCGGCGTGGATGTCGGCGCCTTCGGTCTTCTTCGGATGCACGCCGGTCAGCCAGGTGGCGCCAGCACGGGCGTGGTCGCCGGCGCCGTCACCGAGCGCGCGGCCATTGACCTGGGCGAGGTTGCTGAGGACGACCAGCTTGTCGCGGAACGGCTCCAGCGGCTTCATGGTGGGCATGAACTCGAAGTTGGCGCCCGTGGTGGTGGGCAGCCAGGCCTTCGGGATGATGCCGTTCGGCACGTAGCAGAACGCCATGCGGATGGCGGGTTTGGCCGCCTTGCTGCCGGTGGCAGCCATGGCGGGGACCATGGAGTCGAGCAACGGCAGGGCCATGGCCGCTCCGATGCCCCGCAGAAACAGTCTGCGGTCAAGCGCTGTCTTCGTGATGATCATGATTTTTTCGTCCTCTTGCTGTCGGCAGCGGCGCCTTTGGCGGGAACCGCGGGGGATGAAGCAGGTGCTGTATTCTGGCTAACGGTCTGCGCGGAGATGCGCATCTGGAACTGGGGACTGCGAACGATGGCGCCGATGAAGGCGGGGATGGTGGAGTTTTTGGTGGCCGCTTCCCGGATGATGGAGCGCATGGCGGGGCGGTCATAAGGTTCGACGCCTCGACCAAGCGCGTAGGTGAGCAGCTTTTCGGTAAAGGTGGAGATGAACTCGTCTTTGTGCGCGGTGAGCAGAGCCTGACGGAGGCCAGCGGCTCCGCTAAAAGAAGATCCGTCGGGCAGGGTGCCGGAGGGATCGATGGCGGCTCCGTCGTCGTCATTGCGCCACTGACCGATGCCGTCGTAGTTTTCGAGAGCGAAACCGATGGGATCCATCTTCGAGTGGCAGGAGGCGCAGACCGGGTTGGCGCGGTGCATTTCCATGGCCTGGCGCATCGACATTTTCCCGTCTTTGCCGTGGGGATCGAGAGCGGGGACGTTCGGCGGGGGCGCGGGAGGCGGCGTGCCGAGCATGTTTTCGAGAACCCACTTGCCGCGCTGGACGACCGAGGTGCGGTTCGGGTAGGAAGTCACGGTGAGGATGCTGCCCTGAGAGAGCAGGCCGCCGCGTTTGGTGTCGTTGAGTTCAACCCGGCGGAACTGCGGTCCGTAGACGCCTTTGATGCCGTAGAACTCGGCGAGCCGCTGGTTCAAATAGGTGTATTTGGCGTCGAGGAATTCGGTGAGCGGGCGGTTGTCGCGCAGGATGGCGTTGAAGAAGAGTTGCGTTTCTTCCTGGAACGATTTGCGCAGGGTGGCGTCGAATTCCGGGAAGACGTCGGGATCGGGCTTGACCTGATCGAGATTACGAAGGAAGAGCCATTGACCGGAGAAGTTACTGACGAAAGCCTTCGACTTGCGGTCATCGAGCATGCGGGCGACCTGCTGATCGACGACTTTCTGGTCCCTCAGCTTGCCCTGGTCGGCGAGGGTGAGGAGTTCATCGTCGGGAATGCTGGACCAGAGGAAGAAAGACAGGCGCGAGGCGAGTTCGTAGTCGTTGACGCGGTGGATGGTACCGGCGGGACTGCCGGCCGGGTCGCGCTCGATGCGGAACAGGAAATCCGGGGAAACCAGCATGGCGCGGAGAGCCATTTCGATGCCGTTGCTGAAGTCCTTCTCTTTGCGGCCGGAGGTGTAGAAGGCGAGGAGCGGTTTCAGATCGGAATCGGTGAAGGGGCGGCGGTAGGCGCGGCGTCCCAGAGTGGAAATGATGCGGCGGGCGCAGGGCAGTTCCTCGGCGGCGCTGGCCGGGTTGCAGACGAAGATCTTTTCGCGGCTGGGCGAGTTGCCGGAACCGGAGATGTCGTACGGTCCGGCGATGGTGAGTTCGGTGAAGTTGGGGCCATTGCCGCCTTCGTTCACGTCGTAAAGCTTGAGACGCGCGCCGTCGAGACGGAGGTCGAGGTGAGCGACGGGCGGAGGTCCGCCGGGGCCCCCACGGCCGAAGCCGCCACCGCCGCCGCCACGACCGTTGCCGAGGACGGGAAGCACTTCGGCCACCGCGCTGGAGCGCATGAAGGTGAGGCCGACGTGATGCACGCCTGCTTTGACGTGCGCTTTGAGTTCGATGGTGGGAGAGACGGGGACCGCGGTGTCGAGCGGGTTGCCCTGCGGGGCGGGAACCTTCACCTTAAAGATGTAGTCGGCGTCGACCGGGAAGCTGTAGTTGAATGACAGGCCGCCGGTGGAATCGAAAGGCAGTTCGTCGCTGATGCGTTCGTTGCGGCGGGGGCCACGTCCGCCCGGTTTGACGGGGTAGAAGTAGTCGACGGTCGGTTTCACGTCCGTATCGCCGACGGCGAGACGGGCGACCATGCGTCCGGCGGTCATGTAGCGCTCGATCAGGACCGGCGAGAGGGAAAGCACGTCGCCGATATTGTCGAAGCCATAGCCGGTGTCGTCGATCGGGAGGGTATCGCCGGGTTTGATGTCGAGTGCGAGGAGATCGCGCACCGCGTTGGAGTATTCGTTGCGGTTGAGACGGTGGATGGTGGGATGACCGGGGTTCGGGTGGGCGGCGGCGGCGCGGTCGAGTTCGGTTTCGAGGTAGGAAGTGAAGGACTTGAGCGCGGCGGGTTCCGGGTGCGGAAGACCCATGGGCGGCATCTGTTTGGCTTCCACTTTGCGGAGGACGCGCTCCCAGAGGCCGGCGTCGGCGGAGATATTGCTGAGGTCGAGGCCTTCGAGCGAGAGGCTGGCCGATTTCAGTTTGTTGTTGTGGCAGCCCTGGCAGTATTGCTTCGTCAGGGCTTGGGCCGCCTGCGGGTTGGCGGGTGCCGGCTGGAACGGAAACGCGAGAGGCGCGAACGCCAGGATCGCCGCGGCAAGGGGCAGCGGGCGGCGGGCAGGGTTTCGGGTTTCAAACAGTGCGCAAGTCAAACTTTTCAATACTCCTGTGGCGAGGCGTGGCCGAGGGATCGCAGACACATTATATGAGATGTCCGGAACAAGTTTTCGCTGCAATGTCGGGAAGGGTTCCGGCAGGGCGGCGGCGGTCGCGATATGTGATTGCGTTTTCAAGGGGTTAGGTGGGAGGGGCGAAGGAGATTTCGGCCTTTTCCCCACTGGTGAACAGGGCGCGGAATGGGGCGTTTTGGTTACAGGCCGATCTTTCGTTAGGGGTGGCGTTAGGGTTGGGGTTCGGTGCGTCGTCAGGGAGCAGGGATTGGTGTGAAATTGGCTTTTTGTGGCAAAAAATTGGGTTTCGGGGCTGTTTTGGGGGGGTAGAGAAGCCAAGCAGACCCAATTGGGTTTGTTGATTTCATTGGAGTTAGGCCAGAAAAATTGGGTTCGCTTGTGGAATTCGCGGGTTTTGGGGCGGAACGGGGCCGGGGAAACGGGGCGAGGAGCGGGTTGGGCGGGTGTTTGGGGCCGGGCGGATTGGGGATTCGTCGTCATCTGTGGCGATTATGGATCGGTCGAACGGGAGAAATGGCCGGTGGTGGGGGTGGTTTTGGCGTGGAACACGTGTGGGTTCAGCGGGTTAGCGATATTTTTTGGAAGTGTTACCGAGGTTTCGGAGGGGGCGGAATTGGACGGTTTCAGTCGGGGGAATCGGATGTATTCTGTAAATGTATGTCGGTTGCCCTCCCGGAACTTCACACAGTCGATATTCCCGTTCCCCCCGACCTAGCCATGAAGAAGTTGGCGAGCGGCTGAAGCGGTTTTTGCAGCCATCCTGATGAAGATCCGATGGTCGCCCGAAGATGCCGACGACTTCGAGCGAATTGGCGAGAGCATCGCCACCGATAACCCGGAGGCAGCGAAACGGATCGCCGGAATGGTTTACATAAGGGTGCGACGGGCTTCAGGCATTTCGGCGCATCGGTCGGACAAGCCGCCGCATGCCGGGTTGGCGCGAATTGGTGTTCCCTTCCCTGCCGTACATCGTGGTTTATCTGGTCACTGATGAGGCTGTTGAAATCACCCGGATTTTTCACGGGGCGCAGGATTGGCCGTAACTGCAGGAAAGCGCGTGTGGTGAGCCGGCCAGGCAACGGATCCGCGTGGGGAGTGGCCGCGGTTCGCCGGACGTGCCCGAGCGCGGACAGGTCTCCCGATTTGTTCAGTGCGTCCAGCCAGTTAGTTGTCTCAGCTTCTTTCGTGCCCGATGAAGGCGGACGCCGAGTCGGTTGGCTTCTTCGGCCGAAGATGACTGGGGAGGGTCGGCGGCTCGCTTTATTACAGCCCATTCTTTGGCAGCCAGACGTTGCCTTGCTATTTCAATCACTTCGTGCAGCAGAACCGTCGTCTCGGGAGATTCGGACGTTCCCGGAGGTGGCGAGATTTCCAGGTTGGGATCATCCAGCGATGACTCCTTTTTGGAATTTCGTCGCGACGCAGTCAATATGTTCCTTGCGAATCCATAGCAGACCCTCTTGAAGTCCGTCTCGTCCCCGAACTCAAAGTCCTCTCGCGTCCACAGCATCATCAACGTCTGCTGCGCGAGGTCCTCTGCAGACTCCTGGCGCCCGCGGCGCGAAAAGTACAAGATCAGCGCCTCTCTGGCGTGCTTCCAAGCCTCCTGCGGGATGGTGCGGCAATTAGGCACGTTGCTGTAATGTTTGGCGTCCAGCGCGCATATACGTATTATACGGGGACTTTATGCCGCGCCTGTTATGTATTGAATGGCGCGCTACTGTGCATTCTACACCGTCAGCTTCGTGCGTTTGGAGTTCGAACCGATCCATTGACGGCGTTAGAGACCGGGAAGACCCTGAGATTTTCAGTTGTCGGGCAGGCGGGGCGGCTCGCGGCGAGCGATCCCCGCTGTAACCCTTTGAAAAGGAGCAAGATATGTCCGCAACGTTACCCCCCTCTGTGCTTACGGGCAAGAGAGTCAATTTCATCCTGTCAGAGAAGGCCCACTCCGATCTCACGGCGCTCTCGCGAGAGACGAAGCGGTCCATGACAGAACTTGTGCGGGTCGGGCTGGGACTGGTGAAACTGGCACTCGAAGCGGAACGAAAAGGCCATCGGCTGGTCGTGACCACTTCCGACGGACAGCCGATTAAGGAAATCGTGCTGCCTGGCTGATTGGGCACGGCCATATTCTTTTGAAAGCAATTCACGAGCGCCAGAGCCGTCGGGCGCAGAGCCAATGATCGGAGGAACCAGCCGCTCGGCCGTATTCTGCGACTCGACTTGCCCGTGTTGAAAAGGTCGAGCCGGATCAGGTAAGTGGTGCGTTTCAGTCCGGGTCTTCATCAATCCAGATTGCCTCGTCCAAGCCAACAACAACGACATCCACGTAGTCGCCAAGATTGACCCGGTCGAGTGTGGCTGGCTGGGTCAACTCTCCTTCGGACGGAAGTTCTTCGATCCGTTGAATCCCGCTGAAGCGGTCAATGAGCAGGACCACATCGCCTCCTCCCTCCTCTACACCCGGAACCTGAAGTTTTGGTTTTCAGTGTATTCCATGCGTATTCTGTAGTCAATATTTATGTATTCAGAGGGGGTAGGCTTACGGTTGATTATTGGGTTTTGAGGTCCGGGCGGTAAGGGGTTTCGACAGGGTGTCGATCAGACTCGCGATTGCCTTGTCCCTGGCCCTGCGTTCCTGGATTTGTTCGGCTTTTTCAAAAAGCTTGTCAATCCGCCGATTGAAGTTCAGGTGCTCCACGGCCTCGTCGAGACCGCGGTTCACCTCGCGATTGAAGCGGATCATGAAGAACGTCAGCGCTTCGACGACGGCGCCACCGACACCGGCTTTGACACTGTCCAGGAACGCGCCGGCAAAAATAAGAAAGACACCGGCAATGCCCATTGGAAGCGCGACCCAAAAGGCGGCTTGCGCCTGGGTCTTTCTCTGCGCGTAGATTCCCGCCAGAATGCTGAAGTCAGGGTCGGCGACGACCTTAGGAACCTCGGCCAAGGGAACCCGTTTTGCAGTCGGGGAAAGTTCTTTCTCCAACTCGTCAGGCGGCAGCAACTGTTCGATGACTTCATCGTCTGAATCGTTCTCGTGCGCAGGGTCACGGTTCATTTCGGAGTGCTTTTAACTTTAAATCCGGTGAAAGTCAATCCGCAAGCAATTCGACTACGAAAGCGTGAGGCCCCCACAAATAACGCTCACGGGTTTCTTTGGTGACCGATTCGGTTTTCGGCGGGATTACCGCAAAACCGGTAATTGGCTGGTTCAAAGAAACTGCCCGCAAGGGGGGGAAGCCCCCCTTGCATCCCCCCAAGACAAACGGAAAACACAAAATGTTCAAGGTAACTCCCCCGCACACCGGAACCCAATAGCGATGCTCCGGACCGATGCTTCGAACCTGCCACGGAACGACACGCGGACGCTCCCCGGAATGTAGTCCCACGAACCGCCGCGCAACACAGCAGAATTCGACGCCACTTTATTCGCCGGGTCTGAGGCGGGAGATTTGCTGTAGTACGCGGGGTCATAAAAATCGCCCGTCCACTCCCGGACATTGCCGAGCATGTCTTTCAGGTTCCAGGCGTTGGCGGCTTTTAGGCCGACGTCGTGGGTTTGCCCGTTACTGTTCGTGGAATTCCATGCGATGTTTTGCAGATCTCCGTATCGGACGCCGCGAGTGCCGGCGCGGGCGGCATATTCCCACTCGGCCTCAGTGGGCAGGCGGAGCCCGCCTGCAGCGGCGCAGTAGGCTTTTGCTTCCTCCCGGTTCACACTTTCGACCGGACGCAAGGCGCCCTTGAAGTAACTTGGGTTGGGCTTCTTCGTGACCCGCTGCCAGGCTTCCTGGGTGACTTCGGTTTCGCCCAGCCAGAAACCTTTCGTGATCGTGACGTCGTGAGCGGGGAACTCATCGGATTTGTCGCAGTCCGGGTCGCGGGGTTGTTCGGAGCAGCCCATGCGGAAGGCGCCCGGCGGAATCCAGCGGTATTGCAGGCCGTCTTTGGAGTTCGTGCGAGGCTCGCCGGGCCTGGGTGCGGGCGGCTGGGGGGGAGGAGCGACAGGCACGAGATCCGGCTGCGGCGTTGAAGGTCCGGCCAGATCAAGCTGGACGGGAAGTTTGAGATCGAGGCGGAGGACGTTGAGCGCGTGATCGATCCGCAGTGCCTCGGGCGTTGTACCCCCGGTCTGTTTTACCATGCCGATGATGTGGCCCCGCTGGTCGATGAGGGCTCCTCCGGAGTGGCCGTGCTCCACGTAGGCCGACTGGATTTTAAGCCATACGGCGCCCACGTCGCTGACGGAGCCGGGTTGATAGGTGACGCCCCACGGTTCGCCGGCCGGCTGGCCGATGGCGTAGGCGAAGTCGCCTTTTTTCAGGTCCTGCGGGCGGCCCAGCTGGTTCCAGTTGAAGGTCAAGCCGCGGACAGGCACGCGAATGACGGCGAGATCGTTGATATAGCTGGCCTCTCCCCAGGTCTTGTCGGGTTCTACCGGGTTGCGCTGACGCTGGTAGAAGCGAACCGTGAGATTTTCGGCGCGGAGGTCGTCGTTCCCGCCTTCGGCGCGCCTTCTGACGACGTGGAACATGGTGGCGATGTAGGCGTAGCCGTCGTCGGTGGCGAAGACGATGCCCGCGCCCTGGCCAAAGGAACCGCCGATCATGACGACGAGGTTTTTGGCGGCCTGGAGGCCGGGGGAGTCCTCGGTGATTTGGGCGGGGGCGAGCAGGGCCGCGAGGAGAAGGGCCGCGGTGGATATGAGCGGTGGTCTTTGGCGGGTTCTTCGTCTCATCGTCGGGTTGTCAGTTTGTTGGGTCGTAGACGGAGTTCTTCGGATTGGGGACAAACCGAAAGCACAAAAAGTCAAGGCAATTGCCCTGCACAACGGAACCCGGTAAAGTCGTCCGTGAAAAATGTTAAATCCCCGTTCCGATACGAGACGCGGACGCCCCCCCGATCGCTGTACCAGGAACCGCCACGCAACACAACACGATCCGACGAGACACGATTCGACGAGACCTTATTCGCCGGGTCGGAGGCCGGAGATTTGCTGTAATACGCAGGGTCATAGAAGTCGCCCGTCCACTCCCTTACATTACCGAGCATGTCCTTCAGATTCCAAGCGTTGGCGGCTTTGAGGCCGACCTCGTGGGTTTGTCCGTTGCTATTCTCCGAATACCACGCGATATTTGACAGATCCCCATAGTTGGCGCTGTGAGCACCGGCCCGGGCGGCATACTCCCATTCGGCCTCGGTGGGCAGCCGAAGCCCGCCCGCAGCGGCGCAGTAGGCTTTCGCGCCGGTCCACGTAACGTTGTCGGCGGGACGAAGTGCACCTGGAAACGCGCTTTCGTTGGGTTCTCTTGTGACCCGCTGCCAGGCTTCCTGGGTGACCTCGGTTTCGCCCAGCCAGAAACCTTTCGTGATGGTGACGTCGTGAACGGGAAACTCATCGGATTTGTCGCAGTCCGGGTCGCGGGGTTGTTCGGAACAGCCCATTCGGAAGGTGCCAGGGGGAATCCATCGGTACGTCAAGCCATCTTTGGGATTCGTGCGTGCCTCGCCGGGCTTGGGCGATACCGTTAGAGCGTCTCCAATCTCAAGCTGGACGGGGAGTTTCAGATCGAGGCGGAGGACATCGAGGGCGCGGTCGATGCGCAAGGCCTGCGGGGTCGAACCGCCGGTCTGTTTGATGAGTCCGAGGATGCGCCCCTGCTGGTCGATGAGCGGACCGCCGGAGTGGCCGTTCTCCACGTAGGCGGACTGGAGTTTGATCCAGACCGAACCCACGTCACTGATGGAGCCGGGTTGATAAGTGACGCCCCAGAGGTCGTCGGCCGGCTGGCCGATGGCGTAGACGAAATCGCCCTTCTTTGCGGTTTGCGGATTTCCGAGGCGATTCAGGTCGAATGAGAGTCCGGTGACACGGGCGCGGATGACCGCGAGGTCGTTGGAGAAACTGGCGTCTTCCCAGTGCTCGGCGTCGACGGGGTTGCGCCGGCGCTGGTAGAAGCGCACCTTGAGATGGTCGGCGCGGAGGTCGTCGTTCCCGCCTTCGGCGCGCTTCCTGACGACGTGGAACATGGTGGCGATGTAGGCGTAGCCGTCGTCGATGGCGAAGACGATGCCGGCTCCCTGGCCGAAGGAACCGGCGATCATCACGGTCAGGTTTTTGGCCGCCTGCACGCCGGGGGAGTCTTCGGTGATTTGGGCGGGGGCGAGCAGGGTGCAAAGAAGGATTGAACTGATGACCGCGGGCGTGCGTGGACGGAGGGAAATCCGTTTGGATTTAAGGACGTTCACGCGCCGTTTCAACGCAACTTCCCCGCACACCGGAACCCAATATCGTTGCTCCGGTTCGAAGTCTCGCCCCTGGCACGGCCCGAGACTCGGACGATCTCCGGATAACTGCTCCAGGAACCGCCGCGCAGCACACGGTCTTTCTGCGGTTTGGCCGGTCCTTTCGGGTCCGACGACGGAGAATTCTTATAATAGTCCGGATCGTACCAGTCCGCGGCCCACTCCCACACGTTGCCCAGCATGTCCCGCAGGTTCCACGCATTCTCTTTCAGAGTCGCGACACGGTGAGGTCCATTGCCATTTTCGACCAAGGGCATCAAATATTTGGTATCGTTATATCGCACTCTCTCCCAAAGAGCAGTGCTGTTGATTGGCTTGCCCGAATTGTCACCGTACCAGGCGATCGATTTCCGTTCGCCGTAGCGGTTTTCGAGACTGCCGGCACGGGCAGCGTACTCCCACTCGGCTTCGGTGGGAAGCCGGAGAGAATTAGTCCCGCCGGCCCACCGGCAATAGGCCTGCGCTTCGTTCCAGGTTACCTTGACGGCGGGCAATTGCGGGTCATCCGCGGCAGTGTTCAGTTTCAGGCCATAGGTGTCGCTGGTTGGCAACGCGGGCACCGACTTGTTGGCGGCGCGAAATCTCTCATAGGCCGCAATGGTCACTTCTGTTTCGCCCATCCAAAAGCCATTGGAGATTTTCACGATATGAGCGGGGAATTCATCGGTTATGTCGCATTCGGGATCTCTGGGTTGTTCGGAGCAGCCCATGCGGAAGTCGCCGGGCGGAATCCAGCGGTATACCAGGCCGTCTTTGGGGTTCGTGCGCGGATCGCCGGGCGCCAGGGGCTTTGGCGCCGCGGTCACTTCCGGGCGGCGGGAAGGTGGCGAACCGGCGGCGGTGAGCTGGACGGGAAGCTTGAGGTCGAGGCGGAGGACATCGAGGACATGATCGATTCGCAAGGCGCCTGCGGTGGATCCATCGGTATCGTTGATGAGACCCATGATGCGACCCTGCTGGTCGATGAGCGCTCCGCCGGAGTGACCGTGCTGTATGTAGACGGACTGGATTTCGAGGCGGGTGGCGCCGACATCGCTGAGGGGGCCGGGCGTGTAGGTGACACCCCAGTCTTTTCCCGGTTGGCCGATGGCATAGGCGGGCAGGCCGTTTTTCAGTCGGCTCATGTCGGCGAGACGGGCGAAGTCGAAAGCGGGGCCATCGATTTTCACGCGGATGACGGCCAGTTCTCCGGCACGGTCGGCTTTCACGTGCTCGGCGTCCAGTGTAGTGAGCGCGTCATTGCGGAAGCGCACCTTGAGGCCCGAGGCGGTTTGTCCGTTGGCGCCGGATTGGCGAACCACGTGAAAGGCCGTCACGATGTAGGCATAGCCGTTATTGACGGCAAAGACAATTCCGGCGCCCTGGGTGGGCTGATCGAAACGGGCATCGATCATGACGACGAGGTTTTCGGCGGCCTGCAGTCCCGCATCTTCATCCGTCATGGATTGCGCGTGCGCGGATAAGGCCCGGAAAAGAAGGGCGGCTACTGCGACGAGCGCGAGCACAATTCCGGCGGATTGTTTCGATTTACTGGCCACGAGAGTCGATTTTTTCTATTATCAACTCAGGCCGCGATTTTCAGCCAGCGCAGAACCGACATTAAGACGGTAAACACGGACACCGCACTGCCCCACCAAAGCCAGAGTTCGCGATGCGCGCCGAGCCACTGAAGCCGGGTCGGCATGAGGCTGCGCTGGTTGGGCGGTTCGCCGGTGGTCATGCCGCGGACCGTGGCGAAGAGTTGCAGTTGCAGGCCTGTGGCGGATGGCGCGATGCTTCGAAGGGTTCCCGAAGAGTGGCTGAAGGAGAGCGGTTCGGAGGGGCGAAGGAGGATTTTCCTGTCGTTCAGGGCGTTCAGAAAGAGCGAGCCCGACAAGACCGAGGAGATTTGCCGGACGGAGGGCGCGTCCGTGTACACGACCTCTTCCTGCGTGAGGGCCAGGTTTTCGAAAGCGATGTGACGGGCGAATTTGAGCGATTGTCCGTCGAGCGGCGTGAGGTGGAGGGTGACGCCGGACCGGAAACGAAGATTCAGGGGCGAGAGTTCTTCGGGCGTGAATTTGCGCAGATTCGTTACACCGCCACACCGGGTTTGCAGGGACGCCCGACCCGCGAGGGAGACCACGGCGGCAATTTCTTCCGGTGCGGCGCCCGACATTGCGGCGGGATCTGCCGAGAGCGTCAGATCCAGGGATTTATCCGATTGCTCCAAACGGATGCTCCAGTTGCGCGGTATCCGGAACGACTGGAGCGTGATGGCGTCGTTTGAGGCCGATTTTGCGTCCAGCCGCACGGCGACGGAACAGTTGCCGTGTCCGGCGGAGAGATTGTCGACGCCCGCGAGGCCCGCGGCGTCGAAAGCTTTCAGCAGCGTGTTGTCGAAGAGAGGTTGTCGATTCGGAAAAGCAGCACGGAAGGCCGTGACGGTGGCATCGAGGTCGATTTGGGTCTCGGGCGGCTCTGTCTTATAGAGAAAGGTAACGATCAGGAGCGGCGTCAGAAAGGCCAGGGCGGGCACCCACCAGGCGCGCCGGGCATGGTGGCTGACGGCGAGCTTTTCGAGGCGGTCGAGGGCGTCAAATTCATCTTTCGATACGTTGCCGGTGGTGGTGGTGAGCCAGACGAGCCGCTCCCGCCGGCGCCGCGCGAGTTCTCTTAAGTGGTCCATTGCAGGCCGCTATTTACCGTCGCTGTAGATAAGAAAAGGCGGCGCGAAAACGCTGCCGGTGTCGCTTCGGCCGGCTACTTCGACGCTGTAAAGGCCCTCGTGCGGCAGCGGCGGGAGGTCGATCTCGATCCTCTCGTTTTTCTGGTAGGAGCCTTTTCCCAGCGGGGTCTGGTTGCGCAGAGGTTTTTCGCCTGGGGTGGTGGAGGCGACGGTCAGGTAGGCCTCGGTGACCGGGACCGGCGGAAGGACGATGAGTTTCAGGAGACCGGCCGGGTTTGCCGGGTTGCGGACGGGAAGGTAGATGCGCTGGGGGCGGCCGTCGATGACGGCGATGGTCCACGCCACTACGCCCACGTTGACGGGCCGGGCGTAGCGGGCGATTACCTCGGTGTTCCAGTTCCAGGAAAGGTCGGCGGCGCGCTGGACGACGTCGAGGCGATAGAAGGGCCTCGGCTGGAGAAGGAACGCCTGCAGGTGAATGTCGGACGGAGTTTTGTATTTGCACTGCAGGGTGAGCGGTTTGGCGGTCCATGCGGTGGGGGTGCCAACGCCGGAGGTCAGAGAGGCGACCAGCAGATTGCCGGTGTAGGAAACCTGTTCCGCGTAGAGGCCTTCGCAGCGGTTGCCGCGGTCTTTGTAGCGATCGGGGTCGCCGGGGCTGGTTTGCCGGAGGAGATCGGGGTCACAGGAGGTGGAAGGGGGCTGGGCCAGCGCGGTAAGGGCGAATAGGGCGAGGCTGAGCCGGATCGGCAAGGATAGCTTGCGAGAAGACATTTGCGTGGAGTGTTCTCAATCTTACAATTTGCAGATTCAGGTTTGTCTCCAATCCGTGTTAGGTCCGAAGAATAGCTCTGGCCGACCACTGAGAAGTGTTACGCATTCGACCCGTTGCGCGTCGCTATTTGCCGGTGGTTGGGATAAGACGGGTGCCGACCGGTTATCTAAAACCTTCGTTTGTTTCAGGCAGCGCGAATCTCGACGACGGCGACGGCGTAGGGTTCGAGTTCCAGCGCGAAGTCTTTGGCGTAGAGCAACTCGCGGCTGGCTACCGCGATAGCGTCGGGATTTTCCAGCGAGGCCGCGGCGGTGAGGCCCGCGCTTACGGTGTGGAGCGTGACCGTGGCTTTGGACGGAACCGATGCACCCTGAAGGCGCAGCAGCACGGTGTGTTTCCGCGGGCGGTAGTTGACGGCTTTGATCACGATGCGGCGGCCGTCGGCGCTGGCGGTGGCGATGGCGTCCACGGAGCCGGGCTGCCACTGTTCGGGCTTCATGGTCGAGATCTGGCCGAAGAACGGTTTGCGGTCGGCAAGGTCGTGGAAGGTTCCGGTGGTGGAGGCGAGAAAACGCTCGGCGTAGTGTTCGCGAAAGAGTTTTTCGACGACGTAGCCCGCGCCGGGAAACCAGCCGGCGTGGTCGTGATAGATGAACGAGGTCCAGGTGGGGTCGTCGGTGGTGTTGCGCATGAGCAGGGCCGGGCAGGTCATGGTGAGCGAACCTCCTTTTCCCCCTCCCGCTCCGCCTCCCGCTCCGTCTCCCGCTCCGCGTCCGCCCTGGCCGAGCTCTTCATAGAGGATCAGACTGCCGGCGGCGTGCAGTCCGGCGCGCCAGTCGTAGGTGTGCTGCAGGCTCCACTCGAGCACGCCGAGCTGGATGGCGGGGTGGCGCGACGCGCGGATGTAGTCGCGGAGTCGGGTGAGGTAGTCGCGGATGCGGCGGAGTCCGGTTTCGAAGTTGTCCGGCTCGTATTCGTAGTTGTGGCAGCCAAGAACGTCGAAGTTGGCTCCGGCGAGATCGACGATGGTTTCGCTCCAGCGTAGGTCGTTGGAGCGCTTCTGGCCGCAGGCGACGATGGTCGCGCCGGGAGCGATGGACCGCAGGCGGGCTCCATAAACATTGACGATCTCGGCGTATTTTTCGGCGGTGAAGCCGTTGTTCATCGGCTCGTTGTCGATCTGGAAGAGCTTGACGCCGTACGGCTCGGGATGCCCGTTGGCGGCGCGTTGGCGGCCCCATTCGGTGGTGGGCGGGTCGTTGAGATAGCGCACCCAGTCCATGGCGTATTCGACCCGTTCCGGGGTGGTGTCGGGCGCGGCGAGGGCGATGAGGGGTTCGGCTCCCGTTTTGCGGCAGAGGCTGAGGAATTCGTCGGTGCCGAAGCCGAAATAGTCCGAGTAGCCGCCCCAGAAAGTGTTCGGGTGATAACCACGGGCGGCGTAGGGGCCGATGCCTTCCTTCCATTTGTAAGTGGAAGCGAAGGAGCCGCCGGGCCAGCGGATGAAGGGGGGATGGAGGTCGCGGAGGGCGCCGAGGAGGTCGGGCCGCAGCATGCCGTCGCGGCGCACGTCGGCGCGCATCAGGGAAACGAAATCGAGGAGGATGGCGCCGGCGCCGGAGGCTTCGATTTCGACGGAGGCCTGGGTGTCGCGGGCGTTGCTGGCGAGGGAGAAGGGGACCTGCTGCCAGGCGGAGTTTTTGGCGTCGACCGGGAGAGGGACGGAGGCGATCTGCCCGCCGCCGGAGCCGCGCAGGCGGAGGGTTAATTGCGGCGAGCCGCTTTGCAGCTTCAGCCAGAGAGAGCCATCGTACCGGCGTCCGTTTTCGAGGAAGATCCGGCCCTGGCGGATGCCTGCGTGGCCGCCGGCGGGGGCGAGGCGCACGCTTTTCTTACCGTTCTGAAATTCGAGTTCGGCGATTTCGACGACGCCGCGCCCGGAAAAGGGTTGCCAGTAGGTTTTGAAGTCGTCGCCTTCGAAGCCGGCGCCGCGGATCTGCTCGGCGAACAGTCCGTCTTCGACGGAATGGTTGATGTGTTCGAGGAACTGGCCGTAGATGCGTTCGTCGATGGAGTCCATGACGCGATCGGTGTCGACCAGGAGGATGGCGACTCCGGACTGGTCTTCCGCGGCGAGAGCCTGGGAGACGGCCGCGGGAGAGAGGACGGACAGGCGAACGGCGGCGGTGGCGAGGGAGCCGGCCAGGAAGTTGCGTCGGTTCATTAGTGGGTTGATTTTATCAGCGGCGGGTGGCGAGGGATGAATGAGGGCTCACGTCCGTGTGGTGCGCATGCGTGCCCAGGAACCGTCCTTGCCGATCCGAATCTGCCTCGCCCTTGTCGCCCTCCGCGCTGTGCCAGACAACCTCCACCTACTGCGACGCCGACCACGGGATTTTGCATGTGGCCTTCGGAGCAGGAAGCGCGCCTTTGCCGGATCGCGAGCCACAGCGGGACGGAGGCGCGCCAATGGGTGAAGAATTTTCACAGGGAATAGAAAGGGGCTCTGAAGCGGCCGCGCGCGACACCCGCGCAGGAAAGATGAGGAGGCTATTCAGGGAACGGCAGCCGCAGTTCCAATCGGCATCAAACCGGGTGCGTTCAGAAAAGCACCTGAACAGCGGTCACACTCGCGCCCTTCTCTGCCCTGTCGCATCTGCATAGAAGAAAGCAGGAGGCGATGGCTAAAAGCAAAACGGTTCTGATCACCGGTGCATCCACCGGTATCGGCAAAGCGACGGCGCTGTACTTCCAGCAGCAGGGATGGAATGTGATTGCCACCATGCGCGACCCGGAACACGGTAAAGAACAGGAGGCGCTCGACCGGGTGCTGGTCACCGCACTGGACGTGACCAAACCGGACACTATCGAGCGGGCGGTCCGGGCGGGAATCGGCCGCTTTCATTCTATTGACGTGCTGGTGAACAATGCTGGGTTTGGCGCCTATGGTCCGCTCGAAGCGACGAGCATGGAGGTGGTTCGGCGACAGTTCGACACCAACGTCATTGGTCTGCTGGAGACCACGAAAGCCGTGCTTCCGCACTTCCGCGCCCGGCATTCCGGGGTGATCGTCAATATCTCCTCGATTGGCGGCAAAGTCACGTTCCCGCTTGGCACGCTGTACCACGGCACGAAGTTCGCGGTCGAGGGGATCAGTGAGTCGCTTTCGTATGAAATGCAGGCGATTGGGGTAAAGGTCCGGATTGTGGAGCCGGGCGCGATTAAGACGGACTTCGCTACGCGATCCTTTGCTTTCAGTAACGACGAGTCGATGGTGGAGTACCAGCCGACCGTGAAAGGCGTCATGACCGCGGTCGAGCCGATGATGGCGAATGGCGCCGATCCGGTGGTCGTGGCGGAGGTGATCTATCAAGCCGCCACGGATGGTTCCGACCAGTTGCGGTATCCAGCCGGGGCGGACGCGCAACCGATTCTTGATAAACGCCGGAGCCAGGACGACCAGACCTTTATGAGGGAAATGCTGGCGATTTTCAGTTAGTCGTTTCGCCCGGCCGCGCGGGGTTCCGCTACGCCGGGATTGTGCGACATCACGGCGTGCAAGCGTGTGGAAGAGGCGGTGCGAGCGCGCCGGGTCTACGCCCGCGTCGACCCTTGAAAAGCACTACGTATGGAGTCCCGGTCGCCGATGCCGGGGCAGGTTCTTGCAGGTCAGCATTTTGCCCGATGCTTCGGGCTCTGGATGAATGGTAATCGCGGGCGGCGCAGTATTGACTGACAGGGGTGGTTGGTGTGAAGCGGAGACGGTTCGTGTTTGTGCGGCATCCCATGATCGGGCACGCTCTCCGAGGGCCGGATTTCCGCTGTCGGGGCGTTCGGTGTTGCGGTCGGGGTATCTGTTCGTGAAATGCCGACGAGAGTCGGCGCGTTTCGGAGCGGGACCGCGCCGTTCCTGATCGAATCGCCGAACAGACCCGGAGCATTTCCCCGCATCAATTCCCGCGAGCGCGCGTTCTCTTCCACAAGAGGGTGACGTGTTCCGGGGTTACAGGCTTCGATCACGCCTAAACCGGAGAGACGTTCGGATCCGCTTTTGCATCGACAGTCAAACAGCGGCGGCGAGGGCGGAGAGATCCGATTCGTCGTTATAAAAGTGCGGGGAGACGCGCAGGTTGCCGTGACGCGCGGCGGTGATCACGCCGGTTTCGGCGAGTTTGCGGGAGAGGGCGGAGGCGTCGCGATCCGGCCAGTGCGCGGCGACGATGTTGGTGTTTTCGTGTTGGATTTCGGCTCCGGCGCGGCGCAGGATTTCGGCAGTTTGGGCGGCGAGATCGAGGACGCGGGCTTCAAGGCGGTCGGGACCGATTTCGAGGAACGTGCGGATGGCCTCGGCCATGCCGTAGAGCGAGGGGAAGTTCAGCAGGCCGCCTTCGTAGCGTTCGGCGGCATCGGAGAATTCGGGGACGCCGTGGTTGAGGTCGTCGACGGAGCGCCAGTTGCGGTCGCTGCGCCAGCCGATGACAGCGGGCGGGAGTTTGCGGCGCAGGGCGGGAGAAACGTAAAAGAAAGTCGCGCCGTTCGGGCAGAGGAGCCACTTGTAGCCATCGACGGCGAACATGTCGGGCGCGGTGGCGCGGACGTCGAACCGCAGCGCGCCGAGGCTTTGGGTGCCATCCACGTAAACGAGCGCTCCGGCGGCGCGGGCGAGGCGGCCGATGGCGGCGAGGTCCGGGCGGAAGCCGGTCATGTAGTTGACGGTGGAGATGGCGACGGCGCGGGTTTGCGGGGGGAGTTCGGTAATATCGGCCAGTTCGACGAGTTCCACGCCGCGGGCGCCGAGCCAGTTGGCGTAATAGAACTGATTGGGGAATTCGTTGCGGAGCGTGACGATGCGGTCGCCGGGTCGCCAGTCGATGCCGCCGAGGAAGAGGGAGAGAGCGGAGGCGGCGTTGGTGGTGAAGGCGATGTCGTCCGCAGCGCAGTGGATCAGTTGCGCGAGGAGGCCGCGGAGGTCGTCCATGTCGTCGAACCAGGCGAGGAAGTCCTTCGAGGCGAGCCGGTCGCGGCGGGCGAAGTGGGCGGTGACAGCGGCCTGGGTGCGGAGAGACACCTGGCCGAAGGTAGCGGTGTTGAGCCAGGTGTGGTGTTGCAGCGCGGGGTAGTCGCGGCGGATGAGTCGCCAGTCGGGCATTCGCGGGTTCAAAGGGATTTCCGGAGTTCGGCGACGACGCCGGCGGGCGGCAGTTCCCGGGTTTCGCGCGTTTTGCGGTTGTAGAGTTCGACGAGGCCGAGGGCGAGTTTCTTGCCGCCGATGGTGATGCGCCAGGGAACGCCGATGAGGTCGGCATCTTTGAATTTGACGCCGGGGCGCTCGTCGCGGTCGTCAAAGAGGACATCGATGGCAAGGGCGCGGCACTCGTTGTAGATCTGTTCGGCGGCGGCGTGGACGGCGGCGTCCAGATTGTTGACGGGCGTGACGATTACGGCAAAGGGAGCGATGCTGACGGGCAGAGACATGCCGTTGGCGTCGTAACGCTGTTCGATGGCGGAGCAGAGGATGCGCTCGATGCCGATACCGTAGGAGCCCATGATGGGGGTGACTTCGGCGCCGGCGGGGCCGTCGACGCGCAGGCCCATGGCTTCGGAGTATTTGTAACCGAGTTTGAAGATGTGGCCGGCTTCGATGGTCTTGTGCAGTTTGACTTCGGAGCCGCAGACGGCGCAGGCGTCGCCGCCGTTGACCTGGCGGAGGTCGTGCCAGGCGGGCTGGAAGTGGCGGCCGGGGGTGACGTTGCGCAGGTGGTAGTCGTTGCGGTTCGCGCCGGCGATCATGTTGCGGCGGTTTTCGAGGGCGGAATCGGCGACGATCAGCATGTTGGTGATGCCGACGGGGCCGAGGGAGCCAGGTTCGGCGCCGAACCAGTCGACGATTTCGGCGGCGAAGGCCTGGCGGACTTCGGTGGCGCGGAGGGCGGCGGCGAATTTGGTTTCGCTGAGCTGGTGGTCGCCGCGGAGCATGGCGAGGACGGGTTTGCCGTCGGCCACCATGACCAGGCTTTTCATTTGTGAAGAGGCGGGGAGCTTCGTGAAATCGGCCACGTCGGCGATGGTTTTGCGGCCGGGTGTGTGGAAGGGTTCGGGGTCGCCGTCGTAATCGGGGTCGTCGAGGGAGGGCGGCACGGCGTAAGCGACGGCCTTTTCCAGATTCGCGGCGTAATGGCAGTGGTTGCAGACGACGACGAAGTCTTCGCCGGCTTCGGAGGGCACCATGAATTCCATGGACTGGCTGCCGCCCATGGCGCCGGAATCGGCCTCGACGGGGATGACTTCGAGGCCGCAGCGGGTGAAGATTTTGAGATACGCGTCGTAGTGTTTGCGGAAAGAGATGTCGAGGCCTTCGGCGTCGATATCGAAGGAGTAGGAATCCTTCATGAGGAACTGGCGGACGCGGAGGAGGCCGGATTTGGGGCGCTGCTCGTCGCGGAATTTGGTCTGGATCTGGTACCAGATCTGGGGGAGTTGTTTGTAGCTGCGGAGTTCGCCGCGGGCGACGGCGGTCATGACTTCCTCGTGGGTCATGCCGAGGCAGAGGTCGCGGCCGAAGCGGTCTTTGAGGCGGAACATGTTGTCGCCCATGGCGTCCCAGCGGCCGGATTCCTGCCAGATTTCGGCGGGGTTGAGCGCGGGAAGGTGGAACTCCTGAGCGCCCATGGCATCCATTTCCTCGCGCACGATGCGCTCGATTTTGTTGAGCGAGCGCTGGGCGAGGAAGAGGTAGCTGTAGATGCCGGCGGCGAGCTGGCGAACGTAGCCGGCGCGAAGGAGGAGCTTGTGGCTGGGGACTTCGGCTTCGGCGGGGTCGTCGCGCAACGTGGGGATGAAGAGCTTGCTCCAGAGCATGTGTGGGGTATTTCAGTTTATCGTGCGCTTTGGCGAGCAGCCCGCAGCGAATATACTCAACGTAAGTCCATGCAATTGAATCGTTACAGCTCACGTATTACGCAGCCTCCCGCGCAGGGGGCTTCTCAGGCCATGCTTTATGCCACGGGCCTTGTCGAAAGCGACATGCAGAAGGCGGAAGTCGGGATCGCCAGTGTCTGGTATGAGGGCAATCCCTGCAACATGCATCTGCTGGATCTTTCGGCGAAGGTGAAGGAGGGCGTGCAGGCGGCAGGTCTGGTCGGCCTTCGTTTCAACACGGTGGGGGTCAGCGACGGCATCTCGATGGGCACGGAGGGGATGAGTTTTTCGCTGCAGTCGCGCGATCTGATTGCCGATTCGATTGAGACGGTGATGGGCGGCCAGTGGTACGACGGGGTGATCACGATTCCCGGGTGCGACAAGAACATGCCCGGCTGCATGATCGCGATGGGACGGCTGAACCGCCCGGCGATGATGGTTTACGGCGGGTCCATTCGGGCTGGTCATCACGACAAGGTGCCGGGCGGGGACAAGCTCGACATCGTGTCGGCGTTCCAGAGCTACGGGGAGTTTATTTCGGGGCGGATCGACGAGCCGACGCGGCAGTGCATTGTGCGGCATTCGTGTCCCGGGGCGGGCGCTTGTGGCGGCATGTACACGGCGAACACGATGGCGGCGGCGATTGAGACGCTGGGGATGTCGCTGCCCTACAGTTCGTCCACGCCGGCGGTGGATCCGCAGAAGCTGGACGAGTGCGTGCGCGCCGGGGCGGCGATGCGCAGGATGCTGGAACTGGATCTGAAACCGCGCGACATCATGACGCGGGCGGCGTTCGAGAACGCGATGGTGGTGGTGACGGTGCTGGGCGGTTCGACGAACGCGGTGCTGCATCTGCTGGCGATTGCGCGGTCGGTGGGCGTGCCGCTGGAACTCGCGGATTTCCAGGCGGTGAGCGACCGGACGCCTCTGCTGGCGGACTTTAAGCCGAGCGGGAAGTATGTGATGGAAGATCTGCACGAGATCGGCGGGGTGCCGGCGGTGATGAAGATGCTGCTGGCGGAAGGCATGATCGACGGCAGTTGCATGACGGTGACCGGCAAGACGATCGCCGAGAATCTGGCGGAGTTGCCGGGTCTGACGGAAGGACAGAAGATTGTCCATCCGCTGAGCGAGCCGATCAAGGCGACGGGGCATATTCAGATCCTGAAGGGCAATCTGGCGCCCGAGGGCGCGGTGGCGAAGATTACGGGCAAAGAGGGACTGCGCTTTTCGGGTCCGGCGCGGGTGTTCGACTGCGAGGAAGAGATTCTGCACGCGCTGGAGCGGAAGGAAATCGGCAAGGGCGACGTGGTGGTGATCCGGTATGAGGGGCCGAAGGGCGGGCCGGGGATGCCGGAGATGCTGACGCCGACGTCGGCGATTATGGGCGCCGGTTTAGGGAAAGATGTGGCGCTGATTACGGACGGGCGTTTTTCGGGCGGGTCGCACGGATTTATTGTGGGGCACGTTACGCCGGAGGCGCAGGAAGGCGGGCCGATCGCGCTGGTTCGGAACGGGGATATCGTGACGATCGACGCCGAGAAGAACGAGCTTTCGTTCGCGGTTTCGGACGATGAGGTGGCGGCGCGGAAGAGTGCGTGGACGATGCCGCCGTATAAGGCGACGCGCGGGACGCTGGCCAAGTATATCCGGCTGGTGAAGAGCGCGAGCCAGGGTTGCGTTACGGACGAAGAGATTTAGTTCGGGAGTGTGGTGGAAGCCGGGACGCCGCCGGGTTGGGTGGCGTCCTGAGTTCAGCGGAAAACGTCTTCGAGGGTGGGGGCGTCCAGGATGTGAAGCAAGGCTTCATCGAGTTGCGGGGCGGTCATCGCGTTCAGGCGGTCCTGGGCCCAGGCGGGTACGGAACCGAAGCGGCGCTCGATAAAGCGGGACAAGATGCGGCGCAGTGCTGTGATCCGGCCTTCTTCACGGCCTTCGGCCAGCCCCACTGCCCGACCTTCTTCGCGGCCTTCGGCCAGCCCCACTGCCCGACCTTCTTCGCGGCCTTCGGCCAGCCCCACTGCCCGACCTTCTTCGCGGCCTCGGCGGAGAATCGGTCCGAATACATCGTGATCGTCCAGGCTGTCGAGAATGGGCATTTGTCGGCTTCCTGGTTGTCGCCCCGGTCCGTGCTTTCAGCGCAGAATGTCGTCGAGACTGCGCGCGTTTAAAACCAGCAACTGGCTTTGTTCTATTTGCGGGGCGGTCAGTACGTCCAGACGCTCTCTGGCCCAGGCCGGCAAGGGCCCAAAGCGTTGCTCGATCAGCCGGCGCAGGGAGCGCCGTTCTCCTTCGATTACGCCCTCAACCCGACCTTCTTCGCGTCCCTCAACCCGCCCTTCTTCGCGCCCCTCAACCCGGCCTCGCAGAAGAACCGGCCCGAGCAGGTCGTGGTCGATGATGTCGTCAAACACGGGCACTTTTCCAGCCTCCTCAATGATGACTGACCCCAGTTTCCTCAATCCGCCAAGAAACGTCAACTCTTTGAGGGCTGCGGCATGCCGGGACGGCTCGCTGGCGGCGATGGCCTGGACGATCCGCTTTACTGCCTCCCTTTGGTCGTGCAGCCGGGTGAGAATGGCGAGAATGTTGTCTTCGAGACAGGGGCTTGCGAGCAGGGCTTCGCCGTCGAGGTCGCGGACGTCCGTAAGGCGGAACCCGATGGCGATGCTGCCGTTGTCGAAGCGGCCGGGCATTCGCAGCGGTTCATCTCCGACGTAGAGCACGCACTGCTGCGGCCATTTGCCGAATTTGCGGCGGATTGCGGACCCGTAATCGATCATGCGCCAGATGATCTCCGGGTCATTGGAACGCTGGATTTCCATGTGAATCAGATCGCCGGTAGCCGTTTCGCCAAGCAGGTCAACCCGCAGATTGCGGGTTTCGGGTAGTTCGACATTGTGCCAGCGCTCGATCGGCGACCCGGTGATGCGGGCGATGGCGCCCGCGCCGGCATGCGTCAGGACATTCTTCAGCGTGACGTCGTACTCGTGCATCCTCTCCGACAGAAGTGCCGCGAGGAAGGAAAGTTCTCATGAGAGTATGAAACATTCCTATGTCAGCCTTCCAATTTTCCGCGCCGGTCAAGGGCTATCTGGAGGCGCGCACGCTGCGGCGGCATGCCGGTGTTTTGCACCTGTGGGCGCTGGGTGTGGGCGCGGTGATCTCGGGGGATTTTTTCGGCTGGAATTTCGGCCTGGTGGAGGGCGGTTTCGGGGGGATGCTGGCGGCGCTGGGCGTGATGACGGTGCTGTTCGCCTGCCTGTGTTCGGGCATCGCGGAGATGTCCCCTGCCCTGCCCCATGCGGGTGGCGCCTACTCATTCGCGCGGACCGCGATGGGACCGTGGGGCGGTTACGTGACGGGTCTCGCGGAAAACATGGAATATATTCTGACGCCGGCGGTCATCGTGGTCGGGCTGGGAGGGTATCTGGGCTCCGTGTTCGGCACTTCGGCGAAGTGGGATCCGGCGTGGTGGCTGCTCTGTTACGTGGTTTTCGTGGCTTTTAACATGGCCGGAGTGGAACTGAGTTTCCGGGTGTCTCTGTGGATCACGATTTGCGCGCTGCTGATTCTGGTGCTGTTCTTTGCCGGCGCGGCGCCGCGTTTCAACCTGCGCGGCTGGGCTCTCGGCAGCGCCGGCTGGTTTCCGCACCGGTGGAGCGGGGTGCTGCGATCCCTGCCTTTCGCGCTGTGGGTGTACCTGGGAATCGAACAGCTGCCGCTGGCCGCGGAGGAAGCGCACGACCCCGTGCGGGACATGCCGAAGGGGCTTTGGCTGGGGTTGGGGACGCTGGTGGTGTTCGCCTTCCTGACCGTGATTCTCAACGCCGGTATTGAACCGGGCGCGGCGATGGTGGGCCGCTCGGATGAGCCGCTGCTGCTCGGCTTTCGCACCATATTTGGACCGTTTGCGCTGGCGAAGGTGCTGGCGCTGTTTGCCTGCACGGGCCTCGCGGCCAGCTTTCACGCCATTATTTACGCGTATGGACGCCAGATTTATTCGCTGTCGCGGGCCGGATATTTCCCGACGTGGCTTTCGGTAACGAGCGGCAGGCGCCAGACACCGGAGCGGGCGCTCCTGGCGGGTTCGGCGCTGGGGTATGCGGTGGCACTGGCGATTCAGTTCGCGGGGCAGAAGAGCCCCACGGGCGCGGTGCTGCTGAACATGGCGGTGTTCGGGGCCGTGATGGCGTACATTCTGCAGATGGTGTCGTTCCTGCGGCTGCGGATGCTGTTCCCCGGGCTGGCGCGACCATACCGGAGTCCGCTGGGTGTGGCGGGGGCGGTGATCGCTATAGCGATCGCCGGGGTGACTCTGATTACGTTGTTTTTGAACCGGGATTACCGGTTCGGCATGGTGGGCGCGGCGGTCTGGTTCCTGCTCGGAATCGCCTGGTTCCAGATCCATGGCAGGAAGGGACTGGTGCTGGCTCCGGAAGAGCAGTTCGCGATCGCCGCGCGCAAGGAGTGAAGGTTCGTGAATCGGCCGTTCGGAATCAGCGGACGGCCGAAAACAGGGGCGCGACGGAAACGGCGCCGAGTCCGGCGATGAAAAATACGAACATGATAAACAACAGGGTGCGCACGTTGCCTTCCGCGCCTTCGAATTCTTTCCAGACCAGCAAGCCCCAGAGCGCCGTGATCAGAGTGGCTCCCTGCCCCATGGCGTAGCTGACAGCCGGACCGGCCTGCGCCGCGCCTTCCGCTCTGGCAGCGACGAAATTCGCGACCGCGCCGGTGGTCCAGAGCGCCCCGCCAAGCAGGCCGAGGCCATGTTGTCTGAAGTTTCCCGCAAAATAAGCGGTGAATTCGACGGGTTCACCCTGCACCGGCAGATTCATAAAGAACAGGTTGTATACGAAGGTCGTAAAGACGATGCCCGCGGTGAAAACGACGCCGACCGAATATGGTCCGAGGCCGATGTCCGAGTCCCTCGCCATTTCCACGAGAGGATAAAAACAACCCATCAGAACGCCGGCCACGATCGCCAGGATGAGGCCTTTGTTGACCGAGGGCTTCGCCGGCTTCTTCCCTTTGACGGGAACGGGTGGATGCAGTTCGTTCTGGCGGGCCGTGTACGACCGGTAGGCGATGGCGTTCAGAATCACCGCGGCGATGATGGCGACACAGCCGAGGCCGAGGAAAATCGGGCTGCCGACCGGGTGAAGCATGTAACTCCAGCCGACGCCGATGATCAGAGCGAGTCCGATTCCGATGGGAAAAGCGACCGACATGCCGGCGAGAGCGACCGCCGCCACAAGGAGCATGTTGGCGAGGTTGAAGATGGCGCCGGCAAGGAAGGCAAACATGTCCTGCCGTTTACCGGCATTGCGCACGTCGTCGAGAAAAGAAAATCCGTCCCAGCCCATGCTGCCGAAAGTGAAGGCCGCCAGGAGAGCCGCGAGGAAAGCGCCGAACGCGAAATCGAAATAATAAAGCTCAAAGCGCCATTTTCCGGTCCATTTAAACGTGTTGGCCCACGACCCCCAGCAAAGCATGCTGAGGACAAGAAGAATAATTGTGAAGAGATAGCTGCCAGGGAGGATCATTTACGATTACGTATTCTTTGTTACCGTACAACGTGTAGAGCCGATTGGTCAAGGATACCGCACGCCGGAAGTTCGCGGCCCGCATAGTAGTAGAGACTGTAGAGAATCGTTCTCCGGAGCGGCGGCGCGCACGCGGGGTGACCGGCGTTCCAGAGCGGGCGACCGGAGGCTGCCTGATCAATACCCGGAAAAACCGCGAACTGAAACCAGAGAAAAAACAGAGAGGTCAGCGCGGCTATTGCGAACAGACTTTTCCGGCGGATTGCGAAGGTTAACGCCGCTCCGATGCCCAAGCCCGCGGCGAGCCAGAGCGCGAGGGCGGCGAAGGGAATCTGCGCGGAGCGAATCCCAGCGGAGAGAGCGGCGGGCAGCACTCCGGCGGCGGCGGGCAGCAAACCGAGGAGGGCCGCGCAGGGCACCAGCGCGGCGTTTCGCCATCGGGAACGGGAAACGCCCAGGCCGATCAGAATGCACAGTGCGGGGAGCAGGGGCAGCAGGTAACTGGGAAGTTTGTTGCGCGCGGCGGAGAGGAACAGAAAGCCAAAGCCAACCACGGCGACGAGAATTCGGAGCCGATAATCTTTCAAATCCCCGGATTTACGCGGAATACAGAGGAGCAGCGGGAACCAGGGATAAAGAAGCAGCAGGAGTACCGGCAGGTAATACCAGAACGGCTGCACATGCTGCATCGCGGTGCTGGTGAAGCGCCCGAACTGATGCTCCACGAACAGGACGCGCCAAAATGCGCTGCCGTTTCGGACGCCGCACAGGATATGCCACGGCAGAGTCACCAGAGCGAATACCGCGAGCGGCGCCGGGCGCAACCACAGACGAAGCCGGCGGTAGTCGAGGGCAACCACCGGAAAGAACAAGACGAGGGGCGGCAGGCTCTTGGCCAGAGTCGCCAAAGCGAGCAGTGCCGCGATGGCGGTTCGGTTCACTTGCCCGTCTTCTTTTTCCGGTATCGAAAGCAAGAGCGCGGACGAGAACAAAACAGCCATGGGGATATCGGTGACGGCAACGTGGCTGTAGGCGAGCCAGCCGGCGCTGGTTGCGAGGATGGCCGTGGCGTAAGACGCGACGGTGGCATCCCAAAGTTTTCGCAGCCGAAGCCAGAAGAAGAGCAGGAAACTCAGGCCCAGCAGGGCCACGGGCAGGCGCGGCGCCGTCTCCGGCCCGAGTCCCAGGCGAAAACCGAAGCCGGTCATCCAGTACAGCAGGGCGGGTTTTTCAAACCAGGGGACGCCCCAGAGGCGAGGCGTGACCCAGTCCCCCGTTCGCGCCATGGCGCGCCCGATATCGGCGTAACGGGGCTCATCCGGCAGAATCAGGCCCATTCCGGTGAGATTTCCCAGGTAAAGAGCGCTCAGAAGCAGGATGCCGGCGAACACGGCCAGGCGGTGCGATGTAATCCGAAACTCCAATCTACGAGTATGAATGGTGGAAACCGGTGGCCCGGATCCGGCGTCGGAACAGCCGAAGAGGTGGTGCACCGATGCGCTTCGTCGCGCTGTTGCTTTCGTTCGTCGCGGTCAGCCAGGGGGAAACTCCGGTTCCGGTCGTGGTTTCGGCGGCGAGTCCTTCGATCGGCGTCACGGCGGACTCGCTGGCCTCGGTTTACGGCGACCGGCTGGCGACGAAAGCGGAGTCGGCCGCGGGGCCTCCCTGGCCACTGGCGCTTGGTGACATACCGGGAGTGCGGATCACGGACGCAGCCGGCAAGACGCAGGATGTGGAGTTGCTGTACGTTTCGCCGTCGCAGATGAATGTTCACATTCCCGCGGGCACGGCAACGGGACCGGCAACGCTGGCGTTTCCGTTTACGGGACTGCCGCCGGGCCAAGGGACGGCGGCGTTGCGTACGGTTCCCGTGCAGATCCGGCAGGTGGCGCCCGCGATCTTCAGCTTGAACGGATCGGGCAGCGGCGTGGCGGCGGCATCGGCACTGCGCATTCTGCCCGGCGGTCAGTTGCAGAGCCCGGTGCCGGTGTTCCAGTGCGATTCGAAGGGGGACTGCACGGCAGCCCCGATCGACACTGGTCTCGACACACCGGTTTTCCTTTCACTCTACGGGACGGGGCTGCGCGGGGCGAGCTCGCTGGCCGGCGTGACGGTCACGATCGGCGGCGTGCCGGTGCAGCCGACCTATGCGGGACCGCAAAATCAGATTCCGGGCATGGATCAGGTGAATGTGCCGCTGCCCCTGTCTCTGCGCGGCAAGGGACTGGTCGAGGTCACGGTCACGGCGGACGGGGTGGTTTCCAACGCCGTGCAGATCAGGATACTCTGACGCACGCGTAGTAATCTGAACCGCAGCGATGAAAATTACGGCGGTCCGGACGGTGGTCTGTAATGCGGAAATGCGGAACTGGGTCTTCGTGCGGGTGGAGACCGATCAGGCCGGTCTCTACGGATGGGGCGAGGGGTCGCTCGAGTGGAAAACGCGCAGCGTGGTGGGCGCCGTGGAAGACTTCGCGCCGATGCTGCTGGGCGAAGATCCGACACGCATCGAGCACCTGTATCAGAAGCTTTACCGGCAGTCGTTCTGGCGCGTGGGGGTGATCGGGCTATCGGCGATTTCGGCCATCGAGCAGGCGTGCTGGGACATTCTGGGGAAGTCGCTGGGAGTGCCGGTTTACAAGCTGCTGGGGGGCGCGGTGCGCGACCGGGTGCGGATGTACACGCATCTGGGGGGCGGCGACATGAAGTCCGTCTATGAGTCGCAGTATGCGGCGGATCCGGCGGTGTTCGTGGATCGCGCTCTGGAAGTGGTGGCGCGCGGTTATAACGCCGTAAAGGTGTTGATCACGCCGCCCACGGAGTCGCTGAATTCGATTGCGGCGTATAAGTACGCGGAGCGAATGATGCAGGCGCTGCGGCTGGCGGTGGGCGACGATGTGGACATCATGGTGGATTGTCACGGGCGGCATTCACTGGCAAATGCGCTGGAATTCTGTCGCGTGCTGGCGCCGTTCCGGCCGTATTTCGTGGAAGAGCCGGTGCCGCCGGAAAACGTGGATGTGATGGCGGAAGTGCGGCGCGGGAGCACGGTGCCAATCGCGACGGGCGAGCGCCGGGTGACGCGATATGAATTCCGCGAATTGTTCGAAAAGCAGGCCTGCCACGTGATCCAGCCGGATCTTTGCCATTGCGGCGGTTTATGGGAGGCAAAGAAGATCGCGGCGATGGCGGAGGTTTACACGATGGGCGTGGCGCCGCACAATCCGCTGGGGCCGATCGCCAACGCGGTCGCGCTGCATTTCGATCTGAGCACGCCGAATTTCCTGATTCAGGAGGACATGCTGACCGACGTGCCGTGGCGCTGGGAGGTGGTGCAGCACTCATTGACGAGCGACGGCGGGTACTGGATGCCGACGGACGCGCCGGGGTTGGGGATCGAGGTCAATGAAGCGGCCGCTGCCAGGCATCCGTTTCAGCAGGAGATCATCCATGCGACAACAGTGCGGGCGCACGACGGGGCCGTGCTGGACTGGTAGCGATAACGAAAAGGCGCGAGGAGAATTCGGCATTGTATTGCGACGCAACGGAACTGCATCCCGGCTTCGGGCCGCGCATGCACCGGTGGAAGAGAGCGTTTGAGAAGTTCGGGGCGGACATCGAATCGCCCTCCGGCGACGGTTACGTGCTGCGGGTGAGCAGGGGCGAAAGCGCCCTGTGTTTTCCGTCCGACGCGCTACCGCTCAATTCGGCGTCCGGCCATGCGCTGGCGCGGGATAAGCTCGCGACCTATCAGCTTCTGGAGCGGCATGGCGTTCGCGTGCCGGCCGGGGTGGGATTTTTCGCGGTGCTGAGCCGCGAACGGTCGAACCGCGTGGAGCGGGAGCGGCTGATTACGAATCTGGAGCCGGCGGTCCTGGGGGCGTTGCCGGGTCTTCGGGCGGATCCTCAAACCAGACTGATTGTGAAACCTTCCGCGGAAAGCCACGGCATTGGCGTGCGATTGTGCCGCGGGATGGAGGAGGTTCAGGCGGCCGCGGCGGAAACGCTGAAGTATGGACGTTGTGGACTGGTGCAGGAGTTTGTGGAGGGGCCGGAATACCGAGTCGTCCTGCTGGATGGTGAAGTGTTGCTGGCTTACTGCAAGCGCAACCCGATTCTGAAAGGGGACGGCAGAAGCACGGAGCGCGAGCTGATTGCGGATTTCAACCGCTCGCTCGGCGCGCAGAGCGGATCTCTCGATACCGGCAATCTGCCACCTTTGGAAGCGCGCGAATGGCAACTGGATCGTGTCCCGGAAGAAGGGGAGATTCTTGAACTCGGCGTGGAACTGCAGAACCTTTGCCATGGATCCTGGCCCGAGTTGTTAACGGCGATTCCCGATCCGATTCTGGAGATTTGCTGGAGAGCGCACCGTGTGCTGGGCCTGCGCTATTCCGGAATCGACGTGCGGATGGCGCCGGGACAGCCGCCTACGGTCCTGGAGGTCAACGGGAATCCCGGCTATGATTTTCTTGAACGAACGCAACCGGAACTCGTGGGCCGGGTGATCGATAAGCTGGCGTTCGAAATTGCGCGCGTGATGACGGGATCAGGCGTTGTCGCCGGCCAGTCCCAGCCATGACACGATCTGCCGCAGGGTTTCGTAGGCGCGGAGGCGGGCCTCGTCGCTGCCTTCTTCTTCGGCCTTTTTGATGGCCGCCTGCATTTGGCCAAAGACGATGGGCTGCATGGAGAGCAGCGCGTCGGAGGCGGAGGCGGCGTATTTCACCAGCACGTAGCGGATGAGGCGTTCGGCGGGAATGCCGGTCAATCGACTGAGATTTTCCATGGCCGGCAGGGGATCGGACGCGCAATAACATTCGACTTCGGCCCGAAAGGCCGCGTGGGGATCGCGAGGGCTCATGAAATAACTTATACTCAATCGTTAAAACTCTGCTCGGCAAGGAAGGCAGGGCACCAATGGAACAGGATCTCACCGAAACTTATCTGAAAGCGTCTGACAGTTCGCTTCTCCATGCCTGGTATGACGGCTACATGAGGCAAACGGTGGGAATCGGACCAGATGAAGCCACCGCGCCATTTCCGGAAATCCGGCAAGCATTCGAGGAATGGGCCACCGGATTCGAACTTCGGACGAAGATTTGTTCTGAATGGTCTTACTGTGAACGCCGCGCCGCGTTGGGCGAGAAAGCGACGCTTCTCACGACGCTGGCGGATTTTGTCTGCGGAGTAACAGGGATCCCGACCGACGGAGGATTATCGGCTGCCATGCTTTTAATCCGGTACGGGCTTGACCGTTACTGCCGTTGTGAATAGCAGGCTCGCCGATCTGCCGGAGACACTACAATGCCGGATCTGGAACCGGATTTCTACCGATTTGCGGAGAGCTTCCTCGCCGATTCCACCGTTCTGATAATGGACGGCGAAAGACCTGTGCTTACGGGTTTTTTTGTTTCCGAAGATGGCGACGTGTGCACCTGCCATCACGCATGGGCTAATCCGGCAAATCGCAGCTTGTCCGCCCTTTGGGGGCGCGATCGGTTGCCGCTGCATTATGTCGCGCAGTCGAGCGCACCCGCGGAAGACTTCGCATTGTTTCGCGCGGACTTATCCAATGCGAGACGAACCAGAACCGTGCCTCTGCCCTTGTTTCAAGGGGAACTTTCGAATTCCAGGGACAAATTCGATTTGGCGGTAACTGCGGGCTTCGCGGGTATCGGCAACCGGGATGCACCGCCTGCACTCCGGCTCTTCGACGGTCGTCTGGAAGGTTTATCGTGGTATCAAAACCCGGCGGCGCCGGGGATTCCAATCACCCAGATTGAGACTCTGGACCTGACGATCGCGGGAGGCAACAGCGGCGCTCCTATTTTGGATCTCAGGCTGTTTCGAGTGGTTGGATACGTGCGCGGGTGGGTGGCGGAGTCGGTTTCCGCAGCGGCAGGAGAGTGTGGACCGGGCGTGCGGGAAATCAAGCCAGACCGTCTCGGACGGGCCTGTGATTTGAGTCAGCTGTCGCGCCTGCGGCCGGATCTTCTGCCGCAGTGGGTAGCCGCGGGGCGAAGAGCGGATGCAAGAAAGCACCAATACTTCCTCGACACCGGCGTTCCGATGCCCCGGCGATTGCTGAACCCCGAGGATCTGCGAACTGCCGCAGCACGCACCAGTGAAGCAGCCATCGGCAGACTTTCGAGCGCCGGCGTCTATGACCAGGATCTCTGTGTAGCTCGCCCGGTGGACGAAAAATTCGCGGCTTTCCTCAAGGATTCCGGCTCAACCGCGACGATCCTTACGGGACAATCGGGCTCGGGCAAGACGAATCTAATGGTGCAATGGACTCGGGAACAAATCACAGACGGAGGCTTCGTCCTTTTTCTGACTTGCGCCACGCACCCAGGCGACGCACTGATGCAGTCGATGCCGTCCATGCTGGGAACGGATCTCAGCGTGAAGGCGTTGTTGCATATGGCCCTTTCGGGCGCGCGCAAGAGCGTACTCCTGCTGTTCGATGGTTTTAATGAAAGCGCCGGGGCTTCGGCGGCAGTGTTGAGGAATTTGTTGCGTCAGGTCTTTGACGTCATGCCGCGAGACGGGCGGTTCAAAGTCGTCATCAGTGCCCGAACGGAATTCCTTGCCGAGCGGATACCCGAGTTGTTCGAAGATCAGGACGATTTGGCCTCGCCATTTCCGGTGCCCCCCAAATTTCTTTTTCGCTGTGAGGATTTCGACGAAGCGGGAAAAAAACGCGTGCGGCCCTTTATCGAAGTGCCACTGTTCCGATCAAGGGACAATGGGCCGCCCTCCGAGCAGGAGATCATGTACGAGCATTTCCGGCGGCAGGGGACCATGCGGCATGGGTCTGGACGCAATAGGGGAATCCGCCCGGCTACCGAATACAAGGACTTGCCGGCGAGTATCAGGCGATTTCTCGATCGGCCGCTGTTGCTACGCTTTTTCATGATGAGTTACGACAGGCAAGAGGTCCCGGACTGCGCCGTGCGATCCCGCCTGCTCGATCAAATTATAGACCGCGAAATCGCTCAGGTCGCAGAGGAGCGATCAACAAGAGAACTGGCGAAGGGCTTCCTTCGAAAACTCGCGGCATATCTGTTCCTTCAGCACCGATCCGGAGCCTCCGCCAGCGATTCGGCCATGGCAGGTTATCCGCTCGGGATGTTGGATGCCTTGCTCTCGCAGACCTTTCTGCTTTCGAGGCTACCAGGACATCGCGAGTCAAACGATCTGTTCGGATTCAGTTCAGACTGGCTATTCGAATACTTTCTGGGCAAATACGCATGGGATGAGTACAAGGCTCACCCGTCCGGCGGCGATGCTCTTTTGAGGGAGTTGCTTGTCAACGCGTTCACGGACGGTGAGGCCGATTCCCACCTCCCGCGCGCTCTGTCCTATTTCGGAGCCCGGGCATTTGAGGAGGGTGGCACCGCGCTCGGCGCGCTTCTGCGAGCCGTTTCGAGCCCGGGGCATACAGCCGCCGCGGACACGGTACTGGCAGCCCTTCTCGAGTACATCAGAAAGCAGCACGGATTCGCCTCGCCGGCCATCGGCAGGAAAGAAACGGAAGGCTCATCGTTCGCCGAAGTTCTGGGGTCTCACCGCGATTCATTGGGACCGAACGGCGTAAGGAGCATTCTGCGCTATCTAAAAAAGATCAATGACGAGGCTCTGGGTGATGGGTTGGCGCTTTTGGACAGGAACAATACCCTGTGGCGTGATCTGCAACCCGCCGACCGGGCCGAGTGGATTTCGCTGCTTGCCTGGAGTCATTACCGGGTTCATCAGAACCGGGAAGCAATGTATGAGTTGGAGGGAATCGAATTGCTGGAGGCAAGTGAGGAAACCCGCGCTCGCTGCAATTTCGTGAAGGGTCGTTGTCTGCAGTTCGTGCACGACTATGAGGGTGCTCAGCGCAGTTTC
This sequence comes from uncultured Acidobacteriia bacterium, assembly GCA_903851195.1. Taxonomy (GTDB): domain Bacteria; phylum Acidobacteriota; class Terriglobia; order Bryobacterales; family Bryobacteraceae; genus BOG-234. Next base: position 217,647 of record CAINNJ010000046.1, read on the forward strand.
GAAGCGGGAGGAGAAGATCCGCGATTCGGCTCACAATGCCGACATCAGATTGCTTTCATCCGCTATTTCGCTTTCTCCGACTACGAAGGGGCTGCTTCCATGCTGCGCCGGGAGCAGCGCCCGGATGGCACGTGGAGTAACTCCGCCTCCGGTCTTCTCTACGCGGAATGTCTGAAGGATGCAGGCCGGTACGATGCCGCGGAGGCTGTCTTTCTCAGGGAGATCAATCGCCGCCATGAAGAGGGGCACGCGGTTGCGGAAGGCAAAGCCTGCTGCGCTCTTGCCGATCTGCGCCTGCGGCAGTTCGAGACACGCGCTTCGCTTGCCGCCATTGAGTCGGCCCTTCGACTCACCCGCGGAACTTTACGATATCTAATTTATGGCCGGGTTCTGGATCAACAGGCCGTAATACACGGGCTGCTTTCCGGCGAACGTGACTTGGCTCTCGAATGTGCCAACGAAGCGTTGCAGTTGGCGAGGAAATCGCCGCAGCACGAATTTGGAAGTGGCTGGGCGTTGCAGACGCGAGCTCTGTTGTTTGCGATTCGGGCCGAACCGGAGGCCGCGGAGCGGGATCTCGCGGAGGCCGCCATGCTCAAAGGCAATCCAAATCAGCAAAGGCGAGCGGATTTCATCCACTTATTGACCCGGTGGCTGGCGCCGGGTAACCTTCCAAACGTGGAAGAGGCGGAAATCTTCAGTCTCCGCGAACGATACCGTACAGCGAGAGCGGGCTGGTATCCGGGTCTGCTGTCGTTGCTCGCAGCCGTCGTGGGGAGGCGTCCGGTTCTGACCGGCAGTGAAGCGGCAGCGCATTTCGGGGAACAGGTGTGCGGCGACGGAATTCTCTCATCCTCATTCTGGACCGCTATATCGCGGCGGATTGGCTGACAGGGCGCTTGCGTTTCAGAAGAAGCGCAGGTCGCGCGGATTGCCGCCATGTATGTGGGTCATGGCTTCAATGGCAAGGAACAGACCACCCGCGACGAGAACCCGCATACCCTCCGACCCGGCCTGGGTGCGCGCGGCGTCCACGGCTTCTTCGATGGTTTCGAAGACGGCCCGGACCGAGTCTGGCCGCACCGATTCGCAATGCGCGGCGATTTGGGAGGCGGGCGCGCCTTTGTGCCAGGCCTGCGTGCAGATGATTGACGCCGCGACCGGGGCCAGTTCCGCGAGTACGCCGGCTATGTCTTTGTCGATGGAGACTCCGGTTACCAGGAGCACGGGCTTATCGGCATAAGCGTCCCGCATGGCTTTGACCAGGCTGCGCAGGGATTGCGGGGTGTGGCCAACGTCGATAAGAACATCCGGATTCGAGGCGATGAGCTGAAGTCGCCCGGGCCAGACCAGTTCCCGCAACGCGGTCCGGATGGCCTGTTCGAAATGACCGGGTGCCATGGCGGGGCGGTGGACGGCCAGCCAGCGGCGCGCGAGAAGAATGGCAACGCCGATATTCCATGCCTGGTGCTCGCCGAGGAGGCGGGTTTGCAGACCGGGCAGGCCGAGATCGCCGGCGGTGAGATCGAAGGTCATCTGGTGGTCCTGCCAGGCGATCGCAGAGACGGAAATGTGATCCGTTACCGGCAGCAGGTCCACGTTACGAATACCGCAATAGGCAGCCAGCCGGCGCAGGAGCGAAGGGTCGATCCGCCCGGCGATGAGCGAGCCGCCGGAGGGGCAGAGATCCGCCTTATCGAAGGCGATGAGTTCGGTGGAGTTCCCCAGGATCGCGGTGTGCTCCAGTTCGACTGAGGTGAGCGCGGCCAGCGGACCGGGGAGCACGCGCGTGGAATCGTAACGGCCACCGATACCCGCTTCGGCGACGACCACTTCGACGTTTTCGCGGCTGAAGTGATGGAGCGCGGCGGCGGTGCAGACTTCGAATGCGCCCGGAGTGTCGCCGGGAAACAGGCTCTCGTAGCGGGCTTTTGCGTCGAGCGCCCACGCGGCGGAGGTTCGCAGATCTTCTTCGCCGATCGGGCGTCCATCCACCTGGATTCTTTCGTGAAAGCGCAGCAGGTGCGGTGAGGTGAACAGGCCCGTTCGGACGCCCGCATGGCGGAGGATGGCCTCCGTGACGGCGCAAACGCTTCCCTTGCCCTTGGAGCCGGTGACTTTGATGGCGTCCAGACCGCGAAGCCAGTCCTGTGCGGGCAGTTCCCGGGTGAACCAGAGCATCCGGTGCAGGCCCACGCCGGCGCCGAATTTCGGCACGGCAAGCAGCGCCGCGGTGGCGTCGTTGCGCAGGATGGATCGCGCTTCGCCGACCAGAAACAGAGATCCGGTGATGAACGTAGCCATGGGGCGAGTTTCGATACGCCGCAGGGCTTCAGCGACGTTCGCGGTCGCATGAATCGCGGGGTGGTCCGACATGGCGGCAAGCGTTTCCGCCGTCACCGCTCTGGGCTGGGAGGGCGTGGTGACCACGACTTCGGCGGCAAGGGGGAAGAGGATCTCGGTTACTTCTTCCACGGCTTTGTCGCGCATGGCTCCGTAGATGATGCGCACGGGCTGGTTGGTGAAGAAGTCCTGTATATATTTGCGGAGAGCGCGCGCTCCGGCGGGATTGTGCGCGCCGTCCAGCATCAGGACCGGGTTGCGCGACACGCACTCCAGACGGCCGGGCCAGACCGCGCGGGCGATCCCTCTGGTGATCGCTTCACCGGAGATGCCGAAGCGATGCAGCGCGATAGCCGCGGTGCGCGCGTTCTCCACCTGCTGCGCGCCGGCAAGCGGGCAATGCACGGTAAGTTCCACCGGGCCTGCCAGCGTGAAGGAACTGCGGAACCGGTCGATCGACAACGCCTGCACCGGCCAGGATTCGCAGTGATCCATGGTGACGCCCAGATCGCGGGCACGGGCTTCGAGAATTTCCAGCACTTCGGGTCGCTGCGGGGCAATGACGGCGCGGCGGTTCGGCCGCAGGATACCGGCTTTTTCCCGCGTGATGGATTCCAGCCCGAGGCCGAGGAACGACTCGTGATCGAAATCGATGGGCGTGAAGACCGCGATTTCGGAATCCACCACGTTGGTGGCGTCCCGCAGGCCGCCCATGCCCACTTCGACGACCATCGCGTCCACGCGCGCCCGTTCGAAGGCGACGAACGCCATCGCGGTCAGCGTTTCGAAGTAGCTGGGATGGCTTTCGATGGCCCCGGCCGCCAGAAGCCTTTCCGACGCGGCGTGCACCTCGGAGAACGCGTCTACCCAGGCGGCCTCTCCAATGGCCGCGCCGTCGATTTCGATGCGCTCCCGGGGGCTGATGAGATGCGGCGAGGTGTACATGCCCACGCGCGCTCCCGAGGCCAGAATTCCGGCCGCCATCATGGCCGAGGTGGAGCCCTTTCCGTTGGTGCCCGTGACGTGAATGCAGCGCCGGTTCAGGTGCGGGTTACCCAGTTCGGCGAGGACCGTTTCGATACGGGTAAGATCCCACTTGCCGGGCTTCAGTTCGGGCCCGAGGGCATGCAGAAACCGGACGGTATCCGCAAAGGTCATGCAGCGCGTTCGACGGGGCCGCAGAAGAAATCGAGTGCGGTCGCAATCCACGCCTTCATTTCGGGCCGCGGAATCACTGCGTCGAGCATGCCATGTTTGACGAGGAACTCGCTGCGCTGGAAACCTTCCGGCAGCTTCTGGCGAATCGTTTGTTCGATGACGCGAGGGCCCGCGAAACCGATGAGAGCGCCGGGTTCGGCGATGTTGAGATCGCCCAGCATGGCGAGGCTCGCGGTGACGCCGCCCGTGGTGGGATCGGTCAGGATGCTGATGTAGGGCACATGGGCCTCATCGAGGCGCATGAGAGCGGAGGAGATTTTGGCCATCTGCATGAGACTGACCGCGCCCTCCTGCATGCGGGCTCCGCCGGACGCTGAGACGACCAGCAGAGGCATGTGCCGCTCAATGGAACGTTCCACGGCGCGCGTGATCTTCTCGCCCATCACCGAACCCATGCTGCCGCCGATAAATTTCGGTTCCATGGCGCAGATATTCACGGGACGTCCCGCGAGGGTTCCGGAGCCGGAGATCAGTGCGTCCTTCAGCGACGTGGCGAGCTGCATGGCCTTGAGACGGTCGACGTAGGACTTCTGATCGACGAATTTGAGCGGGTCCGAGGAGGCCAGTTCGGCGTCGTGTTCCAGATATTTGCCGTCGTCGAAAAGCAGCACCAGGCGCGTGCGGGCGTCCACGCGGAAGTGATATCCGCACTTCCCGCAGACGTTCATGGTGAGCTCCAGATCTTTCTTCCAGATAATCTCGCGGCAGCCCTCGCACTTGAGCCAGAGACCTTCGGTTTTCACCGTGCGTTCGGCGGAAGCGTCGGCTGCCGTTTTATTCGGATCGGAATCTCGTTTGAACCAGGCCATTTTGGAGTGAAATGTGTCGGCGAATCGTCCGGCGCCGCTGATCAGCGCGGATACGGGTGTCCACGCAATATTGTAAACGCTCGATAGATCTGCTCGGCGAGGACGGCGCGAGCGAGTTCGTGCGGCATGGTCATGGCGGAGAGGGAAACCAGCAGGTCGGCGCGCTGCCGCCACTCGTCGGGATGTCCGTCATGGCCGCCGATGACAAAGACCAGATCATGCCCGTACATCTCGGCCTTACTGAAGATTTCGGCAAATGCGCCGGAATCGAGAGGCTTGCCCGCGGGGTCGAGCAGGATTTTTTTCGCGGTGGGATGTTTGGTCCAGAAGTCGCCGCGGCCGGGCCGGATTTCCTGCATGGAGGAGGTGCAATACCGGTCGGCGCGGCGAATGTAATCTTCCGCCATTGCATTGGCGTGCGGATCTTTGGGTTTGCCGATGTAGTAGAGAAAGACCTTCACTCTTCGGTGAGTTCAGGATCCTCGGCCGACGGCTCCGGACCGACGATGGCCCTGGGAGAGGCAACGCGTTGTTCGGCAAGCCGCTGTTCCATGGATTTCAGGTTGCTCATACTGAACGGCAACTCTTCGCGCTTGTTCGGATCGTCGGGAACCTTCACGACGGTGGCCTGACGCCACAGGCGGTCGAGATCGTAGAACTCCCGGGCTTTCTCGGAAAACACGTGCACGATGAGATCGGAGTAGTCGCTCAGGACCCATTCGCCCTGTTCGTAACCTTCGATACTGATCGCCCGTTCGCCCTGCTTCCGGAGATCCTGCTGGATGGCGTCCGTGATTGCCTGCGCCTGTTTGGGGTTGGAGGCGGTGCAGAGGACAAACGTATCGGTAAAGGTGGTGACCTCACGGAGGTCGAGAACCTGGATGTTGGCGGCCTTTTTGGACGCCGCGGCCCAGGCGGCTACCTGCCAGCCGGGCAATATCTCTTCAGGGACTTCTTCGTCAGTACTGGTAATGTCGGAATTCAATGTTTCGGTTTGTGGCAGAACTTCGGCCTCAACCCCATCGTACACTAGGAACAGCGTGTTTTATCGACTTGCCGCTGTTGCGGCACTCTTCACAGCGGCTCTGGGCAACCGGTTGCCGGCGCAAACGAACGAGTCGCAGGCTGCGGCCCTCTTGCCGGAAAGGGCAATGCCGGAGACAACCGTTCCCGGCGCGGAGGCGGGACCGTCGTCGTCCGTGTTGCAGCCCGACATGAACGATGTCGGCGTGGTTCGCGCTCAGCAGGACCTGGCGCGGGTCAAGATGCTGATCACGCAGGGTGCCCTGCCGATGATCCGTCTGCGCCGCGCGCAGGAAGATCTGGAAATCGCGAAGGACATGTCCATCCTGCGGCAGAACATTTACAGCCAGGATCTGCTGCCGGAACAGGCGGATCAGATGGTTGTGGTGGCCCAGAGGGTGGTGCTGCGGCGGCAGCGGGCCATGATCGAGATGCAGCAACTGGTTAGTTCGGGCGTGATTTCGCGCGCGGAAGCGGAGGCGACCGGGGCGGATTTCGACCGCTCGCAGACGGAGTTGCACCTGGCCGAGACGCGCGCGCATTTGCTGCAGCAGATGGCCGAGACGCTGCGCATCGAGAAGGGTATTGCGAGCCTGGAGATGCAGGTGGACACGCATCCGGAGTGGGCCGGCAAGGTCTACACGAAATATGACGGCAAGGGTGTGTTTACCACGTCGGATTTCGAAAAGGTTTCCCTCGCGTTCGCGGCCCGGTTTGCGAAGACGCTGCCGGTGAGCGCGAACGGGGAGACGGCGCTGCACCGTTCGCTGGGGTTCGATCATCGGGGTCGCGTGGATGTGGCGGTCAGTCCGGATCAACCGGAAGGCGCGTGGCTGATGCGGTATCTGGAGACGAACAGAATTCCTTACTTCGCGTTTCGGATGGCCGTGCCGGGCAAGGCGACCGGCGCGCATATTCACCTGGGTCCGCAGAGCACAAAGCTCACTGCTTCGTTTTAGAGGAACTGAAGTGACAGAGAACCCTGAAACTATGAAACGAATCCTCATCGTCATGGCATTCGCCGGGCTGCTTGCGGCACAGCCCAAGGGCGCCGTTCTTCTGACCCGGGACCTGCCTGAGTTCGCCGGCAAAGAGGGAACCATGCTCACGGTTGAATACGCGCCGGGAGGGAGCGGCGAGGTGCACCGCCACAACGCCCACGTGTTCGTTTACGTGCTGGAAGGTTCAGTGGTGATGCAGGTGAAAGACGGTAAGGAAGTGACACTCGGGGTCGGCGAGACTTTTTACGAAAGCCCCGCGGATATTCACACTGTAGGGCGCAACGCCAGCCAGACGAAACCGGCGAAAATCCTTGTGTTCATGCTGAAGGAAAAGGGAGCGCCGATATCGGTTCCGGCCCGGCAAGCAGTGGACCAGAAGCCCGGGAAATAGTCGCGCACGTTCAGCCGCTGGGGCGGCTGAACGCGCGGATTGCTCCGATATTTAGCGCGGCTTCCGGCTTTTCGCGGAAGTCCGGCCGCCGGACACGTCGAAACGGTGAGTTCCTCCGACGTTTGACGCTGCGTCCGGCGGCTCTTGCCATCCGCTTTACCGCGACCGTTGGCCGATCCGGGAACGGCCTAACAGGTGCGTTTGCGGCGGACGATCATACCGAAGCCCAGCAGAGCCGTGCCCAGTAAACCAAAGGTGGCCGGTTCCGGAGTGGTAGAAGCGAGATTGCCCTGTACGGTGGTCTGTCCGGGAACGGTGCCGGAATTCGGGTCCACAATTCTGGTCTGGTTGGTGATCTGAAACAGCGTATCGCCGAAGTTGCCGGTTGTCGCGCCGCTGGTGCCCGGTCCCAACTGCAGGGGCGCCCAATAGATATCGATGGAGCTGGAATCGTTGTAGATGGTACCGCCGGTGGAGGTTCCCACGAAGAGACCGGAGGCGTTGTCCGTCACATCGGTAATCATGATGTTGAACGTAAACCCGGAAAAGGTAGCTCCCGTGCCCATTGCCTGTGTGGAGCAGGTTGCGCAGCGAAGCGTGAACGTGCCGAAATTCCCGTTGGAGGGAACGTTCACCGTGTCGCTGCCGTTGTCGACATAAGTGAGAGTGGCGGACTGGCCCGACGCGCTGGAGATAACATTCGGCGTTCCTCCGTTGAAGCCGGTGCCGGCGCCGTTCGTAGTGTAAGTAATGGTGGCGGCAACCGATGTGGAAGCCATTGCGATGGCGAATGCTCCGAGTAATGCAGTCTGTTTGATTGTGTAGATCATCTTTGAGTGGTCTCCCTGTAGTGCAACCACTACATAGCACTTGTGTGCCCATAAGAACATTTCGAATACGGAGCAATTTTGTACGAAACAGAGGGGTTTGAAACCAAACTGCCACGTACACGGACTTATTGATGGGATGATTTGTTTGAAAGAAGATCAAAAGGAACGGGCACCCGGACCAAACCCCGGAACGGACCGAACCATAACATCGCTGTAACTAAGGCTCCGGGAAACGGGGAATGATTTGCAGAAACTGATTTGCATTTCCTGCGCCGAATCCTGTTCGATGACTACGCCGATCAGGTTTCCGTGGGACGGATAGTAGTAGTACATTGTCGCGCTGTTAATGCGGACGCGCCACGCAACCAATCAAGCAGTTAATTGAATACCAGCACGGATTGCGAAGAGATGGCTGGGAAGGGCAGACCGGGCGCGCTCAGTCCTCGTCAGCGAGCATCCGAACCATCGAGCATGTAACCGGAACTGCACCGGGCCGATGAATCCACACGGGGAGGCCCTGCCGGAGTTTCACCACCGGGTCCGTTTCCGGAATGGAGTGATCATCAATCGCCGATGCTGGCACCGATGTTGTCGCCGATGTTGTCCGCACGAGTTGATCATAACTATAGTGGTCCCCAGAAATCAGACCGGGCAATAAGTTAATATTTCGACGGAGTCGTTAACAGGAGAAAGTTGATGACAACGACGAGAAAACAGTACAGTCCGA
>CAINNJ010000047.1 GCA_903851195.1 uncultured Acidobacteriia bacterium
CGTATTTGGAGGCGGAGGACATTTCCGCGTGCCTGACTTATGCCGCCGCAGAAGCGGACCATCCTGTTTTGGTCACCCGGTAGACCATGCGATTTATCGTCGATGCCCAGTTGCCGCCCGCCCTGGCTCGATTGATGGCCGCAAGCGGCTTGCAGGCGGAACATGTCGTCGACGTTGGGCTTCGGGATTCGGAAGACTCCACGATTTGGCAGTACGCCATCGAGCAGCAAGCCGTTCTCGTCACCAAGGACGAAGATTTTCCCCGCCGACTGCAACAAAGCAAAAGCGGCCCCACAATCCTCTGGCTGCGGATCGGAAACACCAGCCGTCGTGGCTTGCTTCAATGGTTCGAGCCGCTGATCCCACAGATTGTCCAGATGCTTGAAACCGGTGAGCGGCTGATTGAACTCCGGTAGAGCTGCAGGCATTCGGTCCGTGAAGCATCGTGGCTTCTGCGACCGATAGGAGGGCGATTGGCGTTCGCAATGAACGCCTCGGAGGCCACAGTGAAACTTTTGGCGGTGACGCCCCTTGGGCGGAACCGGGGAACATCGCGTCTTTGGATCGAGACCCGTCGGCTCGAAGCGTTGGGTTTTCCGGCGGGGATGCCGTTCTCAGTGGAAACAAAGGGTGAGGAACTCCTGCTGAAACCCACCGTCCTCGCCGAGAACCACGTTTCCAGTCGGGCAATTGCCAACGGCCGACGGCCCATCATCGATCTCGCCAACCAAGTGTACCTACGCGGACTGGCGGAGTTCCCGGAGCTGAAGATTACTGGCTGGTTTGAGCGAATTCGCGTCACGCCCAGCCGCCGGGCTGCCGCCATTCTGCGCTCCCGCCGACTGGCACCACCATATCGCGTTGTCGAAGCCTTCGCGGGCGGCGGTACGATGACGGCGGCCCTTGCGGGTAATGTCCGGTTCTGTGTTGAGGCGGGTATCGAGATCGATCCGGCCTACTCCGATGAGTGGCAGGCAGCCCATCCGAATGCCGCCTTGGTACAGGCCGACACTCGTGCCGTCGAATCCTCGGACCTGCCGCCGTTCGACATCCTGATCGGTGGGATTCCTTGCACGAGCCATTCCAATCTTGGACGCGCCAAAAAGGGGTTGGCCGGGAAGCCGGAACTCGGCGATACGGGCGATCTGTTCATCCCGATTCTGTCGCTGGTCCACGACCGGATGCCAGCCGCCATCGTCTTCGAGAACGTTCCGTCGTTCGGCACCAGCCTCGCCGGGCAAGTTGTCGTCACAAACTTGGAACGGCTTGGCTATCACGTTTTCACCACGATCCTGAAACCCAACGCTGAATGGGGCGAGATCGAGGACCGGCAACGCTGGCTGCTCGTAGCCACTCTGAACCGCCCCTTTGAACTTCGGATTCCAGACGTCCCGTGTATGACGCCGGTGCCCGCATTTCTCGACCCTCCGGAACCAGCCCGCGATGAAGACGACGCCCGAAGGATTGCGGTGACCATTGAGGGTCTGCGCTCACACGAGGAGCGGCATCGTGCGCTCGGTCACGAGTTCGGGTTCTCAGTGCTTGAAGGAAGCGAGACGAAGCTCCCGGTCATCCCGAAGAGCTATCACAAGATAAACTCCGGCCCGTTTCTGCAAACGCCATTCGGACTGCGGCTGCTGCGGCTTCCTGAGCTGGAGAGGATTCGCGGACACAATTTGCTCACCGAGCACTACGCCACCGGGGTCGAGATTCTTGGGCAGGGCGTTCTGACCCGAGTTTTCCGGACGATTTTTCAACAATTGGAGGCGCACCTTTGCTCCATCGACACGGGCGACACGGGCTCAACCACCGGTCTTTCGCACGGTCCGCAACAAGTCCAGGACCTCCCGGAGAAGTCCATCAGCGCGAGTGATGGCCCGTGATGCGCACCCCGGCGGTGTGCTTTTCAGAATGTCCGCCACCGCGTCGATGGCGTCAACGAGGCGGCGTTGTTGAGGTGGGCGAAGGCGGACGGTATCCCAACGATCCATTTCCCCAGAATCCGTGAGTGCCGACCGGATGGCGTCATCCGGCACTTGTCCATCCATCCATGCGGTCATGACGACGGCGACCCATCCTTTCTGCTGCGGGCTGAGTTCGTCGTTCATCCGCCAGAGATTGACGGCGTGGTGCTGATTGTAGATTGACCAGACGAATCGGCGGAGTTGTTGCCCCGCCGGACAGTCGGCGTCTTCGCGTATCGCGTTGGCTATATCGCCGAGTGCATCTTCCGCGTGGCGCTGGCGTGCCACTCTCTTGTCCAGTTCGGCTTGGGAAAGAAATGACGGCGCGGAAAGGACGACGGACAGGAGTTGGCGAATCGCCTCCGGCGGCGTCTCCTTCACTTCGCTGCGCCAGACCTTTTTGCCGTCGTCGCCGGGAACGGCGTAGAGCGTCGGCCCGTCCACACGGACCGAGGCGCGACCGTTGGAAAACATGGAAGGCGTGCTTTTCCGGAAACCTCGGGTTTCAAGGAATTCCACAAACCAAGGTTGATCGGCGAGGGACGGCGGCGCGAGTTCTGGAGCCATCTAGGGCTTTTACCACGTTTCCAGCCGCCTGCGGAAGACCGGTTCGGACTACCGGATACAACCACCCGAAAACCCACGCACAAATCTGTAAAACCGACGGGCAAAACTAGTGGCGAATGCAGGGACAACCCGAAGAAAGAGGGTCACAATCGGCTTCTGTCATGCCATAATGGCGGATGGGAGGAGACTTCGAATGAGTCTGGAATTTCGCGATTGGAACGGCATCCGCATGACTTATCTGTGCGGGAAAAAGGAACCGATCTGGCTGGTGGCCGAACTCACCAAGAAGTTGGGACATATTCCGCGTGCTGCACGTCAGCTGCGGTGGAACCGACAGGATGTCCGCATCGCCCTCTACCATGCGGAATGGTACGCAGGGACGATGGCGCAAGAGCGCGAATCTGCGCTGCAAGCAGGGTTCAGGGCCGACGACCTCATGAATTCCCCCAAAGCACTGGTCGTTCCCGGGAGCGCCCTTCAATCGAAACCGTCATCCCGTTATCGCCGCGGCTGTTGTTATTGCCGCACACATTCCCGATACCGCTCATAACCGTGGTCATGGAAAAGCCGAACGTCCTCATACCTCATTTCCGCCGCATATTGGTGGCATGGCTTCCGCGTGACGATACTCCCGATATAATAGCGCGCTCGTCTGCGACTCGGCATCTCCCAGAAAACTGGCGATGCCGCATCGCTGTGCGGGCTGTCCTCTTCACTCCGTTCCCGCCGCCTTTTTCGATACTTTCGGCTTTGCGCCGCCCTCTGCTTCAGCCTGCAACAAAATATCACCCAACCTCACCTCCAGCACATCCGCCATGCGCAGCAGCGTTTCCAATGTTGGTTTGCGCAGGCCACGATCCGTCAGACTGATGGTGGATTGGTTAAGCCCGCAGCGCCGGGCCAGCTCCTTACCCGAGATATTCTTTCGTTCGCGCTCCTCGCGGAGCAGGCGGATGACGGCAGCACTCAGCTCGTCCAAGTGATCAAAATTCGGCACTGTAGATGACTACTGTCATTTTTGTTGACTGACTAGATGACTCTTGTCATTTGTCTCTCATGTTCATTCGTCGCCTAGGTGTCAACGCCGCTTCCAGCCCCCTTCCATGCTCTGGGGGACGTTCCTGTCCCGATGTTCTCGAACTCGCTGATGGCGACTTTGCCATCATCGGTGCCGACATCACCCAGCACGCTGATCTCCTCGATGCCGTCGGCGCTGGCTGCGGTCCCGGGGAAAAGATGGTCCGTATCCCTCGCGCCTTGCTGGTCCGTGTGCGTGCCGACATTCCCGAGGCGGCCTGATCGTCCCGGGGGTTTCGAACCGACTGTCCGTCGTGGTAGGATGGTTGGATGAGCTCCTTGGCCGCCTGGCTTTCTGACAATTGGGTTTCGTTCTTTCAGACGTTGGGCATCTGCGGGAGCCTGCTATTCACAGCTGAAACCCTTCGGCGCGATGTCGAGGCCAAGCGGGTCAGTGAGTATCTGACCCTCAATACCCAACACCGCCGCTTGTGGGGGCAACTGCATCAACGTCCCCGGTTGGCCCATTTGCTGGATGCGGATCGCAGCTTGGAAACCCGTCCCGTGACGACCGAAGAACGCCTCTTTTTGGAATTGGCCTTCGTCCACTTCCACACCGGATGGCTGGTCGCAAGGAAGGGCAGTCTGGTCCCACTGGGCGTGTTGGCCGCGGATGCCGGTCACTTTTTCCGTCTACCGGTACCTCGGGAAGTGTGGGCTCAAGTACGCGGGACGCATCAGCCAGAGTTCGTTGCGTTCGTCGAAGAGGCGGTGCGCCGGATTGAGGCGCAGCGCCGATCAAATGCCGTGCAAGCGAGTAGGTCCGGCCCGACCGCCAAGGCCTGACAATTGCCGCAAGAACTCTGAATCTCCGGGATCAATGAACGAGACGGAAGGCAAGTTGATCAATCGAGAGGAGTTATATGCTGAACTCTGGAAAACACCGGTGTCGCAGCTCGTAGTCGCCTGGGGCGTGCCCTTCGCTGCAATAGCCAAAGCTGCGAGGGAAATGAATGTGCCGCGACCGGATGCCGCTTACTGGAGTGCACAGCGTCGGGGGTGCGTCATGGAAAAGGACCCCTTGCCGGCCGCCGGGCCGGACACGAAGACAAAAGTGGTGATTTCTGCTGCGAGGAAGAGGGTGGTTACTACTCTAGCGACCGAAGTCGCGGATGCGCCGACAACGGCAGCGGCCGTTACCGAAGCCACTGAGCCTGAGGCAAAGGTTATACCAGTTCATCCTCTGGTGCGGCAGACCCGCAGGGCACTCACAACGGACACCTATTTGCACCACGGCGTTGTGACTACCCGTTCCCGACTCCCTAATCCGCTACGCTGGATAGAGGTGTCCCCTGAACTGCTGGAGCGGGCCTTGAATTTCATCAACAGTATCATCCATGGAGTCTTAGCTATCGGTGGACGATTTAGAGAAAATCCCGAACCGCATGGACCGACACCACGACTCTTCTTGGGTATACAACCAGTAGCTCTCCGACTTCGCGAAGTCATGATGCGGACTGAACTCAATCTGACGGACGAAGAGAAAAAGAAGCAGGGAATTTGGCCCTTCACCCGTTATTCGTGGACCGGGACTCGAGAGCTCCGACTCATAATCGGTTCTGGAAACTACGAACTAAATGACAGGCAGTGGTCGGATTCGAAGAGGCGGAAGCTAGAAGATCTCCCGCCGTTTCTGAGCTCGTGACCTAACCGGGAAAGGAGAATACGCTACAGGGCAGAGGTCCAGGTCCAGGCGAAGGGAGCCCGGAGGGCGACCGCAGCCTGGACCTGGACCCGGCGGTGAAGTGACCCAGCAAAATGAAGCATCCCATCACCACATCGGCCCCGAGTAAGGGGACGGAGAAGAAGAGGCGATTTCTGACCGCCGAGAAAAAGTTCCAGATTTATTTGGAGGCTCAGGAGAGCAACAAACCGGTGGGCGAAATCCTCCGCCGGGAAGGATTGTTTTCAACGGACCTGGCGCGTATCCGACAGCAGGTCAAGGAAGGTGCACTACAGCGCCTGGGTGCCCGCCCAGGGCGTCGGCAGACCGTGGTGAGCGCTGAGTCGCATGAGGCCATCAAGATCGAACTGGAGCGAAAGGAGAAGGCCCTGGCGGACATGTCCGTTGAACTCATGATCCTGCGAAAAAAAACGAGTGGGGATTCGTGGGAGCGATAGCCGACAAGTGGATCGGTGCCTCCGTCAAACTCGAAATCCTTACCGTGATAGCCGATTCACAGCAACAGGGGGTATCCGCGCGGCGGACTTGCGCCTTGTTGGTCATTGAATATCGGCGGGTGGTCCGTTGGCAGGAGAAGACTCGTCGAGGAGAATCCCTAGCCAATCGCACCCCTGGCTCCCCGGCACCTTCGCATCGGGTTCTACCGGAGGAAGTCGAGCAGATCATTGCGATGGCAAAGAGCGCCGAGTATGCCGACCTTTCCCATCGTATCCTGGCCGTCACAGCTGGGGACAAAGGCCAGTTTCAGGCCTCGTTTTCGACGGTCTATCGCGTTCTCAAGGCCGGGAATCTGATGACGGCAAGGGGACCCGGTGGTGCCCACAATGGTAACTCCAAGGCCCCCGTTCGCAGGGAGCTTGACGGACCGAATCAACGGTGGTGCTGGGACATTAGCTATCTGATGACTTTCCAGAAAGGGATGTACCTTTACCTCTACCTGCTTCTCGACGAGTACTCCCGCAAAGCCATCCAATGGCACATCAGTTGGCAGCAGACTGCTGAGGAATCCCGACTGCTTCTGGAAGGGGGCCTCATCGAAGAGAACATCCTCGATCTCCCCGAGGAACACCGACCCGAAGTCATCAGCGACAGGGGCCGACAGATGAAGGCAAAACCTATCCAGCGGCTCTGCGAGGACCATGGACTTCCGCAGTTGTTTGCCCGCCCTCGAACCCCCAACGATAATCCATTCATCGAGTCGGCATTCAGCACGGTAAAACGAGCCCCGGCATATCCCGGTCGCTTCTTGGATGACTGCCAGGCGCGCACCTATTTTGAAAGCTACATTGCCTGGTACAATTTGGAGCACTACCATTCAGGAATCGACTACGTCACCCCGGAACAAGCCCACCAAGGTTTGCGGGCTAAAATAGTCGCTCAGCGCAAAGCAAAAAAGACCGCCCAGCGACTCCGTCGCCGGACCGAAAACAAAAAGATAATCACCCCGTCTACTAAACCTAAAACCACCATTATCCGACCCGCAACCAAAGTAGCTTAATCAACCTCCCCTTGAGGTCATTGAGTCAAAAACGCGCCGATCTCGTTCCCGAGATTCTGGTTCATCTTGGGCAAGTTGAGGCGGAAGGGAATCGTTCACGTCACAAAGAAGAGCAGCGTAAACTGGCTGAGGCAGAACGGGCTCGTCTAGAACAAATTGAGTGGCGAAAACGCTTCGAGGAGAGCGAACGGCGGAAGCACTTGTTAACGGCATCAGACAATTGGTGGGAAGCCAGGCGACTGCATGGTTTTGTGCGCGCCTGTGAGCGTCATCTGGCCAACGGCCAACCCACAACTGATCTTCCAGAACAAACCAAAGCGTGGCTGGACTGGGCGCGAAAACAGGCGGATTCAATGGATTCAATTAAGGCAGGTTACCTCAGGGGCGTGCGGCAAGAACCTGTACGGCAGGGACCGCAACGCCAATGGTGATGTGGCCAGACGCGTGCGCTATAAAAAGGTTCTTTGCGAGTGCAACCTGATCGTCGAAACTGAAACTCACGCTGCCAATGACAGGCCGGGGGTTCGCTGCTGCCGTGGACGAAGTTCCGTAACCTGGGACAAACCGGAATCGGCCAGTTCGGTCGCATTTAACTTTGCCTGCGACCGTTCCATCGCGCGCACCGCGTCGCGTAACTCATCATCACCCGCCTGTTCCTGGGTTAGGAACAGTTTCGTGAACTCCCGGGCGCGGCTGATCTGCACATAGGTGGATTCGCGCGATTGCATGACATCGGAAAACAAGACGAATGCCCGGTTCACCGTGGCACCCTGGGATTTATGCGTCGTGACGGCGTAACCAAGTCGCATGTGTTCATGACTCAACGGAACGAAGACCCGCTTGCCTCCATGATCCAACTGAACCACTGCCGAACCTTGTCGTTCCTCGACGAACGTTCCGAAGGTTCCGTTCTTCACGCCGAGCTTCCGGTCATTGCGTCCGAAGATCACCCGGTCGCCCGGGAAGAAGTCACGTTCACCAATCGTGAACGACTGGTTTCCAAGCTGACCTGACTTTCGCCGAAGCGCCTGCGCTTCGCGATTCAGCCAATTTACCTCCTCGTGGGTTCCGGCGAGGATGAGTGTTTTGGGCAACTCCGTCTCCTTCGCCCACTCGGACAACAATGCAGAGGTCGCGGCCTCAGGCGTGACCGCCACATGCAGTAATCCCCGCCGTCGCAGAATCTCCACGCCCTCGCTTACGTCGCCGTCGGCGAACTGGCGGACGAGGTCGCGGCCCCACTGCTCGAACTGACGGCGGATGTCGGTCAGATTGGCCATGCCAAGGAATCGCCCAAGGTTTTTGAAGGGTGCCCCAGCTTCAATGGCGGGCAACTGTTTGGAGTCGCCTACGAGAATCACCCGGGATTTCGCCCGTTCCGCATAGGCCATCAGCTCGGCGAGCCGCCGGGTGCCCACCATGGCCGCCTCGTCGATGACGAGAATGGTCTTGGCGTTCAGGCGCGGCACTTCGGACAGCTCTTTACCCCATTGATGGAGCAAACGGGCGATCGTGTGGCTGGAAATTCCCGAAGCCTGCTGCAACCCCTCAGAGGCCTTCCCACTCAGCGAACACCCGATGAGGTGATAGCCTTCCAGCTCATACGCTTGTCGCGCGGCAGCGAGAAGCGTTGATTTGCCTGTTCCCGCGAGTCCATGAATGACCTGCACCGTGCCGGGCCGCTGCGCGATTCGGCACAGGGCGGCCTCCTGTTCGGCGGAAAGCGTGTATTGCGCCAAAACTGTTTTCACCGTGGCGTCGGACAGCGTTTGCGAAACATCCTCGAGTCCCGCAATCGCATTGGCGACGAGGTCCCGCTCCAAATCCAGCGTCGCCTGGTTGGTGAACTGCCGTTCACCGGCGAACTCGCCCAGTGGAACCAATTTTCCGAGCGCCTGGCGCGCGCTGCTCAAAATGCCGTCGACCGGCACGCCGAGCGCCTGGGTTTTCTCGGCGAGCCCTCGGACCAGTTCGCGCTCGGAGAAGAAACTCTGACGGTCGAGCAACTGTCCGATGCTGCGCGTGACGTGTTCCGAAGGGACGTTGACTGGCACCTGCGTTCGGTCGGGATGCATGAGCGCACGAACCTGCTCCAACCCGAATCTATGTTCGGCGGCAGTCTGGCCCCAGCGGCGAAAGAGTTCCTCGCGTGAAACCACCAGCTTCGCCTCGCGCGTATCCCGTGCGACGATCTTCGCCGCCTTCGCGCTGCAAAAACCGGAGGCGGCCAAGCCTTCGACAATTTCCTGCCGCCGGGTGCTATGCGCGGAGATCAGCGTCTCCGGCACTCCGGCGACCTCGAACCACGTGGACTTGGCTTCGAGTTCAAACCCCAACCGCTGACGCAACTGGCTCCCAAACTCGGCGCGGTAGAGCGCGCCCGCGGCCATTTTGTGGCGGTAGATCAGCTTGCTGACAATCGTCCGCGCCTCGCCGTCGAGGGTGATTCCCGTGTTCACCAAAACGACATGGATGTGGAGTTGCGGGTCCAGGTTACGACTTGTCGCGTGTTCAAATCCGGCGGCGACCAAACGCAGCGGCACGCGCTCGTGGCCGCCGATTCCCTCGCGTCCGAAAGCGGCGACTTCTTCGAGGTATTGCACCACCCGACGGACGGCTGCCCACTGAGCCTCGCGGATCGCCCGCTCCAACTCGGGAATTCCGTGGGAAGCGGCCCACACTTCGCTCACGCTCTTTGGAGCCGAGAACGTCAGGTCCCAACCGGGGCGGCGGATTTCGGTTCCCGCATTTCGCACCAACGGTGTCTCACCATCTGGACTGAAGCCCGCCAAGACCCGCCGATAGGTCAGGTCCTCAACGGTTCCGGTGAGGCCGATCGCCTCGGCCCCGCCGCCCAGCCAAACGCCCCTTGGCTCACCCGGATTAAGGTAATAGTCGTCTCGCCCCAGCGAGGTGTAGTAGGTGCCATCGCCGCGAATCTGGATGATGGAGAGCACGGCATCACCCTTTGAGGGTTCGATTGACCCAATCTTTCGCCCGTTCCGGTTCCAAGCGACCGAAGGCGATCAGCGACGCCCGCAGCGCGATGCGAAGGTCGTTCCGTAGTCCGGAAACCAACTCTTGCTGGCGGTCGAGCCGGGTCTGAATGCCGTCGACGACTCGTTCGGCGTGGAGCGCCTGAAGCATGAGTTCCCGCGCGAAAGCGCCCGGCGAGCCGCCTTTGGCGGAGCGCGCAACCAGTTGGGCGTAGTGCTCCTCGGCGACGCGGAACGACACGATCTTTCCTCGGCTCATAACGGTAAACTCCTGGAACGGGGTTGACCTCGGTTATGGTGGAGTTCCGCCAACTTGTGCGGTTTACCGCACAGATGCGCCCACACTTCGTGTATCCGGTGTGGGGTTGCAGGGAAAGGTCACGGGTTGTGGCCTGCTGTAGGGGTAAAACTGGAGCTGGAGTGGTCGCCGGGGTGGAAGGGGTGCGACACAAGCGTACGATGGCGGGGGCGGCGAGGCGAGGAAACCGGATAGGGAGAAGCTGGAAGGTGGGCAAGTCGGACGAGGTGGAGCGTGAATAGTCAGAAGGGAGAGCTAAACTTTTTCTGGTACGAATGAATGAGCGTTGACGAGCAGTGCTCTAGGTATTGGTACGACCTGTTCCCTGGGACCGTAGCCGGTCCCAGGGAACAGGTCGTTGGGTTGCCATCTCGGCTCTGTTGCAAGCCGAACGACGAACGACAGACTGATGTTCGCTTGGTTTCGAGGTTGAGCGAAGAATGCGAGCCCCCGGAGCTATAAAACTCCGGGAGCCCTCAATCCAAGCCGCACCTAACTCCCAGTCATCTATGCAGCCGCGATACTGTCCACTTGATACGGACGGCACTCCGTTGCGACAAAATGCCGAACAGTGATCGGGTCACTCATGATCCGCCCACCATGTTTCTCGATTCGTTCAACGACGTATTCCATCAAATCGAGATTTGTGACAGGCACGACATTGTGGTTCTCATCGAGCAGAAAAGGATGATCCTCCAATCCGAAACGAAGCAAATCGACATCACTGTCGGGCTGGCATGCGTAAGCAACCAACCGTTCAAGTGGAGCGACTCGTGCTCCTTGGTATTGCCCGACGTCCAGCGGACAAATCAATTCAGATGCATGTTGGGGAAGGACGGCTGCCCCAACACAGATGGACAAGTGCATCTGCGGAAATACTGACCTCTGTTCGAGTGAGCGCGCGACTTTCACCACACGCCGAAACTCTTCATAGGTCAAAGGGAATGGCATCTTCGGACTAAAGCCAAACAGAAGCGTGACATTCAATCTTCCCGTGCCTCCGAGACTCGGTGAAATATGATCGAGCATAAGCTTGGTCAACCCGTAGCTGCGTTCCAACTGTGTCCACTCCACTTCTTGCGGCAGGTTCATCTGATTGCGCACTGCGATAGCGTGGCTCATTGCCCGGAGTTGTTCAGCCGCAGATGAACTACCGTAGTTCGCGCCCCCGCTGGTCGAATTCGCTTCGATTGAGACAGCCTCCACGCCCCTATTGGCAATGTATTCGTCGAGTGATTTAAGCACTTCAATATTGCCGGAGTCAACCGAGCGCACGTAACCCTGCTTTTCCAGGTCAATTATCACCTTGAGTTCCGCCGCCGCGATGAGGGTGACAAAATCTGCGCCCCCTTCATGGCGCGGAATTGCAGCCTGTCGCATCCGCTCCCATTCACCGCCAGCTACGATTGCACTCAGGATTTCGGATCCATTTCGGCTTGCACCGAAACTGAGGATGAGACCGGGATAGCGGTGCCGTAACGCGAGGCCAAATTCGCGAAACAGGGAATTGTCGCAGCTCTGCTCGCCGTTTACCGGATTCCGGGGATGCCAGTGAAGATAGCGCACGCCCCCCTTGTAGAGTGCCTCAACTTCACTGAGGATAGCCTCCAATCCGATCGGAATGTGCTTTCCTTGCAGGATCGCGTCCAGCATCGCGTTGCCGGTGCTTTGGTGATTGCCAGGTGTGAACTTCGCACCCGTTTCCGCGCAGCCGAGTAGGAGAGCCTTTGGCTCACCCACCCGCACTCCGTGATGAAGCCAACGGGACAGCGGTTGCAAGGAATTGACCTTCAATTGAAGACCCGTACTCGAGTCTTCCGCTGAAGTCGCTACTGCACGAGGCGACGATGGAGAAGCCGCCGACACAGAGCCGACGGCGGATACTGTGCAGACTGAGGAACCAACAAGTGGACTGCATTCGCCGACCCTGATTGCTGGGTCGGCATTCTTCTGTCTTTTCATTGTTGCAGGACGAATTTAAGGTTCGACCCGAGCGCGCTTGGGACTTAATGGCTGGCAAAAATCGCCAGGCCGAGTTTCTCGACAGGACGAGCTTCGACCGCAGCTCCCTTTCTGACCACGAACCATACCGGAACTAAATCGGCAATTTTTATGACAAAGCCAGGAGCCGAAATACGCAGACTCCGTAGGGAGGCTGGAGCTTCGCAGGAAAAGCTCGCCGAAACAGTTGGGTGTTCGCTTCGACACCTTGGGGAAATCGAACGATCCGGCAATTGTCCGCCGAGAATCCTACCTGACATTGTCCAGGCGCTAAACAAGCTGCGCAAGCCGCGCGGACTTCCTCTGGTTCCACCCAATCTCTACCTCTCGGAACCGCCTATCTCGAACTGGTTGAATCTGCCAATGCGTCAGTGGTCACGTGAGTCTCACGGTCCCGGCGCTCTCCTCACGGCAGATTATCGTGTCGTTCCCTTCCACGGGGACAAACGGCTCAAGGAAAGGGATGATCTTGTTGCATGGTGCCTAGGATCAGAGCACTGCGGAATCCGTGTTTACAAAGGGGAAGGAGGTTCGGGGAAGACTCGTCTCGCTCTCGCCGTCTGTGACTTACTAAAAGACCATCCTTATGGCTCGTGGGAAGTTGGCTTCGCACAAACGAAACATTTTCCAATCGGACGTAACATTTGGACTGCTCTGCCCGATCTCAGCCTGCCCTTCCTGATTGTCGTGGATTATGCCGGCGAGGAACGCAAAGCTCAGATGATTCAGGATCTTTTGCAGAGTGTTGAAGAATGTCCCGCTCCGAAGGTTCGGCTTCTATTTCTTGAACGGGATGATCATTGGCTTGATCGCGCCTATTCCGATAGCAGGGTTCGGAACCTCTTGCTTGGACCGAAGCTGTTTCGTTCCCGAGAGGGAGTAGCCGCTGAACTAAAACCTATGGCTTCCACACCGGCGGAAAGAACGGATTCGTTTAACAAAGCGACACAAGCCTTCTCAGAACTACTCGGCGTAAACACGCGCGGTTTGTCACTCCCTCGTCTAAGTGGGCCGCTCTATTCACGAGTGCTGTTTATCCACATACAAGC
>CAINNJ010000048.1 GCA_903851195.1 uncultured Acidobacteriia bacterium
ATTGTTTGCGGGTGCTCCTTTTGCATGTGGGCTGCGGGCTTTCGTTGCGAGAGACGGTGGTTCGCGCCCGTACAGCCAGCCTGGCGGACCTTTCAGATGTTGCTTTGTTAAAGAGGCTTTGAGGTTGCTTCGATTTCTCGGACAGTTAGTAAGGGAGATCGAGTACCATGGAATCCATCAACAAACAATCATCTGCCAAAACGCGTCGGAAGTTCGAGAAAACGTTCAAGCTTGAGGCTGTCCGAAACTGGTTATCCAGTGGGAAGTCTGCTGCTGTAGTCGCCGAGGAATTGGGGCTAAATGAGAGTCTGCTCTTCGCCTGGCGTAAGCTCCTGCCCCCCGCCGAAGCTGGGGGGAGAGCGCAGGCGGGGGGCAGGAGCTCCCCGGCGAGGGACCTCCAGTCGGAGCTCGATAACGCGCGGCGCGAGATTCGCCATCTGCGCGAACAACGCGACATTCTAAAAAAAACGTTGGGTATTCTCTCCGAACCACCGCCGAACGATTCGAACGGGTTCACGCCATGAGAAATGAGCATTCCATAGCCATGCTTTGCGCCAATCTCCAGGTTTCTCCCAGCGGCTATTACGACTGGGATCGCCGCCGTTGTTCTCCAGGACTGCGGGCCGTCGAGGATGTCGCCCTCGCCAAAGAGATCGAGGCCATCCACGCCCGAAGCCGTCAGACCTACGGTTCTCCCCGAATCATCAACGAACTCCGCTCCAGCGGACGCCGCCATGGACGCAACCGGATCACCCGCCTTATGCGCCAAAAGGGCATCTGCGGACGCCAGAAGGGCCGCTACCGCGTCCAAACCACCGACAGCAACCACGACCACCCCGTCGCTCCCAATCGACTGGCACACGCAGCCCCGGCCTCCGCACCCAACCAAATCTGGGTTGCAGACATCACCTACATCCCTACCGACGAAGGGTGGCTTTACCTTGCCGGCGTCCTCGACCTCCACAGTCGCAAAATCGTCGGCTGGGCCATGAGCCCTTCCATTGACTCGGCCCTCGTTCTTTCCGCCCTTTCGATGGCAACTCTGCACCGTCAGCCCGCCCCGGGTTTGCTCTTCCACTCCGACCGCGGTGTCCAGTATGCCGCTGGGAACTTCCGCTCAGCTCTCGCCGATGCGGGTCTGGTTCCCTCCATGAGCCGCCAAGGGAACTGTTACGACAATGCCACCATGGAGAGCTTTTGGAGCACCCTCAAACTCGAACTCATCTACCGCAGGCGTTTCACCTCACGCCGTCAGGCCCAATCCGACATCTTCGATTACATCGAATCCTTCTATAACCGTCAACGCCGCCACACCTCTCTCGGCGGGCTGTCGCCCGCTGATTTCGAAGCCAAGAACCACTAAATAATTACCCCTTTTTCTCTGTCCGTTTTTTCGAAGCAGGCCCAGATGCCGGATGCCACAACTCATCGTCCGACAACTAGAGGAACAAGTCGTCCTGAAGCTCAAAGCGCAAGCGGGCGCCCGCGGCGTCTCCATGGAAGAGGAACATCGGCGGATCCTTCGCGAAGCCCTTCTCGGACCACCGGCCAGGCGTCCCTCGTTCAAGGAGGCCTTGCTCGCCATACCCAATGTCGGTGATGACAAGGATTTCGACCGGGGTCCACAGATCGATCGCCCCGTCGCGCTATGAGCGGATTCCTCCTGGACACAAGCATTCTGAGTGAGCTCCGAAAGCAGAATCGATGCAACGCGGGGTGCGAAAGTGGTTCATTGAAACCGCCGACGCCGATCTGTTTGTCAGCGTGCTGGTCCTTGGGGAGATCCGGCAGGGCATCGAGCGAATTCGGCTGCGGGACCGGCCACAGGCACTGGCTTTGGAGCAATGGCTTCACGGTATCTCGACCACGTTTGCCGACCGGATACTGCCGGTGGATGAACGCGTCTCCGACCAGTGGGGGCGATTAGGCGTTCGGCAGCCGCTTCCTCTGCTTGATGCTCTACTCGTCGCGACCGCGCTCGTTCACGACCAGACGTTGGTGACTCGAAATGTGGGCGACATGGCACACACG
>CAINNJ010000049.1 GCA_903851195.1 uncultured Acidobacteriia bacterium
AAACTCAACGCCATCGACCCGGAAGCCTATCTCCGTAACGTCATCGCACGCATTGCCCAGCATCCCATGCGCAAATTACACGAACTCTTGCCTTGGAATATTACCCTGTGATACATAGTGCGGTGTAAGCCTTACGCTTACTCCGAAACGCACTATTCTTCTCCACGTCTCGGGAGATCTGAAAGGCACATGGGATAAGGCCCGCATCGGGCAGGTCTTCTCGAATCTGATTGGCAATGCGATACAGTATAGCTTCAAGGACTCGCCTATTGACGTAACTGTAAAAGGCACCTCAGAAGAGGTACTACTATCCGTGCATAACGAAGGTGTGCCAATTCTGCCTAAAAAAATTGAAACCCTGTTTGATTCCTTCACCCGCGCAGTTACAGATGAAGGAGACCATCCGGAGGCAGCGGTTAATCTTGGCTTGGGGCTTTATATTATCAAGGATATCGTTACTTCCCATGGCGGGACAATTAATGTAGCCTCCTCTGAAGAGGATGGCACCACCTTTACCGCACTATTTCCTCGGCAGTATAAAGAGTTGCCAGATTAAACCTTACCTCAGCTTTTAGCCCAGTATCTTCTCTTTATCCAATACGGAAAGAATATTTTTTAGCGCTTCGATATTTACTGGTTTAACCAGATGATAATGAAAGCCAGCTTCCATGGCACGCTCCCGATGTTCTTTTTGCCCCCACCCGGTATGCGCTATAAAAATAGTATTCTGAAGGGCAGGTTCCTTACGCATAGCCTGACATGTTTCATAGCCACTCATTTCTGGCATTCCAATGTCAAGAATGACGAGATCAGGAGGAGAAGATTTGGCGAGCTCAATAGCGGTCTGTCTATCAAGGGCTAATTGTGCCGTATACCGTCCATTGAATCCACCGTCATTCTGGCAAACCTGCCAGAAAACACGTGCGGTGACAAGATCGCGTATAGAAGAAAGGACTCCCCGCCGCGATTACTGGAACCGAAACGAAAGCGCGCAGCTAATGTTACTGCCACCGCTTATTTCAACAGAATAATGCTGAACAGCGCCGGCGACACCGGGCGTGCCGCTTGCCTTGAGACGGCTCACTGCCCTGTTACATGTGACAGATTTGTGGTCCAAACGGATCGATTTGGTCCAAAACCGTTGGACGCGTTGCAATAAATTCAATAACTTGCAATCTTGTCAAGGGGATATCGTGATACGAATCCTACCTGAGGAGCCAAATTCTGCGTATCGAAGATTTCCCCGCAGTACGTTGGCACAAACTCTCCTGTAGTCCCCGGCGGTATTTACAACACCACAAATTCTTTCGGAGTCTCTTCGCCCCGTTCCCGGTGGGAATATCCGGCGAGTCGCGGTAGGGCTCATTTCGCTCTCCAACGAGTAACTCCTCCGGTGTGCCGGAGACGACTGTGTCAAATCGCGGGTCGAAGTGGCTTCGGCTTGGTCGAATCGGCTCACAACAACCACCATCGTGTCGAAAGCTGAATCACGCAGCAAAGCGCAAACTGTCAAACCCGAAGAACTGAGGCGCGCCCCTGTGCCACCCCTGTGGAAATCCTCTTTCCCCCTCCGCGCCCGTGCTAAAATCGGGTGCAATGCAGGCGGGTTCGGTACAAATCACCCCTGATTTCTTCGTTTTCCCGCCGCAATTCCTCACGCCGTTTCAGCCGGCCTGACCGTTTCCCCCCTCGAACTGAATCCATCACCAACCATGAGACGCATCTTCACTTTTAAAGTTTTCCGATACCTGCTGCTGGCGAGTTTCGGCTCGGAACTGGGATCCTGGATTCAGCTCGCCGGATCCGACTGGTTCGTCACCGGTCAAACACTCGATCCCCTGCAGGTCTCGCTCCTGGGCGCGGCGATGAACCTGCCCACCTTTCTCTTCGGCATTCCCGCGGGCGTGATGGCCGATATTCTGGGCAGGCGCAGGATGCTGCTCATCGCGCAACTCTGGATGGTGTCCACGGCGATCGTCATGACCGTGATGCTGAAGTCCGGCGCCCTGGCTCCGCCGGCCTTGATCCTGCTGACGTTTTTTCTCTACAGCGGCATGGCGATGCAGGAACCCGCGCTTTACGCCACTTTCCCGGAGGTGGTTCCGCGCGACCTGCTGCCGACGGCAGTCACGCTTCACGGAGCGGAGTGGGCCTCGGCGCGCGTTCTGGGCCCGATTGTCGGCGGCGCCATGATGGCGAGATGGGGCATTCCCTCGGCCTTCTTCGCGAATGTCGTCTCCTACTTTGGCCTGATCGCATTCCTCCTCTCCTGGAAGCCCGAGAAGCAGATCCGTTCGACGGCGCCGCGGTTCCTCGAATTGTTTCAGGAAGGACTCCGGCTGATCCGGACCTCGGGACGCCTGAGAAGAATTCTGATGCTCAGCGGATTGATTTCGTTGGGCGGCATGCCCCCGCTGGTCCTGACGCCGCTTCTGGCGCGCACCACGCTGCACGTGGACAGCAAGGGATTCGGTTTGCTGATGTCCTGCCTGGGTTTCGGATCGCTGCTGGGCACGCTGGCCTCGGCAGGCCTGATTCGGCGCTTCAGCGCCACAACGGTCGGCGTGGCCGGACTGGTCCTGGCTGCCGGCGCTATTTTGGCGCAGTCCGTGGTGCACACACCGGTTCTGTTCGGCGCGCTGCTGGTGAGCAGCAGTTTCGGCACGATCCTCGCAACCATGGCCGTTGCGGTGGCCATGCAGAGCTGCCTGCCGGGGAATGTGCGCGGACGGATTATGGGCTTTTATCTGGTGCTGTTTTCGGGCGGCGCTTCGTTCGGCGCCGTGCTGACGGGCTGGGTCGCCCGCGAAGCCGGCGTATCCACAACGCAATGGGCGGCGAGCGTGTTGTTGCTGGCGCTCGCCGCCTCCATTTTGTCATCGGGCCTGCCGGTGCAGAACGCGCCGGCGCCGGTCACCGAGGCTGAGCCGGACGCGCAATTGGTTCAGCGGGCTTCGGCTTAAAAGTCGTAGCGAAGCCCGAACTGCATCACCCTCGGCGTGGTCAGCGTGCTGGTATATTTCCCGAACGTCGCCGTGTTGCCGACGTCCAGGCTGGCCGTGCCGATATCGAAACGAACGGCGTTGGGCAGGTTAAAGACTTCCGCGCGGAACTGCACCGAATGGGTTTCGCGGAACGGCATGACGAACCGTTTGGAGAGACTCATATCCCAGGTGAAGAACCCGTCTCCTCGCAGCACGTTCCGGCTTCCCACCTGGCCCGCATAGGAATAATCGAATGCGGCCAGACCCAGTTTCGGATCCGAGAAGAGGTTCGGCCCCCCAACACCGCTCACCGCCGGCGCATTCTTCGAATTGGTCGTAGCCGGAGGGGTGCTGATCGCCGTGGCAAAGCCCGAGAAACTCCAGCTGGTCGGCCAGCTTCCCGAATTGAGTACGCTTCGCGGCAGGCCGCTGGTGGCCACAAGGATGCTTCCCACCTGCCATCCACCCACCGCGGTTTCGAGCGGCTTCGGCAGAGAGGAAAGGAACCGCTGTCCTTTTCCGACCGGCAACTGATAAACCACCGAGCCGTTGACGGAGTGGCGCACGTCGAAGTCGGAAACGCCGCGGTTCAGCGAGGCATTGTAGGGGCTCAGCAAAAGCGCCACGCCGTTGGAGAATTCGCTCTCCGGCGAGGAAGTCAGATCCGTCGATTTGGACATCGTGTAGTTGAAATCGACCAGCGTGCTGGACGAGCGCTTCGACACTCTCCACTGCATCGCGTGATAGTTGCCCTTGCCGACCGACCGGTAAGCGAAGAGCGCCGCGTACTGAGAGTTAAACATCGAGTGCGAACCCAGGTTGCTGCAGACGTAGCAGTAGACGTCCAGGTCGAAAAGGACGGAAGTCAGGTCGGTGGGATAGTAAGAGACTTCCTGCGCGTAGATCTGCTGCGTCGCGGTCAGGCCGCCCGAGGCATACTTCGAAAACATATTTTCGAAGAACGGCTGCGGCTTGATGGAAGACACCGGAGCATAGTGGCGGGCCTGCTGTGACAAGGCGTTGAGAGCGTCGTAATAGGTTTGGCCGCTTTTCGGATCCTTCAGATTCGTGGACTGCGCAAGATCGCCAATCGTGATCGACCGTCTGGACAGCCGTCCCACATAGGAGCCCTGCGCGAGCCAGCCGTGGGCGAATTCCCGGCTGATCGACAGATTGAGGTTGATTGTGTAAGGCTGCTTAATATCCTGGTCGATGGTGTTGGCGATGGAAAATGCGGGGCCGGGCACACTGGGGAATCCGCCCTGCGGAGCGGCGGGCAGGACTCCGGACGGAATCACGCCGTAGTCGGAGTATCTCGGCTGCGTGGCCAGCGGCGCGCCGAACGGGGAGCGGACCAGCGAGGTCAGACCCGGCGCGTTGGAATCGAAGTTCCGCATAATGCTCATGCCGAACAGTTCGTAGAACATCCCGGCGCCGGCCCGGATCGAAGTTTTACCGGGTCCGCCGAACAGAAAGCGGCCGAGTCCGCTCTCGGCGGAGGGCGAATAAACCACTGCCAGACGGGGAGCGAAATTTCGTTTCTGGGTGTCGTAGAGAGGCTTGGCTCCGTTCGAACCCGCGAGCAGGAAACCGATCTGGCCCGCATCGGCCTGTGATTTGCCTTCATTGGCCAGTTCGCCGCGCTTATAGAACCAGTCGCCCAGATTAATCGAGGGCGACACCTGGTATCCGTTGGTTTCGTAGATGGGAGGCGCCAGCGAGTACCGCAGACCGTAGTTGACCGTCAGGCTCTTCGTGACGCGCCACGCGTCGGTCACATAGAACTCATACTCTTCCGCGCCAAAGCGCCGTTTCAGGCCCTGCCCGAAAGGAGCCAGATTGCCTTTCAGGTCGTAGGTGTAGGTGGCGCTCGCGAGCGTCACCGGGCCCAGCAGATCGACCGCCGCGTTGCGATACGCCAGCGAATAGTTGTAATTCAGATCCGCCGGCACCAGACCGAAGCCGGCCTGTTCCAGGTAACCGGGCGCGACAGACGCGGTCGGATAAGCCGTGGCGAAGTTGACGGAACTGTTCCGGATCACCCGGACCACGCCGCCGAAACTCACGTCGTGTTTCCCGGCGGTCCAGACCATGTCCTCGCTGAAATGATTGACCGGGATGATCCGGGTAAGGTCCGTGCTGGTGGATTGCAGCGGGGAAAGCCCCTGCAGGGTCACGTAGGCGGAGCTCACGGCTCCGGTGTTTTCGTGCCCGTAACGGGTCAGACCGTAGCGGAAGCTGCTCACCAGGCTGGCTTTGACAGGCAGCGTCCAGCCAAAAGCCATTCCTTTGCTGTGATCGAGACTGTTCGATGCCGCCGGCTGGCCCAGGAATTCGGGCAACTGGCCGGTTTTATCGCCCTGCAAATTGCCGCGTAAAAAGAAGTTGTTTCTGCCCGCCGCGTAGTCGAGTTTCGCGATATAGGTGTTCTGCGAGGTGGGGGTGGCCGCCGAGAACCGATAGCCCGCGGTGTTCAGACCGTCGCCCTGCGTGTTGTCGTTGGGCATCGGATATTTATTCAGGGTCGCGAGGACGGCCGAACTGACGCCTTTCCCCTGCGGGTCGAGCGCGCGGAGCTGCGCGGGTGAGATTGTCGAAACGCCACCCGCCGCGGTCAGATATTGCAGAGTTCCCTGACGGAATGCGGCGGTGGGCACCAGCCGGACCGCGGTGCTCTCGCTCGTGTCCCGCCGGCCTTCGTAATTCGCAAAAAGAAACAGGTGGTCTTTCTTCAGCGGTCCGCCGACCGATCCGCCCGCGACGTTCCGGTTCAGTTTCTGACGCGGCAGCCCGGAGAGATTATTGAAGAACGTGTTGGCGCTGGTCGCTGTATTGCGGTTGAATTCGTAGAGAGATCCGTGAATGGTGTTGGTGCCGCCCCGGGTAACAAGGGCGATCTGCGCGCCGGACGTCCGACCCTGGTCGGCCGTGGGGTTCTGGGTGGTGGTGCGGAATTCCTGGACGGAATCGAGGGTCACCCGCAGCACGGAGTTCAGGGGCGACCGGGTGTTCTGGTCGTTGACATCGACGCCGTCGAGCGTGATGTTGTTCTGATCCGGCTTCGACCCGTTGACCGAACCGTTCAGCCGCGACGCGGAGCTGTTGGGGTTGTCGGTTTCGCTGCCATAGTAGGTGACGCCGCCCTGCAGCGTGAGCAGCAGAGTCGGGTTTCGCGCTTCCAGGGGCAATTCGAGTATCGGGCGGGAGCCGATGGCATTTCCGAGGGAAGCGTCCGTCAGATTGATCTGAGATGCATTCTCCTCCACGCTGATCGCGGTGCTTACGCTTCCCAGTTCCAGCTGGACCGGGAGAGTGGTCGGCGTATTGACCAGGAGTTCGATTCCGGTATAAGTGCGTTCGGCGAAAGACGCGGCTTTGGCCGAAAGGCGATACTTTCCGGGCAGCATTTGAGGAAATCCGTAAAAGCCGCTTTCGTCCGTGACCGTTTTGCGCGTCAGAGGCGCTTCCAGGGCTGTCAGAGTGATTTCGGCGCGCGGGATAACCCGACCCGTCGGGTCGACCACCGTTCCGGTTAAACTGCTGAGCGACTGGCAGAACGCCGGGCCGGTCAGGAGAAGCGAAAACAAGATTTTCGGGACGAGGGCAGGGCGAGACATTGTATCAATATGGCACAATTGCCTCGCATTCTCCAGAACAAAGTTGTTTAGGCCGCGTATTTGCTCCGGCGGTGGGTCGCCATGCCCGATGAATTACAGAAATGTGACAGCCTTTTCATCATGGGGCGGGCGCCGAAGCCCCCCGCCGCGCCCGCGCGTCCGGTTTCGAACACTGCCATCCCCATCGGAAGCCAATTTCTTCATATCCTGAGGACATGGAACCCACGCCCGCCAGAGCCGCCGCCAGCCAGACGTTCAGCCCGAATTCCACCGCGAAGGGCCCCCGCACCCGCGGCGCCACCGTCGTCCCGAGCGTCTGCCCGTACTGCGCGGTCGGCTGCGGGCAGCACATCTACGTCAAAGACGGCCGCGTGATCGATATCGAAGGCAATCCGGACAGCCCCATTAACGAAGGCACTCTTTGTCCGAAGGGCGCCAATACGTTCCAGCTGTCGGTCAACCCGCACCGCATTACCCAGGTTCTGTATCGCGCTCCTTATTCCGAACGCTGGGAGCACAAGCCTCTGGACTGGGCGGTGAGCCGGATCGCCGAAAGAGTGAAGGAAACCCGCGATCGCGACTTCATCGAAGAGCGCGAGGGCACGGTGATGAATCACCTCACCACCATTGCGTCGCTGGGCGGCGCCACCATGGACAACGAAGAGAACTATCTGATCAAGAAACTCTTCAACGGCGGGCTGGGAATTCTGCCGATCGAAAATCAGGCCCGTATTTGACACAGCGCATCGGTGCCCGGTCTGGGCACCACCATGGGCCGCGGCGCGGCCACCAGTTTTCAGGAGGATCTGCGGAATTCCGACTGCATCCTGATTATGGGCTCAAACATGGCGGAAGCGCACCCGGTCGGGTTCCGCTTCCCCATGAAGGCGCGGGAACGCGGCGCGCAACTGATCCACGTGGATCCGCACTTCACGCGCACCTCGGCCATGTGTCAGCAGTACGTGCCGATCCGGACGGGCAGCGACATTGCCTTCCTTGGCGGGCTGATCCGCTACGTGCTCGACAACGACCGCTGGTTCCGCGAGTACGTTCTGGCATACACGAACGCCGCGACCATCATTAATGAGGAGTTTCAGGACGCCGAAGATCTGGAGGGCATGTTCTCCGGCTTCGACACGAAGACGAAAGCCTACGATTACAAGAAGGCCGGCTGGTCGTATGAGGGCGAGGAGGTGGCGAAATCGGAACCGCCTCCGGAGATTAAGACGGAGTCGTTCAGCCAGCGTCTTGCCTCATTGCGGAATCCCACGCCGCCTTCCGACCCGGAGCTGAAGCATCCGCGCTGCGTGATGAATATCGTGCGGCGGCATTATGAGCGCTACACGCCGGAGATGGTGGCGGCGACGTGTGGCTGCAGCGTCGAGGAGTTTCTGCGCGTGGCGGAAACGCTGTGCGCGAATTCGGGGCGGGAGCGCACGTCCGCGATCGTTTACGCCGTGGGCTGGACGCAACACAGCGTCGGCGTGCAGATCATCCGAGCGGCGGGCATTCTGCAGCTTTTGCTGGGAAACATCGGCAGGCCGGGCGGCGGGATCATGGCGATGCGGGGTCATGCGAGCATTCAGGGCTCCACCGACGTGCCGACGCTTTACGATCTGCTGCCCGGCTACATTCCGCAGCCCGCCGTGATGCGCGACCATGCCGACCTGCACGGCTATCTGGAACAGGAAAAGGTCACGCACGGCTACTGGGCGAATCTGCCGAAATTCATGGTCAGCCTGCTGAAGGCCTGGTACGGACCGGCGGCGACCAAAGACAACGACTTCGGCTACAGCTGGATTCCCCGGCTCGACAACAACTACTCGCAGCTGCCGACATTTCTGCGCATGGCGGAAGGCAAGGTGCGGGGGCTGTTTCTCTTCGGACAGAATCCGGCTGCGGGTGCGCCGAACGCGAAACTGCACCGGGCGGCGATGCGGCAACTGGACTGGCTGGTGGTTCGCGACTGGTTCGAGATCGAGAGCGCCTGTTACTGGTACAAAGGCCCGGAAGGCGTGGATCCGAAGACCGTCCCGACCGAGATTTTCTTCATGCCGGCCGCTTCGTCGCCGGAAAAGGACGGCACGCTCACCAATACGCAACGGCTGCTGCAATGGCACGACAAGGCAATCGATCCGACAGGCGACTGCCGCTCCGACCTGGGTTTTCTGTTCGATCTGGGCAAGCGGCTGAAAGCGCTCTACGCGGGGTCGGACAAGGCGCGCGATCAGGGTCTGCTCAACCTCACGTGGGATTACGGTTTCGACAGCCCGCCGATGCTGCCCGACGGCCGTCCGAGCCGCCTGCCGGATGAGCCGGACGCCGAAAAGGTGTTGCGCGAGATCAACGGCTATACGGTTGCGGACAACAGGCAGGTGAAAGGTTTTTCCGAGCTGAAGGACGATGGGTCCACTGCCTGCGGCTGCTGGATTTACAGCGGCGTGTATCCGGCCCCGGGTTACAACCGGGCGCGGGAGCGGAAGCGCAATCCGGACAATTACACCAGCCCGAACTGGGGTTTCGCGTGGCCGCACAACCGGCGCATGATGTACAACCGCGCGTCGGCGGATCCCGAGGGGCGGCCGTGGTCGGAGCGCAAAAAATATATCTGGTGGGACGAGGCGGCGAAGCGCTGGACCGGCGTGGACGAGCCGGATTTCGAGCCCGACAAAGCGCCTTCGTACCGCCCGCCGGAGGGCGCCACGGGCATGGCTTCCATCGCGGGCAATTCGCCGTTCATTATGAAGCCGGACGGCAAGGGCTGGCTGTACGCGCCGGCGGGAACGAAAGACGGACCGCTGCCGACGCACTACGAGCCGATCGAATCGCCGGTCGCGAATCTGTTGTACCGGCAGCAGGAGAATCCGACTATCGAACGCTACGATGTTCCGATGAATGCGAAATCGGCGCCGCTCGATCCGGAGTATCCGATTGTCGCGACCACGTTCCGCCTGACCGAGCATTATCTGAGCGGTCCGATGAGCCGGTTCAACAGCTGGCTGAACGAACTGCAGCCGGCGATGTTCATCGAACTCAGCCCGGAACTGGCGGCGGAGCGCGGCATCGAACATGGCGGCTGGCTGGTGGCGTGGAACAAGCGCGGGGCCATTGAGGCGCGCGCCATGGTCACCCGGCGGGTGCGGCCGCTGCAGGTGGACGGGCGGACCGTGCACCAGATCGCCATCCCGTTTCATTGGGGCTTCGCGGGCGAGGTGGTGGGTTCATCGGCCAACGATCTGACGTCGATTGTGGCGGATGCCAATGTCAGCATGCATGAGGCGAAGGCCTTCGTGGTGAACGTTCGGCCCGGCCGCGTGGAAGACTTCAAAGATCTGCCGCTGCGGGCCGCGCCGTGGCCGACATACCGGGCGGCGCCCGATGCGCCGCGCTCCGCGCAGCCGGAAGGACAGGAAGATTGAACGCGAATCCTTTCACTCTCGAAATGCTGGACGTCTGGAAGCGTCCGGAGCCGCCGAAGCAGCAGGTGGAGACCGGGTTCTTCACGGACACCACGCTGTGCATCGGCTGCAAGGCCTGCGAGGTGGCCTGCAAGCAGTGGAATCAGTTGCCCGGCGACGGTTTTCACTGGACCGGCAACAGCTACGACAACACGAGCGCCCTTTCGGCGACTACCTGGCGGCACGTCGCGTTCGTGGAGCAGATGGACGGCACGGGCGGCCACGTTCCCCGCTGGCTGATGATGAGCGACGTCTGCAAGCACTGCGTGCAGGCGCCGTGTCAGGAGGCGTGCCCCACCGGATCGCTGATTTACAACGAATTCGGCAATGTTTACGTGCAGCAGGATATCTGCAACGGCTGCGCCTACTGCGTGGTGGCGTGCCCGTTCGGCGTGCTGGACCGCAATCATCAGGACGGCAAAGCCCATAAGTGCACGCTTTGCTACGACCGGCAGAAAGACGGGATGACGCCCGCCTGCGCGAAATCCTGCCCGACCGCTTCGATTCAGTTCGGGCCTGTGGAAGAACTGCGCGAACGAGCGCGGAAACGCGTGGAGGAGTTGCAGGCGCGCGGCGAGACCGACGCCTATCTGTATGGGGCGGAGGCGACGGAAGAGTACAGCGCGCTGAACTCTTTCTTCCTGCTGAAAGACAAGCCGACCGTTTACAATCTGCCGGAGGCGCCGAAGCGTCCGGTGGACAATCTGAAAACCAATTATCTGGTGAGTTTCGCGACGGCCGTGGGCCTGACTGTGCTCTCCGCGCTGTGTTTTTCGAGGGGGAAGAAATGACGCCGGCGGTAGAAGGCTATTACAACCTGCCGATGCTGAAACGGCCGTTGTGGGGCTGGGAAATCGCGCTGTATTTCTTTTCCGAAGGAATCAGCTCGGGGACGTTCATTCTCGCGACGCTCGCGGACGTTTGCGGCTCGGGCCGCTATGCGGCATTGATTTCGCAGGCACACGCCGTGGCGTTCGTGTCGTTGCTGCCGTGCCCGCCGTTATTGATCGCGGATCTGGGCCGGCCGGAACGCTTCCACCACATGCTGCGGACGTTCAAAATCAGTTCGCCGATGAGCGTAGGCGCGTGGGCGCTGCTCGGATTCAGCGCGCCGGTAACGCTGCTCGCTCTGACCCGGTTCCGTTGGTTTCGCTGGATTCCGGCGAAGGCCGTCGGCTTGGCCGGCATGCCGTTTGCGCTGTTCATGCTCGGCTATCCGGGAGTCTTGCTTTCCACGACCAGCATTCCGGTGTGGTCGCAGTCGAGATGGCTTGGGGCTTTGCTGACAGCCAGTTCGATGGCTTGCGGCGCCAGCGCGTTGGCGATCGCCACGGCGCTTCATCCCGCGGGTAAGGCGCCGGCGCGGGAAGCGATTCACCGGATCGAAGGGTTGGTCAACGTGGCGGAAGCCGCGGTTCTCGCCGGTTATGTCTATACGGCCGGACCCGCGGCGCACCCTCTGACCAAAGGCAGGCAGTCGAAAC
This sequence comes from uncultured Acidobacteriia bacterium, assembly GCA_903851195.1. GTDB lineage: Bacteria > Acidobacteriota > Terriglobia > Bryobacterales > Bryobacteraceae > BOG-234. Next base: position 11,544 of record CAINNJ010000049.1, read on the forward strand.
TGTTTTTGTTCGGAGCGGTGGTGGCGGGCCTGGCGCTGCCGGCGCTGATCACGGCGACGCGGAAGAAGCCAGGCCGGAGTTCCACGATTCTCTCCGGAGCCCTGTCGCTGGCAGGGGCACTGGCGCTGAAATGGTCGATCGTTCACGCGGGGCGGGAATCGGCGGACGATGCGGCGGGGACGCGGGCGGTGACGAGAGCAACACCGACAAACCGGGGCTGGCGTCAGCCGGAGGCGGCGCGGTCCTGATCTAAATCGCGAAAATTCGGGCAACCCCGCGTCGGCGTTCAGCGTCTCAAGCGGTTCGTATCACTATCATTGAACTTGGGAAAAGCAACGCACTTTCGACGATTTCGGCTTTTATTCGCCGCGGGACTGCTGGCGATCGCTCTCGCATTCGCGCAAACTCCCCCGCCGGCCGAAGAGCCGGTCTATCAGATGGGGCCGGGCGTGACCCCGCCGCGCGTGGTCCGGCAAGTACAGCCCGAGCACCCCACGAAGGGCTTCCGGATTTCGGGAACCGTGGGAATTGGGCTGATCGTGAGTTCGGCGGGCGAGCCGAAGGATGTCCATGTGGTGAAATCGCTCGAAAAGGACGTGGACCAGAGCGCCGTGGACGCCGTGCAGAAATGGCGGTTCGAGCCGGCCAGAAAAGACGGCCAGCCCGTCGCCGTGAAGGTCAGCGTGGAGATCCGCTTCCACGATATGTAGCGGAAGCGGATCCGTGTCCTAGAATTCGTAACGCAAACCGAACTGCATCACGCGGGGCTGGGTGAGCAGGGAAGTGTACTTGCCGAACGTGCCGGTATTTCCCACGTCCAGACTGGCGCTGTTGACATCGAAACGAACCGCGTTCGGCACGTTGAAGACTTCCCAGCGGAACTGCATGCTGTGCGTGTCTTTGTACGGCATGACGAAGCGCTTGGAGAGCGTCATATCGATGGTGAAGAAGCCGTCGCCGCGGATCCCGTTGCGCTGGCCGGCCTCACCGGCGTACGAGTAATCATAAGCGGCGCGCGCGGGCGTGGGATTGGCGAAGATGTTCGGACCGGCTGACCCGTCGATCCCAGGAGCATTCCGCGTGGTGGCCGGTGAGGGCACCACGCCGATCTGTGTCGCGAAGCCGGAATAATTCCAGTTCGTCGGCCAGCTGCCGGAGTTATTCACGCTGCGGGGGAGTCCGCTGGTGATGTTATACAGACCGGAGACCTGCCAGCCTCCGATGATCCCGTTCACCACCTTGTTTGCGCCGCCGAACAGCTTCTGGCCCTTGCCAACCGGCAACTGATAAACCGCGAAGCCGCTGACTGAGTGGCGGACGTCGAAATCGGAAACGCCTTTATTCAGGGCGGTGTTGTACGGGTTGAGCAGGATGCCGTAAGAGGAGTTATTGAAGTCGCTCTCGGAATTCGAGGTCAAATCGATGGATTTCGCCAGCGTGTAATTGAAATCGAACAGCAGTCCGTTGGAGAATTTCTTGCGGACCGTCCACTGCATCGCGTGATAGTAGCCTTTGCCGATGGACCGGTAAGCGAACAGGGAAGCGTACTGCGCGTTGAACATCGAGTTCGCGCCCAGGGTGCTGCAGGAACTGCCGTCGCACAGTTCGTCGATATCGAGCAGGCCCGAAGTAATGTCGGTGGGATAGGAGGAGAACTCAGAATCGTAGATGCCCTGGGTCGCGGTCAGACCGCCCCCCGCGTAGCCCGGAAAGAGGTTTTCCCAGAACGCGTTGGTCTTGATTTGCGATGTCGGGACACCGGCGCGGGCCGCGCGGGCCAGATCGTTGACGGCCTGCCAGTAGGTGATGCCGCTCTTCGGGTCTTTCAGATTGGTGGGCTGGGCGAGATCGGTCACCACGAGCGAGCGGCGGGAGAGACGCCCCACGTAGGACCCCTGCACGAAGAAGCCGTGGCTGAACTCGCGGCCGATGCTGAAGTTCAGATTCATCGTGTAGGGCTGCTTCAGATGCTGATCGATGGAATTGGAAATCGCAAAGCCGTGGTCGGTATCGCTGGGCGCATAGTACGGGAAGCCGCCCTTCGGCGCCGTGGGCAGCAAGCCGGCGGGCAGCGACGAGTAGCCGGTGAAGCGCGGCGTGGTGGCCAGGGAAGCGCTGGCGGGCGACTGGAATTCCGTGCTTAGTCCCGGCGCGTTGGAATCGAAGTTGCGCATGAGGCTCATGCCGAACAGATCGTAGAACATGCCGAAGCCGGCGCGAATGGACGTCTTCCCGGCATCGCCGAACAGGGTTTTTGCCAGACCGGAACTTGCCTGCGGAGAGTAGGCCAGCGCCAGCCGTGGCGAGAAGTTCTTCTTCGGCGTGTCATAGAGCGGCTTGCCCTGGGCGCTGCTTGCCAGCACGAAACCCACGGGACCGGCCAGCGCCTGGCTCTTGCCCGCGTTGGCCAGGTTGCCGCGCAGCGCGAACCAGTCGCCCAGGTCCACGTTCGGGGACACCTGGTAGCCATTGGCCTCATGAATGGCCGGAGCCAGTGAGTAACGCAGGCCGTAAGTCACGGTGAAGCTTTTTGCCACGCGCCAGCTGTCGCTCACATACAACTCGTATTCGTTGCCGACGTACTTTCTCTGCACCGGGGCGCCGAACGGAAGCACACTGCCGTCGAGCTTGTAGTTATAAGTAACGTCTCCGAAAGAGACCGGCCCCAACAGATCCACCGCGGCGACGCGGTACGAAGTACTGAAGCTGGAGGATAAGTCGGCCGGTTTCAGGGAAGCGCCGGTGCCCGCGAGATACGAGTAAGTCACGGAGCCGTTCGGGTAAGACGTCGCGTAATTGGTGGAGTTGTTGCTGATCAGCCGCACAATCCCGCCGAACTTCACGTCGTGACTTCCCTTGCTCCAGGAAAGATCGTCGCTGAACTGGTGCACCGGAATGATGCGGGTCACACCGGTCGTGGTGGAGTTCAGCGTGGAAAGTCCGCGGAACGAAACGTAGGGCGAGTTCTGAATGCCGGTATTCTCGTGTCCGGACCTCGTGTAGCCGTAGCGAACCGTGCTCACCAGACGGGGGCTGATCACCGACGTCCAACCGGCTGCGTAGCCCTTGCTGTTATCGAGCGTCACCGACGAGGGCGCCTGTCCGGGAAACTGAGGCAGGCCACCCAGATTGTCGTTCTGCAGATTGCCTCGCCAGAAGACCATGTTCCGGCTGTTCTTATCCACCGCGTAATCCACCTTGGCGATGTAAGTCGCGAGGCGGACGGGCTGCGAGGCTTTAAAGCGATAGCCGGAGGTATTGAAGCCGTCGCCCTGCGTGTCGTCATTCGGCCGGGGGTACTGATTCAGCACCTGCAGAACCGCCGGATTCACCCCCAGACCCGCGGGATCGATCTGCTTGAGCTGAGCGGCAGTCAGCGTGGAAACACCACCCGAGTTGTTCAGGTACTTCACGATTCCCTGCCGGAAAGAAGCGGTGGGAACGATACGGGTTGCGGTGCCGTCGCTCGCGTCCCGCCGGCCTTCGTAATTCAGAAAGTAGAACAGGCGGTTCTGCTTCACCGGACCGCCGACCGACGCGCCGAACGTGTTCCGGATCAGCTTCTGCCGTTCCACGCCGGACCGGTTGTTGAAGAAGCTGTTGGCGCTCGTGATGGTGTTGCGGTGGTACTCGTAGAGCGAGCCGTGCAGCGTGTTCGTGCCGCTCTTCGTCACCAGAGCGATCTGCGCGCCGGAGCCTCGCCCCTGTTCGGCGGTCGCGTTCTGGGTAGTGGTGCGGAACTCCTGGACCGAATCCAGCGTCACGCGGAGCACGCTCTGGAAGGCGCTGCGCGTGTTCTGGTCGTTGACATCCACGCCATCGAGAGTGATGTTGTTCTGGTCCGGCTTGCTGCCGTTTACCGAGCCGTTCAGGCGATCCGCCGTGCCGATGGTGCCGCCCGTGGGACGTCCATATGTAGCACCCTGCCCGAAGTACGTGACGCCGGGCTGCAGCGCGAGCAGACTCGCCGGATTGCGCGCTTCGAAGGGCAGCTGAATAATCGCGTCGGTGGTGACCGCGTTGCCGAGCGAGGCATCCACGGTGTTTACCTGAGCCGCTTCGGAGACTACGGAAACGGTCTCGCTTACGGAACCCACGGTGAGTTTCAGCGGAACGGTGGCAGGCGTATTGACCTCGAGCGTCAGGTTGTCCATGGTGACCACCGCGAAACCCGGCGCGGTCGCCGTGAGCTTATACTTGCCCGGCGTGAGCTGGCCGAAGGAGTAGAGCCCGGACGCATCGGAAAGCACGCTGCGTTTCGCGGCCGTTTCCAGATTGAGCGTGTCCACCACCGCTCCGGCGACGGCGGCTCCCGAAGGATCCGTCACCCTGCCGTTCAGCGAGGTGAAACTCTGGCTGAAAGAAATTCCGGCACTGAGGCCGATTAAAAAGACCGTCCGTACGAAAGTCATGCTGTCCCCTGAACAGGTGAGTCTGGAAAACCTGCACTGACAGCGGAGTCAGACCGCGGCGACGAACGGGCGGGGTGGGTCGGCCGAAGATTCCTTCAATATTGCCTGCCCCCTGGCGGAAAGTCAAATGCCGCCGTTTCGGAACGCTTCGCCTGCGTTACGATTTCAGGATGGCAGCGGGAACCAACGCAACGGGCTCGGGCACACAGATGGCGATGCGGGAAGTGCTTGCCATCGTGCCCCTGCGCAAACTGACCGCCGCGCAACTGGTCAGTCTTTTCGGCGATTTTCTGGCGATTTTCGCCATTTTCAGTATCGTTTCTTTCCGGCTGCACGGCTCACCGGCCCAGGTGAGCGGCATCATGGTGGCGTATATGCTGCCGCAGGCGTTTGTCGGACCCGTGGCGGGCGTCTTCGCGGACCGCTGGAACGTGAAGACGACCATGATCGCGAGCGATCTGATTCGCGCCGCGCTGGTGGTTCCTCTGGTCTACTCGGCTTCGGTCTGGCAGATTTACGCGGTGCTTGTGGCGCTGAGCGTGGTATCGGCCTTCTTTACGCCCGCTCAGACTATCGGCCTGCGTTCCCTGGTTCCCCTGGAAGGGCTCATGTCAGCCAACGCCCTGATGATGCAGATGTACCAGCTGGCGCAGATTCTGAGCCCCGCATTGGCCGCGCTGCTGATCCGGCTGATCGGGGAATCCGCCTGTTTCTGGCTGGACAGCGCCAGTTTCCTGATGTCCGCGGCAATCCTCTCCACCCTGCCGATCGGGCGGAAGGCGGCGGCGGCTTCCAAAGAATTCTCCTCGGTCTTTTCGGAACTGATTAAGGGCGTGCGCTTCATCTTCACCCACGCGACGCTGGCCTTCACGATCCTGTCGATGGGCGCCGGCCTGTTCGCGGTGCGCTGCTACAGCGCCCTGATCGCGCTCTATGTGCGCGACATTCTGCACCGGTCCACGGGCCTGTTCGGAACGCTGAGCACGCTGGTCGGAGTGGGCATGATCGCCGGAACGCAGGTGGTTACCCGGCTCGCGAAAACGCGCTCGCGGGAACGTCTGATGATGAGCGGTCTTTTCCTGGTGGCGGGGGGGATTCTGACGCTGGCGATCTTTGGCAACGTGCCCGTGACGGTGGTGGCGACTCTGGTGCTCGGTGTCGGCGTGGCGCTCGTAATTATTTCCGCGCAGACTCTGATGCAGGGTCAGACGCCGATGGAGATGCTCGGCCGCGTAACCAGCAGTCTGATGTCCGTGCTGGCCGTGGCGCAGGTGTTCGGACTGGTTGTTTCCGGCTCCATCGCCCAGGTGATCGGAATCCGCAATTCGTACTTTGCGACGTCGGCTCTGCTGGGGCTGATCGCGGCGGCGGGCTGGCGGGTGGTGGAACAACGCCGCGAGCGGGCCGGGTCGCAATAGCCCCTCCGTTCCGGGAATCGGGCCGGGATCATGCGGCCAGAGCCGTGCGGAACCATTCCTTGCGAGCGGAGCGATCAAGTTCAATGCCGCGCCGGGAATAGCGCAGGAAACCCTGGCGGCGGAAATCGTTCATGTGGTGGGTGATGATCTCGCGCGAGGTGCCCACATACTGCGAGAGGAATTCGTGAGTCAGCGGAATCATCTGGATGGACCCGTCCGGGTTCTTCTCCCCGAGCCGGTCCGAAAGCACCAGCAGACTGCGGGCCAGCCGTTGCGGAATGGTATCCACGGAAAAGCTCTCGATGCGGGCTGCCATATCGAAAGACCTCTGCGCCACTAACTGCAACAACGCGATGCCGAGCCGGGGCTTCCTGATCATGAGTTCCTCGACTTCGGCGATCTCCCAATCCATCACCCGGGCATGATCGAGGGCCACGGCCGATTCCGGATGCGTGCCGAAAGGAACGAAGGCTCGTTCGTTAAACAAATCGTCGGTCTGGTAGATATCGACGATTACCGGGCGGGATTCGGAGGTTACCAGCGAGACCGCGACGCGGCCCTCCACAACCAGATACAGATATCGCGACGCCTGTTCATGTCCGTAGATGACGTCGCCCTTTCTGAATTCCAGAGTCCGCCCGCGGGGAAGATGAACCAGCGGGTCTTCTGTCTGCGGCACGGGAGAAGGCTTCGGCGCTCTGGCAGGAACTCCGGAAACCGTTTCGGGATAAGTGATTGGCATGATTCCGCACAGATTGCATGCGGAGAACCAAAGATAACTTTCGTAAGTTGCGCTACTTACTAAGTCAGACACGTGAGTGCCAGCGGGCACTTAGATACATGAGGATACAGGAGGCGGGTCCGGCGCAATCCGTGGGATTCGGCACATTCTACCTGGCTGTAGCAAAATTGCCGCATCGTCCTGAGACGGTTTTACCGGGTCGGCCTCCCACTTGGTTATAAGCTTTCCTTATGCTTGCCGCCGCCCTGCTGATCGCGATGTACCCCGATTGGGTACCCATGCGCTGGCCTTCCGCGGACCCGAAATCACTGGAACTGCTGGCCCACACGCCTGTCAATTGCCTTTGGCTGGAGAGGCCGGAGTGGTCGTCGGACCGGGCGACTGCATTTGCCGCCGAAGCCGCCAGAAGAGGAATCGCCACACTCGGGGTAATCCGCCGGGAGGGAGACCCGATCGAAGCGGCGCGCGCTCTGGCGAAATCCGGCCTGACCGGTGGCGTGGCGGAGGGGGAATTCGACGGCTACTCGCTGATGCTGGTAACGGGCACGCTCGCGAAGGCGAAGATGATGTACCTTGAAACCGGGCCGCGGAGCGCGCTCCGGTTCGAGGCGCCGGTGCCCATTCTGGCTACGTCGCAGGGGATGTGGCCTGGCATCCATGTGGAAAATGGCGGGTCGGCGACGGCCGGACCGACGGCGAACCCGTGGATCGATACGAATACGGGGTTCCTGCGGCATGCCCGTGCCTCCACGGAGGCTACCCTCTGGATTGCCGTGCGGCCGCCCGCGGGGAGCGTTTATCCGGTGCAGCGATATCTGCAGGCCGTGGGAGATGCCGCGATGAACGGCGCCCGCTGGGTGGTCGCTCTCGACGCCGATCTGGAGCGCCGGTTATTGGCGCGGGAGTCCAAAGCGCTGGCCGACTGGGGGAAAATCGCGGCGGCGCTGCAGCATTATGAGGATCACCGCGAGTGGCGGGCGGCGGCGCCGGCCGGGCAGATCGGCATTGTGCAGGAGGACGCGCAGGCGCGGCTCTCCGGAGGGCTGTTCGATATGCTGGCAGCCAAACACATGTCCGTGGTGGCGGTCCCGGGCGCGAGGCGCGGAGAAGTGAGCGGTGGCGGCAGGCTGGTGTTCGACGCCCCGGCTGTGCCTGCGGGAGTTACCGACGAGGACTTTATCTACGACCCGCGCGACACCGGCGCGAACACCGTCTGGCAGAAGGTGGCCGGAGCGGTCGGAAGGCAGAACAAAGGAGCACGGCTCTTCAACGTGTCGAGCATGCTCTCGCACGTGGTTCAGTTGCGGGGACAGCGGCAGCTGGTGCTGCATCTGGTGAATTACTCGGATTATCCGACTTCCGGCATCACGGCCCGCGTCCTCGGCACGTATCGCCGCGCGCGGCTCTACAGGCCCGGCGAAGCCCCTGTGGACATCGAGACCGAAAAGGTGGAAGACGGGACGGGATTCGCGATCGACGAAAGGATCACGACCATCGCTACCGTCGTACTGGAATAAGTTCCGGGTACGGCGGCGGCGATGAGGAGACGACGGGACTAAGCCTGGGAATCGGCCTGTGAATCGGCTGCGGAATCGGTTTTGGCCGGAGCGGCTTCCGGAGAGGAAGCAGCTACAGCTTTCCTGAGCGCGGCGTGCGTGGCGCGGCGCGCGAGCTTTTGCTTTCGCATTCTGTGATGGCGGGCCTTATCGCCGTTACGTGCAGACATATTTCGATTATCGCCCGATTACGCCCGGACGGTGTAAGAAAAATGCCGATTATTTTTGGTCAGGCGTGCTGCGGCAGTTCGTCCCGGTCGATGGGAGTCACCGGATCGATCGCCAGCCACATAAAGAAACCGGTCAGATAGACGGCGGCGCCCATCAGCAGCACGGCATTCCAGTCGTGATTGCTGTAGGTCAGCACCAGACCGGCGGCGGGTCCGTAAAGCGCGCCGCCCAGGTTCCCCATCATGTTCATGGTGCCGGAAAGGGTGCCGGAGTAGCCGCCCGCCACGTCCATCACGGTGCCCCAGGAGGTCGGCATCACCAGATCGTTGCAGAAACTGGAAAATCCGATGGCGAGCACGCCGACGAAGGGTTCGTGCATCATGGTGGCGATCACGAGACACGCGCTGGCGCCGACGAAGCCGACGCAGCCGAGAATCTTCCGGGTGGTCCTGATGCTGCCGGTCAGCCGGGTCAGCGGCGCGGAGATGAGACCGGAAAAAAACGAACCGAGGCCGCCCAGCAGCAACGGGAGCGTCTTCAGCCACATGCTCTTATTGACGTCCACGTGAAAGCGTTCGTCGATGAAGGTCGGCGCCCAGGTGATCAGGAAGTACCAGGGGAAGCTCAAAGCGAAGTACTGCCCGCAGAGCAGCCAAACCGTTTTAGACGAGGCGAATTTCCCCCACGGCACACTGCCATGGCCGCCGGAGCGAACGTTATGGCGCAGCAGGTCGAGTTCGCCCTGATTGACGCCTGCTTTGTCACGCGGGTCGTCGCGGAACCACAGGTAAAAGGAGATGGCCCACGCCACGCCCAGAAGACCGAAGCAGCCGAACGCCTGTCGCCACGTGAGGAAGCGGAAGAGAAAGCCGACCAGAAGCGGGGTAAAAGCGCCGCCCCACCGCGCGCTCAGCCAGATGATGCCCTGCGAGCGGACACGTTCCGATTGCGGCAGCCAGTTGGAAAACGCGCGCGTGATATTCGGGAAACAGCCGGCTTCACCCGCGCCGAAGAACAACTGGGTGACGTAAAGGGAGATGAAGTTCCACGTCATGCCGGTGAGCGCCGTGAAAGCCGACCACCAGATTACGATCCGCATGAGCACGCGCCGCGGCCCCCACTTGTCGCCCATCCAGCCGCTGGGAATTTCAAACAATGCGTACGAAAGAGCAAAAGCGCCGAAGACGAGGCCCATCTGGGCGTCGGTCAGGTGCAGATCCGCGGCTACCTGTTTGCGGGAGAGCGACAGGGCCACACGATCTATATAAGTGACGATGGAAAGCGTAACAGCGAAGAAAATTACCCAGTAGCGAACTTTGCTGGGGCGTTCCGTCGTGCGCATTGCATCGGGTGCCGTGGATGCCATAGTCTTGCATCATATCCTGCCCACGATGGACTTTCATCCGGTTGAAGCAAATTTACGCCAATCCTTTCGCCTGCTGGCCCTGGCGCGCGCCCGGGCGGACGTGGCGGAACTCCCTGGCATGACCATCGCGTCCTCCGACGTGACGTTCCGGATGTTTAACGCGGCGTTTCTCAGCGCCCCGGTGCGGACGCCGGAAGAACTGGAGTACCGGCTCGACCGGGCGCGGCGGCACTTCGAATCGCGCGGGCTGCCGTGGTCGTTCTGGTGCTGCGAAGACTGGCTGGAGAGGCGGGTTCGGCCGCGCTTGTCGCCCCTCTGCGCGGCGCGCAATCTCCGTCTGGCTTCGGAACTGCCGGGAATGCAGGCACGGGAACTGTATAAACAAAGGCGCGCGCTGCCGCAGCCGGAGGTCCGCCGGGTGGAGAACTTCTCCACGCTGCAGGATTTCCGGACCATTTGCAGTCTGTGCTTCCACGTGCCTCCGGCATGGTTCTCCGAGGTGTTTCACGACAACATCGTGACGAGCGCGCCGGATTTCGTGTGCTGGGTGGGCTACGACCAGGGACGGCCGATCGCGACGGCGGCGACCGTGACTTCCGGGGAAGCGATCGGCATCTACAACATCGGGGTGGCGACAGGCTATCGTGGCCGGGGCGTGGCGGAGGGAATTACGCGGCACGCCGTTGAGGCGGCACAGGCAGGCGTCCGGGATCTGCCCCTGATTCTGCAGTCCACGTCGCTGGGGCAACGCATGTACCAGAAGATGGGCTTCCGTGAAGTGACGCGGATTCTGGTTTACAATTCCGTGTCGTGACGCGCGCGCAATTCCCTGTGCCGGACAGAATAAACTAGTGCCCATGCGCATTGCGGTTATTTTTCTGGCATTCTCGCTATCCGGGTTCGCGGCGAGCACGCCCTATCCGATGAAAGGTCAGACGGTGCTGCTGTGGCCGGATGGCGCGCCGGGGTCCGAGGGCAAGACGGCGCCCGAGCGCTGGATCGAAGGCGCGACTCCCGATGCCTTCCACCGTGTGACCGACATTCACAAGCCGTCGATCACCGTGTACCTGCCTCCGAAAGAGAAGGCCACCGGCGCCGCCTTCGTCATCGCGCCCGGCGGCGGCCATCGCTATCTGGTGATGGATCTGGAGGGTGAACTGGTCGCGAAGAAGCTGAATGAGATGGGCGTGGCCGCGTTTGTGCTGAAGAACCGCCTCGCGAAAGCCGAGGGTTCAACGTATAAAGCGGATGTCGAATCGGTGGCGGATATGCAGCGGGCCGTGCGGATTGTTCGCAATCGTTCCAGGGAATGGGGTATCGACGAGTCGCGCGTGGGCGTGATGGGCTTTTCGGCCGGCGGCTATCTGGCGGCACTTGCGGCGAACCGGGGCGACGCCGGGCGGCCCGACGCGGCCGATCCCGCCGAGCGCATGAGTTCGAAACCGGATTTCGCGGTGCTCGGTTACCCGGGAATCGCCAACTGGACCGAAGGCGTGACGAAAGACGTTCCGCCCACGTTTATTTTCGTGAACAGCGACGATAACCTGTCGGTCGCCGCGGCGGAGTACTATCTGGCCGTGAAGAAGGCGGGCGCCATCGCGGAACTGCATGTGTTCCGGCGCGGCGGGCATGGCGTCGGCATGACCGGGCGCACGGCCGACTTCGCCAAAATGCCGGAATCCCGCTGGCCCGAACTGCTGCATGCGTGGATGAGCGATCTGGGTCTGCTGAAGCGCTGATGCCGGAGACAATCTGCGAACTGAGCGCGGCGTCGATGGCGCGGCGGATCCGCGCGGGCGAGCTTTCGGCGCGCGAAGTGACGGAGGCGCACCTCCGGCGGATCGGGGAAGTGAATCCGCGGGTCAACGCGATCGTCACCCTGGTGGCGGAGAAAGCGCTCGACGCCGCTGCCGAAGCCGATGAGTCGCAGGCCCGGGGCGCCGCCCTGGGACCGCTGCACGGCTTGCCCGTGGTGCATAAAGACCTGCAGCCAACCAAGGGAATCCGCACCACGTGGGGCTCGCCGCTTTTTCGGGATTTTGTCCCGGAGGCGGATTCGCTGCTGGTGGAGCGCACCCGCGCCGCCGGGGCCATCACACTGGGCAAATCCAACACGCCGGAGTTCGGTGCCGGTTCGCAGACATTCAATAGGGTCTTCGGAGCCACGCGAAATCCCTGGGATCTCACGAAGACGTGTGGCGGCAGCACGGGCGGCGGCGCGGTGTCGCTTGCGTGCGGCATGGCGGCTCTGGCGGACGGCAGCGACCTGGGTGGAAGCCTGCGCAATCCCGCGAGTTTTTGCGGCGTGGTGGGGCTGCGGCCGTCCCCGGGGCGGGTGCCCGCATGGCCCGTGCCGATGGCCTGGTCGCCGCTGAGCGTGGAAGGTCCCATGGGGCGAACGGTGGAAGACGTAGCGCTGTTTCTTTCCGCGCTGGCCGGTCCCGACGCGCGGGCTCCGTTGTCGGACGAGACGCCCGGGGCCGTCTTCGCGGGAGATCTGAGCCGCGATTTCAGAGGCGTGCGCGTGGCCTGGTGGAAAGATCTGGGCGGCGTTCCGGTGGATCCGCAGGTGCGGCGGATTACCAACGCGCAGCGCACGGTTTTTGAACAACTGGGCTGCATCGTGGAAGAAGCCGAGCCCGATTGGGCCGGCGTGGACGAAACCTTCCGCACGCTCCGGCTCTGGGCCCGCGAACTCCAGATGGGCGAACTGGTGAAACAGCACCCGGAGTTCATTAAAGAAACGATCCGGTGGGAGGTGGAGCAGGCGACCGGCCTGACCGCGCACGACGCCGGTGTCGCGCTGCTGCGGCAGACCGAAATCTATCACCGGATGCGGCAGTTCCTGTCGCGTTATGAGTTCTTCGTGCTGCCCGTCAGCCAGGTGCCGCCATTCGATGTAACGACGGAATACCCGGCGGAAATTGACGGCGTCCGCTTGGACACCTACATCGACTGGATGAAGAGCTGTTACTACATCTCCCTGACCGGCGCGCCCGCCATGTCCGTGCCGTGCGGCTTCACTGCGGAGGGGCTGCCGGTGGGGATCCAGATCGTGGGCCGGCATCGCGACGACTTCGGTTTGCTGCAGATGGCGCATGCGTTCGAGCAGGCAGTCGGGATTCAGGGGAGACCAAATCTTTGAGACTTTTCACATGGTTGCTGCTTGCGGGAATGCTGGCGATGAGCGCGCCTGCTGCGGACAAGTGGGTAGCCGCGTGGACCGGCGCTTCCCACGGTCCATATCCTTCGGGCAATGCTGTCGCGCAGCCGGATCTCGCGGCGCTGCTGCCCGGCGCGGTGGCGAATGACCAGAGTTTCCGCCTGATCGTGCGGCCCGGCCTCTGGGGAAGCCGCGCGCGGATCCGCCTCAGCAATGTGTTCGGCTCGCAGCCTGTCACGCTGGACGGCGTCTTCATCGGCGTTCACGGCATGGGCGGTAGTCTGGTCCCGGGCACGAACCGCCCCGTCAAGTTCGCGGGCGGCAAGACCGGCGTGACCATTGCGCCCGGAGCGCTGGTCTGGTCGGAAGCCGTCGACTTGCCGTTCGTGAAGAAGGCGGCCAGCGCCGAATGGATGGGCCGGAAGCTGGCGGTCAGCTTTCATGTGGCCGGCAAATCCGGACCGATGACCTGGCACGCCAAGGCCATGCAGACGTCTTACCTCTCGCGGCCTGGCGGCGGGTCGCACGGCGCGGAAGAGAGCGCGGACGGCTTTCCGTTTTCCACCACCTCCTGGTACTTCCTGGACGCCGTGGAATTGATGGCTCCGGCCGCCACGCAGGTGGTGATGGGCTTTGGCGACTCCATCACGGACGGCACGAATTCCACCCTCAACGGCGACGACCGCTGGCCGGATTTTCTGGCGCAACGCCTGCACGCTGCGTTCGGTGCGCGGGTGACAGTGGTGAACGCGGGCATCGGCGGGAATCAGGTGGTGGGACCGCCCACCTATGACCCGGCCAAACCGATCGGCGGCGGGCCTTCCGCGCTGGAACGTCTGGAACGCGACGTTCTGACGGTTTCCGGGGTCACCACGGTGGTCTGGCTGGAGGGGATCAACGACCTGGGCGCGGCGAAGGCTTCGGCGGAAGACGTGATCGAGGGTTTTCGGCGTGGGGTGGAGAGGCTGCACGCGAAAGGGATTCGCGTGGTTGGGGCGACCATCACGTCGGCCCTGAACAGCACGCCGGCGCAGGGGACAGCCGAGGTGGATGCGAAGCGGAAGGCGATCAACGAATTCATCCGGCACGGCGGTGTGTTCGACGGTGTGGCGGATTTCGATGCGGCCACGCTCGATCCGCAAACCGGGGCGTTGCGCGCCGAGTTCCGCCCGGGCAGTTCCGTGGGCGGGCCAGGCGACGGACTGCATCCGAACCGCGCCGGTTATCAGGCGATGGCGAACAGCATCGACTTAAAGACGCTCCTACCGCGCTGATGCGGCCTTGACCACGCGGCGAATGGTCACGCGATTCAGCAGTACCGGCTCCACCGGCTTCTCGCCGACCGTGCGCACCCGGTTGAGTTTCGAGACAACCGCCTGCCCGGAAACCACCTGGCCGAAAATCGTGTACTTGTTGTTCCAGGAAGGCACGGCCTGATCGGTAATAAAGAACTGGCAGGCGCCGGAATCGGGCTTCCCCGTATTCGCCACGGCCAGCCGGCCGGGACGGTCGAACATCAGGCCGGGCAGAAACTCGTCCCGAATGGTGAACCCGCAGTTGTGCGTGCCCAAACCGGTGGGATCGCCCGACTGAATCATCTCTTCGCGGACGATGCGGTGGAAGGTGATGCCGTTGAACATGGCGCGCTTCACCCAGCCTTTGACCTTGGGATCCCACCAGGGCTTGACACCCGTCGCCAGGCCGACGAAGTTATTCACCGCCAGAGGCGTGTATTTCTCATAAAGCACGGCCGTGAAGGAGCCTTGCGGCGTATCGAAAACGGCGTAAAGGCCCGGTTTGAGCTCGGCATCCGGCTGCGCCTGCGCCAGGCCGGCAAGCGCGAACAGCAGAGCGGCAAGGCCCGGAATGAACGGTTTCCCCATGACTGTTCCGAATTATAAGTGGCGGCCTGAACCGGAAGGCTTATGATGTGTTCCATGTTCGATAAGAAGCTGCGTGTACCGCTGCCGTTCGCGTGCGTCCTGCTCATGGCGGGCGGCGCGCTGCCGGTTCCGGCCCAGAAAACCTACTTCCCCGCCCCCGGCAAATGGCAGCAGAAAGCGCCCGACGAGTTGGGCTTCGACGCCGCCAAACTGAGCGAAGCCGTGGCGTTCGCGCAGTCGCACGGCAGCGCCTGGGACTTCGAAAAAGATCAGGTGCGCACCTTCGGCACGCCGCTCGGCCCGTTGCCGAAACAGCGCGCCGCCACCAACGGCATCATCCTGCGGCACGCCTACGTCGCGGCGACTTTCGGCGATATTAAAACCAACGACCCCGTCTACAGCGCCGCGAAGAGCTTTCTGTCCACCGTCTGCGGCATCGCGGTGGAGCGCGGTCTGATTAAAGACGTGAACGATCCGGTCGCGAATTCTATCCATGACGGCGGCTATGACTCCCCGCACAACGCGAAAATCACCTGGAAGAACCACCTGCAGCAGGAGAGCGAGTGGGAAGGCAGCATGTGGGGGAAGAACGCGAATTTCATCGGCGCCGAGCAGTTCGGCCGCGGCGAGCGGAAGCCGCGCGAGATTCAGGATCCCGGCACGTTCTACGAGTACAACGACGTGCGGATCAACCGGTTTTCGCTCTCCCTGCTGCGGCTGTTCGGGCGCGGAATTCCGGATGTCCTGAAGACGGAAATCATGGATCCCATCGGCGCTTCGCACGAGTGGAAGTGGGTGCCCTACGGCAACTCCACGGTGGAG
Organism: uncultured Acidobacteriia bacterium; assembly: GCA_903851195.1. Lineage (GTDB taxonomy): Bacteria > Acidobacteriota > Terriglobia > Bryobacterales > Bryobacteraceae > BOG-234. Next base: position 27,077 of record CAINNJ010000049.1, read on the forward strand.
ATCGACGGCAAGCAGATTGGTTCCGTCAGCGGCGGCACGCGCTGGGGCGGGGGGCTCTGGATCAACTCGGAAGACATGGCGCGCTTCGGCCTGCTGATTCTGAACAAGGGCAAGTGGGACGGCAAACAGATCGTGTCGGAAAAGTGGCTGGAGCAGGCGGTGCAGCCGAGCGCGCATGGCCCGGATTACGGCTATCTCTGGTGGCTGAATACGAAGAAGAAGCAGTGGCCGAGCGCGCCGGCAAGCAGTTTCGCGGCGGTCGGCAACGGCGGCAACATTATCTGGATCGACCCGGAACACGACATCGTGGTGGTCTGGCACTGGCACGAAAATTCCGCCGTGGACGGGATGCTGCAGCGCGTGGTGGCCGCGGTGAAGGCGGGTTCGTAAGCGGCGCTGTTAGCCGATCCCCCGGCTGGAAACGGAGACCGAGTTCCCGGCCGGATCTTTGATGTTCGCAAATTCGATGTTCGCGAATTCCAGGCCCGGGCCGTGATCTACACGGTGCACCGGGCCGAACGGCAGTCCCTTGCGGGCGGCTTCTTCCGTGAACGCGCGCACGTCTTTCACGCCGAAGACGAGTTTCATGGCGGCGCCGCTTTTTTGCGATTTGGCTGCCTGATGGAGCGCCACCAGACAGCCACCGGAAAGGCTCCGCAACTCCAGCCAGCCGCGCCCTTCCGATTCGATCCGCTCCATCCCGAAGAGCGTTTCGTAGAAGAGCGCGACCTTTTCAATATCCCGGACGTACAGAATGACGCGGCTGATCGCAGGCGTTATCGACATGCGATCAGAACGCCGGAATGGCGACCGGGGCGGGCATCTTGTCTTTCGCGAAGCGCGGAATCATTTCGTCCCGCGTTGCCACGTGCCACACCGAGGCCGCCAGAATCGCCGCGGCTTTCTTCACATCGTCCGGGATGATCCGTTCGTACGTGTCGAGGTTGGTGTGATGCGTCATGGTGCCGTATTCAATCGGATCCTGCGACATACCGATGCCCGGCAGTCCGGCGTTGTTGAAGGATGTGCTGTCGGTGCCGCCCACCGCGCGGCTGTTGCTCGCGCTGGCGCCATAGATGCCCCATTCGGAGAACTGCGCCAGTACCGGACGCAGTACAGCCGCCGCTTCCGGAGGACCGAACACGCCCGCGCCGCGCAGACGGCCAGTGCCCGAATCGACGTTGAAATAGCCATCGAGCTTGAACCACTCGGGCTTTGGCGCTTCGGCGGTGCCGAAGTGCTCCTTCACGTAAGCCAGTGAGCCCAGCAGGCCCTCTTCTTCACCGGACCAGAGAGCCACGCGAATCGTCCGGCGCGGCTTCAGGCCGGCGTTCTGAATCAACCGAGCGGCCTCCATCATGATGGAGCAGCCGATCGCGTTGTCGGTGGCTCCGGTGCCGGAATGCCAGGAGTCCAGATGGCCACCGAGCATCACCACTTCATCGGCCTTATCCGAACCGGGGATCTCCGCCACCACGTTGTAACTCGTCTTGCCTTCGGGATAGATTTTATTCGTGATCTCGAACTGCATCTTCACGTCTTCACCATCGGCGAGCAGACGCTCCACGCGGCCGTAATCGTCGTTCCGCAGGATCACGGTGGGCACGGCCGTCGCGATATCGTAACCGCGATGCTGCACGGCCACGATCACGCCCTCGCCGCGCGCGGCATCGTTAACCTTCACCAGAGCGCCGCCCGCCACCAGCATGGCGTCGATCTGCGCTGTGACCTCGTTCGGCGTGTAACGCTCGGGATCGGGTTTCGCCGCCGGACCGCGACCGAAACCGCCGCGTCCGCCGTTGGGATTCGCCGGGTCATACATAGCCTTCACCTGGTCGTCGGGTCGCCGCTTGGACGGCGCATCGAAGTTGACCGGGATCACCGCGGCTTTACCCACCAGCACCACCTTGCCCCGCACCTTGTCTTTGTTCGCGGCAATCCACTGCGTCAGTTCGGTCTTCAGCGGACCGAGCGGCGCGGGCGCGCCACGTCCACCGCCGAACGCCGCCGCTGCGGCCGCGGCAGCCGGATCGACGGGCGGCACCGGACCCTGCGGCGGCACCAGCTGAATCGCGGAGGCCATGACTTTGCCGTTCGTGGAAGGCGTCCACGCCAGCACTTCGAATTTGACGTTCTCTTTGACCGGCGCGACGATGTGGGCCGTCGCATACTCGTTCAGCCAGCCCGGATGTCCGAACTCCCAGGGCTCCAGATGCGCGTTTTTGAAACCCCACTGCGTCAGTTGCGTGACCGCCCACTTCGCCGCCAGTTCGTGGTTCGGCGTGCCCGTGACGCGCGGACCGTAGCGGTCGGTCAGCACATGCAGCGTGTGCATGATCTGCGAATGCTCCAGTTCCTCGCTCCGCATTTTCGCGGAATTCACGTCGTCAACTTTTTCCTGGGCGGTCAGGACGAGCGCCGCGCCCAGCACGAGTGTCAACTTCTTCATGATCGAATTAGAATAACCCGATCCGGGCGGCTGAAACCACAAGGCCCAAAAAATGCCGGTAAGTCAGTAGAATCTGACCAGCGGCTAAGCCGATAAATATCAGAACTGTCATCTGTTCTGTCTATTGAGAGCATAAAAGGCAGCCCTGGCTTGACACGACGTCTCTGCCTCGGCTAACCTTCGATCTACCCTGTAAACCGGCAATCGCTCCGCTGCGGCTCCCGGTGGATTCCCACGTAGTTTTCCCTTCGTTCTTATCAAATTCCGATTCTCTGGAGGCATCTATGTGGAAAATACCGGCCCTTGTGGCCCTTCTCGCGTCGGGCGGGTTCGCCCAAACGTTTCGCGGCGATATCGCCGGCACGGTCACCGATCCCAGCGGCGCGGCGCTGGTCAACGCGATTATCAAGCTCGAAAATCCCGCCACCGGCTTCAGCCGCGCTCTTCCCACGGGCGCCAACGGAAACTTCCTGTTCGCCGAACTGCCGACCGGCATTTACCGGATCGCGGCATCGATGCCGGGTTTCGAAGTCAAAGAAATCGGCCGCATTGAAGTCTCCGTCGCCAAGACGACAAACATTCCGATCCAGTTAGGCGTGGCCCAGCAGCAATCGGTTGTGGAAGTCTCGGCCTCCGCGGTGTCTCTCGAGACCACGTCCACATCACTGGTTGCGGTGGTGGATGAGAAAGCCGTGCACGACCTGCCGATGAACGGCCGCGACTTCAAACAGATGGTGAAACTCGCCCCCGGCGTCACGCCGTCCGGCACTTCAGTAAATGGGATGCGCACCAACGGCGCGAACTACCAGATCGATGGCGCGGATAACAACGACGCCTACTCCAACGCCGTCGCGGTCAATCAGGGCGGTGTTTCCGGTATCGCCGGCGCCCTGGTTCCGGTGGAAGCGATCGAGCAGTTCTCGGTTTCCACGAACGCCAGCGCCGACACCGGCCGCAACGGCGGCGCGTCCGTTCAGATGGTCATCAAGTCCGGCACCAACAGCCTGCATGGCGATCTCTTTTTTTTCGATCGCAACGAAGCGCTGGCCTCGCCCTCCCCGGTGCAGCCTTCCACCAGCCCGAAGCAGGAGATCCGCAATAACCAGTTCGGGTTCGCCACGGGCGGTCCGATTCTGAAGAACAGGACCTTCTTCTTCCTCACCGGCGAAGTGCAGTTGGCGGTCGCCGGCCTCTCCGTTCTCGATACCTCTCCTTCCGCCGCCTGGGTCGCTTCGGCGCAGAACGTACTGCAGAAGTACGGCGTGCCGGTCAGTCAGGTGTCGCTGAACCTGCTCAGTATGTTTCCGGCCAACAGCCGCACCGGTCCGGCCACCGCCAATAACTATCTGGCGAACTCACTCAACACTTACAACAGCTACAACGGCATCGTGAAGATCGATCACCGCTTCAACGACAAGCATTCCGTGGCCGTGCGTTATCTGGGCGGCACCGGCACACAGGTCGCGGACGTCGGCTCGCACTTCAAAGACTACTTCCAGGCCGCGCCCATGCACGTCCATAATTACTCCGTGGTGGAGAATTCGATTCTCTCGCCGAAGATGGTCAATCAGGTGACTCTGGGCGTCAACTACTTCCTGCAGACCTTCGGCGATTACAACACCAGCTTCAACCCGGGCGCTCTTGGCCTGAACACCGGCGTTACGGACCCGCACTATTCCGGCGCTCCGGCGCTGCGCATCAGCGGCTTCGATGTCACCGGTTCCACGCCGCCGCTGGGCCGCATCGACACCACGGGTCACATCACCGACAACCTTTCCTGGACGCTCGGCCGGCATCAGATCAAGCTGGGCGGCGAGTTCCGCCGCGCCGTGGTGGATGTCGCGTACTTCAGCAACTCCCGCGGCACGTTCACGTTCGATGGCACCCGCGGACCCTGGGCCACCGATTCCACCGTGTCCGGCACCTTGCGCGCCATGGCCGATTACCTGGCCGGCGAACCGAGCAATTCCAACGGCGCGACCATTATTCGCGGCACACCGCAGCGCGTCTATCACGTGAACTCCGGCGACGGCTGGGCGCACGACACGTTTGAAATGAGCCCCACGCTGACGCTGAACTACGGCGTCCGCTATACCTTCCAGGGAGCGCCCCACACCGTGGAAGCGCCCATCTACAATTTCCAGCCCTCCACCGGCTTCACCACGGCGCCGCTCTACACGCCGAACAAACTGAACCTGGCGCCCCGCTTCGGCTTTGCATGGAGCCCCAAACGCAGCAGCAAGTGGGTGGTTCGCGGCAGTTACGGCATCTTCTACGATGTGCCCAGCGTGAGTGAGTTCACCGCGGGCGGCGGCACGGGCAACGGCGGCGCATCCGGCGCGGCCTACAATCCCGCGGGGGACAATCCGGTCTTCACGCTGAGCGCGAAGAACGTCGTGTTCGCTCCCGGCGTGCCGGTCTTCGGCTCCGCCGCGGCGACACCACCGTTCGGCGCTTACTCGGTCAATCCCAACTTCACGATGCCGCACATCCAGAACTACAACCTCAATGTGCAGCGTCAGGTGACCAGCTCTACTCTTGTGCAGGCCGGTTACGTGGGCAGTCAGGGCCGCAAGCTCGCGGCGGTGCTCGATATGAACCAGCTGGTGAACGGCGTGCGTCCGCTGGCCGCGCAGTATCCGAACCTCACCGCCATCAATCAGCTCAATTCCATCGCGGATTCCAACTACAACTCACTGCAGGTCACCGTGCGGCAGCAGGTCTGGAAGGGTCTGACCGCCAACGTAAATTACACCTACAGCCACGCGCTCGACGACGCTTCGTCCGTCGGCACGCCGACCAACAGCTACAACCTGAAGAACGACTACGGTTCCAGCACCTTCGACACGCGCCAGATTCTCACCAGCTTCCTGAGTTATGACGTGCCGCGCTGGACGAACCACCTCTCCCGCCTGACCAACGGCTGGCAGGTCAACTCGCTGCTGACCTTCACGAGCGGTTCCCCCATCAACCTGACCGCAGGCACCAACGTCAGCGGCACCAGCGAAGGCAAAGACCGCGTGGATCTGGTGGGCGACCCCTACTCGAACATCCCGGTGCTCTCCAACACGCTGGCGCGGCAGTACTTTAACCCGGCCGCCTTCGCGAAACCGGCAGCCGGCACCTTCGGTAACCTGGGGCGCGATGTGCTCTACGGACCGGGCTTCGGCGCCGTCGATTTCTCCGCGTTCAAGAAGATTCCGATTACCGAGAGAATCGCCATGCAATTCCGCGTGGAAATCTTCAACCTGACGAATCGCATCAACTGGGCCAACCCGACTACCACGCTGACCAGCGCCACCTTCGGGCAACTCACGCAGACCAAGAACGGCACTTCGGCGCCGGGCCTTGGCTTCGGCGAACCGCGCAACATCCAACTGGCTCTGAAACTGAGCTTTTAATATAGGACAGCCGTGAAAACCTGCCTCCCTCTGCTCTGCCTGCTGCTCGCCCCGGCGCTCTGCCGGGGCGCGGATCTCAACGGCGACTGGATCGCCGAAATCAATGGCCCCGGCGATCCGCAGTACGCCCGCGTCTCGCTCCAGGTGTCGGCCGGGAAAGTCTCCGGCAGTTGGGGAGGCGCGAAGGTCGAGGGCACGGCGGAGGGGGATCAGGTCACGCTCTCCGTGCTGCGCGGGAGTCTGGAAGGCAAAGCGGTAAGCGACACCTGGACCGGCCAGGGGACACTCGCCGGTGGACGCGGACGCGGCGGCGGTGGGACCACGCTGCAGAACGTCATGTGGAAACTCACGCGCGCTTCGCACCCTCCCGCCGGTGGTCCGCGCACTGTCGATTTCGACCCGAAAGGCTTCTCCGGCTACTACTCCGCCGCCATCCCCCCGGTTCTCCACGTATTCGCGGGCGACACCATCCGCACGCGCACGTACGATGCCGGCGGCAAAGATCACGACGTTCGTTCACCGGGCGCCAACCCGGAAACCGGTCCCTTTTATATTGAAGGCGCTCTGCCCGGCGATACGCTCGTCGTCAAACTGAACAAGGTCCGCGTGAATCGCGACACGGCGCGTCAGGGAAATCGCATCAACGGCCGTACCGTGACGCCGCAGTTCGTCGCGGCTGCCAAATATGCGGACGCCTTCGACAGCGAGTGGAAACTCGATCTCGCCAAAGGCACGGCCATGCTCGCTCACCCCACCGAGCGTATGAAGAATTTCACGGTGCCGATTCTCCCCATGATCGGCTGCCTTGCCACCGCACCCGCGGGAAATCTTTCGTACCGGGCCACCGACCTCGGCCCCTACGGCGGCAACATGGATTACAACCAGATGGGCGAGGGCGCCACGCTCTACCTGCCGGTGTTTCAGCCCGGCGCGCTCTTCTTCCTGGGGGACGGCCACGCGGCCATGGGCGATGGCGAACTCACGGGCAGCGCGCTTGAAACCTCGCTCGACGTGGAATTCACCGTGACTGTCCAGCCCGGTTTCGCCACCGCCAATCCGCGTCTCGAAAACGCCGGCTATCTGATGTCGATGGGCATCGCCGGTTCCGTCGCGGATTCCATTCAGCTTGCCACCGCGCAACTCGCGACCTGGCTCAAGACAGACTATAAACTGGACGACAACGAAGTGGCTGTTTTGTTGGGCGCAGTTCTGAAATACGACATTACCGAGATGGTGGATTCCCAGTTCAACGTGGTCGCGAAAGTTCCGAAAAGCGCCCTTGCCGGGTTTTGAACTCTCGGAGGAGCATACATGAGTTTTCGAAGCCGCTGGATGATCTTCATCCCCTCTCTGCTCGCGCTGGCATTTGCGCAGCCGAATAATCCCGGAGGCCAGTACCCAAACAGCCTGCTCGCGGGCCTTACCTGGCGCGACGTCGGGCCCATGCGCGGCGGCCGGACTTTCGGGGTCGCGGGCCACGTCAGTCAGCCGGACACCTTTTATTTCGGCTCGGTCGGCGGGGGTGTGTGGAAGACGGAAAATTCCGGTCGCACCTGGTTTCCCATCTCCGATGAAGGGATTCCGATCGGTTCCATTGGCGCGATCGCGGTGGCGCCCTCGAACCCCAACATTCTTTATGTGGGCACCGGCGAAACCGACATCCGCAGCCAGAACTCCTACGGCATCGGGATGTTCAAATCGATCGACGCCGGGAAGACCTGGACGCACATCGGTCTCGAAGGCACGCGGCAGATCGGCCGCGTGGTGGTGGATCCCGTCAACCCCAACCGTGTCTATGTCGCGGCGCTCGGCCACATCTACGGACCGAATGCGGACCGCGGCGTTTATCGGACGCTCGACGGCGGCGCGCACTGGAAGAAGATTCTCTCGAGCGCCACCGATCCGGAGAACGTCGGCGCGATCGATCTTGCGGTCAATCTGAAGAATCCGCGTATCCTGTATGCCTCGATGTGGGGCACGCGGCGTCCGCCATGGTCCGTCTATGCCCCTACCAATCTGCCAGGCGGCGGCCTGTTCAAATCCATCGACGGCGGGGACACATGGAAGCGCCTCGCGGGCGGCCTGCCCGCGGATAACTTCGTCGGGCGCATCGGCATCGCGGTGTCGCCCGTGAATCCGAACCGGGTCTGGGCGATTGTGGATGACAACGGCAGCGCCGTTCCCCCGGTTCGCGGCAGAGGCGGCGCGGCCACCGCGCAGGCCACAACCGGAGGCGGACTCTACCTGTCCGACGATGCCGGCGCCACCTGGAAACTGGTCAACGCCGAGAATCGTCTGTGGGGCCGCGGCTGGTACTTCAACGGCGTCACCGCCGACACCACCAACCCCGATCGCGTCTACGTCATCAATACGGCGACTTACATGAGCACCGATGCTGGAAAGAGCTTCGTGCCGGTGAAAGGCGCGCCCGGCGGCGACGACTATCACCAGCTCTGGATCAATCCCAAAGACAGCAACCGCATGGTGCTGAGCAGCGACCAGGGCACCGTGGTCAGCGTGGATGGCGCGAAAACCTGGAGCACCTGGTACAACCAGCCGACCGCGCAGCTTTATCACGTGGCCGCCGACAACCGCTTCCCGTATTGGCTCTACGGCGCGCAGCAGGATAGCGGCGGCGTGGGCGTCAGCACGCTGTCCCGCGAAGGCGTCCTCTCCTTCCGCAACTGGGAACCTACCTGCGAGGCCGGCGAAAGCGCCACCGTTGTGCCCGACCCGAAGGACGGCAACATTCTCTATGGCAATGGCAACGGGCGCTGCGATCAGGCCCTGAACGTTCCCGCGCCGCTGGGCGGCGAACTGCCTCCGCCCGACCCCTCCAATCCGAACCGCAAAACGTGGACGCTGCCGCAGGTGTTCTCGCTGGCCGATGAAGCGCTCTACTACTCCAACCAGTTCGTGATGCGGTCGCGCGATCGCGGCAAGACGTGGGCGAAGATCAGCCCGGATCTTTCCCGCGTCCGGCCGCCCGTGCCCGCGACGCTCGATCCCGCTACCGCCAAAGACATCGACCAGCCGATGACGGAACGTTTCGGCGTCGTTTATACATTGGCCCCGTCGCCGCTGCAGGCCACCTTGCTCTGGGCGGGCACAGATGACGGCCTGATCCACGTCACCCGCGACGACGGCAAGACCTGGACCGACGTGACGCCGCCCGCCATGACGCCGTGGAGCAAAGTCTCGCAACTGGAGGCCGGGCACTTCGATGTCGCAACCGCTTATGCCGCCGTGGATCGCCATCGCCTCACCGACGACAAACCGTACATCTACCGCACCCACGATGGCGGCAAGACCTGGCAGAACGTGACGGCGGGCATTCCGGTGGGCGCTTACGTGAATTCCGTCAAAGAGGACACGAACGTGAAAGGCCTGCTCTTCGCCGCCACCGAACTGCGCGTTTACGTGTCGTTCAACGATGGCGACCAGTGGCAGCCGCTGCAGAACAACATGCCGGTCACCTCGATTCGCGATCTCGTGGTTCATGGCGATGATCTTGCGATCGCCACGCACGGGCGCGGTTTCTGGGTTCTCGATCAGATGACCCCGCTGCGTGAGATTGCCGCGCAGGGTCCGCAGATCGTTTCTTCCGCCGGCTGGCTGTTCCGCCCGGGCGAAACCATCGCGGTGCGCGAGGGCAGCATGAACGGCACTCCGTTGCCGCACGAGGAACCGCAGGAACTGAATCCGCCGGCCGGCCTTCTGGTCTACTATGCGCTGAAGACGGCGGCCGCGCAGCCTCTAAAGCTGGAACTCCTCGATGGCGCGGGAGCCGTGCGGGCCTGCGCGGCGAGCGATACACCGGTACGCCCGCCGGATACCGAAACGCTGAACGTTCAGGCGGTCTGGGAACAGCCTGCGCAACCGCCTTCGGCCGCGGCGGGAATGCACCGCTTCGCCCTGGGCGGCGCCTGCAGTGCGCGATGCCTGCACAACGGCTGCCAACACGACGGCTCCGGCGGGTGGACGCGGCGGCGGTCGTGGCGGTCGCGGGGCGACCGGTCTGCAGCCGGGTCAGTTCACGGTCCGGCTCACGGTGGACGGAAAGACGTACACACAACCGGTCACGGTGAAGGCGGATCCGCGGGGCCAGCGAATTATGTAATCCGGCTTATCCGGAAAAGAACTGGATATTAATAACCGGCGCGCTTGTCGACCACGTTCTTCAGCGGCTCCCCTTTCACGAAGCGCCCGAACTGCTCCATGAAGAACGCCACGGAATCGTGCAGCCAGGTTTGCGTGTGGTCGGCGGTGTGAGCGGAGATCAGCACGTTCTCCATATCCCACAGAGGACTCTCAGAGCCCAGCGGCTCCACCTCGAACACGTCGAGCGCGGCGCCGCGGATCACGCCGGTCCGTAAAGCCTCCGCGAGGGCTGCTTCGTCGATCACGGGGCCGCGGCCCACGTTCATCACCACCGCCGAAGGCTTCATCTTCGCGAACTCGGCGGTGCTCAGCATGTGCTTCGTGGCGGGCGTCAGCGGTGCCGTGGCCACCACGTAGTCGCACTCCGGCAGCATCTCATGCAACTGTTCGGTGGCATAGAGGCGATCCACATCCTCATCGCCCGGCCGGGGCGAAATATCGCGGCGCAGAGCCAGCACCCGCATTCCCATGGCTTTGGCGCGGCGCGCGGCGGCCCTTCCGATATCGCCATGGCCGACGATGCCCATCGTCTGCGTGCTCAGTTCGAAGACGTCGAACACATCCCAGCGGTGTTCCGCTTTGCTGCGCAGCATGCGCGGCAGATCTTTTGCGAAATACAGCGCGCCGGCGATTACAAATTCGCCCAGCGACTGGCTGAACACGCCGCTGCCGTTGGTGAGCGGAATCGGGCTCTCGATCAGTTCGGGCGTGAGGAATGAATCCAGACCCGCGCTGCGCGACTGGATCCATTCCAGTTTCGGCGCGCGCTCCACAATCTTCGCGATCTCCTGCCGGTTTCCGATGCAGCTATAAAGGATGCGCGCCTCCGGCAACGCCTCCGCCAGTCCGTCCGCGGTCTTCGCGATCGAGAGCCGGACAGCGGGACCGAGTTCATCCAGCTTCTTCAGCGCCAGTTCGGCGGGATCGCCCAGCACAACAACGGTAATTTGGTCCATCAGGAGAAAACTACCACAACGCGTGCATTTCCTGCGAACCCGCCCCTTCCGCCGTGCGTAATCATGGGGCAGAGGCAAATGTATGGCAGTCACGAAAGACCCCCGGCGCGGCGGCATTCTGGGCGGTTTGCTTTTCACCGTTTTCGCGATCTTCGTTCTTCTGGTTGCAGGCGGACTCTTCATCGCGAGGAACGTAAGGATTCAGACCGCGCACGGTCATGGCGGCGACAATGTCTCGATCGAAACGCCCGGCGGCCATCTCAGCATCCGCGCGCACGAAGATCTCGATCCCGCCGTCATCGGTCTGCCCGTTTATCCCGGCGCCAGCAGGACGAAGGATTCCGGCATGGCAACCTTCGAATGGACCTCGCCGGACGGCAAACAGGACAAGGGAATGGCCGTTGGCGGCGGCAGCCTGATTACGGACGACCCGCAGTCGAAGGTTCTGGCCTGGTATCGCGAGCAACTGCCGAACTGGATCGTGATCACCGACAGGGACGGTTCCACACGTTTCGAACTGAACAAAGGCGGCTTTAAACGTATGGTGATTATCCACGAGAAAAGCGACGGCACGCACATCGGGGTTGCCTCCGTGGGAGACCCTGCGTCAAACTGAAGATGTGCCCGGCGTTGCCGGGCCAGTCCTCATGTCTGAACAAAGCCAGTCTGAACAAAGCCAGCCTCAACAAAGACTGTCTGAAGAAATCGAATACTGCACCTGCGGAACGCGGCTCGTGGAAGCCGCCCGCTTCTGCCATCGTTGTGGCCGCCCTACCTCCGAACCCGAATTCGTCGCGCCTCCGCCCCCGCCGCCACCTCCCACGCTGCAGGCGAAACTGGCGCAACTGCCGGTCAGCTTCAGCAATCCCATCGCTCTGCGGGTGAGTTTTCTGATGTCCCTGGCGATCATGTTCCTGGACATGATTCCGGTAATCAATATTCTTTTCCCCGTCTGGTGGCTGGGCGCCGGCTCCTGCGGCGTGTTGCTTTACCGGCGGCTCACCGGAAAATCGCTCAGCGTGTCGGCGGGGGCTCGCCTCGGCTCCATCACGGGCGTGCTGGCCTTCGTCAGCATGGCCATCGTGTTCACGCTGACCATTGTTTTCACCGGCAAACAGTTCATGGAGCTGATGGTTCAGCAGGACCCGCGCATGTCACAGATCATCAACGATCCCCCGATGCTCGCGGCCGGATTTCTGTTTTTCCTGTTCATCGCCTTCACCTCGGTGGTCGGCATCTGCGCGGCGGGCGGAGCGCTCGGCGCGCGGTTCAGCGCCCCGAAAGCGTAATCATCGCGAAAAGGCATACGCGCGCTCCACTTTTGCGACGCGCAGTTCGAAGTGCTCGTACCAGTCCCGCTTCCCCCGGTTCTGGGCTTCCTGGTGTTCGGATTCCGCTTTCCAGTTGGCGATGGCGTCTTCGCAGGCCCAGTACGACACGGTGATTCCCAGCCCGTCCGCCCCTCGAGCGCTCTCGATTCCCAGATAGCCGGGCATCTGTTTCGCCAGTTCCGACATGCGATCCGCCATCTCACCGTAGCCCTCCGCCGGCGCGCGCAGCTTCGACGTGAAAATCACGGCATAGTAGGGTGCTTCCGGCGTTTCCGCGAACAGGCTCATGGACTATAGAGTAAAAGATCATGCAGCACTCCAGAAGAGCCTTTCTGCTTCGTTCCGCGCTGATTCCGGGCGCGTGCGCCGTCGCCCGGGCGGCAACACCGGCTATCCGCTTTCCCACCGCGCCGCGCGAACGCCTGGCCATCGCGTCCTATAGTTTCCGGTCTTTGATGGACACGCCGCGCAACCGGGCACGCATGCCGCAGGCGGAACTGATCGCCCTGAAGGACTTCCCTGCCCGCATGGCGCAGAAGTACAACGTGCACGCCGTGGAGTTGCTGAGCCAGCACTTCCCCTCCGTCGAGCCGGCGTATTTGCAGGAACTGCGGGACGCGGTTCGCGCCGCCGGGTCCCGCATCGTGAATCTACCGACCAGCCTCGGCGCCAGCGTCTACGACGCTGAAGAGTCTCGCCGCACGCTGGCCGTGGAAACCGCGAAGCAGTGGGTGGACCGCGCGGTCGCGCTCGACTGCCCCAGCATTCGCGTCCACATCCAGGGCGCGAAAGGCGTGACGCCGGATGCCGCTCTCACCGCGCAAAGCCTGCGCTCCATAGCGGCGTACGGGGAAGCAAAAGGCGTGGTCGTGAATCTGGAAAACGACGATCCGACGACGGAGGACGCGTTCTTCATCGCCAAAGTCATCGACGAGGTCCGTACGCCCTGGCTGCGCGCGCTGCCCGATTTCTGCAATTCCATGCTGAAGGGCGATGAGAAGTTCAACTACGGGGCGGTGGCCGCGATGTTTCAGCGCGCTTACAACATCAGCCACGTGAAAGATTCCGAAGTGGACGGCGAGAAGACTTTTCGCGTCGACCTGGCCCGCACCTTCGGCATCGCGAAGCAGGCCGGCTACAAAGGCTTTTTCTCCATCGAATGGGAAGGCGCGGGCGACGTTTGGGAAGAGAACGGCAGACTCATCGGGCAGAGCCTGCGTTATCTGTGATGGTTCCCATTGCTTTCGCGTAAGTCGTGTTCATTTCCAGCTTCGCGAACAGGCGATCGAGCAGGATCGCCAGACCGGCGATCACCAGCAGGGAAATCCCCGCCGTGGCGGCAATGCTTTCGGGCAGCACTCTCCAGAGGCTTTGTACCCAGATTTCGAGTCCGATATTCGGCCGCAAACCAGGCAAAACTAATTGAGGCAGGCTGATCAGCGTAACCAGCACCGCAATCGGACCGAAAGTGACGAACTGAAACAGAACCGGCCGCGAACCCTGCAGCGGAGGCCATTGCGGCAGGAATCCCAGAATGATCATGATGAACGCCACTGTCACCACGGTGGTCAGCATGTACAGGCGCGCCCGCGGACCGCTCACCACCGGCTGCATTCGCAACAGATCGTCGGATCGGTTCAGCGGAACTTCCTGGCCGTAGATTTGTTTTGTCGCCCGCCGGAACTGCCAGTCCCGAAAGCGTCGCGAATTGTCCTGAGCCACCGAATACGGGTTGTAATAGCGGGCCAGCAATACGCGTCGGACTTCCGGCCGGTTGGTTTCTCCCCACGGCGAAGTGATTACGGGCGCGGATGCCGACGCTCGTTCCCAATAGGAGAACGGGACCTGCATCTGATCCCGCTCCGCCACCTGAACCACAAGAATCCGCTGGTTCAACTGACGGAAAGGCGAAACATCGCGTAGCACGAAGGAAGCCGTGAGGACAACGAAGAATGGGCACAGCGCGATGGCGAGGATTGCTCGCCGCGGCAACGGAAGCGTCATGGACCAGTTCATGCCGGGTATCGCCTGCGCAAACACGGCATTCCCGTAAAACAGGCCGAACAGAGGGTTGTTCATCATCACGGGGAAGACGAGCGTAAACGCCAGCCACATCACGCTCTTCCACGGATACAAGGCCCGGATCAGGGGCACCCACTGCATGGCGGAATGCAGGGCCAACGGGACGTCCGCGGAACCGCGGCGCCTGGAGCCCGCTTTCCTCCCCGGCGAACCCGCTACCGTGAGCGGCGCGCACGTAAACGACAGCGGCTCTCCCGGCCATATCCAGCCGAGCCACAGCAGACCCGCCACAGCGCTCATGGCGGTTGTCAGCCAGTACACCCGTTCCGGCATTTTCCAGAATTCCAGCAGAAACGCCCCGAGGCACGCACCGAACACCAGCGCGGCTTCCGTCTGACCAACGCGAAACTCCGGTAGCCGGCGGGTCTGCAACACGATTACGGCCAGGCTCTCCGCCACGCCAAGGCCCATCAGGATTCCGGTCAGGTGCGCGTCTCTCTTATGCAGGATTTCCCCTGTCAGCAACGCCGCGCAGATGGGCATCCAGACGCAAAGCATCATGCTGAAGAGGCGGGCCTGCAGCAGTTCGCGGCCGTCCACCGGAAGCGCGGCTTCGAAAAGACCCACGCGATGGTACATCCTGAGGGCAACGAGCAGACCGCCCGCCAGTCCGCCTAACATAGCGGCGATGCCGTTCGATCCCAACCACAGAGTGAGCAACACACTGCCGGCCGTGGCGTACGGAAGCACCTGCCACGCCGGGTCGCGACGGATGAGTGTCAGGATCATGCGTGCAAACTGCCCCCCACCAGTTCCACGAACAGGTCCTCCAGGGGCACGCGGGAACAGCGAAATTCCTCCGCGCCAAAGTGTTCACTCAGCCTTGCGGCCACCTGCGCGGGCTCGCCTTCGAACACCGCGTGCACGTCCTCACCCACCAGACGCGTCCGCAGACAGCCAGGCATCCGTTCCATCGAACCCGACTGCGCACTTGCCGCCGGCGCCAGCGCGACACAGAACTTTTCGTGCAGCGAATCGAGTTCCCGGTCCAGCAGCACCTTGCCCTTGTCGAGCAGAATCACCCGGCCGCCCAGCCGCTCCACATCGCCCATGTGATGCGACGAAAACAGAATGGCGCTGCCCTCCCGGTTCAGCAACTGGATGGACGCTTCCAGAAATTCGCGGCGGGCGGCCGGATACAGCCCGCCCGCCGGCTCATCCAGAATCAGAAGTTCCGGCCGGTGGCAGATCGCGCACAACAGCGCCACCTGCCGCGCCTGGCCTTTGCTGAGCTGGTGGATTTTGTCCGCCGGCCGAAGTCCGAAGCGGTCCAGCAATTGCTTCTCGAGCGAAGCGTCCCAGGTGGCGAACAGCTTGCGGTGAAACGCGATCAGTTCCGCTACGGTGGATCGCGGAGGCAGCGCCTGGTCTTCGGAGACGTACCCGATCCGCCGTTTCACCTCCACCGGGTCGAGCATCGGCGAGAGCCCGAACACCAGCACCTCGCCGCGCTGCGGCTGCAGCATGCCCATGGCGATGCGGATCAGCGTCGTCTTGCCCGCTCCGTTGCGCCCCAGAAGGCCCACCACCTCGCCCTCCCGCATCTGAAAGCTGACGCCGTCCAGAACGGTCTCGCCTTTCCGGTAAGCCCTCGCGATGTCTTTGAACTCCAGAACCGGTGTCATGGCTTCTCCTTTTTCGCGGAAACGGCCTCGCGGACTCTGCGTCCCTGCGCCATCTCCTGCTCCGCTTCCCGCAGCGCGGCGATGGCCTCTTTCATCCCGAGGCCCGCCAGATACGTTTGCGACAGCAGATTGCGCGCGGCGGCTTTCAGGTGCTCCCGGTTAGCGTCGGGATCGGGCTCCGGCAGCTGCGCTGAGACGAAAGTCCCGCGCCCCCGCTGCGTCTCGATGAACCCCTCCGCTTCGAGTTCGTCGTACGCCTTCTTTACCGTCAGCGGCGCGATGACCAGTTGTTCCGCCAGATCGCGATGCGACGGCAACCGGTCGCCGGATTTGAGCCGGCCGCCGGCAATCGCCTCCGTGATCTGCCGCATGATCTGGCGGTAGATGGAAAGCTCTCCGGCCGCGCTGACGAAGATTTGCACCTAAGCGATATATAACTCTATATCACTGTTGCAGTCAAGAGATTCCTTTTACGGCAGGCAGGACGCGACCCTGATGTACACTAACGCCTTTGGTGCTGCTCGAACTCCGGAATATCGAAAAACACTTCGGCGGCGTCACGGCGCTGCGCAGTGGCAACCTCGCCGTGGCCGCGGGCGAGGTGCATCTGCTGCTCGGCGAGAACGGCGCGGGCAAATCCACGCTGATGAAAATCGTCGCCGGCATCGTGCAGCGGGATGGCGGCCAGATGCTCTGGAACGGCCAGGAAGTGTTCCTCCGGACGCCCGCCGAAGCCGCCGCCATCGGCATCGCGATGGTGAACCAGGAGTCGCTGCTCGCCCCGCACATGACGGTCGCCGAGAACATCTTCCTCGGCCGCGAAGAGCGTTCGCCGCTGGGCTGGGTCAACCGCCGCGCCATCACCGAAAAAGCGCGCCGCCTCATCGAGCAGTACCAGTTCCCGCTCGACGCGGAGTGGCGCGTCGACAAGCTGAGCCCCGCCGGCCGCCAGATGGTGGAGATCTGCCGCGCCATTCAGCACGGCTCCAGCCTGCTGATCTTCGACGAGCCGACGTCCTCTCTTTCCGACACCGAAACACAGCAGGTCTTCCGCATCGTGCGCGATCTGAAAGCCCGGCAGATGGGGATCATCTACATCACCCACCGCATGGATGAACTGCGCGCCATCGGCGACCGCGTGACCGTGCTGCGGGACGGCGGCACCGTTCACACCGGCAACCTGGCGGACATCCCGACGGACCAGCTGATCCGGCACATGGTGGGTCGCGAAGTGGCGCAGATCTACGAACGCGAACATCTGCAGCCGGGCGCGGCGGCTCTCGAAGTCCGCGGCGTTTCCGTCGTGAAATCGAAGCTCAAGGATATTTCGCTCACGCTGCGGAAGGGCGAGATCACCGGCATGGCCGGACTGATCGGCGCCGGCCGCACGGAACTGTGCCGCGCCATCTTCGGCATCGACCGGATCGATGCCGGCGAAGTGCTGGTCCACGGCGAGGCCATGAAGATCCGTACCCCGCGGGACGCCGTGAAGGCCGGTATCGCTCTGGTGACCGAAGACCGCCAGATCTCGGGGCTGGCTCTCCGCCTTCCCATCGGCGCCAATGTAACGATGGCGAACACGGAGCGCATCAGCCGCTTCGGCTTTCTCGATCTGGCGGCCCAGAACCGGCTGTCCGCGGAACTCGGGCAGAAGATGCGCCTGAAGGCGGCGTCGCCCGCGCAACTGGCGGGCACGCTGAGCGGCGGCAATCAGCAGAAGGTGGTGATCGCGAAGTGGCTGTTCCGCGAGGCCGGGATCTTTCTGTTCGACGAACCGACCCGCGGCATCGACATTGGCGCCAAAGCGGAAGTCTTCGAACTCATGAGCGAACTGGCGCGGGCGGGCGCGGCGATCCTGATGGTCAGTTCGGAACTGCCCGAACTGATGCACGTGGCCGACCGCATTCTTGTCATGCGGCAGGGCAGAATCTCCGGCGAACTCGCGCGCGGATGCACACAGGAACAAATTATGAAACTGGCCGTTATGGAAGCCGCCGCATGAAGCTGAAAGCCGGCATGTTGCAGCGGTTGCTGCCCTTCCTGAGTCTCATCATTCTCTTTGTGGCGCTGTCGATCGCCTCGCCCTACTTTCTGACGGCGAACAATCTCACCAGCGTGGCGCGCCAGACCGCCGTGTTCAACACCATGGCGCTCGGCATGACCATCGTCATCATCTCGGGCGGCATCGATCTGTCGGTCGGCTCCATTCTGGGCCTGAGCGGACTCGTCGGTACCATGGCGCTGGAGGCCGGCTATCCCATCGTGGTGGGCGTGCTGGCAGGCATCGTGATCGGGATGTTGTGCGGTTTTCTCAACGGTCTGCTCGTCACCCGGCTGCGCATTCCGCCGTTCGTGGTCACGCTCGGCACGCTCGGTATCTACCGCGGTCTGGCGCTGATCTTTTCGAACGGACTGCCGGTGCATAAGATCCCGGCGGCGTTTTCGTTCCTGGGCGAAGGCAACCTGCTCGGCATCCCGTTTGTCGCGTGGATGCTGGTGATCTGCGCGGTGCTGGTTCACGTCGTGCTGGAGCATACGCGCCTGGGGCGCTACGCCTTCGCCATCGGCAGCAACAAGATCGCGTCCATCTACGCGGGCATCCCGGTGGACTTCCACATCACGGCCGTCTACGCCATCGGCGGCGCGCTCACTGGTCTCGCCGGCATGATCGAGGCGTCGCGGCTGATGACCGGGCAGCCCACTGCGGGACAAGGCTACGAACTGCAGGCCATCGCGGCGGTGGTTATCGGCGGCGGCAGTCTGAACGGTGGCGAGGGCAGCGTCGTCGGGACACTGATCGGCGCGTTCATCATGGGCCTGCTCTCGAACGGAGCGGACCTGCTGAACATCTCGAACTACTGGCAGCAGGTGATCATCGGCTCCGTGATCATCCTCGCCGTGACGCTGGACGAAGTTCGCAAACGCCGCGCGGTCTAGGCGATAACCGATAGACTGTTGTGAGCATGAATCGCCGCACATTTCTGCAATCCGCCGCCGCGCTCGCGGCCGCCGCACCGCTCTCCGCTCAGCTTTCCGCCCAACAACCGGCCGCGCCAAAACTCAAACTCGCCATCTTCTCGAAGCATCTGGAGTTCCTCGAAGGCGAGCAACTCGCGAAGAACGTGAAGGAACTCGGCTTCGACGGCATCGATCTCGCCGTGCGCGCCAAAGGGCACGTGGAGCCGGAGCGCGTTCGCCAGGACCTGCCGCCGCTGGTGTCCCTGATTCGCGCGCACGGTCTCGAAGTTCCCATGCTGACCACCGACATCGCGGATGCGGACACGCCGTTCGCCGCGGACATCCTCGGGGTGATGACGGACCTCGGCATCCATCATTACCGCTGGGGCGGTTACAAATGGGTTGCGGGTAAACCGCTCGCGAAACAGATTGAAGAGTTCAGGCCG
The DNA here is from genome assembly GCA_903851195.1 of uncultured Acidobacteriia bacterium. Taxonomy (GTDB): domain Bacteria; phylum Acidobacteriota; class Terriglobia; order Bryobacterales; family Bryobacteraceae; genus BOG-234. Next base: position 46,486 of record CAINNJ010000049.1, read on the forward strand.
CGCGTCGCGAAACTGGCCGCGCTCAACAGTAAATATCAGGCCTCGGCCATGTACCACACGCATTCGGGAGTGGATCTGGTCGGCGCCTCCATCTGGGACCTGCACGAGATTCTGAACGGCTTCGACCCGAGGCTGGTGGGCGTGAACTATGACATCGGCCACGCCACCATCGAAGGCGGCATGGGCGGCTGGATCGAAAGCTTCCGCATTACCGGCGAGTATCTGCGCGGCGTGGCCGTGAAGGACTTCCTCTGGGAGAAGGACGCGAAGGGCCAGTGGAAAGCGGAGTGGAAGCCGATCGGCCAGGGCATGGTGAAGTTCCCGCGCTTCTTCGACATGCTCCGTGAAGCGCGCTTCGACGGGCCGCTGCAACTGCACTTCGAGTACCCGCTGGGCGGGGCGGAGAACGGAAAGAAGAAAGACCTCACCATGAGCAACGCGGACATCTTCGCGGCGATGAAGAAGGACGTCACCGCTCTTCGCGGTTTGCTCGGCGCCGCGCGTCTGGTCTGACGTTCAAAGCTTCGCCGCAAAACGAAAAAGGCCCCGTTTCCGGGGCCTTTTGTCGTTTTGCTGAGCGCCCGACGGCGCCGGTGAAGACTACTTCTTCTTCTTTGCAGGAGCCGCCTTCTTAGCAGCGGCTTTCTTGGTTGCGTTCTTCATCGAAGTGATTCTCCCTATCTCGAATTCAGCGATTCCAAAAAATCGCAGTGTGATTCATATATAGAGTTACTCCGCGAGAATGTCAAGAAAAAAGTTCCACGTGCGGCAGGCGTGAAAAACACGCGCGCCGGCTTGCGTCAAACGTTCCGATCCGGTCCTCTCGTCCGACATCCGGCGCTCCCGCGTTTACGTATTCCGGACTGTGAGGATGAGCACGGCACATCACGCGGCTCGCTCTTTTCGTGCCTTCGCGGGACTCTGTTCCTGCACGTTCCCGCTCATACCGAGGTATCCTGGTCACAGTGCCGAACGCATGTTGATACCGGGCCTGATACTCGCGCTGGAACTGAGCGGAGAGAACGACGAGGAACTCGCGCGCCGCCTGCAGCGAAGAGAGCCGCAGGCCATGGCGGATCTCTACGACCGCTTCGGCCGCCTTGCTTATTCCGTAATCCTGTCGATCGTGAGAGACGCCTCGCTCGCCGAAGACCTGGTGCAGGAAACCTTCCTCCGTGTCTGGAATCGGGCGAGCGCCTTCGAAGCCGGCCGCGGCGCGCTGGGGCCGTGGCTGCTCACCATCGCGCGCAACCGCGCCATCGACCACATCCGCTCGGTAGGTTCGCGCATTCAGCGCAACTCCTTCGAGTTCGATGCGCGCGAACACCCGTCGCTCTTTGTCGATATGGAGCGCGACATTCTCAACACGGATCACGGCCGCGTGATTCGCAAGGCTCTCTCCAAACTCAGCGAGAACCAGCGGCAGGTGATCGAACTCGCTTACTACGAGGGGCTCTCGCAGACCGAGATGGCGGAGCGGATGGGGCAACCGCTCGGCACCATCAAGACCTGGGTGCGCAGCGCGCTCAAACAACTGCGGACGGAGCTTGGCCAGGAGGTCGCCGCGTGACCTGCGAGGAACTGCGGCCCGAGTACGGCGCGTACGCGCTGGGTATCGCGGAAGAGCCCGAACTCGGCGAACTCGCGGGCCATCTGGGGCGCAGTTGCCCGGTGTGCGTGCCGGGCGTGCGCAGCGCGATGGTCACCGTGACCGCGCTCTCGGCGAGCGTGAAGTCCGTCGCGCCCCCGCGGCGGCTGCGCGGGCGCGTGGTGGCGATGGTGGCTCCGCGGCCCCACTGGCGTCGCGCCTCCGTCTGGATACCCTGGGCTCTGGCCGGCGCGCTCACGCTGGTGTTGCTCTCGATAGCCCTGCCCGCACGAATGCGTCGCGCGGGCGATGCCGGCGCCGTCCGCTTTGAAGAGGTGCTGAGCGTCCTCAACGATCCTTCCACGCGCGACGTCGCCTTCGGCGATCCGGCCGCACGGGGCCGCTTCTTCGTGAACCCCTCGAAAGGCATCGTCTTCGTTGCCGCGCACCTTCCGCGCCTTGATCGCGGCCGCACCTTCGAGATGTGGACCATCGGACCGGATGGCAAGCCCGCCCCCGCCGGAACGTTCGACGCGCGGCCCGATTCCACCGGCGTGCATGTGCGCCCCGGTCCGGTGGGCAACGTCACGGCCATGGCTATATCCATCGAACCCTCCGGCGGCTCCGCGCAGCCAACCACCACGCCGATCGTGATTTCGAAGCTCTGAGCGGGTTCGGCGGCAGCATCCCTTATGCTGGTGACGTGGAACAACTCGACCTCAGAGAAAAAGGCGGCATACGCGCGGGACAGCAGCAGACGCTGGATCGTCGCCTCTTCATGCAGTTGCTGGCCTTCGGCAACTCACGCGACACCGCCCGGCTCACCGCCGCGCTGACCGCGTCCGGCCTCGAAGCCGTGCTCTATGAAGACGCCAACGATCCGCAGGGGGTGGCGCTGTTGACGTGGAGCGACAACCCGGACCACTTCGTCACCGCCGTGCGTCCCCTGCTCAACCAGGATGCGTTTCGCGAACTGGTGCTGAAGCCGGAATACACGATGATGGGCCGGACCTACGCGCTGGGGCATGAGCCGAATCTGGAAGAGTGGCTGATCGATCGCTCCCGCAAAGCCGTTACCGACCCCGAGTGGCTCTGGGCAGTCTGGTATCCGCTGCGGCGCAAAGGCGAGTTCAACGCGCTGCCTCCGGAAGAACAAACGTCGATTCTGCGGGAACACGGCCGCATCGGGCACAGCTTCGGCGAAGCGGGCTTCGCGAAGGACGTGCGCCTGGCGTGCTTCGGCATCGACAAGATGGACAACGATTTCGTGATCGGACTGATTGGCAAAGAACTGTTCCCGCTCTCGGCCTGCGTGCAGGCGATGCGGAAGACGCGGCAGACCTCCAGCTTCATGCAGGATATGGGGCCGTTCTTTATCGGCCGCGCGATCTGGCAGAAGATGGCGGAGTAGTGGTTCGAACGGGATGGCAGAGCCATCCCAGTTGTGCCCAGGCCGCGACCCAGCTTCGCAGGCTGTTTTGCAATTCCTCGGGCATCGGGGCGGAGCGAAGCGCGCGTGTAACGACTTTCTCCAGCGTCCCGCCGCGCTGCAGTGACCGGAGGACGGCGAACTCGCCAGGCTCCAGGCGCCGGTAGTAAACGTCTCCCTCGCTGCGATGCACGGCGACGAACACGGCCTGCTTCCGAACTCGCGTGACGCCGGTGCGCGGGGACGTGGCCTTGGCCTGAATGCGCAGTTCGTCCACCGGATACCGCAGGTCCAGCAACCGGACGTAAGGCTGCAGCGCGAGAACCAGTTCCGGATTGTATTCAGCAAGGTCCTCCGGCCCGATGACTTTCCCCTCCGCCTCATCGAACGCTTCGATGTGCGCCCATTCCAGCCGGACCATGTCCAGTGCCGGTTCGACGCGGCGGCCCACCCTGGCAGGGTTTTCCCGCATCCAGCCTTCCAGCTTCGAGCCCAGATTGCGCATCGTGTACGAAGTGGAGGGACACGCGCTCAGATACGCTTCCGACAGCGCCGTGAATTTCCGGTCTCCCACGATGTCGCGCAGACCCGGAAAATCCTCGTGCAGGGAATCGAGCAGCCGGTACCAAACGGAGCGCCGGTAGATTTCCAGTCTCTCGACGGAGGTGAGCCGGTCGTTCGGCTTCAGATATTCCGCGACACCTTTCGACAGCGGACGGTCCAGCGGACGCAGCAGATCTTCGGCCATCCGCCGCTGCAGTTCGGCCAGTTTCACCGGACGACTTCCAGGTCTGACGGCGCCGGCGCCAGGCGATACCGCTCCGCCTTCATGGCCTCCGCCTGCACCTCGGTAAATGAAGGAATGTGGTCGTCCCACTCCAGCAGCGTTGCCGTATTCCCGCAACGCTTCGTCGCGTGCGCGTACAGATCCCATACCGGATCGATCACCGGATGATCGTGCGTATCCAGAATGTACTTCTCGAACTTCGAATGCCCCGCGATATGGATCTGCGCCACACGCTCCGCCGGCACGCTGTTCAGGTACTCGTAAGGATCGAAACTGTGATTCCGCGACGACACATAGATGTTATTGACGTCGAGCAAAATCCCGCAATCGGCCCGCTCCACTACTTCACTGAGAAACTCCCACTCCGTCATTTCCGACATGTGGAATTCCGCGTAGCTGCTGACGTTCTCCACCGCGATGGGCACTTCCAGAAAGTCCTGCGCCTCGCGAATCTTGCGTGCCGTGACACGGGCAGCCTCGAACGTATACGGCATCGGCAGCAGGTCATGCGTGTAGCGTCCGTCCACGCTGCCCCAGCAAAGATGATCGGTCAGCCACGGCGTCCCGGTGCGTTTCACCAGCGCTTTCAGACGGCGCAGGTGTTCGCGGTTGAGCCGGTCGGTGGATCCGAAATACATCGACACCCCATGCTGCACCACGCGGTAGCGTTCGAGGATCTGATCGAGCACGGCCAGCGGCCTGCCGCCATCCACCAGGAAGTTTTCCGAGATAATCTCGAACCAGTCGACGACGGGCCGGTGCGTGAAGATGTGCTGGTAATGCGGGATACGCAAACCAATCCCGACACCCAGATCCGTGTGGCCGTTGAAACGATTGGCCGGCATGGTGAAGTCCCGACCGCCGGGCCGGGGTATGCGCCGCCGGCCCGGATCGGGAAAATGACTACTTATTGGAGCCGTCGGTGGCGCAGCCGCCCTTGCCTTTGCAGGTGTTCTTGCCCTTGCAGGCGTGTTTTTCCGTTTTTGCGCTGACAGCGTCGGCCAGCTGACCCGCCACGCCGATCTTCGCGCCGGAAGCCGAACCGCTCGGAGCCGCGCTCACCCGGCTCGCCGTGCCGCTGAGAAGACCCGCAAACGCCGCCGTCAGGGCGAGTGATTTTTTCGAAGCTTTCATATTTCTGTCTCCTGAATAAAAGTTCTGCCGAGCGCGGGACCGGCGATCACTCCTCCGCCCACAGACTTCTCACAGACCTTCCTATTATCCCCGAAGCCGGGTTGTTTTGTCAGGCGGGGTCAGAACCGGCAACAACCGCGTTCGCCATGGCAGAGATCCGGCCGGACAGGCTGGCCGTCGGGTCCGAAGCCGGTTTGCGTGCTCACGCACCAGAATGCCGAGTTGTCGTAGGCATCGTAAAACGTCGCCTCATCCGGGTCCACCACCGCATGGATATACATGCTCTTGGTGCGGAGCTTGAGGCAGTGCACGCCTACGTGAATTTTGGGTGACGTCAGGGACAACATAGGGTCTCCTTTTTCGCAATCAGGTTTCGCGATCAGGCGGTCTGCATTCCGGCGGCGCGCAAAATCGCCCGCTTGACGGCCACCTTCGCAACCTCGATTTTGTAAGCGTTCTGGCTCAGCGGATGGGCGTCGCGCAACGCGGCATCGGCCGCCGCCGCCGCGGTCGCTTCCGTGATCGTCTTTCCCGCAAGGAACTGCTCCGCCGCGCGCGCCCGCCACGGCACCGGGGCCACGGCGCCCATCACCACGCGGGCCGTCCGGACCTTCCCGCCCTGCATGCTCAGCAGCACGGTGGCAAAGGCAATCGGCCAGTCATGCGACGTTTTGTAGCGCACTTCGTAATGCCCGCTCCGCAGTTCTCCCGGCGCCGGCAGCATCACGTGTGTCAGCAGTTCATCGGGCGCCAGCACATTCTCCGTGCGCAGGTTCTTCGTCGGCAGCGTGAAGTAGTCCGCCGCGGGCACAAGCCGCTCGCCCTTTGGACCGGAGAGCCGGAACGTCGCGCCGTAAGCCAGCATCGGCACCGCCAGGCTGGAGGGATGCACAATGAAGCTCGGGCCGCCGCCCAGGATGGCGTGGAACTGATTTTCCCCCGCCGGCGAGAAGCAGGTGTTGCCGCCCTTCTTGAAGCAGACGAACTCCTCGTTACGGTAATACCAACAGCGGGGGCGCTGGTTGAGATTGCCGCCCACGGTCGCCTGATTCCGGATCTGCGGCGTTCCAACCTCAATCGCGGCCGCGCTGATGGCGGGATACATGCGCGCCACTTCCGCGTGTTCGGAGAGATCCACCATCTTCATGGCGGCGCCAATCCGCAACCCGCCCTGGAACGGCGTCACCGTCGATTCCAGCGCGCTCTTCACGTTGACAATCCGGTCCGGCTGCGTGACGTAGTCCTTCATCCGGGCCAGCAGATCCTGACCGCCGCCGATCGGCATCGAGTGCTCGAGTTGCGGCGAGAGCGCGGCGACCGCGTCCTTCTCGTTCGTCGGGTTGACGTAAGCAAATGCCTTCACAGAAGCTCCTTCTTCCTCAAGCGCCGGTTATGCAATGCCCTGTCGCAGGGCTCCGAGAATTCTCGCGGGTGTCAGCGGCAGACTGCGCACGCTGACGCCGATGGCGTTTCGAACTGCCAGAGTAATCGCGGCCGCCGTCGACACCGTCGGGGGCTCGCCCAGGCCGATCACACCGCGTTCCGGCTGGTTTTTCAGACGAACATCGATTCGCGGAATGTCCGACATGCCGGCCAGCAAATACCACTCCATGTTCGGGTTCACCATCTGGCCGCTGTTGCGGTCGAGGATACGATCTTCGAACAGCGCGAAATTCAGCGAGCCGATCACGCCACCGTAACACTGGCTTTCCGCCGTCAGCCGGCTGACCACGAGACCGCAATCCTGCACCACCAGCACCCGCGTCACTTTGACGATGCCGGTTTCGATATCGACCTTCACCTCGGCGAACTGCACGCCGCTTGTCGTGGTGGAGGACATGCCGGGACGCCAGTCGCCGTCGGAAGTAATCGATTGCGGGCCAATACGCTTGCACGCGTCGGCCCACGACATGCCCTTCGACGGATCGTCCTTCACGTGAATGCGGCCACCCGACGCCACCAGCGCGGCGGGCTCGACTCCCAAAGACGGCGCGACTTTCTCCTTCAGAGCGTCCAGAGCCTTGACCGCGGCAACGCGAATGCCTGGGCTGATGCTGGCCGCCGTCGTGCTTCCGCCGGATGCCGGGCTGACGCCATACAGAGTGTCGCCGATCTCAGGTCTGACCTGAGTCGGCTGCAGGCCCAGCGCATCGGCCGTAATCACGGCCACCAGCGTCCGCGTTCCCGTGCCGATATCCTGCGTGCCGGCGCGCATCACTACGCCCCCGTCGGACGCGATCTCGCAGTGCGCCGGAGCCGGGCCGCGGCCGCCGCCACCCCACGTGTGGATGGACACGCCCATGCCCGTCTTGATCGGGCCGGGAGTCTTGTCGCCGGTCGGATGCCGTTTGTCCCAGCCGAACTCCGCCGCGCCTTCGCGCAGATACGAACGCCACATGGCATTCGGCGCTTCCGGCGGCAGGTTCTTAATGCGGAACTCCACCGGGTCCATCTTTACCTTGTCGGCGAGTTCATCCATCATGATCTCGGTGTTGAACGAGCCCTGCGGATGACCCGGCGCCCGCATGGGGCGCTGCTGCGCCGTGTTGGTAAAGACGTCTTTGTGTGCGCGCCGGCGGTTGGCGATCTGATAGATGTACGGCAACGGGAAACCGGCGGTGGCACCCGCGCCGCCGGTGCCCCAGGTGTCGCCATCAAAAGCGGTGATGATGCCCTCCGCCGAGACTCCCGCCTTAATTCGGGCGGTCGCGGAAGGACGGTTGCCGGTGGCCAGGTGCTCTTCCTTGCGATCGAGCATCAGCTTCACGGGCGCGTTGGCCGCTTTGGCGAGTCTCGCGCAGATCAGGCCTTCGGCCCCGACGCTCAGCGCCTTGCTGCCGAAGCCGCCGCCCATGTACTGGCAGATCACGCGCACATTCGCCTGCGGAATACCCAAAGCGCTCGCGAAGTTTTCCCGCGCCCCGTTGATGCCCTGTGTGGAGATCCACGCGGTCAGCCTCTCGCCTTCCCACTCGCAGACCGTGCCATGCGTTTCCATGCAGGTGTGCGTGATCACCTGTGTTTCGTAGGTCTCTTCGATGGTATGCGCCGCCGCCCCGAAGCCTTTCGTCAGATCGCCCGTGGATTGCGGTTGCGCGGCCCGGACGTTCCCACCCGTGAAGACAGCCGGCGCGGTGCCCGCGAGAGCACGGTCTACCAGGGTGACATGCGGCAAAACCTGGTATTCGACCTTGATCGCCCGCGCCGCGTCGATGGCGTGCTCTTCCGTGTCGGCCGCCACCGCCGCCACCTCGTCGCCCTGGAACATGACGAGATTGTTCTGCGTGTTGGCCGGATCGCGCCATACCAGCGTTGTCTTCACGCCCGGCATGCGGCTCGCCGCGGTCAAATCCACGGATACGACGCGGGCATGAGGATAGGGCGACCGGACAATGCGGCCGTACAACATGCGGGGCCGTGAAATATCGAACGTGTATTTCGCGCGGCCCGTCACCTTTTCAGGACCGTCCATACGCTTGACGCGCGTTCCCAGCACGGAGGGAGTCGCCGGCCAGTTCAGAGGATCGATTGTTTCAGCCACGCTGGCCTCCTTTTACACTCGAAACCGCTTCAAAAATGCGGGGGAAGGTGCCGCACCGGCAGATGTTGCCGTCGAGGCCTTTCCGGATCTGTTCCGGCGTCGCGTTCGGATGTTTCTCCAGCAGGCCCACGCTCGCCATAATGAAGCCCGGCGTGCAGAACCCGCACATCAGCGCGTCGCGGTCGCAGAAAGCCTGCTGCACCGGATGCAGCTGATCTCCGTTGGCCAGACCATCCACGGTGCGGATCTGTTTGCCCTGAACCTCGATCGCCAGCGTCGAACACGAGTAAACGGTTCGTCCGTCCACCAGCATGGTGCAGGCGCCACAGGTACCCCGGTCGCATCCGCGCTTGTTGCCGGTCAGATTGGCGCGCGTTCGCAGCGCGTCGAGCAGGGTGACCCGCGGTTCGATCATCAGATCGATCGGACGGCCGTTGACGTTCAGCCGCACGGGAACGTCGCCTGGTCCCACCGCGGCGGGTTCGCTCTGCGCGGCGGCGTCTCCCGGCGCGGCGACCGTTTCCGCCAGACCGACAACGCCTGTGGATTTCAGAAAATTGCGGCGGTTAAACTTCATCCCGTCCGGCGAATCGTCTCGGGTGGCCATTCGGATCTTCCTTCCTGCTGATGTGGCCTTCATGTTACCTGAGATGGCGAATGAGATCAACGGTGCCCGACACAGCGTGTCGCGCCGCGGACGCACTGCCGGATCCGTCACCCAATGTATTCGACGTTGCCTTTGCGGATTGAAATGGTTGGAATGGTAGTTGTTATAACCCTATGATTGGCTTTTTACAATCCTGACTTACCAATCATGAAATTCACTTATCTGGCTCTTATCCTGTTCTGCGCCTTCGCGCGCGCTCAGACAGTCTATATTCCCGCGGGAGCGAGTATCCAGGCCGCCGTGGACGCGAACCCCGAGGGCTCTGTCTTTCAGCTCGCCCCCGGCACATACAGCATGCAAACCGTAGCCGTCAAATCAGGCGATCAGATTATCGGCGCTCTCGACGCGGGAGGTAACCGCCTGACAACACTGAGCGGCGCCCAGCCGCTGACGTCGTTCACGCGGGACGGCTACGGGAATTATGTCGCCCTTACCACGCAGACGCAGCCGGGCCGCCTGGCGGGATACTGCAGCCCCGGATACCCGCGCTGTAACTTTCCTGAGGATTTCTTCTATGACGATCAGCCTTATCTGCACAGCAGTGTCGGCGGCGGCGCGCTGAGTCCGGGGCAATACTACTTCGACTATCCTAACGGCACAATTTATTTCAGGCCCCGGAACGCCGGTGACGACCCGGCTCAGCACAAGGTGGAATACAGCCGGATCCCCGTCGCGATCGCGGGAACCGCCACCAACGTGACCGTGAAAAATCTGATTGTCGAAAAATATGCGGTTCCGGACCAGTTTGGCGCCATTGGCGATCAGTTCGCCGGCGACAGCTGGGTCATTCAGAATAACGAAACACGCTTCAATCACGGCGCGGGTCTCCGCGTGTCCAGTAACGGCAGGGTTCTCGATAACTTCACTCACGACAACGGCCAGCTGGGACTGGGCGGAAGCGGCGGCAATATTCTGGTGGAGGGCAATGAGATTGCCCACAATAATTACTCCGGCACCGACCACGACTTCGAGTGCGGAGGTATGAAATTCGCGGCCACGGACGGACTGACCGTCAGGAATAATTTCTCGCACGATAACATCGGCCCCGGGATGTGGAGCGACATCAGCAGCATCCACACTCTCTATGAAAACAACGTCATCATGAATAATTCAAGATCCGGTATCTTTTACGAAACCAGTTATGACGCGGTGATCCGGAACAATATGATTCTGAGTAACGGTTCCATGGCGCCCGACGACTGGTTCTGGAACGCGCAGATTCAGATTGCGGCATCGCAGAACGTGGAAGCTTACGGCAATATCGTTCTGGTGGATTCGGCGAACAACGGGAACGGAATTATGCTGATTCAGCAGAACCGCAGCAGCGAACCCTGCGTGTACGGTCCGTGCCGGGTGATGAACGATTTCATTCACGACAACTCCATCATCGTAGTCGGCACCCGGTGGCATGGCAGCACCGGCGGAACGCAGGATTATACCGGCCTGGGCGATTTGTTCGCGCCCTCCAGCAACAACCGGTTTACCGGAAACCAGTACTACGTAACGGATCTCAACAGCGCCGCTTACTGGCAGTGGGTCAACCTGTATCAGACGTTCGAAAATTTTCAGTCGTTCGGACTGGACACGTCTGGAGCGCTGCGTCCGAACTAGCGCCGGCTATCGGGATAACCGAACCCGACAGGTTATACTGCGCAGCGTGTCCGACTCCCGCATTTCCCCCGCCATTCCGAAGGATCCTGTCAGCTGGCTGTACCCGCCCGTGGAGGCGTTCCGTACCGGCCGGCTGCAGGTGTCTCCGGTGCATGAAATCTATTTCGAAGAGACCGGCAATCCGGCCGGCAAGCCCGTGATTTTCCTGCACGGCGGTCCCGGAGGAGGCTCCGATCCGAAACAACGGCGCTTCTTTCATCCCGGCAAATACCGCATCGTGAACTTCGACCAGCGCGGGTGCGGCAAGAGCACGCCGTACGCCTCGCTCGAGGCGAACACCACCTGGGACCTGGTCGCCGATATCGAGAAGCTTCGTGAGCATCTCGGGATCGCGCGCTGGCAGGTGTTCGGCGGCTCGTGGGGCTCCACGCTCGCCCTCGCCTATGCCGAAACCCATCCGGAGCGCGTCACCGAACTGGTGCTGCGCGGGATTTTTCTGCTGCGGAAGCAGGAGATCGACTGGTTTTATCAGCGGGGCGCCTCGGCGATCTATCCCGATGCGTGGGAGCCTTATCTGGCGCACATCCCGGCGGCGGAGCGCGGCGACATGCTCTCCGCCTATCACCGGCGTCTGACCAGCGACGACCCGGCCGTCCGCCTGGCCGCGGCGAAGATCTGGAGCGGTTGGGAAGGGGCGACTTCGAAGCTGCTGCCCGATGCGAGCTTCGCCGGCCACTACGAAGAAGACGAATTCGCGCTCGCCTTCGCCCGCATCGAGGCGCACTATTTCATCAACAAGGGCTTCCTCGATGCGGACGATCAGTTACTGCGCGACGCCTCGCGGATCCGTCACATCCCCGGCGTGATCGTACAAGGCCGTTACGACGTCGTGTGCCCGATGGAAAGCGCCTGGGCGCTGCACCGCGAGTGGCCGGAGGCGGAACTCATCGTCACGCCCGACAGCGGCCACAGCGCCTTCGACGCTCCCAACAGCCGGGCGCTGGTCGCGGCTACCGACAGGATGGCCGCGCTTCAGCCGGGGTAGCGCTCGCGGCACGCACTGGAAAAGCTCCTCAGAGCCGCTTCAGGAACCTCAGAGCCTCTTGAGAAAGATATTGCGCGCCCACTGTTCCCCGGTCGCTTCCACTTCGAGGCCGATCTTCCCGCCCGCGCGGAAATATGCCGGATCGTTATCGATGAACAGAGTCGTCAGGTGCCCGTTCATATAAATGGACGTCGTGTTTCCCTTGGCGACGATGAGGAACTGGTTGTAGTCTTCTTTCTTAAACCACGAATCGAGCGTTGCTTTGTCGGCGATGGTCCCCAGGTCCTTCACCGGCTTGCCGGCTTCGGCGAGAATCGCGTGACCGGGCATGGAGATGATGCCGCGGCCGCCCTGTTCATAGAACATCCCGCTGAAATTGTTGTTGCCGTCGAAATCGGCCTGCGGTCCATAGAGATCCCATTTGGCTTCTTCGCTGGCGGGCGGCGGCGTGCCCGGGTTCGCGCAGGCAGGGCCACGACCCGGCCCGCGACCACCAGGGCCGCCCGGACCACCGGGACCACCAGCCGCCGTCCCGCGTCCGCCAGGCGCACCGGGACCGCCCGGGCCTCTGCCACCGCCGCGTCCGGCGCGCGGGGGATAGCGGAATTCCACATTGCTGTCCGCCGTGAGATAGCTGCGAAACTGCATGCCGCCATTAATTCCGGTGGTTCCTTTGAGTTCGTATTTCAGCGCGAAGTCGGCGGGCGCGCCGTTCTTCCAGATGGCGTAGATGGTGCCGGTGGGCTTTTCACAGGTCGGATTGACGTAAATCGCCCCATCTTTGATTGACCAGAACCGCGTATCGCCATCCCAGCCGTTCATCGTCTGGCCGTCGAACAGCGACTGCCAGCCTTCTCTATCCGCGTAATCGAACGGCGTGGCGGCGCCGCGGCCGAAGCCGCCACGTCCCCCGCCGGGCGCGCCGGGCTGCGCGGGGGCGCCTGCCGCGGGTGGCGCCGGAGCCTGCGAATGGGCGGCGGGAATCGTCAGAGTCAGCGCCGCGGCGCCGAGGGTGGTTGCGATAAGAAGGGGCTTCGTCAGTTTCATGTGAATATCTTTCTTCGGTTATTTCGCGGGACAGGCGTGGCCATACTCGGCAAGCCCCCACGCCATGGCATTTTCGAGTAACTGGATGAGATGCGGTTCGGTGTACATCATGCCGCCGTGTCCCAGCGCGGAGTAAACGGCGTGCCCCTTGCCGACACAATGCCACCACGCCAGAGGATGATCGGCCCCCATGGTGGCGCGGCCCGGCGTGTAGCTCTTTTCATCCGCGGACAGAAGCACGTGAAAACCCGGTTTCGCGCGAACCGATTCCGTGAACGCGTACCATTCGTCGGAACGCCGCCACACAGCCGGCAATCCCTTCGTAATCGGGCTCTTCGCATCTTCGACGTGGATATCGCCGGGCATGATGGCCGAGTGCGACGTGAACTGTGCGCCCAGCAGCGTTTCGATGAACCACTTCCACGTGGATACGGTGCGCGGAGCGGGGAATTCGACCGGGTCGCCGCCCGCGCCGTGCACGCCCAGCACCGAGCCGCCATTCTCCACCCAGGTCTTGAAGGCGGACTTCTGCGCGTCGCTGAGGGTGTCGCCGCTCGTGTTGTTCCAGATCACAAGCCTGAACTTCGCCAGTTGTTCGGCGTTCATCACCGCGCCGTTCTCAGTCACGAAGTTCGGCCAGCCATGTTCTTTCGCGATCACCGAAAGGGCGACGTCCGACGCCTGAATAGCGGCCTCTTCGCGAAAGCCGCTCGTCTTCGAAAAGATCAGGATGCCGCCAGGCTTGAGATCAGCCGGAAGTTCGGGTGGCGTGGTGTCGATGACCGGTGTGACGACGAAGCCGGCGGCCTGTCCGCCGAGCTGACCACGGCCCCGACCGCCCCCACGACCGGCTTCGCCCCGGCCTTCACCGATGCCCGGAAAACCGCCCCGGCCTTCCGGTGGCGGAGGCGGCTGCTGGGCTACCATCTGGGTGATCATCATAGTCGCGCCGGTGCCGAAAAGAGCCACCAGAGCGAGAGACCGCAGCTTCGAAAGCGTCATATTTCCCTTTCGCTACTTCAGCACCGGCCGCAGAACCCGTTCGAACTCCGCTGCCTGTCGCGTGAAACCCAGATCCGTGGGATGCGAGCCATCCACGGTGCCCTCGCCGTCGTCGCCCAGCAGGTTCGCGCCTTCCAGATAATAGATCTCCGGAATCTTCTCCGCCTGCAGCGCGGCGAACGCCTCACGCAACGCGGCATGGTTCGCGTCGTTCGCCTTGCGCCGGGCTTCCACCAGAAAACCGGTCTGCATGTTGCGATCTTCCACCAGCAGAATCGGCGTGCGCGGATGAGCCGCGCGCAGTTGTTTGACACCCGGCACCGTGCGCTCCGTGACCTGCTGCGGATTCATGTTCGGCAGGCAATCCAGCACGAAAACGGCGGGGTCGAGTTCGGCCACGAACTTCACCACCTCCGGCTCCATGCGTCCGTTGCCGGAGAAGCCCAGGTTGATCACTTCGCGATTGAACGTGCGCCCCAGCATCGCCACGTGCGTCATCCCCGAACGCGATGCCCCGATGCCGTGGGTGATCGACGTTCCGTAAAACACGATGGGCTTCGACCCCGTCGCGCGCGCCGGACCGGGCCGGATGGTGGATCCTTTGGGCACGCCGAATTCCAGCGACGTCACGCCATTGCGCAGGGGCAGATAGACCATGAACTCGCGCTCGGCCGCGGGAATCCCGGTGACCAGCGCGGCCGTGGTATCGGGAAACTTCGGCTGGCCCATGCCGAGCCAGCGCCATTTTCCGGCGTCCGTTTTGGCGTAGAGGTCCAGCCCGCTTGACGCGATCGCCGTAATGTTCGCGCCCGCCAGATTCTTATTGGTGACCGTCCAGCGCGCGTGAATTTCCGTCGTGGCGGCAGTGAAACGCACCAGCGCGCCCGCGGAATCGCGACTCAGATTCCACACCGGCGCCGGCACCACGCCTTCCGCTCGCCCGGGAAGCCGGTCGTAAGGAGACTTCACATCCCGGAAACCGAGCCCTTCGACGGTGAGCTTTTTGGCGTCGGTCCACTCGAGATCCGGCGTAGGAGCGGCGGTCTGTGCCAGCAGCGGCGCGCTGGCCGCGGTGAAGAGGAACTGACGTCGTTTCATGCAGCAATCAGTCTATCCAGGGCGGACGCGCCACCCGGAAGGCGGCTAAAATGAGGCCCGAGAGCGGAAATGAAACTGACGGCGGTCTTTTTGAAAGTGCCCGTTTGAAAGTGGCCGTTTGAAAGTGCCCGTTTGAGAGTGCCCGTTTGAGAGTGCCCGAAGGTTATGCGGCATTCGTCGAAGAGCTTCCCGGGGCGAATACTCAGGGTGCAACACTTGAGGAAGCGCGGACAAATCTGCCCTGACAAATCTGCCCTGACAAATCTGGAAGAGGCCGTCATCATGGTCCTCGAAACGAACCGTGAGTTGTCTGAAGAGTCGCTGGCTGGCGCCGGCGTAATTCGGAAAAGTTTCATCCTCCCCGCCGCATGAGGACGGCCGTTAGCCGATCTCACCGTCCCCCGTCCGACTCCATCGCCGAAGCCCCGGCGGACCGCAGTGCCCGTACATCCCGGATCGGCGGCTGGCCGAATAACCGGCCGTACTCGCGACTGAACTGGCTCGCGCTTTCGTAACCCACCTCAAACGCCGCGCTGGCCGCGTCCAGACCGTCCACCAGCATCCGTCCCCGCGCCGCCTGGAGCCGCAACTGTTTCTGATACTGCATCGGGCTCATGGCCGTGATCGCCCGGAAATGGTGGTGCAGCGTCGAAACGCCCATCCCCGCCATCTGCGCCAGTTCCTCCACGCGCAGCGGTTTCGCATAGTTCGACCGGATCCACGCAATTGCCTTCGCTGTCCGATGGCTCTGGTCGCCCAGCGTGGCGATAGCCCGAAGCCGGACGCCCTCCGGCCCCCGCAGAATCCGGTACACGATTTCGCGCTGAATCAGGCCGCTCAGAAACGGAATGTCCCGCGGCGTGTCGAGAAGATCGAGCAGCCGGCAGCACGCGCTCAGGAACTCCGCCGTGATTTCACCCGTCGCCATCCCGTGCAGTTCAGAAGCCGGCTCCAGCGCGGACATCTCTTCCCGGCTCAAAAGCTCCCGGATGACCGGCATCTCCAGTTTCAGCGACATCGCCAGACACGGCGCCGCTTCGGTCGCTTCGACAATCTGGCTCACAATCGGCAAATCGACGGAAGTGAGCAGATAGCGCGACTCACCGTAGAGGAAGGTCGTGCGGCCCAGGTCCACGCGTTTGCTCCCCTGCGCGATCACCGTTACGCCCGGCTCGTACGTCATGGAACAAGGCGTGGTGGGAGCGGTTCGCCGATGCAGAGTCAGGCCAGGAATCTCCGTTGCCCGATTCTCTGCCGCGCCCATGAACGCGACAATCCTGCGGGCCAGTTCCGAGCGCAGTTCACGGATGCGCTCCGAATCGGCCGTATTGCGCGCATTGCCGTTCTTCACCATTGAAGACCCACTCTCCCGCTGTACAGAATAGCGCTACCCGGAACACTTCGCCTCCGTCGCAAGAGAAAAAGGCAATAAACAGGAAGGATCGGGTTACCGAATTCGCCCTGTCGGCGCGTAACCTGAAATCGAGACAATGCGGACCCTCCGGCCCGCGCAGGTCAACCACTTGCTGAAAGCGTAAAGTCGAAAGAGGAAGCGAACCAATGCAAAAGCGAAAACTGGGATCGGGCGGCCTCGAAGTGTCCGCCATTGGGCTGGGCTGTATGGGAATGAGCTTCGGCTACGGACCCGCCGCCGACACGCGGGAAATGACCGCGCTGATTCGGACCGCAGTGGAACGCGGCGTCACCTTCTTCGATACCGCCGAAGTCTACGGTCCCTACGCGAACGAGTTGCTGGTGGGCGAAGCGCTGGCGCCGTTCCGCGGCCAGGTGGCCATCGCGACGAAGTTCGGCTTCCAATTGAAGCCCGACGGAACCCCGGGATTTATCGGTCTCGACAGCCGCCCCGACCACATCAAAGAGGTGGCCGACGCCTCGCTCCAACGCCTGAAACTGGAAACCATCGATCTCTTCTACCAGCACCGCGTCGATCCCGAGGTGCCGATCGAGGATGTCGCGGGCGCCGTCAAAGACCTGATCCAGGCGGGCAAGGTGAAACACTTCGGCCTCTCCGAAGCCGGCGTGCAAACCATCCGCCGCGCGCACGCCGTGCAACCTGTGACCGCGCTGCAGAGCGAGTACTCGCTTTGGACCCGCACGCCCGAAGAGGAAGTGATCCCGGCGCTCGAAGAACTGGGCATCGGCTTCGTGCCTTACAGTCCGCTCGGAAAAGGATTCCTCACGGGCAAAATTGTCGAGAGCACGTCGTTCGACAGCACGGATTTCCGCAACGTCCTGCCCCGCTTTACACCGGAAGCGCGAAAAGCGAATCAGGCGATGGTCGACCTGCTGACCTCCATCGGCAAACAGAAGAACGCCACGCCCGCGCAGATCGCTCTGGCCTGGCTGCTGGCGCAGAAGCCCTGGATCGTACCCATTCCCGGCACCACCAAACTGCATCGTATGGAGGAAAATCTCGGAGCGGCCGCGGTGGAACTTACCGGGGACGATCTGTCGCAAATCGACAGCGCCGCCGGAGAGATTTCGGTCCAGGGCGCCCGGTATCCCGAGCACATCGAGAAAATGACCGGCCTTTAGGCCGCAGCACGCATGGAAACGAAGCCAGTGGGCATTCCCACAACGAGATTCGGCAGCACGGGCGTCGAGGTCGGCATCCTCGCCCAGGGCGGGGCGCGCATGGACCTCCATCCCGATATTCCCGCCGCGGCCGCCCACGTGCGCCGAATGGTGGAACTCGGAATCACCTGTTTCGATTGCGCGCGGCTGTATTGGGGCGGGCTTTCCGAGGAAGCTTACGGAATTGGCCTCGAAGGCGTTCGTCAGCAGGTTTTTCTCACCACCAAAACCCCGAAACGGACGGCCAAAGAAGCGGTCCAGGATCTCGAAACTTCCCTCCGTCTTCTGAAAACCGACTACGTGGATCTCTGGCAGATCCATGACGTACGGGACCAGAGTGACATCGACGCGATCCTCAGCCCGGGCGGCGCGCTGGAGGCCCTCGAAGCGGCGAAGCAGGCGGGCAAGTGCCGGCTGATCGGCTTTACCGGCCACGCCGATCCGGAGGCCCACGCGGCGCTGCTGCGGGCGTACGACAAATGGGACAGCGTGATGATGCCCCTCAACGCGGCCGACCACGCCTATCTGAGTTTCGAAGAGATTGCGTTGCCCGTGGCGCTCGAGCGTGGCGTCGCGGTCCAGGCCATCAAGATTTTCGGCAAGGCTTTTTTGCTGCGGTCCCTGCATCCGAATGAATGCCTGCGCTACGTGCTCAGCCTGCCGGGTGTGCACGTCGCCGTGTGTGGCGCGGCTACGGAAGGGCAGATGGAAGACAACATCCGAGCCGTGCGGAACCTGCGCAGGATGACGGGCGGGGAGATGGCCGAGGTGCGCAGGAGAGCGGTCGCCGGAGCGAGAGTTTACAGCGGATCCGCTCTGGAGTACTGGAAAAAGCGGTCCTGAAACTACCTGGCGCCCGATACCGGCGTCAGTAAACCGATCCCCACGGCAGGTATTGCAAATCCGGCGGGGAACCACGAGTATTCCAGCAGAATCTCGCCGCGATTGTTGATGCCAACCGGAAGCGGATACGCGATCCCGCTCGTGTTTTGGAATCGCGTTGTCAGATCGATCAAGCCCGTCGGGACGGAATAAAAGACGGGCCGGGGGGAAAGAGGATCCTGCGGATTTGCGCCGAGCACGGAGCCCACGGCCTCGTCGAAATCGTTGATCCCCGTCCATGCGCAGCAGGAGGGAAGCGGAATCATTCCCGAAGAGTTCTGAATATACTGCGCCCCGGGCGCGCCGAATAGCAGGTCGCCATTGTTATTCATCGTGTTGGGCGGGGCGGGAAGAGGGACCGCACCTTTACCCGGCGTATAGAGAAAATACTGGTATCCGGGAAAAACCGGCACCGCGCCGATAACCTGTCCCGCATTATTGATTGCGGCCAGGATGGTGATGTTCAGACCGGGGAACCAGCCGTTCGCATAGCATGGCTCGCCAACAATGTCACCGCGGTCATTCATCGCTTCAGGCGTCCCGTTGTCCGAGCCGGAAACAGGACTCAGATCGAGGTACGTATCGTAAGGCGGTTGCGACAGAAAAGGCTTCTGCTGATTCGTCACGCCGATAATATCGCCGGCGGCGTTGATGTCCTTGATCCGGGCGGCGTAGGTGGGCTTGATGGTTCCGAGTTCGCGGCTGAAAACCGCGGCTTTCCCGTCGCCATCCACCTGCCCGATCGCGGAACCGCTTTGCGAGAGCCGTGTAGCGGACGCCACTCGGAAGACGTCGCTGCCGGTCAGAGAAAGGAACTGATATTGCGGCTGCGCCAGACACACCGATAAGCCGGAGAAAACCAGTAACAGAGCCCGCGGCAACATGCTGGTCCTTTTATAACCGGGTGAGGCTCCGATGACCAGCCGCTCAGTTGGCGATTTGTAATCGCCCGTGCAGTTATCGGGTAACGGCCCGAACCAGCGCGCCGGTGCTTCTGGTCAAAGGAGTGGTGCCTGCCGTCGCTCCGTTTGCCTGCAGTACGTAAGCGGTGATGTTCACGGACGTTTGATCGTTCATCCCCGCGGGCGGAAAATAGGGGATCGTCTCCTCGAAGCGCGCGATCAGCCCCGCCGCCGTCTTCGAACCCCAACGGCTGAGGAAGAAGGGACCGGCCAGCGGCGGAACATAGCCGCGCGGTCCGATGAACTTCTGATAAGCCGGCGACAGCGAGGTGAGAGCCGGCACTTCGCCAGGCTCGCCCTTTCTCCCCGTCAGCGTGGGCGTATGGCACTGACCGCAGGTGTTTTCGAAAGCGACGCGCCCCGCCTCAGCCTGCGCCGCGGTGAAAATCGCGGCCTTCTCCTCGGGCGGCTGCCCGCTCAGAACGAAAAAACCCGAAACCAGAAGACCCGCTGCGAACACAATCCGTTTGTAATTCACGTTTCCGCAGCCATCATACGCCCTTGCGCGGCGTGATCGCCACCGTCTCAATTCATGGCCTCTCCCGGTAGCCTTTCAAGCGCTTCCTGAATTCTGCGGGCCAGTGCCATCGGCGGCCGAAGGAATCGCGCGGTGCGCTTTTCCGCTCAGGATGCTCAGAGAAACGCCGACCACAGGAAAGATAATCAGTTCGATCACCTCCCGGGACGAGTATCGCAAAGGAGTACGGTTCCGGCAGAATCAAATACCAGCCAGTAACGACCCGGCATAAGGAACGACTGACTTGCTCTTTCGCGTCTCGGGAAACGGAAGTCGTTCCATTCACCTCCCTTTTTGCATTTAATCGAGAACCTTCAGCTCGATCACGATGAAAATAGATTCGTCCTCACCCATGCCGGATACTTTGCCGAGTACTGTTTTCTGCCCTTCCATGAAATCGCCCGCGGTATTCACCCCCACATCCATGTAATTGAACTGAGTATCTCCCGTGGCAACGGGAATTCGGAAATCCACCCGCAACACACCGAATCTCACGTAACGGCCTGAATCTCTTCGGCTCACCGATTCCGGACGGATTCGGATGTTCACGGTTGGAGTCGCGGACGGCCGCGCCGGCAAAGTCCCCGGCAGTCTGAGATTCACCTGCGACTCTTTGCCCTCCTGCAGGTGCAGCGGCGCGTTGTCCCAGACCTGAACGTCTTTGCACTGTGTCGCGGCGCGCAACTGGCGCGCGACGGATTCCATTTCCGCCGGCAGCGCCGGGGGGCTCGCCGGCGGCTTCACCGAACAGCGCAGGAACGTCATCGTCACCTCGATATTCCTTCCGATGGCGGCTTCGGTGCCCGGCTTGTCCAGATCTTCCACCAGACGCCGAATCTGCGTGACGATCTCTTTGGGCGCGTAGACGGAAATCGTCTTCAGCTGACTGTCGCCCGCGACTCTCGCGTTGTTGCCAAATACGGAGAGCAGCCGCAGCAGCCGGTTGAAAGAGTCCTCCGAAGTCAGCGTCTTCACCGGAATATTCACGGCTTCCCATCCGTCCGTTTTTATCTCGGCGGGTTTTTCCTGCCCGGAAAGAAGCCCGCCGGCAAGCAGCGCCAAAATCAGCACGAATTTCATAACAGTCCTTTCAGTCGCCGATTAACAGAATCACCACATTTGGATCGGCCGTTTCGATACGGATAACGGTCGTGTCCGGAACCTGCGCTTCACGCCGGGGATTCTTCTGGCGAGGCGCGGCGTGCCGCGCCCTTCGAACAGTTTCATCCGCCCCCCGCTCCGGTCGCGTCCCAGATACACGTGCCGCGGCCGCCGGCTTCGGACGGGCCACCGGCGACTTCAGTCGCTCCACCCGAACCGGATCGCGCAGCAGGAACATCGACAAACAAAAGCAGGCCGCAACCGCCGCCGGCCCGACCGCCCAACGCGGAAACACACGGCCGCGCGTGCGCTCCGCCACCCTTGCGCGCATCCTCACCAGCGAATCGGCCGGCACCGGGTCGTCGCGCATCCCGCTCAGCAGCCCCCGCAGTTCTTCGTCGTTCATCGCTTCTCTCCGCTCATCAGTTGTTTCAGCCGCGTCATCGCCTTCGACACCTGGCTGCGCACCGTGCCTTCGCTCGACCCAAGAACCTCCGCCACTTCCACGGTGGATAGCCCCTCTATCTCCCGCAACGTCACGGCCGCGCGTTCTTTGGCGGGCAGTTGCGCCAGCGCTGCCATCAGCCTGCTCTTCTGTTCTTCGCGCAGCAGGGCCGCGTCGGCCGCCATCTCGTCCGACCGCAACTCCGGCAACTCACAGCCCGGCCTCGCGGCGCGCGAACGGTCCAGACACAGATTGACCGTCACGCGGTACAGCCACGCACCCAGCGCCGCGTCGTCCGGGAAATCGAGCCCGTGCCGATGCAGCCGCAGGAACGTTTCCTGGGCGACATCCTCCGCGTCCGCCCAGTTCCCCAGCATGCGATATGCGGTGCGCATTACCTGGCGCTCGCGCTGCCGGATCACCTGGTCGAAGAAATCGCCAGCAGCTCGTGAAATCCCGAACATCAGCGCCGCTTCCCGCATGCTCCTGCACTGTAAAACGGGCGGGGCGGCCCGAACGTTGACTCGGCGGCAGGATATTTCTTCGTTGACATACGAAGGCCTTCGTAGTAATGTTTTCGTAGATGGCGAAAGCAGCCTCACCACCGGCCCTCCCGACCGACGCGGAACTCGAAATCCTCACCGTCCTCTGGAACCGGGGGCCCTCCACCGTTCGTGACGTTCACGACGAAATCAACCGGCACAAAACGGCCCAATACACCACGGTCCTGAAGACGCTGCAGATCATGACCTCCAAGGGTCTGGTCCGGCGCGACGAGGAACAACGCGCTCACGTTTACGCTGCAACCCGACCGCGCGAGTGGACGCAGCGGCAACTTGCCGGCGATCTGCTGCAACGTGCCTTCGGCGGCTCCGCGCGCAGCCTGCTGGTGGGTGCGCTCTCCGCGAGCAAGGCATCGCGGGCGGAACTCGCGGAGATCCGGAAACTGATCGAAGAGTACGAAAGGAAGGAGAACCAATGAATTCCCCGCTCATCAAAGCCCTCGGCGCCACCCTGTTCCACTTTCTCTGGGAAGGCCTCGCCATCGCCCTGCTCTTTGCCTCGTGCCGCGCCAAACCGGCCGCCCGCTACCGCCTGGCATGTGTGGCAATGTTCGCCATGCCTGCCGTGTTCTTCGCGACGTTCCTGATCCTGCTGCCGGAAAACGCCTCCCGCTTCCCCGTCTTCACCGGATTCGCCGCGCTGACCGAAGCTGCCACCCTTCCGTCGACACACACCGGCGCGGTCTCCGTGCTCGAACGCGCCCAGGCCGCGATGCGCTGGTTCGTGCCCTTCTGGCTGGCCGGCATGGCGCTCTTCTGCCTGCGAAACCTCCTCGGCTGGACCGCCGCGCAACGCCTGCGCCGCAGCGGCTCCACGCCCGCGCCGGCGTTCTGGCAGCACCGCCTCTCCCGACTCGCCGAAAGCCTCGGCATTACCACCGCCGTCACCCTGCTCGCCTCCCGCCGTCTGGATGTGCCCGTGATGGCCGGCGTCCTGCGCCCCGTAGTCCTGGTGCCCGCAAGCCTGTTCACCGGACTTCCCGCCGAACAGCTCGAATATCTCCTGCTGCATGAGCTCGCGCATATCCGCCGCTTCGACTACGCCGTCAATCTCGCGCAACGGGCCATCGAAAGCCTCCTGTTCTATCACCCGGCGGTCTGGTGGATCTCCGGCGTTCTCCGCGAGGAACGCGAGCACTGCTGTGACGACATCGTGCTCGCCCACGGAGCCAACCCCAAAGCCTACGCAATCACACTGGCGAGTCTCGAAAGCGCCCGTCCGCGACTCGCCCTGGCGGCGAACGGCGGTTCGCTCGCCGCGCGGGTGCGTCGCATTCTGAAGTCCCCGGAAAGCCCGCGCGTCGCGGGAGCGCCCTTCCTCTCCGCCGCGCTGCTGGCGCTGACACTCGTCGTGGCCAGCGTCGTCTTCCACGCACCCGCACCGCTCGCCGCCCAGACTACGGCTTCAGCCGCGAACCCCTACGAAAAATGGCTGACCGAGGACGTCGTCTACATCATCACGGCCGAAGAGCGCCGACGCTTTCTGGAACTTCAGGCGAACGAAGAAAAAGACATGTTCATCCGGCAGTTCTGGCAGCGGCGCGGGGCTGCCTTCCGCGACGAACACTACCGGCGCATCGCCCGGGCCAATGCCCGCTACGCCGAAGGCATTCCCGGCTGGAAGACCGATCGCGGCCGCATCTACATCACCTACGGCCCGCCCGATGAAATCGACTCCCACCCCTCCGGCAGCGCGCAGGACAGCACCCCATGGGAGGAATGGCTCTACCGTCACATCGAGGGTGTCGGTAACAATGTGAAAATCGACTACCGCGATACGGAACACAACGGGCGGTTCCACATGACCATGGATCCGCACCCGCAGGGCGGGTTACTGGTGAAATGAGAGCGGCGTCTTCTGCACGCCGTTCTCGTCGAAATTCTCCGGCAGCAGCCAGCGCTCGAAGCCCTGTTTTCGCGCCGGCCACTCGGAATCCAGCAGGGAAAACCAGGCCGTGTCGCGGTTGCGGCCCTTGATGATCATGTGCTGCCGGAAGATCCCCTCGAACTGAAAGCCCAGCCGCAGCGCCGCCCGCCGGGAAGGCTCATTGAACGAGTTGCACTTCCACTCGTACCGCCGGTACCCCAGTTCGTCGAACGCGTACCGCGCCAGCAGATACATCGCCTCGGTAGCGGCCCGCGTGCGCTGCAGCGCGGCGCTGTACATGATTCCGCCCACCTCGATCACCCGGTTTTTCGGATCGATTCTCATCAGCGACGCGTGCCCCGCGGCCACACCAGAAGTCGGGTCGATCAGCGCAAAAAAATGCGGATCCTCCGAAGACTCCTTCGCCCGCAGGACAACATCCAGCGCCTCGCGCGTAACAAACGGCCCGTCCGGCATGTACTTCCAGAGTTCAGCCCGCTCCTCGCCCCCGACGCACGCCCACAACGCATCTGCGTGCGCCGATGCCGATAACGGCTCAAGGGTCACATACCGTCCCCGCAGCACAACTCTCTCCGGGCGCTTTGCCGGATGAGTCTCGACCTCGCGGCCCGGCGTCTCCGCAACCATCAGCGCTTCGTCGCCGGAGCGGGCGCCAGCAGCACCGGCTTCACTTTCGCATGTTCCTGAATGTTGTCCCCGGGGTTGATCACCAGTTGCTGCCCAGGCTTCAGACCGGAAAGCACTTCGATCCGGTCGCCATAATCGCGTCCCAGTCCGATGGTCTGAAAATGCACCGTCTGATCCGGCATCACCACGGCCACCTGCGGCCCGTTGGCGCGAATCACCAGAGCATCGCCGCGAACCAGCAGCGGCGGCTCGCTGCGCGGCGTAGAAAAATTCACCTGCGCGTACATGCCCGGCATCAGCATCGCCGCGCCGTTCGGCACCTGCACCTCGGCCAGCAGCGTCCGGCTGGAAGGATCGAGCGCATTCGCCGTCCGCGTCACCGTGCCGGTGAATTCTTTCGACGGCAGATCGGAGATCGTGATTTTCGCGGGCTGCCCTACACGCACCGCGGTGGCGTCGGACTGCGGCACGTTGATATAGATGCGCAGCCGGTCCGTCTGCGCGATGCGGAACAGCAGCGTGCTGCCCTCCGTGACCAGCGCGCCGGTATCCACGTTGCGCACCGTGATCACGCCGGCGAAGGGCGCGCGCACTTTCAGATAACCCTGCATGTCCGTCAGGCGCGCCAGATTGGCTTCCGCGACGGCGACGTTGCTCTTCGCCACGTTCACCGCCTTCTCCATCGCCTGCACCGTCGCCTGCTGCGCCGTGTACTGCGCGATGTACGTGTCGTACTCCTGGCGGGACACCGCGCCCTTCTGCACCAGATTGCCGTACCGGTCCGCCGTCGTCTTATAAAGCTTCTCGTTGGTGCGGCCCTGAATCAGATTGGCGCTGGCCTGCTCGAGAGATGCATTCGTCTGGTCCACGCTCGCCTTCGCCTGGCGCACCTGGTTATCGAGTTCCGACGCGTCGATCTCGGCGAGAAGTTGCCCCGCTTTCACGCGATCGCCGATATCCGCCAGCCGGTTCTTCACATAGCCGGAAGCGCGCGAAAGGACCGGCGCTTCCGTGATGGCCTGGATATTGCCGGGCAACACCAGTTCGCTCTTTCCCGAAGAACGCTCCACGCTCGTGACGTTCACCACGGGCGCCGTCTCCTGATCGGTCTTCGCCTGCGCCACCAGTTCCGTCTGCAGTTTCTGGTGCGGCAGGAAGCCCGCGAAGAACGCGCCCACGGCGGCAACAATCAGCAGCAGCGCGATCAGGAATAACGTAACGCCCGACGGTCGCCGCCGCGCCTGTCCGTGTCCGTGCGGGACTTCGTGGCCGCCCTGCTGCTGTGCCGCCAGCCGCTGTTTCAGCGACGCGATTTCCGCCCGCAGTTCCGTCTCTATGCCGTGTTTTTCCGCTTCCGGAGTTTCGCTGCGCATGCCGGTTCGTCAGTCCTCAGTGTAAATCGGCCGCCTCCGTCAAATAGACGGAAACGTCTTCCCGTTCTTCTTCTTCCAGCTTCGTGTCGAAATCGACCGGCGCCTTCTTACGGAGAAGACTGTAAACGATCGGCACTGCGAACAACGTGGTCACTGTGGCGAACATCAGACCGCCAATCACCGCCCGCCCGAGCGGCGCGTTCTGCTCCGCGCCTTCCCCGATTCCGAGCGCCATCGGCATCATGCCGATGATCATGGCGGAGGCGGTCATCAGCACCGGACGGATTCGTGTCGCGCCCGCCGCCAGCGCCGCCGCCCGTTCGTCCATGCCCTCCAGACGCTGGTCATTGGCGAACACCACCATCAGAATACTGTTCGCCGTCGCCACGCCGATACACATAATGGATCCCATCAGCGAGGGCACGCTGAACGTCGTCTGCGTCACGAACAGCATCCAGACAATCCCGGCCAGTGCGCCCGGCAGCGCCATCAGGATGATGAACGGATCCAGCCAGGACTGGAAGTTCACCGCCATCAGGAAATAGACCAGCACGATGGAAAAAATCAGTCCCAGACCCAGACGGTAGAACGACGTCTGCATGGTCTTGACCTGCCCGCGCAATTCCATGGTGGAGCCGCGCGGCAGTTTCTTCTCCATGTCCGCCATGATTTTTTCCACTTCCGCTCCCACGCTTCCCAGATCCTGCCGGTCGATGTTCGCGTATACGTCGTACACGTTCTGCACGTTGTAGTGGTTCACAATCTGAGGCGAAACACCCCGCTCCGTCGTTACCAGATTCGAAAGAAACTGCGTGGAGTTGCCCGACTGCGCTCCGGGATTTCCGTACGCCATGCTGGCCTGGCTGGGCCCCGCGCCGGTCGAGGCCGTCGTCCCGTTCGCCGTTCCCTGCGTGGACCCGGGCGTCGTCGTGGCGAAACTCCCGGCCAGCGGCGCGATCGGCGTCCGCATCAGGGCGTCAAGCGAATCGAGGCGGTGCTGCGGCGTCTGCACCGTGATGTTGTAATTCACCCCGGTGGTCCAGTTCATCCACTGCGTCGGCGCAATCTGGCCGCTGCCGCTCAGCGAGATCAGCAGACTGTTGGAGACATCACGCTCCGTCATGCCGACCAGTCCCGCCTTGGTCCGATCCACCTTCAGACGGATCTCCGGATAATCCACCACCTGATGAATATGCACGTCCGCCGCGCCCGGAATACGCGTCATGCGCCGTTCGATCTCCTGCGCGATCTTGTAATTGCCTTCGATGTTGCGGCCGGATACCTGCACGTCCACCGGAGCGGGCAGGCCGAAATTCAGAATCTGATTCGTAATATTCGCCGCGCCGAAGAAGAACGTGCACTGCGGGAAATCCGCCACCAGCTGTTTGCGCAGTTTGCTCGTGTATTCCGGCGTCTTGCCGCGTATGTCGCCGCGCAGCGTAATCAGAATGTCGCCGTCGCCGGTGCCGATGGTCGGGCTGTCGCTGTAAGCCAGATTGAAGCCGCCGTTCGGCAGGCCGATATTGTCGATGATGCTGGCCACTTCACCCGCCGGCAGCGTATCCCGGATATCTTTCTCGATGCTCGCAAAAATCAGCTCGGTCTCTTCAATGCGCGTTCCGGACGGAGCCCGCGCATGCAGCCGCATCTGACCGGAATCCACCGTCGGGAAGAAGTCGCGCCCGATGAAATGGATCAGCCCCAGCGACCCGAACGAGAACAGCAGAAAGCCCGTCAGCACCGCTTTCCGGTGATCCAGTGCCCAGTCGAGCAACGAAGTATAAAAAGCGCGTAGCTTCTCGAACTGTGCGTTGAACAGGTAGTGAGTCTTCCAGATCAGACCCGTGCCGCCCGCGCTGTGCCCGTGCTCGCCGCGCACATACAGCTTCATTTCCGGGCGCAGCATGTAGTGCACCATGTTCGGAATCAGCGTCCGCGAAAGTAGGTACGACGCCATCATCGCGAAAACCACTGCCATCGCGAGCGGCGTGAACAGATACCGCGCCGCGCCCGTCAACAGCAGCACGGGCACGAACACCACGCAGATACACAAGGTGGAAACGAACGCGGGAGCCGCGATCTGCTGAGCGCCATCGAGCACCGCCCGGACCAGCGGCTTTCGCATGGCCATGTTGCGATGCGTATTCTCGATCTCCACCGTCGCGTCGTCCACCAGAATGCCCACCGCGAGCGCCATCCCGCCCAGCGTCATGACATTGATGGTCTGGCCCATCATGCTCAGCACAATCAGCGACGTCAGAATCGAAAGCGGAATGGAGATGCAAACGATGATCGTGCTGCGCCAGCTCCCCAGAAACAACAGGATCATCAGCCCGGTCAGCGCGGCGGCGATGATGCCTTCCCGCAGCACGCCCTCAATCGAAGCCTTCACAAACACCGACTGATCGGAAAGCTGCGTGACGTCGAGTTCCGGCGGCAGCGTGTTTTTAATCTTCGGCAGCGCCTTTTTCACCGAGTTCACAATGTCGATAGTGGAGGCGCGCCCGTTGCGCAGCACCGTCATCAGCGCGCCGCGGCTGCCGTTCACCCGCACCAGACCCGTTTGGACCGAAGCGCCGTCCCGCACCTGCGCCACATCCCGCAGATAAACCGTGGCGCCGTTCACCACCCGCACCGGCAGGTCGTTGATCTCCTTCATCAGGCGCGGACTGCTGTTGAGCTTGATCTCGTAATCGCGATCGCCGAACTTCGCGTTGCCCGCGGGCAGAATCAGATTCTGCAGATTCAGCGCGTTCGATACATCGCTGGCCGACACGCCCTTCGAATACATGGAATCCGGTTCCAGATCCACCATCACCTGGCGGAACTTGCCGCCGTAAGGCAGCGGGACCGACGCGCCCTGGATGGTCGCGAGTTGCGTGCGGATGAAGTTCTGCCCGTAGTCGAACACTTC
Source organism: uncultured Acidobacteriia bacterium (assembly GCA_903851195.1). GTDB lineage: Bacteria > Acidobacteriota > Terriglobia > Bryobacterales > Bryobacteraceae > BOG-234. Next base: position 75,302 of record CAINNJ010000049.1, read on the forward strand.
CTGCTCGCTCAGCACCTTGCTGCCGAGCCCGATCTGCAGCACCGGCACGCTGGACGCGTCGTATTTCAGAATGTTCGGCGGAAACATGCCGGGTGGCATGGTGCGGATGATGGAGTTCGCGCTCGACGTCACCTGCGCCTGCGCCAGCTCGATGCGGGCGCCCGGCTGGAAGTAAATGCGAACCACGCAGACGCCGGTGTACGATTGCGATTCGATGTGCTCGATGTCGTTGACGGTCGACGTAATCGAGCGCTCGAACACCGTCACCACGCGATTGGCCATTTCCTCCGGCGAAAGACCGCCGTAATTAAACAGGACGCTGAGTACGGGAATATCGATATAAGGGAAAATATCGACGGGCATTGTGCTGATCGCCACACCTCCCAGGAGGGTGATCAGCAGGGACATGATGACGAATGTGTAGGGGCGCCGGAGCGCTAGTCGAACGATCCACATGGCTTTCGGAGCTTGCAGGCATTGTAACGCGCGCCGCCGGACGGGCTTCGGAAGGAGTAGAATTTCTCCATGAGGATGGGGATTGCGTCGCTCGTGCTCGCCGGTATTTTCAGCGCTTCCCGGCTGACCGCTCAGGCGCCGGAGAACGCCGCCGCGGATTCCGCGAAAAAAAGGATCTCGGGCCTGAAGCTTTTCTCCCCGCCATCGGCGCCGCTGCGGATCTTAAGCGCGCGGCCGGCTGCCTCGCCTTGCGCGGTGCCATTGCTGAATGTTCTTCGGAATGGCGCGCCACCCAGCCGGATGCCGGTGATCAAACCCGCTCCGTTCCACGACGCCATCGGTATTTCGGTTCCCGCGCCCTCGTGCGACCAGACCGGTCCGGACCAGGGCCTGTTCCAGAATAAGTAGCTGAGTGCTTGAGACACAATCGCTGCAACTGCTGACCGAAGGCCTCGGTCACCTTGAGAAGGATTTCGCCCGCCTGCCCGCCTTCACCGCGGAAATCCCCGGCGGCGAAAGAATGAACGCGGTAATGGCCGAAGTGGCCACCCGCATGGCGGACAATTTCCCGTATTTCCACCCGCTCTACGCCGGGCAAATGCTGAAACCGCCGCACCCGGTAGCGCGCGCGGCCTATGCGCTGGCCACGTGGATCAATCCCAACAACCACGCGCTCGATGGCGGCCGCGCCAGTTCCGCCATGGAGAAGGAAGCGGTCGCGCAGATCGCCGCCATGTTCGGCTGGCACACCCACCTGGGACACCTCACCAGCAGCGGCACCATCGCCAATCTGGAAGCTCTCTGGGTGGCCGGCCGGTTGCATCCGGACAAGAAGATCGTCGCCTCCGAACAGGCCCACTACACGCACGAACGCATCAGCGGCGTTCTCCGGTTGCCCTTCGCCAAAGTGCCGGCGGATTCCCGCGGGCGCATGAATCTGACCGCGCTCGAAACCCTGCTCGCGTCGGGCGACGTCGGCTGCGTGGTGGTGACCCTCGGAACCACCGGCATGGGAGCCGTCGACCCTCTGCCAGAAATCCTCGAACTGCGCGCGAAATACGGCTTCCGGATCCACGTCGACGGCGCCTATGGCGGCTATTTCGGACTCGCCGGCAATCTCGACGCCCCGGCGCGTGAAGCCTTCAACCGCGCCGGTGAGGTGGATTCCATCGTTATCGATCCCCACAAACACGGGCTCCAGCCCTACGGCTGCGGCTGCGTGCTGTTCGCCGACCCCGCCGTCGGCGCGCTTTACAAACACGATTCGCCCTACACCTACTTCTCTTCGAAGGATCTCCACCTGGGCGAGATCAGTCTCGAGTGCTCGCGCGCCGGCGCGTCCGCCGTCGCCCTCTGGGCCACCATGCGCCTGCTGCCGCTCTGGCCCGGCGGAGAGTTCGCAACGAGTCTCGAAAAATCCCGCCGCGCCGCTCTGGAACTGGCCCGCCGTCTCGCGGCGGACAGCCGCTGGACTGTCGTCTGCGAGCCGGAACTCGACATCGTCGTCTGGGCGCCTCGCGGGGTCTCCGCGCAGGCCATCTTCGACGAAGCGGCGCGCCTCGACCTGCATCTCGCCCTCGTGCAGATGGTTGTCGACGGCCAACCAACCCTCTACCTGCGCTCGGTGCTGATGAAACCGGAGCACGAAAGCTGGCTCGACGAAATCCTGCGCCGCCTCGACCAGGCCTTTATTTTGGCTGCGGCCCGAAGACTTTAGCCCAGTCGATCGGACCCGTTACAAAACGCTGCTGCAGAGTTTCGAGCAGTTGCTTGTTGCCATCGGCCAGGTACTCGTACGCCTTGTCCCACTCGTCGCCCGGTTTCCAGCCGGTCTGCGTCAACACCACGCGGGTGGTCTTCGGAGCGACGGCGCGGAATTGCCAGGCAGCCGTGGTGCGCTCCTCCCGGACATGCGGAAACTGCGGCGGCGCCATCGCCGACATCACAATCTCCTCCTTCGGCCGATAACTCAGAATCGTCCCGCCGCCCGACCCGCCGCCCGGAAAATGCGCAAGCCAATCGCCGCCTTTCTTCAGTTCCACCGTGGCATTCGGAGTCAGCCAAGTGCTGAGCCCGTCATTCGTGGTGAACGCCGCCCAGACCTCGTCGAGCAAAGCCGGAATGTCGGCTTCAAAAATCAGCGCCTTCACCGGCGCGGACGCTTTGGTGACCTTCACCGGGCCTTGCGCGAACGCGAGCGACCCGGCGGCAAAAAGGAAAACGCAGGAGGAGAGTTTCATAGTTGATCGATCATTCAAGAAACTTGGTTGACCATTCAAGTAAACAACAGGCAGAATGGAAATGCAAGCGTTTTTGCAATGTCCAAAGCGACCCCCACCCGCGACCGCCTCATCCACTCCGCGCTCTTCCTCTTCTGGGAACGCGGCTTCGCGGGCACCAGCATGTCCGATCTGCTCGCGCACGCCCAGGTAAACAGCGGCAGCTTCTACCATTTCTTCGAAAGCAAGGAAGCCCTGCTCAAGGCCGTCCTCGACGAGTATCTCGCCGGTCTCGGTCCGCAAATCGTAGCCCCCGCGTATGAACAGACCAACGACCCCATCGAACGGATCTTCGCCATTCTCGCCGGCTACCGCGGCCGCATTCTCTTTACCAACTGTCAGTACGGCTGCCCCATCGGCCGCCTCGCCCTCGAAATCGATCCGGAAAACCGTCCCGCTCACCAACTGATCGCCGAGAATTTTCGAGGCTGGATCGGCGCGGTCCGCGACTGCCTCGAACAAGCCCGGCACCGCCTGCGATCCGGCACCGACCTGGACGCCCTGGCGACCTACGTATTAGCCGTCATGGAAGGAGGCGTCATGATCTCCAGATCCTACGCAGCCATCGAGCCCTTCGACCAGGCCGTCTCCCAACTACGCGCCCACTTCAACCTGCTCACCTCCCCCCGATGACCCCGCGCCGTTCTTTTCCTGCCGCCGCAACGCCTCACAAACCGCATCCCGAACCGCCAGCGTAGTCGCCGTTCCCCCTAAATCCGGCGGATGCATCGCCGGATTCGCCGTGACCACCTCAATCGCTTCCATCAGACGCGCCGCCGCGGCGTGCTCCCCCAGATGCTCCAGCATCATCTGCGCGGTCCAGAAAGACCCGATCGGATTCGCGATCCCCTTCCCCGTAATATCGAACGCCGACCCGTGAATCGGTTCGAACATCGACGGAAACGCCCGCTCCGGATTCAGATTCGCGGTCGGCGCAATGCCCATCGAGCCCGCCAGCGCCGCCGCCAGGTCCGACAGAATATCCGCGTGCAGATTCGTCGCGACCACCGTGTCGATCGAGCGCGGCTTCATCGTCATCCGCACCGTCATCGCGTCCACCAGCATCTTGTCCCAGGTCACATCGGGAAACTCGCGCGCCACCTCCGCCGCGATCTCATCCCACATCACCATCCCGTTGCGCTGCGCGTTCGATTTCGTCACCACGGTCAGCAACTTCCGCGGACGGGACTGCGCGACCCCGAACGCAAAGCGCATGATCCGCCGGACGCCCGCGCGGGTGAAAATGGACACCTCGGTCGCCACCTCTTCCGGCAGCCCCCGATGCGACCGGCCCCCCTGACCCGCGTACTCGCCCTCGGAATTTTCCCGCACAATCACCCAGTCCAGATCGGCCGCCGTAACGTTGCGCAGCGGGCTCTGAATCCCCGCCAGAATCCGCGTCGGCCGCACATTCGCGTATTGATCGAACGGCTGACAGATCGCCAGCCGCAGTCCCCAGAGCGTGATATGGTCCGGCACATCCGGAGCGCCCACCGCGCCGAAATAAATCGCGTCGAACGGCTTCAGCGTGGCCAGCCCGTCGGCCGGCATCATCACGCCGTGAGCTTTGTAATAATCGGAACCCCAGTCGAAATGTTCGAACTCCAGCTGAAAACTGCCGTCCTGCTGCGCGCAGACCTCCAGCACCTTCACGCCCGCCGCAATCACTTCTTTCCCGATTCCATCTCCGGGGATGGCCGCAATCCTGTGAGTTCGCATTCGTATTTTGATAATAGACGCCTATAATTGTGGCAGTGCTGAGTCTCGGTGAGGAGATCCAGTCTCGCGTGGTGAAGGCGCTGTTGCCGTCTCTTCCGAACCGGGAAGATTCGCTGCATTTCCTGACGCGCCTGATGGACGCAGCGGGCAGCGGGCCCGACAATACAGCCGCGAATCAAATCCTGCACGACCCCGTAGCCCTGCGCTACGCCCTCACCATCTTTTCCTACAGCCGCTTCCTCGCCGACGCCGTTCTCCGCTGTCCCGATTGGCTCCTCCAGATCGCCGCCGCGCGCGACCTGCACCGCGGCTTCCTTCCCGAAGAGTACGAACAGCAACTGCGCGAATCCCTCCCCGCCGACGGCATGCCGCGCCCCGTCGACCTCGCCCTTTTCCGCCGCAAACAAATGCTCCGCATCGTCCTCCGCGATGTCCTCAAATACGCGGATCTCGCGGAGACCGCGGGCGACCTCTCCAACCTCGCCGACGCGATCCTCAACGTCGCGCTCAGCAGCATTCGCGGACACATGGCCGAACAGCGCCCCACGCAATTCAGCGTGATCGCGCTCGGCAAACTCGGCGGCCGCGAACTCAACTACAGTTCCGATATCGACCTGATGTTCGTCTTTTCCGACGAAAAAGAAACCGACAGCGCCCTCACGCACAAGGAATACTTCAAACAGGTCGCCAACCGCATGACCGAGATGCTCTCCACCTACACCCCCGAGGGCATGTGTTACCGGGTGGACCTGCGCCTCCGGCCCGACGGACGCGGCGGCGAGATCTGCCAGTCCCTCGCCGCCACGAAAAAATACTACGAAAACCGCGGCCGCGACTGGGAACTGCAGATGCTCATCAAGGCCCGCGTGGCTGCCGGCGATGCCGGACCCGGCGGCGAACTCCTCGCCTTCGTCGAACCGCTGATCTACAAGACCACCACCGACTTCCACACCGTCGAAGCCGTCTCGGAAACCCGCGCCCGCATCCACGAAAAGCAGGCCCGCCTCAGCCGCCTCAACACCGTGGACGTCAAACTGGCCAAGGGCGGCATCCGCGATATCGAGTTCCTGGTGCAGTGTCTGCAGCGCCTCCACGGCGGCCGCGAAGCGTGGGTGCGGCACGGCGGCACGCTGCTGGCGCTCTCCCGCCTGCGCGATAAAGAACTCCTTTCGAGCGCCGAGTATTCGCGCCTCGCTTCCGCCTACCAGTTCCTGCGCCACCTGGAGCACCGCCTGCAGTTCGCCGAAGACCGCCAGACCCACACGCTGCCGAAAGATCTGGAACAGCTCGATCTGCTGGCGCGCAAGATGCCCGGCCTTCCCGGCACGCCCCGCGCCGGCACGCTGGAACGCGAACTCGACCGCCATTTCGCCAGCGTGCAGGATCTTTACGACCGCGTGATCCACCTGCAGTTGCCGATGTTCTACAGCGACCCCGAGCCCTCTGCCGGCCCGGAAAACGGCCCGTCCGATGCCATCGTCGAAACTCCCGCGCGCGGCGAATTCCCTTCCGTCAATCTGAGCCGCTATCTCGAAGTGCGCGCGCCGCAGCTCAAGCGCTTCATCACCGGCGCCGGCATCGTGCGCAGTCAGGAAAGCATGGAGTCTTTCCTCGAAAAGATCGTGGCCCGTCCGAAATGGATGCGGCGCCTCGAAAACAACGAGGAACTGATCCGGTGCACGGTCGACGTTTTCGAGCACAGCCAGTATTTCGCCGACCAGCTGGTGCGCCATCCCGAACTCCTCCGTCAGGTGGAGGAAGCCTGCGGCACCCGCCAGGGCCGCACCGGCTTCGAAGCCCCGCGCGACCCCGTCCATCTGCGCCTCTTCTTCCGCGAGCAGATGGTGCGGATCCAGAGCGACAGCCTCTACCACGGCGTGCCGGTCTTTAAAACGCTCAAGCGCACGTCGAATCTGGCGGAATCCATCATCGCCGCCGCCTACGAGATCGCCCTCGAAGAATCGCTCGAAAGCGCGCCTCCGGTCGACCCCGGCTACGTCGCGTCCGATCAGATGATGGTGGTCGCCCTGGGCCGCCTCGGCATGCGGGAGTTCGATCTCGCTTCCGATGCCGACCTGAACTTCGTGATTCCCGACGAAGACGCCCGCGAACTGCAGTTCTGGTCCGGCGTGGCCGAGCGCCTTATCAATGTGGTGAGCGCCTACACGGGCGACGGCGTCGTCTTCACCATCGACACGCGCCTGCGCCCCAACGGACGCGAAGGCGCCCTGGTCCAGACCGCGGGCACGTACCAGAAATACTTCGAGAGCCGCGCAGAAGCCTGGGAAGGCATCTCCTACATGAAGGCCCGCACCGTCGCCGGCGACCTGGAGCGCGGCACCGAATTCCTCAACGAACTGCAGCAGGTGGACTGGCAGCGCTATGGCAAGAGCGGCCGTTCACGCTCCGAACTGACCCACATGCGGCAGCGCCTCGAACGCGAACAGGGCGGCCGCTTTCCGCTGAAGGCCGGCCCCGGCGGCTATTACGACATCGATTTCGTTTTAATGTACCTGCGCCTGCGCGGCGCCGGCCGCTTCTACAAGGTTCTGAACACGCCAGCCCGCATCGATGTCATCGAACAGATGGGCGACCTCAGCGCCGACCAGGCCGTGTTCCTCTCCGAGGCCGCCACCTTCTTCCGCGCCGTCGATCACGGCATCCGGATCTCCACGGGCCACGCCGAAGGCCGGCTCCCGACCAACCCGCAGCAGGTGGCCATCCTCACCGAACTGGTCCGGCGCTGGACGCCCCCCGGCATGGTGGAAGGCACGCTGGAAAGCGCGGCCCGCAAAGTCCGGCGGGAAACGCGCGCCTTCTTCCAGAAAATCTTCGGACATCCCTGAACCACGCCTGTGCCTTTGTAGTAAAAGTAATGAGATCATGCGCCTCCTCGTCACCGCTCTGACAGCCGCAAGCCTTTCCGCTCAGGCGCCGCCCTCCGTGCTGCCGGAAACCGCCACGAAGATCTCCGAACACGTCTGGGCCATCATGGGGAACCCGAATATCGGCATTGTCGTGGGGACACGCGCCACGCTCGTGGTCGATACCGGCCTGGGCCCCCGCAACGGCGCGACCATCGCCAAAGTCGCCGCCACGCTTTCGAAAAATCAGAAGCTCTTCCTCACCACCACCCACTTCCACCCCGAACACGCCGCCGGTGAGGGTGGCTTCCCGCCTAACACCGTCCTGATCCGTCCCGCCGTCCAGCAGAAAGAAATGGACCTGCACGGCATGGAGATGGTGGAACTCTTCAGCCGTTCCCCGGAACGCAAAGAGCTGCTGAACGGCGTGCAGTTTCGCGCGCCCGATCTGACGTTCGACACCGAGGCCAAACTCGATCTGGGCGGTGGCGTGATCGCCCGCCTCCTCTGGCTGGGCGGCGCGCATACCAAAGGCGACGAAGTCGTCCTGGTGGAGCCCGACGCCACCCTGATCAGCGGCGACGTGGTGCAGAACAAAGTCGTCCCGAATATCTATGGGGATGGCGGCACGCCCGCCAGTTGGCTCGCGGTTCTCGACAAAATCGCCGCCCTCCCGGTCAGCCACGTCCTGCCGGATCACAGCGCCCCCGGCGATGGCTCCCTGGTCGCCCAGGAGCGCGCTTTCATTGACGATGTCCGCATCCGTGCCCTCGCCCTGAAGAAGCAGGGCGGTTCCGCCGAGGACGCGGGCAAGCAACTCAGCGCGGAGTTCAAAACGAAATACGCCGGCTGGCCCTCCATGAATCTGGCCGCGTTCGTGCGCAGCGTCTACGCGGAGTAACGTCCGGACGCTTCAGGCCACCCGCGAGAGCTTCTTCCGGCGCTTCGCCTCGAACATCCGCTCGTCCGCCTTTTCGAGCAGCGCCTCCGCATCCCGGCCGTCTTCCGGATACCGCGATACCCCGGTGCTCATGCTGATCTGCGCCGGGCACCTCGCCTCCGCCGCCACGCCCGCGTGGATTCCCTGCAGCTTCGCCACCACCTCCGGCAGAGAGTGTTCCGCGTTGGGCAGCACCATCACAAACTCGTCGCCGCCGAGTCGCGCCACATAATCTCCGGCCCTGCAGCAGCCGCGCAGCGCCCGCCCGACGCTCTTCAGAATCCGGTTCCCCGCCAAATGTCCGTGCTCGTCGTTGACGCACTTGAAGCCATCCAGATCCATCACGATCACCGCGAACGATCCGCCGCCAACCGCTCCCCGCGCCACCTCTGCCTGCAGATGCCGGAACAAAGCCCGCGCATTCCACAGCCCCGTCAGATCGTCGGTTTCCGCCGCGTTGCGCACGCGCTCGAACTGCAGCGCATTCTCGATCGCCAGACCCGCCTTCGGCGCGATGGCCAGCAGCACCCGCCGGTGATCCTGACTGAACGCCTCCGCCTTCAGGTGATACAGCGTCAGCACCGCGATCACCCGGTCGCGCCCGCACACCGGCACCGAGATCGCGGACCGCAGCAGCGTGACCAGCCGGGGGTCCTGCAAATAGCCGGGCTCCACCGACGGATTGCCGTTCACCACCGGCAGATTGTTCTCCGCCACCCAGCCGGAAAGCCCCTGCCCCACCGGAATCCGCAGGGAAGAAAACAGCCGGTGGCTCTCGCCCTTCACGAAACGCGGCGCCAGTTCATCGCCGTCCACCAGATACAGCGCGATGGCGTCGTGCTCGATGATTCGCCCCAGCCGCACTTCCAGCAGCGCCAGCGTCTCCTCCAGGCTCAGCGAACTGCCCAGATCGCCCGAAATCTCCAGCAACTGCTGAAACTCCCGGCGCGCCCCGGAAATCACCAGGCTGAAATCGGCATTGGCCGCCGGCGCCGTCACCGGGGCGGACGCCGCGAAGCCCGTCGCCGGAGCCAGCCCGCGCTCCACCCTCACATTCGACGACAGCTTCACGTAATCCACCGTCTCGCTTTTCGCCTTCTGCTCCAGTTCCCGGTACCGCCGGTCCAGAATCCCCACCACCACCGGATCGAAACTCCGGCCGGATTCGTTCCGGATAATCTGCATCGCGTCCTCGATCTCCATCGCCGGACGGTACTGCCGGTGCGACGCGAGCGCGTCCAGACAATCCACCACTGAGAGAATCCGCGCTCCCATCGGAATCTGCTCGCCCACCAGTCCGTCCGGATAGCCCGTGCCGTCGAACTTCTCGTGATGGGACCGCACAATCGGCACCACCGGATAAGGAAAGTGCACGCGCTCCAGAATCTCCGCGCCCACCACCGGATGCACTTTCATGCGTTCGAACTCATCCTGCGTCAGCTTGCCCGGCTTGGAAATGATGTACTCGGGCACCGCCAGTTTGCCCACGTCGTGCAACAGGGACGCCGCCTCCAGAGCCTGCAACTCCAGCGCGGAAAGCCCCAGTTCCTTCCCGATCTCCGACGCATAGACCTGCACGCGCCGCAGATGCGCCGCCGTCGTGTCGTCCTTCGCGTCGATCGCCAGCGCCAGCGTCTCGATGGTCCGCAGATGCAGTTGCGCCATTTCGACGATGTGCTTCTGCTGCTCCTCGACCCGTCCCAGATAAACGCTGTACGACCGGTAAACCAGATATAAAGGCGGAATCGCCATCAGCAGCGCCGGCCAGCCCACATACCGGTTCAGATAATGAAGTCCACCGGCGATCAGACCGCCCGCCAGATACTGAGGCGAAGTCCACAAATAGCTCTCGCGCCAGAGCAGCCAGACGTTTTTCTGCGTCGTGACCGCGATAATTCCCGAAACCGTCCAGGTATTCAGCGCGAAATACAGCAGGGACGCCAGCAGCAGCCCCAGCGAACCGGTCGGGTCGGACTCGTTCAGAAACCCCGAATGGATCGCGAAATTCGCCGCCGCCACCGGAAAAACCATCGCAAAACTGCTGAAAACTACCTGAAACCACTTCGGCCTCTGGCTGGCATGGATGTAGCATTGCCCCAGCGCGCTGGCAAATCCCACCACCGTGCCCGCCGCCCAGTCCAGATTCAGCAGCGCCGCCAGAATCACCACGTAATTCATCGACAGCGTCACGAAAATTCCCGGCAGCCGGATCTTCAGCCTGGACGCCAGGATCGCGGCGATTACATACCAAAGCACACGCAGCAGGCCGGCTGGGCGCACGTCCGTTCCCGCCAGAGCCACCGTGCCCACAACCACGCCGCCAAGCACGATCAGGGTCCAGTAAAGCCGCGCCAAACGCGGCATGTGTAAGAATTCCGACATCAACTACTGTTCTGAGTGTGGCATCTCTTCACCCCGGATGAATAGACCGGCAGTACTGCCGCTATGAACAAAAGTAGTATAAAACGAAGTCGAGAGGGGGTGTCGTCCGCTTTACGCGCAGAGCCGGACTACGAAATTCTCCACAATCGTCCGGTCGTCCGGACGCGCGCTGCGCAGGTCCCGATCCGCCTCGAAAATCAGCTTTAGCCCCCGCTCCAGCTGTTCTTTGGAAAATTTCGACGCCGTCTGCCACACCTGTTCCGCGCGCGAGCCCCACATCGGGATGCCGGCCTTCTGGAAATGCCCCTGCACGCCCATCGCACCCCGCAGATTCGCCTCTTTCGCCACCAGCGCCATGCGGAACTGCCCCGCGAGAAACGTGAGAGCGAGCGGCAGATACTCCCCTTCCCGCACCAGAGCGTCCAGCGTTTCGAGCGACCTCGCCCGGTCCCGCCTGCCCAGCGCGGCGACCAGTCCGAAAATCGTACTCTGCCGGGCGTCCGGCACCAGCAGCGGCAAATCCTCGGCCGTAATGGGTTTCCCGTAAAGCGAAAGCTTCTCCAGTTCCACGGCGATCCGTCCCACGTCCGCCGCGAGAGCCTCCACCAGCGCTTCCGCCGCCGCCGGATCCAGCCGGACATTCGTCGCCCGCGCGATCCGGTCCAGTTCCGCCCGCGCCTCATCCGGAGTAAACCGCCGGAACTCCACCACTTCCGAAATGGCACCGAAATACTTCCGCACGCGGTCCGTCTTCGCCTTCTCGTCCCCTTCGAAATCCCACCGGGTAGCCTCGAACACCAGCGTGACCCCCGGCGTGGGGCTCTTCACATAGGCTTCCAGCAGGCCGACGTCGCCTTTCGATCCGCTCGGCACCGCCGGAACGTCGTCGTCATCGTCGTCTTCGGATGCCGCCGCCGCCGACCGGCTCGCGCGCGGCATCGCCGTCTCGGCGTTCATCACGAAAATGAGCCGCTCGGAAGCGAACAGCGACATCGAACGCGCGTCGTCGATAATCGCCGCCAGCGAAAGCTCCGCCGCGTCATGCCGCTCCGCTTCCACGGGACTCGCCTTGATCATCGCCTCGCGGCAGCGCCGCCGGTTGTAGCCCTCCTGCCCCAGAAAAAGGCAGACCGGAGGCAGTTCGTTCTTCTTCACGCGGGCGAGAAACTGCGCGGGAGTCATAACCCTTATTTAAAAATCCGCCAGCATGGCCGCCACCACCGTCCGCGCCACGTCTTTGCTCAAACGCGACATCGTCGCCTGGCTCTCATCCAGATACTGTTTCGGATCCACGCTGATCTCATAGCGGTCCCGGAACTCCATATGGGGCCGGTTGAACAGAACTTTCCCGTCCCGCCCCACCATCCGGATCTGCATCTGCACAATCACCCGGGCGCCCGTGCCCAGCCCCGTCGCGTACATGAAAACGTTCGCGATGCTCGCGTAAACCGTGGCATCGGCCTTCGCGGGATCCGCAATCACCGTGTAACTGGTGCGCGCGATCAGTTCCCGCGACAGCGCCTCGCCCATATAAGTGGAAAGCTTGTACTGCGTTGTGCCATTGCCCCACGGCGTCAGCGCGATGGTGTGGATGTCCTTCGGCAGCAGGTTCGTCGTGCCGGCCGCGTGATAGCCACAGCCGGTCAGAACCGCCCCCAAAACCACAACCAAAGCCGCGCGTATCGACAACAGCCTCACCCTACACCACCTCGCGCGCAATCATCGCCGCGCTCTCCGCCGCCAGCCGGAAGTTGTCCGCCACCATCCAGAGCCACACCGCGTTGCCGTTGTTGCGGTCGGGCGAGATCGCTCCCACCGTGACACCGCTCTGCCCGGCCACGCCCACGTTCGTCGGCGCTTCCAGTTCCGCCCCGCGCACGTCGACGAAATCGCCCGCCAGCGCCTCTTCAATCTCCGGAGCGGGCGGCGCCTCGTCGAATTCAATCCACACGGACATGCTGTAACCGTGAAAGACCGGCGCCTGAATCAGCTTCAGCGACGGCATCGGTGGCGCCGACGACGACGCGCTGTCGATCCGGTCCAGCAGCGTCGCCAGATGCCGCTCGATCCGCTCTTCCACCTCGTGCAGTTTCGTCGCGGCGTTCTCGCCCAGTTGCGCGAGCATCGCAAAACTCGCCTGGGTATCGAACACCTTCTTCGGCATTTCCTTGAACGCCAGCAGACTCACCGTCTGCTGCTGCAGTTCCTCGATTCCCGCCCGCCCCCGCTCACTCGCGGGCTCGAAAATATGCACAATCGAACTTGCGATCGGAAACGTCCGGTTCAGCCGGTCGAGCACCATGGCGATCGCCGTGGCCGCCGGATGCGCCACCACCTGCGGACCGCTGTGATCCGCCTCGTACTCCGGACTCTCCACCTGCGGCGCCCGCACCCGCGCTTCCGGATCGTCCTCGGTCTCGTAAGTCAGATCGATCACCAGCCCGGCCGGATTCGCCGCCATGGCATCCCGGGACGATTTCGCCGTCCCCGCCAGCACCACCACCGCCGCGTCTTCCACCGTTTCCGGATCCAGCTTCGCCAGAAACGCGATGGCGCCGTCGATCTCCGTCAGCTTGCCCGTTTCCGCTTCGTCCGCCGCGATCAGCCGCAGCTCGCCGCCCAGTGACGATTCGCCGAAAACCTCGCGAACCTCACGCCCCAGCAGGGTGTCGCCGCCAATCAGAGTAATCGAGTTAGCCAACGTTTACGCTCCCGCTTCCGGTTTGCGGCGAACATAGCGCCGCAGCAGACCGCCCGCGCGCGTCAGAATCCCGCTCGCCACATACGCCGTCGAAAACACCAGCAACACCGGCCGGGACCAGTTCCAGATCCCGAATATCACCGCGCCCATCGCCACCAGCATGATGGGCGACCGCGGTTTGCCCGGATTCAGTTCCTTAAAACTCCAGTATCGCCAGGTGCTCACCATCAGGAAAGAGAGCAGCCCCAGCAGAGCCAGCCAAAGACCGGACCAGATCAGGTTCGTCAGCGGCGCGCTTCCCGATGCGTAAACAATGGACGCCACAATGCCCGCGGCTGCCGGAATCGGCAGGCCCACGAAATACTTCCGGTGCGGCGCCCCCGGATTCTTCGGCACCGGATTCTTCTGGATATTGAACCGCGCCAGCCGCGCCGCGCCGCACACCAGGAACAGAAAAACCACGAAAAGCCCGGTGCGCTCCAGCTGATCCCCGGTATTCTGCGCCAGCCCCGGAATCGCGAAATACACGCCCCAGACGTACGCCAGAATCGCCGGCGCCATGCCGAAACTGATGATGTCCGCCAGCGAATCGAGCTCCCGCCCGAACTCGCTCGTGGTGTTGGTCATGCGCGCGATGCGCCCGTCGAGCCCGTCCAGAATGAACGAAAACCCGATCGTCTTCGCGGCCATCTCGATATCGAGGGCGGTCTGCGCGGGATTGGTGGCGTGCGCCATCGCCCCGTGGAATGTCCGGATGATCGAGAGATACCCGAGAAAAATGTTACCCGCCGTGAACAGCGTCGGCAACGCGTAGGCAGCGCGTGGAGGCGGCTTTCGCGGCCTCTTGCCCGGTTCCAGCTCTACGTCTGACAGAGCGCAGGCTCCTTCCCCACCACCGCCGCCAGTTCGTCGGCGTACGCCACGGCGCCGGCCCGGCTGGCCAGCACGCTGCTGCCCGCCGACACCCGCATTCCCGGCTTCACTTCAATCCGCCACTCCGGCCCCAGAATCACGTCCACCCGCGAGCCGAACTTAATCAGCCCGATCCGCTCCCCCGCCTGCACCACGTCCCCGACTTTCTTGAAACACAGGATCCGTCGCGCAATCAGGCCCGCAATCTGCTTGAAGACCACCACCGTGCCGTCCTGCCCGCGCACCGTCATAATGTTCTGCTCGTTGTCGGACGACGCAATCTCCCGGCTGGCCACCAGAAACTGCCCTTTTTTATAAGTGATATCGGTGATCACCCCGGAAATGGGCGTCCGGTTCACATGGACGTCGAAAATGTTCAGGAAAATACTGATGCGGGTCAGACCGTTGCCTTCCGGCACCACCGCAACCACTTTGCCGTCCGCGGGCGACAGAGCGAAAGGCCCGGCGGGCAGCGGCCGCTCCGGATCGCGGAAAAACCACGCGCAGAAACACGCCACAAGGAACAGCGGCATCGCGAACCACGGGCCCGCCGCCAGGGTGACCAGGATCCCCGCCGCCGTGAAGCCCACAAAGTAGTAAATGCCGTCTCGGACCATACCTGTTCCATTCTACTTGCTGAACGGATTCTGCCCTGTCAGGTCCCTCGTTTGTGCCCGTAGAGATACACGTGCAGCCGGGGACTGAACCGGTAGCCGTACTGCTTGCAAAGCTCCGCCACCCAGATTCCGCGCTCGTTCAGCGTCTCCGCCGTAATCCCTTCCGGCATCAGAATCACCTTCTCCGGGGGCGCTTCGGCCTCGGCGATCACCTCCCGCGCTTCCGTCAGATCCTCCGGCCGCGTAATCACGAACTTTAGCTGGTACTCGTAGCGGCTGGTCAGTTCCCGGATCACATTCGGCTGCCGCCGCAACCGCTCGTGCTGATTCCGGAAAGGGCCTGCGGGGGTCGAATTCGAAAGTTTCGGGCTGATGCTCATCAGATCGCACTCCACCGGAGCGAACACCGTGCCCGCCGTTTCGAACGTGACATGTAACCCGCGCGCCCGGAACCGCGCCGCCAGATCCGCGATTCCCGGCGCGATCATCGGCTCCCCGCCGGTAAGCACGACATGGCGAGCCGCCGCGTACGCTCCCGCCCGCCCGATAACCTCTTCCGGCGTGAGTTCCTCGCCCTCCGGCTGCCATGACGTGTACGGTGTATCGCACCAGGAGCACCGCAGATTGCACCCGCTGGTTCGCACAAACACCGAAGGCACGCCGATCAGCCCGCCCTCACCCTGGACGGAATAAAAAATCTCCGCGATCTGCATGGGTCAGAGACCCAGCGCGGCATCGGCCACACCGGCTTCACGGAAGCCTTTGGCCCGCAGCACACAGGAATCGCACGCCCCGCACGGCCGCCCCTCCGGCGTGGGATCGTAACAACTCCACGTCAGCCCGAACGGCACGTCCAGCTTCACCCCGTAACGCACAATCTCCGCCTTCGACAGGCTGATCAGCGGCGTATGGATCTTCACCCGCGTCACCCCGTCCACGCCCACCCGTGTCGCCAGATTCGCCATCTTTTCGAAGGCTTCGATGAACTCCGGCCGGCAATCCGGATAACCCGAGTAATCGAGCGCGTTCACGCCGATAAAAATATCCGCCGCCTCCAGTACCTCCGCCCACGCCAGCGCGAACGAGAGAAAGATGGTGTTGCGCGCCGGCACGTAGGTGATCGGAATATCCGCGTTCATCTGCGTCTCGTCCCGGCCCTTCGGCACCGCGATATCCGCCGTCAGCGCGGAATGCCCGAACACCCGCAAATCGATCTTCGCCACCCGGAACACCGCCGCGCCCAGCGCTTCCGCCACCTGACGCGCGGCTTCCAGTTCCACCCGGTGTCTCTGGCCGTAATCGAAGGAGAGCGCGTAGCACTCATACCCCAGCTTCCGGGCATACGCGAGACACGTCGCCGAATCGAGGCCACCACTCAACAAGCAAACAGCTTTCATCTATAACTTAGAATCGTTAAATCACGCCTCAAAACGCAATCGCCGAGCCCATGAAAACACGGACCCGACCCGCCTGGCTCCTTCCCGGCGCGGCCGTGATTGCCATCCTGCTCGCCTTCATCGCCCTGAATTACCGCGCCTATGACGGCTTTTTTCAGGACGACGAACTCGACAACTTAGCCTGGGGCCCGGCCGTCCCGCTCAAAGATTTCGGCCTCGCGCTGCTCAAACCCACTTTCGACGTCTCCAATTTCCGCCCCGCCGGACACCTCTACTTCCACCTCATGGGCCAGGCCTTCGGCATGGACTTCCCGCCGTACATGACGCCCATCTTCCTGCTGCACCTGCTGAACGTGCTGCTGCTCTTCCTGCTGCTGCGCCGCCTGCAAATCCCCGTCTGGAGCGCGCTCGCCGGCATCGCCTTCTTCGCGCTCAGCGCCACCGCCATGGACGTCTGGTGGAAGCCCATGTACGTTTTCGATCTTCTCTGCACCACCTTCTGCCTCGCCAGCATCCTGCTGTGGACGGCCGACCGCTGGCTGCTGAGCTTCCTGTTCTTCTGGCTGGCCTACAAATCGAAGGAACTCGCCGTGATGCTGCCGGCCGCCCTCGTCGCTTACGAGTTTCTGCTCGGCAAACGCCGGATCCTGCCCTTGCTCCCGTTCCTCGCCACCTCGCTCTCCTTCGGCCTGCAGGGCATCCTTCTCAACCCCAACAAAGACAACGACTACACGTTTCGCTTCACCCCCGCCGCCCTCGCCGTCACCATCCCGTTCTACACGCAGCGCTTTCTCTTCCTCCCGTTCAGCGGCCTCGCTCTCTTCCTGCTCGCCTTCGTCCGCGACCGCCGCGTCTGGTTCGGCCTGGCCACCATGGGCCTGTTCCTCTTCACGCTGCTGTTCCTCCCCGGCCGCCTGTTCGAAGCCTATACCTACCTCCCGCTGACCGGCGCGGTGATCGCGCTCACCGCCGCCGCTTCCCGCATCAATCCCGCGTGGGCCTGGCTCGCCATCGCCCTCTGGATGCCCTGGAACGTCCGCCATCTGCACCGCGAGCAAAGAGCCAAACTCGCCGCCGACGACAACACCTTCCTCTTCGTCGACAAACTGCAGCGCTGGGCCGCCAAAAATCCCGCCGTCAAAACCCTGGTCTATACCGGCGTCCCTTCCGGCTTCCAGAACTGGGGCGTCACCGGCGCGTGGAACATCGCCCACCAGACCCTCGGCCTCAAAGCCCTGTACGCGGACTGGCCCGACGCCGCTAAAGCCCTCGCGGCGGAAACCGTCGCCCTCGCCGAATGGGACCCGCGCACGCACACGCTGTCGATTCAGATACACTCACCGAGTCAGATAAACTCACCGGGTCAGGTCAAATGAAAATTCCCCACCTCCGCTGGATCATCGCGGCGATGCTCTTCTTCGCCACCGCCGTCAACTACGCCGATCGCCAGGCGCTGGCGGTGGTTTCCGACCGCATCCGCGCGGAGTTCTCCATGACCGAGGTCGACTACTCCCGCATCCTCGCGGGCTTCTTCCTCGCCTACGCCATCATGTACGCCGGGTCCGGCTATATCGTCGACCGCCTCGGGACCAAAAAGAGCTTCTCTCTCTTCATCGGCGTCTGGTCCCTCGCCTCCATGCTGCACGTCTTCGCCACCGGCGTCTGGTCCTTCGGCGCCTGCCGCTTCCTGCTGGGACTGGGCGAACCGGGCAACTGGCCCGCGGCCACCAAAGCGGTCTCGGAGTGGTTCGCCCCCAAACAGCGCGCCCTCGGCGTCGGGATCTTCAACGCCGGCTCCTCGGCGGGCTCCGCCCTCTCCGGACCCCTCATCTCCTGGCTGACCATCCGCTACGGCTGGCAGTTCGCCTTCCTCGCGGTCGCCGCCGCCGGCTTTGCCTGGCTCATTGTCTGGTGGATCCTCTACGATTCCCCCCACCGCAACCACTGGCTGCGCGAGAGCGAATACCGCGAATTCAAAGACGACGTGCTGCCTCTCGAAAAACCCCGCGCCGCGGCCGTCTCACTCCCCAAACTTTCCTGGAGCAAAGTGGTGCTGCGCCGCGAAGCCATCGCCCTCTGCCTCGCCCGCACGTTCACTGACCCGGTGATCTACTTCGTGATCTTCTGGCTGCCCGCCTACCTGGTCAAAGAGCGGCACTTCGACCAGAAAGCCATCGGCCAGTATTCCTGGGTGCCCTTCGTCTTCGGCGGCATCGCCTACATGCTGGGCGGCTGGCTCTCCGGCATGCTCATGCAAAGAGGCGTCTCCCTGCCCCGCGCACGCAAACGGATCATGCTCTACGGAGCCCTCTGCCTGCCCGTCGCCATGGCCGCCCCCTTCGCGCCGAACGCCGGCCTCGCCATCGCGGCCATCTGCTTCATCACCTTCGGACACGGCTTCTGGACCGCCAACCTGCAGACCCTGCCCGCCGACCTCTTCCCCGGCCCCGAAGTCGGCACCGTCTCCGGCTTCTCCGGCATGGGCGGAGCCATCGGCGGCATGCTCGCCCAACTCGGCACCGGCTACATCGTCTCGCGCTTCTCCTACGCGCCCATCTTCCTGATCGCCGGCCTCATGCACCCCATGAGCATCGCCATCATCTACCGGATGCTGCCGGATTCCGCATTCCGCTTTCACCAGACTCCGGTCCCTGCAGCGTAACCGACGCGCACCGCAGCCGCAGATACCCGCGCACCGGCCGCTCCAGCTCCGGCGCTTCGAGTTCGATCGCATCTTCCACGTAGTCGCAGACTTCGAAGCTGTCCAGATCGCCCTCGCTCACGGCCACGGACACGAAGTAGCGCCCGGCCCGCAACTCCGGCAGCGTCCAGTGGAAATCCACCGTCTGCGACTCCCCCGCGCTCATCTGCGGCATCGGATAGTTCTCGCGCGCCGTATTCGTGCCGAAGATCGTCTCGCCCTTCGCGTTCCGCACCAGAAACCCGGCAATCGGCGACTGCAACGCGTCGCGCAGCCGGAACGTCAGCCGCAGCACCGCCTGCGCGCCACCGCGCCACGCCTGCAGCGGCGCGCCGTCCGGCGTCGAAAGCTCCGCGCCGCAAACCTCCGCCCGCCCCGTCCCGTAGCGATGCGTGCCGATCACCGTCCGCACCACATCGCGTGGCGGCGCCGACACCACCGGACGATCCTCCGCGTCGCGCGCCTTCTCCCGCTGCACGGTGAAACGCAGGTACTCGGCGATCACCTCATCCGCCGTGCCCAGCATCCGCATCCCGCCCTTTTCCAGCCAGACGCAGCGCTCGCACAGCGCTTTCACATCCCCCGTCTCATGCGACACGAACAGAATCGTCGTCCCGCCCGCGCGCAGTTCATGAATCCGCCGCATGCAGCGCTGCCGGAACGCGATATCGCCCACCGCCAGCGCCTCATCGACGATCAGAATCTCCGGGTCCACGTGCGCCACCACGGCGAACGCCAGCCGCAGCACCATGCCGGTCGAATACGTCCGGATCGGCTGATCGATAAAATCCCCGATCGCCGCGAAGCCCGTAATCGTCTCAAACCGCGCCTCCGTCTCTTCCTGCGAGAGCCCCAGAATCGACGCGTTCAGGAAGACATTCTGGCGTCCCGTGAACTCCGGCGAAAAGCCCGACCCCAGTTCCAGCAGCGCGGACAAACGTCCGTTCACTTCCACGCTGCCGTATGTCGGCCGCAGGATTCCCGCGATCAGCTGCAGCAGCGTGCTCTTGCCGGATCCGTTCGAGCCCACCACGCCGAACGCCTCCCCCTTGTTCACGCTGAAGCTGACATCCCGCAACGCCCACAGGCTCTTCTCTTTGCCCAGCCGCGGCGCGAACACATGACGCAAACGCGACCACTGCGACTCGCTCAGAGGATAGTTCTTCGAAAGCTGATGGACCTGCAGCGCGATCACGGCAGACGCTTGTGTGCCCGCAACACCACCCGCTCAAACTCCCAGCCCGAAGGGTTCAGCTTGCCGCGATGGAAACCGACCTTCTCCACCTGCGCGAAGCCCAGCTTCGAGAGCGTCTGCGTCAGGCACGAAAGATTCGGATGCCACCACGCCACTTCGTCGTCCGCCGCGTCCGACCCGCCGATGTACATCATCGCCGGCGGTTCCTGCGGACCTTCCGGCAGCACGCCCGCGAACACCAGCGTGCCCCGGCACAGCGCCGCCAGCGACGCCAGAGCCTTCAGCGGATACAGCGTATGGATCAGAACGTCCCCGAAGAACACCAGATCGAAGCCCTCGCGCACGCCCGTCCGTTCCAGCGTCAGATCGTACACCGTGGAATAACAGCGCTCCACGCGGGACTGCAGCCGCTCGCGGCAGAACCGGAACGGCCCTTCGAGCAGATACCAGTAAAGGTCCCGCTCCCCGTGGCCGTGCCGCACAAACTTCTCCTGATCCACCGTGTCCGGATAAATCATGCCCTCGATCTTGCGCAGCGAACTCTCCACGTCCTGCCCGGGAAAACGGTCCAGATCGCGCAGTGAAGGCAGTTCCACGGAAATCACCCGCGCCCCGCGCCGTTCAAACTCAAACGCAAAGAATCCGGTCGCCGACCCCACATCCAGCACCGTCATCCCGCGCATATCTTCCGGAAACTCAAACGACGCGATCGTTTCCCGGTAATCGTACATGCCGGGCGTAATCAGGCCGTCGCCCAGATCCACCGTGTGATACCAGTAATACCGGCTCGCGTCCGCCAGACCCGCCTTCGTGGCCCGGTCGATGAACTCGCGGCTGCGTTCGAGAAAAAGATCGGCGTGCGTCATACCTTGTAAGCCGCGCAGACCACGCGTTTCCCCCGCGCATGCTGCTCATAAGCGTCCGGAGGCGGCGTCAGAATCTCCGCCCGCGCGAAGCCCGCCTGCCGCAGCATGAATAACAACGCTTTGGGCGAAGGACACGTCGCCATGGGCGTCACACCCGTCTCCCGGTTGCCCGCGTGGAACTCGCCCGATTCATCCACCAGCGCCAGAATCCCCTTATACGGCCGCTTCCACTCCTGCGCGCCCCACTCCGTGTAGCCTTCCACCTCGTCCACCACCTGCGTCTCGATCAAACACAGTTCGCCCGTCACCGCCGCCACCTGCCGCAGACACAGCATCGGATCTTCCACGTGATAAAGCACTCCCAGAAACAGCGTCAGATCGAACGTCCGCCCCTGATCCGCCGCCAGCGTCTCCACGCGTCCCTGGCAATACTGCACGCCGTCGAACCCGGACGCCGCCGCCACGAACCGCGCGCGCCGCAGGTTCTCTTCCCGCGCGTCCATCCCGGTCACCTGCATGCCGTGCCGCGCCATCGCGACCGAATAAAACCCCTCATGGCAGCCGATATCCAGACAGCTGATCCCCCGCGCGCGGGCGCCGAAAAACCGCTGGATTTCGCTTTTCACCATCGCCAGACGGGTATCGTGAATACCCACCACCTGCGGCGGAATCAAGGGAGTGGTCTTCAGCCCGTTGCCGAAGTCGTGTGCATAAAACCAGGGGCCGAGTTCCTCGACGCCCTGGCGAATCTGTTGCGGTTCCAACATTCAGGATAGAAGATCGCGGATCAACACCGCCGGGTGCACGCCTTTGGTCCCCTGCAGTTCCGCCACCTGATGCCGGCAGCTCGTGCCCGTCGCGACCAGCACGTCCCCGGGCTCCATCTTCCGCACCGCGGGCAGCAGCCGCCGTTCCGCAATCGCCACCGACACCTCGTAATGCTGCTTCGTATACCCGAAAGAGCCCGCCATGCCGCAGCACCCGGCGTCCAGATCCATAATCTTCGCCCCGGGAATCTTCGACAGCAGCGCCACCGAAGCCGGCACCAGCCCCAGCGACTTCTGATGACAATGCCCGTGCAGCAGAATCTTACCCGTCGCCGCCCGCAGCGGCAGCTCCAGCGTGGCCGCGAACTCGTCGAACAACCGGCAAACCGCCGCCACCTCGCGCGCCTTCCGCTGCAGTTCGCCGCGCAGCAGCCCGATCGCATCGTCCTTTACGGCGGATAGACAACTCGGCTCGCAGAACAGGATCGGCTCGCCCCTCTGCGCAATCGTATGCAGTCCTTCCACCAGCTTCGCGGCCTGTGCCCGAGCCTCGCTCAGCAGCCCCTGGGAAATCAGCGGACGCCCGCAGCACCCCGGCCGCACCACGCTCACCGAACACCCGCCCCGGTCCAGCACCTCCACCGCCGCGATGCCGATTTCCGGATCGTAGTGGTTCGTAAACGTGTCGTTAAACAGGGTGACCGCCGTCTTCCCCGCTCCCTTCGGATGCTTCCCGCTCCACCGCGCGAACGTATCCGAGCGCCAGGCCGGCAGCGTGCGCCGCGGATCGATATCGAGCAGCTTCTCGTTCACCCACCGCGCCGGCCTGCTCGCCGCGATCCGGTTCGCAAGCGGAGCGAAACGGCTGCCCCACACCGCCGTCCTGTGCACGTTCCCTAACGCCCGCGCCTTCGGCGGCACCCCGTGACGCGTGTAATAATCGCTCAGAAACTCGCTCTTGAACCGCGCCACATCCACGCCCACCGGACACTCGGCTTTGCACGCCCGGCACTCCAGACACAGATCCAGCGCTTCGTAAACGCCCTCGTCGCCCAGCCCCGCCTCTTCCAGCTTGCCCGTCATCGCGAGGCGCAGCACATTGGCCCGCCCCCGCGTGGATGCCGCTTCTTCCCGCGTGGCCATATACGAAGGACACATCGTGCCCGAAAGCTTCTTCCGGCACGCGCCCACCCCGCTGCACATCTCCACCGCGCCCGCCATGCCGCCGTGCTCGGAATAATCGAAAAACGTGAACGGATTCGGCGTCTGATACTTCGGCCCGTACCGCAGGTTTTCCGTCATCGGCGGCGCGTCCACAATCTTCCCCGGATTCAGCAGATTCTCCGGATCGAACGTCCGCTTCACCTCGCGAAACGCCTGATACAGCACCGATCCGAACATCTGCTCCATGAACGGCCCGCGCACCAACCCGTCGCCGTGCTCGCCCGACAAAGCCCCGCCGAACTCCAGCACCAACTCCGCCACCGCCCGCGCGATCGCTTCGAATTTCCGCACGCCGTCCGCGGTCTTCATGTTGATCACCGGCCGCACGTGCAGGCACCCCACCGACGCATGCGCGTAAATGCCCGCCGTGGTCCCGTGCGCCCGGATGATCTCCAGAAACCGTCCGATAAACGCGCTGAGCTTCTCCGGCGCCACCGCCGTGTCTTCCACGAACGAGATCGATTTCGCATCGCCCCGCGTTGCCATCGATAAACCCAGCGCGGCTTCTCGCAGACTCCAGATGCGCGCCTGCGCCGCCGCGTCGGTCTCCGAATGATAGTGATAACCGAGCCCCCGCTCCCGCAGATCCTGTTCCAGCGCGGCCAGCCGCGGCGGCAGATCTTCCCTGCGATCCGCATAGAATTCCACGCACAGCATCGAGGCCGGATCGCCCGTCACGAACCCCGCCCGGATCTTCTCCAGCCCGGCATTCTGGCGCGTATTGTCCAGAATCGCCTTGTCCATCACTTCCACCGCGGAAGGCTGGTGCGTCAGAATCACCGGCGTCGCCGACAGCGATTCCAGCAGATCGTGAAACAGAATCGCCATCACCGCCTTCGCCTTTGGCAGCGGCACCAGACGCAGCTTCGCTTCGAGCACGATCCCGAGCGTCCCCTCGGAACCGATCATGATCCGCGCCAGATTCACTGGCCTCGAAGCATCCGTGAAACTGTCCAGGTTATAGCCGCCCACCCGCCGCAGAATCTTCGGATACCGCCGGTCGATCTCCTCCGCGTGTCGCGCCGCCAGCCCAAGCACGGTCCGGTAACACGCGGCTTCCAGCGAATCGCCGCCAGGCACCTGATCGCGCGCCATCTCCCGGAACTCCACGACACTGCCATCCGTAAGCAGCACCGTCTGTTCCAGCACGTGATCGATCGTGATGCCGTACAGAACGCTCCGCGCCCCGCTGGAATTGTTCGCCATCATGCCGCCGATGGTCGCGCGGCTCGCCGTGGAAATATCCGGCGCGAAACGCAGCCCCAGCGGCGACAGTTGCGCGTTCAGTTCGTCGAGCACGATGCCCGGCTCCACCCGCACCCAGCGCTCTTCCGCGTTCACTTCCAGCACCCGGCTGTAATACTTCGAAAGATCGATCTGCAGCCCCGCGCCGATCGCCTGCCCCGCCTGCGACGTCCCGCCCCCGCGCATCGTGATCGAACAGCCATGCCGCCGGCACACCGCCACCGCCCGCACGATGTCCTCGCGCGTCTTCGGAATCACCACGCCCACCGGCTCGATCTGGTAAACGCTGGCGTCCGTCGAATACAGCGCGCGGGAGATCTTGTCGAAGCGGACTTCACCCTGAACTTCCCGCTCCAGTTCCTGCTGCAGGGTCACCGCAGTCCTTCCCGCAACTGCCGCAAGCCCTCGCGCAACGTCTCGCCGCCACTGGCGAACGATACCCGCAGCGTGCCTTCCCCCGCGCGTCCGTACGCCGCCCCGTGCACCACTACCACCCCATTCTCGTGCAGCAACCGCTTGCGGATCTCATCGGAAGATTCCTTCCGTCCCCGCACATCCGCCATCGCGAAAAAACCGCCTTCCGGAGCCATCGCGGTCTCCAGCGTCTCCAGCACAATCCCGCGCCGGTTCGCATACTCCCGCTGCATCGCCGCCACGCATTCCTGCGGCCCCGCCAGCGCTTCCGCCGCCGCATCCTGAATGAACGTGGCCGGACCCCGGCTCGACTGCGCCAGGATCATGAACATCCTTTGAATCAGCGCCGCCGGACCCGCGCAATACCCCACCCGCCAGCCCGTCATCGAATACGTCTTCGACAAACTGTTGATGTGCAGGTAATGCCCGCGCAGTCCCGGCATGGTCGCCAGTGCCGACACGTGCCGGTGCTCGCCATACGTGATCGTCTCGTAGATCTCGTCGCTGATCAGCATCACGTTCCGGCGTTCACAGAAATGACCGATCCGCTCCAGTTCCGCCGCCGTGAACACCGTGCCCACCGGATTCCACGGCGTATTCAGAATCAGCGCCTTCACCGCCGGAGTCCACGCCCGTTCCAGCGACTCCATCGGCAGCACGAACCGCCCGTTCTCAATCTCCGCCCCCACCGGCCGGATCACCCCGCCGGCCAGCCGGATCGGCGACTGATACGCGTCGTAGATCGGATCCGGCAGCAGCACCTCATCCCCTTCGCTCAGCAGCGCCTGCAGCGCGGCATAGATCCCAAAGGTCGCGCCGGACGTGGCCAGAATCTCGGTGCCAGGGTCGTACGAGAGATGGTTGTCCCGTTCCAGCTTCCGCGCCACCGCCTCGCGGAAACTCTTCTCGCCACGATTATCCGGATACCCGGTGCGCCCGTTCCGCAGCGCCCGCGTGCACGCCTCCACAATATGCGGCGGTGTGGGCAGATCCGGCTCGCCGCGCATCAGCGAGACAAGCTGGCGGCCCTCCGCCTGAAGCTGCCGCACTTCGGCGAGAATGGCGTTGACCGCGGTGGGTTGAAGAGCTGCGATACGATCCAAGGTTAATCAGAGAATATCAATTGCCACTCCGGAACGAGATCCCGACTCCCGCTCTCCTGCTCGACCTCGACGCGTTCGAGACCAACATCGCCCGCATGGCCCAGGCCGCGAAGGCCGCCGGTAAACAACTCCGCCCGCACGCCAAAGCGCACAAATGCGTGGAGATCGCCCGCCGCCAGCTGGAAGCCGGAGCCTGCGGCGTCTGCGTGGCCACCGTCTCCGAAGCGGAAATGATGTCCCGCGCCGGCATCACGGGCCTGCTGCTCACCTCGCCCGTCGCCGACCCCCTCAAAATCGACCGCATCGTCAACACCGGCGCCATGGTCGTGGTGGATCATCTCCGCCAGGTCCGCTGGTATCAGGAAGCCGCCAGCGCCGCGAACATCCAGGTCTCCGTTTTAGTGGACCTCGACGTCGGCGATCACCGCACCGGCGCCGCCTGCCTCGAAGACGCCCTCGAAATCGCTCTCGCCATCGATCAGGCCAGCCACCTCTGGCTCCGCGGCGTGCAGGCCTACTCGGTCAGTGGCTCGCACGGGCAGGAAGCCGGCCCCACCTGGAAAATCGCCGCCGAAGCCCGTGACGCCATGGCCGCGCACGGCCTCCATACCGACATCGTCTCCGGCGGCAGCACCGGGACGTGGAACGTCGATCTCGCCATCCCCGACGTCACCGAACTCCAGGCCGGCTCTTACCCCCTGATGGATCTCGCGTACAAAAAACTCAACGTCGATTTCGCCAACGCGATGACCATCGCGACCACCGTCGTCAGCGCCAATCACGAAGCTTTCGTTACCGTGGACGGCGGCTTCAAAGCCTTCGCCACCGACCGCCCTTTCGGCCCCGAACCAATCGGTCTGCCCGGCGCGGCCTATCGCTGGGGCGGCGACGAATTCGGCTACATCGACAATTCGAAACTCCGCCTCGGCGACCGCGTCGAATTCATCCCCCCGCACTGCGATCCCACCGTCAATCTCTATGACAGAATCTATGCGTGCCGCGGCAATCGCGTGGAACACATCTGGCCGGTAATGGAGCGTATGCGCGCATGAAGCTTCCCCTGCTGTTCCTCGCCGCCACCGCGGCCTTCGCGCAACTGAACGGCGTCATCGATATCCACGTCCACAGCGGGCCCGACAGCGTGGCCCGGTCCATCGACGCCCTCGACCTCGCGAAACTCGCCAAATCCCGCGGCATGCGCGGCCTCGTCCTCAAGAATCACTACGAGCCGACAGCCTCCCTCGCCTATGTCATCCGCCAGGTCGTCCCCGGCATCGAACTCTTCGGCGGCATCGACCTGAATCGCTCCGTGGGCGGCGTCAACCCCGCTGCCGTCGAACGCATGACCATGATGAAAGGCGGTTACGGCCGCGTCGTCTGGCTTCCCACCTTCGACGCCGAAAATCAGGTCAAGTTCTCCAAAGAGGATCGCCCCTTCGTCTCCGTCTCCCGCAACGGTGAACTTCTGCCCGAAACAAAAGCCGTGATCGCCCTCGCCGCGAAACACCACCTGATGCTCGAAACCGGACACTCCTCGGCCGAAGAAGGCCTCATGATCCTCCGCGAAGCGAAGCGTCAGGGCGTGGAACATCTGGTCGTCACCCACGCCATGCTCGCGCCCGTCCGCATGACCACCGCGCAGATGCGCGAAGCCGCCAGCATGGGCGCATATCTCGAATTCGTCTACAACGGCGTGACCGGCGTCGGCCAGGAGTATCAACTGAGCGACTACGCCAAAGCCATCCGCGACGTCGGCGCGAAGTCCTGCATCCTCTCAAGCGACATGGGCCAGGTCGGCAACCCCCTCCATCCCGATGGCCTCGCCGCCTTCTTCGCCGGACTCCGCAAAGAAGGCATCCCGCAAGCTGACATCGATCTGATGTCGAAGACCAACCCGGCCCTCGCGCTGGGCTTAAAGGTGAACTAACTCATGCTGAACCGACGAAGCTTCCTTGCCACCCCGTTCATCGCCCCCCTTCTCACCGCCGCCACCCCGCCCCTCCTCATCGATTCCCACGTCCACGTCTGGAAGCACGACCCCGCCTTCCCCTTCGCCCAGGGCGCCAAACCGCCCGCCGAAGACGCCTCCGCCGAAATGCTGCTCGACCTCATGAAGGCCAACGGCGTCTCCCGCACCGTCATCATCCAGGTGATCCACTACCGCTGGGACA
Source organism: uncultured Acidobacteriia bacterium (assembly GCA_903851195.1). Taxonomy (GTDB): domain Bacteria; phylum Acidobacteriota; class Terriglobia; order Bryobacterales; family Bryobacteraceae; genus BOG-234. The sequence continues at coordinate 103,255 of CAINNJ010000049.1, forward strand.
ACAGCTATCTCGCCGACGTCCTGAAACGTTACCCGCAACAGTTCCGCGGCGTCTGCCGCGTGAATCCCGAAGACCCCGCCGCGCCCGACCACCTCAGCAAACTCACCGAAGAACAGAGCTTCCGCGGCGTCCGCCTCAGCCCCTCCGCCAATCCCGATGGCGACTGGATCAAAGGCCCCCTCATGCCGCCGCTCTGGAAGCGCTGCGCCCAATTGAAAGTCCCCATGACCGTGCTCGCGCCCGTCTCCCGCCTGCCCGAAATCATGCCCCTCATCGAGCAAAATCCCGACCTCACCGTCGTCATCGACCACATGGCCGATTCCCCGCTCGCCCAGCCCGAAAAGCTCGACTTACTCCTCGCCCTCGCCCGCTATCCCAAAGTCTTCGTCAAGATCTCGCACATGTGGTCGCTCTCGAAACAGCCCTATCCGTTCCCGGACTCCGCCACCCAGGTCAAGCGCCTCTACGACAAATTCGGCGCCAGGCGTCTGATGTGGGGCACCGACTGGCCGATTTCCCTTCGCCAGGTCACTTACGCCCAGGCCGTCGAACTCTTCCGCGATCATCTCGACATCTTCCAGGGAGCCGACCGCGACTGGGTACTGTCAAAAACCGTCCAGCAGGTCTGGCCCTTCCCCAGTTGACATCTCCTCCCCCCCTCCATACAATGTGTACAGATATCAGGAGCCATACACATGCGGACGAACATCATCATCGACGACGAATTGATGACGGAAGCCATCAGTGCGACGGATTCGAAAACCAAAAAAGAAGCGGTCGAATTGGGCTTGCAGGCCTTGGTGCGCTTGCGCAAACAGGCTGAAATCCGCAGCTTGCGCGGCAAAATGAACTGGCAGGGAGACCTTGAAGCGATGCGCCTCGACACCGGAGTAACCCGCTGATCCTGGTCGATTCCAGTGTCTGGATCGATTATTTCCGAGGCACCATCACCCCGCAGACCGAAATTCTCGACAGGTTGCTGGGTACCGAATTCCTCGCCATCGGCGATTTAATCCTCGTCGAAGTGCTCCAGGGCTTCTCCAACGGCAAGGACTTCACCACCGCGAAGTCCTTGCTGAGTTCCCTCTTCGTCGTGGATCTTTGCGGCGAAACCCTCGCCCTCGAGGCAGCGAACAACTACCGTTTCCTGCGCAACTCCGGCATCACCGTCCGCAAAACCATCGACACCATCATTGCCACCCGCTGCATCGTAAGCAGCATTCCTCTGCTTCACAACGATCGCGACTTCGAACCGTTCGTGACGCACTTCGGCCTGCGCTCCATCTGTTGACGGGCGAAGCTCCGGATTTATTACGCCTTCGGCTGCGCCGCCTCCCGGTGCACCCACTTATACGCCGCCAGCGAATTCTTCCAGAAATACTTCTCCGAAGCGCTCTGTCCCCGCGTCGCGAAATACGCCTTCACAATCTTCAGTTCCACCGGATACTCCGCCCACAGATCGCTGTTCGGCCAGTCGCTGCCATAAATCAGCCGGTCTTCCCCGAACACGTCCCACATCTCGTCGATGGTCTCTTTGTACGGCGCGATATCCTCGGGCACCCTCCCGTTCACGCGCTTCGCCACGCCCGAAACCTTGGCGAACACCTGCTTGCGCCTGCCCAGTTCGTGCAGATCTTTTTCGTACGCCTTCAGCGCCGCCGCATCCGTCGGCTTCTCGATCCGCGGCAGATGATCCAGCACGATCCGCAGATTCGGCACCTTATCGCTCGCCTTCAGCAGCGCCGCAATCAGCCGCGGATCCGGATTCGCCGAATCCATCACCAGATCCGCCTCCGCCAGCATCTTCAGCCCCGCCACGAACTCCGGCTTATCCAGCGCCGCGAATAAATCCCGATCCCAGATATTCCCGTACCGAATCCCCCGGAACAGCGGATTCTTATGCAGATTCTCCAGTTGCTTCCGGAACTCCGGCTTCTCCGGCTCCAGATCGCCGATGGTCCCCACCAGCATCTTGTCCTTCGCCGCCAGATCGAGCACCCACTGGTTATCGTCGAACCACGGGCTCGCCTCCACTTCGATGGCGCCCACAATCCCCAGCGGCACGGCCAGCTTCCGGTACCGGTCCATGTAAGCCGGCTTGTAGAGCACCGTGTCGGTCTTCGCCGGCCACGGCACGCCCTTCGGACGCGTCGGGTCGAATAAATGGATGTGGCAATCGATAATCGGCATCGAAGCCGGCGCGGCCTCCGCCTGTGGAAGCGCCTGTTGCAGAGACAGGGCTGCGGTGCTCGCGATGAAACTTCTTCGGTTCATAACTGAACTATTCCTCTGTTAAGTGCGGCCACGGCCGCTTGTGTCCGGTCGCTGACATTCAGGCGCCCGAGAATCGAATTGACGTGCCACTTCACGGTGCCTTCCGTGATCCCCAAACGGTCGCCGATCTGTTTATTGCTCATCCCTTTGACGATCAGTTCCAGAATCTGCAACTCCCGCGGACTCAGTTCCGGCCCCGGCGGACGGTTCGCCAGGCTCTCCCGCACCGGCCCCGGCAGATAGCGCGACCCCGCGTGCACCCGCCGGATCGCATCCAGCAACTCGCCGTGCGGCATCCCCTTCAGCAAATAACCCTGCGCCCCCGCCGCCAGCGCGCGATGGATATCCTCGTCGCCCTGGTACGTCGTCAGCACGATAAAACACGCGTCCGGATGCTTCGCGCGAATCGCCCGGATCGCGTCCAGCCCGCTCAGTTCCGGCATCCGCAGATCCATCAGCGATACGTCCGGCAGATGCTGCAGAAACAGCTCCACCGCCTCCCGCCCGTTGCTCGCCTGCGCCACCACCGTCATATCCGGCTGCGAATCGATCATCGTGGCCAGCCCCAGGCACACCACCGGATGGTCGTCCGCCAGCATAACTTTGATCTTCGAATTCGTCATGCTCGTTTCCTGACGGGCAGCGTCGCCACCACGCGCGTCCCGCGGCCCGGATGACTGGTCATCTCGAACACCCCGCCGGACTGCTCCACCCGTTCGCGCATACCAATGATTCCATAGTGCCCGTTGTCGCGCGCCGCCTCCACGTTGAAGCCCCGGCCATCGTCCTCCACCTCCAGCCGCACCTCCAAAGGATCGAACCGCAACGACACATGGATCCCCGCCGGATGTCCGTGCGCCACCGCATTCCGGATCGCCTCGCGAGCCACCAGCAGCAGATTGCGATCCGCCGTCGATCCCAGCGGCGCCGGCACGCCCCCGAAATCGGCCCGCACCGGAATGCCTTCCGACGCCTCCACCTGCCGCGCGTAGCTCTCCAGCGTCTTCACGACATCCGCCGGCTGCTCCATGTTCCCGTCCGTCTGCCCGATCCCCGAATGCCGCAGATCCCACACCGCCTCGCGCGCCTCGTTCACCGTCAGCCGCACCTGCGCCGCCGCCCGCTCCACCAGTTCCGCCGATTTCGCCTGCGCCGATGCCGGCATGCTCCGCGCCGCTTCCAGCAGCGTCGAAACACCCACGCAGCCCTGAATCACCGTGTCGTGCATCTCCCTCGCCAGCCGCGTCCTTTCCGCCAGCACCAGCGCATATCGCGCCCGCGTTTGCTGCGCGTAAAAATAGAACACCGCCCACACCAGCAGGCCCGTCAGAATCGCCAGCAGCGCATAAAACCACGCCGATTCATAATAATGCGGTTGCCACACAATCGGCAGCCGCGCTTCCGTCGTCAGTTCCGGACGCGCCCCGTCCCGCGCGATCACATGAAACGTGTACTTGCCCGGCTTCAGATTCGTGTAGTACGCGGCCCTCCCTTTGGGCGATGGCGTCCACGTGTCATCGAACCCCTCCAGCCGGTAGCGAAACGTCACGTGATCCGGCGTCAGCAGATCCGGCGACGTGTAGTCGATCTCCAGCTTGCCCCGCCCCGGCGGAATCACCACCTGCCCCGCAATCGGCACCGGCCGGTCGTCCGCCACCACCGACTCGATCAGCACCGGCGACGCCAGCGGCACCCGAAACTGCACCGGGTCGATCCGCACCGCCCCCTTCACGCTCGGAAACCAAAACTCGCCCGCCCGCGTGCGGCACCCCGCCGACTGCATCCCGCCATTCATCTGACTGGTCCGCATCCCGCTGTCCGTCCCGTACGGCACCACCGCGATCGGCCCCGGCCGGCCCTCCGCCACCGAATCCAGTTCCCGACGGTCCGCCGCGAACACACCACCCGGGCTGCTCATCCAGAACCGCTGCCGGCCCGTCCCCGCGCCATCCTCCAGAATCTGATAAATCGAATTACTCAGCAGCCCGTCGCGCGTCGTGTACCGCGTGATCTTCCCGTCCCGGATCCGCACCAGCCCGTTCCCGCGCGTGCCCAGCCACAACGACCCGCTGCTGTCCACCCGAATCGCCCAGATGCGTTCGTTCCCCAGCGTCGCCAGCACCGGATCCTTCACGAACACGCCCTCATGGACGCGGTTCAGCCCGCCGTCCGTCCCCACCAGCAGATCGCCGTTCCGGTCCTCCGCCAGCACCCGCACACCGCCGTAAGCGAGCCCGTCCTCCAGATAATAGGTTCGGATCGGCTTCTCGCCACCTTCCGGCTGCCAGCGGCTCAGCCCGCTCCCCGTTGCGATCCACACCACGCCCCGCCGGTCCTCCAGCACCTGCCGGATATTGTTCGAGCGCAGCCCGTCCCGCATCGTAAATACCCGCGCCTTGCCGCCCGCCACCCGCATCAGCCCGCGCCCCACGCTCGAAAACCACTGCACGCCCTCGCGATCTACATAGATGCCGCGCGGGCGAAATGCCGCCGCATTCGCGGGCAGCACATACGGTCGCGGATGCTCGCCCTCGAACGTATAAAGAGGCCCGTTCACGGTGCCGATCCAGAGCCGTCCGCCCGGATCCTCATACACCGTCGCGACGTTATCGTCGGCCAGCCCGTCGCTGCTGCTCAGCGTCCGCACCGCGCTGCGCGTCATCCGCAGCAGACCATCCTGCGTGCCGATCCAGATATTCTGTTCCCGATCCTCGAACACAGCCATCACGCCGTTATCCGGCAGATCTTCGCCTCCCGTCCCGGCCCGGAACACCGTCGCCGCCGCGCCATCGCCGTGCCCCACCCGGACCAGTCCGGAACCCGCCGTGCCGATCCACAGGTTCCCGTCATGATCCCGGCACAGCACTCGCGGAATCGCCGGCGTCGCCATCCGGACCGGCTCGAGGTTCCCGTCCCGCAAATGCCACAGCCCCGCCTCCGACGCCAGCAGCAGCCCGCCTGCCGGATCCGCGATAATCGAACTCACCGACCCCAGTGCCTGCCACGCTGCCTGCGACACCAGTTGATCGCCGTTGAGCCGGTACAACCCGGCGTTTGAGCCGCCGATCCAGGGACTCCCGTCGGCATCCTGAAATATTGCCTGCGCCGCCAGAATCGGCACGTTCTTCCCGATGCCGTTCGGCCCGTCCAGCCTCTGCACCTTGCCGCCCAGCAAGCGAAAAATACCGCGATCCGTCCCCACCCACAGCTCGCCGCCGCGCCCTTCCGCTATCGCGCGGACAAACAGATTCGTCAGCCCCTGCGCCGTGCCGAACGCCTGAAACGCCCCCGCCTTCATCCGGACCAGCCCGCCACCCTCCGTGCCGATCCACAACGACCCGTCGCGCGCCGGGCAAAGCGAAAGAATACTGTCGTCCCCCATCGCCGGCGTCGTCGACCGGTCGAACACCACGAACCGCACCCCGTCGAAGCGCACCAGCCCGCCCGACGTCCCGATCCACAGATACCCGTCCGCGGTCTGCGAAATCGCCTGGATCTTGTTTTGCGGCAGCCCGTCCCCGCTGCGCCAGATGCGCCGGCTGTACTCCGTCTCCGGCGAAAGCCCGAACGCAGTCCCGCCCGCCGCCAGCAGCACAAGTCCGGATATCAGGCTGCGCAACCGCATTAGTCCACGGAACGGAACGGCGACGCCGGCAGCCCGTCGGTGTTGTAAAGGTTGCAGTCCGGATTATCCGCCCACCCGTACCGCACGTACATCGGCGCCGCGACAGCCCCCGCCGTCACCACCACGCTGCCGCCCTCGATTCGCCCTTCCGCCGGGACGAACTTCCGGTCCGCGCCGGCCACTTCGAAGCCCTTCAGCGCCCCGCCCTTCGCCGTCAGTCCACCGCCCGTATGCTCGAACCAGACCCGCATCCCGCCCGCTTCCCGCAGTGCCTGCCGGAACAGCGGACCCGAATACTCCAGCTTCTCGCCGTAAGCCACCGCGCGCGCCGCCAGCGCCAGCCGCAGCCCCACATCCTGCTTATTCGTCGGATGAATATTCGCCGGATTCCCGATGTCGATCGTTACCGCCATTCCCGTATTCGCCAGCGACAGCGTCTCCCGCTGCGCTTCCCGCAACTCCGGCCAGGACGGATTTGCCCTGTAATTCGCCAACTGCACATACAGGAACGGGAAATCGCCCTCGCCCCACGCCCGCCGCCAGTCGCGAATCATCCCCTGAAACGCCCGCGCGTACAAAGACGCCCCATTGGGATTCGCATTCGCATTGCTCTCGCCCTGATACCAGATCGCCCCTTTGATCGGATATGGCGTCAGCGGCGCGATCATCGCGTTGTACAGACCCGCCGGCGTGTAGGCCCCACCCGGACCCGTCTCCGGACGGCCCGGCTTCGGCGGCGCCTGCCCGCCCGCGGCTTTGTTCTTGGCCATCGTGTCGTTCCAGCTTTCCAGACGCTTCTGATACTGCGCCTCCACCGCCGGCCACGCGTCGAGCGACTTCGCCCACCCCGCAAAAATCGGCATGAGCGCCGCATCCTCGCCGATCGCATGCAAACTCATCCACGATTCCACCGGCGTCCCGCCCCAGAAGCTCTCGATGATCCCGATCGGCACCCCGCCTTCCTTCTGCTGCAGATGCCGCGCGAAGAAATACGCCACGGCCGAGGAGTTCGCCGCCGTCTCCGGCTCCATCGCCACCCACGGCTGCGCCACCGCATCGTCCTGCGGGAAGTCCGCCACCTTGCGCGAGATCAGCGTCCGCCGGATCTTCGGATACCTCGCCGCCGCGATCTCCGCCTCCGCGTGATCGCCCTGCCGCAGCTTGAACTCCATGTTCGACTGCCCGGAGGCCACCCACACATCGCCCACCAGAATGTCTTTAAACGCAATCGTGTTCGCGCCCTTCACGGTCAGCTCGAATGGTCCGCCGCCCTCGCCCGGCGCCAGATAAACGCTCCACCGGCCTCCATCTCCCGCCTTCGTCTGCTGCGTCTCTCCGCGGAACGACACCGCCACCGCCTCGCCCGGCTGAGCCTTGCCCCAGATATGCACGGGCAAGCCCCGCTGCAGCACCATATGCTCTGTCAGGACGCCCGGCAGCGTGACCTCCGCGCCGACTGGCAGCGCCATCGAAAGCGCCAGCACGGCGCGCCAAACACAGGGATTCGTTTTCACCCCTAAATCCTATTACAAAGGCGCGGACTACCATGAAACCGTGGATCCCCTTCTCGCCTGGCGCCCCGAGTTCCCTATCCTGGCTCACACCACCTACATGATCAGTCACTCGCTCGGAGCCATGCCGCGCGGCGCGGCCGACGCCGTCCGCGAGTTCACCGACACCTGGGCCTCCCGCGGCATCCGCGCCTGGGAAGAGGGCTGGTGGGACATGCCCGTCACCATCGGCGACCTCATCGGCAACATCATTGGAGCAGGCCCGGGCGAAGTCGTCATGCAGCAGAACGTCTCCATCTGCCAGTGGATCGTCACCTCCTGCTTCAACTGGAACGGCCCCCGCAACAAACTGGTCACCGACGGCCTCAACTTCCCGTCGAACGACTACATCTATTACGGACTCGAACGCCAGGGCGCGCGCGTCGTCTCCGTCCCCTCGCCGGACGGCATGACGCTGCCGCTCGAAGATCTCCTCGCCGCCATCGACGAAGAAACGCAGCTCGTCTCCATCTCCCACGTCGCCTTCCGCAGCTCGTACGTGCAGGACCTCGCCGCGATCACGAAGCGCGCCCACGAAGTCGGAGCCATGATCGTCGCGGATCTCTACCAGTCCACCGGAATTTTGCCCCTCGACGTCCGTGCGCTCGATCTCGATTTCGCCACCGGCGGCTCCGTCAAATGGCTCTGTGGCGGTCCCGGCGCCGGCTACCTCTACGTCCGCCGCGATCTCTGGCCGCGCCTGCAGCCCGCCGCCACCGGCTGGATGGCCCACCGCGCGCCCTTTCAGTTCGAAGGCGGCCCCATCGACTTCGCCGGCGACGCCTTCCGCTTTCTCAACGGCACGCCGAATGTCCCCGCCATGTACTCGGCCCGCACCGGCTACGAGATCATCGGCAAAATCGGCGTGCCCCAAATTCGCGCCAAATCCCTGCGCCAGACCCGGCGCCTGATGGATTTAGCCGACGAAGCCGGCCTCCCCGTGCGCACCTGCCGCGAGCCCGAACGGCGCGGCGGCGTGGTGATTCTCGACGTTCCCAACGGAGCGCACGTCACAAAGGAACTCGCCCGGCGCGAGATCCTGGTCGATTACCGCCCCCAGGCCGGCATCCGCATCGCCCCGCACTTCTACTCCACCGACGAAGAACTCGACCGCACCATCGCCGAGATCTGCTCGATCTGCCGGTAAATCGCGGGCCACACCGCCGCGAGTGGATCGATCAGTTCCATGTGCCCGGTATCCGGCGGCGAGAGCAGTTCCACATCGTCGCCCGCCCGCGCCGCGGCCCGCGCATACCGCGCGCTGATCTCATGCGGCGTCACGTCGTCCGCCAGGCCGTGAATCAAGCGCTGTGGAACCCCCAGAGGAAGCATCTCGATAGGCGATGCCTCTTCATAACTGCCCTCGCCCAGAAACGACTTCACCGCGTCGTTACTCAGCCGCAGTTCCGCCGCCAGCCGCAAATCCGCGACGCCCGCCAGCGAAACCACGCCCTTCACCAGCCGCCGCGCCCCCAGCAGCAGCGCCAGATGCCCGCCCGCCGAGTGCCCGATCGCAATCACGCCCGAGACATCCAGCGGATAGCGCGCCGCCAACTCCTCTACGAACACCGCGCCCTCCGCCACGTCCTCGAACGTAACCGGCCAGCCGCCGCCATTGCCCACGCGCCGGTACTCCAGATTCCACGTGGCGATTCCGCCAGCCGCCAGCGCCTCGCACAAAGGCCCGATATGTTCCAGATCGTAAGCCGCGCGCCAGAAACCGCCATGAATCACAATGGCGAGCGGATGCGGCCCGCTCCCCGCGGGCAGTCTCAAATCGCCGAACTGAAACGCCCCGGGCCCCCGGAAGATTCGCGTCATACCGAAATCCGGAACAAACTCCTCAGTAAATGACCGAGTAATAAAGATTCATGCACACCTCGCAGATACCGTGGCTGACCATCGGCGGCGGATTCTCCACGTATGCCGGAACCCAGTCCCAGGCGCCGATGCTGCCCGCGCGGTGCGTCCGCCTGCAGTGGCAGCAGACCGTGATCAGACCATAAGAATCCACATACACGGAATCCGAGGCAGCTTTCGCGCTCCCGTGCTCCGAGGTCAGCGGCCTTTCCGTGATCAAAGAATTCACCACCACCAGCCCGGAACTCTCCGGATCCGGATAGGCCGCCATCCGGTAGGTCCGGTAGATGGTTGAACTCGAACACTCGTAGGTGTGTTCCCAGTTTTCCCGCTTCTGCAACGCCCGCCGGTAGCCTTTCTCGAAAAAGGGCTGCAACGGTCGGGGAACCACCTCCATGACGGACCTTCCCGACTGCCGCTCGCGTTCCAGGCCGCGCCCGCCGTTCTCGATGGCGAACCGGTCCCACGCTTCGTTGCAATAGGTAATTCGAAGATCCTTGTCCAGGGCATAAATCACGGACGCGTCCTTTTCAAGCTTCTTCTTCAGTCCGCCGCCGCTCTCCTGTGACATAGCACACGCTCTTTCACCTGGACGGTAGCATATCGGGACGACCTTTATTCGCGAACACACTCTTCCAGTGTGTCCATTGCGGTATCCGCCTCCTCCATCGAAACAATCAGCGGCGGAGTCAGGCGGATGGTGCTCTCCCCGGCCCCCAGGCAAAGCACGCCGCGTTCGAACATCTTCTGAATCACGGCGTCCCGCGTCGCCCCGTCCGGCGTTCGCAGGCGCTGGTCCTTCACGATTTCCACGCCGATCATCAGCCCGCGCCCGCGCACATCGCCCACACGCGGGTACTTTTCCGGCCACGCCTTCATACGACGCACCATGTACTCTCCGGTTTCCGCCGCGTTCTGAATCGCGCCGCCTTCCAGCACGTCGATCGTCGCCAGAGCCGCCGCCAGACAGACCGGATTGCCCCCGAATGTCGAAGCGTGCGAGCCTGGCTGCCAGTCCATGATCTCCGCCCGGCTCATGCAGATACCGAGGGGCATTCCGGACGCGATGCCCTTGGCGATGGTCACGATATCCGGCTCCACGCCCGTATGCTCGATGGCCCACCACTTCCCGGTCCGTCCCGCGCCCGACTGCACCTCGTCCACCACCAGCAGAATCCCGTGCCGGTCGCAAATCCGCCGGATCTCCTGGAGAAAGCCGGTGGGCGCCACCGCATAGCCGCCTTCGCCCTGAATCGGCTCCACCACAATCGCCGCTACCTCTTCCGGCGCCAGCGTGGACGTGAACAACCGCTCTTCGATAAACCGCGCGCAGCCCAGCGCGAAAGCCTCCTGCTCTTCCGGACCGCCCAGGCAGCCACGATACAGATTCGGATACGGCACGTGCGTCACGCCCGGCAGCAGCGGCGAGAAGCGGCGCCGCTGCTGCGGACGCGAAGCGGTGAGCGAGAGCGCGCCCATGGTCCGTCCGTGGAACGCGCCCAGGAACGCGACGATGTGCTGCCGCCGCGTGTGATACCGCGCCAGTTTCAGGGCGCACTCGACTGCTTCCGCGCCGGAATTGCCGTAGTAAAACTTGTGCGGCCCCGGCATCGGCGCAACGGCCGACAGGCGCTTCGCCACGAGCGTCATCTGCTCGTAGTAAAAGTCGGTGCCCGACATATGGATCAACTCTGCCGCCTGCCGCTGAATGGCGGCCACCACATGCGGATGACAGTGCCCCGTGGAGGTCACCGCAATGCCCGAAGAGAAATCGAGAAACGTATTCCCGTCCACGTCTTCCACCGCCGCCCCGCGGCCACGCTTTACCACCAGCGGATAACTGCGTGTGTAACTGGGCGATATATAGCGCGCATCTTCAGCAAGAATGCGGCGTGCTTCGGGCCCAGGCAAGGGCGTAACAATGTTGGGTACTGACACGAAACTCTCTACTCGATGTCGAAACGGACCCCCTGCGCCAAAGGCAGATCGTTCCCGAAGTTGATCGTGTTCGTCGCCCGGCGCATGTAATTCCTCCATGCATCCGACCCCGACTCCCGACCCCCGCCGGTCTCCTTCTCGCCCCCGAAAGCCCCGCCGATCTCCGCGCCGGACGTCCCCAGATTCACGTTGGCGATGCCGCAATCGGAGCCCGCCGCGGAGAGAAACCGCTCGGCCTCCTGCATGTCGCGCGTGAACACGGACGACGACAAACCCTGCGGTACATCGTTGTGCAGCGCGATGGCCTCCTCGAAATCCGCATACTTCATCACGTACAAAATCGGGGCGAAGGTCTCGCGTCGCACGATGTCAGTCTGACCCGGCATCTCGACCAATGCGGGCCTCGCGTAATACCCGTTTTCACAACCCGAGACCATGACTCGCTCACCACCCGTGACCACACCCTCGGACCCGCGCGCGGCTGCCAGCGCGTCCTGCATCGCCGCGAACGCCTGGCCATCGATCAGCGGCCCTACCAGCGTGCTCTCCTCCCGCGGATCGCCCACCGCGACGGCCCCGTACACTTTCTTCAAACGCGCCACGAAGGAATCGTGGATGCTCTCATGGACAATCAGCCGCCGCAGGGTGGTGCAGCGCTGCCCGGCCGTCCCGATGGCGCCGAAGGCCACCGCGCGAACGGTCAACTCTATGTCGGCCGAGGGGCACACGATCGCGGCGTTGTTGCCGCCCAGTTCGAGAAGGCTGCGGCCCAGACGCGCGGCCACTCGGGGAGCCAGCGCCTTGCCCATCGCCGTCGAACCGGTGGCCGAAAGCAGCGCGACCCGCGGATCGTCGGCCAGTAATTCCGCGAGGTCCGCGCCTCCCACAAGCACAGTGGATAAACCCGCCGGAACGCCGCCGAAGCGCTCCGCCGCGCGTTCGAACAACGCCTGCGTGGCGAGCGCCGTCGACGGCGTTTTCGGCGACGGCTTCCAGACCACCGCGTTGCCGCACACCAGAGCCAGCGCGGCGTTCCACGACCAGACCGCGACCGGGAAGTTAAACGCCGAGATCACCCCGACCACGCCCAGCGGATGCCAAGTCTCCATCATCCGGTGATGCGGCCGTTCGGAAGCGATGGTCAGTCCGCACAATTGCCGCGACAGGCCCGCCGCGAAGGTGCAGATGTCGATCATCTCCTGCACTTCGCCCAGGCCTTCGGAAACGATCTTGCCGGCTTCCAGCGTGACCAGTTTCGCGAGCGATGCCTTATGAGCCCGGAGTTCTTCGCCCAGCAGCCGGACCAACTCGCCGCGCCGCGGAGCGGGCACCTGCCGCCAGTCCAGGAACGCTTCGTGCGCCCGCCCGATCGACTCAGCCGCTGCCTCCCGACTGGCGAGGCTGACGGAGCCGATCACGTCGCCGGTGATCGGACTCCTGACTTCTGTCGGCATAGCTTTACAGGTCGGTCAGATGCTCGAGTTTCCCGGTGCTGTCGCCGATAGTTTCCGGACGCACATCCATGCGGTCCAGCAGCGACATATACAGGTTCGTCAGCGGCGTTCCGTCCGGATACACCACATGCCGCCCCAGCTTAAACGCGCCGTTGCCGCGGCCCGCGATCACCGTCGGCACGTTCTCATGCTGGTGGCGGTTCGGGTCGCACAGCGCGCTGCCGTACACCACCATCGAGTGGTCGAACAGAGTGCCGTCGCCGTCCTGCGTGGCTTTCAGCTTGTCCAGATAATACGCGAACAGCTCCACATGGAACGTATTGATCTTCGCGACCTTCTCGAGCAGATCCGGCAGGTTCCGGTGATGCGTGATCGGGTGGTGCGGATCGGGGACACCGATCTCGCCATAGGTCCGCACGCTGCCCTCGCGGCCGAACATGAACGTCGAGACGCGCGTCAGATCGGCCTGAAACGCCAGAATCTGCAGGTCGTACATCAGCTTCACGTAATCGCCGAACTCCACCGGCACGCCGGCGGGCGCTTCGATGGACGGCTTGAACTTCGGCGCGCCGGTCTCGGCCAGCTGGATCCGCTTTTCCACTTCGCGGACTCCCGTCAGGTATTCGTCCAGCTTGTGGCGATCGCCCGGTCCCAGATCGCCCATCAGCTTGCTGGTGCGCTCGCCCGCCACGTCGAGGATGCTCTTGCGCAGCAGGGTACGGCGCGCACGGGAGGCCGCATCGACGTTCAGATCGTCCGCGCCGAACATCCGCTCGAACACCACGCGCGGATTGGTTTCCGGAGGCATGGGAAGCGTCGGCGTGCGCCAGGAAATGCTGTTCGTATACGCGCAGCTGAAGCCGCTGTCGCAGTTGCCGACGGTGCGGGAATCCTCGCAGCCCAGTTCCAGCGAGGCGAAGCGCGTCTTGCTGCCCACCGACGCCGCCGCGATCTGATCCGCCGAAACGCCGCCGTGGATATCCGCGCCGATGGTCTTCTTGCAGTGCACGCCGGTCAGATAGGAAGCTCCCGCGCGGGCATGATCGCCGCCGCCATCGCCCAGCGCGTTGCCGTTGTGGATATCGAGGCCGCTCAGCACCAGCATGTCCTCGCGGTACTTCGCCAGCGGCTTCAGGATCCGGCTCAGCTCATACCCGCTGCCTTCCCCGACCGGCCGCCATTCCTTATAGTTCACGCCGTTCGGGACATAGTTGAATGCCAGGCGAAGCGGCGCTTTTGCCGCCGGAGCGGTCAGCGCCGGCTCCATCGCATCCAGCATCGGCAGCGCCAGCGCCGCGCCCAAACCGCGCAACACCGTTCTGCGGGACAAGTGCTTTTTGGTGACGATCATGTCTTGTTCTTCTCGCCTCGCTTCATCTGAAACGGCATACTGCGGACAATACCCATTACCAGTGTAGAGAATTTGTAGTCGTTCGCCGCCAGCCCGTTCACAATCTCTTTGACGGCCGCGCGATCGTAACCTTCGAGGCCGCGGCCCAGCGCGTAAGTCAGCATCTTTTCGGCGATGCAGTCCGCGAACGCCGCTTTGTTCGAAAGCAGGATCGCCTTCAGCTCCTCCGGGCCTTTAAACGTGCGGCCATCGGGCAGCAAGCCCGACGAATCGATGGGGAACTTGCCGTCCTGGTCGCGCCACTCGCCGATCGCGTTGTAGTTTTCGAGGCCAAAGCCCAGCGGATCCATTTTGGAGTGACACGACGCACAGAGCGCGTTGGCCCGATGCGCTTCCATCACCTGCCGGAGCGAGGCCGACGTGCCCGCCTTTGCCTCTTCGAGCGGCGGCACATTCGGCGGAGGCGGCGGAGGCGGCGCGTTCAGCAGATTCTCCAGCACCCACTTGCCGCGAAGCACCGGCGACGTCCGCGTCGCATAAGAAGATGCCGTCAGCACGCTCGCCTGCGTCAGGATGCCGCCCCGGTGCGTGCCGGTCAGATCCACCTGACGGAACTCGGGGCCTTTCACGGTTTTGATGCCATAGAACTCGGCAAGGCGCTGGTTCAGGAACGTGTACTTCGCGTCCAGCATCTCCAGCACGCTGCGGTCCTGCCGCATGATGTTGCCGAAGAAGAGTTCGGACTCTTTGCGCATCGAGATCCGCAGATACTCTTCGAACTGCGGGAACTTGTCGCGGTCCGGGACGGCCGACTCCAGGCGGCGCAACTCCAGCCACTGGCCCGCGAAGTTCTCCACCAGCGCGTTCGCCTTCGGATCTTTCAGCATCCGGCGGACCTGCGCTTCGAGGCCTTCGGGCTTCCGCAGCGTCCCGGCTTCGGACGCGCGAAGCAGTTCCTCATCCGGCATGCTCGACCAGAGGAAGTAGGACAGCCGCGACGCCAGTTCGGTCGGCGTTACCGGCACGGAATCGGCGCTCACGGGCGGATTTTTCTCCACGCGGAAGAGGAAATCCGGCGAGACCATCAGGCCTTCGATCGCGGTGGCGATGCCGTCCGCGAACGTGCCGCCCTGCTTCTGGGTCAGGGCGATCAGCTTCAGGTACGGCGCGATTTCCTGCTGCGTCACCGGGCGGCGGAAAGCCCGGCGGGCCATGGCGGCGACGATCTTCCGGTCACAGCCCGCGACGTGTTTCCCATCGAGGTGCCCGCACGTGTAGATCTTCGCCAGACTCTCCGGCGAAGCGCCTTTCGTCTGGTTATACGGCCCGATGACTTCCACATAGTGGATGTAGGCGCGGTTAGCGGGCGCGCGGATTAGCGCGATTTTCAACTGCGCTTCTTTCCGAAGTTTGGCCGCTTCCTCCGCCGTGGCATTGGCGGGGATTTTGAGGAACCGCGAAATATCCGGCGCGGGCGGTTCCGGCAGATTCGACGGCTTCGGCCCTTCGTAGCTCTTCGGCAGCCCTTCATAAATATGAAGGACCGTGCCCGCCAGCCAGTGCTCGCCAGCCGGGACGCGCATGCGGAATTCCTTCGCCATGCCGAAGAGATCGAGCGTATTGCCTTCCTGCGGCGCGTCGTCGACCACCAGCGTTTTCACGAGTTTGCCGTCCAGCCAGACACCCATCTCAATGGGATCGGAACCGGTTGGGCGCCGTCCCTCCGGCACCAGGCGGATCAGATACTCGCCATCCACCGGGAAGCGGTGCATCCAGTGCAGGGACTGCGGCATGCTGAGGCCCGTGGTATCGTAACCGAACTCCGGCTTCTGCGTCAGTTCGTACTCGCGATAGGGCGGCTGGTAGCGCTCAACGAGGGGCTTCATGTTGTCCCGTCCGAAGAGGGCCGTATGGACCATTTTTTCGGCAGTGACCATGTACTTTTCCATCAGCACGGGAGAGAGCGACAGCACCGTGCCGATGTTGTCGAAACCGAAACCGGAATCGTCCTGCGGGAAGTCGTCGGCCGGGCGGAGGTCCACCCCCAGCAGGTCGCGGACGGTGTTGTTGTACTCGGCCCGATTCAGGCGGCGCGCGGTGATGTGACCGGCGTCCGGCTTCATCGCTTTTTCCTGCCGCTGTAACTCGCCTTCGATCCACTTCGTCACGGCCGCGGCCTGCGTGGCGTCGGGGCGCGGCAGACCTTTCGGCGGCATTTCGCCGTTGCGGATCTTTTCGAGAACACGCGACCAGACTTCTCCGGTCTTTTCGGCTTCCAGATCCAGATCGGCGGTCTTCAGTTTGGAGTTGTGACAGCTGTAACAATTCTTCGAGAGGAACGGCTGTACCGTCTGGTCAGTGGGCGTAGCGGCGAAACAGAGCGGAGCGAGGACAATCGCAAACAGGGGCCGCATAGAGAGGATGAACCAATTATAAGCCCTCAAATTTGCCGTTCGGCAGGCGAAATCGACGGTTGGTCGGTTTATCGAACCAACCACGCGCCGCACTCGTTACTCTGAAACGGAAGCGTATGAGCCAACACAACGCGATCTCCGTCAAGGGACTTCGCAAGAGCTATGGTGATTTCGAGGCCGTCAAAGGCATCGATTTCGAGGTCCACACGGGCGAGGTCTTCGGACTGCTGGGGCCGAACGGCGCCGGGAAAACAACGACCGTCGAGATTCTGGAGGGCATCCGGCAGCGCACCGCCGGGGACGTCCGGGTGCTCGACCTCGATCCCGACAAACAGAAGAAACAGCTGAAGGACCGGATCGGCGTCTGTTTGCAGGCCACCAACCTGCCCGACAAGATCAAGGTGATCGAGGCCCTGCAGTTGTTCGGCGCGCTTTACAGCCGCATGCAGGATCCCGACGAACTGCTGAAGCGGCTGCAGTTAAGCGACAAACGGGACGCTTTCTACTCGACGCTTTCGGGCGGGCAGAAGCAGCGTCTGGCGATTGCGCTGGGGATGATCAACGATCCCTCCCTGCTGTTTCTGGACGAGCCGACGACCGGCCTCGATCCGCAGGTCCGCCTCGAGATCCACTCGCTGATCGAGCAGATGCGCGGCCAGAAATGCACCATTCTGATGACGACGCATTACATCGAAGAGGCCGAGCGGCTGTGCGACCGGGTGGCGATTGTGGATTCCGGGAAGGTGATCGCGATCGGGACGCCGCGGGAACTGGTGGAGCGCAGCGTGGGCAAATCGGCGATTGAGATTGTCTGCGAGCGATCGCTGGACGGGCTGGCGATGCCGGAGTGGCCGGGGGCGACCGGCACCAAACTGAGTGAAGACCGGCGGCGGCTGACGGTAACCTCCGCGCGGCCGGCCCCGACGCTGGTGGAGATGGTGAAGTGGGTGGACGCGCAGGGACTAGGACTCGAAGACGTCCACCTGAAGCGTCCCACGCTGGAAGACGTGTTTATCGAACTGACGGGCAAGAGGCTGCGCGACTGATGAAAACTTATCTGGCACTGATCCGGAACGAAATCCGGCTGGCTTACCGGCAAAAGATGGTGATTTTTTTCAATTACCTGATGCCGATGATCTTCTTTTTTGTATTCGCGCAGACGAGCCATGCCGAACAGGGCGGCGCGATCACGCAGGTGTTCACGATGGTGACGGTGATCGGCATCCTCGGCAACGGGCTCTTCGGCGGGGGCATGCGCGCCGTGCAGGAACGCGAAACGAACATCCTGCGCCGTTATAAGGTGGCGCCGATTTCTCCGCTGCCGCTGCTGGTGGCCTCCACGGTGACGGGGCTGGTGGTTTATCTGCCGTACGTGGTGCTGATGCTGATTCTGGCGAAGGTTCGCTACGGGATGACGATGCCGCCGAACGTAGTGACCGTGATGCTCTTCATCACGCTGGGCGTGGTGGCAGTCAGGTCGATCGGGCTGATTATTGCGTCGGTGGTGAACTCCATGCAGGAGAGCAACGTTCTGATTCAGATCGTCTATATGACGATGCTGTTCCTGAGCGGCACCACGTTCCCGCCGTCGATGTTTCCGGCGTGGCTGCTGACGCTGACCCAGTTCATTCCGTCCACGTGGCTGGTGACGGGGCTGCAGGGGATTCTGCTGCGCCAGGAATCGCTGGCGGCGAACTGGCAGGCGGCGGGAGCGCTGATTCTCACCACGTGCGTGGGGCTGCTGCTCTGCGTGAAGCTCTTCCGCTGGGAGAAAGAAGAGAAGATCCGGCCGGCGGCAAAGCTGTGGCTGCTGGCGGTGCTGGTGCCGTTCGCGGTGCTGGGCACGTGGCAGGCGTACGCGAAGGACAACGTCCGGAAGACCAAGGTGCTCGACCGGCAACTGGACCGCAGCCGCACCATGCTGATCCGCAACGCGCGTATTTTCGTCGGCGACGGCCGCGTGATCGAGAACGGCGCGGTGCTGGTGAAGAACGGCAAGATCGAAGAGGTTTACGACGGCAACATCCCGGATCCGAAGAGCGTGAACGCTGGCGTGATCGAGGCGGCGGGGAAGACGATTCTGCCGGGCCTGATCGACACCCATGTACATCTGGGCTCGCCGGGCGGCACTCTTGACGACTGGAAAGACTACGATGCGGTGAAGGCTTCCGAGCGGGCGCTGGCGGCGTATCTGTATAGCGGCGTGACGGCGGTGCGGAGCGTGGGCGATGCGCTGGACGGGTCGCTGAAAGTGCGGGAGATCGTCAACAGCGGCGAGAAACTGGGTGCCGAGTTCCTGCTGGTGGGCCCGTTGTTCACGGCGCCAGGCGGGCATGGCACCGAGTTCGCGAAGAACATGCCGGAGAACTTCCGGCAGCAGTTCGACGCACAGTTTCTGCGGATGCCGAAGACTGCCGAAGAAGCCCGGCAGAACGTGGACGCGCTGAAGAAGGCGGGCGTGGACGGGATCAAGGCAGTGATGGAATCGGGCGCGGGCAGCTTCGTGTTCAACCGGCTGGACACGCAGATTCTGGATGCGGTGGGCGCCGCGGCGAAGGCGGACGGGCTGCCTATGGTGGTGCACACGGGCGACGTGCGCGATATTAAAGATGCCCTGCATGCCGGCGCGAACGGGATTGAACACGGGTCTTTCCGGGAGCGGATTCCGGACGAAGTTTTTAAAGCGATGGCGATGAACGGGGTGACATACGATCCGACGCTCAGCGTGGCGGAGGCGTTCCGGCAGTTCGCGGCGGGTATGCCGGATTTGTTGAGCCGGTCGCTGGTGCAGCAGGTGGTGCCGGCGAAGATGCTGGCGGCGACGCGGAAGAGTATGTCGTCGCCGGAAGCGCTGGAGCGGCGGAAATCGATCGGAGAGTTTCCGATGGATATGCCGGTAGCGAGGGACAACCTGCTGCGGGCATGGCGGGCCGGGGTGACGCTGGTGACGGGCAGCGATGCGGGGAACATGCTGGTGTTCCACGGCCCGACGGTGCAGCACGAGATGCAGCTCTGGGTGGAGGCGGGAATTCCGATTCCGGTGGCGCTGCAGGCCGCCACCCTGAATGCGGCGAGATCACTCCGGGCGGGTAGCCGGTTCGGGTCGCTGGAGAAGGGGAAGGACGCCACGCTGCTGGTGGTGGACGGAAATGCGCTGCAGGATATCAGGGCCACGGAATCGATATCTATGGTGATGCTGAAAGGGGAGCGGGTGAACCGGGCGGAACTGTTCAACCAGGAGTGAGATTCAGTTGTCAAAGAGCGGCGGGGCCGGTGAAAACCCCTAAAAACATTGGGAAATCTAGGTTCGTTTGGCAGAATTGCAAATTTTTCGGGGTGGGTTAGGGCGCGATTCAGGGTGGTTGGGCGAAGCCGGCGCGCGACGCGCGCGCCGGGACGGCAGGGCGTTGAATAGGCGCGGCGGAGGTTCGGGTGCAGTTGCTCATATATCTGCACCGATTGTGCACGAGGGTGATTCGGGAATACATGCGAACTCTGGCGCAAAAAGAGGTCAACCTCCCTTCTTTCAATATTTTAGACGCATTTAAAATAGTCCCGGAAATCGTGTGACCGAAACTCGCAACATATCTATACCAACGTGGCTTCGAGAAGATATCGCTGTGCAGATGACTGTAACCGGGGTCGTCACCAGCACTCGCCAAGGCGGGCCGGGCGGGCCCACTGGTGGGGAGCGGAAGCGGCTGGTGATTAGGTCTGGTTAGAATCACGCATGTTGTGGGATCGCGGATGGCCCGCTACGACGCCTTAAAAACCAGCGGTTCGGCGATGCGGCAGTCGGCCAATAGAATCAGGTGGTCCACGCAAACATTGACGAATCGGAATTGTCTGGGATTCTGATGTTATGACAGAACGAATCACCATTTCATTCAGAGATCCCCGGCCTGGCCCATACGGCGACACCGACACACGGCATGCATATGTTATACATGTCAGCCCAGCCATTGAGGATGGCTACTACGAGGCGACAGTTCACCCGATCAGTAAAGGTACGCCCGCAGCTGAACCCCACCAATTCAAAAGCGAGTGGTTTATTGGTGCATATACCAGAGCGGTGAGCGCTGTTCAGGTGCTTCCAGCTAACCAGGGGCTTCAGTTCTATCCGGAGAAATTTGAACACGCTTCCTGTTCGAACACGCTTGCTGAAGGTTGAGAACGAGCACAGCAGTCTGCTCGCCATGCAACCCTTGAATGACGTCGATTTCACGGCAACGTGGCACCTTCTCAGACAAAATCCGGCACGCACGGAATCATCAGCGGCAGCGGGCCTGCGTATTCCTGGGGCGCACGAAATGATTCGGACGTCCGGACATCGGCGGAATATTCCGAGTCCATGCTGGAAAGCGGGTGATCGACGCGGCCGGACGTTCAGCAAACGGAAAATACTGACGATTGCGGAGCATCTTCGGAGCCGCCGCGCATTACTCCGATCAGAGTCTCAAGAACGCCAAACAACTCGACTGCGTAATGGACCGCATCACGGTTGGTTCCCGTTGACCGATCCGGCCTCACCTCTTCCGGCTGACAATCTCCACCGGCGCAAGCACCCCGCCCTGCATCATCCGGACCAGATTCCCCACCTTCACCGGCGCCGAAGGGCCCATCAGAATCTGCGGTCCGGGCGGCGGAGGAGCGCCGGCCGCCCCGGCTGCCTCAACCGCCGCGCGCAGCTTTGAAAAAGCCGTGAGCGCGAACTCGCGACGGCTGCGCTCTTGTTCGATTTCAAACCCCGCCGCCCGCAGATATTCTCCGTAATCTTTCGCGCATTCCACAAAACTCATTTCCGACGACGACGCCCAGGGCAGCGGAAATATCAGTTCGCCTCCGTCTTCCCGCATCACGTCGAAGATCCCGAAGACGGCGCCCAGCCGGAGCACCCTCGCCACCTCGCGAAACACCTCCGCCTTGGCCGGAATATTCATCCCGACATGCAGTAAATAAGCGGCATCGAACATCGCGTCGTCAAACGGCAAAGCCTGCGCGCTTGCCTGCCGGAATTCGGTGCGATCGCCAAGACCGGTGCGCGAGGAGATCGCCTTCGCCGCATCGCAGAATTCGCCGGAAAGGTCGATGCCCGTCACCAGACATCCGCGATGTGCGGCGAAATAGCGCGCGGGCCCGCCGATTCCGGAACCGACATCCAGCAGGCGCATTCCGGGCGCCACATCCATTTCGGCGGCAAGATCCGCGGTGGCCGCGCGGCCGCCCGAATGGAATTCATCGAAGGCGGAGAAATCGTCCGCCGAAGCCCGCTCCGGGTCGATGCCGGCGGCCTTCATGGCATCGAAAATCGTCTTCACCAGAGAGCCATGCGAGTAGTGGCGAGCAATCTCTTGTTCGCGATTGTCAGGCGCGGGAGAACCCATCCGCCCAGTGTAGGCCATTTCGAAAAGGATGATCGATTTCCCGCCCGGAAATCGTTTGTCAGTACAGGAATGAAAACGCAATATTTCGCCGTCCGCTCGGCCATCACTCTCGCCCTCCTGGCAGTTCCGTCGGTTTTCGGGGGAACCGTCATCGTCGATTTCACCGCCTTTCCCGGGGCCGACAACATCCTCGGCACCGGCGATGACGTCGCCCTCAACCTGACATCCAGTGCGTCGGGAGGCGTTCAGACCCGCTTCACCAATGAGTTTGCCTTTCTGTCGGGCGGCGTCGGCTTCGTGGTGGATTCTCTCTGCTGCACGGCTCCGCAAGGCATCGGCGTGGCCACCATCGCGAACGGCGGCGCCGGCAATCTGCTGGCGCAGGCGCGCCCCGATATCGATTCCACCGCGTACAGTTTCGGCTCCCTGAACATCCGCTTCGTGTCCTCCGCGGATGGAACCACGCCGGTTAACGTCTATTCGGTGGACGTCCGGTTCGGCGCCGGGGCGTCCGGCACCGTCGACTTCTTCCACGGGACCACGGAGGACCGCTACAGCGTGTCCCTGCCGACCTCGGGATCGCTCAATCTCTCCTACTCCGACGTGGACCTGCTGGGCGAGATCCGGTTTACGGGGACGGGCGGTATCAATTTGCTGGAATTCGATTCGACCACCGCGGTATCCCCGCCGGCAGCGACCCCCGAGCCCGGCGCGTTCCTTCTGGCGGCCGGCGGCTTTTTTCTGCTGAGCGGTCTGCTTCGGAAACGAGCCGTCTAACCCGCGCGGGGGAGGCGCGCGTTTCCAGCCTGTGCTAACTTCCCTGCGTATGAGTTACACGGCATGAGTTACACGGCCACGAAGCAAAAAGTCGCCAACCGCGGCGTTCCTCCCGACAGCTTTCTGGATGAACTGGTGGCGTGGGGTCGCCAGGCCCCGGACGAAATCTTCGCGCCCAACCCCAATGACGACGTGTATTCCAGCGTGGTGGGCACGCTCGGCCCCTGGCAGGGCCTGCCGCACCGCCGGGCCGCGATGCTGGAAGTGATGCGCGTGCTCGCCGGCTTTGAATCCTCCTGGAAGTGGACGGAAGGGCGCGACACCACCAACCCCACTTCGGTGACGCCGGACACCATCGAGGCGGGCGCCTGGCAGGTCAGCGCGAATTCCATGAACTTCGGTCAGGAACTGAAGGATCTGGTGATGGCGCAGGTGGGCACGCTGGACGGGACCGAGTTCCAGAAAGCGATGAAAGAAAATCATCCGCTGGCGATGGAGTACATCGCGCGCCTGCTGCGGCGCACCACGCGCCACAACGGCCCCGTGCTGCGGCATGAGATCGACCCGTGGCTGCACCGGAGCGCCGTCGCCGAGTTTCAGGCGCTGCTCTAACGTTTCGTGAAAGGCAGGAGGGCCTGGATGCGGGGGTCGCGCATGTAGAGACCGCCCCAGACCAGCGCGCCCAAAAGCGGCTGCAGGAAGTACGGCTGGCCGACGCGCAGACTCGTGGCCGTGGCGCCGCCCAGATAGCCGGTCAGCAGAATGGCGCCGAGCACGGATGTCGCCGGAATCAGATAAATCACGACGCAGGCGGCTTCCAGAATCCCCAGGCCATTGAGCATCCCGGCCGGCCAGCCGAATTGCGCGAAGCCTTCCTCGACACCTTTGGCGTGGGAGAGTTTCGCGGCGGCGCTGGCGAGCAGGATCAGCACGGGAAGGGCGCTCATCACGCGCCCCGTCCAGAGTGCGGACTTTGAAACAACAGGTGAAACAGCGGGAGTCGGCATTCGACTATTATGCCGCCCGGGTACTCAGCCTTTTTCTTTCCGCAGTTTCTGCGCGACCTTTTCCACTTCGCCCCAGACGCGCAGCAGATTCCCGCTCCACATCTTGCCGATCTGTTCTTCGGTATAGCCGCGCCGCACCAGTTCCAGCGTGACGTTGAACGCCTCGGCCGCGCTGTTCCAGCCGTCGATGCCGCCGCCGCCGTCGAAATCCGAAGAGATTCCCACGTGATCGATGCCGATCAGTTTCACGGCGTAGTCGATGTGATTGACGAAATCCTTCACGTTGGCGCGTCCCGCCGGCGGCAGTTTCGCGTCGAGTTCGGCCAGGCGCTTGTCGTAGTCCGCGCGCCGCTCGGGCGAAAGCGTTTCGAGACCGGCATTGCCGCGCCCGCCGCGTCCGCCACGGCCACCACGACCACCGCCGCGAGCCGCCGGGGCAGAGCCATCCGCGCTTTCCACCGGACAGGGTTGCGGTCCGGCCGCCGCTTCACCGTCGCCTGGTCCACGACCACTGCGTCCGCCGCGGCCCGCGCCGCCGAAACCCGCGAACGCAGCCGCGCCGGTGGGCAGCCCGAACTCTTCGCGCAGCCTCGTGAGCGCCGCGACGCGCTCCTTCGAATCCGTCTTCACGTAGGACGCAAAGCCCACCACCTGGATCACGCCGCCGTTCTTCTTCAACGCCAGCAACTGCTCGTCGTCCATGTTTCGGCTCACGTCGGCCAGCGCGCGCACGCCGGAATGCGAGGCGATCACGGGCGCTTTCGAAAGCCGCATGGCCTCCATGTTGGCGCCTTTCGAGGGATGCGAGAGATCGACCATCATGCCCAGGCGATTCATCTCGGCAATCACCTCGCGGCCGAGCGGCGAGAGCCCGTTGTTATACGAATAGCCCTGCGTTTCGCCGGTATTGGAATCGGCCAGCTGGCTGTTGCCATTGTGGGCGAGCGACATGTAGCGGCCGCCGCGGTCATAGAATTCCTTCACGCGTTTGATGTCGGTGCCGACGGGATAACCGTTCTCCACGCCGATGACGGCAATGCGCAGGTTCTTCTTGTGCAGCGCCAGCACGTCCGCCGGAGAGAGCGCGAGGCCCATGTTATCCGGCGCGATTTTCTCCGTGAAGCGATGCACGGCGTCGAACTTCGCGACCACCTGCTTATAAGCCGAGTCGTAACCCTCCGGCGTCAGCGGACCCTGGCCCACGTAAGCGATCATGAACGAGATATCCATGCCGCCTTCCACCATCTTCGGCAGATTCACCTGGGTGGTGAGGCGCATTTTGTAGTTGCAGTCCGGCGTGAAATTGGAAGGCTCGATGTCGTTGTGCGTATCGAGCTTCAGCACGTGACCGTGGATGGTTTTCGCTTTGGCAACCAGCGCGGCTTCGTTCGGCTGCGCGTGACTGGTCCGGGCCGTAATCTGCAACAGGGCGACGCCTGAAGCCGCCATGCCGGCGATGATGAGTGTTCGCTTTAGTCTTTGCAATGCATCCTCCTGTGGCGGAGGCCGACGGGGGCCGCTGCGGGAACTTGTCCTGCTTATCGTAGCAGCGCCTCGTAGCAGCGCCGGCCCGCAAACTAACGCATGAACTCTTCGGTATGCGTCACGAATTCCGGATACGCCCCGGCGCCCAGTTCGTGCAGATCCATTCCCTGGTGCTCGCCTTCCTGGGAAACACGCAGCGGAGTGGCCCGGTTCAGCAGGTAATTCAGTCCGTAAGTCAGCGGCAGAATGAAGCCGCCGAGCGTCGCCAACCCCACGCCTTGCGCGAGCAACTGCCCGGGGGTTCCCGCCTCCAGGCGTCCGAAGAGCCCCACCGCGAGGACACCCCAGAGCCCGCCCACCGCGTGAGCCGAGATGGCGCCGCCCGGATCGTCCACGCTCAGGCGCAGTTCCAGCAGTTCCACGGCAAGCGTGACCAGCACGCCCGCGAGCAGGCCGACCAGGAACGCGGCGGCGGGAGGCAGAAAGGCGCAGCCCGCGCTGCCCGCCACCAGGCCGCTCATCCAGCCGTTGGCCGTGAGGGAAGCGTCCGGCTTGCCGAAACGCACGCGCGTGATCAGGGCCACCACCAGCGCCGCGGCCGCCGCGCCCAGCAGCGTGTTCAGACCGATGAGAGCGACGCGGCCAGGCTCCACGCCGACGAACAGCAGCGCGCCCGCAGCGTTCAGGCCCACCCAGCCGACAAACGCCAGCAGACAGCCGAACAGCACCACCACCGCATCGTGGCCGGGAATCGCCATCGGCATGCCGTCATGCGAATACTTGCCGCGCCGGGGACCGACGATCCACGTGATCGCGAGCGCCGTCAGCCCGCCGACAGCGTGGATGGGACCCGCGCCGCCCGCATCCAGATAACCCCGGCCCATGCCGTAGTTCACACCGAGTTGCGCCAGCCAGCCGCCGCCCCAGCACCAGTGGGCGAAGAGGGGAAACGTGATGCCGGCCAGCAGCGCCGTGGAGGAGCAGATCGCGGCAAGCCGCCAGCGGTCCGCGCCGCTGCCGAGCGGAATCAGCCCGGCCAGGCCGGAACAGACGATGGCGAAACACGCGGCGAGCACGGGCGGCGCGTCGCGGAGCGGAATGCCGGTGCCCGAACCCGCGAAAGACACCAGCCCCCGGAAGAACCAGGCATCGTTGCCGAGCCAGTTCCACGGCTTGCCCGCGATGGCGATCACATGGGCCGGTCCGCCAGGATAGCCCTGAAAAGCGCGGCCGCACAGAAAGCACACGCAGGTGGCAATCGCGATGACGCACAGCGCCGCCACCATGGCATGAGCGGCATTGCGGGAACGTCCCAGACCCGCGTTGATGAGGGCGACGCCCGCGCCCGCCAGCGGCGCGAGCAGCACAAAAACGAGGCACAGGGCGAGCTGAATTTCAGAGAGCTGGAAAGGGGTCTGCATCAAAGAAGGCGGCATCGGTTTGCGTTGAGATTTTCAGGAGCGATTCGGGCTGGCCGGCCGGTGCGAGAGCGCCACCAGCACCAGTCCCAATACTTCCACGGCGATGGCCGCGAGCAGGAAAAGGCCTCGCGGGCCGGCGGGACGCAGCAGCGCCAGATCGGCCAGAACAAGCGCCCAGCCGGCGACGAGGAGTAAGAATCCGGTGATTTTCATAGTTGCGAAGAACGGTTGTCGGAAACGGGGCGGGTCAGCCAAAAATATCACATACCGGCTATCTATCGGTCAGGCACTTCTATCCAAAAGGTCTATCACGCCGATAAGAAAATCGAGCTTCCCTTTCCGCTCCGACGTTGAAAGTATATAGAGAACCGAAGCTCAATATACCGCCTCCGACGAAAGGATTTTATAAGGAATACCATGGCAGACAATGCTCCTGAAATGAAACCAACTCTGGGTGTAACCGCCCTGACGATGAATGCGATGGCGCTGATCGCGCCCGGCGCGTTCCTGTGGCTGACCTTCCAGATTCAGTCGGCGACCGGCACGACGGGTCCATCGATGTGGATGGGGATTGTGGTGGCATTGCTGCTGTGTCTGGCCACAGCCGTGTGTTACGCCGAACTGGCGAAGCTTTACCCCGGCACGGGCAGTTCCTATTACTTCGCGGAACAGTCGTTTCTCAACCACGAAAAAGCATGGAAGTACGCGCGGCTTTCGAAGTTTATTGTCGGCTGGGGTTCCCACCTTTACTACTGGATTTACCCGGGCGTGATGGTGGGTGTCACGGGCGTCATCATCGGCTATCTGACGGGCACGCTGTGGCCGGGCTTCATGAGCGCCGGCAATCCTGGCCCGGTGTTCATGATGTGCGTGGCGGTGGTCTTCTCCTTCGCGGTGGCATGGATTGCGCACCGCGGCGTCGCCGGATCCACCTTCGTGAACATCGCGATCAACGTCATCCAGATTTCCGCCCTGCTGGTTTTCGCCGTGCTGGCCTACAGCTACCGCACGACGCACCCGGCCGGCTCCCCCGGCTGGCAGTTCGATTCCGGCTCCGGTGAAGCGTATACCTACGAGTTCCAGACCGAGAAAGTGACGGCCAACGGCCAGACCACCGACAACATCGTCCGCGATGCGGCGGGCGTGCCGAAAGCCAAACTCGACGCCGCCGGCAAGCCGGTCCCGTTCCTCGTCGCGTATCCGGAAAAAGACGACAAGGGCGCGTTCCTCTCGCACCCGACCGCCGCTTCCGTGGTGGGCGTGCATAACCTCGCGTGGATCTTCATTCAGGCCACTGTCGCGATTCTGATTCTGGTCGGCTTCGAATCGGTCACCTCCATGGGCGGCGAAGCGAAGAATCCGAAGCGCGACGTTCCCATCGCCGTCATCACATCGCTGCTGGTGCAGGGGGCCTTCTGCTACCTCATCGAGTACTTCGCGGCCGGTTACTTCCTGAACAGCGGTTACACCATGCAGAACGCGTCGGGCTCTTCGGCTCCCATCGGCGACATGATGATCGTGATCGGCAACTCGTTCTTCGGAGCGGGCGGCGGACGGATCTTCATGCTGGTGGAGGCGAGCACCGTGGTTCTGGCGCTCATCGGCACCACGCTTTCCTGCATGAACACCGGAGCGCGTGTGACTTACGCAATGGGTAAAGACGAAGAAGTGCCGGATCACTTCGGCGTGCTGCACGAAGCCAACCTGACCCCCCACCGCGCCATCTGGACCCTCGCGACCATCTCCGCCATCGTCGGCTGCATCTCGGTCATGATGATGTTCGGCGACGCCGGCGCTCCCACTGACGCTGCCATCAAAGCTCTGCCGCAGGGCCTGTTCTCCAGCTTCGGCTACAGCACGCACGACACCATGGCGGCGCTGCCCAACAGCCTGCTGACCATGACGCTCGCGTCGAACTTCGGCACCTTCCTGCTCTACGCCCTCAGCTGCGTCATCTGCATCGTGGGCTTCCACAACCACCCGAAGTTCAGCTTCATCCGGCACCTGGCGATTCCGGTGTTCGGTCTTGTCGCCAACCTGGCGTGCATGGCCTTCTACCTGATCGGACCGTTCATGGGCTACGGCACGAAGATGGAACCGCTGCTGGCGCTGGGCATTGCCGCCTGCTGGGCAATCTACGGCGGCATCTACTTCGTGAGTTCGAGCAAGAAGAGCGGCAGAACCACGCTGGTTACCGGACGCGCCTCGGGCGCGGCCTCGCGGTAAGCTGATTCCATAGTCGGACTAAGGGCGCCGGGTCTGGCATACAGACCCGGCGCATTTTCATGTTTCTCTCATCCAAACCAATGCCCCCCGCAGCGAACAGTTCGGGTTCCGTTGCCGGGTCCATGCCGGACCTGGAGTTCTTCGAGATGTCCGACGTGGGCCGCGTGCGGGATCACAATGAGGATTCCATCGGCCACGTGACGCCTGCCAACGCCGCCGAGAGCCGCACGCACGGCTGGCTTTTCGCGCTCGCCGACGGTGTCGGGGGCGAAGATTTCGGCGAAGTGGCTTCGAAGACCGCGGTGGACACCCTGACGGAAGGCTTTCGCGCCGCTCCGCGCGGGGAGGCGCTGCCCGTGCTGATGAGCCGCACCGTGCAAACCGCCAATACCAGAATCTACGAACTCGGCAGGAACGCCAGCCCAGGCGGCTCGCGCATGGCCACCACCATCGTGGCGTGCGCGCTGCGCTTCGACCGCGTCATCGTCGCGCATGTGGGCGATTCGCGCTGTTATCTGATCCGGCACGGCCTCGCCTCGCAGCTCACGCGGGATCACACGGTGGTCGCTGAACAGGTCCGGCTGGGAATTCTCTCGCGACGTGAAGCCTCCGAAGCGCAGACGAAACACCTGCTCAGCCGTTCGCTGGGCAACGATCTTTTCGTGAACGTGGAGATCGGCGACCGCCAGGTGCAGGCCAACGATGTCCTGCTGCTCTGTTCCGACGGCCTGCACGGACCGGTGGAAGGCGCGGAAATGGCGGAGATCGTCCGCTGGAATCCCGATCTTTCCGTAGCGGCGCGAAAGCTGATCGCGCTTGCCAACGAGCGGGACGGCGGCGATAATGTAAGCGTTCAACTGGTGCGCGTCCGCGCCGTTGAGCGCATGGGAATGTATCGCGGACGGCCTTATAAACTGCATTGAGCGGACCTTACCGAACCCTCTCGCGGACTCGACATTCTTCATGACAGACCTTCATCCAGGGGACCAGCTCGACCACTATCAGATTGAAAGCCTGGTCGCCAGAAGCGGCATGGCCTCCATCTTTCGCGCCACCGACACGTTGAACGGCCGCACCGTCGCCATCAAAGTGCCGCATCCGGAAATGGAAGCCGACCCGCTGCTGTTCGACCGCTTTAAGCGCGAACAGGATATCGGCGAAAAGCTCGACCATCCCGGCGTGATGAAGGTCTTTCACGACGACCACCGCAGCCGCATCTACATGGTGATGGAGTGGGTGGAGGGCAAGCTGCTTCGCAACGTGCTGAGCGAGAAGCGGAAGCTGCCGCCGGAGCGCGCCTCCTGCATCGCGGCCAGTATCTGCGAGGCTCTCGCGTACATCCATTCGCACGGCGTGGTGCATCGCGACATGAAGCCCGAGAACATCATGGTGGACGCCGAAGACCGCATCAAGCTGATCGATTTCGGCATCGCGGGACAGGAAGGCTCGCGGCGGCTGACGTTCGCCAAGCTCTCCAATGTGATGGGCACGCCCGACTACATTTCGCCCGAACAGGTGAAGGGTAAGCGGGGCGACGGGCGCAGCGACATCTATGCGGTCGGCGTGATTCTTTATGAGATGCTCACCGGCAAAGTGCCGTTCACGGGCAACAACGCGTTCGTGATCATGAACGACCGCCTGCTGAACAGTCCGATTCCGCCGCGCGAGATCGACCCGTCGATTTCACCGGTGCTGCAGGAAATTATCTATCGCGCGCTGGAGCGCGACCCGCGCAACCGGTATGCCAGCGCGCACGAGTTCGCCAAAGACCTGGAGCATCCCGAACAGGTTGGCGTGGCGGATCGCCCCGAACTGACGGACTGGAAAAAGCGAAAATCGCACTGGCCGCAGCGCGTGCTGATGTATGGCCTGCTCGCGCTGATCCCCGTGGCGGTTTTCTCCCTGCTGTTGTGGGTGGCTCGCCACTCCTGAGCCGTCAGGCGTTGGCGATGCCGATGACCAGTCCGCCGGCGAGGATGAGCGCGCCGCCGATCATGGTCGAGAGGTTCGGCGGCTGGTGGAAGATCAGCCACGACATCAGTTGCGCGACCACGAAGAAGAAGACGACGTAAAGGCCCAGCAGGCGGCCGAAATCCCAGTCGGGCGCGTTCACCGTGTAGCCATAGGCGAAGAGGATCAGAGCGCCGGCGGCGAAGGTCAGCCAGCGCATACCGCCCGGGCTCTGGCGCAGCGCGTGCCGGACCACGGCATCGCCGCCCGCTTCCAGAACGGCGGCGAAAAAGAGGATGAGAATGGCGAGGGGTTTCGACACGTAAGTATGGATTGTCGCAGAAAAGGAAAGCTCTCGCTATATTCTTGAGAGACCACTTATGAAGCGCTTCTCCCTCGCGGCGATAGTGCCGCTTGCCTTTTTCGGACTCGTGTTCGCGCAGGACAGTCCAAACGACGTGATTCGCGGGACGAAACAGTTCCGGAAGAGCGTCCTCGCCAGCGGGCTCGACGGCCCCTGGGAAGTCACGTGGGGTCCGGACAACATGCTCTGGGTAACGGAGCGGACCGGCAAGCGGGTGAGCCGGATCGATCCCGCGACGGGCCGGAAAAGCGTCGCGCTGACGATTCCTCAGGTCTCCGCGCCCGGCGGCCAGGACGGACTGCTGGGCATGGCGCTGCATCCGGAACTGCTCAGGGGCACGGGCAACGATTATGTGTACCTGGCCTACACCTACGCGGACCCGGCCAGAGGGGCGAATCCCTGGTTCCCCGATGCCAGGAGTCCGTATCACTTCTTCTACGGCAAGATTGTCCGCTACACGTACGATCAAGCGGCAGGCACGCTGGGGAGCCCCGTGGAAGTGATCGCCGGGCTGCCGGCGGGCAACGATCATGTGGGCGGACGGCTGAAGATCGGCGCGGACCGGAAGCTCTACTTCACCATCGGCGATGGCGGCCACAACCAGCTCGGCAACTTCTGCCTGCCGATCGAAACGCAGCGGCTGCCCACGAAGGCGGAGATGGACGCGAAGAACTACGTGGCTTACGTGGGGAAGACGCTGCGCATCAACCTGGACGGCAGCGTGCCTTCGGACAACGCGGCCCTCAACGGCGTGGTGAGCCACGTGAACACCTATGGGCACCGGAATCCGCAGGGCCTGGACTTCGGGCCGGACGGGACGCTCTACTCGTCCGAGCAGGGGCCGAAGACCGACGACGAGGTCAACATCCTGAAGAAGGGCTCGAACTACGGCTGGCCTCATGTGGCGGGGCTGAAAGACGGGAAGGCGTATGAGTACGCGCGCTGGGCGGAGGCGACGACGCCGTGTTCGCAACTCAGTTTCAGCGACCTCGCGATTCATCCTTCGGTGCCGCGCGAGCCCGAGGGCGAGTACACGAAGCCTTTCGTGGAGCCGATCGCCACCATGTTCACGGTGCCCTCCAATTACAACTTCCACGACCCGGCGTGCAAGGGTGTGGACTTCATCTGCTGGCCGACCGTGGGCGCGTCGAGCATCGAGTATTACGCCGGAAGCATTCCCGGCTGGAACAAAGTGCTGCTGGTGACGACGCTGAAGCGCGGGTCTCTGTATGTGCTGCCGCTGACGGCCGACGGACAGAAGGCGGCGGGGCACTTTAGCCGGTACTTCCAGTCCGAGAACCGGTACCGCGATACGGCCGTGAGCCCGGACGGGAAGACCATCTACATCGCGACCGATAATGGCGGGCTGGCCGAAGCGATGAGCGGCGGGACGACACAGAAGATGCACGACCCCGGTGCGATCCTCGCGTTCACTTATGTGGGCGAAGGCGATGGCCGGCCGGTGACCGAAGCCGCGAAGCCGGCTGCACCGGCCGTGACCGCCGGGCCAGCGGTGGTCGCGCCCGCGGGTGACGGAGTTCCGCCGGTCTTCTCGGCGGCGCAGGCGGCGGCGGGCAAGACCGCGTACAACGCGAACTGCGCGGTCTGCCACGGGAGCACGATGACGAACGGAACGTTCGCGCCGCCGCTGGCGGGCGAGTACTTCCGGACCACGTGGGCGGGCAAGACGGTAGGCGAGTTCTACACGAAGTCGAAGACGATGCCGCCCGCCTCACCAGCCTCGCTGGCCGACGATGTGTACGCGAGTGTCGTCGCCTATGTGCTGCAGACGAACGGCTACCAGGCGGGCGCGGCTGCTCTGCCGGCCGGCGGCGCGACGCTGGACGGGATGCGGATCCGCTGAGTCAGCGCGCGTCGACGACGTAGTCTTTGAAGTAACTGGTGCTGTCCGTCTTCGACCAGAGCCCGACCTTGCCGGCGATGGGGAGACGGAGCACCGGGTTGTTGGCGGGGTAGAGGTCCGGATCGGGCGGGCCGCGGCGTCCGGCGGCCGGCTCGGAGCCGAGCGTGTATTCGAGGCCGACCTTGCCGTCGAGGAAGACCTTCAGCGCGGCGCCGTCGAGGGTGAGCTTCAGTTCGTGCCAGGCGGCGCGATCGAGCATGAAGGGCGTGGCGCGGTCGCTGAACTTCACGTTGCGCCGGATGCCGTTGTGGAACTCCCAGAGCGCGAGGTTATTCTCGGTGTCGTTATAGCGGACGGCGAGCCAGTCGCCGTTCGGTTTGACGTTGAAGAGGATGCCGGAGCAGCGGTCGGAGTCGCCGGCGATGGTCTTAAACTTCATAGAGATCTGGCCGTTTGAGAACGTGTCGACGCCTTTGAGCACGGCGACCGGGTAATAGGCGAACTGGCGGGCGTTATCCATCAGCTCTTCGTTGGTGACGCCGTAGAGGCGGCGCGCGGTCTGGAGCAGCAGGCGGGTCGGATTGTCCTTGCTGGCCACCCACGGGCGGCCGTCCACCATGACGACTTTGTCCGGGCCATCCTGCGCCACCAGCCAGGTGCCGACCATCGGCTCGAAGCTCACCGGCGGCTTGCCGACCTGCTCGCTTTTGAGGTCCACTTTGCGCTCGGCGGCGAACAGGATCGCGCCCGTCAAAAGCACGCACATACTCAACGTCTTCATAGAAATCTCCTTCGTACCAAAAGTGCGCCGGCCAGTATCGAGACCGGCCAGACTGCACAGAACAATTCGGCCGCGCCGGTCGCCTGCACGGCGAGCGGATGGCCACGGAACACGGTGTCGTCGTCCGTCTTTGGCGGCTCGATGCCGGCCACGGACCAGATCGATTCGAGCACACCCTCGGCGGTGGTGACACGGCTCATGGTGCTGCGGCCGCCGAGGTAGTAACGGATCTCGCCATAGCCGGGGCGCGTTTGTTCGAAGAGGCCGCTCGATGTTGCGGCCACGTAGTCGACGCGCAGGCCGGGCAGCACGCGGCGGAGCTTCGAGAGCGCCTGGAGTTCCAGGTCGGCCCGGCGCGGGTCTTCGGGGGCGAGGTGGACCTCGATGCGTAACGGCTGCCGGAGCGTCCTCAACTGCCGTTCCTCGGCGCGCGGGAACGAGTTGCCGCGGCTCTCCGAGAGGTCCCAGTTCGGTGTCGCGGTCACGCTTGCGAAAACGGCGGCGGTGGCGAGGATGGTGAGGGCCGCAGCTTCCATGGCGCGGCGGCGGAGGGTGACGCCGAGCCGGATCCAGACGGCGGTGAGAGCGAGGCCGGCGGCGACCAGCGTCAGGGATACGAGCACGGTGGAGAGACGCACGAGGCCATGCTGGAACTCGGCGACCATCGCGGCGGGTGTGTAGCTGGCGGCGCGCTCCCAGAAGCCGCCCTGAATGGCGCCGAAGAAGTTCAGGATCCACGTGCCGATGGTGACGGCGAGGGTGAGGATGGCGGCGGTGGACGGGTGTTCGGTGAGCGACGCGGTCGCGGTGCCGAGGGCGATGGTCAGCAGCGCGTTCAGGATGTGACCGGCAAGCAGCGCGGCAAGTTCGGGCGCCCAGAGCGTGCCGCCATAGAGCTTCCAAAGCAGCAACGCGATGAGGGCGGGCGCCATCGCGAGCAGCCAGCCGGCGAGGAGGATCAGCGACTTCGCCGCTACGCGCCAGAGCGGGCTCATGCCCTGCTGCAGCTCCAGCTTCATCGCGCCGCTTTGGCGGTCGCCGGCCAACATGCGGATGGCGACGAAAGGCAGCAGGAAGACGGCGGCCAGTTCGCAGGCGCTGAAAGTGGGTCCCCAGATGCCGATGAGCGGGGAGAGCGTCTCGCCGCCCTGGCCGGCGCTGACCTCCGCGTACGTGTGGACCGCGCCGATGAACGAGACGCCGACGAGCGGGCCCATCGCGATGAGGAGGACCCACCAGGACTTCGAGACGAGAAGCTCGCGCCACTCTTTTTCGAGGAGCCAGACGAAGGGCGGTTTACGTGAGGGCAAGGAACACCTCTTCGAGATCGTCCGGTGGCAGGTGGGCGGCGGCGGCGAGTTCTTCGACGGTGCCCTCTCCACAGACGCGGCCTCCGCTCAGGAGGACGAAGCGGTCACAGAGGCGGGCGGCGTCGCGGATCTGGTGGATGGAGAGGAACAGCGTGCGGCCGCGGGCGGCGTGGGCCCGGAGCGCGGTGGCGACGTCGCGCGCCTGGCGGAGGTCGAGGCCATCGAACGGCTCGTCGATCAGGAGCGCGGCGGGCGGGGTTAAGAGGCCAACGGCGAGGAGCGCGCGCTTGCGTTGTCCCTTCGAGAGCGTGCCGATTGGCTGACGGAGGAACGGGCCGAGGGCGAGTTGTTGGACGACTTCGTCTCGGAGATCGGCGCGGCCTGCGAAGAAGCCGATGGCGTAGCGAAGCACCCAGTCGACGGGCTGCGCGGCCCAGGGCGCGATGCCGTCGGGGAGGTAGAAGAGGTCGCGCGTTTTGTTTTTCCAGCGGACCTCGCCCGAGTCATACGGGAGCAGGCCGGCGACGCAATCGAAGAGGGTCGATTTGCCCGCGCCGTTGGGGCCGATGAGGCCGAGAACCTCGCCGGCGCGAACGTGAAAGCCGACATCGGAGAGGGCGGTGATGGGGCCGAAACTTTTGGTCAGGCCGGCGACTTCGAACAACATCAGAATTCGAACCGGACCTGTAACTGGAACATCCGGGGCGGGTCGATATTGGCGAAGGCGGGTATCGCGGTGGACGCCGTGCCAACGGAGGCGAACTGGCCGAAGGTGGGATTCGGCGTGCCGGTGTCGCCGTAGGTGGTCTGGCCGCGGCCGAGGAAGTTGCCGTGATTGAAGAGGTTGAAGCCTTCGAGGCGGAGCACGATGCCGGTGCGTTCCGAGGTTTTGATACGGCCTTCGACGAAGATGCCGACATCGGAGGTTGGCGTGCCCCGGAAGGCCGATTTGCTCACGATCTGGCCGTTGATCACCGGCCGATCGTTATTCAGGCCGTCGCCGTTGTTGTCCACGCCGGTGGTGGCGTTGAAGGGGCGGGAGGAGGCGAGTTGGGTCACGGTGCCGGCGTTGATGCGATACGGGAACCGGTAGAGGAAGGTGATGACGGCGCGATGGCGCTGGTCGAGGATGCCGGGTCCGCGCTCGGTTTCGCCGAGGGCCGAGAGGTTGCTTTCGTTGGGGCCGATGCCGTTGCCATCCGGCTCGGTGGTGTTGGTGGCTTTGGAGAGCGTATAGCTCAGGGACGCGTACAGGTGCGGGTTGCCGCGGTAGCTGAGCTGCGTCTGGAGGCCGTCATAATCGGCGACGCCGAGATTCGTTAGGACGTTGACCTGACGGACGCCGCCGTTGACGGGGAGGATGGGGCGGGTGAGATTCGCGGCGGCGACGGTGCGGACCTGACCGGGCGCGGTGCGGTCGAAGGGGGTGGGGGCGTTGAGGTCCACGGTGCGGTCGAGCAGGGTCCAGTGCTGGTGGACGTAGTCGGCGCCGGCGAAGAGGCCTTTGAAGAACTCGCGCTCGGAGCCGATGGAGACCACCTGGCTGCGGGGATTCACGAGCTTATCGGGGTAATTCGGCAGCTTGTCGAAGTTCAGTCCGTAGCGGGCGAACTGGGCTTCATAGAAGGAGCGGCGGCCGGCCTGGATGGTGATGTCGCGCGCGGGAAGTTCGGAGGCGGGCAGCGTCTTCGGGTCAAAGGTGAGCGGGAGGCAGGCGCCGGTGAGGCAGGTGGGGAAACCGAGCTGTCCGGGCGTGGCGGTGTAGGTGGTGAGGCCGTCGAGGCCGCCGGTGAGATAACTCGCGATCAGGTTGGACTGGATCTGCGTGTAGTACATGCCGTAGCCGCCGCGAACGGAGAGGCGCGAACTGCCGCGGGGATGCCAGCCGAAGCCGATGCGCGGGGCGAAGTCCTTCGTGGCGTCGGTGAGGGTCTGACGGTCATAGCGAAGGCCGACGTCGAGAGTGAGGTCGCGGCGCAGGTGGATGCTGTCCTGCACGAAGCCGGCGATCAGCCACTGGGCGAGGTTGTAGCTGCTGACGCCGAAGTTGATGGGCTGCGTGTAGTTCTGCACGTTGGCCAGAGTCAGCTGATCGAATGGCGCGGTGGTGGTGCTGAGGAACGTGAAGGTGCCGAGGATGGCGGTGCCGGGCTCACTGCCGAAGCCGCCGGAAGTGTGGTGGACGACGCTGCCGCCGAAGCGGACGTAGTGGATGCCGTGCGACCAGGAAAGCGTGTCAGAGAACTGCGCCTGGCGGCCATAGAGGTTGGAGAAGCGCGACTGGCCGAGGGTGAATGGGACGGAGCCGGAGCGGGTGTAGGCGGTGGTGAGCGTGGGAGCGGTCCACTGGGTGACAGGGTCGCCATCGAGGAAGGCGAAGCGGGCCTCGTTCAGCAGGCCCGGGCTGAGGACCCAGGTGTGATTGGCCTGTCCGGTGACGGTGCGGCGGGCGTATTCGCGGGCGACGCTGGGGGCGTTGGTGCCGCCGACGGCATCCTGCGGATTGGTGTCGTGAAAGCGGTCGATATTGACGCGGAACATGAGGGTCTGGCTGGCGGTGAGGTTCTGGTCCAGACGGAGGTTGGCGAGCGCCTGACGGTAATGGCCGGTATAAGAGAGGTCGCCGTTGGCGGGCAGCAGGAAGGCTGGCAGGGCTCCGGAGAGGAGGGTGGTGCGGTCCTGTTTGCTGTAGTCGGCGGCGGCGAAGAAGAAGGTCTTGTCCTTTCTGATTGCGCCGCCGGCGGAACCGGAAAACTGGTTGAGCTTATCCGGGATGTCGACCGGGCTGATGGAGGTGAGGGTGGCGGGCGTGACGCAGGTGGATACGGACGGCGCGCAGAAGCCTTTGGTGGAGAAGCTGGTGGCTTCCCAACTGCCCGGGCGGTTCATATAAAGGCCTTCGCCGTGGAGGGTATTTCCGCCGGATTTGGTCACGATATTGAGGGCGGGGCCGGAAGTCCAGCCGAATTCGGAGGAAAAGGCGTTGGAAAGGACGGTCATTTCCTGCACGGCTCCGAGGGGGAGGGTGGCGATCATGGTCTGGCGTCCCCAGGCTTCGTCATTATTGGCGCCGTCGAGGGTGGTGGTGGTGGTGCGGCGGGAGCCGGCGCCGGTGGCGACGTAGATCTGGTTGACGAAGAGGTCGCCGGTGCCTTTGGCCTGGCGGAAGGCGGAGTTGAGGAGGGGCACGGCGCTGAGTTTGCGGCCGAGGATGGGAGTTTCATCGAGCTGGGAGGCGTCGATGGAGCGGCCGATCTGGGCGTCGGCGCGGACGCCTTCGGCGGTGCCGTAGACGGTGGCTTCCGATTTTTCGGAGCCGACGAGGAGTTTAATGTTTAATGTCGCGGTTTCGCCGGCGCGGAGGGCGATTTCCGTGCGGGTTTCGTCGCTGAAGCCGGGTTTGGAGACGGCGAGGGTCCAGGTTCCGGTGAGGGAGAGGGCGGGGATGGTGGCGCTGCCGTCGGGGCCGGAGGCGGTTTCGCGGGCGGCGCGAGTGGCGGAGTTGGTGACGGCGACTTTGGCGTCTTTGATGGCGGCGCCGGACTGGTCGAGGACGTTGACGATGATGGTGCCGGTGTTGGGGGACTGGGGCGCAGCCGGGATGGCGGCGAGGAGGGCCGTCAGGAGGAGGAGGGCTGGCTGGAGGGGGCGGGGTGGGTGGGGTTTCATGGGTTCGGGGGGTTCCTTGTTTCCGGAAGCTTTGATTGTAGGGTTCGGGGGTGATTACTACTATTGGTAGTAGGTGATGGGGCGGATAAGGGATTGCGATTCCGGTTTGGTGGGGGGTGGAGGGGCGGCGTTGGGGCGGTTGGGCCTGGGCGCCTGGGGTGGGGGCGGGCGGGATATTCGGATTTCAAACAGCGGCGGGGTTGGTGAAAACCCTCAAAAACATTGGGAAATCTAGGTTCGTTTTGCAAAGCGCCGATTTTTTTGGGTCAGGTTTCGGGTGAAATTGGTGGTTTGGGCGGCGGGGGGTGGGGACGGTTGGCCGGGTTTTCGAGGTTCGGATGTAGCGTTTTCATCGGTGATTTGATTTTGAGGGATCGGGGTTGGGGAAACAGCAGGTGCTGGCAGGATGGAAGGGCGTGCGGCTTTTGTTTTGTTAAGCTTGCAGCCCTTCAAGATTCTTGAAAAATGTTGTCACTAGGTTGGAAATTGGGCTCACGGTCCTTACGCTTTGAAGTTGCCCCGCGCACCCCGCCCGGAGAACTGCACGACAAGACGGGAGAAGGCGGGTCGGGAAAAGGCAGCACAATCCTCGAAAGGGACGAAGCTTTCCACCGGGCCGACGGATCTGCACCGATTCTGTTCTGCCGTTGGTATCGGCGAAAGCTGGATACGCCGCCCCTTGGATCTAACAAAGCTGCCCGAAATGGTGCCGCACCCAGTGAGTCACGCGCAAGAAGTTGACCCATGTCGGGGTCTTTGCACGTGGAAGCTCCGCGGGCACAGGTTTGAGGCCCTTCACGGCAGGAACGGGAAAGGGTAAAACGGGTTCGGCGGGTAAGCCCCCGAGAAGATAACTGGCAGGTTCGTTGTGTGTCCCCCGGATCAGCGCCTCGTAAGAGAAAACGCGGCGGGAAGCGACATCGACGATCGGCTGAAACGCGAACGTGAAAGCTCTGTCTTCGCTCTCCCGAATCATGCCGCCGTACCGCGGGGCGCCGGAGTCAGTCTCGCGCGCCACCGGCCGTGCGCGAAGGCCTCCAACAGCTTTTTCGCCCGTCCGGCGTCGAGTTCGGCAAGGCACGAACGGCCATGGAAGAAGTCGTTGAGGCCGACTACCTCCGCAAGCTCAGTTTCGGTGACATCGGAAAAGCCCATGCTCCAGTCTCCGAAGAACCTCTTCGGGATCGCCTCTCTGACGATTGTCGCCGACATGGTATGTCTTGGGTCCCGGGAGATTTTCGTGTACAACGCGTCAACCACCTCTGGTTCACCTTCAAGGACCTGGAAGAAATTGCCTTCGGAAAACAGGAGCATGCCCGTGACTCCGAGAAGTTCATTCGCGGCGCGCGATTTCTTCAGGAGCTCGGTGTGATCTTCTTTGGAAAACTCCCGTGCCGCGATGCTTGTATAGACGAGATGCACCAGCGCCGGCATTCAATCCCTCCTGCGTGAATACATGGAGCAGGCGGACGGGAAGCGGGCCATGCAATCCGGCCGCGCCGGAAACATCGTTTTCAGAGCGACGTCATGCTCCATGTTGAAATCGGCTGCTAATCTTGCGAGCGCCCGCTTCGTGGGGGCTCCGCGTAAAGCTGCGTGGCATACTACCAGTCGTTCGATTCGACAGCGACCCGGATGGTTTCAATGAGGCCAC
This sequence comes from uncultured Acidobacteriia bacterium, assembly GCA_903851195.1. GTDB lineage: Bacteria > Acidobacteriota > Terriglobia > Bryobacterales > Bryobacteraceae > BOG-234. Next base: position 143,613 of record CAINNJ010000049.1, read on the forward strand.
CGACTGATTGTCAAAATTTTTTGCCGATCGGAGTTCCGACATCCCGATAAACCTCGGAATTGACGCCGATTCCTCCGGATTTTGGCATCCATTTCCTCTTCCCACACTTTGCGGGAATGTTCTAAAGCGGTAGAGTATCACGCTGGTGGTGTCGGCAGGCATTTTTTCGGTGCCAGATCGAGCGGACGCGCGCTTCACCGATCTGCTTCGAGTTCGCCTATCGGTTTGACGGAAATCCTGGCGGCAAAGCGGCCTCCAGATCGATCCGCTCTCCGGTTATAGGGTGGCGGAATTTCAGATACTGGGCGTGCAGGAAATACCCACCATCGCCGGGGAGGCCGGGGAGGTTTTCGAGAGGCTGGCCGGTGAAGCCGTATAAAGGATCGCCTGCCAGGGGATGGCCGATGGAGGCCAGATGGATTCGGATCTGATGCGGGCGGCCCGACATCAGACTCACCTCAAATGTCGTGGCGCCGTTGTCGCGTGAGATCACTTTCGCCAATGATTTCGACGGTTTGCCGACCGGGCTGGCGGCCCAGACGGAACCGATGAGCGGGTGCGGCACGAGGCCGATAGGTGTGACGATTTCATAGAAGTCATGCCGCGCAATATTTTGACCCAGCGCCCGGTAGACCTTTTGAATTTTAGGTGTATTCCAGTTCGCGAACAGATTTGAGGCCGCCTGGTGTGTCTTTGCGAAGAGGACGATGCCGGAGGTGGCCCGGCCCAACCGGTGAACAGGGTTCGCGTTCGGTGTTCGCATTTGCACCAAGCGCAGGAGCGTGTTTTCCATGAAACCGCCGCCGGGCAGGGTGGGGAGTCCGCCGGGTTTGTCGACGGCCAAGAGGTGGGCGTCCTCAAACAGAACTTCGAAGTGCCGGGGGGCGTCCGGTTCGGTCCAGGGGGGGCGGTTCCAGACCAGGGTTTGACCTAAAGCGACCGATTCGCCGCCGGTGGCAGCGTCGCCATCGAGCGTGACCTCGCCATTGTCCAGTTTCCGCTGCCAGGCTTGCGGCGTTGAGTGCGGATAAAGGGTGGCCAGGTGGGAGAGCAGGTTCTGTCCCTGGTATTTGCTGCTGACGATTGTCGTGTAGGCATAGCCCCGGTTGAGCACGTCGTTCTGAGTTTAACCGTTCTGAGTGTAACCCGCTGAATCCGGGCCACTGGTTGCAGCCGGATCGACCAAATCGTAGAATGGGCTTTCTTCAGCGCGGTGGCGGCGGCGGGTTTATGGAGCATCGAAAAGTCGCGTCGGGCAGAATCACCCTGATTGCCTTGCTGACCGTGTCGCTGGTGTCGATCGCGGCGCCCTCTCAGCCCGTCTTTCGCCTGAAAGCGGAGCTTCGGCTTCGCCCCGCCGGGCCGGGCAAGCTCTTTCACCACGAAGAGAACATACCGGTCACGATCGCGGCCGGCGATTTCAACGGAGACGGGAAGCCGGACCTGGTGGCGGGCAGCGTCGGGAATAACCAGTCTTCGAACGAACTTTCCTTTTTCGCGGGCAGGGGCGATGGCACTTTTGCGGCGGCGGCTTCGGTGATCCGCCTGAACGCCAGGCCCCAGCAGATTCAGGCCGGCGATTTCGACGGAAACGGAATTGCCGATATCGCACTGGTTACGAGGGCGCAGAGTCATGGCGAAGGAAACCGGTTGTGGATTTTTCCGGGATCGCGGAGCGGGGCGGGGCAGACCTCTTACGTCTCGGATCTGGCGGAGGAACCGCGCGCGGTTTTTATCGCCGATTTCGATCACGACGGCAAACCGGATGTGGCGGTCAGCTCGTACCGGTCGGTTTTCCTGGTGTTCCGGGGCCGGGGAGACGCCACCTTCGACGAACCGGTACTGGCGTGCCGGTGCGACGTTGCGCTGGTGGCCGATTTCAACGGGGACCACCGGCCGGATCTGCTGACGCGGGAGGGCAACTCCGCCGCGGTCAGGATGCAGCGCGGAGACGGCACGTTTGCCCCGCCTTCGGCAGTCGCGGGACAGGCGTTTTCAGGGCTGGTCAGCGCCGGGGATCTGAATGGCGACGGCAACACCGATCTGGCGTTTTTCGACCGGCTGGCACACCGAATCCGGACCTGGGCCGGAAACGGCGATGGCGGCTTTCGGGCGCTGGCGTCGCTGACAGTGCCCGGAGCGGTAAGCGCCCTCCGGATCGCCGACCTCGACGGCGACGGGAATTCCGGGATTTTCGCGACGGTCTGGCGACGCACCGGCGGAGAGCTTTGGATTTTTCCATCAAGGGGGCCATCAGGGGGGCCATCAGGCAGGCCGCCGGTGGCGATTCCAACGGGGTATACGCCGTCCGATCTGTGTGTCGCGGATTTCAATCTTGATCGCAAACCGGATGTCGGCGTAAGCTCGGAAGGCGCGGGTTCGGTAGCCGTCTTTTTGCAGCAGCCGCGCTGAGTTGGAAGGAATCCCCCGAAATCAGGAGAATCCCATGTTTACGCCGGAAGAGCGCGCCCGTCTGCGCCTGGCCCTGCTTGAAAACGCCGCCGGCGATTCGCGCATCAGTGGCGCCGCGATTACCGGGTCCGCCGCGAACGACGGTGAAGACCGGTGGTCGGATATCGATCTGGCTTTCGGGGTTGCGGATGCCGCCGCACTGCCCGAGGTCCTCGCCGACTGGACCGCGCGCATGTATGAGCAGCACGGCGCGCTGCATCATCTGGACGTGCGGTCCGGGTCGTGGATCTACCGGGTGTTCCTGCTGACGGGGACGCTGCAGGTGGATCTGGCGTTTGTCCCGGAGCCGGATTTCCGGGCGCTGGCGCCGACGTTCCGGCTGGTGTCGGGGCGGGCGAATGAGCCGCGGCATGCTCCGGCGGCGCAGGCTGCGGACTTCATCGGGATGGCATGGCTGTATGCGCTGCATGCCCGCAGCTCGATTGCGCGGGGGAAACCGTGGCAGGCCGAATACATGATCAGCGGTATGCGCGACCTGGTGCTGGCGCTGGCCTGCCTTCGCCACGGCCTTTCTTCGGTGCACGGGCGCGGCATCGATCAGTTGCCGGGCGAGGTGACGGGGGCTCTGGAAGAGTCGCTGATCCGGCGACTCGACACGGCCGAACTGCGGCGGGCGTTCCGGTTGGTGACGGAAGGGCTGCTGAGCGAGATCCGGAGCGCCGACCGGGAGCTTGCGGAGCGCTTAAGCGAAGCGCTCACACAGCTCACCGACGGTGCGTGCTGAACATTCCGGAATTGAAGGGGCCGGAAGTTGACTGCCCCGCGGATGCGTTATTGTATGGACGAATGTCGGCGGCGGCGCAACCATCGAGGTCGGTCTTTCTCAGCTACTCGCGGGCTGACGCGGCGGCGATTGTTCAAGTCGAGGAGCGACTGCTCTCGGATGGTTTCGCGCTCTGGCGCGATCAGGCCAGCCTTTACGGCGGCGACCGCTGGCCGGTGAGACTGGGCGATGCGATTGCCTCATCGTCGGCGCTGCTGTTGATCTGGTCGGCCGGGGCGTCGTCATCGGAATGGGTGGAGTTCGAATGGTCCACGGCGGTGGCGCTGCGCAAGCGGGTGGTGATTCTGCAACTCGACGAGACGCCGCTGCCGCCTGCGCTGGCGGGCGTCCATGTGCTTGGGCCGCAAAGCCTTGACCAGCTGACCACGTCGCTGCGTTTTGCCGCGACGGCCCGCGATGCGCCTCCCCGGGGCGCGGTGCTGAAAGGGCTGGACGCGCTGGACTCGGCCACACCGGAGCGTGCTTTGCAGGCAGTGCGTCCATTCCTCGGGCCACGGGTCAGCCGTGCAAAAGTACTGATTCCGGCGGCGATGGTTTTGCTCACCGCCGGTGCCGGGTACGCTTCCTTTTGTCACGGGACGCGGGCGCTGAGGCTGGACGGCACGGTGTACGCCGAGACGGGAGCCGCGCTGCCGGGCGTGGTGGTTGCCTTGCCCGAACTCGGTTTCGAAACCAGGACGAACCGGTTCGGAAGATTTGCGTTCACGGTACCCGGCGCCAGGCGAGGCAACGTAAAACTCGTCGCCTCGAAACCCTGTTACCAGCCCCGGAACTTCGACCCGATGCTCGGGAACGGCAACTTCGAGTTCAAAATGATCCGGGACAAGCGATGCCCGTTTTAGAGACTACATTCCGTCAATGATGGCGTTCAGCGCCGCGCTGGGGCGCATGGCCGCGGCACACTTCGCTTCGTCGGGGAAATAGTAGCCGCCGATGTCCACCGGTTTGCCCTGCGCGGCGAGGAGTTCCTGCGTGATCCGGCCCTCGGCTGCCGTCAGCGCGGCGGCCAGGGGAGTGAAGCGCTGCTTCAATTCCGCGTCCTGGTCCTGAGCGGCGAGCGCATTTGCCCACGCCAGGGCGAGATAGAACGTGGAACCGCGGTTGTCGATCTCGTTGACCTTCGCGGAAGGGTAGCGGGAGTCTTCGAGGTACTGGCCAATGGCCTGGTCGAGCGTTTTCGCCAGGAGGTCGGCCCGCGCGTTGCCGCTTTTGGCCGCCATCAGTTCGAGCGAAGGGACCACCGCGCAGTACTCGCCGAGCGAATCCCAGCGCAGGTGACCTTCCTTCACGAACTGCTGCACGTGTTTGGGGGCGGAGCCGCCGGCGCCGGTTTCGAGCATGGCGCCGCCCTGCAGCAGGGGCACGATGGAGAGCATGCGTGCGCTGGTGCCGAGTTCGAGGATCGGGAACAGGTCCGTAAGGTAGTCGCGCAGGACGTTGCCGGTGACGGAGATGGTGTCTTCGCCACGACGAATCCGTTCGAGCGAGAACTTCATGGCGTCGACCGGCTTCATGATGCGGATATCGAGTCCCGAGAGGTCGTGTTCGGGCAGGCAGGCGTTGACTTTGAGGATGATCTGCGCGTCGTGGCCGCGATCCGGGTCGAGCCAGAAAATGGCGGGCGCGCCGGATGCGCGGGCGCGGGTGACGGCCAGTTTCACCCAGTCGCGGATGGCCTCGTCTTTGGTCTGGCAGGCGCGGAAGATGTCACCGGGTTCGACGCTCTGTTCGAGCAGGGTGGCGCCGGCGGCGTCGACGATGCGGATGACGCCATGGCCGGGAGCGGCGAACGTTTTGTCGTGCGAGCCGTACTCTTCGGCCTTCTGGGCCATGAGTCCCACGTTGGAGACGCTGCCCATGGTGGAGGGGTCGAACTGCCCGTGAGCGCGGCAATCTTCGATGACGGCCTGGTAGATGGTGGCGTAGCAGCGGTCCGGAATCATGGCGACGGTGTCTTCGAGCGCGTCGTTCTTATTCCACATTTTGCCGCCGTCGCGGATGATGACCGGCATCGAGGCGTCGACAATGACGTCGCTGTTCACGTGCAGGTTGGTTTTGCCGGCGCGCGAATCGACCATGGCGAGGCCGGGGCCTTTTTCGTAGCAGGCGGCGATGTCGGCCTCGATTTCGGCTTTCTTCGCGGCGGGCAGGCGGTCGAGTTTACCGAGAAGGTCGGCAAGGCCGTTGTTGATGTTGGCGCCGATTTCACGGATGGCGGCGGCATGCTTTTCGAGGGCGTCGGCGAAATAGACGGAGACGCAGTTGCCGAAGATGACGGGGTCGGAGACCTTCATCATGGTGCACTTGACGTGCAGGGAAAGCAGGGCGTTGTCGGCTTTGGCGGCGGCCATCTGTTCGGCACAGAATTTCCGCAGCGCCGCGACGTTCATGACGGCGCAGTCGAGCACTTCCCCGGCCAGCAGGGAAATTTTGGGCTTGAGGACTTTCACGGCGCCGGCGGGGTCCACGTATTCGATGCGGACTTCGGTGGCGGCGGCGGTGGTGAGGGATTTCTCGCTGCCGTAGAAATCCTTGTCGCTCATGTGGGCGACGCGGGTGACGGAGCCGGACTGCGGCCAGCTCTTCATGCCCTTGTGGGGGTGCTTGCGGGCGAACGCTTTGACGGAGGCGGCGGCGCGGCGGTCCGAATTGCCTTCGCGGAGCACGGGGTTGACGGCCGAGCCGAGGACGACGGCGTAGCGGGCCTGGATGGCGCGGTCTTCGTCGGTGGAAGGGGCTTCAGGATAGTCGGGGACGTTGTAACCCTTTGCCTGCAATTCCGCGATGGCTTCGCGGAGCTGGGGAATGGAGGCGCTGATGTTGGGGAGCTTGATGATGTTGGCTTCGGGCGTTTTGGCAAGCTGGCCGAGGCGGGTCAGTTCGTCGGGGATCTTCTGGTCGTCGCGGAGACGGTCCGGGAAGTTGGCGACGATGCGGCCGGCGAGGGAGATGTCGGCGATCTCGATCTCCACGCCTGTGCCTTTGAAGTACGCCCGCAGGATGGGCAGCAGGGCGTAGGTCGCGAGCGCCGGCGCCTCGTCTGTCTTGGTCAAGGTGAGCTTCATAGAGGTGAGTGACGGATGTGAGTGCAGAGAGAATGCGGCCGCGAGGGCGGAATCCGGCTGCAAGCGTATAATATCACGGCGAATCGGGTAAAGCGTTGATTCTCCTGGTGGATTGGCTGCCGGGGGCGCCCATCCGGAATCACAGTCGACCGTCGGGAGTCTCAACGGAAAGTGCGGGATGTCTTAAAGGTCCGTGGAGCGGTCTTCCGCAAAATCCTTCAGGGCCTGGTCTGCAATCGCGTCCAGTCGGCCTGCGACAGCGTCGGCCTGAAACTGCTGGTCCCACACATCGGCGTCGTGTTCGGCGAGCCTGGCTCGCAGTTCCCGAAATTCGCCGGGAGAGAGGGTTTTGATCTCGCTCTCCAGTGCTTCCACGCGGCTCATAGTTGAATCTTACTCCGATTGGCCGCAATCATTGTACAGTGGCTTCGGCCAGGGCATTCAGAACGTCGCCCGCGAATTTCGCGTTTCTGCCCACCATTTGCGGCAGAAAGATCGTCCGTTTTTCGGGTCTATCCTTCCGCTGGCATCGAAAGCCCCTCGGGTTGAAGCTTGCGAACGGGTATAATAAGCACTATTCGCCTTATGCCGCCACGACTTCTCCGTAAGCGAGCAGTTGCAATTTCAGTCCTGATCGCGTGCGCGTCGTCTGCAGTCGCCTGGGCGATCAACGGCGCCTGGTTCCTGACACTTCCGGGCGGTCTTTTGACGATGGCGCTGTTTGGTCGGACGGCTTCGATCACTAATCGGCCCTTACGGTTAGTTCTCAACGTGATCGCGACATCGTGATGTTGCGCCTGGGAAAAACCCTCTGGACCTTGGGGAACAAGTTTCAAGGACAGCAGACCGCCCCGCGGCACGGGTGGTATTCATTTTCTGGCTTGTCCTCCTGATTCCCTGGATGCTGTTCGGACCCCTTTCCGCAATGGCCTTTGATGGAGGCGCCACCGCTGAAGCGTACGTATTCTTTTGGTCGACTATCACTTACCCCGCTTCAGTTGCGTTGGTCGCCGTACTCAGAAGATGGTTTCCAGCTGCGGTCCTGCTTCCCGTTATTAATTTCACCGCGTGTTTCGCATCGCCGTTGTTGCATAAATGAACCGTCCGGAGTCGCCGCCGGCCGCCTGAATTCGCGACACTTTCAGTAAACGTCAACAGCCTTTGCCCGCCGCCGTCATTGCACGGCGGCTTCGGCCAGGGCATTCAGAACGTCGCCCGCGAATTTGGCGTTTCCGCCCACCATTTGCGGCAGGAAGATCGTGATGAGACCGTTTTTCGGATCCACGGTGCCGTTGGTGCCGAAGGCGCCGCCGTGGCCGAAAGTCCCCGGGTTGACCAGGGTCAGTAGCGGCATGATGCCCGCCGCCACGGTCATGGTCAGGCCGTAGCCATGATGGTCGGGCGTGTAATCGTGGGTCATCGCTTCCACCGCCTGCGCGGAGAGGATGCGCCTGCCGCGGAAGACACCGCGCCCGGCGAGCATCGAGTAGAAATTAAACAGATCGCTCGCGGTGGAGAAGAGGCCCAGTTCGGGGCCGGGGTATTTGGCTCCCGCGCGATACTTTGCCGGATCGCCGCCCTGCGCCTTCTCGCGCGCGAGCACGAGTTTGCCCGCGTCGCCAGGCGTGTAGATCATGGCGATGCGCGATTTTTTCGCGTCGGGCGGGAAGTAGAACGTGTCGTTCATTTCGAGCGGAGTCAGGATGCGGCGCTGCACGAAATCCTCATATTTCTGGCCGGAAAGCAGCTCGACGATACGGCCCAGGGTGGCGACGCCCATGTTGCTGTACAGGTATTTCGTGCCCGGTTCGGATACCAGTTTCTCGCCGGCATAGGCGCGGACGGCCTCGGCGAGCGTGTGGTCCAGCGTAAAGTTGATACGCGCGAAATCGCCGGTTTCAGGCAGAAAACCGAGTCCGGAAATGTGGCACATCAACTCCCAAACGGCTGGCGGATGCTTTGGCGCATGCACCTTCACGCTCCCGTCGGCCAGCTTTTCGGCCACCTGAATGCCGCGGAACTCCGGCAGATAATCCTGCACCGGGCGCGTGAGGTCGAGCAGTCCCTCGTCCACCAGAATCATGGCGGCGACGCCGGTGACGGTCTTGGTTTGCGACATCACCTGCACGATGGAATCGGGCCGCATCGCTTTTTTGTTTTCGATATCGGCGAATCCGACAGCGTCCAGAGCGGCGATGCTGCCATTGCGGCCCACCAGCGTGACCGCGCCGGAGAGGTCGCCTCGGTCGACGAACTCCTGCATGCGAAGGGGGATTAATTTCAGGGTCGCGGCATCGAGCGAGGGCTCGGCTGCCGCGGCCGGAAAAACGAACGTGAGGAGGGAAAGAAGGGGAATTGCTCGCCGGGTATTTTTCATTGCCGCAGGATGCCTGCGACGATTCTATCCGAACATCGTTTTTATACCGAATTGTAACCGTTTGTTGATCTGCCTTAAGCGCCAGGCGTGATAACTTGCGGGTGCGTGTCTCCCTGCGTTTTGCGCTCAGCGAGACCGGAATCGACTTACTATCAAAAGATTTTTACCGATAGCGGCCTGCCTTGCCGCCCTTCTGCCGGTCGCTCAGGCCGAGGTCATTACCGCGTGGACGTTTGAAAATAATGCCATCGCGCTGAACAACAACCCTGTTCCCTCGGTGGGCGCGGGCGCCGCGAGTTCGATCGGCATGGCCACTTACGGGACCCCGAATGTCGGAGTCACCACCGACGATGTGCTGGCCGGCGTCGCGGGAGACACCGGTGTCAACGGGAATACGAATACCGGCCAGGTCTGGCGGGTGCGCGCGCAGGCCGGTCCGGGCGGGGCGGCGGCGAACGGATGGTCGAGCGAGGCGCCGATCGGGACGCAGGGCGCCGTGTTCGCGGCGAGCACGGTGGGTTACACCAATATCCGGGTCAGTTTCGACTGGTATGCGACGAATCAGGGCGAGGCGAAACTGCAGCTTGCTTACACGACGGACGGCGTGAGCTGGAAGAATGTGCCGGTTTACCCGGCCGGTTCCGACGATTATCTGGTGTCGCTGACAAACAGCACGTCACCGAATACGGTCAAGGGATCGTATGTGATGATCACCGGCGGAGGACAGAACTGGTTCACCGGGCTGACCGCGGTGATCAACGATCCGCTGGCCGCGAACAATCCGAAATTCGCGATTGAACTGGTGAACGCCGCGACCGGCGCCGATTGCACCAGCGCTTCCGGAACCGCTCTGAATAACAACTCGGGCAACTGGCGGTTCGACAATGTCGTGATCTCGGGTCAGAATACGTTCAACGGCTTTACGCCCGGCAATCTGATCCTCTCGCGCACCGTCTATACGGGCGATGCGGGTTCGGTCGCGGCTGGCCAGGCGTTGCCGCCGGTCTGTCCGGCCAGCGCGAACGCAGCCGCTGCCGGAGCCTGCGCGGTCAAAGCTACCGACAACGGCTTGTACCCTTCCACGGGCACCACGAACAACATCTTTAACAACAATAAGGTTGACGGCAGCTTCGGAATCACCACGCCGATTTTTCTGGATCAGCTGACTCCGGCCGGCGCCACGCTCAACAGCTTCGCCGTGCCCGCCAACATGCTGGTGACGAGCTTCAGTTCGAAATCCGAACTGGCGCTGAATCTTTCGACCGATGGCAGCGTGATCACCTTCATGGGCTATGTGGCCGCGCCCAACACGGTGGATGTGTCGAATGCCAACACGCCTGGCGTGTACGATCCGACCAATCCGGCGGGTAGCAGTTATTTCCGGGCCGTGGCGCAGGTGAGCGCGTCCGGCGCCCTTCAGGTCACGCCGACCAACGCTTACAGCGGCAACAATGGCCGGGCCGCGGTTCTGGCGAACGGATATTACTATATGGTCGGCAACGCCAATAACGGCGCCGCAACGCCCGCCAACGTGATCGCCTCCACGGGCGTGCAGATCGCAACGCCGGGGCAACCGGCCAGCGCGGCGCCGGTGGAAGTGGGTAACTTCAGCATCACCCAGATCACCAATCCCGCCACGGGCACGCCTTACGCGGCGGACAAGCTGGGCAAAGACAATAACTTCCGCGGCCTTACCGTGTTCAACAACACGCTGTACACCACCAAGGGGAGCGGCAGCAACGGTCTCGATACGGTTTATCAGGTAGGTAACGCAGGCGCTCTGCCGACGCCGGCCACCGCCGCCACGGCGCCGATCAGCGTGCTTCCGGGCTTCCCCACCGGCCTGGCTAAGACCGCCGGACCGACCAGCCTCTATCCTTTCGGAATCTGGTTCGCCAACGCCAACACACTTTATGTGGCCGATGAAGGCGACGGCGTGCTTGCCGACGCTGCCGGCAGCACGACCGCCGGTTTGCAGAAGTGGGTCCTGTCGGGCGGCACGTGGAAGATGGCCTACGTGCTGCAGAACGGCTTGAATCTGGGCCAGGCGTATTCGATCGCCAATTACCCGGCATCGCTGAACCCCGCTACCGGCGGGCTGCGCAACATCGCCGGCAAAGTGAACGGCGATGGCACGGTTACTGTCTACGCCGTCACTTCGACCGTAAGCGCCAACGGCGACCAGGGCGCGGACCCGAATAAGCTGGTGTCCGTCACCGATACGCTGGCCGCGACCGCGGCTCCCGCGTCGGCGGTCTTCACCACGCTGCGGACGGCCGTTGCGGGCGAGGTTCTGCGCGGCGTGTCGCTGGCTCCGAACGGGATCTACACGCCCAGCGTGCCGCTGGTGCTTTCAGCCGCAAGTCCGGGCGTGACCGCGCTGGCGCCGGGCGGACTGGCCTTCGCTCTGGGGCAGAGGCTCGCGCCCGATGCCGCCGAGGTTCTGGGACCGACGCCTTCGTTCCTCGGCGCCAGGGTCGATATCCTGGACGCCGCGGGAATCAACACCAGCGCGCCGCTGGTCTTCGTTTCACCGAACCAGATCACCTTCCAGGTTCCGCCGACGGTGGTTCCCGGACTGGCCAGGGTGACGGTGACCTCTCCGGGATCGTCGCAATCGGCCACCAACGTGGTGATTGCCCCGGTGGCGCCGGCGGTCTTCACCGTGAACGGGAACGGTCTGGTTGCGGGCTACGCGACGCGCACCTCCGCGACGGGCACGCAGACGATCCAGCCGGCTTACGTGATGAACCCGCAGGGGTCCTACTCGTCCGCGAAGATCAACCTGGGAGCGGCAACCGACAAGGTCTACCTGACGATTTACGCCACGGGCCTGCAGGCGGCCGGGCTGGCGAAAGTCTCCGTGACCGTGAACGGAGTCAACACACCGGTGCTTTTCGCCGGCGCGTCCGGGTTTGACGGCGTGGATCAGGTAAACGTGCAGTTGCCGGCGTCGCTGGCCGGTTCGGGCACGGTGGCGCTGCAACTCACGGCGGCGGGCATTGCGGCGAACGCGGTGCAGATCGCCATTCAGTAGAGGCAGACGGCGGTACCGCGGGGCGGGATCCGGAGCCGGATCCCGCCCCGTTTTTTTGTCTTCGTCCATGCGATCCTGACACCTGTGGCGTTGCGCGCAATCGAGTTTCTGCTGCTGTTCTTCGCCGGGCCCGCGCTGTTTGCTTATTCGCGCCACCGTATCCCGGCGATCCCTGCGCTTTGGGTGCTGACGGCCGGTTGCCTGTTGGTTCTGCTGCGCGATCCGGGGTTTGACCGCGGGCGCCTCTGGAACGCCGCCGTGTTTCCGGGTTATGCGCCGCAGATCCTGGCCCTGTTCGCCGGAGCGGCGGTGGCCGGAGCCGCAGTGGTTTTGCGTTTCGCGCCGGGTGTCTTCCTGAACTTTCCGCGCTCCAATCCGCGGCTCTGGGCGTTGGTGATGCTGCTGTATCCGGTGCTTTCGGTCTATCCGCAGGGGATTGTCTATCGGGTGTTTGTGTTCCAGCGCTACCGGGAACTGTTCGGCGCGGGCGGGGGGATGGTGCTGGCCAGCGCGGTCGCGTTCGCGTGGGTCCACATCGTGTTCCGGAACCGGCTCGCGCTGGTTCTCACCTTCGTCGCGGGCGCACTCTTCGCGATCCGCTATCTGCAGACCGGTTCCCTGTTCGTTTCGGCGGCGGAGCACGCGCTCTACGGGTGCGGCATCTTCACGATCGGACTCGGGCGTTCCTTTGTACACGGGGCCGGGCGCCGGTTCGCGCAGGCCGGCCGTTTTTCCTGAGCTTTACGAATGGCCCTGGGTGTTTTTGCGCCACGGTCCCAGATGAAGGGCGTGTTTCAAATCCGGCCAGAACTCCTTGAGGCAGTTGGAAATGGAATCGGAGAGCAGCTGCGTTCCCAGCCGGTTCAGATTATCGCCCCACGCGCGATTGCGCGGATAATAGGCGTTGGCAATGCCGGCGCTGAGACTGTTTCCGAGAAACTCCGAGTAATTGAACTCGTAAGTGTTCCGGTCCGTGCGGGTGACGAGGATCCTCGACACCGCCCACGCCGCGCGGACCGGGATGGAACCATGCGCCCGCCTGTAGTAGCGGGGATCCTCGTGCAGCAGGCTCGGCATCGCGCCTTCGGTCATAAAGTTCCCCAGCATCTGGTCGGCGTAAGTGGTGGCATAGCGGTGCAGATAACTCTTGAAACCCTGGCCGAATTCCGGATTGGTGTTTTGGAGATGGTAGATCCCGGTGTACCAGGCGGCGATGAAGTAGCCCGGGGGATCGAAGGAATCATGCAGCGCGATGGTGAATTTTTCGCGCGGCTTCAGCGCCCGAAAGGGTTGCGTGGGATCCGCTGTACGGTAATTCGCCAGTACACCGAACATGTGTTTATCGGGCGCGCGAGCTGCCGGCGGCGCAGGCAGATCCGGCTGATCCGATTGCTGCGCGGGCAACGCCATGCAGCAGAAGACCAGCATAATTGCCGCGTAAAGACTTCGAATACTTCCCTGTCGCGTGTCCATTTACGTAAAGGATAGGGTGACAGGGCTAAGGCTCCGTTACGATCAGGATAAGTTTTGATGGGCGGCACCATCGTCCGCGGGTGGGATACAATTTGATTCCGATTCTTTATAAGGAGCCAATCCGATGAGCAGGATCACTCTGAAAGTGAACGGCGGCGCCCACACGGTGGATGTCGATCCGGCAACACCGCTGCTTTACATTCTGCGCAACGACCTGAATTTGCAGGGTCCGCATTTCGGCTGCGGACTCGGCCAGTGCGGCGCGTGCACGGTGATTATCAACGGCGCGGCCGTGCGTTCGTGCATCCTGCCCGCATCGGCGGTCAAAGGCGAGATCACCACGCTGGAAGGACTGGCGACCAACGGCAAGCTGCACCCGCTGCAGCAGGCGTGGATCGACGAACAGGCGCCGCAATGCGGGTTCTGTCAGAACGGGCAGATCATGACGGCGAAGGCAATGCTGGATAAGAATCCACATCCCACGGACGCGCAGATTCGCGAAAGCATGAATAACACGCTCTGCCGCTGCATGTCGTACAACCGGATCCAGGCAGCCATCAAACGGGCTCTTGAGAAACCGCTCGGGTTTCAGCCGCCGGACACGGCTGAACGGGTGGTTCCACTGACTCACGGCGCCGCGTCCGGCGGCTCCCGAGCTTCGAAAAAAGCGGTGGTGGCATGAGCGGCAACATTCCTTCGCAGGTGGAAGAAATCCTCTCCACGAACCGGCGTGGCTTTCTGAAGACCGCTGGCCTGCTGTTCGTTGGCATGGCCGCTCCGGATGCTCCCGCCGCCGATGCGCCGGGTCCCTATCCGGTGGTGGATCCGCGGAAACTCGACTCGTGGATCGTGATTCATCAGAACAACACGGCGACTTTCTATGTCGGCAAGACGGATCCGGGACAGGGCACGGGCACCGGCTTCCGGCAGCTGATGGCGGACGAACTCGATATCGCTTTCGATAATACAACGTGCATCATGGGCAGCACGGATATTACGGTGGATCAGGTGGGCTCGGGCGGTTCGACCGCGATGGAACGGGACTCGCTGCCGATGCGCCGGGTGGCCGCGGAGGCGCGCCGGGTGTTGCTGGAGATGGCCTCCGCGCGCTTCGGCATACCAGTGGATGGGCTGGCCGTGAGCGAAGGCGTGATCACCGTGAAGGCCGATGCGTCAAAGCATGTGACGTACGGCGAACTGATCGGCGGGCAGAAGTTCAATGTCACGCTGAGCGGCGCCAACGCGGCTTCCGTCAGCGGCAAGGCAAAGACGAAGACGATTCCCGAACTGAAGATCGCGGGCAAGCCGATGCATCGCGACGATATTCCCGGAAAGGTGGACGCCACCACGAAGTGGGCGGTGGACGTGAAGTTGCCCGGCATGGTGCATGCGCGCAACGTGAAGCCACCCTACGCGTGCGCGAAGCTGACGGGCATCGATGAAGCCTCCGTGAAGGGCCTGCCGGGTTTCATCAAAGTGATGAACAAGGGCAACTATGTCGCGGTGGTGTGCGAACGCGAGGAGCAGGCCGTGAAGGCGGCGCGGCAGCTGAAAACCACCTGGGAGAAGCCCGCCACCGCGCCGTTCCCGTCTTCCGAAGACCTGTTCCGTTATCTGCGCAACGCGAAGCCCGCGGCGGGAACGACACCGCTGCAGGAGGGACTGGTGGGGAATTCGGAGGCGGCCTTCGCGAACGCGGCGAAAACCATTGAAGCCGAGTATGAGATCCCGTTCCAGGGGCATACGGCCTTCGGGCCCGCGCACGCGACGGCGGACCCGTCGAACGGACAGATGACCATCTATTCGAACGATATGAAGACGTACGGGATGCGCCGGGGCGTGGCGACGTTTCTCGGCATGCCGCAGGAAGCGGTGCGCGTGGTTTACATGCAGGGCTCGCAGGGCTTCGGGCGCACGGCGGCGGAAGACGCCGCTTGCGAGGCCGCCTGGATCGCGCGCGAACTCGGCCGGCCTGTTCGCATGCAGTGGATGCGGGATGAGGAGACGGCGTGGGACACGAAATCGCCCGCGTTTCTGGTGAAGATGCGCGGGGCGCTGGATGCGAAGGGCAATCTGGCCGGGTATACGTATGACGCGCTTTCCTGCGATTACAATCACCTGGGCTACAACGAGCCGGATACGACCCTTATCGCGCAACTGATGGGACAGAGGCGGGCGAAACCCGCGGCCGGCAGCGCCGCGACGCCTTCGGACATGTATGCGATACCGAACCGGCGGATGAACGGTGACGTGGTCGCGTTGCCGGCTATTTGGGAGACGCCGCTGCGCACGGGGAATCTGCGGGATCCGAATGGACCGCAGGCGGCGTTTGCTTCCGAATCGTTCATCGATGAAATAGCCGCGGCGCTGAAGGCGGATCCGGTGGAGTTTCGGCTCCGGTTGCTGGAAGCGGGCACCGGCGACGACAGCGGCTTCCGGCGGGCGCGCTCGATTGCGGTGCTGAAGGCCGCGGCGCAAAAGTATGGCTGGGATGCGCGGCCGTCCGGCAAGCCGCGCGGCGCCGGAAAGATTCTGACGGGGCGCGGCATTGCTTATACTTTCCGCGGGCAATCCATGGTGGCGCAGATCGCGGAGGTGGAGGTGAACCGCGAGACGGGCCATGTGTGGACGAAGCGCATGGTCTGCGCGCACGACTGCGGTTTCGTGGTGAATCCGGAGAGCCTGCGGACCAGCGTGGAGTGCGGCATGCTGCACGGCCTGAGCCGCGCGCTGCATGAGGAGGTCCGCTTCAACACCGAGAAGGTGACGAGCGTGGACTGGGTTTCGCATCCCACGCTGCGGCATGCGGACGTGCCCGAGAGCATGGAGATCGTGATCGTGAATGGCGATCCGCATCCGGACCGGCCCGACCTGCCGCTGTATGGCGCGGGCGAGGCCTGTCTGAAACCGACGATGGCGGCGGTTGCGAACGCGATTTACGATGCGACCGGCGTTCGTATCCGCAGAGTTCCTTTCCGGCCGGAACGCGTGCTGGCCGCGCTGAAGGCCGCGGGCGTCTAGTACCAGGTCTGGCGGGCGATGGGACCGGTTACACGGGAGGAACGCATCGGTTCCCTGGATGCGCTGCGCGGCTTTGCGCTGCTGGGGATTCTGCCCGCGAATGTCCTCGTCTTTGGGATGAACCTGTCTGCCGGCAGCGATCCGACGGTAGCCGGCGGGGCGACCGGCATCAACCTGGCGATGTGGGCGCTGGTTCGGATCCTGATTGTGGGGAAGATGCGGTGCCTCTTCTCGATGGTCTTCGGAGCCAGTGCCATCCTGCTGACGTCGCGGGCCGAGCGGCGGGCCGGAGCCAACGAGGCTGCCGACCTCTACTACAGGCGGAACCTCTGGCTCCTCCTGTTCGGCATCGCGCACGCCTACCTTCTCTTTTGGGGCGACATTCTTTATTCGTACGCTCTGTGCGCGCTCATTCTGTTTCCGTTCCGGAAGCTCGCCGCGAAGAGGCTGATTCTCATCGGCTGCGCGTTCATTCTGTTGAACGCAGGGTGGTCCACCGTGGTCGCTTTCGGCCAACTGCAGCGAAGGGATCTGGCCAGAGCGGCCGATGCGGCCGAGAGAGCGGGAAGGCAATCAACCGAAGCGCAGGCCGAAGCGGAGGCCGAAGCGCGGAGGGCTCTGGAGGCGCAGCGGAAGCAGCGGCATCCGTCCGCTGAAGAGCTGGAGAAGGAAGCGCGGACGTGGCGGGGCAGTCCGCTGCAGGTGATCGGCGGACGGGCCAGGGCTCTGGCGGCGTGGCACGCCGTGCCGTTTTACGACCCGGAGTTTCTCGATATCTGGAGCATGATGTTCATCGGGATGGGCCTCTTCAGGGCGGGAGTTTTCAGCGCGAGGCGATCCTACCGCTTTTACACGTGGATGGCCGTCATCGGCTTCGCGGCGGGAATTCCGCTGAACTCGTATCTCGCGTGGCTCGCGCTGAACAGGCATTTCGATCGCGTCACGGTTCTGTTTTCGCACGTGGCTTTCGATGCAGAGCGCCTGCCGGTTGCGCTGGCGTCAACGGCCCTGCTGATGACGCTCTGCAAGGCGGGCGCGGCGCGGTGGCTCACCAGCCGCCTGGCCGCTATCGGACAGATGGCGCTGAGTAACTACATTCTGCAGTCGGTTGTCTGCTCATTCGTCTTTACCGGGTACGGATTCGGGCTGTACGGAAAGCTGGAGCGTTATCAGATGTACTACGTGGTTGCCGGATGCTGGGCCATCGCTCTGGTGGCGAGCCCGATCTGGTTGCGGCGCTATCGCTTTGGGCCGGTGGAATGGTGCTGGCGGTCGCTGACGTACTGGAAGAGGCAGCCGATGCGGATCCCGCGCGCGGCGGAACTGCAGTTCCGTTAAGGGCGAGTCAGGTGCTGGGCTTCGAGCCAGAAGTAAAACTCATCGATCCAGTGATCGCTGGATTTTCCCTGTTTGCGCATGCCGAAACCGTGCCCGCCGGAGCTGAAGACGTGGAGTTCCGGTTTGTAGCCCGCGGCCTTCAGCGCGTCGTAGAAGCGCGTGACGAGCGGGCCCGCGCCGGCGTCGTCCTGCGCGACGGCGAGAAAGATGGGGGGCAGGCCCTGCGGAATCGGAGGCACTTCGTTGAACGGGCCGCCGTAAATGGGAGCCGCATAGTTCGGGTGCGCGTCCGACTGCAGGACCACGGCTGAGGTGACGATCGCACCCGCTGAAAATCCGGCGAGGACGATGCGGTCGGGAGAGATCTTCCATTCCGCGGCATGCTCGCGTGTCACCTTGACCGCCTGGATTCCATCGGCGATGCCGTATTTGCTGTAGGAATCCATCAGGCTCCGGTTGCCGGTCACGGCGCCGAGAGCCGCGGTGGCGGCCTGCAACACCTGCGCGGCGTCATTGCCTTCCACCTGAAAGAGCCGGTACTTCAGGACGATTCCCGCGATGCCGCGCGCGGCCAGCCATTTGGCGACATCGTGGCCTTCCGAGTCGATGGACAGCCAGACGAAGCCGCCACCGGGAGCGACGATCACGGCGGTGCCGGTCGCGGTGGCGGGGTCCGGAAGATAGGCCGTGAGGGTCGGCGTGCTCACGTTCATGATGCGGCGGTTGCCGGCCGGGCCCGTGGTGGTTTCCGGCTGCCTCCACTGTTCGGAACCGGGCGCGGCCCCGGGCCAGAGATTAATGGTTACCGGGGACTGGGCAAAGGCGTGCACCGTCGCCCAGCCAACAAGGACAACCGCGCTCACCCGCCCGAGACCAATCCGGTACTTCCTGTTCATGGAATGTGCCTCCTTCGCGAAACCTTCACCCTGTGGACCGCGCGGATGGCCGATACTTCAAGACCGCTGTTGCCGAGTTCTCGCCGCTCCCTTGGTTCGGATCCTGACGGCTTCGCTACTCGTTCGCCGCTGCTTCCAGCGTGGCGATGTCGAACTTCACCATCTGCATCATCGCGGACATCGCTTTGGGATTTTTCAGGAGTTCTCCGATATTCTCCGGGACGATCTGCCAGCACAGGCCGAACTTATCCGTGAGCCAGCCGCAGGCCATGGGCTTGCCACCTTCCAGCAGTTTGTCCCAATAGCCGTCGAGCTCAGCCTGATCCTTGCACGTGACGGAATAAGAGAATGCCGGCGTGAGCGTCTGCGCGGGACCGCCGTTCAGGAACGTCATTCGCTGGCCCATCAGTTCGATGGTGATGACCGCGATCTTTCCGGCGGGCCAGGGCCCCATGCCACCGGAACGTAGTTCGCTCACCTTCTTTGCTTCCGGAAATACCGAGAGATAAAACTCCGCCGCTTCTTCGGCGTTATCGTTGAACCACAGGAACGGGGTGATCTTATTCATGCTCTGACCTTGTATTTCATGGTATCCGCTTTGGTGGCTTTACCGTGCGCCGCCGGTCCCGAAGAACAGTTGCTATGATTTCCCGATGAAGTCGAAGGCCGCCACAAAAGAGCGCGCGCAGGAACTGAAGGCGCCCTATAAGAAATCAGACGGCGAAGGCGACGTGCTGGCGGCCATCGCCGCGATGCCGGAACCGGACCGCTCCATGGCCACGCGGCTGCATGCCCTCGTGAAGACCAGCGCGCCCGCGCTGTCGCCGAAAACCTGGTACGGAATGCCCGCGTACGCCAAAGACGGCAACGTCATCTGCTTCTTCCAGAGCGCGCAAAAGTTCAAAACCCGGTACGCGACGTTTGGCTTCAACCACGCCGCCAACCTGGACGACGGCGTGATGTGGCCGGTCGCCTTCGCGCTGAAAGAGTTGACCGCGGACGCGGAGGCGCGGCTCGCCGCTCTGGTGAGGCGGGCGGCGAGCTGAGGAACGCCGCCGCGCCTCCGTCTGCTGTTGCCTACGCGCCGGCTCTGCCGCGACCGCCGGTATTGCCCATCAGCGTAATCAGCTGATCGTCGCGCAGCGGCCTGCACTCACTGACCGCGTCGAACACCATAGTGTTCGGCTCGGCTACAGTCCACGGCTTGAAGCCTTCACCCGGATTGCCCGTCTTCGCGAAGCTGAGCCACGCGCCGGCAACCTTATCCTGCAGCGCCAGCGCCGCCGGACCGCCGCCCGTGGCCAGTTTGATATGCGGCTCGTTCACGTTGTGGAACACGAACGCGATCTCGGAACAATGGAAGGACGTGATGCCGCCATTTACCGGATACTCCCAGGCGAACAGATAATTCCAGACCGGCGTCTTGCTCTTTTCGAGCTTCCACGCCAGCGTCTGTTTCACCGTGGGCCGCGAGCCGTTCGCGAAGTACAGAACGTCCTGGACCTTCTTCCGCGGGAACGCCTTCTGGAATTCGGCCACCACCTGCGCCTTCTTCTCGCCGTACGCTTTCGTCAGATTCGCGTCGATCTCGGCCTGGCTCCACTCATTCTTGCGGCCGTCGCCGCGGGAGAGCGTCCCCTGCATTTCGCTGTACACGGTTCCCGCCATCAGCGGAATCGTGTCGGCCCAGTCGCACAGTTCGCGCATCACGTATTTGTCGTCGGCGATCACATCCCAGCCGCCTCCGCCGCCACCCGGTCCGCCGGCCGCCTGCGCCACTTCGCGCGCCGCCGCCGTGCCCGCGATAATCAGATCTTTGTAAGGGACCTTCTTCAGCTTGTCGATTTGTGAACCGTCGAGATTCAACTGCTTCAGCGTGGCCGCGGCAACTGCCTGCTGGCGCCGGATAGCAGCCGCGGGCTCGACAGTGCGATAGTTCAGACCGCCGCCGCTCTGCGCGACAGCCTTGTGGAACAGACCCTTCGCCACGGGCATGTGCATCAGCCGCGTGACCTTGCTGCCGCCGCCGGATTGCCCGAAGATGGTGACATTGCCCGGGTCGCCGCCGAACTGTGCGATGTTCTGCTGCACCCACTGGAGAGCGGCGACGATATCCGCCATGCCCGTGTGGCGCGAGTTCGCGTACTGCTCGCCATAGGCGGAAAGGTCCAGGGTTCCGACGATATTCAGGCGGTGATTCAGACTCACCACCACGACATCGCCGAACTCGCTCAGGTTCCTGCCGTCATACGCGTAGGACTCCATCGAAGAGCCGTTGGTGAAGCCGCCCCCGTGCATCCAGAACAGGACGGGCTTTTTCACGCCGGCGCTCGCATTCTGCGTCCAGACGTTCAGCACCTGACAGGCTTCGTTTTCCAGCCAGAAGCGGTGGGGGAACACGAACTCATCGCCGCCGGGCCTGTCCTGCGCGGGAACCGGACAGACCGGGCCATACGCCTGCGCGCTGCGGATGCCTTCCCAGGGCTTCACGGGCACGGGCGTTTCGAAACGCTGCGCTTCGGCGTAAGGGATACCAAGGAAGGTGCTCGTCTTGCCTTCGCGGAAGCCGCGCAGTTTGCCGCTGGCGACCTGGACAACGGGCGGATTCATGTTCGGCGAATCTCCGGGCTTCGCGGCGTCGGGGGTTTTGGCGCCCAAAGCGGAGGCGGGAACGGTCGCCATGCCGGCGAGCGCGCCACCGAGAGTGGCGGCGCCGCCCAACAGGGCGCGGCGGTTCATCGAATTCGATTCAGACAACGGGTGTGTTTTGCGGTGACTCATACGATTTCCTTCGGAGCGGCAGCCATTGGCGCCCGGCGATAATTCTATCCGACCTGCGGGTTTCGTGCGGCGGGGCGGGGATTTGGCCCGCCTTGGAGCGGTTAACAAAATACTTCCCGTCCGCCGTCGATTCCGAACGGTGCGGATCGATTCACAGATGAAGGCAAAGGATTCTCTCACGCCATGTCCTCACAAGAAGAAATGTTCGGCACTTTACCCGTACGCTTCAGCGCTCAGCGGCGAAAGAGCCCGGCCAAGGGCGGCTGGACCTTCCTGATCTGGCCGGAATCCGTGAAATTCTTCGGGACTCGCGGTCGGGTGAAAGTCCGCGGAAAAATCGACGGCTGCTCCTTTCAGAGCTCCTTCATGGCTCTGGGCGACGGACACACAAACTGCCTCTGAAAGAAACGCTGCGACACACCATCGGCAAGTCTGCCGGCGATACGGTGGAAGTGCTGATCGAGGAGCGCCTGAAACAGACGAAGCGGCTATAGTGTCACTCGCCCGCCAGAGTGGCGACGTACTCGATCGGACTGCCACAACCCTCCACCTTCGCGCCCAGGCGTTGCAGCGCGTCGATAGCCAGCATCCGCCGGTGGGCATTGAACGTAATCACATCGGCGAACATTCCTCCGAAGGTAAATGTCTCGGGCGGTTCGCACAGCGCATCGACGAAGGTATCCTGCCAGGCATTCCGGTTGCGCACGTCCGCGAGCACGCCATGGAACGCCGCGTCCGCCCGATCCATACGCGCCAGCATGGCCGAAGGCGTTCGATCCTCCGCGGGCGCGTTGTCCAGTAACGGCATCTTGCCGCCTGTCAGCGCCGCCGCCCAGACTTCCTTGGTCTGCACCATCCGGTCGAGAAGCTGGCGCAGACTGCGGTCCGGGCCATCCCAGGGAAAGATCCGCACTTCCTGTTGCAAAGGGCGGTCGAGCTGTTCCTCACTTAACGCATCCGCAAGAATAAGAAGACGCCGCGTGTGCCAGGTTTCCTGGCCTGAAAAAATATCAAAAAGATCCATGGATTGATCGGTTCCTTTCCTCTTGTCCGTGCCGGAGCAGTGGTGAATTCCGTTCGCGGCATAAAGCTGTGTGTAAGTCACTCCCAGACGGCGATAGTGACTCGGCGAAACTTTGTAGGCTTTCCGGAACGCTCGGGTGAATGCTTCGAGCGATCCGTAATCGGCGTTGAGGGCGATATCGGTTACTGACAGTTGAGTACGGCACAACTGCCAGGCCGCTCTTTCCAGCAGCAGTCTCCGCCGCATGGCGACCGGCGTCTCTTCGATCATGGCCCGGAACACACGATAGAACTGCGTCCGGCTTCGATGAGCGTGGCGGGCCAGCCCGGTTGCATCCTGCTCCCGGTCGAGCGAAGCCAGAACCACTCCACGCAGCCGTTGCGCTTCGTTCTCCACACAAGGAAAATAGCATCTGAAACCGAACGTGCGCCTGATCGCGCGTCCCAAATAGCCGGTGTGGGATGCGGCAATCGACGGGCGGCGCGCGGGCGACCGTGGTACAAAAAGGTGGAGAGGTCAGGCGCGAACCTCCGCGGAGCAGACCTTCCGATTGCCACCCGGCCGATTCCGCGCGCTTCCGGCGCAGATCGCTCCACAACAAACCAAATCAGGGATTACGCGCATGTTTGGACGTGGCAACTGGGCCGTCTACGGGCTCGGGAAAGATTCGCTCGAGACCTTCGTAACCAGCCTGGAAGACCGGGCGGTCATGGTTGCGGCGTCGCAACTGGCGGCGTCCGCCATCACGCGGTATTCCAGCGTCGACACGGTCGGGATTAATCCGTTCAGCGGTCCCCGCCTCGATGAAGAACATCCCCTCGCTCCCGAACAGGAACCGGAACTCGCGGGCTATTCGACCTCGGAGCCGGACGAACGCGCCGCGCACACGCTTTCGGCCGAGATTCTGGACTGCGAAGGCTATGGCGTGACCGAGGCGCAGTTCCGCCTTCACGCCACCATGCCGTGGTACGGACTCTGGGCGGTTTCCAATGAATGGAAAGACGTCAGCGATCTTAGCTCCATCAAAGAGCAGCGTTCTTACCGGCTGATGGAAAGACCTTATAAATTTCTTCAGGCCGGCGATAAGAAGAACATCGATCAGGACACGCTGGGAATCAATGCTCCGGTGCGGAAACAGGTTCCGGTGCTGCTCGATTTCAACGACGGCCGCGTCTATATCGAGAGCACCGGCAAGCAGCTGCTGCAGATGATCACCGTTCGCCTGAGACTGCTGGGACTCGATATCTTCCCCGTGGCCTGGACTTATCGCGGCCGCGCCAACTGGCCCTCGGAAATTCTCAATCGTCTTTATGAGAAGACGCAGTATCAGAGCGATTTCCAGAAGCGCGCCGACGAGGCCTCACGGTTCAAACCGAGCGAGATCGAAAAGCTGGAAGATAAAGAGGTGGAGTCCATCGTCAGGAGCTTTTTCTCGATGACCCAACTGGCGAGCGATCTCTGGATCGGCATCTCCGGCCCCGCGCAGATTCTGCTGCACGACGCGAGTCCGCCGATCGGCGTAAAAGCACCGACCAGCGCGACCACGCTGCTCAACGTCACCAGCGAGGCCAGAGTTCTTTCGGGTTCCATCACCTTCCAGGAACATATCTCGGGAACCACGAAAAAGGGTGAGGAGTACACGTTCCGTAAGGACCTTCTCACCATCGCTCTGAACGACCGGATTAACTTTACCGACGTGGGCGCCGCCATGCTGCGCGGTTTCGGCATCCCCTCCTTTAAGAAAGACATCCTGCGCGAGATTAAATATACGAAACAGGTGCCTTCCATCGATCGGTTCTGGGGCACGTGGCTGCACGAAATGAGCAACGGCGTGCGGATGATCGAGGCGGCGTTCCGCGAGCTTCTGGATCTCGACGGAAACCAGGAAGCCGGAATCCTTCCCATGCCGGTTGCGACGCCGACGGCGCCGACCAAGGAGCCGGCTGTGGAAGTTCTGGTCGTTTGACGCGCTTACAGCGTCACCGCCATCCGGTCCAGCAGTTTCTGGGTATATTCGGTTTTTACCCTCTCCGGCGATTTCGGGTCCACCGCGGCCGCCGCGAGGATTTCTTTTTTCCAGGGCGCTGCCTTTTTGCCCAGCGCATCGATCGCATTCAGCGCCTGGATTGCGATGAAGGAATTATTCTTCGGCGCGTCGGCCAGCGCGACCAATAGCGGGACCACCTTTTCCACGTCCTGCGCCGTCCCATACCGGCCCAGCGCTTCCGCCGCCGCGATCCGCACATACGGGGAGGAGTCCGCGAGCGTCTTTTCCAGCGCGGCCCGGGCGGCCTGCACTTCATCGGCGCCCCGCATCAGCACGCCCATCACACCCCAGTAGCGAACCGCATTATCGGGATCCTGCATCGCGCGCCGCAGCCTTGCGGTCACACCGGGCTGCAGCGAACTCGCCAGGTCGGCCGCGGCTAAGATACGTTCCACGGGGAAGCGCTTCGGATCCTGCCCCATCTCATACGGCGCTGAGTCTCTGGCCCGCGCGTGGATCTCGCCTTCCGGCAGCAGACCCAGATCCCGCACCTCCAGCTCATGCGCATGGTGCGCCTTGCGGAACCGCGCCAGCGTGGCGGTATGCTGCGCGGAGCCAGCCAGGTTATTCACCTCGTCGGGATCTGCGTGCAGATCGTAAAGTTCTTCGGGAGGTTTCGTCTCCCAGAAGTAAGTCTGCGGCGGCTTCAGCTTACCATCCTTATACATCTGTTCCCAGACCGGCGTGGACGGCAGGCTCCACATATAAGTCACATGCTGGCCATAGATCTTATGCGGATTGTAGTTGCGGATATACATGAAGCGCTTATCGCGGGTGGACCGCATCATGTCATAGCGCTCATCCATCCTGCCGCGAAAGCCGAACAGATACTCGCGCGGAGGCTTCTGATAAATACCGGCGAACGCCTGTCCCTGCTGGAAGGCCGGCGGTTTGATCCCGGCCAGACTCAGCATGGTGGGACCCAGATCGATGGTCCCGATCAGCCGGTCGCTTTTGCCGCCGGCCACATAATCCTTCGGCGCCAGATGCTTATACTTATCCGGAAAAATGACGATCATCGGCACGTGCAGGCCGGAATCATAAGGGAAGCGCTTGTAGCGTGGCATGCCGCAACCGTGATCGCTGGTCACCACGATGATGGTGTCTTCCAGCAGGCCATCGGCCTCCAGTTCATCCAGGCGCGCCTCATGCTGCGCGTCCTCGGCCGCCAGCAGGTCATGATACTGCGCCCAGTCGCGCCGCACTTCCGGCACGTCGGGCTGGAAGGCGGGCACGCGCGCTTTGGCCGGGTCATGCACGATGTTCTTATTCTGAGCGCTTTTAAATATCTGGCTCTCATGGGTGGTCATGTTATTGAACACCGCGAAGAAAGGCTGGCCCGGCTTGCGGTTTCGCCAGTGGCCGCTGGCCGGATTGAAGACCGCGGGGCCGCCATTGCCGCCCTGCGTCACGTCCCAGGTGCCCTCCGGCTTTTCCAGATTGTAGTCTTCCTTGCCGTTATTGGTGCAGTAATAACCGGCATCGCGCAGATAGCCGGGAAACATCTTCCAGTCGGCGGGCATGCGCGTCATGGAGCGCATGTGCTCGGCGCCGGTGGAGGTGGGGGAAACACCGGTGACGATCGCGGTGCGCGCGGGTGCGCAGACCGGCGCACTGGCCCACGCATTTGTATAGACACAACCACGTTTCGCGAGGCGATCGAAGTTCGGCGTTGTGGAATACTCGTCGCCCGTGCAGTGCAGATGCGGGCCGATGTCCTCCCACGTGAGCCAGAGAAAATTGGGTCCGGGCGCGCCGGACGCAGGCTCGGCGGATGCCATCATGGGTGTCGCCGCGGCCGCGGCGCTCTGCAGGAAAATTCTCCGATTCGTTCGATTCGACATTTGTGTTGAAGGTACTGCAGCGTTCAGCATAACCCGTTTGGGGATACTTACGCCGCGCACTACGGGCGTAGGAGGAAATTCACTAAGTGCAATGTAATTGTGAATCCAGGTTATTCAAATATTTATCGTAAGGAAACTGCGTCTCGTGCCACAATCTATTTCGCGCAGCACCCCGAAGTCCTGCCGGAAGGAGAACGCGTTATGTTACCGGATCGGTTTCACCTCGCCGGATTCCCGGCATTACGAAAAATAGCGCTGGGCGCGGCCGCCGTGCTGCTCCCCATCGGGGTCGTCGCCTTCGGGCAGGTAACGGCGGGCGCCGGCCCGGCCCAGTGGTTTGCCCGGCCCTCCGAGTTACCCAAAGATGTTTTCGATCTTCCGGAGTTCGATTCGAAACGTACCGGCGGCGTGCTGGATTTGGCGAAGGCCCAAGCCGAGCTCGAAGCGATGAGCGACACCGATCTTCCCGCTGCCCAGCGGCTTTTCGACATCTTTTCCTGGAGGGCTTTCGTCGCGCTGAACTGGCCCGCCACCGCCGCCGGCGCGCCCGACCCTTCAAAGAATTTCAGCAATATCGACGCGGCCACGCCGCTGGCCTGGGAGTTCTGGCAGCCGACATCGGGCGTCTTTCTTGCGAACGGCCAGAAGCCCGCATGGTCGCCTTCCATGAGCCATGCGCTCGATCACTTCAAAGCGGGATGGCGGCAGACCACCACGGTGAATGAAGGGAAACAGGCGTTCTCCGGGCCGCTGATCGATCAGAACGGCAAGTGGGTGCACTATGTCTCGCTGATGAATCGCGAAGAGTTCGATTACATCGTGGAGAACGAACTGTACAACCTGGAGGGTCAGGCGGCCTTCGTCCGCAACAGCAGGATCGAATTTCCGGTCAATACCGACGCGAAGCGCGGGGCCATCGAAATCAAGCTGGCGTGGAAGGTGCTGACGCCCGCCGAAGTCCGGAGCAACCGTTTCCTGGTGAAGCGCCTTCCGGTTGTGCAGTACATTCCGGCGGGCGCCGCGACCACCACCGCGACGACCACCACGGCGGCCGCAATGCCGCCGGCGCATCTCTCCGGTCGCAGCGCCGATAACGGCACAAGCGCCTCGCCGACCGAGACTCTCGGCCTCATCGGCATGCACATCGCGATGCGGACTCGTTCTTCGCCGCAGTGGATCTGGGCGACCTTCGAGCAGATCGACAATACACGGCTCGATTTCGCCTCCGGAGACGCGAAGCATCCTCTGCCGAAACAGCCCAGCCTCTCCAATCCGGATAATCCCCTGGCTCTTCCCTACGCCAATCTGCTGCCCGCTTTTAATGCGCCGGCCACGGGCGGCGCGCCGCCCGCGGACTGGGACGAAGCGCTGCCGATTCCTCCCGTGGAAGTGCTGCGCCTGGTGCCTCCGCCCCAGGGAACGCAGAAGATCAATGTGCAGGCGCAGGCGTTTCTGGGCTCGAAGGACTCCGTTCTCCGTTTTTATGAACTCAACGGCACCCAGTGGCCGAAGCACCCGAAAGCGCCATCCGTGCCCGGCGGCCAGGGCAGCGCGCCGGATAGTATTTCGCGCAAGATGCCCGGTGAAGTAGTTCCCGTCTATCTGACGAACTCGACCATGGAAACTTACTTCCAGAAAGGCTATCAGCAGGCCGCCCCGCTGGAACAGGACAACCGTACCTCCGCCGTATTCGACACCACGCCCGTATTCGGGACCGAAAGCTGCGTCGGTTGCCACTATTCGGCCGGCGCCTGCATTGGCTTTAAGAAGGATTCCGCGGGCAAGCTAATTCTCGATGCCAACGGCAATAAGATTCCGATCTTCGGAGAAAATGCCAACGGCGGCTTAACCGGCAACGGCAACTTCAGCTGGCTTCTGCAGCTGGAAGCGAAGGCGAAGAGCCCGAAGAAGTAGCGGGAGCACTCCGCGAGACTATTCCACATTCCGCGAGACTATTCCAAAGGATAAAAGCATGGATTTCCCCTTAGTTCCCGTAGACGGTTTCTCGCCCAACACCCCGGCCTGGAGCACTGTCGGCAATATCGACAGCGTTGCGCCGGACCCCGCGGGACGCAACTTCACACTGCACTTCGGCACGCGGTCCCTGCTGCTCTCCGTGCTGGGCCCCAGCGCTTTCCGGTTGCGTTTCAACCCCGCGCCCGGGGCCGCTTACACCTCCGAATATTCGGTCGCCGTTACCACCCGCGATCTGGGGCTGAGCGGCGTGCACATCACAACGACGCACCCGAGCGCGTCCCAATTGTTTATCGACACGGGAACCATCCGGATCGAAGTAGGCCTGGCGCCGTTCGCGATTTCCGTGGTCCGCAGCGCCACCGGGCAGTTACTGCATCGCGACGCACCCGGCCAGGGCGTCCTCTACATCCCGAATCAGGAAGTGATCGCGGTAATGAAGGATGTGCCCGCCGGCGCGCTTTACTTCGGATGCGGAGAAAAGGCGGGTTCGCAAACCGTGAAAAACGGTTTCAGCTTCACTTACTTCAATTTCGACAATTTCACTTACGGCGGGCCTTCCTTCGGCGCCGCGGGCCCGCTGAATCCGACTGAGCCGCTCTATTGCTCCATCCCGCTGCTGGTGGAGACCAACCCCGCCCCGTCCGGCGCGTTCGCCGGCCCGGCGTTCGCCTGCGGCGTCTTTCTCGACAATACGGCGCAGACCTTCATCAATGTGATGGCCAATATCGGCCGCACGGACATGGGCCGGAAGTATTACATGGGCGCGCTCTATAACGAGCTCGACTATTACTTCTTCGCGGGCAACGGCGCGGGCGATATTCTCAGCCAGTACACCACGCTGACAGGACGCGCGCCGATGCCCCCAAAATATGTTTTCGGCCTGCATCAGGGCGCTTACGGCTATTACGATCAGTACAAGCTCGCCCAGGCCGCCTCCAGCTATCGCGCGGCGCGGATTCCCTGCGACGGTCTTCATATCGATGTCGATTTCCAGGACAACTACCGGACCTTCACCCACAGCGAGATCAAGTTCCCTCAGGCCGCCCATCTGTTCGAAAGATTGCACTCGGTCGGTTTCCGGATGAGCACCAACATCACGCCTCTCATCACGAATAACGTGCTCGACGAGAACGGGAGAACCTCGCCGCCTTACCAGGCGCGCGTGGATCTGAGTAACGCGAAAGCCCTCATCCTGGACAAGCGCGCGGGGCAGACCGCTCCCCCGAATCCGCCCGTCTTCGCGGCCGGCGTCAATTACGGGAATAACCGGGGCAACAATCCTTACGCCAACGCCTATCCCCCGCTGACGATCAATAATCAGGGACAAATACCGCTGAAATCGCCCGGCAGCTATCCGGATTTCGGCCTGGCAGCCGCGCGGACCGCATGGGGCCGGCAATACGCCCACCTGATTAACGACCTCGGTCTCGACATGATCTGGCAGGACATGACGTGTCCGGCGCTCGACTCCACGCTGCCCGGCAACGTGCAGTACCAGAAGACGTTTCCGCAGGACTTACTGATGGCGCGGGAAGCCACCGACGCGGGCGGCAACGTGCAGGTGGAATATCTGCCCAACGCCAAACTCCACAACTCCTACGTGCTGAACCTGCTGCGCGCCACCTGGGAGGGAATCAATAAGCTCCGGCCCGCGAAGCGCAATTTCATCATCGCCCGCGGCGGGTACGCGGGGATGCAGCGCTACGCGGCGCTCTGGACGGGCGATTCCGCCTCCACATGGGATTTCCTGCGAATTAATATTCCGGAAGTTCTCAATCTGGGCCTTTCCGGCGTGCCCATCAGCGGCTGCGATATCGGTGGTTTCGCCAAGATCAACGTGGATGGCATCGACACCGCGTTTCCGGACTCCACCGTGGCGGGCACGCCGTTCCAGTCCGCCAGTATCATCGGCGGCATTACGAACTACGAACTGCTGACGCGCTGGATGCAGCTGGGCTCCTTCCTGCCGTGGTACCGCAACCACTACGACGGTTACAACAAGCAGTTCCAGGAACCCTATGCTTACGGTGAGCCGGTTCCCACCAATTGCCGCGCGTATGTGGAACTGCGCTATCGCATGATGCAGGTCTACTATGACGCCATGTACCACTGGACGCAGACCGGCCTGCCCATCGCGCGCGCGCTGTTTCTGAACGATCCGGGCGATCCGCGTGTCTACGCCAACCTGAACGACCAGTTCTTTGTGGGCGGCGATTTTCTGGTGGCGCCGGTAGTGAATCCGTTCGTCAGCCTCACGCCGCCGCAATCGCCCGGCCGCTCCGTCTATCTGCCGGCGGGCAGCAACTGGTACCAGTTCATGGACAACACGCAGCCCATTACCGGCGCCATCACCGGCGGTCAGACCATCGGCATTCCCGCGCCGCTGAGCATGGTCCCGATTTACGTGCGCGCCGGCGCCATTCTGCCGTTCTGCGAACTCGAACAGTGGGTCGGGCAGTTGCCGGCGAATCCTTTGACATTCAACTGCTATCCGGGCCCGGACCGCGCGACCGACAGCCAGGCGTATCAGCTCTATCAGGACGACGGCACCACCACGCAGGCGGCCTCCGCCGGGGCGTACCGGCTGTCGCGCATTTATCAGCAGACGCTGCAGAGCGGCGGTTCGGTGGCGCGTCAGGTGCGCGTGGCCCGTGTCCATGACAACTACACGCCCGCGGCTGCGTTCTACTATGTAGCGATTCTGGGAAGCATCACCTCGCCCGTCCATGTGCAGCGCGACGGCGCGACGCTGACGAACGTGGGCGATTCCGTAAGCCTGGGCAAGTCCCCCGTCGATGCCTGGTACTGGAATCCTTCCATCCAGATCGCTTTTGCGAAGATCTTCGACAATCGCCCGGACACCACCGTGAAATTTTCGTACTGACCAACGAACGGCTAACAGCGGAGAAAACAATATGCACATACTCAGCGGCAAAGGCCATTGGCCCAAGATCGTTTTCACGTCCGATTTCCATCAGCTCGTTCGGGGCGACCTGATGCCGGGAACCTGCGCCATCCAGTACGACCCTCTCCGGATCGTCCCCGAAAGCGAGGTCCGGAAACTGCCTGCCACGCAGAGACCGGTGACGGCGTTCGTCCGTTGCCTCCCCGGCGGGGAGCTGTGGCAAGGCGAAATGCGGTTTGCCCCGGCCGCCACGCTGCTGCTGGACGAAGATTCCACGGGAGGCGGCACCATGCTCACGACAGGTTGCCCAGTCCCGAACGCATGCGACGAACTGGAGTGCTGGTTCTCGTATGTGGACGACAGCGGCAACACCCTCTGGGACAGCGCGATGGGCGCGAATTACCGGCTGCGCTTCCCGTCTCACGATATTCGGATCGAGCAGGCGGAAATCGAGGCCCGCGCGAATGAAGCGCAGGATCTTTTCCGGCTGCGGGTGGAAAGCGTCGGCACGGTGGATTCCGTGCTGCTGCGCTGGCGGTACGCCAACGCCATCAATTCGGTGCGGCACGAGTGTCCGCTCACGCCCGCCGCGGACGGGGACAAGAAGGTCTGGACGCCTCCGGGGGGTGAACTGGGCGTTTCCTGGGACACGCCGCTGGCATTCGATCTGGTTTACTACGTGGCCGGCCACAAACACACCGACGACAACCAGGGCAACTGGTACGTGGTGAGCAGACCGAACTGAAAAAGTTCGGTTTCCATCCACTGCATATTTATTTTTTTCGCGCTTGTCCTGTCCGGCCGGTTTTTCGCGCTTCAATCTGTGATGGTTGAACAGGCGCAGGACGCGGCAGCCCGGGCTCACCCCGGCCCGGCTGACCGGGATGGACTTTTTAGCACCGGTGTATGCTACGTTTACTCTCCTATGGAAACAGGGCGGGCGGAAACGGCGCGGGGCGAAGTCACTTTTTTATTGAATCGCGTTTCGAACGGCGAAAGGGACGCGGAGGAAGCCCTGCTGCCACGGGTCTACTTCGAACTTCACCGCCTCGCTCTTTCACGCCTGAAAACCGAGCGGCGGGGACACACCCTGCAGGCCACGGCGCTGGTGAACGAAGCTTACCTTCGTCTTTGCGGCGCGGGCGGGCGGCAGTTTGAGAACCGCGCGCACTTTTTCCGTCTGTCCGCCCGGATGATGCGGCGAATCCTGGTGGATTATGCGCGTAAACGGGGCGCCTCAAGACGCAACGGCGGTGGCACGCTCTGCTCTCTGGATGAAGCGATTGTGATCGCTCCGGAACAATCCGACAATGCCGTCCGCGTGGATGAACTCCTCGAGGAACTGGCCAGACTCAACGCCCGGCAGGCCCAGGTTGTCGAGATGAAGTTCTACGGGGGTCTGAACGAGGCGGAAATCGCGGCCGCGCTGGGCATACATATCCGCACGGTTCGCCGCGACTGGCTGCTGGCGCGCGCGTGGCTCCACGAACAGCTCAGTTCGTCTGTTTCCTGAAACCCGTGGATCCGGCGATGGAAAGATCGGACTGGGACCGGGTAACCAGGCTCTTCGAACGTTTACTCGAAGGCGCGGAGCCCGAGGCTCTTCTCGCGGCGGAACCCGACCAGGCCGTCCGCGAGAAGGTTGCGGCGCTCTGGCGTCACCACTGTTCCGCTGAAACGGAAGAGTACCTTGCCGAGGCTGTAGGTTTCGAGGTTGGCATGGTATTTTCCATCGGGCAGATTTTGATGGACCGCTTTCATATCGAAGCGCGGCTGGGCACGGGCGGTATGGGCGAGGTTTATCTCGCCTGGGATGCCCGAATGGAAGATCGCGTCGCGCTGAAGACGATCGCCCGCCTGCTTGCCCCCTCGGCGCCGATACGGAGACGCTTTACCGCGGAAGTTCTGAATGCCCGCCGAATCACGCAC
The DNA here is from genome assembly GCA_903851195.1 of uncultured Acidobacteriia bacterium. Classification (GTDB taxonomy): domain Bacteria; phylum Acidobacteriota; class Terriglobia; order Bryobacterales; family Bryobacteraceae; genus BOG-234. Next base: position 176,583 of record CAINNJ010000049.1, read on the forward strand.
CCGAATGTCTGCCGCATCTACGAACTGTTCGAAGAAGGAGAAGTCGCCTTCTTCAGCATGGAATACGTGCCGGGAACGCCGCTTTCCTCCATCGCTTCACTCACCCCGGCGAACGCGGTCACCCTGGTGCGACAAATGGCCGAAGCGCTCCATGCCGCGCATCAGACCGGCGTGGTGCACGGCGATTTCAAGCCATCCAACGTGATGGTGGTCGGCCCCGAGGCGGCAAACCCTCGCGCCGTGATCATGGACTTCGGGCTGGCGCGGGCACTGGACAGAACGTTGCATTCCTCGCTCGGCGCGGGCAACGAAGGTTTGTCTCTGCAGGCGGGAACTCTCGACTACATGGCCCCCGAACTCCGCGCCGGAGAGCAACCGACCGTTCGAAGCGATATCTACGCATTCGGCAAGGTCGCCGAGCACCTTCTGCCTTCGGACCGCAAATGGAAGGAGTGTACCCAGGAAATCGCGGACCGGCGGCCCGCCAGTCTGGAAAATGTAATCCGCCATCTGCAGCCGCGCCCGACCCGGCGTTACTGGCTGGCCGGACTTTCCCTGACGGCGGCCGCGGTGGCTTCCCGCTTCACCTTCGGCCATTCCGGCGGCTTCGGCTTCAGCCTTCCCGTCAACGCCCGGGTGCTAGTCAACGGCTTCCGCTTTCCGGCCAATGAGTCCGCGTCCGCAAAACTGATTCGCGGCGCCATGCTCACCGCGCTGCAGCAGACGCACAGAGGCCATTTCATTTCGGATGACGATCTGCTTCCCGTACTGGCACGGCTGCGAATCGGCGCCGGAGCGCCGCTCACGGGAGAGGCTCTGGAAAAGGTTCTGAAAGAGACCAGGGCCGAATTCCGGCTGGAGGGCGATGTGCGGCGGTCCGCGCAACGGTTTTCACTCGGCGTGCGGCTGCTTTCCTCCGGATCGCAAACCCTTCTGGAGGCCTCTTTCAGCGACGAGCCAGGCCCTGTCTCGCTGGCTCAGACGGCGGCCCTTTGGATTCGAAGCGCGAGCGGTGAGTCAGCGCGATCCATCGAGGCCAGCCCGTCGGACATCCGGACGTTGACGTCGTCCGCGCCCGAGGCGCTGCAAAAGTACTACGAAGGAATGGAGTATTACGCGGTGGCCAACATGGACCTCGCTATACTCCTTTTCCGCGAGGCCATACGGATCGACCCCTCCTTCGCGCAGGCCCACAGCATGTTGGGCATGACGCTGAACGGGTCCCGCTATGACGAGGCCTTTCGCGAACTGGAAACCGCCCGGGCGCTCGCCGCGAAGCTTCCCCGCAAAGAGCGGGTCGCCATCGAAGTCAATTACTATCGCCTCACGGAAGACCCGCGAAAGATGGTCGAGACCGCGACCGAGACCCTGGCCGACCGGCCCGACGAACCGCGCCGTCACGGTCTTCTGGCGCAGGCCTACAGCGTCTCCGGACGCTATTCCGAAGCCGTGGAATCCTGCCGGAAAGCGCTGGAACTCGCTCCCGACGACTGGATGCAGGTGCTTCGCCTCGAAGACACTTTGGTGGAAGCCGGCCGCTTCTCCGAAGCTCTGGAGGTCTTCCGTGCCGCCCTTGCGCGGCGCGTGGAAAACACATGGATCTACAGCGGCGCGGCTTCCGCCCTGATTGCGCTGGAACAGTATCCGGCCGCGCTCCGGCACATGGCCGCTCAGCCGGCGTGGGATGGCGGCGCGCTCGACGAACAATTCGTCAAAATTCTGACGGGAAACCTGGCGCTTGCCGCCGCGGCCCTGGAGGAGCACCGCGCCTCCGGAATCGACCCGTTGAGCGCGTCCGGCAGCAACGAGTTTCTCTGCGGCGTGTATTACGCGCTGGATCAGTTCGCGATGGCGCGGAAGTGCCTTTCCGCGATGGCCGACATTCCCGTGTATCCCACCATGGCCGGCGAGTTTGCCCGCGCGGCTTCCTGGTGCCGCCGCCTGGACGACAGGCCCGCGCTGACGCGCATCCGCGCCGCCGTGAGCGCCCTCGCGAAGCAGTGGCCGAACGCCCGCACGGAAGCGCTTGAAACGCATGTGCAGGCGCTGGATTTATGGGCGGCCAACTCCCCGGAAGAAGCGGTCCGCCTTCTTACCGCCGCCGTGGGGAAGGCCTGGTCCCTCCCCGCTCTCTTCGACCTGGCGGAACTCTGCACCTCCACCGCGCAATGGGAGCTTGCCGCGGAATACTGGGCCAAGTTCGATACTCACAGGGGCACCGTGATTGTGAAGGGCTGGTGCCCCGTAATGCTGGTGCTGGGCTGGCTTTACCGCGCCCGCGCCGCCCAGGCCCGCAACGATTTCGCGCTCGCCGGTTCGTGCGCAAAAAAGGTCCTCGACCACTGGCAACGATTGAATCCACAGCTCGCAATCGTCAGTCAGGCCGGGCGGATTTACCAAACAAGCAAACCGAGCTGAGTCATCAAGGAGAAAAAGGAAATGTACGATTTTTGGTACGCCACGGGTGTGGCCATTATGCGGCCGAACCTTTTGGATGTGATCGAAGGGGCGCAACCAACCTATAAGTTTGTGAAGCGCCGGCTGATCGAGACGGATAAGGACGGCAACGAAACAGAACTGCCGGACGTTCCGGGAAGCGGGCTCATGGAAAAGGAGTCGGCGACTCGCGTGAGGCTTGCGGTTGCCGGTTTCATCCGGGCTTTTTCGCCCGCGGCCCCTCCGGTGGGAATTTACACTGCCGGGCGCTTCTGCCAGCTCTTTGCACTGGGACAGTTCAGCAGCAATCACGCCGACAGCACTTTTCGAGACATTATCAACTTCGCCGGTAACGCTTATAAGACAGCTCTCCATGCAGGCCCGGAAAGCTCGCTGCCCGCGTTTCCCGCCTTTCTCGGTGCAATTCTGATGGACGGAGCCATCGGCGGCAATTTGGCTACTCCATCCGTCGATCAGGAAGAGGTTGCGGCGGAATTCGACGTTTTGCGGGAAACCCGAGACCGGGAGATCGCGGTGAACTTCGCGGAGCATCCGGACCTGATCAAAGCTTCCCGTTTTTTAATGGTGGAGGACCGGAATCCGTGGCAGCGAGGGACCGGCGAACAGATGTTCTTCTGGAAGGACAGGAGCGAACGTGCGATTCCATAGACGCTACTGGATTGCAGGGTTTCTGATGGGCGCGGCCGCAATTTCCAGGCTGCGTCCGTCCCACGCTTCCGCGGCGAATCCCGAAGAGATCCTGGACCTTTACTTTAACCGAGCGCTGAAGGTTCATGATCTGCCGGAGAACCGGAAACCCGACCAGACGATCATTGAAAAACTCAATAAATCGGATATCGGGGTCGCTTACAAACCCATTCTTCCGGGGCGCAGCATCCTCATTCACGACTGCAAGCTTACGGAACCGTCCTGGTGCGACAATCCGGCATTTAGTTTCGAGTCGATGTTTCGCGAGGCCGCGAAAATTGCAAAACCGCGAGTCCTGAATGCCGAGAAACTGGTCACGGCGTGGTACAAAAACCTGACCAACCCGATTCAGGACGCGGTCCTGCCGTTCGACACGCTGAGGAAGGCGCCCTTTCAGCTTCTGGCGATTGCCAACCGCATGGACCTGGCGCAACTGGGGGACCCGAGATCAGGCGCCGAAATCCATTTTGCGTACGGCCTCAGGCCCGCGCCAGGTGCGACCACAGCTCCGGAAGTACTGGTGATTCTGGAGTTCCGCCTTCCCGAATTCGCGCCAGACAAGTTCAAGGATCTGGCGACAACCTGGGAGAAACTTTCGCATTCTCCACTCTCTACCTACCAAACCGACCTGCTGGACGCCCTGCAAAAGGCCGGGTTCTCCGCTGATCCGAACAAGCCCGAAGTGCCGACACGGTTGCGAAGCGTCAGTTCTCGCTTCAATCTTTCGGTGACAGGCTCCGAGTGGGGTCTCTCGCAGCTCACGCTGGACCCGGAATCCACCGACGACACGGCGCACAGCCAGTTCGCCAAAGCCAGGCTTGAAGACCAGTTGCTCCCGAACGCGGACCAACTGCAACCCTACCCTGCGCTGTTCACTGCGGGCCCGGGCATCCTGCCGGGAGGCACGCTTCATGTCCCCATAGGTGCTGATATCCAGGCGAAATCCGCAATCACCTACAATGCCTACGATATTGTCAGGCCGCCGGGCGGAGTCTGTGACGCGGAAGGAAACCGCGCGATCCTTGCCATTCAGCAGTGCACGTTCTGTCATGGTTCGGAGACGGGGACCAACTTCGCCCACATTGCCAATCGCGTGCCGGACGGACCAGGTGTGAAAGCTACGCCGTCCAGGCTGTCCACCTTTCTCGCTGGTAAAGGACGGGACGAATCCACCGCTCACCCAAACCTTGCGGACCTTTACTACGGCACCGGCCCGGTCAGCGCGGTGGAACTCAGTTACGACGTGTTCCCCCGGGCGGTCGATGGGACCTGTACGAAATCGGAACCAAAAACGGTTTACCGCTACTTTCACGACATCGCCCGCAGAACTCTCTTCATGGCAGCGATCCTCACCGACCCGCTGCCGAACAGTTCGCAGGCTCATCTGAAAAAGGCGAAGCCTTCCGCCCCCGGGGCTGCTTCCAGATTCGGCACAACCATGAAGGACTGAAAACTACCTTCGCACTCGCCAGGAACCCCTGTCTCATGTCATAATCCGCAGATCAAACTGACATGCCGATTTTAGGTTCGCGCTTCTCCCCCGATGGCACCTCGGTGACGTTCACTCTCGCGTCGCCGAAGTCCACTCGGGTGGAACTCTGGATCTATGCGGCGCCCGTGGAAGCGGCGCCGATTCTGAAGCGTCCCCTCGCGCGCCAGCCGGACGGAACCCTGACCGCCACCCTCACCGTCTCGGAACTGCCCGCCATCCCGCCAGGAGCCGCGATCTTCTACGGCTACCGCGCCTGGGGACCGAACTGGCCCTTCGACGCCGCCTGGACACCAGGCACTGCCCACGGCTTCGTCGCGGATGTGGATTCCGAGGGCAATCGCTTCAATCCGAATAAGCTGCTGCTCGACCCCTACGCGCTGGAGGTGAGCCACAACCCCGTGACGCCGCAGCATCCCGATCCCACGGCGTACCTGTCCGGTCCGTCGTTTCGCAATACCGACACCGGGCCTTTCGCGCCGAAGGGCATCGTGCTCCACATGCCCGCCGGCGATTTCGGCGTCAAACCCACCCACCCGTTCCGCGACGAGATCATTTACGAAGTCCATCTGCGCGGCCTGACGAAGAACGATCCCGCCGTGCCCGCCCATCTGCGGGGAACCTACGCCGGCTCCGCGCTGCGCGCGGGTTACCTGAAAGACCTGGGCATCACGGCAGTGGAATTCCTCCCGATTCACGACACACAGAACGCTCTCAACGACGCGCCGCACATGGCCTCGCTGCACAACTACTGGGGCTACGATTCCATCGGTTATTTCGCCCCGGATCGCCGGTATGCGGCCGACCAGTCGCCCGGCGGCCCTACGCGCGAATGGCTCGCCATGGTGAAGGCGTTCCACACGGCCGGGCTGAAGGTCTACGTCGACGTCGTCTACAACCATCACGACGAGGACGATGTCGACCAGGGCTCAGGCACCACCGGGAAGGTATTTACCCTGCGCGGGCTCGACAACCCGAACTATTACGAACTCCGCAGCCCTTCGCAGCCGAACTTTTACGAGGACGACAACGGCGTGGGCCCGAATCTGAACTGCGCCACCACGCCGGTGCGCAATCTGGTGATTGATTCGCTGCGCTACTGGACCCATGCGATGGGCGCCGACGGCTTCCGTTTCGATCTGGCGGCGGTCCTGGGCAACGCCAACGCGAAGGGCGGTTACTCCTTCAGCGCGGACGACCCGCACAACATTCTGAATCGAGCCGTGGCGGAACTGCCGGCGCGCCCCGCCGCGGGCGGTCCCGGTGTGGATCTGATCGCCGAGCCCTATACGGCCAACGGCAACGGGCAGGAACAGGGGAAGTTTCCCGTGGGATGGTCCGAGTGGAACGACCGTTTTCGCGACGTCTTCCGCGCGTCCCAGAACAAGCTGGGATTCAAGCCGGTAACCCCCGGAGCCATGGCGCTTCGGTTCGCCGGCTCCGACGACCTGTTCGGACCGCGCGGCCGCAAACCGTGGAACTCCGTGAACTACATCGTGAGCCACGACGGTTTCACCCTGCGCGATCTGTACTCGTTCAATCAGCCGATGAACAACCAGCCATTTCCCTTCGGACCTTCCGACGGCGGGCGCAGCGCGGCGGACGAGATGTGCTGGGATCACAGCGGAGACCCTGTCCAGCGACTCCAGGCAGTGCGCACCGCGCTTGCGATCCTGCTGCTTTCCGCCGGCACGCCGATGCTCACAGGCGGCTCTGAATTCTTCCGCACCCAGTTCGGCAATAACAACGCCTTTAATCTGGACACCTCGGCGAACTGGCTGGACTGGCCGGCGGCGGCAAAGCAGACCGCTCTGACGAACTTTACCCGCAATCTCTGTATGTTCCGCCGCGCGCATGCCTGTCTGCGTCCGAACAATTTCTTCACCGGGACCGACCACAACGGCAACGGCCTGAAGGATCTGACCTGGTATACCGATTCCGGCGCCGAAGTCGACCAGGCGTATTTCGCGAATCCCAATAATCACTTCCTCGCTTTCCGGCTCGACGGCACGGAGGCGGGCGATACGGCGGTTTCGGTCTACGTGGCTTACAACGGCTGGGTCGATCCGATTACAACGACCATCCCCGCGCCTCTGGCGGGCAACAGCTGGTTCGTGGTGGGGGACACCTCATCGGCGGCGGAAACGTGGGGGAACATGCGGGCCGCGGGTCAGGAAGTGAAGCTGACCGGAAATCGGTACGTGGTGAACGGCCGGTCCGTGGTGCTTTTGATCGAGCGCGTTTAGTCGAACGCGAAAGGCGGCAGAGCGAATCTCCGCCGCCTTCTGTCCGGCTTTGGACTAGGCCAGAGCTTTACCGTAAAGCGCCAGCAGACGGCTCCAGGCTTTCTCGGCATTCGGCTCGTTGTAGACCTGCGAATCGGGCGGACACCAGCCATGCGCGCAGCCTGTATAGACTTCGATCTCCGCGGGCAGGTTGGCCTTGGCGAAGGTCTCCTTCAGAACGTCTTTATCTTTGGGCGAGCGCTTGTCGTCATTGTCCGCGATCGCGACCAGGAACTGCGCCTTGCTCTTCGCGGCCTGCAGGTGCGGGCTGTTCTCGGCCTCCGTTACCAGACCGCCGCCGTGGAACGAGGCAACGGCGCCCACGCGGCCGGGCATGGCCGCCGCGGTGCGAAACGCCATCGGTCCGCCCATGCAATAACCCTGCGTGCCCATCTTCCTGTTCTTCGCGACCGACCCCTGGGTGTCCAGCCAGCCGATGAACGCTTTGGCATCGGTCATGTGCGTGGTTTCGTTCAGGCCCCGCGCAAGCGGCATCACGGACTGGATCGGCGTCGCGCCGCCATTTTCCGCCGTCGGCGCTTTCTTCGCGCGGTAGAACGGATTCACCACCAGCACGGAATAACCGGATTCGGCGAGCCGCTTGCCCATCTGCCGCAAAGCCGGACGCAGGCCGAAGATATCCGGCCAGATCAGTACGCCGGGGGCGGTTCCGCTCGCCGGGTGCACGAAGTAACAGTCGGCGGCGCCATCCGGTGTCGTGATCGTCACGTCGCCATCGGTCACCGGGGCCGCGTTGGCAACCTGCGGCAGCATCATGGAAATCCCGGCACCCAGCATGGCGCCGAACTGTTTGCGTGTCACCAGACCGCGGGCTTCGTACTCCAGCCGGTCGTCTTCAAAATGATCCTGATCGCACATGTGTTCGCTCCTTTTTTCAGCCTGATCGCTACCGGATCATTTTATCTCCAGCGGGGTTCCGCTGGCCCGTTCACTGTCAACGCCCGTTCGCTTGACATTCCGCGCCCGGTTGACCGACACTCACAGACAGTCCGCCGCGCGCCCCGGTCCCGCGCCGGCTTCTCCCCGCCGAGTCGTCCGATCCAAAGGAGCGACTTTATGACCAAATTCCCTTTCTTTCTTGTTGTGCCTGTATTGCTTTCCGCGCAGACCGCGGCGCCCGACTGGAAGAAGCTCCAGGCGGAAACGCGCGAGCACTTCTCCGCAATGGTCCGGATCAACAGCAGCAATCCGCCCGGAAACGAGACCGTGGTCGCCAAATATATTCAGGGCGTGCTGGAACGCGAAGGCATCCCGTCGAAGCTGGTGGGTTCGGATCCCAACCGGCTCAGCCTGATCGCGCGCCTGAAGGGCTCCGGCGCGAAGAAGCCGATCCTCATCATGGGCCACACCGACGTGGTGGGCGTGCAGGCGGAACGATGGAGCGAGGATCCTTTCGGCGCCAAACTCGTGGACGGTTACATCTGGGGACGCGGCACCATCGACGACAAAGACGTGGTTGCGGGCGGCCTGATGACGATGCTGATTCTGAAGCGCACCGGCGCCCGGCTCGATCGCGACGTGATCTTCGTGGCGGAGTCCGGTGAAGAGGGCGGCGGTGGTGGCGGACGCGGCGCGCAGCCGACTTACGGTATTCAGTACATCATCCAGAATAACTGGCCCGATATCGACGCCGAGTACTGTCTTACCGAGGGGGGCAGCTTCGTTTCCACCGGCGGCAAGCTGTTGTACCAGCGCGTGGAACTGTCGGAGAAGGTGGGCCGCGGGATGAGACTGGTGGCGCATGGCACCGCCGGCCACGGGTCCATGCCGAGAATGGACAATGCCATCATGCATCTGGGCGGCGCGGTGTGGAAGATCGGACAGTGGCAGCCGCCCATGAATCTGACCGACGTGACCCGCACTTACTTCGAGAAACTGGCGCAGGTGGTGCCGCCGGAAGAAGCGGAGCGTTACAAAGCGCTGTTCGATTCCGGCAAAACGCAGGCGGCCCAGGACTATTTCCGGAAGAACAATATCGAAGTGAATTCGATGTTACGGACCAGCATCAGTCCGAATATCATCGGGGGCGGCTTTAAGTCGAACGTGATTCCTTCGGAAGCGGAGGTGACCCTGGATATCCGCGCCATTCCCGGTGAGGACATGGAGAAATTCAAGGCCATGATGGAGAAAGTGATCGACGACCCGCAGATCACCATTGAGGCCGGGAACTTCCAGGCCCCGTCGCCCCAGCCCTCCACCACGGGCACCGAAATGTATCGGATGCTCGAAAAGGTGCAGCAGCGCCTCTTCCCCGGCACCGCGACACTGCCCTACATGGTGACCGGCGGCACGGATATGCGTGGGCTTCGGCTGAAGGGGATGCAGTGCTACGGAATCGGAGCCGAACTGCCCACCGAGGATATGGTCACGCATGCCATGCACAGCGATAACGAACGGATTAAAGAGAGCGGGCTTTACGATTTCGTGCGGTATGAGTATGAGGTAGTGGCGGGTATGGCGGCGAAGTAAGCCACCTACTGAACCAGTTCCGCCGTAAGCCGAAACTGAGAAGCCGGATAAAAGGACCACTCCCCGCCCGGCTTCAGTTCCAGAATATGGGAATGGTATTTCACCAGCGACGGATGATGCGTCACGCTCACAATCGTGGCCGACGTGGACGCCAGTTCGTCATACAGCATCTCTTCATTCTCATGATCCAGCGCGCTGGTCGCCTCATCCAGCAGCACATACCGGGGATTCCGCAGCAACATCGCCGCAAAAGCCAGACGCTGCCGCTCTCCCACGGATAGAATCTTCTCGAAATCGAGTTCGCGATCGAAACCGCCGCAGCGCTCTTCCAGATCGGGCAGATTGACGCGGATCAAAACACTCCGTAACTCATCGTCGGAACAGTTCTGGTCCATATTCGGATAGTTCAGCTGCTCGCGCAGCGTGCCGACGATCATATACGGATGCTGCGGCAGAAATAAGAGATCCTCCGCACCCGGCCGCTCGAATGACCCCGCGCCGCAATTCCATAGTCCCGCCATCATCCGCAGCAAAGAGCTCTTACCCAGGCCGCTGCCTCCCACGATCATCAGGCTCCCGCCACACGGAACGGACGCGGTAAGATCCCGGATCAGCACGCGCTCGCTGTTCGGAGTCCGCAGGGTCACGTTCTCGAAATGCAGGCGCTTACTGTCGATGGTCGCGATCTCCCCGTTGCCCGGCCTGGCGGGCGCGCCGGCGCGCTTCAGACTGATGTTCAGCGTCCGCACGCGACTGATGCCCGCCGCGAACCGGCTGAGGTCTTCCATGTTATCGATCAGAATGGTCAGTGACGACATGATCGCGGAAAATGCGCCCGTGGCCTCCACGATTTTGCCCACTTCAAACCGCCCCGAGAGCACCTGCGGGGCGATAATCAGGCTCGGCAGCACCAGCATCAGCAGACTGTGCGTGTACTGGAAAAAATTCAGTCCGAACTGCCAGTTGATCAGCCTGCGGTAATTGCCGTATAAGGCGCTGAACAGGCCGCGCACTTTCGACAACTCCTGCCGCTCTCCCCGATACAGCGCGATAAACTCCGCGTTCTCCCGCACGCGCACCAGGCCGAACCGGAAATCGGCTTCTTTGCGCCGCTGCTGGTAATGCAGCGAGACCATTTTCCGTCCGAAAACTCCGTAAGTCAGCAGCGTCGTGACAATCGCATAGGCCAGCAGGAAAAGTATCAGGTAACCGGATATTCGCCAGAGCACATGCCCGAAAGCCACCATTTGAAACACCGCCCCCGCGAGAATAAGCAGGAAATTGACGGACTGGCCCGTGATGGAATCGATGTCGTCCGCCATGCGCTGGTCCGGATTGTCGATCTGCGGATCGGTCCGCAACCGGTAAAACGCATGGTTCCGAAAATATTTGTCCAGAAACCGGTGTGTCAGCGCGCGCCGCCAGCGAAGCCCCATCCGGTCACGCGCGTAATAATAGGCGGAATACTCGGGAACGGCGATCAGCAGCAGCAACAAATAGATCCGGATGGTATGCCAGAAGCGCGCGCCGTCGCGTGCCGCCAGCGCCGATGTCGCTTCCCCGGACTGCGAGTTAAACCAGACATTCAGCTGCGTATCCGCGAGCAGCAGAACGATCAGCAGTGCCACAAGCCACCAGGACTTCCGTCCCTCTCTGGAAGACCAGTACGGCTTCGCCAGCGCCGCCGCCTGTTTGAGGAGCCTGAGATTTAATCTCATACCAGGGTCGGGACCTCGCCCGACTCGCGCGCCAGTTCCGCGAACCAGCCCCCGGTCTTCGTCAACTCGCTCGGCGGCCCCTCTTCGGCCACCTCGCCGTCCCGCAGCACGTACACGTAATCGGCGTTTTTCATCATGGTGAACCGATGCGCGATCACCAGCATGGTGGGGCGCGGGGAGATGGCCTCCAGCGCCGCGCGGATGTCGAGTTCGGTCGCGTAATCCAGGTTCGCCGTCGCCTCGTCGAGCACCAGCAGTCGCGGCTTATCCACCAGCATCCGCGCGATCTGCAACCTCTGGCGCTCGCCCAGAGACAGGCCCACGCCGTTTTCCCCCACCTCCGTGTGCAATCCCTGCGGCAGGCGATCCAGAGCGCGGCCCAGGCCTGCCGACAACGCCGCCTGATGAACCTCTTCGAGCGTGGCGCCCGGACGCTTGTACCGGATGTTCTCAGCCAGCGTGCCGCGGAAAACCGCGCCATCCGAGGCGACCACGCCGATCGCCGCGCGCACCGACGAAGCGCCGGCCTCGCTCAGCGGTTGTCCGTCCAGCAGAATCTCGCCCGACCACGGCTCGAACAGCTTGAGCAGCAGATCGGCCGTGGTGGTTTTGCCGGCGCCGGAGGGCCCGGCCAGCGCCGTCACCTTGCCTGGCTGCAACGTCAGGTTGATGCCGTGCAGGACTTCTCTTTCCGGCGTGTATCCGAAACGCACGTCGCGAAACTCCACCCGGCCCTTGCCCTCGCGGAGTGACGCGCCGGCGGGCTCGGGATCCCCGGAATCTTTCAGTTTCACCGCGCGTCGAATCGCCGTCAGATGCTCCTGCAGCGTCACCGCAAGCCCATTCAGCGCGTCGATCGGCGAGTACAGACGGTCCAGATAGGCCGCGAACATCACCACATCTCCCGGCGTCAGCCGGTGCCGCAGAACCAGCCATCCGCCATAACCCAGCACGAACGCCTTGCTAAGATTGCTGAGCGCCACCTGCGACAAATAGTATTTGTGCGAAGTCCGGATCCGCTGCAGATAGACCTCATACGCTTCCATCGACTTGCCGCGCAGTTTTTCTTCCTCGCGGGCCTCCGCGCCCGAGAGCTTCACCGTTCTCACCTCGCCGATCGCATCCGCGATCTGGGATGAGATGTCTTCCCAGAGCTGGTAATAAGGATCGAGATTCGAACGCATCCGGATCGCCGCCCGCCGCGCCAGCCACATATAGGGAGGCAAAAGCGAGATCGCCACCAGCGACATTTTCCAGTTCTGGGTCAGCATGATGGCGCAAATCGCCACCAGACGCACCGCTTCCGGCGCAATCTGCTGGGAAACGGCGTGGATTACCGGCGAGACCTGATCGCAGAGATCGATGCGCCGCGCCAGCCCCGCGCTGGCCTGGTGATTAAAGAAGCGCAGCGGCATCCGCAGCACATGGCCGAAGGTATCGACAATCAGCTTCGATTCCATGTAACTCGCCACGCGGGAGCCGTAATAAGTGGCGCGCTGGTAGAAATAATACGAAGTTACGGCGATAACAAACAGCAGGACGACCGAGATCATCAGCGTCCGCAGCGTCTGTTCCGGCGTGTGGGCCACCACGACGCCCAGACCCGGTCCGGCTGCCGGGGCGTTGATCACGAACAGTCCGGCTACCGCATTGATGGCCTCGCGGTAAACCAGTGGCTGCAGCAAATCGAGCCCGGTATAGAGGAAGGAGAAAATGCTGACGACAATAAACTGACGTTTGTACTGGCGCGCCATGCCCAGCAGAGCGTGGATCGCGCTCCGGTCGAACGGAGACGGCTCCTCTTCACGCTCGATGGGCGCTTCGACCGGGTCCGTCATGGGTGGATTCGCCGCTTGCCAGCAAAACTCAATTCATCATACAGGCAATTCCCTGGCCAAAGTTGGATCTCACCCGTGTTCTTCGATGGGCGGCAGTTTATCGCCGTCACGCGCCACCCACACATACATGGTGGGCAGCAGGAAAATGCTCAACAGCAGCGCCGCCATCAGGCCACCCACAATCACGATCGCGAACGGCCGCTGCGAGTCCGATCCGATGCCGCGCGATGTGGCGGCGGGCAGCAACCCGAGCGTTGCCACCAGCGCCGTCATCATGATAGGCCGCAGTCGCAGAACGGCGCCTTCGATCGCGGAATCTTCAATCGTGTGTCCCCGCAGGCGCATCTGGTTGATGTACTCCAGCATGATCACGCCGGTCTGCACCGCGACCCCGAACAGCGCGAGAAAACCCACGCCGGACGACACACTGAAATGCGTCCCCGAAAGCCATAGCGCGAGCAGTCCGCCCAGCGGCGCCATCGCCACGTTGATAAACAGTAGCCCGGCCCACTTGAATGAGCTGAACATCGTGTAAAGAATCAGGAAAATCATCAGCAGAGTCACCGGCAGCACCAGCGCGAGCCGCTTCGAAGAACGCTTCTGGCTCTGGTACTCGCCCGCCCATTCCGTGCGATACCCGGAGGGCAGCTTCACCTTGTTCTCCACGGCGGCGATCGCCTCCTGCACCGTGCTGCCAAGATCCCGGCCGCGCACGCTGTATTTCAGCGCGACATAGCGGGAATTCGCTTCGCGCGAAATCTCCGACGCGCCGTCCAGCGTCTTCACGTCGCACAACTGCGCGAGCGAAACGCGTTCACCGGAGGGAGAAAGCAGCCGGATCTGTTCGATGGCCTCCCGGGAATCGCGGTAAGCGGGCAGATAACGCGCTACCAGATCGTAACGCTGTTCGCCCAGCAGCAACTGACCCACCGCGTTGCCGCCGATAGCCGTCTGCACCGCGTCCTGCACATCCGAGACATTGATGCCGAACCGCGCCGCCGCGGCCCGGTCCACTTTGAGGTTCAGATTCGGCTGCCCGACCACCCGGAACAGCCCGAGATCTTCCACGCCGGGAATGCCGCGCAACACGTTGACGATCTCGTCGCCCTTGGCTTCCAGCGTCTTCAGATCGTCGCCGTAAACCTTCACAGCCAGTTGCCCCTTCACGCCGCTCACCGCTTCTTCCATGTTGTCCGCAATCGGCTGGGAGAAGTTCCAGAGCACGCCGGGCAGTTTGGACACCTCGCGATTCATGGCCGCCACCAGTTCTTCCTTGTCCTGATGGAATACGGGACGCCACTCCTCTTTCCGCTTCAGATCCACGAAATACTCGGTGTTGAAGAAGCCGCCCGTGTCGGTCCCGTCGTCGGGACGCCCCACCTGCGACACCACCAGACGGGTTTCCGGAAATGACGCCAGGATCACGCGCGCGCGGTCCATCAGACTGGTGCCTTCCGTGGGGCCCGTGCTCGGCGCCAGCGTGCCCCGCGCCCAGATCGCGCCTTCGTCCAGATGCGGAAGAAACTCGGATCCGATAACGCCGCTCAACGCCAGATACGCCGAGCAGCCCACCGCCAGCAGGCCCACGGAAACAGTCAAGTAACGATGTTCGATCGCCTGTCGCACGGCGTACCGATAGCGGTTCGTGATCCGGATCAGCACCGGATTGTGAAACTCTTTCACGCCCTTGCGAAACAGCAAGCTCGAAAGTACCGGCGCGACAATCATGGAAAACAACAGCGCTCCCAGCAGCGCGAAAGCGACCGTCCACGCCATGGGCTTGAACAGGCGCCCTTCCACGGCCTGCAGCGTGAAAATCGGCAGATACGCGGTGATGATGATGCCGATCGCGTAAAAAACCGGTCTCTGCACTTCGTGCGCGGATTGCCGAATCCGCTCCAGCACGGTGAGATTCGCGTCCTCCCTGTGCTGTGTCATGTGCCGGACGATATTCTCGACCATCACCACGGCCCCGTCCACCACCATGCCGAAATCGAGCGCGCCCAGGGAAAGCAGGTTCGCCGGAATGTGCCGCAACTGCAGGCAGATCGAGGCGAACAGCAGGGAAAACGGAATGGTCAGCGAAACAATCAGAGCGCCGCGCAGATTGCCCAGGAACAGAATCAGAATCAGGGCCACCAGCGCGATGCCCTCGCCCAGATTGTGCAGCACCGTCTCCGTGGTGTATTCCACCAGATTGCTGCGGTCGAGAAACGGCACCACCTTGACGCCGGGCGGCAGGATCTGCTCGTTCAGCTGCTTCACCTTTTCATGGATGCCGTTCAGGGTGGATTCCGCATCGGCGCCCTTGCGCAGCAGCACAATACCTTCCACCACGTCGCCGTCGTCCACAATCGTTCCGTTCACGCGGTGAATCGCCTTGCCGATCTTGCCAAGCCGGATCTTGCGGCCCTGCTCCACCTGGGCGATATCGCCCATTCGCAACGGCGTGCCGCGCTGCGATTTGATCAGCGTGCCCGCAATCTCCTCCACATTGCTGTAAAGGCCCACTTCACGCACGTTCACCTGCTGCAGTCCCTCTTCAATGAAGCTGCCGCCTGCGCTCACATTGTTGTTTTGCAGCTGCTGCTCGATCTGCCCGATACCCAGACCATAAGAGATCAGCTTGTCCGGATCCATGCGGACCTGATACTCACGCGTGGGCCCGCCGAAACTCGAAACGTCCACTACGTTCGGCACGGATTTAAACTGCTTCTCCAGCACCCAGTCCTGCAGCGACTTCAGTTCGGTTACGTCATAACTCGGATTCGTGCTGGTCAGCGTATACCAGTAAATCTGTCCCACCGGGCTCCAGTCCGTGCCCATCTGCGCCTGGATGTTTCCGGGCAGCGTCACCTGGGACAGGCGCTCCAGAGCTTTCTGGCGGTTCCAGTCGTTATCGGAATCGTCGTCGAAAATGAGCGTGACGCTGGAGAGCCCGAAGACCGATTTGGAGCGCAGGCTGGTCAGGTGCGGAATGCCGTTCATCACGATTTCGATGGGAATCGTCACCTGCTGCTCCACCTCTTCGGCGGCGCGGCCCGGCCATTGCGTGATGACGTTGACGTAGTTGTTCGCCACGTCCGGATAAGCCTCAATCGGCAGATTGGCGAAGGAGACGGCGCCCCACGCCAGCAGGAAAAGCGTTGCCAGCAAGACCAGAAAACGATTATTTAAAGCGAAATCGACGACGGCCCGAATCATTCCCTTCCTTCAGATACTCATACGGCGGGCGACCGGACCAGCCCCGCGGCTGTGAGACCGCGGAGCTGTCAGCTTGTCGGCGGCGAGCAGGACGCCGGCAAGAAGAAGCAGCACGCCGAACACCCGGTACCAGCGCAGAAACACGATCCGAGTTCCCGGCGGCAGATCGCGCATCCGGTCGCCGCTCCAGAGCCGGGCTGCGCGGGATGGCGCCGCGGCCGCAAGAAGGCCGAAAGTCAGGGCAAGAGCGCTCGGCAATAAGTCAATCGGCATTAGTCCCGGCGTAATTGCGCCGTGTGAGTTCCTGCCTCTTATTCTGGAAATCCGCCGGTCGATTAGCCAGCAATCATTGGTCTAGACCGGGGTATCTTTTGGCCGCATCTTTCGGTTGTGTGTATTGACCATCCGGGCAGGAGTGTTGGCCGCCGTTATGGCACGGGCAGACTGGCGAGCGGGCGTGAAAGGCGCGGCTTATAGCCGCGCCTTCGGCATGGGTGTGAGACGTGGGTGGATCGGAACCGTGTTCTTAAGTGCTCAAACGGGTCGTCGCCGGGCTCAGGGCTTCCGCTCAGCCGGCAGCGCGAACGCAATGTAACTCTTCGACACCGCCGGCGGCGTTACGCCCCCCGGCGGCACATACGCCCCCGCCGGATACGGATTCCCGCCGCACACCGTCAGCAGCACATACTCGCGGCCATTCACCTCATAGACCGCCGGCACGCCCAGCGACCCGTTCGGCAGCGCCTTACTGAACAGCATTTTCCCCGTGTCCTTATCCAGCGCGTATAACTTCGAATCGTTCCCGGCGAATAAGACCAGCCCGCCCGCCGTGATGACAAACCCGCTCTTCGGATACGCATTCCCGCGCGGCTTCTCGCTCGGACCCGCCTGCGGAAGATCGCCGTAGGGCGCCTGCCATTTGATTTTCCCGGTATTCAGGTCATAAGCCGTAATGGTGCTCCACGGCGGCGTAATTACATAGGATTCATTCCCGTATCCCGTCTTATAGCGCGAAGGCGGCGGCGGAACATCGTCCGGATAATCCGGTTCCGCGCGCAGTCTCGCCATCGCCACTGCCGAGGCGGATGCCGCCGTGCCTACCGGAGCCGCTTCCGGCTGAGCCAGGAAAGCCATCAGATCGCTCATCGAAGCCGCCGGTATCGACGCAAACGCCGGCATGGTGCCCCGCCCCTTCGCGATTACGCCCCGCGTCGCCTCCGCGCCCAGACGCTTCACGGCTGTCTCAAGTTCCGGCCCGCGATCCCCCTTCAGTTCCGCGCCGTGGCAAACCTGGCAGGTCTGCTCATAAACCGCGCGGCCCATCTGCGCGGGCGTCGGAATCGCCAGTGGCCCCGCGCCGCCTCGTCCCGGATTGCGCGGACGAGCGGGAATCAGCCCGCCCGCATTCCCCGCGATCGACTCGCCCGCCGGCACAAGCTTGATGATCGACGGCATGTCCTTCGATTCCACGAACACCATGCCGTTCGCCGGATCCGCGCCCGTGCTGAAGAACAGCGCGCCGCCGTTCACGCTCGGCAGCAGGATCGTGTCCACCAGCGCCGGCGGCGTATAGAAACCCGTCCGCGCGCTCGCCAGCCGGTCTTTCCACCAGGTCTTTTCCTCGGGATTCATGAAGCCGTCGTACATGTCCTTCACGGTCATGCCCTGGCGCGCGAACGCCGGCACCACGGTCGGAAACGGCTGCGTTTTCGACGTCACTTCGCCCGGCACGTCGGTCTGCGGCACGGCGCGCTCCTCGATCGGCCACAACGGCTTCCCGCTCACACGGTCGAACACATAGAGGAATCCGTTCTTCGAAGCCAGCGCCACCGCGTCCACGGTCTTGCCGTCGTGCTTCACCGTGACCAGTTGCGGCGCCGCGTTCGGATCGTAATCCCACAGGTCGTGATGCACGGTCTGGTAGTGCCAGAGATACTTGCCGGTGCGCGCGTCCAGAGCCAGCAGACAATCGGCGAACAGGTTATCGCCCTTGCGGTCGCCGCCATAGAGTTCGTACTTGGCCGACGCGGTGGGCAGATACACGATGCCGCGTTTCTCATCCACCGTGATCTCACCCCACACGTCCACGCCGCCCATGTACTTATAAGCGTCCTTGGGCCACGTATCGTAGCCGAACTCGCCGGGGCGCGGAATTGTGTGGAAGACCCACAGCAGCTTTCCGGTCACCGTATCGAACGCCCGCACGTCACCCGGAGGCGCCAGATACCCCTCGCCTGTCGCGCTGCCCAGAATCAGAATGTTTTCGAAAATGCGTCCCGGCGTGCGCGACGCGAGCGCTCTGTCGCCGCGGTCGAGGCCGATTTTCAGATCGAGCTTCCCGTGATCCGCGAACGAATCCACCAGCTTGCCCGTGCGCGCGTCGATCGCATACAGAACACCGCCGGCGGGCACGAACAGTCGCCGGTCCTGCCGGTCTTTGCTCTCCCAGTAATTGGCGCCGCGCTGTCCCGCGATGCCGCCAAAACGCGCGAACCCGCCGGCCGCGGACGGAAACGCATGGACCCACAGTTCTTTCCCCGTCGTCGCGTCCACCGCCACCAGCGAACCCTGTTTCGCCGCGACATAGGCGATGTTATCCACCACCAGCGGACTGAACGTGTAACTCAGGTCGTCGCCGGTCTCGTAACTCCACGCGACGTCCAGCTTACTGACATTCGCTTTGTCGATCTGCTTCAGCGCCGAATAATGCGAACTATCCGGGCCGCCCAGATATTCCTTCCAGGAGGTTCGTGCCTGCTGCGCGGCGAGACTGCCGCTCAGCGCCAGCAGCAGAGTCAATGCTTTGGTTTTCATTTCTTCCTCCCGGCCGGACGCATCTGATTCCAGAAAATAAACGTGCCTTTCACGTCGGAGATCACGATGTCCGGCGCTCCATCGCCATTCAGATCCGTGACGACGAACTGAGACCCCACGCCGGACCGGTTGTGGATCAGTTCCGGCACGAATTCCGCGCCGCCCTCCGCCTTCGGATTGCGCACGGTCCGGTACCAATAGAGCACCGCCGGGCCGTCGGGATCGGGATCCAGATGGCTTTCCAGATGCGAGTAGAGGCGCTTGCCCGTGATCATGTCCGGAATACCGTCGCCATCCATGTCGGCGAACGCCAGCCCATGCGGTTCGGAAAACGCCACGCCGCCTGCGTTTTTCGTGGAAAGATCGCCCATGATGTCGTGGCGCACGAACGAAATCGTGCCCTGCGCGTCCCGCTTTTGTTCGAACCAGGCGAGGCCCCAACCGTGCGCCGCAATGGCAGTCACCACGTCGGCCAGCCCGTCGCCATTCACGTCATACACGCCCATCTCCGCGCCACCCGTTCCGAAGGTGGCCTCATGGAACTTCCAGAGCCCTTCGCCCGCGCCGTTCGCCGGCTGCTCCCACCACCCGCGGCTGTTCACGATATCCATGCGCCCGTCGCCGTTGATGTCGCCGACGCCCATGCCGTGCGGAGCCGCCAGTCCCGGTTCCGAAATCGTGTGCACCTTCCAGGGCTTCGTGGCGTCCGCCGGATCGGGCTTCGCATAACACATCACCGCGCCGGGTCCGGTGAACAGCACCTCGGGCTTGCCGTCGCCGTCGATATCCCGGAAGACTTCGATCTCCGAAGTCGCGTTCGGGATCACGTTGTAACGCTCCCAGCGCCGCTGCTCGCCCTTCGGATTCACATACAGAAAAACGGGCCGCGAATCGACCACCAGCAGGTCGGTCCAGCCATCGCCCGTGTAGTCGTACGCGTGATAAACCATGCCTTCCGGGAAGTTACTGGTGGCGCTGTAACTGCGCGCCGCCGTGTATTCGTGGCGCTCCGTGTAAGCCGGGCCGGGATAGTAGAAAGGCCCCGCGATCACGTCGGGAATGCCGTCGTGAGTGACATCGCCCACCGTCGCTCCCCACGAGTAGAAAAAGTCGTTCAGCTGCTGCATGCGGAAGTGCTTCGACACCTCCTCCGCGGGCTCACGCTTGAAATTCAGATCTTTGAAAGAGATATCTTTGAACCGCACTTCGGACGTTCCCGCGACATGCAGCGCGACCGGGCCGTAGCCCGTCATGTGATCGTTCGTGGCCGTGTTGGAGAGCCCGCGGCGGCCGTTCAGCGTGAGCCAGACCATGTCCATATCGACAATCGCCTGCACGGTGTTCCAGTCGTTTGACGTCAGCGAAGGACGTGGCGGAGCACCGCGCCCGCCCGCGCCCGCCGGCGGCGTTGCCGGGCGAGCGGGCGGTTTCGCCAACTCTGCCTGGTACTCCGCGAGCGTGGGTGCGGGCCGCGCGAAACCCGGAACCTGCGCGCCACCATTGTTCCACGCGCCCGTCGCCATGCGCGCGAACTGCGCCGTGGCGCGCTCCAGTTTCGTGCGGCTCTTCTCCTTACCCTCGGCGCCGAGCACAACTTCGTAGCTGTCGGTGTCGCCATCACTCAGCGACACATAGACACCTTTGAGACCGCCGTCGGCCGTCTTTTCGGCCCGCAACAGCAGGCCGGCATTGCACGCGCCGCCGCAGCGAAGCTCCGTGTAGAACTGAATATCCTGGTAACTCTTATCGAGCAGCAGCCAGCCGCCCTCCGGGCTTTTCGGGACGCCCGTGATCTCCCCGTTGTTCGCGCGCCACTCGGCCGCGCCCAGGGTCCGCAGACCGGCTACGGAAGAGCCCTTGAAAATGGTGTCGGGAACGAAGTCGTGCGTCGCCGCGAAGAGGACCGAAAGCAGCGCGGGAACGGCGACGAGGCCCGAAAGCAGGATTCTGTTCAAAGCGGGTACTCCTTTATCAAATGCCCGGGCCGCTCGTATGCGCATTACGAAACCGGGTGTGCGCGACGAACAAACCCGGATAGAGATTATCACAACCGGCGCGCGGCTGGTATTCTGATCGGGCAAAGGGTTTCCACGTCATGCGAACGCTTCTGTTAACGGCATTTTTCTGTGTGAGCATCGTCCGCGCCGAGGTGCGCATCGGCATCGTCGGGACCGATACGTCCCACGTGGTGGCCTTTACGCGCGTGCTGAACGACGCCGCCAATCCCGACCACATCCCCGGCTTTCGCGTGGTGTCCGCCGTGAAAGGCGGCAGCCCGGACATCCCTTCGAGCGCGTCGCGCGTGGAAGAGTACGCGGGCGAAATTCACTCGAAATGGAATGTGGAGCTGGTTCCCGATATCCCGTCTTTAGCCGGGAAAGTGGATGCCATTCTGCTGGAAAGCGTGGATGGCCGCGCGCATTTAAGGCAGGCCCGGCAGACCTTCGCGCTGCACAAGCCGGTTTTCATCGATAAGCCGCTCGCCTCCACGCTGGCGGACGCCCGTGAGATCGCGAGACTGGCGGAGGCCGAACATGTCGCGTGGTTCAGTTCGTCCTCGCTGCGCTTCGGCGAACTGGTGCAGTCGGCCAAAATTCCGGATGCCGTCGGCGTTACCGTATGGGGTCCCGGCCCGGTGGAAGAACACCACGAACTCGATCTCTCCTGGTACGGCATCCATCCGGTGGAGATGTTGTTCACTTTGATGGGACCGGGCTGCGAAACCGTCACGCGTCTGTCCGGCGGCACCGACAGTAGCGGCACGGACGTGATCGCCTGCCGCTGGAAAGACGGCCGCCTCGGGACGGTTCGCGTGCTGCGGCCGAACGGCGGTTATGGGGCGGTGTCGTTCGGCGCGAAGGAGATTCGGTACGGAAAGACGGACGTCCCGCCCTTCAGTTACGTGCTGTTGCTGAAACAGATCGCGCGCTTTTTCGAAACCGGCACGCCACCGGTGGCGAATGCCGAAACACTCGAAATCATGGCGTTCATGGACGCCGCGCAGCGCAGTAAGCAGGCAGGCGGCCAGCCGATGAAACTTCGATAGAGTGGGGAGGTAGAATGTGGGAGAATCGTCCCCATGCCTCTTGCCGACGACCTCTACAAGGCCCTTCTTGATGAGTCGAAGATGTATCGCGAAAAGGTTTCCGCGATTTGGCTGCAGAAGTTTACTGTACTCGGCGCCATCGTCGTGTTTGCCGCTGCGCGATCAGAGGTGATCGCCTCGAACCCGGGCCTGATCGCGGCGGCCATTCTGTCACTTCCACTGATCGCGCTCCTGCTGGATATCAAGTTGGGAGAATTCGGCATTCACGCCAACATTATCGACCACTTTATCATCAGACATTTTCCTGAGCCCCCTGTTCTGGGCGAATGGGAGCGAACGAAATGGGGCCTGATCTCCAACTCTGACGAGCGCTTCTCGTTGGTTCGTTTACGCTCGATTCTTACCGTGGCGGTCACGGTCATACCGACATGCGTCATCTCCGCGTTATCCGTTCTGGCCGCCAGACCCTTTCTTTTCGCTTCCGAACATGGAGGTCTCTATGGTTATCTCCGCGTTACGGTAATCATCTTCTGCGTTCTTTACCTGGCGGCCGGCCTGATCTCGGTTCCCCTGATTGTTTTTCGCCGGTAAAATCCAGGCGCCCTCCATCAGGGCCGCAGCGGGCACGGGATCGAAAAGAGCTAAAATCGGTGTGTACATTGCCAACCCGATTTTACGTGGATACGGCGACCGGGGCGCCGCACATATACAACCATCATGTGGACGAACATGAGGTTATCGACATTCTCGAAAAACCCGGCGAAGACCGCGCTGGCAGGGAAGGGTCCAGAATTGCCGTAGGACAGACGGCATCCGGAAGGTATCTGAAAGTCGTTTATTGCGCCCGAGCCCGAGGGCGTGTTCGTGATCACGGCCTATGATCTGACGGGAAAACCGCTTGCCGCATGCAAGAAGCGAATGTCGGAAGAAGCAGCAATGAAGAACAATCAGTTACCGGAAGGATGGGACGAGAGCAGAGTAAAAAGAGTGATTGCACATTACGACGAGCAGTCACCCGAAGAGGCATTGGCCGAGGACGAAGCCGGCGTCGCCCCCGCCGAAACCGTCATGAGCGTCCCGCACGACCTTGTCTCCAGGGTTCGGGAAATGATCGCGAAGCACCACGGCTAAACCGATCGGCAAGGCCGGCGCACCCGCGCCGGCCCCCTTGAACCCTACGCGCCTGCCTGCGCCGCCGCCGCCCGCATCTGCGCAATCCGCTCTTCCATCTGCCGCGTCAGATGAGGCGTGACGCCAAGCAGCCGCTGCACCAGCATCAACTGCCCGCGGTGATGCATCTCGTGCTCCTTCGGGCCCATCAGCATTTCAAACCGCGATTTCACCGGCGGCGTCATCCCTTCCGGGTACGTAACCTGCTCAGCCAGAAACTCCTCCGACGCGCCGTCCAGAACCGCGGCGAATTTCTCGCCTTCGCTCCGCAGCAATTCCAGAATTTCGGCCTTCGTGCGCGGCACGGCCAATTCCCCGTGCAGCTCGCCCATCATTCCGAAGAAATCGAATCCCACCAGCGTGTCGCGTCGTTCCACCGCCTGGATCTGCACCTGCACCCGCGGCATCACCGCGATATGCACCAGCGTCTCCGCCACGGAACGGCAACCCGCAGCCGGACGAAATCCGTAACTCTCTTCCGGAATTTCCCCCGCAATTTTGATCGTATTTTCCCGAACCGTGCGGAACGATCGCGCCAGCTCACTGGCGCCGTAAAAGGTCATGACTTTTCTTTCCCTCCCAGATAATAATGAACCGCCGGCGTCACCAGCAGCGACAGCACCATCGACGCCAGAATGCCGCCAATCACCGCGATCGCCAGCGGCTGCAGCATCTGCGAACCCGCCCCGATCGCCAGCGACAGCGGAATCATCCCCGCCACCGTCGCCATCGCAGTCATCAGAATCGGACGCAGCCGGCGTTCACCAGCCTCCATCATGGCATCGTGCGCGCTGTAACCTTCCGCGCGAAAACGCTGGTCCGCGTCGAGCAGCAGAATCCCGTTCTTCGCCACGATTCCGATCACCATGATCAGCCCCATGAAGGACGAAATATTGAACGTCGTCCCCGTGATCAGCAGCGCCAGAAACACGCCGGACGTGGACAGCAGCGCCGACGCCAGCACCGCGATTGGCGCCCCGAACGCGCCGAACTCGAACAGCAGCACCAGGAACACCAGCACCACGGCCACGAACAGCACGAACAACAAATCGCGGAAAGACCGCTGCTGCTCCGCGTACGTGCCGCCATACACAACGCGAATCTCCGGCGGCAGCTTCAGCTCATCCACCGCCTTTTGCACCTCGATAATTCCCTTGCCCAGGCTGATCCCCTCGAACCGCCCCGTCACGCCCACCACGCGCTGCAGATTCTCCCGCCGCACTTCCGTCTGCCCGGCCTGATCCTCGAACGTCGCGAGAGAACCAAGTGACGCGTTCTTGCCCGTCGAACTGACGATCATGGTGTTCTTCACCTCATCGAGATTCACGCGCGTGCTGTCGGGAAAACGCACGCGAATGGTGTACGACCGGTCGTTCACCACTACCGGCATCGTCGCCGGCTCACCCTGCAGAATCGCGCTGGCATCCAGTTCGATTTCCTGCGGCGTAAAGCCCGAACGCGCGGCCAGCACGGGGTCTACGCGCATAATCACGGCCGACCCGCTCACCGTATTCTCGATGCCGTTCTTCACGTCTTTCACCGTGGGAATTTTCTTAATGCGATCGCCCACCTTCGCCGCCCACTTCTTCAGCAGCGCCGGATCCTGCGCGAACAGCTTGATCTCGATCGGCTCCGGCGAATTACTCAGATCGCCGATCATGTCCTGCAGCACCTGAATAAACTCGACATCGAGCTGCGGCCACGTATCGTTGATCTTCTTGCGAAGCTCGGAAATAATCTCATCGACAGGACGCCGCTCCCCCGCCGGCTTCAGCCGCACCAGAAAATCTCCGGTATTCGCTTCCGTTACCGCGGACAAGCCTAACTGCAGCCCGGTCCGTCGCGAAGTCCCCGCGACATCCGGCACCTTCGCGAGCAATTTCTCCACGCCCAGCAGCACCTCGTTCGTGTCCTTTAACGAAGACCCCGCCGGCATCAGATAATCGAGCACGAAGCCGCCCTCATCCATCTCCGGCAGCAGATCGCTGCCGAGCGACTGGTAACAGAAAAACGACACCGCCACCAGCCCCGCGCAGCCCAGCGCCAGCACCAGCGGACGCGCCAGAGCCACGCCCAGCACGCGGACATAGAACTTATTCAGCCGGCCCATCAGGCCGGTAGTCGGATGCGCATGAACATCCGCCACCGGCTCCCCGGCGCGCTTGCGACGCAGCAGGTAATGGCTGAGCGCCGGCGTCCACGTCAGCGCCAGCGCCAGTGACGTCAGCAGCGAAGTTCCCACCGTCACGGCCAGCGCGCGGAAGAACGTCCCGGTCACGCCCGTAATGGAAACCAGCGGCAAAAACACCACAATCGGCGTAATCGTGGAACCTACCAGCGGCACGCGAATCTCGCTCAGCGCGCTCCGGATCGCATCCCCGCGCGACTGCCCCGAATCGCGGTGCATCACGATGTTTTCCACCACCACAATCGCGTCGTCGATCACCAGCCCGACCGCCGCCGCCAGCCCGCCCAGCGTCATCAGATCGAAGCTCTCGCCCAGCCACCGCAGCACAATCAGCGTGATCGCGATGGTCGCCGGAATCACCAGCCCCGCCACAATGGAACTGCCCCAGTCCCGCAGGAAAAGCACCAGAATAATCGCCGCCAGCACCAGCCCGATCAGGATGGCGTCGCGCACGCTCGTGATCGAATCGCGCACCAACTGCGACTGGTCATAGAACGCCTGCAGCTTCACCCCCGGCGGCAGTGTGGCGCGAATCGCATCCAGCTCCTTCGCCACCAGATCCGCCACCGCGACGGTGTTGCCCGCCGGCTGCCGGAACACGTTCAGCAGCACCGCCGGCTTCGCATTCGCCGTCACGATGGTATAAACCGGCATCACCGAAGGCGTCACGCGCGCCAGATCGCCGATACGAATCGGCACGCCGGCGGGCGAGGTCTTCACCACGATATTCGCGATCTCCGCCGGATTCCGCGTCTGGCTCGTCACCAGCGCGAGCGAGAGCTCATGGTTGTTCTCCAGCAGCCCCGGCGAATCGATCATGTTGCCGCGCGCGATTGCATCCAGAATGCCCGGCACCGTGACCTGCGTCTCCAGCAGCTTCGCCGGGTCCGGCTCCACTTCGAACTCCGGCACCTGCCCGCCCTGGATCACCACCATGGACACGCCGTTCACGCGGTTCAGCCGCGGCTTGATCGTGTAATTCGCGAGTTCCCACAGCGCGCTCTGCGGAATGGAATCCGACGTCAGGCTGTAGCCCAGAATCGGAAACGCCGCGAACGTCAGCCGGTTCGCCGTCAGCTTCGCGGTGGGCGGCAGCGTGGGCTGCACGCGCGCCAGCGCGGCGTTGACGAACTCCAGCGTCTGGAACATATTCACGTTCCAGTTAAAAAACAGATTCACCTCGGCCGAGCCGCGGCTCGTCGTCGAGCGAACGGTCTCGAGGCCCGGCACGCTGTTCATGGCCTCTTCGATATTGCGCGTCACCGTCACCTGCATCTGGTCGATGGGAGACACGCCGTTATCCACGCCGACCACAATGCGCGGAAAATCAGTGGAGGGAAACACCGCCACCGGAATCGACAGCGCCAGATAAGCGCCCATGCCGACCAGCGCGACGATGAGAAAAATAATGGGCTTCGAGAACCGGGCTGTCCAGTGCTCATCGCCCGAACGGAGCGGCTGCTGCTGTTCGTCCATTATTTCTCGTCCTCATCCACATCGGCCGGAGGAGCCTCCACAATCTTGACCTTGGCCTTGTCCTCAAGCCCCAGGCCGCCGGCTACCACCACCTTTTCGCCTTCCTGCAGGCCCGTAGCGATCTGCACATTGTCGCCCTGGCGCACGCCGGTCGTGATGCGGCGCTCATGCGCCAGATTGTCGTCCCCGATCACCATCACCTTCAGACCGCCCTCGTCGAAATTCAGCAGCGCCGCCGCCGGCACCAGAATTACGTCCTTCAGCGTCTCCGCCTTGATGGTCACGTGTACCGTGCCGCCTGGTTTGAGCTTCTCTCCGGGGTTCGGAGCCTGCACCCAGACCTCAATGGTTGTGGTGGAAGGATCGACAGCCGGGCTGACCACCGTAACCTTGCCCGCAATATCGCCCTCCGGCCCGGGAATCGTCGCCGGGCTGCCCACCTTAATCGATAGCGCCTCTTTCACCGGAATATTCGCGCGCGCCACAATCTGCGAAATATCCACGATGGAAACAATCGACGTGCCGCTCGCCGCCATCTCGCCCGGATACACGGGCCGATCCGCCACCACGCCCGCGATCGGGCTGCGAATCTCCGCGTAAGAGAGTTGCGCATTCAGACTTTCCAGATGCGCCTTCGCCGCATCCACCTGCGCCTGCGCGCTGCGCGTCTGCTCGCGCTGGCCCGTGGAATTGAGCGTCTGCAGATGGCGTTGCACCGTATCGAACTGGCTCTGCGCCTGCACCATGGCGACCTTCGCATCGTCCGCCATCTTCTGCGCCAGCGCGCCCTGCTTCACCAGTTCCACGCGGTTGTCATACAGGCGCTTCGCGGTCTCGAGCGACTGCTTCGCATAATCCAGATCGGCCTGCGATTTCGTCTTCTCGTCCAGCATCGTCGCGCCCGTAGCCGCCACGTAATTCGCCTGCGCCTGCTCCAGCTGGCTCTTGCTCTCACTCGCCGCGGCGCTCAGGTCGCGGCTCTCCAGTTCAGCAAGTAACTGCCCCGCCTTTACGTGATCGCCGCGATTCACCAGCACGCGCTTCAGCGGCGAACTGATCTTTGACGTCACATTCGCCTGATTAATCGGATAAAGCACCGCGTCCGACGTGACGATATGGTCGATGGGACCGCGCCGGGCTTCCTCGATCTGCACCGGGGTGGGAGCTTCGGTCTCGGCTGCCTTCTCTTTTTCCTTGCCGTGGCAGGAAATGAGCAGAAGGCAGGGCGTGAGCATCGCCACCAGAGCGGGCGACAGCGCTGCGTATTTCGCGTTCATGATTCAGAGACTCCCCGTGAGTGACTGCAGAGTGGCCTGGGCGATGAGATAGCGGACCTGCCCGTCGTCATAAGCATTGCGCGCGCCGGTGACGGTGGCCTGCGCGTCCACCACTTCGAAAGCGATGGCCTCGCCCGCCGTATAACGCAGCAGCGTCAGGCGCAGGCTTTCCATGGCGAGATCGAGCGAACCGCGCAGCGAATCCAGTTGCGCGCGCGCGGCCCGCGCTTCCGCCAGCGCCGCCGCCACATTGCCCTGGAGCGTCTTCTCCGCCAGCGAAAGATCCAGCCGGGCCTGCGTGCGCCGCAACTCCGCCTGCGCGATGCGGCTCTTCGTCGCGCCCCAGTTCCACACCGGAATGTTCAGTGTGACCTGCCCCGAGTAGCCCAGATTATGCCGCGGCAGGTCCCCCGGCCGCGTCGTATCGATGGCCACCTGATTCGCGTTAATCCCGTAGAAGAAATCGACCGAAAGGGACGGCAGATATCCATAGCGCGCCACGTTCACGTCATACCCCGCGGATTCCACGCCGAAGCGCGCCGCGCGCAGATCGGGCGAACTGGCGGCGGCTTTCGCGCGGGCTTCTTCATCGGGTGGCAGCAGATCGGCGGGCGTGCCCGCGTCCACCACATTGAAATCGGCGCTGAAATTCGGAAAAATCAGGACGCCCAGCGCGATTTTTGCCTTTTCGATATTCGCCTGCGCGTCCTGCAGATCGCGCTGCCGCTGCTGCTGCTGAATGCGGGCTTTCACCACGTCGGCATGCGCGGCCTCCCCGCCCTTTTCCTGCTTATCGGTGATATCGAGGAAGCGATCCGCCTCCTGCAGACTGGTCTGCGCGTTCCCGAGGCGCCGCTGCGCGCTCACAATCGCGAAATAATTCTGGATAATGGTCGCGTTCAGGCCGCGCGACGCCACCTCAACCCTTGCCCGCGCCACCGCTTCCGCCGCCAGCGAGCGGTTAATGTCGCCCTTACGGAAGATCGCGAGCACCTCTTCGTGCACCACCGCCTGCTCGTTATAAACGTGCACGCCGTCATTGGCAACGAATACACCGGAGGGCGTCCCGTTGCCTTCCGTGTGGATGTACTGATTGAAAGCATTAACCGTGGGAAGCCGGCCCGCGCGGGCCTGCGTAATGTCCTCTTTCGCCAGCAGCACGGCGAGATTCGCGCTCTGGATCTGCCCCGCATACTGGCGCGCGCGGGCCAGGGCGTCGGGCAGCGAAATACTCGGAGGGCCCGCCGGTGTTTGGGCGCGCGCCAGCGGAGCGATTGTCAGGAACGTGAGCAACGGAAGCAGGATGGCGCGCATAGCGTTCGAATGGGCAGTCTACCAGTGAAGCAGCGCAAGCTGAAAAATGCCTGAAAAGTTTCGGCATTTGCAGCCCCCAGCCCACCTGACCGCGTCATTGACCGCGCCTTCCGGGCGCTAACCGCTACTTCGCTTCGAACAACGGCGCCACCGCGGCCCGGACTTCCGAACCGGGATCGAGTTTGAGTCCCAGCTCATACTCCCTGCGCCCACCGCCCGGATCTCCCGCCGCCAGCAGCGCCCCGGCCAGGTGATAGTGCACCCACGGCTGGTCCGCCTGTTTCAGCGAATTCTTCAGATAAGTCAGCGCTGTGTTGACCTTTCCCAGCTTGTAGTACACCCAGCCAACCGTGTCCTCGATCGCGGGATTTCCCGGCGCCAGAGCCAGCGCTTTCAGCGCCCAAAACAAGGCATCGTCGAATTTGCCCTGCCGGGACACCAGAAGGTTGGCCAGATTGTTCATCGCCGCTGCATTCGTCGGTTCCATCTCCAGCGCGCGCAGGTAATGTCCGGCGATCACTTCGGCCGAAGCTTTCTTTTGGGTCTCGATTTCCGCCAGCATGAATCGCGCCGGCGCGCTGTCGTGCACCTTCACCAGTTCGAGCAGCCTTTGCCGCGCCCTTTCCGGCTCTCCCGTCCGCATTTCCAGAAAGGCGATCGCTTCGTCGGCTTTACCAGGCTCTCCCGCCTTCCTCTCCGCTTCGAACGCCGCGCGCGCTCCGTCGCGGTCGCCGGCGATCATCAGTTGTTTGCCCAGCAGTTCCTGCAGGGCGGCCGACTCCGGATGTTTCGCCGCGTCTTCCCGGAGCAGCGAAACGAACTTCGCGCCTTCATTCTGCCGTTTCATCACGTCGCCCAGAAGGTTGAGAACCGCCACGTCGGCAGGAGCCAGCTGAATGGCCGATTCCAGAGACTTGCGCGCGCCGGCCAGATCCCCGGTCCGGATGCGAACCATCGCGTCCTGCCCCAGAAATCCGGCCGAAGGTGACCGCGCCAGCGCTGCCTTGATGCCCTGCCGTGCCTCGTCGTAGTTGCCGGCCGCGATCAGCGTCAGGTTCCGGTAATAGGCATACCGAAGACTCTGTTTCTCTTCCTCGCTCGCCGTCTCCAGAGTGTTCAGCGCGAGTTTCATCTGACCGGCCTTGGTCAGCGCGTTGGCGAGTTCGAGCCTCGCTTTCAGCATCCCCGGACTGGAGCGCAGCGCATTCGCGAGCAACTCCACCTGCTTCGTCGTCTCACCGCGCGAGCCGGCAACGCGGGAGTCCTGGTAATTCAGTTCGGCGGAATTTTCCCCCATTGTGCGCAGGGTTCGGATGTCCGCGGCGGCTCCGGTCAGATTTCCGTCGTCGATCCGTGTCGTCGCCCGTTGCAACAACGCCGGCCGGTCTTTTGGATTTCTCGTCAGCGTCTCGGCGATAATGGCGGCGGCCTCTTTATTGCGCGAAGCATGGATCAGGAGCGCCGAGTATTCGTCGCGAAGTTCCGGGTCGTTATTGTGCGCCTTCAACACCCGGCTGTATTCGGCGATGCCCTCGTCGACCTTGCCTTCACCAAACAGCAGGCGGGCGTAACTGCCCCAGCTTTGCCGGTCCGGAAGTTGGGCAAGCTCCCTGGTGGTTTCCTCGGCCGAGGCGCGGCTGTCCTCTTTGGTCAGTTCCCGGCGCAGGCGTAGTTGCAGCGCCGGCCGGAAGTCCCGTTGAAGAGCCAGCGCATGAGTAATCTGTGCGTCGGCGTCGGCTGAGTCGTTCACCGTCAGCGCGACGCGAGCCCTCAGGATGGCCAGGTCCGGCGATTTCTCAAATCGCCCGGTCAGATATCGCGTTACCTCGGCTGCGCTTCCGGGCTGGCCGCTGGAGACGAAATATTCCACAAGTCTTTCGGCGGCGCGGATATTTGCCGGATCCTTCTCCTCCGCCATGCCGATCG
This sequence comes from uncultured Acidobacteriia bacterium, assembly GCA_903851195.1. Lineage (GTDB taxonomy): Bacteria > Acidobacteriota > Terriglobia > Bryobacterales > Bryobacteraceae > BOG-234. Next base: position 207,962 of record CAINNJ010000049.1, read on the forward strand.
CTCGCAGCATCTCCGGTTTATCGCCCGACCTCGCAAAGGCAAGCGACAGCGCCCCCAGAGCTTCGCCATCGTCGGGATGCGTCGCCAGAAACGCCGTAAGAACCCGCTTTGATTCCTGTATGACTTCGGGCTTATCGGAATTGACTTCGACCAGGGCCATCTGATACCGCGCGCCTTCATGCCGCGGATCCAGACGAAGTGCCTTCACGAAAGACTCTACCGCTAACTCCGCGGCTCCGGCCCGCAGGTAAGTCATCCCGAGCTGATAGACCGGCTCCGGATCCTTCGGCATGTTTTGAGAGGCCACCTTGAACTCGATCACCGCTTTCCGGAATTCATTTGAAGCGGCGAACTTCCTGCCTCGCGTCATGTGCGCCGCTTCTCTGGCGCGCGGGCTGGCCGAGCACCCCGCCAGCAACGCCACCGCTATGGATAGGAGGAGCTTTTCGTAAGTCATTGTGGATTTACGGAGCTTCGAAGGAAGCGTCGATCATGGCGAGAATGACGATCTTGTCGACGCCCGCCTCGCGGAATGCAATTACGGATTTCGGACTGATATCGTAATCCGCGTTCGACGTGCGAATCAGCCGCAGAATAATCTCGGAGCCGACGTTCGCCCGCCAGAGTTCCAGTACGCTGTCGTTATTCAGCGTGTTCCGCGGCTTCCTGAGCATCATCCGCTCAAACGTGGACAAGCCGCCCGCGGAAGTGCGGGCCATGATTTCCGCCGCGTTCTGAGGCGCGTCCTCGCCGCGCCGGATGATCGTGATGTTTTGGGTGTAGGCAAAAATGCTTCCCGCCACCATTACCACAAGAAACAGGAAACCCGCGGCTGTAATAAGAGTCGGCCGAAATTCCGTCTGCCGCCAGCCGCAGCGCGAGCACACGTTCCGGCAAACCGCCAGCAGCTTCTGCAGGGTGCTTCTCGGGGTACGCTGCATTTCTCTGGCGCCGCACTGTAAGCAGGGCATCGCCAGCGATTTCACGGGATGTACGTTCTGGGTCGGGGTTGCCATGGTGAGTGCCCTGTTGGTTTACTGAACGAAACGCGCCTTCCGGCAGCCTGCCGGCCGACGCCTCTCGTTCAGTATTTCGCCATCGGAATTTCTTAGGAGGACTTACTTCCCGAGTAACGCCGGGTCAGGAAAAGGGCTGCCGTTCCCAGACCGACCAGAGCGAACGTCGCGGGCTCCGGGGTGGCGGCCGGAGCGGTGGAATTTGCGGTCAGGTCGCCGGTGATATTGGACGGAACACCGGGAATATTCGAGATATACTGGACCGGCGAACCCGTGGCATTGATGATGATCGCTCCCGCCGTCGGCTTCGTTGTGTCATTCAGCTTGGTGGCATTCACGCTGAAATTCTCATTGCCGGTCGCTGTCGGACTGAAAGCGATCGCCAATACCCACAGCACATTGCCGGTCGTCGTATCAACAACGTCCTCGGTCCGGGTCCCCGTGGCAGTCGTGGTGGGGAAGTAGACACCCGTGAAGCTGGTCGAAGTCGTGGATCCCGCCGGCGGCGTAATCCAGTTCGCATCCGTGGTAAAAACCGGTGTCGAACCGGTCAGATTAACATTCAAATTGGCGGCGCTCGCGAGCGCCGCAAACCAGAGACATACTCCTGTAGCGATAAGCGTCTTCATCTCAAAGTATCTCCAAAGTTCTTTCCATAGGTGCCGTGACGATCCATGGCAGTGGAGACAACAGTAAGTTAAGCGGAGACTATTTGCAAGATATTATGCTCTTGTTAAGTAATCGGGATTACCGTTCGAAATAGAAGACATAAATCGCATAATAGTACAACTCTGTTTAATCGAAAAATCCTCTGTCCCCGGCCTCCAGCCGCGCCTTCGCCGCCGCCACCCGGAACGTAACGCCCAGCCCCGGCTTATCCCACACATCGATAAACCCGCGCTTTACAATCGGATCCGGCAGACCGTCCACAATGTCGTACCACCACTCCGGCTGACCGATCGGATACTCGAACGCAATATAGTTCTGCGGCAGACTCGCCCCCATCTGCACATGCGCCGCGAGACCAATCAGCCCGTCGAAAACTCCGTGCGGAGCCACCAGAATCCCGTGCAGATCCGCATACTCCGCAATCCACTTCAGCTCCGCGATCCCGCCCACATCTTCCGGATCCGGCCCGATTACATTCACCGCCTGCTTTTCGATCAGATCCTTGAAATTCTCGCGCAAATACACCTGTTCGCCGGTATGAATCGGGACCGACGTGCTCTGCGTGACTTCGCGGAACAGCTCCGCGTTCGTCGACACCGAGTAATCGCCGGTAATCAGATCCTCCAGCCACGTGATATGCAGCGGTTCCATGGCCCGCGCGAACGTGATTGCGTCCTTTACGGTCCAGCCCGGCCCGCAGTCCAGCGCCAGCCCGATCTCATCGCCCAGCACTTTCTTCATTGCCTCCACGCAGGCGATCACATGCTTCATCCCGCCCTCCGTCATCAGCCCGCGGTCCGGATGCGGCGCACCCGTGCGCGACTCGTCGTACCAGGCATTCGGCACCGCGCCCATCATCGGCTGATTATGAAAACCCACCGCCTGCTTGATCAGCGTGAAGCCCTCTTTGGACTCCTTCATCCGCGCCATATTCTCCGCGTAATCCTGCGGCATCTGGCCCTTCATCGGGAAGCGCACCGCGCCATTGTAGATGCGCACCCGGTCGCGCATCTTCCCGCCCAGCAGCTTATAAACGGGCACTCCGGCCACCTGCCCGGCGATATCCCAAAGGGCGATCTCGATCGCGCTCACCGCCGCGCCCCACGGCTTCGACGCGCCCAGCCGCCGGATCTTCAGCAACACCCGCCCCACGTCGGTCGGGTCCTCGCCCAGCAGATATTCTCTGTAAAACAGGACCATTGGCTTCAGATACGGCTTGCGCGTTTCCGCCTGCCCGTATCCGGTAACGCCCTGATCCGTCGTGATGCGGACCACCGGGCTGCCGCCGATGATGGCGCACCGCAGATCCGTGATTTTGATGGGGACACTCCCCGCGCGCTTCTGCGCCCACAGCGGCGCCGCTCCCGCGAGCGTCCCGACAAAGCCTCTTCGTGTCCAGTCCGTCATAGCACAGCCAGTATATGGCGATGCCTCAAACGGCTATTTATTTCTGTTCAAACCCCAGGTTCACGGGCTTACTCGCCGTTGGGGAACCCATCGAGGTCACCGGCGTTTCCTGCCCGACCATCTCCACTTTCACGCTGTTGAGCAAGACAGTGCCCGGCCCGTCCAGCAGAATGCCGAAAGCCATTCCCGTGGCATCCTGCGGAACGTCGAGCACCACCTCGTAATGCATCCACCCGGTGCTGCCTTTGATCGCGCGGTTCTGCATATTGTCGAATGACACGGACTTCGTGCCTTTATCGACCCGCATCCAGAGACCCGCCCATCGCGTGACGTCTTCCGCTTTCACGAAGGCCCCCAGCCGCACGCGTTTCCCCAGATATTCCGTCGCCGCGAACTCCTGCATCAGCGTGCCGAACCCCTCCGGCACCGGGCCCTTCGATCGCAGAAACGCGCTCGGCGCTCCGCCGTAAGTCATGGACTTATCCACGTCCGTCTCATAAAGGGCCGGTCTGCTTCCGGCAAGGAACCAGCCGGGGGGCGCGGCGAGAGTGGCCGCGGTGACCGCCAGCAGCATGACGGCTGAGGCCAGAGCGGCCTTCTCGCGGAATAAACCGTTTCGTCGTGTCATGGGTCCTTTCATTCCAGTGCAGCTATTATGGCACCCGGAGCGACCGGAATCGAGTGAGAACTCGCGGAACCGGGGCAACGCCGAAATCAACTGATAAAACTAAAAAGGTCTGTGCCCCGGTGACGATTCGCTCGCCCGGGACACAGACCTGTCTTCCCGCGGAACGCGCTCTAATTCGACCCCAGTTCTCCGATCTTATTCAGCAGTTTCCGCACATCGAAACGCGCGCCGAACAGGAACCGCAGGTCGTCCCCGATATCGGAGTATCCGCTCAGATGCTGCGGTCCGTAAGGCTGCTGAATGCGCTGCAGCCCCACGTTGGCGCTGAATCCGAGCAGGAAAGGAGAGTGCGGCAGCTTGAACATACCCTCCACACCAAGCCGCCAGGGGCGATAACGCAGGTAATTCATCAAAGCCGTCTTATTACCGGCGGTATCCAGCACCGGCTTTCCGGCGCTGTCCAACAGGTACAACTGAGCCCCCGTGGCATCCAGCCTTGGCAGCCCCAGGATATTCTCGAAATTGCCAAAACGCCCCACCACGAAATCAACGTAAGTCATGGGCTCGGGCGAGCGATTCCTGTCCCGCGCTCCGTCCCACGACGAGTATTCGCGGTTGTGTCCCAGCCTCGCCCCGAAACCGTAGTTCACGAAGAACCGGTTGGAGTCGAGGCCATTCGTGGAAGTGGTCGTCGGCGTCACAAAACCAACCTTGCCGAGCGGCGCGACAAAGAACGAATAGTCTTTCTCGGCGAAATGCCACCGCGTCAGCGTAATCGGCGCGTACACTCCGGTCGTGAGTGAGCCGGCTTTCTGGCTGGTTACCAGTGTATCGAGCGTCGCGCTGCTCGCCGTCCGGGGCGCGGTTGACGGGTTGGCAACCGGAATCGCGGTGAGCCGGGCATCGAAGAAGGTGTGCAGGTCGAGCGTGGGCTTCTTGCTGCGTTGAATTGACGTCCGGCCGAGCATCCAGCCCTTGTCCATATTGAGACTGAGGAACGGATCCCAGCTGTCGAAGTTCCCGCTGCTCTTCGAAAGCAGAGCTCCCAGCGTGAAGTAAGCGCGCATCCGCCCGAAATCGAAATCCACCGGGTTGACGGGCAGACTGACGGAATCGCCCTGCGTCGCTCCCTTTACGCCGGAAACAAGCAACCGCTCGTCGGCGTTGAATTTCGTCTTATCGAAGGTCGTCGTGAAGGCGCCGCTGGCATCCACCATGGCATCTTTGGCGGCGATCAACTGGTCGCCTTCCACCAGTTCCACATGCACTTTGTCCAGTCCCGTCGCTCCCACGCCGGAAACCGTGCTGTCGCCCTCAGTCACCTGCAGAATATTCGACGGAGGCTGCGGAGGCGCATCCGCGGCGCTCACGGTAATAATATTGGACGCCTCCCCCCCGCCCTGCATAACGGACAACCGGTCGCCTTTCGACAGCGGAGCGGCCAGCTTGACCGTAACCCGCAGCGGATTATCGCTCACCACGGCCGCGCTGTCGGGGACGGCGGCCGCTTTGTCATTTACCAAAACCTTCAGGTCGCCGCGAGGATTGCTGACCCGGTGCCCGAGAATTACGTCGAACGAAGAGCCCGGCTTGACTGGTTCCACGATAGTCGACGGGTCGAACGAGACCGGGGTCGACGGATTTGCCGGAGTCGACGGACTTGCCGGAGTCGACGGACTTGCCGGAGTCGACGGACTTGCCGGAGTCGACGGACTTGCCGGAGTCGACGGACTTGCCGGGGTCGCCGGAGTGGCCGGAGTCGCCGGGGCGGCCGGCTTGGCCGGAATCGCCTTCGCCCCTAATTCCACTCGGTGCCGGTTGACCAGCAGAAAGAAAGAAAGCTTGCCCGCACCGATTTCCTGAGCAGGGCACTTCATTTCCTGAGCGGCGCACCTCGTGGTTACGGTAACGTCCCATTCATTCGGAACCGACGAGAAGGTTACCTTCGTGTCGTAAGGCCGCTTATTTCCGTTTTCATCCAGAATGTTGAGCTGGGGAGTAACCTTCGAATCCAGGCTGAAGTGCAGTTGGGTCGCGCTCGAATCGAAAGAATCCATGGTAATTGCACTTTTTTCGCCCGCTTCCACATAGACAAGCTCCGATGGCGCGCCGGAATTCGGCTCCACGATAACGGTCTCGCCCAAATTCAGCGAATTTGCCAGCCTGACTTTCAGCGTTCTCGATCGCCCCGGGTCGCTTGAGTTGAAAACCTCTTCGACCTCTTTTGCCGGTTGCGGCGCGCTGGTCGCGGGAGCGGCAGCCGGTTCTCCGGCAGTCGTTTTTCCGGCAGCCGGTTGCGGCGTCGGCTCGGGAGTCGCAATCCGGTTACCGATTCGGACCTTTGCGGGCGATGCGGCCTCCGTGCAGGCGCGGGCTTCGGCGTCACAAGTGAAATTGACCGTCAGGACTTTCGTTCCCGCTTTCGGCGGCTCCACATCCAGAATGACGCTCACGCGACCGGATGTGCCGGATTTCCCTTTCGGGGCGGCGGGAAGAACGAATGCGAGCAACAGAGGAACTATTAGACCAACGCGAAAACGTCTCATGTTTCCGAAAGCGCAGTTTTTTTCGGAAAGGGGACATTTATTTTTGGATTTCCCCCTCAGAACCGGATTGCCGGCGACAGCGTCCTCGGTTCCACCCACAGCTGGCTCGGCCGGTACGCCACCACCAGCACATTCCGGAACTCCTCCGGGAACCGCACCCGCACGGATGTAATCTCCCGCGGCGCCACCGCATCCGCGCGAATCTCCACCGGCTCCTCGTGCGAATGCCCGCCTGATCCGCCATTGCCTGGATCCACCATCGCCTGCATCATGCGCTGGCGCAGCAAATCCTGCACCTGCTTCGCATCCGGCCACACCCAGTTACTCAGCGACAGCTCCGGCCCCTCCGCCAGATATAACCGCGTCGCCGCCTGAAAACCCGCCTGCGCGCGCGATAACTGCTTCTGCAGGTCCTCCGGCTTCATCGCCGAATAAATCGCCAGAAACTCCGCCGGAGGACGCTTCGGAGCCAGCGCCGCATGCAGCGCTTCCGCCCACGCGATGTAAAGCGTCATCGTCAGATGCCGCCCGTCCCGCAGCACCAGAGTCGCCCGGTTATCCGCCAGTTCATGCGCCCCCGCCGGCGAACAGAGCAACAGTGCCAACACCACCAGTACCCGTCTCATTCGCGGTTCATTTACAGTAAGACACAGTCGGCTGCGTCGTCTTCCCGCTGCCGTCCACGAACTGAAAATTCCAGCACGCCGTGGCATTCGCATTCTGCCGCAAAGCCAGCAGCGCCGTAAGATCCGCCCCGGTCACGATCTTATAACGAATCTTATAAGTGCCCGGCGCGTTCGGATAACTATCCGTCCCGTTCTCCGATGTATTAAAACGAATCGCCGAAGTAAACTGCAGCACCTGGTACCCATCCGTCGAATCCGTTGTCAGCGTCATCCCCGAAACATTGAACGGCGTCACCGGAGGCTGCCGCAAAGGCTTATACTTACTGCCCTGATTCGGCAAATCCGGGCTCGGCGTACCCGCCAGGCAGGACGTCACATAAGGCGGCGCGTCCGTCACATGATAGCTGTACCCCGCGGGCGCGTTCGGCGCCGTTTTCGTATTCCCGCCGCAGAGGTTGTCGCGCGCCGCCGTCGTGCCGTCCGCGTCCCGATAGCCGAAGATGGCGAACCCGTCGAGCGCCCACCCCAGCGGATGCGTATCCCAGTAGCTCGGCGGCTGGTCCGCCATCATGCAGTTCGGCGCGGCGTGGTAATGATAATCGTCCGCCCGGCCCGCATGGCCGTTGCAGTTGTCCAGTTGCCCCAGCGCCTTCGTGTCGCCGCCCGTCACGCACCCGCCCTGCGTGCACGGGTTGAATATCGGCACGCCATTAATCGCAACCCCCAGCGGACCATCCAGCACGCTCGTGGGCGCGGCCGCCAGCGCCGGATTCAGCGGAATCTTCCACGCATTCGCGCCGTTGAAATTCTGCGGCACCGGAATCTGCAGATTTGTCGATGTAATGCCGTTCATCATCGGCGCGGTCGTGATCCCGTTCGACCCCACGTACGCGTACACGCCGTCGCAGGTCACCGTCGCCGTGCCCGATTTCGATGCCCGCACGGAATTCGAAATATACCCGCAACCAGGCGTCGATCCCGGCGGCGTCGCCGGCCGTGCATAACTCAGATTCAGCGCCGCCGAGCCCAGCTTCAGCGAAGCGATCGCATCCGTCACCATCTGCCCCGTCACCTGCGCCGCCGGAACGGCAAGCACCGGCGCGTCGGACAGCGCGTAGAGCGTCCATGTATATACCTTCGCGCCCGGACCCTGCGAACACGGCGGATTGTACACCGTCCCCGGCCCGTCGCTCCCCACGCCCAAAGTCCCCACCAGAAAACTGTCCCGCGCCAGAGTCGTCGTTCCGGCCGGCAAGTGGTAGAGCACCCAGTTCCACTTCGTGGTCCCATCGCCCGGCAGAGTGGTCATCAGCAGCGCGTACTCTTTCGTTCCCGAAGGCGCGCCGGACCACGCCAGTGGCAGCGTGGACCCCATCCCGTCGCACGTATAAGCGGCGGGCAGGGCCCCGCCTTCCACGCCCGCCGAACTGGTCAGCGTGAACGATCCGCTGGCCGGCGCAACCGGCGTCACCGTCACGTTCGCCGACGCATTACCGGCGCCCACCGCGTTCGCCGCTACCACCGAGCACGTATAAGTGACTCCGTTCGACAATCCCTTGACCACCACCGGACTGGCCGCAGCCGTTCCCGTGAGAGTCGCCCCGCCGCCCCGGCACGTCGCCGTATAAAGCGTGATCGCGGACCCGCCATCCGACGCCGGCGCGGAAAACGCAATCACCGCGCTGCCATCGCCCGCCGTGGACGTCACATTGCGCGGCGGCCCCGGTACGCTCGCGCCGCCCGCCGGCAGGAACAGCGTCTGCGCGATCACCACGCCGTTCAGCGTCGTCTGCACCGGCAGATCGGTCGCCGCCGCGGGCACCGCCGGAACCACAACATTGAACTGATATAGCCCCACCACGCCCGGCGCGATCCCCGCATAGCTCGCCTTCGCGGCCGCATTGCCGATGGTCATCGTGAATGGATTCACCAGCGTCGCCTGCCCCCCGGCCAGACGCCCGGCCGGCGCAACCGGAGTCACGGCCCCGAAGCCAATCCCATAAAACGTCAGCGTCTCGCCCGCCACCGCCGGAGCCGCGGGTACGCCCGCAACACTGCCGTTCCCGACCAAAGCCCCCGTCGACGCATGCACCGCGACCACATACTGCTTGCCCCCCGCGAGGAACCCCGCCGGAGCCAGCAGTCCCGGTTGCTGCGCGTTGATCGTCATCGACGCAGGCGCGCCCGCCGCGCCCTGATTCGTCACCACAACGTTCACCGTGCCGTTCACCGAATTGCCGTCCGGAACCTGCAGATTGATCTGCGTCGGACTGATGTAGCTGAGATACGCAGGTGATCCGGCCACGCTCACGCTCACCCCGTCGAGCGTCGTCGGCGCGGCCGTCCCCGTGAAATCGCCCTCTGCCCATTGCCGGGTCGTCCCCGCCAGATTCGACCCGTAGATCTCCACCCAGGAGCCAGGCGCGGCAACGCCGGGATAGCCGCCAAACCCGCTCGCCGTGATCATATGATCGATCACCGGCCGGGCGCCGGTCTGCGCCCACGCGGACCCCACCAGCAGAAACACAAACAGTCCGCGCTTCCTCATTGGATATTCACCCTCATTGGATATTCACAATCGTCACATTCGCGTTCCGCCCCGCCACGGTCAGCGCCACCGGCACGTCCCCCTTCCCCTGCAGCGCGCGCGGCACCGCGATGTTGATCTGATCCAGCCCCGCGAAATCCGGCTGCGATCCCGCGTAGAGTACCGTCGCCTTCTGCCCGCCGATCGTCGCCGTCACATCCGCCAGCGCCCCGCGGTTCCGGAACCCCGTGCCGTAGAACGAAAGGAACAACTGATCCCCGGCCGCACCCAAAGAGATCGGCGCCGTCACGCAACTGCCCGCCGCGGCCCCGCACCGGTAAACCAGCTCGCTCGCCTGCGACCCGTCCGCCCGCAGATGCAACGCCACCGCCGCCGCCACGCCCTTCCCGTCGGCATTGGCCGTAAACAGCCCCGGCGCTACGGCATCCACCAGAATGTCGCCCAGCCCGGCGCCCCCGGCAATCGACACCTGCGCCCGGCCCGCCGCCGTCCCCGCCGGCACCACGAAATTCACTTGCGACGCCACCGCGCCCAGCACCGTGGCCGTGCGCGCCACGCCCAGGCTGTCCGTCACCACCACCGGCCCCGCGGGAATCGCCTGCCCGTAAGCCGCCACCAGCGACTCGGCCGCCACCACGCCGCCCGCATACCCGGCCGCCGAACCGAACTTCAGATTCGTCCGCCGCGGCGCGAGCGCCCAGGTATCCGCCACCATGCCGTTCTGCTGCTTCGCGTTCTGCAGCGAAGGCACCCAGGTCTCCACATACTCCGCTTTCAGGCCCGCCGGCGAAACCTGCATGCGCACATACCCCGTGCCGCCCAGAATCGTCCCGTGCGTGTAGTTGTAATCCGTGGCGCGCGTGCCCAGCCCCGTATTCTTCGCGCTCGGCTGCGGACCTTCCAGATACACGATGCCGTCCAGATCCTGCTTCGCATACAGATGGTCGTGCCCGTGGAAATAAGCGGTCACGTTGTTCGCCACCAGCAACTGATGAATCGGCATGGGCCAGCCGGGCCGCGCCTTATCGAAACCCCACGTCCCGTCCAGGTTGTAGCCGCCCCACTCCAGATACTTCGCCGTCTCGATCCCGCCGCGCATCGGACCACTCAGATCCAGCCCGCCCACCAGGTTATGCGAAAACACGAACTTATAAGTCGCCGTGCTCTTCTCGAGCGTCGTCTTCAGCCAGTCATACTGCGTACGCCCCAGCGTGAGCGCCCAGTCCCCTCCCGCTTCGCCCGCGCCCGGCTGATTCCAGTAAGGGTCCAGCACCACGAACAACGCGTCGCCCCATTCGAACGAGTAGTAACTCTGTCGCTGCCCCGTCAGCGGATACGACTCCGTGTCGCCCGTGAAAAACCCGTCCGGCGCCGGATTCGGATAATACTGCTTCCGCGTCAGCGTATCCCAGATGGCAACATTGTTGGCCGTCCCGTTCAGATTCCGCCCCCACTCGCCTTCATGATTTCCCAGCGCGATAAACAGCGGCACCGAATGCGTCGCCTGGTCATAAAACGACCGCAGCAGCCGCACGCGGTCCAGAATGGAAGGCGCGGTCGGCGGCGTCAGTTTATCGGCCATCGTGTTATCGCCCAGATCGATCAGGAAATCCGGCTTATTCGCCAGAATATTCGCCATCGTCAGGCTGTAAGTCGCGGCATCCGAGTTCTCATCCATGTGCGGATCGAACTGCATCGCGAACGTAAACGTCGATCCCCGCGGCCTTTGCGTCCGGAACGAATGCTCCGGCCGCGCCGTGAATGCCGCAGTTCCCGCCAGCCGGTACTGCATCCGGTAAAAATACGCCGTATTAGCCTGCAGTTTATCGATTAAGACCTCGAAAGGCGTCCCGCCCGGGAACGTCTTCGTGTCCGTCCTGCCCGTATAAACGCCGGTGGCGACCCCGTACTCGAAATACGCCTCGATATCCTGATCCGCCGACACGTTCACCGTCACCGAGCTGTTCGTCACTCTGCCCAGCAGTTCCTGCCCCGTAAACGTGACCTGCGCCGAACACACGGCGGCCACCGCCAACAATCCTGCGTATGCTCTCTTCATGAAAATCCCTCAGTGCTGTACGGCGATAACGGTACCGGCCTGCGTGGTCAGTCCGTTCGAGGTCGCAATCACCAACTGATTCCCGTCCGGCGTATTCGGCGGGACCGTGACGTTGAATTGAAACAACCCGGGTGAGACCAGTCCCGCGAACGCGACGTCCGCGTTCGCCCCGCCAATCTGTATCGCTGGCATCGGCGTCAGACTTCCCGACTGTGAACCCGCCCCCCGCACCACGGGGCTCGACACCGCGCCGAAACCGTTGCCATACAGCACGATCGTCTCGCCGGGCTTCGCCGGTGTGCTCGCGCCCGGATACAGCGTGGCGGGTCCCAGCAGTCCGCCGCCCGCGTGCGTGGCCGCGATATGCGGACCGCCCTGCAGCACGAAGAACGACGGCGCCGCGCTCTGCCCCGCCGCGCTGAAAACATTGCTCAACACGCCGTTCACCGTCACCTGCACCAGCGCGGGACCGGTGATCGCATCGGGCGGCGTCAGCACATTCAGCTGCCCCGGGCTGATGTAGTAAACATAGGCGGCCTTCCCGTTCACCGTCACGCTGACGCCGTCCAGTTGCGCGGGCATCTGGTTCTTCACGAAGTCCGCCGCCGTCCACACGCGCGTGTCGCCCGCCGGCGCCAGATTCGCCCCATCGATCTCGATCCAGCTGTTCGGCGCGATCGCCGCGCCTTCGCTCGCCGCATTGGCCACCCGCGTCACCGAAGGCGCCGCGATCGTATAAGAGAACTGGTTCATCCCGCTCACCTGCGCGGGCGCCTTCTCATCCTTCGGCAGAAACTCGCGAATATAATCCACCTTGACCGACGCCGGCCCCACCGTGACCTTCGTATAACCGGCGTTGGGAAAAACATCGCCCGACAGATAAGCGTCCGCATTAAACGCCGTGTAAGTGTAGTCCGCCGGATTCGGTAACTCCTGGTAAGTCACGCCGTCCAGTTGCTGGTGCGCGAAGAGATGATCGTGCGCCTGAAAGAAGATCGTCACGTGATTGGCCACCATCAGATCGTGGATCGGCAGCGCCCACGCGGGACGCTGCGCCGCGAAACCGGCCGCGCCGTTCTTGCTCTTGCCGCCCCACTCGAAGAACCCGGCGATCTCGATACCCCCGCGGCCCGTCCCCATCACGTGGTGCGCGAAGATGAACTTCCACTTCGCCTTGCTCTGTTCCAGCGTCTGCTTCAGCCACTGGTACTGCGCGTCGCCGTGCGTGATCTGCCATTCGTCCGCCGTCTTTCCGCCGCCGGTGCCCTTGTCGTCCCCCAGTCCCGTATCCACCTGCGCCGGCGAACTCCAGTAGGGATCGATCACCGCGAACAGAGCGTCTCCCCACGTCCACGCGTAGTAATCCCGAAGCAGGCCGATCCCAGGCAGGCTGGCCGTATTGCCCGAATAGAAGCTGCCCGTCGTGGCGTCGTTTGGCGCGGGCAGTGCGTAATAAAGATTGCGCGCGTTCTGTGCCCAGACCGGCACCATGTTGTCGTTATTCGCGTTCGCCGGCAGGTTGTAATTTGAGAGCGACGCCTCTTCATGATTGCCGTTAGTCAGGAACAACGCCGAGGTGCGCCCGATGATGTTGAAGTACGGCAACTGGAGCGTGTAGCGGCCCGTCACCGCGGCCTGCGTATAAGGCGCCTTCAGCGTATCCACACTGAAATCGTCGCCGCTCGTCACGTAGAAATCGGGCTGCTCTTTCGCGGCCGCCGTCAGCGTCTGCGTGTAGAGATTCGCGTCGAACATGGAATTCGCGCGTTCCGGATGTGAATCCCCCTGCACGGCGAACGTGAACGTGCTGCCGGGCAGCCGCTGCGTGTGGAACGTGCCTTCCGTCCCCGGCGCAAAAGCCGACGAGGATCCCGCGGCCCGGTACTCCAGCCGGTAAAAGTAGCCCGTATCCGCGGCCAGACCCTCCAGCACGGTCTGCGCCACGAAATAACCGCTGGCGTAAGGATCCGCCGCGGGCGTTACAGCCTTCGTCTGCGCCGTGTAGACGCCGGACTTCACGCCATATTCAACGTAGATCTCAAGCGCCGTATCGGCCCGGACGCTGAGTGTGACCGAGTGGTCGGTAGGCTGGCCGGGAATTTGCGTGATCGCCGGACCCGCCGCCCAAAGCCGCAGGCAGGTCAGCACGAACACGCTCCCCCTCAGAACGTGATTTCGCATCTGGTCCGTATTCGCACCAGCGCAAGGAAAGTTCCGGCCTTTTTTCGTTGCGTGGGAAGCGGGGCGCCCGCGCACCCCGCACTCAGCGAATCGGACTCGACCGGATCAGAAATGAATTCTGAGTCCGAACTCCAGATTCCGCGGCGTATTCGACTGCGTCGTGATCCGCCCGAACGTCGACGGGCTCGTCAGACTCAGACTCGACGGATTGCCCGCCTGAAAATGATTCAGCACGTTGGTGAACTGGAACGTGAGCGTCGCGCCCACCCGCCCGTCCTTCCACACGCCCACTTCCTTCGTCAGACTGGCGTCCATATTCCATGTGGGCAGCCCGCGCAGATTTCCATAGCCGCCGCAACTCGTATCCAGCCCCAGCACGCACCGCCGGAATCCGCCCGCCACCGCCGCCGGGTCGGCAAACAGATTCAGGCCCGTCGGATTGTTCGTGCCCGTCCCGTTCGAGCCGGCCACGTTACTGTGCAGCGTGGACCCGCCCGTGAACGGCGTCGATGCCACCGCGCACTCCGCCGAAGACGTGATCGCCGTCGAAGACGATTCGCCGAACGACTGGTAAGACGCCGCGCTGCCCGTCGTATACCCGATGCAGATCGGCGCGCCGCTCTGCGCGAAGAACAGCGGAGCCACCGTCCAGCCGCCCGCCGCGTGTCCCAGCAGACCTTTCTGGGACTTAAACCACGGCGTGCTGTAAGTCATCGCCAGGTTATACAGGAACTTATAGTCGAAGTTATTCGGACCATAGTTCGCATGGATGTCCCACGCATCCTGCTGCGTGTAAGAGCTGTTGTACTGCGCCAGCGTCGCCGTCCCCAGCGCGCGGCCATAAGTGAAGTTCGAAAGAATCGTCGCGTGGTGGAAATCGCGCGCTCTCCACGTCACGAACAGCGCGTTGTAATTGCCCGAACCGTTCGATCTCACCATCACGATGGAACTCGCCTGCGCCGGCGATCCCGAAATCATCGTCCGCCCCAGCGCCCAGCTGGCCGCTTTATTGAGCGAAGCCCACAGATCGGAAACCTGCGCGCCCTTGATCTGCGACGTAAAGCTGGAGGCCACGTAGGCCGTGCAACTCGCGTACGCCTTGCACGATGCCGATGACGCCCCGCCCAGCGAACTTTCGAAGAACGGCTGAGCCGCCACCGAACCCGGCGCCGCGCCTGCACCCAGCGCCTGATACAGCGCCGCATATGCCTGCGCGAACGTCTGCCCGCCCAGCGTCGTCATATAAGGCACGGCATCGAGATTCGTCTGCATCGTCTCGTTGCGGATAATCCGGCTCATCATGCCGACTTCCAGGATGCTCTTCGATGTAATCTGCCGCTGCACGCTGAACGTGAAGTTATCCGTCCGCTGCGGGCGATAGTGCGGATCGAGCACCGTCGCGTCACCCGCGATCGCATTGCCGCCCACGCCCGGATAGAAAGGCTGCGCCAGCGTCTGCGTCACCGCGGGCAGCGGCGCCGTCAGACCGTCCGTGCCGATGCGGAAGACCGTGCTCGGATCCACGCCGCCCGCGCCCGTGCACTGGCCGGAACGGTTCGGACCCTGACACACCACCGCCTGCAGCAGACCCACGCCCAGCAGCGGCGTCAGCACCTGGTTCACGCCGTTCAGACGTCCCCAGATGCGGCTGTATCCGCCGCGCACCACCGTGCCGCTGTTCCCGAACACCTTCCCCAGCAGGCCTTTGCCGAACGTCGGATTCCACGCCAGCGAGGCGCGCGGGCTCCACTCTCCATAGAACGGATCGTACGGGTACTTCCGTCCGCCATTCGCCGTGTTGCCCACCAGCGCGAAACCGAGACTCGGATTGTAGACCTGCCCCTGCAGCGCCGCCGCCTTCCGCGCGTTCAGATAATCCGCCGCCACAATCGGATTGCCCGACGGATCCACCAGCGCCACCTGTTTGCCCGAAGCTTCCGTCGGCGGCATCTCCAGCGTGTAACCCAGGCTGTAAGACAGCGTCAGTGAGGGCTTCAGCTTCCACGTGTCGTTGATGTAAGCGTCGTAATAAGGAATCGTGCTCTTGTCGAATGCCGAATTTCCCACCGGCTGAATCGTCAGGTTATTGCCCGTCCGTGTGTAAGCCACCTGGGGCTGACCCACTAAGCCGAGAACCTCCGAATACAGCGCCGCGTAAGTGCTCTGATAAGCGGAACCGACCGTCGACGGAATATACGGCGAGTTATTGAAGTTGATGTTCGTGCTGGTGATCTGATAGACGATCTGGTTATTGATCCCGACGCCGTTATCCGTTCGCGTGTGGTAGTCGAAATTCCGCTGGTAAGCCCCGCCGTACTGAATCAGGTGTTTGCCGGTAATCCACGACAGATCGTCCCGCAGATACAGATCGTGCGCGTCCCAGAAGCGCTGCCGGATGCTCTGCGTATTCACGTTGTAAGGAATCAGCGCATTCGTGTTTTCCGCGCTGGCGCTGGTGCCCGGCGCGATTTCGAGCGCCCCGCCCAGACCCGAGATCTGTGGCGGCGCATTGGCGCTGCCCCACTGCCAGAATTCCCGCAGGTAGCTCAGCCGGAAATCGTTGATCAGATTCGGCCGCAGATTCCCCGTCAGACCAATCACGTAAAACGACGGCAACTGCGGGCGCGGCGCAACCGCCGCCGGCTGACCCAGCGTGTTTCCGCTCAGCGACCCGCCAATGTCCACCTGATTCGTCGTCAGATTGATCAGCCGCATATACCGGTAGCTCGACATCAGATGCCAGTTATCGCCGAAGTCATGGTCCACGCGGGCCACGTAAGCGTTCGAAGTCAGCGGCGCCCGCACCGTCGAAAGATACCCCGCCGTGTTCACGCCGTCCGCGCCCGTGCCACCGTAATTGAAATCGGTCGGCAGCGGCATGTTCTTCGACCACAGCTGCGAAACCAGCGGATTGATTCCGATGCCGCGCGGATCGCACAGCGCCCCGCCCGCGCAGGTGGCCGGCTGGTAAGTCGTGCCGTTGTAAGTCACCGGCGTCGGATTCAGATTGTAAGCCTGATAAACACCCGCCGCATTCGGCACCTGAATCACACCCAGCCGCATCAGCGCCGTCGGCACCAGGCGTTCATAGGTGCCCACGTTCGGGAACCGCAGACCTTCATAGTTGAAGAAGAAGTACGTCTTGCCGCCCGCGATCTTCGGCGTCAGCGGCCCGCCCAGCGATGCGCCAAAGCGGTCGCGATGGTTCGACGGCAGCGGCGTGTAAGCCAGCCCGTTCGAGGGCGAGTGGTTATTCACCCACGTATTCGCCGCGCCCACGTTCGTCGCGAAATAAAACCCGTACGCCGACCCGTGCCACTGATTCGTCCCGCGCTTCGTCGCCATCTGAATCTGCCCGCCGATCGAGTTATTGAAATCGGCCGACTGATTGAACGTCGAAACCTTGAATTCTTCAATACTCTCCACCGGCGTCGGCACCACCGCCGAAGGCGTGCCGGACGTCTGCGTGCCCCCCAGACCCGTGAAGTTCGTCTGGTACCCGGTCACGTTGCCCGCCATGTCGTCCGTCGCGTTGCCGCCGTCGATCTGGTAGGTATTCTGATCGTTGTAAGCGCCCGCCGTGAACCCGCCCAGCGTGGTGCCCGGCTGCAGCACCGCCAGCGTGGAAACGTCGCGACCCATATTCGGCAGCGACTGCAGCACGTCGCCCGAAAGCGTCGTCCCCACCGCCGCGCTCGTCGTCACCAGTTCCGCCCCGGAAGAGGCCGTCACTTCGATCGTCGTGTTCGTCGAGCCCACCTGCAGCACCGCGTTCACCGCCACGGCCGTGCCGATCTCCACCGGCAGCGCGTCGATTTTAAACGTCGAAAACCCGTCCTTCACCACCGTCACCGCGTAGGTCCCCGACTTCACGCCGACAAACACATACCGTCCGGCGCCGTTCGTTTTCGTCGTCTGAGTCTGGCTCGTCGCGGGATCGAAAACCCGCACTTCCGCGCCGGGAATAGCCGCCTGCTGCTGGTCCGTCACCAGACCGGAAATGCTGGCGGAAGAGGTTGCCTGCGCCCAGGCAGGTGAGGAAGCGAGCAGAAGGGAACTGGCGAGCGCTGCCAGGCCGCGTAAGAAAGTTCTCATGGCTCTGGTCCTATTAAGCCCACTCCAGCCGTCTGAAGTCAATGCCAGTGTGCGTTACAGTACCAGCAGTTTTTTATATTTGAGGGATAAACGAAGTCGTTTGGACAATTATTGGCTGCCTACTCCAGTGCCGCAATCAGTCCCGACTCGATGAACTCCAGCATCGCCGCCGGCGTCTGCGCCCCCTCCACCGGCAGCCGCAACACCCCCGCCGGCGTGAATTGCGCCCCCCGCGTGCTGCTTACCAGCGTCATCAGTTTCTGCGCATCCACCCGCGTCTGGTCATGGAACTTAATATTCAGCACCGTGCTCCGCCGGTCGATCGCCTCGATCCCGATCTTCTCCGCCGCCGTCTTAATCCCCGAATATTTCAGCAAATACCGGATATCGTCCGGCACCGGCCCGTACCGGTCCGCCAGTTCCTGCTCCACCTTCACGCGCTCTCCGGCATCCGCCGCCTGCGCGATCCGCTTATAAGCCCGCAAACGCTGATTCTCGTCCGCGATATACGCCGCCGGAATCCGCAAATCCAGCCCCAGATTCAGCGACGAATGGATCTCCGGCGCCACCTCTTCGCCGCGCAGTTCCCGCACCGTCTCCTCCAGCATCCGGATATACATGTCGAAACCGATCGCATTGATATGCCCGTGCTGCTCGCCGCCCAGCAGATTTCCCGCCCCGCGCAGTTCCAGATCCAGCGCCGCGATCTTGAACCCCGCCCCCAGATCGCTGAACTCCTTGAGCGCCGCCAGCCGCTTCCGCGCCACCTCAGTCAACTCCGTATCCGGCTCCACCAGCAGATAACAATAGGCGCGCCGGTTCGATCGGCCCACGCGACCCCGCAGCTGATACAGCTCGGAAAGCCCGTAATGCTCGGCCTTTTCGATAATCATCGTGTTCGCCGACGGAATATCCAGCCCGTTTTCCACAATCGTCGTCGAAACGAACACGTCGAACTCGTGCCGCATGAACTGCAGCATCACCTTTTCGAGTTCCGCCTCCGCCATCTGCCCGTGCCCCACGCCCACCCGGATGTTCGGGAACATCTCCTGAATCATCGCCGCCCGGTGCCAGATCGAATCGATCCGGTTGTGCACGAAATACACCTGCCCGCCGCGCCCCAGTTCCAGCTCGATCGCCGGCTTGATCAGATCCGGATGGAACGGCGCCACCACTGTATGAATCGCCAACCGGTCCTTCGGCGGAGTCTCGATCACCGACATATCCCGCAGGCCCAGCAGCGACATGTGCAGCGTTCTCGGTATCGGCGTCGCGCTCATCGCCACCGCGTCCACGGCCTGGCAGATCTCCTTCAGACGCTCTTTGTGCTTCACGCCGAACCGCTGTTCCTCGTCGATAATCACCAGGCCCAGATCCTTCCAGACCACGTCTTTCGAGAACAGCCGGTGCGTCCCCACCACCAGATCGACCTTGCCCTCCGCCAGCTCGTCGATCACCACCTTGATTTCCTTCGCGGTCCGAAACCGGCTGAGCATTTCAATCCGCACCGGGAACTGCTGGAAGCGCTTCTTGAACGAGTTGAAGTGCTGAAAACACAGCACGGTCGTCGGCGCCAGCACCGCCACCTGCTTGCCATCGCCCATCGCCTTGAACGCCGCCCGCATCACCACTTCGGTCTTTCCGTACCCGACGTCGCCGCACAACAGCCGGTCCATCGGCTGCTCGCTCTCCATGTCGCGCTTGATATCGGCAATGGCGGATTTCTGGTCGCGCGTCTCCGTATACTCGAACGCGTCCTCGAACTCCCGCTGCCAGTTGCTGTCCGGCGAAAACGCGAATCCCTCGGCCAGTTTGCGCTGCGCGTAGAGCTTCAGCAGCTCGTCCGCCATGTCGCGCATCTTCGCTTTGATGCGCGTCTTGGTGCGCGTCCACGTCGCCCCGCCCATCTTGTCGAGCGACGGCCTGGCCTCCCCCTCGCCGCGGAAGCGCTGCACCAGATCCATGCGCGCCAGCGGCACGTAAAGCCGGTTGCCGCCCGCGTACTCCACCAGCATGTAATCGCCTTTGGCATCCCCCTGCGCGATCTCCCGAACGCCCAGGTACTGCCCCACCCCATGCTCCACGTGAACCACGAAATCGCCCGGCTTCAGGTCGAACTGATCGGCCGAAAACTTCCCCAGGTGCGAAACAGCCGGTTTCGCCGCCGCCTTCTCCTGGGATTCGAACAGGTCTTCCGACCCGAAAATCGTCAGCCCGGTCTCCGGAAACGCCGTCCCCCGCGCCACTTCCCCCCGGATCAGCGCGATCGCCGACGACGAAGATTGCGCCCGCTCCCGCAAATAATCCGGCGCCCGGTCCCCCGCCAGATCGATCTGGTACGGCACCGAATACTCGCTGAACACATCCGCCAGCCGCTCGATCTCACCCGTCGTCGGCGCGAAAAACGCCAGCTTCGTCCCCGCTTCCAGCTGCGTCTTCGCTTCCTTGATCGCCACCTGCAGATTGCCGTGGAACGCCATCGACGGCCGCGTCGGAATATGGAAGCTCCCGCCTTCCTCCGCCCCCAGATCCAGCTGCCGCACTTCCAGCCGGTCAATTTCCGCCGCGCGCTCCAGAAACTCGTCCCATGGATACGCGCCGGCCTCCGGTTTCACATACGCCGCGCCCGGCGAGCTCTCCAGCCGCTGCCAGTACCGTTCCGCCGCCGCCTTCGTCATCTCCGGCTCGTCGATCACCAGCAGCGGACGCTCGAAGAAATCGAGAATGCTCGCCTCTCGCTTCCGGATCGCCGCCGTCATCAGCTCCCACCCGGCAAACGGCTCGCCGCCCACCGGCAGTTCCCGCGTCTTCATGCCGGAATCCCGCAGATGCTCCGCCAGATCGAACAGCAGCTTCCGCGACCGCTGGAACTCCGTCAGCGGAGCCAGCACGCACTCGTTCAGCTTGTGAATCGACCTCTGCGACTCCGGGTCGAACCGCCGGATCGACTCAATCTCATCCCCGAAAAACTCCACCCGCACCGGCTGCGCCTGATCCGGCGAAAACACATCCAGAATGCCGCCCCGTATGGAGAACTGCCCCACCATCTCCACCGGATCCTGCCGCTCATAACCGATGCTCTCCAGATGCGCCGCCAGATCGTCCAGCGCGATCTCCTCATGCACCTTCAGCGTCAGCGTGAGCTGCAAATATTGCGCCGGCGGATCCAGGCGGCTCAGCGCGGCCGTCACCGGCAGCACCGCGATTCCCACCTTCCCGTGCGCCAGCCGGTCCAGCGCGGCCGCCCGCGTCGCCAGAATCTCCGCGTGTGGCGAGAGCCCCTGCCCGGGCATCACATCCAGCGACGGCAGAATCAGGGGCGTGGTCCCGGCCTCCAGCAAATCGCAGAACGTGCGCAGCAGCGGATACAACGCCTCCGCCTGCCGGTTCCCGTCCGTCACCAGAATCAGCGGCCGCCGGCTCTCCCGATAGAGCAGCGCCATGTAAACCGCGCGCGCCGTCAGCGTCAGCCCGGACACCCGCAGCACGCCGGATCGTTCCCTCGACCCGACGCGCGACGCCAGTTCCTGGAATCCCGGATTGTGCGTCAGGCCGAAGAACAGGGTTTCGATGCGTGGATTTCGCAAAGTGTCAGCTCGGTTGTATCCGGATCGGCGATCAGGCCGTAAAGCGGCTGCGGCATTCCGCCGAACAGAAATGATACACGCGGCCCGCAATGATCTTTTTCAGGGAAGTATCCACGCCCACGTAAGTGCCGCAGATCGGATCCTGTTGCAGGAGGGTGGAAGTGTGTCCGCCGGACGAAGACGGTGTTGAGGAGTGCTGCTGAGGACGAAAAACAGGACGTGGCTGGGATGTGCCGCTCCAGAGGCGGCTGATATGCCCGATCACGGAGCGAATCACCGAGATCGCAATCAGGAAAACGAAAATTCGTTCGATAAAGAGGAACATGACAACGGGCGCCGCCGCTCTCAATGTGGGGCAGGAAGTATTCCCGCGGCGGGTTGGAAACCCGTTTGCCCCACATTGCCACGCAACTACACGATCGGGAAACTACTTCTTCTTCGGAGCCGTTTTCGCGGGCTTCGCATTCGGATTCTGGAACGTCGTGGCCACCGAACCGCCGAGCGCCGCGATCATTTCCTTCGCCGCCGGAGCGTTCGCGCCATCCGGCCTCAGCTCCAGATACTTCTGCAGAGCTTCCACGGTTCCGGGAGGCGGAATCACCTTGCCGGTCGCATCCGTCGTAGCCTTGCCGGCCAGCGCGACACCATACTGATACTGGGCATCGGCATAGTTCGGATCCAGCTCGATCGCTTTCTTAAACGTGTCCGTCGCGGCATCGTTCTGTCCGCTGTTTACCAGCA
Organism: uncultured Acidobacteriia bacterium; assembly: GCA_903851195.1. Taxonomy (GTDB): domain Bacteria; phylum Acidobacteriota; class Terriglobia; order Bryobacterales; family Bryobacteraceae; genus BOG-234. The sequence continues at coordinate 230,065 of CAINNJ010000049.1, forward strand.
GCGCGCCCAGATTGTAGTAATACTTGCCCGCTCCGGGAGGATCCAGCTCAGCCGCTTTCGCCAGGTTCGTCTTCGCGTCGTCGATCTTCTTGTCTTTCGCCAGCGCCAGCGCATAGTTGTTGAACAGGCCGGCGTCGGTCGGGGAGATTTCCAGAGCCTTCTTGAAGGAATCGAACGCCTTCTCGTAATTGGCCGCGGCTTCCGCCGGAGTGGCTTGGGCCTTGCCCACATACGCATCGGCGAGCGCGCTCCAGACGGCGCCCTGTTTCGGATCCATCTCACCGGCTTTGACCAGGCTTTCGATCGCGGCGTCGTACTGCTTCGCTTCCAGTGCGTTCTTGCCGGTGGTGTAGGCGTCGTTCAGAGCTTTGTTCTTCGCCAGCTGCGCTTCACGAGCCTTCGCGGCCTTGTCGAACGCTTCTTTCTGCTCCTTCGACATGCCCCGTTCCTGCTCTTTGGTCAGCGTGCCCGTCTCCGCGGCTTTCTGCAGCGCGGCGGCGGCGGCGGCGGATTCGTGCAGATCGAAATTCAGAGTTTTCGGATCGCCCAGACCGGTCCGGAATCCATTAGCCGTATCCTTCGTCTGCCCGTCGACCACCACCGTGATCGTGTACGTGCCGAGCGGCAGACCGTAGTGGCCGTAGTGGCCTTTCTTATCCGTCTTGACGCTGTAGTGGCCTTTAATATCGGTCCGGTCGAAGTTCACGACCGCGCCCTGCAGGGGCTTGCCTGTGGGATCTTTGACAATGCCTTCGACGGCCGAAGTCTGCGCCATCGCGGGCAGCGAGAGCAACAGGAACGCGAAAGCGGAGACTGTGAGTGATTTTAAGGGGAAAGACATGTTCAGGCTACCTCAACGGAGAATGAGTAGGGGTCCAGAGGACCAGCATACTACAGGAGACGGTATTACCACGCCGAAGGCTACAGGCGGGAAGGCCGATGAACGGAATTTCATTCACCCGCAGCCAAACCCGGCTGACAGGCAGGCGCCGCACCCGGCGGGAAACGTGGGGTACGGCGCCGCCCAAAAACTTATTGCGCCGGTTCGCCGGGAATCAGCGGATCGGTCTCTTCGTTGTTGTTCTCGAAGGCAGGCGCCTCCCCGGTCTCACCCAGCCCGGGGGCAAAAGCCGACGGCTCGCCCGGCTCGTAGGCGAAAGCAAATCCAGGTACTGTGTTCTGTTGCGGCTCTGCGTAGGTCATCTTTGTCAATCCTCTCTTCGCCGGGCCCTGTCGCGGACGGATCGTAAACCCGGCAGATATTGTGAGTATCCCACCAATTCCCGCCTGATTTCCGATAACTACGGCGTCAGCCCGATCTTTTTCAGTAAAGCCGAATAACGCGGATCGCTCTCGATATTCCGCAAAACCGGATGCCCCTGGATTTCCGTAAGCTCGGGATCTCGCACCTTGTACGCCTTTTCCAGCCACTCAAAAGCCCTGTCTTTTTCCCCGCGAAACGCATAAACCTCGCCGATCTGACACGGTGAACTCTGCTCGGAAGCGATCATTTTCGCCAGACTGTCCTTCGCCGCCGCCTGATCTCCCAAAGCGAAATTCGCCAGCGAAAGGCCGAAAAGCCGGTACGCCGCGTTCTTTTCCAGTTCCGCCTCCTGCAGCGCTTCCCGCGCATTTCCCTGCGCCAGCCGGATCAGACTCAGATACAAATGCGACGCGCCCTTACCCGGCGCCAGTTCGATCGCTTTCCGCAACGAGGCATCCGCCTCCGCGTATCGTCCCGCAAAATAGAATGCCTCGCCTGCATTCGAAAAGTTCACGGCCGTCAGCGGGTCCAAACGGGTAACTCTGTTGTACAAAGCAATCGCCTCCTCCCGCCGCCCCAGCACCGACGCCAGCACCGCCGCGCTCGTCACGATTCCCGCATTCCCCGGCGCCAGGTTCAGCGCCTTCTGGGAAGACGCCGACGCCGCCGCCCAGTTCCAGTCGTGATACATCGAGATAAACGCCAGCGTGGAGTGCGCAAAAGCGAGGTTCGGATCGAGATTCAGCGCTCGTTCGGCCGCCTCGCGCGCCTTCCGGTATCCTTCTTCACGGGGGATGTAATTGTGCTGCGCCTGATTGCTCCGCGACCCGCCCAGCGCGGCCCACGCCTGCGCATAGCCCGGATCCAGCCGCACGGCCTCCTCATAGAAAGCCGTCGCCTTGGCCCGATCTTCCCGGCCGCCACGCCTCCCGAAATAACGGCCCTGCAGATACGCGTCATACGCGGCCGCATTCGTGCTTGGCGCCGGAGCGCCGTTCGCCACCGTGAGACGCAGCTTCGCCGTAATCGTCCGGCTGATATCCTGCTGCACCGCCAGAATATCCGTCATATCGCGGTCGAACGTTTCCGACCACAGCTCGAATCCGTCGGCGGTCTTAATCAGTTGCACCCCGATGCGCGCACGGTTCCCCTGCCGCCGCACGCTGCCCTGCAGAATATTCGCGACCTTCAGCTTATTCGCGATGGCGCGGAAATCGCTGGCCCCGTTCCTGAACTGGAAAGAAGAAAGACGCCCCGCCACCCGCAGCCCCGGAATCCGCGTCAGACCATCCAGCAACTCCTCGGCGAGCCCTTCGGAAAAGTACGTTTGGTTCTTCTCCTGGCTCAGATCGGCAAAAGGCAGCACCGCAATGGATGCTTCATCCGGCGCGCCCCCGCCACGAAACCTGCCGCTCGCGTACCACCACGCACCCGTGCCCGCCAGAACCAGTGCCGCGAAAGCAGCGCCCAGCCGCAGCCGGATCCGCGCGGCCCGCGCTGCCGCCGCGGCCTTGCGCCGGGAAGGTTCCGCCGGGTTGCCCGCCTCGTCGGTGACCAGGTTGTACAAATGCACCCGGACGCCATGTTTCACCGGGAACTCGCCCAGATCGGTCAGGTGCGGCTTCCACTTGCTGAACTGCCGCAGCAGGTCCCCGGCGCCTTTGGAGATCAGGATGTGGCCGGCATCGCCGCAGTCCATCACGCGCTGCGCCATGTTGATGCCGTCCCCGGCGACATTGGCGTTCGCGTTGACATCGGCCACCCGGAACACCGGGCCGCTGTTGATGCCCATGCGCAGCTTGAGTTCGGGGTGGCGCCGCAGAGCCTCGCCGATTTCCAGCGCGCACTGCGCCGGAGCCGTCGGGTCGCCGGAGAAAACCAGCGCCATCCCGTCTCCGGTCGGCAGACTCACAATTTGCCGGGTGGCTTCCGCGCGCAGAAACCGGGGAGACTCGCGAACAATCTCCTGCAGCCGGGCCAGCGAATCTTTCTGCCGGTCCATGGGCAGCAGCGAATAACCAATCAGATCGGTGAATAAAACGTGAGCGATTTCAAGGTTGCCCAGGCTATCAGGCGGATTCATCCTGTTTTACAGCGCCCCGGTCTTTCCAGCTCGCCTTCAGATAATCCCGGTTCATCCGCGCAATCACCGCCAGCGGAATATGCTTCGGACAAACCGCCTCGCACTCGCCGATATTCGTGCAGTTGCCGAACTGCTCCGCCTTCACCTGCGCCACCATCCGCAGCGCCCGGCGCTCCCGCTCCGCCTGCCCTTGCGGCAGCAGTCCCAGATGCGAAATCTTCGCCCCGCTGAACAGCGCCGCCGAAGCGTTCGGACACGCCGCCACGCAAGCGCCGCACCCGATACAGGCCGCCGCGTCCATCGCCTGATCCGAACTGGCTTTCGGCACCGGAATCGCGTTGCCGTCCGGCGCGCTGCCGGTCCGCGCCGTGATGTACCCGCCGGCCGCGATAATGCGATCGAAGGCATTGCGGTCCACCATCAGATCTTTCAGCACCGGAAACGCCTTCGCGCGCCACGGCTCCAGATACAGCTCGTCGCCGTCTTTGAACGAACGCATGTGCAGCTGGCACACCGTCGTCCCGCTCTTCGGCCCGTGCGCCACGCCGTTGATCATGAATCCGCAGCTGCCGCAGATCCCTTCACGGCAATCGTGCTCGAACGTGATCGGCGTCTTGCCATCGGCGATCAGCTTCTCGTTGACCACATCCAGCATCTCGAGAAACGACATGTCCGGGCTGACGTCTTTGGCCTCGTAACGCTCCATGCGGCCCGGCGCGGACGCCTTCGCTTGCCGCCACACGTGCAGGGTAAGGTTCACTTGTAACTCCGTTGAGCCGGGTGCACGTACTCGAATTCCAGCGGCTCTTTATGCAGTTCCGGCGGCGTGTCCGGACCCTTGTATTCCCACGCCGCGACATACTGAAAATTCTCGTCGTCCCGCAGCGCTTCGCCTTCGTCGGTCTGGTACTCCTCGCGGAAATGCCCGCCGCAGCTCTCGTTCCGCTCCAGCGCGTCCAGACACATCAGCTCGCCCAGCTCGAAGAAATCCGCCACGCGGCCCGCGCCTTCCAGCTGCTGATTCAGATCGTCGCCGCTGCCCGGCACATTCACGTTGGTCCAGAACTCATGCCGCAACTCGCGCACCCGGCCGATCGCATGCTTCAGCCCTTCCGCGTTGCGCGCCATGCCGCAGTAATCCCAGATGATCTTGCCCAGTTCCCGATGGAACGACGCGACCGTCCGCTTGCCCTTGATGGACAGCAGCTTCTGCACGCCCTGCTCCACCTCGGCCGCCACCGCCTGGAACTCCGGCGCGCCCGTGTCCACCTTGCTCAGCTTGTTGGACGCCAGATAATTCCCCAGCGTGTAAGGAATCACGAAGTAGCCGTCCGAAAGCCCCTGCATCAGCGCGCTCGCGCCCAGCCGGTTCGCCCCGTGATCGGAGAAATTCGCCTCGCCCAGCACGAACAGCCCGGGGATGGTGCTCATCAGCTGGTAATCCACCCACAGCCCGCCCATCGTGTAGTGGATCGCCGGATAGATCCGCATCGGCGTCTCATACGGATTCTCGCCCGTGATCCGCTCGTACATCTCGAACAGATTCCCGTACCGCTCTTCGATCGTGCTGCGGCCCAGCCGCCGGATCGATTCCGCGAAGTCCAGATACACACCCAGACCCGTCTCGCCCACGCCCCGGCCTTCGTCGCAAACCGCCTTGGCCGCCCGCGAAGCCACGTCGCGCGGCACCAGATTGCCGAAGCTCGGATACCGCCGCTCCAGATAATAATCCCGTTCGCCTTCCGGAATCTGGCTCGGCGTCCGCTTGTCGCCCTTCTCTTTCGGAACCCAGATGCGCCCGTCGTTCCGCAGCGATTCCGACATCAGCGTCAGCTTCGACTGGTAATCGCCGCTCACCGGAATGCACGTCGGATGAATCTGCGTGAAACACGGATTCGCGAACGCCGCGCCGCGCTTGTGCGCCCGCCAGATCGCCGTGCAGTTCGACCCCTTGGCGTTCGTCGACAGATAAAACACGTTCCCGTAGCCGCCGGTCGCCAGAATCACCGCGTCCGCCACATGGGACTCGATCTTGCCGGTCACCAGATTGCGCGTGATAATGCCGCGCGCCTTCCCGTCGATCACCACCAGATCGAGCATCTCGGTCCGCGGGTACATCGTCACGCGCCCCGCGTCGATCTGCGCTTCCAGAGCCTGATACGCGCCCAGCAGCAACTGCTGCCCCGTCTGTCCCCGCGCGTAAAACGTACGGGAAACCTGCGCGCCGCCGAACGAGCGGTTCGCCAGCAACCCGCCGTACTCGCGGGCAAACGGCACGCCCTGGGCCACGCACTGGTCGATGATGCTGACGCTGTTCTGCGCCAGCCGGTACACGTTGTACTCGCGCGCCCGGAAATCGCCGCCCTTCACCGTGTCGTAGAACAGCCGGTAAATGCTGTCGCCGTCGTTTTGGTAGTTCTTCGCCGCGTTGATGCCGCCCTGCGCCGCGATGGAGTGCGCCCGGCGCGGGCTGTCCTGGAAGCAGAAACACTTCACGTTGTAGCCCAGTTCGCCCAGGGACGCCGCGGCCGCCCCGCCCCCCAGGCCCGAGCCCACCACGATCACGTTGAACTTCCGCTTATTTGCCGGATTGACCAGCTTCATATCGAAGCGAGCCTTTTCCCAGGCTTGTTCGATAGGTCCGGAGGGAACTCTGGAGTCGAGTTTCATTCTGTCTTATAAACTCATGCTGGATAGCCGCACCACGCCCGTCATCACGGCCAGCGGAATGGAAGCGTAGCCGGCGAAGAAAAGCGCCGAGATCACGCTCGCCGCGGCCTGAATCCGGGGCGTGTGCCGCGGATGGTTGAAGCCCAGCGTCTGGAACATGCTGGAAATGCCGTGCCGGAGATGCAGGCAAAGCAGTCCGACCGCAACGATATAGGAGACCGCCACCGGCCATTGCAGGAACCCGTAAACCAGGTTCGCGTAAACGTCGGTCTCGGAGTAATGCGGGTGCACCGTCCCCAGCGTCAGATGCAGCAGGTGGAAAATGACGAACGCCAGAATCACCGGGCCCGAGTAATACATGGTGCGCGCCGCCAGTGACGAGTGCGAGTTGTTCTTCTTCACGTAGCCCACCGGTCGCGCCGCGTTCTTGATCTGCCACAGCTGAATCGTCATCGCGATATGCGCGAACAACGCGATCAGCAGCGTGATTCGCGCGCCCCAGAGCAGTTCCGCATTGCTCTTCAGGAACGCCGAATAGGCATTGATACGCTCCGGACCCAGAAATACCTGGAGGTTCCCGAGCAGGTGGCCCGTGACGAAGCCGAACATCACGGCACCGGTCACGGCGACAATGGCCTTTTTTACGATAGTCGCTTCAAAAAAGCGCAGGGCGCGATTCTGGCTGCCTGCGGCTGTTGCTGGACTCATGTGAGGGACTAATCCAATCGTACTATTGCAACTCTTTTGATGCGGACGTCACTAGACATGACGTTTAAAAAATGTCTCGAACGTCCCGAACGTCAGAGGCGGCGCGTCGAACACCTGTTCCGGCTCTCCCGGCCGCGAAGCGCGCAGCCGGTGCCGCCGCTGCGGACCCTGATCGAAGCTGTTGTCGTTCAGGAATCCATGCTCCAGCCCTTCGATGACCGAAAGTGTAACGTGGTTCCCCGCCGCCCGCAGCGCTTCGTACAGGAGCTCACTTTGCGATACCGGTACCGACGTGTCCGCGCTGCCATGCACGAGCAAAAACGGCGGCGCGCCCGGCTGCACATACGTCACCGGATTCGCCTGTTTCACCAGCTCCGGCACCGTCCGGATCGGCGCCCCCAGAAATCGGGACTCATACGATCGCGGCGACGCCGACTCCTCGCCCATCTGCAGAAAATCCACCGGCGGATAGACCGCCGCCACCGCCCGCACCCGCGTCTCCGGAGCCGAAAGCGCCGCCAGCGCCGCCAGATGCCCGCCCGCCGACGCGCCCCAGACCCCAATCCGCTCCGGATCCAGCCCGTATTCCGCGCCCGCCGACCGCAGCCACTGAATCCCGGCGATCACATCCTGCAGCGCCGCAGGAAAAACCGCCTGCCGGCTCGAACGGTAATCGAGACTCGCCATCGCGAAACCCCGTTCCGCGAAAAACCGCCCCAGATCCGGCGCGAACCGCCGGTCGTGATTCAGCCACCCGCCCGCATGCAGAAACACAATCACCGGCAGCGGACGCGCCGCCTCGTCCGGCAAATACAGATCCACCAGCAGCGGCTGCCCGTCCGGCGACGCATACACAATATCGTCGAAGCGCGTCACGCGGCACGGAAATCCCCGCAGAATAACAGGCGAAAACGTCGGCATAATCACCTGGAGTCTATCAACCCGCGGGAAGCGTTGGCCGACTGTCAGGAAGTCGGCCAGGCGATGTTTCGACGGAAATCGGAATGCGCCAGAAGCTCGGGAGCGGGGTGATATCCAGGCACAACCACGAGCGCCACCTGAAGTCCGGCACGTCGGGCATGCTTCATTGCCGGGATGCAGTCGGTGTCGTTCGTAACGAGCGCGATCAGGTCGATTGAGCCGTTCGCTGAAAGTATCGCCATATCCAGTCCGATCCGCATGTCCACGCCCTTCTGCTCGAATTTGGCCTCGAAATCAGCATCGGTGAGGGGCACGGTTGGCGTAAACGGGATGCGGGATTGCCGCAGCAGGAATCCCCGGAACTTCAACACTCCCGTCCGCACCGCGAAGAGGTCTTTTCGGGAGAGTTCATGCAGCCACTGGTCCGATCCGGAGAATGCCTTCTTCGTCCCTGAAACTGGCTGCACCGCCTCCCCTTCGAACGGCGGGCAGTCATAGTAGAGGATGCGGTGGATTACCTCATCCGCAAGAGCGCAAGCATGCCCGATCTTTTCAATATAGTCGGGGACATAGGATTTTTTGGCCTTTCTTGCGTAGGAGCGAAGGTGTCCACCATCGATCAGGACAGCGATTTTCTGCTTCATGGCTCAAAATAGTAAAGGTCCAGGGAGCAGACTCCCTGGACCTGTATAATACCCGCCTACGGGTGTGTCGGATAAACCGAGGCGCCAGAAAATTGTCGCCTGGGAATAGTATACACGGATCCGCGTGCTATCGCGCCGTCAGAGCTTTCCGGTAAAGACCCAGCACACCATCGAAATCCATATCCAGCACCACCGTCACCGGCGTTCCCGCCTTCCCGCCCGTCCGCACCGCCCCATACGAAGGCCCGAACGTCGTCTCCACATCCAGCCGCAGGCTCTCCGACCGCTTCACCAGCTTCGGGTCGATCACATACGCCGCCGCCAGTTCATCCCACAACGAACCTTGCGCGTTCGGATTCTTCAAAAACCCCGGATACACATTCCCGAAATCCTCCCGGTAAAGCTCCGTAATCGGCGTTTTCACCGCGACAATCTCGTCGAACAGCTTCTTCGTGAAATGCGCGTGATTACACACATCCAGCGCAAACAGCACTTTATTCGGAATCCCGCTCCGCAGCACAATCCGCGCCGCTTCCGGATCGAACCAGAAATTGAACTCCGCGGCCTGACTCGCGTTCCCGCCCACATGCACCGCCCCGCCCATCATCACCAGACTGCCGATCTTCCCCGCGATATCCGGTCGCAACTGCAGCGCCGTCGCCACATTCGTCAGCGGCCCGATCGCCAGAATCGTCACCCGCCCCGGCGCCGCCTCCACCGACCGGATCAGGAAATCCACGCCCCCGCTCGGCGGCTGCACCTCCGCCGCCGGAACCGGCAGATCGAAAGCCCCCGCGAACGCAATCGGCTTCTCCGTCTTCCGCATCGCCGCCGTGTGCGTCATTGGCATTTCCGTGCCCGCCAGCACCGGCAGTTCGGGCACACCCAGTAGCCTCGCGTTGCGCGCCATGAAACCGGCCCCGTCCCGCGACCACACATTCCCCGACACCACCGTAATCCCCCGCAGATCGCCGCGCCGCGGACTCCGCAGCAGCATCGTCACCGCTACCCCGTCATCGGCGAACGCTCCGGAATCGGTATCCAGAATAATCTGCCCGCGCGCGCCGGCGCCGGCCAATAAGAAGCTCATGGCAACGAAAGTGAGTTTCGGCAAAGTTCAGAATATAGAATCGCCTTATGGATTTCAGACACAGTACCTGGGAAGCCGTGCCCCTCGAAGCGATGAGCGACGTCATCTCGCGGAAAATCTTCACCGGAGAGAAGGCCATGGTCGCCCAGGTTTTTCTAAAAAAGGACGCCGTGGTGCCGCTGCACTCCCACGAGAGCGAGCAGATCACCTACATCCTCAAGGGCGCGCTCAAATTCGAACTGCAGGACCGCGAAGTCGTGGTTCACGAAGGCGAGATCCTGCACATCCCATCCTGGGTTCCCCACCGCGCCATCGCCCTCGAAGACACCCTCGATCTCGACATCTTCTCGCCCATCCGCAAGGACTGGCTCGATAAAGACGACGCCTATCTCCGCCGCGGCGAAACCGAAGAAACCTCAGGCTCTTAGTTCGTACCCCAGACTGTTCAGCCCGTCGATAATGCGGGTTCTGATTCCGATGATGTCCGCGCTCGACAAAGTCCGGTCGGGCGCGCCGGCCACCACGCGGAACGACACACTCTTGCGACCTTCCGGCAGCGGCGGACCCTGAAACTCCCGCACATACTCCACCGCTTCCGCCAGATCCCCACCCAACCGCCGGATTTCCAGTTCCAGCGTCGCCGCCAGTTCCCGCTCGGCCGTCAGAATCGAGAGGTCGAACACGCTCGTCGGGAAGCGCCGCACCGCCGCGTACTTCACCGCTTCCGGCTGCAGTTCCCGCAGCAGTTCCAGATCGATATCGAGCACCGCCCCGCGGCCGCCCTCCACCAAATTTGGATGCAGTTCCGACAGCCGCCCGATTCTTTTAGCGGCACGAGCCCGGCCCTGCCACCACAACTCCGCCGCGCGCATCGTGTGTTCCCACGCGTTCGGTGCCGCGGGCCGCACATGCAGTCCCGGCGCCAGCCCTTCGGCCGCCCGCTTCAGCTCCAGTAAACCCGCGCGCCCGTCGTCCTTCGAGAACACCGCCGCCATCGCATGCGTCCGCTCCGCCGGCTTCTGGCCCGGAACCTTGTGGATCTCGCGCCCCGTCTCGAACAGCTGAAAATGTTCGAAATGCTTGGCGTTTTCGACGATATTCCGATAAATCCCCGGCAGCAGCGACGTCCGCATCAGTTCCTGCCCGGCCGCGATCGGATTCAGCACCCGGACGTGGCTCTCCACCGCAAACCCGAACCGCCGCGCCTCTTCCTCGCTGATGAAGGAATAATTCGAGACTTCCGTGAACCCCTGCGCCGCCAGATGCCGCTTCACCCCGCGCAGAAACTCGCGCTCCGGCGGATCGTACGACGGCGCGCACAGCACCGCGGGCGGCGTCGGCGCAATCGAGTCGTACCCGATCATCCGGCCCACTTCTTCCACCAGATCGTCCGGCATCGCGACGTCCTTCGTCGCGCGCCACGAAGGCACCGTCACCGAGAAATTCTCCGCGTCCGTCTCCGTGACCCCGAACTCCAGGCTCTCCAGAATCCGCCGCACTTCCGCCGTCTCCAGCGTGCGCCCCAGCTTCCGCGCCAGCCATGGCAGATTCAACCAAATGGGCGCAGGCACGCTCAACTCGCGGCTGCAATCCGCCATCCCGCCCACCAGCCGGATTCCCGGCGACAACACCGGCAGCAGTTCCAGAGCCCGCGCCAGCGCCCGCACCGTATTGTGCGGATCCTGGGCTTTCTCAAACCGCATCGACGCGTCCGTGCGCAGCTTCAAAGCCGACGATGTCTTCCGAATCCCCGATGCCTGAAAATTCGCGCTCTCCAGCACAATCGACGTCGTGGCCGCCGAAATTGCGCTGTCTTTCCCGCCAATCACGCCCGCCAGAGCGATCGGCCCCGCACCATCCGCGATCACCAGATTCGCCGGATTCAGCTCGTAACTTTCGTCGTTCAGCGCCAAAATCGTCTCGCCCGCGCGCGCCGGACGGGCCGAAATCACACTGCCCTGCAGCTTCGCCCGGTCGAAGGCATGCATCGGCTGCGCCAGTTCCGCCATGATGAAATTCGTCAGATCGACAATGTTGTTGATCGGATTCAGTCCCACCGCCGTCAGCCGCGCCTGCAGCCACAACGGCGAAGGCTGCACCGTGACGTTCTCAAACACCAGCGCCGAATATCGCGGACACAGACCGAAATCCTCGATCTCCACCTGAACCGGACTTTCACCCGCGGGCAGCAGCGACAGATCCACCGGATCCCGCAAAGGCTGCCCCGTGATCGCCGCCACTTCCCGTGCCATCCCGTGGTGGCCCCACAAATCCGGCCGGTGCGTAATCGACTTATTGTCGATCTCGATAATCTGATCCGCCGCCGGCAGTTCCTGCGTCCCGTCCAGTTCCAGAATCCCCGCGTGGTCCCGGTTAATCTCCAGTTCCGCCGCGCTCGCCAGCATCCCGTCGCTCATTACGCCGGAGACTTTCTTCAGCCCCAGCGGCACGTAAACCGTCGTGATCCCGGCCCTGCAGTTCGACGCCCCGCAGACCACGGTCTTTTGCCCGTAAGGCCCCGCGTCCACCGTCGCGATCTGGTTATGAAAACCTTCGATCGGCTGCACCGCCTGCACCTTCGCGACAGCCGCCCCGGCGAGCAGCGCGCCCGCCGTTTCGATGCCCTCGCACTCGGCGGTTTTCATCGTGATAAGCCGTTCCAGCGCCTGTGCCGGCATCTCCAGCCCGGGCACGAACTCGCGGATCCAGCGATAAGAAAACTTCATTTAAAACTGCCTCAGGAAGCGGAGATCGCCGCTTTGCAGCCAGCGAATATCGTCGATCGCATACCGCATCATCACCAGCCGCGTCAGCCCCAGCCCGAACGCGAAACCGCCCCACTCGTTCGGATCGATGCCGCTCATCCGCAGCACATGCGGATTCACCAGACCGCACGGCAGCAACTCCACCCAGCCGCTCTGCTTGCACACCGGACACCCGTCGCCGCCACAGATCAGGCACCGGATGTCCAGCTCGAAACCCGGTTCCACGAACGGGAAGAATCCCGGCCGCAGCCGCACCGTCACTTCGCGTTTGAAGATCGCCGTCAGCAGCGTCTTCATGAAATAAATCAGATTGCCCGCCGACACGTTCCGGTCGATCATCATCCCTTCGAGCTGATAAAACGTGTGCTCGTGCGATGCGTCCACCGACTCGTTCCGGAACACCCGCCCCGGCGCGATCATCCGCAGCGGCGGCCCCAGCTTCTCCATGCCGCGCACCTGCACCGGCGACGTATGCGTCCGGAGCAGATGATGCCCCTCCAGCCAGAACGTGTCCTGCATGTCGCGCGCCGGGTGATCGGGCGGAATATTCAGCGCGTCGAAATTGTGGTGCTCGGTCTCCACTTCCGGCCCGTCCAGCACGCTGAACCCAAGCGACCGGAACAGATCCTCGATCTCCCACTGAATCTGCGTAATCGGATGCAGACTGCCCGGCCGCGCGCCCGGCGCGGGAACCGTCAGGTCCAGCCACTCCGAATCCAGCCGCTTCGCCAGCGCCTCGGCTTCGAACTTCGACTTCAGCTCTTCGTAAGCGCCTTCGAGCGACTGTTTCGCCGTGTTGATGAACTTGCCGCGCGCTGCCCGCTCATCGGCGGACAGCTTGCCCATGTCTTTGGAAAGCTGCGCCAGCACGCCCTTGCGCCCCAGCACTTCCACGCGCACCGCTTCCAGTTCCGCCGCCGTGCCTGCGGCGGTAATGCGCGCCAGCGCGCTGTCGAGAAGATCCTGCATGTTCGGCTCAGACCTACGCCGCGGCGGGGATGAACGCCTGCTGCGCGCCGCCCAGTTCCAGATCCAGGTGGTTGATGTAGAACAGCAGCAGGGATTCGTTATAGGTTCCCTTGAACTGCTCGAACACCCGCGCCTGCCACCCTTCCGTCAAATACGGCTTCGCGTCGATTTCTTTCTCGAAGAAGCCTTCCTGATTCGGAATTCCCAGGAAATTCAGCACCGTCGAAATCATGTCCAGATGCGAAATCAGCACGGCCTGAGACAAGTCCGTCGCGAACTCGGTCTCGTGGGCCTCCAGCCGCTTCCAGAACCGCGGCACCGCGCCGCGCAGATTTTCGGTATTCACCTTCGGCAGGTGGGTCCGGGTCTTGAAACGATCGTAAAGCTGGTACGTTCTCAATTTGCCGATGGAGATGGTGCGCACGAGTTGCCGCAGGCGCTCTTCACCGAGCTGCAGAAACACGTCGGAAAGCTGCATAAGAGGTCAGCGTAACACAGTGGGTTACAATAGCCAGTTTGGGCGAAACTAAGGCGAATCAATCGTTATCATGAGTAATATCGTCATTTTGGGCGCGCAGTGGGGCGATGAAGGCAAGGGCAAACTGGTTGACCTTCTCGCGGACCGCTTCGATTACATTGTCCGGTACCAGGGAGGCCACAACGCCGGCCACACCATCGTCATCGGCAGCAAAAAGTTCGTGCTGCGGCTGGTGCCGAGCGGCATCCTGCACCCCGGCAAAGTCGCCGTAATCGGCAATGGTCTCGTCGTGGACCCCCTCGCGCTGTATGAAGAAACCGGCCAGCTCGAAGCCGCCGGCATCGACGTGCAGAATCAGTTGCGCATCAGCAATCGCGCCCACATCGTGCTGCCGACACACCGTCTGGTCGAGAAGATCTCCGAGACGGTTCCCGGCCAGGTCGCTATCGGGACCACCCTGCGCGGCATGGGCCCCACCTATGAGGACAAAGCGGGTCGCCGCGGCCTCCGCATGGCGGACCTGCTCGACCGCGATCACCTCGAAGGCGCCCTGCGCACCCTGATCGCCAATCACGTGACCCGTGCCCGCGCCTTCGGCGTCGAAGATGCCATAAATACCGACGAGATCGTCGCGCGCTACACCGAAGCGGCCGAACGTCTTCGCCCCCTGGTCTGCGATACCGCCTACCTGCTCTCCGACGCCATGCGCGCCGGCAAGAACCTTCTGTTCGAAGGCGCCCAGGGCACCATGCTCGACCTGGATCACGGCACCTACCCGTTCGTGACCTCCTCCAGCGCCTGCGCCGGCGGAGCCTCTACCGGCACCGGCGTGCCCCCCACGAAGATCGACGCCGTCATCGGCATCTCGAAGGCCTACATCACCCGAGTCGGCGGCGGTCCTTTCCCCACCGAAGCCCTCGACGGTAAGGGCGACCTCATCCGCAACCGCGGCCACGAGTTCGGCTCCGTCACCGGCCGCCCGCGCCGCTGCGGCTGGTTCGACGCGCCCCTGCTCAAATACTCCGCCACCCTGAACGGCTTCGAAACCATGGTGGTCACGAAGCTCGACGTCCTCGACGAACTCGACGAAATCCCCGTTTGCGTCGGCTACAAAATCGACGGCGTCACCACCACCGAGATGCCGGCCACCGTCCGCGAACTGGCCAGGGCCGAACCGGTCTACCAGATTCTCCCCGGCTGGCAGTCCATCACCGAAGGCATTTCGGACTGGGACCAGCTTCCGGAAGCGGCCCGCAACTACGTCCTCTTCCTCGAAGACCTCACCGGCGTCGAAGCCGGCTGCATCTCCACCGGCCCCGAACGCACGCAAACCGTCCGCCGCGCCGGCTCCATCTTCGAGAAGATCACGGCCTGAAAACGCAGGAATTGGCAGCAGCCGTGCACTTCGTCCGTGCATGAAAGGTCCGCACCCTGTTTTGTGCGTAATTCTTTCCACATCCGCGGCGTGGGCCATGGCGGACCCGCCGGATGTGAATGCCCTGGTCCGCCAGTCGGTCGCCAACTTCGAAAAGAGCCGCCGGGCGGGGCTGCAATGGCAGTACACCCAGACGGACACCACGGTTGCCGCAAACTCTAAAACCACCGAAGTGTCGGAAGTGACGCCCTTGCTCGGCACGCCCTACGAACGCCTCGTCGCCAAAAACGGCCATCCCCTCTCCCCTGAAGAACGCCGGAAAGAGGAAGAGAAGTTTCAGAAGACCCTCCAGCGCCGACAACGAGTCCACACAGGAGCGTGCCGCCCGCCTCCGCAAATTCGAATCGGACTGGTCTTTCCTGAAAGATCTCCCCAACGCCTACACATACAAACTCGTTGGCGAGGAGGCAGTGAACGGCCGCCCCGCATGGCTTGTGCAAATGACGCCCCGCCCCGATTTCCGCCCCGTCACCTCGCGAGGCGCCATGCTGAAACACATCGAAGGCCGCCTCTGGATCGACAAAGCGGAGGTGCAGTGGGCACGCGCCGACGCACATGTGATCGACCCCATCAGCATCGGCTGGATCATCGCCCGCATCGGCGCCGGAGCCGACATCCACCTCGACTTCGAACGAGTCGCCGAAGGCGTCTGGTTGCCCCAGGATATCGATATCAACGGCAGCGCCAGGATCATGATGGTGCACCGGAAAGACCTGAAGGAGCACGTCGCCTTCTCGCGCTATTCCCGCGCGGAAGAGCCCCCCGCCGTTCAGGTCACCGGAACCCCTGCCAAAAAGAAGCCCCTAACGAAACGATCCTTTCGTTAACCCCTTTCACTACCAAACGAAATCATGCTATCCTTTCGTTAACCAAAATCCAGCGAAAGGATTTCACCTGCCGGACGAGCCCCCAACCCGCGCCCTCGGCCACTATGTCGTCACAAAATACGCCGGCGAGGAGGTGCGTGCCTTCGTCCCCCCGCCGCTCCCGCCATACCCCCCGGTTCGCCTCGACAATCTCCAACTCCTCCTCGAACAGGCCAACCAGGCCGTAGGCCGCCTCGACGGTCTCGCCTCCGTCCTCCCCGATCTCTCGTATTTCATCTACTCTTACGTCCGTAAGGAGGCCGTTCTCTCCTCCCAGATCGAAGGCACCCAGTCGTCCCTCTCCGACCTCCTCATGTACGAAAACGAGTCCGCCCCCGGCGTCCCGCTCGACGACGTGCAGGAGGTTTCCAACTACGTCGCCGCCATGAACCACGGCCTCACCCGCATGCGCGACGGCTTCCCCCTCTCCCTGCGCCTCATCAGAGAGATTCACGACGTCCTGCTCTCCAAAGGGCGCGGCAGCGAAAAACAGCCCGGCGAATTCCGCACCAGCCAGAACTGGATTGGCGGCACCCGGCCCGGCAATGCCGCCTTCGTCCCGCCCCCGCCGGACATGGTCCTCGAATGCATGGGCCGCCTCGAACTCTTCCTCCACGAAGAGCGCCCCGACATGCCGCTCCTCATCCGCGCCGGCCTCGCCCACGTCCAGTTCGAATCCATCCACCCATTCCTCGACGGCAACGGCCGCCTGGGACGCCTGCTCATCACCTTCCTGCTCTGCGCCGCCGGTGTCATTCGCGAACCAATCCTTTACCTCAGCCTCTACTTCAAAACTCACCGCTCCGCCTACTACGAACTACTCGACCGCGTACGCCGGACCGGCGAATGGGAGGTCTGGCTCGACTTCTTTCTCCGCGGCGTCCGCGAAACCGCCGACCAGGCCGCCCACGCCGCCCGCCGCATCGTCGCCCTCTTCGAGCAGGACATCCGCCGCATCGGCACCCTCGGCCGCCCCGGAACCTCCGCCCTCGCCGTCTTCCACTACATGCAGCGCGTCCCCATCGTCGCCATCCCGGTCACCGCCCGCAAAATCGGCATGTCGGCGCCGACCGTAGCCAAGTCTCTGGACCACATGCAGGCCCTCGGTATCGTCAGTGAGATCACCGGCCGCGAGCGCGACCGCCTGTTCACCTACCAGGCCTACCTGTCCATCCTCAACGAAGGCACCGAACCCCTCAGTCGCAACGCCTGGTAATGTCTTGCCAGAACCGCGCAATGCTATTCTTCGGCCATGCTTCGCCGCGCCCCGCTTCTTCTTGTCCTCGCCGCCTGCACTCTGACCAGCCAGCAGGCCTCCCGCAGCGGCATCCACCCCGAAGACATGGACCCCACCTGCAAGCCCTGCACGGACTTCTGGCGCTACGTCAACGGCGGCTGGCTCGATAAGAACCCCATTCCCTCCCACCTCGCCAGCTGGGGCACATTTCCCGTTCTTTCCGAAGCGAATCAGGAAAGAACCCGCACCATTCTCGACGCCGCCGTCTCGGACACCTCCGCCAAACCCGGCTCCAACAAGCGCAAGATGGGCGACCTCTACGCGAGCTGCATGAATACGGCCGCCATCGACCAGCGGGGTATCTCCCCCCTCCAGCCCGATTTCGACCGCATCGCCGCCATCTCCTCAACCAAAGACCTCACCGCCGCCCTGGCCGTCTTTCAGAAAAGCGCGCGCCCCTTCGGAGCCGTCAACGGCGTCGTCGTCGGCCCCTTCCGCCTCACCTCCGGTCAGGATCCCAAAGACCCCTCGCGCATCATCGCCCGCATCGTGGAACGTGACGGCGCCGGCCGCACCGGCAGCGCTATCTTCTCCCTGCCCGATCGCGACTACTACCTGAAAACCGACCCCAAATCCCTCGAAACCCGCGCCGCCTTCACGGACCACGTTGCCCGCCTCCTGCAACTTGCCGGCACTCCCGCCATCGACGCCCAGACCCAGGCGAAAACCATTCTGGACTTCGAAACCGCCCTCGCTGCTTCCGTCATGAGCATCGCCGAAAAGCGCGATCCCGAGAAGATCTATCACCTGATGGATCTCGCCGGCCTCCGCGCTCTGGCCCCCGCCTTCGACTGGGCACAGTTCCTCCGCGAACAGGGCCTCCCCGAATCGACTCCCGTCAACGTCACCGAGCCGGAACTGCTGAAGAAGGTGAACGAACAACTCACCGCCGCCCCTCTCGCTACCTGGAAAACCTGGCTCCACTGGCGCGCTCTCCAGATCGCCGCGCCCTACCTGGCCAAACCCGTCTCGGATGAAGACTTTCACTTCCAGCGCACCGTCCTCGCCGGCGTGACGCAGCCGCCCCCGCGCTGGCAGACCTGCGCCTCCATCGTCGATCGCGATTTGAGCGACGTCCTCGGCCAGGCTTGGGTCGAGAAATACTTCCCGCCCGAAGCCAAACGCCGCATGATCCAGCTGGTCGAAAACCTCCGCGCCGCTCTGCGCGACAACCTCGAGCACTCCGACTGGATGCAGCCCGCCACCCGCCAGAGCGCCATCCGCAAACTCGATGCCCTCCAGATCCAGATCGGCTATCCCGACCGTTGGCGCGACTATTCCGCCCTCCCCATCGGCCCGAATACCTACTATGAAAACGTCCGCGCCGCCTGGGCCCATGGCCAGCGCTACGAAATCGCCCGAATCGGCAAACCCGTGGACCACCTCGACTGGGGCATGACGCCCCCCACCGTCAACGCCTACTCGAGCACCGCCGACATGAAAGTCGTCTTCCCCGCCGGCATCCTCCAGCCCCCGTTCTTCGACATGCAGGCCGACGATGCCGCCAACTACGGCGCCATCGGTGCCGTCATCGGCCACGAAATCGGCCACCAGTTCGACGACGGCGGCTCCAAATTCGACGCCACCGGCGCTCTGAAAAACTGGTGGACGCCGGAAGATCGCCAGCAGTTCGAAACCCGCACCGCCTGCGTTGTCGACGAGTTCAATACCCTCGATGTCGGCGGCGGACTGCACCACAACGGCAAACAGGTGCTCGGCGAAGCGCTCGGCGATTTAGGCGGACTCGCCATCGCCTGGAAGGCTTACCAGCGCACTCTGGCGGGAAAACCCGCGCCCCCGGCGATGGACGGCTTCACGGCCGATCAGCGCTTCTTCATCTCGTTCGCCCGCGTCTGGGGCACCCAACAGCGCGCCGAAGCCGAGCGCCTGCAGCTCAACACCAACAACCACCCCATCGCCCGGTACCGCGCCATCGCAACCCTCCAGAACATGCCGGAATTCCACCGCGCGTTCCAGTGCAAACCAGGCGACCCCATGGTCCGCCCGCTGGCAAAACAGTGCAAGTTGTGGTGATTTTTAAGAAAGAACCGTACTGAATTCCCGCAGAAACGCGGCATAGCCGGCCTCTTCCAGATCCCCGGAAGCCAGCGCCAGAACGGCCTGCGCCGCGTCTTCTTCGCTGGCTCCAAAGCGATACCCGTTGAGTTCCAGAAACAGCAGACCGATCACGAACCCGGTGCGCTTGTTCCCGTCCACGAAGGGATGGTTCCGCACAATGCCAGCCGTGTAAATGGAGGCGAGATGGATCACATCCGGCGACTCCCCATAGGCAAAATGCTGCTTTGGCCGGGCGAGGGCCGATTTCAGCAGCCCCTCGTCCCGCAGCCCTGCTGCCCCGCCATTCAGGATCAGCAGGCGGGTATGCAGGGCTAACGTATCGCGCTCGTCAACCCAGACCGGTTCTGTCACGTGGAGAGCCCGATTCTCTTATTTCGAAAGAACGTGCAGCGTATTGCGATACCGGCTGATAATGTCATCCGCTCTCGCCATCTTGCGTTCGAATCCCGGATCATACGGCGTGAGGTGATACCCGCCGTCCGGTCCTTCCACCAGATAAAGGAGGTCGCCCTCGACGGCTTGCAGATGGCTAAGGACGTCCTTGGGCAAAGCCAAACCCAGCGAATTTCCCACTTTCCTTACCTTCAGTGCAACCATAGCAAGCGCCTCCACTCCGTTATAACATTCGTTATAACATACCCCTCACCAAAAAAAAAGGCCCGGCTTCCGCCGCGCCCTTTTTTACAGCTGATCTCTTACAACTGGTCTACTACAGCTGGTCTTCTATAGCTGGTTCAGTTCAATCGAATTGAAGAAATACGCCAGCTCCACCGCCGCCGTCTCCGGAGCGTCCGAGCCATGCATCGCATTCCGCTCGATACTCTCCGCATACAGCTTGCGCACAGTGCCTTCCGCCGCATTCGCCGGATTTGTCGCGCCCATAACTTCCCGCAACTTCAATACCGCGTCTTCCCGTTCCAGAGCCAGTAATACCACCGGACCCTCGGTCATGAACGTCACCAGACTCCGGTAGAAAGGCCGTTCCGCGTGCACCGCGTAAAAACCTTCCGCCTGCGACTGGCTCAGCTTCGCCATCCGCATCGCCACAATCCGAAAACCCTTCTCCTCGATCAGAGAGAGGATCTTGCCCGTCTTCCCGGTCGCCACCGCGTCCGGCTTAATAATCGAAAATGTCTTTTGCATAAATTTATTTGGCCATTCGCTTCTGAATGTTTTCGCCGATCTGCGCCGGCGACGAGCAGACCGTAATCCCGGCCGCTTCCATCGCCGCGATTTTATCCGACGCCGCGCCCGACCCGCCCGACACAATCGCGCCCGCGTGGCCCATCCGCCGTCCCGGAGGCGCCGTCTGCCCCGCGATGAATCCGACCACCGGCTTCTTCACGTTCGCGCCGATATAAGCCGCCGCCTTCTCTTCCGCGTCGCCGCCAATTTCGCCGATCATCACGATCGCATGCGTGTCCGGATCCTCGTCGAACAACCGGATCGCGTCGAGGAACGTCGTCCCGATAATCGGATCGCCGCCAATCCCGATGCACGTCGACTGCCCGATCCCGAGCTTCGTCAACTGCCCCACCGCTTCATAAGTCAGCGTGCCCGACCGCGACACCACCCCGACATTGCCTTCGAGGTGAATATGCCCCGGCATGATCCCGATTTTGCACTTGCCCGGCGAAATCACACCCGGACAGTTCGGCCCCACCAGACGCGATTTCGTCGTCTTCAGATAATTCCACGCCTTCACCATGTCGATTACCGGAATTCCCTCGGTAATGCAGATGATCAGCTCGATCCCGGCATCCGCCGCTTCCATGATCGAATCGGCCGCAAACGGCGGCGGCACGAAAATCACCGTCGCGTTCGCCCCGGTTTCCTTCCGCGCCTGCGAAACCGTATTGAACACCGGCCGGTCCAGATGCGTGGACCCGCCCTTGCCAGGCGTAACGCCGCCAACCACATTGGTCCCGTAAGCGATCGCGGTCGAGGCGTGGAACGTGCCTTCTTTTCCCGTGAAGCCCTGTACGATCAGCCGCGTATTCTTATCGACGAGTACGCTCATTACTGTTTCCCCCCGGCCGCCGCCACAACCTTTTCGGCTGCGTCTTTCATGCCGTCCGCCACAATGAAGTTGAAGCCCGATTCTTCCAGAACCTGCCGCCCCAGTTCCACGTTCGTGCCTTCCATGCGAATCACGATCGGCACCGAAATCCCCAGATCCCGCGCCGCCGACACCACGCCGTTCGCCAGCGTGTCGCACCGCAGAATGCCGCCGAAAATATTGATCAGCACCGCCTTCACCGCCGGGTCGCCCAGCAGGATCCGGAACGCGTTCTTCACCTGTTCCGCATTCGCCCCGCCGCCCACGTCGAGGAAGTTCGCCGGCGATCCGCCCGCGTACTTGATAATGTCCATCGTGCCCATCGCGAGGCCCGCGCCGTTCACCATGCACGCGATATTGCCGTCGAGCTTGATGTAGTTCAGCCCGTACTTCGAAGCTTCCACTTCCAGCGGATCTTCTTCGTTGATATCCCGCAGTTCGGCCAGATCCTTGTGCCGGAACATCGCGTTGTCGTCGAAGCCGATTTTCGCGTCGAGCGCGAACACCCGGTTGTCCTTCGTCAGCATGAACGGATTGATCTCCGCCAGCGACGCGTCCAGCTCCAGGCACGCTTTCGAAAGCGCCATCATCGCCTGCACCGCGCCGTTGATCGCCGGCGTCGGAATCCCGATGCCGAACGCCAGCTTGCGCGCCTGATAAGGCAGCAGCCCGATCCCCGGCTCGATCACTTCTTTCAGAATCGCTTCCGGCGTGTGCGCCGCCACTTCCTCGATCTCCATGCCGCCCGCCGCGGACGCCATGAAAATAATCTTGCCCGTGCCGCGATCGAGCACAATGCCGAGATACAGCTCTTTATCGATCGGCAGCGTCTCTTCTATCAGCAGCCGCTGAACAAGACGCCCCTCGGGACCGGTCTGGTGCGTCACCAGCGTCATGCCGAGGATCTTCTCCGCCAGCACCTTCGCTTCGGCTGCGTCCTTCGCAACCTTCACGCCGCCCCCTTTCCCGCGGCCACCCGCGTGAATCTGGGCCTTAACTACGACGCTCCCGCCGAGTTCCTGCGCAGCCGCCTCGGCTTCAGCGACGGTGAACGCCACCTTCCCGCGAGGCACGGGGACATTGTACTTGGCCAAAATCGCTTTGGCCTGATACTCGTGGATTTTCATTTGGATCGTGCGAAGCTACTATGCTGAGTTTTGGACTTTCCCGGTTTCAAACTGCGAATTTACGCCGCGGATTGACACCCGAAGATCAACTTTATCATGACCCTTGAACTCCTCCATGCCGTGGTCGATGGCTCTGTCCTCACCGAACAGCAGGCCGAAGCCGCCATGCAGTCCCTCCTCGCCGGACAGTCCACCCCCGTCCTGACCGCCGCCTTCCTCACCGCCCTGCGCGTCCGCGGCGAAACCATCCCGGAACTCACCGGCTTTGCTCGCGCCATGCGCGCGGTCGCCGCCCCCCTGCCGCTGACCGACGATTGCCGCCCCATCCTCGATACCTGCGGCACCGGCGGTAACCCCACCGCCGGCTTCAACATCTCCACCATCTCCGCCTTCGTCGCCGCCGGCGCGGGCGTCCGCATCGCCAAACACGGCAACCGCTCCATCACCAGCCGTTCCGGCAGTGCCGACCTCCTCGAAGCCCTCGGCGTCCACACCGCCGTCACGCCCGAGATCGTCGTGAAATCCATCCGCGAAGCGGGCATCGGCTTCCTCTTCGCGCCCACCTTTCACAGCGCCGTCCGGCACGTCCAGCCCATCCGCCTCGAACTGAAATTCCGCACGGCCTTCAACTTCCTCGGCCCGCTGACCAACCCCGCGCGCGCCGAAATGCAGGTCGCCGGAACCTGGTCGGACGCGGGCGCCGAAAAGATCGCCGGCGTTCTCGCCCGCCTCGGACTGCGTCGCGGCTTCGTCGTGCACGGCTCGGATGGCCTCGGCGAAGTCACCACCACCGGCCCCTCCACCGTTTACTTCGTCACCCCCGGCCATGTGGAACACCTGCAGGTCACCCCGGAGGATTTCGGCTTTTCCACCAACGCCGCGGGCGACATTCGCGGCGGCGACATCGCCTTTAACCGCACCCTCGCCGAAGCCATCCTCGCGGGAGAAGGTGCCGGAGAAAGCTCCGGTGACCTCCGGCCCCGCCGCGAAATCGTCCTGATCAACTCCGCCCTCGCCATCGTCGCCGCCGGACTTACCACGGACTTCAAAGAAGCCGCCCAACGTGCCGCCGAATCCATCGATTCCGGCGCCGCCGCCCGCAAGCTCCTTCAGTTGCGCGCCGTCGTCTCCGTCCCCGCATAGCGCGCCAGAACCTCCGGCAGTTTCTGCGCGAAGGCCGACCGCGCCACCACCGTCTTACACCCCGCGTCCACCGCTTCTTTTCTCAGTTCCACCTGCACATGAGAAACGAATCCGAACGTGTCCACGCCTTCCATCCGCCGGAGCAGGCCAATCGGATTCGCCGCCGCATAATTCAGATCCAGAATCACCAGTTCCGGCTTCAGCTCCAGCCTGGCCAGCGCAGTCGTTTCGTCCTTCACGAACTCCACCCGCAGCCCCCGCTTTTTCGCCTCGTCGATGATTTTGACGGAAAACATCAGATCCGCCATCACGGCCAGAATCATTTCAACCCCGTCTACTTTAACCAGCGCTCGAACCATTCGATCGCCGTATTCTGCGCCTCCGCCGTCACCGCATGCCCCGTCTTCGGCTCGATCACCGTCCGGAAATGGTCTGGCGCTCCCGCGTAAGCCTTCTTCGCCGCGTCGAAACAAAGCTGCAGCCCCGGCCCCGGCGTCCGCGCGTCGATCTCCCCGTTAATCGTCAGCAGCGGCCGCGGCGCAATCAGCGGCAGCATCGCCGGACCATCGAAATCCGAATACACTCCCGGCGCCACTTTGTCGTAGAAATGCCGCAGAAACTCCGCCCCGGCCGTCTCCACGCCTTCCTGCTTCGCCGCGCTGTCGAGCGCCGTCTTGAACGTCCCCGCGCGCGACTGCCACGAATCGTTATCGAGCGCCCACCGGAAACTCTGCACCCCGATGCACGGCACCGTCACGCGAATCCGCGGATCCACCGCCGCCGCCAGATACGCCTCCATCCCGCCCTTGGAGAACCCGATCAGCCCGATCCTCGACGCATCCGCGCCCGGCAGCGTCTCCACGTAATCGATCAGCCGCATCACATCCCAAACCGTGTCGTAAAGGAACGGATGCTCCTTGCCCGTCTGGAAGGTCCGCAGCATCGCCGCCTGATAGTCCGCCGACCCCGTGCCCTGCGCGCTGCGCTCGCCGTGATAACGCCCGTCGATCGCGATGGCGACGAACCCCTTGCCCGCCAACCGCCGCAACAGCGGAACCTGCCCCTGCTTATTGCCGCCCGTGCCGTGCAGCACCACAATGACCGGCAGTTTCGTGCCGCCCGCCGATACCGGTCGGAACAGCAGCCCCGGCACCCGCTGCGCGCCATCGGCGGCATATGTGAAATGAAACTGCGCCACACCGTCCGCCTCGCCCATGGCGCTCATCTCGGGGGCCAGCGGCACTCGCGGCCGGTCGATCATCTTCAGGAAAGCGGCGCGCGGCGATTGCGCGTCGCCCCCAGCCATCGGAATACTCATCGGAAATAAACTGGCCGCTGCCGCGATGGCGAAAACCCCGGGATTCATGCGCATGCTTGCCAAACAGCTTACTACCTTATCCGCGCAACGTCTGTTCGAGTAATTCCCGGACCTGCCGTGCCTGCCACAAATGCCGCCGCTCATGCGCCGCGATGATCATGAGCCCCGTTCCCGCCCGCACCCGCAGCAACGGCAATAGCGGATTCCGGAACTTCACCCGATTAAAATCCATCTCCCCGGCATCGGCCAGCAATTTCCGGATCTGATCGTGATTCCGCAAATACCCGGCCACCACTTCGTCCTTGTCCAGTCTCTCCGCCGGAACAATCGCTTTGGGCGCCGCGATCTTCGCCTTCACCGGCGGCTCCAGCCGGCTCCGAAACAGTCTCCCCGGCGCGCTCGCCCCAATCGGCCCTCTGCGTCGCGGCCCGGACCCTCGGGCGCCATCCACCGCCGGCTGCAGAGCCCCCAGATACGACGTGCCCGACAGCGCCAGATGCTGCACGCACTGCAGTATGCTCCACGCCCGGCCATGATCCGGCCGCCAGTTCAGTTGTTCCCCGGTCAGGTCCGCGGTCAGGTCCCTCATCGCCGCTTCGTTGGATTCGAATTGGCGCCCCAACCCGGACAGATCGGCGTTCTCTTCCTCTGCTTGTGGTTGACGCATATTCCTCTCGGAATTGTACTGTCCCCCCAGCGCGTTATTTCCGCCGGTGCGCCAGCCCCAAAGCAAACAACCCCGCGCCCGCCAAAACAAACGCCGACGGCTCCGGTGCATCCCCCACCGCGCTTGTCGCCGCCGTTTCCCACGTGCCGCCCCCGCTCAGGTACGCAAGAAACTCCTGCTTGCCGATCCCCCGCGTGTTCCCCGCCGCGTTCACATCCGTCAGAATCGCCCACTGGCTGTAATCGGGCGTTGCGTAGCCGGTCGCCACCCGCTCAAAACTGGCCTCCGCCGCCGCGATCCATGCCAGATAACTCATGTCCTGCCCCGTCGCAGTGGCAGTCAGATGCGGCGTCTCGTCCTTCCCGTTCGTCATCACCCACGCCGCTTCCTGAATCGCATCCTGGTTCCCCGTCGACTGCCCCGGCAGCAGAGTCTGCGTGAAAAGCCACGCCAGTTGCCGGTACAGGCTCGAACCCGTCGCGTACATTGGGTTCGGATTCTCCGCGCCATATCGCGTGCTCGTAAAGTCCAGCGAACTGACCGGCGTCGCATTGACTGCCCAGCCCGCGTAGTACGCAGCGTCGTCCGCGTAATCCTCGCAAAACAGCAGCACCGCCCGGTTCCCCTCAATCCCGTTCACGTTGTCCCCCACCCAGCCGGCATAAGGACTAATGTCCACATCCATGCCCTGGAATACCTCATGATTCGGATTGAGCGGCCGGTAGTCCACAAAGACGTTCGTGCTGTCCGCCTGCAAAGCGGACGCGCCCAAAACGATCAGCGCGAAACTAAGGAGGGGAATTTTCAACTCGTCTTCGAGTTTAGAAGTATGTATCGGGCGTTACAAGATCGATCAGCACAGTACTACGTCCATACCGTATAAGTACCAGTACCGTTTGCCCCAAAAACACGAAAGGGGGACGGATAATCCGCCCCCCTTTTTGCCATCCGCACTCCCGCTGCCAGGCGGCAGCGTCCGCCTTAGTGATCGTGTTCAGATTCCGACTCGTGGTCCGAACCCGACCCCTTCACGCTGCAGCCATGCTCGCTCTCACCGGCCGAGTTGAAATCGTCCAGCGAATTCGCGAAGTTCACCATCTCCTTGCCCATCACCGAGCCGGAGTTCACTTTGTACGGCAGCGAGCCGGAGTAAAGCCCCAGCAGAGCGTCCGCCCGGCTCAGGTTCTCACCCGCCTTCGAAGGATCCCGGCCATTCAGCACGTTCAGTTTCGCGCCAATCAGTTCGTGAGCGAGGTTGATGCTCTGATCGTCCCCCACCGCCGATCCCAGAAGATTGATCAGGTCCGCCAGCTTGTACGTCTGCTTTCCGATGGTCAGCGAAGTCTTCGGCCACGAACTCACGTGCGCCTTCCAGTAGCTCCACGTCTCCCCGCAGGTGTTCGAAGGAGCCGGCGGATAGGTAATCGCGATCGTGCAGGCCTGTGTGGCCGTCGCTTTCGAACCGGAGTCAGTGACCTTCACCGTGAAGGTGGCCGTCCGCGCCTCGTCGGTCGTTCCGGAGATCAGCCCCGTTCCCGCATTGAGCCGGAAACCGTCCGGCAATTCACCCGAGATCGAATAGGTGAGCATGCCCGTGCCGCCCGAAGCGACAATCGAGGAGGAGTAGGGCGAACCGGCCTGCACGCTGGCGGAGGGACAGACCAGCGTCAGTTTGGTCGCCGGCGCGGCGATCGTAATCGAAGCAGTCACCGTGGCGCTCGTGCCCGCCTGTCCGTTGTCCACCACTTTCGCCGTGAAGGTAAACGTGCCCGCCACCGTCGGCGTGCCAATCAGGGTGCCGGTCGTCGGATTCAGCGACACACCGTTCGGCAGGCTGCCCGCGGTGATCGAGTACGTGTACGGACCCACGCCCGTCGTCACCAGGCTGGAACTATAGCCCGTCCCCACCTGCCCTGTCGCGGTCGGCTTCGAAATCGTCACCGGCGTCGAGGGGGCGCCCGAAGCGGTGCAGCCCGGCTGCAGCAGTCCGTCGGCGTTGAAGTCGTCCAGAGAAGCTGCCACGCTGGTCATATCCGAGCCAACGCCACAGGAACTAGCCACGTTGTACGGCAGTTTCCCGCTGAACTGCTTCAGCAGTGCGTCGGCCGCATCCAGCTTCCCGTTCGCCGTAGCAATGTTGGTTCCGTTGGCGACATTCAGCCGCGCCGCGATCAGTTCATGCGCCAGGTTGATGCTCGCATCGCCCTTCACCGCCAGGCCCAGCAGATTCTGCAGTTCCGCGGAGGTATAGGTCTGGCCTCCCAGCACCATGCTCGACAGCTTCCACGCGCTCACATGAGTCTTCCAGTAGCCCCATGAAAGACCGCAGGTGTTGGTAGCGGGGGGAGCCGAGATCGTCATCGAACAGGTCTGCACCGAACTGTTGCCCGCCTTGTCCTTCCGCGTCACCGTGTAGTTGAACGTGCCGCTCGCCATCGGAATGCCGGAAAGCAGCCCGCCGTCGGTCAGAGTAATTCCGTTCGGTAAGCCGGTCGCGGAATAGTGATAAGGCCCCCCCGCGCCGCCCGAACTCGTCAGCGTCACCGGCGTGATCGCCTGGCCCTGCGTTCCCGTCACCTGCACACAGGTCGACGTGATCGTGAGCGAGGGCACCGTCACCTCGAAGATCATATTCTGCAGCATGAAGCCGGCCGAACCGGCGTCCGGCGCCAGTACGTCGTCAACGGCCACGAAAATCGCCATCACCCCGCCGGCGTCCGGCACGTAGGCCGGATTCGCCATCGCCGCATTCGCCAGCGCAACCGCCGTCGGCGTGGCCGGATTCAGCAGATCCACCATCCCCGTCGTCACCAGCCAGATCGCGCTCTGTACATCCCGGATCGTCCCCGTCTTGTGGTTCAGGATCTAGTTCACCATGTTCACATTCCCCACCAGCGGCGCGAAACCCGCCGGGAACGTGGGCGAATACGTCGAGTACAGCGAGCCCGGAGTTCCCGCGTAATTCGGCGTGTTCATGATCGGCGAATTCCACCACGCGCCGCACCAGGCCGTGTAGTTTCCGTTCGTCACCGTGTACCCGGGATCCACGCCGCTCAGCGACAGCGAGATAAAGCCCTGACTGGTCGGCTCGGCCACACTCGCATCCATTACGGGAGTAGCGGTATACGCGTACGCCGTCTGGGGCACGGTCACCGCGTTGACGCAGGTCGGGCACTGCGCGAATGCCGCGGACGGCGCCAGCATCGAAATCGCGGCCGATGCAATTACAGATGCCGCGAACAGAGACAACTTCGGGAAGAACATAGTTTTCGTCATGTGTGGTTTCAGCAGGCTGCGGACAGTAAACGTTTCGGTTCAGACAGAGGCAAGCGCACGGGGGGGACAATGCCCACGCCGTACGGGTTGCCGGAATAAGCCGGATACTAAATTTCGGGTAAGGCCGGGTAAGACCCGGGTAAGACTATGACTCTCTGCGCCGCAACCGGTAAACACCGAGCGCCGCAAAACCGCCCAGGAACAGCAGCATCGAAGAGGGCTCCGGCAGGCTCGTCAGGGTGGAAATCGTAACGTTGGACGCGAGGCCCTTGTTGCCTTCGGCGCCGGTCGTTGCGTTCAGCTGAACCGCAAACAGGCGCAGCGTCAGGGTGTCGGAAACCCCCACGGCAATGTTGGTCGAGTAAGTCACCAGCCAGCCCAGAGTGGTGCCAACGGGCAGCGCGCCGGCGCCCTTCAGCAGCGCGGGGGTCGTGTTGGTGTCGTAATTGTTGGACGAAGTCACATGCGTGTTCGCCGTGATATACGTTTGCCCCGCCGCGGCTCCACTTGCCTCGTACCCCGGCCCCCCGCTGCTGCCCAGGCTCACCACGGCCCACGAACTCGAAGGGGAGCGGTTCGCCGTCGCGGAGGTCTCTCCCAGACTGTCGCTCTTCAGTCCAATGGCGTAAACGCCGCAATCCGTGAGCCCCGCCGAACACCCGGTAAAGGTGGACGATGTGACCGCCGCCCGAATCTGCGCCTCGGTAATCAGCACGCTCAACTGATTTGCCCTGGCCGGAGCCACCGAACAAACCAGAGCTGCAATCGTCAGGGTAATGGCGGATTCGAGTCTCATTCTTAAGTCTTTAGCTTCCTTGTCGCCAAAATAACGTGATATACATTACTCCTGCGACGCTCCGATAGTAGCACCGCAAACAACCACAAGTCATTGAAAACAGGCTACTACTCAGACTGTTCGGTACCAGTACCACTTCTATCCGATCGTGAGCCGAACCCCGTCTCCCACCGAAATACCCGTATCTTTTGTTGCACTTCCGGCGCGCAGCGAGATCTCCAGGTAATCGCCGCTCCCGCGCAAAAGAAACAACTCTCCCTCCTCTGCGGCGGCATAGTTCTGTGCGTACCTGTCGATCTGGTACTGCCCCGCTTTGAGCACGAACTTCCCTGCCCCGATCTCCGGAACGCTCTTCCAGTCCAGATTGGTCACGATATTCCCGAATCGGTCCACATGCAGCACCGTTCCGACCCACTCCCGCTCCGACACCCGCAGCGGACGCGTGGCCGGCAACTGCACCATCTCCCCCGCCCAGGGCCCGAACTCCGCCACCGCAACCCCGTTCGCCACATGTCCCGCCACGGGCGCGAAGATATCCCGCCCGTGAAACGTGCTGCTCACCGGATGCCGGAAATACCGCGTCTCCGTCAGTTGCCTTACCGCCGTACTCCCGACTCCGTCCAGCGCCAGACTGAAAACGCCGTTGTCCGGTCCAACAAACCGATGCCCACCGGCCTCCACCAGCACCGCCCGCCGGCTCGACCCCACCCCCGGATCCACCACCACCACATGAATGCTCCCCGCCGGAAAATACTTCCACGCCTGCGCCAGCAGATACGCGCCTTCCGCGATCTGAAACGGCTGTACCTCATGCGTGATATCGACCAACTCCGCTCCGGGGCAGATCGAAAGGATGACACCTTTCATCGCCGCTACGTAATGATCGGCGGAACCGAAGTCGGTCAATAGGGTAATGAGAGGGCGTTTCATCGGGGAACAGGCCGGAAAAGCTAAACTGGTAGGCAGTGCGGCACTTTTACTTCGACCATAACGCGACAACACCCGTCGCGCCGGAGGTGCTGCGCGCCCTCACGGACTCTCTGGCCGAAGTCTGCGGCAATGCGTCCAGTATCCATCATTATGGGCAGGCCGCCAAACAGCGTCTGGAGAGCGCGCGGCGCGCCCTCGCGTCCCGCCTCGGCTGCGATCCCCGCGAACTCGTCTTCACCAGCGGCGGCACCGAATCCGACAACCTCGCTCTCTTCGGCATCGCCCGCCGCGCGCCGGGCTCCCCCATTATCACCAGTTCCATCGAACACCCCGCCGTCCTGAACGCCTGCGCCCAGCTCGAACGCGAAGGCCACCCCGTCACCTACCTCCCCGTCGGCGCCGCCGGCCAGGTCGATCCAGACGACGTCCGCCACGCCCTCCGCCCCGGCACCTGCCTCATCTCCGTCATGCACGCCAACAACGAAACCGGCGTCCTGCAGCCCGTCGCCGAAATCGCCGCCCTCGCGCGCGCCGCCGGCGTCCCCTTCCATACCGACGCCGTGCAAACCGCCGGCCGCGTCCCCGTGAACATTCCCGATCTCGGCGTCGACCTGCTCTCCGTCAGCGCCCACAAATTCAGCGCTCCCAAAGGCATCGGCGCGCTCTATGTCCGCAAGGGCGTCCAGCTCCAGCCGCTGCTCTTCGGCGGCCGCCACGAACGCGAACGCCGCGCCGGCACCGAGAATGTCCCCGGTGCCGCCGCCCTCGGTGCCGCCGCGGCCCTCAATCAAAACTGGCTCGACCTCGCCCCCCTTCGCGACCGCCTCGAATCCGGCATCCTCCACCGCGTCCCGTCCGCCCACGTCAACGGCGACCCGCGCCATCGCCTCCCCAACACCGCCAACATCCGTTTCGACGGCATCGAAGGCGAGGCCATGGTCATCGCCCTCGACCTCCGCGGTTACGCCGTCTCCAGCGGTTCCGCCTGCTCCAGCGGAGCCGTCGAGCCCTCCCACGTCCTGCTCGCCATGGGCCTCAGCCCCGCCGCCGCCCGCTCCAGCGTCCGCTTCTCCCTCGGCCCCGACAACACCGCCGAACAGGTCGAGGGCCTGCTCGAAGCCGTCGTCGAAAGCGTCGCCCACCTCCGCCGTATCTCCGCCGATTGGGGCAACAAAAGCCCCGCAAGAGGAACCGTTCATGTCTGATCTCATCGCCGTCGCCATGTCCGGCGGAGTCGATAGCTCCACCGTCGCCGCGCTCCTCAAGCGCGACGGCTACAACATCGCGGGCCTGACCATGCAGCTCTGGAACCAGCGCCGCCTCCCCGAACTCACCGAGGGTGTCGACGAATCCGCCACCGGCCGCTGCTGCTCGCTTGACGACGTCTACGACGCCCGCCGCGTCGCCGAACACGTCGGCATCCCCTACTACGTCGTCAACCTCGAGCGCCAGTTCGAAGAGTCCGTCGTCGCCCCCTTCGTGGAGGACTACCTCGCCGGCCGCACCCCCGTCCCCTGCACGCGCTGCAACACGTTCATCAAATTCGACCAGTTCCTCACCCTGGCCGATTCCGTTGGCGCCAAATCCATCGCCACCGGCCACTACGCCCGCGTCACCCGCCATCCCGAAACCGGCCGCTGGGAAATGCGCACCGCCCGCGACTTCTCCAAGGACCAGACGTACTTCCTCTGGGGCCTCACCCAGGACCAGCTCGCCCGCACCCTCTTCCCGCTCGGCGACATGGTGAAGTCCGAAGTCCGCGACCTCGCCGTCGCCTTCAACCTGCCCGTCGCCAACAAAAGCGAAAGTTACGAGATCTGCTTCGTTCCCAACGGCGACTACGCCGCCTTCATGGACGCCTGGCTCTCCGAAAAGGGCATGAGCCGTGAAGCCGTCGAAGGCGCCATCGTCAATCAGGAAGGCCGCGAACTCGGCCGCCACGCGGGCTCGCATCACTACACCGTCGGCCAGCGCAAGGGCCTCGGCATCGCCGCCCCCGAACCGCTCTACGTCATCTCCACCGACCCGAAGTCCCAGACCGTCACCGTCGGCTCCAACGACTCCCTGCTGCGCTCCACCCTGATCGCCCGCGACATCAACTGGCTCTCCTGGCCCGGCCTGCCAGCCCCCGCGCGCGCGAACGTGCGCATCCGCAACCGCCACCTGCCCGCCGCCGCCACCCTGACGCCGCTTGACAACGGCCGCGTCGAAGTCCGTTTTGACGAGCCCCAACGCGCCGTCACCCCCGGCCAGGGAGCCGTCTTCTACTCGGGCGACCTCGTCGCCGGCGGCGGCTGGATCGAATAATCTTGAAAACCCGTTCCGCCCTGCGCGACCGTGTCGAAGCGGCTCTCGCGCAGGCTCTCGTTTCCACCCTCGAACACTCCCCGCGCCCCCTGGCCGACCGCCTCGGCCAGTTCTACGCGCGCCTGCTCGATCTCCTTGTCCGCCGCCTGCGCCAGACAGCCAACAGGAACCTCACCTTCGCCTACCCCGACAAGGACGCCGCCTGGCGCAAAACCGTCATCGACGGCGTCTACGCCTCCATCGGCCATCTCCTCGTCGCCCTCGCCCGCTTCCCCCAAATCACGCGCGACAACGTGCAGGATTGGATCCGCTACCAGGGTTTCGAACACTATGAACGCGCCAAAGCCCGCGGCAACGGCATCCTCTTCGCCACCGCGCACCTGGGCAACTGGGAGCTCAGCGCCTACACCCACGCGCTTCTCACGGAACCGATGAACGTTGTCGTGCGCCCCCTCGACAACCCGCACATCGACCACCTCGTCGAAACCCGCCGCGCCCTCTCCGGCAACAAGCTTCTCTCGAAACGCGACTTCGCCCGGTCCATCCTCCAGGCCCTGCGCAACAATGAGCCCGTCGGCATCCTGGTCGACCAGAACGCCGCCGCCGACAACGGCGTCTTCGTCCCCTTCTTCGGCAAGCCGGCCTGCACCAATCTGACCTTCGCGAAGCTCGCCGCCCGCAGCGGCGCCGCCGTCATCCCCGGCTTCGCCGTCTGGAGCCCCGCGGAGCGCAAATACATCCTCCGCTTCTACCCGGAAGTCCTCATCTCCGGCGACCCCGAAGCCGACACCGCCCGCATCCAGGCCGCCATCGAAACCGCCATCCGCGACTACCCCGACCAGTGGCTCTGGATCCACCGCCGCTGGAAAACCCGCCCCCCCGGCGAGCCGAATCTCTACCGCTAAACGCCTTGAATTCAGCCGTGGCGAACGGATGGCCCAGGAATTCATGAAGGCGGACCGACTGCCGTATTGGAACACGGGGATAAGGGCGCTATAAAGCGAGCTAAGCCTGAGAGTAAGGGAGTTTCGAGGGTGCAATCAGGATGCGTTTGAAAAAACGCCCGAAGTCAATGAATTACCGGGAGAACGGTTATGGTTGCGAGCTGTTCGGACTCTTTGGCACATAATTCGCAAGAATAGCGCCAACCCACCTGAAACCGCTGAGCCTTAGTGGGTACCTTTAGCTTTACTGCAATCACGTGCTTATCGGTTGAAGTTTGCGGGTTCAGAATTCCGAACTGCCGGTACCTCGTCTGGCTTCCCAGACCGGAGGGCCGGAAGTAGCCATTCGGCTCTTTTGCGAACTCGCATTGATCGCATATGTCGATCCATGTGTCTACCAAGTGAACCGCCGTTGTTTTTGACGAATTAAAGATCACAAACTCGATATTAAAGAGACCATCCTTGTCCGGACGCATGGCATCAGTTTTGAGTATTTCTCCTTCGTAAGCATCGAACAAGCTAAATACCAGTTGTGCCAATACCGGTGGATCCGGCTTTCCAACCTTGCCAATAGAGCTATCTAAAGCTGCCGATGTCTTGGACAGAAGTTCGGCAACCTCCTGAGTCGTGTTCTTTACATCCTTTCGGACGGATTCAATCTGCCCGTCTGAATGCTGAACTACCCCCCTTATGTCGTCCCTTATATCTTTAATTTGCTTATCGGAGTGTTCGTTTGCTGACCTGACAGCATCAGCTATCGCTTCTCGTCGATCTGAGCGAGCACTCTCGATGCTGATTGTCTGCTGATGCCAAAGGACTATGCTGTAGGCAAGCCCGCCCGCAATGATGCCAATTCTCCAGATTGGCCTCATCCGTTCCAACTTTTCCAAGTCCGGTATAAAGGCGGCCAGTACTGATATGGCGAGGGGGTAGAACGCCGCGATAAAATTAGTGAGCTTCTGATCGCGGTCTGGGTCTTTCCAATGGGCCAACGCCCAACATCCGCCAAAGACAACAGCTAGAGCACCGACCGAACGCAAAATTCGTCGGCGCAGATGAGGGTGCCGCTTTTTCCATATTAATGAGAAATGTTTCGCGATAGCGAGAATGCTTTCGCGCCAATCCGGCGGTTCTGCCCGTGGATTTACGTGGAGCGGCTCGTCGGTCGCTGTTAGTGGCTCGCCTGTAGCGATTCCAAGACGGTTATCGGACTCCATCGGTGAATTTTATCACTCTTGGAGAGTGCTAGCCTTAAGCACTCCCCCGCATCCGCATCAGCAACCCATCCAGCGCAATCGATTTCTGGATATTCCGCCGCAGCAGCCCCGCAATCTCATCCACGCCCTTCACCGCATTCAGAATCCACACCCGCGACACCCGCGACGCCAGCGCCGTCAGCTCCGGCCGCAGATCGTAATTCCGGATCGGCGTCGCCGGCGCGCCACCCGCCTCCCGCAGCAGCGTCACATCCCGCAGCAGCTCATAAAGCAGCTTCAGAAAGAACTCCAGCTTGTCGCTCTTCGTCCGCCCCAGCGCCTCGGAAATCGGCAGCCACGACGCATACGTCGCCACCCCGGCCCCCGTCTTCAGCAGCGCCAGCATCGACGCCCGGCGCTTCTGAAACAGCTCGATATCGAGCGACGCCGCCAGCCCCGGGCTCCCCGCCGAAAGCGCAATCCGCCGGTCCGGATGCTCCAGCTTCCGCGCCCGCGCGAAATCCTGCATGTCCTCGTTATCGAGCGGCGAAAAATTCAAAACCACCGACCGCGACCGGATCGTCGGCAGCAAATCGTAAACATTCTCCGCCGTCAAAATCAGAATCAGATGGTCCGGCGGCTCCTCCAGCGTCTTCAGCAGCGAATTCGCCGCCTGCTCGTTGGCCCGGTCCGCCTGATCGATCAGGAACACGCGCCGCGTCCCCTTCAGCGGCTTATACTGCGCCCGCTCTTTCAACAGCCGCATCTGCGGAATACTCAGCTGCCGCAGCGGCCCGTCCGGCGGAAACGTCAGAAAATCCGGATGGCTCGCGAACACCAGCGGATCCTCGTTCCGCTTATCCGCCGGCAGCTTCTCCCGCGCCGCGATCAGCGACGTGTTCTCCGCCAGACTCAGATCGTCGTGCTCGATCTTTTCCGGCGATTGCAGCAGCCGTGCCGCGAACCGCCGCGCCAGCGTCGCCTTGCCCAGCCCCTCCAGCCCCGCGAACAGCATGGTCTGCGGAATCCGCTCCCGCTCGATCATCCCCTCGAGCGTGATCTGCACATGCCGGTTGCCCCAATAATTCTCAAACATGCAGGCTCCCGGCTGTTCCCAAAGCCACACCCAAAGCGTCCTGAATCCGCGCGCTCACACCGGCCACATCCGTCCGCCCGTCGATCACCAGAAACAGCTCCGGCTCCTCCGCCGCCAGCGCCAGATACCCGCGCCGCACCCGCTCATGAAACGCCGCGCTCTCCTCGTCGATCCGCGATTCCGCCGGCCCGTTCCGCTGATTCCGCTTCCGCGCCCGCGCCAGACTCGTCTCCCGGTCGATGTCGATCAGCACCGTCGCGTCCGGCCGCAGCCCCTCGCACGCAATCGCATCCAGCTGCCGCACGATTCCCGCATCCAGCCCCCGCCCGCAGCCCTGATACACCAGCGTGGAATCCGTGAACCGGTCGCAAAGCACCAGCTTCCCCGCCGCCAGCGCCGGCCGGATCACCTGCGCCGCGTTCTGCGCCCGGCTCGCGAAATACAGCAGAAGTTCCGTCCGCGCATGCATCTCCGAACTCGCCGGATCCAGCAAAATCCGCCGGATCTGCTGCCCCAGCTCCGTGCCGCCCGGCTCTACCGTCTCGACGACGTCCCGCCCCTGGGCCCGCAGCGCCGCCGCCAGCAGACGGAGTTGCGTCGTCTTGCCGCAGCCGTCCATCCCTTCGAAAGTGATAAAACGGCCCTGCAATCGAGCGGGCCTGACGGGATCTGACATGGAAACTTCATCTTCTCAAACCCCTCACCGAAGCCAGCGCTCATGCCCGGCTTCTGCAACCGGAACCATGACCGGCACCGCCCCGAACCGCCGCTCCCGCCGGTGGAACTCCCGAATCGCGGCGCCCAGCTCCGCCGCCCCAAACTCCGGCCACATCCGCGGCGTAAACACCAGCTCCGCGTAAGCGCACTCCCACAGCAGGAAATCGCTCAACCGCTGCTCCCCGCCCGTCCGGATCAGCAGGTCCACCGGCTCCGCCGTCCCCGAGCAGCACTTCCCCAGCAACTCCTCGAACCGCTCCGGCGTCACCGCGTCCCCCGCCGCCAGCTGCGTCGCCCGCACAATCGCATCCCGCGCCGAATAATCGATCGCCAGCCGCAAATGCAGCCGCGCTCCCCCCGCCGTCGTCCGCTCCGCCCCTCGGATCGCCTCCAGCAGCACCTCCGGCAACCGGTCCCGCCGCCCGATCACCGACAGCCGGACCCCGCTCGCCAGCAGCCTCGGCGTCTCTTCCCCCAGGTACCACGCCAGCAGCGCCATTAGCCCGTCCACCTCTTCGGCCGGCCTCTTCCAGTTGTCCGACGAAAACGCGTAAGCCGTCAGCATCCCCGCGCCCAGATCCGCCGCCGCTTCCACCACCCGCCGCAGCGCTTCCGCCCCCGCCCGATGTCCCGCCAGCCGGGGCAATCCCCGCCGGTTGGCCCACCGGCCGTTCCCGTCCATGATGACTGCGACATGCAATGGAGTTTGTTTCATAAAGCGTATACGGAAATTTTTTTAGCGGACTCTTCTTAACTCTGCCGTGTAGCCCGGATCAGCGCTTCCATATGCGTCAGATAGCCTTCCAGCGCCGCCCGGCCCTTCTCCGTCAGCCGGTACTCCGACCGCGGCAGACGCCCTTCGAACTTCTTCTCGCACTGCACATACCCGGCGTCTTCCAGCTTCCGCGAATGGACGCTTAGATTCCCGTCCGTCGTCGCCAGAATGCCCTTCAGATCTTTGAACGTCAGGGTCTCATTCACCGACAGCGCACTGACAATCCCCAACCGCAGCCGCTCATGAATAATCCGATCGAGCGACCGCGCCCCCGACCCCGCAGAGACCACCTGCGGACCCGGACTCCCGACACGAACTGAGGCAACTTTAGCCACCGAATTTCCTCGCAATCACCAATCCGAAAATTATATGCAGCCCGCCGAAACCCGCCGCCATCAGCGCATCCGCCCACTCCGCCGGACCCAGCGCCGCCACCGTGCCCACGCCCAGAAAGCAGATCCCCATCAGCGGCACCACACGGACCGAAAACGCCCCGCCCGACGACACGCCCACGCCATACAGCAGCAGCCACAACGGCGGCATCAGTTGCGTCAGCCCCGCCCGGTAAAACGTGAACGTCAGCAGCGCGCCCACGAACACCGCCGGCACCATCGCCAGCACGAATCGCCGGAACGGCTTCGAGAGCAGCGAAGCTCCCCCGCGCAGCGCCTTCCGGTACGAAAACGCCAGCCCGATCGCCAGCGCCAGCAACGCCTCCACGCTCCAGATCCCCAGCCACGCCAGCGGACTCCGGCTCAGATGCGCGGCAAACGCCGCAAACATCGCCGTCGCCCCCATCAGCACCCCGCCCACGCCCGGCACCGCCGTGAAAGAACCGGCATTCTCCATCGCCGAACGAATGAATCGCAGATTGTCCATTGCCTGCGTATGCAGGCCCAAAGCTTCGGGACCGGGTTCTCGAATGGGACGTACCGCCGCCATAGTGCGATTATGGCGCGGGCCGAAGAGCTTTGCAATATAAAGTTGAGGAGGCCTTATCGGGCCAATCGTCGAAAAGCCTTTTCGATGACCGCCGGAGTCCCCTCCGTAATCTTCAGCCCGCCGATTTCCTCTTCGGTAAACCACGCCACCCGGCTCGCATCGTCCGCCGCCGCCAGCGTGCCCCCCGCCGGATGACACAGATAATCCATCAGCACGTAGTGGTATTCCGGCCGTCCCGCATCGTCGTGCATGATGCGCTCGAAAACTTCCAGCAGACAAACCACGCTCACCTCGAGTCCGGTCTCTTCCCGAACCTCCCGGCGCATGGCGTCTTCCAGCCGCTCGCCGGTCTCCACCGCGCCCCCCGGCAGCGACCAGTATCCCTTCAGCGGCTCATGCCCCCGCTCCACCAGCAAAATGCGCGGCCCTTCGACAATCAGCGCTCCCACGCCCAAAACGGGCCTCGGCGGATATTGCCGGGAATCGCTCAATACTGCATGGCGCCTTTGACGCCAAGCCGGATCTTGTAGATGTTCTTCCGCCCGGAAACGTACAGCGTCTCGAAGTCCGCGTCGCCGAACGCGCAGTTCGTGATCGTTTCGCCGGCCAGCAGTTGCCGCACCAGTTTCCCGTCCGCGCCGTACACGCCCAGCCCCTTCGCGCCGACATACAACCGTCCGTTCACATCTGTCCGGATGCCGCCGGGCACGCCTGCGATGTTTTTTACCACGTCCCGCGGATTACTTCCCGCGCCCGAACTCTTATCCAGATCGAACGCCACCACCGCATGACGATCCGAATCGGTCACATAAAGCGTCTTCCCGTCCGCCGAAAGCGCGATGCCGTTCGGCCGCGTCGGCCACTTCGCCAGCGCTTCGATCTCACCCTTGGGCGTGATATGGAAAATCCCGTTGAAATCGAGTTCCCGCGTATCCACCGCGCCCGCGAACGCCGGATCGGTGAAATAAACGTGGCCATCCCGCCGGACCGCGATATCGTTCGGCGAATTCAGTTTCTTCCCCTGAAACCCTTCGCTCAGAACTTCCTGCCTGCCCTTGTTATCGATCCGCACCACCCGCCGTTTCAGCGGTTCGCAAAGATAAAGCCGGCTCTGGACATCGAACGCCAGCCCCTCGGCGCCGTTGTTGTCCTCATCGGTGGGCTGCGGCGGCTTTCCAGGATCCAGCCGGTAAATCTTTTTCTTTAAAGAGTCGGAAAAAACCAGAAATCCGGTCCGCGCCCAGACCATTCCGTCGATAAACTGCAAATTCGTCGCCACCCGCTCCGCCAGCAGATTGTCGAAATCCTGTGCCCGGATGCACCCGGCCAGCAGGCAGAGCAGCGCGGCCTTTTTCACGGCTTCTCGATCTTGATCTCGTTAACCACGCTCTTCACGCCGCTCACCTTCTTCGCGATGCGCTCCGCCTTGTCCTTCTGTTTGGACTCCTGCACTTTGCCCTTCAGCGTGACCACCCCGGCCTTGACATCCACCTCGATGTTGCCGCCCTTCACCAGCGAATCCGCCGCCAGCTTCTGCTTGATGGTGTCGTTGACGAAATCGTCCGTGACGGGCTTCGCGGCGGGAGCCGCCGACAAACTCCCCAGGAAAAATGCAACCGACAGGCCCGCGCGCTTAAGTGTCATCTCTACCGGCCATTGTACGCCAGTCGAGTGAATTGAGAAACGCGCCGTTCTCCCGCCACCGCGATTCCACTTTCACGTGCAGATCGAGATAAATCTTAATCCCGAACAGCGATTCCATCTCTTCCCGCGCCAGCGAGCCGACCTTCTTCAGCATCGCCCCCTTCGCGCCGATCACAATCGCCTTCTGCCCGTCCCGCTCCACGAAAATCGTCGCGTAAATCCGCACAATCGCCGGCGTCTCTTCCCACTTATCGATAATCACCGTCGTCGCGTGCGGAACTTCCTGCCGCGTCGCGATCAGAATCTTCTCGCGAATCAGTTCCGCCGCCAGAAAACGCGCCGGCTGGTCCGTAATATGATCCGGCGGAAAATACTCCGGCCCCTCCGGCAGGCGGTCGATCACGTGCTTCCGCAGCGCCTCGATCCCCTCGTCCTTCAGCGCCGACATCGGCAGCGTTTCCGCGAAACTGTACAGCTTGCCGTACTCGTCCATCAGCGGCAACAGATCGTGCTTCGCCTTCACCGCGTCGATCTTGTTCAGAATCAGAATCACCGGCGGCCCGTCCGCCCGCAGCATGCTCAGCGCGCGCTGGTCTTCTTCGGAAAAGGTCTCCGTCGCGTCCACCACATAGATCAGCAGGTCGCGTTCCTCCAGCGAAGCGCGCACCGCGTCCATCATGCGTTTATTAATGGCCGAATCGGACTTGTGAATACCCGGCGTGTCGACGAAGATCACCTGCGCCTCGTCGGTGGTCATCACGCCCTGAATAGCCGTGCGCGTCGTCTGCGGCTTATCCGCGACGATCGATACCTTCTGCCCCACCAGCGAGTTCAGAAGTGTGGACTTGCCGGCATTAGGCCGGCCGAGAATAGAAACGAAACCGGAGCGATGGATCATTCCTGTTCACCATCCGCGCCATGTCCGTCCGCGTGCGCACCCGCGTGCACAACTCTGCTCAGGCGGACCTGCTCCACCCGCATCTCATCACTTGCCATGACCTCCGCGCGAATGCCTTCCCGCTCGATCGCTTCCCCTGGCCTCGGAACCCGCCCCAGCCACTCCATCACCAGACCTCCGACCGTCGTCGACTCCACTTCCTCTTCGGGTCGAAAGCCCAGCAGATCCTGCACCCGCGACAAATCGAAATTGCCGGAAACCAGAAACCCGCCCTTCCCATCATCGGTCACGTCGCTGTCCGGCTCGTGTTCATCGCGGATCTCGCCGAGAATCACCTCCACCAGATCTTCCATCGTGACCAGCCCCGCCGTGTTCCCGTACTCGTCGATCACGATCACCATGTGCGCGCCTTCCTGCTGCATCTCGCGCATCAGATCGTCCACCGGCTTGGTCTCCGGCACGAACCGGATCGGACGCATCAGTTCGCGCACCGTGCGCGTCGTGCGGCTGCTCTCCGCCACCTCGAACATGTCGCGCACGTGCAGAAAGCCCACCACCTCGTCAATCGACCCCTGCCACACCGGAATACGCGAATACTGCTCGTGCACCACCAGCTCATGCAGAGCCTGCAGCGTCTCGTCCGCCTGAATCGTGACCATATTCGGCCGCGGCGTCATGATCTCCCGGACGGTCTTGTCGCCGAACGCCACCACGCTCTGAATCAGCTTCCGGTCCTCTTCTTCGATCAGCCCCTCTTCAGCGCCCGCCGTGATCAGCGCGTCGATATTCTCCGCCACCGTCGCCACGTCGTCGCCCGGCGCATCCTGCTTCACGATGTCGAGCAGCGAATGCAGAAAGCCCAGCCCCAGCACCAGCGGCCGCACAATCAGCGCGCTCGCGTTGTAGAACGGCAGCAGGGAGTGCAGCCACTGCCCCGTCGTCCGCCGGAACAGCAACTGCGGCACCAGATACGCGCAGAGCAGCATCGCCAGCCAGGACGCCGCAATCGCCTCCAGCAGCTCCGGCACCTTCATCGGTTCGCCGTCGATAAACTGCGCCAGCACCAGCACGCCAAAAGCCACCAGACACGAATGCTTCCACAGCGAGAAACTCAACGAGCCCTCTTCCGAACGCAGCCCCAGCCGCGGCTCGAACTCGCTCTTGAAGTACTGCAGCGCGGGCAGTTCGCGCGTGCGGAGCCGCATTCCTTCCAGATAAAACGTCTGGATCGCCGTGAACAGAATCACCAGCACGAACAGCAGCAATAAAACGCCGATGATCATGCCGTCCGCTCAATCAGGCCGCTCGCAAGCCCCAGCTTCTTCCGCCAGCGCCGCTCCGCCCGGTCCATCTCGCCCGCATCCGTTTCGTGGTCCAGCCCCGTCAGATGCAGCACGCCATGCAGCATCAGCACGCGCAGCTCGTCTTCCACCGAATGGCCGAACGCCTTCGCCTGTGCGCGCGCCCGCCCCAGTGAAATCGCGATATCTCCCAGGTAACCGTCTTCGCCCGGAAATGACAGGACGTCGGTCGCATAGTCCTTGCCCCGGAACTCCCGGTTCAGACGCTGCAACTCCGCGTCGCCGGTCACCAGACAGTGAAATTCCTTCCGCTTCGCGACGCGTTCACGGAGCGCCTCCGCGAAGGCGTCGAGTGCGGCAAGGTCGAGGTTGGCCGGCTTCCGCCGGAAAGTTAATAGTGGATCAGAGTTCATTTGTGGCCGGCAAAAATACTGCCGGCTCGGGCTTCGTTTGCGGCGTCGGGACGGGGTCCGCCGCGGGAGGCTCGGCCAGTTTCAGCGACAGCTGGCGTCCCGCTATCCCTTCATTGTACTTCTCGTAAGCGCGGACAATACGCTGCACCAGGCTGTGCCGCACCACGTCCCGCTCGTCGAAATGCACGAAGGATATCCCCTCCACGCCCCGCAGCACCTCGGTCGCTTCCAGCAACCCGCTGCGTTTGTTGCTCGGCAGATCCATCTGCGTCAGATCGCCGGTCACCACCATCTTGGAATTGAAGCCCTGGCGCGTCAGCACCATCTTCATCTGCTCCGTCGTGGTGTTCTGGGCCTCGTCGAGAATAATGAAACTGTCGTTCAGCGTGCGTCCCCGCATGAACGCAAGCGGCGCCACTTCAATCGACAACCGCTCGATCAGCTTCTCCACCTTCTCGGCTTCCAGCATGTCGTACAAAGCGTCGTAAAGTGGCCGCAGATACGGATCCACCTTCTCCTGCAGCGTGCCGGGCAAAAACCCCAGCCGTTCGCCCGCTTCCACCGCCGGACGCGTCAGAATAATCCGGCTCACCCGCTTGCTCACCAGCGCCTGAATCGCCATCGCGACCGCCAGATACGTTTTCCCCGTGCCCGCCGGCCCAATGCCGAACGTCAGATCGTTCCGCTCGATCGCTTCCAGATACCGCCGCTGCGTCACCGTCTTCGGCGCCAGCAGCTTCTTGCCGAAACTCCGCTGCTTCCCGCTGTTGACCAGATTTCGCAGCGTTACCTCGGGATCGGCGGTCACCACCCGAAGCAGGCTGTTCAGG
Organism: uncultured Acidobacteriia bacterium; assembly: GCA_903851195.1. Lineage (GTDB taxonomy): Bacteria > Acidobacteriota > Terriglobia > Bryobacterales > Bryobacteraceae > BOG-234. Next base: position 273,713 of record CAINNJ010000049.1, read on the forward strand.
TCTCCGTTCTTAAAGACCTGACCCTCCCGGACCAGCGCGAAGTAATCTTCAAAGATCTGCTCCGCCCTCGCCACGGGACCGGGTTCGCCCTCGATTTCAATAACGTCGTCTCCCAGACGCGTCGTGACGTTCAGCCCCGCTTCGATAAGCCGGAGATTTTCGTCCTTCGTTCCAAACAGTCCTTCAATGCCACGGCTGACCTGTACGCTTGATTTCATTGAGGTGAAGGTAGATCGAAAACAGCAGGGAATGAGGCGGTGCTTTGCGGAATGACGTGAGCCCCTTTGAAGGGGTTGGACAAGACCATCCGTTCGGAGTATAACACCGGCCGCCGGAACATCTATGCGGAAACAGCCAGTTTGGCCGCGCTGATCGCCTGCCCCACATGACGCTGCCCGTGCTCCGCGATGTGGATCGCGAGGCCTGCCGCCGTGACGCGCAGCCGCTGCCGCCCCACCTCGCGCACCGCGCCGAAATCCGCCGGATCCAGTTCCCGGACCAGCGCCTCATACCACTGGAAAGCCGCCTCGATCTCCGCCAGCAGTTGGTCCGCGGATTCCCCGCCGGCGTTCTCCATCGGAATCGCCCAGAGCTGTTCCTCGGAAAGCTGACCGCCCGCCAGATACGTACACAACCGCCGTGTGCTGCCCGCCAGATGTTTTGCGTGAAATCCCGCCGAAGTCATCCCGAACGGCGTCGCCCACACCTGCGCCGAGTTCAGCGGCCGCAGCGCAAACTCGATATCTTCCCGAATCTGCGCGCTGGCCCGGAGGAGATGGCCCGTGACCGGATGCAGGTCAGGCAGCACTCCCCTCAGCCAGGGCTCAGTCATTAAGCTCAATCATTAAGCTTTGGTGTCAATGATGAACGTCGGAGCAATCCCCGAAGCCGGCGAGTAAGTCCCCGCGCCTTCCGAAGACACATAGCTCGAACAGCTCGCCACTTTACCCAGATAAGCCTGCGGCTGCACATCCACCTGCATCTCTTTGAATTCCAGATGCCCGTAACTCATCAGCGGAAACAGCGTGCGCGTCGGCACCACGCGCTCCTGCACCACGTACGGCGCTCTCTGAGCCTCGCGAATCGCCCGCGCCCAAGCCCCGTCGTCATGCTCGAAACCGACAAAACTGTGCAGGTCCGTATACTCATCGTTCGGACGCAGCACCAGCTTTTCCCGGTTCTGCTTAATGAATTCGAGCAAGTCCACGGTTTCTTCCTGATAAGTGGCCTTACCCGCTTTCACTACCCGCGTCCACGGCACATGCTCTTTAATCGCCTTGCGCTCATGCAGCGGGAACCGAGCCACCAGCGCGTCTTCCGTAAGCAGCGCGAACATCGCCTTCTTATGCGAAAGCTCCGACCGGAAGCTGTTCACGATGCAGACATTGTGATCCTGATAAGCCTGCACCAGCGGATGATTCAGCGTAAAGCGCAGCAAGAACTCCTGCGCGCTGATACGCCGGTAAATCAGATCGATATCGAACCCGTTCGCGCGCAGCACGCCGTTCTTATATTCCAGCTGATCGGGCGCAATCAGTTCCGTCTGAAAACCTTCCGCCCGGAAATACTCGCGGAAAATCTCATACTCACTGCGGCCAGTCGCGCTCCGGAACTCGAGAATGCCGATATTGGGATTTCTTCCCTGACCCGCCGCGCCCGCGCCCTTGCCAACGCCGAACATCTTATAAGCCTTCAGCAGCGCACTCAGGAACGGCTTCTTCCCGCCCACCCGCGTCAGGTTATAACGGCGCCGGAATTCCTTCACCGGCGGACAGTCGTAAAACAGATCCGACAGACCCTCCGCGTACGCGGCTCCCGAAAGAGCGTCCGCGTTATACTGCAGGACATGCAGCGAGCCGTTCTGAATCTGCAGATCGAGTTGGGCCGATACCTCGGACATCTCGTATCCAGGATCGATCGCGGCCAGCATTTTCTCGGCGGGAAACAGCTGCATGCGGGACAGCAACTGAGGAGAGGCCAAAGCAAGCCGCAGCATTCGATCCACGGCTGAAACCAGAGCTTCGCCGGTTTTGACCAGATTGTCGTACTGCTTCTGGGTGACAAAATTCGGCCGTAAGAAGGGACAGAGAAGTCGGCCGCCGGCGGATAGCTGCCGCGCCTCCATCTCGTCCTGTAAATTTTTGACCCACCGCAGGTCGCGGTAAGGCTCGGATTCGAGGATCCGATGATACCGGGCGATCGCCTCGTCCAACTGCGTCATTTTTCGGGGGTACCGTCTCTGCAACGCAGTATGACACAAAAAATTGACGTTTGTGTAACCGCGTACCCTCTCTTCGCCTGTAAACACCTGATAACAATCCAAATAATTTATGCGGAGTGGCCTCCCGCCCGTGTCATAATTACCACGCCTGCGGGAAAACGGCGCCTCGGGAGGTAACATCTCCAGTTTGCGCACCCTCCGCCCCCGCGGACGGTCCGCCTCTCCCCGAATCGGGTTGAACGACGCCGGAAGTCCTTTCGGTAGAATTAGGATTCACAAGGCTTTTCCATGACGCAAAAGCGCAAGAGCCGCCTAACTCGGCGCCAGATATCGGACGAACCACCCGTCCAGCCGGGTTCGGCGGCTGAACTTGCGCGCACTCCTCAAAAGCGCAAGAGCCGCCTAACCGGGCCCCAAGCATCGGCCGAACTATCCGTTCAGCCGGGTTCGGCGGCTGAACTTGCGCGCACTCCTCAAAAGCGCAAGAGCCGCCTAACCCGGCCCCAAACATCGGCCGAACAACCCGTTCAGCCGGGTTCGGCGGCTGAACTCGCGCCGACTCCTCAAAAGCACACCGAAGTTGTGGCCATCTACCCCGGCTCTTTCGACCCCATCACCACCGGCCACCTCGACGTGATCGAGCGCGGCTCCCGCCTCTTCGACCGCCTCATCGTCTCCGTCCTCCACAACGGCTCCAAATCGCCCCTCTTCAGCGTCCCCGAACGTATCGAAATGCTCACCGAGGCCGTCGCCCCCTTCCCCAACGTGGAAGTCGACTGCTTCGGCGGCCTCCTCGCCGACTACGCCCTCAGCAAAGACGCCCGCGTCATCCTGCGCGGCATCCGCGCCATCTCCGATTATGAGAACGAACTGCAGATGGCCCTCATGAACCGCCGCCTGCAGCCCGGCCTCGAAACCGTTTTCCTCCTCGCCGGAGAAGCCTTCTCCTTCATCAGCTCACGCCTGGTCAAGGAAGTCATCTCCCTCGGCGGAAATATTGGCGGCCTCGTGCCGCCACTTGTAGAACAAAGACTGCGTGAGCGATTGCGGGCGCCCCTCGCCTCCTCGCAGGCGCAGTAACATCCCACGAAAAGACATTTACTTATGAGCACAGCATCACCGACCGCCCCTCCCATCCAGATGGCCGATCGCATCTCCGCGATCAGCGTTTCCTCCACCATGAAGGTCATGGCCGACGCCGATAAACTGCGCCGCGAAGGCGTCGACGTCGTCGATTTCAGCGCCGGCGAGCCCGATTTCCCCACGCCCGACAACATCAAACAGGCCGCCATCCGCGCCATCGACGGCAATTTCACCAAGTACACCCCGGCACCCGGCACCCTCGAAACCAAACAGGCCGTCGTGGAGCGCCACAAAGCCGAATTCGGCACCGATTACAAACCGTCGGAATGTATCATCACCGTCGGCGGCAAGCACGTCCTCTTCAACTACACCCAGGCCCTCGTCAACCCCGGCGACGAAGTCATCATCCCCGTGCCCTACTGGGTCACCTACAAAGACATCGTGAATTACGCCGGCGGCAAGTGCGTCTTCGTCGAAACGGACGAGAAGGAAGGCTTCCTCCTCACCGCCGACATGATCGAAAAGAACATCACGCCCAAAACCCGCATCGTGATCATCAACTCGCCCAGCAATCCTTCGGGCGCCGTCATGACGGACGAGGAATTCGAAAAGCTCTATCACATCACGGCGAAACGCGGCATCTTCCTGCTCACTGACGAGTGCTACTCGCACTTCCTCTATGACGGCAAGCCCTGGTCCGTCGCCTCCCTCGCCAACTCGAAACCCACCGTCCTCGTGGCCGGAACCGTTTCGAAGACCTACGCCATGACCGGCTGGCGCATCGGCTACGGCCTCGCCCCCGAAGCCATCATCGGCGCCATGACCAAGCTGCAGAGCCACTCCACCTCCAACCCGACCTCGATCGCCCAGAAAGCCGCCGTCGAAGCCCTCCGCGGCTCGCAGGATTCCATCCCCGGCATGCTCGCCGAATACCGCAAACGCCGCGACTTCGTCATCCCCCGCCTCCGCCAGATCCCCGGCGTCGAATGCTCCATGCCCGCCGGAGCCTTCTATGCCTACCCGAACCTGCGCGGCGCGCTCACCCGCGGCGGCATCGCGACGCCCCTCGAATTCGCCGACCGCCTGCTCAAAGAGGCCAGCGTCGCCGTCGTTCCCGGCGAAGCCTTCGGCACGAATGACCACGTCCGCATCTCCTACGCCACCTCCATGCACGAACTCGAGCGCGGTCTCGACCGCATTCACAAATTCGTGGAGACACTCGGTTGATTCTGCCCACGCGCCTCGTCCCCACACCTCACTACCGGGTGTGGGGCACGGCGCAAACGGAACCCTGGCACCCCAATCCGGAACGCCGCGAAATCGGAGAAATCTGGTTCGCGGCTTCCCCCAACATCCCCCTGCTCGTTAAGCTTTTGTTCACCTCCGGCCCGCTGTCCGTCCAGGTCCATCCCGAAGACGACTACGCCCGTCTCCACGAAAACTCCGCCGGCAAGACCGAGATGTGGCACGTCCTCCGCGCCGAACCCGGCGCCCAGGTTTCGCTCGGCCTCCGCGAACGCATCACCCCCGAACGTCTGCGCGAAGCCTCCCTGTCCGGCGAAATCGAGCAGCTTCTCAACTGGATCCCCGCCCGCCCCGGCGACACTTTCTTCGTCCCCGCGGGCACCATCCACGCCATCGGCGGCGGCCTCGTGCTCTGCGAAGTCCAGCAGTTTTCCGACGTGACCTACCGGCTTTATGACTACGGCCGCGGCCGCGAACTCCATCTGGATCACGGCATGGCCGTGTCTTCCCTGGAGCCATTCACGCCGCTCGCGCAAAAGCGCGTTACCGAAGGCGTCACCCTCCTCGCCGAGTGCCCGTACTTCCGCACCGAACGCCTCACCGTAAACGGCCGCATCGACTGCCCCGTATATCCAAAACCGGCGATCTACGTCGCGCTCGAAGGAGAAGGTCTCCTCGCCGGCCAGCCCTTCCGCCCGGGCGACGCCTGGGAAGTCCCCGCCGAGGCCCCGCCTTTCCTCATCGAAAGCCCCTACGCCGCCTTCCTCAGAACCTCCGAGCCCCAGTAATCGCTAACCAATCTGAACCTCTTCTCCCGATGTGGGGCGGGATGGAATCCTGCGGCGGGTTGGAAACCCGCCAAAAGCGCCCATGACCAACCGGCGCACAGATTGAGAGCCCGTGGATCTACCAGACGGTGTGAAGACTCGCGCAGCGTATGCGCGCGTCGCGGCTGATAACGGGTACCTGGAAGTAAATCGCTGTCGCGGCCACGATGCGGTCGGGCATGTCGGGCACCTCGGCACGGGATATCTGCCGCATGGACTGCACAACCTCGGCGGTCAAGGCCGCCTCGGTGAATACATGCTCCGGGTTGTTCAATGCGCGGCTGAGTCCGTCATAGGCAGAAAGGGGCAGCCGGTTCTTTTCGACAAGATAAACCAGTTCGGCCATGCTGATAGCAGAAACGGCGACCTTATGCCGTTTGGCCGCTGCCGTCTGAATAAAATCCTCTGCCGTGCGGGAAAGTTTCGCGTCTCCAAACAGGTGCCAGAGTGCCGTGTGCGTATCGGCGACACCGACAATCATCTAAAAGCCTTCTCCGAAGCTGTGGAACATATCGGCGCGGTTGGCGTCGATTTCTTCGGCGGTCGGCGCGGGGCCGTATGAGGCGAGGCTCCCAAATCCGGTTTCAAACGGAGGCAGCGACAGGGTAACCGCGGACGGCGACAGATCCCGTTCCAAAAGCGTGCGGACATAGCCCGCCTCGGAAACCCCCTGTGCGTTGGCGTGGGCTTTCAGCGCGGATTCAAGATTGTCGGGAAGCTCGATGGTCAAAGTCATGGCCGGGGTTGCCTTCTGGCTCCAATTGTAACGATTTGGTCGATTCGGTCAACGAAGGCCGGATTCCGGCGGTTCACAGCTCGGATCTGCGCACCGCCTCACTCCCAAACCGCTGGCACCCCGTACCGGAACAAGGTCGAATCGGCGGTCACGATCGTGCCTTCCTCAGCCAGCGCCTGCGCCACCAGCATGCGGTCGAACGGATCGCGGTGGATGGCAGCTAAGGTATTCAGCCGGTCGACGTGGGACACACGAATCGGCAGCACTTTCAGCGACGACCGCGTCACATAGCGCTGCCACCAGGGCCACGGGTCGGCAACAGGAGCGTTCGGCCGATCCCTTTTGAGCATCAGTTCCCAACAAGAGACGAAAAGCCTCTACTTCTTCATCCGTCATCGACTGCCACCAATCGTCACTCGCCAGAACTTCCCGGCTAATTGCCGGGTCGTTCCGCCCTGCGCCGAGAGGGAAGGCCCGCTTTCGCGCCGGTACAAACTCAGGCATATTTGCATCTTAGTCCTGAAATCGGACCAAGGTCCACCCCGGATCCGTTCACAAGTCTCCAAAATATTTCTACCTCTTACATTCCAAATCACTTACCACCCATCCCGTCGCCCCGAACCACTCGACTCTCACCCTTACCCTGATATCTCTGGGGCAGAACTTATGCCCGCCACACAGAAACAAATCGACGCCAATCGCCGTAACGCGAAACAGTCCACGGGCCCGAAAACGCCCGAAGGAAAAGCCCGGGCCTCCCTGAACGCCTGGCGTCACGGCCTCACCGGTCAGGTCGCCACCATGCCCGAAGAAGACCGCGAGGCCTTCCTGAAATTCACCCGCGACATCCGCCTCGCCTACCACCCCGAAGGCGCCCTCGAAACCCAGATCGCCCAAGCCATCGCCGAAGACGAATGGCGTCTCAGCCGCGCGAGAGCCATCGAAAACAACGTCCTCGCCCTCGGCCACTCCACGCCCGACGCCGACGTCATCGCCGAAAACACCCAAATCCACGCCGCCTTTACCCAGG
>CAINNJ010000050.1 GCA_903851195.1 uncultured Acidobacteriia bacterium
CGGATCGCCTCCGTCACCACCTGCGCTTTGAACTTCGGACTGTACTGTTTTCTCGTCGTTGTCATCAACTTTCTCCTGTTAACGACTCCGTCGAAATATTAACTTATTGCCCGGTCTGATTTCTGGGGACCACTATAGGTTACCCGCACGATTACCGGATACGACTACTCAGGCCGCGTCTCGGGGGTTATGCAGCAGGTCGGAACCAATCCTTCCCGCGTAATGGGCCATGGCTGGTACCTTTCGGGCGCGCCGTATACGGCAACCCTTCCCTCCGGCAGGTTGCTGAAGTATTCGGTCGACGGCGTAAACCATCTCACCGACGTTTATGGCACGGCAGCTCCGGTCGGATCGCCGCAAATTCATTACGGCAATGCGGCCTACGCTCCCCACGGCGCGGTTAGTACTCTTTCGCTCTATAACGGGATCTCCGAGGCCACCACATTCAATGCCCGCCTGCAACCGGTATCGATCACGGCGGGAACCACGCAAAGCCCCGGACTCTGGAGCGCCAGCCTTTACTACTGTGATGGGAAGATTCCCAGGTGCACGACCAATAACGGCAATATACGCGAGCAGGACATCACCGCTCAGGGAAAAGGTTTCGCCACGACTTACGATTATGATGGTGCGAACCGGCTGTGCGCTGCGATCGAAGGGGCAACCAATCCGATAACGATCGCCCCGCGGTGCCAGGCTCCGCAAAGCGGCGGCAATTGGTGGCAAACCTATCTTTATGACAGGCAGGGCAACCGCGCTCTGCTGGCCGGCAGCTTCGGAACGGCGGGCAACTCGCAGGCGCAGGTACCAACCATAACGTCTTCGCCGCCCTTCTACGCGAACAATCAGTGGACCGCGGCCGGGTACGATGCCGCTGGCAATACAACCACACTATATTCCGGTGGACCGCAGCTCGCGTACGACTCGGAGAACCGTGTCACCTCGGTCAGCGAGTCGACGATGCCCGCAATCTCTTATGTCTACGACGGAGAAGGGCGGCGAGTTCTCAAGACCATAGGCTCCGCGACGATTGAATACGTTTATGATGGGACCGGTGAACTGGTAGCCGAATATGGCAACGCGTCGTCAGTCTCGGGACCGCTCTACAATACCGCGGACTGGCTGGGAAGCACCCGGATGGTGAGCAATGCGGCAGGTGCTCCGGTCGAATTTCGGGACTATGCGCCATTCGGCGAAGAAATCGGACCCGGTGTGGGAGCGCGGCCGGCTTCCGCCGTTTCGCAGTTGTATGTGGCGCCGGCGTACCCTTCCGTCACTCCGGATGTTAATAAGGTCAATTTCACCGGCAAGGAACGAGATTCGGAAACCGGCCTCGATTTCTTCGGCGCTCGATATTTCTCTGCAGCGCAGGGCAGATTCACAAGCCCGGATTGGTCCGAAAAACCTGAGCCAGTACCATATAGTGATCTGACAGACTCGCAAAGCTTGAACCTCTATGCCTATGTGCGCAACAACCCGCTCAAGAACCGCGACCTTGACGGGCATGTGTGTGTGTTCGGGATCGGAAATACATGCACGCCTGATCCGCTTCTACCGCCTCCGCCACATCCGGCCCCACCCCCGCTGCCAAAGGACGTCCCTTACACGAACCTTCCCGGCCCGCAATATAAGAGCGTCGACCAAGCCGGCAAGGTCGCGGTCGCCACTATTAACCCAAAGTCGATAGAAGAAAATAAGGAATATGCCGGTCGAGTCGTACTGAACGTAAATGGGACTTATGGCACCACCGATCCGAAAAAGGGGACCGAAGCCGGCTCAAACCCCGGAGCCGTTCCCGACGGAACTATCGGCGCGGGAGTCTATCATACGCATGCCGCATTTGATCCAAGATACGACAATGAAAACTTCTCGCCGCAGGATAAGAGAAGTGCAGGGCGGGAAGGTACGCCTAGCTTTCTCGGTACGCCCGCCGGTGCCATCAAGAAATACGACCCTGCTACCGGCAGGATCATCATACTGCGAAAGCCGGAGGGCGAGAGATGAGTCTTCGCTGGTTGGGAGTGTTGCTGTGTTGTCTTTGCGTGGCTGGGATGATTTCAGCCCAAAATGAGGTTGGCAAAAAAATTCCGGAGCGGGGCTTCGTTCCCGACGAGAAGACCGCTATTAAGATCGCTGAGGCGATTCTGGCCCCGATTTACGGTGATCAGCAAGTCGCCGGTGAGCGTCCGTTTCATGCTGTGCTGGTTGGCGGAATTTGGAGCGTGGAAGGCACATTGCATAGTGACTTGGGCGGCGTGGCAACGGTAAGACTTCGCCGAAAGGACGGAGCGATCCTTTCCGTGATTCACGGCAAGTAAGTCGCAGGCTTACGTCGCCCGATCCAATAGATGCGGGTGCTCATCTTGCGAACCCACAGAGTTGGAATGCGTATGCTTATGCGCTGAACAACCCGCTGAAGTTCGTGGATCCTGACGGGGAGTCGGCGACGCTGGCTGGCGGTCTCATTGGCGGTGTGATAGGTGGGGCGGTAGCCGCGTACAGAGGGGAAAATGTCTGGAAGGGTGCAGTGTCGGGAGCCGCCGCGGGGGCCATTGCGGGTTCGGTGATTGATACTGGCGGCGCGAGCCTTGGTGTTCTTGCACTGGCTGGTGCGGCTCAGTTTGCGGGGGCAATGTCACTGGAGCTCAAGTTGTTCAACTACAGTAGGGAACGCCATGGCTGATCCGATCGTTTTGCTCTACTACGAATCCAGTGGCGCTTTCGGCTTCGATGCTTTGGAGCGCCTACTTGCCGACTGCGGACTTCGCCTGCGTCATCCCAAAACCGGCGACATTACGAGGCGGTCCGAAATTGGAGAACAGGTTGAGTCTTCCTCGCAAGAGATCCTTGAGTTGGGGCAGAAGCGACAGTTCACTGCCATGGACTTCTGGGTTGATGAGCAGGTCGCGGCGCATGTGTCAACGATGCCATTAGGTGGCGCGTGCGTTTGTGAGTCCATCGCCATGGATACTCTTGACGATCAAGTGAAGCTCGCTGTCAGCAAGGCCGTGATTGGCCGCTTCCGGAGCCTACGTCAACGCCGGATGCTGGTGGTGGACCTGATCGGCGACAGCCTGGAATTCGTTGATTGGGCCGCATACTTTTGTAGTGCCGAAATGGAATTGCCCAGCAGTGTGCCGACGAGAGTTTCGCCGACAGTCCTGGGAATAGAACAAGAGCGATTTAAGGCGGCTGCCGACCGCTTCGAGAACTATAGGGTAGAGCATTTCGACGGGGTGGTTCTCGCCTATAGACCTGCTCAGATCGACGAATTTCCGAGTTGGCGTTGGGAGTGTTACCAACAAGTGGGCCAGTGGGTCACTGTCCCCCCCGACTGGTCACCAACATTAATGCGTTCCGAAAATGTGTACCGTAATTTGTACGGAAGCCATCGCCCGCGCCACCGTAAGCGCAACCCGCTGAATCAATGCGCGATAGGTGCAAAATGCGAACACCGTTACGTATGCTCCTTTATGTTCCACTACCAGCTTTTCCGGGCTGAACATGGCGTGACGGGTGAGATCGGTGGAGAACTTCCGAGAAGATTCGAGAGGGCGTGAAGGCCAGTGCGGCTGAGTGAGAATCGGCGCGAATCGATGAGCCGACGTGCGAAGTCCGGCGAGATCACGAAAGAATGCGAGAACGCCGACTTTTCCCGCCTCGCGCGGAGCGGTTTCAGTTCTTCGCCGGAATGTTGCCGGGTTGTTTCAACCGCCGCCGCAGCCGGGGGGCAGTTTCAGAATCTTCCCAGGAAGTTTCAACGCGGGCTACTGGAATGGGCGGCATAGCTCGGTAGTGGAACATAAAGGGATGTGCTGCAGACGGGCCGTATTTCCGGGCCAAGCCGTTGAACAGCCTGAGTTTGCGGTGTGCACGGAATCGCCGGAAATGTGCACAAAGGTGCACGCCTGAACAGCGCCCCCTTTCCCTCATATCAGGTTGTCTTTTTCGCGGCGGCCCGGAGCGGTCAAGGCTGCGCGGAGCGCACCCGGAGGGCCTGGCCTTGACGGCGAGGACCGCTGCGAGATTAGTGTGAACAGGGAAATGGGGCCTTCGGTTCCTTTCCTTGCCGCGCGGGCCGGAGCGGCGCGGGAATCAAGTGTGCCGTTCGGCGCGGGACCGCGCTGAATGGCGATTGCCTTTGAATCAAGGAGAGCGCCGGGGCGGGCCCAGGTCGATGACATAAGGCCGGTTTATCGGATGCGAGCAGCCGGGCGCAAGCGAGGTGTGCGACCTGAACAGAGGCGAAAGACCCACACAACGCTTCTGTGGGGATAAGTCATCCAGGGCGTCTTCGCCGGAGGGAAGGCTGTTTGGGATAAACCGTCTTATGTAAGAGGCAATCTGCACGTCTCCGGCGTTCCAGTTGCCGGGAGGCTATCAAACGATTCGGCGGCGTGCGACCGCGGAGGAGCGTCAGCGACGGAGTGGACGGACGCATACCTCGGTATTCGATGTTTCACCGATAAGCCTCGCGGCGATTGCGCACTCGGAGAACGCGCATTATCTCCTTCTCCAGTTCGAAGCGGACCCGGTAGTCGCCCACTCGGAGCCGGTACTCGGGCGGGTCGATATCCTGAAGCCTTTTCACATTGCCGCTGCAGGCCGAACAGATCCGCAAGGCGCTCGAACCGAAGAAGGCCGAAGTATCGATGACCGAAGACGAGCGCGGCGAAGCGCTCACGCTGCTGAAAGACCCGAAGCTGCTCGACCGCATCATCGAAGACCTCGACCGCTGCGGCCTGGTCGGCGAGGAAAGCAACTTTCAGGGGCGGCGAGAAACGATACCAATTCGGGCGGCTCGGGGCGGAGCCAGCGGAGCCGGTTCCTGGCGCCCATGGGCGGGGATCGGTAAGGACTCTACATCAGTTTCTAAATCTCCTCTGACTGCGCGCTTCTGATTACCTCAAAGGATCTACAAATCCGGGGGAAACCACTTGCCGCGTCGTTGCTGCAGTTGCCAGCAGTTATTCCAGCCATCGAAGTACCGACCCGATCAGCCATTCTGCAGCAATCCGGATTGCCAGCGCCGCCGCCGCGCCGAATACCACCGCCGCAAGATCGGGACCGATCCGGTCTACGCGGGTGTGGTCAGCGACAGCCGCGGGAAATGGCGCGATTCGCATCCCGACTACCAGAGAGCCTACCGCGAATCCCATGAAGCCGCCGCCGAGCGAAACCGGCAGTTGCAACGGCAGCGCGACGGCAAGCGCCGCCTGCAGAATCTTGTAAAGAACAACCTGGCTTTGGATCTCAAACGCTCGCCAGCCGGGGTTTGGCTCGTCGGCCCCGCCGCGCAAGGTCTTGACAGGAACAACCTGGTTTCCTCCCAGCTGTTCATTCTTCAGCCACTTGCTCATCCGGCAGCCCCTCTGACGGCATCTTGAGAAGAACAGAAAGGTACAATCGAACAGTTGACGCCCGCCGTATACTTATCGAATGAAGGCAGCTGTTAAGCCCCAATCCGATCTTCTACTTCTAATAACATCAAAGCGAGTCTCACGATCTTGCTTGCGGGCCAGCGCAGTGCTGCGTCAATTGCTTGGTCAGTAAAGGCATACCGTTCTGAGCTAAGCCGCCTCGCAAAAGACTGAATTCGGGTCAACCGCCCCTCCGAACCTTCAATTCTCCACTTGAATCAGAGATGCTGCAGATAATTGTGTACTGACTCCAGTTGCCTATCCACTCCTGCCCGCAGACTGTGAAGTTCAACCTCTTCATGAATGGAAGGCGCGATTCCGTTGCCCTCTATGGTTCGCCCGGACCACGTGTACCACGCGGCGATCGGAAGTCGGAGGCGATACTCACCGCCGACCCGGAAGTTCGCGCCTCCGAGCACCTCGCCCGCGGACGACGTACCGCCGATCGCGCCCAGCTGATTGTCCTGAGCAAAAGCGGCCACCATCTCTGCCGCACTGTGGGTGTGCTCGTTGATCAGTATCACGACGCGGCCCTGAAACGGCTGAGTGCCCAGCCCTTCGGTGAACAGTGCAATCGACCGGTCCTTCTGAAGCAAACCAAACCGAACAGCCATGAGAATCTCATGGAAGCGGGTCCCAGGAATCTTTGACACGGTGGGCAAGGATTCCTTCGAGAACCCCTTCCGCAACTTCGCACGTGTCAGGCTGTAGCCGACGGGAACTCGTGCCGGTGTTAGATAGCTCATGAGCCTCAGCGATCCGAGCCCTCCGCCGACGTTTCCCCGCAAATCCAAGATCAGGCGGCGGCAGCCTTCCTTCACGAGACTTCGAACGGCGGCATCCAGTTGAACGGCAAAACCACGGCCGCTGGCGCCGGGAAAACTCGACACCTTCAGCAACCCGGTCTCGCCGTCCAGCATCTTGTACGCGATACTCCGGGGTTCAATCATGGGTGGCCGCCCTTTAGCCGCTTTGGCGGGCACGCTGAGCTCAACTTTCTTTTCGCCGCTTCCGTTCCGCCCCACAACGGAGAGCAGATGCCGCCCGCCAAGGGAGAACTCGGGTGCGTGTGGCGGCATCAGATCCTGCGCGTCCTGAGTCAGGATGATGTCACCCGGCTGGAGACCGGCGCGGAACGCCACGCCATCCTCGATTACGTCCTGAAGAACCCAGCGCAGCCCCCACTTCGTGTCAAAGGCTCGCAAAGTCGCATGGATCGCATGGGGCGCCGGCACTCCGCGACCGCTGCCGTGAAAGAACGCGGTATGGCTGGCGCCGAGATTGCGCAAGTGGGCGCGTACCCGATCAACGAAGACTTCCTCATCCGCGGCCGCAACAATCTGGCTCTTGCCGTCCTCCAGTTCCGCCGCCCACGTGTTCAGATCCTGGTTCAGGTCGTTCGGATTGATGAACTTCTCTTTGACAATCCGCGCAATGTTGCCAAGAATTTCTTCCCGTTCCGTGCTACTTGTCATTTGCTTTCTCTCCGGCGATTCCGGCGGCCTGCACTCGCGCGTTGGGTTCGCCGACCAGGATAAACGGCGCCCAGTAATAGGGCGAGGTCTTCGGCCCGAAATGCGCGATCAGGTCCCGTTGAGCGAAGGTCAGCGAATCTGCCTTCGGCTTTCCCGCCGCGAGGTGTCGGTAGAACTGCTTCATGAGATAGAGCGAATAGTTGTCGTCTATCCTCCATAACGTCGAGACCACCGACTTCGCCCCGGAGTAGAGGAAAGCGCGCGTCAGATTCGCCACGCCCTCCTGTCCCTGCAGTCTTCCCACGGCGGTTTCACAGGCAGAAAGAGTAACCAGGTCCGCCTTGAGTCTGAGGTGTGCGACTTCAGCCGGTTCCAGATATCCGTCCTGATTCGCAGCCGGATCGTCGCGAAGGATCAAGGCGGCGTGGTCAGGTTGCTTTGGATCCGCGATGCCGTGCACGGACAAGTGGATTATGCGAAACCGGTCAAGAGGTTGGGACTCGAAGGCTGCTTTCGTCGCCGCAGTGCCGATCAGTGTTGTGCCACCGGCAAACATACCGGAAAGCGCTTTCACTTCATCCTCGGATCCGGGAAGCTTCGGCAATGGACCGAACGAACGTCCGTAGACTCCTCCGACTCGTTCCGCGGATGCGAGAAGCTTAGCCTCGGCGGGCTTGCGGTCATCCCCATAATCGACTCCGCCCACCCCGAGGAAAGCCTTCATCTGACGCGGGCCGCGGCGCTCGTTTTCGAGCAGGTACAGGCTCGTTCCGGACGGGGCGTAACTGATAACGTGCGAACTCACCAAAAACTGCGAGGTATTGTCAACGAGAGCGCCGAACGGAACCAGATGGAGCTTTCCATCGGGAACGACAATCAGCCGTGGTTTCGACCTCGCTTCCGGCACCGCGCCCAGCAGCTTCGTATAAAGATTGTGCGCCGCGTCGCCGCTATCCGAGCTGGCCGCCCGAATGGATCTCAATGCGGCATCGACTCCTTTTTCGATGTCGGCACGTCCGGCGAGTTGGACTGTCCGCGCTTGCTCGCGGGTCGCCACCAAACAAAGCGACATGGAGTCTCTCAGGACGAATTCGAGGAACACCTCATCCGGCCGCAATCTCGCGCGAAACTGCGCGAGCGCGATCGACTTTTCAATGCCGCCCTGCTGGTCGGTTCGGGGCGTGGCACTCAGTTGGCGTGTCTCATTTGCGAAGAAGAGCGCCTGGAGTACCTGCCGGCGTTCTCTTGGGGTCTCGGCGCTGACCAGGCGCATGCGCAGACGCCGAATCTCCCGTTCCTGCGCGGTTGAGGCCTGCCCCGCCCAGCGGCCGGGACCGCCGCCGCGGAGTAGATCGTTGAGGGATCGCCCACGAACCCGCTCCACGATGGAGAAAGCTTTATCCGGATCGTGCAATTGCGTGGCGGCCAGCGCGAAGTGTTCAGCATACGTTTCGCTCATGGTGGTCAGCAGCCCCACCTGTGTTCGCGCGTCAGGCGCGTTCATGAGCATGCCTTCGATCACGTCTGTTGCTTCGGCGTAGAGCGCGTCGGCCTCGGAATATTTCTGAAGACTCATTTTGAGTCCGGCCAGCCCCGTCAGCCGGAAGGGAATCAGGTAGGACTCTCCGCTGTGTCGCGCGGCTTCGACACTGGCGGTCGCGTAACGCTCTGCGTTGGCCAGATCCTTCCGGGCGCGGTAGATGTCCGCGAGGTCGACACAGGCGGTCTCCAGTAGTCTTCGGAAGCCGCCGCTGCTCGAGATCTCTCGTGCTTCCTGCAGCAGACTGATCGAGCGATCATGTTTCCCCGTCGCTTCCGAGATAGCCGCGGACGTGATCAGGAACTGCGCTTCCTTTACGCGTTTGCCCTTTTCCCGTGCTTCCTCTAGCGCCAAGTCTACTATCGCCTGCGCCTCGGTCTGCCGGTTCAGCCCGATCAGAGCTTTTGCCTTTCCCCAATAAAGTGGAAACGGAAAGCCGGTGTCCGGGTTGGCCTTTGCAAGCGCCATGGCCTGATCGAAAAACTGCAGAGATTCGCTGAAGCTTCGCAGCAGGACCAGGCCGGTGCCGCTGGCGGAGAGATAGCGAATTTCGGCGCCGACGTCATGGATGGCCTTCGCCTCCAGGATCGCGGTGGCGATCATGGGCCTGGCTTCACTGAGTCGGCCCTGAATGAAGGCCAGAATCGCCAGTTCGCCGTTCGCTCGGGCGGTCCATTTACGGTCAGATCCGGCTTTGGCTATGGAAAGAACCTCGCTCCAGTCGCGAACCGCCGCCGCCGTGTCGATCTCCCCATCGACATCCCCCTTGATCGTCAGACATCGGAATTTCAAATCCCGGTCCTGCTGAACTGCCTCGTCCGCAAGCTGATCTTCGAGAAACTCCGAGAGCTCCGGCAGTGAAGCGCTTTCCATGTTGCTTCTGAGGCGGCCTACCTTGGCAAACAGTGCGTTCCGGTCTTGCCGGAGTTTCCTGAAAAGCTGCTCGGCCTCTTCGTATTTGGGACCCGCATCGGACCAGTTATACGAATCCGCGAGATATTCCGCCCTCTCCAGCAGAACATTTGCCGGGAGAGGTTGGCCCGATAAGGGTTGGGAAAGCCACGTTCCAGCCAGCAAGATCAAAACCGCACTTCGTTTTCGATTTATCACCCTCAGATACTCCTGCGGAAAACGCGCTTATCCAGAGGCTACGAAACCTGTCCCATGATTTCAAATCGTGATAGTGCGTTTTATTTCGGCGTAATGGCAATGCCCATCGGGTTTCAGCGGCGTCGCCGCGCTCCTGTGGTTTTCCACATTTGCAACGGACGACGTCTGGTCTGTTATTCAGGGTAAGAGCTTCAGGAGCCCACCGCAGCTCATTGAAAAGAAACGGGATAACGTGGAAGCCAGCGACAAGAGTAACGTATGCCCGCGACAAAAATAACGTACTTACCTCGCTAAGTGCCTGATTCCTCGCTGGCGCGCCGCGACAAAAATAACGTGGAAAAGGTCAGAAAGCGAGACGTTGTTGATGAAAAGCAGAAGTGGGTCGGCTCAAAAGGTAAGTGCCGTCGGGCGAAATCTCAACCGGACACTCCGGCCATAAGTTCCGCACGGCAGCGATCCAACGGGCGACGGTTCGACGGAAATCCCGTTCGCGCAGGTACTCTCCCGTGCCCAGTTGTGCGGCCAGTCCTCTTTCACCGAACAGCGGGATCCGCACGGGACGGTTGACTCCGTATGTCCGCCACGACAGCCACATATAAAAGTCGAGTGCGCCCGGCGCGTGGAGCAACGCCCGGACGATCTCGCGGTTGACGGGGATCGGGTGTGCCTGAACCTCCGCCCAGAACGCCTCGCTCAGGACTACCGAGTTCTGTCGCAGCGTCGCATCCTGCGGGCGCAGGGTCGGGTCTTTCGTCCAGAGACGGACTCGTTCGAAAAAGCAGAAACGTGAACAGTCCCACACATCAGCAGTTTCGAGCATCTCGTCGGTGCCGAAGAAGATGGTGCTCCCGAAGATTCTTTTGAACCCGGCGATCAGGCGGCGATAATGCGGTCCGTCCGGCGGCAGACCAAATTCGTTCAGGATTTCGGCCCCGGACGAAAACGTGATTTCGCGGCTCTTCTGCCGGACTGCCTTGGTCGCCACCCACAATGGAATCAGCCTGTCCTGCCCGAAGGGAAGGCCATACTTCGGGTGACCGCATACCTGCAGAATGAACGCGCCGTTCCGCCTCTTGTGCAACAGGGTGCCGCCCGGTGTTCGCTTGAGTGGAAGGCCGCAGAGCAGGAACGGCCGGGACGTGAATAACAGCGGATCGGACTTTTGCTGTGCGGAGCCGGCGCGCACGGGTTCCACCTGGTCGAGTCGCCGCTGCTTTTGCGGCGAGATTTCGGCGACGTCGCCCAGTTCGCTGGACAACTTCTTCAGGATTGAGCATGCGCTCTCCATTTTGACGGGGAGCCGACCTTGTGGAAACGGACTTCTCCGTAAACAAAGGTCCGCTCGACGCGAAGAACTGACAGGCTTTGTCCAAAAAGAATTTCTTGTCTCTTTTGTCAAAAGCGCGGCCGTGGCGACCCTTTGTGGATGGAGGACCAGGTAAATTTATGAGGAACCAACGAGTTGCTGTTGAGAACGAACGGGATGTTTCCGTACGGGCGGCCGATACCGGCGCGCCCGATTGTCTGTTGCGCGCCGCAGACCTGCAGGAGTTGCTCGGTCTGAGTCGCGCGAAGATCTATCGCCTGATGCAGGAAAACGTTCTGCCCACCGTACGGATTGGCGGCTCGATCCGGGTGCCGCAGAGAGCACTGGCGCAATGGATCGAGCAAAACACGCGAATCGGTGGTGCACGGGAAGGTATCGGCGCGCTACCTACTGATTCTGTGCGGAACGGGGCGTTGTAGTTTTCGGAGAGGAGCGGAGATGAAAGCGTTCAAGATCAAACGCGGAAATGACACCTACTACCGGGTAGAGCTTCCGCAGCAACTTTGCACCGACGGCAAGCGACGTTCAGTAACCGGCAAAACCAAGGCAGAGGCCGTCGAAAAAGCACAGCGGGAAATGGATCGTCACCGCCTTGGCTTAGAGCGCGGTGCTGGCGATCAAACCGCCGGAGAGTTTCTCGAGGAATTCCTCCGTTACTACGAAAAAGACGGGGGCGTGGCCCCAAGCACGCTGCACGATTACCGATACCACGTCAGGGCGCATATCGTACCGGCGCTGGGGAAGACCAAACTGCAGGATCTCGATCCGAAGCGCATTGACGCATTCATGAAGGGTATGCTCGACAGGAACCTTTCCCAGCGCACCTGTCAGTATGCGTACGCCGTCATTCGGCGGGCTCTACAGTTCGCCGTGGACTGGAAGTACATCGCCGCGAATCCGGCCTCCGCCAGGATGCGAGCTGCCAAGCGGAGTGCTTCGAGCCAACTCTCGAAAATTCGGTTCCTTACGCAGGAGGAATCGCGACAGTTTGTGGAGGCCGTCCGTGGTGACCGATTTGAACCGCTGTACATACTTGCCATCACCACCGGTATGCGTCAGGGGGAAATGCTGGGCCTTCAGTGGTCTGATCTGGATCTCGATAACGGGAAGCTGACGATCCACCGCGCACTGCATCGCACAAAGCGCCCGAAAAGTGAAGTGGATCCGGAAGCGTGGTTTACGCTGCGGCACCCGAAGACTCGGGGCAGCCGAAGAACAATTGAGATTCCGGATGTGACCGTCGAGGCGCTTTTCCAGCAACGGGAGTTGCAGTGCCGGATGCAGGCGGCGGCCGGGTCTTCCTGGCAGGAACAGAAGTTAGTCTTCACCACGAACGTTGGAACTCCCGTCGATACCTCCAATGTGCTCCACGACTTTCAGCGTCTCCTGAAGCGGAGCGGCTTTGAGAAGATGCGCTTCTACGATCTGCGGCACACTCATGCTTCGCTGCTGATTGCCGTGGGCGTGCATCCGAAGAAGATCGCCGAGCGGTTAGGCCACGCCTCGATCAAGCTAACCATGGATCTGTATGGTCACCTCTTCGAGGGATCAGATCGCGAGTCAGCCACCCGCATGCAGAAGATGTTCGGTTCCGAGCCAGACAACTCCGATCACGGCAAGCTCGCGCCCCGGAAGCGCAAACAGGCCTGACTATGTTCGTGAAATCGCTTTAAGCAAAAGAAAGGAAACAGCTTACGCCGGTTTTGCTGACAAGCCTGCTGACAAGAAGGAGGAAACCGCGAAATGTCGAATCAGAAAAACAAACGGTCTGCTGACAAAATTGCTGACAAAGGAGGTTTCCGGGGAGGGGACTCTGGCAGGAAGTCCTTTGGAATGAGTGGTGAGCGCGGTAGGAATCGAACCTACAACCTACTGATTAAGAGTCAGTTGCTCTGCCAGTTGAGCTACGCGCCCGCGAGGGAAACTCCAGTTTAGCACTGCTTTGTCCGTTCTGGTGAACCTGGTTTCTCCGTGTTACGCTGCATTCAGGAAGATGTTCCAGAGTCGACAGCGTAAAACGAAGATTCTGTTTGGCTTAGCGGACGCCCTCCTGACCGCCGCCGCTTTCGAATTCGCCTACCGCTTCCGCCAGTCTCTCCACCTCAGGAACGAATTCTTTCTTCTTCCCGACGTCAAGACTCTCCTGCTCTGCTTCTGCTCCATCGCCTGGGTCGCAACTGGCTACTGGCTCAACGTCCATGGAAAGATCGACGCCGGCCGTATCCGGATCATCCTCAGCGACTCCTTCCGCCAGGTCGGCTACAGTGCGCTCGCCATGGCCGCCTTCATCGCCTTCGTTCTCCACCTCGAAATCAGTATCAGCCGCCCTTTTCTCGGCGCCTTCCTCGTTCTGAGCTGGACCCTCCTTGCCGCCTTCCGCATGGTCGCCCGCCACCTGATGCCCTCGCTCCGCCGGCGTTTCGCCGTCGAACGCTGCGTTCTCATCGTCGGGCTGGGTGAACGAGCCCGACGCCTTGCCCGCAACCTCGAAGAGTTCGATCAGGAAGGTCTGCGGATTCTCGGGTTCCTCGCGCCACCCGGGCCGGGCGAAGAAGACCGCGCGCCCGGCCCCACCGTCCGGCTCGGCAGACCGTATCCGATCTTCCCCGTCGGCGAACTGCGCCGTCTGCTCGCCCGCCAGGCGATCGACGAGGTTCTCTTTGCGGTGGATTCAGACCGTCTTCCGGCTCTGGAAGAAGTCTTCCTGTGGTGTGACGAAGAGGGCGTCTGCAGCCGGCTTGCGGTGGACTTTTTCCCTCACATCAACAGCGAGCTCGCGCTCGAACGACTCGGTAATACGCCGCTGCTCACCTTTAATGCCGCGCCGGACGACGAAGTGCTGCTCTTTGCCAAGCGCCTCATCGATATCACGGTCGCGCTCGCCGCGATCATCGTGCTGAGCCCGCTTCTGCTCACCGTGGCCTTGCTGGTGAAACTCACCTCTCCGGGACCCGTGATCTTCCGGCAGAATCGCTGCGGCCTGAACGGACGCACCTTTACGTTCTACAAATTCCGCTCCATGGTCACTGGCGCCGAACAGCGTTTTCACGAGGTGGCGCACCTGACCAGCCGCGACATCGCGACGAAGATCCCCAACGACCCCCGCCTGACGCCGGTTGGCAAGTGGCTGCGGAAATTCTCCCTCGATGAACTGCCGCAGTTGCTGAACGTCCTGCAGGGCGACATGTCGCTGGTCGGTCCCCGCCCCGCCATCCCCAGCGAAGTCGCGCAGTATCAGCGATGGCAGCGCCGCCGCCTGCGCATGCGTCCGGGACTGACCTGTCTCTGGGCCGTGCAGGGCCGGGACCGTGTCGATTTCGAAACCTGGATGCGGCTGGATCTCGAATACATCGACAACTGGTCGCTTGGCCTGGACGCCCGGATCATGCTCCTCACGATACCGGAAGTCCTGTCGGGCCGGGGAGCGAGTTAGGCCGGGCCGGCGGACTTACTGCGCGCCGGTTACGTCCAACGGGGTAAACGAGCCGTCTGCCCGCGCCACCGGGAGCAAAGCCGGGTAACTGCTGTGACCGTCGAGGTAGACAATCACCGTCTCAGACTGACCCACCGGATCGGTTGTGTTCAGCAGCAGACTGATCTGATAAATTCCGCCCGCCAGCGCCAGCGGATCCTTCAGCAGGGTATGCATCACACCCCCGACGCTGACCTGTACTCGATTGCCGGAGATGAAAGATCCGGCGGGAGCCAGATTGCTGAGGTTTATCGTGATCAGGTCCCCCGGATGAGCCGGATGCGCACTGTCGAACCCCACTCCCGCCACATTCTGCAGGTCCGTAACGGTCGCGGGTTGCGGGTCGATACTGACCAGCAGCGGGAAGGCGTTCACAGCGCCGTTGTTCAGGTTCAGCGTCGCGGGTCCCGGCGTCAGGCCGGCCGGAATCTGCAGGTTGATCTGGGTGGCGGAGGCGAACAGAACCGTCGCCGCCTGGCCGCCGATCAACAGCGTCGGATTCCCGTTCCGCGCTGTCAGATTCGTGCCATATAAGCTCACCGTCGCTCCGGCGTAAGAGCCGTTCAACCCCGGCAAAGCATTCGTCAGGATCGGCACCGGAGCCGGCTGCCCGGCGACCGCCGGCGTAATCTGGAAGCTCGCTCCGGCAGACGCGATCTGGAAACCCGATATCACGCTCACATCTGTGTTGGAAAGAGCCGCATTCGGAGATACCGAGACGTTCACCTGTAAATGGTTAGGTCCCAGCACGAAAATCTGTCGAACCACCACATCGCTGGTACCGAAGCCCGCCGCTACCTGCCCGGCCGACATGGAAAGTCCGGTAGTCGTAATGTCCACGGCCGCTTCGGAACCGGCGGGCAGTGAGGCCGGAAAGACGGAGGTGATGGAAGGAGCGGCGGAACTGCCATAAGCATACGTAACCGGCGAGGCGCCCTGCACCAGTTGCGAGTTCTGGCCGTCCGTGTTGTAAATCGTGATCACGGCGTTTTGGCCGCTGGCTCCGGTGGGCGGCGTGACGACAGCCACACCCTTGTCCGGGTCGAGCGATACCACCGAGGCAGGAAGGCCATCGAAATAAATGAGGCTGTCGGTCGTCCAGTTCGTGCCTGTGACCGTTGCCGTGCCATCTCCGTTCGGGTTCGCGCCGGAAACCGTGGGAGGGAATTTCTGCGTGGTAATGATTCCGGCCGGCAATACGTGCAGGAAGTCCGGCGTCGTGAAAATCAGATGTTGCGGGCCGCTCGAAGCGCCCAGATTGAATCCCAGATCGAGAGCGATGTAAGTATAACCGTTCGCCACGTAGGGCCGGACGCCTCCGGTCCGAATCCGCGCCGAGCCACCCAGGAACTGTACAGCCAGTCCCGGCGCCTGGCCGTTGGAACCGAGTCCCGCGCCGGAGGCAACCACCGTTGTGTCGCCTGCCAGAAAATTCACGTAAGCCGGCTTCACCGGTGCCGACGTGCCGTTATTGAAATAACCGTAGACACCGGCGTCATAAATCGAAACAAAGGGTCTGCCGGACAGGGATATGTTGATTCCGTCGGTGCTCTTCCCGCTCTGCACGGATAGTGGCAAAGCCTGGGTCAGGTCCGTCGTTCCCGGGTAGAACAGAGCATTCGTCGCGCCGGAAGCCGCAACGGCAACTCCGGCGGCATTCCACGGCCCCCGCACATCGGCGTCGGGGGGAAGCGGGTGCGCATAAACGAAATACTGACCCGGCGGGACACCGTCGATCCGATAGGTACCGTCCTGATTGGTGAAGGCACTGACGGCCGAACCACCTGACCGGATGGCAACCACGGAAGTGAGATGCGCGCCGCTGCCGCCACTGGTGATTCGCCCTGTAATGGAACCAAGTTTCGCGAAAGCTGCATTTGGATACAGGACCGAGATGCCGGCCGCATCGTCCACGTCAATCGGATGGCTCAGCGTGGTCGCCCGCGTGGTGGCCTGCGACATGGTGGAAGACGTAAAGGTGTGCTGCAACCCCAGCGCATGCCCCATTTCATGCACGGCCGTCATGAAAAACGTCTCGTTGTAACTGGGACCGGGCTGCAGCGTGAGGTTCCGGTTCAAATGCACGGTGGATCGCCGGACCGGCACAAACGGGTTTACGCCCGGCGTTGTGACGGCAGCGGCGAGCGACGTGGGACCGCCATAGCCGAGGAGCCCAGGGGGCAAATCCTCGAACACGATGTCGCCGCCCGGCGTATTTTGCGCCGTTGCGATGTTTTCCAGGCCGCCGAAGGCAACGCGCAAATCGGAGGTGCTCACGGCATTCCAGGCCACCGTTGCCTGACGCAACTGGCTGATAACCGAATTGAAGGTGTCCGTGGCGCTGTAGGCAGACGGGCCGTTTTCGGAAACGAAGAAGGTCACCGTTTTGTTCGGTAAGGCCGCCAGATCGAATTTTTCCGGCGCGTTCACGCCGTTGAGATAGTGGACGAAATGGTAGTACGCGAACGCCGGGACCGAACTGAACGAAACGACTGCAATTACCGGGCCGAGCAGGAATGTTCGCTTCATTTCGTCAACCCGATATTGCCGGAAATCTGCCGCACACGGCCCTTCAGATCCGAAAGCTTCATGCTGACCGGCTGATCGGCTACCTTCCTGCCGTTCGCGTCGAGCATCATTTCGCCGATCTTCGGACGCCACGCCAGCGCGGATCCGTCCGCCTGCAGGCTCACGTTGTACAAACCCTGCGTCAGGCCCAGCACATGCGTGATCCCGGTCGACGACGATTTCCAGAGAAAGAGAACGTATTCGGAACCCGAGGTAAGGTCCGGCACTCCCGGGAAAGACTGCCTGGCGCCGTTCGCCACGCCGCCCGGCAGCATCAGTTCCGCCGGCGCGATGCCCTTCCACGTCTCGCTGACCTGCAGCCTGTAATGCGTATAGATCGTGGAATTCAGCACCGTGGTGTACGAGCCGGATACGCTCGCGCGCACAATCGAAGTGGCCTGCTTCGACATCTCGTCCATCGACAGTTGCTGCAGCGTCGCCCCGGGCGCGGTTCCGCACAAGGTGACCAAAAGCGTGATGGCGAGAGACGCCGGTCGGGACATAGGACTCACCACGGCAAAGTGCAATTGCCCTGCCGCGGGCTGTCGCTGAATCGAAACGGGTTAAACCGGCAATCCCGCCAGCCTACGTCCCGGAAGGACACGCTTTTGGGACAGTGTGTCTCAGTTTCGGATTTCCGGCTCCGGGCTGCGCACCACCAGAATCGGAATATTGAGCCGGTGCCGCACGGGGTTGATGGTGTTGCCGAAAATCAGATCCTTCAGCCCGCCGTGGCCATGGGCCCCCATCACCACCAGATCCGGCCGGATCTCCAGCGCGTACTTCACAATCTCTTTTCGGGGACGGGAACTGTGCAGAATGGCGGTTTCGACCTCAAGATCCATCTCGCTGAGTGAAGCCACCAGGCTGTCCAGATACTCGCGGCCGGCTTCGACCTCCGCGGTGGAAGCCTCGGGCCCGTAAACCTGACTTGTCACGCCCTCTTCCACGTGCAGCAGGTAGAGCCGGGCGCCGTGCTGCGCGGCCAGACCGGCGGCGTGGCCCAGCGCGAGACGATCCAGGGTGGAGTGGTCCAGCGTCACCAGAATGCGCCGATAGTGCGGAGCGGCAATCAACTCCGCCGAAATACTTTCCAGCCCCAGCGTAATCGCCGAAGTAGACGGCCGGCGGTAGGGCTGCAGGGTAATCCACCCCAGCAAACCGAACATGCCTCCGCTTACCAGCAGCGAGAATCCCCAGACCAATGGTGCAAAACGGCCCGACGCCTGGGCCCAACCGGCCATGGTCTGCCCTGCAAGCCAGAGATTCAGGCCCACCACGATCACGGCGGTGATCCAGCCGCCCAGCCGCAACTTCCGGCCATTCGCGAAAACTCCCATCCGCTGCGGGTCATTCGTGAAGTGCAGCAGCGGAATAATCGCGAAGGGAAGCTGCAGATTCAGGACGACCTGGCTTAGAATCAGCAGCCGGAAAGTCCCCTGGTTTCCCATCAGCCAGATCACCACAATGGCCGGCACGATCGCCAGCGAACGCGTCACCAGGCGGCGGAGCCATGGCTGCACGCGGATGTTAAGGAACCCTTCCATCACGATCTGGCCCGCCATGGTTCCGGTCAGGGTGGAAGACTGGCCGGAGCAGAACAGCGCGATGCCGAAAAGCTTCGCAGCCATGACCGTTCCCAGCAGCGGGGCGAGCAGCAGATACGCCTGCTGAATTTCCGTGACGTCCTGGTGCGCGCGAAAAAACGTCGCCGCCGCCAGGATCAGAATTGCGCCGTTGATGAACATGGCGCCGTTCAGAGCCACCACGCAATCCACCACGTTCCAGCGCACGGCGGTGCGCTTTTCCGCCACGCTCCGTCCGATGCGCCGGGTCTGCACCAGAGCGGAATGCAGGTAGAGATTGTGGGGCATCACCGTCGCGCCCAGCATCGCCACGGCCGTGTAGAGGCTCCGCCCGTCAATGCGGGGAATCAGGCCGGCCAGCACCCCCACGGCATCCGGTTTCGCCATGAAGATCTCGGCGCAGAAGCACATCGCGATCACCACGATCAGCCCCAGTACGAACGCTTCCAAATAGCGAATCCCCAGTTTCTGCAGCGCCAGCACGAGCAGCGTATCGAGCGCGGTGATCAGGACCGCCGCCAGCAGTGGAATGTGGAACAGCAGGTTCAGCGCGATGGCCGCGCCCAGCACTTCGGCCAGATCGCAGGCGACAATGGCGATCTCGCACAGGAACCAGAGTGCGACATTCACCCTGCGAGGATAGGTCTCGCGGCACGCCTGGGCCAGATCTCGGCCGGTGACGATGCCCAGCTTCGAAGCCAGCGACTGCAGCAGGACGGCCATGGCGTTCGACATGACCAGCACCCAGAGCAACTGGTAGCCGAAGTGCGCTCCGCCATCCAGATCCGTGGCCCAGTTGCCCGGGTCCATGTACCCGACGCTGACCAGATACGCGGGGCCTGCAAACGCCAGCATCTTCCGCCAATAGGAGACGTGGTCCGTCCGCACCGTCTCATGGACTTCCGCCAGTGACTTCGGGGCTTCGCCTGCCGACACCGGATTGCCGGGAATCACGTTGGTTACTCCCTTATCCTAACTTTAGCGCGGCGGTCGTACGGAGACTTTCTTTCAGGGCTTCACCGGGTCTCCGGCCCTGATCCAGTCTTCGGAAAAACGCGCGTGCCTGATTGCTTTGCCCTCCGGTGAAAAGTAACTGTAAGTCACGTGGATGGAGCCGTCTTTACTTTGAAGAACGGACGGGTAGTGATACTCGTAGGGCACTTTCGGGCCTGGCATGCCGTCCAGGTGCCGGCGCCACTTCCAGGTCAGGCCTTCATCGTCGGAAATCGCGGCCACCAGCGACCAGCGCCCCTGTTCCAGGTCGTTGTGGACCAGAATCCAGTCGCCATTCCGCAGCGCAATCACCTCCAGACTGGTGCCCGGATTCAGAATGTCCGTGTCTTTTGCGCCCGTCCAGGAGACGCCATCGTCTTTGGAATAGCTGATCTGCGCGCGCTTCGGCGGGGGACCGTTATCGCGCAGGTAAGCCACCAGCGTGCCGTCCTTTTTGCGCACCACGGAGGGCTGGATGCCGCCGTATCCGACGATCGGCTCGCTCGCGGTCCAGTTGTAGCCGCCGTCGTCGCTGAACGCCATGATTCCGAACGAGTAGCCGTCCGAATACATCGGGGCGAGAATCCGGCCGGAGGGCAGTTCCTGCGGATGGGTCCGGGTAAACCAGCCCATGCGCGAAAAGTACATGTCGTCGGCGCGTTCGATCAGCTTTTTCGCCGTCCCGGCGAGCTTTCCCTCTCCCTCGGCGTCTTTTCCGAGAACCTGGCGTGTCTTTTCGGCGATGTTTTTGGGAATCAGAATGATATTGTCCTGGTGCTCCCATTTCGGAGGTCCGGATTCCTGCTGATAATCGGTCGAAATCCGGTATTTCATCAGCGCGCTCTCCCACTGGTGCGCGACAATTACCGGCCAAAGCAGAAACAATCTCTGCTTCGAATCGATAAACATGGTGGGATTGGTATCCGGAAATCCCGGTGTATCGGCGAGGGTGAACGGCGCGCCCCACTTGCCGGTCCGCTTGTTCCAGCGCGCCGCCTGAATCAGAACATCGTCCGCGGTGCGCTCGCCCGAGCCGTGAAACCAGCAGACCAGGAAGTCTCCGTTGGGCAATTCCACAATGGAAGAGGAATGATTGTGCCACTTTTCGAGCGGGAAAATCAGTTCGCTCTCATAGAGAGGCGGCGGGGCGGCCAGAGCGGCCGCGCAAACAAGGAAAAACACGAGCAGTGCGCGCATGAAAGCATTAGATCGCATTCACTGCACCAGAGCGAATGCGAGGATGTTCCCGCCCGCCGCGATGGCGACGTACTGCTTCCCGCCGGTCATATAGGTAATGGGGGATGCCTTCCACTGCTGGCCCGTGTTGAAATTCCATAACGTGCGGCCGTCCTTTGCGTCCACCGCCGCGAAACTGCCGCCCGTTTCCCCGTAAAACACCACCCCGCCCGCTGTTGACAGGACACCGGAATAATTCGACTCCGGAGCGCCCACCTGTCCCGCCTCCCAGACGATCTTTCCGGTTTCGATATCGATGGCGCGCAGAAACTTTTCGGCCGGGTCGGAAGGCGCCCGGTACGGCTCGAAACCGCCTGCCTTCGTTTGCTGGTATATGCTGCAGTCCTCCACGGCCATTACGTAGAACAGGCGGGTGGCCGGATTGAAGGCCGTTGAATACCAGTTTGTCGCGCCGCGCACTGCCGGGCAGGTCTTCGTCCCGGACTTCGACGGCCGATTTCCCTCCAGCAGTTGCGGGCGGCCATCCGCGCCGATCCCGCTCGCCCAGGTCAGTTTACGGACGAACGGCTTGCCCAGGAGCAGTTCGCCGGTGATTCGGTCCAGCACGTAAAAGAAGCCGTTGCGGTCGGCATGCAGCAGCAGTTTTCGCATGCGGCCCTGAAAACGGGTGTCCACCAGAACCAGAGGTTCCGTCGCGTCCCAGTCGTGCAGGTCGTGTGGCGTGAACTGGTAGTGCCAGCGGAGCTTGCCGGTTTTGGCGTCGAGAGCCACCACGCAGTCTGTGTAAAGGTTGTCCCCGGCGCGCTCGTCCCCGTCGGTGTCCGGGTAAGGGTTGCCTGTCGGCCAGTACAGGATGCCGCTGTCGGGATCGTAAGATCCGGCGGTCCAGGTGGCGCCTCCGCCGATTTCGATCGCGTCGGCCTGGCCGGCCTTCGCCCAGCTTTCCGAACCCGGCTCGTTGCGCTTCGGGACGGTGAAGAATCGCCAGACCTGCTGTCCGGTAGTCGCTTTGTAGGCCGTGATGTAGCCGCGCAACGGCGCGTCGCCGCCCGCGATGCCGGTGATGACCAGATCGCCCACCACCAGCGGCGAGCCGGTGGAGCCCATGGCGCCCGGCCCTTCGCGGACGTCCACATCCCACATCAGACTGCCGGTGATCCGGTTCAGGCAGAGCAGATGAGCGTCGTCCGTGGCGAAGAAGACGCGATCGCCCAGCAGCGCCGCGCCCCGGTTGGCGCCCTTGGCGGCGTCGCCGGCGATACTGCCCGCCGCATTGCGCGGACGCGAGTAACACCAGATCTGCCGGCCGCCGCGGGCGTCGAGCGCGCAGACTTCGTTCGGCGCCGTTACAAAGAGGATGCCCTCGCTCACCAGGGGCGTGGTTTCGAGGCCCTGATACGCATTCGACCAGGACCACTGCAGTTGCAGTTTGCCGGCGTTCTCCGCCGTGATCTGATCGAGCGCGCTGTGCCGGTTGCCGTCCGGTTTGCCGTTGTAAGTCGGCCACTCGGTCGGGGCGGGATGCAGGACAGCCGCGATGGCCGTGGCGGCCACCGGTTCCGCTTCCGTCTTCAACGCGCCGACCGGGACGCCGCCGAGACTTCCCAGATAAGTAAGAAGGTTGCGGCGCTCGCTCTCCGAAGCGCGCAGTGGCGGCATGGCGGAGGTTTTTTCGCGGGTGATCTGAACGTATTCGGCATCGGTGAGCGGATGCATCCGGCCGTCGGCCGTCTGTAACTGCAGATCGTGCTTGCCCTGGGAACGAGCGAAGCCGCGCATCGCGAGACCGTCCCGCATCTTTACAGTGACCACCGTCCAGGGCTCCTCGGGGCAGAACGCCCAACCCGGACAGGAGGCGCCGGAGTGGGCGCCCAGGCGGGATGTCGGGTCCGCGAGAGTCTGCTCGATATCGCGCAAAGTCAGTTCCCGCCCGATAGCCGACAGATCGGGTCCGTTCGTCGCGCCTCGTCCCCGGACCATGTGGCAGGTGGCGCACTGCCCTTCGCCGAAGAAAAAGCTCTCGCCCGCCGCGGAATCGCCGGCCGGCTGCATGTCGAACGCGGAGGCATTGAAGGCGCGAACGAAACGCGACAGCGGCCGCAGATCGGTTTCGGGGAGCGGAAAAGCGGGCATGCCGCCCGGGGTGCCGTTCCGGATCAGATCGTGAATCTGCTCTTCCGAGCGGCGGCGCAGCGAACGGCTGTTGATGAAGGATGGGCCGCGATCCGTTCCCGTCGCGCCTTCGCCGTGACAGCCCGCGCAGCTTCGGGTGAATAACTGTTCCGGCGTTTCCGCGCGGGCAGATGTAAGAAACGGAAACAGAATCAGGACGAAGACGCAGGCGCGGTGCATGCGGGAAGTATATGGCAAAGCATCGGTGGATTTGAGGCTGCATCCGGACGTTGTTACAGAAGCCATACAATTGTCAGCCGGCAAAGTTGCTACGGTTGTAGAAGAACGACCGGGCCTGCGCCCCGTCGATACCACCCGATGAACTCTCAAACCGTGCCGATCGTCCAGCGAGATGGCCTGAACTGGACCAGCATCATCGTTTTCTCTTTGTTCCATGCCGGGGCGGTCGCCGCTCTGTTCTTCTTCAGTTGGGGCGCATTCCTCACCGCGGCCGGACTCTACTGGGTTTCGCTCAGCCTCGGAATCGGCATGGGCTACCACCGCCTGCTCACGCATCGCTCGTACCGGGTGCCAAAACCGATCGAATACTTTCTTGCGGTCTGCGGCACGCTGGCGCTCGAAGGGGGGCCGATCCCGTGGGTGGCGACGCATCGGATCCACCACCAGTTTTCCGACAAAGAAGGCGACCCGCACTCGCCCCGCGACGGCAAATGGTGGTCGCACCTGATCTGGATGCTGGTCGGAGATGCGAGCAATGCCAATCTGGAAGACTGCGGCCGGTATGCGCCGGATTTGATGAAAGACCCGTTTCATCGGGCGCTTTCGAAATACCACTGGCTCCCGCTGGCGGTCATCAGCCTGCTGCTGTTGGTTGCGGGCGGCGTACCTTACCTGCTCTGGGGCCTTTTCGTCCGCGTGACGCTCGGGTACCACGCGACCTGGATGGTCAATTCTCTTACGCATTTTTGGGGCAGTCGCCGCTTTGCGACCCGCGACGATTCCCGCAACAACACCTGGGTAGCGCTGGTCACCTTCGGAGAAGGCTGGCATAACAATCACCATGCACATCCGACCTCGGCCCGGCATGGCCTCGCCTGGTATGAACTCGACGTGACGTGGTTGACCATCAGCGTTCTGCGGCGTCTGGGCATCGCAAAATCGGTGCAGGAAGCCAGCCTGTAAGAGCGGGACCGGGTCTGGTAGACTGCTGGAACGCACACGCCGACGTAGCCGTGTGGACGCAGCCGTGTGCAGGAAGGAAGTCATGCTATTCCGAACCCTGGTTCCGAGCCTCCTTTTGCTTTGCGCGGTGTCCGCCGCGCAGGAAAATCCGCGTCCCCGCATCGTGGGTGTGCCGCATGTTGCCCTGCACGTCCACGACATCGAAGCTTCGCGGCACTTCTACAAGGATTTGCTGGGCTTCAGCGAGCCGTTCTCCATCATGCAGGACGGCAAACTGTGGATGACCTTCATCAAGATCAACGACCGTCAGTACGTGGAGCTTTCGCCGGAGAACAGCAAGACCGACCCGCGCTTCATGCACCTGTCCGTTGAAACCGACAATGCCGACGGACTCCGGAAGTATCTGCTTTCGAAAGGCGTGAAGGCACCGGCGGGTCCGCTGCAGCACGGGCGAATCGGCAACCTGGGCTATATGGTGAATGACCCGGACGGGAACCATATCGACGTCACCCAGTATGAGCCGGACGGTTCCACCATGAAGAACGTGGGCAAAGACATGTCGGAGGAGCGCATTTCCAGGCGACTGCTGCATGTCGGCTTCTACGTCACGAAACCGGAGACCGCGACCTTTTACAAGGAGACGCTCGGCTTTCGGGAGTTCTGGCGCGGCACGGCCGACGGCAAGGCGGCGAGCTACGCCAATTTGATGGTGCCGGAAGGCACGGAGTACGTCGAGTTCATGCTGGGTCCCATGCCGCCCGTCGAGCAGCGCGGAACCGGCTACCATCTGGCGCTGGAGGTGCCGGATATGGATGCCGCCATCGCGAAGCTCAACGCGAAGCCGGCCCGGAAGGATTACACGAGGCCGATCGAGGTAAAAACCGGCCGGAATCACAAGCGCCAGGCGAATCTTTACGATCCGGACGGCACGCGCGTGGAGTTAATGGAAGACCACACCGTGGACGGTCTGCCCTCGCCGCCGACCTCGCTTCCTCTTTTCTCAAAATAGCCCCGATCCGGACGGCGTGCGTACGGCGTCCGGTATACTTTTTCCAAACCATGTGGATTGTCCGGCTGGCACTCGGCCGCCCTTACACCTTTGTCGTGATGGCTGTTCTGATGGCCATCCTGGGGGGTGCGGCGATCACCACAATGCCGGTCGATATCTTCCCGTATATCGACATCCCGATTGTCAGCGTGCTCTGGGTCTACACGGGTCTCTCGCCGGAGGAGATGGAAAAGCGCGTCGTCACCAACTTCGAACGCAGCGTCACTTCGAACGTCAACGACATCGAGCACATTGAATCCCAGGCGTACAACGGCTACGCGGTCATCCGGATCTACTTTCATCCGAACGTCAAAATCGATATGGCCGTGGCGCAGGTTACCGCCACCATGCAAACGTCGCTTCGCCAGATGCCGCCGGGCATGTTTCCCGCGAATATTCTGAAGTACGACGCGGCGAGCGTTCCCATCCTGCAGCTTGGTCTTTCCAGCAAGACTCTGCGGGAGCAGGAGATTTTCGATCTTGGCAACAACTTTATCCGCACGCCCCTCGGCACCGTGCAGGGCGCTTCGGTCTCCTATCCGCTGGGCGGGAAGCAGCGCGCCGTCATGGTGGATCTGAATCCGGATGAGCTTTACGCCCGCCAGTTGTCGCCCGTGGATGTCTCGAACGCCCTCAATCTGCAGAACCTGATTCTCCCCGCCGGAACCGCCAAACTCGCGAAGACGGAGTATCAGGTGCGCGTGAACTCCAGTCCCGTCGCGCTGGAGGATCTGAACAATCTGCCCATCAAGACGGTCAACGGCGCCACCGTGTTCATGAAAGACGTCGCCCAGGTGCGGGACGGCTTTTCCGTGCAGACCAATATCGTCCGCACCAACGGTTCGCGCGGCGTGCTGATCACCATCACGCGCAGCGGCAAGGCGTCCACGCTGTCGATCGTCAACGCCGTGAAAGCCGCGCTGCCGAGAATCCTCGCCAACGTGCCGCCGGAGTTGAAGGTCACGGCACTTGCCGATCAGTCGGTGTTCGTGCGCGCCTCCATCGAGGGCGTGGTCCGGGAAGCTCTGATCGCCGCCGCGCTCACCGGTCTGATGATCCTGCTGTTTCTGGGCAGCTGGCGCAGCACCCTGATCGTCTGTATCTCCATTCCGCTCTCGATTCTCACGTCACTGTTCGTGATGAGCCTGCTCGGCATGACCATCAACGTGATGACGCTGGGAGGCCTCGCGCTGGCCGTGGGCATTCTGGTGGACGACGCGACCGTCGAGATCGAAAATACCCACCGGAACATCGCCATGCGCAAGCCGTTGATCCGCGCCGTGCTGGATGGCGCGTCCCAGATCGCGGTGCCCACTTTCGTCGCCACGCTCTCGATTTGCATCGTCTTCGTTCCCGTGCTGCTGCTCACCGGGACGGCTAGTTATCTGTTCACCCCGCTGGCGCTGGCGGTCGTGTTCGCGCTGATGGCTTCGTATCTCCTGTCGCGCACCCTGGTTCCGACCATGATGGCGTATCTGCTGGGCTCCGAAATGGAGCTTTATCGTCACGGCCCTTCGGGCGAACCGGCGCGGGGACGGGGCCTCCTGTGGCGTGTCCATCACCTCTTCAACACGCTCTTTGAGAAACTGCGCTACCGGTATCTCGGACTGCTGAACTGGTCTCTCAACCATCGCGGGCGCGTGCTGACGGCGTTCATGGCGTTCTCAGTCGCCTCGCTAGGGCTGGCCGCGCTGATCGGGCAGGACTTCTTCCCGGCTGTGGATGCCGGACAGATGCGGCTGCACGCGCGCGGTCCCTCCGGCATGCGAATCGAGGAGACCGAAGCGCGCTTCGCCCTGATCGAGAACGAGGTTCGCGCCGTGGTGCCCCCGCGTGAACTCGATATGCTGCTCGACAACATCGGCATTCCCAACAGCTGGCCGGTGATCGCGCAGGGCGACAACCCCACCATCTCGTCCGCCGACGGGGAGATTCTGATCTCGCTGAACCGGGAGAAACACGGGCCCACGCGGGACTACGAAGTGCAGCTGCGCAAGCGGCTCCGGCAGCGTTTTCCGGATATGAGCTTCTTCTTCCAGCCGGCCGACATCACCAGTCAGATTGTCAACTTCGGGCTGCCCGCGCCCATCGATCTGCAGGTGGTGGGGCGCAACGCCGAGGCGAACTATAAGGTCGCCGTGCGCCTGGCGGAGAAGATCAGTCACGTGCCGGGCGCGGCGGATGTGCACGTTCATCAGGTGGTCGCGCAGCCGGAGGTGCGGCTGAACGTGGACCGCGGCAAAGCGTCCCAACTGGGACTCACGCAGCGCGACGTCACCAGCAACATGCTGATCTCCCTGAGCGGCAGCGCCACGGTGGCGCCGAACTTCTGGATGAACTGGAACAACGGCGTGAACTACAACATCGGCGTCCAAACCCCGCAATACCGGCTTGACTCGCTGGACGCGCTGCTGCGTACGCCGATCTCCGTCGCGACGAACACGGTGACAAGCAGTACAGCGGCGTCCCCCGAAGGCGCGGCGGCGGCCGGCGCGGCATCCGTCTCCGCGGCGCCCGGCGGCAGTTCGCAGGCATACGGAAACCCGGGCGCGATGGGCGGCAGCACGCAGTTGCTCTCCAATCTGGTAAGCGTAAAGCGTGGTTACACGCCGGTGATCGTGAACCATTACAACGTCTGGCCGGTCTTCGACGTGTATGCCAATCTGGACCGTCGCGATCTGGGCGGGGTGGGCGCGGAGGTCCGCAGAATCATGGCGGAAGAAGAGCCGCACCTGCCACGCGGCACCACGTTCAACCTGCGCGGGCAGGTGGAAACGATGCAGTCGTCCTTCTTCCGGCTGACGCTGGGAATGATTTTCGCCGTCGTGCTGGTCTACCTGCTGATCACGGTGAACTTCCAGTCCTGGCTGGATCCGTTCATCATCCTGACCGCTCTGCCGGGCGCGATGGCGGGCATTCTGTGGATGCTCTTTCTGACCCGCACGACGCTGAGCGTGCCGTCCCTGATGGGTTCGATTATGTGCATCGGCGTGGCCACGGCGAACAGTATTCTGATGGTGACTTTCGCGAACGACGAACGCACGGGCGAAGGCCTGGCCGTGATCCCCTCCGCGCGGGAAGCGATGCTGGCGGCCGGCTACGCGCGGATGCGCCCGGTGCTCATGACCGCAATCGCGATGATTCTGGGTATGCTGCCGATGGCGCTGGGTCTGGGTGAAGGCGGCGAACAGAATGCGCCACTCGGTCGCGCCGTGATCGGCGGCCTGATGTTCGCCACCGTCACCACCCTTTTCGTGGTGCCGATTATTTACAGTTATCTGCGTACGAGACCTCCTGTGGATCACCAAAGGCAGTTGACCGAGCGCGAGAACGAGGCCGATTATGCAGGATATTGACCGCGAGCCGCCATTGACCGGGAAGCCCGCGCACCCGGAACCTGTGGCAAAGTTCTGGAACCCCTCCGCCCTGACGCTCTGGGCGATCTTCCTGTTCGCCACGGTGTTGATTGTGGTCGCGTTCTTCGCGGG
The DNA here is from genome assembly GCA_903851195.1 of uncultured Acidobacteriia bacterium. Lineage (GTDB taxonomy): Bacteria > Acidobacteriota > Terriglobia > Bryobacterales > Bryobacteraceae > BOG-234. The sequence continues at coordinate 28,540 of CAINNJ010000050.1, forward strand.
CTACATCCCGCTGCAGCAAAGGCGCGTGGTGATCGCGGCGGAAGCGAAAGAGCAGGAGCTTGCCTTACCGCGCGTGGAGACCGTGCAGGTGGCGCGCTCCAGCCGGAAGAGTGGTCTGGTGCTGCCAGGCAATATCCAGCCCATCGCCGAAGCGCCCATTCTGGCGCGCGCCGATGGCTACATCGAACACCGTCTCGTCGATATCGGCGACCGCGTGCGAGCGGGCCAGCCGGTGGCCGACATCGAAGCGCCGGAACTGGCGGATCAACTGGCGCAGGCCAAAGCGGTGGTGCAGCAGGCCCAGGCCGGAGTCGACCAGGCGCTGGCCAACGCGCAGCAGGGCAAGTCCGACATGGAACTGGCCAGGCTGACCGCGGAACGCTCCGCCCGCCTGGTGGCGAAGGGTGCGGTGGCGCGCCAGGAAGACGATCAGTTGCAGGCGCAGTTCCAGTCGAAACTCGCCATGGTGCAGTCGCTTGAGAAAGCGATTGCCGTGCAGCGGGCCAATCTGGCGGCCGCGCAGTCGAGCGTGGCCCGGCTGGAAAAGATGCTGGGTTACCAGGTGGTTCGCGCGCCGTTCGATGGCGTGGTGACGCTTCGCAACGTGGATGCGGGCGCGCTGGTGACGGCGGGCAGCACCCTTCTGTTCCGCATCGCCCAGGTGTCCACCTTGCGAACCTACCTGAACGTGCCCCAAAACTATGCCGGTTCCGTCAGGCCCGGGCAGCCGGCGCTGATCACGGTTTCTAATCTGCCGGGCCGGCAGTTCACGGGCTCGGTGGCGCGCACTTCGAATTCGCTGGATCCGGCGAGCCGCACCCTGCTCGTGGAAGTCCATCTGCCGAATGCGGCCAATGAACTGATGCCCGGAATGTACGCGGAAGTGGAACTGAGCAGCGTGCGGGCGGAGCCGCCCCTGCTGGTGCCGAGCGAGTCCCTGATCGTTCGCGCCGACGGGGCACAGGTCGCCCTGATTCGCGCGGACAAGACCGTCCATCTGCAGAAGATCGAGCCGGGGCGGGACTATGGCGACCGTCTCGAAGTGATCCGTGGCCTGAATGACGGCGACACCATCATCGCGAACCCCGGCGACGTGGCGCGGGAAGGTATGAAGGTCGATCCCGTTCCCGTGCAGTCCGCTCCGGCAAAGTAACGCTGTCGGACTACTTCGCCGCTTCGGGCAGCGCGAAGCTGTAGAGCGTATCGCGCACGGCCATTACGACGAATTGCCGTCCGTCCGCCTCATAGGTGATGGGCGCATTGGTCGCGGGTCCGCCTGCATTCACCTTCCAGAGCGTCTTGCCGCGCGCGGCATCCAGCGCCACCAGATAGCCGGAGTTCGAGGTAAAGAGCAGCCCGCCGGCCGTGCTCAGAATGCCTGCCGGATTCCCGTAGCCCACCTTCCAGCGCACCTCGCCGGTCTGGTAGTCGATGGCCAGCAGCGCGGGGTCGCCGGGACTGAGCGCGGATTCCCGCCCTCCCTGATGGTCTTCCAGTCCGCCGGGAAACGCCCCGTTCGTCAGGTACGTGAGGCTCCAGACACCGACGTTGGCGTTCACGTAAAACAGACCCGTGGAGGGGCTGTATGCGGGCACCCACCAGTTCGTTCCGGATCCCTGAAACAGTGCGCCGTCCGGACGCGGATCCTTCTTCGGGTCGGGGATCGGTTCGCCGCGCGGATTCAGCCCCAGCGACCAGTTCTGCGGCCCGAAGCTCTGTGTCAGCAGATGCTCCCCGGTGGCGCGGTCCAGCAGAAAGAAGTAGCCGTTCCGGCTGGCCTGCGCAACCATCTTCCTGGGACGGCCGCGGAACGCCCCGTCGATCAGGACAACCGATTCGGTGGCGTCGCGATCCGTTGTGTCGTGCGGCGAAGGCTGGAAGTACCAGACGAGCTTGCCGGTGTCCGCGTTGAGCGCCACGATGGAGCAGGTGTAGAGGTTGGAGCCGGCGCGGCCGCGTCCGTCGAGCACGGGGTGAGGATTGCCCGTGCCCCAATAGATGAGGTTCAGATCCGGATCGTAGCTGCCCTGCACCCAGGTGGTGCCGCCGCCGTGCAGCAGGGCTTCTTCGCTCGGCCAGGTCTCGGAACCAGGCTCACCCCATTTGGGAACGCTGGTCCACGTCCAGAGCACTTTGCCGCTTTCCGGATCCACGGCTTTGAGAAAGCCGGTAACGTCACCCGCGTCGCCGGAAATCCCCACGATGAGCTTGTCTTTCACCACCAGAGGCGGGGTGCTCATGTAATAGCCGAAGTTCACGTCAGCCATCGCGGTTTCCCAGACCTTCGCGCCGGTGTCCGCCCGCAGGCAGATCAGAAAGGCGTCGGGTGTGCCGAAGTAGATCTTGTCTTTATAGAAAGCCACCCCGCGATTGGCGATCCGGTCGCCGCGCGACGGACGGTTGAAGCGCCAGAGTTCCTGACCGGTGCGGGCATTCACGGCCCAGACGCGGTCCGGCACCGTGAGGTACAGGATGCCGTTCACCACCACGGGCGTTCCTTTAATCACGCCCGCGGCCGGTTTGAACTGCCACGCGGGCGCGAGGCTCGCGGCGTTGGAGGTGTTGATCTGTGCCAAAGGGCTGTGGCGACGGCCGGAATTATCGCCATTCAGGGCGGGCCAGGATCCGGCGGGCTGCGCGCTCACGCGGGCGACCGCCAGTGAACAGAGAACCACGGCGAGAAGAGTCGCAGGTGTTTTCATTTTCGGGCTCGGTTTACTGCAACGTCCAAAGGTAGGCGAACAGGTTGTGCACATCCGCGTCGGTATATTTCGGCAGCAGTTCGCGGTGCGCGGCAAGGGGATCGTTCACCTCGACCTTCACTTCGTCGGCCACGAAAGCGTGGGTTTTGCCTGCTGCATCCTGCAGCACGACATCGTAGGTGTTCAGCGTTTTCAGGTCGCCCGAGACCCGCTCGCCGGACGAAAGCGTCACCGTTACGGTTCTGGGTTTGGTGGCGCGGGGCATGAGGAATCTGGACTGCAGAAATACAGGCGGATATTTGCGGGCAATCCCGGCAAGATCGCCCGTGGCGGAATGGCAGGTGCCGCACTTGCCGGCGCCCTGAAAGAACTGTTTCCCGGCTTCGGCGTTGCCGGTGAGAAGGCGTTCCACCGGGTAATCGTCGGGTGGCGGTCCGGGACTCACGCGATCATACTTCTGCACGGCCCACTGCACCCAGGCGATCACGTCCTTCATGCTGTCGTCACTCAACCCGACCGGTGGCATGCCCTTCCGGCCCGAGCGCACGACCGCCGCGATCGCGGAGCCGTCGCGGTCGTGTCTAACCAGCGCGCTGCGGATCAGATTCGGACCCTGCTTCGTTCCGGTCGCGTTGGCGGCGTGGCATTCGGCACAATGCCGGGAGAAATCCACCCGCCCGCGCTCGGCGGCTTGCGGCTCCGGATCCGCGGGCCAGGCCCACCACCGGTTTCCCTGCGCGTAGAGGGCGGACGCCATGAGCAGCAACGCCGCGAGTCGGATTTTCATATTCCTGACCAAATTATCAGGCTCGTGTACGTTTCAGCGCGCGGCCCGGCGGCCGGACAGAAGCAGCAACCCGCCCGCGAGCGCGATTCCCGCGAAATCGGCCAGGAGATCCGGCCATTCGAACAACGGGCTGTACAGAACGCGCTGCAGGATTTCAATGCCTGTCGCCAGCGAAAATGTGATGGCCAGTGTTATGGCTGTTCCGGTACGGTTGTGCGACAAGCGGGAGAGCAGGAACGCCGGAAATCCAAATGCTGCGGCGTGCAGGACGAGATGGCTCAAGGTGCCGGCACGAGCCAGGGGTGAGCGAAAGGGCGATACCGATCCGGCAAACAATGCGACCAGCCAGATCACGGCTAACAAGAGGATATTCCGTCCCGGCGGCCTCACAATGTCTCAATGCTCTCACAGGACAACAAACGGATCTTACCAGTAGCATTACTGTTGAATTTCATTTTCGATAGAGTATTTTCGGAAAATCAGATCCTGCTTTGTCCGGCCTTTTGTAAGTTACCCGAAATGAGTGCTTTAACGGAATGAGCTTTTGGCGGGAGGTTTGCAGCGTCCGGAACCATGAACTTCTTATATGGCCGGTTCCGGGTTATGGCTATGGCACTCATCAGTGTCTCAGCCTACGCTCAGATCTCAACCGGAACTCTTGTCGGAAATGTTGCCGACTCAACCGGCGCCGCGGTTCCCAACGCGAAAATCGAAGCAAGAAACACGGCGACGGGAGTCGTATCCGCAACACAGGCGTCAGGCGCGGGCGATTATCGTATCAACAGTCTTCTTGCCGGTAATTACAGCGTGCTGGTCTCGGCGACCGGTTTCACGAACGCTACCGTACAGAACATTACCATCGACGCGAATAAGACATCCACGCAGAATGTGACTCTTACCGTTGGTCAGCTCACGACCAGCGTTGAAGTCTCATCGGAAGCTGCTGTTGTAATTGATACAACCACGGCGACGATCCAGAACACCTTCGACACACAGCTAAGCCGTGATTTACCGGTCAGCAGTGTCGGGCTGGGCGTGGCGAACCTGGCGCTCCTCAGTGCGGGCGTCGCCAGCAACGGCGGCATCGGCGCCGGCGAAGGTCCTTCGGTCGGCGGACAACGTCCGCGCAATAACAATTTCATGATCGATGGCGTTGACAACAACAATAAATCGGTCACTGGTTCTCTGATCCGCTCCATCCCGAACGACGCCGTGGCTGAATTCAACGTCCTGCAGAATCAGGAAGGCGCGCAGTACGGGCACTCGTCCGGCGGGCAGTTCAATGCGATTCTGAAAAGCGGCACCAACGCCTTTCATGGCACTCTGTACAACTACCTGCAGAACCGGAATCTGAACGCCATCGATCAGCAGGTCGCCAACTCCAGTATTGCGAACGGTGACAAGCCGTCGAACCCGCGCTCCGATTCGAACCGGTTTGGCGGATCTTTGGGCGGTCCCATTCTGCGCAATAAGCTGTTCTTCTTCGGACTGTACGATTACAACCCGGTAGGCCAGTCCGCCACACCGGCCGGAATCTCGGCTCCGACGGCTGCCGGATTTGCCACTCTTTCCGCAATCCCTGGTCTGAGCAGTACCAATCTCGGCGTTCTGAAACAATACCTGCCCGCCGCCGCCACGGCCGATCCGGCGCAGACGCTCACGGTGCTCGGCCGCTCCATCCCCGTGGGTTCCATCGGATTTGCTTCACCGAATTACCAGAACAATCAGAACCTGGTAACCACGGTGGATTACAACTGGTCCGACCGCGATCAGTTGCGCGGCCGCTACATTTACAACCGTTTGTCGCAGATCGACGTGGCCGCTAATCTTCCGGCTTTTTATACGTTCAATAACAATACCTATCATGTGGCCTCCCTGGCCGAGTACCACAATTTTTCGGCGTCGATGACGAACGAACTGCGGCTCGGCTACAACCGGCTGAATCAGCCCGTCTCCGCCGGCAATTTCAGCTGGCCCGGTCTCGATTCGTTCCCGAACATCACGCTGAACGATCTTGGAATCGATATCGGTCCGGACGATAACGCCCCTCAGATTACGGTTCAGAACACCTATCAGCTGGTCGACAATCTGACGTGGGTAAAAGGCCGGCACACCCTGCAGTTCGGTTTCGACGGCCGGAAATACATCTCGCCCGGCACCTTCACGCAGCGATCCCGCGGCGATTATATTTACAACTCTCTCGGCGCTTTCCTGCAGGACATTACGCCCGATTTCCAGGCTCAGCGAAGCCTCGGCAATCCCGTCTATTACGGCGATCAGATCGCGACTTATGAATACGTTCAGGACAACTGGCGCATCCGGCCCAATCTGACGATGAATCTTGGGCTGCGCTATGAGCGCACAACCGTTCCGCAGGGCGACCGCACCCAGATCCTGAATGCGATTTCCAACGTGCCGGGCGTCTTTACTTTCGGTGTCCCGAAGGCGCAGAACACGAACTGGGCGCCGCGAGTCGGTCTCGCCTATTCGCCCGGGTCGGACGGAAAAACTTCCATCCGCGCCGGTTTCGGGCTGGCTTATGACGTGATCTACGACAACATCGGCATTCTCGATCTGCCGCCGCAACTCTCCACCACCATCGATGTCACGAAGACACAACTGGGCCAGCCCAACTTCCTCGCGAACGGTGGTATTAAACCGAACGCCGCTTCCACCGGCGCCCTTACGGCCGCGCAGGCAAGGGCCAATACGGCGTCCTGGATTCCCGACCAGAAGCTGCCCTATTCCATTCAGTGGAATTTCGGTATCCAGCGCGTCATCGCGAACGATTACACGTTCGAAGCCCGCTATCTGGGAACCCGCGGTATCCACCTCGACGTGCAGGATCGCCTCACCGTCCAGTCGCCGGTGACGCCGACCAACTCCCTGCCGACCTACCTGACAGCCCCGTCACAGGCGACACTCGATTCGCTGCCGGTGAACCTCGCCGGGTTGCGGACCATCAACAACATCCTGCCGCAGTATTTCAACGCCGGCTTTACCAACGGCGCTCTGGTTGTGAACGCCCCCATCGGTACCTCGACCTATCATGGTTTGGCTGTGCAGCTCAACCGTCGTTTCTCGCACGGGCTGCAGTTCCAGGGGGCTTATACCTGGAGCCACAATATCGATAACAGCACCGCCGACTTCAATACCACCGCGCTGACACCCCGGCGCGCCCAGGATTTCCAGAATTTCTCGGCCGAGAGATCCAGTTCCGCTCTCGACCGGCGCCAGCGCTTTTCTCTGGCCGCCTACTACGAAGCGCCCTGGTTCAAACAATCCAGCTGGATCGTGAAAAACGTGGTGGGGAACTGGACTGTCTCTCCCATCTATACCTATGAAACGCCGGAGTTCCTGACGGTCCAGAGCGGTGTCGATTCCAATCTGAACGGCGATTCCGCGGGTGACCGTGTCATCGTCAATCCCGCCGGACAGGCCAACACCGGTTCGGACGTGAAAGCGTTGCAGAATTCGGCTGGCGCCACGGTGGCGTATCTTGCGCTGAATCCGAACGCGCGGTACATCAAAGCGGGTCCGGGCGCTTATGCCAACGGCGGCCGCAACACGCTCTCCGGCCGGCCCATCAACAACATCGATGTCAATCTGCTGAAGAACTTTTCCATCACGGAACGCTGGCGCGTGCAGTTTTCGGCGCAGTTCTTCAATGTTCTGAACCACGCGCAGTTCGTTCCCGGCTTTACCAGCCGGGCGGACAATCCCGTGGTGCTCAACAGCAGTGCCGCCGACCGGGCATTCCTGACGCCGGGAAGCCCGACTTTCAATAATCCGGAAGCCGTATTTTCCAGCAATCCGCGAAATGTTCAGCTGGCTTTGAAATTGTTCTTCTGATTTCGGGAGTATCAAACTAAAGGGGCGTTCTTTCCCGTATCGGGGGGAGAACGCCCTTTTGCCTTCTCGTCAGGATTGCACAATATGCAATACTGCGGAGGAGAATGCCGGAAACCGTACCCCCCGCCAAACGAATTACCAAGGAAACTCCCTCCATCCAGAGCCTGGACCGCGGCCTTCTGATTCTCGAGACCGTGGGGAAGTCCGAAACCCCGGTCTCACTCGGCGCTCTGACCGGAGTCCTCGGCATCGATCGCAGCAGCGTCTTTCGCCTGGCCAATACTCTGAAGCGTCGCGGCTTCCTCGCCAATCCGGCGGCCGGGAAAGACTACGTGCTCGGCTCCGCGGTCTGGCGGCTCTCCCGGCAGTACGACTGGAGCCGCATGCTGGCCACCATCGCCCATGATCATCTGCGTTCGCTCGCGACCGCGACCAATGAAACCGCTCACCTCGCCGTGCGCGAGGGCCGCAAAGCGCTGTTCGTGGATCACGTCGCCTCCAGTCAGGTCATCTCCATTTCCGGTCAGACGGGTGAACTGGTCCCGCTGTACTGCACGTCTCACGGCAAAGCCCTGCTGGCGGATTTCGACGAGCCGGCCCTGAAACAGCTGTTCGGCAGCAAGCCGCTGGAATCCTACACGAAGCAGACCATTCATAAGCTGACCGACCTGAGCCGGGAATGCAAAGAGATTAAGGCCCGCGGCTATGCCACGGACAACTCCGAGTTCATGGAAGGCGTGCGCTGCGTTGCGGCGCCCATCCGCGATAAAGACGGACTGGTGATTGCCTCCATCGGCATATCCGCTCCCATCAGCCGGTTTCCGCCGGAGCGCCAGCCCGATCTGGCGAGGCAGGTCAAGGATATCGCCGGCCAGATCAGTGAACTGATGTAGCTGCACGACTGAATAATTCGCTCCTTTGAACCCTTGACTTCGCCGAATCCCCCTGATAGCATCGCTGCGTATTCGGCAACTACTCTTGCGCCATAAACAATCGACGCTCGGACAGGCGCCGACGGGGTTTCACGTCCGTACTCACGGATCAGGTTTGGGGGTTCTTTTATGTTTGCAAAGCGAGCGTTCCCGCTCCGTCTCCGGGTTCTTATTGCATGCCTCGCCGCGTGCGCCGGAACTCTAACCACTCCTCTGCAGGCCCAGAATTTCTACGGCTCCATCGTCGGCACCGTCACCGATTCAACGGGAGCGCCGATGGAAGGCGCGGCCGTTACGGTCACGAATACCGGCACCGGCGTGAAGCAGTCCGCGCAGACTTCCGCGGCCGGCGAATACCGCATTGTGAACCTCACGCCCGGAACCTATAAGCTCGACATCGAAAAGTCCGGCTTTCGGCGTCTGACACGCGAGAACATTACGGTGCAGGTGGAATCGGTGGTCCGTCTGGATTCCGCGATGCAGGTGGGCGACGTGAATCAATCGATCGAGGTGGAAGCCTCGGCGCCGCTGCTGCAGACGGAGAATGCCTCGCTCAGTCAGGTGGTCAGCGCCCGGTCGGTGGAAGAACTCCCGATGAACGGGCGCAATATTCTGAACCTGGTCAACCTGGTGCCGGGCGTGGTTCCGCAGGGATCGTCCGACGGCAGCCTGACGGGCAAAAACGTCTTCGCGGCCGGCAATTATCAGATCGGCGGCGGCACCGCCAACCAAAGCGCCACCTTCTTCGACGGCGTGCCCGTGAACATCACCTACGGCAACGTCACGGCACTGACTCCCAGCCCGGACGCGGTTGCCGAGTTCCGCGTGCAGACGAACAACAACACGGCCGAGTATGGACGTTACACCGGCGGCGTGATCAATATCGCGTCCAAGGGCGGCACGAACCAGTTTCACGGCACCGCGTATGAGTTCCTGCGCAACAAGCAATTAAATGCCACCGACTTCTTCGCCAACAGATCCGGCGCCGGACGTCCGCCTTTCGTGCAGAATCAGTTTGGCGGCGCGGTGGGTGGTCCCGTTCGCAAGGACAAGACCTTCTTCTTCTTCAACTATGAGGCGTTCCGGGCGCGCCAGGGCGTCCTCTTCACCCGCACGGTGCCACTTCCCGAACAGTACACGGGCGATTTTTCCGGCTATAAGACAGCCGCCGGAGCGGTGATCCCGATCTACGATCCCAACACGCAGTGCGGCGCTTATCAGAACCCGGCCTGCGGCGCCACGCAGCGAACGCAGTTCCCGGGCAACATCATCCCGCAGAGCCGGATCAACCCGGTTGCCGCCAAACTGCTGGCCTACCCGATATTCGCCCAACCCACTGACCCGGGTCAGGCATTTACCCACAATCTGAACTTCAACCGGAATGCCTCCACGGGCGGCGATAACGACCAGATGAATATCCGCGGCGATCACCAGCTCACCGAAAGGCAGCGGCTTCTGGCCCGGTTTACCCGGTGGACGTCGTCGAACCTGCCGGTGACGCCGTACGGCAACGGGATACGCAATGGCGACCCTTATTCACCGGAACATTTCGTGACCACGCAAGCCGTGCTGGCCGACACCTGGGTCCTGAATCCCACGCAGATTCTGGACGTCCGCGCCGGCGTTACCCGCTGGTATTACACGCGCATTCCGGGCTCTTTGGGCACCGACGAGGCGACGCTGGGTTTCCCCTCGTACTTCTCGCAGATTCCGGTCCTGAACGGCCTTGTTCCTTCCACCACCATCCCTGGCATCAGCATCGCGTCGCCGACGCTGAACACTATCTCGACCGGTCTGCTGCTCGGTCGCGATATGACCTACGCGCTGACTCCCACCTTCACCTGGATCAAGGGCCGCCACGCGATTAAGTTCGGCGCGGAATTTCACCGGAACGATCTGAATTATTTCCAGAACAACAACCCCGGCGGCACGTTCTCGTTCGACAATCTCTTCACCGCGGCCACCAATACGGGCGGCGCGTCCGGCAGCGGCATGGCTTCCTTCCTGCTGGGCCTTTCGAATAACAGCAGCCTGGTGCAGACCTCGCTGTTCACCTACGCGCAGCTTTATTATCAGGGCTACTTTGTGACGGACACCTGGCAGGCAAGCAATAAGCTGACCGTGACCGCCGGGGTGCGCTGGGAAATCCCGGGCGTTTACAACGAACGCTACAACCGCCAGGCAGTGTTCAACGCCACGGAGCAGAATCCGGCGCTGAAAGGCGTTCTGGTGAACGGCAATCCCGTGGTGGGCGCTTTCGATCTGGTCGGCACGCCGCTGCACCCGGAAAATGGCCTGAACCCCGAGCACTACGGGCTCGTCGCGCCCCGCGTCGGCGTGGCGTACCGTTGGAGCGACAGGACGGTCATCCGCGCCGGCGGAGGCGTGTTCTTTATTCCGTCGAACGTGCAGTTCTCCCAGGGTCCTTATGGCAACGCGGCGGATTATTACAACAACGCGCAAAACGCCACCATCGACAGCTCAGTTACTTACGCCACCACTCTGAGCAATCCCTTCCCCACCGGCCTGCTCGCGGCTGCCGGACGGAATCCCTCTTATCAGTCCAACCTGCTGGGCGGCAGCCTTGGCGGCAAGGGTCAACTCCGCTATGAGAACGCGGGCTTCACCTACCAGTGGAATCTCACCCTGCAGCATCAGTTTCAGCACGATATCGCGCTCGAAGCCGGGTACTCCGGCCTGCGCGGCATCCACCTGCCTCTGGGCCTGCAGTTCAACCAGCTCGATCCCAAATATCTCGCGCAGGGCTCGGCGCTGAAGAATCAGGTGGCGAATCCGTTCTACGGAATCGTTTCCACCGGCACTCTGTCCGCAAAAACCGTGCAGGCGGGCCAGTTGCTGCTGCCGTTCCCGCAGTACCAGAGCCTGACCGATCCTGGTAATTACTCGGGCGACAGCACCTATCACGCCCTGCAGGTGAAAGCCGAGAAGCGCTTCGGCGCGGCGGGCGGCATCCTGCTCGGTTCTTATACGTTCTCCAAAATTCTCGCCAACGTGGAAACGCTGACCAGCTGGCTCGATTCCGGCACCGGCGTGGCAGGCTACCAGAACGTTTACAACATGCGGGCGGAAAAGGCGTTGTCCAGCTTCGATTCGCGGCAGCGGCTCACCATCAGCTACGTTTACGACCTGCCGTTCGGCAAGGGCCGTACCTTCCTGGGCAGCGTCTCCGGCTTCGCCGACCGCTTTGTTTCGGGCTGGGGCATCAATGGCGTCACCACCTTCCAGAAGGGCTTCCCTCTCGGTATCACCGCCACGCCCAACAACACCGGCTTCAACACCGGCCTGCGTCCAAACGTCGTAGCCGGTTGCGACAAGAATATCGGCGGTTCGGCGCAATCGAAGCTGCTGCAGTGGTTTAATACCGCTTGCTTCACGACGCCCGCGATTTACACGTTTGGCAACGAAGCGCGCACCGACCCGAGTCTCCGGGGGCCCGGAATCGCCAACTACGACTTCGCCGTCTTCAAGAACACCGCCATCACGGAGAGCGTCAAGGTGGAGTTCCGCGCCGAGGCCTTCAACCTGTTTAACCGGGTGCAGTTCGGCTCTCCGAATCTGGGTCAGACGACGGCGGCGAATAACCTGTTCGGCCAGATCACGACGCAGCAAAACTCGCCGCGCCTGATGCAGCTGGCGCTTCGTCTTCGCTTCTGATTCATGACCAATCCCGTTCTCGATTTTGGACTCGACCCGGCCACGCTCCAATACGCCGGCCACGATTTACAGCGACCGGAATGCATTCTCGCCGAGCGCAACGGTGTCCTTTGGGCCGCCGATGCGCGCGGCGGGGTGATGCGGATCCACCCCGACGGTTCGCAGCAGATTATCAACCAGAAACACTCGGATTTCTTCGAAGAGGCCGCAGATGAGGCCTCGCGTTACTTGCGCGGCACGCTTCCCAACGGCCTCGCGTTCGCCCGCAACGGCGACTTCCTCATCGCCAACTTCGGCACCGATCGACTGGAACTGATGACCCGGACCGGTGAGTCGCGCGTGCTCGCGGATACGCTGGACGGCCGTGAAATCGGCAAAGTGAATTTCGTCCTGCGCGATTCCAAAGACCGCGTTTGGGTGACGATCTCCACGCGGGTCAAAAACTGGATGCACGCCCTGCGCACCGATCTGAAAGACGGCTACATCGCGCTCTGGCAGAACGGCGTTTTCCGGATTGTGGCGGAAGGCTTCGGCTTCACCAATGAGGTCCGGTTCGACGCCGCCGAAGAGTGGCTCTATGTGGTGGAAACCACCGGTGGCTGCATTACCCGCCTGCGGATCCGCGACGACGGCAGCGTCGCCGAGCGCGAAACCTTCGGGCCTTCAAACCTGGGCAAAGGAGCCTGGCCGGACGGCATCGCCTTCGACAGCTTTGGCAACCTCTGGGGCACCATGGTGTACTCGGACAAGCTCTTCGTGCTGACGCCTCAGGGCGACCTGCGCGTCATTCTCGACGAGGGCGATCCGGCCAAAGTCGACGCGCTGGAACAACAGTTCTTTGCCAATCACGTCACGGAGGACGTGCTCTTCGCCACCGGCCGCGGCGTCGCGCCGTGGATGGCCAGCGTGACGTTCGCCGGCCCGGACCTGCGCACGGCTTACATCGGCTCGCTGAAAGGCAAACGCATACCTTTCTTCACCGCGCCGGTTCCGGGCCTGCCGATGGTTCACTGGAACGACAGTCTATGAAGCTCGCGCTGTTGCTGCTTCCCGCGATCGCGCTGCAGGCGCAGACGGACTGGCCCATGTTCGGCCACGATCCCGGCAGCACGCGCTACTCGCCTCTCCGGCAAATCAACACCGGCAACGTTGCAAAACTGAAGCCGGCGTGGACCTTCGACACGGAAGCCGGCGGACGAGGACCGCGCGCCCGCCGCTCCGAAACCATTCCGCTGGTCATTGGCGGCGTGATGTACTTATCCACGGCTTACAACCGCGTGCTCGCCCTGGAGCCGGAAACCGGAAAGAAGCTTTGGGAATATGAAAGCGCGCATACGCCAGCGCTGCGCGGCATCGCGCACTGGGCCGGCACGAAGGACTTGCCGCCACAGATCGTCTTCGGCACGGCGGATGGCTATCTCATTTCCCTGAATGCGAACACGGGCAAGCCTGTGCCGGGCTTCGGAGAGGAAGGCATCGTCAACCTGAAGCAGGGCGTGGCGGACAACTTTCCCAATGCCCGGCTCAGCATGACCTCGCCGCCCACCATCTATAAAGATCTCGCCATCACCGGTTCTGCCACCGGTGAAATGCCGGCGCGTTCCGCGTCGGGCGATATCCGCGCCTGGGACATGCATACCGGCAAGCTGGCCTGGACCTTCCACACCGTGCCCCGGCCGGGCGAAGCGAATCACGAGGTCTGGAAGGACGGCGAGTGGGAAAATCGCTCCGGCGTGAACTCCTGGGGGCTCTCCACCATCGACACCGAGCGCGGCCTGATCTTTCTGCCCGTCGGAACTCCCAATGCCGATTTCTACGGCGGAGATCGTGCGGGCAGCAATCTCTACGGATCCTCTCTCGTCGCTCTGGATGCCGCAACCGGTAAGCTGAAGTGGTTCTTCCAGACCACGCACCACGACAACTGGGATTACGATCTGACCGCCGCGCCCGTGCTGATTACGGTGAAGCGAGGAGGCAAGTCCATCCCGGCCGTGGCGCAGAGCACGAAACAGGGCTATCTGTTTATCCTCGATCGCGTGACGGGCAAGCCGATTTATGAGGTGAAAGAAACTCCGGTGGCGAACGACAATCCGCTGCCCGGAGATTCCAACTGGCCCACGCAGCCGATTCCTGTAAAGCCGCCGGCGCTCGCCCGCACCACCTTCAAGCCGGAAGAGATCGCGACGGTGACTCCCGAACACGAAAAATACTGCCGCGATCTGCTGGCGCGCGAGGGCGGGGCGCTCACCGGCGGACCGTTCGCGCAGTACGGCCCGAAACTCCGCGTAATCTTTCCCAGTTGGACCGGCGGAAATAACTGGGGCGGGGCATCGTACGACCCGCAACTCGGCTACATGTTCGTCAATACCAAGAGCCTCGCGAATTTCAACAAGATGGTGCCGAGTGCGGACGGTAAGAGCTTTGTGCGCGTAGGCCCCGACGATCCGCCGCTCAACATGGGCGATTACTTCTGGGACGGCACGAAGCGCTGGCCGTGTCAGCAACCGCCGTGGGGCGAACTGAGCGCCGTCAATGTGAATACGGGCGACATCGCCTGGCGCGTGCCGCTGGGCTCGTTCGAGGAACTGGATCGACTTGGCGTGCCGAAAACAGGCGTGCCCACCACGAACGGCGGCTCCATCGTGACGGCTGGCGGGCTGGTGTTTATCGGTGCGACCATCGACGGAAAATTCCGGGCCTTCGATTCGAAGACGGGCAGGGAACTGTGGGTTGTGGATCACCATGCGGACGCCAACACCATCCCGATTACGTATCAGGGCAAAGACGGTAAACAATACGTGGCGATCTTTGCGGCCGGCGGCGAGCACAAGGAAGTGGTGGCCGGACGTCTTTTCGTATATGCTCTACCGTGAGGAAATCATGCGACGGTTTGTGTGGATCGCGATCCTGGTGGCCGCGGCATTGCAGGCTCAGCAGGGCGGTCAGGCGACGCTTCCGGATGGACCGGGCAAGGCGGTATTCGAAAAGGCCTGCACCGGTTGCCACGGTCTGGAAAATGTGGTGCGGGTCCGCATGACGAAGGAACGCTGGGGCACCGTGGTGGATGACATGGTGTCGCGCGGCGCCAGCGCGACGGATGCGGAGATCGACCAGATCATCGCGTACCTGGCCGCGAATTTCGGCCCTCCGAAGCCGAAGCAACTGGCAAAGGAATCCCGGAAGCCCTGAAGCCGCTGAGTGTCTGTTTGCTGATTTCGCTGGCGGGATGCGCGCGACAGCACGAGCAGCGCGCCGCTCAATACGTGGACACCGCCGGCTGCGCCACCTGTCATCGCGAGATTGTGGAAGCCTACCGCAAGACAGGCATGGGAAGATCGTTCACGCGCGCGGCGGCGGTGGAGGGCAGGTTCTTTCACCAGTCTTCCGGCCGCTATTACGAAATGAATGGCGGTAGCATGAGCCGTCATCAGACCGGTTTCGATGGCAAACCGGTGAACCGTCTGGAGCGGAGCATCGACTACGTCATCGGTTCCGGGAATCACGCCAGGACTTTCCTGCATCGCAATGCGGACGGCACGCTGCATGAACTTCCGGTAAGCTGGTACAGCGAAAAAGGCGGATCCTTCGAAATGAGCCCCGGCTATGACAAGCCCGATCATGACGACTTCCGCCGCCTGATTCCCGAAGACTGCCTGTTCTGTCACAACGCCTATCCACGCCAGGACAATCCGCTGCCGGAAGGCATCGATTGCCAGCGCTGCCACGGCCCGGCCAGCGATCACAAGGCTCTGGTGAATCCCGCCAAACTGAGCCGTGAGCGGCAGATGGATGTGTGCGAGCAGTGCCACCTGGAAGCCACCAGCGCGCCCCTCCCCGCGGTGGTGCGCAGGCCGGAACGCGCGCCGTTTTCGTTCCGCCCCGGCGAAGATCTGACGGACTACGCACTGTACTTCGACACCGACCTCGGCGATCGCTTCGAAGTGGCGCATCAGGCCTATCGGCTCCGCAAATCCGCCTGCTTTCTGAAGAGCGGCATGACGTGCACCACCTGTCACGATCCGCATCGGGAACAGACCGCGGAGCACTTTGTAGCCGTGTGCAAAACCTGCCACGCGACGGCGCACAAAGCATCTGAAAATTGTCTCGAATGCCACATGTGGCGCCGGCGCACGGACGACGTGCCGCACGTCGTCCTGACCGACCACTACATCCAGCGCCGGAAGCCCGCTGTCTTCGTCGCGGCGAAATTCGGAGCGCGCGTTCCCTACGCGGGAAAGCCCGGCAAGCCGGAAGCGCTCTACTATCAGACCGGCATGGATGAATCGAAGGCGGGCGACCAACCGGCGGCGATTCGCGCGTTCGAAGAGGCCATCCGGCACAACGATAATGTCGGTCCTTCCAGACGGGAACTGGCCGCGTCGTTGTTGCTGACCGGGAATCTGACACGAGCCGTGGAAGAGGGCGAAAAATTGCCGAACGATTCGCTGGCCCTGACCAACCTCGGTAACGCCTATTTGCAGTTGGGGCGCCTCGAAGACGCCCGCCGGGTTCTCGAAAAAGCCGCGCCGGAGCAGCCCGCTGCGGCGAATCTGCTGGGCCTGACTCTGTTGCGGGCGGGCGACACGCCCGGCGCTGAAAAAGCCTTTCGCGACGCGCTCAATCAGCAGCCGGATCTTGCCGAAGCCAACAACAATCTGGGCAACCTCCTGGCGGCCCGCCATGACTACGCCGAAGCCGCGTGGTACTTCGGCAAAGCCATCGAATCGAATCCGAACTATGTGGACGCGAGGCACAGTTACGGACTGGTGCTGGCGCTCACACGGAACTTCGCCAAAGCGCGCCTGCAACTGGAAGAAGCCCTGCGGCTCGCGCCAAACTCCGCGGAGATTCGCGGCGATCTGGACGACGTGCGGAGGAGCCTTCACAAATGAACGTAGCAGTCATCGGCGGATCCGGCCATATCGGTTCGTACCTCACACCGGCATTGGTGGAGGCAGGGTTCGACACCATCTGCGTCAGCCGTTCTCAGCGCCGGCCCTACGTGGACCACGCGGCCTGGAGCCAGGTGCGGCATGAGACGCTGGACCGCGCCCAGCCTGACTTCGACCAGCGTATTGCGGAGATCGGCGCCGATGCCGTCATCGATCTGACCTGCTATACCCCGGAAGCCGCTGTCAGTCTGGTGCAGGCGCTGCAGGGGAACGCCACGCGTCTGCTGCACTGCGGCACCATCTGGATCCACGGCGTTCCGACCGAGGTGCCCGTCAGGGAAGAGCAGTCGCGCAACACCTTCGGCGATTACGGGCTGCGCAAGGCGGCCATCGAAGAGTATCTGCTGGGCCAGACCGATGTGCCGGTCACCATCCTGCATCCGGGCCACCTGGTGGGCGAGGGCTGGATCCCGCTGAATCCCGCGGCGAACTTTAATCCGCGGGTGTTCGCGGACCTGGCTTCCGGGCGAACCGTTACGCTGCCGAATCTGGGCCGAGAAACCGTACATCACGTGCATGCCGCGGATGTCGCGCAGTGCTTCGTGCGCGCTCTGCAGCACTGGCCCCAGGCCGCGGGACAAAGCTTTCACGTGGTCTCTCCCGCGGCGCTCACGCTGATTGGTTATGCGGAAACCGTGGCGTCCTGGTACGGACAGCAGGCCCGTCTGGAATTTCGGCCCTGGGAAGAATGGCGTGCCGGCGTGACGGAAAAGGAGGCACGCACAACGTGGGATCACATCTCCCGATCGCCCAACTGCAGCATCGAAAAGGCCCGGCGGCTTCTCGGTTACGAGCCGCGCTACAGTTCGCTGGACGCCGTGCGGGAAGCACTCTTCTCGCCCCTTTTCCCGCACGAATTGACCGCCGGATCTCAGAACCCAGCCCGTCCGCGATGAAGCGGCAATCAAGCGGTTGATTCGGCCTGACGGGGCTGGTAGAATCCAGGCTGCAATGAAATTTGCGCATTACGCAACGCCCACCAGGCGTGAATTCGCCCGGGTTCTTGGCCTTGGCGCCATGGTTGCCGGAACTGCCTGCGCAGCCGCGGAAACGTTGAAAATCGGCCACACCGGCATCACCTGGGGCAACGATACCGAGAGCGCCATCCGCGATGTCGCGAACCTCGGCTACTACGGCTTTGAAACCTTTGGCAACGTCCTGGAAGCCTGGGAAGAAAAGGGTGGTCTGCGCCGCGTGCTGGATGAGCACAAACTCCCTCTTGTCTCCGGCTACTGCACCATGGATCTGCTGGACGCGACGAAGCGCAAAGACGAACTTGCAAAGATGCGCAAGTGGGGCGACCTGATTAAGAAGAATGGCGGCCACGTCACGGTGTTAGGCCCCAACGGCGTGCCCCGCGCAACTTACGATTTCAAAGCGAACAAAGCGAATATCGTCACGTCTCTCAACGAATGTTCGAAGATGCTGACGGATATGGGCATTGTTCCCGCGCTGCACCAGCACACCGGCACCTGCATCGAAACGCGGGACGAAGTCTATGCCGTGCTGGATGCGGTGGATTCGCGTTACGTGAAATTTGGCCCCGATATCGGTCAGTTGCAGAAAGGCGGCGTGGATCCGGTCCAGGTGGTGAAAGACTATCTGCCGCTGGTTCGCCACCTGCATCTGAAAGATTACAGCGGCGGCGATGCGTATCTGGGTTACTGTCCGGTGGGCCAGGGCAAAGTGGATATTCCGGCCATTCTCGCCCTGGTCAAAAAAGCGGACATGCAGGGCATGGTGATGGTGGAACTCGACCCCTCCCGGAACATGCCGGAAAAGGCGGGCGAAACGGCCGCCATCGCGAAAAAATATCTCGAAAAGCTGGGCTACGGATTCCGTGCTTAGCTGTTTGCAGGAACTCTCCGATCGGAAAGACTATCATCATGGCAAAGAAAACAACGGTTGCGATCGCGCATTCGGACGAGGATATCGGTAAGCCGGCGGACTGCACCAGAGCGCAGCTGGATCTGGTGAAGCGGATGATCAAAGACATCGCCGATCAAACGATGGGCGGTATGCCGAACATTGTCAAACGGGGCGACAAGGTTCTGATCAAGATCAACACCGTGATCCCGGTGCCGGCGAACGAAGGCTTTACCACCGATCCGCGCATGCTGGAAGCGCTGATTGAACTCGTGCAGGAGCAGAATCCCGCGCAGGTGCTCATCGGCGAACGCTGCGCGATGGGCGGCGACACGCGAAAGGCGATGGAAGTCTGCGGGATTGAGGCCGTGGCGCAGCGCACCGGCGCCGAGTTGTGCCCGTTCGACAACGTGCCGTTCGACATGTATAAAATCGACCGGCCCATCAGCTTCAACGAATTTCCCGTACCGCGCCCGGTGCGCGATGCCGATGTTTATATCGGCCTTCCGAAGATGAAGGTGCACGTACACACCACATTCACCGGCGCGCTGAAACTGCAGTTCGGCAACCTTCCCGATTACGACTGGATGGTGCGCTGCCATCGCGACGATATCCATCAGAAAATCTGCAACCTGACGCGCGCGGCCAATCCGAAATGGTTCCTGATGGACTCGCTTTATGCCTGCCAGGGCAACGGTCCCTTCAGCGCCTATCGCGACGATCTGATCAAAGATTTCAACACCATCTGCGGCGGTCCGGATGGCGTGGCCGTCGATACCATTTGTGAAGCTCTGATGGATTGGGATTATCCCGGCACCAACGTGCCATCCACCGTGCTGGGAGCGGCCGAGGGTCTCGGCACCAATAAGATGAGCGAGATTGAACTCACGGGCGCGCCGCTCGATCAGGTGAAGCGGCGTTTCCGGCGCCAGAGCACCGTGTTGCAGGGGCCGTTCCCGAACGTGAACGTGGTCATGGGATCCACCTGCGAGGCCGGCTGTAAGGCGATCGTCCGGATGCAGCTCGATCAGGCGCTCGAAGACGGCACGCTGGCGAAACTCACCCGCCCGCTGCATATCTTCACCGGCCTGCAGTTTGAGGAAATCAAGCCGGTGGATGGCGACGTGATCCTGGTGGGCGATTGCGCCAAGCCCCTGCAGGAACGCTTCCCCGATGCGAAATACTGGGGCAGTTGCGATGAATTCGCGAACTGCACGCCCATCTGGGCAAACATCCCGGAACGCTCCATCTCCACGTACATCCGGCAGCTGGCGGAACTCTCGCGGTGATGGCAAAACCCGGCGCGCTGCGGCGCGGCATCCTGAAACTGCTCGAAATCAAAGATTCCGAAATCCGGATTCTCACGCTGGAGCAGTGCCGCGATGCGGCGGACAAAGGTCTGCACGCGGGGGGCGCGTTTTCCGCCACCATCCCGCTGGTTGCGCTGTTCTACGGCGGCTTCATCGATCCCGATATTGCGGACCCCACGCGTCCCGGTCAGGACATGTTCGTGCTCAGCAAAGGGCATGCCGTGGCGGCGCTGGCGTCCATCTACGCGGATATCGGCTATTTTGATCGCTCCCTGCTGCGCAACTCCCGCTCGTGGTCGAGCATTCTGAACGGTCATCCGGGGCCCGTGCTGCCGGGTATCCAGATTGCCACCGGGCCGATGGGCCAAGGCTTGTCCGTGGCGCAGGGGTTCGCCCTGGCGGGCCGCAACAGTCCGAAGTTCGATTCCTACACGGTGACCGGCGACGGAGAACTGCAGGAAGGCACCATCTGGGAAGCCGTCATGTTCGCCGCCCAGAAGCACCTTGACAACCTGTGTGTCCTGGTGGACCAGAATAACGGGCAACTGGATATCGCCTCTCGCATGGTGTTTCCCATGCCGTGCCTCGAAGACGTGTTCACGGCTTTCGGCTGGCGCGTGCATAGTGTGGACGCCACCCAATACGACGGCGTGTACGCGGCGCTCGAAGAGTTCCGATACGGGCCGCGCAACGGCCAGCCGACCGCCATCATCTGTCATGGCCAGAAGGGTTTCGGCGCTTGCTCGGATTTCCTGAATAAGCACAAGGTGGTGATCGCGGACGGGCTGATGGAACAGGAACTCGCCATGCAGCGCCTGCGTCGCGAAGCCCGCTTGGCCGATTTCGAACGCTATCGGGAAAAAGTGGATACCGATACGCGCGCGGAACTCGACGCGCTAGCTCAGACAATGGGCCGTGAGAATCCGGCGGTTACCGCTCGCGTGCCTCGCCGCTGCAAAGCGATCCGCTACGATCCCGCCGCGCTGCCGAAGATCGATCCGAAGAAAGAGTACGCGTCTTCCGATATCGTCACCGCCGCCATGAAGGTCTTCGCGCGCGACACGCGCGTGGTCTCCATCGATGCGGACCTCGCGACCACCAGCGGCCTCGAAGCGGGTGTGGCGGCGGTGGATCAACAGCGCGCGCTGAACGCCGGCGTCGCCGAAGCCAACATGATGAGCATGGGCGAGGCTTTCGCGGCACTGGGGCACAACACCTGGGTCAGCACCTTCTGCCCGTTTTTCAACTGGCAGGTGCTGCGGCGAATCGCCGTGGGCCATCAGGAACGTCTGGAGGCCATGGAGGCTCCCGGCGGCTGGCTGAATGAAGGACACGGCCTGGATCTCACTTTCCTCGCCACCGGGCCGGACTTCGAGACCCGCACCAACGGCGCTACCCACATGGGCAATGACGACATCACGATGTTCGATGGCGTCGGCCACCTGAAGATTGTCAACGTCAGTTGCCCGCGGCAGTTGCTGGCCGTGATGCAGTGGATCATGGCGGGTAATCGCGGTCTGGTGTACGTGCGCGTCATGCGGACGGCCTCCGCGGTTCTTTACGGCGAAGATCTCACGTTCGAATTCGGCAAATCCTGGGAACTACGCGGAAGCCCGGATGACGTTGCGGTAATCGTCACCAGCGGCCGCGCCGTTCACGAAGCCCTGGCCGCTGCGGAGCACTGCGCGGCGCATGGCGTGCCGGTCGGCGTGATCGATATGCCGTCGGTAGACGAAACGGCCCTGTTGAGGTTCGCCGAATCCGGCAAGCTGGTCGTTTTCGCCGAGCAGAATAACGGCTTCCTCTGGCAAAACTTCGCCCGAACGCTCCTCCGCCACCGCCGCGCGCCGGGCCCGACTCTGGCGCTGAACACTCTGACGTCGGATGGCAAACCGCAGTACATCCATTCCGGACTCTATGAGGAACTGCTGGACGCCTTCCAACTGGCCCCGGCGCAAATTGCAGCAGCGGTAATGAAAGGGGTGAACGCATGAGCGTGCCGGTGATTCATGAAAGCGAGGCTGAAGGTCTGGACCTGCCGGGGCGCAATTTGCGCTGGCTGGTGAACGCGGACCTGCTCGGATCGAAACACCTTTCCATGTGTGTGATCACGGTGGAACCGGGTCAGACCGTGCGTCCCGCGCACTCGCATCCCAACGGCGAAGAGGTGATCTATATCGTCACCGGATCCGGCCGGGTGCTGGTGAACGGCGAAGTGTCGGCGGTGCGGGCCGGCTCGGCGGTCCTGTTTCCGCAGGGCCAGATCCACATGCTGCAGAACAGCGGCGACGTGCAGATGAAAGTCGCCTGCTTCTTCGCGCCGGCGACCGATCTGGACAACTACAAGTTTTTCGAAGGCGTGGAGTTTCCGTCGTAGACGGCGTTATTTTCCGGGGCCGCCGTCACCGGACGTGCCGGCGAATGCGCTCTTGCCGTCGGGGAACGTGACATTTGCGGCGGAAGCGAGATTCGATCCGTCCTTCGCCCGATAGCCGGTGACCGTCAACGTATCGCCCACTTTGATCGTGTTGCGCAGGATGCCGCGCCGGGCCAGAGCATTCGGACTGCCCGATTCAAAATCCCACACAGTCACCTTACCGGCTGCATCCTTCACGGCTAATGAAAAATGCGCATGGGGATTCATCCACTCCACCTTGGTCACAACGCCGGTGAACTCCACCTTCTGGTTCTGATCGAACTCGGCCGCAAAGGAATGATGCGCCACGGCCGGCGCCGACACCAGCAACCCAATGGCGGTCATCAAACAGGCAAGCACAAAAGCTCTCATATAGTCCTCGAATTGTTGGGCCGTCAGTAGAATCCGATCGCCCGGCCACCCGCGCCCACGCTAAACCACAGTGTAAGCGATACCGCCGCGGCCAGTACCGAAACGATCCTCGACGCGGTTCCGTTCTTCCTGACCAGCCACCGGATCACGCTCCAGTGGAAAGCGATGGCGAAAAACAACATCGTCATCTTGAAAAAGAACGGCGGATTTTCGTAGCACTTCATCGCTTCGGAAAGGAACAGCGCAAAGCCGCTTAGCAGCATCACCGCGAGGCTCCCGAAGGTCAGAGGTGCCAGCGCCCGCGAAACCGTCCCCAGGCTCTGCTTTCGCAGACCGACGCCCATCAGGCGCAGGTTCAGCACAATCACGGTCCCAAACAGAACGGTGAGCGCGAACAGGTGAATGGTTTCGATAATCGGAAACAAAACTCTGGAATCGCGAATGGCGGCGGACACTGCCGTGTTGTCCGCCCACAGGAAGAAGGGTCGAAGGGACATTCGTGATCTGCCTCTAAAAGTTGTACGCCATGGTTCGCCCGGCCGCAATCACGCCGGCCCAGAGAATCATGCCCGTGATTCCCGCCAGGCGCGCCCGGAACGGCGGAATCTCCTGCGTGTCCCAGGTGGCGATCCGGCGTCGCAGCGTGAGCTCGAAAATCGCCGCGTTGAGGCCCGCGAGCAGCAAAAACAGGACTTTGAGGCGAAACCAGATACTGCCGTAAGCTTTGTCCGCCTGCGACAGGAACAGCAGAATCCCGGTGACGAACATGATGGCGAAACCGGAGAGGCTCCACGGCATCAGCTGGTTCGAAACCTGCGAAACGGGCTCTTTCTTCAGCAGCAAGCCGGCCAGGCGCAGGTCCATCACCAGCAGCGTCCCCACCGAAAGGGAAAGCGCCAGCACATGCGTGCCCTCGATAATCGGGAAAAGCCAGACCGATTCCCGGATCGCCGTTCCCCACTCCGAGTTCTGAAGCCAGTGACAAAGATCCTGGAGAGACATTTCCCTTCCAGCATAAAGAATGCTTTGGGGCGCGCCCGGAAAATCGGCCGCGGGACTCGCAAACGCCCGGCGTATATAGTCGGAAAAGAGCCGTAAGACGAATTACGGCTTGCAATTCACCGTTCGCATTGCAAAAGGAGACGACCGATGTCCGACGTTACCAGCGGCGCCCGATTCAAAGAAGAACTTCGACAGGGGGCGCCCAAGATGGGGCTTTTCCTCAATTCGCACAGCCCCACCGTGGCCGAACAACTGGCTCACAGCGGCTACGACTGGCTGCTGATCGATTCACAGCACGGTCCCATGGGCTTTGAAAAACTGTCCGCCATGATCGCGGCAGTCGCCAGCGGGGGCGCGAAATCGATGGTCCGGGTCGCCGGCTATCATGATCGCGGCGGCATTCAGCAGGCCCTCGATCTGGGCGCCGACGGGGTGTTAGTCCCCTACATCAATACCGCCGACGAAGCTCGCGAAGCCGTCAGCTGCGCGCTCTATCCCATGGCCGGAACGCGCTCCGTTTACTTTCCGCAGCGCTGCACGAACAAAGCGGGGCTGCTGGGCTACGTGGGCAATTCCAATAAGAACGTGATCGTCGCGCTGCAGGTGGAAACCGCGGCCTGTATTGAGAACATCGAAGAGATTGCCGCCATTCCGGGCGTCGACATGCTGTTCCTCGGCCAGAACGATCTCTGCATGTCGATGGGCCTCTATGAAAAATACGAGTTCCCGCACATGTACACTTCGCCCGAACTCGGCGAAGCGACGCAGAAACTGGTCGCGCACGCGCAGAAAAACAACGTGATTCTGGGTATTTTCCTCTTCGGCACGTCGCGCGTGGCCGAATTCCTTGAGAAAGGCTTCCGCTTCATTTCCATCGGCAACGATCTGCATCACATCCTGACGCAGGCCACCGCTTACGTAAAAGACATGGAGTCGGTCAGCGAAGCCGCGGGCGCGAAGTGGACCCGGCGCGACACCGCGCTGATGTAGCGGGAACCCTATAGCGCGGCGGAATCTCCCCGAGGTTCCGCCGCCTGTCCGCTCAGGCGCTTTCGGTCGCCTCGAGGAAAGTTTCGACGGCGCGCGGGACACGCAACGCCACATGGAAGCGAGAGCAGGGGTCTTTTCGATCGCTACACAGAACGCCTCGCACCGGCCGCACTCCGCGATCCGCCAGCCTCTGCAACTCCGATTTTTCTTCCGCTGTCGCAATGGTCGCGAACAACCGCGCGGCCGGTGCTTCCAGAGCCTCGCGGACAATGAAATTCCCCTCACGTCCTGAACGGCCGGACTCCGCGCGCGCGTGCCGACATCTCTCGCCGCAAACCGGCAGGCGAACTCGCATCAGCGCTTCGTTCATCTGAGCGCTTCGCTCATCGCAAGGTCGCCACGCGGAATGCGCTGGCTGACCATGTTGTACGCCTCCGCTGCCAGACTCAGAGGGACCGCAGCCTCTTCTTTACAGCAGAACAGACATCTCCGCAGCGGCGTGAAACCCTTTGCGGGTAGCCTTCAGATGTCGAATTCTGTAGAGCAATTCGCCGCCCGGGTTCGTTGACACAATGTATGGCGGCTGTCATACTGCCATCGTGTCCGTGACAAATGAAAACCCCACCCCCGAAGCGTGGGCTGCGATTGAAGGCGGTTACGACCTCCAGGTCCACGTCGCGCCCGACGTCATTGAACGCCGGATTGACGATCTGGATCTCGCCAAAGACTTCCTCGCGCACGGGCTGAAGGGCTTCGTCCTCAAGTCGCACTATTTCCCCACCGCGGAACGCGCGCAGGTAGTCACGAAAGCCGTGCCCGGCATCCGTGCCTTCGGAGCCATCGTGCTGAACCACAGCATCGGCGGTCTGAATCCCGTGGCCGTGGAACTGGCCGGAAGAAGCAAATGCCGCATTGTCTGGATGCCCACGGTGGACGCCGCGAACGAAACCGCGGGGCGGCCCGACGGCACGAAGAAACACTTGCCGTTCTGGGCGAAAATTCAGCTGGAACTGGCTTCCATCGGCATCGCGCCGCCGCCCATGACCGTGCTGGACGCGGATGGCGAACTCCGCCCCGAAGTCCGCACCTGCCTCGAACTGATCCGCAAATACGACATGATTCTCGCCACCGGACATCTCGGCCGCAAAGAGATTCTGGCGCTCGTCAGGGCGGCGAAAGAGATGAACCTGCAGCGCGTGATGGTGACGCATGCCGAATTTCCGTCGCAAAGCCTCACGTCGGCCGAACAGGTGGAACTGGCCGATCTCGGCGCCATGATCGAACACTGCTTCACCACCATGCACACCGGCAAGGCCTCCTGGGAGACCGTGTTCGACAGCATCCGCCAGGTGGGTCCGGAACGCTGTATTATCTCGACGGATCTGGGCCAGACCATCAATCCTCCGGTCTCCGACGGGTTTGCCATGTTCGCGCAGACGCTGATGGACGCCGGTTTCAGCGCGGACGACGTCCGTCGCATGGCAGTCACCAATGCCGGCGCCATGATCGAATAAATACCAGAACCCATGCCCGATCAGAAATCAGTTCTCGTCGTCAGCGCGCATGCCGCCGATTTCGTGTGGCGCGCCGGAGGCGCCATCGCGCTCTACGCCTCGCGCGGCTACCGCGTGCGCATCCTCTGCCTCTCCTTCGGCGAACGCGGTGAAAGTCAGGGCGCCTGGAAGAAGCCCGGCATGACCATCGAACGCGTGAAGGAAATCCGGCGCGCGGAATCCACCCGTGCCGCGTCCATTCTGGGCGCTGAAATTCGTTTCTTCGATTCCGGCGATTACCCCATCGTCGTCTCCCAGGAAACCATCGACGCGATGGTGAATGAATACCGCGAACTGCAGCCCGAGTTTGTTCTGACGCACTCGTTCGCGGACCCGTATAATCCCGACCATCCCACCGCCAACAACATCACGCTCCAGACCCGCGTCTATGCGCAGGCGCTGGGCTATCCGGCGCCTGGCAAGCCGCTCGAGGCGCCGCCCGTCTTCCTCTTCGAACCGCATCAGCCCGAGCAGTGCGACTGGAAGCCGCAGGTGCTGCTGGACGTCACCTCGGTCTGGGAAACCAAGCACAAATCGATGGAATCCATGGAAGCCCAGACGCACCTCTGGGAATATTACACTGATCTGGGCAAACGGCGTGGTACCCAGGCGGTGCGCAACGGCGGCGCGAAGACCATTAAATACGCGGAAGCCTTCCAGCGTGTCTATCCGCAGGTCACCTCGGAACTCTCGTAAGAAATCATGAGAAACGTGGTCGTTCGTAATATCCCGCGTCCGGACCCCGCGGTGGTGGAAATTCTTGGCGGACTCGGCGTTGCCACCACGCATGAGGCGCAGGGCAGGCGGGGTCTGCTCAATCCTTACATGCGCCCGATCTATCCTTCCGCGCGCGTATGCGGCGCCGCCGTGACAGTATCCTGCCAGCCCGGCGACAACCTCATGATCCACGCGGCGGTGGAAGTCTGCAAGCCGGGTGACGTTCTGGTGGTCACCACGACTTCGGAATCCACCGACGGCATGTTCGGCGACCTGCTGGGCGTGTCCTGCCGCGCTCACGGCGTTCGGGGACTGATTATCGATGCCGGCATTCGCGACACCGCGGAACTTACCGGGATGGACTTCCCCGTCTGGGCCAAAGCAATTTCGGCGCAGGGAACCGTAAAGGCCACTGCCGGATCCGTCAATATTCCCGTGGTCTGCGCCGGTGCTTTGGTGAATCCCGGGGATGTGATGATCGGCGATAACGATGGCGTGGTCGTGGTGCCGCGGGAAATCGCTGAGGCCGTTGCCAAACTCGGCGAGGCGCGCCTGGCGAAAGAAGAGAAAACGCGCGAACGGCTGCGCAACGGCGAACTCGGCGTCGAATTTTACGGCCTCCGCGCGAAGCTGAAAGAACTGGGCGTCGAGTACGTGGACGGTTCGGAATAGCGAGGAGCAGATATGGGCAAAATAGTTGCCGCCATGGCCACGGTTCACGCGCCGCAGTTATTCACCCGGCCGCCAACGGAAATTCCGGAGCAGCTCGATGCCGATATCGCCGCCATGCGCGAACTGGGCAAGTCGCTCGACGAAACCAGGCCGGACGTCGCGATCGTATTGGGCAGCGATCATCTCGAAACCTTCTTCCTCTCCTCCGTTCCCACCTTCGCGGTGATCGCCGGCGAGACATCCAAAGCCGACTTCGCCGGCAGAGAGTACGAACTGCCAATTCACCTGCCGCTCGCCGAGGCGCTGCTCGATGGCCTCGTTCGCGCCGGTTTCGACATGGCGTACTCACAGGATGCCGTTCTCGGCCATTCCTTTGCCGCCGTCTATGAATGGGTGATTGAAGGCCGGAAGATACCGGTGATTCCCATCTTCATCAATACTTACCTGCCTCCGCTGCCGGGCGCACGCCGCTGTGAAGCGCTGGGCAAGGCGATCGCGAAAATTGTCGAATCCAGGCCGGAACGAGTCGCCATCATCGCGAGCGGTGGCATGTCCCACTATCCGGGTACGTGGAAATATCCGCAGCCCGCCTTTGATTTCGATTACTGGGCCATCGAACAGATGGAGCACGGCAACCACGAAGCCCTGCTTGATCTGACGAACGAACAATTGGACGAAGTCGGCAATACCGAAATGCTGCCGTGGATGGTGATGTTTGGCGCAATCGGTAAACAGGCCGGTGAACTGCTCACCTACCAGCCGACGTGGCACCACGGGCACGCGGTGATGCGCTTCATTCCGAATAAGCGCGAGGAAGCGGGTTTGCCGCTGGAATCGAAAACACCGCCGGAGTATAAGTGGCAGAACACCGGTGGCTATGAGTTTTATAAGCACCCGTCCCCTTCGGCTTACAAGCTGAATAAGCTGTTGTATGACCTGCGGCATAAGCAACCGCTTCGGCGTAAGCTTTATGCGGACACGCCGGGAGTGGCCGCGGACTACGGGCTGAATCCCGAAGAGTCGGTCGCGATTGAAACTCTGAAGGATGAAAGCATCGATATGCTCCGGTCGCTGAAATCCCACCCGCTGGTGGAAGTGGGCGCTCACCCGCTCGGCGTATTGATGTCACTGGTTGTCGTGCAGGCCGAAGCACGCCGTCTGCGGTCCGAAGCCACCGCCGCGCCCGCTGGCCAGGTCTGAACCCTTCCTGATCTGAACCCTCGAGGACGCGGCGTTGTGCCGCGTCCTCCCAAACAGCAACTAAGCGGCGATGGAACCGTGCGGGTCGATCACGAATTTCTTTGCCGCGCCCTTATCGAAATCGTGGTACCCTTCCGCCGCCTGATCGAGCGAAATCACCTGCACGTTCACCGCTTTGGCAACATGCACTTTCTCATGCAGAATCGCCATCATCAGAGCCCTGTTGTATTTCATCACCGGACATTGACCGGTCGCGAACGTGTGCGACTTCGCCCAGCCCAGTCCGATCCGGATGCCCAGCGTTCCGGTCTTCGCGTTGTCGTCCACGCCGCCCGGGTCGTCCGTCACATACAGACCCGGAATACCCAGAGCGCCGCCCGCGCGCGTAATCGTCATCATGGAATTCAGCACGGTTGCCGGACGTTCCACCGACGCGTCGCTCCCGTGTCCGCGCGCTTCGAAGCCCACGCAATCCACCGCCGAATCCACTTCCGGAGTTCCCAGGATCTGCTCGATCTGCTCGCCCAGTGAAGCGTCTTTCTTCAGGTCGACCACTTCACACCCGAAGCTCTTCGCCTGAGCCAGACGCTCCGGAATCATATCGCCGACAATCACGACAGCCGCGCCCAGCAACTGGCACGCCGCGGCCGATGCCAGTCCCACCGGACCCGCGCCCGCGACGTACACCACCGAACCCGGACCCACGCCCGCCGTTACCGCGCCATGATACCCGGTGGGAAAAATATCGGAGAGCAGGGTAAGATCCCTGATCTTCGCCATCGCCTTGTCTTTATCCGGGAAACGCAGCAGGTTGAAATCGGCGTACGGCACCATCACATACTCGGCCTGCCCTCCTACCCAGCCGCCCATATCGACATAGCCATAAGCCGCGCCAGGCCGGGCCGGATTCACGTTCAGGCAGATTCCCGTCTTACCTTCTTTACAGTTCCGGCAGCGCCCGCACGCAATGTTAAATGGCACGGAGCAGAGATCGCCCTTTTTGATGAACTCGACATCGCGGCCCGCCTCAATCACCTCGCCCGTAATCTCATGGCCGAGCACCAGTCCCACCGGGGCGGTTGTGCGACCGCGCACCATATGCTGATCGCTCCCGCAAATGTTCGTCGAAACAACCTTCAGAATGACGCCGTGTTCGCATTTCCTGTCGCCCAGCGCAAGCTTCGGGAAGTCGATGGAATGTACCTCGACCTTGCCCGGCCCCATGTATTCCACGCCTCTGTTAGTAGCCAATGATTGTTCTCCTTCTGAAAAAGTTCAGGCGATTGCCACGCAAAGTCTATCACGGTTTTGCAGGCACAAAAGGCCGGATTCCGGTTGTGAAAACCCGCACCGCTATAGTGATCCTTGGAGCCATTTCTCACGCACATCTCGGTCCGCGGAGAGGGGGTCGCGGCGCGGTGTATCGCTCATCTGCTCCGGCGCGAAGGCTTTCACGTTTCGATGGAAAACATCGCACGCCCACCCGTGCCCGCCGTCATGATCGGCGATCCGGCTGCGGCGCTCCTTCGCGACGTCTTCGGCCTGCCGGAACTGTTCGCCGGTCTGCCCCGGATCACCAGCCGCATCGTTTCCTGGGGTGAGCAGGCACCGGCAAGCGACATACCTCACTCCGCCGTGGTGTTGTCCGAACAAGACCTCCTGCGGGAACTGCCTGCGCCTGAGGCGGCACTCCCGGACTCAAAACCCGACTTCACCGTCATTACAGGCGGACCGCCGCCGGCCGGAGTCGCTTCGGAACGCTTCGGCTCCCGCAGCGCGATGGCGGTGCGTGTCGGGCTTCGCGGTCCACGGCACATCGACTCCTGCTGCATCGAATCCCTGCCCGGCGGGTGGCTGTTTCTCATCCCCGCTCCGACCGGCCTGACATGGCTGATCGCCATCGGTGAACCCCTCGGGACCTTGTTGCCGGCCAGCCAGGTGATTGCCCCCCGCATCGACGTGCAGGAAATCGTGAAGGGCGAATTCTCCACCTGCCCGCGCATCGCGCAACCTCTCTGCGGCCCCGACTGGCTCCTCTGCGGATCGGCCGCGCTGGCGTTCGATCCGATCTGCGGGGATGGCACGGCGCAGGCCGTCCGCGAGGCGATTCTCGCCGCCGCCGTGATTCGTGGCATCGCGGCCGGAGGCGACTCCGCGGCGCTACTTGCCCACTACCAAACCCGCCTTCTCGCGGGAATGCAAAAGCACCTCGCGCTCTGCCATCCGTACTACGAAACCGGCGGCTCAGGCGCCTGGTGGCAGGCGGAAGCTGCTTCGCTGACCGAAGGTTTTCGCTGGTGCGCCGCGAAGCTCCGCAACGCCCCCGAACCCCGCTACCTGCTCAGGGGTTTTGACCTGACCGAACGCGATCCCCTTACAATCAACTGAAATGCCGTCATCCGGCTCCATCGCGCAGTGGAAGACATACGGACGCCTCGGGATCTTCCTCCGCCCTTACACCAGACCGCTGCTTCTGGTGTTGTTCGTCAGCCTGCTTTCCACGGCGCTGGGGCTGGTGCAGCCCTACATCTCGAAGCTCCTGATCGACCAGGCTCTGCTCCGCCGGGACATGCACGAACTCATCCGCATCGCCGGTCTGATGTTCGGCGCCACCGTGCTGGGCTACGTGATGAACATCCTCGCGAGCTATCGCTACGTGAAGATCTCCGCGGCCATGCTTTTCGACATGCGGGTGGCCCTCTTCCGCCATCTGCAAACGCTCTCGCCGCGCTTCTACGCGCAGTTTCGTTTGGGCGATCTGATGTCAAGACTCAACAGCGATGTCAGCGAGGTGCAGCGCGTGTCCGCCGACACCCTGCTCTCCGTCCTCAGCAACGTCTTTTTCTTCCTCGGCTGCGTGGCCATGATGTTATGGCTGAACTGGCGGCTCTTTCTGGTCAGTGTGGTGCTGGTGCCGGCCTGCCTTTTCGCCTTCCGCCACTACCAGAAAAAGCTCACCGCGCTTACGAAACAACTGCGGGAACGTTCCGCCGATCTGGGCAGTCTCTTCGTCGACACCATCCTCGGCATGCGCGTGGTCGTCTCTCTGAGCGCCGGCGAGCACGAAGCGGGCCGCTTCCGGCAAAGAAATGACGCGTTCGTCCGGACCATGCTGCGCGTGCAGATCGCCTCTTTTATGACGGGCGCGCTGCCGGGCGCCATCCTTACCGCCGCCACCGCCGCCGTGATCCTCTATGGAGGCTGGCTGATCATGCGCGAAGAGATGTCGGTTGGGACGCTCGTCGCCTTCATGGCGTATCACATGCGCCTGCTCTCGCCCATTCAGACACTGATGGGAATGACATCGGGCCTCGCCTCCGCCCGCGTTTCCCTGGCCCGCATCTTCGAACTCTTCGACACCCCGGCCGAGGTCCAGGAACTTCCCGGCGCGGTCCCGCTGGCTGGCGTGAACCAATCTATCCGCCTGGAAAACGTCTCATTGAGTTACGGCCGGAACACCGTCCTGCAGCACGTGAATATCGAAATTCCCGCCGGTATTTTCTGCGCCGTTCTCGGACCGAGCGGGGTGGGTAAGTCGACCCTCGCGGAACTCCTGGTGCGCTATCTCGACCCCGACGAAGGCCGCATCTTCATTGACGGGCGCGACCTCCGCGAGCTTTCCCTTACAGACCTGCGCCGCGAAGTCATGCTCGTCGACCAATCGCCGTACCTCTTCAATGCAACCATCGCGGAAAACATCGCCTTCGCGCTGCCCGATGCAAGCCGCCAGGCCATCGAAGCCGCGGCAAGCGCAGCCGGCCTGGACGAACTGCTGCATCGCCTTCCGGAAGGTTATGACACCAAAGCGGGCGAGCGTGGTCTGGCCCTGTCCGCCGGTGAGCGCCAGAGAATCGCGCTGGCACGCGCGCTGCTCCGCCGCCCTGCCGTACTGATTCTGGACGAGCCCACTTCCGCTCTCGACGCCGAAACCGAAAAGACCGTCGCGACTGGTCTCCGGAAGGCCTTACCCCACGCCACGCTGATCGTCATCACGCATCGCCCGGCCCTGGCGGAAATCGCGGACGCCATCGTCACCATCGAAGCCGGCCATGTGCGAATCACCCATGTGCGAATCACCCATGACATCCACTCCATCGGCCGCTGAACGAACGGGGCGGGGAATTCGCGTCGCCGTCATTGACAGCGGCGTGGCCCCGCGGCACCCCCACATCGGCCCGATTGCCGGAGGCGCATCGGTCGACCTCGACGGCCGTGTCATCAAGGGAGCTTTCGATGACCTGTTAGGCCACGGCACCGCCGTGATGGCCGCCATGCAGGAAAAAGCGCCGGATGCCGAGTACCACGCCGTCAGAGTCTTCCACCGCGAGTTGCGAACCAGTGCGCAAGGCCTCTGTGCCGCCATCGACTGGTGTCTGGACCAGCAAATGGACGTGGTGAATCTTAGTCTCGGCACCGTGAACGCGGCGCACGCGGAGATGCTCGGCGCCGCCGTCACCAGAGCGTCCGCCGCCGGCACGTGGATCGTGGCGGCCCGTGACGCGGAGGGCAAACCCTGCTACCCCGGTTGTCTCCCGGATGTCATCGGCGTGGGTCTTGACTGGGAATGCGCGCGCGAAGCTTATCGAATCGCGCAGACCGACGGGCAACTCGCGCTGTTCGCCTCCGGCTATCCGCGCCCGGTGCCGGGCGTGCCTCCCCGCCGCAACCTCCAGGGCATCAGCTTTGCCGTTGCCAACGCCTGTGGTTTCGTCATCCGTGCTCGTGAGGCCATGGGCGCGGCGCCTTCATCCGAACTCTGGAATTTCCTGTCGCCGCTGAACTCCCCGGAAGCATCCAGGCTGGGGTAACATCGGAACTGGACTGACTTGCCCTCGACGCCAAGGCAGCAATAAGGATCCTTTTCGATGCGCCTGTCAGGAATTCTTCCGTGTCTCCCGCTCCTCGCTCTGCTCGCGGCCACCGGCGCGCGCGCGCAGCAGTCCGGCTCCTGGAATCCCAAAGCAGCCGCCGGTTATCTCGACGAACGCTCCACCTGGTGGATGGACTGGCCCAAGGCCGCGCGCGATCACGGCACATTCTGCGTCTCCTGCCATACCCTCGCACCCTATGCCCTGGGGCGGCCCGCTCTCCGCTCGGCGCTTGCCGAAACCTCGCCTTCCGCCAACGAGCGCAGAATGCTCGATAACATCGTGCATCGCGTGCGTCTCTGGAAAGAAGTTGAGCCGTTCTATGCCGACCAGACCTCCGGCCTGCCGAAGACGTCGGAATCGCGCGGCACCGAAGCGATTCTGAACGCCCTGATCCTGGTCCGCAATGACGAAGCTTCCGGCCATCTGAGTCCGGATGCCCGCCTGGCGCTCGATAACCTGTGGGCTTTGCAGCTCAAATCGGGTGAAATGAATGGCTCCTGGGCCTGGCTCCAGTTCCACAACGCGCCATGGGAAGGCGATTCGCAGTTCTACGGCACCGCGCTGGCCGCCATCGCGATCGGTTCCGCGCCAGCCGATTACCGCGCGGAACCCGCCGTGCAGAACGGTATCAAGCTGATGCGTGCCTGGCTCCAAAAGAGCATGGCCACCCAGACTCCCGCCGATCGCGCGGTCCTGCTGTGGGCTTCGGCCAAACTGCCCGGTCTGCTCTCCGCCGCACAGCACCAAACCATCGTCGCCGAGACTCTGGCCAAACAGCAGCCCGATGGAGGTTTCAGCATGTCCACGCTCGTGGGCAACTGGAAGCGCCGGGACAACACGCCACTCGATGCCGCGAGTGACGGCTATGCCACCGGTCTGGTCGCCTATGCGCTCAAGCAATCCGCCGCCCCTGAGGCCGAACCGGCATTGCAGCGTGCGCTGACCTGGCTGGCCCGGAACCAGAACCCCGCCGATGGTCGCTGGCCGGCGACTTCGCTGAACAAAAAACGGGAACTGGAATCGGACGCCGGCCGTTTCATGAGCGACGCGGCAACCGCCTACGCCGTGATGGCTCTGGAGAACACCCCAACCGTGGCCCGGAAATGACACGGAAATAGATTCTTTTTATCGGGATGTGCGGGTGGTTTCGCTTTGACACCGCCCGGCACGCATGATAGAACTGAGTCTTCCGATTTAATCAATTCGCTCAGTTCTCAGCGAATACTTCCGCTCGCAAGTCAGCGAGCCTGTCCCCCGACCCGGACAACAGCACCACTCGGGTTACCGCGTTACCTCCCGTTTTGACGGGACGGCGCGGTTCATGATCAATCTTCTTCATGGGGGACAGGGTGAATCGATGAACCGTACTACACGCAGGCCTTACCGAATCGGCAACTCCGGAACCGTGCTGCTTTTGATGTGGGCAGGCGCGACAGCACACGCGCAGTCCACCTTCGGGTCGTTAACGGGAACTGTGAAAGACCCCTCCGGCAGCGTGGTGGCAACCTGTAAGGTCACCGTCAGAAACACGGGCACCGGCTCGCAGCGATCCCTGCTCACGGATGCCGGCGGCACGTACGTCGCGGTAAATCTCGAGCCCGCGAAATACGAAATCAGCATGGAAGCGCCGGGCTTCGAAACCGCGAAATACACCAACATCGAACTCCAGGCGCGCCAGACCCTCCGCATTGACGGCACACTTTCGGTCGCCAGCCAGACGCAGGCGATTCAGGTTTCCGAAGCGGCCGAAGCGCCCATCAACACGGAAGTCTCCAACATCGCCGAAACCAAACTGGGCAGGGAACTGAATGACCTTCCGGTGGCCATCGGCTCCCGGGCCACGGGCTCAACCAGCGCTTTCACAACCCTGACAACCCAGCCGGGAGTGGAAGTCGATAACAGCGGCAACCTCTCTGTCGCGGGCTCCAAACCCAGTATGTTATCCGTGAGTATCGACGGGATCAGTTCCACCAGCCCCCGCAACAGTGCTCCCATCTCGGAACTCTTTCCGTCCTTCGACGGCATCGCCGAAATCCGCGTCAGCGAAATTAACAACAGCGCGGAATTTGGCGGCATCAGCGACATCACCACCATCTCGAAAAGCGGCACGAACACCTTCCACGGCGGCGCTTACGAAAATAACCAGAACACCGTCTACGATGCCCGAAATACTTTCAGCGCCACCGTGCCGAAACTCGACATGAACGATTTCGGTATCTTTGTCGGCGGTCCGGTCTGGCTCCCGAAGCTCTACAACGGCAAGGACAAGACCTTTTTCTTCCTCAGTGCCGAAGCCCTGCGTTTGCCCAAACAGCAGGTGCTGGTGGAAAATATGCCTTCTGCGGCACTGCGAACCGGCGATCTGTCTGCCTACTCCGGCACGATTCTCAACCCCACCACCGGCACGCCGTTCGTCGGCAATCAGATCCCGCAAAGCCTCATCTCACCTCTTTCCGCGGCGGCTCTGAAGTACTTCTATCCGCTTCCCAATACCGGCGCGGCAAACTCCCTGGTGAGTAATTATGTCACCAATTTCCCCACCTCGGTTTCCAGCGATCAGGGCGACCTGCGCGTCGATCGGAATGTGAAGTCAAACCATTACCTTTTCGTGCGCGGGACATGGAAGTACAAACTCGGCCACACCGCCCCGTCCGGTTCGCCGCTGACCGGCTCGAACCTGCAGCCGGAGCACGATTTCGCCGTGACCGTGGCGCATAACTGGATCATCAGCCCGAGCATGGTGAACGAACTGCGCGGCGGCTTCAGCGGCTCCAATACCGCAAACAGCTATGGACTCAGCGCAAAGCAGGTCGCCAACGATCTGGGCCTGACCAGTTATCTGCCGCAGGCCCCGCCCTCCGGCAGCGCGGTGCCGAACTTCAAAATCACCGGGTTCCAGAGCACCGGCAGCGGAACTTCTTCCATCTCGAAAACCGCTACTTATCAGATCATCGATAACTTCACCCTCACGAAGGGTAAGCACACGCTCAAATTCGGAGCCGATTATCGCTATCTGACCGCGCTTTACACCAACGTCTTTGCCAGCAGCCGCCTCGGCCAGTACACTTTTAACAACTCGGTCACCAAGCCCTTGGTGGGTAACGCCTTTGCGTCCTTCCTGCTCGGTATTCCCGACAGCGACCAGCTCTCCACCGTGCTCAACCCCGATTCCAACGGCTACGCCAGCAGCTACGCCGCCTATGTGCAGGATGATTTCAAAATCACTTCCCGCCTGACCGTCAATTACGGCATGCGCTGGGAATACCATCCGATGTTTAACGACGCCAACCATAACACGGCCAACTTCCTTCCCGACTACTCGTCCATTCAAAACGGCATCTCGGTTCACGGCGCCGTTGTCGTTCCGGACAAAGCTGTCCCTCTGATTAACCCGGCGTTCGCTCAGTCCCTCGCGCCCATGCCGATTCTTACCGCCACACAAGTGGGCATTCCGCAAAGTCTCCGCTACTCGCAGAAGACCGATTTCGCCCCGCGCATCGGTTTCGCCTGGCGCGTCACGGGCGACGGCAAGACGGTCATTCGCGGCGGCTACGGCAAGTTCATCGAAGCGCAGCTCGGCAACCTGCTCAACGCCGCCTGGGCCGTGGAAGCCAGCGATCTGGCGGCCTTCACCAACACCATTTCCGGCGGAAAGCCGGCGCTCACCTTCCCCTATCCATTCCCCTCGAACCTCGCGCAGCCCGGCTCGCAGGTGTTCGATCTGTCCTCCAACCTGCATTACAAAGATCCTTATGTGCAGCAGTGGAATCTGACCGTGGAACGCGACCTCGGCTTTCATACCGGCCTCCGCCTTTCCTATGACGGCAGCCATGGCTCCAATCTCGGCCTCACCGATAATCCCGATCAGGTGCCCGCCAATACGGCAGGCTTCTCGGTTGCCACCAAAGCCGCTCCGTATCCGCTGCTCAACTCCATCGTCGAAGAAACCAACGGCGCCATGAGTAACTACAACTCCTTCACGGCCTCAATCAATAAGCGGATGTCGAAGGGCCTCCAGTTTCAGGCCAGTTATAACTTCGCGAAGAACCTTTCCGACAACGGTGGTTACAATCCCTCCGCCTTTGCCGGTTCGGGCGGCGGTCAGACCACGGATTATTTCCACCCGAATCTCGACTACGGGAATGTGGCGTTCACCCGGCGCAACCGCTTCCTCACCACCTTCCTGTATGAATTGCCGTTCAACAACACCGGCCACAAAGCAGTCAATCTCGTGACCGGCGGCTGGGAACTCTCCGGCGTCCTGCTGTTCCAGACCGGCCCCTTCCTCACCGTGACGGCCAGTGGCGCGGATCCCTCCGGCACCAACTTCGTGAACATTCAGGGCAACGGCCGTGCCGATATCGTCTCCGGCGCTTCGGTCGTTCCGTCCGGTCAGAGTATTCGGCAATGGATCAACCCCGCGGCCTTCGCAATCCCGGCCAATAATATTGGACGCTTCGGCAATTCGCCCGTCGGCTCCGTTGTCGGACCGGGCACGCAGGCAGTCTCTTTGTCCCTGCTGCGGACCTTCAAAATCACGG
Organism: uncultured Acidobacteriia bacterium; assembly: GCA_903851195.1. Taxonomy (GTDB): domain Bacteria; phylum Acidobacteriota; class Terriglobia; order Bryobacterales; family Bryobacteraceae; genus BOG-234. The sequence goes on from CAINNJ010000050.1 coordinate 66,950, forward strand.
AATCCGTGAAACTCCGCTTCGGCGGCGCGGCTTCCAATGCTTTCAATCATCCGAACTACGGCAGCCCGGGACTCACCCTGGGAACGTCGTCTTTCGGTATCATCAGTTCATTGCAGACGGCTGAGGGCGCGGCGCCCCGATCGCTGCAACTGAGTGGCAGGCTGACGTTTTAAGAAGCTCAAAACGGAGAAGACGAAAACGTGAATCGAAACTTCAAATTCCTTCCGGCCGCGTGGATCGCTTTGATCGGCCTGTGTGCCGTCACCTCTCTGCCCGCGCAACGCGGCGGCAGGGGCGGAGCGGCGGCGACGGATGAAAAGCCGGAAGAGGGCATCCCGGTAACCAATGCGCTCGTCGTCTCCAAATGTGGAACCTGCCATGCGAAAGATGCGAAAGGCAACCTCTCTCGGATTTCCTGGGAACGGTCAACGCCGGAGGGCTGGGAAGAAGCCATCAAACGCATGGTGCGCCTGAACGGTCTCACCATCACGCCCGCCGACGCGCGCACCATCGTCAAATATCTGGCCACCTACCACGGTCTGGCCCCGTCCGAAGCGAAGCCGGTGATGTACATGCCGGAGCACCGCATGGTGGATGAAACGCTGATCCCGAACGACGCCGTGCGCGGCGCCTGCACCACGTGTCACCCCATCGGCCGCGCTCTCTCCTGGCGGCGTTCCAAAGACGACTGGAAACTGCTCCAGAACCTCCACGTCGCTCTTTATGCGCAGGCCGACGCCCACTTCCGGCGCAGCGGCCGCGGGCCGGGCGCGGCTCCTGGTCAGCCGCCCGCCGCTGGGGAAGCCGCCGCGGTTCCCGGCGCTGCGCCCGCCCCGGAACCAGGCGAGGCCGCACTCGACTTTCTGAGTAAGTCCGCTCCGCTGCACAGCACCGAATGGGCAGAATGGCGCGCCCGCCTGCGTGCGCCGCGCATCGCGGGCAAGTGGCTTGTTTCGGCCACCGTGCCCGGCTATGGCAAATATGTCGGAGAGATGACCATCGATCCGGGTCCCGCCGAAGATGAATTCAAAACAACCACAACACTCAAATCCGTCAACACCGGCGCGGTGCTGAAGCGCTCCGGCACCGGCCTCGTCTATGCGGGCTACTCGTGGCGAGGCCGCTCCAAAGGCGCCACCGCTCCCGGTCCAAAGCCCGACGACCTCTCGAAGGACGCCCGCGAGGCCCTCTGGATCTCGCCCGATCAGTCCACCGCCGAGGGCCGCTGGTTCTGGGGTGAATACCAGGAGTTCGGGTTCGACGTCAGGCTTGTCAGAGCCTCCACCGAACCCACCCTGGTCACCGCGGCGTCTTACTCTCTGAAGACCGGCGCCACCGCGCAGGTCCGCATCTACGGCGATAACTTCCCGGCCGCCATCGCGCCCGCCGATCTCGATCTCGGCGCGGGCGTCAAAGTCGAGAAAATCGTCAGTCACACGAAATCCGAACTCGTCGCGTCCGTCACCGTCGCGAAAGATGCCGTAGCCGGCAAGCGCGATATCGGGCTGGGACGCTCCACCCTGCAGAACGCACTCGCCATCTATGACAAGGTGGATTACCTCAAAGTCACCCCTGAAACTGCTTTAGCGCGCCTCGGGAGCGACGTGCATCCAAAGGGGTATCAGCAGTTCGAAGCCATCGGATTTAACAATGGCGCGGATGGCAAACCGCATACGGCGGACGATGTCGAAATCGGCCCCATCGAAGTGGATTGGTCCGTGGAGGAATTTATGGCGGTCTTCGGTGACGACGACAAAAACTTCGTGGGACATCTGAGCGAGACCGCGTTCTTCACGCCCGCCTCCGATGGCCCGAATCCGGAGCGCAAGTTCAGCCGGAATAATTACGGGGACGTGTGGGTGGTCGCCACCGCGAAGAACGAGAAAGACAAGGATGGCAAGCCGCTCACGAATCGGTCTTACCTGGTCGTGACCGTGCCCACTTACATCCGTTGGGATCAGCCCGAGGTGAGTCAATGACAGCGACGGAAACACGAACCTACCGGGCCGGCGAATTTCATTCCTTCGAGGGCGGCGGCCGGCGCTTTCTGTATCTGGTGCCCGCCGGCGCTGTCTTCGAACTGGATAGCGCCGCGGAAAAACTGCTGGATCGCCTGCGAACCGGCCATGCCGATCACGACGAACTGATGTCCGAACTCGTCGCCGCCGGGCACAGCTACAGTGACGCGGACGAACTTCTCGAGGAACTCTATCACTCTCACGTAATCGTCACCGGCGACACTGTCCGCGAGCCTCTTGCCAATCCGCCGGAGGATTTTCCTCTGCAGTCGCTGGTCATGAATCTGACCAACCAGTGCAATCTTTCCTGCACCTATTGCTACGAATTCGGCGAAGATAAAGTCGCCACGCCCGAAGGCAAAGCGAAGTTCATGGACATGGAAACCGCCATGGCCTCCGTCGACTTCCTGCTCGGCCAGTCGGGCACTCGGCAGAACGTCCACATCACTTTCTTTGGTGGTGAGACGCTGATGAACTTCCCCCTGCTGAAGAGCGTGGTCGCTTATGCGAATGACCGCGCGGCCTCCCAGGGCCGAAGCATTGATTTCAGTCTCACCACCAACGCCACCCTGCTGACTCCCGCCATCATCCAGTTCCTCTCGGAGAACCGGATCGGCGTCACCGTGAGCATGGACGGGCCTCCGGATCTGCACAATAAGCTGCGCGTCTTCGCCAACGGCCGCGGCAGTTACGACATCATCGAACCGCGCGTAAAGGCTCTGATCGCGAACCACCGCACGCGTCCCATTACCGCGCGCGTCACCCTCACTTCCGGCGTCACCGACGTTGTCCGCATTTATCGCCATCTGAAGCAGGAACTCGGCTTTCACGAAATCGGCTTCGCCCCGGTCACCACCTCGCCGGACCGCCTCTACTCCATCAATGAGCCCGGCATGAACGGCGTGCTCGCGCAGTTTAAAGTCCTCGCTGATGAGTGGCTGGAGTTCGCCCTGCGCGGCGAGATGCATGGTTTTTCCAATGTCAGCGACACCATCGCGGAGCTTATCCAGGGCGTCAACAAATCCCATCCCTGCGGCGCGGCCCTTGGTCTCGTCGGCGTCGGACCTTCCGGCGATATCGCGCCCTGCCATCGGTTCGTCGATTCGGACACCCACTCCATGGGTCACATTTCCACCGGGATCGACCGTGACAAACAAAGCGACTTCCTGACCCGTGGTCATATCAATTCGAAGTACGATTGCCACTCCTGCTGGGCGCGTCCGCTCTGCGCGGGCGGCTGCCATCATGAGGCGTTCGTCCGGTATGGCGATACCGGCCACGCCAACCTCCACTACTGCGACTGGATCCGTGAATGGACCGATATCTGTCTTCGGATTTACGGCGCGGTCAGCGCGAATAACCCCGAGTTCCTCGATCAGTTTGCCGAAAGGAAAGCACTATGAAACACTTGCGCGCGGTAAATAAGAAGGCGCGGCGTATCGATGAGATGGTCACATCGCGCAATGCCGATGTCGTCGCCCTGCAGCAGCAGAGGCCGCATGTTCCGATGGGATGTACGCTCTCATTCTCGCCCGGCTGGGAAGTCGATTCGGCCGGCGGCACAGCGGGTCTCTGCCAGCCCGTGGAACGCGATATCTATGACTGTTACGTCACCTGCTTCTGGCCCGCTCAGGTGCCGGATCATTTGAATAACTATCCCGATTGGGCGAGTAAGTGCGCCACCGCCACCAAAGACTGGCGCAATCTGGATCTGGTCTTCCCGTAGACTGCACGCGGCTTAAGAACAGAGGACCCTTATGATACGGCTTCCACTTACCAGAATCAGCCTCGCGCTCGCTGTCTCCGGCTTCTTCGCCGCGCAGGCCGGCACTCTCTTCATGGGCGCCTATCCCAGTTCCCTCCTCGTTTTCGATGAGGGCAAGGGCGAAGTCGTCGACCGGATTCCGCTGACTACGGGCCTTCCCACCAGCATCCGTCTGTCGATGGACCGGAAGAGTATCTACGTCACGACCAACGACCACAGCGGCATCGAAGTGATCGACGTGGCGACTCGCAAGGTCACAAATCACTTCGTCCTGAACACGCCCACCAGGCGCTTCCGCTTCAACGGCGGCACGCCCGATCCCACCGGCGCGCTCTTCTATACGATGAGCACCCAGATCGACAAACTCGCCGATCACTTTGAGGTCGGCAAGCCGAAATACACCGTCATTGATCTGGCCCAGCAGAAGATCGTCAAGACCTTTGACTTGGCGAAAGAGGAAGAGACCGCAACCGGCGGAGGCGGCGGACGTGGCGGTTTTGAGATCTCCAAAGACGGCAAATACCTCTACCAGTTCGGCGCCAAGGTCGTCATTCTCGACACCGCCGACTTCAAGGTGGTGGACCGCATCGATCTGGCCAAGCCGGATATGCCCGGTCTCGAGAGCGTCGGCTTCGGCGGCGGCATCGATTCACTCAGTGAACCCGGCCAGCACATCTCCCTCTTCAACGCAGCCGACCCCTACGTTCACAACCGGATCTTCGGGATCGGCCGTTTCGATCTCGGAACCCGGCATGTGGATTTCACGCCGATAGGCCCCTCGCCCGCCGGTATGACCGGTCTCCAGGTAACTCCCGATAAGAAGGACGCTTACACCGTCGTATCCAGCGGACTTCAGGGCAACAAGCGCTGTGAGTTCTGGCACTTCGATCTGACTTCGAATAAGGTGACGGATCGCAGCGAGTTCTCCTGCAAATCGCGCTTCAGCTTCGGCATGTCGAAAGACGGGAAGAAGCTTTATATCTACGGCGCGAGCTTCGAAATCGAAGTCTTCGATGCGAAGACTTTGAAGTATGAGAAGACGTGGGATCTGAATAACGACATTACCGGCGCGGGTCTGATTGAGGTCGAATAGGCAGCACGCCGCGCTGCTCCTGCTCGCTCTGCCGCTATTGCTGCGGAGCGCGCAGGATCCCGCGGGCATCGCGCGCAAGGCCCTCGACCTGCTGCTCGCCTCGCAATACGCCGGCTTCAGTCAGTTCCTCAGTGTGGAAGCCCGCGCGAAACTGGGTCCGGATTTTCTGCGCGACCGTGTCGGCCCGGAATTGCAGGGGTTCGGCCAACTGGAATCCGTCGGCGCGCCCGTCACGGCAAAGGCCGGCACCAATGACCTGATCAGTTTCCCGGTCAGATTCTCCAACACCTCCGTAAGTATTCAGCTCACCGTAAACGAATCGGGCCGCATCGCCGGTCTGTTCTTCCGCCCCGTGACTGATCCGCTGCCCGCGACATGGAAACGTCCTGCCTATAGCAAGCCCGAACTGTTTCGCGAACGTCCCGTCACCATAGGCAATGACGACTGGAAACTCAACGGAACCCTCACCGTCCCCGCCGGCAAGGGAACGTTTCCCGCGCTCGTGCTGGTCCACGGCCCCGGCCCGAATGACCGCGACGAATCCATCTTCTCTTCGCGCATCTTCGCCGATCTCGCCGAAGGCCTCGCATCGCGCGGCATCGTCGTGCTCCGCTATGAGAAACGCACGAAAGCCTACGGTCCGCAGATGTCCGCCATGGCCTACACGCTGCGGGAAGAGACAATCGACGACGCCGTGCGCGCCGCCGCTCTTCTGCGACAACAACCCGAGGTAAACACCCGCCGCATTTTCGTGCTCGGCCATAGTCTCGGCGGATACGCCGTTCCCCGCATCGCAAGGCAGGATGGCAACCTCGCGGGCGCGATCCTCCTCGCGGCCAACGCGCGTCACATTGAAGACATCAGCGTCGCCCAGACCGAATACATGCTGGCTGCGAAAGGCGGCGCATCGCCGGACGAGCAGAGGCGCATGGAACTGATGAAGGGCGAAGCGTCCCGCGTCCGTTCTCTGACTCCAGGCAAAGACAATCCCGCCATTCTGCTCGGTCTCCCCGTCGAATATTTTCTCGACCTGAAAGGCTATGATGCGCCCGCGGAGGCGAAGCGCCTGGGCTTGCCCTTATTGATCCTGCAGGGAGGCCGGGACTTCCAGGTCACTAAAGCCGACTTCGAACTGTGGCAGTCATCTCTCGGCGATTCCAAAAACGCCCGCTTCCACACGTACCCGATGCTGAACCACCTTTTCATCACCGGCGACGGACCGTCATCCCCGGCGGAATACCGCAAAGGCGGCAACCTCTCAACCGCCGTCATCGACGACATTACGGCCTGGATGACTTCGCTTCCCTGACGATTTCCGACATGATCACCCGCCGACAACTTCTCGCGTGCGCCTCGGCGCCCCTGCTGGCTCACGCCGCGGATGCACCGCCCGCCCCGGCCGACGTCACCCTCGTCCTGAGCGAGATCAAAGCCGACCTCGGTTTCGGAAAATCCGTCAAAACGGTCGCTTATAACGGCCAGATCCCTGGCCCGCTGCTGCGTTTCACGGCGGGAAAACCCGCTATCGTCGATGTCGTCAACGAAACCCGCGAGCCGGAAATGGTCCACTGGCATGGCTTCCACATTCCTCCCGAAGTGGATGGCGCGCACGAAGAAGGCACGCCCATGGTGCAGGGGCGCGACCGCCGCCGGTTCGCCTTCACGCCGGACCCCGCCGGCACGCGCTGGTATCACGCCCACGCCATGGCCGGCCACAATCTCACGAAGGGCGGCTATTCGGGACAGTTCGGCATGGCCATCATCGAACCGCGCGAAAATCCGGCCCGATATGATCTCGAAGTTCCGGTAATTCTCCACGAATGGGATCCGTTTTTTTCTTCCGAGATGGATATGGACGTGGATTACCGGATCTTTTCCGTCAACGGCAAAATGCTCGGCGCGGGTGAACCCGTGCGCGTCAGGAACGGCCGGCGCGTTCTCTTTCGCCTGCTCAACGCCAGCGCGACCATGCCGCATCGTCTCGCCCTCCCCGGTCACCAGTTCGAGGTCATCGCTCTGGATGGCAACGCGCTGGCTTCACCCGCGCGCGTCCCGGTAATTGAGATCGCACCGGGCGAACGCGTGGACGCCATTGTCGAAATGAAGACTCCCGGCGTGTATGTATTGGGGGAGACAGACGACCGGCAGCGCCTGGCAGGTTGCGGCCTTGTTGTCGAATACGCCGGCGCCACCGGACGCCCCCTCTGGACGAAGCCTGTGCCATTCGCATGGGACTACACAATTTTCGGGAGCCGCGACAAGGCCCCTGTGCCCGCCGTCACCGTTCCGCTGGTCTTCGAACCACGCACGGACGGCAACCTCTGGGCGATCAACGGCAAGTCGTTTCCCAAAACCGATCCGTTCTTCGTCACGCCCGGCGTGCGGAATCGCCTGGTCTTCGATAACCGCAGCTCCATGTCGCATCCCGTTCACCTGCACCGACACACGTTTGAGATCGTGAGCTATGCGGGCCGCTCAACTTCCGGTGTGTTCAAGGACGTTGTGTCTGTTCCGGGACGCAGCATCGTCGAAGTCGACCTGACGCCGGTTACACCGGGACCGTCGCTTTTTCACTGTCACCAACAATTTCACATGGATTTTGGATTCATGGCGCTCATGCAGTACCGAATCTGACTTTCTCCCGCTAAACAGAAAATCGATCTGTCACTCCTCTCACAACTCACCCTGTAAGACCGTATTACTTCTATTTCGGCCCGGAATATAATCGAGCCAGGTCTGAAGGAGTCTTTCTATGTCCGAATTCCGCAACCAGGTCCGGAATCTTATTACTATTGCGTGTTTCGCCATTGCCCTACCGGTCAGCGGCCTTGCGCAGCAGGTGTATGGAAGTATCTTTGGAACCGTAACGGACGCCAGCGGCAGCGCCGTCCCGAACGCGAAGGTCAGTGTGGTCGATGAACTGAAAAATACCAGATCGGACGTCGCGACCAATGAGTCCGGCAACTACACGAAAGGTCAGCTCATACCCGGGGCTTATACCGTGGAAGTCGAAGCGACCGGCTTTCAGAAATCCACGATCAGAAATATCAATGTTCAGGTCGATAACGCCGCGCGCGTCGATGTCTCTCTGCAGATCGGCAACGCCACTGAGACGGTGGAAGTGACCGCGGCCGCGCCAACCCTGCAGGCGGACCGCGCCGACGTACAGACTACCTTCTCGTCGAAACAACTGATCGATCTTCCCAGCCTGGGCAGAAACGCGCAGGCTTATGAACTGCTGACTCCCGGAACCTCGCGCATCGGTTTCGCCCATGCCTCCAGTGAAGATCCCCAGGGCAGCGTGCAGATTGAAGTGAACGGACAGCACTTCAGCGGTACCGGATTTCAGCTCGACGGAACGGAAAATCAGGATCCCATCCTCGGCATCACCGTCATCAATCCCAACATAGACGCTCTAAGCGAGACCAAGATCGCCGCGCAGGATTATGACGCGGAGTTTGGCTACGTGGGCGCGGGAATTGTGAACAGTTCCACCAAATCCGGCACCAATCAGCTCCATGGTTCCGCCTTCGACTATTTCCGCAATAACTCCGCCGGGTTCACCGACTTCGGACGCGATCCCTTCGCCGAGCCGAACGGCGCGCCGATCCTCCGTTTCAACCAGTTCGGCGGTTCCATTGGCGGCAAGATCATCGCGAACAAGCTCTTCTTTTTCGGCGACGCGGAATTGATTCGCCAGCGCTTCGGCGGTTCGGTCCTGACCACGGTGCCTACCGCGGACGCAAGAAATGGCGACTTCAGCGCCTACCTCGCCGCGAGTTCGCAGAACGCGATCTTTGACCCGGCCACCGGAGATCCTGTCACCGGACTCGGACGCACGCAGTTCCCCGGCAACAAAATTCCCGTGAACCGCATCAGTCCTCAGGCCGCGAAAATCATCAGTTACTTCCCGCTGCCGAACGTCGCCAGCGGCAATCCCTTCAATAATTACGCCGCGTCGGGTGGCGGCTCGTTCGATGCGAATAAGTGGGACACGCGCGAAGACTATTTCATGAGCGACAGCACATCCATCTTCGGACGCTACAGCAACCACCAGTTCGAGCGCAGCGCGGTAGGCGCTTTTGGCGCTCTGGCCGGTGGGCCCGCATTCAATGCCGTCAACTTCGCCGGCAATTCCTTCGTGCGGAATCAAAGTATCTCACTCGGCGTCACCCATTCTTTTTCGCCCACGCTGGTCACGGATTTCCGCTTCGGATACGTGAAATACCATGTGCAGACCACGCCCAACGGCTTCGGGCTTCAACCCGCGACGGACGCCGGAATTCCGGGTCTCAATCTGGATCCGACCTACACTTCAGGCTTGCCCTACTTTAAGTTCCTGCAGCCGAATCAATCCGACTCCGTAACCAGTCTCGGCTATTCACTCGGAGCCAATCAGTGCAACTGTCCGCTTACCGAAAATGAAGGTCAGTACCAGTTCACCGGCAACGTGACGAACGTGCGTGGCAACCACACACTCAAATTCGGCGCGGATATCCGCTATGCCAAGAACCTTCGTGTTCCCAGCGACTCCCACCGCGCCGGAGAACTCAGCTTCAACACGCAGAATACCGGCTTTGTCAACTCCGTCGGCAATGGCGCTCAGGACGGCCTCGCCTTCGCAACCTTCCTGCTCGGTGATGTGACCGGCTTCTCCCGATACGTCAGCACCAGCACGGACGCCTCGGAGCGGCAACGTCGCTGGTTTTTTTACGGTCAGGATTCCTGGCGCGTCACTCCGAAACTCACCGTCAACGTAGGTCTGCGCTGGGAACTGGTCTTCCCCGAAACCGTGAACGCCAAAGGCAACGGCGCACAGCTCGATCTCAGCACCGGCCTGATCAATGTGTTCGGGGTAGGTAATGTCTCTGACCACGGTGTCCAGAACATGAATTATCTGAACCTCGCGCCGCGTCTCGGGATCGCTTATCAACTGAATCCGGCCACGGTGATTCGCGCTGGTTATGGATGGTCTTACGAACTCGGAACTTTCGGCGCCACCTTCGGACACAACGTGACGCAGAATCCTCCGGTGCTGTTCAACCAGACACCCAGCTCGCCCAACGACCAGGCTTTTCAGAGTGTCTTCACTCTCGCCTCGGGCCCGCCCAGTCCGAACGGCCTTTTCACCGTTCCCTCGTCCGGCCAGTTCATTCTGCCGGATGGCGTCGGCGCAAAAGCCCGCTCGTCCGATGTCCGCCTGCCTCGCGTGGAAGCCTACAATCTTACTGTTGAACGCCAGATCGCGAACAACACCTCCGTCTCCATTGGCTATGTCGGAAATGTCGGCCGTCATGTCGGCCCCGGTTCGGGTGATGGCTTTAATTACAACGTGAATCAGGCCGCCTTCGTCCCCGGTGTCGTGGATGCCAACACTCTCAAGCCGTTCTACAACAAGATCGGCGCGAACGGTCAACCGCTTCACTGGACACAGGGTATCGACCTTTACTGCCAGTGCCTCACCAATGAATACAACTCGCTTCAGGTGCAGCTGAAGCGGACCTTCTCGAGCGGCTATGCCACGCAGCTGAGTTACACCTGGCAGGATGCAATCTCCGATAACGCCGACGCTTACACCATCCTCTACAACCGGCCTCTCGGCCGCGGGCGCGAAAACGCGATCGCGGACCACGGTCTCACCATCGCCCAGAACTACGACATCCCGTTCGGCAAAGGCCGCAAATACGGAGCTCACATGAATCAGTTCGTCGATTACGCGATCGGCGGCTGGAGTCTGAGTGGCGTCACCACGTTCTATAGCGGCCTGCCTTTTACTCCCAATCTCAACGGCCTTTCCAACCGCCCCAATCAGGGACCCGGCGGACGCCCCGACAAAGGCAGCGGCGACCCTTATTCATCGGACCAGAACCGCGACCACTGGCTCAACACCAACGCGGATGGCAGCCTGAGCAGCGCCTTTGCCATACCCGCCGCGAATACGTTCGGAAACTTCGGCTTCAACACTCTTCGCGGCCCCATCTTCATCAATCAGGACCTTTCTACTTCGAAGAATTTCCGGCTGAACGAACGCTTCCGAATGCAACTGCGCGGCGAAGCGTACAATCTCTTCAACCACGCCAATCTGGGCCTGCCCAATACCAACGTGAACGGCAACAATCCGGGACAAATTACCGGCCTGGCCTATGGATACCAGATGCGTCGGCTGCAGTTTGCATTGAGGCTGGACTTCTGACGAAGTCCGGCCTCCCGGCCATCTCCTGGCAGCTAAGCCAGCAACTCTTTCATCACATTGCCGTGCACGTCCGTCAACCGGAAGTCACGGCCCTGATACCGATACGTAAGCTTCAGATGATCCACGCCCAGACAATGCAGCAGCGTGGCATTCATATCGTGAACGTGAACCGGATTCTCAGTAATGTTGTAACTGAAATCGTCGGTCTGCCCGTAAGACATACCGGGCTGAATTCCGCCGCCGGCCATCCAGACCGTAAAGCATCGCGGATGATGGTCGCGACCGTAATTCTCGGGTGAGAGATTTCCCTGACAATAGACCGTACGCCCGAACTCACCGCCCCAAACCACCAGCGTATCGTCCAGCATCCCGCGCTGTTTCAGATCCTGAATCAGCGCGGCGGAAGGCTGGTCCGTATCCATGCACTGCGGCGGTAACTGCCGGGGAACGCCTTCATGATGATCCCAGCCCATGTGATAAAGCTGAATAAACCGCACTCCGCGCTCAGCAAGCCGCCGCGCGAGAATACAGTTCGAAGCATAAGTTCCAGGCCGCCGGGAATCCGGTCCATACAGATCGAACGTCGACGCCGGCTCCTTCGATAAATCGGTCAGTTCCGGCACCGAAGTCTGCATCCGGTAAGACATTTCATACTGACGAATCCGCGTCACAATCTCCGGATCGCCGAACTGCTTTTCATTGATCTCGTTCAGTTGGCGGATATCGTCCAGCATGCTCCGCCGCCGCGCTGCGTCGATGCCCGGTGGATTCGACAGATAAAGCACCGGATCCCCTTCCGACCGGAACTTCACACCCTGATAAGCGGTCGGCAGAAAGCCGCTGCCCCACAACCGGTCGTAAAGCGGTTGATCGACCTTTCGCCCCGTGCCGCGTGAAATCATCACGACGAACGCGGGTAGATCGTCCGTCTCACACCCGAGCCCGTAACTCACCCACGACCCGAAACACGGACGTCCCGCTACCTGGCTGCCGGTCTGAATAAATGTAATAGCCGGGTCGTGATTAATGGCCTCCGTGAATGTGCTCTTCACAACACAGATCTCATCGGCGATCTTCGCCGTGTGCGGCAACAACTCACTCAGCCAGATCCCCGCCTTGCCATGTTGCGCGAACTTATAAACGGAAGGCGCCACGGGAAACTTCTTCTGTCCCGAAGTCATCCCCGTAAGCCTCTGCCCCTGCCGGATCGAATCCGGCAGATCCTCCCCGAACCGCGCCGTCAGCGTGGGCTTGTAATCGAATAAATCCATCTGCGAAGGCGCGCCCGATTGGTGCAGATAAATCACGCGCTTGGCTTTCGGCGGAAAATTCGGAAACCCCGGAAGCCCCTTCGCGCCCTGCGCCTGCGGAGCCAGCAGAGACGCCATCGCCGCCGTTCCGATGCCCGTTGCCGTCCGCCCGAACAACTGCCGGCGGGTCAGCATCAAATGAAATTCAGTTAGCGGATTCATTGGCGTGTAATCACCTCGTCCAGATTCAGAATCACACTGGCCGCGGTCGTGTAAGCGGCCAGTTCCGCCTTATCGATCGTCTTATCCACCGGCGATTCCCCCGCCGAAAGCAGTCTCTCCGCCGACGCAACATCCGCGCGATACTGTGCCAGCCGCCGGTTCAGACCCTGTTCCAGAATCCGCACCTCCGTATCCGTCGCTGCCCGCGACGTCGCCAGCCGCAGCGCCCACGCCAGTCGCTCCGGAACCGACGCTCCACCCTCCCGAACCATACGCTCGGCGAACTTGCGCGAAGTCTCGATATACATCTCGTCGTTCAGCAGCGCGAGCGCCTGCAGCGGCGTCGAACTCATCTGCCGCCGCACCACGCACGCCTCACGCGTCGGCGCGTCGAAAATCGTCATCGAAGGCGGAGGCACGGTTCGTTTCCAGTAGCTGTACACGCTGCGCCGCCACAGATCCTCCCCTTTCGATCGTTCAAACAGCTTCCGCCCCGGGAATGCCGAAAGCTGTTCCCAGAGGCCCTCCGGCTGATACGGCTTCACCGACGCTCCACCCATCTTCGTGCTGAGCAGGCCCGAAACCGAGAGGGCCTGATCGCGAATCATCTCAGCCGAAAGCCGCACCCGCGGCCCGCGCGCGATCAGCCGGTTTTCCGGATCGCGCTCGCGTAGCGCCGGCGTCGCCACGGAAGCCTGCCGGTAAGCCGCCGAAGTCACAATCAGCCTCTGCATGGCCTTCACATCCCACCCGCTGCGCACGAATTCCGTCGCCAGCCAGTCCAGGAGTTCCGGATGGCTTGGCGCTTCGCCCTGCGATCCGAAATCTTCGGCCGTCTTCACCAGGCCGGTCCCGAAATACATCTGCCAGTAACGGTTCACCGCAACGCGCGCCGTCAAAGGATTCGCCGGATCCACCAGCCATCGCGCCAGCCCCAACCGGTTCCGCGGCGCATCCGCGGGCATGGGCGGCAGAGCCGAGAGCACCGCCGGCGTGACCTTGTCGCCAGGCTTGTCGTACGAGCCCCTTACCAGCACGAACGTGTCCCGGGGCGTTGCCATCTCGGACATCACCATCGTGCTCGGGATCTTATTTTCGATCGTCCGGCGCTCGGCTTCGAGCGCATTCACGCTCTGGCTCAGCAGGCGCCGCCGCAGCGGATGCGTCACAAAATACTTCGTCAGTTCTTCCGCGTCTTTCGCCGCCCGTTCCGCCACCGGCCTTCGCAGAATTTCCGCCATTTCCGCGGGAACCACTTCGGGATATTCCGAATCCGTCACCGATATCCGAAATCGCCCTACCGGCGCGCCCTCATATTCACTCCCAATCCGGAAAGAGATCTCGCCCGCCGGATCGAACAGCCGCGCCGTCTCGATCACCGCGTAATGCGGCTTATTCATCTCCGGATTCACGCCCCAGCCTCGCTTCAACTGCTCGGCCGGGCGAACCACCAGATTCAGTTCCGATTCTTCCGATTTGAAATCCGCCGTGATCCGCGTGAGGTCCACCTTACGCCCGCCGTTGCGCGCCTCGAACAACGTGACCACGCCTTTGCCGCCCGCGCCCCGCCCGGACCCGCCGTCCGGCAGCGAAGCATCCGGAATCAGTTCCAGCCGGAACGCCGTAATGTTCCGCAGTTTCGTCGACGTAGTCACTTCGAAAATCGAAGCGGGCGGCATCGCGCCTCCCGCCAGCACCGAACCATCCGGCAGCGCCTTTAACGTGACGCCGTTATCCGCTTTGACGCTCCCCGGCGTCAGCACTTCCCACTTCGGCTGATACGAAAGGGCGCCGCTTTCCCAAGCCGCCTGTCCCGCCGCCAGTTCCTTATCCAGCGCGCTCAGCTTCTCGCGGGCGGCCTTCAGCTCCACATCCCTGGCCGCAAGCTGCGTCTCCAGTTCCGGCGAAGGCAACCGCAGGAACGGTTTGAAATTCCCCCGCCCGTCGCTCGGCCCGCCATTGCCCATTTCGTCCACATTATTGAAAAACGCCGTCAGGCTGTAAAAATCGCGGGTCGGAATCGGATCGTACTTGTGATCGTGACAGCGCGCGCACCCCACCGTCAGCCCCAGCCACACCGTGCCGACCGTGCTCGCGCGATCCACCAGATTCTCCGCCTGAAACTCCTCCGCAATACTCCCGGTTTCCGAATTAATCCGGTGATTCCGCTGAAAACCCGTGGCGATTTTCTGCTCCACCGTCGCGTCCGGCAGCAGATCGCCCGCCAGTTGCTCCACCGTGAACCGGTCGTACGGCATGTTGCGATTGAAAGCGTTGATCACCCAGTCGCGCCACGGCCACATCTCCTTCGCCGGATCCGTCTGGTACCCGTGCGTGTCGGCATAGCGGGCCGCATCCAGCCAATCGACAGCCATCCGTTCCCCGTACCTCGGCGACGCCAGCAGCCGGTCCACAGCCTTCTCATAGGCAGTCGGCGAACTGTCCGCCAGAAACGCATTCAGTTCCGCCAGTGTCGGCGGCAGCCCGGTCAGATCGAAGCTCACGCGCCGCAGCAGTCGCGCGGGGTCCGCTTCCGGCGTCGGTGCAAGCCCCTCGCGCTCCAGCCGGGCCAGAATAAATCGGTCGATGGGATTCCGCACCCACCCGGTGTTCTTCACCTCCGGCTCCGGCGGCCGCACCGGCGCCGTAAAGCTCCAGTGGCTCTGCCACTTCGCGCCCTGCTCGATCCACGTCCGCAGCGTCGCCACTTCCTTCTCGGAAAGCGGCTTACGATCCGAATACGGCGGCGGCATCCGGCGCGCCGGCGTCTCCGGCGCTACCCGCCTGAGAATCTCACTGGCGGCCACATCCCCGGCGACAATCGGAGTGCGCGGTCCCCGGGCCTTCTTCGCGCCCTCTTCGATATCCAGCCGCAACCCGGCCTTGCGATTCGCCTCATCCGGACCATGGCACGAAAAACACCGGTCGGAAAGAATCGGACGCACATCCCGGCCGAAATCGACCGCGGGAGCGGCCGGCAACAAACCGGCGGCTATCAAAGGGAGCGAAAGGAATTCTCCCGCCCAAAAAATCCGGCTACGCATGCTTCTGCAATCATATCGGTTTCATGCCGGAGCCGTTCCCGTCACGGCGTTTCGAAAGGAGCGTATTCCTCCCATGAACACCCCGACGTCGCTGCCCAGACTGATCGCGCGAAAACCCGTCCGGATCCAGTGCGCGGCATCCGCAGGCGTGGGCGGCAGAAAGCCCGCCGCGACATTGTATTTACGGCAAACGCTCACCAGCCGCTCCATCGCGTCCAGAAACCGGGGATGCTCAAACTGCGCCGGAATGCCCATCGACGTAGTCAGATCATAGTGGCCCATCCACGCCACATCGAGCCCCGGCACGGAAACAATCTCCTCCAGATTCTCGAAAGCCCGCACGGTCTCCACAATCACAATCACGGCCGTCTCTTCATTCATCCGCGAAAGATAGGCCGCGCCGCCGGGCCGGTACAGATCGTGCGCCAGCCCCATCGCGACGCCGCGTTTGCCTGCCGGCGGATACTTGAGTTCCGCCACAATCCGCTCCATCTGAGCGCGCGTCTCCACCCGCGGCACCATCACGCCTTCCGCGCCCAGATCCAGCATGCGGGAAAGCGGCGCTGCCTCCACATCCGGAACTCTCACCATCGGTGTGATGCCTGTGCCCCGGCAGGACGCCAGCATTTCCGCCGCTAAGCCGATATCGCAGCGCCCGTGCTCCATGTCGTAAATCACGAAATCCAGGTCGCACGCGGCCAGCATGGGCCCGATTCCGGGACTGAACAGATCGAGCACCATCTGCCCCAGCGCCAGTTCGTTATTGCGCAGTTTCTCTAAGAACCGGTTCATGCTTCCACCTTCCCCTCGCCGGCGCGATAGCTTTCCAGTTTACGCAAAAATCCGGGACGCTCCAGAACCTCCCGGTTCACCACATTCGCCGGCGCGATCCCCTGCATCACCGCGAGCGCCCCTTCGCAATCGATCCGCCCCATATCGCGGAAAAGCTCCCCCGTCCAGCCAATCGAGTGCGACGTCAGGATCACGTTCTCCATCGTCGTCAGCGGCGAGTCCGCGGGCAGCGGTTCTTTCTCGAACACATCCAGCGCCGCCCCGGCAATGCGTCCGGCCGCCAGTGCCTCAATCAGCGCAAGTTCGTCCACGATCGGCCCCCGCGCCGTGTTGACCAGATACGCTTCAGCCTTCATCAGCGCCAGTTCCCGCGCCCCGATCAAATGCCGGGTCTCCGGAGTCAGCGGACAGTTCACCAGCACATAATCCGACTCCCGCAGCAGTTGCTCCAGACCCGTAAACTCCACCTCCCCACCGCCCGCCGCCGCATAAGGATCGAAGGCCAGCACGCGCGCCGGCCCGAAGTGCCGCAGCAGCCGGATCGCCTCCCGTGCGATATTCCCGTAGCCAATCGTCCCGATCACCCGATCGCGCGGCTCCTGTCCCAGCGGCCGCGTGCTCTCCGCCCACCGCCCAGCGCGCACCAGTCGATCTTTCCGCACCAGCCGGTGCGAAAGCGCCAGCACCAGCAGCACGATGGATTCCGCCATCGGTCGCACCACACCCTGCGGCGTAATGTAGACCGCGATGTCGCGCTCCGTGCAGGCGCGCAGGTCCACGTTGTCGTAACCCACGCCGCAACGCCCAATGGCGCAGAGCCGCGTCACGCCCTCCAGAGACGCAGCCGTAACGCGGGGCTTCAGCGAAATCACCACGTCGCAACCGGCCAGTTGCTCCGGTGCATACTCGGCCCGATAGGGCGCGAGGAACGAATACGCCGCCCGGCCTTCCAGCAGCGAGAGTCCGATGTCGGGAAACGCAGGCTGTCCGTATTCGTCCAGAAAATCCGCCGACAGCCCGACTCGAAAAGTTGGATGCATCCCAGTAAGACTATCGAAAGGCATAGAATAATCAACGATGACTCTGGCCACCGTGCTTCTTGCAGCCCTGCCGCTGGTGCTCAGTGCGGCCGATCCGGCCACGCCCGATCCGGCCGCGCTCGAACTCTTCGAGAGGGACGTGCGCCCCGTCCTCGCCGCGCGCTGCTTCAGTTGTCACGGTCCGCAACAGCAGTTTTCATCTCTGCGCGTGGATTCCCGCGAGGCGCTATTGAAAGGTGGCAACCGCGGCCCGGCCCTGATTCCCGGCGATGCGAAACTCAGCCTGCTCGCCAGGTCCATCCGTCACGAAGGTCTGAAAATGCCCGCCGGCGGCAAACTCTCGGACACGGAAATCGCCGCCATCGTGAAATGGATTGAACTCGGCGCCCCCTGGACCGCCGGCGCGCAGGCTGCATCGCAGTCCAAATCCGCGCCCGGGCTCTACGAACGTCTCCGCAAAGAGCACTGGGCCTTCCAGCCCGCACATGCCGCGGCCCCGCCCGATGTGCCCGGCGTCACCCATCCCGTCGATCGTTTTCTCGTCGCCGCCCTGCACAAAGCCGGCCTGCAACCCGCCGCCCCCGCCGACCGCCGCACGCTCATCCGCCGCCTCAGCATCGTGCTCACCGGCCTCCCGCCCTCCCCGCTCGAAGTCGATCTGTTCGTGCGCGACGCCGCCCCCGGAGCTTATGAACGCCTCGTCGATCGCCTTCTCGCCTCGCCCCATTTCGGAGAACACTGGGCGCGCCACTGGATGGACGTCATGCGCTTCGCCGAAACCTTCGGCAATGACTGGAACTACGAAATCAAAGGCGCCTGGCTCTATCGCGACTACCTCATCCGCGCCTTTAACAACGATGTCCCTTACGACCAGCTGGTCCGCGAACACCTCGCTGGCGACTTACTCAAAAGCCCGCGCATCAACGCCGCCGAGAACATCAACGAATCGGTAATCGGCACTTCCTTCCTGCGCTTCGGCGAACTCGGCCATGACGATTGTGTCCGCTTCCGCCAGATCCGCACCGATGTCGTGGACAACCAGATCGACACGCTCGGCAAAGCTTTCCAGGGCCTCACCATCGCCTGCGCGCGCTGTCATGATCACAAGCTCGACCCCATTCCCACCCGCGACTACTACGGACTCTACGGAGCGCTCACCAGTTCCCGCATGGTCATGCGGAACGCCGGACTCCCAACCGCCGCCGACGCAGCGAAACAACGCCTCGCGGAACTGAAGCCACAAATTCGCGAAGAACTGGCCAAAGCCTGGCTGCAGGAAACGACCCAGGCCCCGGGCTATATCGTTTCCGCTTACCGTGCCTGGAAGGGCCTGCCTCCTGACCCGAAAACTCTGCCGGAACTTTCTCTCGATCGTGTCCAGGCCTGGGTCACCCTTCTCGAAAGGCAGAAGACCGTCCTCGAAGATCCGCTCTACCCGCTGATGCATTTCGAAGAGCGCAAGCCGGACCAGTGGGCGTCCCTCCGGCAGCAGTACGAAACCGAAGCGGCGACCCGCGCCGCCTGGAACCGGGAACACTTCCGGCCCTTCGGCAATGTAGCCGAAGACGGCTTCGGCGGCTGGAACTCCGAAGGCAACGCGCTTACCGGCGGCCCTTCGCCCAGCGGTGAATTCGCCGTGTCTTCCGAAGGCCCCGCCGCCGTCACCGGCATCTTCCCGGCCGGCATCTACACCAACATTCTGTCCGAACGCCTCAACGGCGCACTGCGTTCGCCGCTGGTCCCGAAGGACAAGAAGTTCGTGAGCCTGCAGATCATGGGCGGCAAACTCGGCGCCTGGCGAACCATCCTCGATAACTGCATGCTCAGCGAGGACTACCAGACCCTCGACCACAACTCACTCCGCTGGCTGAAAATCGCCAACCGTGACGACCAGCCCACGCTGCCCTTCTATCTCGAACTCGTCACCAAAGCGGACAACCCGCGCATCCCGGATCGCCCCGGCCGTCTCAAAGCCACGCCGCAGCAGATCGAGTCGCCCTACTCGTACTTCGGCATCGCCCGGGCCGTCGTGCATGACGTGGATGAGTCGCCCAAAGAAGAGCTCGCCCACATGAACCGGCTCTTCGCCGGAACGGCGCCGGACAGTCCCGAAGCGCTGGCCTCCAGCTACGCCACGGCAATCACCGAATCCCTCCGGCGCTGGGCTGCGGGAAAGGCCTCTGACGACGATGCCCGCTGGCTCCAGTGGCTCCTCGAAAATCGCCTCCTCACAAACACCGACAATCTGACCCCGCGTCTGCAAACACTCCTCCGCGAGTACCATTTCGCCGAGTCCCGCATCGACCCGCCGAAGACCTTCGAAGGCCTGGCCGATCTCGATCCCGGCTACGACTTCCCGGTTCTCCCCGCGGGCGACGCCACCAGTCCAGGACGCCTGGTCTCCCGCGGCTTCCTCGAACTGATCTCCGGAACGTCTGACGGCATCAAAGCCTACGGCAGCGGCCGCCTCGAGATCGCCGATCTCATTGCCAGCCCCGCCAATCCGCTCACCGCGCGCGTCATGGCAAACCGCATCTGGCTGCATCTGTTCGGGCAGGGAATCGTCCCCACTGCCGATAACTTCGGCGCCATCGGCGAGCCGCCCTCCAATCCCGAACTGCTCGATTACCTCGCCGCCCGCTTCGTCGAACAGGGCTGGTCCATCAAGAAGCAGATTCGCTTCCTGGTCCTGTCGAATGCCTTTCAGCAGTCCGGCACGCCGTCTTCGGACTTGCAGAAAGAAGCGCAAAAGCAGGATCCGCTCAACCGCCTTCTCTCCCACTACTCCGTGCATCGTCTCGACGGAGAATCCATTCGCGACTCCATCCTCGCCGTCTCCGGCCGTCTCGACCGCACTCTCTACGGGCCCAGCATCCAGCCGCACCGCGAAGAGCCCAAGGATTACCGCAAGCTCTATCAGGGACCGCTCGATGGCGACGGCCGCCGCAGTATCTACACCAAAGTCACGCGCCACGAAGGCTCGCGCTTTCTGGAGACCTTCGACTTCCCCAATCCCACCGTCGCTCGCGGTAATCGCGACACCACCAACGTGCCGCCCCAGGCCCTCGCGCTGCTGAATGACCCGTTCGTCGTCGAGCAGGCCGCTTTCTGGGCAGACCGCCTGATCGCACAGAAAGCCCCCACTCCGGCCGCCCGTATCGACATCATGTTCCGCACCGCCTTTGGGCGCTTCCCCGATGACGCCGAACGCGCCCGCTTTGTCGGCCTGGTTGACGAACTCGCGACTCTCCATAACGTCGCCGCGGAAAAGATCCCGGACAGCCGAGCGGTCTGGCAGGATGTCGCTCACACCCTCTTCAACCTGAAGGAGTTCGTGTATGTTCGCTGAGCGAATGCCCGCTAATATTTCCAGGCGCGAAATCCTCCGCCGAAGCTCCAACGGCTTCGGTCTCGTCTCCCTCGCCGCGCTCATGGCGGAACCCTCCTGGGCCGGAGTCACCGACGCCGCCCGCCTGCCCGCGAAAGTAAAGAACGTCATCTTCTGCTTCATGCCCGGCGGCGTCTCGCACATCGATACCTTCGACCCCAAACCGAAACTCGCGGAACTGGACGGCAAACCCTTCGACGGCTTTTATCAGGTGGGCGCGAAGAAAGAAACGAATCGCAAGTGGGTCAAGAGCCCCTGGTCGTTCAAACAATACGGACAATCGGGTCTCTGGGTCAGCGAACTCTTCCCGCACGTGGCCGGTTGCGTCGACGATCTCACCGTAATCCGCTCCATGGTCTCGGGCTTCCCCCTGCACCCCCGCGCCAACCTGCTGATGCACACCGGCCGCACCCTGGGTGGCTATCCGAGCCTCGGCTCCTGGGTAAATTACGCCCTCGGCAGTGAAAACAAAAATCTGCCTGGCTACGTCCTGCTGCACGGTGGCGCCGTGCCGCCCGGCGGCCTCGAAAACTTCTCCAACGGCTTTCTCCCCGCCGCTTATCAGGCCACCTCCATGCAGGCCGAAGGGAAGCCGGTCGTCAACATCGCCCCTTCCGATAAAGACCCGAAAATCCAGCGCGCCAAACTCGATGCCATCCTGCAGCAGGACCGCCAGTTCCTCGCCTCCATCGGTCCCAGCGACCCCGTCGAAGCCGCCATCCAGAACTATGAGATGGCTTACAGGATGCAGTCCGTCGTGCCGGACGTGCTCGATCTCGACAAGGAATCGGAAGCCACCAAACGCCTCTACGGCCTCGACGCTACCGAGAAGAACAAACGCCTCTACGGCACCCAATGCCTCCGCGCCCGGCGTCTCATCGAATCCGGCGTGCGTTTCGTCGAGATCACCTGCCCGGAGGTTTACGGCGGCGACAACGGCACCTGGGACCAGCACTCCGAACTGCGCAAAGGCCACGAAGGCAACGCCAACATGACCGATCAGGGCGTGGCCGCGCTCGTGAAGGATCTGAAATCTCGCGGCCTGTTAAAGGACACCCTGGTCGTCTGGGCCACTGAGTTCGGCCGCACCCCGCATGCGCCCAAACCCGACGGCCGCGATCACCACGAAACCGCCTTCACCGTCTGGATGGCCGGCGGAGGACTGAAGAGCGGCATTGCCTACGGCGCGACGGACGAAACCGGCATGCGCGCCGTGGAGAACGTGACAGAAGTCTACGACCTCCACGCCACCATCCTGCGTCTCCTGGGCCTCGATCACAAGAAACTGACCTACCGCTTCGGAGGCCGCGACGCCAGCCTTACCGACGTGCACGGCAAAGTGATCGACGGCATCCTGGCCTGACTCGCAGCCTCTACTTCGCCGGCAGTACTTTCACCACTTCCCGCGCCACCTGCTCCGCCATCAGCAGACTGCCGTCTTTGGAAAAATGGATATCGTCGGAATGCAGATCCGCGTGCGGCAACATCAGCGCGTGCAAATCGTCCACCGGGATGCCCGCCGCGGCCGCGGCTTCCCGCGCAATCCGGTTTCTCTCGACAATGCGCGCGTTCGTCGCCCCGCCCTCGCGATCCTTCCGCACCGGAGTCGTGCTCGCCCAGATAATTCTCGCCCCCGGAGCATTCTTCGCGATCGCCGCAATCAGACCAGGAAACGCCGCCCGATATTCCGCCTCCGAATAGCCCCATCCATGCATCCCGACATTCACATGCACCACATCGGCCTTCACCTCCTGTAAGAACAGGCCGATCTCGTTCAGCAGCGCCGGGTCGCCCAGAGCTTTGGATGTAGCGATTCTTGAAACATAAGCCTTGCCCTTTAAACTCTCTTCCACTCCCGAAAAATAAGCCCGCGTAATCGAATCGCCAATCAGCATCACCTGCGGCAAATCGTGCCGGTTCTGATTCGGCATCCACACATCGCACCATTCGATATCCTCGCGATGCATCTGTCCCCAACCGGAACCTGCAACCAGAACAAACAGCGCGGCGCCCACAAAAATTCGCATAAGGACAGTGTACGGAAGTGGTCCCGGAAAAGGAAAAGGGCGGACGCCGCAGCGCCCGCCCCCCGTCCGCTTCTCGTCTGCTCCGCCTCTCTAAAAATGCACTCTTAACCCGAATTCAATCTGCCGCGGTGTATTCGCCTGCCCCGAAATCACTCCGAACGTCGACGGACTGTCGATGTTCAGCGATGGATTCGAAGCCTGGAAATGATTCAGCACGTTGCTGAACTGCGCATTGAAAGCCACTCCGATGTGTTCGTTATACCGGAAGTCTTTCGATATCGCCATATCCAGATTCCACGTCGGCAGACCCCGCAGAGCGCCGGTGCCGCCGCCGGAAGTATCGATCCCCAGCACCAGCCGGCGGAACTGATTGAACACCGCGTTCGGATCCGCGAACAGATTCAGCCCCGAACCGCCCTTCGCCGGATTGCCGCTCGTCGCCACGCTCGTGCTGCTCGTGATGTTCGAGTGCAGCGTATTCCCCGACGTGTACGGTGAAAGCGCCACGGCGTTCTCGTAACTCGAATCGCCGCTGCAGTTCGACTCCCCAAAACTCTGGCAGGATGCCGGACTGCCCACCGAAACCTGCAGCGGCGCGCCCGATTGCGCCGTGAACAGCGGAGCGATGTTCCATCCGCCCAGCGCCTTGTCGTACCACTTGTTGCCGACAAAGAGTTTCGGCGTGTAAATCATGGTCATGTTGTAAACCCACCGGATATCGAATCCCTGCGGACCGTACATCGACCGCAGATCGAACGGGTTCAGCGCCGTGGTCGAACTCGACGACTGCGTCAGCCCCACCGTGCCCAAAGTATGCGACAGCGTCAGGTTCGACCGCATCGTGAGTCCGTTCCAGTCGCGCAGCGTGGCCGAGAGGAAACCGGCGTTGTAGTTCGCGTAACCCAGACTCGTCGTCAGAAACACGTTGGCGGTCTGCGCCGGATTCGTCGAGGGCAGGGTGCGTCCCGGCGTCCAGCCCGGCGCGTTGTTCAGGGCCGCCCACAGATTGTAAACCTGCGTGCCCTTAATCGCCGTCGCCTGCTTCGATGCCACCGCTGCCGTGCAACTCGCGAAACCCGCGCAGTAAGCTCCGCTCGTTCCGCCCAGCGCCGATTCGAAGAACGGCTGCGACGTAATCGCCGCGCCCGACGCCACCTGCGTGTAAAGCTGTCCGAAAGCGTTCGCGAACGTCTGTCCGCCCAGCGTCATCATCGTGGGAACGGCATCGATATTCAGCAACTGAAACTCGTTGCTGATCTTACGCCCGATATACCCGCCGTCCAGAATCAGCCGCGATCCCACCTGGCGCTGCACGTCGAACGTGAATACATCGGACACGTTCGGCTTATAGTTCGGATCGAGCGAAGTAGCATCCGCCGCCGGCGCATTGCCGAATGCGGAACCCGGATAGTACGGCTGCGAGAGGTTCGCCGCCGCGCTCGGTAACGGCGCCACGTTGCCGTCCGTCCCGATGCGGAAAGCGCTGTTCGGATCCGCGCCGCCCGTGCCCAGACACTGCCCGCCGCTCGTCGCGCCCACGCACGTCACGGCCTGCAGGAAGCCCGCGCCCAGCAGCGGATTCAGCACCTGGGAAACGCCGTTCAGCCGCCCGTAAATCCGGCTGTAACCGCCGCGAACCACGGTCTGGTTGTTCCCGAAAATCTTGCTCAGAATGCCCCCGGAGAAATTCGGATTCCAGGCCACGCTCACGCGCGGGCTCAGCCCGCCGTAAAACACGTTGTACAGGTAGCTCGGTTTGCCCGTGACATTGCCGATCGCCGCATATCCCAGGACCGGGTTATAAACCTGCCCTGCCAGCGCCGCGTTCTTCTTTGCGTTCAGATAACCGTTCGCCGAAATCTCATTGCCCGCCGCGTCCACCAGCACTATCTGTTTGCCCGTCTGCTCCGTGGGCGGGAATTCCAGCTGATAACCCGCGCCGTAAGTCACGGTCAGGTTCCGCGTCACCTTCCACGTGTCGCTGAAATACAGATTGAAGAACGGAATGCTGACATGCGCGTCCACGTCCGTACCCAGCGGCTGCAGCGCCAGATTGTTGCCCGTGCGCGTATAGATCACCTGCGGCTGCGTCACGATGCCGGTGATGTAGGTGTAAAACTGCTGCCAGTTCGCCGCCTGATTGGAGGGCACCGTCGCCGGTGTATACGAATTCCACGCCGACGTGGAAAGCCCGCCCAGCGGCCCGCCCACCTGATAAACCGGCTGATTGAAGATCGTGGTTCCCGTGTCGTCGCGGCGGTGGAAATCCAGGTTCTTCTGGTACATGCCGCCAATCTGGATCAGGTGGTTGCCCTTCACCAGATTCACGTTGTCGCTCAGCATCGTGTCATGCTCGTCCCACAGCCGCAGACGCACGTTCTGCGCGTTCACGTTCGTCGGCACCAAAGCCTGCAAACCGGATTGACTCGTGCCGCTCTCCCCGCCGATCTCCACAGCCGCTCCCAGCCCGGGAACCTGCGGCGCCGCGCCGTTTGAGAACCACTGCCAGTAATTGCGCAGATAACTGAAGCGGAAATCGTTCGTGATCGTCGGCGAAATCGTCGTCGAAAGCCCCACCACGAAGAAACTCGGCTTCTGCACCCGCGGCGCGGTCGATTGCGCGGCGCTCAGCGCATTCGAAATATTCACCTGATTCGTGGTCAGTTCATTGAACGTGAAATACCGGTAGCTCGACATCAGATGCCACTTCTGGCCGAAGTCGTGATCCACCCGGCCCGTGTACTGGTCGGACAACTGCGGTGTCGCCAGAGTCGTCAGAAATCCCTGGGTATTCAGCGTGTCGCCGTACTGCAGATCGTTCGCCGCGGGCATCTGCGACCAGATGCTCTTCACAATCGGATTCAGGCCCAGCCGCCGCGGATCGCAGGAACCCGCCGGGCACGTCGCCGGCTGATAGGTCACGCCGTTGTAAGTCACCGGCGTGGGATTCAGATTGTAAGACTGCGGCTTACCCGAGGCATCGTTGATCTGAATCACGCCCAGCCGCAACAGCGCCGAAGGCACCGTGCGCTCGTAAGTCTGCGACTGCGGAAACCGCCGCCCTTCGTAGTTGAAAAAGAAGAACGTCTTCCCGCCCAGAAATTCCTTGTTCGTCACCGGTCCGCCCAGCGACATACCAAACCGATTCTGGTGCGTCTTCGGCAGCGGTGTGTAACCCAGATTCCCCGACGGCGTGTGCGTGTTCTTCCAGAGATTCGCCGAAAAATAGCTGCTCAGCAGGTAATCGTAGCCGGACCCGTGGAACTGCGCCGTTCCCCGCTTCGTCACCATCTGCACCTGCCCGCCCGCCGCGCCGCTGAAATCGGCCGTCTGGTTCGCCGTGCCCACTTTGAACTCTTCAATGCTCTCGATCGGTGTCGGCATCACGCCCGAGGGCGTGCCGCCCGTCGTCCCCGTCGTGCTTCCGCTCGACACCGTGTAGACGGCGTTGTTGCCGTCCATGCCGCTCGAATTATTGCCGCCATCCAGCAGGAACTGGTTCTGATCGCCGATCGATCCGGCGACCTGTCCGCCCGGCGCCACGCCCGGCTGCAGTGTGATGAATGCATTCGCGTCCCGCCCGATATTCGGCAGCGAATCGAGCGCCTTGCCGGAAATCGTCGACCCGATTGTCGAGTTCGTCGTCTGCAGTTCCGCGCCAACCGACGCCGAAACCTCCACCACCACGCCCGTCGATCCCACCTGCAGCGCCGCGTTCAGCGTCAGCACCAGACCTACCTGCACCGTCTGCTGCTGGAACTTCGCCTGGCTGAAGCCGTCTTTCGAAACCGCCACGTCGTAGACGCCCGGCTCCACGTTGAAGAAGTTGTACCGCCCGCCATCCGCCGTCGTCGTCGTTCGGACCGCTTTGGTCGCCTCGGATGTCAGCCTGATCTCCGCCCCGGGCACCGCCGCGCCCTGCGGATCGGTCACCTGGCCCGACACCGTGCCGGACGTGCTCTGCGCCTGCAATCCGGTGCCGCCCAGTGCGAGCAAAAAGCTCAGCCCGAACAGCGCCAGTCGCGGCTTCTGAATAAGCTGCATAGTTTCTCCCAAATATGATTTTTTGAACCAGCCTGGCAAGCGGTGGCCAAAGCATCCTATTCGTTCGGAGAATATGGAGCCCGTAAAGACGCGGTTCCCGGAGACGAACAAAGTCGGAGAACCCGTTGAAGCAATGGATTAGAACCTAAGTTAGCACAAAAGCCGTCTTCTCTCGATGTGGGGCCGGATGGAATCCGGCGTCGGGTTGAAACCCGCCAACAGCGCCGGCGCTATCCTCTACTTCACCTTCTCCAGCCCCTTCTGCTCCAGTACCGCATTCACCTGGCTCAGATTCACGGCCAGCGCCTCCCGCAGCCGCGCCTTCACCGCTTCCAGGCGGTCGTTCAGCTCCTTCAGCACCACGTAGCTCTGCGCCGTCGGCCTCCCGTCCCCCGTCATGATCGATCGTTCCAGCGCCGCCAGCTGGTTATTCAGCTTGATCGGGAAATTCAGCGGATCCTGCCCGCTCCGGTTCCGCACCTGATACGTGTCTTCCTCAATTCCCGTCAGCTTCGCTTCCAGCCGCTCCGATGCCGCATTCAGATTCGGATCCTTCGCCTTCTCCCCGCGCTCCTTCAGCAGCTTCTTCAGCTCCCGGATCCGGATCACCACCTCATCCGCTTCCGTCACCTTGTCCCGCACCTCCGAAGCCAGCCGGAACTGCTCCTCCAGATCCGCCTCCGTCACGCCCGGCAGCCGCGGATCCTTCTCCACCACCAGCTTCGCCGTCTGCGTCACGCCGTTCGCCGTGAGCCGCACCCCGTACACTCCGGGAGGCGCCAGCGGGCCCGTCTCCGGCCTCGCGCCCCACATAATCATCCCCTCGAACACCTTCGCTCCCGGATACCGCAGATCCCACGTGAACCGGTTCGTTCCCGCCGTTCGCGTCGGCGGCTTCGGACCCCGCGGGCCCCCGAACTCGTCATCCCCGCCGCCATCGTCCGCCCCCGGCTTCTTCTTGTCGTCTTCCGGAGTCCCCGTGAACTCGCGCACCAACGCGCCCTTCGCGTCCAGAATCTCCACCGTCACTTTGTCCGCCGGCGTCTTCAGGAAATAATCGATGGGAGCCAGACTCAGTCCGCGCTGCGCCGTCCGCGGCGTGAACAGAAACGTCGTCTGCTGCAGCGTCTCGGGCTTCGCCTGCCGCAGAATCCCGATATCGTTCAGCACATAGAACGACCGCCCGTGCGTCGCAATCACCAGATCGTTCTCTTCCACCACCAGGTCCGGCACCTGCGTATCCGGCAGATTCAGCCGCAGCGACTGCCAGTGCCCGCCGTCGTCCCACGACACATAAATCCCGTGCTCCGTGCCCGCGTAAAGCAGCCCGGCGCGCTTCGTGTCCTCCCGGACCGCATGCACGAAATCCCCCGCCGCAATACCCGTCACAATCTTCGTCCACGTCTTGCCGTAATCGCTGGTCTTGTAGATATACGGTTCCCGGTCGTCCAGCTGATACCGCTTCGCCGCCACATAGGCCGTCCCCGCGTTATGATGCGACGCGTCGATCAGGCTGATCCGGCTGAACTCCTTCAGCGGCGGCGTCACGTTCGTCCAGTTCTTCCCGCCGTCCCGCGTGATAAAAACCAGCCCGTCGTCCGACCCCGTCCAGATCGTATCCGGCTCTTTCAATGAAGGCGCGATCGTGAAAATCGTCCCGTAAATCTCCGGCCCGTTCTGGTCGTGCGTAATCGGCCCGCCCGAATCCCCCAGCGTCTTCGGATCGCCCTTCGTCAGATCCGGACTGATGCTCTCCCAGCTTTGCCCGTCGTTCGTCGTCCGCCACAAATGCTGCGACGACGTATACAGAACCTTCGGATCGTGCGGCGAGAACACGATCGGGAACGTCCACTGCCACCGTTCCTTCAGCTCGCTCGCCGGCATGCCCGAAAAAAACAGCGGATAAACCTGAATAT
Source organism: uncultured Acidobacteriia bacterium (assembly GCA_903851195.1). Classification (GTDB taxonomy): domain Bacteria; phylum Acidobacteriota; class Terriglobia; order Bryobacterales; family Bryobacteraceae; genus BOG-234. The sequence continues at coordinate 95,742 of CAINNJ010000050.1, forward strand.
CCCGCGTATACCCGCTGCGCCGGTCGTATTTCGTCAGCAGCGCGCCCTGGCTTCCCGCATAAAACAGATTCGGATCCGTCGGATGCGGCGCGATATACCCGCTCTCTCCGCCGCCCACCGCGTACAGCCAGCTCCCCGTCGGACTCCGCGGATCGCGCGCATACCGCTCGTCCTCGCTCGGCACGCACAGCGTCGTGTTGTCCTGCTGTGCCCCGCACACGTGATACGGCACGTCTTTCGTCGTCGCCACGTGATACAGCTGCGCCGTCGCGTAATTCTGCGCCGTCCACGTCTCGCCGCCGTTCAGCGAAACGTTCGCCCCGCCGTCGTTGCTGTTGATCATCCGCAGACTGTTATTCGGATCGATCCACAGATCGTGGTTATCCCCGTGCGGCGGCTTCAGCGTCTTATACGTCTTCCCCCCGTCCGTCGACTTGAAAAACGCCGTATTCATCACATAAATCAGATCCTTCACCTTCGGATCCGCGTAAATGCGCGAATAATAAAAGGCGCGCTGCCGCACCTTCCGGTCGTCGCTCACCTTCGTCCACTTCGCGCCGCCGTTGTCGGACGAATAAACCCCGCCGTCTTCCGCCTCCACAATCGCGTAAACCCGGTTGCCGTCCGCGCCCGAAACCGCCACCCCGATCTTCCCGATGATCCCCGCCGGCAGCCCCTCGTTCCGCGTAATCTCCTTCCACGTATCGCCGCCGTCCGTGCTCTTGTAAAGCCCGCTGTCCGGCCCCCCGCTTGAAAGCGACCACGGCGTCCGGTACACATCCCAGATCGCCGCGAACAGCACGTTCGGATTGTGCGGATCCATCACAAGATCCACCGCCCCCGCGTGATTGCTCTTGTACAGCACCTTCTGCCAGGTCTTCCCGCCGTCCTTCGAACGGAACACACCGCGCTCTTCGTTCGGTCCGTAAGGATGCCCCAGCGCCGAAACGTACACGATGTCCGGATTCGTCGGATGCACCCGAATCCGCGAGATCGCCTGCGTGTCGCCCAGCCCCGCGTGCTTCCACGTCTTCCCCGCGTCCGTGGACTTGTAAATCCCGTCGCCCTGCATGATGTTGCCGCGCAGTTCCGTCTCGCCCATGCCGATATACACCACGTCCGGGTTCGACTCCGACACCGCCACCGCCCCCACCGACGAGCTCTTGATCTGATCGTCCGTCACCGGCTTCCACGTCTGGCCCGCATCCGTCGTCTTCCACAGACCGCCGCCGACCGCGCCGAAATAATACTCATAAGGCCGTGAACCGCTGCCGGCCGACGTAATGGAACGCCCTCCGCGGAGAGGGCCGATGCTTTTCCACTTCAGTGCCGCGAACAGGGCGGGATCGTAAGTTTGCGCCGATACGGCGCAGCATGCGAAGAAGGCAAGGAGTGTGCGCATTGGTTTCCTGTAAGTATAGGGGTGTATGGTCTGACAGCCGGATTACTTCGGCTCCGGCACGTTCGGCAGCGGATACACTTTCTTCAGCGCTTCCTGATACTCCCCGAACAGCGCCTGGATTCCCTTGAACTCCTGCTGCACCGCCGCACGGTAATCGGCCGCCGTCGCGAAATCGAACAGCAGCGCCGCCATCGATTCGGCATCCACCACGAACCCGTGATGCCCGATCTCCGCCAGCGCGTCCTTCTCCATCTCGTACGTATGGTTCGCGAACGTCGAGGTCTGCGCCGAAAAGCTGATCCCCGGAATCACGCTCGAAACGCTCCCCGTCTCCTCGAATCCCGAAGGCTTCCCCGGCTCCTCCTGCACATTCGTCGCCCCGTATTTCTTCATATAGAAAAACGCGGGCTCCGCCAGCGTCGCCAATGAAATCCCGTCCCGCAGCCGTCCGTAATTCTCGATTTTTACCTTGGTCCCCGTCGAAAGCGCCGCCGCCTTCGCCGCGTTATCCACGAATTCCCGCACCTGCGCCAGATAAACCGCATCCGGATAACGGATATAGAAATCCGCCACCGCCCGGTCCGGCACCACGTTCGGCGCCGCGCCGCCCTCCGGAATCACGCCCTGAATCCGCGTCTCCGGCCGCAGGTTCGACCGCACGCTGTCGATGTTCTCGAACAGATGAATCACGCCTTCCAGCGCATTTCGCCCCGCCCACGCCGTCATCTGATGCGCCGGCGCGCCGCTGAACGTATACTTCACGCCGTCGATATTCAGACAGCACGTGCCGAACCCCGGCGCAGGCCGCGTCGTCGACGTCACCGCGTGGCTCCGCACAATCACGTCCACGTTCTTAAAGACGCCCGCTTCGAACATCTGCGTCTTCGCCGCCGGCGGCATCATCTCCTCGCCCGGCGTCCCGAACACCACCACGTTCCCCGGCAGTTTCGCCCGGTCCAGATACTCCCCGATCGCGATCGCCACCGCCATCCCGATCGGCCCCTGCGTGCTGTGCTGATCCCCGTGAAACGCCCCCTGCGTCCCCCGTAAAGCATCGTATTCGAGAATAATTCCCAGCGTCGGCCCGGAATTCGCCGCAAATCCGCCCGCGCGCTTATACTTTCCCGTGAACGCCGTCCGCAGCCCCGCGATCCCGGCTTCGGTCACGAAATTGTGCTGATTCAGATAATCCATCAGAATTTTGATGGAATGGTCTTCCTGGAATCCGATCTCCGGCGCGCGCGTAATCGCGTCGCCCATCCGGATCAGTTCGGAATCCATCAGTTCTTTGGCCCGCGCCACCACCTTGTCGCGTTCCGCATTCGGCGCCGTCACCCGCGCCGTCAACCCTGGAATGTCGAGCGACTTCTCCAGTTCCCCCATCTTGCGAAGCACTTGCTTCGCCGCCTCCCGTTCGGTCGGCGTCTCCTGCGCCCATCCCGCCGAGGAAAGCGCCGCCAGTAAAAACGCCCGCAACACAAAAATTCGCATGAAGCATTATGGCGCACCGTCCCGCCATCTCCACGAAGCTGCCGGGTTCCGGCCGCCAAAAACTGGTTCCGGCCGCCAAAATGAGGATTACCGCGGTGCCGGTGATAACATCAGCGATTCGGACAGCCGCCGCCGCTCTCCCCCCGTGCTCTCCCTAAGATGAAGCTGTGCCTCGTCATCCCGGTTTTCGGCAACCATGCCGACACTCTCGCCTGCCTCCGCATGCTGGCCGGCCAGAGTTCCGCGAATTTCGAAGTTGTCGTCGCCGATGACGGCTCCCCGGAACCGCCGCCCTCCTGGCTGCCCGAGTTCCCGTTCCTTACATGGCAGCGCAACCCCCACCGCGGCTTCGCCGGAAACTGCAATAACGGAGCCCGCGAAGCCCTCCGCCGCGGCGCCACGCACCTGCTTTTTCTGAATAACGACACCGCCTTCGGCACCGGCTTCATCGCGGCCTGGGAACGCCGGATTGCCGCGCTGCCCGAAGCCCTGCTCAGTCCCGTCATCTACTGGTTCGACCGTCCGGACGAAATCTGGTACTCCGGCGGCAAACGCGGTATCCACGTCCCCTTCGTCCGCCTCGCCCGCCCCTGCCCAACCCGCACCGAAGTGGACCTCCTCTGCGGCTGCGCCCTGCTCCTCCCCGCTTCCGCCTGGCTCGCCCTCCGGGGCTTCGATGAATCCTTCCGGCTCTATTACGAGGATTTCGACCTCTGTCTCCGCGCCCGCCGCCTCGGCCTTCACCTCTATGTCGACCCCGACCCCGATCTCGCCGTGCGCCACCGCGTCTCCCGCTCCTCCCCCGTCGCCTGGGCAAAGCATTTCCGGATGATTACCTCCCGCTACCTGTTCATCCGCCGCCACTACCAGGGCCTTTCCCTCTACTGCTGCCTGTTCCTCACCGCCCCCCAACTCGCCGTCACCATCGCCGCCAACCTCCCCGACTGGCGCGGTCTCCGTTCGGCCGTCACCCAGGGCTTCACCGGGTAACAAACGCCGGATACGCCGCGATCTCCCCCTCGATCACCCGCGCCAGTAACCGCGCCTGAATCTCCAGCAGCCGCCGGTAACTCACCCGGTACTCGAACAGCGGATGCGTCACCAGCGCGTCCATCCGCAACTCATACGCCCGGAAAAATCCCCTCCGTCCCCCCGCCGTCAGCCCCACCGACTCGCCCGCCCGCACGAAATCCCGCTCCGTCACCATCCGCGTATTCACCGCGCTCAGCACCGCCGAATCCGCGATCAGCGGCCGGAACGGCTCCATCAGATCCAGCGCCAGCGCCGGCCTCCCGTGCCGCAGTTGATGATAAAACCCCATGTAAGGATCGAAACCCACCGCGTAACACGCAATCGTCAGATCCTTCGCCAGCATGCTGTAAGCCAGCGACAGCAGCGCGTTCACCGGATCCCTCGGCGGCCGCCGGTTCCGCCCCTCGAAATCGAACGTCAACCCGCCCGCGCCCGCCTCGGGATCTTCTCTGGTTTGATCATGCACTGGCTTGATCATCCCCGCGAACTGTTCGAAATACGTTCGCGCCGCCGCCCCCTCGATTCCCAGCAGCGTCTCCAGACTCTCCGCGCGTTCCGCCCGCTCCGCCGCCGCTTTCATCCCGGCCAGCGCCGCCTTCTGCGGTTCCACATGATTCCGCTGCAGCATCGTCCGCTGATTCCGGATCTTCCCCGCCACCAGCGTCCGCGCCAGCGACAGCGGAAACCACTCCGAATCCGCCAGCCGGAACTGCGCCCGCCGCAGCGCCACGTTCTTCGTGTTCATCCCCGTCGTGATGCCGTAAAAATAGCCGCCCATCGAGAAATACGAAACCGGCACCCCCGCCTCGCATAACGACTGCACCGCCTGCGTCGTGATCTGCACATTCCCCAGCAGGTTGACCTGGCACACCTCGCCGATCCGCACCTCCTGCACCGTCTTGTCCTTGTCCTTCACCTGCAGCACTTCGCCCGACTTCCCCACCCGGAACCCCTGCGAATTCAGATACAGCGGCTTCAGATCGTCGCGCGGCGTCATCAGTTGCCGGATCGGCCCCAAACCTTCCCGCCCTGGCGGCTTCCGCGCCGGCGGCCGGCCCTCTCCGGGAGGGGCGTCGAACAGCCCCGTTTGCGCGGAAAAATCCTCCATCTCCGCCAGCCGGTTCGTCTCGTCCGGCAGGCAAATCGTATTCAGGGAACAGCCCGCGCACTTCGGCGAATCCACCAGCGGCGGCGGAATCACCCCGTAAGCCGCCAGATCGTAAGCGCCCGCTACCGCCGCCTCCGCCTCGGCCACCAGCGCCGCATCCACCGGCACCCGCACCCGCTGCTTCGTCTTCTGGTAATACACCACCACTTCGGAACACTCGTACCCGTTCTCGATCAGCACCATCGCCTGCAGCGCCAGTTGCACCCGGTCCGCCGGCCACATCTCGATCCCGTCCTTCCCCTCGCGCGGCGCGCCATGCTTGTAATCCACCGGCGTCGCCCGCGCCCCCTCCGCCTCAACGAGATCCAGCTTTGCGATCACCCGCAGCCGCTCGCTCGAAAGCGTCACCGACCGCGCGTGGAGCTTCTCCCCGCTCTCCCCCGCCGCCGGCAGCGCCGTCGCCCGCGCATCCACCCGGCTGTGCTGCGCCGACCCCTCCAGCGTGTCCGCGTTCTCCCGGAACACCCCCTCCACCCACTCGTAAAAGAACAGCCGCGGACAATACACGAACTCATTCACCATCCGCGCCGGCAAGTAATCCGGTACGGACTCGCGCGGCGCTCTCCGCGCAAATTCAGGTCTCGGTGCGGGCAGTGGAAGTGCGCTCATGCGGATGAATTCCCCTGAGATGACGAAATCAGACGATGAAACAGGGCGCATCGACCGCCGTATAAGGCTGGCCCAGCGCCGTAATGACGCGATCGCCGCGCCCTTCCGACGGCCCCAGATGCACAAACAGCACCTGGTCCTCGTCGTGATGAATAATCGCCGCCAGCTCCGTCCGGCACCGGATCAGATCCCGCGCCGTGAACTGGCACTCGAAAACCGAATATTGAAGATGATCCCCAAACCCGCGCATGGTCTTGAATACCTTCCGCAGCCGCTTATCGTCGGCAACGTCGTAGCAAACCAGATAGGACTGTCGCATGGAAGCCTGTTCCTCGTTGTGAAGTGAAACCCGTATACGTTACAAAAATGACCAAAACTATCTCTGGTTGCCGGGAGGCCGCCCTCGAAGAGGCGGAAACCCATGGATTGAAAAGTGCGGCGCGTCCCAAACTCGCGGTGCTCGCCGGAACACTCTTCAACAACGCCGGAATCGGCGACATCGGCAGGCGGATCACGGACACGAAAGAAATCGCGCACCTCCAGCTCAACGTCACAACCCGATTCGACGCCATAGACAGAAAGCTCGACCAGATCCGCGAATCGTCGCGGATCACGACACCCGACTCGCCGCGATCGGGCACACAAAGGCCGGTAACCGTAATGAGCCACTGGACCCTGCAGCAGTTCACCCGGATCGGAACCGACTCAAACGAACTGCAACAACGGAGGCAATACGTGCGGGTCTCCGACGAAGACGAACGCATCATCGTCTGCGATCCGGCTTTGGAACACGCCATACAGGCGGGCTGGTTTTACTCTGGCTGGTGTTACTCGGGCTGTTGGCTCTCATCCGTCTGGCCCAGGGTCTCGTCCTGCCGGATGTTGGCGCACAGCCTGGGGTAAGTCATCGAGCGGGCCGAAGCCCCGCCGCGAACGCATCGAGCGGACGGACCCGCGGCTCAGCGGCGCAAAAGACCGGCGAAACCGATAAACTGAAGATGCCGCGCGGACCTTTTCGGGTCGCGGGCGGAACTCGAAAGCCGCCCTGGTCCTTTCGCGCGAAAGGCCAACCCATGACCATCGACGAGCGAATCGAACGACTGACGGCACGACACGAAGCCCTCGCGCAATCCGTCGAACTCACCGCCCGCACCGTGCACGAGATCAGCGGGCAGATAGCCGAACTGAAAACGCAGGCGCGGGAAACACAAAACCAGCTGGAAACCCTCATCGGCATCGTGGGAACACTCGCGGCCATCGTCAACACCCACCAGCAACGCCTGGAACGTATCGAAGGCCAGTAACCGCGGGAGTCACCGGACCCGGCGGCAGTTCACCCGGCGGGAACGGACCGGCGCCGGCGTCATCCAGCGTTCCGGGGGTACCGCGGGGGTATCGGCATGCAACGGACGCCATGGCGCGCCGGATCGGAAATCGACCCGAACAAACTGAAACCCGCGACCGCGGAGGAATTCTTCGCCCCCGCGGCCGAAGCGGCGTATCCGGGCGGGCGACGCGGCACGGAAGCCTCCGCTCCCTCACCCCCAGTAACGATCACTCGCCATTCATCAAGGCCGCTCTTGCCAGGCACCGGGCGTGCAATCCAGTGGTCAGGCCGATTCCCCAAACCACCAGTCCGGTCGCGTTTGCGAGTGGTTGGGTGACGAAAAGAAGCCGGGGACCGCTCGCAAGTACGTAAGTTATGGAAGAATAGAGGAGTTCGCGCCCGGCCAATCGTCTCGCCGGACCAACTTCGGGACCGTTCGTGCCCCCCCGCTCGCAAACGCGCGCGCAGCTCTTTGATTTTCGAATATGTTACGATGGGCACTCTTTCCGCTTCCGTAAGGGAGCGGCCTCATTGAAGCCGATGCGGATCGGTTCACCGCGGTCACGCTGCCGGCCTTTCCGCTTCCGTAAGGGAGCGGCCTCATTGAAGCGATAATCCCCGTAGTTCACCGCCTCCAGCATGGCGACTTTCCGCTTCCGTAAGGGAGCGGCCTCATTGAAGCAGGGACTTAGTCGTGCGGCAACGCGAGCAGATGAGCCGCCCTTTCCGCTTCCGTAAGGGAGCGGCCTCATTGAAGCCGATGTCGGACTAAGCAGCAATCACGGTGTGAGTCACCTTTCCGCTTCCGTAAGGGAGCGGCCTCATTGAAGCTCGAACGTCCAGGCCGGATCGGCCCACGTGGTGTCTACTTTCCGCTTCCGTAAGGGAGCGGCCTCATTGAAGCCAGCCAGCTGAATAAGCAGGGTAACAGAGAGACCTTCCTTTCCGCTTCCGTAAGGGAGCGGCCTCATTGAAGCAACATTGGAGATATCGTATGTGTAGCCGGAGGAACTCTTTCCGCTTCCGTAAGGGAGCGGCCTCATTGAAGCAGCTAACATCCCTCGTTCATGCTTGCGCTCCTGCCATCTTTCCGCTTCCGTAAGGGAGCGGCCTCATTGAAGCCCGTCCAGCGTCCCTGCATCCTCCTCGGCGACCTCCTTTCCGCTTCCGTAAGGGAGCGGCCTCATTGAAGCGAGAGATGCTGTCACTCGTCAGAATTCGAAACGGCAGTACTTTCCGCTTCCGTAAGGGAGCGGCCTCATTGAAGCTGTCCTCGTCAGTACCGTCATCAACGGTATACGCTCTTTCCGCTTCCGTAAGGGAGCGGCCTCATTGAAGCTGTCCAGCGCTCCGAGTGCATTTTTGCCGTCCGCCCTTTCCGCTTCCGTAAGGGAGCGGCCTCATTGAAGCCAGCCAGCCTGAATAAGCAGGGTAAAGCAGGGTAACTTTCCGCTTCCGTAAGGGAGCGGCC
>CAINNJ010000051.1 GCA_903851195.1 uncultured Acidobacteriia bacterium
AAGCAGAATCCCATGGCCGCTACTTCCTAAGCCATATCCGGAATCACTACCGCTACGAACGGCTGGCCAAGCTTCGGGCAGCCTGATCGGTCCGAAGTGCTGTTCCCCTGACGCTTACGTTCAACCATGCTCAGGCCGCACCACTTTCTGCTCACACCGCTCCTCATCCTCGCCCCGCTGTTCGCGCAGGCGCCACACCCTGTCCCCGGCGGCTACTCGTTGCCCAACGGCTGGCAGATCACCCCCGTCGGAAAAGCCATCCCGACCGAAGATCTCATCCTGAACCTCACCCAGAGCAAAGACGAACGCATCGTCGTCGCCCAGCACGGCGGCTTCAATCCCCACGGACTCCTTGTCATCGACACCGCCACCCAAACGCCCGTCCAGCGCATCGGCCTCCACTCCGCCTGGCTCGGCCTCGCCTGGTCGCATGACGGTTCGAAACTCTACGTCTCCGGCGGCAACGCCAGCGGCCCGAAACACACCGCCGATATCGCCCCCGTCTACGTTTTCGATTACGCCAATGGCCGCCTCAGCGAGAAGCCTTCCGCCGAATGGCGCGATTCCATTCCCGCCGATAACGTCTACTGGACCGGCGTCGCCATGCACCCCAAAAAGAACCTGCTCTACGTGGCCAACCGCGGCGCCGACCCCATGCCCGGCAATGTCACCGTCTTCGATACCACTACCGGCAAAATCGTCCAGAAAATCGGCGTCGAAGTCAGCCCCTACGATCTGCAGTTCAACGACGCCGGAACCGTCCTCTACGTCAGCAACTGGAGCAGCGAGTCCGTCTCCATCATCGATACCGCCACTGGCAAAGTCACCGGCACCATCCGCACCGGCCAGAACCCGAACGACATGGAACTGGGCGCCGATGGCCGCCTCTACGTCTCCAACGGCAACGAAAACACCGTCACCGTGATCGATACCCACAAACGCCAGGCCATCGAAACCATCAACGTCGGCCCCACCGCCCGCGCCCCGCAGGGTTCCACGCCCAACGCCCTCGCGCTCGACCGCAAGTCCAACATGCTGTACGTCGCCAACGCGGACAACAACTGCATCGCCGTCGTCAACACGCAGAAGCCCGGCGAAAGTCAGGTCATGGGCTTCATCCCCTCCGGCTGGTACCCGAGCGCTCTGCTGCTCAACTCGAAAATGGACCTCTTCATCGGCAACAGCAAGGGCCTCGAACCGCACTCCAACGTCATGGGACCCACCAGCCCGCTGCTGAAAGGCGCGCCCTCCACCGACAGCGTTCGCGACATCCAGCGCGGCACCGTCAACATCGTTTCCCTGAAGCAACTCCGCGCCGAACTGAAGACCTGGACGAAGCAGGTCTTCGATAACATCCCGTATAAAGACGATTACCTCACCACCGCGCGCGCCCCCAAAGAGCCGAGCGTCGTCCCCCAACAGGTCGGAGCGGGCTCGCCCATCAAACACGTGATCTACATCATTAAAGAGAACCGAACCTACGACCAGCTTTTCGGCGACATCGCGAAAGGCAACGGCGATGCGCGTCTCGCCATCTTCGGAGAATCCGTCACCCCGAATCACCACGCCCTCGCGAACCAATGGGTGCTGCTCGATAACCTCTACTGCGATGGCGAGGTCAGCGTCGACGGTCACTCCTGGTCGAACTCGGCCATCGCCACCGACTACAACGAGAAGATGTGGCCGGCCCAGTACGGCGGTCACAGTAAGACCACGATCGCCAACGCCTATGTGCCCGGCGCCGGCCACCTCTGGGATCTGGCCGCGCGGAAAGGCCTCACTTACAGAAGTTACGGCGAGTATGCCAGCCGCTCCAGCGACGGCACCACCATGCAGGCCTCTCCCGGTGTCGGCGGCCTGCTCAATCACGTTTCGCCGAAGTTCAAACTGCCCGGCATGCGCGATACCGATAACGTCAAAGTCTTCTTCGGCGAACTGGACGACTACGAGAAAAACTTCGCCTCCGCCGATCCCAATAAGCGCCTCCCCAACGTCGTCGTCATGAGCCTTCCCGAGGACCACACGGCCGGCACGCGCCCCGGCGGACTCACTCCCAAAGCCATGGTCGCCAACGCCGATTGGGCGGTCGGACAACTCGTCGAACGCGTGACCAAGAGCCCCTACTGGCCGGAAACCGCCATCTTCATCATTGAGGACGACGCCCAGAACGGCCCGGACCACGTCGATGCCCGACGCACCGTCGGCCTCGTCATCAGCCCTTACACCAAGCGTGGTTTCGTTGACTCCACCCTCTACACCACGTCCGCCTTTCTGCGCACCATCGAACTGCTCCTCGGCCTGCCTCCCATGACCCAGTACGATGCCGCCGCCATGCCGATGTACAACTCGTTCCGCCAGACTGCCGACCTGACGCCCTACAAAGTGGAACAGCCCCGCATCGACGTGAATGAAAAGAACACCACGCAGTCGTGGGGCGCGCGGGCCTCCATGAAGATGAATCTCGATGAGGTCGATGAAGCGCCCATGTTCGCGCTCAATGAAATCATCTGGAAAAGTGTGAAAGGCGCCGGCTCTCCCATGCCTCTACCTGTGCACCGGTACTGGTTCCAGAACCTCACGCCAACCCGGTAGCGAACGACACAAACACCGGCCTTCGCGTCCACATGCGTTCTAATGTAAGTTGCCTTTGGCGGCGTCGGACAAACCGGCGCCGCGGCGGCATTGACTCCCGGGGAGGAAAGTAGGGTGAAAGTAAAAAAGGCCCTGAGGCGACTCGATCATGTCGAGAGCCTGCTGGCGGACGTAATGGCTCAGCTCGCCGGCAATTACCACGACGTCAAAGAACTGCTCGGTTCCGCCAAAGCGGACGTGGCCCGCGCCGTCAAAATGCTCGAAGATCCCGCTCCGGCCACGAAACCGAAGGCGGCCGTAAAAAAGGCGTCCGAAGCCCCGAAGAAGACGGCGACGAAGAAAAAGGCCGCGGCCCCGAAAAAGACGGCGGCCCCGAAGAAGACAGCAAAGAAGAAGTCGGCCGCCGCGAAACGAAAGGCCGCCCCGAAGAAGACCTGAAAACTTCATCGTATTGAAGACCGCCTGACATCGTACTGCAAAGGACCGCGCCGTAACATGGCGGTAACAGACACGGATGACGCTTGCTTCCGCACTCCTCTGCCTTGTTCAGCACCCGGTAGAAAGGCTCATCCACCGGTGGAACTGGAAGGCCGCTTTCTTCAGTTCCCTGATCCGCGGGATCATCTTTCTGCTGGCGAACCTCCGAGCCGGCTGGCGCGCGGCGGTGGGCGCCATGCTCGCTGAGTGGATCTATCGCGCCATCACCTCGGGCTTCTACGGCGCCATCACCCAGGTGCTCGGTGAAGCGGAACCCGAGTGGCAGGGCGCCCTTGCCGCCATGGTCCTTCTGCCCCTCTCTTCGCATACACTTGAATTTCTGATCCACTGGCTGCGCCACACGCCGAATCTGAAGACGAGCCTCATCGCTTCGATGAGCTTCACCGTCGTTTCCACGCTGTTTAACTTCTACGCCATGCGCCGCGGCACCATGGTCGTCGGCAAAGGCGCGGCATCGCTCGGTCAGGACATGCGCTCCATGCCGCGCGTGATCGCGGGGTTTCTGGCCTGGGGCCCGCTCTGGGCCTGGCGGTCGCTGCGGGGCCGCGAGGCTTGAAGACTCTACACTTCACGAACTCCTGGCACACCTCCTCCGGCGGGATCGCGACCTTCTACAAAGCCCTCTTCACCGCCGCCGAACGCGAGAAGCACCAGATGCGTCTGGTGGTTCCCTCCGACTGTTCCCGCGTGGAAGAACGGGGCGAATTCGGACGGATCTACCACATTGAAGCCCCGCGGGCGCCGCTTTATCCCGAATACCGCATGCTTTATCCGACGCGGTTTCTCTTCCCCCGCACCGCCGTCCAGCGCATCCTCAACGACGAGCGGCCGGACCTGGTCGAAGTCTCCGAGAAATACGTCACGCCGTATCTCGCGGGCCTGCTGCGCACCAGCCGCCTGCCCGGCGTCAAACACCGCCCCACCGTCATCGGCCTGAGCCATGAGCGCATGGATGAGAACATGGCCGCCTACATCACCGGTCACCCCTTCGGCCGGCGCTTCTGCACCTGGTACATGAAGTGGATCTACTTCCCGATGTTCGACCACCACATCACGGTCTCCGAACATACGGCGGGCGAACTGATCGACGCCTCGCGGGGCCACAAAGTCAGCCGCGGCGTCTGGATTTCCCCGATGGGCGTCGATTGCGAGCGCTTCACGCCCTCCCGCCGAACGCCGGAAAACAGAGAACGGCTGCTGCAACTCGCCCGTGGCTTCGGCCAGCCGATCCACCCGGACGCCACGGTGCTGCTCTACGCGGGTCGCCTCGCGCCCGAAAAGAACCTGCCCCTGCTGCTCGATACCATGCAGCGTCTCGATGCCGGCGAGTACCGGCTCTGCATCATCGGGGACGGCATCGAATTCACGCCGCTGCGGGACGCGTGCGCGCAACGCGGAATCGGCAATATCGTCTTCGCCGGACAGATCGGAGATCGCGACATTCTGGCCGGACATTTCGCGGCCGCAGATGTCTTTATTCACCCGAATCCCCGCGAGCCGTTCGGTATCGCGCCACTCGAAGCGATGGCTTCCGGCCTCGCTCTGGTGGCGCCGGATTCCGGGGGCGTCACCTCATACGCCAACGAGACCAACGCCTGGCTATCCGCCGCGGATCCCGAGGCCTTCGCCGCCTCCGTGCGGTCCATCCGCCACGGCAGCGCGGAATTGCTGCGGAGCCGCACCGCCGCGGGCAGACGGACGGCCGAAGCTCACGGCTGGTGCGGCGTGGCGAGCCGCTATCTTTCGCTCTACCGGGAACTCGACGCGGTCACGCGCGGCAATCTCACGACCTTCACGCACTCCCCCCGCGCCTATTCCACGAAGGGCAATGCCTTCGGCCGCGAATTGACCGGATTGTAAGACAAATATCGCAAAATTGTTTTATCCGTTTAGTTGCACTGTAAGACCCGCCCGATATCGTGAATCATGTTCCAATCGCGGCGGCAATTTCTTGCAATTGCGGGAAATGCATTCATAGCCGGAATCGCCGGGCGCGGGTCGTCGGACGCCGCATCCCTTCCTCCGGCGGTTCCGCAGTTCGACGTCGATCGCATTCTGCTCTCCTCCGTCCGGCCGGGCGGGACCGTGTTCGCCCGCCATTATGTGGCGTCGGCGACCGTGACGCTGCTCTCCTTCCCGATCGTTTCCAGAAGCGGCGTGGGTAGCGGCTATACCGTTATCGAACAGTCGGCCGGGGACACGGGCAAAATCACTTCCATCCAGTTTGGCGCCGGCTCGTGGCCCGAAAACGCGCGGGGACTGAACCGCCTCGGTTATATCCAGGAATCCATTCTGGAAAGCAGCGCGGGCCAGGGCGCCGAGTGCGCCTATCTCGCCTTCATGACCTCGTCGAAGGAAAACAATATCGACCAGGCGAAAAAGGCGCTGGAGACGCCGGTCGGCGATGTTCCCTACAGCGCCGCGCAGGGTTACAGCGGGCACGGGCGCGTCTCCTCGCGGGTGGATCAGCTGAGCTTCCCGTCGCGCTTCACCTGGCGGCACATTACCTCGCTGGTGGAACAGGCCCGCAAAGGCATGGCGGCAAAGACCGACCCGCAAAAGCAGCTGAGCCTCGTCAAAGGCGACAACTCCTCCCCCGGCACCTTCCTGTACGTGCTGCGGGGCGCCATGCTCGATCCGGCGAAGACCACCACCAGCCACCTTTTCTTCAACAGTAAGCAGTTCCTGCTGCAGACCGACAAAGAGGCCGACGCGGGCGCCGGAGCCGCCTTCGCCGGGAAGAAACTCGCGGCCCGGGCTGACGACGTGATCCGCATGACCTCCACCCTCACCGACCGGCATACCGGTGAGAAGACCAGGTTCCGGCTCTGGTACGAGAAGGGCCAGGAACACATGCCGCCGCTGCGTTTCGATTATCAGGCGAAATCCTTTCTGCGCCTGACGTTCGAGGCCGCCGCCGAGACCGATCCCGCCGTGCCGGTTCCGCCCGTGCGGCTTGCATTTACGGACAAAAAGGAGAATTCTTGACAAAACAGATCCAACGGCTGTCCAACATCCACTTTCATGGACAGGGACAGGCTGCCACCCCGTTTCGTACCGGAGTCTCGCTGCACAGCCACACGCTTCACTCGCGGGAGTCGCTGGACTTCATTGGGCGCGCCACGAAGAACACACCGTGGCTGTCCGGGGCCATCCGCAAGCAGGAGGAGAAGTATCGGGCGCTCAAGGGACGCGATGTCGATCTGAAGCGCGCGTGGTGGACTCCGCCGCTCTCCGCCCGGCAGGCGTGGGATCTGGAAAAGGGACAGATCGAAAGGACCCTCGGACTGGAAGCCCTGGTTTCGCTGAGCGACCACGACAATATTGAAGCCAGCAAGCAGTTGCAGTTGCTCGACGCGACGCGCGGCTGCCCGGTCTCCACGGAATGGACGATTCCGTTCCGCCAGACGTTCTTCCACATCGGCATCCACAACATGCCGGCCGACCAGGCGGTTTTCATGATGGCCGAAATGGCCGCGTTCACGGCGAATCCCGTCGAGAGCCGGATCGCTCCTCTGCTCGAGTGGCTCTCGGGAACGCCGGATACGCTGATCGTCTACAACCACCCCTGCTGGGACGAGAACCACATCGGCGAGGCGTTGCACCGGGAATGCGTCAAGGCGTTTCTGGCCTTACACAGACCGTTTCTGCACGCGGCCGAACTCAATGGTCTGCGCCCCTGGGCCGAGAATCAGAAGGCGACGGAACTGGCGCGTGAATACGACATGCCCGTCATCTCCGGCGGCGACCGGCACGGCCGGGAACCCAACGCCTGCCTGAACCTCACAAACGCCGCGACCTTCGGGGAATTCGCGGCCGAGATCCGCGAGGACGGCTGGAGCGATGTGCTCTTCATGCCGCAGTATCGCGATTCGCTGAAGATGCGGATTCTGGAGAACATGGCGGACATCCTCGAAGACGATCCGGACCATGCCATGGGCTGGGTGCACTGGAACGACCGCTGCTTTTACCACACCGACGAGGGCGTCGACAAATCCCTGGCGGAACTCTGGAACGGGAAGTGCCCCGCCGTGGTGCATCGTTTCGTGTCGCTGATGAGCCTGGTGAAACACCGCCGGGTGCGGTCGGCGCTTCGCATCGCGCTCAACGACAACCGGGAATTCGCCGGTTTCGATGCCCGGTAGCGCATTTTCATCCCTTTGAAACGCTGTTGAAACGCTGTATTGGTACGCTTTGGGATTCCGGACAAAATGACATCCATATTCATGAACCGGCGGGGCGCCCGCGCCTTTGCCTCGCTTCTGCTGGCTTCCGCGCCCTTCGGCGCTGAAACGGCCCGCGCTTCGTCTTTTAACCTCACCTCGAACTCCACCGCGGCGCAGACGCTGGGTTCCGCCAGCGGCGACACCGGAGCCATCGCCTCGGGGGTCACGCTCACGGTAAGCGGTTCGACAGTGGCTGTCACGATCAGCGGGAATAACGCGACGCTGACCAATCTGGGCACGATCAATCAAACCGGCACGGGCCGCGTCATCCGCGATAACACCGGGGTTTCAAGTCTGGTGGTGAACAACGGAAGTACGACGAACTCCACCGCCCTGATGCAGTCGGCCGATGCCGACGTCATCCAGATGAACAAGACGCCGGCGAGCGTGACGCTGAACAACTACGGCATCATGAAATCGCTGAATGCGAGCGGGGCGGGATCCCAGGCGGTCGACTTCACGGCGATCACCCAGGGTGTCAATCTGATCAACAACTATTCGGGCGCGCTGATGCGGGCTTACGAGGCGGACGCGGTGCGGCCGGGAGTGAATGGCACCGTGTACAACGCCGGAACCATGTATTCCACCACCACCACCGGCAGCAGCAGCGACGGCGTGGACGCGCAGAACAATTCGGGTGTGACGATCACGAACGATACGACGGGCCTGATCGACGGCGCGCGCCACGGCATTACCGGCGGGGCTTTGAACAGCACCGTCACGTTCACCACGACAGTGACCAACAATGCGGGCGGCATCATCCGCGGCAACAATGGCTCCGGCATCAATCTCGACGGGTTTAATGCCATGCAAACGGCGACGATCACGAATGCCGGCACGATCTCCGGCAACGGTGTCACGGGCGATGGCGACGGTATCGACGTGGACGGACTGGTGAACATCATCAACACCGGCACGATCCAGTCCGTGAATGCGTTTAGCCCCGCGGGAAGCCCGGCAGCGCAAAGCGAGGGCATCACGGTGGGCGGCGGCACGATCACGAACTCCGGCACGATCAAAGGGCTGGTGGCTACCGGGAACACGAACGCGGTGGGCCGCGGGATCTCGTTGCTGGGTAACGACGTCACGACCGGCCCTCTGGCCGGGACGCGCGAGGCCATCTACGGCAACGCCACGGTGACGAATCAGAACGGCGGACTGATTTACGGACAGACCGATTCCGGCATCGCGGTGGACGGCCCCGCCAGCGGTTTCACCGTGACTATCAACAACAACGCGGGCGGGACGATTCGCGGAGGCGGCGCGTCCACGGCGGCCATCCTGACCGGCGCGGATAACGACATCATCAACAATTCCGGCACGATCGACGGCTCCAGCAGCGGCGTCGCGATCAACATGGGCGCGGGCAACAATACGCTGAGCATCACGGGCGGCTCGGCTTCGGTAAGCGGCTCCATAAACGGCGGCACGGGCGGCACCAACACGCTGAACATCGATCCCGGCGCGGGCAACAATTTTGCGTTCGATGCCTCGATCATGAACTTCAATGTGGTCGAGATCTACAGCGGCATGGTGACGTTGTCGGGCGTGAGTACCTATACCGGCACAACGAAACTGACCGGCGGTACGCTGGATCTGAACGGGGCCAACCGGTTGACCGGGACAGGGAATCTAAACCTGAACGGCGGCACGCTGGAGACCGCGAATGCGGGCGGCGCCAACGGAGAAAGTTTCGGATGCCTGGCCCTGAGCGGCAATTCCGCGATCGACCTGGAATCCTCTTCGATCAGCTTTAACTGCCTCGGAACCGTCGCTGCCGGGAGGACGCTCACGGTGACGAATTATTCGAGCTCCGTCTCGCCCGATTATGCCTTCCGTTTCTTCGGCAATCTTTCCACCAACGCCGGATTCCAGACGCTGCTTGGCGAGACGACGGTCAATGGCTACGCGGCGATTTACCACTATGACGGCACTTACACCGATGTGACGGCTTCTCCGGAGCCTTCCGCCTTTGCGCTGCTCAGTCTGGGCGGACTGCTGGTGTTGCTGACCCGGCGGGCCTCTTCTTCATGCAGAAGCTGATTGCCGGATTGCTGGCGGCCATTACCCTTCTGTTCGCCGTGGTGGTCCTCCAGAATATCCGTTTAACGGGCGCGCCGAAATTCGGCACGCCCTATCAGGCTGTGGTCCTGAATGGCGGTCAGGTTTATTACGGCAAGCTCCAGAATGCGGCCGGCAACTATCCGGTGCTGCGGGATATTTTTTACGTGGTCCGGAAGGAGAACCCGGAGACCAAGCAGGTATCCAATGTGCTGGTGCGGCGGGGCAAGGAACTGCATGGCCCGGAGTTCATGGTGCTGAACAGGCAGAGCATTTTGTTTATCGAGCCGGTGAAGGAAGATTCCGAGATCGGCAGATCGATCGCCGAGCAGACGAAGACACACTAGCGCGCCGGTTGGTCACCGGCGCACCGGATTTCCAGGCCGCCCAGGGATTGCATCCCTTGCTTGCATACCGCCCCATTTTCGCGTCCGATCAGACGGTCCGGTAGGCCTCGTAGACATCTTCGAAGATGCGGTCCCACGATCTGGCCAGGGCGCTTTCGCGGCACTGCAGACTCATTTGATTCCGCAGGTCGGGTTGCGTGGCAAGACGCGCGACAGCCGCGGCGAAATCGGCATCGCTTTCCGTAATCAGGCCGGTGATTCCTTCCGAGACGATGTAGCGGGGTCCGCCCTGGGAGGTCACCACGGACGGAACGCCGGAAGCCATCGCTTCCTGCACCACGTTGCCGAAGGTGTCGGTTCTGGAGGGAAAGGCGAAGATATCCATGCCTGCGAACGCGCGGGCAAGCGCTTCACCCTTCAGGACTCCGGCGAATTCCACGTGGCTCAGATGGCGGCTCAGCCAGTCGCGTTCGGCGCCGTCGCCCACGATGAGGATGCGGAAAGAGGCGACACCCGCGGCCAGCAGCGCCTGTTCGACGTCGCGCAAAACGCGCACGCTTTTCTCCGGAGAGAACCGGCCGGCATAGCCGATGGTGAGGGGATGAGGCGCGGGATCGCGCTTCGCGGGCGAGAAGAGTTCGGTATCGACGCCGCGCGACATCAGGAACGACGGCTTGCCCGTCCGTGCGTGAAGGAGGTTCACCAGTTCCGGATTGGGGGCCAGCGTCAGTGCCGCGAGCTTATAGAACTCCACGCAGATGCGAAGCGAACTCTGTTCCGCCGCCGAGGCCAATCCCCCGAGCAGACCGGATGGCAGAAGCGAGAAGGTCTTGCCCATGCGGCGGGCGGCATATTCGTGCAGATTGGTGTGCCACGACGCGACCAGAGGAAGACCGGCGTGGCGGGCCGCGAGGACGCCCAGGATGCCGATATGGCTGGGTCCCGTGACATGGACGAGATCCGCCCTGAACTCGTGGAGACGGAGCTTCACGGCAGCCAGGTGACGAAGGAACAGGGGATCGAAAGTCAGGTCGGTTTCGAGCGGGACACCGGCCCGGCTGGTTCTCAGTTCCATGACCTGCAGATTGCCGTTGCCGGCAAAGCTGTCGGCGGGCCCGGCGTGCACGTTGAGAAACGGAAGATTGCGGCGCTTTGCGAACGCCTCAAAATGACGGCTGGTGTGGGCCACGCCGTTCACTTCATAGAAAGAGTCGGGGAAAAAAGCCACCCGCGGAGCCGAATTCAGATTGCCCTCCGAATTGCACAAATTGAGATGTTCTGCGGACCCATTCATTCTGACAGTAATCCATATGGATTTGTCAGCAATGTGAATCCCATAACAGGTCCGTTAAGACCGCGTCAGAACGCCAGTCTGATCGCGAACTGGAACTGTCGGGGCGTCCCGCTGCCGGTGGGTCCCTGGTTGACGGGTGACGGGATCTGACCGAAATTGAGAGGGCTGGCCAGATTCGCCAGCGGCTGGCCGAGTTGAGCGCGGTTCAGCAGGTTGTAGACTTCAGCGCGGAACTGCACGCGGAGCCGCTCGCCGGCCGCCCAGCTCTTCTGCAGCGCGGAATCGAGCTGCCAGAGCCTCGGACCCCTCGCCAGATTGCGGCCCGCGTTGCCCCAAGCTCCCGACGGCGGGACCTGAAAGGCGGCCGGGTTGATCCAATGCGCGGCGGACTGGCCTCCGGGGGGCGTCAGAGAGACGCCGGGGACGAGGGTCGGACGTTCCGAGCCGGAGACGGCGTTGAGATCGGGAAGCTGCGAGCCGGAGCGGTCCACGGTCACGTTGACCGGCAACGCGGAACGGAAGGAGGCGATGCCGCTGAGGTCCCAGTCGCCCAGCAGCCAGCCTCGCAGGGGCAGACGGTAAACGACGTTCCCGTTAATAATATGACGGATATCGAAATCGCTGCTCGCCTTTTCGCAGGCGCGGCAGGAGACGTTCTGTGGCGTGTCGGACTCGCCCCCGCCGATGCCATCGTCATTGATGGAGTGCGACCACATGTAGTTCGCGGAGAGCAGCCAGCCGTGCCGGAAGGAGCGGCGGGCGCTCAACTGCAGGGCGTGGAAGGTGCTGTTGCTGTCGTTCTTGCGGAATTCTATGGTTCCGAACTGCGGGTAGGGCCGGGTTCCGGTGAGTGGATTCACCACATTCTGATATGTGGTGGTGAGGAGATTCGTGCCCTTGTTTCCGGCGTAAGAAGCCGTGCCCACGAGGCCGCCGAAGAGGGTTCTCTGAACGGAGGCCGTCCACGCCGCGACATAGGCGTCCTTACGATTGCGGTCCATGTCGCGTGGCGTTACGATGCCCGTGGTGGCCGAGAGAAACGGCGTGAGCGGATAGGCCAGACCCGGCGAGCCGGAGACGGTAAACGAGTAACGCTGCACGTCATTGGCATAGGGCAGGTTCTGATCGTCCTCCTGGCCATCGGTGTGATAGAGTCCGGCGCCCAGACGCAGCACCGTCTCGCCGCGCGACCAGGCGACGGCCAGCCGGGGATCGAGATCGTTATAGCGGGGGTGGGTGAACTCGCTCCCCTTCGGGCAGTAGCCGCCGCAGGTCGCCAGATCGAACGGAATGGCGCGGTTATCCGCTTCATGAAAAACGTTGAAGAACGAGTACCGAAGGCCGAGGGTAACGGTGAGCGAAGAACTGAGCCGGATCTGATCCTGCACGTAACCGTAGACCTGCGTCTTGCGGCCGTGCTTGAGTGGCAGCAGGCCGGTGTAAGAAGCGCTGTCGAGAGAGTTACGCAGGAAGGTATCGAGCGAGGTGTAAGTCAGCGTGCCGTTCTGCGAGTTGCCCTGATAGAGACGAATCGCCCGAAGCTCCCCGCCCCATTTGAGGGTGTGGCGGCCGCGAATCCAGGTGGTGTTGTTGAGCCAGGAGAACGTGCTGCCGATCGCGTCCGAGGTGGCTGCGGCATTCAGCGGGCTGAGGCCGGATACCTTGACGGAAAACGGCGTGCTGCTGGAGGTGGCGACGTGATACTGATCCTGATTGAAGCCCATCCTGGCTTCGGTCAGCAGGGTGGGTGAAAAGATTCGTGTCACCGCGGCGACGCCGTTTTTCAGTTTGGTGTCGGTTTCCTGTTTCGCGGTGAGCGCGCCGGTGGGAACCGTGTAGTCCGCCTCGTCGGCGTTGTAGCGCAGAAAGGCCGTGGTGTTCTGCGAGAAGCGGTGATCGAGACGGAAACCGCCGGAGTCTTCGTTATCGATCTGGTTGGCGCCGGCGATGTAATTCCAGACGTTGGGATTCGAGGTGGGCGAGGTGCCGACAGGCCAGCTTTGGAGGATTTGCGCCAGCGCGGGAGACTGGGCGGCGACGGCGGCGGAGAACGATGGCGAAGGCGTCAGGCCGACCTGCGTCTGGCCGAGGCGTTGCCGCAAGCCTTCATAGTTGAGGAAGAAGAACGTCCTGTTGCGCAGCACCGGGCCGCTCAGGTCGCCCCCGAACTGGTTCAGCAGAAAGGCCGGGGAGTTCAGGGCGTTGAAGGGACGGGCATCCACGGCATTGTTGCGCAGATACCCGAAGGCATCGGCATGGAACGCGTTCGTGCCGGAGGCCGAGACGACCGCGATCTGGCCGCCCGCGGTAGTGCCGCTGTCCGCGTTGAAGCTTTGCGACTGCACCTGAAATTCGGCAATGGAATCGAGCGGAATGGCGAGGCGAACGTACTGCTTTTGCGCCTGATTCAGGATGCCCGAGGCATCCACGCCATCGAAGGTGAAGTTGTTGTCGTCGAGGCCGTGGCCGGCGAAACGGATGGAACGCTGGTCGCTGGGTCCGGTGTCCATGGCTCCCGGCGCGAAAGCGGTGAGGTGGGACCAGTTGCGTCCGTTGAGGGGAAGCTCCTGGAGTTGGGCGCGCTCGAGGGCCGCCCCGAGAGCGGCGCCGGATTTGTCGAGTTGCGCGAGGGGTTCATCGACGTTGGTTACCTGGCCGGAGGCCGTGACAAGCAGGCGCGCGTCGAGAGTGCGTGTCTGCCCGGCGACCTGCTCCACACGGGCAAAACGAAGTTCGCCGAAGCCGGGCGCGCTGAAGAGGACCGAGTACGCGCCGGACGGAAGGCCATCGATTACGTAGATCCCCTGCGGGCCGGAGCGCGTGTTGCGCTCCAGCCCCGTGGAGAGTTGAACGACCCTGACGAGCGCGTTGGGAACTCTCGCGCTCTGCTGGTCTGTTACCGAACCGGCAAGTACCGATTGATCGATCTGCGCCGGCAGTGACAGCGAGAAGAAGACGAGTGCCGCCAGGGCCAATTTCATGGTTAGTCGTCCAGATCCTTATGGTGCGGAGCGTTGACCAGCTTCTCCGCAGCCGTCAGGATGCCGGCCTGCTGCTTGCGATAGGACGGGCTGAGACGGCCAAACCGGCCGGTCGCCTTGTAGAGATCGTCGGCCTGTTTGGAGAGGCGGGCGAGGATGCCGAAGCGGAAGCTGTCTTTGTCCGGTCCGGAGTTGTCGAGGAGGTTGGCGAAGCGCCAGACGCGGCGTCCGGCCGGGCTCGACCGGTACTGCGGTTTGGTGACCTTGAAGCTCTGCGCGGTGATGCCGTTGTAAGTGGGCTGGAACATGTCGCGCATGTCGGTGGCGAAGAGATCGCCCAGGTTGGCCGGCGGCAGGCCGAGCAACAGCTCTTCGGTCTTGACGATAGAAGCCGTGCTGTAGTGCTTCAGCGACGAGTAGGCCGGTTTGGCGTACGGGCTGATGACGATCGCGACCGAGCGGTGCGGGTGGATGTGGTCGAGCGAAGACTGCGCGTCGTCGTAGGTCATGAAGATCGCGCTGCCGACCCCGGTGGTGGGGTTGTAGTAGACAGGGCTGTTCATGATGTGGCTGACCACCATGCCGAGGGCGGTGTCGCCGTCGGCAACCTGTTGAATCGGAGAACTTCCTACGGTGTTCGCGTTCGGGGCCTGCACGCCGCCAGTGTGGTCGTTGGGCTGGTAGATGTAGACGAACTGGGGCAGCGTGTTGGAGGCCACCATGCCGTCGAAATCGGCGATGAATTCCTGGGCACGGCGCTGGTCGGAGATGTTGAAGTTGTAACCCGGGTAGTAGGGGTCGATGCGGGGCTCACCGTTCCGGTTGTTGCCGCCGACGATGGCGAGGCTCGGCAGGGTCATGAAGTAAGCCTGGCCGAAACCCTGCGTTTCCGAGGTCACGTCGCCGGCATTCTTCAGAGGCGAGGTGACGCTGAAGTTGTCGGCATTGAGCACCGGGTAGCCGAGGAAGCCGCTGGCCGGGTCGTCAATGGTGGTCGGCGTATTGGTGCCGGTGTCCGTGCCGGAGATGCGGATCTGAACGCCGTATTCCTTGAAGCTGACGCCGTTGCGCGCCGCGTTGTTAAAGATATAGCCGGCTTCCGGATAATCTTCCGGTTCGAAGTTCTTGTTGACGAGCAGGCCGCGGCCGGATTTCACGAGGAGCGTCTTCTCGGTGTAGTCGGTGGCGGTGCCGGACATGGCGTACTGGTGGCCGGCGTCGCTTTCTTCGGAATCGGCGAACATGTTGACCGCCGTGGCGAACTGCGAGGCGAGGGTCTGGGTGTTCAGCGTAACGCCCGTGTACTGGCCGTTGGTGTAGCCGGTGCCGGTTTTGTCGTTGAAGTTCGTGCTGGCATAGTTGCCGAAGCGCGCGCCCAGGTTGCCGAGCACGGAGTCGAACGTCTTGTTCTCATGCAGGATGAAGAACACGTGGTTGATCTTCGCGGACGGTGTGGTTCCGCCGGCCGGCACGACGCTGGTGTCCGCCGGAGCATTGATGGCGAAGTTGTTGGCGAGAACCGTGGTGTTGTCGGGCGTGGAGAGGGTAATCTTCTGCAGGGTGCCGAAGATGTAGTTGCTGTCGTAGGCGGTGGAGATCGATTCCACGCCGGTGGGCGGGGCAGCGGTTTTGGTGTTGGCGATGGTGGCGGGATTCACGTCTTCGCCGACGCCCTTGGCGTTGGTCACGTAGAGCGTGGTGTTATCCGGGCTGACGGCCAGACCGGTGGGATACCAGCCGGTGGGAATGCGGCCCAGCAGTTTCGGCGCGGTGGGCGTGGAGACGTCGAGGACGGCTACCGAGTTCAGGCCGGCTTCGGCGACATACAGGCGCGTGTTGTCTTGCGAAACGGCAAGGGCGTTGGGATAGGAGCCGTGAATTTTCGGCCGGACAGTCTGCAGCATGGAGAGAGGCGAGAGATCGAAATCCGGCAGTTTGCGGTTGTCGTTCAGGATGACGAGGCCGAGGGAGTCGCTGTTCGACTTGGCGACGTAAACGACTTCGACACCGTTTTTCGCGACGATGGCCATGGCGGAGGGATGCGTGTCACCGACCTGATACATGTCGTCGAGGTGGGCGCCTTCGTAGATGCTGGTGGTGGCCGCGAGGGCGGCGCCGTTGCCAGCGGGCGCGAGGAAGAGGGACAGGGAAGAGGTCTGCGGATTGTTGCCCGTGGTGCTGGTCTGCGGCACGAAGAAGCCCTGCGGCTGGTTATTGGGCGTGGTACCGAGGGAGAGCAGTTTGCCGTCGGCTCCATAAGTGGGCGCGGTGAACTTATATTCCGTGACGCCCCAGTTGGAAACCGCGATCTTGCTGCCGGTGGGGCTGACAACGACCGTATAGGGGAAGTAACCGGCGGGGAGTTGTTTCACCACCGTTTTCGTGTTGGTATCGATCACCGCGACGCTGTTATCGCCGTTGCAGGCAACATAAAGGAACTTGCCGTCGGGGCTGAGCGCGGAACCTGCCGGGAAGGTGGTCTGCGCGCCGGTGGTGCGGCTGAAGTTCGTGGGAATGGGCGGTTTGTTGCCGCTGGCGTCCGCCGTGTTCATGGCGGGGTCCGGCGTGTAGTTGCTCACGTAGCCGGCGTTGGCGGGGAGGATGGGGGCAATGCGGACTTTCGGCGTGGTGGGGTCGGCCGAGATCACGCCGCTGGCCGTGATGGAGAATACCTTCACGTCATTGTCGGGACCGCCGGAAGCCCAGAGCGTGTAGGGGCCGGTTCCGCTCACCTGGAGGCCGATGAAGTAGGCGCCCGTGTTGATCTGCGAGACCACCGTCATGGTGGCGGTGTTGACGACCGAGACCGAGTAGCCGCCGAGATTCGGAGAGCCGGGCACCAGCGAAGCGAGGCCGCCTTCGCGTTCGTCATCATTCGACGTGATGGCGTATTTGCCGTCGAGGGTCAGGGCGAGACCAAGCGGGTTCATGCCGACCTGCAGGCTGGATCCCGCGGGTGTCACCTTGCGGCCGTTCGGCAGGACGCCGGCGTAGTAAGAGCCGAACTTGTTGGGACCGGCGAAGAGTTCCGCTCCGGCGTAGACGCCGGTTTCGGAAGTACCATATACCGGCGCGGTGATGCTGCCCCAGTTGGAGATATCGACCTGAGCCTGCTGGGCGAACGCCACGTTGACGCTGAGAAGACAGGTCAGTGCCGTTCGCTGAAAATTCTTTCGGGGATTCGGGGTCATAAAGGTGAGTCTCTAGTGACTGTATTTCCCGAAGATGACGGGAGGATGAGAGGCGGGTGTCGATTTGATGGCAGCCTTCGGCATGGCTTCGCCGAGGGGGGCAATATGGCACCGGACAGCACCTGTCACCGGATTGATTCCGGTGTTAAAGGCGTCTGTAACACGCGGCGGGAAGGCTTCAGTGCGCCGCGAGCCGCGCCAGGGTTGACACGGCCGGCGCGTTGTCGGGCATGCCCCGCGCCAGCGGCTTTTTCCGCGGCTGGGATTGTGCCTCGATTCGGGATTCGGCCTCCAGCACGAATCCCAGACTCTGGCGCAGTTCGCCTTCGTTGAGGGGCATCGCGAGGGCGTGAAATGCGCCGGCCCGGCTCGCTTCTGGCCAGTCCGGCAAATCGGCAAATCCATGGCAGAGAATGAGGCGCAGATGCGGGGCCATCTGTTTCATCTCCCGCACCAGAGAAAGCCAGGACATCGCCCGTCCGAGAGCGCGGCGGGTACACAGGAGCGCGACAGTTCCCGGCAGGCTCGTGAACCGATCCAGGCCGGAACAGGCTTCACTGGCGAGAACGACCCAGTCGAATTCACGGGCAATCGCCCGGACGGCGGCGAGATCCGACGGATCCAGTCCCAGCGCGACCACGAATTTTCCGGTCATTGCCGGAGAAGTCAGCACCTCGCCTGCCACACTGATTCGGGCTTGCTGAACCGGGCCTGCCGCGCGGAGGAATTGCACGAAACGCCGGATTCTAAAGGTAGCGCGCCAGGCTCAAAGTTCGGTCGCGGGCGGGTTCTCTGCGTGAAAGGGCGCACTTCCGCCTCCTGCGCCACAGCGACCAACTACGCCGATAGAAACCGGTACCACACGTCACCGGACGCACCGAAATGGTTCAAGATAAAAAAATTTTGTGCCACAAAACACAAATTTCGTTCCGGAATGGTACTCTTATAAACAAGTCATCAAGTGCCTAATCCAGCTTGCCAGAGCCGGTCCGGAATCTCCATTGACGTCGTAATTCCGGCTTACAACGCCACTAATTATCTCCACTTCTGCCTCAAAGCGCTTTTGGGCGCAGCGGAAACTCCGAACCGGATCATTGTCGTGGACGACGGTTCCACGGACGACACCCGTGAAATTGCGGCCTCTTATCCGGTAGTTGTGATCCGCACCGATGGTCGCAGGGGTCCGGCATTCGCGCGAAATCTGGGCGCGTCGGAAGCGACCGGCGATGTCGTTTTGTTTGTCGATGCCGATGTGTGCGTCCGTCACGACACGCTGGCGCGGCTGTATGCCTGCTTCGATGCGGACCCGGAACTCGATGCCGTTATCGGCGCGTATGACACGGAACCGCAATCGCCCGACTTTCTTTCTCAGTACCGAAATCTGATGCACTCGTTCGTGCACCAGAGCGCAACGGGCCGGGCCTGTACGTTCTGGAGCGGATGCGGCGCGATCCGCCGCGAACTCTTCCTGGAACACAGCGGCTTCGATGAAAGGTTCGGGCGCCCGGCAATCGAAGATATTGAACTCGGTTACCGCTTGCACCGCGCCGGCCGAAAGCTGATGCTGGACGGGGCGATTCAGGTGACGCACCTGAAGCGGTGGACGTTCTGGAATCTGGTGAAGACCGACATCATGGACCGCGGCAGTCCCTGGACGGAACTGATTCTGCGGGACCGGTTCATGCCGAACGATCTGAACCTGCAGCTCAGCCAGCGGGTCAGCGTGGCCCTGGTGTTCCTGCTGGTGGCGTTTTCCACGGTGGCGGCGGCCTACGCGGGCGGCTACTTCCTGCTGCCGCTGTTTTTCATTCTGTTCATTCTGCTGGCCCGCTGGTGGGGAGAAATGGCCGCGCCGGAGCGGCCGGCATCGTCGTCGGCGACTCTCTTCGCCGGCGTGGGAATCATTTCGGTTCTGGCCTGGCGGCACCACATGTTCGGCCTGATTCCGCCGCTGCTGCTCAGTCCGGCGCTGTTGCTGATTCAGCACCGGTATGCCACGCGTGGCTCGAAACCGCCGATCCTGCGCTGGACCGCGCTGCTCTACTCGGCGGCCTCGATAGTGATCGCGATCGCCTATTTCCCGGCGCACATGATTATCTACCCGACGTTTTTCCTGGTGGCGATCCTGGCGTGGTTAAACAGCGCATTTTACATTTTTCTCGCGGAAAAGCGCGGCATTCCGTTCCTGCTGGCCGCCATCCCGTTTCACCTGCTTTATCACTTCTACAACGGCGTGTCTTTCGCGATCGGGCTGACCCGGCATACGTGGTCGGGCGTGATGAATACCGAACGCGAAACCGAGTTTCGCTGACTCTTCGTTCAGGATCGGGGTTTAGAATCGGGCTGTGCGCCGCCGCTCCTCAATCCCCATCGCGATCCTGCTGGCTTATTTCGCAGCCGTGCCGGCCTGTTGTGGCCAGGACGCGGATGTCGAACTGCCTGAAACACCCGGTCTTTACGCGGTCATCGACACCTCCATGGGGCGAATGGTGGCGCTGCTTTACGACGATCTCGCGCCCGCGACCGTAAAGAACTTCGTCGAGCTGGCAAAGGGAACAAAGCCCACGCGGGACAAAAAGGGCAAAGTGGTCCGGACGCCCTATTACAACGGCCTCACGTTTCACCGGATCGTCAAAGGCTTCATGATCCAGACCGGGGACGTGAAAGGCACGGGCGCGGGCGATTGCGGCGTGCCGAATATTCGGGACGAAATCAGCCGGAAGCTGACGTTCGATAATCCCGGAACTCTTGGCATGGCGAACACCGGCAAACCCGATTCCGGCGCGTGCCAGTTTTTCATCACCGTGGGGCGCGCGAGTTATCTCGACGGGAAGCACACAATTTTCGGACAGGTGGTGCTGGGTCAGGAAGTCGCCGTGGCGATTTCCGAGGTCCCGACCGGAGCGGAGAATCGCCCGAAGACGCCGGTGATCGTGAAAAGTATCGCGATCCGGTCGAGGCCCTGAAGGTTTCAGCGGACGAGGAGTTCGTAATGCGGCCGGGGCACGTCGACCGGCAGCACGCCCGGATTCTGCCCGTACTGGCTGGGGCGCGGCCAGTTGCCGAACTGGATTCCGAAGACCACGCGCTGGCCGCTCGAGATGTTCTGGAACGTGGGATTCTGGTCGCCCTGCACGTAGAGCGCGATGGAATCGGTGAGGGCAAAGCCCACTTTCAGGAATGACGAGGGCGAGCGGGACGAGGCCGGATTGTAGCGCCTCTTGAACGCCGCGGCGCTTTCGACGAAGACGCGGCTGCCGATGGCGCCGATGGAGTGAAAACCGAGCTGGTCCTCATAGCGAAGCAGCGCCTGGGTGGGTTGCACTCCCGGCAGGTAGGAGGTTCCGACGTTCGCGTATTCCCGGAAGCCCTTCGCGCCGAAGACGCCGAAGGAGCCGCCGCGGAAGACATAATCCAGAGTGAGAATGCCGCTGCCCAGCAGAGCGCTGCCCTGATAACTGTTGAGCGTGACGTAGTCGAACTGCGCGAAGGCGCCCATCTGGACCCGGCCGAAGCGGTTCACCAGGCCGATGTCGAAGATGCCGTCGGTGATGCCATCGGGGCGGGCGGAGCGCTTGCGGGCATGGGTCCAGTCGCCATCCACCTGCAGGGCGTGCGTGCCGGGCTGATCGGGCGTCTTGCCGTTGGCGAAGGGGATCAGCGCGCGGCCATAGAGGTCGGCACTCAGCACGCCCGTGCGCCCGCCGCCAAAGGTGGGACCGGCCGCGACGCCGACCAGGCCGTACTTCTGGTTGCGCAGGGCAGCTTCGCGAAGCGCGTCGTCGGCGGCCTTCTGCGCTTCGGCGCGGGCAATTTCCGTGGTCTGTTCCGCCGTCAGCGGGGAGGGCCTTTTTACGAGATCCTGGGTATCGGTATGGATGGCGCCGGTATCCTGTTTAATCTGCGTGGTGTCCTGCGCGACCTGGGCGGTGTCCTGTTTGATTCCGGCGGTGTCCGCTTTCAGCGCGCGGACCTGGGATTCCAGATCCTGCAGTTGCGTGAGGATGTTGTCGAGTTTACTAAGTTGCGTGCGCGCGTATTTCTCGAAGTCATTGACGGCCGCGGTCAGGCTGCCGTCGCCGATGTTACTGCCGTCCGGAGCGGTTACTGTGATCAGCACGCGGCGGTTCATGAAGCGGGAGTTCGGGTCGCGGCCGGGGGCTTCCGGATTGCGTTTGCCGTCGCCCCGGACCTGGATCTGACCGGCGGTCGCGCCATAGTGCTGCAGGAAGCGCGACACAGCTTCGGCGCGTTTCAGAGAGAGCGCGTCATTGACGCGGGGGCCGCCGATCTGGTCGCTGTTACCGACCAGGGAGACCTTGTAATCGGCGTGTTGTTTCAGCAGTTCGGCGAGCCGCAGCATGCCGGGGAAGCCATCCACAAGGACCGCCTGATTGAATTCGAAATTGATCTCTTCCCAGTCGGTCGCTTTGGCCCGGGTGTCGGCGCTCTGGGCGAACAGCGCGGAGAGGAACAGAGCGTGGGCCGCGGATGTTGCGGCCATCAGATGAAGCAGTCTCTTCATTTCGGTCTCCCGTCATTTCCTGTTTTTCGAACTGATGAGCAACATGCGCAGGGTTTCGTTCCAGTCGGCCAGCCGCGTGGCATCGGGGGCTCCCGCAGCGGGGTTGTTACTGGCGCCGTTGTGGATAGCGGCGGAATCGTCCGGCGCCAGCCCGCGGCTTTGTCCCGCGGCCTCGGCGAGCAGGTCGCTCAGGGGATCGCTGACTATTTCGCGGATGGTGCCCTGGGTGAGCGGCGCAAGGCCAATCGGTTTGGTGCTGCCGAAGACCTTGATAAAGTCGTTCACCGATGAGCGGCCTTTCGGCACGAACGCGGTGAAGGTCCGGGTCAGAGTCAATCCAGGGCGCAGAACCTCACTGGCTCCATCGACAGTTGGATAGATCTGCGAGATGCTGCCGTCGGTGGAAAAGTCCAGCATCGCGATATAGAGTTCGTGGTCGGACTGGTTGGTGACCTCCAGAGTCACCTTGTCGCCTTCGGAAACGGTCGCGTCCGCCTTGCCGATGGACTGGAAAGGATCCCGGCTGGCCGCGCCCTGTCCCACTTTCACCTTCAACCGGATCTGCGGCCCCTGAACGGCGGGCCTGACGGACAGGCCGTTGAACCATTTCGCCCACGACTGCATTTCGCGGGTCAGATGTTCCACGGCATCCGCGTCACTCACACCTACGGGGTTGGAGGTGGTGCGGCCGTCGGCGGTCAGGATGAGGACTCTGCCGTCCCTCTCTTCGAGCTGGAGGTTACAGCGGGCCGGGCTGTCGACAAGTTCCATTTGCGGCAGGGCAGCGAGCGCCTTACTCAGGGCCTGCAGGGTGTTCGAGGTTTCCTTTCCGTGCAGGTACAGACGCAGCCGGCTTTTGCCGTACCGATGGACGCGTTCCACCGCGCGCGAGTCCTGTAAAACCGGCCCCCCGGACACGAGCTTAGCTTCCGAGGTGAAGTCGGTCACGGAGGTGACCTGCACGAGGCCGATCGGCTTATCCGCGCCGGCGAAATTCTTCGCGCCGGGACGAAAGATATCGAACGTGGAACCGGCGGTCATGCCGGAGACGGCGCCCTGCCCGAGCGTTACCCGTACTTTGTCGAGCGGCGAGGCGAGAACGTAGCTCTTCGAGGTGGTCACGGTAACGCCGAAGATCTGCTGATCGGCCTGGGCGCCTTCGAGCTGCGGATGCTGCATGGGGTAGTTGGCGTTCACGTTGGAAGTCACCACGTCCATGACGTCGCGCCAGGTATCCTGCGGCTTCGCGATGCGGAGTTGCTGGGTGAGGAAGCAGGTGAGCGCGCCATGCTCCTGACCGTGACAGACGTGTTCGAAGGCGACTTCTTTGGAGGTTGCGGCGGCGATGAGCGCGAAGGGCGGCACGGGCTCATCGGCGACGTCATGCAGCCCGCGTTCCCCGGTGGCGTAGGCGGGCAGGGGCGGCGGGGTGCGCTCGTCCGGAGCGACGACACGGGCCCGGCCAGGCCGAAGCTCCCGGATCAGAGTTCCGGAGTGACAACTGTCCAGCACGAAGGTGATGTTGCGGGTCTTGGCGGATAACTGCCGCAGCAGCGCATGTAACTCAGTACCGGAGATATCGAAGACTTTTCCCTGGGGATCGCGGGAATCATACGGGACGATCGTCTCGTCCGTGCCGCTGATTTTCTTGCCGGTCACGTCTTTCATCTGCGAGCCGTGACCGCTGTAATCCATCACGACAATGTCGTCTTTCTGCGCCTTCGCGATGAGGTGATTCTGCATGGCGGAGATGATGGCCGCGTGGGTGGCCTGCTCGTTCTTAAGGACCAGGATATTGGCCGGCTGAAAGTCGAACTTACCAATCAGCACCGCTTTCATATCCTCGATGTCGTTCACGCTTCCGGCGAGCGGCGAGACCACATTCGGATACTTATACTTATCGATTCCGATCAGCAGAGCGTACTTATTCGGTTCCGCGCGGCCCTGGCCCGCACAGAACACCGACACGCCCAAAGCGGAGAGAATAACGGCCGTGTTGATCCTCATCGATCTTCTCCTCTCATTCGCGAATGGCCTTATAGACGAGCGGATAGTAATTCAGAAACCGCGACCACGGGCATTTATGAAAGATGACTCGGGAGGCGCTGCCCGAGGCCTCATAGATATTCGGCGTGCCATCCGGGTTATAGCCCGCGAAGAGCACGACGTGATCGCCGGGCTTGACCAGCGCATCGCCCGGCTGCATGTCGGTGAACCAGTTGTAGCGGGGACGGCCGGCGATATCACGTAAGTTCCGTGTGCTGTAGGCATGGGACTTCAGGCCCCAGCAGAGCGCGACGAAGCCGGAGCAGTCCACGCCCGCGGTGCAACTGGAAATCCCGTGGCGGCTGTGCGCGCCGGCGGCAAAACCGCTGGTCAGCTTTTTGTCGAAGGTCTCCGGAGTATCCGCGTCGCCCCAGCCATAGGGAAGTCCGGTAATGACCTGGTTATCTTTCCAGTTGGAATCATAGTTCTTGATACAGGGCGCTTTCAGGTTGACGGCGTGGGCGGTCCACTTATGCTCGGTGAGACGTTTCGCGGTGGCGATCATCTCGGCGCGGGAGACTTCGGGCAGTTTCGAAAGGTCGGCGCCGGCCAGGCCGAATACGACGGTCCCGATGACGAAGATTTGACGATACAGGTGCATGACGTTCAATCCAGATTCCAGCGATTGATTTTGATTTCCGATTTGGCGGGTTCCAGCTGGTACAGAACGCCGCGCCGGACCTTCAACTCGTCGACCGGAGCGAAGTCGTAGTTGAGCGGAATATCGGTGACTTCCGCCTGCACTTTGCCATCGGCGCCGTATTTTCTGACCTGTTTCTGAACGGCGATGGTGTCGCCGCCGGGGGTCACTTCGAGCGCTACATAAACGCCCCCGTTGGGCGCGGCGCCCAGCGCGTCGACAGAGATCAGGCGGAGGGTTCCGCTTTCAAACGCGATCTGCAGCGGGCCTCCGGAAGGCCGGCCTTCCACAACGCCGAGGGTAGGGCTGGAGAGACGGGCAATGAGCGGCTGCGTCTCCGGGATGGAGGTTTCGACACCCTGTTCGTGCCCCTGCGAATCGTAGAAGCGGTCGGGGGAGGAGTCGGAGGGCCGAAGGCGGAAGATGCCGTTGGCCGACAAAGCGATGCTCTCGACGGGAAAGCCGACGGGCCATTCGCCGCGGAAGCCGCCCGTCGCGTCGAAGACGGCCACGCGCCTGCGTACGGGGTCGGAGACAAGGATGCGACCGTCCGTGGTGAGTTCAAAACCGGTAGGCCCCTGTGGCAATTCGTCGGGACCTCCGGCGATGACGGCAAGAGCCTCGCGCTTGTCGGCGAGGGCGGATTCCGGAAAGCCGTTTTCGAGCAGCAGGACGGGGATGCGGATGGTGCTGGTAAGCGCGACGGCGCGGGTTGTCCCGGACGCGGAGTCCGTCTTTTTGGCGCCGCTCTGTCCGCCGGAACAGGCGAGGAGGAACAGCGCACAGGCGGAAACAGCGAAGACAGTCCACAGAAGCTTACCGGACATGTTCCACCGCCCCGGCGGGAACCCAGGTATCCCAGCCGCTCAGATCCGCGGGAAGCGTCGCGCGTTCGCCTGGAGCGATGTCGCGGCCGGTGAGGGACCGCTTGATCGTGAGCCGCGCGACGATGACCGGCTGACCGATAATCAGCCTGTACTGGCCGGTCTTGTCCCGTTTCACCTGCACCTGCATGGAAGAGGTCCCACCCGTGACCCGATTGACCAGGGGTGAGAGTCTGACGCCGAACTCACTGTTCACGCTGTCGCGCGTATCCACATTGACTTCGAGAGAATCCACCACGGCATCCGCGACAACAATGGCGAGCCGGTTCTCCGACATCGCCTTCCGCACGGGGGACGTTTCGGGCAGGCTCTCCAGGTAAGTGAGCAGAGTCTGTTTTTTTAGAATTCGTCTGGATACGTTGCCCATCCGGATGCCGATGCGCGCGTTCTTCGTGGCGGCAAGCTGCGCGCCGAGGCCAAGCACGTTGAGAATTTCCGGCAGGAAGACTTCGCCGGCCAGGATGCGGCTTTCTTCGTCCGACAGGGTAATGGGGCCTCCCGTGCCGACATCGGCGAAGCCTCCCGCCGTGAGCCGCGCACTGGCATCGGCGGGAGCGCGCTTGCCTTCGAGGCCGAGACAGGTGTAAGTGGCGCACCACTGGTTCTTATCGCTCGGTTTCGATCGCGGGCTGTCGAGTAAGTACATGGTTGCGATACCGAAGTTATTGGTCGGATAAGAGACCCACTCATACTCCCGGAAATCGCCGCCGAGGCTGCGCCGGATGGCCGCCTGCATGATCTTTGCGTAGTCGCGCGGTTCGGCTTCGCAGGTTCCCGGCACTCCGATGGACGTGACGGCGAGGCAGAAAGTCATTCCGGCGTTCACGACGCGACGACTGGGGGAGTTGGTCGGCCTGTCCATTATCACGGGCATTTTTGAGCTGCCGGAAACGCGGCAGATGCCCCCTGGGTGTTTTCGAGAATCACCGACAGATTGCCGATATCGTTGACATCGCCCGATACCTGCAGCACCTGCAGGTAAGAAAAAGCCACGAAATTCGTGTTGTAGTAAGGGCCGAACAACGTGTTCGCATTGTTCAGGTCGAGTTCATTGGCGCCGAGCCGACCGCCCGTGAAGAGGAAGCGCGCCCGGGTTATTTCCCGGGTGTTGGAGAAGCCGTTGACCTGAACGGTGAAAGCACCGAGACCGACGCCGCCGGATGCCTGCGGGACCAGACACGCGCTTTGTATGACGGGCGGCGCGGGCGCAATCCGGGTAGTCAGCGTGGGAGGCACGGCAGGCGTTACATCGACGCCGTTCATGCGCACGTTGCTCACGGTAACGGTCAGCGTGCCCGCCGTAAGTCCCGTCTGCAGTGCCACCTGCGTGGAGGTCTGCGGGGGCGTAATGGTGAACTGGGTCGCGGAAAGCCGGAACACGGGGTCGACCGTGTTGCGATTGGCCGCCACGCTTGGGTCAAGCGCGAATTGTGGATTCAGAGTGCCGGTCACGGTCGCGGGCGGCGCCTGCGAGAGAGCCACGGTAACGACGTCCTGCTGGTCCAGCTGGATGATCGGAGTGGGCACGATGTTGATGACGGGGACCGGCGGCGGCAGCACATTCAGAGTGAAACTGGCGGTGCCGGTTACGGCCACGGCATCCCGCACGGTGACCTGCACCTGCAGCGGTCCCGTGGCGGGCAGGGTGCCGCTGATGATTCCGTTGGTGTCGATGGTCAGGCCGGCAGCGGAGGCGGTCAGGGACCACGTGAGCGGCAGCGTGCCGCCGGTGTGGGTGAGGGCGACGGCCGGATACGGTTTTCCGCCGATGCCATCCGGAAGGGACGTGGTGGTGATGGCGGGGCGGGGATTGATGGTGAGAGGCAGCGCGGCGGTGCGGACACCGACCGGATTCTCCACCGCCACGCTGACGCGCCCGGGCGTCACGAGGCTCGCGGGGATCACGGCGTTCACGAGGTTCGAGGTTACCGACAGCGTGGTTGTCACCGCAGTCCCGTTCCAGATCAGCTGGGAAGACGCCGCACACGCCGGCGCGGACGGAATAAACGGGCCGCCCGCGATGTTCAGAGTGAGAGGCGCTGTCTCCGTGGTTTCTGTGGGGCTGAGCGAGTTCAGAGTTGGTGTGGGAAGAATGTTCAGGTTGACGACATTCGAGGTAACCGTAAGTCGCGGGTTCAGGACGGCACTGGCGGATGCAGCTTGGGCAGAAGCGGATCGGGGTGACGTTGGGGAGAAGGGGCGAGGGGCGGCGATCGACAGGGTGGACGAGGCATCGCTGACGCTCACATAGAGGGAGTCGATATTCATCAGATAATTGGCCGTGGCAGTTTGCCGCGGCGTACCGGAATCGGTAACGGTAAGCGCTACCGGAATATTCGTGCCCGGTGTGGTGGGAACGCCGGTGATAAGACCCGAAGGACTCATGGTGAGTCCGGCGGGCAGATTGGTAGCGACCCAGGAATAAGGCAGAACCCCGCCTGTTGCCGTGGCCTGTACCGGTGTGTAAGTAAAGTCGACGGCGCCCGCGGGCAACCTTGCCGTCGTGACGGTAAGCGCCGGGTTGATGGTGATGGAGAGGTCGGCTGAGGCGGTCTGTTGCGGCACGGTGGAATCCTGCACGGTGATGGTGGCGGTGGTGACACCGGCAGTGGTTGGCGTGCCGCTGATGACGCCGGAAGCGGGGTTGATGGTCAGCCCCTGAGGCAGCGTCGAAAGACGCCCTGACTTGAAAAAGGCCAGATCGGACCAGGTGTACGGAGTGGTTCCGCCTGTTGCTGTCACGGTGGCGGTATAGGGCACGCCCTGGATGCCGGCGGGCAGGGGCGATGCCGTGGTGATCATCAGCGAGGAGTTGATGACGATCGCGAAGAAACCGGTAGCCGCCTGCGGCGGATTGTCGGCGTCCCGCACGGTTATCGCCGCGAAGCTGGTGCCTGGGGTGAGCGGAGTTCCGGTAATGGTGCCGGTGTTCGGATCGATGGCGAGTCCCGGCGGCAGACCGGTGGCCGACCAGGCGAGCGGGGTTGTTCCACCCGTTGCGCTCACCGTCGCGTTATAGGGCACGCCGATGACGCCGGAGCGCAGGGCGGTGGTGGTAATCGACAGGTTGGCGCGGACATCTACAGCGGTTAAGTCGATAACACCAGGCGTGCCCAGACCGCTTCCTACCAGGGTCACCGACATCTGCGTGGGACTCACGAACCGATAACTCGCCGGAACATTGAGGAACGCGGGGTGGTGCGACTGAATCTGCGTGGTCGGCGTGAAGCCGACTCCGGTGAGCGTGACATTGACGGTTGCCGGATAGGACACCGAAGCGGATAAGTTACCCGGGCAAACGCCGGTAATCTGGAGGGGCGTCTGCGGCATGGCGAGCCGCGAGAGCGCGACGAGAAGAGCGCCGGCAGCAAGGACTCTCATCGGACGAAGTCTCCTTTTCGTGACACCGTTTCCGGTTCGGGGTCCGCGGGGATAAAGACCAGGCGCGGCGTTGCGGCGTCGCCGTCGAAAACCCAGAGGGGCGCGTCGGGGAGATTGTTCAGCCGGAATCTGGCCTGCCCGGACATGCGCGCCATCACGTCGGGTTTGCAGGCGCATTTGGCGACCGTGTTGAACATGCCGCCGGTCAGATCGAGTTCCATGACATCGCCTTCGACAGAGGCCGCGTAGATCTTTTTGTTCGCGCCGGAGATGCCCAGCGCGGCGATTTGAGGCGTGCCCGCGCCGGGGCCGGCGAGCAGCGTGAGTTCGAGAGCGGTGGCGCCGGTGTGGGCGCGGAAGATGCCGGTGGAATCGGCAATCAGGGCGTCGTGACTTCCTTCGGGGAAGGCGATTGCGGTGATGTTGGCCAGGTTGCCGAGTGGGGTGAAGGCGCCGGAGGAATCGGCATAGAAGCCCTGGGAAGCTCGGGAGCCGCCGGGCGCGGCGCCGCCAGTCGGTGGAACCACCCGTTCAGCCGTGCCTGGCGGCTGAGACCCGAGCGGGTCCTCAAAAGCGCAGGGGCCGCCAGACGCGGCGCCAAATGAGCCAAAAACACCCGCACAGCCGCTATCGGCGGCCAGGTCCTGCGCGTGTTCATTAGAAGCTCGGGAGCCGCCGGGCGCGGCGCGCGGATTGGCGGCCGTTTTCTGCCGCACGAACAGGGCGACAGCCGCGCCATCGTCGGACACGGCAAGAGTCTGTATGGAAGATTCGAGGGGCTTCGCGCCGGTCCCCGCCAGCGAGAGGGAGCGAAGGACGCGAGGCTGGTCGGGAAGACCGCCCAACACCAGCAGCATCCGGTCACGCGGATAAGCCAGCACGGCCGCGGCGCCTGACGGGCTGAGGGCGAGCATGGCGGGGCGCGGCGGGGCGCCCGCCACGGTCGAGGTCACGCGGCCCGTGGCGCTGGCGAGAAGAGCGACGCTGCCGTCATTACCGTCCACGGCCAGCGTGTAACCGCGCTGCGACGATACGGCCGCGAGTTGCAGCGGTCTTCCCGCGTCGAGGGCGGGGCCGACCACGGCCGCGCCCAGGGATCCGAGGATCGGCCGGAGCGCGCGCTGATTCGCGTCATAGGCGGTGTCGAACACGGGCGCCTGCGGCGTTTGCGCCATGATTGTTTGAACCAACATGGTTGTGGGAACAAACATCGCGCCGGCGCTGACGGCCAGGAGTAACGAGAAAATTCTTGTTCGCATGATGCCAATCGCCCTTTCCGTTTACGGCCGGGGAGTCACGGTGCCGGCCCCCAGCGATACGGTGGTTCGCCGGTCATTCTTCGTCACGCCATACGCCACCGCCCCGGCGACCGCGAGGACGCTACCGATAAGGAGAGCGCGGTGCGGAACGGAGAGCACCGAACGCGTGACGTTGGTCTGGTGGATGCGCGCGGTGGCCCGCATGCCCATGTAGGAGGCGGTGACGGTCACCTCGAACGGGCCGCTCTGCGTGCCGCGATGATAAAGACGGGCGCGCGCCACGCCGTTCTCGTCCGTCATCGCGGTAACGGCCGACAGGCCGCCGGCGAAGGTGCCATAGCCCGGGGGAATTTCAAAGAAGACCGTGGCGTTGCGGACCCGATTGCCATTCCGATCCTGCACTCCCACGATGAATTCGTCGTTCCTGGGGTAATCGGAAACAACCTGATACCCCTCGCCCCCTTGCACCACGATTTCGATGGTGGACGCCTGGGCGCTGCCCGGAGTCTGCAGACATTGCAGGGTCAGCAGCCAGGCGAGCAGCGCCGAACACACGGGACGCGCTCGCGATATCAGCTTCAGGAAAGCCATTCCGGTTTCACCTTTCTCCCTCGATAACGGCCGCACAGTTCTTAGTGGCTAAGCCGTCGCGAGCATTTCGTGTAAGTTCATCGGTTCTGTTACCTATCGGACAACCGCAAAGAGCGGAAACGGGAGAGTATCTTTCGGCTCGCTGAAGTTTTCCGCATGTTGCTTTTCTCCGGTCAGTTCAGCGACACGGCGGGTCACCCATCTGCCCAGTTCGTCGGAAGTAATCACGCCGTCTTTCGCGGCCTTGCCGCCGATTCCTTCAATCAGCGCCTTGGTGAACGCGCCATGCTGCCATGCGGGATCTTCAATGGAAGACTCGGTTCCTTTGGAAGCCGTGAAGTAAGTGATACCGGTCATCTCATCCCTGGTGTTCTTGATTACTTCCGTGAAATCCGGCACCAGGCTGCGGACGCCGCGGGCGCCCGAAACCGCCCCGGCGTGGCAGGTGTCGACCATCAGGACCGAACGTCCCGCGCCGGCCCGCAGAGGCGTCAGAAGCTGCGACCATGTAACTCCGTCATCCGCGCTGTCAATCGACTTGCAGTCGTAGCTGCAGAAAAAGTAACTCCGGCTGTCGCCCAGTTCCAGGCCGCCGTGGCCCGCCAGAAAAAGAATGCGCGTGTCGTTCTGAGTCCCGCTGGTGCCGAGCCAGCGCAGCGCCGCCAGGATCTCTTTCCGTTTAGCGCGCTCATTTGGCAGCAGCCGGGTCTGCACCTCGCGGAAGAATTTGCCGTTCGCCTGCTGGCGGACCAGCCGCTCCAGTTCTTCGGCATCCTTATCCGCGTAATGAAGCTGCAGGGCGGAATCGGAGTAAGTGGAGATGCCGATCGAGAGAAAATAGAGATCGCCGGCCGGCGGCGGCTCGCCCATATCCGAAGTCAGTTGCAGGACAACGGTGTCGGACGTCGCTTTCCCGTTGCCCGCATCGACTGTCAGCACCTGCGTCTTTTTTGTAAGCGGAATTTTGACGTCGAAATCCTGCCGCATCAACCCGGGCGTGTATTCCCGGAAAGGATGCCCGTCGAGTGAAATCCGGACCAGCGAGACGGGCAGGGAGCCGGTGGAAATCACCGTGCCTTTCACGGAGACCGAAGTGTCGTGGATTACGGCGTTGTTAGTCGGAAACGCGACGTAAATCTCGGGGGGGCGCGCGGCGGCCACGTCGGCGGGTTTGGCGACTTCCTGCAGGGAGGCGCCTCCGCCCTTGTGACTGTTGGCGGCACGCAGGGCGGTGGTGATATCCGCGGTCTTCAGATTCTCTTCGAGGACATCGGGCCGGTAAAAGGTTTTCTGGAAGCGGGACACGCTGTAGTATTTGGCCAGTTCTTTATTACCGCCATTGACCTGCCAGCCCACATACTTATCGCCGTTCAGACTCGATGCGTAATAGCCCTGCGGTGTCCACGCAACCCACTCCTGGTTATCTCCAAGGAAGAAACAAAGCAGGCTCCTGCCGGACGCCAGATCCCAGACGCGCACCGTCTGGTCGTCGGAACCGCTGACCAGATTGCGGCCGTCGGGCGAGACGGAGACGGCCCAGACATTTCCGGTGTGCCCGATCAGATCCATCACCTTGCGTCCGTTGTCAGCGGAATAAACCGCGGCGACGCCACCCAGAGCGCCACTAACGACGTAACGGCCATCCGGAGTCAGCGTGTAACTCAGGTGCCGGAAACCGGTGGTTCGGTCAAGAGCGATCTCGGTGACCTTGCCGCCGGGCTTCAGAATGCGCAGGACGGCGCCGCCGCGATCGGTCGACAGTTCCAGACCGGGCATCCGAACGATTGCCGGAAAGGCGTCGAACTGCGTAAGACCCATGTTCAGACCGACGTGATAAAAGTCTTTGTCGGTTTTCAGGCGGATTTGATATTTGAGCGGACCGCGGTTGTTGGGCACCGATTGCGCGGAGCGTTCCGTGCCGAAGGCGACCGCCCTTCCGTCGCGCGAGAAGACCGCGCTCCAGACGGCGGATCCGGCGCCCGACAGTTTGCGGAGCATGGCGCCGGTCGCGACATCCCAGAGGTAAATTTCGTTCGAATCTCCGCCGGATGTCGCGGCTGTCCTGCCATCGGGAGAGATGGCGTTGGCGGTGATCGGCGCGCTGTGCCGGTCGAAGCTGACCAGCGGCGCTCCCGAGGGGAATGCGAGGACCTTCGCGACAGGACCCTGATTGCGCAGGGACGTCACTAACAGGCCGCTTCCATCGGGAAGAAACGACAGGTTGGAAGGATAAGTGGCGGGGGATTCGGCGCCGGGGAAGGAAGTTACCGGCGAGGTAGTGCCCGCATCCCAAACCCTGACCAGAGCGTTGTCATCCACGGCGGCAAGGTAACGGCTGTCCGGCGAGAACTTCACGGAGACAACGGCGACCGCGGAGGCCGGCAAATCCCGCGCGACCCGTTTTTGCTGCACGTTCCAGAGGTGAGTCACGCCGTCCGCGCCGCCCCAGGCGAGCCATTTCCCGTCTTTCGAGTAAGTGATGCTGTTGACCTGGATTTTCCCGCCGATGTTACTCACGATTCGTCCGGAACCGACATCCCAGATACGAACGCCGCCATCGGCGCTTCCGGAAGCGAGGAAACGGTTGTCGGCCGAGAAGGCGAGGCACAGCGTCACGTTCACGGAACCGAGCAGCACGGCGGAGATTTCACCCGACGGAAGAGAATGGAGCCGGATAGCTCCGGTATCGCCGGGCATCCAGCCGCCCGTGGCCATCATGCGACCATCCGGGGAAACAGCCAGAGCGATGATCTTTCCCTGCTGTCCCGGCGCGATCTCGCCGCGGATTGTCTGTTCCACGCGTCCCGTCCGCGTGTCCCAGATCCGGATCACCTTATCCTCGCCCCCGCTGATGAGAAGTCCGCCGTCGTTTAAGAAAGCAAGGCGGGTAATTCGCGCGGTATGTCCGCCGTTGTCGATCACGAGTAACGGATCGTCGCCGAAACAGGGGACCGCAAGAAACAGCAGCCACGGCCCGGCCAAAAGCGCGGCTTTCAGGACGTTGTTACATCGAAATGGCATATAACTTACAAATGACATCGGCGTATCTTACCGGGTTTATTGTGGATCGACTATATAGCACGATGCCGTAATTAGCAAGAGTTTTTCAGAGTCAGCGAACCCCGTTACAGAATTTTCGCGAGAGTAAGCACAGCCAGGATCATCAGGAGCAGGCCGATGACGATCTCGGAAACCTTAATTTCCGTTTTCGATGCGGGACGCACGATCTGCACGATGCCGAATTCGAAGATCCCGTCGAGCACCACGACCAGACCGAAGAGCAGGCCGAAAATTGCCAGTCCGTTTCTCATTTTGTTATTCTCCCGGAGTTACCGGAATAATTTCCGGCCTCCACGAAGAAATGACTTTCGGCTTCAAAACGTTACAGTTTCCGGACGCCGCGTGAGGAGCTGCGAATGTAAGTCGAAGCGGCTATGTGAACGAGAATACAATTCGTCTTTCTAAGTGAATCCGCCCGGCTTGCTAAGTTTTCTAACCGTGGTATAAAAACGTTTGCATGATTCCGAAAATCGATCAGCGACTGCGGGACTGGGCGGCGCGGATCATTCCCGGAATGCCCGTATCCCTGAGTTTTCCGGTTACTCCGCCGACCGGCAACGGCATCGCGATCTGTCTGTGTGACCTTTCCGGCGATCCGCCGCCGCGCGGCCCGAAGCGGCCTCCGCTGCAGATCCTGCTGCGGTATCTGGTGACGGCATGGGCCGAGGATGTGACGCAGGCTCATGAGTGTATCTTCCGGCTGATGTTCTCCGCGCTGGAAAACGCGGAGTTCGACGTGGAGCGGGAAGCGGTCCCGTTGGCGCTCTGGCAGGCGCACGGCATCGCGCCGCGGCCGGCGTTCTTGTTGCGCGTGCCCTTGCGGCAGGAACAACCCGAGCCCGAAACCAGGATAGTGACGAAGCCTCTTGTTGTATCGCACTCGGGCATGCGGATTGTGGAAGGCACGGTGGTTGGACCCGGCGATGTTCCGCTGATGGACGCGCTGGTGGAAGCGCCGTTGTTCAACCTGGTCACAAGGACCGATTCCAGGGGCCGGTTTCGCTTCCCTGCCCTGCCCGCGCAACAGGCCGCGCATGCCCTTCGC
The DNA here is from genome assembly GCA_903851195.1 of uncultured Acidobacteriia bacterium. Taxonomy (GTDB): domain Bacteria; phylum Acidobacteriota; class Terriglobia; order Bryobacterales; family Bryobacteraceae; genus BOG-234. The sequence continues at coordinate 34,622 of CAINNJ010000051.1, forward strand.
GTGACGGTCAAAGGGCGTGAATTGCACGTCAACACCGAAAACAGCGCCGCCGGCGAAACCGGCGGTCTGCTGATTCGCTTTCATGCGGAGGATCGCAACTTATGCCCACTTACCTGAGTCCGGGCGTTTATGTCGAAGAAGTCTCCACCGGCGCGCGACCGATTGAATCGGTGCCCACCAGCATCGCGGCATTTGTCGGCCAGGCGCCGGACCCCGAAGCGCGGGTGAATCAGGCGTGGGCCGTGAATAACTGGTCGCAGTTCAAGCGCGAGTATGTTCGCGACAGTCCGCGCAGCACGCACTTATCCCAGGCGGTGTTCGGTTTCTTTGAGAACGGCGGACACCGGTGTTACATCGTTAATACCGGGGCCGAGGGAGCGATCGTCGGCGATAACAAGGGGCGCAAGGGTCTCGACTTACTCGAGACCGTGGACGAGGTCGCCATTGTCGCCGCGCCTGGCATGACCGACCCGGAATCGTATGAAGCGCTGCTTTCTCATTGCGAGAAACTGGGTGATCGCTTCGCGATTTGTGACTCTCCGGAGAATGTCCCCGACGTGGAGGCGATGACGAAAGTCGCCACCGCGCCGATACCCGGGCAACCCGCCGCGCCCGCCGGCGAGACCCGCGGTCTGCGGCCGCGCGTGTCCAACTACGGCGCGTGTTACTATCCCTGGATCACGGTGCGGGACGCGCTGACGGGCGCGCTGATCAATACCTGCCCTTCGGGTTACATGGCGGGTATCTACGCGCGTTCCGATGCCACGCGGGGCGTCGCCAAAGCCCCCGCGAACGAGGTGGTCCGGGGGGCGCTCAACGCGCTGCCGATTACGCGCGAAGAACAGGCGCTGCTCAACAGCAACGGCGTGAACTGTATCCGTTTCTTCAACCGGCAGGGCATTCTGGTCTGGGGCGCGCGAACGCTGGCGGATGCGGGCGAGTGGCGCTACGTGAGTGTCCGGCGGCTCTTCAATCAGGTGGAGGAGTCGATTGCGAACAGCACGCGCTGGGTGGTGTTCGAGCCGAACGACCGCACGCTCTGGAAATCGATTCGCCGCGATATTACTGCATTTTTGACTTTATTCTGGCGGGACGGCGCGCTGATGGGGCGCTCTCCGGCGGAGGCCTTCTTCGTGAAATGCGATGAAGAGACCAACACGCCGGAGGTGATTGACGCGGGCATGGTGGTGGCGGTGATCGGCCTGGCGCCCGTGAAGCCCGCTGAATTTGTGATTTTCCGGATCGGCCAGGGTCTGGGCAAGACGGAAGTTCAATCGGGAGGTGGCGCCTGATGCCTGAAGCCGCGGAGAGCGCGCCGGAAGCTCCGGAATCGGGAGCCCAGCCGGGCGTATTTAACGATCCCTATCGGGTTTATAACTTTAAGCTCCTGATTCAGGGAGTCGCGGAAGCGCATTTCACCGCCTGCAGCAATATCGCTATTCGCATCCATTCGATTCCGTATCGCGAGGGCGGTCTGCAGCAGGTGGTCCACCAGATTCCCGGCCGCGTGGAATACGCGGACGTCGAGTTGCGGTACGGCCTGACTTCGTCCTCCGAACTGTGGCGCTGGTTCATGTGCGCGGTGGAGGGCAAGGTGGAACGGAAGCACGTTTCCATCGCGATGCTGAATTCGGAGGGCACCCAGGAAATGATGCGCTGGGACCTGGTGAATGCGTGGCCGCGGGAGTGGCGTGGCGCGCACCTCGATGCCATGGGGAAAGACGTGGCGGTCGAGACGCTGGTGTTGTGTTTCGAAACGCTGAATCGAGGCTGATCCGTTGCCGGTCAGGTCCATCACCCGGGAGCTGTTCGCCGCGGTTGCTCGCGGGGTTGCCCGAACGCTGCGGGGCTGGGCGGAAGCTTTGGCGCCCCTGCAGCCGGCAAGGCCGCAGGGAGGGCCGCCGAGTGAAGCGCCGCGACACGCGCCGGTTCCCGTTCCCGCGCCACCACCGAGGATCGTGATGCTGCCGCCCGACGCGCCAAATTCCCTCCCCGCGGCGGCGCCGACGGCTCCACCTCCACCACACTGGCAGGCGCGCGCCGACATGAGCCCGCCGGCGCACTGGGTGGAACTGGTTCGGCAGCGTGCCCCGCAACTGCTGGACAGTCCGCAGTATACAAGCGGTCTGGTGCCGCCGAAGCCGCAGGTCAGCAGGTGGCAGGGGGACGCGGGGCAGCGCACGCCGGAACCGCTCCCGTCGTTCCCGCCCGCGGCGAGTCAAGCAGGACCACCCGCGCGTCCAGCCCCCGTGGTGGTCCGAACAATCAGCGAGAGTCCGGCGGGCACCTTCCGTCCCTCGGCGTCGCGTGGGAACGCCCGACGCTCACCGCACTTCCGAGTGCGGATCACGCGGCCTGACGCGGGTGGAGTTTCGTTTCCTGAAGTTCGTCCCGCGAATCCCGGGAATGCCTCGTGGCCAGACCGAGACGCCAGTGCGACCGTGCCGACGACATCGCCTGCCGTGCAATCCCCGGCCGCTCAGCCCGCATCACGCCGCGTCGTCTGGCACGATCGCAAAGGCGTTGCTTCGGAACCAGTGGGCTACCGGGAATCGATGCCGTCGCCATCGCCTGCAACGGATTGGCCTGTGCCGGCCGAACCGGTCCGGGCCGCGCTTCCGGAAAGATCCCCGGCCGAAGCTCCACGCACGGCTGCACTGCAGTGGAGTCCCGCCGCCGAAAACGTCTGGCCGGAGTTGCCCCCTGCAACAGAAACAGCCCCCGACACGCGCCGGCTTCTGGCCGCGTTGCGCCATGAGTCGGAACTGATCCGCGAACAGCAAGGGCTCTGATGGAACGGGCAGCGTTTCTCCTCGAAGACACCGGTGAGCGCATCAGTTGCATGCTGAATCCCGACAGCGTGACCATGCGACGTGTTGCGGGAATCCGGACCCGCGAGTCCGCGAGCGGCCCGCTCACCGCGTCGGGTCTTGCGGACGACCCGCTGCTCTTTACCGGCGGCGGCAGCACGGAACTGAGCATGGATCTGCTGTTCGACATCTCGCTGGCCGGCACCTCGCTCGAAACCGACGACGTGCGGGAGTTGACCAAAGCGCTCTGGTCGCTGGCGGAGAATGCCACGGGCGATGACGAGATTTACGGCAGCCCGCGCACGGTGCGGTTCGTGTGGGGCAAATACTGGAACATCCCGGGCGTCGTCGCGTCGGTGGCCGAGCGGCTGGAGTTCTTCACGGAGAGCGGTGCGCCGCGCCGTTCCTGGCTGCGGCTTCGGATGCTGCGAATGCCCGAATCGCTGCCTGGCGACACTGCCGCGGCGCCCGTCGTCGAGATGCCGCTGTTCACGGACCTGACCGATCTCGACATTCCGCCCGAAGCCATGATCGTCCACGAAACCTCCGGCAGCGCGCCCGATAGTTCCGGCGAGGACCCGGACGGTTTCCCCGGCGAGCGGCCGGACGAGCTTTCGCATCGCTATCTGGGCGATGCGTCCGCGTGGCGCTGGGTGGTGGCGCCGAGCGGTATCGACGATCCGCTGCATGTTCCGCCGGGCACCACGCTGCGCATCCCGCCGCCGGGCGCGATTCGGGAGACCGCATGAATCCCCTCTCGGCATTGCCGCCGCTTCGCTTGACCGTGAACGCGAGTTCGGTTTCAACCGTAACCATGCAGGCGCTGCTGGAGGTGCAGGTGCGCCAGGCTCTTTCCGCGCCGTCGCTCTGTGAACTCGTGTTCGCGGGGCCGGCCGCGAAACTGCGTTCGGATCAGCTGCTGCCCGGCTCTTCGCTGACTCTGGATACGGGCGAAGGCGAGCCGCTCTTTACGGGACAGATCACCGCCCTCGATTACATCTACGCGCCGGATTCCGGGCAGCAACTGCGCGTGCGTGCCTACGATGCGTTGCACAGTCTTCGTAAGCGGCAGCCGGTTCGCGTGCATGTGGAAGTGACGCTGGCGGACCTCGCGCGCGAACTGACCGCGGATCTTGGCGTGGAAGTGCGGCAAGAGCAGGCGTCGCCACTCTGGAAGCGGGTGTTCCAGCATCGGCAGTCCGATCTGGAACTGCTGGTGGATCTGGCCGGACGTTGCGGCCAGTATCTGGCGCTGCGCGGGGAGACGCTGCATCTGCTGACGCTGGAGGGCAGCGGCGATGCCGTGAGTCTGAAGCTCGGGGACTCCTTGTTCGAAGCCCGCGTGGAGGTCTCCGGGGAGCCGGCCTGCAGTTCCGTGATGGCGTCCGGCTGGAGCGCTACGCGGCTGGAAGGCTTCCGCGGTCTGGCGCTCGATCCGCGTCTGGGGCGCGACCCGCGGGGCGCGGTGCCGCCGCAGGATCTGGGCTCCGATGGCGCGCGCACGCTGACCGACGAAGGCGCGCAGGATAACGACCACGCGCTCGGGCTCGCGCAGGCGGAACTGGATCTGCGCTGCGCGCGGGAAGTCTCGCTGTGGGGTATCGCGGAAGGCAACTCGCTGCTTCGTCCCGGCGTTCCCGTCGAGGTCGCAGGGCTCGACGCCCAACTGCCGGACCGCTATGTGCTTGCGTCCGTGCTCCACACCATCGACCGCCGCAAAGGCTATGTCTCGGAGTTCTCCACGCTGCCGCCGGCGCCGCGCGTTCGGGCCAAGGCGGCGATGGCATCCCCCGGCGTGGTGTCGCGCGTGGACGATCCCGAGGGCCTTGGCCGCGTGAAAGTGAAACTCACCAGCTACGAAAATCTGGAGACCGACTGGATGGGCGTGCTGAGTCCGGGAGCCGGCGGCAAGAAGGGCTTCATCATGATTCCGGATGTGAACGACCAGGTGCTGGTGCTGTTCGCTCATGAGGATCCCGGGCAGGGCGTGGTGCTGGGCGGGATGTTCGGCGTGAATGCGCCGCCGGACGCAGGCGTGGAAGGCGGGGCGGTCCGGCGGTTCACGCTGCTGACGCCGGGCGGGCAGCGCATTCGTCTCGACGACGGCCGCAACGCCATCCATATCGAGGACAGCACGGGGAGCTATATGGAGTTCTCGCCGGAGCAGGTGCGGCTGCACTGCAAGGTCGGCATGACGCTGGAAGCGCCTGGGCTTCCGATTGTGATCCAGGGCAAATCGATCGATTTCAAAGAGGCCTGATGCTGCTGCTCACCAATGACGCGGCCCTCGTCTGCATGCATGTCATGGGCAAGGTGGAGAACAAGCCGAGCCAGTCTTTCGTGACCATCGCGGGAGTGCGCGTGCTGGTGGAAAACGATCCGGAAGGCAGAACCATCGGCGGCTGCCCGAATGTCGGCGCCGTCATCAAGCCCTGCACCACGACGCTGAAGGTTTCCGATGGCTACTCGGGTCTGGTGCGGATCGGAGGACGGCGGGCCTGCCTCGATACGGTGACGGGCCTCACGGACGGAACACCGCCGGGAGTGGTGAAGTACCGCGTGGCGTCGCCCGGCCAGAAATTCGTGCGGGGGAGCCGGTGAGCGTCGCGCAGTATCGCGCCTGGCGTTTCGTGCATCCGGATCTGGATGCGCCGGACGAATTCGCCGGTCTCCAAATCGGCCATACGGGCGCCATCGACATGGTGGAGGAGAACGCGTCGGTCCGCCAGGCGATTCTGATTCTTCTCACCACCGCGCCTGGGGAACGCGTGATGCTTCCCGAGTACGGCTGCGATCTGCAGAAACTGATGTTCTCGCCGAACGATGAGACCACGGCGGGAATGGCGATTCATTTCGTGCGTCAGGCACTGCTGCGCTGGGAGCCGCGGATTCAGATTATGCGGCTGGATGCGGCCGCGAATCCGGGCGAGCCCGCGCGCCTCGAAATTCTGCTGGAATACCGCGTGCGGAGAACGCGCAAGACAGATGAACTCGGCCTGTCCGTAAATCTTTCCGGCGATCTGACGGGGGACCTGCAATAGATGCCGATTGTGTCTCCCAATCTGGACGACCGCACTTTCCGGCAACTGATGGAGGAGGTGCGCAACCGCGCGGCGGCCGTGTGTCCGACGTGGACCGACATGTCGCCAGGCGACCCCGGCACGGTGCTGCTGGAACTGTTTGCTTACCTGACGGAGATCATGCTGTACCGTCTCAATCGCATACCGGTGAAAGCCTATGCCGAGTTCCTGCGTTTAATCGGCGTCACCATGTTTCCGCCCTCGGCCGCGACGGTCAATCTGGTTTTTCGCCGCACCAGCGCCGGTGGCGCGCGCATCGAGATTCCGCGAAATACGCGGGTGAGCGTGGGCCGACCGTCGTCGGGCACTGCGGCGCCGGTCTTCTATACGTCGCGCGCCGTTACCCTGGAGGCCGGGCAGCAGCAGGTGGAGGTTCTGGCGCAGAACAGCGAACCGGTGGAAGGGGAACTGGCGGGCAAGGGCACGGGGCTGCCGGGGCTGTGGGTCACGGCGGCGCGTCCGCCGATTGTTGCGCCGGCGACGGATGAACCGGGGCTGGTGGTGGGCGTGGAAGAGGCGGGCGCGGAACTCGACGACCGCGCGCCGGCGGTTTCCTTCGGCGGCAAAGCGTACCGGATCTGGAACGAAGTGGAGCACTTCACGAATCTGACGGGCGACCGCCGCGTGTACACGGTGGACCGGGTCAGCGGCACCATCACGTTCGCGTCCGCCATTTTCGGCGAGAGCCCGTCGGGCGGTCTGGCGGCCACGGCGGAACTGCTGGCCGAAGTGCCCGCGAAGGACCGGGAGATCCGGCTTTGGTATCGCACGCAGGGCGGGCCTTCGGGCAACGTGGCGGCGAATACGCTGACGGTGCTGAAGACGCCTGTCGCGGGAGTGGAAGTAAATAACCCGGCGCCCGCTACGGGCGGGCGGCCCGCGGAGACGCTGGAAAACGCACTGGCGCGCGGGCCGCTGAACCTGCACGCGCCGCAACGCGCGGTGACGGCGTCGGACTACGAAGGAGTTGCCCTGCGCAGTTCCGGCGCGATCGCGCGGGCGCGCGCCTTCACCACGGCGGCTCTGTGGGTGCATGCCGCGCCGGGCACCGTGGAGGTGCTGCTGGTGCCGTATATTCCCGAGAACGTGCGTCCGGACGACCGCATCTCCGCCGCGACGCTGCAGGAGTATGCGACGGAGACCGCGCGCAGCCAGGTGCAGTCCGCGCTCGATGCGCGCCTGCCGCTGGCCACGGCGTGCCGGGTCGGGTGGGCGCGCATGAAGTCGGTCAAGGTGACGGGGCGGGTGGTGGCGCGGCGTGAGGAAGATCTGCCGTCGCTCCGCGGGCGCGTGTTGCGGCGGCTCTATCAGACCATCAGTCCGCTGCCGAGCGCGGTGCATCCGACGGGCTGGCGGTTCGGCCAGGCGCTGCGGGCGTTTCATGTGTACGACATCGTCATGCCGGAAGCCGGGGTCAGCTATCTGGATCACGTGACGCTGCAGGTGGAGGATGTGCCGGAGAAGGATGTCACCTCGCTCGCGGCGGATCTCTTTCAGCCATCCACCTGGTATGCGGGCAGCGGTTCCACTCTTTACAGAACGCTCGACGACGGGGATGGCTGGGAGCCGGCAAAGAAGTTCGGGGATGAGAGCGTCCGGTGCGTGCGTGTCCACCGGCGCATTCCTGGCCTGGTGGCGGTTTCCACGAAGTTGACTTCCGGCGCTTCCCGCATTTATATTTCGCGCGACTGCGGCGAGAGTTGGGCGGTGGCGGCGGAGACCTCTTTCGAAGTGGAAGCGCTGGCGTGGACGATTCGCGACGGCGCACCGCTGCTCTTCCTCGCCACCGTGGTTGGCTTGTATCAACTTTCGCTCGACGCGGACGCGGTGCCGCTGCAGATTCTGCTCGATTCCGGCCCCGCCGATCGCGGTCTTTACGCCGTGGCGGCACTCACGGATGTGCGCGGACAGGTCACGGTGGCGGTGGCGGCGCAGCGCACGGGCGGCGTGTTTATCTCGACGCAGGGCGGCAAGTCCGGCACGTTTCAGGACGTTGGTCTGCATGGGGAAGATGTGCGCGTGCTGGCCGTGCAGTACGACGGTCCGCGCTCGTTTCTCTGGGCCGGTGTTTCGGTCAGCGGCGCGGAGACGGGCACGGGCTGCTACCGCGCGGAGCTGATGGAATCGAGGCTTTCGCCCGAAGGCTGGAAGCCGTTCGCGAAAGGCTGGAAAGGCGGCAGTTGCCGCGCGATCGCCTTCCAGGAACAACGGGTGCTCGCGGCATCCTTTCAGGCCGGCGTGTTGTGGCTGGATTCGGGTAAAGCCGATCCTTCGTGGGAAGCCCCGGAGATTAACTGCCGCCTGCCGCAACGCGAACTGGGCCGTGTGTTTCAGAGGGTGGACGCGCTGGCGACGGATCCCGCGGGGAAAAGGCTCATGGCCGGAGGACCGGTGGGAGTCTACCGCAGCGGCGACGGCGGCGTTTTTTACAATTGCTGCTCCTGTTCGGAATTTACTTCCAAAGTTACTTTGCCGGATACGTGGCTCTTCTGTTCCGGCGAGCACGAGATCGAAGTGGTGGGGGAAGATGAGACGAAACGAGATTGAACGGCTGCTCCCCTCCGTGTTTCGCCGCACCGTTGGCGATAAGACGCCGCTGGCCGCGCTGCTGGAAGTTATGGAGCACTTACACCGGCCGTCCGAGCAGGTGCTGACGCGGCTCGATTCCTTTTTCGATCCCCGGCGCGCGCCGGACGCGTTCGTGCCGTTTCTTGCCAGCTGGGTGGATCTGGAACGGATCTTCGAACAACCCGCTCATATTCTGGCCCGAAGCGCACAAAGCGCAGGGGGCGGGCAGACGACCGGGTCCGCCGCGTCGCCATTGAGCACCGGGATGGGCAGACTGCGGGAACTGACGGCGTCCGCGGCGTATCTGGCCAGCTGGCGCGGGACGAAATACGGGCTGCTGCGGTACCTGGAGATTGCCACCGGACACACGGAGTTCGAAATCGATGAAAACGTCGCGGACGCCGAGGGGCTGAAAAGACCGTTTCACATGAGGATCCGCGCCCCTGAAACGCTGCTCGCCCACCGCGCACTACTGATCAGGATCATCGAGGAAGAAAAGCCCGCTTACGTGACTTACTCACTGGACTTCCTGCCGGGCACGGCGAAGTTATAAAAAATATTATAGAATCAACACTCGGTCAGGCTGTCGTTACTGATATCGAAACTTATATCGAAGTAACCGGATCGGATGTAAACCACCGGATGGAAACCAAGGAGACCCGACTCAAATGCCAAGCGCATTCGCGATTACTCCCGCGGCAAGCACCCTGCGACTCGACGCGCAGGGACGCGGGGAACTCAGTTTTACGGTAACCAACACCAGCGGCCGCCCGCTGCGCGGCAGGGCGAAAGTGCAGGCGCAGGATCCTTCTCAGCAGTCCTGGTTCCGGCTCGAAGGGGAACCCGAGCGGAACTTCGCGGCCGATAAGAGCACGGATCAGTTCGTCGTCAAAGTCAATGCCCCGCCGAACACACCTCCGGGGAAGGCCGTGATGCATCTGGACATGTCCTCCGTGGAAAATCCGGACGAGGTTTTCACCATCGGCCCGATGGTTTCCTGCGAACTGATCAGGCAGGACGTGGTGAAAAAGAAAATTCCCTGGTGGGTTTACGCGGTCGGCGCGGGCGTAGTTGTACTTTTAATTGCCGTGCTGCTGCTGACGCGGACCGCGAAAGTGCCGAATGTGGTGAATATGTCGTTCGCCGATGCGCAGAAAGAACTGGAAGCGGCGGGTATGAAGCTGGGGCAGACGAATCAGAAGTCGACGGGTAAGCCTGCCGGCACCGTGCTCGCGCAGACGCCGGCCGCCGGAGAAGCGATGCCCGACCACAAGATTATTAATCTGGACGTGGAGCAGGAACCGCCGCACGACGTCGCCGTGCCTGCCATAGTAGGCCTTTCTCTGACCGATGCGCAGGACAAACTGACCAAGGCCAGTCTCAAGCCGGGTAAGTTCACCTATGACCTGAATTCGCCGGGTAAGCCGAATTTCGTTCTCGATCAGAATCCCCGAAAAGATATTCGGGTGCCGTTCGACACCGAAGTCGATCTGGTGGTCAAGGGAGATTCCGTTCCGGTTCCGGCGCTGGTGGGTAATTCCCTTCAGAATGCGGTGATCCAGCTGCAGAATATGGATCTGCAGATGGCGCTGTCGGAACAGGTGATCGATGCAAGAATCAAAGCGCCGGGCACGATTGTCGCCCAGAATCCGGCGCCGCAGATCATGGTTGCCAGAAAGTCGACCATCGCGATGACGGTCGCCAAAGCGCCCAATGTGGTGATCAGTTACAACCCGGTCTTTTATGAAAGACTGAATGCGCAGTCGAAAATGAGCCTGCAGTCGATTTCCAGCGGCCGGGCGCTGGCGCCGCAGAAATAGCAGGGCCATGAAGATCGCCGTCGCCGTATTAATTCTTCTGGTTGCCCTGTTTGTCGTTTCCATATGGATGGGTTCGAAGAAGGAAGACTCCGGAAGTTCCGCGGCGGCGCCGCAACCCTCCTGGGTACAGAGTCTGCAGACCACGTTCGGCGGCCATGAAACGTTCGTGGCCGCCGGCGAGGTGAGCGCGCCGTGTTTCAGCGGCGCCGCCTTTCAGCTTCCTTCGGCGCGGCCCTGTTCCGGCGAAATCGCGGCGGCAAAGCCTTCCATCCGGACCCTCCATCTGGCCCTGGCCGGACCGGACCCCTCGAAACCGGGTCTTCTGCGTCCGGCCACCATCACCATCAACTCCAAAGACGGCTCGCTGGCGCCGATGAAAGTGCAACTTACTTTGAAGAATCCGGACACGAAGTCGATCAAAGTTCTGAGTCAGGGCGCCACGTTCTCGATTCAGTGCGATGCGGCTCCGTGCCGGGTCGCGTTGCTTTAAGAGAACCGTCAGACGACGGCTTTCACGATGGCGGGTATCGAACCAATCAGCAGGAACACGGCCCAGATGAGAGCCAGCACCAGGACGATAATCGCGGCCACCGCGTCGGTAATGCTGACCAGGATAACCGGCACCAGACCGTGCAGAAAACCGATGACGATATTGGCAATCAGCGAGGTCACGATGATGAGCACGAAGCCTTTGTTCTGTAGAAACCGCTGCTGCGCCAGAACAAGGACGACGGCGAAGGCGACCTTCAGAAACATCAGCAGACTGAGCGCCGCCGCCGCGCCGCCCCGGTTGAAAAAGCCCCAGACCACCAGATAAGCCAGCGTGCCGAACGGAACCGCCGTGAACAGCGCAATCATGATCATCAGCTTGACGAAAGCCGCGATCGCCAGACCAATACCGGCCAAAATGATCAGGATCGACACGATCAGCGTGACCACGCCCTGCACTCGGCCCGTCAAGCGCTCGGGAAGCAACAACGGCAGGCCCATCAGGATCACCGTAAAAACCAGCAGGCCGTCGAGCAGGGCCATATCGCCGATTGCCATGCCGGGCGGCTTACTGACGGAGTGGCTGTCGTTCACCAGCTGGGTCGCCATATTCGCGCGCTCACTTGCGCTGTATCCGGTCAGTTGTGCCTGGATGGACGTATTCAGTGAAGCGTCGTCCGGTTTGGGCGCGGGTATCACGGACGAGGAGCCCACTTCCACCAGCACGGCAATAACAATCAGGATGACGGCAATGATAAACAGCGGCGTTCGCAGGCTATCGAGCATAACTGGCTCAGTGAAGGAGGTCTATGTTGTCGCAAACTGATTATACGCGCAGACGGACTGCCGGAGCACTTACTTTTTTGAGCCTGGCGGCACTTACTTTGTACGGTTGCGGTAAGAAGGCAGCCGCTCCCGAGCGTCCTTCCGAATCGGGCATCGCGAGCTGGTACGGGCACCCGTATCACGGCCGTAAGACGGCCAGCGGCGAGACTTACGACATGGAGGGCAAAACCGCCGCGCACCGCACGCTCGCGTTCGGCACGGTGGTGCAGGTGACGAACACGGAGAACTCCCGCCAGGTGGAAGTCCGCATCAACGATCGCGGACCGTTCGTGGCGGGCCGCATTATCGATCTGTCGCATGGGGCGGCACAAAGCCTCGGGATCACCGGCACGGGCAAGGTCCGCCTGGAGGTGGTCAGTGCGCCGCCAACACGCGGTCTGGACTCCTTCGCTGTCCAGACCGGTGCTTATACGGATCGCGCCGAGGCAGACCGCGCCCGCGCCGCTCTGGCGGCGTTCGGCGAGACGCGCGTCGTACAGCGCGAAGGGGACCAGACCTGGCGGGTCCTTGCCGGCATGGAACAGAGCGAAGACGCCGCGAATCGTCTTGCGGACCGGATCCGCGCCGCGCCCGGCGTTACTGCCGCGGACGTGTTCGTCGTCCGACTCGACCCGGAAAACTGAACCCGATCATGTATTGTTTACGTGAACGGATTTTTGAACAACTATGAAGACGATGCGATTGGCAGCCGCCCTCCTGGTGGCGACCGGCATTCCCGCGCTCGCCCAGTCCAAAGCGAACACGACGCCCGATCTTTCGAAAGAGTGGCCGACCTACGGGCACGATTCGGGCGGCATGCGCTTCTCGCCCGTGGCGCAGATCAATACCACGAACGTCGATAAACTCAAAGTCGCGTGGGTCTATCATATGCGGCCGGCCAACATGCCCGCCGCGCAGCCGGCGCCACCGGCAGGCCGCGGCGCGGGCGGGGCGGTGGGCGACACGCCGGACTTCCCCGGTGGCGGGCGGGGACGCGGACGCGGCGGCAACGGCATGCGCCCCAGCAGCGTGACGCCCCTGGTGATCAACGGCATCATGTACCTCTCCACGCCGTACCAGCGCGTGGTCGCCATCGACCCGGCCACGGGCAAAGAGATCTGGGCGTACCAGCTTCCTTTCGGCACTCCCGCAACCCGCGGCGTCGAATACTGGGGCGGCGACGGCAAGACTCCGCCGCAGATCGTCTTCGGCTCCAGCGACGGCAAACTCTACTCGCTGGACGCCGCTACCGGCAAGCCGGCCGAGGGTTTCGGCGACAACGGCATCGTGAATATGAACACGCCGGAAATCATGCGCGGACTGCCGGGCCGCAACGCGCTGACGGCACCGCCCATCGTCTATAAAAACTTCGTGATCGCGGGCGGCACCACGCAGGAAAATCCTCCGCTGGGTCCGGCCGGCGACGTGCGCGCGTGGGATATGCGCACCGGCAAGGTGGCGTGGACGTTCCACTCGATTCCCGGTCCGGGCGAGAAGTTTCACGACACGTGGGCGGGCGACAGCTGGAAGAACCGCTCCGGCGTGAACGTGTGGGGCGCCATTACGGTGGATGCGCAGCGCGGCATCGTCTACATGCCGTTCGGCGCGCCTTCGGTGGATCAGTACGGCGGCGACCGCGCGGGCGATAACCTGTTCAGCACCAGCCTGGTGGCGGCGGACGCCAATACGGGCAAGTACCTCTGGCATTTCCAGATTGTGCATCACGATATCTGGGACGCCGATCTGACCGGCGCTCCGGCGCTGATCGACGTAAAGCAGGGCGGCCGCACCATCCCCGCCGTGGCCGCGATTAACAAAGTGGGCCTGCTTTTCCTTCTGGACCGCGTGACCGGCAAGCCGCTGTTCGGCGTGGAAGAACGCGCCGTGCCGCAAAGCGAAGTGCCGCTCGAACGCACCTCGAAGACGCAGCCGTTCCCCGTGAAGCCGCCGCCACTGTCCCGCATGACGATGAGCATGGCGGACCTGGCCACCGTGACTCCCGAACTGGAAGCCGCGTGCAAGGAATTGGTCAAGGGAATGCAGATGGGCGGCCCGTATCTGCCGGTCAGCTACAACCGGCTCCGGGTGCAGTTCCCGGGCAATCATGGCGGCGTGAACTGGGGCGGCACGTCGTTCAGCCCGCAACTGGGTTACCTGTTCGTGAACACCAATGAACTGGGACAGATCTCCGGGGTGAAAGATCACGATCCCAAGGCCGGTCCGGCCATCGGCGCGGGTTCGGGCAACCGCGTGGATCCGGGCGGTGTGTACGAGGGCATTCCGGGCGGCGGCCGGTTCAGCGTGCGCAACGGCGATTCGCCGCAGCAACTGCCCTGTCAGCAGCCGCCATGGGGACAATTGTCGGCGGTCAACGTGAATACCGGAGAGTTCGTCTGGCGGGTGCCGCTCGGAGTCACCGACAGCCTGCCCGCGGATAAGCAGAAGACCGGACGCCCCGGCAACGGCGGCACCATCGCCACGGCCGGCGGACTGGTGTTCGTCGGCGCCACCGACGACGGCCGGTTCCGCGCTTTCGACGCCAAAAACGGCAAAGAGCTGTGGACCTACAAACTCAACGGGGCCGCGGAAGCCACTCCCATGACCTATGAGGCGAAGGACGGGAAGCAGTACGTGGTGATCACGGCTACCGGCGGCGGATTCTTCAACAATCCGGTGACGGACGACGCCGTGATGGCTTTCGCTCTCGACGGTTCCAAATAAACGTCAGGACGTAAAAAAGCCTCTTGTCTGGTCGGCCGCTCCGGAGAGCGGCGCCTGGACAAGAGGCTTTTTCAGTTCCCGGCGCGGGGCGCCGTGACTACATGCCTTTGAATTTGCTGCCGTCGCGATAAACCATGTGGCATCCGCCACAGGTCGGGCGGACTTTGGCCAGGGCGGCCTTCTGGTCATCGATGCTGGTCGCCGAAGCGGCGGCTTTCAGCGCTTCGCTCGCGCTCATGGAGAACTTCACGGCGTCGTCTTTGCCCTTGGCTTTCCAGAAAGCGGTCATCTGGTCGAACGCAGCGGCTGCGTCTTTCGCTTTGGCGGCAACCGCGGCGACGTCGCCGCCGGCAACTGCGCCGTTCGCCGCGCCGTTGGCGCCCGCGGCGGCCTTCATCATGGCCTGGTAGTCAGAAAGGTCGTCGGCGAGCATCCCGAACGCCCCGAAAGCGAGAATCGAAATAAGAAGTGTAGCTTTACGCATGGTGTACAGCATATCGCGTTCATGGTGTCCGGGGTATAACAACGGCGGATTATGAACATCAAATAATTTCCGGCCTCTTCTCACGAACCGGGGTGAGCCGTTACAATTGCGACAATGGCAAGGCGCAAGGCTCCCCAGGCACCCGCAACTCCCGCTCCGCAGGTCAATGAAAAATATGCCTGTTTCAAGCTCGAAATCAAACCCTCCAAAATCCACCGGTGGGGTCTTTACGCGGGAGAAGACATCCCGGTCCGCAGAAAAGTAATTGAGTATACCGGCGAGCGAATCAGCCGCCGGGAAACCAAGCGGCGTGCCGATGAGACGCCGCATCTGATTTATCTGTTCACGCTCGATTCCTACTGGACGCTCGACGGGTCCGTGGGCGGCAGCGGCGCGGAATACATCAACCACTGCTGCGATCCGAACATCGTCACGGTCATCCGGAGCGGCCATATTCTCTACATGTCCCGGCGGCCTATTAAGAAGGGCGAGGAACTGACGGTGGACTACCATTTCGCCAAAGACATCGATAAAGTGCCGTGCAAGTGCGGCGCGGCGAATTGCCGGGGCACCATCAACCTCGTCTAAGGATTCGGCGGGGCCGGCAGTTCCCACTTTTCGATTTCGAGCAGGCGGTTGTACTTGGCCAGGCGCTCGGAACGGGTGACCGACCCGATCTTGATCTGTCCCGCGCCGGAGGCTACCGCCAGATCGGCAAGGAAGGAGTCCTCCGTCTCGCCGGAGCGGGCCGAGATGACGGCTCCGTAGCCGGCCTGGCGGGCCTGGTCGATCACCTCGAAGGTTTCGGTCAGCGTGCCGATCTGGTTCATCTTCACCAGCACGGCGTTGGCGACGCCTTCCTCGATCCCGCGGTCAAGCCGCAGCGGATTCGTGACGAAAAGATCGTCCCCCACCAGACGCACGCGCTTTCCCAGACGGGCGGTCATCGCCTGCCAGCCGGCCCAGTCGTCCTCGGCCAGAGGATCTTCGATAGAGGTAACCCCGTAGCGCTCGATCCAGGCTTCCAGCAGGTCCGCCATCCCAGCCGCGTTCCGGCTGCCGCCTTCCAGCCGGTACTGCCCGGCGTGGAAGAAGTGCGTGGAGGCGACGTCGAGGGCGATATCCATCTCCACGCCCGCCTTGCCGATCGCCTCGCGCAGCAGGGCCGCCGCCTGTTCGTTCGTGGCCAGGCGAGGTCCCCAGCCGCCCTCGTCGGCGACGCCCGTCAGCAGGTGGCCCCGTTCCGCCAGCAACTGGCCGGTCATCCGGTGCACGCGTACGATCGCTTCCAGAGCGGACGCGAGATCCGGATAGCCGCGCGGGATCACCAGGAAGTCCTGAAACTCCAGTTGCCGGCCCTGGCCGCCCGCGTCCGCATGCAGACCGCCCGAGATGATGTTGACCATGGGAACCGGCAGGCGCGCGTTCCTGTCGCCCGCGAGATGCTTCCAGAGGGGGATGCCGAGGGCTTGGGCCGCGACCCTCGCCACGGCGCAGGAAACAGCCAGAATCGCGTTGGCGCCCAGCCGCGCTTTGTTCTCGCTGCCGTCGATGGCGAGCAGGCGCGCGTCGACGGAGTTCTGATCCATGGCGTCCATGCCCTCGATGGACGGCCCGAGTACCTGCTCCACGTTGCGAACCGCCTGCAGGACTCCCCTGCCCCCGTGGCGATGCGGGTCGAGGTCCCGCAGTTCGACGGCCTCATGGGTGCCGGTGGACGCGCCGGAGGGCGCCTGGGCGGAAGCGCGGATGCCGTTATCGAGCCAGACCTCGGCCTGCACGGTCGGGTTGCCGCGGGAATCCAGAATCTCAAGGGCGCGAACGCGGGTGATTTTCATCGGGTAAAAGCTTCCTCCACGCTGCCGGCCGGATGCCGGATCAGATCGATGCCGCGCTGCCAGGCCTGCGCGCGGTGTTCTTCCAGAAGATACTCGGCCGGCGACTTTCCCGCCACGCGCGCCAGCAGCAGAGCCGGCAGGTGTTCCAGCGCGGCGGCTTCCACCCATCCGGCGGCGGGAGGAAGTTCCGCACGCAGGGCCGCCGTGAAATGCAGGGCCAGACCGGTCAGGGCCTCGCGGCGCGCCGGCATCACCAGACTCTTCAGCAGAAGGTGATTCAGCAGGAAGGCCACGTCATAGGAGGGGTCGCCGAAGTGGATCACCTCCCAGTCGATGGCCCAAAGCGGGTTATCCGTTGCGCCAGGCGCAAGCAGCAGATTCTTGGGACTCCAGTCCCCGTGGACCAGGCTGACGCGGCGTTCGGCCGAGCGGGCGATGAGCGCGGTGATGTAGCCGGCGATTTCGGGATGCCGGGACGCGGTGAACCGGTAGTAGGGGTCGATACGGAGCTGATCGAAGACGGTCTGGTCGCCGAAGAGGCGGGCGGCTTCCGGATCGTTCCAGCTCGCCGCGATGATGGAGCCGAGCAGCGTTCCGGCAGCGCGGGCGTGGGCGGGGTCGAAAACGTGCCGGAACAGCAGCGCCTTCCACATGTCGCACTCCGCAGGCGCGGCTTCCATCGCGATGGCGAAATCGCCGCGGTCCTCCGCCAGCAGGCGCGGAACCCGCCCGCCGCGCGTTTTCCCGGCCAGCCAGCGCATGGCGTCCGCCTCCCGGAAAATGCGTTCGCGATCCGAGAGCCACTCCTGGGCGACCCGCAGCCGGCCGAGCGACTGCTTCAGGACCACCCGGCTGCCCGGCGTCTCCGCCAGGATTACCGTATTGGAAACGCCGCCGCCCAGTTCGGTCAGCTTGGCGTGCGGGCCGCCGAAGCCATCGCCCAGGCCATGCCGGCGGAGCCATTCGGGAGCATTTTCAGTTGTGAGGACAGGCACTCAGCAAACATCCTATCGTCTGGATTGTGGTGCATCCGTAAATTCTCAGAGAAATACCGCGCGTCGGCGCACTAAAGATTCCAGAGCACTAAGCCGATGGATACGCGAGGTCTTACTAGATGACAAATCAATCCGCCGGGAAACCGGTTCTGATCTGTGACACGCAGCCCGTGGCCATGGAGGGAATTCGCTGGCTGCTCGACAACAGCGGCGACCTGCGCTGCGCCGGAACCGTGACCACGCTGGAGGCAGCGTCCGAACTCGCCGTGAGTCTGTCGCCCGCCGCAATCATCGTCGACAAAGGTTTCGGCAACCATACTCTGATGGACTGGCTGCACCAGACGAGCAGCCTGCCGGGCATTTCGGGCGCTCCGATCGCTCCGGTGCTTTGGGGAGCCGGCATTACGGAAGCCGAAGCGCTTCGTTTCCTGCAGGCCGGCGCGCGCGGCATTATCCGGCGCACCTCGCCCGCCGAAACCATGCTGGCCTGCCTGCGCGCGGTGACCAGCGGTTCCACGTGGATGGAAGAGGGAATTTTCGGCAGCACGGACAAACTGATGCAGCCCCGCCGTTCGCAACTGACGCCGCGCGAGCACCAGATTGCGGAACTGGTGGAGCGCGGACTGCGCAACCGGGACATTGGCCGCCAACTGGGGATCCAGACCGGCACGGTCAAGATCCATCTGAAACACATTTTCGAGAAGACCGGCGTGCGGGGACGGTATGGACTGGCGCTGACGGGCCTGCGGGAAAAAGGAACGCTGTCTTTACCGTCGAACTGAGGCGCCATCAAACTGAAGCCGGTGGGCGGAAAGGGGCTATTTCGGCTGCGCGATCTCGCCCGTAACGGCCCCCGCCACCCGGATGTAGTCCTCCGGCTTCAGAACCATCTGCGTCCCCCGGACGCCCGCCGATACCGCGATGATGTCGAACAGGATTGCCGTCTCGTCCAGATAGACGGGATAGTCCTTCTTGCAGGCCAGCGCGGTAACGCCGCCGCGGATGTAGCCCGTTAGCGGCTGCACCTCTTTGAGCGCGGCCAGTTCCATTTTCCGGTTGCCGGAGAGTCGCGCCAAAGACTTGAGATCGAGTTCCGCGTTGCCGGGGATCACGGCCAGACAGACACCGTTACGATCTCCGCGGACCACGAGCGTCTTGAACACCTGTTCAGCGGGCAAGCCGACCTTCGCCGCTACACTTTCGGCGGAGAGGTCATCGGGATCCACCTCGTAATCGCGCAGTTCGAACGGGATCCCGGCCTGCTCCACAATGCGGACGGCGTTTGTCTTCATGGCCTGCCTTCATGGCCTGTCTTCATGACGGGTATTGAGCCCGTTTAGGAAAGCCTAGTGAGTCTCGGGCTTCGGCAGGGCCACTTTGTTGGTGGTCGCCGGATCTCCCATTTCGACGGTGCGCAGCTGATCGGCCGTCGGCAGCGTGGAAGCGTCCCAGCCCCCGCCCAGGGCGAGGATCAGATTGACGGCGGAGGTCATGCGGCGCTGCAGCAGCGTCACGGCGATGCGCTCGTCGGAGAGCGCGATGTTCTGCGTCGTGATGACGTTCAGATAGGAGTCGGTGCCGGCTTTGTAGCGCTCGGTCTCCAGAGTCAGAGCCTGCTCGGCGGCGGCAACGGCCTTGGCCTCTTCTTCGGCTTCCTTCGACAGCACCCGGAGCGCCGAAAGATTGTCCTCCACCTGCTGGAAGGCGGTCAGCACCGTCTGGCGATACGCGGCGACGGAGGCGTCATAAGCCGCCACAACCTGCTCCACGCGCCCGTCGCGGCGGCCGAAATCGAAAAGCGTCTGGGATACCTGCGGACCCGTGGACCACACCCGGCTCGCCCATTTGAACAGGTTCTGCAGGTTCGGGGTCGAGAGGCCCGCCGTCGCGGAGAGGGTGAGCGTGGGATAGAACGCGGTCTGCGCGATACCGATATTGGCGTTGGCCGCCGCGATGAGGCGCTCCTGCGCGGCGATGTCCGGGCGCCGCTCCAGCAGTTGCGACGGGATGGCGACCGGGATGGGCGGCGGCAGCGTGACGATCTTGCCGCGCGGGATCGAGAGTTCCGAAGGAGCGACGCCGATCAGCACGGCAATCGCATGCTCCAGCTGGTTCCGCGCCACATCGAGATCGGTCGCCTGTGCCTGGGTGGTGTAAAGCTGCGTTTGCGCCAGGGTGACATCCGCGCGGGAGGCCACACCGCCATTGAAGCGGTTCATGGTCAGAGTCAGATAGCGGTCGTAGCCGGCGATCGTGTCGTTCAGCAGCGTGAGCTGCATATCGTTGGCGAGCAGCGTGAAATAATCGGCGGCCAGAGTGGCCTGGAGGCTGAGCCGCAGATTCTCCAGATCGGCCGCCTGGACCTGCGTATTCGCGACCGAATTCTCGACGGCGAGCCGCACGCGGCCCCACAGATCCGGCTCCCAGGTCGCGCTGAACGGAATCTGGAAATTTGCCGAAGTCCCCGACGCCCGGTCCTGCTGGGTAATGCTCGGTCCCGATCCGATACTCGGATAGTAGTTGGCATGATTCTGCAGAATCAGCGCGCGGGACTGCCGGAACGCGGCTTCGAACTGCTTAACGTTGAAGTTGTTGAGATTGATCTTCTCCTCAAGCTGATTCAGCTGCGGATCGTTGAAGATCTCCCACCACTTGCCCTTCAGCATGGCATCGCCGGGCGTCGCGGTCTTCCACTCGTCGTTCCCCACCAGTTCCTTGAAGGCAGGGGGGGCCGGGACCACCGGAGCTACATACTTGGGACCGATGGAGCAGCCGGAAAACAGCGCCGCGCCCACCATCACGGGAACGATCAGAACAGTCTGGCGAAAGGTCATGTAGTTAGTCAGCACCTTCAGCCACGCCACCCGGAATCAGAATGCCGGGGCGGTGGCTGGAGCGTTTAATCCGAGCGGATTTCCGGGTGAAGCGCGCCCGGAGGCGGTCGAGAGACAGATAGATCACGGGGGTGGTAAACAGCGTCAGCATCTGGCTGACGATCAGACCTCCCACGATCGCGATACCCAGGGGACGGCGCAGTTCCGACCCCGTGCCGTAGCCCATCGCGAGCGGCAGACCGCCCAGCAGAGCGCAGCACGTGGTCATCATGATCGGGCGGAAACGCAGCAGGCAGGCCTGGTAGATGGCATCCCGCGAATTCATCCCCTGATTGCGTTCCGCGGCTAGCGCGAAATCGATCATCATGATGGCGTTTTTCTTCACGATCCCGATCAGCAGAATAATCGCGATCAGGGCGATAATCGTCAACTCCGTCCGGAACAGCACGAGCGCGATTAGCGCGCCGACGCCCGCCGAAGGAAGCGTCGAAATGATGGTGAGCGGGTGCACCAGGCTTTCATACAAAATGCCGAGCACGATGTACACGGCCAGCAAAGCGGTCAGAATCAGCATCGGCTGGCTGGAAAGCGAGTCCTGATACGCCTGCGCGGTACCGGCGAACTTGCCCGTGATACTGGCCGGCAAACCCATATCCAGTTCGGCCTTGTGGATCGCCAGAACTGCGTCGCTCAGAGAAACGCCGTCGGCAAGGTTGAACGAGACGGTGGTTGCGGGGAACTGCCCCTGGTGCGGCAGCGAAAGCGGCGTGATGCCCTCGGACCATTTGGCGAAGGAGGAAACCGGAACCTCGATACCGCGGGGCGTCTGCACGTAAACCTTGTCCAGCACTTCCGGGCTCGACCACCACTTCTGCTCAAGCGCCAGCACCACGTGATACTGGTTGATCGACTTGTACATCGTCGAGACCTGGCGTTGTCCGAAAGAGCTGTAGAGCGCGGTATCGACCGCCTGCGCGGTCAGGCCGAGACGGGAAGCCGTATCGCGATCGATCCGCACGTTCTCGGACAGGCCGGAGTTCTGCTGATCGGAACTGACGTCGGTGACTTCCGGCAGCCGCATCAGCCGCTGCAGAACCTTCGGGCCCCAGTCGGCCAGCAGCGAAAGATCCTGCGTTTGCAGGGTGTACTGATACTGCGCGTTCGATTGCCGCCCGCCCACGCGAATATCCTGCGCCGACTGCATAAACAGTGTCGCGCCGGGCATGCCGGCCGTCTTGCGGCGGAGCCTGGAAATGATCTCATCGGCCGTCGCGGTGCGAACGCCCAGAGGTTTCAGCTGGCAGAAGATCTGCGCGGAGTTGCCGCCGCCGCGCCCGAAGCCGCCGCCACCGCCCGCCGACGCATCCACCGATTCGACATCGGGATCGTTGCGGACCTGCTGCTCAAAATACCGAACCTTTTCCGAAAGGGCCGCGAAGGAAATATGCTGCTGGCCCTGCACCTGGCCCATCAGACGCCCGGTGTCCTGCTGGGGGAAGAAGCCTTTGGGCACCTTGATGTACAGGTAGACATTGACCCCGATGGTCATGGCCATCACCAGCATCGTCAGCGAGGGGTGATTCAGAACCACCTGGAGCGCCGAGGCATAAGTGGAAATGATCCACTGGAAGAAGTTTTCGCTCCAGCGATACAGCCGGCCATGGTCGTGCTTCACGCGCAGCAGCCGTGAGCACATCATCGGCGTCAGGGTCAGCGAAACCACCATCGAAATCGTGATCGCGGTAGCCAACACCACCGCGAACTCGCGGAACAGGCGGCCGACAATGCCGCCCATCATCAGAATCGGGATAAACACCGCAATCAGCGACACGCTCATGGAGAGCACAGTGAAACCGATTTCCTGCGCTCCCCGGAGCGCCGCTTCCATCGGCGGCACGCCCATTTCGATATAACGGGTGATGTTCTCGATCACCACGATGGCATCGTCCACGACGAAGCCGGTCGCGATGGTCAGAGCCATCAGCGACAGGTTGTCGAGCGTATATCCCAGCAAATACATGACGCCGAAGGTGCTGATCAGGGACACCGGCACCGAAACGCTGGGAATGAAAGTCGCCCAGCCGTTACGGAGGAAAACGAACACGACCACGATCACCAGACTGATGGAGATGACCATGGCCGTCTCCGCATCCTTAATTGAGGCGCGGATGGTGCCCGTGCGGTCGTTATCCACGGTCAGTTTGATGGTCGGCGGCAGAGACGCCTGGAACTGCGGAAGCACGGCCCGCACGCGGTCGGCGGTTGCGATGATGTTGGCGCCGGGCTGCCGGGTCACCATGATCAGCACGGCCGGTTTTCCGTTCGCCATGCCAAGGTTGCGGACGTCTTCCACGGAATCGATCACGCGGCCCAGATCGCTCAGCCGGATGGGCGCGCCGTTGCGGTAGACCACCACCAGATTCCGGTAATCCTTCGCTTCCAGCAGCTGATCCGTCGTCTGCAGCGGCAGCGTCATCGACTCGGTCGAGATGGAACCCTTGGGCTTGTTGGCATTCGCGCTGGCCAGAAAGCCGGCGATCTGATCCATGCCGTAGTTGTAACGGGAAACGGGCTGCGGATTCAGTTCCACGCGGACCGCCGGCAGCGAACTGCCGACCACGTTCACCTGGCCGACGCCCGACACCTGCGCGAGTTTCTGCGCCAGGACCGAAGAAGCCATGTCGTAAAGCACGGGAGTCGGCACGACTTCCGACTGCAGGGACATGATCAGAATCGGCTGGTCCGAGGGGTTGGCCTTGCGGTAACGCGGATTGGTGGGCAGGTTGGCGGGCAGGTAACCGGCGGCCGCGTTGATGGCGGCCTGCACGTCGCGCGCGGCGGCGTTGATATCGCGGTTGAGGTCGAACTGCATCACCACGGTAGCCGAACCGAGCGAACTGTTCGACGTCATTTCCGTGACGCCCGCGATGCGGGTGAACTGCTTTTCAAGCGGGGTGGCGACCGACGCCGCCATCACTTCCGGGCTGCCGCCAGGCAGCGACGCGCTGACAAAGATGGTCGGAAAATCGACCTGCGGAATCGGCGAAACCGGCAGCTGCGTATAAGCGATGGCGCCGGCCAGCGTCATCGCGAAGGTCAGCAGCGTGGTAGCAACCGGCCGGTTAATGAACGGCGTGGAAACGCTCATCGGTGACTCTCCTCCCCGTACGCAAGACCCGGGGCGGGAACGGGTTCCGTGCCCCGGTTGCGGCTCAGCCAGGTGGCGATCCGGCCGAACCAGAGGTAAATCACGGGAGTGGTGAAGAGCGTGAGCACCTGACTCACCAGCAGGCCGCCGATGATCGTGATGCCCAGCGGTTTGCGCAGCTCCGAACCCACACCCGAACCAAACGCGAGCGGCACCGCGCCCAGCAGCGCGGCCATGGTGGTCATCATGATCGGGCGGAAGCGCAGCAGACAGGCCTGGTAGATGGCCTCTTCCGGCGGTTTGCCTTCCACGCGCTCGGCTTCCAGCGCGAAATCGATCATCATGATGGCGTTCTTCTTTACAATGCCGATCAGCAGAATGATGCCGATCAGCGCGATGACGTCCAGTTCCTGTTTCAGCAGAATCAGAGCCAGAATCGCGCCGACGCCGGCCGAAGGCAGGGTGGAAAGAATCGTGACCGGATGAATATAGCTCTCGTAAAGCACGCCCAGGACGATGTAGACGGTCACAATGGCGGCGAGAATCAGGATCGGCTCGCTGGCGAGCGATTTTTCAAAGGCGGAGGCCGTGCCCTGGAACGTCGGTTCGATACTCGCCGGCACGCCAATTTCTTTGACGCCCGCGCGGATGTGGTCCACGGCGTCGCCCAGTGAGGCGCCCGGCGCCAGATTGAAAGAAATCGTCACCACCGGAAACTGGCCCTGGTGATTGATGGTGATGGGAATCGGCACGGTGCTGACACGCGTGAACGTGCCGAGCGGCGCCTGCGGCTGGGAAGCCGCGCCCGTCAGAGCCGTGTTCGTGCCGGCCAGCGCCACGGTGGACGCCAGATTCTGCGACGCCGAGCCGATCTGAATGCGGAGATCCTTCAGCGCGTCCGCGCCTTTTGCGAAGTTCGGCGCGGCTTCAAGGACGACGTGATACTGGTTCGCCTGCGTGAAGATGGTGGAGACCTGGCGCTGCCCGAACGCGTCATACAGCGTGTCGTCGATCATCTGCGGCGTGATGCCGAGACGGCCGGCGGTGTCGCGGTCGATTTCGACTTTCAGGCCGAGCCCGTTATTCTGCTGGTCGCTGGCCACGTCCCGCAACTCCGGAATCTTCTGCAGGCGCGCGAGAACCTTGGGAATCCACTCGTCGAGAATCTCTTTCTGCGGCGCATCGAGCGCGTACTGATACTGCGTGCGGCTGATGCGGTCTTCGACCGTCAGATCCTGCACCGGCTGCATATACAAACGGATGCCCTGGACCTCGTCCACTTTCGGCTGCAGGCGGCGGATGATCTGCACCGCCGATCCGTCGCGTTGTTCCAGAGGCTTCAGCGTGATCTGAATGCGTCCGCTGTTGATGGTTGTATTCGTGCCGTCCACGCCGATAAAAGAAGTGACGTTCTCAACGGCCGGGTCGCCCAGAATCGCGTTCACCAGTTCCTGCTGATGCTGTCCCATGGCCGCGAAGGAGATGGTTTCGGGAGCCTGCGAGATGCCGAGAATCACGCCCGTGTCCTGCACCGGGAAGAAGCCCTTGGGCACGATCATGTACAGATAGAAAGTCAGGCCCAGTGTCGCGACGGCAACCAGCAGGGTCAGAGGCTGGTGCCGCAGCACCACGCGCACCGCTTTGCCGTACTGCTCGATGGTCTTCACGAATACCCATTCCGAACCGCGATAGAACCAGCCCTGCTCGCTCTCGGGGCGATGCTTCAGGATGCGGGCAGCCATCATCGGCGTCAGCGTCAGCGAAACGAAGGCGGAAAGAATAATCGTGACTGCCAGTGTGACCGCGAATTCGCGGAAGAGCCGGCCCACGATGTCCGCCATGAACAGCAGCGGGATGAGCACGGCAATCAGCGATACGGTCAGCGAAACGATGGTGAAGCCGATTTCGCCCGAACCCTTCAGCGCGGCTTCCATGGGGCTGTCGCCCATTTCGAGATATCGGGAAATGTTCTCGATCATCACGATCGCGTCGTCGACCACGAAGCCGGTCGAAATCGTCAGCGCCATGAGCGAAAGATTGTCGAGACTGTAGCCCAGCAGGTACATCACGGCGAAGGTCCCGACCAGCGACAGAGGCACGGCGATGCCCGGAATAATCGTGGCGGACAGGCTTCGCAGGAACAGAAAGATGACCATCACGACCAGCGCAATGGTCAGCACCAGTTCGAATTCCACGTCTTCGACCGAAGCTCGGATGGTGGTGGTTCGGTCCGTGATGATCTGCAGCTTCACGGTCTCCGGCAGCGAGGCCTGGATCTGGGGCAGCAGCTTCTGAATCGTATCGACAACCCCGATAATGTTCGTTCCGGGCTGCCGCTGGATATTCAGAATGATGGCCGGGTTGCGGTTAACCCACGCCGCCTGCCGAACGTTCTCCGCGCCGTCGATCACGGTCGCGACATCGCGCAGCCGGACGGGCGCGCCGTTCCGGTAGGCGATCACGATCGGGCCGTAGTCGGCGCCCGACTGCAACTGGTCATTATTATTAATAGTCCAGGACTGCTCCGGCCCGTCGAAGTTGCCTTTCGCGGCGTTGACGTTGGCGCTGGCGAGAGCGGTTCGAAGCGTTTCCATGCTCAGGCCATACGAGGCGAGGGCTGTCGGATTCGCCTGCACGCGCACGGCTGGCCGCTGTCCGCCGCTGATGCTGACCAGACCCACGCCCTGAAGCTGCGAAATTCGCTGCGCCATGCGGGTCTCGGCCAGTTCCTCGATCTTCGGCAGAGGCATGACGGTCGAGGTAATGGCGATCGTCAGAATCGGCGCGTCGGCGGGATTGGTCTTACTGTAAATCGGCGGCGTCGGCAGGTCGCGGGGCAGAAAGCTGCCCGCCGCGTTGATGGCCGCCTGCACTTCCTGTTCGGCGATGTCGATATTCAGTTCGAGAGCGAACTGCAGGGTTACCAGAGAACTGCCGAACGAACTGATCGACGTCATCTGCTGCAGACCCGGCACCTGGCCGAACTGCTTTTCGAGCGGCGCGGTGACCGACGACGTCATCACCTCCGGACTCGCGCCCGGGTAGAACGTCTGGATCTGAATTGTCGGGTAGTCCACCTGCGGCAGCGCGGAAACCGGCAACTGCCGGAACGCCACCACTCCCACCAGCACCAGGCCCGCCATCATCAGCGATGTGGCGACCGGCCTCAGGATGAAGATGCGGGATGGACTCACTGGGCCTGACCTCCGCCGCGCCGTCCTCCGCCCTCAGCGTTGCCCCCTCCGCCGTTACCGCCCGGGCCGCCAGCGCCGCCGTTGCCTCTGCCACGACCGCCCCGGCCGCCACGACCGCGGCCGCCGCCGGATCCGTCGTCACCGGGAACCCGAATGCGCACCTGGCTGCCGTTCTGCAGCCGGTCCGTTCCGTCCACCACCACGGGTGCGCCCTCTTCGAGGCCGCCCGCAATCGACGTGGTTTCGTTATCGAGCACAATGCCGATCTGCACCGGCGTGATTTTGACCTTGGAATCGTCGCCCACCACGAACACGAACGTGCCCTGCTGGCCGTGCTGAATGGCCACGGAGGGGACCACGATCTGATTCGCCTTCGTGTCGACCAAAAGCCGCATATTCACGAACTGATTCGGGAAAAGCGAACTGTCTTTATTTTCGAAGACCGCTTTGAGCTTCGACGTGCCGGTGGTCTGGTCGATCTGGTTGTCCACCGTAACCAGGTAGCCGTTGGCGATCTTCGCCGAATTGTCCCGGTTCCAGGCTTCCACCGGCAGCCGGACGCCGCGGTTGATCTTGGCCATCACCGGCGGCAGGCTGTCTTCCGGAATCGTAAAGAGAACGGAGATGGGCTGCAGCTGTGTAATCACCAGCATGCCGCCGTTGTCGGAGGCGTGCACGATATTGCCCGGATCGACCAGACGAAGGCCAATGCGGCCGCTGATCGGCGCCGTGATGTGCGCGTAGGTAATCTGCAGTTTGGCGTTGTTGATGGCCGCGGTATCCTGCTTCACGGTGCCTTCCAGCTGGCCGACCGTGGCCATCTGCGTGTCCATTTGCTGTTTTGGAATGGCGTCCTGCGCGAGCAGCGTCTTATACCGTTCGTAGTCCACTTTGGCGTTGGCCAGCAGAGCGGAATCGCGAGCCAGAGTTCCTTCCGCCTGCTCCAGCGCCACCCGGTAAGGCCGGGGATCGATCTCCGCCAGCACCTGACCTTCTTTCACGAAATCGCCTTCTTTAAAGTCGACGGACATGAGCTGTCCGTCCACGCGGGATTTCACGGTCACGGTGTAAAACGCCGAAACATTACCCAGGCCGGAAAGATAAACCGGAACGCTGCTGCGTTTCGCCTTGGCAACCATGACCGGCGTCGGCCCGAAAGCCCCGCCACGGCCACGTCCGCGGCCCCCTCCGCCCCCGCTGTTGGGGTTGACCGGGATCAGGCCGGGCTGACTGGCGCGCCAGACCGCAAAGGCGGCAACGCCGGCGACGGCAAGCAGCAGGATGACCCAGACAAAACCGCGCTTTTTCGGCTTCTGCGGCTCTCTGTCGGGGGGCGCCCCGGGGCTCGCCGGAACTTCATGCGTCAGTGGAGCGCTCTTCAAATCGGTGGTGGATGTATTCGTCGTCATTCGAACCGCGTTCGATCGTCTAATGTAAGTGACTGCTTACAGCCGCATCAGGTAACAGCCCCAGCCGCCGAGGACGATTTTATCCGCTCACGCGGTTCATCTGGTCCTCACACCAACCCGCATTCCTGGCGGGAACCCATCACTGCCGGATCGGGCAACGACGTATCGCAGACTTACCTGGTCAACTCTCCGGTCGGCAGTGGCGATCGGAGGGCCTGTATCCGGCTTTTTAAATGATTGTACTGCGGGCTGGCCGTTTGTGCCGCCCCATCCAGGGTGAGGGAAGCGGATCGGCGCAAAAGGCGGCGGTGGCCCCTGTTCGTACGGGCTCTGCGGCAGTTCATTTGCCGGTCCGCGGGTTGCCCGCCCGCCGGAGCACGTCGCCAGGCTTTGCAAATTGCTTTGTAAATTGAGGTAAAAGTCGTTCCGGAGGGACCCTGCGCGTGCGGTTTCAGCCCGTTTCATGAAGGGGCGATCCGTTCAACGGCTCAAAAACTCGTATCGACGGCGGCACTCGGATTCCCTGTCACGAGAAAAGGCTTTAGCCTTTAATTTAATGCTCCGCCAGTAATCTAATGCTCCGCCAGCCAGTCCAGCACACGCCTTTCGAATTCTTTCCCCGCGACAGCCCACGCATCGGCATGCCGCCCGCCCGGAACGATCCAAAGAGTCGCGACCGCCGGATTCGCGGCGGCGAGCAGCCTGGAATTTTCGGGCGAGGTCTCGTCGTCCTTTTCGCCGTGAATCAGGAACACCGGCGTCTTTGTCCGCCGCACGGCCTCGATCGCGGAAGATTCCGCAAGCGCGACGCCATACCTCAAACGCGCCCAGAAAAGGCCCGACTGCACCACCGGCCATGCCAGGCCCCGAAACCCCTCGGGCATCTGCCGGCGCAGTCGCTCATTCTCGATTGCCGGGAAGTCCGTATAGGCGCCCTCCGCGACCACTCCGCGGAAACGCGCCTCGCGGTTCAGACTTTCGAGCAGAACCGAGGCGCCGAGCGAGGCTCCAAAACCGTAAATACGGGAAACGCCCGGTTGCGCCAGCATCCAGTCCGCCCAGGCGTGAATGTCCCCTTCTTCCGCCCTCCCGTAGGTCGTGAAACCGGTGCTTTTTCCGTGGCCCCGGAGGTCGGGTTCCAGTACCGCATAGCCGTCTTTCAGAAACAGGTTGCCCAGCCCGACCATGTCCTGGCGGGAGGCGCCGACTCCGTGCAGCAGCAGAATGGCGGATCCGTTCGGCCGATCCGGGTGGTAATACCAGCCGCGCAGCACCGCGGCGTCGGGGGCGGTAACCTGCACGTCCCCGCACTGCACATGCGCGATGCACGGGCAGACCAGCGCGATACGCTGCCGCGGCGGATGCAACGCCCCTTCGGCAGCCATGGCGCCGGCGCCAAGCAGCAGGAGCGAAGCAAGGATCACGAAAAGGGCGGCACTCACCAGAACGAGAGTTCGCATTCGCACGGTCCCAGCGTACGGGATTCACGTTTTCATCGCCACCCAGGCGGCTCGACCCGGACCGATCTCGCGCCGCAGTTCCTCGTCCTCATCGGAACGGTGCCCCACGATCTCCGCGAAACCCGCCCGCCGCAGCGATGTCGCGATCTCTTCCGGCGCATGGCATCGCGAAACAAACGTGACGTCCGTCCTTCGCCAGCCGCCGTCTTCCACGAACCGCGTGACCATCGTCTTGCCGATTCGGTCCCGCTCATCGTAGACGCCCCGGATGAAACAGGCTTCGCGATCGTCCACCATGGAAAAGCTGCGCTGCCATTCGTTCCTGTAGGTCGGCTCCAGACTGATGTCGAAAAGGAAAAGCCCGCCCGGTTGGAGCGCCGCGCCGACGCAATGAAACACCCGCTCCAGATCCTCCTGGCTCGTCATGTAGCTCAGGCTGTCGAACGTGCACAGGGCAGCTTCATATTGCGTGTCCAA
Organism: uncultured Acidobacteriia bacterium; assembly: GCA_903851195.1. Taxonomy (GTDB): domain Bacteria; phylum Acidobacteriota; class Terriglobia; order Bryobacterales; family Bryobacteraceae; genus BOG-234. Next base: position 64,774 of record CAINNJ010000051.1, read on the forward strand.
CTGAAAATCCCGCGCGTCGGCGACGAAAAACCCGGCTTCCGGGACGTCTTCGCGCGCGAAGCCAATTAATTCCGAGGCGCCGTCCAGCCCGGTCACGGCGAAACCGTCGTCCACCAGTTGCCGCGCCACCGTGCCCGCCCCGCAGCAGACATCGAGCAGACGGGCGCCAGGCCGGACCCGGTTGAGCAGCAGGCGCCGCAGCATCGAGATCAGGCCGGCGTGGTTGTGACCGCACCAGTGCTTCCGGTAAAAGGCGGCGATGGCGTTGTAATCGGGAATGGCGGCGGGCGCTTTCGGCGTCATCTTCGAAAACCCGTGCAAAACGAGAGCCAACCGCAAACGCCGGCTTCGGAACAGCCTTTCAGCTTCGGTCCGTCCGTCGCCCCTATCCGCGCGTCGCCCCTAAATGTCGGCAAGAACTCGCATGGCGGATGTCTCCAGCGCGGCGATCCCGCGGCAACGCCCCGCGGCATTTTCCAGATGCTCGCGTTTGCAATCCGCTCCGGCCCTCTCAATCAGTTCGGCCACGATTCTCCATTCGGTGGCCGCCTTTGCGAACAACCCGTGAGCCGTCCCGATCGGAGATCTCAGGTTCGGCAGAATTCCCCCCGCTTCAGCCAGAAAATCCCGAAACAGATTTCGAAAGAGCGACCCGCCCGTCCCGGCCCGCTCCATGAGCATCGCCGCCTGAGGGAGGTCGCGTTCCGGGTCAGTCGCAAGTTTCAACCAATTCGGCAGGGACTTCGCAAGCTTTTCTATTCCGAGGTAAGACATGCCCGCAAATGAGGGAGAAAGATAGACCGCTGCGTTGGCCCGCATTGCCGAGTGCGCGGCCGGGCCCAGCGCCACTTCACCGGCTGGAGGCTCGATCACCCACATCCGTGCGCTTGCGGACATTGGCCCCGTGGCGTGCCTCGCGGCTTCCAGAGAAGCTCTCGGAACCCGCTGCAGACTGCCCTGCGGCGCCGTATCGACGAGCAAAACGGAAGAGGCGTCCATCCCGCAGGCCGCCACAAAGTGCCCCGCGAAGTGCGGCGCGTTCTTGAAATAGTCCAGGTAGTAGCAGTCCAGTTGCAGTCCAGCGGGACGGCCTCTGCTGATCTCACCCTCGAGCTGCTCCCATGCCTTCTTCCTCGATTTGGTTTCGGTCGATCGGCATGGCACGCCAAGATTGCGGCATAGACGCGTCGTCAATTCAAAAGGCTTTGAGCGGCCGCCGACGAAAGGCAGCGGCAAAGTCGCCAGGTTAAGAAAGACGAAACCAAGGGCTTCGCCAAGGCCGAACAACATCGGCTCGGAGATCTCGATCCCGGCGGCCTTCAGCAGTGTACCCGTGGCGACGGTTTCACAATGCACGCCTGTGAATGGCTGGAATGGTGCGAATTTGGAATCTGTCATCTTTGCTGCAAAAGTGCGTCCGGTAAAGACCGACAAGGGCATTGTAATCGGGACGAAAACGGGAGCCAGCCGCACGCGTGGGCCTGTGTGAAAATGGAATTTTGATACGCCTCACGGTCTTCTTCCCCCTGCTTTTTCTGGCGGCTTGCGGGAGTGGCTCCGCACCGAAAAAGGAAGCAGCAGCCAGCCTTCCGGAAGCACATATCGACCCCGCAACCGCAGGCACGGTCACAGGCCGAATTGTTTTCAAAGGCGACGCGCCCGCGATGCCGGTGATCGACATGTCTTCCAACCCGCAATGCGAGCGCCAGCACCCCGCGCCGCAGCGCGCCGAGGTGGTGGTCGTCAACCCCAACGGGACGCTGAAAAACGTTTTCGTCTGGATCAAATCCGGCCTCGCTCCCGCGCACTGGGCGCCTCCCGCCGAACCGGCCCGGCTCGACCAGCACGGCTGCGTCTACCAGCCGCACGTGCTCGGCATCATGAAAGACCAGCGTCTTGAAATTCTGAACAGTGACCCGGTCAATCATAATGTTCATGCCGAAAGCGTCACGAATCCGGCCTGGAACGAGTCGCAGCCGCCGCGCGCGGAACACAAATTCAAACAGTTCGACACCCAGGAAGTGCTCTTCCCGGTGACCTGCAGCGTCCATCCCTGGATGCGATCGTACGTCGGCGTCTCCCCCCATCCGTTCTTCGCGGTGACGGGCGACGATGGCTCGTTCACCCTGCAGGGCGTGCCGCCAGGAACCTACACCATCGAGGCGGTGCATGAAAAATACGGACGCAAGGAAGGCAACGTCACGGTAACCCCGGGCGGAGCCGCAACGCTGGAATTCACTTATGGCAGCTGAACCGAATTTCCATCCCGGACTGCATCGCTGGTCGATGGTCCTGGCTTTCTGCACACTTCTGCTGGTTGTCGCCGGCGGCACGGTTACCAGCCGCGATGCCGGTCTTTCCGTGCCGGATTGGCCTCTCTCCTATGGCAAAATCATGCCACCCATGGAAGGCGGCATCCTCTATGAACACGGCCACCGCATGATCGCCACCATGGTCGGTCTGTTCACCATCGTGTCGATGGTCTGGCTGTTCCGCGTGGAAAAGCGCCGCTGGCTGCGGATTCTGGGCGTGATCGCGCTGCTCGCCGTCATCGCGCAGGGCGTGCTCGGGGGTTTGACCGTGTTGCTGCTGCTGCCCTGGTACATCTCCTCGGCGCACGCGAGTCTCGCGCAGTTGTTCTTCTCGACCACCGTCGCCATCACGCTCTTCACGTCCTCCTGGTGGCTGCGCGGTCCGGCGCTGACGGACGAAGATCCGCGCTATCCCGTTCGCGGTCTCTCGCTCGCCGCGCCTTTTTGTGTCCTGGGACAACTGGCGCTCGGCGCCGCCGCCCGCCATAAGGCGATCGGCTCCATCTACCACATTTGCGGGGCTCCGATTGTCACCGGCGTGGTACTTTGGATTTCGCTGCGAATTCTGCTGCACTACGCTGGCAACCGGGAGTTACGGTCCGCCGCCGTGGCGCTCACCGGCATCACTTTCTGCCAGGTCTTCCTGGGAATTGCCGCTTATATGACCCGAATCGCCTACGCGGACGCCGTGCAGCCCATGCCTCTGATGGTGACGTTTACGGTGCTTCATGTCGCGGTGGGCGCCCTGACTATGGCCGCCAGCGTCTCTCTCGCGATTCTGGTGCGGCGCAACCTGATCGCCGCCGAGGTGAGTTATCCGGCACTGGCTGTCGCGAAGTGAGCCTGTTCCTGATCGAAAACCGCCGCCGAATGAAGAACTACATCGCACTGACCAAGCCGCGTATCACCTGGCTCATCCTGATGAGCACCGGGGTAGGCTACTTTTTCGGCCTGAAGCGCGACTGGAACGGCTGGCTGGAACTGCCGCTGCTGCTGCATACTCTGGTGGGCACCGCGCTCATCGCATCCGGCACCGCCGCGCTGAATCAGTGGTATGAGCGCGAGGCCGATGGCCTGATGCGCCGCACCGCCAGTCGGCCGCTTCCCTCCGGCAAAATGACGGCGAACCGCGCGCTCTGGTTCGGCATTGTGCTGGCCGTCGCCGGCTTTACCGAACTCGCCATTGCCGTCAATCCGCTGACCGGCTTGCTGGGAGCGCTCACCCTGGGCGGCTACCTGTTCGTCTATACACCGCTGAAACAGCGTTCGCATCTCTCTACTGTCATCGGCGCGCTGCCGGGCGCGATGCCGCCGCTGATGGGCTACGCGGCTTCGTATGGCGCTCTCAACGCCGAAGCGTGGACGCTGTTCGCCATCCTGTTCGTCTGGCAGTTTCCGCACTTCCTCGCCATTGCGTGGATGTATCGCGACGACTACGCCCGCGCCGGTATCCGCATGCTGCCCGTGGTGGAACCGGACGGCATGTCGACCGCGCGTCAGATCGTGCTCTACGCTTCCACCCTGATTCCGGTCAGCCTGTTCCCCGTGCTGCTCCGCATGTCCGGCCGGATTTATCTGGTGGGCGCTCTGCTGCTCGGCTTCTGGTTCCTTTACACCGGCGTCCGCGTGGCGTTCGATCGCACCAATGTGCGCGCCCGTAAGGTTCTTCTCGCGTCCGTGATTTACCTGCCGATGATTTACGGCCTGATGATCTTCGATCCTCCAACTCTGTAATGCGCCGCCTTCTGCTGATTGCCGTTTTGTTGACTGCCTGCGCCCCCCGGAAGCCGCTTCAGGTGTTGGGCGAAGTACCGGACTTCAAGTTACTGAATCAGCAGGGGAAAACGTTCGAACGCACCGCTCTGGATGGCCATGTCTGGGTAGCCGATTTCGTTTACACCAACTGCCAGGGACCATGCCCGCGGATGACGTCCCATATGCGCGCCATCCAGAAAGCCACCGGCCCTGCCGTAAAACTCGTTTCATTCACGGTGGATCCCGACAACGACACCCCACCCGTCCTCGCCGCTTATGCGCGGAAGTTCAGCGCCGACCCCGCGCGCTGGTCGTTTCTCACCGGCGACAAGGAAACGCTGAACTCGCTCGACTACAACGCCTTCAAACTCGGCACGCTCGGCGTCGCCATGGATCACAGCACGCGCTTCGTGCTGGTCGATAAAAAAGGCAGAATTCGCGGCTACTACGGAATTGCCGAGGGAAATCCGGTGGATAAGATCGCCCGCGACGCCGAGCGCCTCGAAAAGGAGCAAGGTTGACTTTCTACGAATCGCTGCCCACCCTGAACGCTTTTCTGAACGGCGCCGCCGCTATCCTGCTGGCCATTGGCTATGTGCTGATCCGCAACCGCCGGCGGGAGGCCCACAAACGGGTCATGATTGCCGCATTCGCAGTGTCCACGGTTTTTCTGGCGAGCTATCTGCTGCACCATTTTCACGCGGGACTGGTCTATTTTCAGGGCACCGGCGCGATTCGGACCGTCTATTTGTGGATCCTGGGCACGCACACCGTACTTGCCATCACGGTGCCGGTACTGGCGATTATCACGCTGAATCGCGGCCTTGCCGCCCGGTATGACAAACACCGCGTGATCGCCAAATGGACCCTGCCCATCTGGATGTATGTGAGTGTTACCGGCGTGGTGGTCTACCTCATGCTCTACCACCTGTAGAGCGGTGTCCAACGAAGGTCCGTTTATACTGGTGAGATGTTAAAGGCCACCGAGAAGATCTGGCGCAATGGAGAGTTTATCGCGTGGGACGATGCGAAGATCCACGTCCTTTCGCACGTCGTCAGCTACGGCAGCTCGGTTTTCGAAGGCATTCGCTGTTACGAAACCCCGGGCGGCCCAGCCGTCTTCCGGCTTCGCGAGCATGTCCGCCGCATGGTGGATTCCGCGAAGATTTACCGGATGGACACTTTCGCGTTCTCGCAGGAGGAACTGGCGAACGCGATTCTTGAACTCGTCTCCATCAATCAGCTTCGGTCCTGCTACATTCGCCCGATAGCCCTGCGCGGCTACGGCGAGATGGGTGTGAACGGCACCAAAAATCCCGTCGATGTGTATCTCGCCTGCTGGGAATGGGGCAAGTACCTGGGCGATGACGCCATGGCGGAAGGCGTGGATGTCTGCGTTTCCAGCTGGAGCCGCATCGCTCCGAACACGCTGCCGGCGCTCTCCAAAGCGGGCGCGAACTACATGAACTCTCAGCTCATCAAGATGGAAGCGATGGCCAACGGCTACTCCGAAGGCATCGCGCTCGATAAATCCGGCTATGTGAGCGAAGGTTCCGGCGAGAACATCTTCGTGGTTCGCGACGGCAACCTGATTACGCCTCCGCTCGGCACCTCCGTGCTGCCCGGCATTACCCGCGACACCGTGCTGACGTTGGCTCGTGAGATGGGCATTCCGATTGTCGAGCAGATCATGCCGCGCGAACTTCTCTACATCGCCGACGAAGTCTTCTTCTCCGGCACGGCCGCCGAGATTACGCCGATTCGCTCCATCGACCGGATCACCGTCGGCTCCGGCCGCCGCGGTCCCATTGCCGAGAAACTCCAGAAGGAATTCTTCGCGATCGTGAACGGGGAGAAGGCGGACCGTCACGGCTGGCTCTCGCCGGTTCCGGTCCGCGAAGCCGTCAACGCTTAGAGCAAACTACCCCGGGGCGGCTCTTCGGCAATCAGTTTGATCGAGCCGACGCCGCCCTGGATATCCAGCCGGATCTTCACCTTCGCGGTCTCGTTCGCGTCATTCGTGTAGACATCGCCGTTCTTCCGCAGACCGGTGGCGGAGATCTCGCCCAATCCGCCCGTTACGTTGGCCGAAATGCCGACGTCTTTCGGCAGATAAATCTTGGCCTCCCCCACGCCGCCGCTGACGTGCACGGAATAGCCCGCCGACGGCTTCCCGCGAAGATCGAGCGTCAGCTTCCCTGCCCCGATTTCCACACTGAGCCCGCGAAGGTTGAGAGTCCCGGCCTTGAGCCGCGCTTCGCCGGCGCCGAAATTGACACTCAGATCCAGCGGAACGGCATCGTTGAAACGCAGGTCCCAATGGTTTTTTGTGTTGCTGGTGGAATTGGTGGAGCCGGGCTGCTCCAGCACCAGATCGCCAGGCGTATAACGGAGATCCGGCTTCCATTCCGGGACATTGTAGGTGAAATCCGCGTCCAGAAGCTTCGCCGCGCCCCCGCGGACATCGAGTTCCCCCGCGCCCATCTTCAGCTGCGCCCGAACCCGCTCGGCCTTGTCGAGGTCGACCGAGCGCGATTCACTCTGGTCCGGTCCGGGCGGCGAACTGGTCACCCCGTGGCAGGAACTCAGAGCCACTGCCGCGCAGATCGGGGCCAGCGGAAAAAACCGTTTGAGCGTACGAATCACCATCGGGAAAGAGTACAACGAATCTGCACCCGCAAGCAATCCGTCGCACCGATTCCTTTTCCGCACTTGCGGTAATACTCTGCAGACATGCGTAAGCAACCCGAAAACCCGCTGCGGGAGGCGAGGCAAGGCGACGAAGCGGCGTTCCTGTTGTTATTCGACGAACACCATCCCCCGCTCTTTCGTTTCGCCTGGCGGCTGACCGGATCGATGTCCGATGCCGAGGACATCGTGCAGGAATGTTTCCTGGCCCTGCTGAAGCCCGGTTGCAGCTTCGATCCGGCGCGCTCCTCCATGCGGACTTATCTGTTCGGAGCGGTTCGGAATCAGGCGCTGAAACGCCTGCAGCGGCAGGAGCAGAGCCTTGCGGCGGAGCCGATACTTTTTCGCACGCCCGAAGCCGAACTTCTGCGCGACGAAGCGGCCCGGGCTGTGGCGAGCGCGATTGCCGCGCTTCCGGAGACCCAGCGGGAAGTGCTCTTGCTCGCTCACTATGAGCAGTTGGCGCTGGCGGAAATCGCGCAGATCACGCAACTCGAAATCGGCGCGGTGAAGTCACGGCTGCAAAGAGCGAGGGTCACGTTGAGAGAAGTTCTGGCGGCCTGGGCGCCGCAACTGGAGGGCAGCAAATGAACGACACGGAACTCGATCAGTTACTGGACAGCTGGGAAGCCCCGCCTCCCCCGTCCACCTTGCGGAGTGGTTTGCGGGCGCGTTTTCCGCGCTCCGAACGGCGCAGGTTATCTCCGCGGCTTGGGTGGGCGCTCGCTTTTGCCGCCGCGTCCTGCACGGTGGTGTTCGGCCTGGCGCAGGTCAACACGAAGCCCGTTGAAAGCCATTTCACTGAACTCTTCAACCACGTGTACGAACACGTCACGGGAGTCATGGCGAGTTGGGAGGCGTCGGACCTTGTAACGCGAATCCGCGAATCCAGGCCGAAAGTCTATTTCGATGGCCAGCTCGGTCCGGCGCTGCGTTTTGACCGTGCCAAAGTCGTTGACGTGGATGTCCCCGGAGAAGGGCGCTACTCCTTCACTTCCGTTAACCCAAAACGCGAGGGCTGGACGGAAGCCGGCCACATCCACGACAAAACCATTCAATTTCGGGCGGGCCGGAAACTCGTTCGTATCGAATGCGCCAGTACGATCTTCGATTCCGATCGGCCCGTGTTCGTCAAGCATCGCACCGGAGTAGAGTAGTTGCGTGCGGTGTGTTTTCGCCCTGCTGACGTTTGTAGCTTGCCCGGCGCTCGCCCAGGTCTTCGACGTTGCCTCGGTCAAGCGCAGTCCGCGTCCGCCGGGGCCGGACTACAACAACAAGATCGCCTACACACCCGCCGGGATCACCGCCAGAAACGCGACCTTAAGACGTCTCGCAGCCGAGGCCTGGCGCGTTCAGCTGAATCAGGTGATCGGGCCGAACTGGCTCGATGAGGTCGAATACGATCTCGACGGACGGAGCGATCACCCGGCTTCAGCGGAGGAAACCGACCTCCCGCTTCGCGCTCTCCTGATCGACCGCTTTCATCTGCAGCAACATCCGGAAAGCAGAGAAATGCGCGTCTACGAACTCACTACCGCCAAGACCGGCGCGAAGATCCATCCCGTTAATGAGGGCGATGCCGCTGACGCAACGGGCGGCTTTCACTTTCGCGGCAGGATGCGACAGTTCGCCGACTTCCTGACCGTTCAGTTCAGCATTCCGGCGGTGAACGATCCGAGTCAGCCCAGCCGCGCGGGTGGACCCCGAATTCCCGTGCTGGATAAGACCGGCCTTTCGGGTACTTACGATTTCAACGCCGACATCAGACCGGAACCCGGCACGGATTCGTTCGCGCTGTGGAAGCGAAAACTCCCGGATCTCGGGCTCGCCATCGAAAGCCGGAAAGGGCCGGTGGACGTCATCGTGATCGACAGCGCCGACCGTAATCCTTCCGCCAACTGACCGCTTCCGGAAAGTTTCGTAACCAAACCGCGCCCGCACAGTATTCCTTGCTGTGAGGCAATCCGCATGACCGCACTGTTCGGCAATGCCCGGTACGCGCTGCGCCAGTTTCGTTTGTCGCCGGGGTTCACAGCCACCGCCGTTCTGACTCTCGCCCTCGGCATTGGCGGCACCACTGCGATCTTCACGCTGATCGATGCGGTGATGCTCCGCTCGCTCCCCGTGGCCGACCCCGCGAGTCTCTACCGCGTCGGCGAGGGCGACAACTGCTGCGTTCAGGGCGGCCCCCAGGACAAATGGGGCATGTATTCTTTTCCGCTTTATCAGCGCCTGAAAGCACAGACGCCCGAGTTCGAAGAAGTCGCGGCATTCCAGGCCGGAATCGGACGAGTCGCGGTGCGGAGGGAAGGCGTGCAGTCCGCCGCCAGACCACTTCGCTCCGAATACGTGAGCGGGAACTACTTCACGGTCTTCGGCGCAAGGGCTTTTGGAGGCCGCCTTTTCACCTCCAGCGACGACACGGCGGGAGGCTCGCCTGTCGCCGTACTGAGCCACCATGCGTGGGAAACCGTTTACGGGGCCGACCCTTCCGTAGTGGGCGCGGCCTTCATGGTGGAAGGCCATGCCTTCACCGTGATTGGTATCGCGCCGGCGCGCTTCTTCGGCGACACTCTCCGGAGCGACCCGCCCGACATCTGGCTTCCCCTCCACCAGGAGCCGCTGCTCTCCGGCCAAAGCGCCCTGCTGAATCAGCCCGTCTCCGCGTGGCTCCGCATGATCGGCCGGCTGCGCCCCGGCGCTTCCGTGGCCGGCATGGCGCCGCGTCTTACCGGGGTGCTGCGGCAATGGATGCAGCACGAATCCGGCTATCCCGCCAACTGGATGCCGGATGTGATCAGGAACATTTCGAGGCAGGTGATCGACGTCATACCGGCCGGCGCGGGTGTGGCCGAGATGAAGGAAGGCTACGGTCGCAGCCTGCGAATTCTTCTCTCCGTCTGCGGCCTGGTGCTGCTCATCGCGTGCGCCAATGTGGCGAACCTGCTGCTGGTTCGCGCCGTCGCACGGCGTGGACAGACGGCGCTGCGCCTCGCCGTCGGCGCCACGCGGCAACAGATCATCGCGCAGGCGCTTTCCGAGAGCATTCTGCTCGCGTTGGGCGGTGGTATCGCGGGCCTGCTGGTCGCCATGGCCGCCGCACGGCTGCTGCTTGCCCTCGCCTTCAGCGCCGCGCATTTTCTGCCCATTTCGGTGATGCCGTCTCTGCCGGTGCTCGGCTTCGCGTTTGGCATCTCGCTGCTGACCGCCATAGTCTTTGGCGCTGCGCCCGCGTGGTTCGCCACGCGCACGGATCCCGCGGAGGCGCTCCGCGCGCAGGGCCGCGGCGCAATCGACCGATCCTCGTCCACCAGTAAGATCCTGCTGATTGTGCAGGCGGCCCTGTCTGTCGTGCTCGTCGCGGGCGCCACGATGCTGGGCCGCAGTCTGACCAATCTGGAAAATCAGGACTTCGGTTATCAGGTGAAAGGGCGCGTCATCGTGTCCATGAACGGGCCGTCCAGTAACTATACGTTTCCCCGGCTGGCCGCGTTCTACCGTCAACTGGAAGACCGCCTGAACCGCATGCCCGGCGTGCGCGGCTCGGGCCTTGCTTTGTACAACCCGCTGACCAACAACTGGGGCGAGCTGATCATGGTTTCCGGCCATGCCCCCGCCAAACTGGACGGCGATTCCGGCGCCTCCTGGGACCGCGTGAGCACCTCCTACCTGCGCAATTTCGGCATGCCCGTTCTGCGCGGCCGCGATTTCAGCGAGGCCGACAGCGAGCACACCGCGCCGGTGGCCATCGTGAACGAGGCCTTTGTGAAGCGGTTCTTCGGTAAGAACGAAGAGCCGCTGGGACAGCACTTCGGCCTGGACTACCCGGAGTTGGCCGGCACCTTCCGGATCATCGGCGTCGTGCGCGATGCCAAGTTCGCGGGCTTCGCTCTAGGCAAACCGGCTCGCCCCATGTTCTACGCGCCGATCTCGCAGTACGTGGATTACAAGAGCAATGCGCTGATGGGAAGACTCGAAATGAGCACCCATCTGATTCGCGGCCTCATGCTGGTGACCGACCTGCCGCCCGGCGTGCTGGAACCGCTGGTCACCAAAGCCCTTGCCGAGGTGGATCCGGACCTGACCGTTATCAGCGTCCGCACCATGCAGGAGCAGGTGGTGCTTTCCTTCGACCGGGAGCGCGCCGTGGCCAGTCTGGCGGGCCTTTTCGGGACGGTCGCGTTGCTGCTCGCCGCTGTCGGGATGTACGGCGTCACGGCGTATGGAGTCGCCCGGCGCACGGCCGAAATCGGCATCCGGATGGCACTCGGGGCCGACCGCGGCAAGGTGGTGCGAATGGTGCTGCGCGGGGCTTCGTACCGCGTGCTGGCCGGGATTGTCGTCGGTGTGCCGCTGGCGATTGGCGCGGGACGCCTGTTGGCCAACGAGCTTTATGGCGTTGCGGGGTGGGACCCGCTGGCGTTGACGATCGCGGCCGTCGCCCTAACCGTTTGCGCGCTGGTCGCCGCGCTGATCCCGGCCCGGCGTGCCGCTTCGGTATCGCCGACCAGCGCTTTACGGGCGGATTAAACGGATTGGGAAAGCCGTCGCCCCCATCGGATCGACGGCCGCTCCACCACGAAGTAGCTCACGACCGCGCATCCGAGCGCGAGCAGCAGCGACCAGGGCAACCGCTGCACGCCGCCGCCCAGTGGCCGGGGCTGCCACGGCGGATAGAGGAAGATCTGCTGCCATAGGTACAGGCTGTAGGAAATCCGCCCCAGCGCCCGGAAGGGTTTCCATTCCAGCACGCGGCTTAGAGTCCAGTCCGGATGCGTCACTGTTCCCGCAATCAGCAACGGGATCAGCAGTGACGCCGCGAACTGCGCCTCGAGCCGGATCACCACCACCAGCAGTGCCAGCGTCACGACCCACGCCGCCGGATTCAAACAGCGCTCCAACCATGCCCTGCCCCGACCCGAATGCAGCAGGAAAGCGAGCGCCGCTCCCAGGAGCAGACTATCCAGCCGCAAATCCGTGCGGCTGTCGTTTCCCGGAAACAGACCCCACCAGCGCCACGCCGCGGAGAGCACGCTCAGGCCGAGCGCCCAGATCCACGCCCGCCGCACCCCTGTCCAGACCAGCAGGGTCGGCCAGAACAGATAGAAATGCTCTTCCACCGAAAGCGACCACAAGTGTCCTGAATACCAGCTGCCCAACTGCCATGGCAGGTAGTTCCGGAAGAAAAAGATACAGCTCCAGAAATCAGCTTTCGATTGCAGCAGCCCGGCCGCGAACACGACCACCAAATACAGCAGCATCGGCGGCAGGATCCGAAAGCAGCGCCGGATATAGAACGCCCGCAGATCCACGAACCCGGCCCGGTCGCCCTCTTCGAGCAGCAGCTTCGTGATCAGCAGCCCGCTCAGGCCGAAGAAAATCGGGACGCCCCACGTCCCGAAATAGAACAGGCCGCCGCGCAGGTAGGCCTCGGGAGTCCGATAGAAAACGTTGCCCTGATGCGCCCAGAGCACCAGCAGAATCGCCACCGCCCGCCAGCCGTCCAGCGTCGGGATGTGGCGTTTCGGATTCGTCCCGTCTTTACTCGTAGCGGAGCGCTTCAACCGGATCGAGCCTGGACGCTTTCACGGCGGGCCACACTCCGAAGAACAGCCCCACGCTCACCGACACGGTAAATGCCGTCACCACCGCCCACGTCGGCACACTGCTTGGCAGCGACGGCACCAGGAAACCTACCAGCGTCGTCAACCCGACGGCAATCGCAATGCCCAGCACGCCGCCGACGCCCGTCAGCGTCATGGCTTCCAGGAGGAACTGGCCGACGATGTCGAACCGCCGCGCGCCGATGGCCTTCCGGATCCCGATCTCCCGCGTCCGCTCCGTCACGCTCACCAGCATGATATTCATCACGCCGATGCCGCCCACCAGAAGTCCCAGCGCGGAGATGGCAATCGCCACCAGGCCGATCAGCCCCGTAATCTTGTCGAACTGCTGGATAATCTGATCCGGCGTGGAAATGCTGAAGTCGTCCGGCTCGTCGGTCTTCAGACGCCGGATTCGCCGCATGATGCCTTCCACTTCATCGAACGCGTCTTTGCGCAGCCCCGGCTTCGCTTTGCAGGTGATCATGTAACGATCGATCTGCGGATAGCGCGATTCCGCGGTTTTAATCGGGAACTGAATCTGGGTGTCCGCGCCGTTGGCCCCGAAGAACCCGCCCTTCGCTTTCGCGAAGACGCCGATCACCATGAACTCCGCGCCGTCCAGCATGAAGGTGCGGCCCACCGCGTTGCCGTCCGGATAGAGCGCGCGGGAAAGATCGAAACCGATGACCGCGACGTGCGCCACACGGTCGTTCTCTTCTTCGGTGAAGTAGCGGCCCTGGTCGAAATCCTTGGGCGCCGTGTCGATGGAATTCGGCGTGGCGCCGACCATCGAAAGACTGTCGGTCTCAAAGCCCGGCACCTTCGCCGTGATGATGTGGCCGTTCGACGCGCCCGGGATAAACAACTGCACCGAGATATCCTGCACGTTGCCCGCGTAGCGACGGATTGTGTCCGCGTACTCCTTGAGGATCGCCCGGCGCTTGCGCTCCTTGGGCGGCGCGAACGTCTGGTTCGGATCGCCGCTCGTCTTATAAATAAAAGAATTGTCCGGCCCGAGTTCGTCGAAGAACGTCACCACGCCGGCGCGCAGGCCGGTCAGCAAAGACGCCACCGTCACCACGGTGCTGATGCCGATGACGATACCGAGAATCGTCAGCATCGACCGGAAGCGATTCGTCCACACGGCGTCGAGCGCCATCGTAATGTTTTCGCGGGGAGATAACTGCATTCTATTCCGACCTCAGGGCAACAATGGGATCGAGCTTCGAGGCCTTCGATGCCGGGTACCAGCCGCTCGCCACGCCCACCGCGCCCGACACGAAGACCGACAGGAAGATGTAAAACGGCGTCACCCGCAGCGTCACGCCGAAGGCCGCGGTCAGCGCGGTCGTCAGCGTCGCCCCGATAGCCACGCCGATGGCACCGCCCGCTCCCGCCATGATCACGGACTCGATCAGAATCTGCCACATGATGTCCGACCGGCGCGCGCCCAGCGACTTGCGGATCCCGATTTCGCGCGTCCGCTCCGTCACGCTCACCAGCATGATGTTCATGATGACGATGCCGCCGACGACCAGCGAGATCATGGTCACCGGAATGACCACCGCCGCCACCATGGCGAGCAGGCTGTCGATAAAGCCCCGGATCGCGTCCGGCGTCAGGAAGTCGAAACGGTCCGGCTCGCCCGGCCGCTGGTGGAACTTGTTCCGCAGCGCCACGCGCGTCAGATCGAGCGCCTGCTGCATGTTCAGGCCGCTCGAAGGCCGGGGCCGTCCGAAGATCGAGATCGACGTGCCCGGTCCGAACAGCCGGTTGAAGGCCGTGATCGGGATGTAGGCCGAGTTGTCCTGGCTGCGCCCGAAGGACGAACCAAGCCGCTCCTGCAGCCCCACCACCGTGAAATCCAGGTTCTGGATTTTGAAGGTCCGCCCCAGCGGCGACGCCCCGTCCGGAAAGAGGGTATTGCGCAGATCGTCGCCGATCACCGCCACAAACGAAGCGTTCTGTTCCTCGGTATCCGAGAAGAAACGGCCCTCCACGATCCCGATATCCCGGATATCCACCATGTCCGACGACACGCCGAGAATCGAAGTCTCCTCAGAGATCAGATTGTCGCGCTTCGTGTCTACCGTGCTCTGCCGGTACGGGCTGTAGAGCGTGGTGTCGCTGTTCGCCGCCTGCAGATAGCGGTCGTCCGCCACCTTGATCTGGCGGTTGTATTTGATCTTGTCAAAGAACTGCTTGCGCGTCATGTTGCCGACGCTCGCCACCTGGGCGATGAGAAAGCTCTCGCTGCCGAACGCTTTCGCCGTGCTCTCCTGCGCGTAGAGCCCCAGCCCGTCGATCGCCGAACCAACGATAATCACGCTGGCCACGCCGATAATGACGCCCAAAAGCGTGAGAAAACTGCGAAGTTTGTGCGAACGAATGGAATCCCACGCCAGACTGAGGGCGCTGGTCAATTCATAAACAAGCCGGACGCGGGTGGAGTGGGTTTCCGCCGTGCTGACTGCTGCCATAGTATTCAGGATATCCTTGTTAACGATACGAGATTCCGAAACGTTTCGTTCGTCTCAACCGAGCTCAAAACACTGAGTTAAAAACTATCGATGCGCCCCCGCCTTTTGCGATTCCTTTTCACAATCGAGTTTCTGCTCGCCCTCCAGGCGATCTGGACGTTCTGGGTACAGGTGGGCGGCCAATACCATCTGGACCTGATGTTCTGGCCGTGGAAGTTCGGCCTCAGCCTGCTGGGGGCGACGCTGATCGTGGCGATTTCGGCAGGGCGAATGCCGAAACTGGCGGCGGCGCTGCTGGTGATCACGATCGGGGTGGCCGGGATGGTCACGTATTACTACCACCTGAATGAGCCGGCCGATCAGGACGATGAGGTGCAGGACCAGCAGACGCTGCTTATCCGCCCCGCCCGGCGTCTAATCGCCGCGCCAAACGTCTAATCACCCCGCCAAACGTACTTCCCGCCCCAAAGCGATCCGGCTCGCCCCCGCTATCGGAAACTAACGTGCTCGCCGTCCCGAAATGACGGGTCCACGTATACTTTTTTTCACCACATGGTTGGTCGCACTTCATCTCCTCGCCCCGGAATCCCGGGCGCAAACCAGCAAAGGCACTCTCTCCGGCACCATCCTCGACAGCTCGGGCGCGGTCATCTCCGGCGCGAAAATCACTGCCAAAGACAACACCGGCGGCGAATCGCGAACGGCTACGAGTGCGGGTGACGGCGCTTACCGCATCGACGCCATCTCGCCCAGCGTTTACACGATTTCCGTAACGGCCCCCGGTTTCAGCCGCAAGGAGGTCAGCGGCGTGAACGTGCAGGCCTCGGTGGTGACCTCCCAAAACGTCACGCTCGATGTCGGCGCCACGGAGCAGACGGTTTCGGTCGAAGCCGCCGCCGCCCAACTCCAGACCGATAGTGGCGATCTGAGCGGCACGATCAGCGCCGCCGAAATCGCGAAGCTTCCCATCAATTCGCTGAACCCGATCGACCTGGTGCTCACGCAGCCGGGCGCGGTTTCGGTGGAAAACCGCGACAGCTTCACCAACGGCTCCGGCTTTTCGGCCAACGGCTTGCGCCCGCGGGCCAACAACTTTCTGATCGACGGGTTCGACAACAACGACCAGGGCATCGGCGGCCAGGCGCTCCAGCCCGGCAATGTGGAGGCGATCAAGGAAGTCACGATCCTCAAGAACTCCTACGCGCCCGAGTTTGGCCGGGGCGGCGCGTCCGTCACGAACGTCATTTATAAGAACGGCACCAACGAATTCCACGGCAGCCTCTGGGAGCGCTACACGGGCTCCGGAATCAACGCCCTGACGTCCGAAGAAAAGCGTTCCGGCATCACCACCGTGCCGCGCGACGTGGATAACACCTTCGGCTTCGCGGCGGGCGGACCGGTGATCAAGAACAAGCTCTTCCTCTTCGGCAGCAGCCAGTGGCACCGCATCTATGGGGCGGAAACCGGCAATCAGCTCAACATTCCGACCGCCCAGGGCGTCGCCACGCTGCAGGCTCTCGCCGGGGCGTACCCGAATGCGGGACTGCTGGTCAGTTCGCTGGGCGGACTGGTCGCCTCGGCGCAGTCCAGCACCATTAACGTGGGCGCCCGCGCCGGCTGCGGCACACCGGGCAGCCCCTGCCTGATTCCCATCGGTCAGATTACCCGCGCGACGACGCAGCAGAATCCCGCTTACGAGTTCGTGGTGCGCGGCGATTACCAGATGACTTCGAAAGACACCATTTCGGGCCGCTACATCGGCACCCAAAACACCCTGACGCCGGACCTTTTCGCCAACGCGGGCGCGCTGCCCACGCAGGACACGTTCCAGGGCGGCCCGGCGCGCAACCTGGGCGCGTTCTGGACGCACGTCCTCACGCCCACACAGGTCAACGAAGCGCGCTTCACGTTCCAGCAGATCGATTTTCAGTTCGGTCTGCTCTCCACCGCGCCCACCGCGCTGACGCCGAATATTTCCATTGCCGGACTCAGCGGGACCTCCTTCGGCGGCGTCAGTTCCACGTTCCCGCAGGGCCGCGGTCATGACACGTACGGGTATCAGGACGCGTACTCGCTCACGATCGGCAGCCACAGCATCAAAATCGGGGCGGACGTAAATCATCTGGTTATCAACGACTCCATTCCTTTCAACTCGCGGGGCACGATCAGCTACGTGGGGGGCGGCAGTTGCGCCACCATCGGCCTCACCACCTGCACGGGCCTTGCGAACTTCCTCGACGACTTTACCGGCCCTTCCGGGAACGCGGGCCGTCAGTTCGGCAGCCCCAACGTCAGCTTCGGCCAGACGACGCAGGCCTATTATGTCCAGGATTCGTGGAAAATGCGGCCGAATCTCACGATGACCTACGGCGTCCGGTACGAATATTTTTCCACGCCGTTTAATTTCCTGAAATATCCGGCGGTCAACATCGCGACCGTTCTCAACGACCCGATCGATACCGCGCGCAAACAGAAATCGGACTCGAATAACTGGGGTCCGCGCATCGGCATCGCTTATAACCCCGGCGGCGGCAAAACCGTGTATCGCGCCGGCGCCGGCGTGTTCTACGACGGATTCTTCACCAACATTGAGGACAACGTCGCCAGCAGCGCGCCCAACACGCTGGGCGGCACGCTGGTTGCGCCTAACACGGGGCGCGGACTCGGCACGGCTTCCGGGCTGGTTCCGGCGGTCACCGCGACGCTCAACCCGAAGTCCTCGCTTTCCGTCATCGACGCCCGCCTGGTAAGCCCTTTGACGTACCAGTGGAACGCGAACATGGAACGGCAACTACCGGGCGATATGCTGCTGACCGTTGCCTACGTGGGCACCCGCGCCAACCACCTGTTCATCAATCAGGAGATCAATCCCGGCGTGAACGGCGTCCGGCTGAACCCCGCCAAGGGTTCGATTGGCGCGCGCACCAACGCCGGCGATTCTTCGTATCACGGTCTGCAGACGGACCTCACCCGCAAGTTCCGCAATGGCCTCTTCTTCGATGTCGGCTACACGTGGTCACACGCCATCGACGACGGCTCTGAAGTCTTCACCACGAGCGGCGGCAGTTCGTACCCGCAGGACGCGTTCAACCTGCGCGGAGAACGCGGCAACTCCGCCTTCGATCGACGTCATCGCGGCACGGTTACGTGGGTCTACACGGTCCCCTTCCGCGGCAGCAACGGCGCGGGATACCGGAACGTTTTTAATTACATCGCGCGCAACTGGACCATCAGCGGCACCGCGCAGCTGCAGAGCGGCGCGCCCGACACGATCCATCTTGCCGGCTTCGACGAGAACGGCGATCTGCGAACCACCAACGACCGGCCGGACAGCGGCAATCCGCGCGCCGCCATTAATTACAGCGACAGTTGCCTGAACTCGAGCACCTGCATCACGGGCATAGGCCAGTTGCAGTCCAACGGGTCGATTGTGGATTTCAACACCGGAGCTGCCGGCACGCGCGACCAGTTCCGCTATATCGTGGTCAGCGGACGGCCCGGCAACACGGGCCGCAACACCTTCGTGAACGACTGGACGCAGGATTATGCGTTCTCGGTGGAACGTATTTTCCCGATTCCGCACCTCGAACATCACCAGCTGGAGTTCCGGGCCGAAGGCATTAACCCCTTTAACCATCCCAACCCCGGCGTGGTTTCGGCGGACATCCTGGATCCTAATTTCCTGAACCGCGATCTGCAGTTCCGGGGCGGCCGGATCCTTAACCTCTGGCTGAAATACCGGTTCTGAAAGGGCGGTGAGAATTCGAGCTTTCGGGGTGCGCTCCTCTTGTTTTTGCCGGCTTTGGGGTTTCAAGCCGTCAGGCGGCGAAGGCAAGAGGAGCGTTACCGGGAGCTTGGGTTGGTTTTGTTTCGGGCTCGGCTTCGGCGGACGCGGCTTCAGCGGGCGGGTCATAACGCTTCGTTAGTTTGGCGATGTCGAGGGGCGGGAAGGCGGCGAGGGCGGCGAGGTGGACGGCGTTGTTCTGTTTGATCTGGTCGATTTTGGCGAGGTCGAGTTGGGCGTTCACGGTGGCGGTGATGCCTTTGGTGATTTCACGGGTGTCGGAGATGCCGAGGTACGTGGGTTCGAATTGTTCCGGGAGGGTTTCGACGCGGAGGCGGCGCTCGGTTTGCAGGCGACGCAGCTCGGCGGTGGCTCGGTTGAGGATGCCTAATGCTTGCGTGCGGGCGCGGTCGACAGAGGTCTGGATTTCGTTCAGGCTCGAGTAGAGGGTGGCGTCGGCGGGGTCTTCCTGTCTTTTATCCGCCATCGCGAAGGCTTTTTCGACGAGGTCGGCTTCGACGTTGGCGCAGCGGCGGAGACGCCAGGTGGCGCGGAGGATTTCGATGGCGTAAGCGCCTTCGAGGGCGTCCTGGGGATTGAGGCGATCCCAGAGCGCGGTGGTAAGTTCGCTGTATTCGGCTTCCTCATGGGGGAGGACGAAGTTGCGGGTGGAGAAGAGGTGGAGTTTGCAGGCGTTTTGGGAAGAGGCGGCTTTTCCGGCTTCGGTGCGGGGGCCGGTGGCGGCCTGGGCGTTGCGGCGGTTGGCGTTGAATTGTGCGGTGGTGGTCGGCATGGTGGTGCTCCTGGGGTGAGGATGGCACAGGGGTGCGGGGGTTGGGGAGTTATGTTGTTGATTTTGTTGGTTAAAATTGTTGTGAACGGGAAAGGTTTGGAGTGTCGTTCAACTGCATTGGCGAAGCCGGCAAGCGGCAAGCGGCTCCTCTCGCTATCGCCATATTTAAGTCAACACGACGGGCCGTCGGGCCTGGCCGACTGCACGGAAAGGAGTTCGTTTAGCGGACCTGATTCAGCGCGCGGGGCAGTGTGGGGGCTCCCTGGGAAACTCCCCGCTGTAGCCGAATTCGCCTTATTCAACTTCCCACTGGCGCGTTCGCGTTGAACAGCGCTGATCAGGTTCACAACCGGACTCCGGTGGACTGATTTTCTCGAACGCCGTTTATGGACCATGGAGGCACCGCACTGCACCGAGATGCCGACAAAGCGTTCAAGTGGATAGTAAACACTACGCCGTTGGGCGCGGGTTTGCGAGTACGCAGCTATCTGTGTCCTGACACCTAAATGCGAGATGGCTGATGATCTTCTCCACACGTGTTCAGGGATGTGCCTAACGTAGCTACGACAACAGGCCGCATGCTCCTGGAATCCCCACTCAACATTGCTTTGCGATGCGAGGGGCACTCCGTGTCTGGAGGGTGCCAAGCAACTGATGGTGCGCTGCCCTTTTTGAATAGAATATGAGAAAGGTCCAAGCCGCTGCCGCACGCACGGCGGTCAGAAATTGCTATGATCCGCACTCGCTTGACTCTTCCTGTCCTTTCGGCTCTTCTCTTCGTCGGCTCGCGCCCGCGCAGATAATCGACTATCACCAGCATCTCTACAGTTCTGTTGCGGGTCCAATCTCGATTCCCGGTTGGCACGGTGTGACGGCCGATGAACTCATCGCATTAATGGACGCGTCCCATATCGAGCGCGCCGTCGTTCTCTCAACGGCGTATTCCCTTGCGAACCCCCACAAGCCCGCCATCCCTAACGAACGCCAAGCCGTTCAAATGGATAACGACTGGACGAGCGCGCAGGTGGCGAAGTATTCCGACCGCCTCATCGGCTTTTGCTCCGTCAATCCTCTCAAGGCGTATGCGATCGCGGAGATTGACCGCTGCTCAAAGGATCCCCATCTTGCCACCGGCCTGAAATTACATTTCGGTAATTCCGACGTGGATGTCGATAATCCGAAGCATCTCGCGCAATTAAAGAAAGTCTTTCGGGCGGCCAGTAACAACCGAATGACGATCGTGGTGCACGCTCATGCGAACGTGACTTTTCAACGGCCCTACGGCGTTGCCCAAGCAAGGGTTTTTCTCAATCAACTTCTCCCGGAAGCCAAAGGCATTGCTGTCGTTCTGGCGCATATGGCAGGTGCGGGCGGGTTCGACGAATCCACACAGCGCGCATTGGCAGTCTATGCCGAAGCGATTGCGCATCAGGATTCCCGAGTTCGCAACCTGTATTTCGACGCCTGCATCTCGGCCAAGGACGAAGAAGCGCCCATCCTGGCTCAACGAATCCGCGAGATCGGAGTCTCTCGCATCTTTTACGGCAGTGATGCGCCCGTGAAAGGCAGCTTTCCAGCCGAATCCCTGGATCGCTGGCACAGGCTTCCGCTTACTGTCGAAGAATTTCATGCCATCGAGACGAACGCCGCCCCGTTCCTGCACCGGGCCATTCCGCGGTAGCCATTAAACGTAGTACGGCAGGACAAAAGACGCAGCTACCTTCCTTCGCCGCCCTGTTTCTGCCAGACCCGGAGAATGCCGCCACCCAGGCTGATGTCTTTTCCGTTTGTCAGATCGAATTTTGAGGTGCTCTTGCCGTATTCACAGGCGAGTTCGCGGCTATCAGCGACGACGATCCGCATCACCCCTGTCTTTCGCTTTTCAGATCCGGGAACGCGGTTATCCGGGTCGCAGGTGGCAATCAACTTGCGGATCGACGCCTCCTCGGCGGCACTTGCGCCGGCGCCCCGCACACCACTGGACGATACGACCGCAAAAGGAACAACCGCCAGAGTGGTAACGATGTGTGAAAGTTTCATGGCATTCCTCATTCGAGCCTGGACTACACTTGCCAGCCTCCAGCCTTTCGGCCAGGCTAACAAGAAGAATTAAGCCCCTGACACGCGCCGTTTGTGAGGTGTGCCGTCCGTGAGCAGTCTGCGGCTCCGTGGCCCGGCGCAATGACGCACCGTGATCCGGAACGGGTCCCAACGTATCGAAACCGGATCGTTTCGCATCGCCGCTGAGAGGCCTGTAAATGTGATCTTCAGAGATAAATGGCGGTTTTTTTCCGGCGGAAGTTGGCGCTATGCCGCACCGATCACGAGAGTGCTCCGGGCCGCTTCGACAACATCATCCGTAATAACCGAGAGGCCGTTGATCTTCAGGATGCGTTCGATTTGCACGAATAGACGGTGAAGGAGCCGGAAGTTCCCGCCGGTGATGCGTGCAATAGACGCAATCGCCTGCGTGTCGGTGAAGTCGGCTTCGTCGAGCGCGAGACCGAGTTTGCGCCAGTGCCGGGTCAGAACGAAGGAGAGTTCATCGCCTTGCAAGGGCCGATAATGATGAGCGAAGCCAACACGGCTGTAAAGCTGCGGGTAGCGGGAGAGCCGTTTTTCCATGCCCGGCATACCGATCAAAATGACGCCGACGCCTCTGCGGTCGAATATGTCCCGGATGAATTCGAGGGCGGTCACTGACAGCCGCTCGGCCTCATCGAATATCAACATTTCAACGTGGAACTCCTCGTGCGTGATCACCCGTGGACCCTTCGCGTCGCGATGAACATGGCTGTCGATGCATGTATCCACGCGGTCAATGTGCTCCCCGAGAGTATCCTTCAAGTCGCGCAGGGTGCCGAGTACGGTTGGGGTATGGAAGACGGTGCGCGAACGCGACAAGGCCTCGTTGATCTTCTTCTCTTTGGACCTGCCGCACCCGTTCCAAGCCTCGATCACGGGACCGGCTACGTCCCAGTGCGCATAGCGCCGCGCGGAGAGAGTCTTCCCAACACCGGCAGCGCCGTAACAGAGGCCGACGTAACGGTGCTTCCGCACAGCTTCGGCGAACTCCGTGAAACGGCGATGCTCCTTCGTGGCAATGAAGGTTCCGACGCGTTCCCCGTTCATCTTTCAATCCTCCTGATAGACGCGCAGCTTCTTTTTCCCGCGAGAAGGAGGCCTCAGTTCCTCGGTCGTCGGCTTCGGCTGCTGAACCGGCAAGAAATCGACGACCCGCGCCACGCGCTCATTTATGGTCGTGCGCAAGGAGCGGCGATGCATCCGCCGCGCGGCTTGGATGTCTTTCAGGGTCACCACTTCCCCCGCGTGTTCCTCGCTGACAGCCCGGCAGAGGAAGTTGTTGCGATAGAAGACCCTGATTTCTGACAGGTCGCGTGGATCATAGCGGATCGTCACGGCATCGCCGACATAACCCGCCATGGTCGGATGCTGGTAGCGCAGTCCTTGAAAATGGATGCCGTCGCGGCGGACGGCCCGCGGCTTCGCATGCATCACAAGCAGGAGATCGAGTGCCTCGAGGGTTTCGGGCAACCTCGGCAAAAATCCCTTGCCTCGCCATGCGTCGAGCGGCGTCTGACGGGTCTCGCTGTGAACCCGAATATGATACGTGTTGGCGATGTAGGCGATCGCCGCCCGATCCAAATCGGCCAGAGACAACTTCGGCTCGGATGTCGGCTTGCCCTTCACCAGATGTCCGGGCAATTCCGGCAGGAGTTCGGAATTCAGCGTTCCGAACAGACGCTCGATCTTGCCTCGCCCCTGCGGTCGGGCGACCGCTGAATAGACGATGCGGAACTTCAGGCTTGCCGCTACCTGATCGAGGTGCTTACTCGTGAAATCGCACCCGTGATCGACGTAGAGCACGTCGGGAATACCGCAGACAGGCCAAGCCGGATCGCCTTTTCGCCAGATCGCCTGTCTCAGCGCAAGGCTGGTGTTGAGTATCGACGGTGCGCCCAAAAACACCATGATGCCCGCGACCGCGCGGGAATGGTCGTCCATCACGGTTGTAAGCCATGGACGGGCAGGCTTGCCGGTTTGATCGAGAATCAGCAGATCGAGCATTGTGTGGTCGGCCTGCCAGATCGCGTTGGCATTCTGTGCGCGGTGCCGGTGTATCAGTTCGTAGCGATTGCGAAAGGCTGCTGCTCCGTCATGCGCCAGCGTCACCATGGCTGGGTCGAGATCGGCGAGGATCGCATAGACCGTGCTGTAGGAAGGCACGGGCCACTTGTGCTCTTTGGCAATGTTTCCGATGCGCCGATGAATGGCGGCAACGGAAGCTCGCGGCTTCTTCAGCCCCATGCCCTCAACGAACGCGACAAGGTCGGCGGGCAGGCGGTGCCGGTCCGCATCGTTCCGAGCCGGGCGGGCCAGCCCGGCGAGTCCAGTTTGCCGGTAGCGGGATAACCAGCGTTCGGCAGTGCGAAGCGCGACACCGGCATGCCTGGCCGCTTCGGTCAGAGGCACGTCTTCTTCGAGATGTGGACGCAGAACGGCAAACCGCTCCATGGCCAAATGGCGCTGGCCCTCTGTCAGAGCAGCGGCTACGGGCTTTGTTTCAGGGGCTTGAGCCATCGGTTCAATAACCTTTGTTTTTGCACCGCGACTCGACCGGGGCCCGGAAGCGCCCGAAACTCGCGAAAACAAGTTGCAAAACTCTGGTGCAAAAGATATGGTGCATAATAACGCTATCTCTTTGGTTTTTGCAACATGAAGCTCGGCTACGCTCGCGTCTCAACCGACGCTCAGGAAACTCACTTGCAGATGGACGCGCTCAAACGGGCGAAATGTACCCGTGTCTATGAGGAGAAGGCATCCGGGGCCAAATCGGATCGGCCCGAACTGATGAAGCTTCTCGACCACGCGCGCAAAGGCGATGTGGTTGTCGTGTGGAAACTGGACCGTCTGGCACGCTCACTTCGCCAGTTGATCGACACCACGGCTATGCTCAACGAGCGCGGCGTGGAGTTTCATTCCCTGACCGAGAACATCAACACGACGACGCCCAGCGGAAAACTGACCTTTCACATCTTTGCCGCTCTAGCCGAGTTCGAGCGGGATATTCTGCGCCAGCGGGTTAACGCGGGCCTTGCGGCAGCACGGCGGAGGGGCCGCGTGGGCGGCAGACCCAAGGCCCTCGACGACGCTGATTTAACGAAGGCGCGGGCACTGTTGCGGTCCGGCGAATACAGTAAAGTGCAGGTCGCTGATGAGCTTGAGGTCAGCCGCCACACGCTATGGCGGGCACTGGCGTTGGCGAAGACGAAATGATCGGGGACGCCTTGGGCTGTCGATCTGGACCGCAGCGCTGATATGCTGTTTTCAGCGAGAGGGCCTATGAAGATTCCGCGAGTTGCCAGCATTTCGTTGCTTTTTGTGCTCTCTGGGGTATCAGGCAGTGCTGCGAGCATCACCATGGGTTACTACACAGTTGATGGAGTGCAAAACACGTGCGGGGGCCAAACGAGTTCTTCCTACGCGGGCGTTCCTGTGGTTCTTGCCGATTCCTGTAGCGGCGGAGGCAGCTTTCCCGGTGTTTACTCCCTAAATGCATCGACGACGATAGCGGCGGAGGCAGATCTCACTACTTTGCGTCTGAGTTTTACACTCGACGCTTCCGCCCACGGCCAAGTTAGAGAGGTCGGTGGACCCTATTCTCACGCCTCAATAGAGGTCGACGACAATGTTACGGTCACAGGGGGGAACGGAACCGGCTTCTTGTTGATGAACTGGCTAATCGACGGGGCCGCAAGCGCAAGTGGGTATTTCTCCAGCGTGACCGACGTGATTTTGCGTCCTACAATAGTCGGATATTCCGCAGTCGCTTGTGGAGCAGACTTTGAGGCGATGGTTGCGAGTGGGTATTGCTCGTCCTCCCAGCCCTTCCTAACCCAAGAGATTCCGTTCTCCTTCGGGCAGACGATCGGCATTACAACCACTCTTACTGCCTTAATCGGCGCGGGGCATCTGGACGGCAGTCTTGATGAGACTGGCGGTGGCAGTGTGAACTATTTTTCAAGTCCCGTAAGGCTGCAATCCGTCGTCGTACTGGACGGCAATCGCAATCCTGTGAGCGATGCAGCGGTCACCTCAGATTCTGGATTTATCTACCTGTCAGCCACTGAAGCGCCGGAACCAACCACCGCTTGGTTATTCCTCGTAGGCTGTGCTCTGCCAATCACTCGACTTTGCCTGCGGAAGCGTGCCAAAGGAACCCCCGCGGCCGTACCCGCAACCCCGGACCGACCAGTAGCGTCTTGGGTTCCATTGTGGTGATAAGCTCATCCTTATCGGCGAGGGCTATGAACATTCCACGAATCATCCGCATCGCATTCAGCCTCTTGGCACTGGGAGTCACAGGCGTTCGCGCTGCGACCATCACCTACGAGTTGTCAGCCATCACATATTCTGTCAACCAATCTGGCGGAGTCCCGAGCGCACCAACGCCTTATCATATCGATGTCGCGGGAACGATTACGGCGGATGCGGTTACCGGCGTCCCTCAGTCATGGGATATTGTCGAATCAGTATTCAGCGCCAGCACGTTTGTTCAGCATGTGTCAGACGCGAATAGTGATATGGTCTTTATCTGCTGCGGTTATTCCTTCTTCGCATACGACAAGACATCTGGGTTTATCGTGTCTGCCTTGCAGTGGGACGCCCCCCTCGGTTCAGCATCCGTGATTCCCTTCGCGAACAATGTCAACGCATACGATTACAATACCTTTGATCATTTCATTAGCCTCAACGGGACAGGGACGCTCACACTTGTGGGCGGTGAGATCGCGCCCGAACCTGCCACTTGGTTTCTGCAAGGCACCGGTCTTCTGGGACTTCTAATGCTTCGCCACGCCCATCGAGTCCGCCCATAGCTGGACGCATGCGTTGTCGCACAAAGGACTGGTTCTGAAACGCAAGCGCGGGGTGTGCAACCGGCGTGATCGTCAAATACTGCTGAAGAAAGCCCGCCAATTATCTCTGAAGATCACATGTAAATACGGGGTTCCGCATGTTGCAAAAGTCAGCCGCAAAAATGACCGCAAATCGGGGCAACTGCACCGCCGTGGCTGGCGCGGGTACTGTTGCAAAGCTCTGTCGCGGAGGTTTGGGCGTGTTCCCGGCGAAACAGTCCGCACCCGCCGACTCACTTGAACAGTGTCGGCAATCTCCTTGACTGGCGACCGCGGTCTCCGCAGATCTTGCCATGCCCGCGTGTAACCGCCCACGGTTTATTGTTGCGAAGTCAAGTTGTCCGGCAACGCGCAAGCGTCGAAGAACCCGACGCCGTCCCCAAGTCCCGATGGCGGAAGCGCGCGGATCCGACCGGACCCGCCCGACATCTGCCGAAGATTGTCATCCCCCCGAACGGCGTTCATGGTCAGCCACGCCGGACTACTGGTGGGAAGGGGATTTCTCGACAGCTATCTGGTGCGGGGGCAGCGGTCAACAGCTTTAGCTGCGAATGTCTTTGCCTTGCGGAAGCCGGTTTAACAACTCGGCGCGCACCGCAAATCGAAATGCTTCCGTCGGGTCAGAGGATCGAAAATGATTGAATGCGATAGCCGGACTGAACACATTAGTGCCATAAACGGCAGATGAAGTACCAGGGACGCGCGAGCGGACTGATTCTGAGTTGTCACAGGGCCTCGTCTATATTGAAAAGTGGTTCACCTTAATAGGCTCTTCCGGCACACGCGACGGTGGGATGGATAAGATCATGACTGAAATACTCCTCGATCGTCAGCGGGAGTTCCTGCGCTAAGTTCAAAAAGACAAGATGAAGTACAAGGCTTTCATCTCCTATCGCCACTCGCCGCAAAGCCGACTGCACGCTGAGCGGCTCGAAGGCGCGATCAAGAAGTATGCTCGGCCCTTGTGGAAGCCGCCCATGGCGATTTTCCGCGATGAACGCGTTCTTCGCCCGGGCGACGATCTGCCCTCGGGAATCCGAGCCGGTCTGGAAGAGTCTGAATTTCTCGTCTTTCTTGCATCGAAAGAAGCCGCCGAATCGGACTGGGTGTCGAAGGAACTCCGAATCTGGTGCGACGAGCTTAAGAGAACCAGCCATTTTTTGCCCGTTCACATTTCCGACCACATCAAAGTGGATATCGAAACTTCGCGCCTGGACTGGGAGAACACCGATGCGATTCCAGCAGGTATCGACAATCTGCAAATCCTACCGGTCTGGACCGATATGACCTGGGCCAGCAAGGAAGAACATCTGGATCTCAGCAACGTGCGCTACAAGGCTGAGATCAATGCCATTGTAGCCAGTCTTCGTGGCGTTCTGCCGGGGACGATGAACGACATAGAGGTTCTCACTCATCGGCGGAACATTTTGGCACGGAACATCGGCATCGGGCTGGTGTTTGCGTTCGCGGCAGTCGCAGTGTGGTTTGGAATTCAAGCCCGGCGGAGCGCCGCTTTTGCCGAGGGGCAGCGACTGGAGGCCATCCGCCAGGCCGGCATTGCAGTCCGGGCGCAGAAAGAGGCCGAAGGACAGCGGGGAGTCGCCGAGGAACAGCGGAAGGCCGCTGTCCGCCAGGCCGAAATTGCTAAAGACCAGCGCGATACCGCTGTTGCCGAGCAACTGATTGCGCAGTCCAACGAAATGGTAATCACGCGCCCCGGCAACGTGATAGATGCAACAGCTTTGCTTCTGCAGTCGGCGGCGAGCAGGCCGTCGCCGGAGGCTGGATTCGCGCTTCGAGAACAGCTTGGGCATCTTGCGCGTCCTGTTTTCCAAAATGGAGTCGGCTCGCCGGGGATCGCAATCCCATTCTTCTTCGACGGCGTGGCTGGCTTTCGGAAGGACAACTCCGGTCAACTGGAATACATCCCCTGGACCGTCGGTCAGAGCATCGGACGGCCGGATGAACCGGTAGAGCTGCAGAGAGCAAGAATCAACAAGCTTGATACGGTCGTGGTGGTCACTGCCGGAACAGCGTCGTGGGCGCGATGGCGCAGGCGGGGAGAGCTCGGATCGATCCCGACCAAAGACTATCGTGTGTTCGATGTCGCGTTTCCATCCTCTGGTCGCCCGAAACTGGCCGGCAGCCGAGACGGCACGTCAATTGAGATCTACGAGTTCGGAAAGCAGAGGCCGACGTTGTCCATTCCGCATGGGCAGCCGATTGATCTTCTTGTTTACAGTTCTGACGCGAAATGGCTGGCAGCCGCGAGGTTCAAGCTTGAGACCACTGGTAACGGTCCGGCTTCGGAGGTGACGATATTCGAGGCCGAGACCGGAAAGGAGTGGACGCGACTCAAGACATCCGGAACGATATCCGACTTTGCATTCAGTCCCGTGGGAGAGCAGGCAGCCGCTCTCGAGGGCGGGACTGTGGTGGTGTGGGATATAGCGAAGAAGAGCCCGCCGCGTGAGCTGGATAGATGGCGAGGCGACACCATTGACTTCCTGAGCGGTTGGGACCGTGTCTTTTTCAGCGCGGACGGAAAGTCAATCGGTGCCGCAGGAGATAGCCGGCTCCGAATCTGGGATTCGACGAGAGGCCACTTGAAGATGAAGAGGGATCTCGGGGGGGTGATCCGTTGGGTAAGTTTCAGCGACAGGGGCAATCTGGCCGCCGTTACCGGTGCGGGCGGCGATATCCAAGTCTGGGATATCGAGGCGGAACGGATGATCTCATTGGTGCCTGCGATGCCCGGCCGGACACTTTTCCCCGTGCGGTTCGGACACGTGAACCAGATGCTCCAAGTGACCGACGAAAGAAGTAACGCTCAGCTTTGGCAGATCGGAGATGAGCAGGAAACCTGGCGCTGGCCGCACCTGCCGCTGAGCTGGCTTCCGGACAGCCGGCGCTTTCTGGTGAGCGAGGGTAACGAGTTCTATCTGTGGAACGCCGATCGCGGCTCGGCAACTGTGTCGAACGAGATGCCGGCGACCGTGACGCTGCTTGCCGTCCGTCCTGGGGGAAAGATGGTGGCAGTGGCCGATGCAGAGGGATCAGTGCGGGTTTTCAATCTTCCTGATTTGGTTCCCGAAGCAAGAACGAACGGTGGTGCGTTTCCGAGAGTCCTCCAATGGGCGCCGGATGGCGGATCGCTGGTAGCTGTGGCCGACCGTCGGCTCTCGTTTTGGAGCTCTCCCGGCTTACGGGAGCGAAGCTTCGAGCCCGCAGCCTACGATCCGGATAAGCTGATCTTCTCCCCTGATGGACGATACTGCACGGTCGGGTATGCGCCACGCAACTATGGAGGACCCGGCTCTGTTCAACCGCTACAGCTCTGGGACACACGAACGGGCAAAGTGATTCGGCAGGTGGCGCACGGGCAGGTCCCCGAGTATGTGGCTTTCGCGCCTCACGCTCCTTATCTGGTCACCTCAGCAGAGGGACTGATCCGGATCTGGCGGTACCCAGATCTTAAGGAACTGGTGAGGTGGAAAGCCTCACAGGGCTTTCACTCAATCACTCTTAGTCCCGACGGCTCGACTATTGCAGCGGTGCTCAATGATAGGATCGGCCTTTGGAAGGTACCGTCCGGCGAGAAACTAGGAACCATTACGCCGGATGGTAAACAGACCTCGGTAGTAGCGTTCACGCCCGACTCACGGGCGATTGTCGCAGTCTCCGATATTGCAGAGGACAGCGCGCTGACGCAGGCATGGAGTTGGCCGGAATTGAAGCTCATCGCTCGGTTTCTTGGGGGTTCCGGGTCGGGGCCCGAAATCTCATTCAGTCCCGATGGTGCTTACCTCGTGCTCCATCAGATCGACCACCTTGAGCGTTATCTGTGGCGAACCGAGGATCTGATACCGCAGGGTTGCCGAACGCTGAGAGAAATTGCCGGAGACCGCCCACGGCTGCCGTCATGGTGCGGGGCGCAACGGAGCCAGGCATTGGGCAATGCCCGAGGCTCTGCTCGCAATGAATCTAATGCCGGAGTGAAAGGACGAAGTGGCCGTTGAACGTTACCTCTGGGCAGTTAACCGGGCCGGCAGTTATTGTCGATAACAGGCCTTGTCACCAGCAACCCGCTGGAAGGTCTCGAAAATGGCGTTGGGGAGACACGCGCAAGCACCGGGCGTTCGGAACCCGCAGCTTCGACAAATGCCGGTCTTTACCATTCCCCGAACGCCGTTGGGGGACCTTCAAGGCGCGGCACTTCACCGCGATGCCGACTATGCGGCCAAGCGGCTTCTTTGTCCAAGCTTCGCACCCCGGGTTCATATAACCAGTTGCCTTTCGTTTCCGTGGAAACTATAATGGTTTCCATGGAAACTGATAGCGGCGCTCAGGCCTCTCAGCTGGAAATGCATCTGGGGTACTGGCTCAGGAGAGTTTCTAACGCTGTTTCCGGTAGCTTTGCCCGGTCTCTGCAGGCGCGGCAAACATCCGTTGCCGAGTGGGTGCTCCTGTGTCACCTTCACGATCGGAAGCAGGCAACGCCGGGAGAGTTGGCCGAAGCACTGACGATGACTCGCGGCGCAATCTCCAAGGTCATCGACAAGCTTCAGGCGAAGGAATGGATCCAGAGCAGGATCAAGCCCGAGGACAATCGTGTCCAACTGCTTTCATTGACCGCTGCAGGCCGACGCGTTATTCCCCAACTGGCCGAGATTGCCGATCATAACGATGATCGATTCTTCGCCTTCCTCAATACCGGGGAACGCCGGACGCTTCGCGATCTCCTCATCAGGCTCACAAATCACCACCAGATCCGCGACGTTCCGTTTGAGTGAAGACGCTCGGCCAATAAATCAAGAACTTACGGAGGAGAAAATCTTATGAGCAAAGCGATTGAAAACTTGAACCAGGCAATGGAGAGGGCAGCGGCAGTCCGCCCAAAAGTGGGTGGCTTCCCCTTTCTGGCGGAGAGTCTGAGGCGTGCCGGGGTCATTCGAAATATCTGGTCTCTCCCGGCGTGCCAGAGCCTGTTTCTGACCAGTTTCGGGTCGGTGGTAATGCAGGGTGCACCTTTGCTAACTGGCGCAGCAGATGTACCGGCATTCGAACAGGATGCCCTCGTTAAAGCCTTGCGAGTCGATCAGGCCGGCGAAAGCACGTTCCGCGAGTTCCTCGCCGCCTCGTGGCGCGCGGGCGTAGTCCGTTACGATGTGGACTTTGCTGCGCGTACGGTAGCTTACTTCGGTTGCAACGGCGAGAAGTACACCGAAGCATATCCGTCAGTCGAGATCGGCTAGCCCGCCCGGACGGAGGCTCATGTAATCCCGGGTTTTCGCTGTCACATTGCAGCGAAAACGCGCGAACCGCTGAAGTGGCGCGTGGTTATCCAGAAGTCTGGTTCCGGGAGATCTCAACCGGAACGCAGCGGCGACGTGGCCCGCAATTGTGGTGGAGAAGATGCTGTCCTACGCTTTGGGCCGCAAGCTTCAAAAATCTCTTCCGCGGTGAGACGTCCGTGCTGTTTTTCCCAGAGCGCGACGGCGGCCAAACCGGCACGCCGCTGCAGCGCCTCCCGCGCGGCGATCGTCATCCAGGCGGAGACGCTTACATTGTCCTGAGCGGCCGCCGCAAGGATGTTTTCGTGAACATCAGGGTCGATCGTGATCGCAAGCATTGGTGATGGGTTGCCGCGCGGCATACAAAGTGTCCCACTCCAGCAGGATACCGTTTCCGTTGAACCGCCGACAGCGCCGGTTACCAACCGGCGCGCAGGTTTACGACGTGCCCTACAGGATCAGATACCCGCGCCGGGCAGGCCGGTCGCGCGCAGCAGGAGTGACAGTTGACCGGCGTGAGGCAGGTCGTGATCGAGTAGGCCCCAGATGGTTTGGAGCGCCTCCGATTCGTCGGCAGTGAGCGCGTCGGCCGAGGATCCGCGCAGCAGGCGCTCTTCGATGATCCGCCACGTAGCTTCAAGGCCCTGCACGATTGATTTCGATACTCTGAATTGGCCCACTTCGATACTGCAAACTGGCCCACTTTGATAGTCAGAGTTGGCCCACTTTGATGGTCTGGTCTGGCCCCCCTGTAAAGCGCGGGACGGCTATCCTGTTTCGGGCAAGAAGCCCGA
>CAINNJ010000052.1 GCA_903851195.1 uncultured Acidobacteriia bacterium
CTTCCTTCGTGTCGTCCAGGTCGGCGCGATAACGGATGAGAAGGTTCATGTAAGCCATGGCGTTCTCATATTCGGGATCGACCGCGAGAGCCTTCTTTTCGTACTCGATACCGTCGGTGAGGGACTGCCAGTATTTCTCTTTGAGGGCAGCCTTTTCTTTCGGATCTTTCAGAGGACCGGGATCTTCCATCTTCATCTTGGCGTTGATGCGCGCCTCACGGTCGGCGGCAACAAACTGGATCCACGGAATGACGCCGAGAGTGTAGAGAGCGCCTTTGTCTTTCGGATCGAGTTCGACGACCTTCTTGCTCCATTCCTGGGCTTTGGGGAAGTCCTTCATCTGGTAATAGACGTTGGCCAGATACTGCGTGGCGAGGACGTTTTTGGGGTCCGCCGCCAGAGTTTTCTGGAGTTCGTCGATGGCGGCCTGCGCGTACTTCTTGTTCTCTTCCGTCTCGGTACCCGGAATGTACTGCTGGATATAAGCAGTCGCGAGATAAATCCGGATATTCGGGATGCTGGGATCGAGCGCGACGGCGGTCTTAAAGTGGTCTGCCGCGGCGGAGAAGTTGCCGGCCTTGAAGGCGGCCGTGCCGGAGTTGATGTTGTCGCGGGCTTTGAGTTTATCGCAGCCGGAAGCCGCGAGAACCACGGCAGCGAGCAAACCAGCACTCAGACACAGACGGATGTGACGCATTCGGGGCCGAATTGCGTGTGGCTTTGCGAGATCACACATTGCGGGAGCACGCATTACTTACCTTCCTCCACTTTCGGCGTCATCAGACCCACTTTGTCGACGCCGGCGGAATGAGCCGTATCGATGGCGCGGGCGACCACCTGGAATTCAAGATCGGGATCGCCTTTGACGAAGACGACTTTCTCGGCGCGCGTTTTGAAGATGCCGATGAGGCGTTCTTCAAGACCATCCCATGTGATGGGATCCTGATTGATCTTGATATTACTCTGCTTATCGATGACGATGACGACGGTGCGGTCATCAGCGTCGTTCTGCTTTTGGTTGGGCGGCGGGGGCTGCGGCGCGAGAGCGTCCAGACCGTGCGGCGAAACCGGCGAAATCGCCATGAAGATAATCAGCAGGACAAGGAGAATGTCGATCATGGGCGTCATGTTGATGTCGCCCTTGGGACCGCTCCCGCCGCCAACTGCCATTGCCATAAATATCGCTCCTTAGATTCCGATCCTGAGATTCCGATCCTGATCCTGCACTAGACGCGCGCGCCTGCCGACAGAGGGAAGCCGGCTCCGGAAAGACAGGTTCCGGGGAGGCGGCGCGCCAACTTCGATACTTTCTTACTGCGCTGCTGCTGCCCTACTGCGCTGCTGCTGCCTTCTGGGACTTCGCCATTCTGTTATTGTCGAGGACCTGTTCGGTCAGGAGTCCGACTTCGTCGACGCTTCCGGCGCGGAGGTTATCGACGACGTCTTCAACCTTTTCATACTTGGCACGAGCGTCGGCCTTGATATAGACCATTTTGCTGGTGCGGCCGGTGAGCAGATCTTTCACCTTGGGGGCGAGTTCCGACGGATCCATCTTGTTCAGCCCGGGGCTGAGAAAGGTCTGGCCGTCGCGGGTAATCGCAACGATGATGGCATCTTCTTTATCGGCATCCGGC
The DNA here is from genome assembly GCA_903851195.1 of uncultured Acidobacteriia bacterium. GTDB lineage: Bacteria > Acidobacteriota > Terriglobia > Bryobacterales > Bryobacteraceae > BOG-234. The sequence continues at coordinate 1,635 of CAINNJ010000052.1, forward strand.
ATGGTAATCGGATTGCGCGTGAGAGCCAGATCCACGGGAATACTTTTCGAGAGCATCGGGGTGATGACCATGAAAATGATGAGCACCACGAGCATCACATCGACCATCGGCGTGACGTTAATATCCGCCACTGGCGGCGGCGCCTTCTTTTTATCCATTCCTAATCTCCTGATTCGTTCAGGCCGATCGTTTCAGCCTGATTCCCTTCGCCGGATGTTCCAGCCGGATGTTCCAGTCGATCTCCACGAGAGCGGATTGGGAGGCGTGCTCCGCGGCGGAAAGGGTGAGTAACCGCCGCGGGAACAGCCAATCAATCAACTCGCCGAGTGTTACCGAGATCCCTGCCTGAGAAGGCGGGGAAAACTACTTGCGCGCGCCGGAGCGAGCCTGCGCCCGCTTCAGGAAGTAGTCGACGAGCTCAGAGCTGGAATTGCCCATTTCGACGTCGAACGCATCCACGCGACCGGTGAAGTAGTTGAACATCCAGACGGCGGGAACGGCGACGAACAGACCGATAGCAGTGGTCACGAGCGCTTCCGAGATACCGCCGGCGATGGCGCCGATACCAGGAGTCTTTTCGGCGGCCATGGTTTTGAACGCATTGATGATACCGACGACGGTACCGAACAGACCGACGAACGGCGCGGTGGAACCGATGGTGGCGAGAGCGCTGACGCCACGCTTCAGTTCCGCGTGAACGATGGCTTCGGCGCGTTCGAGAGCGCGCTTGGAAGCTTCGATTTCTTCTCCGGAAATTTCGGAGCTGCCCTGGTGAGCAGAGAATTCCTGCAGACCGGCAACGACGACTTTGGCGAGATGGCTCTTCTTATAGCGATCGGCGATTTTGATCGCTTCGTCGAGCTTGCCTTCGCGGAGCGCGCCCGCAACGGCCGGGGCAAACTGACGGCTCTGTTTGCGCGCGGCGCTGAAGGCCATCAGACGGTCGATCATGACACCAATCGACCAGGCCGACATCAGGAACATGATGATGACGACCGCTTTCGCGAGCGGACCCATCTGAATCCAGAGGTGGCGGAAATCCCATCCGGGAGCTCCCGCTTCCTGCAAAAGCATGAACGCCCATACCTGCATCTGTAAAAGCATTGTAGTCTTCTTCTCCTGCGAGTTGATTTATGAATAACCGGCCAGCTAGGTCTTATCGGTTCAGTCCGGAACTACTGACTGAGCGTGAAGTTGACGTCGATGGTCGTGATCACTTCCACGGGTTCACCGTTGAGAAGCGTCGGCTTGTACTGCCACTGCTGCACCGCTTGCATCGCCGCCTGGACAAGCAGGGGAGGACCGCTGATGAGGTGCAAATTCTGAATCGTGCCGTCCTTGGCGATCTGGGCCTCGAACTTCACGGTTCCCTGTACGCGAGCTGCCTTTGCAAGCGGGGGATAAACCGGCTTGGGCTGGCGGATGAGACTCGCCTGCATTACGTTACCACCGACGCGCTGGGGAGCAGCGGGCGGTTTGGGTTTCGCCGCCGGGGGCGGAGGAGGAGGAGGAGGAGGCGCGGCGCTCGGGAGACCGCCGATGATGCCGCCGAGGACGCCACCCGCGGTACCGCCGGGGACGCCACCCGGAACGCCGCCCACGACACCCGCGGTCATGGGAGCTTCCTCTTCCGTGATCATTTTAACTTCCTTGGGAACCGTCTTCGGCGCCACCAACTGGTTCATGACGAACTGTTTGGGGATGACCTTGACCACCTTCACGGCCTGGGGCGGCGGAGGGGGAGGAGGCGGGGGCGGGGGCGGCGGGGCCGTCAGAAAGGTCGACAACTGCGCCTGGGGTAAGGCATCGAAATAGATCAGCGGGATAATGACGAGAATGGCAATCGCCACCAGCTGAATCGCAAACGACAGCATGATTGTGTACGGCTTGCTTGTTTTACCTGTGCCATCAACGAATGTTTGCTCAAACATATACCCTCTCTGCTTATCGCGCCCGCAGCCCGCTCACGCGGTTACAGGCGCCTGTTTATGGATCGCAGCTACTGAAAACCCTGACTCACGCGAAAAACTAAACTATCAGACCGATTACGTTATCGGCAAAACCGGACTTACTTACCTACCTTGACGGAATTCTTTGCCGGAGCAACGGGCTTCGCGGAACCCTGACGGGGGGCTGTTAAGGGAGCTTCCGGGGCGGTCTTCTTTCGCTTGTCGGCCCAGTCGTGCCAGACGAGCACGATCGGACTGGCCACGAACACGGAAGAGTAAGTCCCGATGATGATACCGATCACCAGCGCCAGCGAGAAACCATGGAGCACCGGGCCACCGAACAAAAACAACGCGAGCACCGCGAGAAAGGTGAGGCCGGAAGTCATCACGGTCCGGCTCAGCGTCTGGTTGACGCTCCTGTTAATCACATCGTCCAGCCGTTCGCGCCGGTTCAGATGCAGATTCTCGCGTATCCGATCGAAGATAACGATCGTATCATTCATTGAGTAGCCAACCAAGGTCAAAAGCGCGGCAATCACGGTCAGGCTGATTTCCTTATCCATGATCGAGAAAATCCCGATGGTGATGATGGTGTCGTGAAACACCGCGATCACCGCCGCGACGCCGTAAACCCATTCGAACCGGAACCAGATATATACCAGCATGCCCGCCAATGCAAGCAGGGTGGCATTCAGAGCCTGGGAGCGCAGGTCCGCGCCGACCTTGGGCCCGACAATTTCGATGTTGCGGGCGGCGGTATACGGAGCCAGGTAACTCTCCTGATTCAACACGCTGAAGGCAGGCGGCGTCAAGCCGGGGACACTCCGCACATCGTCAATTTTTGTAATCAGCCCGCCGTGCTGATCGCGCCACGCGATTACGGCGCCGGCGAGTTCATCCACCTGCTGCTGGGAAAGCTGCACACCAGCGCGCTGCAGGGGGTCCGTGAGACGGGCAGAGAGCTGGCCCGTGGTCGCGTTATTCAGATCGAGCTTGCCGTTACCCGGCTGGCCATAAGTCTGGGCCAGGGTGGCGAGCACGGTCTGGTGATTCTTTTCGAGTTCGACGTTGGCATCTTTGGTGCCGGAATGGTCGACGCCGACTTCGATCTCAATTTCGTTCTGGTCCGAGCCGCCCTCGAAGGTTTGCACGCTGGGAGGGGAGGAAAGGACTTTGGTCAGGGAGGCGCGGATCTTTTCGACGTCGGGCTTCGAGGCGAACCGGACCGTCATGATCATACCGCCCTTGAACTCAATGCCGTACTTCGGCCCTCCCTTCACGGCCAGACTGACAAGGCCGGCGACGCTGAGCACCAGCGACGCGATGATGAAGGGCCACTTGTGGCCGAGAAAATCGAAATTGGTTTTTTTAAATAATTCCATCTATCACTGCCCGCCCGGAATGATCCGGGCCGAACCGTGTCATTGGGTAATGACACCGGCTGTAATCAATTTGTTCCCGCCAAACTACGTACTAAAACAAACAATCGCGAAAAGCCGCCTCCGAGGGCAGGCGGCTTTTCGACCATAAGGACTAAATACTGAGTTCCGCCGGCTGCCGGCCGCCCGAGAGCTCCCAGTCGAAGATGACGCGGGAGACAAAGACGGCGGTGAAGACGTTCGCCAGCAGACCGATGACAAGAGTCACCGCAAAGCCGCGGACAGGCCCGGTGCCGAAGAGGAAGAGGAAAAGACACGACACGATGGTGGTCACGTGGGTATCGACGATAGTCCACCAAGCCTTGCCGAAACCGGCTTCAACGGCCGCGGGGATCGATTTGCCGCTGCGGAGTTCTTCGCGGATGCGTTCGAAGATCAGCACGTTGGAATCGACCGCCATACCGACGGTCAGGATGATGCCGGCGATGCCGGGAAGGGTCAGGGTGGCGCTGAAGTAGGAAAGCGCGGCGATCAGGAGGATGGTGTTCAGCAGCAGGGCCAGGACGGCGTTCAGACCAGCCTTCTTGTAATACACCAGCATCACGATGATCACGGCGATGAGGCCGGCGACGCCGGAGAGGATTCCCTCGCGAATGGAATCGATACCGAGGGAGGGGCCGACGGTGCGTTCCTGCAGGTACTTGATTCCGGCGGGCAGAGCGCCGGTGCGGAGGACCAGTTCGAGGTCCTTGGCTTCCTGATCGCTCGACAGGCCGTTGATGCGGCCGGAATCGGAAATGGCGCTCTGGATGGTGGCGACGCTGCGGATCTGGGTGTCGAGCACGACCGCGAGGCGGTTGCCGATATTGGCCTGGGTGAACTTTTCGAAGCGGCGGGCGCCATCCTGCGAGAGGGAGAAGCTGGTTTCCCAGCGGCCCGGGCTGTCGGGATCGTTTCCGGCACGGGCGGAGCGCATGTCCTGGCCGGTGATGACGGGGGTGCGGGTCAGCAGGTACCAGCCACCCGAGGAGGATCCGGAGACGTATTCGCGGAGTTCGGTGTTGAGGGGGAGGATGCCTCCTTTACTGGCCAGGGCCTCTTCGCGGGACTTCCAGGGACCCTCATTCTTCACTTCGACGATTTTGAGCTGCGCGGTGGCGCCGATGATGTCCTTCACGTGGGCGGGGTCGCCTTCGCCCGGCAGTTCGACGAGAATTTCGGACTGCGTGACGGGGTCGCCGTGGGCCTGAACCGTGGGCTCGGTGAGGCCGAGAGCATTGACGCGCTTTTCGATGGTCTGCAGCGACTGGGTGACCGTGTTCCGCTTCAGTTCGGTCAGCGCCGTGTTCTTCATGTTCATCCGGTAATCGGAGGCGTTTACCGGGGTGAGAGTCCAGTCGGGGAACTTCTCGGTGACCATGTTGCGGAAGATCTGGGTTTTGGTCTGATCGACACCGTGCAGGTTGATCTGGATGGTATCGGTGTCTTTCAGGGTTTCCGGGTCGTTCCGGTCGAAACCGTTGACGATGATGTTGCGCGTGCGGGTTTCCTCACGCAGCGCTTCGATCGCCTGTTCCGCCTGGGTCTTGGCGGCGTCCTGGACTTGCACCTGGAGCACCAGATGGCTGCCGCCCTTCAGATCGAGCCCGAGATGGATGTTGCGGGCCACATTGGCTTTCAGCCCGTCGACGGACCGGGGGAAGCCGATGATGCCAAAGATACAGATCAGCACGGTCGCTATGATTACGACCGTTTTCATCATCAAATTTCGTTGCATGCCAGTGTATTTTGCCTTATTGCGAGGTTTCGGAACGGGTATCTGTGTTTACGGCGAATCACTTCGTGCCTTCCGGAGGCACGATTGTTCACTTCGTGCCTTCCGGAGGCACGATAGAGTTCACGGCGGACCGGGCAAACTGCAGTTTCAGGTTGTCCGGTTTCACCCTTAAAACGATTGTGTCACTGTCGACGGTGGTGACCGTACCGACAATTCCGCCGGTGGTGACGACCGAATCGCCCGCCTTGATGCCGGCGAGCATTTCGGCCTGCTTCTTCTTCTGTTTCTGCATCGGCATGAACAGGAGGAAGTAAAAGACCAGCGCAATCAGTATATATGGCGCGAAGAGCAGCAGTGAGCTGGACGGCTGCTGCTGAAGCAGCGCCGGTGACGAAGGCATCGCCCAAAAGGCGGCCGGGAGTGACAGGAAGAGAAGAGAAGGCACGTTTGAACTAATCCACTTTCACAGGGCGGTCCCGCACATCCCTGAGATAGAGGGGAAATTGACCCAATAGGATAGACTGCCTCATCTCCCCCATGATGTCAAGGTAACGGCGGAGATTGTGGCGGGTGGCCAGAGAGGAAAAGAGAATCTCGCCGGCCTGAAAGAGGTGGCGGAGGTAGGCCCGGGAGTAGTTCCGGCAGGTGTAGCAACTGCAGTTGGGGTCGAGCGGGCGGGGGTCGTCCCGGTAGCGGGCGTGTTTGATGACGAGTTTTCCTTCGGAGGTAAAGAGGCAGCCGTTCCGGGCGTTGCGGGAGGGGAGGACGCAGTCCATCATGTCGATCCCGCGGGCCACGTATTCCGGAAGTTCGTCGGGCATACCCACCCCCATGGCGTACCGGGGACGATCCCGGGGGAGCAGAGGTTCACTGGCCTCCACCATTTCGAGGCTGAGAGGGCGGGGTTCGCCGACGGAGAGGCCACCGACAGCGTAGCCATCGGCATCGAGTTCCACGAGTTGTTCGGCGCACTGGCGGCGAAGGTCGGGAAACATGGAACCCTGGACGATGGGGAACAGGGCGTGACGGGTGGGGATGGAATCGATGCGCTGCCGGTAGTGGGTGAAGGCACGCTGTGCCCAACGGATGGTGCGTTCGACGGAAGCGCGGGCAGATTCGTGACTGACCGGGTAGGGCGGGCATTCGTCGAGAACCATCATGATGTCGGAACCGAGGGCAAGCTGGACATCGACGGTGGAAGCCGGGGTGAATTTGTGCGTGTCGCCGTTCAGGTGGGACTGGAAGGTGACGCCGTCTTCCGAGATCTTGCGGAGGTCGGAGAGGCTGAAGACCTGAAAACCGCCGGAATCGGTGAGGAGGGCGCCGGGCCAGGACATGAAGCGGTGCAGTCCGCCGAGCTGGCGGATCAGGTCGGGGCCGGGGCGGAGGAAAAGGTGGTAGGTGTTGCCGAGGATGATGGGGGCACGGAGGTCTTCCCACAGGTCCCGCTGGGTAAGGCCTTTGACGGTGGCCTGGGTGCCGACGGGCATAAAAACCGGGGTGGGGATGTCGCCGTGTTCGGTGTGGAGGATTCCGGCGCGGGCGCGGGTCTCCGGACACTCGGCGAGGAGTTCAAAGGTGATCTGGCGGGGCAACTCTGATTGTAGGGGTACGTTATTTGGCGATTCGGCCGCCATCGACCATGAGGTGAGCGCCGGTAATAAAGCTGGCTTCGTCGGAAGCGAAGAACAGGATGGCGTTGGCCACTTCGCGGACATCGCCAACGCGGTTCAGCATGTGTTGCGGGGCCATTTCGCGAATCCATTCTTCTTTGGTGATGCCCATGCGGATCCATTCGCGTTCGGTGGCGCTGGTGAGGATACAGCCGGGGCAGATGCTGTTGACGCGGATATTGGACGGGGCGAGGTCGAGGGCCATGCAGATGGTCATGGACAGCAGGGCGCCTTTACTGGTGTTGTAGGTGGCGAAATCGGGTTGGGCCATGAGGGCGCTGGTGGAGGAGACGTTGACGATGGAACCCTTGCCGCGCTTCCGGATGTGGGGAATGGCGTGTTTGGCGACCAGAGCGGTACCGATGACGTTGACGCCGAGGACCTTTTCCCAATCCTGCGGCGTGGCGTGTTCCACGCTGACCGTGGTGAAGTTGGCGGCGTTGTTGACCAGGATATCGAGGCCGCCGAAGCGTTCGATAGCGGCGTCGCTGATGCGTTTGGCGTCCTCTTCGCGGGAGATGTCGCCGGCGACGGTGACGACGTCCGCGCCGAGTTCGGCAACGCGGGCGGCGACGCGGGCGAGATTGCCCTCGCTGATATCGGCGAGAACGAGTTGGGAGCCTTCTTCGGCAAAACGGATGGCTGTGCCCTCCCCGATACCGGCTCCGGCGCCGGTAACGATGGACACTTTGTTGGCAAGACGCATGAAAAGTTCATGATACGAGACGCGGAGCGCCGCAAGGTGCAAGGGGGGCGCGATGCAAAAGGGGCGGGACGGAAAAGGGGCAGGGCCGAAGCCCTGCCCCTTTGGTCAATCCGAGATGCCGGATGCGTTACGTTTTGGAGATAACGGGCGGAGCGAGATCCCGGCTGGAGATGACACGGTCGATGATCCCGTAGGCAACGGCCTGGTCGGGTCCCATGATGTAGTCGCGATCGACGTCGCGGGCGACCCGTTCGAGCGGCTGGTTGCTGGCATCGGCGAGGATTTTGTTGAGGATCTCGCGCATGCGGAGGATTTCCTTCGCATAGATGTCGATATCGGCCGCCTGGCCGGCCAGACCCTGCATGGAGGGCTGGTGAATCATGATGCGGGAGTTCGGCAGGCTGAACCGCTTGCCTTTGGTGCCGGCCGCGAGAAGCACCGCGCCCATGGAAGCGGCCTGACCGACGCAGATGGTGACGATATCGGGCCGGACGAACGCCATGGTGTCGAGGATCGCAAGGCCGGCGGTGATGGAGCCGCCCGGCGAATTGATGTAGATCGAAATATCCCGCTCCGGATCTTCGGCCTCAAGAAACAGCAGTTGCGCGATGATCAGGTTCGCGACCATATCGTCGATCGGCGTTCCCAAAAAGATGATGTTCTCTTTCAGCAGACGCGAGTAGATGTCGTAAGACCGCTCTCCTCGGGACGTCTGTTCCACAACCATTGGAACCAGCAGAGAATTACCCATTCCTTTCCCTTCCCTATTTTCGATGAACGGCGTTCCGGGGAAGATTCCGGCGAGCGCCCTGCCCCTCGAACCTTCATCATAGACTGCGGCGGACGGGAAACGGCGGGAGGAGAAATCGCGAGCGTACGAAAGCGGGACAGAAAGGGGATATTGGTCCGGAAAGTTTCGTCCTTTTGTCCGGCGTATTTGAATGCGGGCGCGGGTTCACGGACTGACGGGTCTGCGTGACGGGCGAGATCACCGCCGCGCGGAAGACCGATTCCAGGTTTACGCGGAGATTGTTTCGGCGGTTTTTTCGGCCGCGGGGGCCGTTCCGGCGGACGGCTGTCCGGGTGCGAGCTTCTCAAACACGTACTGGTGACAACCGAGGCCCACATTGCCGCCGGAAAGGCGAATCATGCGATAGCCGAGTCCGGTGTAGAAGTCGAAGATTTCGCCGGGCGTGCAGTACTCATAGGGGTAGCCGCCGACCCAATCGACCAGATCGTGCCATTTCGACATTCCACGAAGGTCCGCCTGTTTCGAAGTCTTCCATGTGTCGAGGTATTCCCCGACCTTCAACGTGGCGACCGAGCGCAAAAACGGCTTCAGTTCAATCAGCGTGGCGGAGGCCAGAACCACGAACGCGGGCTTGAGGGGGGCGGGAGTCTCGTTGTACTTTTTCTTGATCCAGCCCCACCGGCGGCTCTGCGTGCCGGTGTCGTTATACAGCGCGATGAAGAGCTTCGAGCCGGGCGCCGCGGCCAGATCCGCATTGCGAAGACCGGTCCACATATCGCCGGTATGATGCAGGACGCCCCAGGAATAGACGACGTCAAAGAGCCCGAGGGAGCCGACGTAGCGCGCATCCAGGGCGGAGCCCTCTTCCACGACCCAGCCTGGATCCTGTTCGCCGAAGTAGCGGCGGCGCAGTTCTTTGGTGCAGGCGACGGAGTGAGGATCGAAATCGAAGGAGTGAACGCGGGCGCCCAATCTGCGGGCCGCCAGACTGAACAGGCCACTGCCGGAACCGATATCGAGGAAGGATTTGCCCTCCAGATTTTCGACTCCGAGCATCTGCTTCAGGGAGAGTTCAGCGGCCGCGATCCGGTCCGGATTGAGCGTGGAAAGGAATCGGGTCCAGTTCTTTCCGAATTCGAAACGGTTGCCCTGATTTACTTCTTCCGAATGACTCATTTGTTTTCCTTCAATCCCCGGCGGCACCCGCTTTTAGGCCAGAACAGTCGCGTTCTGCGCGGAACACTAATTCCGAATTGTACCAGTTCGGGTGGTTTCAGGCGGCGCCGGGAGCAGAGTGTCAAACGCGGTTACGCGACCGGAAGGGAGCCGGGAAACGCCGGTAAAAACGAGAGAATTCACGGAGTCGGGACGGCGTGCGTTCGGGGGGGGCGGGGCCGTGGAACCCCGGCATGGCGCTCGCGTCCGGCGGGCAGACAAGGAGTTACTTCGCGGCCACTTTGAGCAGAGTCCGGTAAATCAGGTCGGTGCCCTGCTGCAGGCTTTCGACCGGGACCCGTTCATCGTTGCCGTGCATCCGTGTCAGATCTTCCGCGCTGATGGGGTACGGGTAGATTCCATAGACCGGGATGCCGCGGCTGCGCCACGGGGCGGCGTCGGTACCGGCCTGGAAGAGATATGTGGTGACGGGGACGTTCGGGAAGACAGCGTTCGATTGTTGGACGAGGGCGCGGAAGAGTTCCGTGTCTTTGGGGGAGGGCGTGACGCGGGCGGGGGCGCCACGGTTCGCCGCATTGGTGACTTCCACGCGGGGGTCGTTCACCACCGCTTTGATTTCGGAAATCAGTTCGTCGACGTTGGTGCCGGGGATGGTGCGGAAGTTGAGCGTGGCGTCGGCGGAACCGGGAATCACGTTGCCGCGGAAGCCGGCGGTGAGGAAGACGGGCGCGATGGTGTTCCGCATGATGGCGTGCAGCAGGGGATCTTTGCCGATTTCGAGATCGGCGGCGTGAACTTTCGCGGGGTCCGAGCCTTCCACCAGGTCGTGGAAGTAGCCGGACATAGGAGGCTTGCTGGTCTTTTCGAGGGTGGAGAAGAACTCTTTGGTGCTGTCGATCAGTTTGGGCTGCGTCTCGTAGTCGGCGATCTTCGCCATGGCTTTCGACAGCGTAAAGATCGCGTTGTCGGGCCGGGGCATGGAGGAGTGCGTCGACGTGCCTTTCGCGGTGAGCAGGAGCGAGACGCCGGATTTGTCGGCGGTGGAGATGCTGACGTAGCGCGTGGAGCCGTCCGGGTTTTTCATGATCCAGCCGCCTTCATTGAGCGCGAATTCGCAGTCGATTTTGTCGAAATGGTCTTTGGCGAGAGTGGAGGTGTTGTACTGGCCGCCTTCTTCGTCCGATTCGGAGAGGAAAATCACGTCGCGGGCGAGGGGGATTTTGTTCTTCGCGAGGAGCATGACGGCCTGGGCGAAGACGGCGAGTCCGCCTTTGAAGTCGATGGCGCCACGGCCGATGACGTAACCGTCTTTAATGACGCCGGCAAAGGGATCGACGGACCACTTTTCCCGCTCGACTCCGACGACATCGGCATGGGCCGCAAGCAGGATCGGCTTCCTGCTGCCATCGCCTTTCAGGCGGGCGATGAAGTGCGCTTTGTGGGGATCGGGGGTGGCGACGATATCGATCTGAAAGCCGAGGGGTTCGAATTTGGTTTTGAGGAACGCCGCCATTTGGGCTTCGTTGCCTGGGGGATTACTCGTGTTGATGCGGATGAGCTCGGCGAGCAGTTTCGCGGTGTCATTGACCTGCGAGAGCGCGGGGATGCCGGAAAGGCTGAGGAGTAAGAGGACGTGGAGAACCGGTCGATTCATGAATCCGCCTTGAAGTAGTTTTGTGCGGACGTGGCGGGATGAGAGTTCTTACGCAGACGCCGCGAACGGGGCAGGCAGGAACACGGGATTGTAACTCCACAGTCTGGGGCAAAGCGACCGGATTGTCAATTGGCCGCGGACGGCTGCATTCCCAGACGCCAGCCGAGGTTCTGCTCGCGAGCCCAGAAGATTTTGTTGCCGAACCAGGTGGAAGGCTTTGAACCGGCAATGCCGCCTCGGGCGGCGAGGATGAAGGCACAGGGCGCCTCGCCGTAATCGCGGACCCGGCGGGTGACCCAGGAGTCCGGGAGCGTGCCCTGGGCGAGTACGATCGGGGTGCCCGGGAACCAGGCGAGAGTGGCGCCGAAGGTGTCGTCGCGTTGCGTGCGGGGTTCCGGGAGGCTGAAGGCGCGACGGTATTGTGCGATTGCGGCGGGGAGGTCGCGGACGGCAATGACTACTTCCGCCACACCGCTGAAACGGTCCGTGGTCGGTTTGCCGGCTGGGTAGACGCGCTTTTCGCGGGGCGTGAAATCGCGAATCAGGAACGGGAAGAGCGAACCGCGGGCTCCGGGCCCCACGGTGGCGGTTTCCCAATCGAGGCGGACGCCGTCCGGGCGGGTGCGACCGCTGCGTTCGGCGGGTCCGACGGGCACGCCGGCGGCTTTCACACGGGCCGTTTCCGCGGTGACATCCGGCGTGCGGATCGCGAAGGCGCAGGGCCCGGCGTTATTGCGAAGGGCTTTGCTCCAGACGTGGTCGTTTACGGCTTGGGGATCGGGATTGGCCTGGATTCCCATCAATTCGAGATAGGAGCCATCCGGAAAGCTGACGATGGCCATTTCCGTGGCGTGGTTGGAGTGCGGGCCGCCGTATTCGGGCGCGATACGGGTTTCGGCGGCGAAGGCTTTCCGCAGGGCGTCGAGATTGCGGCCGGCGATCGTGACGTGATCGATTGCGATGGGGAAATCCGCGGCGAGCGCGGGCAGAGCCAGAAGTGCGAACAGCAGGCGCATCACAACTCCTTACGGGCGGCGAGCGGGACTTTGACGTCGGGCACGGTGCCGCCTCCACTCACTTTTATATCCTTCACGTTCAGCAGCACGACGGCGGGCAGGCCGGGAACGCGCTGCAGTTTGACGTGGTTGAGTTCGACGGCTTCGGCCTGATCGAGCACGAAGGCGGGGCGGCGGTCCCCTTTCAGGAAACCGATCTCCACGTTGTTGAACTCGATGCCTTTGGCATGGCGGATGAAGAAGCCCCAGGCGGGCAGCATGCCGAACATGGAGGGCTCGGGATACTCTTTTTCGCGTTCCGGCGTGGCGTATGGCTCGCGCGGCGGAATGCCGCCGGTGGCGCGGAAGAAGAAGGCGTTGACGAGATCGGCGGGTTGTCTGGCGACCTGATCGAGGGTGAGTCCGCCGCGATAGACGATGCGGATGTTGTTGAATTTGACGTCTTCGACGTCGTGGCCGGGGATGCCGGCGACGATGGAACCGTAACGCGGATCGGCGTCGTACACCACGACATCGCTGATGTTCACGCGGCGGATGGAGCCGATTTCCACGCCCTTCGGCGCGCGCATGCGGCTGCCGATGCGGAGGAAAAACGGAGCGTTCGAGACCTGTCGCATGGTGATGTTGGAGACGGCGACGTCTTCGATGTGCGCGCCATCCACGGATTCGAGGGCGAGGCCGCGGGAACGGTCGAAGACGATGTTCGAGATGGCGATGTTCCTGAAATCGCCTTCCGATTCGGTGCCGATTTTGATGCGGCCGGTGGGGCCGTCGCGGTCGGGCGCGCGTTCCAGAGTCCGTTTGAAAGTGCCGTCGAGCAGGGTTCCGACATCGTAACCGCTGACCAGGGAGTTGGTGATGGTGATGTTTTCCGAAGAGCGCGCGTAGCCGAGTGCGTGCGTGCCTTTCAGGGTAATGGCATCGTCGTTCGGGGAGTTAATGCTGGAGTTGGAGATGCGGACGTTGCGGCAGGAATCGAGATCGATGCCGTCGCGGTTGGTGTCGATGGTGAGGTGGTCGATGGTGAGGTTATCGACGGCGGTGGCGAGGATACCGAAGTGGCCGCCGTTGAGGATGGAGAAGTCGCGCAGGGTGACGTTGCGGCTGAGTTTGAGGGCGATGGCTTTGTCGCCGCCGGGGCCGCGTTCGCCGCGGATGAGGCCTTTGCCACTGATGAGTCCGCCGCCGGTGATGGCGACGTTGGTGAGATTTTCGCCCCAGATGAGGGCGTTGTGCCAGTGGCTGTGGCCGGAATCCTGATACAGATCGGCGCCGTTGACCTCGGCGGCGTCGTAGGTGGAGGTGTCGGGACTGGCTTCGATGGTGGCGCCGGATTCGAGGTGGAGAGTGATGTTGCTGCGGAGGTGGAGGGAGCCGGTGAGGTAGACGCCGGGAGGGAATTCGACGGTGCCGCCTCCGGCAGCGGCGGCGGCTTCGATGGTTTTGTTGATGGCGTCGCGATCCTGGGTCTGGCCATCGCCTTTCGCTCCGTAGGTCCTGACGTCGAAGATAGCGGCGGGGAGGGGAAGGATGGTGAGGAGCAGGAGGAGAGGGAACTTCATTCGTTGCAATCTTATCGGATGGGCTTTTTGGATGGGCTTATCGGATAAGATGCTGGCTGATGAGAATTGTCTGGTTGTTTTTGTGTTTGCCGGTGGCGGCGACGGCGGCGGAGCATTGGGTGGCGACCTGGGGGACGGCGCAGCAGTTGTATCGGGCGGGTGGCGCAGGGCGGGGTCCGGCTCCGGCGGCTCCGACAGCACCTGCTCCGGCGGTTCCTGCGGCTCCGGCTCCGCGACCCGCGGGACCGGCGCGGCGGTTCGGAATTCCTCCGGCGTTGGCGTCGGTCAATAACCAGACCATCCGGATGATGGCGCGGACGAGTATCGGCGGGCGATCCGTGCGGGTGCGACTGGAGAACGCGCTGGGCAGTTCCGCGGTGAATTTCGGCGCGGCGCATATCGCACTGCGGAGCAAGGATTCGGGCATTGTGGCGGGGAGCGATCGCGCGCTGACGTTCAGCGGGAAGCCCGCGGCGATTCTGTATGCGGGCGGGACGCTGGTGAGCGATCCGGTGACACTGGACGTGCCGGCGCTGGCGGAAGTGGCGGTGAGTCTGTATGTGCCCGGCGAAGCGCAAGCTCCGGCCAACCATTTATTCGGCCTGCATACGACGTATCTTTCTAAGGAAGGCGGGGCGAAGGAAGGCGATGCGACGGGCGCGGCGGAGATCGCGGACGGAGCGACGCGGGAATCGTATTACTGGCTGGCGGGGATCGATGTCCTGGCGCCGGCGGACGCGGGCACACTGGTGACGTTCGGCGATTCGATTACGGACGGCGACCAATCGACACACGAGACGGACGGCGCGTGGCCGTCGGTCCTGGCGGCGCGACTGCATGCCAACAAGGCGACGGCGCACGTGGCGGTGGTGAACGCCGGGATTTCGGGCAATCGCGTATTGGGCGACAACAACAGCGGCCTGGCGCGGTTCTATCACGACGCGCTGATTCAGCCGGGCGTGAAGTGGGTGTCGATTCTGGAAGGGATCAACGATATTACGGGCGGGTCGCGCGGGCTGCCGAATGCGCCGAAGATCACGGCGGAGATGCTGATCAGCGCGTACCGGCAGATCATCGAGACGGCTCATCTGTATGGCGTCAAGGTGATTGGCTGCACGATCACGCCGTATGGCGGCTCGAACGCTTACAACGAGTACGGCGAGAGCGTGCGGAGCGAGGTGAACGAGTGGATCCGCAACGGGCGCGCGTTTGACGGCGTGATCGATTTCGACAAGGCGACGCGGGACCAGAACGATCCGAAGCGGTTCCGAGCGGAGGCGGATTCGCCGGATTTTCTGCATCCGGCGAATCCTGGGTACAAGCTGATGGGCGAGGCGGTGGATTTGGGGTTGTTTAAGAAATAGCCGCTATTTGACCGGCGGCGGCATGGCACCGGGACGGCCCGGACCGCGGCCCGCATTGGGCTGCGCGTCGAGGCCGTTGAGACCGTTTTTGTAGAGCGGGTCCATGGCGGCAATGTCGGTCCGGTAGCTGACGGAGTTTGCAGTGGGGAAGTTGGCCGGAACCTTCTGGGTGACTTTGCCGGTCGCCGCCCATTCCGTGCCGCGCTGGAAGGTAACCAGAAAGCCGACGCAGGAGAGCGCATTGACATCGTGCCCGAGCGCGGTGTGGAAGACGCGGCCTTTGCCGTAGCTGGTGACGAGCAGCATGGGCTCGTCGCGACCGGTGCCGGCGTTGGCGGGATCGGAGAAGGCGGTGGCCAGAACGGTCATGTTTTCGCCGGGTCCGCGGAGAGAGTTGTAGAGTTCGTCGCCCTGGTGCATCCACGCGGCGGGCAGGCCCTTCATGATGGGATGCGCGGCGTCGCGGGTAACCATCTGGTACGGGGTTCGGCGTCCATGGCGTCCGGCTTTTCCGGGCGTATTGTCGGAGGTGAGTTTGCCGTCCTTATAGAACCAGAGCGGGCCGGAGTTTTCGTCGCGGTCGCGCCAGCCGCCGATGCCGATCATCTTGTTGTACTCGGCCCAGTGGCCGAACGCGTTGTCGGCGGCGTGAACGGAGACGAAGCCGCCGCCGTTTTTGATGTACTGTTCGAAGGAGGCTTTGAGGTCGTCAGGCCAGTTGGCGGCGTCGTAGTTCGAAACCACGACCTGGTATTTGGAGAATTCCGGCTTGAAGGAGCTGAAGTCTTCGCCGGCTTTGGGCGCGGTGGCGACGTCCACCTGGAAGAGGCCCGTTTCTTCGAGTTCCTTTTTCAGGAGGGGAGTGATGAGCTGCCACTTGTGATAGGCGCCGCCGCTTTCGCCATCGAGCAGCATGACCCGGATGGGCGAGGCGGCGCGGGAGGGCAGGGGGGCTGTGCCGAGCAGCAGGGTGGCGAAGAGCAAAGGCAGGAGTTTGTGCATGGTAGGGATCCGCAAAGGAAAGCATACAGGAAGATCAGATGGTGCGCGTTGAAGAGTTGCGGGAGTTGCCGGAGGCGGAGGCGGGGATGCTGGCCGAGGTGCTGCATGCAGCCGTCCACGGCGGCGCGAGCGTGAGTTTCGTGCTGCCATTCCCGATGGAGGCCGCGCGGGAGTTCTGGCTGACGAAGGTACTGCCGGGAGTGGCCGCCGGGACGCGGCGTCTGTTTGTGGCCAGGGTGGACGGGCGGATCGTGGGAACGGTGCAACTCGATCTGGGGATGCCTCCGAATCAGCAGCACCGGGCGGAGGTGGCGAAGTTGCTGGTGCATCCGGAGGCGCGGCGGCAGGGAATCGCGCGGTCGCTGATGATGGTTCTCGAGGAGACGGCACGGGCAGCGGGAAGGACGCTGGTCACGCTCGATACGCGGACCGGCGATGCGGCGGAGCGTTTGTACCTGTCGCTGGGATACGTGGTGGCGGGAGTGATTCCCCGGTTCGCGCGCGCACCGGCGTCCGGGGAGCTGGAAGCGACCACACTGCTGTACAAAGATTTGCGGTGAAAATTTCAGGAGTAGTATGGTTGCGGAGAGTCCTGCCATTTTGCGTGTCGTCGCCGTTCTCGTCATTCTGTTGCCAGGCTTGTTCGCGCAGAGCCCGCCGCCGGGTTATGCGGATATCGCGCAGCCGTTTCTCGCGAAGAACTGTGTTTCCTGCCACAACGCGAAGGTGAAGGTTGCGAACCTCGATCTGGCTGCGTATCCGGCCGATCCGGCGGTTTGGGAAAAGGTGCTGGATAAGGTGAGCACGGGGCGGATGCCGCCCGCCGGTTCGCCCGCGCCCGCCAAAGCCGAGGTCGCGGCGGTGGACGGGTGGATCGAAAAGACGTTCGGGAACGCGGGTTCGAAGGATGCGGGACATGTGACGGCGCATCGTCTGAATCGCGTGGAGTACAACAATACGGTGCGGGATCTGCTGGGTGTGTCGCTGCATCCCGCCGACGAGTTTCCGCTCGACGACACGGGATATGGTTTCGACAATATCGGCGACGTGCTTTCGGTGTCGCCGCTTTTGATGGAGAAGTACGGGAAGGCCGCGCGGAATATCGCGCGCGTGGCGGTTTACGGCGAGACGGCGCCGCCCAAGCCTTCGAAGCTGATCCGGTTTTTGGGGAAGAAGCTGCAGGACGATCCGACTGCCAATGCCCTGCCCTTTTCGTATCGCGGCGCGCTGTGGGCGACATGGGACTTCCCGGTGGAGGGCGATTACGAGTTCCACATGCGGGATGCGAACTATCGCCCGCGCGACCGCAACACGCCCCGGCAGAGAGAGCTCAGCCTGAAGCGCGGTCTGAATGAAGCGGAAAAAGCGGAGTTGAAGGAACTGAACCGCGTGTCCGATCCGCCGGTGAAGATGGTGATGACGGTGGACGGCAAAGAGGTGCTGAGCGAGATTGTCGAGGGGAATATCGACTTCGCTTACGCGCATGGCGAGGCCGTGGCGCGGGTGCATCTGACGGCCGGGGAGCATTCGTTCCGGGCTTCGTATCCGGAGTTCGCGGCACTGGAGAATCCGCGCGAGAACGTTAACCGGGACGGCCGCCGGAAGCTGTTTATCGATTATTTCGATATCGTGGGCCCGTTTAATCCGGTGGCGGCCGTGCCGGAAAGCCACAAGCGGCTGTATGTGTGCGGGCAGAAGACGCCGGAGTGCGCGAGGAAAATCATCGAGACGATGGCGCGGCGGGCTTACCGGCGTCCGGTGACGAAGCAGGAAACGGACGCCCTGGCCGGGCTGGCGACGATGGTGCGGAAGGATTCCGAGTCGTTCGACGAAGGGATCCGGGTGGCGCTGCAGGCGATTCTGATGTCGCCGAATTTCCTGTTCCGCGTGGAGCACGATCCGCTGAGCGATTACGATCTGGCGGCGCGGCTTTCCTATTTCCTGTGGAGCACGACGCCGGATGAGGAACTGCTGCGCCTCGCCGACGAGCGGCGTCTGCGAAAGCCGGGCGTGCTGGAAGCGCAGACCCGGCGCATGCTGGCGGATGCGAAGGCGGATTCGCTGATCGGAAATTTCGCGGGGCAGTGGCTGGGTCTCCGGCAACTGGACAAGCGCAAGCCGGATCCGGGGCATTTTCCGTTTGTCGACGATGAACTGCTGGAGGCCATGCGGCAGGAGACCACGCTGTTCGCGCGGGCCATTATGCGGGAAGACCGCAGCGTGCTCGATTTTCTGGACGGAAAGTTCAGTTACGTGAACGGACCTCTGGCGCTCTACTACGGGATTCCCGGCGTAAAGGGCGAAGAGTTTCAGCGGGTGGAACTGGACGGTGTGAAGCGCGGGGGCGTGCTGACGCAGGGGGCGATTCTGACGGAGAGTTCCTACGCCACGCGCACGTCGCCGGTGATTCGCGGCAAGTGGGTGCTGGAGAATCTGCTGGGCACGCCGCCGCCACCGCCTCCGCCGGATGTGCCGTCGCTGGATGAGAAGAAGGTGGGCTCGGTGACGTCACTGCGGCAGAGTCTGGAAGAGCATCGCGCGAATGCGGCGTGCGCGGTTTGCCATACGCAGATGGATCCGCTGGGATTCGGGCTGGAGAATTACGACGCTTCGGGCGCGTGGCGGGATAAAGACGGCAAATTTCCGATCGACAGTTCGGGCACGCTGCCGGGCGGCGCGACGTTCAAAGGTCCGCAGGAGTTAAAGCAGATTCTGCGGTCGAAGCCGGAGTTGTTCGCGCGTAATGTGACAGAGAAGATGCTGACCTATGCGCTGGGGCGCGGCGTGGAGCGGGCCGACCGGCCCGTGGTGGACGGAATTCTGCAGGATCTCGCACAGCACGATTACCGGTTTTCCAATCTGGTGCTGGACGTGGTGAAGAGCAGGCCTTTCGCGGGCGCGGTGAGTTCGGGTGGAGAAGGAGTGAAGAATGCCTGGTAAACAGATGGAGCGGCGAACGCTGCTGCGGGGAATCGGGACGGCGCTGGCGCTGCCGCTGCTGGATGCGATGATTCCGGCTTTCTCGCGCGCGGCGCTGACGAAGGCGCCGTGCCGGAGCGCGTTTCTCTATGTGCCGAACGGCATCATCATGGACCAGTGGCTGCCGTCGTCGGCGATGACCGGAGCGCCTGGAGCGACAGCGATTCCCGAGGCCCTGCCTCGCGTCTCCAAGGCGCTGCTGCCCGTCCGGAACGATGTGCTGCTGCTGAGCGGGTTGACGCAGAACGGCGGACGGGCGTTGGGCGACGGGCCGGGCGACCACGGCCGGGCGGGCGCGAATTACCTGACCTGCGTGCATCCGAAGAAGACCAACGGTAAAGATCTGCAGGCGGGCGTGTCGGTGGATCAGATCGCGGCGCGGCGGCTCGAAGGGAAGACGCGGTTTTCGTCTTTGGAACTGGGCTGCGAGGAAGGCGTGCAGGGCGGCAGTTGCGACAACGGGTACAGCTGCGCTTACAGCAACAGCATCTCCTGGCGGACGCCCTCGGCTCCGAATCCGGCGGAGATCCGTCCGCGCGCCGTGTTCGAACGGCTGTTCGCGGAGCAGGATTCGCCTCGCGAAGCGCGCTATCAGAAGAGCATTCTGGATGTGGTGACGGGCGATGCGCAGAGGCTGAGTTCGTCGCTGGGCGGGGCGGACAAGCGCAAGCTCGACGAGTATCTGGCGTCGGTGCGGGATGTGGAGAAGCGGATCGAGAGCGCGGAGAAAAGCAGCGCGCGGACAACGAAGCCTTCCATGGCCGCGCCGCCTTCCAGCATTCCGGCGGAGTTCGCCGAACACGCGCGCATCATGTTCGATCTGATGACGCTGGCTTTCCAGACGGACGCCACGAGAGTGGTGACGGTGCTGCTGGCGCTGGAGCAGAGTCCGCGGGCGTACCCGGAGATCGGCATTCCGGAAGCGCATCACGGGCTGACGCACCATCAGGGCGACGCGGAAAAGATCGAGAAGGTCACGCAGATCAATGCGTTCCACATGAAGCAGCTGGCCTATGCGCTGGAGAAACTGCGCTCCACGCCGGATGGGGACGGCATGCTGCTGGATCACGTGATGCTGACGTACGGCAGCGGCTTCAGCGACGGCAACGCGCACGATCATGCGAATCTGCCGGTGGTGTTGGCGGGGCGCGGGTGCGGAACGGTGCGTCCGGGGCGGCTGGTGCGGTATCCGAAGGAAACGCCGATGGCGAATCTGTTCGTGGCGATGCTGGACCGGATGGGCGTGCCGGTGGAATCGCTGGGCGACAGCAACGGAGAACTCGGCTATTTGTCGGACATTTGATGATGAAAAGACTGTTCGCCGCGATTTGCGGTTCGATTTTTGTTGGCTCCCTGGCGCTGCTGAGTGGCGCCGAGTTTCCCCAGGCGGAGATTACCAACGGGCTGATCAAAGCGAAGCTCTATTTGCCGGATACCGAAAAGGGTTACTACAGGGCGACGCGCTTCGACTGGTCGGGGCAGATTCCGAGTCTTGAGTATCAGGGACACCAGTATTTCGGCGAGTGGAATACGCGGCCGTACGATCCGAAACTGCACGACGCGATCATGGGGCCGGTGGAAGAGTTCAGCGACGTGGAGGCTCCGGGGTACGCGGAAGCGCCGGTGGGCGGGACGTTCCTGAAGATCGGCGTGGGCTTTTTGCGGAAGCCGGCGGAAGCGAAGTACGACCACTTCAAGACCTATGAGATTGTCGATGCGGGCAAGTGGTCCGTGAAGCGGCATGCGGACCGGGTGGAGTTCACGCAGAAGGTTTCGGACAAGAAGACGGGCTACGGGTATGAGTACACGAAGGTGGTCCGGCTGGTGGCGGGGAAGCCGCAACTGGCGCTGGAACACCGGCTGAAGAATACCGGCACGAAGGCGCTGGAGACGGACGCTTACGATCACGATTTCTACATGCTGGACAAGCAGCCGACCGGGCCGGATGTGGCCGTGAAATTTCCGTTCGAGGTAAAGGCGGAGCGGGAGTGGAATCCGGGCCTGGTGGAACTGCGGGGCAAGGAACTGGACTACGTGAAGGAACTGGGGAAGGGCGAGACGGCCTTCAACAGCCTGACCGGGTTTGGTTCGGATGTGAAAGACTACGATATCCGCGTGGAGAACAGCCGGACCGGCGCGGGTGTGCGGCAGACGGCGGACAGACCGCTGGCGCGAATCGTGTACTGGTCGATCCGCCCGACGGCCTGTCCGGAAGCCTATATTCATCTCGCGGTGGCGCCCGGCAAGGAGTTCACCTGGCGCATCGCTTATGACTTTTATTCGGCGAAGTAGCGCTTACTTAATTTTGAAGTTCACTTCGATGGTGGCTTTCACCGGCACGGCTTCGCCCTTCAGGGTGGCGGGCTGAAATTTCCACTGCTCGACCGCTTCCACGGCTTTGGTGCCGAGGCCGGCATCCGGCGTGCTCATGACGTTAATCTGATGGGCCATCCCGTCGGCGCCAATGACAACCGACAACGTTACCTGGCCATCGATTTTGGCGGCGCGGGCTTCTTCCGTATACTGCGGATCCACTTTGAAAATGACATGGGGCGCGGTCACCTCGCCGCCGATTTTATAGACTTTCCCTTCGTTCGCGGCGGGCGCCTGCTGTTCGGCGTACGTCAGGCCGATGCAGCCGAGCAGCGCGATGGAGAGGACTCCCGCGAGGCGCAGAGACGTGGTGGAGGAGGTACGCGGCAGGCTGCCATCGAGCAGGCGCGCGATTCTGGATTTGAGCGTTTGATGAGTCAGCATATGACACCCGATGAGTGAGGTTGAGGTGAGTTGTCGTGCGGTCGCGAGAAGAGCTTCCGCGTAATTCGCCGGCTCGAAGCCGGCGGAGAGAACAGCGTCGTCACAGGCGGTTTCCTGTTCCTCGCGCAACTGGCGCGCGACGGCCCAGACGAGGGGATGAAACCAGTAGACCGCGCAGGCGAGGTGGGCGATCAGGCTGGTCCAGAGATCTTTGCGGTGGATGTGCGCGAGTTCGTGGCGGAGCGCCGCGACGCGCTGGTTGAGCGGCCAGGAATCCGCCTCGGCAGGCAGGAGAATGACCGGGCGGAACAGTCCGGAGACAACGGGGACGGAGATCTCGTCCGCGCGGTAGACCGGGGCAAAGTCGGTAGTGCGTTCGGCGGTTCGCATGATTTTCGCCAGGCGCCGGTACCCGAGCGCGAGGCGCAGCAGGAGGACCGAAGTTCCGAGTGCCCAGAAGACCGCAAGCGTCGGAAAACGATGCGCGGCGGCCGAGGTGGAGAGCGAGGCGGCTGTCGTGAAAACCACCGGCATGCGAACCGCGATGGTGTGCGGCTTGAACGCGAGGGTGAGCGGCAACAGCAGCACACCGCTGAGGGCGATCGCGCAGATCAGGTGGCGCATGGCGGATGTGGAACGGCGCAGCAGGGGCAGCGCGCCGAGTGTCGCGGCCAGCAGAACGGTGACCTTCAGCAGCAGGACGATCATGATTTCTTCTCCTTCCGGGCCTTGCGGATCATGCCTTCCAGGTCTTTCAGATCTTCCTCGGAGAGCTGCGAGGCCGCGGGGTCGATGAACGCGGCCGCGGCGGCTTTGGCGGAGCCATCGAAGAAGGTTGAAATGAGCCGCTGGATGGCGGATTGTTTGGCGGTTTCGCGTTCGACGGCGGGCAGGTAAACGTATTTCAGACCTTCTTCGACGTGGCGGATATGGCCTTTGCGTTCCAGCACGCGGAGGATGGTGCGGACGGCGGAGTAGCTCGGCTCACCCGGCAGGCGTTCCTGAATTTCCTGCCCGGTGGCGCGCCCCAAGGTAAAGAGCACGTCCATGATTTGCCGCTCCCGGCGGCTCAGGCCGGCATCGAGCTGCGCAGAATTCAACACCATGCGTAAAAATTAACATCGCGCGGCGCCGGTGTCAAGCGGTGTTTGCGCGCTAAGATCGTGTCATTCAATTCCCGCCCTCAGGAGGCCGCATGCTTCACCGGATTTTTCTTATCGCCGCACTTCTGCTTCTCCCCGCGTTCGCCGACGCGCAGGTACGGTTATTGCGCCACCCCACTTACAGCAAAGGCAAGGTAGCGTTCAGCTATCTGGGCGACATCTGGGTTGCCAATGACGACGGCACGGCCACGCAGCGCCTGACCGACAATAAGGCGCGCGACGTGTATCCGCGTTTCTCGCCGGACGGCAAATGGCTGGCGTTCTCGTCGAACCGCGACGGCAATTACGACGTGTACGTGGTGGCGGCGGAGGGCGGCCGGCCGAAGCAGCTGACGTGGCACACCGCAAACGACACGGTGGTCGGGTGGACGCCGGACGGGAAGAATATCGTGTTCAATTCCGTGCGCGGGCGCGGGGCGTTTCCCAGTGTCGCGACGCTTTGGGAAGTGCCGCTCGAAGGCGGCATGGAACAGCCCCTGCCCACGGACTGGGGCTCCTTCGCGAGCTACTCGCAGGACGGCGCGAGGATGGCGTTCACGCGGCACCCCGCGGTATGGTCGCGGCAGCATTATCGGGGCGCTTACGCGGCGGACCTGTGGGTGATGGACGTGCGCGCGACCGACGTGACGAAGAAGTTCACGAAGCTGGGCGACGCGGATTACAAGGGCAATTATCTGTGGCCGATGTACGGGCGCGGCGAGATCTATTTCGTGGCGGACCGTGTGGCGGATGAGAAGACGGTGAAGTTCGCCGGCGCCGAAGTGATGAAGAGCGTGAACAATATCTGGAAGATCTCCGAGAAGGGCGGCGCGCCGGTGCAGGTGACGCACCACACCAGCGGGAATCTGTATTTCCCGAGCATTTCGGCGGACGGGCGCACCATTGTTTACGAAGAGAACTTCGGGCTTTGGAAACTGGACACCGCGACGGGAAAAAGCACGGAGATCCGCATCAGCGTGAAATCCGACGAGAAGGAAAGCGAGACGCGGCTGCGCACCATTCGGGGCGAGGCGGACGCGTTCGATCTGTCGCCTTCCAATAAGCGGGTCGCGCTGGCTTCGCACGGCGAGATCTTCACGGCGGCGACGGAGAAGGGCGAAGTGCAGCGGGTGACGGAGACGTTCTGGCGGGAGCAGGATCCGCGCTGGTCGCCGAACGGGAAGTGGATCGCGTTTGTTTCGGACCGGACGGGCCGCCAGGAAGTCTGGCTCTCGGATGAGATGGGCAAGACGCAGAAGAAGCTGAGCGACGCGGACTGCGATAAATCCGCGATTACGTGGTCGCCGGATTCGAAGACGCTGTTGTGGTCGGGCTCGGATCATCAGTTGCGCCGCGTGGATGTGGATTCGGGTAAGACGGACGTGATGGTGAAAAGCGATGTGGGGGCGGTGGCGACGCCGCAGTTCTCGCCGGACGGGAAGTGGATCAGTTACACGAAGCAGGACCGTCTGACGCGTCCGCACGTGTATGTACGGCACCTCGAAACCGGCGCGGAGACGATGATCGGCGGGGACGATTTCCTGCAGTCGAGCGGCGCGAAGTGGACGGCCGATGGCAAGAAGCTGCTGCTGCTGGGCGGCGTGGGAGTGCCGAGCATGGCGGCGCTGAACCGCACGACATTGCAACTCTACAGCGTGGCGCTGACGCGGATCGACAAGGGTCCGGACGAAGGCGTGGACTCGGAAGCGCAGGCGGAGGCACTCGAAGCCGCGCCGCGCCGCGGGCCGGGGGGCGCACCGGCGAAGGTGGACGTGAAGATCGAGTTCGACGGGCTGGACCGGCGGATTAAACAGCTCACGTCGATGGCGGGGTCCGTGACGAATGTGGTGCCGGCTCCGGACAGCCGCACGTATGCGTTTACGTCGATCGGCGGGGGTGAGCAGGGCGCGGGCGGCGGTCCGGCGATTTACACGATTGTGGAAGACGGCACGCGGCTGACGCGGCTTTCGACGGCAGCGGCGCCGGATCCTTCCGCACCCGTCGCGCCGCAGGGTGGCGGCGGTTTCGGCGGACAGAGCGAACCGCAATGGTCGAAGGACAGCCGGAATCTGTATTACCTGCAGGCGCGCGGAATTTATTCGATCGCGGTGCCGGCCGCTCCGGCGGGAGACACGGGCGCGGCGGCAGGTGGTGCGGCAGGCGGCGGGCGCGGCGGTGGACGCGGGGCGGCGGCTCCCTTGACCGCGACGGCGGTGCCGGCGGCAGGCGCTGCTCCGCGGCGCGTGAACTTTACGGCGCACATGGAAATCAATGCGTCGGATGAGCGCCGGCAGGTCTTCGAAGAGGCGTGGCGGGTGATGAAATACCGGTTCTACGACGCGAAGATGCATGGCGTGAACTGGTCGATGGCGAAGGACAAGTACGAATCCCTGCTGCCGCACGTGGCGGACGTGGAAGAACTGCACGACGTGATCATGGAGATGATCGGCGAGCTGAATGCGTCCCACACGGGCATCAGCGGCGGCGACGTGGAACCGGGCCGTGAAGTGGCGCAGACGCATTATCCGGGCTTCGATGTGGAACCGGACGGCGCTGGAAATTTCAAGGTCGGCTGGATCTACCGGAAGGGGCCGGCGGACCACGAGTACGTGAAGATCGCGAAGGGCAATTTCATTGTCGCGGTGAACGGCAAAGAGCTGAAGGCGGGGGACAATTACTGGCGGCTGTTCAATCTGCTGCCGGGCAGCCGGTTCGAATTTCTGGTGAACTCCGCGCCGAAGCTGGAAGGCGCGTGGACGGTGGATCTGCAGCCGCTCACGGCAGTGGCGCAGGGCAATCTGGAGTATGAGCGCTGGGTGGACGCGCGGCGGACTTCCGTGCGGGAACTGTCCAAAGGGGACATCGGTTATCTGCACATCCGCGCGATGGATGCGCCGTCGCTGGCGCGGTTCCAGAGGGATCTGGTGGAGAACCTGGACAAGAAGGCGCTGATTATCGACCAGCGCTTCAACGGCGGCGGCGGCATCGATCAGGAACTGCTGGCCATTCTGGCGCAGAGGACGCGCTATGAGTCGTATCAGGGGCGCGATTCGGTGGTGCTGAACCGGCCGGGGTCGGCATTCTTCGGGCCGATGGCGGTGCTGCAGAATGAACGGTCGGCGAGCGATGCGGAGATGTTTCCGGAGGGCTTCCGCGCGTTGGGTCTGGGGAAGGTAATCGGCACGAATACGATGGGCGCGGTGATCGGCACGGGGTCTTTCACGCTGCTGGACGGCTCGGCTCTGCGGACGCCCGGCTTCGGTGTGTTCGGGGCGAAGGGCCAGAATCTGGAGAACTACGGCGTGCCGCCGGACGTGTGGGTGGACAACGGTCCGGCGGATTTTCTGACCGGGCACGACCGCCAGGTGGAGAAGGCGGTGGAAGTGCTGCGGGGCGAGATTCGATAAGCTGCCAAGCGGCGGCCGGCTTACGCCTGCCAGCCGCCTCCCAGTGCGCGGTAGAGACTGACGATGGAGACGAGTTCGTCCCGCTTCAGACGCGCGAGCGCGAGATTGCCCTGGAAGAGGTTGCGTTCGGCGTCGAGCACCTGCAGATAGCTGTCGAGACCGCCGGTGTAGCGCAGGTTGGAGAGGCGCACGGAATCCTGCAGGGCTTTGACGAGGAGTTCCTGCTGGGCGCGCTGCTCGGCGATTCGATGGTAGTTGACCAGGGCGTCCGAGACTTCGCGGAAAGCCGTCTGGATGGACTTTTCATAGCCGACGAGAGCTTCCTGTTTCTGCGCTTCCGTCAGGCGCACGCCGTTGCGGATACGGCCGGCGTTGAAGAGCGGCAGGGTGACCGAGGGCGTGAAATTCCAGTCCCGCGCGGGGCCGGTGAAGAGGCTGGTCAGGGCGCGGCTCTGGGCGCCGAGCAGACCGGTGAGTTCGATCTGCGGGAAGTACTGCGCTTTCGCGGCGCCGATGTTGGCGTTGGCGGCGATGAGCGACTGCTCGGCGGCGCGGATATCGGGGCGGCGCGCCAGAAGGTCGGCGGGCAGACCAGCGGGAATCGCCGGTGGCGCGGTTAGTTCGTTCAGCTCTTTGCCGCGGTCGATGGCCTGCGGATTCTTCGCGAGCAGCAGACTGAGAAGGTTTTCGTTCTGTTCGATCTGGCGGTGCGCGGCGGCGATCTGCGCCGTGGCGGTGTAGAGGAACTGCTCGGCCTGGCGCACGTCGAGCAGCGTTGAGGTGCCGCCGTTCTTGCGCAACGTGGTGAGGCGCAGGCCGTTGGCGGCGATCTCAGTGGTCTGGTTCGCGATGGTGAGTTCGAGGTCCGCTTCACGCAGGTTGAAGTAGTTGGAAGTTACGTCGCTCACCAGCGTGGTGATCACCCCGCGGCGGGCTTCTTCCGTGGCGAAATACTGGGCGCGCGCCGCTTCGGTGAGACGGCGGATGCGCCCCCAGACGTCGAGTTCCCAGCCGAGGCTGAAACCTTCGGTGTGATAGGCGGCGTCGAGCGGGGTGCCTTTTGGAATGAAGGTGATGGAGCCGACCGACGAACCGCGCGTCACACTGAACTGCCCGTTGGCGTTGACCGTGGGCAGCGATTGGGAACGTGTAATGCCGAGTTCGGCGCGGGCCTGGAGGACACGCGCGGAGGCGATACGGAGATCGTAATTCTGCGCGAGGGCGGTGTTGACGAGCGCGGTCAGTTTCTCGTCTTTGAACAGGTCAAACCATTTCGTATCCGCGAGCGATGCGGGCGCCGGCGGTTCGGTGGTTCCGCGGAACTGCGCGGGCGGCGTGACGTCCGGGCGTTTGTAGTTGGGGCCGACCGCGCAACCGGTGATCAGGAGCGAGGCGGACAGTAAGGCGATGCGTTGCATTTAGTCATTCCCTCCGGCCGGCGCGGGGGTCGGCAAGGCGCCGGGCTGGGCACCCGGTTCACGCTTCGCGCCGCGCTCTTTGAAGCGGTCGATCACCACGAACAGCACCGGCACGATGAACACGGCGAGCGCGGTGGCGGCGACCATGCCGCTGAAGACCGCGGTGCCGAGCGAGCGGCGCGACGCGGCTCCGGCGCCGGTAGCGAACAGCAACGGCGCGACGCCTAACAGGAACGCGAACGAGGTCATCAGAATGGGGCGGAGCCGGAGGTTGGCGGCTTCCATGGCCGCCTGTTCAATGCCCATGCCTTCTTCGCGGCGCAGCTTGGCGAATTCGACGATCAGAATGGCGTTTTTCGCGGCCAGACCGATCAGGGTCACGATGCCGATCTGCGTGTAGACATCGTAAGGGAACGACCGCAGCCAGATGCCGGTCAGCGCGCCGAAGATGCCGAGGGGAACGGCGAGAATGACGGCGAACGGGATGCTCCAGCTTTCGTAAAGCGCGGCGAGGAAGAGGAAGACCAGCACGCCGGCAAAGCCGAAGATGAAACCTTCCTTGCCTTCGGCCTGTTTCTGCTGGAAGACGGTTCCCGTCCATTCATAGCTGAAGCCGTTCGGCATGATCTTCTTCGCGACTTCTTCCATTGCATTGGCGGCCTGGCCGGAACTGAAGCCGGGACCGGCGGTGCCGATCAGTTTCGCGGTGCGGAAGCGGTTGTAGTGATAGACCACTTCCGGGCCCGTGATGGGCGTGATGTCGACCAGCGTGCTGAGCGGAACCATGTCGCCGCCGCCGGTTCGCACGTAGAAGCGGTTGATGTCGTCGGGGCGGTCGCGGAACTCGGGCTGGCCCTGCAGCAGCACCTGCCAGGTGCGGCCGAAGCGGTTGAAGTCGTTCACATAGAGGCCGCCGAGGAAGGTCTGCAGTGCGTTGTAAACGTCCGTGACCGGGATGCCGAGAGTTTGCGCTTTATCGGTATTGAGCTTCACGTTGTACTGCGGCACGGTATCGCGGAAGATGCTGACCACCTGGGCGAATTCCGGGTGCTTCTGCGTTTCGGCGATCAGCTGATCGGAGACGTCGGCCAACTGGTGAATGTCGGTGGCGCCGGAGCGATCTTCCAGCATGAACTCGAAGCCGCCGGAGGTGCCGAGGCCGAGGATAGGGGGCAGGCCGAAGCAGAACACGAAAGCTTCGGGGATGGTGCCGAAGAGCTTGCCCTGCGCGCCGCCCACGATGGAGGCGAACTGCAGGTCGCCCGATTTGCGCTCATCCCACGGTTTGAGAGTCGCGATGACGGTGGCGACGTTGGAGTTGTTCGTGGCGGTCAGGAAGTCGAAGCCGCCGAAGACGGTTACGTCCGCGACGCCGGGTGTGTCCTGCAGGATTTTTTCCACGCGGCCGGTGATGGCGCGGGTGCGTTCGAGCGAGGCGCCGTCGGGGAGTCGCACGGCAGCGAAGAAGACGCCCTGGTCTTCATCGGGGAGGAAGCCGGCGGGGAGTCGTTTGAAGAGCACGCCTGCCAGTCCGAAGAAGACAACAAGGCCGAGAAGCGCCAGGACGGAGCGGCGCATCAGGACGGTGACTCCGCCGAGATAGCGGTTCTTCGTCCATTCAAAACCTTTGTTGAAACCGCCAAAGGCGCGGCCGAGGAGTCCTTTGGAATCCGTCTTCGGCCGCAGCAGCATGGCCGAAAGGGCGGGGCTGAGCGAGAGCGCGCTGAAGGCCGAGATCAGCACGGAGGCCGCGATGGTGAGCGCGAACTGCCGGTAGATCTGACCGCTGATGCCGCTGAGAAAGGCCACGGGAATGAACACCGCAGCCAGGATGGCGGCGATCGCGACCACCGGACCGGACACCTCTTCCATGGCTTTCAGAGTGGCCTCGCGGCGGTTCATGCCTTCGTCGAGATTGTGCTGGACGGCTTCCACGACGACGATGGCGTCGTCGACGACGATACCGATGGCGAGGACGAGGCCGAACATGCTCGTCATATTGATGGAGAAGCCGAGGATCGGGAAGAGCGCGAAGGTGCCGACGACGGCGACCGGCACGGTGCAGAGCGGAATCAGCGTCGCGCGCCAGCTTTGCAGGAAGACAAAGACAACCAGGATCACGAGGCCGATGGCGATGAAAAGCGTGAGGATCACGTCGGCGATGGCGGCGCGCACGAAGCGGGTCGCATCATACGGGACGGCCCAGTGGATGCCTTCCGGGAAGGTTTTCGCGGCGTCCTTCATGAACGCGGTGACCTTGTCGGCGGTCTGCACGGCGTTGGCGCCGGGCGAGAGGTACACGATGATGATCGACGAGGGCTTGCCGGAGGTGCGGCTGTAAGTCTTGTAATCCTGCGCGCCAAGGGCTGTATCCGCCACGTCATGCAGGCGGAGCAGGGAGCCATCCGGATTCGAGCGGAGGACGATGTCGCCAAACTGCCGGGGATCGACGAGGCGGCCCGAAGCATTGACGGGATACTGGAAGTCCGTTCCGTTGGGCACGGGCGGCTGGCCGATGGCGCCCGCGGGATTCTGCCGGTTCTGCGCCTGAATGGCGTTGGAGATGTCGGTGGCGGTGAGCCCGAGTTTCGCCATCTTATCCGGGTTGGCCCAGATACGCATGCCGTAACTCTGGCTGGCGGCGAGGCGCGCGTCACCCACGCCAGGGATGCTGCCGATACGGTCGAGTAAGTTGATGGTGGCGTAGTTATTCAGAAAGAGATCGTCGTAAGCGCCCTGATCGGAAGTGACGCTGACTGCCATCAGGAACGCGGACGAGACTTTCTTTACCGTGACGCCCTGGCGCTGCACTTCGGGCGGCAGGATGGGCAGGGCGAGATTGACTTTGTTCTGCGTTTTAACGGTGGCCAGATCGATATCGGTGCCGAGTTCGTAAGTGACGTCGATAGTGAGCACGCCATCGTTCGAACTGCGCGAAAAGAAGTACAGCATTCCGTCGAGGCCGACTAACTGTTGTTCTATGGGCTGGGCTACGGTTTTTTCCAGATCCTGCGAGTTACCGCCGCGATATTGCGCGGTGACCTGCACCACGGGCGGAACCACTTCGGGATAACTGGCGACCGGCAGAGTGGGAATGGCCACGGCGCCGATGATCACGATAACGATCGCGATCACGAGGGCGAAAATAGGACGATTAATAAAGAATTTTGCCATGTTTGGCCTTCTCGTCTGCGCTTATTTCTTCGGCGCCGGCGCTTTGTAGGGCTGCGGATTGACCGTCATGCCGGGACGTATTTTCAGCGTGCCTTCCACCACCACGCGGTCGCCGGGGTTCAGGCCCTGATTGATGATCCAGAGGTCCCCGACGCGGTCGCCGGGGATCACGCTGCGGACCAGGATTTTGTTGTCCGCGCTGACCAGGAAGACCGACTGCAAGCCCTGCAGTTCCTGCACGGCACGCTGCGGAACCATGAGTGCGCCCTTGCGCTCTTCAAGTTTGAAACGCACGCGCCCGAACTGGCCGGGCAGGATTTCATGCTTCGGATTGGGGAAGGTCGCCTGTAACTCGAGCGTGCCGGTTTTCGAATCCACCTGATTGGTGGAGTTCTGAATGTGTCCGATATACGGGTGCCGCGTTCCATCCGCCAGTAACATTTCCAGTGCGAACGAGGAAGGCGCCGGCCGGTCTTTGCGGTTCTGGTAAGTGAGATACTCGCGTTCACTTACTTTGAAGCGGACCCAGATGGGATCCAGCGGAACGATGGTGGTGAGAGGGATGGCGGAGGTCTTCGAAACCAGGCCGCCGACGGGAATGAGCGAATCGCCGATGCGTCCCGCAATGGGAGCGCGGATCTCGGCGTACTCCAGGTTCAGTTCGGCATTGCGAAGCAGGGCTTTATTGGAATCCACCTGGGCACCGGCGGTATCGATCTGCGCGGTGGTGGAAAGGCGGTTCTGCTGCACGTTGGCACGCCGTGCGGCCACCATGGCCTCGTTCGCCTGCAGCGCTGCCCGCGCGTTGTCGAGATCCTGTTTCGGCGCTGCTTCTTCTTTGGCAAGAGGTTCGAGGCGCGCCACATCCTGGCGGGCTTTGGCGAGATTGGCCTCAGCCTGGGCGAGATCGGCCTGCGCCTGAATCAGCCCGACCTGGTTTTTCGCGAATTCGAGATTCGCCTGCGACTGGGCCACATCGCCCCGGGCTTTGCCGACTTCGGCCTCATAAGGTCGCTTATCGAGCTCATAGAGGATCTGGCCCGCCTGGACGTCCGAACCCACGGAGAAAAGCCGCTTCTGAATAAAGCCATCGACGCGGCCCCGCACCTCGACTAAGTCCCGCGCGAAGGTCTGGGAAGAGTATTCGGCGTAAATCGGCGCGTTCGCGGGAGTTACTTCGAGCACGGAAACTAATGTTGGCGGAGGAGCCTGGGCCTTATCGGCTTTTACAGTCTGGCCGCAGCCGGAAAACAACAGAGTGAGAGAAATCAGACACAATAAAAGGGAATACTTAGCCTGCCGCATCGTTCGTTGCAACCTTAATTGCTTCGATGCGTCCGTTTCGCCGCGTGATTCGGTTAATCGCCTGGCGATTGTTTGCGCGGCTCTTTGCCAGGCAGGGCGGCGGGGTTCTCCTGTACACGTTCACGAAACTTGCCGCGCAGACCGGAACCGAGCGCGACAGCCGATTCACCGTACTTATCCCGCAGCTTATCAGCGGCTTCCAGCGCCTGCCGCCATTTTTCGCTGCGCCCGCTATCGAGTAAATCCAGCTGCCCTGTAACATGTTCGAAACCGGATGTATGAATACCGATAAGCCGGATCGTCTGGGATCGGTCCCAGTTCTCGTGAAGTAAGCGGCGCGATTCTTCGATCAGGTGTATATCGAGTTGGGTGGGCGCGGCGAGGGAGCGAGCGCGGGTGATGGTGGTGAAATCCGAGTAGCGCAGTTTGAGCTGAATGGTTCGGGTGTGAAGATTGTGCTCGCGCAGACGGCGGGCCACTTTTTCGGCGAGGTGCGTCAGGGTGGCTTCGAGACGCTCGGGGTCGCGGGTGTCTTCGTGAAAGGTGTGTTCGTGGCTGATGGACTTCGGGTCGCCGCGTTCGCCGATTTCGGAATCGAACCAGCCGCCGGCGTCGAGCCCGTGCGACTTTCCGGCGAGAGCGAGTCCCCACTTGCCGAAGCGTGAAGTCAGCGTCTTCTCATCGAGGATAGCGAGGTCGCCGATTCGCCGGATCCCGATGGAGTGCAGGTTTTTCTCCATCACTTTGCCGACGCCGGGAATCTTGCGGACTTCGAGAGGCGCCAGATAGCGCGCTTCCCGGCCGGGCAGCACGTGGAGAATGCCGTTGCGCTTGGCCTGATCGGAGGCGATCTTCGCGACGAGACGCGAGGTGGCGATGCCGATGGAGCAGTTGAGATCCGTGGCCTGTTTCACGCCTTCGTGGAGCAGGTGGGCGGCGCGGAGCGGAGGGCCCAACAGGCGTTCCGTACCGGTCATATCCAGATACGCTTCGTCGATAGAAGCCATCTGGACCAGAGGCGAGAAGCGATTCAGCACTTCAAAGACGCGGCCGGAGTATTCGCGATAGCGCTCCGGGTGGCCTTCGACGAAGATGGCCTGCGGACAGTGCTGGTAGGCGGTGCGCAGCGGCATGGCGGAATGCACGCCGAATTTGCGCGCTTCGTAAGAGGCGGCGGAGACGACGCCCCGCTCATTACTTTTGCCACCCACCACAACCGGCTTGCCGCGCAGATTCGGATCGTAGAGTTCTTCCACCGACACGAAGAACGCGTCCATATCGACGTGAAAGACGGTGCGGCTCACGGCTTTTCGCAGGCTATCACGCGGGGGATTCCCGCGAGGTCCGGGAATAGCTGAACGTTTCGCCCGCCGCTCAGGAGGGCGGACACGGCGTCGGCCTGGCCGAAGCCGATTTCGAGAGCGAGCAGGCCGCCGGGCCGCAGGACGCGGAGCGCTTCGGGAATCAGACGTTCGTAGACGGCCAGGCCGGAATGGCCGGCGAAGAGCGCGAGATGCGGTTCCCAGTCGCGCACCTCGCGCTGCATCGACTCTTTGTCGGCAGCGGGCACGTAGGGCGGATTGCTTACGACGACGTCGAACGACGAGTCCGCGAAGGCGGAGAGCAGGTCGGCCTGCAGAAAACGAACGGGAGCGTTCAGGGCGGACGCGTTGGCTCGCGCCGCGGCAAGGGCTTCGGCCGAAAGGTCCGTGGCCGTGCAGGAGGCTTGCGGGGCTTCGAGCGCGAGGGTGATCGCGATCGCCCCGGAACCCGTGCCGATGTCGACAATCGCGGCAGCCCCGGGCCGCATTTTCAGAACGGTTTCGACCAGCAGTTCCGTCTCCGGGCGCGGAATCAGCACGGCAGGCGAGACGCGGAAGGGACGGCCGTAAAACTCCTGTTTCTTCGTGACGTACTGGGTGGGCTTGCCCTGCATACGTTCATGCAGATAGCGGCCGTAGTGGATCCACTCGACTTCCCGCAGGTGCTGCTCGGGATGCGCGAAAAAGTAGACGCGCTCGCAGCGCATGGCGTGCGCCAGAAGCACCTCGGCGGTAAGCCGAGGCTCCGGAACGTCCGCGCCGCGCAGCAACTCCGTGCCCTGGGCGATGGCGGTCCGGAGTGTCGTAAGCTAGGCCGCCTTGCCCTCGGAGCCTTCCTGCTCCAGTTTCTCGGCCTGGTAATGCGAGGTCAGCGCGTCCACAATGGCATCGATGCGGCCTTCCATCACCAGATCAAGCTGGTGGAGGGTGAGGCCGATACGGTGGTCGGTCAGGCGGTTCTGCGGGAAGTTGTAGGTGCGGATCTTTTCGCTGCGATCGCCCGAGCCCACCATGCTGCGGCGTTCCGCGCCGATGGCCGCCTGCTGCTTCTCGAGTTCCAGTTCATACAGTCGGGAACGCATGACGCGGAGGGCTTTGGCGCGGTTTTTGATCTGCGATTTTTCGTCCTGGCAGGAAACGATGACACCGGTCGGCAGGTGCGTCATGCGGACGGCGGAGTACGTGGTGTTGACCGACTGGCCGCCGGGTCCGGAGGAGCAGAAGGTGTCGATCCGGAGGTCTTTTTCTTCGATCCTGATTTCCACGTCGTCGGCTTCCGGCAGTACGGCGACCGTAATGGCCGAAGTATGGACGCGCCCCTGTTGCTCGGTCGCCGGCACGCGCTGCACGCGGTGCACGCCGCTTTCATACTTGAGACGGCTGTAAACGCGATTGCCGCTGATCAGCGCGATGACTTCTTTCAGACCGCCGACGGCCGATTCGCTGGACGACGTGATTTCCACCTTCCAGCGCTGGTTTTCCGCGTAGCGCGTGTACATGCGGAAGACTTCGTAAGCGAACAGCGTGGCTTCGTCGCCACCCGCGCCGGCGCGGATTTCGAGAACGACGTCTTTCTCGTCGTTCGGGTCTTTCGGAAGCAGAAGAACCTTCAGCTCTTCCTCGGTGCGGGCCAGTGCGGGCTCGACGCTTTCGATCTCCATCTGCGCCATTTCGCGGAGATCGGGATCGGGGTCGGTCAGCATGCTTTTTGCCTGCTCGATCTGGCCGGCGTGCTGTTTGTATTCGCGGTACTTGCTGACGATATCGGAGAGGTCGCTCTGCGCCTTCGTCACTTTGCGGTACTGCTCACCATCGCTGATGATGGCCGGATCCGCCATCTGATCCGTGAGTTCCTGGAAATGCTTCTCGATCTGTTCGAGTTTCTGTCCGTATTGCGCGAGGCTCATGCGATCACCAGTTCCCCGCCCTGTTTGCTTTCGAGCGCCATGGCGCCTTTGAGGGCCTGAACGGCGATATCCACTTCTTCGTCGGAAGGCGGCTGGGTGGTAATGCGCTGCGTCCAGAGGCCGGGCGCGGTGAGCAGGTTCAGGAAAGAGCCCTGCCGTTTGGCGGCGAAGCGGATCAGTTCGTAACTCACGCCCGCGATCAGCGGCAGGAAGATAATGCGGATCGCGAGTTTGGCCGCGAAGGTCTGCACCGGAATGAACATGTAGAAGACCATGGAGATCAGCATGATCACGAACATGAAACTGGTGCCGCAGCGGGGGTGGAAGGTGACGAACTTCTGCGCGTTCGCGATGTTGACTTCCTGGCCGGATTCGAAATTGAACACCACCTTGTGTTCCGCGCCGTGATATTCGAAAACCCGCTTGATGTCCTTGGTGCGGGAAAGCAGCGTGAGGAAGCCGATAAACAGACTGAGGCGGATGATGCCATCCACGGCGTTGAAGAGAATCTGATTCTTGAGGACCGGCAGCGCGTTCGCCAGCATGTCGGTCAGCTTCAGGGGCACCAGTTTGTAGAGCACGATGAAGAAGAGGACGGAGAAGATCGCCTGGGCGACCATCATCCACTGCGAGACCGGTTTGGCTTCCGCTTCGGAACCATCGTCGAGCGCGGCATTGGCGGAGAACTGCAGCGCCTTCATGCCCAGCATCATCGACTGGCCGAGGACGCCCAGGCCCCGAATCACGGGCCATTTGAAGTACGCGTGCTTCTCCGACGGCCGGGTGACGGGCATCTCTTCCATCACCACTTCGCCATCCGGCTTGCGAACCGCGACGCAGTAGCTGTGGGGAGCCCGCATCATGACGCCCTCCATGACAGCCTGGCCGCCGACGAGGGTCTCCTCGCCGCTTTCGAGGATGGGAAGCATCTGGACGTGCGCGAAAAGACGAAGAATCTTACTGACGTGCAATCGGGAACCTCAGCCTTTCATTATACGTAGACGCGCGGTGTGGGCTTTTCGATGCAATCCGGACGGAGCGTTAAGCGACTCGCGGCGGACCGCGCCGTCCGAAAAGCAGGGATGGACCGATCCCTTCGATATACTCCATGAACGAGTATTCCGCATGAAAAGTTCCCTGTTCGCAACTGCTTCGCTGGCCCTGGGGCTGGCATTTTCCTCGTTTGCGCAGGCGCCGGCGCCTGACGGCACCGAGTCGCCGGAGGTGCATGCCGACCGGACTGTGACGTTCCGGGTGCGCGCACCGAAGGCCGGGGAAGTCGCCCTGTACGGCGACTGGATGCCGGTGGGCAAACCCGTGCCGATGACAAAAGCTGCCGACGGTCTCTGGAGCATCACCACGGCGCCCCTGGAACCGAACGGACACCTCTACTGGTTCATTCTCGACGGCCTGGCGGTGGCGGACCCGATCAATCCGGTGATCAAGCAGCGGCAAAGGACGTCGGCCAGTCTGGTGGAAGTGCCGGCGGCGAGCCCGGCCGCGTGGGAACTGCGCGATGTGCCGCATGGAACGGTGCTCACGGAATGGCAGAAATCCGCGGTTCTGGGGCGCACGGAGAGGATTGTCATCTATCTGCCGCCGGGGTACGAGAAGTCGTCGGCGAAGTTCCCGGTGCTCTACCTGGTGCATGGCAGCGGCGATGTGCCGGAATCCTGGACGGCGGCGGGACACGCGAATCTGATTCTGGACAATCTGATCGCGGATAAGAAAGCCACGCCGATGATCGTCGTGATGCCGGCGGGTCATGCCGTGCCGTTCAACGCGGGGCGCGGCGGTCCGGTGAACAACAACGAACTGTTTGAACAGTATCTGGTGAAGGAAGTGATTCCCACCGTGGAAGGGAAGTACCGGATTGCCGCGGGATCCCGCAATCGGGCACTGGCGGGCCTTTCGATGGGCGGCGGACACACCATCTATACCGGCTTCAGCCATCCGGAACTGTTCAGCGCGCTGGGGATTTTCAGCCCGGGTCTGCCCCGCGATTTCGATACGAAGTTCAAAGCCGTGGTGGCGGATCCGAAGGCCTTTAACGCGAAGGTGGGCACGGTCTGGATCGCCTGCGGAGATACCGACACAACGGTGCAGTATCCGCGCATTAAGACCTGGGAGGAAGGGCTGGAGAAGAGCGGGATCCACGCTTCCTTCAAGACTTATTCCGGCGCGCACACCTGGCCGGTCTGGCGGATGAGTCTGGCGGACTTCGCGCCGCTTCTTTTTTTGAAGAAATAGCGAGTTGTGAAGAAATAACGAAACGACATGAAGCTCTTACTGGCAGTTCTTTTCACGAGTGTGGTCTGTTTTGGCCAGAGCGACCGGGCCGAAGCGCAGAGAAACCCTTTCACCGGTAACGCACAGGCGATCGCGGCCGGGAAAACGCTTTATAACCAGGCTTGCGTGGCGTGCCACGGGGCAGACCTGCGCGGCGATCGCGGTCCGTCGCTGGTAAGCGGAACGTTTTCGCGCGGCAGTGCCGATGGCGAGATCTTCATCAATATCCGCAGCGGCATCCGGGGCACACAGATGCCGGCGTTTTCCACGTTCACGACGGATCAGACGTGGCAGATTATTTCTTATATCCGGAGCCTGGGCGGAACGGCCGCGCCGGCGCCGGTTGGCAATGAGAACGTGACGGGCGACGCAGTGGCGGGCAAAGCCGTGTTCGAAGGCAAGGGCGGCTGCCTGAGCTGTCATATGGTGGGCGGCGCGGGCGCTTCCGTGGGTCCGGACCTCTCCGCCGCGGGACGCACGGGCGCCGCGCAGTTGCAGGCGAAGATCGCGAACCCGAACCAGCCGGCTGGCGGTGGCGGCGGGCGCGGACGCGGCCGGGGCGGCGCGGGACGGCCGACCACGGTGACGGCGAAGACGAAGGAAGGCCACGAGTATCGCGGCGTGCAGAAGGCGCAGGACGCGTTCTCCGTGCAAATGATCGATACAACCGGCAAGTATCACTCGTTCGAGAAAAGCCAGTTGGCGGATCTGAAGGTGGAAGCGAAATCGCTGATGCCGGACGACTACGCGAAGCGGCTCACCGGCGCGGAGATGCAGAATGTGGTGGCGTATCTGAAATCGCTCGACGGATCGGATCCGGCGAAGCTGGCGGCGGGCGGCGGGCTCAGCTGGGAGCGCATTCGCGATGCGGCGAAAGAGCCGCAGAACTACCTGACGTACTGGGGCGACCTGGCCGGGCGGCACTACTCGGCGCTGAACCAGATCAACACCGGGAACGTGAAAAACCTGCAGGCCAAGTGGGCCATGCAACTGCCCGGCGATGGCATCGTGGAATCGATTCCCACGGTGGTGGACGGCATCATGTACACCACCGGGCCGGTGGGAACCAGCGCGCAGGTGCTGGCGCTCGACGCACGCACGGGCCGGCAGTTGTGGCGTTATGACCGCAAGCAGAAGGTGGTCAACCAGTACGAGATCAACCGCATCAATCGCGGCGTGACGGTCTTCGGTAACCGCCTGTTCTTCGGCACGCTGGACGCCGCACTGGTGGCGCTGGACGCGCGCACCGGGGCTTTCCTGTGGGAAGTGCAACTGGCGGATACGATGCTGGGCTACAGCATTACCTCGCCGCCGCTGGTGGTGAAGGACAAGATCATCACCGGCATTACGGGCGGAGAGTTCGGGATTCCGGCCTGGATCGACGCCTACGACCCCGCGACCGGCAAGCGGCTGTGGCGCTGGAATACGATTCCCAAGCCGGGCGAGCCGGGGCATGAGACCTGGGCGGGCGACAGTTGGGAGCACGGCGCTTCGCCGACCTGGCTGACGGGCAGTTACGATCCGGAACTGAATACGCTGTACTGGACCATCGGCAACCCGGGTCCGGATATCAACGGCGATGTGCGCAAGGGCGACAACCTGTATAGCTGTTCGGTGGTCGCGCTCGATCCCGATACGGGCAAGCTGAAGTGGCATTACCAGTTCACGCCGAACGATACGCACGACTGGGACGCGACGGAAGACGTGGTGCTGGTGGACCGCATGTGGCACGGGCAGAACCGCAAGCTGCTGATGCAGGCGAATCGCAACGGGA
This sequence comes from uncultured Acidobacteriia bacterium, assembly GCA_903851195.1. Lineage (GTDB taxonomy): Bacteria > Acidobacteriota > Terriglobia > Bryobacterales > Bryobacteraceae > BOG-234. Next base: position 41,118 of record CAINNJ010000052.1, read on the forward strand.
TCTTCTACGTTCTGGACCGCGTAACGGGCAAGTTTCTGGCCGGTTCGCCGTTCGTTCGGGCCTCCTGGGTGAAGGGCTTCGACGAGAACGGCAGGCCGATCACGACGGAGAACTGGCGCGCGAATCCGGAGGGGACCACCGTGTATCCTTCGCTGGGCGGCGGATCGAACTTCCAGGCGCCGTCGTACAGTCCGCAGACGGGCTGGATGTATTTCATGTATTACGACGGGCCGGGTCGGTATTCCATCGGACCCGCGCCGTACGAGCCGGGCAAGCAGTTTCAGGGACGCGGCACGGGGGGCGGTTTCGGTCCGCCGCCGGCTGACGGTCAGGCGCCGCCTTCCCAGGGCGTGATGGCGTTCGATCCCGAGACCGGCAAGCCGGTGTGGAAGTTCGAACTGACGCAGAACGGTCTGGCGCCGGGTCTGATGGCGACGGCCGGCGGCCTGGTGTTCGCGGCTTCGGCGGAGGGCAACTTCATGGCGCTCGACGCGAAGACCGGGAAGGCGCTGTGGCGCTTCGGAGCGGGCGGGACCATCCCTTCGTCGCCGATGAGCTACTCGGTGGATGGCAAGCAGTACGTGGCTATCTCGACGGCGAATGCGCTGTATGCGTTCGCATTGCCGGATTAGTTGCCATGCCCACTCGCCGCGAGATCCTCCGATCGTCCCTCGGCCTTGCGGCCTCGTTCGCGCTGCAATCGCCGTTGACCGCCGCGCCGCGGCAGTGGCGGCTCGGCATCAATACCTATTGCCTCCGGTTCTGGAACTGGAACGACCGGCAACTGATCGATTACTGCACGAAAGAAAAGCTGGACGCGATCTTCCTGCAGGACTCGCTTGACGCCGGCGTGATGAAGCCGGCGCATTGGGCGGAAGTCCGGGCGTGGACGAAGGACGCCGGGCTGCATCTCGAAACCGGCGGCAGCGCCCTGCTGCCGAAGACGCCGGAGGGCGCTCCGCAATCCATCGCCACGCTGCGGCAGAATATCGAGCGCGCGAAGGGGATGGGCGCGACCATGCTGCGCGCGTTGCTGGCGAGCGACCGCTACAGCATGCCGGAAGGGCCGGTGGAGCAGCATGTCGAAACCGGGGTAAAAATTCTGCGCGCCGTGCGGCAGCAGGTGCTGGACGCCGGGCTGAAGATCGGCATCGAGAATCACAAAGATATTCAGGCGTGGCGAACGCGGCAACTGATTGAAGCGGCGGGGACGGACTTCGTGGGGTCGTATCTCGACACCGGCAATCCGGTGTTCGTGGCGGAACACCCGCTCACCACCATTGAGGAACTGGGGCCGGTGGCTCTGAGCTTCCATCTGCGCGATTCGGTGGTGTACGAACTGCCCGAGGGAATCGCGGTGCAGTGGGTGCCTTTGGGCGAAGGAACCGTGGACTTCAAAGCGCTGGTGGCGCGGGCGGCGGAGATCATGGCGCCGCAGGTGCATATCTACTGCAAGCCGATCACGGCGCGTCCGCCGGTGGTGCTGCCGGTCTATTCGGACGAGTTCTGGACGAAGTGGTTTCCGGGCGCGCGATCCCGCGATCTGGCGCGCTTCGAGGCATTGGCGAAGCGCGGACGGCCGTGGAACAAACCGCACCTGATGGCCGATCTGCCGGAGGTGCGGGACAAATATATGGACGCGCTGAAGATCCAGCAGATGGCGCACATGGAACAGAGCCTGCAATACTGCCGCAAGGAGCTGAATCTCGGCGTGCGCTGGCGGGCCTGAAGCCCTAACCTAAAGCAACTGCATGCCGGAATCGACGTAGATCACGTTGCCGGTAATGCCGCGGCTCAGGTCGCTCGCGAGGAACGCGGCGGTGTCGCCGACTTCGCCGGCTTCGGTGACGTGGCGCAGGGGCGACATCTCTTTCGTCGCGTCGAGCATCACCGAGAGGTCTTTCACGGCCCGGGCGGACGCGGTCTTCACGGCGCCGGCGGAGATCGCGTTCACGCGGATTTTCCGCGGGCCGAGGTCATTGGCCAGATACCGCATGGACGCTTCGAGGGCCGCCTTCGCCACGCCCATCACGTTGTAGTTCGGGCGCACGCGCACGGCGCCGAGATACGTGAGGGTCGTGATGGAGCCGCCGTTCGTCATCAGCGGCGCAATGGCGCGGGACATGGCGACCAGCGAGTAGGCGCTCACGTTCTGGGCCAGCAGGAAACCATCCCGCTGCGTTTCGACGAAGGGACGGCCCAGGTCTTCGCGGTTGGCGAAAGCCAGACTGTGCACCAGCGCGTCGATCGGCTTGCCCAACTCGCGCAGGCTGCCTTCGAGCGCGGCCACTTCTTCGTCCTTCGTGACGTCACAGGGCAGCATCTTCGCCACGGGCATGTTGCCCACGATGGATTCGATGGTGTCGCGCTGCTTTTCATTCACGTACGTGAGCACCAGGGAAGCGCCTTCGCGCGCGAACGACTCCGCGATTCCGTAAGCGAGGCTCCACTTATTGGCGATACCGGAAATGACCGCCGTTTTTCCTTCGAGCAATGCTGGCATGAATTATCAGGTTACTTCAGCAGGTTATTCACACGCAGCCAGTTCACCATCAGGCCGGGCCATTGGGCGAGCGCGAAATCGTCCATGCCGAGGCCGACGCCGTGCGGGCCGCGCTGGAAGATGTGCATCTCGGCGACCACGCCGGCTTTACGCAGGGCGAGAAAGTAAGCAATGCTGTTTTCCGCGGGCACGCCGGTGTCGCCGTTGGTGTGGAAGATGAACGTGGGCGGGGTCTGCGCGGTGACGGCGTTCTCACCGGAAAGGCTCTTCGCCAGCGCGGGATCGGGATTGTCGCCGAGCAGGTTCTTCTTCGAGCCCTGGTGGGTCCATGGCTCCACGAGGGAGATGACGGGATAGCCGAGGATGGCGAAGTCGGGGCGGCTGCTCACGCGGTCGATGGCGTCGGGCGCGTCGGCTTTGCCGGCCTCGAAATGGGTGGAGGCGGTGGAGGCGAGGTGCCCGCCCGCCGAGAAGCCCATGATGCCGATGCGGTCCGGCGCGATCCGCCACTCGGCGGCGTGCGAACGAACGGTGCGGAGGGCGCGCTGGGCGTCGCCGATTTCGATGGGGTGGTGATAGCGGGGTCCGAGGCGGTATTTCAGGACGAACGCGACGATTCCGAGCGAGTTCAGGTAGTTCGCCACCTGCCGGCCTTCATGGTTCATGGCGAGAGCGCCGTAGCCGCCACCGGGGCAGACGATCACGGCCGTCATGCCGGGGGTCGCGGCGCGCGGCAGGTACGCGGTGAGCGTGGGAATATCGCGGTCCTCGGTGCCCTGCGCGCCGGGAGCCTGCCCCTTCCAGAGGGGGAACGGCTCGGTATCTTTTAACGGCTGGGCGGACAGGACCGCGCAACTGAACAGGAGGGACACGACAAATCGCTTCATCACAGTGAAAGCGATGATATCAGGGCGAGCGTTAATCGGCGCCGGAGATCTGGTGAAGCACTTCGTCGGCCTGTTCGGCAGTGAAGCTCTCCACCTTGGCGGAGTGGTTCATGGAGCAGAATTTCGGGCCGCACATGGAACAGAAGGCCGCGTCCTTGAAACCCTCTTCAGGCAGCGTTTCGTCGTGCATGGAGCGCGCGGTTTCCGGGTCGAGCGAGAGTTCGAACTGGCGGTTCCAGTCGAAGCTGTAGCGGGCGCGGGAGAGCGCGTCGTCGCGATCCCGCGCGCCGGGGCGGTGACGCGCCAGATCGGCGGCGTGCGCCGCGATCTTATAAGCGATGATGCCCTGTTTCACATCCTCGCGGTTCGGCAGGCCGAGGTGTTCCTTGGGCGTCACATAACAAAGCATGGACGCGCCGTGCCAGCCGATGATCGCCGCGCCGATGGCGGACGTGATGTGGTCATAACCGGGCGCGATATCGGTCACCAGCGGCCCGAGCGTGTAGAACGGCGCCTCATGGCAGAGTTCGCGCTCTTTCACGACCTGCATTTCGATCTGATCGAGGGGGATGTGACCCGGGCCTTCGATCATGACCTGGACATCGTAATCCCAGGCCTTCTTCGTCAGTTCGCCGAGCGTTTTCAGTTCCGCGAACTGCGCGGCGTCGCTGGCATCGGCAATGCAGCCGGGCCGGAGACCGTCGCCCAGGGAGAAGCTGACGTCGTACTTCTGGAAGATTTTGCAGATTTCGTCGAAGTGCTCGTAAAGAAGGTTCTGGCGGTGGTTCTTGACCATCCACTCGGCGAGAATCGCCCCGCCGCGGCTGACGATGCCCGTGATGCGCTTCGAAGCGAGCGGCACATACTGCACCAGCACGCCCGCGTGGATGGTCATGTAGTCCACGCCCTGCTGCGCCTGCTCTTCGATCACTTCCAGCAGCACGTGGATGTTCAGGTCTTCCACGCGGCGCACGCGGTTCAGAGCTTCGTAAATCGGCACCGTGCCGATGGGCACGGGAGAGTTCGCGATGATCGCCTTGCGGATCTCCGGGATGTCGCCGCCGGTGGAGAGGTCCATCACGGTATCGGCGCCGAACTTCACCGCGTACTGGAGTTTGTCGAGTTCTTCCGCGATGTTCGAAGTGGTGGCGGAGTTGCCGATGTTGGCGTTGATTTTGCACTTCGACGCCACGCCGATGGCCATCGGTTCCAGATTCAGATGGTTGATGTTGGCGGGGATAATCATGCGCCCGCGCGCCACTTCGTCCCGGACGACCTCCGGCGAGATCTTCTCGATCCGGGCCACGAATTCCATTTCGCCCGTGATCAGGCCCTTGCGGGCATAGTGCATCTGAGTCCTGATCGGATCGGACTTACGGTTTTCCACCCATTCGCTGCGCATCTAAAGTTAGTGTACTGTGCCGTCGCATGGCGTGTGCCGCCGCGAAACTTACGCCCGGCCGCCGGGGATCGTTCCACCGGACTGTAGTTTACACAGGCGCGGGAGGGTTATCATGACTGGGCAGCCATGCTTCGGTTCGAGTGGGACATCGTGAGAGCCCGGAACAGCCAGCGCAGGCACCGCATCGGTTTCGACGATGCGATGCACGTGTTCGGGGATCCGCGCGCGCTGTTCTCGCACAACGAGGAGAGCGGACACAGGCAGGCGATCGGCATGGCGGGCGGGATTGCCGTGGTGCTGGAGCACGCCGTGCGGGAAGACGGCGAGACGATTCAGTTGCTCGCCGCGCGGCGCGCCACGCGGGAAGAACGGGAGCGCTATGAGCAGATTGCTTCGCAGAACGCCGGCTGAAAGCCCCCTCACCGACGACCGCAGGCGAATTCTGGCCAAAGCGGCGGCGCGGCCCGATGCCGAGATCGATTTTTCCGATGTCCCGCCTTTGACGGAGGAATTTTGGGCGAAGGCGGTGCGGAATCCGTTTTATCGCTCCGAAAAGCAGCTGCTCACGGTCCGTCTGGATACGGATATCGCTCTCTGGCTCCGTCAGCAGGGCAAAGGCTATCAAACGCGGCTGAACGATCTGCTTCGCGAAGCGATGCAGGCGGACCTGGCCAAACGCGGCTGAGACGGTTTCCAGTCTTCCCGTAACGCGCTGTACAATCAAGGGTTGCGACGCCACCTGCCACTCTTCTTTGTCGTTTTACAGCTTGCTTCGCAACTCGGCGCGGCCGTGTCTCCGGAGTTTGCCGAACGCCGCGGGAAGTGGCGAAAAGCGAACACGGGCGGCATCCTGGTGCTGTTCGGGGCGAAGGAAAGCGAAGACCTGCACTACGGTTTCTATCAGGAAACCAATTTCCTCTATCTGACAGGCTGGTCGGAGCCCGGCGCGATTCTGGTAATCACGCCCGAGCCCGATAAAGACGAACCCGGTCTGCAGGAGCGGTCCCGCGTCCCCCGTGAAATTCTGTTCCTGCCGCAACGCGTGCCGGCGCAGGAGAAGTGGACCGGACGCAAACTCGGCCCTTCGGACACGAATGCCGCGGAGGTTACCGGCTTCCGCACCGTGATGCCGGCGGAACGCTTTGAGAGCGAGTTGCGCGCGCTGCTCGACCTCTATCCGGCCACCTACGGGTTGCCAGTCGATAAGTCATTGCTGGAACGCCTGGCGCCGCTGCGGGGCGTGCTGGACGCGGCGGGCCCGCTGGCACGACTCCGCATGGAGAAATCGGAGGCCGAGATCAGCGCCATTCAGCACGCCACGGACGTTTCCGTGGAGGCCCACCGCGCGGCCTGGAAGATGATTCGGCCCGGCGAGTACGAGTACGAAATCGCCGCCGTAATGGCCGGCACCTACATGATGGAAGGCTGCCGCCGCGGGGCCTACGCCCCGATTGTCGGTTCCGGCCCGAACTCCACCACGCTGCACTATTCGCGCAACTCACGCCGCATGGATTCCGGCGAAGTGGCGGTGATGGACGTGGCCGCCGAATGCGCGGACTACGCCAGCGACATCACGCGTACCCTGCCCGTGAACGGCCATTTTTCGGCGCGGCAGCGGGAGATCTACGACATTGTGCTGGGCGCGCAGCGAGCCGCCATCGCAGCGGTGAAACCGGGCATGACCCTGGGCCGAAAGACGCCGGACAGCCTGTATAAAATCGCTTTCGACTACATCGATCACCACGGCAAAGACCTGCACGGCGCGTCACTGGGCAAGTACTTCGTCCACGGCCTGTCGCACCACGTGGGGCTGGACGTGCACGATGCCTCCGACACCACGACGCCGCTGCGGGCCGGCATGGTGATCACCATCGAGCCCGGCATTTACATCCCGGAGGAGAACATCGGGATCCGCATCGAAGACGTGGTTCTTGTAACGGAGAAAGGCGGGAGGGTGCTGAGCGCCGCGTTGCCCACCGATCCCGATGAGATTGAGCGTGCGCTGGCGCAGCGGAAGTAGCAGTTCCCTTGTCCTCGCGATTCTGATGCCGGCGTCGGCGCTGCTGGCGCTTACCCTGAGTTCCACGGCCCTCGGCCACCAGTTCGATAACTACGCTTACGACTTTCTGTTCCGGCTGATTCAGCCTGCGCCGTGGAAACCGGGCTCGGTAATTCTGGCCATCGACGAGGAAACGCTGCGCCGTTACGGCGGTAATGCGGGGATTCGCAGCGCTCTGGCGGACGGCATCGCGAAGATTCAGCCGGCGCATCCGGCGGCGGTTGCGGTGGACGTGATTCTCGCCGAGCCTTCCACCGAGGAGATCGACGCGCGTCTGGAAGCCGCGTTTGCCGGCACGCGGAACCTGGTGCTCGCGTCGTATCTGCTCGAGAACAATACCTGGAACGATCCGATTCCGCGATTCCGGAAATACGCGTTTGCCACCGGACACGTGCAGGCCAGCTTCGACGATTACGACTCGGTCAGCCGCGAAGTGCCGCTGATGAAAGTAGGCGGGCACGACCGGCGCTGGTCGCTGGCGCTCGATGCGTTCCGCGCCGTGCAGCGCGCGCAGATTCTGGAATCGCCGCAGGATTTGCAGGTGGGCGCGGTGACCATCCCTTCGAAGCTGCGCGATTTTACGGTGGACGGGCGCACGCTGCGGGTGCGTTACCCGCCGGTCGCAATGGGCGGCCTGCCGCGGGTTTCGATCGCGGAACTGGACCGGAATCCTTCGCTGGTGTCGCGGTTCGCGGGCCAGGTCGTGTTCGTGGGAGAAACGGCGCTGGCGGCGGGCGACAGCTGGTCCACGCCCTATTCGAACGGCAAGACGACGCCGGGAATCGAGATGCATGCCAGCGAGTACGAAACCCTGGCGCAGCGCAATTTCCTGGTGGACGCGCCGTTGCTGCCGGTGATCGGCTTCTGTTTCCTGATGGCCGCCGCCGCGGGTCTGATCTTCTTCCTGGGCTCCGGCTGGGTAGCAAACCTGGAAGCGATGGGGCTGGTGCTGCTGTCCCAGATAACGCCCGCCCTGGCTTTCCGTAACTCAGTGGTCTTCGCCTGGCTGCCCGGCACGCTGACCGCGGCGCTCTCCGTGGCGGCCGCGGCAACATGGAGACACCTGATTGTCAGGCGCGAACTGGCGCGCGCCGAACAGGAAAAGACGCGCTACCAGAAGGCCATGCAGTTCGTCACGCACGAAATGCGCACGCCGCTGACGGCGATTCAGGGCTCCAGCGAACTGATCAGCCGGTATGGACAAATGCCCGAAGCCAAACGCAAGCAGATGGCCGAACTGATCAACGCGGAATCGAAGAGGCTGGCGCGCATGATCGAAACATTCCTCAGCGTGGAGCGCCTCTCCGCCGGTCAGATGGAAATGAAACAGGAGCGCTTCCCGCTGCCGGAACTGGTGGAACGGTGCACGGAACGCGCGCGCGCCTTCGCCGAGCGCAAACAGATCGAGATCGACGTGGAGGCTCTGCCCGCGGACGAACTATCGGGGGACCGCGAACTGATGGAGTACGCCGTCTACAATCTGTTAACCAACGCGGTGAAGTACTCGCCCGCCCTGACGCGCGTGCGGGTCTTCAGCGAAGATGATAAGGGCGGGAAGGTTCGCCTGTCGATTCAGGATCAGGGAATCGGCATGGATAAAAAGGAAGTGAGCAGGATATTCGAGAAGTTCTACCGCACGAAGCGGGCAGAACAATCCGGCGAGGCCGGAACGGGGATAGGGCTGTCAATAGTGGAGCAGATTGTGACGCAGCACGGCGGGACGATCCATGTGGAATCGGAGCCCGGCAAGGGATCGAGATTCACGCTGATTCTGAAACGGGCATCATGAGCGAGCTGATCCTGGTAGTGGAGGACGATCCCGGAGTCCGGACCACGATCGTCACGTTTCTGGAGATGGAAGGGTACACCGTGGAAGCGGTCTCGAGCACGCGCGAGGCGCTCGCCCGGCTGTCGCAGCGGGTTTATCCGCTGGTGATTTCGGACATTTACATCGACGACCGGACCGGCATCGACGTCCTGATGGCGGCGAAGAAGCAGGACGCGAACTGTCTGGTGATCCTGATGAGCGCGCGCGGCACCATGGAGACGGTGATGGCGGCCACGCGCAACGGCGCCTTCGATTACCTGGCGAAACCGTTCGAACTCGATACGCTGCTGGAGGCCGTAAAACGCGCCTTCGAATCCCGCAATCCCGGCGACGACGAAGTGGAGCCGGAAGAACTGCCGGAGAGCGAGATGATCGGCAGTTCGGCCAGCATGATCGGGATCTACAAAACCGTCTCTAAGGTGGCGCCGACCGACGCCACCGTGATTATCCAGGGCGAGACCGGCACCGGCAAGGAACTGATCGCGCGCATGATCCACCGTTTCAGCCTGCGCGCCGGGCAGCCTTTCGTTCCCGTGGATTGCAGCGCGATTCCGGCCGCGCTCCTGGAAAGCGAACTGTTCGGCACCATGAAGGGCGCTTTCACGGGCGCGGACCGCGACCGCACCGGCGTCATCGAAGCTGCCAATAAAGGCACGGTGTTTCTGGACGAGATCGGCGATATCGACCCCGCGTTTCAGGTCAAGCTGCTGCGTTTTCTGCAGGAGCGCGAGATTCGTCCGGTGGGCGCGGCGCGGGAGAAGAAGGTCGACGTTCGGGTGATCGCGGCCACCAATCGCGACCTGCAGAAAATGGTGGACGAAGAAAAGTTCCGCGAGGATCTCTGGTTCCGCCTCAACGTGGTGCGGCTGGATCTGCCGCCGCTGCGCGAGCGCCGCATCGACGTGCCGCTGCTGGCGCATTTCTTTGTCAACAAGTACAACGGTCGCTACAACCGGGACGTGAAGCTGACGGAATCCGGGTTGCGCGCTCTGAAAGATTTCACCTGGCCGGGGAACGTGCGGCAACTGCAGCACCTGATCGAGCGGCTGACGATTCTGGCGCCCAACGACCGTATCGACGCGGAAGCCGTGCACGATGCCATCTCCGCCATGGAGCCGAAAGACGGCGGCGGCGAGACGCTGGCTGAAACGGAAGCCGATCAGATTCGGCGCGTGCTGGCGGCGACGGGCGGCAACAAGAGCCGGGCCGCGGCTATTTTGGGAATCGAGCGGAAAACGCTGTACCGGAAGCTCGAAAGAATGCGGATTTGAGGCAAGTCAGTCCTGCGCGTTCAGGGCCACCTGCATCCGCTCCGCTTCGGCGTTGAACTCGCAGCCGAACAGCGCGATCAGCGCCAGAATGTACATCCAGGAGAGCAACGCGATGCTGGTGCCGACGCTGCCATAGAGCAGGTTGTAGTTGGTGATGTTGCGGACGTACCAGCCGAAGCCGAGGGTGGCGAGCATCCACAGCACGGTGGCCAGGATGGCGCCGGGCCAGACCGCGCGCCAGGTCTGCTTCCGGTACGGGCCGTAATAGTAGATCATCGCCGTGAGGCTGGCCGTCGCGCCGAACGCCACCACGTATCGCATCACCTGGGACAGCAGCTTCCACCAGCCTGCCAGCGGGTTCAGGATGGGGTCGATTTCCAGAATGCCGAGGACCACGCCCTGCACCGCGCCGCCGAAAAGCAGCAGCGCGGAAGCGCCCAGCAGCGGGATGCCGGCCACGAAGACCAGCATGATTCCCATGCCGATGTGCGCCAGCATGGAGCGGTTCACGGGGACGCGGTACGCCGCGTTGAAGCCATCGATCAGACTTTTGATCACGCTCGAAGCGGCCCAGAGAGAGAGCGTGATGGCCAGAACGAGAAGGCCGATGGGCCGCTGTCCCTGCGAACGGAACTGCTGCGCCACCACGGACTCGGTGCCAGGCGGGAGAATCTGCGCGAGGAAGGTCGCCAGGTTGCGCTGCACGTAATCCGCGCGCACCTGCACGAAGATGGTGGCCATGGAAGTCAGCACCGGGAAGAACGAGAGCAGCGCGGAGTAGGCCGCGCCCTTGGCCACCGCAAACAGGCCATCGTCGATCGAAGCGATGAGGGTGCGTCGGAGCAGATAGGGCAGATGGCTCAGGATGGGACGGCGCACTCCAGATCATAGTGCCACATGTCTGCAGGCTCCGGGCAGTTCAGCAGGGAAGGCGCAGGCGAAAACGCGCGCCACCCCGTGTCGAGCCGGGTTCTTCATCCGCTTCTTCATCCGCGTCTTGATCAACCCAGAGATCGCCGCCGTGATCGAGAACGGTCTGCCGGGAGAGCGCCAGGCCGAGGCCCAGGCCGTTCTTGCCGGACGTGACGAACGGCTGAAAGAGGCGCTCGCGAACGGCTTCCGGAATCCCTGGGCCGGTATCGTCGATACGGACCAGCACGGTGTGCCCGTTGCGCTCCGCGGCAATATGGATGGAGCCGCCCCGGGGCATGGCCTCGATGGCGTTGTTGATCAGATTCAGGAAAACGCGTTCCATGCGGCCGGGTTCCACGGGAAGCTCGATCGCGGGATCGACCGAGGTGTGAATCTCCACGCCTTGCTGCAGCGCCGCGGCCGCCTGCGTGTCCACGGCCGCGCCGATCACCTCGCTGAGGCGGCAGGTCTCGGGCGACTGAATTCGTCCGCGCGAGACATCCACCAGTTCCTGCAGCATGTCTTTGATCACCCGCGAAGAGCGGTAGATGTTGCCGGCGAGGCGTTTGAGCTGCGTCTCGTTCAGGTTGCCGTCCATCATCATCTCCGCACCGCCGTAGATCGAGGCAAGAGGATTCCGGAGATCGTGGACGATGGAGCTGGACAAGCGGCCGATGGTCGAGATGCGCTCCTGCCGGATCAGTTCCTGGCGGGCGTCCTGAATAGAGCGGGACATCGCATTGAAGGTGCGGGCCAGACGGCCCAGTTCGTCGTTCCCGCCTTCGGGGACCCGCGTCTCGTACTTCTGCTCGGCGATGCGCGACGCCGCCTCATCCAGTTCGCGAATGGGGCGGAGCAATCGACGCGCGAGGAACATGCTGATGAAAATGCCGGTCAGAATCGCGGCAGCCCAGGTAAAGAAGAGCTTGGTTTCGAGCGACACCAGATCCCGGCGTATGGCATCGAAGTTATGGATAATCAGCAGATCGCCCACGGCCACGCCGGACAGGTCGCGCAACTGGCTGCCCAGCACGGCGAACTCGCGCCCCGGCAGTTCCAGATGCTGCAGGCCGGAGCCGCGCCGGTACTGCCGCGAAATGCTGATGGTCTCGTCGGGCGTCAGGGTGGAGGCCACCGGCTTGCCGGCGTCCAGAAAGACAAAGTCGCTGCCGCCGGTGCGGGCCTTCAGATCCTGCGCGACATCCTGATCCACCGGGTAGCCGGCCACCAGCACGTTGAGCAGACTCTGGCCGCTCTGCGCCTGCACGTAGACCGGCGTGACGACGAGTTCGGAAAGCACACCGTTCTGTACCGCGAAACCCTCGGACTGCGCCGGGAAGCGAACGAGCGCCTCGCGCACCACGTCCATATTACGTCCGGGCGCCTCGCCGCCGAGAGACGCGATCACTTCCCCGTGCGGACTGGTAACCAGGAAGAGCGCTCCCGCCCGCGACGATGCCGAGGGCGACACACGGGCCCAGATTTCGGCCGCCGTGTCCCGGATGGTGAGCTGGTCGTTCGTCTGGAAGGCGGCGCGAACATCCGACATGGCGCTGAGCGCGCGGCTCACGCTTTTCAGCATTTCGGCGCGGGCCTGCCAGAGGGATTCGTACGCGCGAAATGTGCCGCGCAGTTCCGTTTCCAGATTCTGCGAGAGGGCGGAACGGGTCTGGTCCTGCACGAAGTAGCCGGCCACCACCAGCAGCACCGTAATCGCGATGGAAGTCGAGAGACTGATCTTCCACAGCAGCGACAGTTGGGACCGGGGGCGGGCCACCGCTAATTCCTCACGCCGGGATAGACGCTTTTATCGTCCGGCTGCGGCGCGTACTCCTTACCATACTTGTTTTTGTGCGGCGCCGGCAGAAAGCCCGCTTCGGAGACCACCAGGGCAGGCACCACCAGCGGTTCCTCCGTCACCAGCACGCGCTGGGCGAGCGATTGCAGCGTGATCTGCGTAGAACGCTCATGGAAAACGTTGAGTTCATAAGTTCCCGGCGGCACATCCAGCCGGAACGATCCGTTGGCCGCGGTGGTGGTGAAAAACGGCGTGCCCAGCACCACGATCACCGAACTCATGGAGGGGTGGATGTTGCAGAATACCCGCACCACGCCGGGGCGGACGAAACGCACGGATTTCGAAGTTCCCGGAGGATAAAGTCCCACATCGAAAATCTGCCCGTTATAGCTGGAAAAGGCGTTGTGAAAGATCGGGTCGGCGTTGGGAAAATCGACCACGCTGCCCGCCACCACGGGCAGGATGTGCGGCGTGAACATCTTGTTCTTCTGCAGCATGACGACATGCTTCGCGGGTGGCGCGGGCGGGGGCTGGCCGACCGGCGTGAGAGAAACGATGATTCCGGAGTAGTCCTGGCGTTTCGTGACGGATTCCAGCCGTGAATTACTCAGCCGCACGGTGCCCGAAACCATTCCCGCGCGGAGAATCGGCGGGAGCGAAAGACTCAGGCCCGCGACCAGCGCCGCGAAATTAAAACAGGTACGCCAGCGCCAGATCATAGTGGTTGTTGAGTCGCATGCCCGAAACAGTATAAATAGTGCGGTTTTGAGAAATCTCGAAAGCCGCCATGATATTCGGCGCCAGTTTGTAGACCAGATTGCCGGCGTAGATAAGGTTCCGTCGCACGCTGTTCGCCAGCAGATCGGAGCCGCGGTCGCCCTCGAAGCCTCCGTAGAAGTGCAGAGAGAGCCGCGCGGTGGGGAACACGGATATCTGTCCCCAGGCGCCTGTCACGTGAACGGGAATGACGCTCCCGCCGGAAAGCAGCGTAAAGCCCTGCCGGAGCCCGCCCAGCGCCGCCGCGTTCTCGCCCCTGAAGAAAGCTCCGTTGAATTCGACCACCCGGCCGGGTCTTACCAGCCAGTCCAGCGTGCCCAGTTTCGATGGCGCCGATTGTCCGGCGAAGTGCGACTGCGCGAAGTGGAAGCCCGGAGCCACCTCGATGCGGTGATTCTCGCCGCCCGCGTAAAAATTGAAGCGGCCTTCGTAGCCGGGCCGGTACTTTTCCACCGTTGCGGCCTGCGCGGGCGTCGCATTGGCGGGCGCCACATCGGACATCTCGAACACACCCAGTTCCGCGCGCACACCGGCCGTGGGACTGAGACCGGAAAACGGAATATTCTGCCCGATACGGACCTGCGGGTACCAGTTCCACAGGTTGCCCGCCCCGGTGAGTGGCGCGAGCCCAACCTGCGCCAGCGACATGGGCTCCCGCGGCGCGACAATCGGCTTATCCTGCCCGGCTGTAATCGTGGTGTTCTGCCAGTTCAGCGACAGCGTCGCGAGGCGCAGGTGGAACAGATTGTTGTTCGGAGCCTGCGTGCCGGAGAAGAAATCCATGTAGACCGACCCGGACGCCGTGCCGCCGCCCGGCAGATCCGGGCCGTTAAACTTCAGCCCCAGCACAGTCTGCCGAAACGTCGCGCCGGTGTTCCGCGCCGCGGGGGCAAGCTGAGCCGTCACCGGATTCTCCAGCGTGCCGCCGTAACGCCCGTTGGCGAAAGCATTGAACAGAACCATGCCGGTCAGGGAGACGGGTATTCGCTGCGAGGTCTCGATCTTCGACTGCGCCAGTTCCGCGGTCCGGCTTTCCTGCACGTCCAGGCGTTCCGCAACGGTGGGCGCTTCCGCGACCGGGTCCGACGCCGCACGTTCGGCGGAAGGCCGGCCCAGTTCCTTTCGTAACGCCTCGATCTCCGACCGCAATTCCCGATTCTGTTTCTCCAGGTTGTCCAGACGATCCAGCACGCGCTGCATATCGGAGGCACTTTGGGCAAACATGACGCGAGGAACGAACGGCAACAGAATCAGGCCCGCGACGCAGGCGGTGGCGATCCTCATGTGCATAGCAATTGTTCCAGTTTACGGCGCACCTCCGCGGGGGAATACGGCTTGGCAAAGAAGGCGTCTGCTCCCAGCTGCAGCGCGCGCGAAGGAAGCCGGGGATCGCTGTCGCCGCTGATCAGCAGAATGGGCAGATGCCGGAAACGCGGTTCGGAGCGCAATTGCCGGATCAGGTCGAAACCATCCAGACAGCCGGCTTCTCTGTGGAAGTTGGCGGCCCGGTTCATATTGAGGTCCGTGACGAGGGCGGCCACTTGTTCAGCCGGATCCCGCAGCGCGACGATGGCGGCGCACGCGCTCTTCACGACGCGCGTTTCCACGCCCGGCAGCGTTTCGAGCGCAATCTGCAGCGTCTCGGCGCAGGCTTCGCTGTCTTCCACGATCAGAACCAGTCGTGACATGGGCATCTCAGGGCAGGAACCGGTAGCCGACCTTGTGCAGGGTGATGAAGTGGCGCGGGCAGTTGGCATCCGCCTCCAGTTTCTGGCGCAGCCGGACGACGTGCGCATCCACCGTGCGGGTGTTGGGGAAGGATTCGTAGCCCCAGACGGAGTTCAGAATCATGTCGCGGGAGAGCGGACGGTCCGGATTCTGCAGAAAGAAAGTGAGCAGGTTGTACTCGGCCGGCGTGAACTTCACCTCCTGGCCTTTGCGCGTGACGATGCGGCGTTCCAGATCGATGGCCACGTCCGCGAACGAAAGAACCTTCTGCGGCTCGGAGGGCGACCGGCGCAAAACCGCCCGCACGCGCGCCAGCAGTTCGCGGGTGCCGAAGGGCTTCACGATGTAGTCGTCCGCGCCGATTTCGAGCAGCAGAACCTTATCGATTTCTTCGCCCACCGCGCTGAGAACGATGATCGGCGTCTGCACGCCCGAGGTGCGCAGCCGCTTGCAGACCTCCACGCCGCTGATGTCGGGAAGGCGGAGATCCGTGAGAATGATATCGGGCCGGGCCAGCACCGCCTGATCCAGACCGCTCTTTCCATCCGCCGCGAGGAGGGCGCGGAAGCCCTCGCGTTCGAACAGAACCCCGATCGTATCCCGCAGACTGTCATCGTCATCGATAACAAGAATTGTTTGCATTCGCATCGCGATTTTAGCGCGAAACGTAAGTGCGGGAGTGAACGGGTCCCGAACAGAACCCTGTTTTTACAACTCTTTTACCGCCCCGGTACGCCGGAAGCCGGCGCGCCTACCGGAACTGGCGTTTGTAGAAGAAGTTCACGCTGAAGATTCCGTTCTGGTCGCGCGTCGCCACCGCCGCCCACTGCGGATTCAGGGCCCACTCGATCTTGATGATCTGTCCGTTGGGATCGTCAAGAGCCGAAGTGTAAGTGAAGGTCAGGTTGCTGGTAATTCGCTGCTGAAAGGTGAGCCGCGCGGTGGGAACCTGGGAGCCGGTGGTGAACGATGGGTCGATCTTGAGCTGCGTCACGCCGAAGACGCGCTGCAAACGCCCAGATACGGGATCCACCAGCGCTTTGCTGAGAAGCGCGGATTCGCCCCGCTGCTGGAAGGATTGCTCCGGGACCAGCGGCTGATTCGCCAGCACCGTAGGGTCGGAAGTCGGCGTGGAGCCCGCCGCGAGCAGGCCGACAATCTCCTGAAACTGCAATGGCGGATCGGATGTGTAACTAAGATTCATGTTATCGATCGGCCCGGTGACGCGCAGCACCACATTCACGCCGCGCGCCTGCGTTTCCAGACTGATATCGAGCACCGGCTCAATGCGGTTGGGATTATAGAACGCGATGGATCCCGCGCTGATGGAGTAACTGGAACCGAAGAAGACTAACTGCCCTTCGCTGACCGTAACTCTGCCGAGAATTCCCGGATGCGAGGCGGTGCCGCGCACGGTCAGGTCCGCATTGGCCTGCAGATTCTCCGCGAGGGCAGCCTGCACGGCGAGGCCCGCGGTGGTGCGCACGCGGATATTCAGCCGCATGTTGTCGGTGATCGGCGAGGGCGCGGAAGGGGCCTGCACCGGTGTCGAAGCGGTGGACAGGATTGAGCCGATGTCGCTTTGCGGCGCGTAATTCAGCTGCTGGATATTGACGGTTCCCGAGAGAATGCTGTTTTGCGATGTGCCGTCGAGGCGCACATCCGCTCCCGCCACCAGACTGACGCCGGGTTGCACGCGGATGCGTACACGGGTCGCTTTCGCGGCGAGGCCGAAGCGAATCACGTCGGAATAGCCGACAAAGCCTGTTGCGCTGAGCTTGCCGCCGCCCGATTCGGCGGTCAGGTTGTTGATGGTCGCGTTGTTTCCGTTGAAGGAGATGACGCCGTTGGCGTTGGAAATCCCGTTCGGCAGCCCGGTGTAGTTGAACGTGGCGTTCTGCAGCGTGAGTTGTCCGTTCACAAGCGGCTGCGACATGGTCCCGCCGATGGTTGTGGACGCGGCGATCCGGCCGGAAGAGTAAATATCGCGGTCGAACGAAGGGAGAATATCGAGATCGACGCTGGCGTTGGCGGTCAGGCTGAGCGTTTGCGCGGGGAGAGACGCGCTGCCGGAGATCTGCAGGTCGGTTTTGGCGCCGGCCAGATGAGCGCTCCGGATGCGAATCACGCCCCGTTCCACGGCTGCGGAGATCGCGCCCTGATTCGTGATGACAATCGGCGGCGCGCCGGGCCTGGCCGGAGCATTCAGGGCCAGACGGGTGATGTTGAAGCCGCCGTTCAGCTGGTCCGTTTTTCGCGCCGGGCCCTGCAGTTCGATGTCGCCATCCACCACGCCTTCGAAGCCGGCCAGTTGGCCCGCGGGCGGGCCGAGCAGGTCCCGCAGATGGCTGTAGGTCACGTTGCGAAAATTCAGCCTGGCATCGAACGGGAAATCGCCGCGAAGTTGCGCGCTGCCCTGGCCGTGGATGGTGGAGGAGGCGAGGTTCGAATCCAGCACGATGCTGACCCGGTCGCCCTGCGTGGTTTTCGCGGTCAGTCTGGCGTCGCCGAAATTCTTCCCCTGCGCCGAAATGCCGGTTGCTTCCACATTGGCGTCGAGCCGGCTGAATTCCACGTACGGCTCTTTTTCGCTGACCGACGCCGCGCCGCTGGCATCCAGTTGCAGAATGCCGCCAAGGCCGGGCCGCAGATTCCGCACCGTGCGGAAGCGGGCGAGATCCAGCCGGTTACTCTTCACTGTGAAACGCGCGTCGCCCTGGGAAAGATTGCCCTGCGGGTGATCGAAGTGCGCGGTCGCATCGATGCGCGACGGGCCGGTCACCACCTCGAGTTGCGGCACGTCGATGGCGCGGGCCGCATACGTGACACGCGCGTGGACCTGATCGAGCGGTTCGTCGTACACCACCGCGCGGGTGAGACTCACATCCGCGCTGCCCTGCGGATTCGCGATAGTGCCGTTGAACTGCGCCGTGCCGGAGATCGTTCCACGCGCCGGGATGTCTGTTTGCTTCGCGACGACCAGCACCCGTTCCAGCGCGAGGTTCGCGATATTGGCGCTGGCCGTGGTGGGGTAGTCGGCGGTCAGCTGCGTGGTTCCGGTGAGGCGAATCGCGGAGCCGGCGAAGTCGGAATCCGCATGGAAACTAACAGCCTGCCCGCTGGTTTGGGCGGCAGCGGTCAGGTTGCCATAGTTCTGGCCCTGGTAAGTTACGCCCCGTGCCGCGACATCCGCGTTCACGTTCGTGAGAAGGAATTCGCTCGTCTTCGGTGTGGGTGCGGTCAGGTTGCCCGTGATATCGGCATTGATGCGCACCGTGCCACCCGCCGCCAGATCTTTCATCCGAAGCTGCGCGAGATCCACCGGATTGGTTTGCAGGTGGGCATGCACCTGGCCGGTGGTGAAGCTGTCGGCGGGATGACGAAACTCGGCTGTGAGATCGGCGCGACCGCTGCCCGCCTGCAGGAAAGCGGCCGGGATGGTGGCGAGTTGCTCGGTCAGCAAGACCTGCGCCTGCGCCCGATCGAATGCCACGCCATCGAGTGTTCCCCCGGCGCTCTGGACGTCGATCCGGCCCTGCGGATTGCCCACCGTGCCCTGCACGTGAGCGGACGCCGTGAGAGCGCCGGAATAGCCGGCCGGCGTGCCCCCTGCGAGCGCCACCACGTCCGCCAGATCGCCGTTGCGAACAGAAATATCCGCGGCGACCGGCGCGCGAGGCAACGCCTTCCAGTTCCGCAGGCCCACCGACGCGTTGAACTGCGTCTGCATGGCACTTCGCACCAGGTTGCCGTTGCGCACGGCAGCGCCGGATTCCGAGGCGCCCAGATCCGCCGCGAGCGAGTCGAACTGCCGGCCTTCCACACTGAAGCGGCCCGTGGCCAGGTGGCCTTCAAACCGGGGCGTAGTGAGGCTGCCGGTGACGATCCCGCTGAGTTTGAACTCACTGGCAAGCGCGATCTGCACGGGTGGCTTATCGGGCGACAGGGCGCTGGTCAGGTCCGTCAGATCACGGCTGGTCAGTTCCACGCTGAGTTGCCGGTTGAGCGAGCCGTTCAGCGACAGACGGGTATGGGGCAGGACGAGCGACGAATCGCCCAGCGTCAGACTATCGGCGGCCCCGTTGTAGTTTGCGTTGATTCGCCCGGTGAGCGGCACGCCCTTCCGTCCCGGTGCGATAGCGAGCCGGGTTTCCGCCGCGATGCCCTTCGTTCCCGGCGCGGAGAGATCACCTGAAGCCTTGATGTTGCCGGAAAGAACGCCATCGTACGGGAGGCTGGCGCCGAATTCCTGCAGGCCGTGCTGCAGGTCGAGACCGCGCAGATTCCCGTCGAAGGTATAACGTTTGAAGTCTTCGAGCGAAGCATTGGCCAGCAGTTCACCGCCGAACGCGCTGAGCTTCAGGCCGTTCAGCCGCAGGAAATGCGGATCCGCCTCAACGGCCGATAAAAGATTGATATTCGAAATGCGGCGAGTCCCCTGGCGGAACGAAACGCGCTTCGCTTCTATATTCCCGTTCACGCGGTAGTTATTCGCGGAATCCAGGCTGGCGTTGCCGTTCATATTCACAACGCCTTCGGGCTGCGCGGCGACGCCGAACATCCGCCCGAGTTCACCCAGCGCGAGTTGGGTGCGGAAGGCGAGCGAACCGTTGCCTTTTGGATCTTTCAGCGTGCCGGACGCTTCCACGCTCGATTGACCGAAGGTGGCGCGAAGTCCCGTAACCTGAATGGCATCACCCGCGATAACGGCGTTCGCGTCGAGGTCGATGCGGGATGGCCCGCGGGAGTTCCGCGGCGGTGTCAGATTCGCGAGGTTCTCCACATCGGAAACCGCGATGTAGCCGGTCAGATGGCCGGAGATTTTCGGATCTCTTATGTTCGCTACGGAACCGTTCAGTACGATCCTGGAAACCGGCGTGGCAATTGAGGCATTGCGGAAATCAATCCGGTCGCGCTGCATCGCCACGGGCAAACTGATTTCCAGACGGACCGGCGTGCTGCGTCCGGAAACCACGTAAATCGGTTCCATGCCGAGTTGCCCCTGGTAGCCGCGCGTCAGCGTGTTCCATGCCAACTGCGCACGCAGATTATTTCCCTGGATATTCAGCGACTGTTTGCGGGAATCCAGGCTCAACAGTCCGTTCGAGAGATTGAAGTGACCGACCTGAAGATCCACTACGGTTTCGAGCGCGGTCCTATTCGACGTGGATTTCTCACGCGGCTCGGGAATGTTCGTGCTGCCGTCCGCCAGAACAATTACGTTTACCTCTGGCCGCTCCACGCGCAGAGCCTGAATATCCAGCAAATGGCTGAAGCCGGTCAACAGGCGAATATTGATTTGCGCTCTCGCGATTCGCACGAACGGCGCGGCGCCCGCCGGCTCTTTTCCGTGGATCACGAATCCCGTCACTACCGCTTCGAGCTTCCACGGGTCCAGCGCGAGCGAGCCCAGTTCCACCCGTCCGCCTGTGCCTTGCTCCGTCGCTGTAATGATCTTTTCCCGAACGTAATTGCGAAACCCTTCCGTGGGGATAATCAGAACGACAGCAAGGAACAGGAGAACGACAACACTGACGATCGCGATAAGAACGTTCCGGATAATCCTGGCTCTGCGACTCACTGAAAAGCTCCTTCGCGGAATTCCACATGGCCGGCCTTTCGAGTACTGTCGAGCCAGGCTTCGAACTGTTCATTGACTCGCTGTCCAATCAGCAATTCCCGGATTTTTGGCTCCAGCGATTCCGGGCTGCTGCCGGCGCCCCATTGCCGCCGAAGCTCATTCCGGTGCTGGTCATAATAGGCGTTAATCTCATCGCCGGTCACATTCACGCCCGCGCGGAATCGCTGATCGATATAACGGAGCACCGTGAGCTGCCACAACAACTGCGCGGTCAGTTGTTCCTGAGTCAGCCCGTAACGTTGGAGCGTCTGATTCAGGCGCGTATCCGAACCCGCGAACCGTTCCTGCCGGATCTGTTTGAGCATGGTCTGCGCATCGGAATCGGAGGCCCGCCGATACTGGCCCGTTACAATCTCATCGCGAATTAAGGCCTGATCTACCAGGCGATCCGCCGCCTTCCGCCTCGCTTGTGGCGTCATCGACAGCGGCTCGGAATTCAGGAAACTGGTAACGCGGAGATCCCGTTCGATATCGCTCGCCTTGATGACATGCTTGCCGACCACCACGGCCACCCTGTCGATCACCACCGCGGCCTGTACAATTCCCGGACACATCAGCAGAAGCAGCACCCGCATCAGAACGTCTGCCCTATGGAGAAGAAGAACTGGAAGTGACTGACATTCTGCCGGGTGACCTGACAGAAGGGTTGTTGCAGGGATACCGGATCGTTGGGGTTGCAACGGAGCAGTTGCTGCGGGGTGCCGGCAAAGCCTTCATAAGAAGGCGGGTTGATGCTGTATGCGAGATCGGCGCGGACCGGTCCGATGGGTGTCTTGTATCGAACGCCGAATCCGGCCGCGTGCACCATGTAATTAAAATCCTGAAGGTTCGACTGCCGGAACCGGAAGGACAGATCGCTCAGTGAACTGAACACGTTTCCCATGTCATGAAAGAACACGCCCTGAATGTTGTCTCCGAGCAGCGGGAAGCGCAGTTCGACGTTATTGAACAACAGGGCATTGCCGCCGATGGGGAATCCGGTCGCCTGCGACGTGGGTCCGCCGGGCACCAGAGGAGCACCAGTGTCGCGCGGGCCCGCCTGATTGAACGGGAACGCTCGAAGGGAGTCCGCGCCGCCGCCATAAAACCGTTCCGGCAGCGGAACCGACTGTTCCGCCGAGAGACCAGCGGGCGCGGCGAACGGCGCGATAATGCCGAACCGGGTCTGCCGCGCGAGGACGATATTATTTGTCAGCCGATAATAGGTTGCGTTACGCAACAGAACGCGGCCGAAACTTCTTTGCGAGCCGAGATATTTACTGGCCAGGCCAATATCGAAAGTGTTGAATATCCCGCGGTGGGGATTCGTCGAGCTGTCGCGCCGGTCCTGCACCAGATTCGCCGAAAAGATTCCGATACGCAGCGCCTGCGTAAGTTGCGGTATCAGCAGCACCGGGATAATCACGTTGCTCACTCCCACGCGCCGGTAAGAGAACCGCATCAGCCCGGTGAGTGATTTTGAAAATGTCTGCGAAACCTGCACGGAGCCTTCCGCTCTCTCGGACGCGAAGGTTCGAACGTCGAGCGTCTTGTCATACACCAGCGAGTAACTGATGCTTCGCCCTTCCAGATTCCGGAAGCGGGGCTGCAGGTAGTTCAGAGAACCGAGCTTCTCCAGAGTCGAATAAGCGGCCCGAAGACTGACGGTGTGACCGATACCCAGAAAGTTCAGACGGGAAACATCGAAAGAGACCTGCGGACTGAAACCAGTGGAGCCGCCTGGCGATCCCAGGCTCTGCGAACTCGGCTGCCCGAAGCGCGCCACCTGTGCGCCCAAACCGACTGCCACTGAATAGCGGTTGGCTTCCTCAATGCTGTACAGAACGTATTTGAAGCCGGTCTCGCCTTCGGGATTCTGAATAGCCGTATCGACGCGTGCGAAGATGCCCAAATCGTAAAGACTCTTCTGAATATCGGTTTCCTGCACCGGCGACAGGGGATCGCCGGGCTTGAGAGTGATTGCACGATCCACCAGCGAGCGGCGCGTGGTGCGCAGACCCGAGATCTTCACGTCCCTCACAAACTGAGGGCTGCCTTCCGTCACCGTATACAACACAGTGACGTGTTGGGCAGCCGTGGCCGGCTTCCAGTCCACGGCTACGGTCGCCGCGGGATAGCCGCGCTCATTGTAATAAGTGAGAATCGCGTTCCTGTCCGCAGCCAGGCTCACTTCGGAAAACGGTTGCCCCACCGCGGAGGATACGCGGGAAGTCACGTCTCCGCGGCGTGACTCCGCCATCCCATCGACTTTCAGATCCTCTACCAGCCACTGCGTGCCTTCGTTGATGTTGACGGTAACCGAGACATTCCCCGCCTTGCCGCGATAGTTCCGGTCCACCGAGAAAGATACTTTCGCATCCCGGAAGCCATTGGCTTTGTAGAGCTCTGTAATATTCTCCTCATCCTTGCGCTGAAAGGCCCCGCTGTAACGGCCGCGCCGAAGACTAAGGGAAGAGGGCTGCGTGAACATTCGCTCGCGAATTGTTTCCATGTTGAAGTAGCGGTTGCCGGCCACTTCCACATGAGCAACCCTGAACCGCTCGCCCCGGGAGATTGCGTACGTGATCACTTCGGAATCGTTCGGAGACGGAGTACCCTGCGGCGCCTGAATGCGGAAGTCGACATCGGCGTCGTAATAGCCCTGGCTCTGGAAATAATCGAGAAGGTTCCGCCTGCCCTCGACCAGCAGGTCGGTATCCACGGAGTGCTCGGTATACACGGGAACATACCGTTTTAAAATTTTGTTCGGCACCCTCGTTTCCGCCGCCCGGATCTGCACTTTCGGACCGGCGTTAATATTGAGCGTTGGGGTGACACGGCGCCTGGCGGGATCGTAGTCGAGCTTTTCCACATCCACGGACGCCATCAGCCGGTCCTGCTTTTGATATTTTTCGCGGATTGCCTGAACGCCCCGGCGCGTTTGCCCGCTGGTGACATAGCGCCAGATATGCACAACCCTGTAGCGCCATCCCGTAGCCCGCAGAATCGCGTCGTCGGACAGCAAGGGACTGCCCTCAATCACCGGCATCGCATATTTCGCGCGCTTTCCTTTGTCGACGCCGAAAATAATAAAAGCCTGTTGCCCGTCCGCCGAATGTTCCACGCGGGGAGCAACGGCGGCTTCGTAGAGGCCATTAAAGCGAAAGAGATTTTTCAGACTATCCGTGGCGCGCGTGAGATCAGCCTCTTCGAAAGGCGCGCCTAGCGTAAACTGTGCCGTGCTGGTCAGTTCGCCCCGATTGGGCGGCGACGCGATCTTTCCCTCCACGTCCACCCCGCCCACGAACCACTTCTGCTGCGTCACAAAGCGGATTCTCACGCCATCCGGGGCATCTTCGGCTTCTACAGAGATATCGGCGTAGCGGCCGGTCGCGAAAAGGCCGTCGATGGAACGGGCGACGTCATCGGCCCGCAAAGGCTCGCCAGTTCGCAAGACCTGCGCGCGTTTCAGATCTTTTGGATGAAGGACATCCGGAGCCGTGTACTGGATATCGACAATCGTCCTTCCCTCAAATCGCCCGGTCTGAGAATAGGCGGGGAAACGCAGGAGCGGCAGCAGGACGGCGCAGAAGCGAAGGGCTCTGGTGAGGTTCTTCATTTTCGGGCGAACGGCCGGGCCGTTTTCACTGGCTGGCGGCCGATTGGTGGAGCACTTACAATTCCATCTTTCATGTCTTGAGGATTCGAACGGCTATGCCGGGCACACTCGCGAGTAAACTCAGCGCCGTACAGAAAGATCTGGGCGGAATAATACAACCAAACCAACAATGCAACGAGGGATCCGGCGGCTCCATAGGGCGACGCCACTCCCGCCTTTCCCAAATACAGACCGATGAGAAACCGGCCGATGCCGAAGAGAACCGCGGTCACCACCGAACCCATCGCGACTTCGCGCCACTCCACGCGTACGTCCGGAATCAGACGGTAAATCAACGCGAAGAGAAAGACGGTGGCCAGAAAGGTAATCACCGCGTTCAGACCTTCCAGCACAGGCGAGGGCATCGTAATCAGAGATCCTCCCCATGAACCCGCTGCGTGAATAAAAACACTGCAGATAAGACTCAGAATGAGCAGGAAGCCCGAACCCAGCACCATGGCGAACGAGAAGAAGCGTTCCCGAATCATGCTTCCGAGACCCGACCCCTGTGCCGCGGGAGCGTCCCAAATGTAATTCAGAGTACCTCGCAATTCCACGAACACACCCGACGCGCCGATCATCAGGGTAAGACAGCCCAGAATCGTAGCGCCTATTCCGGAAGCCGGACGGTCGGCGGACTTCAGAATCGCCTGCACGGCGGATGCGGCCTGATCCCCGATCACGTCGCGAACCTGCCAGAATATCTGGCCGCGCACAGCATCCCGGCCGAACAGAAAGCCACATAACGCGACGATCAGCACCAGCGCGGGCGCCAGGGAGAGCACCGTATAAAAGGCGAGGGCAGCGCCGAGGCGGGGAGCGTTGTGATCCGACCACTTCACCGCAGCTTCTTTGAACAAAGCCGCTTTTAATTTCATGGGAGCCCTGCAGGCAGCACATTCCTGGCCAAAGAATGCGAAACAGAATCCGACTGGTCATTTACATGCATTGCGTCCCCGGCAGGGGATAGAAGTATGTTGCGCTCGCTATTCAGTTCCTTCTTCGGCTGTTCCCACCAGAGAACGACCTTTCCTTTGACTCTGACTAACACCTCCCGTACTGCCGGCGACACGCCGCCATCACGCCGCAAGCGCACCTATGTAGTGTGCCTCGATTGCGGCGGGGAGTTTGAATACAACTGGCGGGACATGCGCGTGAATGCGACGGCACCGCAAGCTGAGAAACGTAAGCTTCCCCACTTTCACACGCCCGGGGACGCATCTCTTCCGAACACACGCTAGATCCTGCTTATCAAAACGAACGAAAGCGCTACTATACAGGACCGCTCTCTTATTGGTTCTTAAACTGCAGTACGAGCGATGGCGTTCGGCGGACCGGCCGAAGCGCTCAACTCACACGCGCTTATGTTTTCAGGCTTTATTCAGGCGGGCTTTGAATGTTCATCTCACAAGCGGAAAGACGGGCGGCGGCTCGATCTGGTCTCATCGACCTTTCACGACCGCTTTGTTAAGGAAGATTACGAACGGCTGCTCGCCGCCGGAATCTTTACAGCGCGGGAGGGTCTCCGGTGGCATCTGATCGAGCGGACTCCCGCCGTTTATGACTTCTCCTCGGCTCTCCCGCTGATCCGCGCGGCGAATAATTCCGGCATTCAGGTAATTTGGGATCTCTTTCATTTCGGCTGGCCCGATCATCTGGATATTTTCGATGCGGCGTGGGTAAATTCGTTCAGTGAACTTGCCCTGCGGTTCGCCCGGATCTGGAAAGCGGAAGCGTCCACGCAGTCCTTCATCGCGCCAATTAATGAAATCTCGTTCCTCTCGTGGTCCGGCGGCGACAAAGGTTTCCTGAATCCGTTTGCCGAAGGCCGCGGTCCGGAACTCAAGGCTCAGCTTGTCCGGGGCGCCATACAGGCCACTCACGCCATTCGGAGCGAACTGCCCGACGCCCGGTTCGTGGCGCCGGAACCCGTTATTCACATTACGGGCGACCCGGCCAACCCGGACGACGTGCGTTCCGCCGAAGAGTATCGCCTGTCCATGTTCGAAGCATGGGACATGCTGGCGGGTCGTTCCCGTCCCGAACTCGGCGGCAGCCCCGAAATGCTCGACATTCTCGGCATTAACTACTATGGGGCCAATCAATGGCGGAATTTCGGCGAGACGATTCACGTCGGCGACCCGGAATACCGTCCTTTTCACCAGATTCTGAACGAAGTTTCGCTGCGCTATTCGCGACCGCTCCTGATTACGGAGACCGGCGCTGAAAATTGCCGGCGCCCCGGCTGGTTCGCCTATGTGGCGAGCGAGGTCCGGACAGCTCTTTCCCTCGGTCTTCCGGTGCATGGAATCTGCCTGTATCCGATTCTGAATCACCCGGGATGGGATGACGACCGGCACTGTCACAACGGTCTCTGGGACTATGCCGACGAACACGGCTCACGGGAAATTTACCAGCCGCTGGCCGACGAAATTCGTAAGCAGGAACAGATCCGAACCGAATTCATAAAGGACATACGTCATGACGCCTGATCTATCACGCACTTCTCAGACCGACATTATCTGTCTTTCTCATCTTCGCTGGGGGTTCGTTTTCCAGAGGCCCCAGCATCTGATGAGCCGGTTCGCCGGAACCCGGCGGGTCTATTTTCTGGAAGAACCGGTCTTTGAAGAAGCTTCCGAACCGCGCCTGCGGAGAGAAGTCTGCGGAAAAACCGGCGTGGTGGTGATGACGCCGGTGCTTCCCGAGTCATTGCGCGCGGGTGATGGCAGTCCGGCTCTTCGTACCCTGCTGGATCAGCTGATCTCCAGGGAATCGGTCCGCCGCTTTGTGGCCTGGTATTACACGCCGATGGCTCTCCGCTTCAGTTCGCACCTTACCCCGGATGTGACGGTCTATGACTGCATGGACGAGCTGTCACTCTTCCGCGGCGCTCCGCCGCAGCTTTGTGAATACGAGACGCAGTTGCTGCGCCGGGCCGACGTGGTGTTTACCGGGGGCGTCAGTCTGTTCGAGGCAAAACGCCACAGGCATTCCAACATCTTTCCGTGCCCCAGCGGTGTCGATGTCGATCATTTTTCCGCCGCCCGTCTGATCCGGGAATCGCCTGCCGATCAGGCTGACATCGCCCGGCCCCGTATCGGCTACGCCGGGGTTATCGACGAACGTCTCGATCTCCAGCTGATTGCCGAAGTTGCGGAGTTGCGGCCGGAGTGGCAACTGGTGATGATCGGGCCCGTAGTCAAGATCGATCCCGCCACGCTGCCGCGGCGCGCGAACATTCACTGGCTGGGCATGAAAGACTACCGTGACCTTCCGAAATATTTCGCCGGCTGGGATATCGGGATGCTCCCCTTTGCCCTGAATGATTCCACGCGATTTATCAGCCCGACGAAAACACCTGAGTATCTGGCCGCCGGGCTATCCGTGGTCTCCACGCCGATTCGGGACGTCGTTCGTCCTTATGGTGATCTGGGCCTGGCTTGCATCGCTAAAGATGCGCAGGAGTTCGTCGGCGCGGTCGAGAAGTGCCGCACCTACGGCCTGAGCTATAAATGGCGGCAGCGAGCCGATAACTTCCTGCACACCCATTCCTGGGACGATCTCTGGGGGTTCATGGCCGCCAGGCTGGAAGAAGCGCTCGCCATCAAGACGCCGAAGCCGGCTGTCATGGCTGCCGGCAAGTCTCGTATCGCGGTTCCCGGGGAGCGGGCCCATGTCTAAGCGCACTCATTTCGACTACGTGATCGCCGGCGCCGGTTTCGCGGGCGCGGTGGTGGCGGAACAGATGGCTCGGAACTTCGATAAGAAGGTTCTGATTGTCGACCGCCGGCCGCATATTGGCGGCAACGCGTTCGATCACCATGACGCCGCCGGCATCCTTGTCCATAAGTATGGTCCGCATATCTTCCATACCAATTCCGCGGACGTCTTTAACTACCTTTCGAAATTCACGAAATGGCGCAATTACGAACACCGCGTTCTTGCGAGCGTGGACGGGAAACTGGTGCCTGTACCGATTAATCTCGATACCGTGAACCAGCTCTACAATCTCAATCTGACGAGCGATGACATTGAAGCCTGGTTCGCGTCCGTCGCGGAGCCACGCGATTCCATTCGCACGTCGGAAGATGTGGTGGTCAGCCGCGTGGGCCGGGATCTCTACGAAAAGATGTTCCGCGGTTACACACGCAAGCAGTGGGGTTTGGATCCCTCGGAACTCGACGCCTCCGTCATCGCCCGGATTCCGGTGCGCACCAACCGCGACGACCGCTATTTCGGCGATACCTACCAGGCGATGCCGCTGCTCGGCTACACGCACATGTTCGAAAATATTCTGGATCACCGGAACGTCACGGTGGTCACCGGGACGGATTACCGCGACGTGATCGACTCGGTAACTTACAAAGAACTGGTCTACACCGGTCCGATCGACGAGTTCTTCGACTATCGTTTCGGCAAACTCCCCTACCGGTCACTCGAATTCCGTCATGAGACCCTGGATACGCCGCAACTGCAGCCGGTCTCCGTCATCAACTATCCGAACGAGCATGATTACACCCGCGTGACGGAGTTCAAACAGCTTACCGGGCAGACACATGCAAAAACCAGCGTTGTGTACGAATACCCGCGGGCCGAGGGCGACCCTTACTATCCGATCCCGCGGAGCCAGAACGCTGCACTCTACGCCAGGTATCAGGCGCTTGCGGCAGCTGTGCCGCACGTCCATTTCGTGGGCAGGCTGGCGACTTATAAGTACTACAACATGGATCAGGTCGTCGCTCAGGCGCTGACTCTCTGCGCGCGGATCAGCAGTGTCACACGCGCCCATTTGATCCACCAGCCGGTTCGTACTCCGGGTCTTGATACCGGGGCTATTTTAAAAGCGAGTTGAAGCCCCGCACAATCGCGGGGTCGAACTTCAGGCGCCGGTCGTACGTCATCAGACCGTTGACCTCCTGTTCCACGTCGTAAAGCTGTGTGTAACAGATCCCGCGTATTTTCCCGATCTTTGAAATCGCGTCGTAAAGAGAGCCGATCCGGTTCAGGGCCGCGAGCGCGGTCGGTTCCAGCCCTGAATAGCCCCAGGAGTTCTCCGGAACCAGGCTCTCTTCATCGGGAAGAATCCACGCCACTCCGCCAAATTCGGAGAGAAATACGGGAGAGCCGTTATAAACGTTTCCCGGCGCGAGAAAAAGTTTCCCGTGCAGAGGAAGCGGCACGCCCGCCGGCGCGTATCGCTGCAGGAACTCTTCCCCGGACTGCGTGTAGTCGTGGATGGCGAACAGGTCCGTTACCTCGGTATGCTCCCACCCGTCGTTGTCGATCACCAGCCGGGTCTCGTCCAGAGACTTACTCAGATAATAGAGTGCTCGCAAATGGGCCTGCTGACGCAGGTCCGAAATGTTTGGAACGCCCCAGCTCTCATTCACGGGAACCCAGATCACAATCGACGGATGGTTGTAATCGCGCTGAATCACCTCGATCCACTCCCGTGTCATCCTGGCCACGGCGTCACTGTCGAACAGATAAGCGTTCGCCATCTCGGAAGACACCAGGAGCCCGAGTCTGTCGGCCCAATAGAGAAAGCGCGGATCCTCCACCTTCTGGTGCTTGCGAACGCCATTAAAACCCAGCGACAGAGTTGTTTCGATATCGAAGCGAATCGCCTCGTCGTCGGGCGGAGTCAGGTTGCTTTCGGGCCAGTATCCCTGGTCGAGGACGGTCTTCAGGTAAATCGGCTCCCCGTTCAGAAGGATTTCGGCGCCGCGTGTGGAAAACGACCGGAAGCCGCAATAAGACTCCACAACGTCCACCACTCCTTCGGGCCCGCGCAATTCCAGCCGCAAGTCGTAGAGTGAGGGCGAGGCGGGCGACCAGAGTTTCGGCGCCGGTACCTCGGTCTCCACCGTCGCGCGCGGGCCGTCGCTGAGACTGGACGCCTCGGCCACGGCGTCCCCCTGCCAACTCACGCGAACGGCAAGCAGCTGCGCGTGCCCGGGATCGCAGATCCTGGCTTCCACCCGCAGGCCACCCTGCACCGAAGGCGTGATGCGAACGCTTTCCAGATAGCTGAAGGGGACCGGTTCGGCCCAGACAGTCTGCCAGATTCCCGTGGTGCGCGCATAAAAAATACTGGCGGGGTTCTCTTCCCAGTGTTGCTTGCCGCGAGGAATATAGCGGTCCGTGGGCGGATCCTCCGCCCGCACCACGATTTCCCCCCGGCCATCCTCCAAAGCGCCGCTGATATCGCCCGAAAAGGGCGTGTGGCCGCCCTCATGGCTGGCCACCAAAACGCCGTTGACCCAGACGGTGGCCAGATAATCCACGGCGCCGAAGTGGAGCAGAATCCGCTTCGCCTGCCATTCCGCGGGAATCCGAATCTGCCGCCGATACCAGACACAGGAATGAAAAGACCGGTCGTGGATTCCGCTGCGCACCGTCTCGAAGGAGAACGGCACCAGAATCCGGCGGGGATTCGGAGGAAACGCGCCGTTGGACCAGCCATCTTGCAGACCGACTCCGGAATCGTCGAAAGCGAAATCCCACACGCCGTTCAGATTCAGCCAGTCCGGGCGGGTAAATTGCGGTCTGGGGTACTCGGACCGTGGAGTTTCTTCCCGGATACGCGAAAGTTGGGCCGGAGCTTCAATGGGTAAATACAACGTGTCTTACCTCAGTCTCATGTTAGATGGATTCCGACCCTGCGGGGAAACCTGATTCGCCAGGTCCTTCGTTCCTGTAAGAAACTCTGAAACACTCCCGGTTAGTTAGACTCCAACCCGAGGACTCGGTTTCAAAAGTTGACATGGATAAGGGAGCTAAGAAGATGGATATTCGGGAACTACTCATAGAGGAAATGCAGGATCAGTATGACGCGGAAAAGCAGCTCGTCAAAGCGCTTCCGAAGATGGCGAAGGCTGCTTCCAGTCCGGAGCTGAGCCAGGCGTTTCAGAATCACCTGGAAGAGACGCGCGGGCACGTCGAGCGGCTCGAAAAGGCGTTCGGCCTCCTGGGCGTCAAAGCCAGGGGCAAAAGCTGCGCGGCTATGAAAGGTCTGATCGCGGAAGCCCAGGAAATCATGGCGGAGGATATGCCGGACGAACTGCTCGACTGCGCGATGATCTGCGCGGCGCAGAAGGTGGAGCATTACGAAATGGCGGGCTACGGCACGCTGACCGCCTGGGCCAAATCAATCGGCATGGACGACGTCGCGGAACTTCTGCACCAGACTCTGGAAGAGGAGCGCGCGGCGGATGAAAAGCTGACGGAAGTCAATGAGACCGTGCTGGCCTCCGCGAACGGTTCGGGGGACATGGACGAAGAAGGAGAGGACAGCGAAACCGAGGAGGTGGAAACGGCGCCTCGCCGCGCCACGGCGAAAAAGCAGGCCGCCGCCCCGGCCAGGCGCCGCACGGCCAACTCATAATTTTGAATCCCTCAACAAACGAAACGGGGACCGGTGTCGGTCCCCGTTCTTACTTTGCCTTCCTGCTCGCGGCTTTCTTCTTCGGGGGGATATCCGCCCCCGCTTCTCTCGCCTCGCTGAGTGCAATCGC
This sequence comes from uncultured Acidobacteriia bacterium, assembly GCA_903851195.1. GTDB lineage: Bacteria > Acidobacteriota > Terriglobia > Bryobacterales > Bryobacteraceae > BOG-234. Next base: position 73,081 of record CAINNJ010000052.1, read on the forward strand.
GATAGCCTGTTTCGGATTCCTGACTGTTTCCCCGCTTCCCCCCGAGTGCAGTTCTCCCTCTTTAAACTCGTGCATCACCGTTTCGATTTTCCGTTTGGCTGCGGGTGTCCCGGAGCGCTTCGTGGAAGCCTTCTTTTTCGTCGCTCTTGCCGGCATGCACAAGCCGCCAGCATCCGCCGTGCCACTTCCATCAAACCCGACTTAGTGCACCGGATGAAGCGGCGCCGGACTCGCGTCCTCCTGACCGGATTCGTTCTCAAGCGCCATCAGCGCCAGCGCGTCGGAATCGTCCGGCGTGACGTCCTGAATGTAGCCCATGTTAACGGCGCGGATGCGCCAGTCGGTAATGATCTGCCCGCACCGCTCGCGCGTAAGTCCGTAGCGCCGCGCGATCTCCCGCGTCGACCAGCCGCGGATGAAATACAGAACGGCCAGCCGCCACTGCACGTCCCGTCGAGGCTGTTTACCGAAAATCGGCGCCTGCGACGGAAAGCAGACCAGATTTCGCCGGACCGCCACCTGCAACGCCCGATTACCCAGCAGCGCGAGATCCATCGATATCTCCTGCCGCTTGGTTTGAAGAACCGGCGCGCCGATCAAACGGGTTTGGCTTTTATGGAAGACGCGCGCCACGTTCTGACAACGGGAAACGCGAAACGATTCGATGGGTCGTCTCTGAGTACACGCATGGTTATGCCTGGCACACTGACCTTCTGGCTTTGATTGGTAAATCAGAACGATTGGTGAATCAGAACCGGACGGGGGAACTTCCGTGAGACGGGACGAAAATGCCGCCAGCTGCGCCGCTGACACAAGTATTGTAGCGCTATGCGTAAAAGAAACGCGAAGGTTTCCGGAGCGCCCCGCGGCGCCCCGGTCAGCCGACGGGCGCGCGCAACACGGGCCTTCGCAGATCCAGCGTGAAAGGGAAATCCGGGTTCCGCTCCACCGGCGGAATCTCCATGGGACCGGGCGTGTGCCCTTCCGCGAAAAACCGCGCGTTGCGGCGGGATTCCGCCTCGTTCGCGTTCACGGGGAAGGTCTCGTAATTGCGCCCGCCCGGGTGAGCCACATGATACGTGCAGCCTCCCAGCGACCGGCCCGTCCACGTATCGAGAAGATCGAACACCAGCGGCGTATGCACCGGTATGGTGGGATGCAGGCAGGACGGGGGCTGCCAGGCGCGATACCGCACGCCCGCGATCCACTCGCCCTTCGTCCCGGTAGGATGCAGCGGCACCCGCCGCCCGTTGCACGTCACCAGGTAGCGGTCGCTCGAAAGGCCCGCGACTTTTACCTGCACGCGCTCCACGGAAGAATCCACAAACCGCGCCGTCGCGCCGCCCGCCGGCTCCTCGCCCAACACGTACCAGGGCTCCGTCGCGCGACGCAGCTCGATCTGCACGCCGGAATAATTGACCCGCCCGAAAACCGGATAGCGGAACTCGAACTGTGCCGCGAACCAGTCCGGGTCGAAACGATACCCGGCGCGTTCCAGTTCTTCGAGAACATCCCGGAAATCCTGCGCGATGAAGTGCGGCAGCATGTATAAATCGTGCAGCTGCGTGCCCCATGCGATGGGATCGTGCTGATACGGCTTCTTCCAGAACGCGGCCACCAGCGCGCGCACCAGCAACTGCTGCGTGAGACTCATGCGGGCGTGCGGCGGCATCTCGAAGCCGCGCAGTTCCAGCAGTCCCAAACGGCCCGTGGAACTATCCGGGGAGTAGAGCTTGTCGATACAGAACTCCGCCCGGTGCGTGTTGCCGGTCACGTCTACCAGAAGGTGCCGAAGGATACGGTCCACCAGCCACGGCGGTACCGTCTCCACCCCGGGCTCCGGCGAAGCCGGAATCTGGCTGAACGCAATACTCAGCTCATAAAGACTGTCCTGTCGCGTCTCGTCGATTCGCGGCGCCTGGCTGGTAGGCCCGATGAACATCCCGGAAAACATATAAGAAAGCGAGGGATGATTCAGCCAGAACGCGATCATGCTGCGCAGCAGATCGGGGCGTCGCAGAAACGGGCTGTCGGCCGGCGTCAGCCCGCCCAGCACGAAATGGTTGCCGCCGCCGGTGCCGGTATGGCCGCCATCCAGCATGAACTTCTCGGCGCCCAGACGTGAAAGCCGCGCCTGCTCGTAGACGGTGGTCGTAGTCCTGACCAGTTCTTCCCAGTTGCGCGCCGGGTGGACGTTGACTTCCACCACGCCGGGATCCGGCGTTACGCGAATGTTGCTGATCCGGACGTCGTGCGGCGGCGTGTAGCCCTCCAGCACCAGCGGCATCCGCAGAAACGCGGCCGTATCTTCCACCGCGGCGACAAGTTCGATGTAATCCTCAACCGTATCGGCCGGCGGCATGAAGACAAAGATCTTGCCCTCCCGCGCTTCCACGCACAAAGCCGTGCGCACCACCCACGGCGCCGATTCTTTCTTAGCCGGAACTTTATCGCGCGGCCGCTCTTTTTTTGGACCCCACACGGGGTCTTCCGGCGGGCGGTGTACCAGAACCGGCAAGGGCCGGCGCGCCGCCATCGGATCCTGCGGATGCACCTGTCTGGCGTCCTGCGGCGCAACCCACGGCAGGCTCGGCAGCGGCAATCGCAGGCCGACGGGCGAATCGCCGGGCGTCAGTAAAAGCCGCTGGCCGCGCAGCATCCACGGGCTGGTCTGCCACTCCGGACCATGCGCGCCCGCGCCGCGCTGCAGCGGCAGAACAAAACCGGTAGGAGTGTTCAGCCCCCGCTCGAAGACGGCGCGAAGCCGGTCGCGCTCCAGTTTGTCGGCCAGCGGATCGGCCACCAGGTGATTGTCTTCCGGATCCACGTTGACCGGAAGTAGCCGCTCCTTCTGCTGGTAGTAAAACGAATCTTCGTACGCCGGCATCACGTACCCGTCGTCGAGGCCAAGGCGATGCGCCAAAGTCGTGATCAGCTTTTTGGCATCGGCGGTCTCATATTTCGAAGGCTGGTTCACGTCCGCGAACAACGTCTGGTCACGCCAGAGCGGAACACCGTCCAGCCGCCAGTAGCAGCCCAAAGCCCAGCGCGGCAGCGGCTCGCCCGGGTACCACTTTCCCTGGCCGTGATGCAGCAGCGCGCCGTGCGTGAAGGAATCCCGCAGTCGGCGCAGCAGGGCGGTGGCGGAGGCCAGCTTTTCCGCTCCCAGGGCATCGGTGTTCCACTCCGGGCTGTCCATGTTGTCGATGGAAACGAACGTCGGCTCGCCGCCCATGGTGAGCCGGATGTCGCGCGCGGCGATGTCCCGGTCCACGTGATGGCCCAGAGCCTCGATCCGCTGCCACTGCGCATCGGTGTAAGGGAACGTAACGCGCGGATCCTCATGGATGCGCGTCACGTTCATCTCATGCTCGAAGGTGACCTCGCAGGGATCCACGCCGCCGGTTACAGGCGCCGCTCCCGAAGGCTGCGGCGTGGCCGCCAGCGGAATGTGCCCTTCCCCGGCGAACAATCCGGAGGTCGGGTCCAGGCCGATCCACCCCGCGCCGGGCAGGTACACTTCGGTCCAGGCGTGCAGGTCCGTGAAATCGCTCGTCGGCCCTTCGGGCCCTTCCAGAGGCTTCACATCGGGCTTTAGCTGAATCAGATATCCCGATACAAAACGCGCCGCCAGACCCAGATTCCGCAGAATCTGCACCAGCAGCCAGGCGCTGTCACGGCAGGAACCGGAACGGTGAGTCAGCGTGTATTCCGGGGTCTGGATGCCCGGCTCCATGCGAATCACGTACCCGATGTGGCTCTGCAGTTGCTGATTCAGCGCCACCAGAAAGTTGATCATCTGCTTCGGCGAGCGGTCCACCGTGGCCAGATATTCCGTCAGTTGCGCGCTGGCGGGTTCCGGCACCAGATACGCATTCAGTTCGTGCTCCAGGGAAGGTTCGTAACGGAACGGAAACGTCTCGGCGTAGGGCTCCAGGAAGAAGTCGAACGGGTTGATCACGGTCATCTCCGCGACCAGATCCACCTCCACCTGAAAATGGTCCACCAGTTCGGGAAAGACCACCCGCGCCAGATAGTTGCTGTGAGGATCCTGCTGCCAGTTCAGAAAATAACCGGCGGGTTCGATCTTCAGCGAGTATGCGGTTACGGGCGTGCGGGAGTGCGGCGCCGGGCGCAGGCGGATCACCTGCGGGGAAAGCGTGACGCGGCGGTCGTACTTATACGTCGTCTTGTGGTGGAGTGCTACGCGAATCGGCAAAGGGTCTCCAGATGAGCCATGCTCGACGGGGAGCCGGAATTCCGATTATAAGTGGCCCGCTCTGAAGGCCTGGCTGCCTTAATCCAGGTAGAGAAACTCGTTCGTTGAAATCAGCACGTGGCAGAGACTCTGCCAGGCGGCGAGGCGGCGCCCGTCACCCGGCAGTTTCGCTTCCAGACTGGCCAGATAACTGAGCGCGGAATCGGTCTCGTCCGCGGCGGGACGGCGCGTCAGAGCCATCAGATAAGCCCTTTCGATGCGCTGCGCGTCGGACAGACCGGCGTCGTCGAGCAGACGTTTGGCGAAGTCCCCCGATCTCTCGATCACGAACCGGCTATTCATCACGAACAGCGCCTGCGGGGCGACGTTGGTCCGGGCCCGCCCTTCGCTGGATGTGGTGGCATCGCCGAAATCGAAATTCGACAGGACCGCGGGCACGCTGCCGCGCCGAACCGGGATGTAGAGCGTGCGTCGCTTCAGATCGTCCGTATCGAGCTTCTTCCCTTTGGCCGGAACCAGAGCCCCGCCCAAGGTCGCGTCGAGATTGCCGGAAAGGGAAAGCACGCTGTCGCGAACCTCTTCCACCGACATCCGCAGCCGGTTGAACCGCGAATTCAGACGATTCAGCGGGTCCGCTTCTTTCGCTCCCGGGCTCGCCTCCGCGCTCATCTGGTAAGTGTTCGAAAGCAGAATCAGGCGGTGCAGGGCTTTGATGGACCACCCGCTCTCGATGAACCGCTTCGTCAGATAATCCAGCAGTTCGGGGTTCGCCGGCGTATCGCCCATCTTGCCCCAGTTGTTCGGCGTCCGCATTAGCCCTTCCCCGAAGTGCCACTGCCAGACGCGATTCACAATCACCCGCGCGGTCAGCGGATTCTCCGCCGAAGCCAGCCACTGCGCCAGTTCCAGCCGCCCGCTGCCCTTCGCCGGCTGTGTTTGCGACTCCCCGGCGAGCACGTACGGGAACGTCTTCGCGACCGCCGCCCCTTCGCTGTGATGGTCGCCGTGAAGGAAAATGTGCTGGTCCACCGGCACCGAATCGGTCACCGCCGCCGCCATCGGGGGCTCCGGCCCCAGCGATTTCTGCAATGCCGTCCATTCCGCCCGCAGCACCGCCACGCGGTCGCTGTCGTGGAGTTCCAGAGGGCCGCCGTTGAAACCGGCCGCCGCGAAGAACGGCGCGTCCTCGGCATTGGGCTTCGGACGCGCGGGAAGATCGCGGTCCTGCGCCATCTCCGTCGCATAGCGGTTCCGCCAGCCGGCCATCTGCGATTCCCACTTTGCCGCCGCGGCCACATAAGCGGCCTGATACTCCTGCGCGACCGCGGCGATGGTGTCCGGCGTCGCCTCGAACCACTTCTTCAGATACGACCCGCGCGCTTTTTCATCCGCGCTCTCCAGCCAGTGACGCCACTTCACGGCGTCTTTGTCCTGCGAACCACCCTTGGTGGCGTTCTTCGCGGCAATCAGCCATTCGGCGATTCGCGGACTCTGCAGCGCCGATTCGCGCGCCCAGTCTTCCGCCAGCGCCTCTTCCATTTCCAGTTGTTTCCCGAACATCCGCCAGCGATGCGACTGGTATCGATTCGCGGCCTCCGGATCGAGCGGCGCGTTGTAGATGTACGACACCGAACCGGGACGGCCCAGGTTGCGAAACGCTTCCGTGCTGGCGAAAATCCCCGCCAAAGCGTAGTAATCGCGCGTCAGAATCGGATCGAACTTGTGATCGTGGCAGCGCGCACAGGCGACGGTCAGGCCGAGGAACGCCTTCGAGGTGGTGTCGATCTGCTCGTCCACCACGTCGTAAATCATCTGGATCCGGTCCTGCTGCGCCAAAGGCTTCGGACCCAGCGCGAGAAAGCCGGTGGCGACGATGCCGCGCTGCTTTTCTTCCGCATTCTGGCCGGGCAGCAGGTCGCCGGCAATCTGCTCCATCACGAAACGGTTGAAGGGCAGGTCGTTATTAAAGGCGTTTGTGACGTAATCCCGATACCGCCACGCATTCGGATACACGTGGTCTTCGTCCATCCCGGTGGAATCGGCAAAACGCGCCACATCCAGCCAGTGCCGCCCCCAGTGCTCGCCATACTGCGGTTTCGCGAGCAGCTGGTCCACTACCCTGGCGAACGCAGTTGGGCTGTTGTCCGCCTCGAAAGCCGCAATCTCCTCGGGTGTCGGCGGCAGACCGGTCAGGTCGTAGGTCACCCGCCGCAGCAGCGTCAGTTTCCCCGCCGGTTTGGCCGGCGTCAGGTGCTTCTCTTCCAGCTTCGCGAGAATGAACCGATCCAGCGGATTCTTCGCCCATGCCTCTGCCTTCCCAGCAGGCGGCGCGGGATCTTTGACAGGCTGAAAAGCCCAGTACTGCCGGTCCGCCGCCGTGATCTGCTTTCCGCCGGTCCCGGCAGATGCCGCAGTAACGGCCTGCTTCGGCCAGACCGCGCCCGCGTCTACCCACGTTTTCAGCGCCGCGATCTCCGCTTCCGAAAGCTTGCCGGCGGGTGGCATTTTCAGGTCGGCCGCGTAACTCACCACTTCCAGCAAACGGCTCCCGTCCGACCCCGGCCCGGTGGAAAAGTTAAGCCCCGCCGACTGCCGGTTCGGTCCGTGGCAGCCGTAGCAGTTCTTCGCGAACACGGGGCGGACGTTCTTCTCAAAGAACTCCGGATCCCCGTTTTGCGCGAGCAACGGCGCCGCAAGAAAAACCACCGCCAGCAACCTCACGCGAACACCCCCTGCGCCACGGTACCCGCCACATCCGTCAGCCGGAAGTCCCGCCCCGCGAACCGGTACGTGAGCTTCAGATGGTCGATCCCCAGCAGCGCCAGCACCGTCGCATGCAAGTCGTGCAGATGCATCCGGTTTTCCACCGCGTGATACCCGAACTCATCGGTCGCCCCGTAAATGGAGCCCGGTTTCGTGCCGCCCCCGGCCATCCAAAGCGTGTAGCCATACGGATTATGATCCCGGCCATCCGCGCCCTGCGCCCACGGCGTCCGGCCGAACTCGCCGCCCCAGATCACCAGCGTGTCCCGCAGCAACCCGCGCGCCTTCAGATCTTTCAGCAGCCCGGCGATCGGCTTATCCACCTCCGCCGCGTTCTTCGTATGCAGCTTGAACAGTTCGGTATGCTGGTCCCATTTGTAGCTGTGCGAGCACTGCACAAACCGCACGCCCCGCTCGGAAAGCCGCCGCGCGAGAAGGCACTGCCACCCGAAATCGCGCGTGGTTTCCGAATCCAGCCCGTAGAGCTGTTTCGTGGCTTCCGTTTCCTTCGCCATGTCGAAAGCTTCGGGCGCCTCCACCTGCATCCGGAACGCGAGTTCCATGGCGCCGATGCGCGCTTCCAGATCCGCATCGTGCGCGTTGCGCTCGGCGTGCCGCCGGTTCATCTTCTGGATCATGTCCAGCTCGAAACGCTGATTCTCCGCGGTCAGGCCTTTGGGAATCAGCCACGGCATCGGCTCCTTCTCGATCTCTTCGATCTTCATATCGGAGCTGCCGATCGGCGTGCCCTGGTACTCGCCCGGCAGGAAACTGGAACTCCAGTTATTCTGGCCCCCATGCCCCAGCGTCGGCTTAATCGTGATAAACCCCGGCAAATTCTGGTTTTCCGTGCCGAGCCCGTACAGCGTCCACGACCCCATGCTCGGCCGCCGGAACGAGAACACGCCGGTATGTAACTGCAGCAGCGCCGCGCCGTGGTCCACGCCGTCGCCCACCATGGATCGCACCACACACAGATCGTCCACGCACGTGGCGACATGCGGAAACAACTCACTTACCGGGATGCCGCTTTGCCCGTGCTGCCGGAACTCCCAGGGTGACTTCATCAGCCCTTTCACGCCATCTTCACCGAACGTCAGCCCGCGCTTGAAAGGCACCGGCTTGCCGTTATCGGCGATCAGTCGCGGCTTCGGGTCGAAAGTATCGATACTCGACGGCCCCCCGTGCATGAACAGGAAAATCACCCGTCTGGCGCGAGGCGGAAACATCGGCGCTTTGGGCGCCAGCGGGTTCGGCGCACCGCCCTCCGCGGCCAGCAGCGAGCGGAGACCCAGCAGGCCGAAGCCCGCGGCGGATTGTTTCAGGATGGTCCGGCGGGACGGCGGCGTTCGGGAAAGCATAGGTTCGGCCTGCAGAAAATTATATCGGAGTTAGCGGTTACGCCTACTTGCCCGCGCCGTACCGCAGGTCGAAGCTGGTGAACTGACCGCCCTTCGCGCCGCCCGCGAATAACGCGACACGCAGGTCCCGGCTCCACGGCGCTAAACTCCCCACGTCTACCGGCTTGCCGGACGCCGCCATCGCGCCTCCCGGCTTCGAATACAGCATCTGAAAACGGTTCGCGTTCCGCCCCTCGATGCGCAGCCGGACCTTGTCGCCCACGGGAGCCGGGTCATCCGCGAGCTTTGTCCATTTGCCTCCGTCGATCCGCCACTGCACAATCCGGCCGCCCTGCAGAGCGACTCCGGCCGCGGTCTGCCGGTCGCCGATAATCGCCAGACCCGCCGCCGCCCCCGGAGCTACGGAACTCGCCACCACGTCCGTTTCCACGCTGTAGTTCAGGGCATCCAGCGGTTCCGCCAGAATGGCGCCGAGAAACCCAGCCGTTCCGGAAGACAAAGTCAGCGTGCCTCCGCCGACCCGTGCCTGCGGCTTTTCCTGAACGGGCCACTCCCAGAACGGCTGCAGAGCCGCCGCGCGGAAATCGTCGTGCACGGCCGCCGGTTCCGCGGCGGTCTCCGGAGCGGGCGTTCGCCCCTCCCCAATTACCGGCCAGCCGTCTTTCCACGTAATCTTGTCCAGCACCGCTTCGCGCCCGGTCGCGATAAATCCCCGTTTCGAATACGCGTGATAGAGAAAATACTCCTGCCCGTCTGGTCCGTTCACCGCCGTGCCGTGCCCGGGACACCGCCACGAAGGCCCGGACGTCACAATCGGATTCGCCGGATTCTTCTCCCACGGAGCGCCCTGCAGATCCTTCGCCCGCGCAACGCCGACGCCGTAATTGCAGTTGACGCCGCAGCAGAAGCCCCCGGCATACAACATATAGAAGTAGCCGCCGTGCCGCACGATATCCGGCGCTTCCACGTCCCGGACCTCCCACGGAACGTCGCTCCGAATCAGTTCACGCGGGCTCCCGGTCATGTGCAGGCCATCGTCCGTGGTGGGCTGCAGATAAATAATCGACGCCGGACTGGCGCCGTTCCCGTTCTTCTTCCAGAGCAGGAAACCCTTGCCTTTGTCGTCGCGGGTAAAGAACGGGTCGATGGCACCGTCCGCCTGACAAACCAGAGGCCCGCCATCGGTCCAGGGTCCCGCGGGCTTGCCCGCCGTGGCCACCGCGACGCACAAGGGCCCGCCGCGCATCTGCGCCGTGTAATAAAGGCGGACCCGATTCTTCTCCGTATAGAGTTCCGGCGCCCAGAACCAGTTGTCTGCCCACGCCGGAAGGTCCGCGAAAACATGCGTCCGCAGGGTCCAGTGCGCCAGATCTTTCGAGGAAGAAAGCGAAAAAATCGGGCCCCAGTCGGACGACGTATTCACCGCCCAATACTCGCCGCCGAACCGGATGACGCTGGGGTCCGGGTGATCCCCGGGCAACACCGGATTCTGTATCGCGGCGGCCGCAATCGAGAAAACTGCCAAAACCCAGAACAACGGGCGAGTCCGCAATTGGCGCTCCCTGCCCGATTCTATCGTTTTGGCCGGACGCCGCCTACACTGATACAACGGACCTTCCGCCATGAACATGAGATTCTGTACGCTTGCGCTCGTCTGCCTGATCCCGGCCGCTGCACAACAGCCAATTCGTGAGCCGGAGACCGCACGCTGGGCCAAACAAGCCGCCCGTATCACCATCGTGCGGGACGACCACGGCATCGCCCATATCCACGGCAAAACCGATGCCGATGCCGTGTTCGGCATGGTGTACACCCAGGCGGAAGACGACTTTAACCGCGTGGAGACGAACTACCTCAATTCCATGGGCCGTCTCGCCGAAACCGAAGGCGAGGCCCGCATCTTTCAGGATCTGCGCATGAAGCTCTTCATCGATCCCGCCGACCTGCGCAAACAGTACGCCGCCAGCCCCGCGTGGCTCCAGTCCCTGATGAACGCCTTCGCCGACGGCCTGAACTTCTACCTCGCGAAGCACCCCGCCGTGAAACCGCGTGTCATCAAAAGATTCGAGCCGTGGATGGCCCTGAGCTTCACCGAGGGCAGCATCGGCGGCGATATCGAACGCGTGAATCTCGCTCAACTCGAAGCCTTCTACGGCAAGGGCGCACCGAAGCAACTGGCCCGGCTCGAAGCGCTCCCCCCGGTCGAACGGGAGCCTTCCGGCTCGAACGGCATGGCCATCGCGCCGTCTAATACCGCCGCCCACCACGCCCTGCTGCTCATCAATCCCCACACTTCCTTCTTCTTCCGCTCCGAACTCCAGATGACGAGCGATGAAGGCCTGAACGCCTACGGCGCGGTAACCTGGGGCCAGTTCTTCATCTACCAGGGCTTCAACGAACGCGCCGGCTGGATGCACACCTCCAGCGGCGTCGACGCCGTCGATGAGTATCTCGAAACCGTGACGAAGAAGGGCGACCGTTACTACGCGAAGTACGGCAACGAAGAGCGCCCGCTGCAGACCGCCGAGATTGCCGTCCCCTACAAAACCGACCACGGCATGGCGGAGAAGAAATTCACGGTCTATCGCACCGCCCACGGGCCCATCGTCCGCGAGGCGAACGGCAAATGGGTCGCCATCCGCCTGATGCAGGAAAACATCAAGGCCCTGACGCAGTCGTACACGCGGACCAAAGCGCGCGACTACAAGTCCTACCGGCAGACCATGGAGCTCAAGGCAAACTCTTCGAACAACACGATCTTCGCCGATGCCGATGGCGACATCGCCTACTTCCACGGCAACTACATCCCGCGCCGCGACACCGCCTTCGACTGGACAAAGCCGGTGGACGGCAGCAACCCCGCCACCGAATGGAAGGGGCTGCTCGACATCGACGAAACGCCGCACCTGCTGAATCCGAAGGTCGGCTGGCTCTACAACACGAACAACTGGCCCTGGTCGGCGGCCGGCCCGGACAGCCCGAAGAAGGCGGACTTCCCGGCCTACGTCGAGAACGGCACGGAATCCGCCCGCGGCCTCCATGCCATCCGCGTTCTGCGTGACAAGAAGGACTTCACCCTCGATTCCCTGATCTCCGCGGCTTATGACAGTTACCTGACCTGGTTCGAAAAGCCCCTGCCGGCTCTGGTCAAAGCCTGGGACGAACTGCCCGCCACAAGCCCTCTGCGCGCGAAGACCGCCGAACAGATCGCCCTGCTTCGCCAGTGGGATCTCCGCTGGGCCGTCGGCTCCGTGCCCACCTCGCTCGCCGTGTTCTGGGGCGAGGACATTCGCCGCCGCGTCACGGGCAGCGCCCGCACCGCCGGCATCCCGGCCGATGAATTCATCGCCACCGGCAAGGTTCCCGCCGAACAGATGCTCGAATCCCTCGCCGCCGCTTCCGACAAACTCGCCGCCGATTTCGGCTCCTGGAAAACACCCTGGGGCGACATCAACCGTTTTCAGCGGCTGACCGGCGACATCGTGCAGCCTTTCTCGGATGCCGGAGCCAGCATTCCGGTCGGTTTCACCTCCGCCGTGTGGGGCTCTCTGGCCTCCTTCGGCGCCCGCGCCTGGCCGGGAACGAAGAAATGGTATGGCACCAGCGGCAACAGCTTCGTCGGGGTGGTCGAATTCGGCGATAAAGTGCGCGCCAAAGCCGTGACGGCCGGCGGCGAGAGCGGCGACCCGAAGTCGCCCCATTTCAACGACCAGGCCGCCCGTTACAGCACCGGCGCGCTCCGGGACGTTTACTTTTACCCGGCGGATCTGAAGGGCCACACGGAGCGGGAATACCATCCCGGAGCGTCTTTTTAAGCCCACCGGGTGCGTCTTTTTAAGCCCAAAGGAACGCCCGCGCCACGCCGCGCGTCTAACCTTGAACTGTCAGGCGCTTGACATTCCGCGCTCTGCCCCTTTCTAATCGACATAAGCAGATCTTTGTCGAATTTTGCGCAGCTTCCAGGGTTTGGAATCATTTACATCAAAAAAGAGAGGGGTTACATGCAGTTAATAAACGCAGTCAGCAGATGCCGTCGCTTTTCCCTGACGGCGGTGCTGATCGGATTGCTCGGTTCCGCCACAATCCATCCTGTCTCCGCACAGGTTCTTTATGGCTCCCTTATCGGCACCGTCACGGACCCCAGCGGCTCCGTGGTCCCCAACGCGGCGGTCACCATAACGGATAAAGCCACCGGCACGGTGAAAGACGCCGCTTCCGACGGCAGTGGACGCTACTCGTTCGTCAACGTGCCGCCCGGCACGTACAACCTGAAGGTCACGGCGAAGGGCTTCAAATCCTACGCCAAGACGGACATCAACGTGACGCCCAGTTCCATCGGCCGCGAAGACGTTTCGCTCGACGTCGGCCAGGCGACCGAAACCATCACCGTTTCCGGCACTGCCGTGGAACTGCAGACCGATAAAGCCGACACCCATTCGGTGATCGAAACCAAGACCATCACCAGTCTCCCGCTCGGCGGCTATCGCAACTACCAGAGTCTGATCAACCTGGTGCCGGGCGCTACGCCCGCCGCCACGCAGAACTCGATTACCGATACGCCCGGCCGCGCTCTCGCCACGAACATCAACGGTGGTAACGCGCAGACCAACATCACCCGTATCGATGGCGCCGCCAGCGTCAACGTCTGGCTGCCCCACCACGTCGGCTACGTCACCCCCGAAGAAAACGTCGAAGTGGTGAACATCACCACCGGGGCGGGCGACGCCGAACAGGGCATGGCCGGATCTTCCGCCATCACGCTCGTGACCAAGTCCGGCACCAACAGCATCCACGGCAGCGCCTTCGAATTCCATGATGACCAGCACCTGAAGGCCCGCAACTTCTTCCAGGCTGCCAACACCGACAAGCCCCTGAGCATCTTCAACGACTTCGGCGGCACCATCGGCGGTCCCATCCAGAAGAACAAGCTCTTCTACTTCCTCAGCTACGACGGCACCCGCCAGCGCCAGGCTTCCCCGGGCTTCTACACGGTGCCCACCTCCCTGTTCAAGAGTGGTGACTTCTCCGGCGTCTCCAGCATCATCTATGACCCGATGACGGGCGCGGCGAACGGCACCGGCCGCACCGGGTTCGCGGGGAACAAGATTCCCGCCAGCCGCATCGACCCCATCGCCGCCAAGATCCAGAGCTACTACCCGACGGCGAACATCGGAAGCGCGACCACCTACTCCAACAACTTCTACGCCTCCGGTGGCCCGATTCTCGATCGCAACCAGTTCGACGCCAAGGCCAACTACAACATCGACTCCAAACAGACCATGTTCGTGAAATACGGCCGCATGTGGGCCACGGCCGGCGGCAAGGCTGTCTTCGGCATCGCCGGCGGCAGCGGCCTGGGCGGTTCCGATCCTGGCATTGGCGACACGACGGTTCAGATCGCCACCATCGGCACCACCCGCACCATCACCCCGAACCTGCTGTTCGATGCCGTGCTCGGCTACGAACGCCAGGACCAGAGCGTGCTTCCGAACGACTACGGCACCAATTACGGCGTGCAGTTCGGCATCCCGAACACCAATGGCCCCGATCCCCGGCAGAGCGGCTTCCCCAACATCGGCATCTCCGGCTACAACGGCTTCGGCGTTCCCAACTGGATGCCCGTCACCCGCGTGGAAGAGAGCTACACGCATAGCGATAACGTCACCTGGACGAAGGGCGCTCACGAAGTCCGCTTCGGGTTCGACCTCGTTCGTCACCACCTGAACCACTGGCAGCCGGAAATCGGACAGGGTCCGCGCGGCTACCTGGGTTTCAGCGGCCAGGAAACCGCCCTCAACGGCGGCGCTGCCCCGAACCAGTACAACGGTTACGCTTCGTTCCTGCTCGGTCTCTCCGACGACGCGGAAAAGAGCCTCCAGAACATTCTGGCCACAGGCCGCGAATGGCAGTTCGGCTGGTACGTTCGCGATCGCTGGCAGGTCAACCGGAATCTGACCGTCACGGTCGGCCTGCGTTATGAGCTCTATCCGCTGATGACGCGCGCCGGCAAAGGCATCGAACGTTACGACCCGAGCAACAATACCGTCTACCTCGGCGGTCGAGGCGGCGTGCCGGACAACGCGGGAATCTCCGTGAGCCACACGCTGTTCGCCCCCCGCGTCGGCATCGCCTATCGCCTGGGCGATAAAACGGTGGCCCGCGTCGGCTACGGAATCAGCTACGATCCGATTCCGTTCTCCCGCCCCCTCCGCGGCTGGTTCCCCCTCGTGATCAACCAGGCCAACGTCGCCAGCGGCTACGGCTGGTCCAGCACCTTCTCCCAGGGTGTTCCGAACACCACCGGTCCCGATCTCTCCACCGGCCAGGTGCAACTCCCCGGCAACGTCAGCGAACGCAGCCCGAACAGCTTCATCCATCGCGGCTACGAACAGACCTGGAACGCCACCATCGAGCGGAAACTTCCCCTCCAGATGGTGACCTCGATTGCTTACGTCGGTTCCCACTCCGTCCACCTCCTGGCGGACTACGACATCAACGCGGGCTCCCCCGGCTCCGGCACCACCGGACTGCCGCAGTACGCCAAATACGGCCGCACCATCTCCACCCAGATGTGGGACGGCTTCCTGAGCTCGAACTACAACTCCCTGCAGGTCGCCGTCAACCGCGGCTTCTCGCACGGCTTCATGCTGAAAGGCGCTTACACCTACTCCAAGGCCATTGACTACACCGACGCCGACGGCTGGGCCAGTGTGGGCTGGAACTGGGGTCCTGTCTTCCAGCGCAACCGCGCCGCGGCAGGCTTCGACCGCACGCAGGTCCTCCAGATGGGCTGGGTCTACGAACTCCCCATGGGTAAAGGCAAAATGCTGGCGAAATCCGGCATAGCCGCCGCTGTCCTGGGCGACTGGCAGGTCAACGGCGTGTTCTCGGCTTACACCGGAACGCCGTTCTCCGTCAGTTCTCCGGCCTCGTCCCTCAACGCTCCCGACAACTCGCAGACGGCCAACCAGGTGAAGGCTACGGTAGACAAACTCGGCAACTTCGGTCCGGGTCAGTTCTATTACGACCCCACCGCGTTTGCTGCCGTCACCGCGGCGGCCACCTTCGGCAACAGCGGACGCAATATCCTGCGCGTTCCCGGCGTGATCAATGCGGATCTCAATATCACCCGTGAGTTCGCCATACGGGAGAAGATCCGGCTGCAGTTCCGCGGTGAACTCTTCAACGCGACCAACACGGCGCATTTCGGTGGCCCGAGCTCCAGCGTCACCTCGGGCACCTTCATGCAGATCACCAGCGCTTCCGGTGAACGACAGGTCCGCTTCGGCCTGCGCGCTCAGTGGTAGCTGCTTTGCAATGCGGGAAAGGGCGGACAGCTTTGCTGTCCGCCCTTTCTTTTTTGCTGCTGGCAAACCGTCTCCCGGCCGCGGAAGATCTGCCCGCCATCTCCCAGCGCGCCAAATCGCTGATGGCGGAAGGCCGCTTCAAAGAGGCGATTCCGCTCTACAAACAGCTGGTCGCCGCCCTGCCGGGCAATCCCGGCTTGCTGCTGAATCTGGGAATGGCGGAACATATGGCGGGCGACGAACGCGCCGCCATCCCGATATTTGAATCTGTCTTGAAAACCCAGCCGAAACTGCTGCCCGCGCTGCTGTCGTTAGGCGCCGCCCGGCTCGCGCTGCGGGAACCCGCCCTGGCGGTCGCGCCGCTGCAGAAAGCGGTCGACGCCGACCCCGCGAACCCCGACGCCCGCGGCATGCTCGCCGACGCCCTGAACGGCGCGGGCCAGTTCGATGCCGCCGCCGCGCAGTACCGAAAACTCACCGACCTCGCCCCCAACGACCCGCGCGTCTGGTACGGCCTCGGCATGGCCTACCAGTCGATGGCAACCGATGCCTTCGAACGGCTCCAGAAGCTGAATGGCAAATCCCCGTTCGTCGCGGCGCTGATCGCCGATACCCGCGTCCAGCGCCACCAGTACCGCAGCGCCTTTTATTTCTTCAGTGAGGCGCAGAAGCAGTTGCCCTCCACCCACGGAATCCACGCCGCACTGGCCGAGGTCTATCGGAAGACCGGCCACTCCGACTGGGCAGCCGCCGAGGATGCCAAAGAAACTGCGCTGCCGCCCGCCGACTGCGCCGCGCACAACGGCGAATGCCAATTCCTCGCCGGTCACGACCTGCAGGCCGCCACCCTGCCCCGCGCGGCGGCCCCTTCCGCCGAAGCCCTTTACTGGCGCGCCAAAGCCGCCAACGAACTCTCTCTCCAGGCTCTGGTGCGGCTCGGCCAGTTGCCGCCCTCCATGGAACTGCACCAGTTGCGGGCGGAGATCGCCCGGGACCAGAACCAGCATCTGGAATCCGCCAAAGAGTGGCGCGCCGCCCTCGAACTCGCGCCGGGCAATCCGCGCCTGCAGCAGGAGCTCGCGGTCTCGTGCTTCCTGGCGGCGGACTACCGCACCGCCATCGCGGAGACCGAAAAAGTGCTCCCGTCCAATCCGCGTTCCCCCGAGTTGAACTTCACCCTTGGCGATAGCTGGCTGCGCCTCGAAGATCCGGAGAAGGCCGTGCCCTACCTGCGCGCCGCGCTCGCCGCGGATCCCAAGATGCGCGCCGCGGACGCTTCCCTGGGCCTCTCGCTCTCCCGCCTGGGTAAATTCGCCGAAGCCGTGCCGCACCTCGAACGCGCGCAGGAACTGGACGATGACGGCAGCCTGCACTACCAGTTGGCCCGCGCTTACCAGGCAGCCGGCAATGCCGCCAAAGCCCAGGCCGCCATGGCGCAGTATCAGGAACTGCAGAAGCGCAATCAGGAGCAGAAGGAAGAGGCTGCCCGGGAAACCCAGATCGTTCCGCCGAAATAATTACAGCAACAACCGCATCTCGTTGGTCGCGCCGAAGCCGAGCGCCTGGTACAGCGGACGCCCCTCCTCGCTGGCATGCAGGATCACCGCGCGGATGCCGTGCGCCCGGCACCACCCGAGCGCCACGTCCATTAACTGCCTCGCCAGCCCCTGCCGCCGGAACTCCTGCATCGTGTACACGTTCAGAATATTCGCCCGCCGCGCCCCCGGTCCAATCATGTGCGGAGGCCAGTCCATTAGCCACAACCCCAGCCCCGCCGCAATGGTGCCGTCCTCCGTCACCACGACCCACGCCAGATACTCCCCGTTCGCCATCTGCCGCTCCAGCCACGGCCGGAACGCCGCGATCATCGCGTCCAGCGCGGCTTCGTCGGTATGTCCCATCTCGAAGAACATCGCGCGCCGGTGCGCGCACAGCGTCGCTTCGTCCTGCAAGGAAGCCTGGCGGATACTAAACGTGGGCATGAATCGATGATCGTAACAGGCACTCGGCGGATCCTGGCCGCGCTCTCCTTTGGCGCTATTTTGGCGCTTGCGGCGACACAGACACCACCCATCCGCTTTCGGGAAATCGCCGCGGCCGCCGGACTGCACTTCGTGCTCGAGAACAGCCCCACCGACCGCAAGCACATGATCGAAACCATGCCCGGCGGCATCGCGGTCTTCGACTACGACGGCGACGGCCGCCCGGACATCTACTTCACCAACGGCGCGGCCATTCCGTCACTCGAAAAATCCGAACCGAAATTCCGCAACCGGCTCTTCCACAACGAAGGCGGCATGAAGTTCCGGGACGTCACCGGCGAGGCGGGCGTGCCCGGCGCGGGCTACTCCATGGGCGCCGCCGCCGCCGATTACGACAACGACGGCCATCCCGACCTCTTTGTCGCGGGCGTCAACCGCAACACCCTCTATCGCAACCTCGGCAACGGCAAATTCGAAGACGTCACCGCCAAAGCCGGCATCGCGAGCGGTGAATGGGCCGTCGCCGCGGGCTGGTTCGATTACGACCGCGACGGCCTCCTCGACCTCTGGGTAGTCCACTACGCGAAGTGGTCCCCCGCCTTCGACCGCTACTGCGGCGAGCAGGCCCGCGGCCTCCGCATCTACTGCCATCCCAAGTACTTCGAGGGCCTCGCGAGCACGCTCTATCGCAACCAGGGAGACGGCACCTTCGAAGACGTCACCGCCCGGGCGGGCCTTACGAAATTTCCCGGCCGCGGCATGAGCGTCGCTTTCGCCGATTACGATCAGGACGGCTTTCCCGACGTCTTCGTGACCAACGACAACATGCCGAACTTCCTCTTCCACAACAAAGGCAACGGCACGTTCGAAGAAACCGCCCTGCTGGCCGGCACCGCCCTGCGCGACCACGGCAAGCCCGTCGCCAGCATGGGCGTCGAGTTCAAAGACTACGATAACGACGGCCTTCCCGACGCCTTCGTCACCGCCCTCGCCGGAGAGACGTACCCGGTCTTCCGCAACGCCGGCAAAGGCATGTTTCTCGACGCCACCTACGTTTCGAAACTCGGCGCGCTTGCGGTAAAACACAGCGGCTGGGGCCTCGGCCTTTTCGACTTCAATAACGACGGCTGGAAAGACCTCTTCACCGCCAATGCCCACGTCAACGACCTGGTCGAGCAGTTCGAACCGGCCGTCTATCGCGAAAAGAACAGCGTTTTCGTAAACGAAAGCGGCGTCTTCCGCGACGTCTCCGAAGAATCCGGCATGACTCTCGCGGCCGCGCACCGGGGCGCCGCGTTCGCCGATTTCAATGGCGACGGGAAAATCGATGCCGTCGTGTCCGCGCTGGGAAGCCCCGCCGAATTATGGGAGAACGTCACTCCCGGCAATGCGCACTGGATCAACCTCCGGCTCCGCGGGACTAAGTCGAACCGGGACGGCATTGGCGCCCGCATTCGTATCGGCAAACAGGTCAATGAAATGACCACGACCACCGGTTACGCGTCATCCGCCGACGCGGGCGTTCACTTCGGCCTGGGCGACACCGCGATCGTGAAGACCATCGAAATTCTCTGGCCGAGCGGCCGGAAACAACTCGTGACCGACGTCAAAGCCGACCAGGTTCTCGTCGTTACGGAGCCCTGGTAATTACGGAGCCTTAACCGCCGGACCGCTTTTCATCAGCTTCAACACTTCCAGCGTCTGCTTCGCCGGCTCCGACTTCGGATCGATCCGCAGCGCCGTCTCGAACTCCGCCTGCGCTTCATCGAGGCGCGCCAGTTGCGCCAGGGCCACGCCCGTTTTCCCGTGCAACTGCGCATCGCCCGGGCGCAGTTCCAGCGCCTCCCGATAACGCACCAGAGCGTCCTGATGCTTCCCGGTTTTAAACAGCGTATCGGCCCACAGCACCAGCACCTCGCCCAGA
The DNA here is from genome assembly GCA_903851195.1 of uncultured Acidobacteriia bacterium. Classification (GTDB taxonomy): domain Bacteria; phylum Acidobacteriota; class Terriglobia; order Bryobacterales; family Bryobacteraceae; genus BOG-234. The sequence goes on from CAINNJ010000052.1 coordinate 92,637, forward strand.
TGCTGCCGCGCCCGTGAATCCTCCGGCCGCTCCAGCATGGCCCGGCGGAAATCCCCCGCCGCGGCCTCCCACTCCGCGCCGGCCGCTTCCACGCTGGCCAGATCGAAGCGCGCATCCGTATAGTTCGGATCGATGCCCAGCGCGCGTTTGAACTGCACTTCCGCCTCGGGCAGGCGCGATGCCGTAAACAGCGCGATCCCCCACTCCGTCGCGGCCAGCGCGCTGCGCGGATCCGCCGCGGACGCCTTCCCGAAGTGCACCGCCGCGCCCGCCGCATCGCCCTGCGTCAGCAGCAGATCGCCCATCGTGTAATTGGCGCTGAAATCGTCCGGATACTTCTCCAGCCGCTGCCGCACCAGCGACTCCTGCAGCTTCGCCCGCTGATCCCCGCCCGACGCCGGCAGCACCTGCAGCCACAGATGTCCCATCTCATTGATCGCCTGATTGCCGCCCACCACCTGCTTCGGCGGATTGTTCGGATTGCGCGCGTTATCCGCCGAATTATCGTAGTGGTAACGCATCGACACCACCGTTCCGGCGGGAAGCAGCAACGGGCTCTTCAGCCGGTAAACGCCCTGCCAGCTGAGATCCCAGTCCGGAATCCGGATCAGCCACTTCTTCGTGCCGTCCGGCAGCGTCGCGTAGCCTTCCAGCAGTTTGCCCAGGTAATGCGCATGCGGATACACCGCCAGGACATTCAGATCCATCGTGCAGCGGAATTCATCTGTAACCAGAAAATCGTGCTCGCCGGGCGGGATATCGATGATCCCGTCGTGCTCCAGCTGCACGAGCATGGGGAATTTCGATTGCGGCTTGTCCGTAAAATACAACGCGATCTCCGGATTGATGATCTCCGGCTTGCCGCTCGGCCGCAGGTGGACGTTCAGCACCAGATTCATGCCGGGATCGGCGCGCCACGCCATCCCCTCCTCGGCCTCCACGGGCTTGCTGCCCGGCTTCCACGAAAGAAAATGACCGTCCGGATCGAACGTCTCCTCTTCGATGGTCAGGTCCATGCCTTCGAACCCCGCGCCCGGCGTCGCCTCCTGCCGCCGTGCCGCGCCCGAACGATCCAGCACGACGTTGGCGTGGTGGAACACCCTCGCGCTTCCCGGCCGCACTTCGATCGCCTTCACCCAGCGCGTCGTCGTAATCGGCACCGGCATGATGAAGTTCCAGAAGACTTCCCCGCCGTCCGCCGCCAGCTGATAAGGCTTGCTGACCCGCAGCACCAGATCCGGCGTGCCGCCCTGCCACTCACTGGAATACACCGGCGGCGCCTGCCCCCGCACCGGAGGACCGGCCGGCGAGCCCGCCTTCACCCAATCCTGAATCAGCTGGATCTGCGCATCCGTCAGCCGCCGCTCTTCGGCGAAATCGCCATGCCCCGCCTCCGGCAGCCACGGCGGCATGAAACGGCTCTTCGTCACCGTCGCAATCTGCGGCGAGTGCTTCTTTACATCGTCATAGCTGAGCAGCGGGAAAGGAGCCGATTCCCCCGGCCGGTGGCAGGGCGAGCAGTTCTGGTAAATCATCGGCGCGATGTGCTTATAAAAAGTGACGGCGGGCTGCGCCGGAGCCCCTCTCATCAAAGCCGGAGCCAGCACAACCCACATCCAAAACACGCCGCGCATGCGACCAGTGTAGCGTTACGAGACGATATGTTCGTTCAGGAACCAGACCTGCAGTTCATTGGTGCGCACCACATCGCTCACCAGCATGTCGTTCGTGCCTTCGTCTCCGGCGTCGCTCGCCTTCTTCGCGTACTTCCGGGCTTCTTCCAGGATCAGTTCGTGCGCTTCCAGCAGCCGCGCGATCTGCACTTCCGGCTCCTCGCGATCCTTCGGAGGACGCGGCACCTTCGTCGTCTCCGCCACGTCGGCCGCCATCGCGATCGAAACGCCGCCCAGCAATTGAACGCGCTCCGCGATCGTATCCACCAGTTCGCTCTGCTCCTCGTAATGCTTATCGAACAGCAGATGCAGCTGGTAGAACGTCGGTCCGGACGTCTGCCAGTGGTGCTTCTTATACAGGTCCCGCAGCGTCATCGTGTCCGCCAGGACCTGATTTAACCGTTCTGCACTGGCCTGCCGCGTTTCCTCGTCAAGCCCGTTCGGCACCTTGCTCCGAACCGTTCCGAACTTCTGGGTCGGCTGCGAATTCTTCGTCTTTGAGCTCATCACCTCAATGGAGTCGCTCGCAGCCGCTCCGGATTCATAAAGGCAGTTTAGACGGGCGTCGAAAGCCCCGCCAGCACTTCCTTCATCACATATTGCGCGCCGTCCACGCCGTCCCACGGCCCGGATTCGTACTCCAGCGCAAAAGTCCCCCGGAAGCCCGCCGCCATCATGATGCGCGTGGAACGCTGGATGTCGTTGTTGTCCCCCCAGCGATCCCAGTACTTCGCATGCACGTTCGTGTGCGCATAGGGAGCCAGATCCCGCAGCGCGTTGTACATCAGGTACTCGTGCTCCCAGTTGCAGAAGTCCGGGGAAGCCTCGCAATAAGGGTGGTTCGCGCCGTCGATCACGATCCGGATATTGATCGGATTCGCCGTCAGGCCCCAGTGGTTCTCCAGCGTCACGCGGACGCCGTGCTTGCCGCCATGGTCCGCCATCTCTTTAAACGATTCCGTGCAGGCCGTCAGATACTTCGCCAGCAGATCGTTCTTCGGATAGCCGCTCGCCGGGTCGGGAATCGCCGGCGGGGCAATCCGCGGGCCGCCGCTGTTCACCCGCATCGATTTCGCGCCCAGCACGGCCACGCCCTCGATCCACTTCTTGGCAACCTCGATCCCCCGGCGCCGCAACGTCTCGTCGAGTTCGCAGATATCGAGCGGCGCGTTGTTCGAGATGTGCTGACAGGTGGTGCCCGTCGCCGCCATCTTCGCCGCCATTTTGTCCAGCCATTTCCGGCCCGAAGCGCTCGACGGATCGAACTCGCGCGACGTGCGCGGCCGCCCGTCGAACATCCCGGTCTGCTCGACATACATGCTGTTGTCCGCCATGTCGCCGAACAGGCCGGAAAACAGGTCCATGTGCGTCACGCCGGGAAAGCGATCCTTCGTGAACTGCGGGAAGTCGAGCATGGTGATCTCGCCATACTTCTTCTTCATGCCATCCGCCAGCGGACGGTCCACCAGCGCCGGCGAAATGGTGCCGTTCGCGTTCGGGCGGACGTTCGGCCAGCCCTTGAAGATATGCCGGATGGGCCAGGTATTCGAGGCGATCCGGTCCAGTTTCTCTTTTTCGCTCAGGGGGCGGGCGCCGGAAGGGGCCGCGTTCGCCGCGCCTTCCGCCGCCAGCAAACTCGTCGCGCTTACCGTCTTAAAAAATCCACGTCGGTCGAGTGCCATCTGGATATTCTAGTGTCATGTACGAGAAATGGGTTGCAATAACGGACGTGACGTGAGAACCTGGGTCTGGATATATGGCCAGACCGATTTCAAGGCTCGAATTGAAGCCGGAAGAGCGCGCCGAACTGGAGCGCCGGGTACGCGCGAAGA
>CAINNJ010000053.1 GCA_903851195.1 uncultured Acidobacteriia bacterium
GCAGTATCGGGAATTTCTTGAAGCAGAATCCCATGGCCGCTACTTCCTAAGCCATATCCGGAATCACTACCGCTACGAACGGCTGGCCAAGCTTCGGGCAGCCTGATCGGTCCGAAGTGCTGTTCCCCTGACGCTTACGGTATTGGCTTCCCCGGCATCACGCACCGATTCGTCCGCAGTCGCATCGGCCCGGACCTGATCCCAGAAAAGTTCGTCGGCGTTGGTGAATTCGGTTCCGAAACGCTCGTTGAGCACATCCACGATACGGGACAAGGGAACATGTTCATCTTCGATGCGCCCAGTCCCGACGTCGGACGGTCCTTTGAGTGTGCCGGGGGTGCCGGACTCCAACGCGATGCGACCTTCACTGATCTTCTGGAGCCGGTAGAACTTCAGCCTCACATCGTCATCAAGATCGAGACGGCCGGTTCCTTCCCGAACTGGAAGTTTGGTTTCGAGGAACCGCAGGTAGGCATCAAACTTTTCGAGCTTGCTGTCTCCAAATGGGATGACCTGCGAGAGAAACGTATAGAGGCGCCGGAACGACTCCAGCCGGTTGCGAAGCTCCTCCTTCCCGTCTTCCGTGGCGTCGGCAAAGCGGCCCACGGCTTTATCCACAATCGAGTTCATCAGCGCGTTATCGGTTGGGCTTTCTTTCCGGCGCGGTTTGAAGAACACAGCGGCGAACTGCTCAACTTCGATTTCCTGAATGATGAAAGCCCCGTAGAGTTCGGCGCGCAAGGAATAGAGTTGGCGGGCGTCGGGGTTGCCGGTAATGATGGGGGCAGTGTCGTAATAGCGTTGAAACGCCTTCTGGATCTCTTCGGGTTCGTTGACGAAATCGAGTACGAAAGTGTCTTCCTTACCGGGAAACGTCCGATTGAGCCGCGAGAGCGTCTGTACCGCCTGCACGTCAGCGAGCCGCTTATCGACGTACATGGTATGAAGGAGCGGCTGATCGAATCCAGTCTGATATTTATCGGCGGCGATCAGGATGCCGTATTCCTGCTTCCTGAATTCTTCGGGGAGTTGCTTTTCGCTGATCTTCCCACCGTTCATCTTGACTTCAGTCAGCTCTTCCTCAGTCGGGTCGTCGGGATCGACGATGGTGCCGGAAAAAGCGACGAGGGTGCGCAAATCGGCGTATTGCTTGAGTTGAATGTACTGATCGGCGGATTTCTTGTAACGCACGGCTTCCAGGCGGGAACCGGTTACCACCATCGCCTTTGCGCGACCGCCGATGCGATGGCGGACGTTCTGTCGGAAGTGCTCAATAATGACTTCGGTCTTCTGAGCGATGTTGTGGGGGTGCAGGCGCATGAAGCGGGCGAGCGCCTTGGCGGCCTTCTTCTTTTCGACCTCGGGATCACCTTGTGCGGCCTTGAGGAGCCGGTAATAGGTGCTGTAGAAGGTGTAATTCTTCAGCACGTCGAGGATGAAGCCTTCCTCGATCGCCTGCCGCATGCTGTATTCGTGGAACGGCTGGGGCTCCCCGTTGGCGTCGGGCTGGCCGAATACCTGAATCGTCTTGTACTTTGGGGTGGCAGTAAAAGCGAAGAAGCTGAGGTTGGGCTGTTGTTTACGGCCTTCGACGACGCGGATGACTTCCTCTTCGTAGTCGGGGAGTTGCTCTTCTTCTGCGCGTTTGCGGGCGATGGCGCGAATGCGTTCGCCGCCGAGAACTGCCTTCATTTTGGCAGCGCTTTCGCCCGATTGGGAACTGTGGGCTTCGTCGACAATGACAGCGTAACGGCGTTCGGGCAGGTCGCCCGCATGCTTCGTGACGAACGGGAATTTCTGAAGGATCGTAATGATGATCGGAACGGAATTGCGGAGCGCGTCGGCGAGTTGCTTTGAATCGTCTTCGATTTTCATGACGACGCCGGTCTTGTGCTCGAACTGATAGATAGTCTCCTGGAGCTGCTTATCGAGAACGAGGCGGTCCGTTATGACAATCACGGAGTCGAAGACTTTGCGGTCCTGCGCGTCATGAAGACTGGAGAGGCGATGAGCGAGCCACGCGATGCTGTTGCTCTTGCCACTGCCAGCGGAGTGCCAGACGAGATAGTTCTTGCCGGTGCGGGCGGCGCGCGCGTCGGCGACTAATTTTCGGACGGCATCGACCTGGTGGTAGCGGGGGAAGATAAGCGATTCCTGCTTGCCTGAGTTAGCGACGTGCAAGAAGCGACCGAGAATGTCGAGCCAGCTGTCTCGTTTCCATATCTGCTCCCAGAGGTAGTGAGTACGGTAACCGCTGGGGTTTTCGGGGTTCCCTGCGCCTTTGTGGTTGCCCTGGTTGAAGGGCAGGAAGTGAGTGCCTGCGCCTTCCAGGCGGGTGGCCATGTAGCACTCGTCGGTATCGACGGCGAAATGAACGAGGGCGCGTTTTTTGAAGGCGAACAAGGGCTCGCGGTGATCGCGGTCGCGGTACTGCTGGATGGCATTGCGAAAGGTCTGGTTGGTGAACGCGTTCTTCAGTTCGGCCGTGGCGACAGGAAGGCCGTTGAGACTGAGCAGGATGTCGATGGACTGCTCATGCTGGAGGCTGAAATGAACCTGGCGGGTGACGGTGAGGCGGTTGGATTTGTAGAGCTTCGCGGTTTCGGGATTGAGACCACTGGCCGGGGCGAAATAGGCGAGGTGGAAAGTCTGTCCGAAGAAATCGAGGCCATGGCGGAGTACGTCGAGGGTGCCGCGCGAATCGAGCGCGAGGGTGAGTTCATTAAGGAAGGCTTCGGCGGCGTTCGCGCTGTAGTAAGCGGCGATGGCCTGCCATGATTTGGGTTGGGTGGTCTGGACGAAGTCGAGGACAAGGCGGGGGTGGAGGGCGCGGGTGCGGTCGTAGAGGGCAGGGTCGCCTTTCTCGTATCCGCCTGAGGTGGTGAGGGAGTGTTCGACAGCGGACTCGAAGGCGATTTCGCGGTGGTCGACCATCAGGCCAGAGTCTCCATTTTCTTGTGGTGTTCGCGGATGTCGATCTGCCCGTTGACGGCAGCGGTGATGACTGCGGAGCGATACTCGCGAAGCCGGTCGATGGCCGATAAGATCGAGCTCTTGACCTTTTGCGCACTTCGGGTGAGTTCGTCGAGGTGCGTTGCGATGGCGTTCTGCTCGTCTGGCGGGGGAACCGGAACCGAAATATTCTTTACGTCTCCCAGTGCAAGCTGGACCTTTGTTCCCCCATACATCATTTGGTTGAACTGACACCTCATAGGCTGCGCGAACAATGCATAGGCAAGCCACCGCGGGTTGATGCCGGTGTTGGGTCGGCAAAGGGCCAAATGCTGGCTTACATACGCTTCGCCCAACCCCTCCGGAACGATGCCCACAGCCCCAACCCACGCTGTGATAGAGATGACAAGGTCCCCAGCCGAAGCGCGTGTCCTTTCCCCTTCCGAGCCTTCGGGCACAGAAACGCGTTGTAAGTCGCCGGTATATAGAGCGATGCCGTCCCGTGTGACGTTCGTTATGCGGAGGAATACCGGGCCTGTTTCGCTATAGTGTTCCGCCCAGCCGCGTGAGCCGCTGGTAACGTAGGCAAACAGAAACTTGGTGCGTTTAACGCACCAATGTATCGGAAGGTCTCCCAGCAAAGGTTGCCCTGAGTTTTTCACAGGCGCACTCAATTTGACGCCCCCGGTTATGGCGCGGCTGATCAGCAGGTCGTGTTTTTCATCGAGCAAGTCAATCAGTCGTTGCTTCTTCGCGATCAGAGCGTCGACCTCTGAGGTTTCCCGGTCGAGCAGGGACACGACACTCGCCTGCTCGTTCGGGGCGGGCAACGCAACCGAAAAATTGCCAATCTGCTCCCAGTCGGCTCTCGGCATCTTCGATCCGAATGTGGTGGAGTTCACCAGATCAATAAAGTCCGCAGAGACCAGCCGATAGAACAAAAACTGCTTAAGAACTCCCTCGCGTGGGCGTAGCACAAGCATTTCAGATGTGCATGTCCCATCGGCTTGGGCGACATACACTTTGGCCAAGTAGGGCCTGAGTTTGCCGAAAAGGACGTCCCCACATCTGAACTGGCTGGACTCCGTCTCAATCTCTACTTCGGTAGGCAGGTAGCGGCCTGTCCATGGTTCGACATTCTCAAGACCGACGTAGTGGCTACCGCGCCCTACCGGCGCTTTCTGTGTTTTACGATCAACGAAGTACTTTAGCCGTTTTCGCGGCCACGCGGTGTTTGCGGTCATCTGCCCACCGTCGCCAGCATGGCCATAATCTCGCCTTCTAGCTCCCGAATTTCCTTCTCAATTGCCTTCAGTGCCCTTGGCGGTGAGTACCGGTAGAAATGCCGCGTCAGCGGAATCTCGTAACCGAGCTTCGTCTTGTCCTCGTCGATCCAGGCATCGGGGACGTGCGGTTTCACTTCGCGCTCAAAGTAATGGTGAATGTCCTCCTTCAGCGGAACATTCTCGGTATCGCGCAATTCGGGATCGGGCTCGATGTTGCCGTCCGCGTCTGTGCAGATCGCGGCGTTTTCATCGCGTTCGCTGAAGCCAGTGAGAATCGCTTTTCGGACTGGCGCAGAGACGCTCAGCGACTGCCTGTTGAGCACCTTATCGAGTGCGGCGGTGAACTTCTCGCGGTCCATCCACACCTGATCCGGCGGCAAGGTGCGGAGCGCCGCGAGTATCTCGGCCTGTAGAGCCTCTCCGCGTTCGACCTCCTTCTTCCCTTCCTTACCCGATTTGCGCGAGGTCGCGATTCCTTCGAAGGCCCGCGAAGCTTCAACCGCAGCGAGGTGTTCCGTTGTCGCGGAGAAACTGAGCCGAAGAGGCCGTTCGACGGTGATCTTGCGGTATCCAAAATCGTCGTTATCGAAGATCTTCGAATGCTCGGAATCGGCAAACGTGCCGTAGATGCGGGTGATGGTCTCAATTTGGCGATCCGACAGCTCGTTGCGCTTATTCCCGAGGCTCTTGCGCATTTTCGAATAGAGATCCACTGCGTTCACCAGCTGAACCTTGCCCTTGCGCTTGCGGGCTTTGCGGTTGGTGACGATCCAGATGTAGGTGTTGATGCCGGTGTTGTAGAAGAGTTGGTCGGGAAGGGCGACAATGCCTTCGAGCCAGTCATTCTCAATGATCCATTTGCGGATGTTGCTCTCGCCGGAGCCAGCGTCGCCGGTGAAGAGGGGCGAACCGTTGAAGACGATGCCGATGCGGGAGCCGGTCTGATCGGCGTGTGAATACGGCTTCATCTTCGAGATCATGTGCTGAAGGAAGAGGAAGGAGCCGTCGTTGATGCGTGGGAGGCCGGCACCAAAGCGGCCATCGTAGCCCTGGTTGTCGTGCTCTTTGCGGACGTAATCCTCTTCCGATTCCCACTTCACGCCAAAGGGAGGATTGGCAAGCATGTAATCGAATTTCTTGCCGGGGAACGCGTCGAATGTTTTTCCGTCGCCGAGGGAATCGCCATACTGAATTTTGTCGATCTCCTCGCCCTTGATGAGCATGTCGGAGCCACAGATGGCGTAGGCTTCGGCGTTGTAGTCCTGCCCGGAGATTACGAGCGTGGCGTCGGGGTTGAGTTCACGCAGGTATTTGGCGGCCTCGGAAAGCATGCCGCCGGTACCGGCGGCCGGATCGTACAGCGTGCGGACGGCACCCTTCTTGCGGAGGAGGTCGTTATCGGGGAGGAAGATGAGGTCCACCATGAGACGGATGACCTCCCGCGGAGTGAAATGGTCTCCGGCCTCTTCGTTGGCGGCCTCGTTGAACTTTCGGACGAGTTCTTCGAAACTTCGGCCCATCTCCAAATTGGAGACGACGTTGGGGTGCAGGTCGACTTCGGAGAATTTCTGGACGAGCTTGAAGAGGCGGTTGGATTTGTCGAGCTTCGCAATCTGCTGATCGAACCCGAAGTTATCGAAGAGGGCGCGAGTTTCCGGTGAGAAGGCCTTGATGTAATGGAGGAGGTTCTGGGCGAGGCCTTCGGGGTCGGCGAGGAGTTTGCCGAAGTCGAACTTGCTGGTGTTATAGAACTGCTGCTTCGCGGCGCGGCGGAGCATTTTATCGACGAGCGTGGCGTTCTGGCCCTTGAGCTTTTTCTGCTCTTCGAGAACTTTGGCTTTGGTGGATTCGAGGACGCAATCGAGGCGGCGCAGGACGGTCATGGGAAGCATGACCTTGCGGTATTCGGGAGGGCGGTAGGGACCGCGCAGGAGGTCCGCAACGTCCCAGATGAAACTTACGAGGGTATCGGCGTAGTTGGTCAAGGTGATGGAGTCTCTCGCGCCGCGCGCAGCAGAATTCGCAACCCGCCGCGAATTCCAGATGGGGCTGCGATTTCTTGAGCTTACATGAAAGACGGGCGCGGCACAAAAGCAGGATCGACGAGGCCCGTGAAGGGTGACGCCACGGCCCCGCGAGGGGCGGGTTGGCTCCTCCTCCGGCTACTTAAGCTGTTCTGATTTTGTGCCAGAGTCCCCGCTGGTGTTGCCAGGACACCTCTGACGTCACGCAGCGGAGGTGGCGCTCGCTGATTATTGCGGTGGGCGGCTCGGGGAGGAGGAGTTGTTCCTGGATGTCCGGCGCAAGGTTGAGCAGGTTCATGATCTGGGTAATCCGGGCACGCGTCACGTAGCCTAACCGCGCGAGGTCGGCGTAGTCGTTAACTTCGCCCCGGTCCACCATATCCTGAAACTTGATCGCGAGCGCCATGAGCCGGGTGACTCGAGGGATTCGCGACGGGCTTCCCGCGCCAGAGACCTGGTCGGGCCGGAGGCCCTTGGCGCTTTCTTGGCGACGTGGGCGCACTGGCAGCGTCACTTCGACCTGGATGGCACCGTCCTCCAACGTCTCCGCCGCAGCCCTCGTCAGCTCTTTGCTTGGCATAGTTGTTTGGCTCCTGCGCTGCGGAAATTGACGGTCACCTTGCCGGTTCGCCCGTCATAGCCGACCTTGGCGACCAGTAGTTGAATCAGCTGCTCCTGCTCCCTAGCGATCAGGGACGACCAGATTGAATCGAACTCGGCAAGCGTCGTGCGGAGATCGTTTGCGTTGATGCGGTCCTGATCACAGGACTTCCGCTCCTCAGCCAGTTCTGCCAGCCGACGTTCCGTGGTCTCGATCTCCCGCTGAAGGGCGACGATCCGTTCGAACCGTGCGCCTGAGTCCACGCTGGTGTCAGCGGCTTCGCGGGCAAGGCTCTGATTGAGCCGCCGGAGGCCTCCCCGTTGCGTGTCGATTTCCTGGTCGAGGCCCGCGCGCTGGCGCGCCACTTGGTCGATGGCTTGGGCCGCAACGGCCTCTGCCAGCTTTGGGTCGGTGCCGATGCGACGGACGCTATCCAGCACCGCAGTCTCAATGGCGTGCGCGGAAACCGACTTCGTCTCGCAATTCTGCCATCCCTGCTGCTGGGCGTTGTAGCAGACGTAGTAGCGGTAGCGTTTCGACTTCCGCATCGTGTAGGTGTGCATCATCGTCGTGCCGCACGGAACGCAGAAGAGGAGCCCTCGAAGGAGAGCACCCAGCTTGTTCCTGACAGTAGCGCCCTTGTCGTTGCCGTTGCGCCGAAGCGTTTCATGGACCCGGTCCCACGTCTCCTGATCGACGATCCTGTCGTGTTCGCCCGTGTACAGGACGCCCTTATGGTCAACCATTCCGGTATATAGAACATTGGTCAGGGTCGCGTGCAGCGAGCCTCTGGTGAATGGCTTCCCGCCCCGAACCTTGCCGTCTTCGGTGGTCCACCGCTTGCTCACGAGACCGACCCGTTGGGTCTCCTGAAGGACCGGCAGCGTTGATCCCTTCGACATGTACAGGCCGAAGAGAGTTCGGACCTGTTCCGCCTCGGCGGGATTGACGATGATCCGGCCGCCCTTGGAATCGATGTCGTACCCAAGGACCGGATGCCCGCCGATCCATTTGCCCTTCCGCCGCGCGGCTGACATCTTGTCGCGGGTGCGCTCCGAAATGATCTCGCGTTCGAACTGCGCGAACGACAACAGGATGTTCAGCGTCAACCGCCCGAGGGAACTCGTCGTGTTGAATTGCTGAGTCACCGCCACGAAACTGACGGCGTTCCGGTCGAAGACCTCGATGATTCTCGCGAAGTCAAGCAGGGACCGACTGAGCCGGTCCACCTTATAGACGACGATGCAATCGATTGATCGGGCCTCAACCGCAGCCAGCAGCCGCTTCAGCGCCGGGCGATCCATATTGCCGCCCGTGTAGCCGCCGTCGTCGAAATGCTCGGTGACTACCTGCCAGCCCTCGTGCTTCTGGCTGGCGACGAAAGCCTCAGACGCTTCCCGCTGTGCATCGAGCGAGTTGAACTCCTGCTGGAGTCCCTCCTCCGTAGATTTCCGAGTGTAGATCGCGCACCGCACGATCTTGGTTTCAACCGATCCATTCGACGCCTTGGCGGGAACCTGCGAAGCGCTACGCCTTGCCATTGAGATTTTCCTCCGCTGTCAGGTTGAAGAAGAGGAAGCCGTTCCACTTCGTTCCCGTCGCTTCCTGGGCGATTGCACTGAGGGATCGGTAAATCTCGCCGTCGAATTCGAACCCGTCCTCAAGGATCTTCGCAATGATTCTGCGGCCCTTGTACTCGCGTTCCAGGTAGGTTCCCGGCGGCGGCAGCCGCGGGTCGAGCGCACCGGCAACCTTCCGCGTGATGCTGAGCTTGGGGTCCAGCGCGACGTCTTCTCCGAACTTGGTCTTGGGTGCCCGGATGCGAAGGTCCGCATCGTTGGCGATCTCCAGCGCCCGCCGTCGAGCCCGCTCGGAGAGGCCACCCTCGGCCAGAGCCTGAATCCGCCAGGCGATCCTCCGAAACAGGAACTGCTTGTGATTCGATCGGGACTCCTCGCCGAACGCCTCAATGTACTTCTGCCGGAGCTGGCCGACTGTCATCCGGCTCAACTCGTCAATCTCTTTCCGCATCGCGGTCTCCATTCCGTTCTCCGTTCTCATAGCCGTTAACCTCGTGTCCATGACGGCTCGAAGTTTCGGAACAGTCAAGTCGGGGAACCGCGCGCCGAAGTTGGTCGCGATGACGGAGATAGCCAGCGGCAAGGATGCTGGCGATGGATTGCAGGTCTTCTGTCGGGATGCCCAAGACGATTCACCTCGCTGTGGATTGGCACCACAACGAAAGTCCGCTTGGCGGTCGTTCCGCTGTCGATTGCTTAATGAAAAGTGCGCGAGCACCCTTCGCTGTAAACATACGCAGGGAGTTCGAAAAGTGTAAACCGAGACGCGAAAACGCGTTAACCGCGAAGCTGCGACAGAAGTGGGGTCCCGACGGGCCAGCGAGCCGCTTAACATAAAGTGTAATGTCGGAGATCGTTGACCTCGTCTCAAAGCACTACCAGTGGTTCTTCTCGGGACTGGGCGTGTTCCTATTGAGCGGTCTGATTGCACTGATTTCGAAGTTGCGCCCAAAAGCCGGGAACGCTCGGAACAACCACCCTCATCTGTCAGTCCATACGCAGAATATCGACTTGCGTGCGCGGGACCACCATGAGCACTACGATTACGCGCTCGGCATCTTCATAGCGAATACCGGCAACTCCCCTATTCACATCTCGCGCGCCCTCTTCAAGAATGAGGTAAGGTTTCTCGGGACAGTCAAAAGGAAGAGCGCGCTTCCGATTTACCCGAGGGCATTTAAAGACGCGGAGAGCGGCGCCTACGAACTGAAGTTCGGCACCCAATGGTACGACCCACAGACGGATATTCCGCCGAGGGAGCGCGTTATGACTTATTTGCCCTTGAGCCGACCAGTTCCCGACGACTTGACAAATACGCGGAAACACGGACAGATCATCTTGCGTTACTCCTCCGATGAGAAAATTGGGACGCACGCGGTGTACGTCTGATCGAGGCGACACGCAGTTCTTGCGAAGCGCCGAAGCGCCTGCCCCGCCAAAGTATTTCAAATCCGACCCGAAAACTCTGCCGCCGCCGAGAACCGCTTTCTGGTGCATTCGGCGCAGGGACCACGTCGCGCTGTAAACATTCGCCGCAGTTCGAAATTGTAGACCGAGATACGAAACGCGTTAACCGCGCCGAGGCACTCTCTGGAGAAACGGAGAATTCAGGCGAACGTGTGCCGCAAGGGCTAACGGGAGCAACCACGCCGACTCTCCGCGACCGGACAGGGAGAACAGAATCCTCTGGAAATATAGGCGAGTATTAGGGATATCTTGCGGAGGAGCGCAAGACGGATGGTGTCAACCAACGGGGCGTTGGCGTTCGGAGGGACAGAATTTGGCTCCTCAGGTAGGATTCGAACCTACAACCCTTCGGTTAACAGCCGAATGCTCTACCATTGAGCTACTGAGGAGCAACTACAGGAAGGTTTCTTTGATATTACACCATCCGCGCCCAAGATCAAACCGGAATTGCAAAAGTATCCAGGGCGCGCACAAAATTTCTGTACAACTCCAATCCCTCCAGATGTTTAGGGGAAAGCTCAAAAACGATGTGGCGCGTCAGATACTCACGGGCCAGAGGCTCCGGGAACCCGCGTTCCTCGCATGCCTGCCGCACAATCTCATCCATATGGTCCCGTCCCCACCGCCAGGACGCCAAAAAAGCCTCCGCCGCGTCACGCGTCAGCGCCGCTTTGTGGCCTGCCCAGACCGCGAACACCATCGGGAGCCCGGTCCAGCGGGTCCACTCCTCCCCCAGATCCATCGTGTAATAAGGCAGTTGTTCCGGATCCAGCCGGAGCGCCGGATCGCCGATGATCAGCGCCGCGTCGCTTCCCGACAACATCTCTTCCAGCCGCGGACTCTGCCTCCGGATTTCCGGGCGGCAGCCGTAGCGCTCGGCCAGAATGATTCGGGTCAGCGCCACCGACGTGCGGGAGCCGGAATCCGCGGCGAGGGTCCGGATCTGATCGAAAGGCCGCTGCGAAATCAGCAGAATACTGCGCACGGGCCCGTCGCAGGCAATACCCAGATCGGGCAGAAAATCCAGTTGCAGCCGGTCCAGCTCGCCGCACGGCACCAGCCCGATGTCGGCCTCGCCGTTTCCCACCGCAGCCGCGCAAATCGCCGGCAGATCGAACCGGAAATCGAAAAGCCCTTGCTGTGGACCGTTTCGAAAGCCCCACACCAATGGCCAAGTATTGAGATAACTCACCGCGGAGACGCGCAAACAACCAGTTTACGAGACCGGACTCCGCCAACTGTGCAGCGTTAGCCCTTTTTGCCTCAGGGGGATAAAGGAATGGCCCTCAACCGTGCTATGTTGCGAGTGTGCGGACTTCTCGTCCGCTAACGCGCATCGATTCATAACTGGTTTATTTCATAATGAGATCCGCCGTCGCCATCGTTTTCTCCTGCGTCCTCGCGCTGCCTCAGGCGATCGCGCAGATCACCCTGAATCCGACTCCGACCCGCGTTGTCGGGCAAACGTCTTTGCAGGTGACCAGTTTCAATCCGAATCTCGTGGAAGGCCGCGAGTTCCTGGCTCCTCAGGGTCTCGCTCTCGACACGAGCACGAATCCGCCTGGTCTCTATGTAGTAGACACGGGAAACAACCGCGTCCTCGGCTTCCGGAGCGCGGTGGCGTTCGCCAACGGCCAGAAGGCCAACGTCGTTCTGGGCCAGCCTGATTTCGTCACGACCACTCCGCAGGGGCCGGGCCGTGCCCGATCCGCCGGATTCGCCTCTCCCACCGGCATTGCCGTCGATGCCTCGGGCAATGTCTATGTCGTCGACTCGGGCAACAACCGGATTCTCCGCTTTCCCAAACCTTTTGCGCAATCGAGCGACCAGGTACCCGATTTCGTCATCGGGCAGCAGTCTTTCACCACCAGCGGCGCGAATCAGGGCGGCATTTCCGCGCAGACGCTGGCGCTTGCTTCTTCCGGTTCAACGCTCATCTCCTATCTCACGTTCGATACGGCGGGAAATCTGTGGGTTGCCGACCCCGGAAACAACCGGGTTCTGCGCTTCAGCGCGTCCGTGCTCGGAAGTCAGGCCGTGCCCGGCCCCGCCGCCGATCTGGTGCTGGGTCAGCAGGACTTCGTCAGTAGCTCATTCACGGGAACCACGACGACCTTGTCCGGCGTGCTCTCCCCCACAGGCATCGCTTTCGATTCCGGCGGACGGCTCTTTGTGTCCGAATCGGCCTCGAATCAGCGCAGCCGCATTCTGGTCTGGACGCCGCCTTTTCGGACCGGCCAACTCGCCACCCGGCTCTTGGGAGTCGATCTTGATACCGTGCAGCCGCCGGCGGTGAGTGAACTCCAGCTGAATGGCGGAACCAGCGCGCTGTTCCCGGTAGGCAGCCAGATGGGTATTGCCGATACACTGAACAGTCGCCTCCTGCTCTACCCTCCTTTTGAGCAGTGGACTTCGAACAGCCTCAATCAGGCCGCCGTTCAGGTTATCGGACAGACCGACTTTATCTCCGGTAGCATCAATCAGGGCCAACCCTCCGCGGGGCCTTCCACCCTTTCACATCCCGCGGCGGCGGTCTTTTCCGGCACCGAACTCTTCGTCGCGGATTCCCTCAACCATCGTGTGGTGGTGCTGCCCTCGTCCGGGTCCGGTTTCGCTCCTGCCACCCGCGTTTTAGGGCAGGACGGGCTGAATTTGAATTCGCCCAATCTGATCGAAGGCCGTGAGCTCAACTTTTCTTCGTTCGGTTCGAACACCGTGGACGCCGGCGTTGCGATCGATCTGGCCTCTTCGCCGCCGCATCTTTACATTGCGGACACTTATAACAACCGGATTCTCGGCTATAAAGATCTCCGCAACCTGCAGCCCGGCGCGAAGGCCGATATCGTCATTGGGCAGCCCGATTTCCAGCGTTCGCTCGCGAACTACCCCTCGAACGACGCGAACCGGCCCAACCAGTCCGGTCTGCTGACGCCCACCGGTCTCTACGTGGATACCGATGGCAACCTCTACGTGGCGGACACCGGCAACGGCAGAGTCGTCCGGTTCCCCAAACCGTTTGAGAACTACACTCCCGGCTCTCTGGAAGCCGCGGACCTGGTTCTGGGTCAGGTCAGCTTCTTCACCAAAATCACGGACGCTACCGCGCGCACCATGGCGGCGCCTTACGGCCTTTCGCAGGCCAGCGATCATGGCTTGCTGGTGTCCGATTCCGTTCACCACCGGGTCCTGTTCTTCCCCGGCAATTCCAAAACGTTTACCAGCGGGGAATCCGCCACCATCGTTTTTGGCCAGACCACCTTTTCCGCCGCCGGTTCCGGCAACGGCGACAGCCAGCTGAATTCACCGCATCACATCGCGACCGATAACGACGATCGTCTGTACGTGGCGGATTCCGGAAATGGCCGGGTAATGATTTTCGACCACGCTCCGACGTCCAGTTCCGGCGCGCACGCGGCCATCGTTCTGACCACCGGCCTTTCCAGCCCGCGCGGTATGCATGTCAACCGGATCACGGGCGATATCTGGGTGGCCGACGCCGGCAGCAATTCGGCGATTCGCTTTCCGCAATTTAACGTTCTCGCCACCAGTCCGAACTTCGCCTCAAATGCGAGCATTCCGGCGGCGAGCCCGCGGGCACTCGCCGAGGATGCGTGGGGAAATATTTTTATCGCCGATTCCGCCAACCGCGTGGTGATCCATTACCCCGGCCTCTCCAGTCTGAATGCCGCGAACTTCATCTATGGAAACCAGTTGGCGCCGGGCATGATCGCCGCGCTATATTCCACGGGGAACTTTCACCAGTTCGGTACCTCGGCGCAATCCGCGCCAGCCTATAAGTTTCCGTTGCCGCGGGAGCTGAACGGGATCCAGGTTCTATTGAACGGCATGGCCGTGCCGCTCTTCTTCACCGGCACGGACCAGATCAACTTCCAGGTCCCCATGAGCGCGCCCCAGTCCGGAACGGGCAGCCTGCAGGTGATCGAGACGTCCACCGGCAGACTCCTCGGGGACACAACGGTAGCGTTCCTCGACGCAGTGCCCGGTATCTTCACCCAGGCCGCCAACGGCAGCGGGGCGGCGATCGCGGTGAACGAAGACAATACGCTGAATACGCAAACCAATCCGGCCGTCGCAGGTCACTTTATTACGCTCTATGGCACCGGCCAGGGTGTGGTGGATGGCGCTCCTCCGGACGGCGATGTCTCGAACAAGGCGCTTCCGTCGTCCCGCCCGCCCACGGTCATCATTTCTCCGTCCCTGAAAGAGCCGATCATCACCGGCCCGGACGTGCAGTATGCCGGTCTGGCGCCGGGTCTGGTCGGCGTCTGGCAGGTGAACGTGAAAATCCCGACAGACGTCGTGACGCTCCCCACCAATCCGGTCCAGGTGATCATCCTGCAAAACAGCCATCCCAGCGGCGGCGGCGCCCTGGGCAGGCCCGTTTTGATTTACGTCAGGCAGCCCATGTGACCACTCAGCGAAAACGCTTTAGTCGCCCTTTACGGTATGCCGGCGAATCGAAAGCGCCTTGCCGGTTGCCTCATCCACGTCCACGATCACCGAGTGCAGTTCGACGCAGCCCTTCGCCGCTTCCATCTTGATCGGCATCGCCGTCAGAAATTTCTGGATAACCGGCTCCTTTTCCACGCCGATGACGGAATCGTAAGGTCCGGTCATACCGCAGTCTGTCTGGTACGCCGTGCCGCCCGGCAGGATGCGCGTGTCGGCGGTGGGAATATGCGTGTGCGTCCCCACCATCGCCGAAACACGTCCGTCCAGATACCAGCCCATCGCCACCTTCTCGCTGGTCACCTCGGCATGGAAATCGACGAACCGGACTTTCACTTCTTCCGGAATGCCCGCCAGCACCTGATCGATCTTCCGGAACGGACAATCGGTGTTGGCCATGTACACCCGGCCCTGCAGATTCATCACGGCGCATTTCGCGCCGCTTCGCGTCTCGTGAATATAAAGGCCCGAGCCGGGAGCGGGAACGGGATAGTTGGCCGGCCGGATCAGCCGGGGCTGCCGACTCAGGTAATCGTAAATGTCCCGCTTGTCCCAGATGTGATTGCCGGACGTCATCACGTCGATGCCGGAACGAAAGAGATCCTCGGCGATATTGGGCGTGATGCCGAAGCCCGCGGCCGAGTTTTCGCCGTTCGCGATCACCACATCAATGCCCTGCGAGGCCCGGATATCCGCCAGATGGTCCGCGACAATGCTGCGGCCCGCATGGCCGAAAATATCGCCGATAAAAAGTAGTTTCAATGTAGGGAGGTACCTTAGGGGAAGAAGCCCTTTTATTTTCCCATGCGGATTGGTATTGATTCGGGAGGCACCTTTACAGACTTCGCCGTTCTGCACGACGACGGCCGGCTGGAGTCGTTCAAATTGCGGTCCAGTCCGGCGTCGCCGGCCAGTGTGATCCTTGCGGGAATCGCGCGCGCCGTCCCCGCGCGAACCAGGGCCGACCTCGTTCACGGCTCCACGGTGGCAACCAACGCTCTTCTGGAGCGAAAGGGCGCGAAGACGGCCTTCGTCACCACGCGCGGCTTCGAAGACCTGATCGCCATCGGCCGGCAAAACCGGCCGGAACTCTACAATCTCACTCCTTTCCCGGCGCGTCCTCTGGTGGCCCCCGACATGTGCTTCGGCGTGGATGAGCGAATTCTCTTCGACGGCGCCATCGAGCGTCCGCTGCAGCCCGGCAATCTGGCCGAAAGGCTGGCCGGCGCGGAATCCGTCGCCATCTGCCTGCTGCACTCGTATCAGAACGACGCCCATGAACGCGCTTTGCTGGAAGCGCTGCGCGGCAGCGGCGCCTACGTCTGCGCCAGCTGCGACGTGTCGCCGGAATTCCGGGAATTCGAGCGCGCCAGCACCACCGTGATCAACGCTTACGTGGGTCCGCTGATGGATCGCTACCTCGGCGAACTCGAAGCCGGGTGCCGCTGGCCCGTGGCGATCATGCAGTCGAACGGAGGCCTGCTGACGGCCGGAGAAGCGCGCCGGAACGCCGTGCGCACCATTCTCTCCGGACCCGCGGGCGGGATCGTCGGTGGCGTCGAAATCGCCCGCCTCGCCGGATTCAAAAAGGCCCTGACGTTCGACATGGGCGGCACCTCCACGGACGTCGCGCTGGCCGGTCAGGAGCCGAGACTCACCACCGAAGCGCGCATCGAATCGTTCCCAGTCCGTGTTCCCATGCTGGATATCCACACCGTGGGCGCCGGCGGCGGGTCGCTTGCTTACGTCGACGCCGGAGGCAGCCTGCGCGTCGGCCCACAGAGTGCCGGCGCGGTGCCCGGGCCTGCCTGTTATGGCGTCGGCGAAGGCGCAACCGTCACGGATGCGCACGTGGTGCTGGGCCGCATTGCAGCCGATCAACTGGTGGGCGGCGAGATGCACCTGGACCCCGCGCGGGCCGAAGCGGCCGTGGCGCGCATCGGCGCCCAACTTGGCCTCGATCCCGTGGCCGCGGCAGCCGCCATTATCCGGGTCGCGGATTCGAACATGGAACGCGCCATTCGCGGCGTCTCCGTGGAACGCGGCGAAGACCCGCGCGATTTTCCTCTCGTCGCATTCGGCGGCGGCGGCGGACTCCACGCCTGCGAACTGGCGGCCGAACTCGGCGTGACCACCGTGATCGTTCCGCGCCTGGCCGGTGCTCTCTCCGCACTGGGAATGCTGCTGGCCGACCGCACCCGGGACTACTCCATTGGGGCCCTCGGCGCCACCGATCTGGAAGCGCGCTTCCGCAACCTGGAAAAGCAGGCGGCCAAAGACGTGCGAGGCGCGGAACTGCATCGCTTCGCCGACGTGCGCTACGCCGGTCAGAGTTACGAACTCACCATCCCCGCAGGCGGCGATTTTCACCGCGCGCACCAGCAGGTTTACGGTTATTCGGATCCGCACCGCGCCACCGAAACCGTCACCCTGCGCGTGCGCGCGGTGGTGGCGGTCCCAAGGCCGTCCCTGAAGATCCCGCGGCGTCAGGCGGGCGCGCCGGGTTCCCGGAAGGTCTGGATCGCGGGACGCTGGCGCAAGGTTCCCGCCGGACCGCGGGACGCCTTCCCCGCGAAGCCCCAGCCAGGACCGCTGCTGGTTACCGACTACGGTTCCACCACGCTCGTGCCGGCCGGTTGGACCATGACAAAGGACGCGGCGGGGAGTTTGATCCTTAACCGGGATAACCGCCCGCAATATAACTCGTAAGGTGATCGATGGTCGCGGCCTGCGCCGAGATGATCGAATTCACCAGGTCGCCGATCGAGACGATGCCGCACAGTTCCCCGCGGTCCACCACCAGTACATGCCGGTTTCTCCGGTGGATCATGAGCCGCATGCAGTCTTCCACGGATTCCTCCGGCGGCACGGTGATCGCCGGATGCGTCATTGCCTCGCGAACCGTGGTGTCCCGCGACGCGCGTCCCAGCAGGATCACCTTACGCGCGTAATCGCGCTCGGAAAAAATGCCGATCAGCCGGTGGTTTTCGAGCACCGCCAGGGCGCCGATATCCTCCTCCGCCATGCGTGCCACGGCTTCGTAGACCGTGGCATCCGGCGAAATGGAACTGACGGCGGAACCCTTGCGATTCAGAATCGTGCGCAGCGTGCCGGTAAAGTCCATGCCTTCTCCTCCTGCGACAACGGCACCACACTAACGATGCGCGATGCCGGAAGCAATGGGCGGGCAGTCCCGGCCGTGCGAACGATCACTTCTTGCTGAAGTCCCCCGCCTTGATAATGCTGATCTGCGAGACGTCCAGATGGCGGCGCATCGCGGCGGAGATATCTTCCGTCTTCAGCGCTTTTACCTTCGCTTCGAGCTGTTCGTCCCACGCGAGCGTCCGGCCGTCGTAATCGCGGCCTGCCAGCAGCCCCGCAAGCGAACGATCTTCGGCCCGCTGCACCACGCGGGACTGCAGCCAGCCATCCCGGGCCGCGTCGAGTTCCTTCTGCGTGAAGCCTTCTTTCAAAGCGCGCTCCATCTCCTCTTTGAACGCCGCTTCCACTTTCGCGATGTTCTGCGGAGCCGCAATCGCAAACACCTGAAACTGCCCGTCTTTCTCGATCGCCTTGGCGGAAAGTCCGGAACTCACGCCATAACTGAGTCCGTCTTTCACGCGAATGCGGGTCGCCAGGCGGGAATTCATAAAGCCGCCCCCGAGCATATAGTTGCCGAGCACAAGGCCGGCGTAATCGGGATCCTGATCGCTCACGTTCAGACGCAAGCCCGCGAAAAAGACTGCGTTCGCTTTGTCGGGGGTTTCGATCGACTGATTAACCGGCGCCACCTTCGCGAAGCCGGTCTTCACCCGCTCGAACCGCGCCGGGCTCTTCCAGTTGCCGAACAGATCGGCCGCCGCCTTCTTCACCTCCGCGGGATCGAAATCGCCGACCACGGCGAGTTCGGCATTGGATGCCCCGTAGAAGTTCTTGTAGAAGGCGCGCGCGTCCGCTACCTTGGCGGCCTGCACCTCGGCAATCTGCTCCTCGATGGTGCGCGCGCCGCGTACGTCGCCCTTCGGAAACGGATACAACGTGCGCTGCAGCATCGTCGGCGCCAGAGCCTGCGGCTCATTGCGCGAGTTTTCAAGGCCCGTCAGACGTTCCTTCCGGATCAGTTCGAACTCGGCGTCCGGAACCGTGGCCTCCTTCAGAATTTCACCGGCCAGGCGCAGCACGCCCGGCAGATTTTCCCGGGTGGTTTCGATGGAAACGCTGGCCCCGGTCGCCCCGCCCTGCACGCTGAGCTGCGATTTCAGACGGTCGATCTCGTCCTGAATCTGCTGGCGGTTCTTGTTCTTCGTGGCCCGGATCAGGGTGGAGCCGGCGAGACCCGCCACCGTCTGCTTATCCTTCAGCCCGTCGAGATCGCCGAAGTGCAGGCTGATGACGGCATTGACGTTCGCGCCGCGCGTCTTCTTGGGCAGCAGCGAGACCTTCATGCCGGAAGGCAGCGCATACCGCTCCGTGCGCGCTTCGATGTTCTTCGTGGAGGGGTCGAAAACCTCGCCCTGTGCCATGGCGGCTTCGCCTTTGTAATCCTTCAGAGCCGCGGCCAGATCGCTCTTCGCGGGAATCTCCGCGCGGTCGGGTTTGGCGTCCGGAATGAACTCACCGATCGTGCGGTTCGAATCTTTCAGGTAAGCGGCGGCAACGCGCTGCACATCCTCCGGCTTGACGTTCTTCAGGCGGTCCCGTTCCAGGAACAGCAAACGCCAGTCGCCCTGTGCCAAAAACTCACTGAGCGTCAGGCCGAGACCTTCGGAATTTCGCAGCATCTGTTCGATCTGCTGCATCTGCCGGGTTTTCGCCCGCTCCACCTCGTCTTTACTGGGTGGCTCTTTCGCCACGCCGGCAATCGTGTCGAGCAGGATCTTGCGGGCATCGTCGAGCGAGTCGCCCTTCCCCAGAATGGCGCCGAACATAATGATGCCCGGTTCGTTATTCTCGATGGTCTGACCGAACACCTGGCTGGCCTTCTTGTTGTCCACCAGGGCTTTGTAAAGACGGCCGGAAGACTCTTCGCCGAGTACGCTTGCCAGAATATCCAGCGCCTCGATATCGGGATGCGCGCCGTCCGGCATGTGGTAGGCCGCGATCAGCATCTGGATGTCGCCGACACGGCGAACCACCGTAGTCCGTTCGCCGTCCTGCACGGGTTCCACCGTGTACGTCGGCGAAAGCACGCGCGTCGGCCGGGGAATCGCGCCGAAATAACTGTTCACCATCTCGACAATCTTCGGCTCGTCGATCTTGCCGGCGATGGTCAGAACCGCGTTGTCCGGCTGGTAATACTTGTGATAGAAAACCTGCAGGCGGTCGATCGGCACGCGTTCCACGTCGGATTTGTTGCCGATCACCGGACGCCCGTAGCTGTGCACCGAATACGCCGCCGCCATGGTGTGCTGGAACGTGACGTTGAACGGGTTGTTCTCGCCCATTTCAAACTCGTTACGGACGACCGAAAACTCTTTGTCAAGATCCTCTTTTTTGATGAAAGAGTTCATCATGCGGTCCGATTCCAGATCGAGCGCCCATTTCAGGTTCTCGTCCGTCGCCTGAAAAGTCTCGAAGTAGTTGGTCCGGTCCCACGTGGTGCTGCCGTTCGGTTTCGCGCCGTGCTCGGTCAGTTCCTGGGGAATGTTGGTGTGCTTCGGGCTGCCCTTGAACACCATGTGCTCGAGCAGGTGGGCCATGCCGCCCTCGCCCGCCGCTTCATGGCGGGAACCCACCAGATACGTCATATTGACCGTCATCGTGGGCTTCGAAGCGTCCGGAAAGACGAGGAATCGCAGGCCGTTATCCAGCCGGTATTCCGTAATGCCTTCCACCGACGTAACTTTGGCGACGCCCTTGGGAAGGGTCTGAGCCGGGCCGTAGGCGGCAGTGCAAAGAAGTGCGGCAAGGGCAGCCGCGGCCAGAGGGAAATTCTTCATTTTTTGAGCCTTCGCAAGCAGTATAGCGGGAATCCGGCGGCTGCTCACGCGGAGGCAAAAAGCGTGGCGGCTGCATCGGTCCGCATGGCCGCGTCCCGCCGCCAGTTGGCGGAGCAAGTTTGTCAACGCCAGGAGTGTCAAGCCAAAAGCGTTGTCAAAGGCCGGGTTCGACGGAAAGTCCCCAATTGTGCTAAAATCGCCTTTCTGGCAGGCAGCAATCACACAAACCGGGCCACACACCGTGAACTTACGGTCTCCGGCCTCTGGTTGGCTGTCCAGACTCGGCTCCACTCCTGCTAAAACTCTGCTGCATGTTGACCCTGCGATCGAGGATAATACCGCACCCGAAAGCAGTGCTTCGTTTCTTTCCTCCCCACGTGACCCCGGCGGACGGGAAGCCGGCATGAGTTCCCGTTCCGCGCGCTTCGCCGTGCTGCTTTTCTGGAACGCTCTGTCTTTCACGGTTTCGGTAATCGGCGGCGTGGTGCTCAGCCGACAGGTGGTCCAGGGTCTGGGTATTCAGGCGTTCGGCGTCTGGGCGCTGGTTTTCAGCATGCTGGATTACCTGAATATCGCGGACCTGGGTATCCGCTCCGCCACCGTCAAGTATGTGGCCGAGTACAGCGCGCTGAACAACCTGCCGCGCCTGTACAAAACCCTGAACGCCAGCATCCTGTATTTCAGCTGTATCGCATTAGTGGTAACACTCGCGGTGTTTCTGGGCGCCAAACCCTCCGCGCGCCTTTTCAACATCCCTCATGAACTCGAATCCGATTATGTCGTCCTGCTGCGGATGACGGGATTCACGATGACGTTGCAGTTGCTGTTTAACGTGGCGAAAGCGGCACTCGAAGGCCTGCAGAATTTTCCCGCCATCAGCCGCATCAACATCAGCGTGAGCGTAATCCGCACCTCGCTGTGCCTTTTGTCCCTCCATTACAAGATGGGCCTCCTGGGCCTGGGCTGGGCAACCGTGGTGGCATTCTGGTGCGGCTTCGTCATGTTGGGCTGGGTATTTCGCAAGAGCTTTCCGGGTTTCCGCATCCTTTCCGGGGAGTTCGACCGGGCCATCTTCCGGCAGTTGCTCCACTATGGCCTGCCGACGCTGTTGGGAACTGTTTCGTTGCAGTTCCTGCAGAACGGACCAATCGTGCTGCTCGCCATGATGAAAGACACAGCGAGCGTCGGCTATTTCAGCCTGGTCTTGCGTCTGCTCACCAATCTCTACGAAGTGCTCTCTCAAGTGGGAAGCATGACCTCCAGCCTGAGTGCCCGGTTGGCGGCGGAAGATGATCGCGGGGCGCTCCGGCGCACCGTCCTTTATCTGAATCGCTACTCGTTCGCGATGTTCATCTTCGTTTATCTGTTCCTGCTTCTGTTCGGCAGATCGTTGTTCACCGTGTGGGTAGGGCCGGTCGTAGCCGAACACTGTCTGCCCCTGATTCCCTGGCTCGGCTTCGGGTTTGCGTTTGGTTCCTCCGCGCATATCCACTCGATCGGCACGCTCTTCGGGATGGCCAAACACCGGGCGTACAACTACGGCGTGGTGGTTGAGTCGCTCATTATGCTGTGTGGCTGGCTGGTTTTCCTGCCATCCCGGCCCCTCTGGGTCGCAGCGGCGTGGTGGGCTGTCTCGTTGTTTCTGGGGCGGGGGTTGCGGCCTTCCTGGTCGGTCAGCCGGGCACTCGGGATCCCGTACTCCGGGATGCTCGCCAGCATCTACGTTCGTCCCCTCCTCGCGTCCGTTCTGACCACGCTGGTTGGGCTGGCGCTGCTGTATTTCGTCCCCCCCTCAACCCTGTTTGGCGTTCTGGCGACCGCCGCGAGCCTGGGATTATTCCACCTCGCCGCGTGCTATGGAATCGTTCTGGCCGCCGAACATCGCCATGCCCTGAAGAATATTCGGTCCGGCATAGCGGCTCCGGCTTAAACGACTTGCCAGCTAAGCCCGTAGCCACGGATTAATTAAACGACTTCAGGTGTGAACCGGGCTGCTCTTCTTCATTCCCGATGGGCCGATTCCCGATGGGTTGACTCCCGATGGGTTGACTCCAGAGGAAGATGCGCGGCGCCGCACGCCGGAATGTTTGTCCAGAAAAAAGGATCGGGGCGTCTGCCAGATCGGCACTTTCGAATCCGGCTCCGGCGCCGGAGCGGCCATGTCCGGCGTCAGATTCTTCAGGCCGAATAAAGCCAGTTCCAGCCGGTCTTTCACGTCCAGCTTCTGGAACAGCCGGGAAAGGTAAACCTTCACGCTGCCCTCGGAAAGGTTCATCGCGGTTGCGATTTCCTTATTCTTGAGCCCCTGCGCCAGCAGGGCCACCAACTGACCCTCGCGTCGTGTCAGCGAAAAGCGCCGCGTGGCCAGCAGGGAATCCGTCAGAGCCTTCTCGAACCATAACGCGCCCTGGTGTACTTCCGTCAGACACTGGACCAGAGTTTCCGGCGGAAGCGTCTTCCGGAGCACGCCCTGGATCCCCAGTGTCATCGCCTGCAGGGCCATCTCGCCCGGCATCGAGCGCGCCCAGAGTACGATCCTGGTTCCCGAAACGCGGCAGTGCAGCCGGTGCAGAAGACCGAAGGAAACCTCGGCGGTCAAATCCATCAGCAGAAGGTCGGGCTTGTGAAGAGCCAGTTCCGCATCAAGGTCGTCCAGCCGCTCGCAACATCCAACCAGTTCCAGGCTGCCGGTCTGCCGAAGCACGCGCACCAGTCCTTCCGCAAGAATCGGTTCGTCGCTGCAAAGGAGCACCCGGGCCATAAAAAAATCTTACTACGGTCGTGTTTTTTGTCACATTCGGCCGGGTTTTTGCGCTTATCTCCAGATGGGGGGCAATCCCTTCTTTGTCTGCAGGATGATCTCCCGAACCGCGCTCCGGTCCTCCTCGCTCAGGCTCCCGAATTTGCCGCTCTTGTCCTCTCCGCTCAGAACTTCCCAAAGGCGCAGCCAGGCCCTCTGGCGGACCGCCTCCGGCATCTGATCCCAGGCCTCCGAATAAATCATGTAGCTGCAGGGATAACGAAACAGGCGGGTTCGCAGATCGAGGGCATACAGCGAGCGGCCACTGGAATCCCGCGGACCGCGTTTCCGGAACTCTTCCGCGAAGCCCGATGTCCCCTCCACGGGAGCCGTGAGTTTTGCCTCGCCGGTGAAAAGCATATATTCGACCAGTTCCTCCACGGCGGCATTGATGCGATGCGCGGTGGACTCCCGAATCTGCCCGGCAGGTTCCCCCAGCGAACGATTGATAGCGTCGTTTTCGTAGAGCGCCATCCGGGCTTCCCACCCGACCCGTGTCATCAGGTTTGCCATCTGCGTCTCATGCTCCAGCGTCATCAGCGCCACCACGTCGCTGTGCGGCGTCAGGTAAGCGCCCGTGTCGAAAAAGCGGCCGAGATCGGTCACGCTCCGTCCGGAAAGCGGCAGGGTGTCGTCACCGGTCGCGTCCTGCACTACGGCGTTGCCCATATGCGCCTGATCGCCGGTCGTGCCGGACACGTACCAGCCGCCCCAGCGTTCCTTCAGCGCGCTGCGGTGGTCGGTAATGTACCCGCCCAGCGACATCAGCGGCATGCCGTTCCGGTCCGGCGTGACGGAGCGGACCATCAGACCGGGAACCCCAAAGGTCGCGCCGGACTGGTGACACTGCAGGCAGACATCGCGGCGCTCGAAACGAGGATGGGAAGTGCGCTCCTGGTCGAGCGTATAGAAAATCGCTCCCTGACGCGGATCGAGCGCGGCGAACTCCAGCACCTCCCCCGTCCGCACGTAACCCACGGTGACGGCGTCGTTGAAATACAGCGCGCGCGGCATCCGGGGACCGATCCGCGACGCCTGGAAACTGGTTTTCGAAAACACCAGAACCTGCGAACTGGCCGACACGCTCAGTTCCTTGAGCACCGAGCGAAGATAGCCGAATTCGTCGTCATAACGGAGTTTCACCTCGCCGGCGTCGATGCGCTTCTGCAGGCGGGAGACTGCGTCGTTCAGCGCGCCTTTCGTGTATTGGATCGCGTCGTGGTCTACCGGGACCATGTACGAACTGCTCAGACCGGCCACCGCCGCGGCGGCGGGGAGCAGCACCGAAAGAGCTTTCAGCAACGTTCGTTTACGCGGCGGCATCGCAGGGCTCCTCGCAAACGGATGCAATGGTAGTGGACGCGAAGGCGTCTTCCACGCTTTTTACGGCGTCGTCGAGCTTGCGGTGCAACGGGCAGAGATTCACGGCATGCGCCTGCAAGCCAAGAGGACACGACTTGATCCGCTTCAGCGGATCCACCGCCGTGACCACCTCGAGCACCGTGAGCGAGGCCGCCGGGCGGGTGGTCTGGAATCCTCCGCGCCGCCCGCGGCGTGCGGAGACGATTCCGGCTTTGGAGAGCGAATTCAGAACCTTGGACAGGTAATCGAGCGGGACCTGGGACTCTTTCGCGAGATCCTGAGCCGTGCGGGCGTCTTCATTACCGGAAGACAGCGCGACCACGGCGCGAAGCGCATATTCGGCGGTCTGGGACAGCATTCGTATCTATTATGCGATATCCGGATAGACTTATCCGGTTAAGACGTGCATGGCTCCGATTTGCCCGTTATTCGTCGATCCCGCCGAAACTGTTCCAGTTCGCGGCGCAGGGGCTCCCAATACTGCCGGTCCCGTTCCCGCTCTTCCTGTTCCTCTTGGATGAGCGCCGCTGCCACATCGGACACGTGACCTGTCACTGCCAGCGCGACCACCTTGCGCGACGGTGCGATCGCCGCCGCCCGGAACGGAAATCCTGCGGCAACCCGCATCAGCAATTCCGGAGTCCGGAGTTCCCGCAGCCAGAAATCGACCAGCGGGGATTCCATTGCCGAATCCTTCCCGGCAGCATCCGCACCGAAGAAACTCTGCTGCAGCAGGCGTTCAAGCATAGGCCAGTCAATGGACCGCTGCGTCTTTTTCGCGATCTCCAGATCTTCCAGCGAAAGCAGATCCAGAGTTTCCCCATCGACTTCGATCGTGGTCCGGCGCGCCCAGAGGCGGCCGAAATCGTCGACGCCGCGCGGTGACGACATCAGGTCGATCCGGAGGCCCGCGACGTCCTCCCGCCGGCAGCGGAAATGAACGGCGTGGCCCCGAAGCAAATGCGCGGCCTGCAGCGGTGGAACCGCAATGGGAAGAGCCGCCAGATCGTCGAGCGCGGACGCGACCAGCCCAAGGTTGACCGGGTCGGCGGGAATGAGCAAATCAAGATCCCGGCTGAACTCCGCCGCGCCGTAGAATACGCACGCCTGGCCGCCCATGAGAAGCGTTTTCGCGCCACTCTTCCTCATCGAAGAAAGGGCTTGAACAATCGGGCTCCGGTTCAAGCGAGCCCCCCAGCGCGAGGTAGGTCTCCCAGAGTTTCATGGATTCCGCGAACCGTTCGGCCGGCGTCAGCCGGAACCATTCCGCCCATTCTTCCCCCACCAGATCTTCCGCTCTCATCCCTGTTCCGCTTCCCGAAATCAACACACTTGTAAGAGATCCAATGTCTGACGCGGCGGACGCAGCTTCCGGTACGTCCTGGCTGTCCAAAACGGGCCAGTCCGGACGGTGCGGCGTTTGACCCGGCCAAAATGCCTATGGTAGCTTAAGAATTACCCGGTAGTTCGCAGTCCTGCAATTCCTCTTGAAATGGATCAAACAATAAATGCGCTGGGTGGCATCGTGCTCTACGGGCTGCCCACGTTCTTTCTCGTCATCCTGTTGTCCGTCTGCGTTAAATATCTTTATCTGAAGCCGCTGGATAAGGTCCTTGCGGAGCGTTTCCGCCTCACCGAAGGCGCGCGCCTCGCGGCGGAAGAAAGTCTCCGCAACGCGGATTCGCGGGTCGCGGAATATGAAACGGCTCTGGCGGAAGCGCGCAGCCGGATTTATCAGGAACAGTCCGCCTTTATCCGGCAACTGCAGGAACAACAGGCCGAACAGGTTCGCGCCGCGCGCGCCGAATCGGATGCCCGCATTGCCGCCGCGAAAGCCTCCATCGCGCAGGAAGCCCAGGTTGCCCGGCAGGGTCTGGAGGCGCAGAGCGATGCGCTGGCCGGGCAGATCGCCGACGCCATTCTCTCAAGGCGCGCCGCATGAAACTGAAAAAACTCTTTGCTTGCCTCCTGCTGGGGGCCGCGCTGATGACTGTGCCTCTGCCGGCGCAGGAAGCGTCGGAACGCCCGGGATCCGAAAAGACCGAAAAGCCGTCCATGGAAATCTGGAAATGGGCGAATTTTGCCATTCTGGCCGGCATCCTCGGGTATCTGATTTCGAAGAACATGGGACCGGTACTCACCGCCCGTTCCGCGGAAATTCTGGAAGGCCTCGAAGCGGGTAAGCGCGCCAAAGCCGATGCGGACGCCCGCGCCGTCGCTGTCCAGGCTAAACTGGCCGGCCTCGATCAGGCCGTGGCGCAGATGAAGGCTTCCGCGAAAGAAGATCAGGAACGCGAAGTGGCCCGGGTGCAACGGGACACCGCCGCCGAATTGCAGCGCATTCAGCAGCACGCGCTGGTGGAAATTGAATCCGCGGGCAAACTGGCGCGCCTCGAAATCCGGCGTGCCGCCGCCCTCGCCGCTATTGAATTGGCGGAACAGAAGGTCCGCGCCCGCATGAACCCGGACGCGCAGGCGGCCCTGCTGCAAAACTTCGTCGGCGAGATCGCCGCCGCCCCGCACGAAAGCTGACGCTCCCATGACCTCTACTGCAGTCGTCAATCGGTACGCGAGCGCCCTGGTGGATGTCGTGGTGTCGTCCACGGCAGGCATCGATGCCGCGCTGGCCGTCCAACAATTGCGGCAGTTCGCCGCCGCGATTCATTCTTCACCCGATCTGCGCACGGTCCTTGCGTCGCCCGCGGTCTCCATCGCGCGCAAGCGCCTGGTAATCCGCCGCATCGCGGCCGCGCTTCAGGTAGAGCGCATTATCCTCAATTTCCTTTTGGTGCTGAACGACCACCGCCGCGCCGAGGCGCTGGCCCAGGTGATCGAATCGTTCGAGATCCTGCTCGATGAGCGCCGCGGCTTTGTCCGGGCGGAAGTGGTTTCAGCCAATGAACTGACGGCGGAACAGCGGGACATGTTGTCCGCCGAACTTGCAAAACTGGCGGGCAGCCAGGTGCGCATGCGTTTCGCGGTGGATCCGGAACTGATCGGCGGCGTGACAGCGCGGCTTGGTTCGCGTGTGTACGACGGCAGTGTGCGCGGCAGGCTCACCGTGATGCGGCAGCGCCTGACTGTCAATTAACGGGCATTTCTTAACCAGGTTGTTAACCGGCAAAAATTAATTCGGAATTATATGGCTCAGATTCGGGCAGACGAGATTACACAAATTCTCCGGCAGGAGATCGAGAACTACGACCGCGCGATCGATGTGAGCGAAGTCGGGTCCATCATCTCGGTCGGTGACGGTATTGCGCGCATTCACGGCCTCGACAAAGTCATGGCCGGCGAACTCATCGAGTTCCCGCACGGCGTGTCGGGTATCGCCATGAACCTCGAAGAGGATCAGGTGGGCGCGGTGCTGCTGGGCGAATACCAGCACATCCGCGAAGGCGACGAAGTGCGCCGCACCGGTAAAATCATGTCCGTGCCGGTCGGCGAGGCCATGATCGGCCGCGTCGTGGACGCGCTTGGGCGCCCCATCGACGGCAAGGGACCGATCGCGACCGACAAGCTGAACGCCATCGAGCGCATCGCGCCGGGCGTCATCGACCGGCAGCCCGTGAAGCAGCCGATGCAGACCGGCGTCAAGGCCATCGACGGCATGATTCCGATCGGCCGCGGCCAGCGCGAACTGGTCATCGGCGACCGCCAGACCGGTAAGACCGCCATCGCGCTCGACGCCATCATCAATCAAAAGGGCGGCGACATGATCTGTATCTATGTCGCCATCGGCCAGAAGCGTTCCACCGTCGCGCAGGTCGTCAAGACTCTGCAGGATTACGGCGCCATGGAATACACCATCGTGGTGTCCGCCAGCGCTTCCGACCCCGCGCCGATGCAGTATCTGGCGCCGTACGCCGGCTGCGCCATCGGTGAGTACTTCCGCGACAGCAGCCGGCACGCGCTCTGCGTGTATGACGATCTTTCGAAGCACGCCGCGGCCTATCGCGAAATCTCGCTCCTCCTGCGCCGTCCGCCGGGCCGCGAAGCCTTCCCCGGCGACGTGTTCTACTTGCACAGCCGCCTCCTGGAGCGCGCCGCGAAACTGAACGACTCGCTCGGCGGTGGTTCGCTCACCGCGCTGCCCTTCATCGAAACGCAGGCGGGCGACGTTTCGGCCTACATTCCGACCAACGTTATCTCGATCACCGACGGTCAGATCTATCTCGAAAGCGATCTGTTCAACTCGAATATCCGCCCGGCCGTGAACGTCGGTCTTTCGGTAAGCCGCGTCGGCGGCAACGCGCAGATCAAGGCCATGAAGTCGGTGGCCGGCGCTCTCCGTCTGGATCTGGCGCAGTATCGCGAACTCGCCGCTTTCGCGCAGTTCGGTTCCGATCTCGATAAGTCGTCCCAGGCGCAGCTGAATCGCGGCCGCCGTCTGGTCGAGATTCTGAAGCAGCCGCAATACCAGCCGATCCCGGTGGAAAAGCAGGTGGCCATCATCTTCGCCGGCACCCGCGGGTTGCTCGACGATCTGGAAGTCCAGGACTGCCGCCCGTTCGAAGCTGAGCTCTACAAATTCCTCGAAAACTCGAAGCCGGCTATCCTGAACACCATTCGCGAAAAGAAGGCCTTCGATAAGCAACTGGAAGCGGACCTCACCGGCGCGATCAACGAACTGAAAGACCGCTTCAAGAAGGAACGGGTCCGGCCGGCGGCCGCGGCGAAGGCGTAACAGGGTCATGCCCAGCCTGATCGATTTCCGGCGGCGCATCCGCTCGGTCAAGAACACGCAGCAGATCACCAAGGCCATGAAGATGGTCTCGGCGGCGAAACTGCGCCGTGCCCAGGAGCGCGTGATCGCCGCGCGCCCCTACGCAAAACTGATGCGCGAAATGCTGGCCAATCTGGTGGCCGCGGCCGCTTCCGACGATCGCGCCGCCGACAGCCCGTGGCTGGTGAAACGGGAAGTGAAGCGCGTCGACCTGATCTTCATTTCGAGCGATACCGGTCTGGCGGGCGCCTTCAACTCCAACCTGCTCAAGGCCGCCCAGCGCTTTCACGAAGAGCACGCGGGCGCCGAGATGACACTCACCCTGGTGGGCCGCAAAGGTCGCGACTTCTACCGGAAGCGCCAGGCGAAGATCCTCTCCGAGCACATCAACGTTCTCAACCGTCCCGGTTATCAGGACGCCGCGGAAATCGCAAAGGAAGTGATCCGGCGCTACAAAGA
Source organism: uncultured Acidobacteriia bacterium (assembly GCA_903851195.1). Lineage (GTDB taxonomy): Bacteria > Acidobacteriota > Terriglobia > Bryobacterales > Bryobacteraceae > BOG-234. Next base: position 29,667 of record CAINNJ010000053.1, read on the forward strand.
TGGCGAGACCGACGCCGTCTACCTGATCAATAACGATTTCAAGAGCGTCATGACGGCGCTGCTGTCCGTCACGCAGTTGCTCCCGCTGGAACTGCCGAAGCAGGACGCCGCGCAGGCCCAGACCGACTACATTTACGAGCAATCCCCGCTCGACATGCTGGAGCGGCTGATGCCGCGTTTTGTCGAGGTGGCGGTGCTTCGCGGCATGCTGGAAACGGTGGCCGCTTATCAGGCAGCCCGCATGACCGCGATGGACACGGCTTCGTCCAACGCGAAGGACGTGATCGACAGCCTCACGCTGCACATGAACCGTGTGCGACAGGCGGCGATTACCAAAGAAATTATCGAAGTGGTCAGCGGCGCGGCGGCCGCGGAATAACATCGCCGCAACAAAGGATTCTTTATGGCTACTGCTACTGAGAACGCTGTCGGGACCGTAGGGACCGTGGTGCAGATCGCGGGACCCGCGGTCGACTGCCAGTTCCCCGAAGGTCAGATCCCCGAAGTTCACACCGCCATCCGCATCACCAGCGAAGGCTTCGACGTTCCTGAACCCATCGACATCATCTGTGAAGCCGCCCAGCACATCGGCGAAGGCCGCGTCCGCACCATCGCGATGCAGCCCACCGACGGCATGGTCCGGGGCATGAAGGCCATCAGCACGGGCGCGCCGATCACCATCCCGGTCGGCAAGGAAACCCTCGGCCGCGTGCTCAACGTGCTCGGACAGCCCGTGGACAAGATGGGCCCGGTGAACGCGAAGATGCATCTGCCGATTCACCGGCAGGCGCCTTCCTTCGAAGACCAGTCCACCAAGCTCGAAATGTTCGAGACCGGCATCAAGGTCATCGATCTTCTGGAACCCTATCTCCGCGGCGGCAAAATCGGTCTGTTCGGCGGCGCGGGCGTCGGCAAGACCGTCGTCATCATGGAGCTGATCAACAACATCGCCATGAAACACGGCGGCGTTTCGGTGTTCGCCGGCGTGGGTGAGCGCACCCGCGAAGGGAACGATCTCTGGCTCGAAATGCAGGAAGGCGGCATCGTCAACCCCAGCGATTACACGAAGAGCAAAGTGGCTCTGGTGTACGGGCAGATGACCGAACCGCCAGGAGCGCGTCTGCGCGTCGGCCTCACGGGTCTCACGGTGGCGGAGTATTTCCGCGACGAAGAAAAGCAGGATGTGCTGCTGTTCGTCGACAATATTTTCCGCTTCACGCAGGCCGGTTCGGAAGTGTCCGCGCTGCTGGGCCGCATGCCCAGCGCCGTCGGTTACCAGCCCAACCTCGCCAGCGAAATGGGCGAACTGCAGGAACGCATCACGTCGACGAAGAACGGTTCCATCACGTCCGTGCAGGCCATCTACGTGCCCGCCGACGATTACACGGATCCCGCCCCGGCCACGGCGTTCGCTCACCTCGACGCGACCACCAACCTGTCGCGCCCCATCGCCGAACTCGGCATCTATCCCGCCGTGGACCCGCTCTCTTCCACCTCGCGCATTCTCGATCCGCGCATCCTGGGCGACGAGCACTACAACACCGCGCAGGCCGTCAAAGGCGTGCTGCAGCGTTACAAAGATCTGCAGGACATCATCGCGATTCTGGGTATCGACGAACTGAGCGACGAAGACAAACAGACCGTCGGACGCGCGCGCCGTATTCAGAAATTCCTCTCGCAGCCGTTCCACGTAGCCGAACAGTTCACCGGTATTCCGGGCAAGTACGTGAAACTGTCCGACTCGATCAAGAGCTTCAAAGAGATCGTGGAAGGCAAGTACGACGACCTGCCGGAGCAGGCGTTCTACATGCAGGGCACTATCGAAGACGTGATCGAGAAGGCGAAGAGCCTCAATAAATAAAATGGCCGACACCCCGTCTTCGCAAACCATGCTGTTGCAGTTGGTCAGCCCCGAACGCGTGCTCGTGGAAGAGCACGTGACGGAGGCGCAGATTCCGGCGCTCGATGGCTACATCGGGGCGATGCCGGGCCATGCGCCTCTGCTTTCGGCGCTGAAGGCGGGCGGCGTGATGACTTACACCGCGAACGGACAGACCAAAACTCTGGCCGTTTACGGCGGCTTTGTGGAAGTGCTGCCGGACAGCGTGCGGGTGCTGGCGGACGCCGCGGAGTTCGGCAGCGAAATCAATCGGGAAAAAGCGCAGGCGCGGTTGCAGGCAGCCACGAAAGCCAGCGAACAGACCCCCGCCGAAAACGTGGACCCGCAGCTTGCGCTCGATGAACTGAATCGCGCCCAGGCTGCCGTGGACGCGGCTTCGGCCAAATCCTAAGCACCAACAGCTTCAAAGCGAGAGCGGGTGTTATTCCTATAGGAATGATGAAATCCGCTCTCCTTCTGCTTTTGGCCCTTTCCCTCTTTGCGGCCGATTACGCGGCGGAGGGCAAACTGTGGTGGGCTCACATCCGGTTCCTCGCCGACGACAAGCTGGAAGGGCGCAATACCGGCACCGAAGGGCATCGCACCGCAGCGGCCTATGTCGCCACGCAGTTCGAGCGCGCGGGCTTGAAGCCCGGCGGCACATCCGGCTACCAGCAGCCCGTCGCGATGCTCACCCGCACCCTGGTTCCGGCAGAATCCGGTCTGGCTCTGGTTCGCGGCGACAACACTGAACCTCTCACCTTAGGCAAAGACGCGAACCTCACCAGCCGTGGCGAAGCGGAAGGCCCGGTTACCGCCCCGATGGTCTTCGTTGGCTACGGTCTCGTCATTCCCGAAGCGCATTACAACGATCTGGAAAGCCTCGATCTCAAGGGCAAAATCGCCGTCTACGTCAACGCCCAGGGACCCGTGCAGGCGTCGGGCAACGTCAAATCCCACTACTCCTCCGCGGTCGAACGTTGGGCCGCGCTTCGGCAGGCTGGCGCCATCGGCACGGCGACCATCGCGAATCCGCGCGTGCCGGCTCCCGATCCCGGCGCCGCCGGACGCGGACGCGGCGGACAGGGCGCCCCGCCGCAACCCTCCGTGTCTCTGGCCGACGCTTCGCTTCGCGAAAATGCGGGCATGCAGGTGGCACTGACCATCTCGCGCGAAGGCGGCGAGAAATTCTTCGCGGGCAGCGGGCATACTTACGAATCCATCCTGAAGCTGGCCGCGGACAACGCGCCGCTCCCCACCTTCCCTCTCACGGCCTCTCTGCGGGCAAACACCGTGGCCACCAGCGCGCCGCTCGATTCCCTCAACGTGGCGGGCATCCTGCCGGGCTCCGATCCGAAGCTGAAAGACGAGTACGTGGTCTTCTCCGCGCACCTCGATCATCTGGGCAAGGGCCGTCCGGGCGTGATGGACAATGCGTCCGGCGTGGCTTCAGTTCTTGAAACCGCGCGCCTGTTCCACGACTCCGGTGTCAAACCGAAGCGTTCCATCATTTTCCTGACCGTGACCGGCGAAGAGAAAGGCGAACTCGGCTCGCGCTATTTCGCGGCCCACCCGACGGTGCCCGCGAGCCGGATTGTCGCGGACATCAATCTCGACATGTTCCTGCCGCTTTACAAGCTGAAGGTGCTGGAGGTTCAGGGCCTGTCGGAAAGTTCCCTGGGTGACGTCGTCCGTGAGGCCGCGAAGGTGGAGGGCGTGGATGTCCAGACGGATCGCGAGCCGGAGCAGAACCGCTTCATCCGCAGCGACCAGTACAGCTTCATCCGCCAGGGCATCCCGTCCCTCGCCTTCAAGTTCGGCTACGAGTTCGGTTCGCCGGAAGAAAAAACGCGCCAGGAATGGGTGAAGACCATCTACCACAAAGCCGGCGACAATCTTACGCAACCGGTGGACACGGCCTCCGCCGCGCAGTTCGACCGGATCATTTTCGGCCTCCTGCAACGGGTGGCCGACGATCCGGCCCGCCCGCAATGGAAATCCGACAGCTTTTTCCGGCGTTTCGCGAAGTAACGCGCTTATTTCGCGTCGACCTTAATCGCCAGATAATCGATGGTCTGACCGGTTTCGAGCATCACCTGATGCGGCGTTTTCATCGGGATGTGCATGACGTCCCCGGCCTTCAGCGGATGCAGTTCCGCGCCCTCGATGGACGTTCCGCGAATCTCGTTCGGAGCCGTCGTCTTGCCGTCCAGAATCTTGCCGCCGATGCGAATAGACCCCTGACCGGCACGAACCACGACGATATCCACCTGTTTCTCGTGATACTCCGCCTGGCCCGTCGCATCGCGATGGATCAACACGAGCGAGTGATTCCCCCAGTCGGCGACAGTCTCGCTGGCGAGGCCGGCCTTCATATTCTTCTTCAGGGCTTCGAAGCGCGCATTGACCGCATCGGCGCTCCACTCGTTGAAGCCCGCGGGCACGGCGGCCACCAGCATCATGGCGGGCAGAAACAGCAGTAGTTTTTTCATAACTAACTTTTCAGAACCGGAATACGGTCCGCGACGGGCGGCAGGGCGGGGAAGTCCGTGTACGGCTGCGTCTGGTACCAGTAGCAGACGGAATAAAAATTATCGTGCCGGTCGTTGGCATGGCCGTGTTCGATGGTGTGTTTCAGATACCGCTCGAACGTCACGGGATTGTCGCCGTGCCAGCGATACATCAGATAGCGTCCGCCGCCGTGTTCGGGCGCCTGCATGAACTGCGCGCCGTTGTAGAGATGCGCGAACGGGATAGCGCCGTCGCGTCCGCCGAAATCCCACGCCCCGTTGATGTAGTCTTCGGTGCCGGTCCCGATGATGGCGGGCTTACTCTCATCGTCGATGAAAATCATGTCGTCCCCCTCGCCGAACCAGTTCTCGGTATTCTGCAGGACGCCCATTGTAATGCCCATCAGATGGCCCTTGCCGCGCGTCTCCGCGAAGACATAATTCGTCTTCCCGTCCGTGTTCAGTTCCTTCTCACCTTGCGCAAATTTCGTGGCCGGGTTGGGTGCGCTCTGCCGGTACTGCGCGTGGAAATAAACGATGTCGTCCGGCAGCGACGGCACCAGCTTGTAATCGATATTCGAGTAAAACGAGCCGACGGGCTGGCTTCCCTCATTTGTGGCGGTAATCCGCGCCGACCGCCGGAACGGCATCGCGAAATAGCAGTTCAGGGCTTTGACGGAAGAGCAATTCAGATAAGCCGACTGATAAACGCAGTATTGACCCAGATTCAGGCCGAAGAAATCCCCGACGGGTACTTCAACACTCGGTTTCGAATTGCCTTCCCAGTAGGCGCGGATTACGATGTCCTTGAGATGGCTCGGGCTCTGGGCGGCGATCGTGAACCAGATATGGGTGATAATGCCGGGTCCGTCCGACCGGAACAGTTCCTGGGTGGCGCCCGGCGCGATCGGCCAGCGATCGGAATTGCCGCCCGTCCGGTCGAAACTCGACTGTTTGAGCGACTTGTGATTCATGGCGCGCGCGTAGTCGGGCAATTGCGCGGCGGCAGCCGGGGAAGCGGAGGGGCTCTGGGTGGTGGGGCTTTGGGCCGCGGCGCTGGCCGCGGAAAAGCCGGTGACAGTGGCGAGACGGCGCAGAAAACCGCGCCGCCGGGAATCCGGATTGGGCACAGCGGGATTATATCCTGGGGATAGGACAGCGGTCACACAGCTATGCGAAAGCCGAGTACGGATGTCCTGCAGGGAACATTGACGCTGCTGGTGCTGAAGACTTTGTCGCGCGGGCCGCTGCACGGGTACGCCATCGCGCAGAGCATCCAGACCGTCTCGCGCGATCTGCTGCGCGTGGAGGAAGGGTCGCTTTATCCCGCCCTGCACCGGATGGAGCAGGAGAACTGGGTGCAGTCGGAATGGAGCGTTTCGGAGAGCAATCACCGGATGCGGCTCTACTCGCTGACAGTGGCGGGGCACCGGCAGTTGATCGAGGAGGAACACCGCTGGGACCGGCTGATTGCGGGGGTGAAAGAGGTATTGCGGTTTGCGTAGGCCGGGCAGGAGCCGCCGGAGTTGCAGGATTCCGGCAGATCAGGTAAGCTCGAAGGTACACGGTGAGGTGCGAGAGCGGTTGAATCGGGCGGTCTCGAAAACCGTTGAACCTTCACGGGTTCCGTGGGTTCGAATCCCACCCTCACCGCCAGATTCTCAAGGGTTTACGCCCGAGTTTACCCATCCTCACGGCGTTTGATTTTCGCTCTCGTGAAAACGCCGTGCAAACGTTTTGGAAAACCTTGCCAATTCGTAAAGCTCCGGTGCCAATCGAATCCTAACGAGAAAGCTGTTTGTTGAGCCACCGTCCTGCTTCGCTCGCACACAAGACCTGCCCGACACTGATCATGGGCGAGACGAGTTTCGACCGGGAGCAATCGCTTTCAAGCGAGGGGTAAATGCTGATCTGCTATCACCAGGCGATTCTGGTGGCGTGCCAGTCGTCGTTCCGAGGTCCCGTCCGATATTCCAGTAAAACCACGTTTGGAACCGGTTCCCGATGGTGCCGTTATTGATGGCCAAGTCGCGGCGATATCTGAACTACTTTTTGCGTGCCGATTCGCGCTTCGCGATTGCGGTTCGTAATCGTTTCTCCATTTCCTCAGCAACTCGCTCGTCATCACCTGACAGCACGTGCGCGTAAGTATTCAGTGTTACGCTTGCGTTGCTGTGTCCCAGCCTGGCTGACACGACTCTGACCGGTACACCCTGCCAACCGTTCCGATGGCGTCTGCGACGAGGGCGAGATCCGCCACCCGCGACTACACGCCCGCCGGCGGCACCAGGAAGCCGATTACCGAGGTCCGCATCCTCTCGCTGGTCAAGCTTGACCGCGCGAAGAAGCCCGAAACAACGGAGACCCAACGGACAGCCGCCTGGGCGGCGCTTCCTCCCGGGAGGCGCATTATTAGGACTACCGAACGCGCAAAGACCCTTTCCGAATCCGCGCTGACGCGGCCCATGGAAGCTCTCGAACGCGGCCAGAGGCCAGAGCAAAGCGCTCAATCGTTCGGCTCGGCATCGCTCCTGCGTCGGACTCGTAATTTACGTTCAGTTGCGATAACGATGGCGCCTTTCCATTCGTCGACCAACTCGGTAGCGAAAAGGCCCGCAATCCTGGTGGATTGAGCCTCGCGGCCCGGTTGCGCCAAACGAAGAAGCAGCAAGCCTTCGTGAGTACCGGGCTGGTACTTGCGGACGTCGGAGAAGTCCAGATCCTGCGTGATCAGAAAGCGCTTGTCCAATTGTGCCGCCGCCCGGATTTCGTCATCCGGCCGTCCTGTGAGACCTTCCGACTGGACGGTATCCACATCGTGACCAAAACTCCGGAGAACGGCGGTTAGAGCGTGAGGGAGGTTTTCGTCCAGCTTGATCCGCACGCTTCCGCTTTAAAGGGGGAGCGCCGGAACCGGGAGATCTTCCTGCGCGGAACTGGCGGCGAACGTGATGGCGGCGCGAACATCGTCTTCGGCGAGCGTCGGGAAGTCGGCCAGGATCTCGGTGATGCTTGCGCCTTCGGCGAGACTGGCGAGCACAGTGCGGAGATTGACACGCGTTCCCCTGAACACTGGTTGTCCGCCGGCGATCCGGGGATCGCGCACGATCCGCTCGTGATAGTTCAGCACTATTCAATTCTAACTCCCGTGATGGATCGCGGTTCGAGCGCATCGACCTGCAGCGAACCCTGAAGAGGTCCAGGGCGGTCGGAATGCCGGGCAGGACCCGCACTGCATGGGGATCGTTCGGAACCGGAGTCTAATCGGATCCTGGCAGGACCTGTCGCTAACCACACTCACGCTCCTGAACTCGGGGCCGGGTGGGGCCGGGTTCGCAGCGCGCCCGCAAGGAAGCCGAAGGTGCGGCTGCGCTCGCGCAAAGTGTTTTGACGCCACAACTCGGGCCGCAATTGAGGCCTGCGGCCAACAAGGACGCGAGACCGCTGTGCAAACGGACCCAACCTTACCAGTTGAACCCCACTCTCACAGGATGACATTTCAGCGACTCAATTCCTGAACAGAATCAGACAGTTAGGCGAAAGATGCCGTTGCGCGAGACAAGCCGGAACGTACTCCGATTCATGTTCCCCGTCGCGGCACATTTTACCCGGTTTTCGGTGCTGGCCAAAAAGTCTGCCCGGTTGCGGTGTCGGCCAAACCGGATCCGAAACACCGCACGTCCCGATCGCATGGCCTGAAGAAGTACTGATATGATTCAGCCAGGAGCCCCATGTCGCCCCTCTACGACAGCATATTGCAGAAAGTGGAGTGCCTCAGCCAGGCAGAGCAGTTGCGGTTGATCTCGCAGCTAGCCGAGCGGTTATCCGCGCAGACACCCTCGGGAGCACCTGCGAGCATTCTGGAATTACAGGGCCTCGGCAAGGATCTTTGGCGCGGCGTGGATGCACAGACGTACGTGGATCATGAACGTTCTTCATGGAATGGGTAGCGGAGCTTCGAGGCTCGATTATCGGGCTTGATACAGCTCCTCTAATTTACCTGATCGAAGAACGTCCTATCTGCCTTCCTGCGCTCCAGGCCTTTTTCGGAGCACTGAGCCGGGGCGAGTTCACGGTCGTCACCTCCGCTTTGACGCTCACGGAAGTTCTGGTACATCCGTTTCGCCAGAAGAACTATGGACTCGCGGAGGAGTATCGACGGATCTTGCTCCACGCGAGCCACATCGAAACTCTGCCCGTGTCGGGCGCTATCGCGGAAGAAGCGGCGCGACTACGGGCCATGCACAATTTCCGAACACCGGACGCGATTCAACTCGCCACAGCGATCGTGAGCGGGGCATCGGCCTTTCTCACCAACGATGCCCGACTTGCAGAGTTGAGGACACCGAAAGTCCTTGTCCTGAACAATCTCGTCTCCCTCTCATAAAACATCTCGCCACCGATCGCGTCGCCGCCGCGCGAGCCGTCTTACGGTATGTGGTGCGCAGAAGCAGAATGGCCTCAATCACCCTTGATTTCTCCGTGCGGTCTCCAATGGTAGCCGGGCCGCAATTATCTCCGCATGCCCGCTTTTCCCCGCCTGCAGCGGTATGCCGTTCTTCAATCCGGCCCAGCCGACGTAAGCAACCGAGTATGTGTCGGGTGTGCGAGGTGCGGTCGCAGATCATGCGGAGTAGGATCTATTGCCCGTAATCCCACGTTTGTCGCAAGAGCAACTGTGCTTTTCTGACAACGCCTTCACCGGATCCAACTGTGGGAACCGCTGCCGTAGAAGCGCAGGCTCCTCTTGTATTCGCAATTCGCGAATCGCGAATATAGCCTGAAAGTATGGTTCTGAAGCAGAAAACTCCGTGACGGCCTTGAGATTCGGACGGTCAGCGCGTCCTTCTTCATCGCAACAAAGCTCGAAGCTTTCAAGGGCCGCGGCAGCGGAGATTTTTTCGGAAGTAATGACCTCGAAGACGTCGTCTCGGTCGTTGACGGACGTGAAACTCTGTGCGCTGAAGTGCGCGACGCGGGGCCGGAGCGCAGCGAATATCTGCGCCGCGAAATTGCCGGATTGCTCGCGAATCCCGGCTTCATCGATGCACTGCCGGGCTTCCTGCTTCCGGATTCGGCCAGCCAGGCGCGCATCGGAATCGTACTCGCGCGGCTGCACGATCTGGCATCAATCTGAACCGTCTTAAAAGGAAAGGCTTCTTATCCCGTGATAGCCTGTCGGTTCCCCGCCTCCCGGTATGAACAGACGAACCTTCGTAACATCCGCAACCTCCGTAACCGCCGCAGCCCACTCTCTGACCTTCGGCTCTCTGCTCGCCACCGCCGCGCCAACCGGCCCGCCCAAACGACTTGCCGCCATCCTCACCGAATACTGGCTTGGCTCCCACGCCGACGTCATCATCGGCAAATACCTCGAAGGCTACAACCAGGATGACCGGCCGCCTTACCCGCGTTCCAAAATCGTCTCCCTCTTTACCGAGCACGTGCCGAAGAACGATATGAGCCGGCCCATGGCCAAAAAGTACGGCGTGCCGGTCTTCCGCACCGTGCAGGAGGCCCTTACGCTCGGCGCCGAAAAACTCGCGGTCGACGGCGTGATTCTCATCGGCGAGCACGGCGACTATCCGGTCAACGACAAAGGCCAGACGCTCTACCCGCGTTTCGAGATGTTCCTCAAAATCACCGACGTCTTCCGCCAGAGCGGCCGCTCCGTGCCGGTATTCAACGACAAGCATCTGTCTTTCAGCTGGCGTCAGGCGCGCCGCATGGTGGAGATCTCGAAGGAACTGAAATTCCCCTTGCTGGCCGGTTCCTCGGTGCCGGTTGCGTACCGCGTGCCCTCCATCGACACCCCGTACGGGGCCGCGCAGAAGTACGCCGTCGCCATCTCCTATAGCGGGCTGGATATCTACGGCTTCCACGTTCTCGAAGCGCTGCAATCACTGACCGAGCGGCGCAAAGGCGGCGAGACCGGCGTACGTTCCGTGCAATGCCTGCAGAACCAGGAATGCTGGAACTTCATCGAAAACACCAACTGGGCGAAACGGCTTTTCGAAGAAGCCCTCACTCACAGTAAAACGCGCAGGCCCGGCCCGCCGCGCGACCTCGTCAAAGAGCCAACCGTTTTCGTCCTCGACTATAACGACGGCCTCCGCGCCGCCGCCTTTCTCATGACCGGTCTGGTGGAGGATTTCACCTTCGCCGTGGATGTGGAAGGGCAGGCAGCCCCGGTCGCCGCGCTCATGTATCTGCAGGAGGGCCGCCCGCACCACCACTTCGGCTGTCTGGTCCGCAACATCGAAACCATGTTCGAAACCGGCAAACCTCCCTATCCCGCGGAACGGACCATGCTCACGAGCGGAATTCTCGACTTCGCGCTGGAATCCCGTCTTCGGAACTACCAGAAGCTCGAAACACCTGAACTCGCCCGCGTTCGCTACCAGACCCCGAACACTTCACATTTCTGCCAAACGGGCTGGGGACCGGACGGCAAACGTCTGGATATGTAACGACAGGCAAACCATTACCGTGGCTGCTGCACGGGGCGCGACGCCAGGCAGCAGCCAGCGCTGTTCAGGGACTTCAGACTGGTCAGATTATTCTGCATCGTGTTCGGCGTCAGCAACTCCGATTGAATCGCCCAGTCGCGCGCGTCCATAATCACGTTGTCCACAATACTGTTCGAATCCGACCCGAAACCCACGTAAATACCCGAACCGTTGCTGCCGCGAATCACATTCGAAAATAAGACGTTGCCGCGGCTGGGGGTAAAGTCCAGATCGGCCGCCGGGCCGCCCGGAGCCGCGCCGAGTTCGATGCCGACAAAACGATACAGATTACTCACCCCGTCGTTATCGCTGTCAAGCACATTCAGGCCGATCAGATTGAAATAGCTGGTGCGCACCATCTTCACGCCGCCGCCGAAATTGTGCGAGATATTGTTGCCGAACACCACGTTGTACAGCGCATTGTCGACGGACACGCCGGGCACCTTCGCCGCTGCGGAGCCGTCCGGCAGCCGCGTCGGGAATGAGTCGAGCCGCAGCGTGAGGTCGGTCTGTCCCCAGCGTTTGCCGTTCTGCTGAATCACGTTGGAGGCAACTACGTTCGCGGTAGCGCCGTTGTCGAGACAAAGGCCTTCCTTGGCATTGCCCACAATCGTGTTCGAGTAAATCACGTTCCGAATCCCCCCGTCCATATACACGCCGGAAGAGAGATTCGCCTCAATATGATTCAACGCGATGAGATTGTCGTGCGGCGGGTTCAGGCGGCCGTTGATCGGCTCGGCCACCGGCCCGAAGCCGTCCGGCCCGAAGATGCTGTGCGGGTCTCTCGCCAAGTCCACATCCCGATCCGTGATCATCATTCCCGCCATCCAGTTCGACTGCCCAACGCCGTTGGCTGCATCGTTCCGCTCCACCACGCACTGCGTGGAGCCGCCGTGCAGAACCACGCCGGGGCCGCCCAGCCCGGAGAATCGGTTGTAAGCAAGAGTTACCCGCGTCGAAGCCGTGACAACAATCCCGTCGCCGGTCAGGCCAGCCATCTGCGTGTTTTCCACCAGCACACCCGTCGACTTATTGATCAGGATGCCGGAATTCCCTTTGATGAAATGGCCTCCTGTAATCGTCACGTTCTTAGCCCCGGTCACGCGGACAATCCAGGGTTGCAGGTTTGTGGGCGATGGATCCGCAGCCATCAGTTGCGTGGAGCCGAGGTCGAGCGTCATGCCGTCACGCGCGATGTCGATCGGCTGATCCACCGTGAGCGTGGGCGTAGCGACGCGAATATATAAGCCCTGCGTATTCGCGAGCGCGGCATTCAGGCCGGCAACCGTCGAACCGGTATAGGTGAACGAATTGGCCGGCGCAGGAGGAATCTGCAGCGTGGTTCCGGCCAGCAGCGCCTGCGCCGCGAACCACGCGTCGAAAGGCGTCTGGCTCGTGATGCCCATACGTCGAGCCCTGTCCCCGACCTGAAGACCGGCGACCGCACTGGCCGCCGGCGTGCCCTGATCGTTGACCCGAAGCTGGAACGCCGTGTAGATGTCGGCGGCATCCAGAGCGGGCACGGGCGCCGTGCCGAGATTCTGCGGGCTCTGCGCCGCGCCTTGCCGGATAGCCGCGCAAAGAACGAACAGTGACAGCAGGGCAATACGGCGCTTCCTCATGCCCCCACGATAGGGGAAACGTTTTCAGTCCCGCAAGGCGCGCCGGTCGCGGTTACCACAAAACGCGGTCTCTCACCCTGTGGGGCCGGATGGAATCCGGCGGCGGGATGGCATCCCGCCAACATCCCGGTTCCGCAAAGCCTACCCCCGCCAAACCAACCCCCATCTCCCCTATTGCTGAACCGCCAGCCGATCCATCAACAAATACCGGTCCCGGTGCTTCTCGGTCTCTGCCCGCGTCTCCACATCGATATGCAAAAACGCCGCATCGCCCCCGGCCTTCACCACCGGCCACTTCGGCAGCCCGGCGCCGTTCGGATTCCCCGTCTTAATAAAATTCGCGAAGTAATCCTCCATCACCGAAGACACCTTCCGGTCTTCCGGTCCCCACGCATAAACCTTATTCCCGTCCAGATTCCCGAGCGCGTACTCGATTTCCGCGGAATGCACCGCGCCCTTCGGCGGCGCCGGCGCCTGCGCGCCTGCGGCGGGTGTTCCGCCCCTCGATATGCCGCCCGCAAGATTCGCCGTGACCCCCGCCATTTCCGGATTCATCTTCGGCCGCGGCCGCGAATAATAATACCGATAAACCGGCTTCCCGCCCGTCTTCGCCGCCACATCGATCCATTTCCACGTGCTGAACGCAATGAACCGATCGCTTGCCAGATCGGTCGCCGCCTGCAGAATCTCCTCTTTCGAAGCCCCGCTGTACACCTTCAGAACCTCGGCCGCATGCTCCGGATACAGCCGCTGAATCGCCTTCTCGAATGCTTCCTGACTCGGCTCCTCACGCCCCAGCACACTGCGCGCGCCCATCTCTTCCGAGTTCCACCCGGCCAGCAGCGGCACGTGCGCCTGTTTCCCGGCGGCGAAAATCGCGGCGGGCGCTTCCGGCAAAAAGTAGCCGTCCACCGTGGGACTAAACCGGGGCGCGCCCTGTTTGCCCGCGGCTTCGAAAATCTGCGCGGTTGGCATGGCCCGAAGCGCCGCCAGATTGGCATTGTTCATGGAAGCCGCGAACTTCAACCCCTGCTCCTCGACACTCTTCAGCGGCACCGCCGGCAGCGCGCCCATAATCGACCCGCTTTCGCCGATCGCGCCCGCAATCAGATCCTTGGAAAGCGGCGACGCCATCTGCGCGCTCACCGCGATCGACCCCGCCGATTCCCCTGCAATCGTCACCTTCCGCGGATCGCCGCCGAACGCCGCGATATTCTGCTTCACCCACTGCAGCGCCATATTCTGATCGAGCAGCGCGTAATTGCCCGAAGCGTGATGCGGCGACTGCGCCGTCAGTTCCGGATGCGCGAAAAATCCGAAAATTCCCAGGCGGTAATTCACCGTCACCGCCACGATTCCTTTGCTCGCCAGGCTCTCGCCGTCATAACGCGGTTCCGAACCGTCCCCTGCCTGAAAGCCGCCTCCAAAGAAATAAACCATCACCGGAAGTTTCTGACTGCCCGATTTCGCCGGAGTCCACACGTTCAGATACAGGCAGTCTTCACTCATGCCGTTGGACCGGAAACCCATGTCCCCGAACAGCGCCTGTTGCATGCAGCGGGGGCCAAAGCCGGTCGCCTGGCGCACGCCGGTCCAGTTCTTCGGAGCCTGCGGGGGCGCCCAGCGCAGCTCGCCAACAGGCGGCTCCGCGAACGGAATCCCTTTGAATTCGCGGACGCCGGAAGCCTGTGCCCCCGTGCCCTCCAGAATTCCATTGGAGATTTTGACCTGATCGGAAGCGGAAAATGCGGTCAGACAAACGGCCAGCGCGACCGGGAAAAAGGCAAGACGGGTAAATTTCATACGGGAATTACTCCGTGAAGATGATATCAACGCCGCGTTTGTGGCATCTCGGTTGCACCCAACTTCGGCCATGCCTGCCACCGTCTGGAAAGGTTACCTCAGCTTCGGACTCGTCTCCTTCCCCATCCGCCTTGCCGCCGCGGCGCGCGCCGAAACCGTGCACTTCCACCTGCTGCACAGGAAAGATCAGTCCCGCCTGAAAGAAGTCTGGTACTGCGCGGAAGAGAACAAGCCCGTGGAGCGTGCCGACATCGTAAAGGGCTACGAATACAGCAAGGGCGAATACGTCGTCGTGGAAGACGCCGAACTGAAGAAAGTCGCCCCGCCGACCGCCGCCGCCATGGAAATCCTGCAGTTCGTCAGGGCCCGCGAGGTGGACCCGATCTATCTGGAGAAGTCCTATTACGTGATACCCGAAGCGGCGGCCGAAAAACCTTATGCCCTGCTCCGGAAAGCCATGACGGACAGTTCATATTACGGCGTCGCGAAAGTCGCCATGCACTCCCGCGAGCACATCGTGATCATCCGGCCGGCAGCAACCGGCATGGTGCTGCACACCATGTATTTCGCCAATGAACTGCACGCGGCCAATCGCACGGCAAAAGTGGAGGAAACCTTCAACGAAAAGGAAATGGACCTGGCGCGCCGTCTGATCGACACCCTGGCCGCGCCGTTTCAGCCGGACGAATTCAAAGACGAATACCGGAAAAACGTGGAAAAGATGATCGGTCAAAAACGCCGGGGCCGGACTGTAACCGCCGTGAAACAGCCCAAAAACACCCCGGTAGTGGACATCATGGAGGCTTTGCGGCGAAGTCTCGAAGCCCAAAAACCCGCTGAGAAGAAGGCACCCGCCACGAAAAAAGCCCCCGGGAAACGCTCCCGCAAGGTGGCCTGAGGCGCCCTGCCTGCGGGCAACTTTACCTGCGGGCAACCACCACGCGCGACGGATAACAGCCCTGCCGCACCTGCTGGTCGTGTTCCAGCCGGAAATCGTAGCTGTCCATCACTTCCGGAATGCTCGATTCCACCTGCCGCCCCAGAAACGCGGGCGCCAGACTTCCAATGAACTTATACCAGGTGTTGAACGCCGGCAACTGCTGCCCGATGAGCACCAGGGCAAGCTTGCCATTGGGACGCAGCACCCGGCGCATTTCCGACATGGTCTGCAGAATATCCGCCTCGCCCAGCAGTTCGAGCAGGTAGCAACACACCACCGCATCGAACGCGCCGTCTTTGAACGGCATGTTGCGGGCATCCACCGCCTGGCAGTGCGCCACCGCGTCGGGCAGCAGGCGTCGCGCTACCCTCTGTGTCCGCGCCGCCATGTTCGGCGAGATATCGATTCCGCAGGTCAATCCGTTCGGGTTCCGCCGGAGCAGACGCCGGAACATCTCGCCCGACCCGGTCGCCACCTCCAGCACCTTCATCCCGTCCGTCACTCCCGCGAGAGACAACGCCACTTTGTGCGCATCCGAGTGGAAGAGCATCGTCGAAAGCGGGTACACTTCCGCCAGCACGTCGTAAACGCGCCGGGTGTTCCTCGGTAAAAAGCGGAACGGATTCTTCTCGGAGAGATCCGATAACGTGGGCGGAACGTTCAGGGTCGCCATCGTCAGGACACCGCTCGCAGGCGGGGTTGCATCTCCGGCAGTTCGATTTCGATCCGGGTGCCGCGCCCCGGTTGGCTGTCTATTAGCATGCGGTAGTCCTGGTTATAGAGTACCTTCAGACGCTCTTTTACGTTCGTCACCCCGATACCCTTATCAAGGATATTCGATAGCTCCGCTTCGGGGATACCCACCCCGTCATCTTCCACTTCGATGACGAGCCGGTCGTTGGTGCGTTTTGCCCGCAGCGTGATGGTTCCCCCGTCAATTTTGCCGGAAATTCCGTGCTTGATCGAGTTTTCAACCAGCGGTTGCAACAACATGCTCGGAACAAGCATATCGGAGGCCAAAGGATCGATGTGTTTCAAAAATCGCAGCTTGTCCCCGAACCGCATCACCTCGATGGACAGGTAGTCCTCGATAAAGTTCAGTTCCTCACGGAGAGGCGCGAAGTGCTCCTGATTGCGCAGGCGCTGCCGCATGATCCGCGCCAGTCGCGTCACCATGGAACGAGCCTGTTCGGGATTGATGCGAATCAGTGTCGAGATCGAATTCAGCGTATTGAACAGGAAATGCGGATTGATCTGGCTCGTCAGCGCCTGCAGCCGCGCTTCCATCAGCAGCCGCTGCTGTTCCTCCAGCTTCGCCTCCGTCCGCGTGCTGTTCCAGACCTTGAGCGGAATCGTGATGCACAGGTAAGTGGAAACGTACAGCCCCGCCAGCACTGGCCAGGGATCGCCCCAGTGCGCCAGGGTGAAAAGTTTGGGCGGCGTCCAGCGTCCCAGCACCTGCCGGAGAAACTCCACCGCCACCACCCCCAGCGTGAAAGAGGCGTGCAAAACCGCGCTCCGCAACTCCCGCCCGGGCTGGAAAATCCGGAAGACGTTGACGTCCGGAAAGGGCGAAAACCGCCAGATATCCTCGCGATCCGCCGCCGAATCCCGCAGCAGCCCACCGCCTACGCCCACCATGGCGAAAAACGGCAGGGCCGCCAGTTCCCCGTTCCACATGGCGGGAATGGCGACAAGAATCCCCGTAAACAGCCCGCAGACATACCCCCCCGTGATGCCCGCCAGCAGACTCCCCTCCAAGCCGAGGTCCAGCGCAGGGTAGTTCGTCCGCGTGAAGACGCGAATCGCCACGCCGGGCAGGAACAGCGCGATGAACCACAGCCCCAGCCGAAGCCGCTGCGCGAGCGTCCGTTCCTCCCGCTGCAGCATCCGCTGCACCGCGGTGCTGCGCACCCCGAAACTGGCAATGGCGGCGACCACGCCGACCTTGACCAGTAATGTAATGACGTACTCTTTCATGCTCCGTATGGGCCGTGCCGCGAACGCCTAATTATAATGAAGAGGAATACCGCCCCGCAGCCGCATCTCATATTCATGGACTCTCCCGCAATCAACACGCCCGTCGACTTCACCCTGCATCAGGCGGCAGAGGCCGATTTCCCCACCGAATACGGCCAGTTCCGGATCTTCGGCTTTGAAGGCCGCATCCGCCAGCCCGGCGGCGTGCGCCTGGAAGAGGCCGTCGCCCTGACGCTGGGCGACGTGCTCAGCGCACCGCCCCCGCTGCTCCGCATCCACTCCCAGTGCCTCACCGGCGACGTCTTCCACAGCCTGCGCTGCGATTGCCGGGCGCAGCTGGAAATCGCCCTCCGGGAAGTCGCGGCCGAAGGCCGTGGTCTCATCATCTACGAACTGCAGGAAGGCCGCGGCATCGGCCTGCTGAACAAGTTGCGCGCCTATGAACTGCAGGACAACGGCGCCGACACCATCGAAGCGAACGAGCAATTGGGCTTCGAAAGCGACCTCCGCAGCTATCTGCTGCCCGGAGCGATTCTCCTGCACCTCGGCATCCCCGCCGTGCGCCTGATGTCGAACAATCCGGACAAGGTCCGCGCGCTCGAAGAAGCCGGCGTTTCCGTCGCCGAGCGAGTCCCCTGTATCGCCGACGCCCACGAATCCCGCCGCGGCTACCTGGAAACCAAGCGCGAGCGCATGGGCCACCTGTTCGACGAAGTCTAAACTCCCGCCTTCATTCCGCCGATCTTAAGTCCATGAGCCATTCAGAACGGAGGGCGGAAAGCCGGTTCCTGTGTGCGGAACTGGTCCGCGTGGATTGGGAAGACAGCGACTGCGACGAACCGGTGCAGTTCGCTGACGCGGTGCTGGAAGACATTTCGGCGCTGGGCGCCTGTGTGCAGGTGGAGCAACCCATCGGCGTCGATTGCCCCATTCGGCTGACCATTGGACAGTCGGTTTTCGAAGGCCGGGTCTCTTACACGGTCTTTCGCGATTACGGGTATTTCGTCGGCATCCGGTTTTCGGAGGAAACCGCGTGGTCAGCCGACACGGTCATTCCGGAACACCTCACCAGCCTGAGAGCCATCGCCCAGGGCGCCGACCCCTACTGTTAATGTGGGGCAGAATGTGGGGCAGAATGTTATTCTGCGCGCCGGTTGGCAACCGGCGCTCTTGCCTGATTTCTACCGCTTCACAGCCAAAGCCACCGGTTTGCCGGTACGGATCGACTCCTTCGCCGCCTCGATAATCTCCACCACCTGGACATTCATCTCGAGCGAAGTCATCCCCTCCACCGGCTTGTTCTGCCGCATGCGGCTGGTCATGTAGGCAATCGGTTCCGCGTCCTCCGGAGCCAGCGGCGTAATCTCCACGGTGGTCTTGTTGCGGCCCTGCTGCTGTTCCACGCTGCCGTTCTTCATGTAGACGCTGCCCTTGATCCCGAAGACTTCCAGATCCTGGTAGCTTCGCGGCAGGTCCCAGCTGCCTTCGAACAGCCCGATGCCGTTCTTATAAGTCAGCATCAGGTCCGCGTTGTCCTCCACCTTCGGAAACACGGCCGGCCGCAGGTGATTCACATGCGCGTAAACGCTTTCCGGCCGCCCCATGTACCAAAGCGACCACAGCGCGTTGTAGCAGCCAAAATCCATCAGCGCGCCCGCGCCGTTCTGCACCGGATCGGTCAGCCACGCGAAAAACGTGGAATTGCGAATCCCCTCCGAACTCGGCCCGCCGTGCCCCACCACGCCATGCAGCCGGTAGACCTGCCCCAGAGCGCCGGAATCGGCGACCTTCTTCGCCGTGTAATTCGCCGGCCACCACGCCATCTGGTAGTTGCACATCACGCGAATACCGGCCTTGTTCGCAATCTCCTGGATCTTCAGCGCGTCTTTGTAACTCGCCGCCAGCGGCTTCTCGAAAATCACATTGATCTTCCGCGCCGCCGCGAACTCCACAATCTCCAGATGCCGGTTGTTTTCCACGAAAGACCAGATGAGCTCCGGCTTCTTCTCGTCCAGCATTTTCCGGTAATCCGTGGAGAGCAGCTCCTCCGGAACGCCGGCCTTCTTCGCTTCCGCCAGCAACTCCTTGTTCGGCTCCGCCACGCCGACCAGCGTCACGTCTTTCCCCTTCAGCATCTCGGCCAGGTGTCCCCACACGTGAGCGTGCACCAAACCGACCACGGCCATCTTGTAAGGAGTCTGGCCCGCGGCCGCGCAGGCGGAAATCAGCGATAGAAGAACGAGCTTTTTCACGGCTTCATTGTACTTTGCGCGCGCCAGCTAAACAGCACCACCCCCGTCGCCACCGACACATTCAGCGACGCAATCGCGCCCGCCATCGGAATCCGCAGCAGCATGTCGCAGTTCTTCCTCACCAGATCGTGCAACCCGTGGCCTTCCGCCCCCATCACGATCACCGAATGCTCCGCCCAGTCCACCGCGTTGTAAGCCGTCTCGCCGCGCTCATCCAGCCCGTAAACGAAATAACCCATCTCCTTCAGCGACCGCAGAATATTGTTGATATTCCCTTCGCGCACAATCGGCAAATGCTCGATCGCGCCCGCCGACGCCTTCGCCACCACATCCGTCAGCCCCACCGCGCGCCGCTCCGGAATAATCACCGCTCCCGCGCCCGCCGCATGCGCCGTCCGGATAATCGCGCCCAGATTATGCGGATCCTCCACGCCGTCCAGCACCACCAGCAGCTTCGAATGCGGCGCTACGTCCTCCAGTTCCGCGTACTTCTTCGCCGAACCGACCGCCACCACGCCCTGATGCGCCTTGATGCTCGACATCCGGTCCAGCGCGCCGCGATCTTCGAAGCGCACGGGAACGTCGTTCTCCCGCGCCAGTTCGATAATCTCCTGAATGCGCGGCCCCGCCAGTCCCCGCGCAATCAGAATGCGTTCGAGCGGGCGCTTTGCGCGCAGCGCCTCCACCACGGGATGAATTCCTGTTAAAACGGCCAACATTCATTATGTCCGCAGCCGAACTGTGGCGAACCTCCCGCAATCTTTCCGGCCGCCCCCGCGCACTGTAAGCGAAGCGACGCATCGCCGCCCCGCCGCGCCCCGAACGGCCGCCAGCCTCTTTATAGTCGGAATATGGCCAAAACAGTTGGCGATCTGCTCGTCGAACGTCTCATCGATTGGGAAGTCGATGTCGTTTTCGGCCTGCCCGGCGACGGCATCAACGGCGTCTTCGAAGCGCTCCGCACCCGCGAGAACAAAATCCGCTTCATCCAGGTTCGCCATGAGGAAGCCGCCGCCTTCGCCGCCGTCGGCTACGCCAAATACACCGGCCGCCTCGGCGTCTGCGTGGCCACCTCCGGCCCCGGCGGCATCCATCTCCTGAACGGCCTCTACGACGCCAAATGCGACGGCCAGCCCGTCCTCGCCATCACCGGCCACACCTTCCACGACCTCATCGGCACCTCCTACCAGCAGGACATCGACCTCGACAAAGTCTTCATGGACGTCGCCGCTTACAACCAGCGCGTCATGGGCGCCGCCCACGTCGTCAACGTCGTCGATGAGGCCATCCGCACCGCCCTCGCCCGCCGCTCCGTCGCCCACATCACCATTCCCAAGGACATTCAGGAGTGGACCTCCTCCAAAGAAATCCGCTCCGCCGCCAACATCCCGAAACACAGTTCCGATCTCTACGCCGTCACGCACCCGGCCCCGCCCCAGTCCGCCCTGCGCGCCGCCGCCGAACTCATCAACGCCGGTTCGAAAGTAGCGATTCTCGCCGGCCAGGGCTGCCTGCGCGCCCGCGACGAACTTCTCGACCTCGCCAAAACCGTCGCCGGACCCGTCGTCAAGGCCCTGCTCGGCAAAGCCGTCATGCCCGACCAGAGCCCCTGGACCACCGGCGGCATAGGCCTGCTGGGAACCGCGCCTTCCCAGGACGCGCTCCGCGAGTGCGACACCCTCATCATCGTCGGCTCCGCCTTCCCTTACCTGGAGTTCTACCCCAAACCCGGCGACGTCAAAACCGTCCAGATCGATATCGACCCCGCGCGCATCGGCCTCCGCCACCCCATCGACGTCGGTCTGGTGGGCGACTGCCGCTCCGTGCTCCGCGCCCTCCTGCCCCTGCTCGAACCGAAGACCGACCAGAGCTTTCTCGAAAAATCCCAACAGCGCATGGCCAGCTGGCGCGAATTAATGGACGAGCGCGGCACCCGCACGGACATGCCCATGAAACCGCAGGTCGTCACCCACGCCCTCAACAGACTGCTCAACGGCGATTCCATCGTCACCGCGGACAGCGGCACCAACACCACCTGGGCGGCGCGCTATATCGACATGCGCGACAACATGCAGTTCTCCGTCTCCGGCTCCCTCGCCAGCATGGCCAATGGCGTTCCCTACTGCATCGGCGCCGCGGCCGCCTACCCCGACCGCCAGATCGTCTGCATCATTGGCGACGGCGGCTTCACCATGCTGATGGGCGAAATGGCGACGCTCGTCAAATACAACATGAACGTCAAGGTGATTGTCATCAAAAACAACACCCTCGGCCAGATCAAGTGGGAGCAGATTGTCTTTGAAGGAAATCCCGAATTCGGCGTCGACCTGCAGCCCATCGATTTCGCCGGCTTCGCCAGGAACTGCGGAGCCGCCGGCTACACGCTCGATCGTCCCGAAGACGCCGCGCGCATCCTGGGCGAAGCCCTCGCCCACCGCGGACCCGCACTCGTCCAGGCGGTCGTGGATCCCAACGAAGCCCCCATGCCCGGCCACGTCACCACCGATCAGGCGCTGAAATTCGGCCAAGCCCTGCTGAAAGGTCAAAAAGAAGGCGGAAAAATCCTGAAGACCATCATGGAAGACAAATTCCGTGAGGTGGTCTAAAGAAATTATGCCTGACGAATTTTATGCCTTGACGGTCTGATCCCAGGGCTTGTCGTGCGTGCCCTTGTCGCGCCCCTCCACCCGGTCGTACAGATACTGGTTCGAAACCGTGCCCATCGATTCGTTATATAGGCTTGTCATCCCGAACGCTTCTTTGAGATCTTCCTGAAAATTCTGAATCGCCACCAGTTGATGCGCCTGCGCCGGCATCCGCTTCCCGTGCGGCGTTACGAAAAATTTCTGGTAGCCCCCGTCCGTCAGGGTCGCGATTTCCATCCCCACCGGCACGCCCGCCCGTACCACGAAGCGCGGCAACGCATTCCCGTCCCGGTCCGTCCCGCCGCTCTCCATCACCGCGGCAACCCCGTGGCGCTCCAGCCGCGTCTTTCCCCCCGCCGATTCCACTCGGAATCCGGCCGCGCGTGCGGCACCCAGCAGGTCGTCGAACGTTTTCTTTTGGACTACGGCGCGGCGAAAGAACATAGCTCTTTCCAGTATAGATGCCGCCTTTCAATATAATCACGGAGATGCCCTACGTACTTTCGCTCGATGAAGGAACCACCAGCGCCCGCGCCGCGCTCTACAACCAGCGGGGCGAACGGATCGGAATGCACTCGGTCCCGTTCGAATGCCTCTATCCCCACCCCGGCTGGGTCGAGCAGGACGCCACCGCCATCTGGCGCGCCCAGATGGACGCCGCCAGCGCCGTGCTCCTCCAGGCGAAAATCGGCGCCGCCGACATCGCCGCCTGCGGCATCACCAACCAGCGCGAAACCACCGTCGTCTGGGACCGCCGCACCGGCCAGCCCATCGCCCCCGCCATCGTCTGGCAATGCCGCCGCACCGCCGATTTCTGCGCCGAACTCGCCCGCTCCGCCAACAGCGAACTCATTCAGAACAAAACCGGTCTCGTCATCGACGCCTACTTCTCCGGCAGCAAAATCCGCTGGATTCTGCAAAACGTCCCTGACGCTTGCGCCAAAGCCCGCGACGGCGAAATCCTCTTCGGCAACATCGACACCTGGCTCATCTGGAAACTGACCAACGGTGCCGCCCACGTCACCGACTACACCAACGCCTCCCGCACCATGCTGATGGATCTCGCCACCGGCGAATGGGACGGCGACCTGCTCAACGTCCTCGACGTCCCGCGCGCCATGCTGCCCGAAATCCGCCCCTCCTCCGGCCGTGTCGGCATGATCCACGCCGACCTGCTGGGCGCCGAAATCCCCTTGAGCGGCATCGCGGGCGATCAGCAGGCAGCCCTCGCCGGCCAGGCCTGCTTCCGCCCCGGCCTCTCGAAAAACACCTACGGAACCGGCTGCTTCGCGCTCACTCACGCCGGCTCCCGCCAGCCGCGCTCCGTCAACCGCCTGCTCGGCACCCGCGCCGCGTCGCTCGACGCCACCCCGCAGTTCGCCGTCGAAGGCAGCGTCTTCATCGCCGGCGCCGTGATCCAGTGGCTGCGCGACTCCCTCGGCCTCATCTCCACCGCCGCCGAATCCGAAGCCATCGCCGCCGCCATCCCCGATACCGGCGGCGTCCACATCGTGCCCGCCTTCGTCGGACTCGGCGCCCCGCACTGGGATTCCTCCGCCCGCGGCCTCATCTGCGGCCTCACCCGCTCCAGCGGCAAAGCCGAAATCGTCCGCGCCGCCCTCGAAAGCATCGCTTTTCAGAGCCGCGAACTCATTGACGCCATGGAGGCCGATTCCGGCGAGACCATCCGCGAACTCCGCGTCGATGGTGGCGCGGCCGTCAACAACTTCCTCATGCAGTTCCAGGCCGATATCCTCGGTAAACCGGTTGTCCGCCCCGCCGACGTCGAAACCACCGCTCTCGGAGCCGCTTATCTCGCCGGAATTGCCGAGAAAATCTGGTCCGGCGCCGAAGAAGTCGAAAGTTTCTGGCGCGTCGAACGCCGCTTCGAACCACAAATGTCGGAAACGGAGCGCGCTTCCCGTATGGACGCCTGGAATACCGCGGTTCGCCGGACCAAATAGTTCGGAAAACTCAAAATAGCAGTAACGCTATCGCCCGGTTCGCCACATAATCTCTCGATACGGAAGGAATTCTCCGGCGCGCATTCGCTCCGGAGAACTCCGTTTCGTACCCTGTTAAATAGTGGTAGACATTCACAGTCACGTGCTCTGGGGGATGGACGACGGCGCCCCGACCATCGAGGTCAGCCTCGAAATGCTGCGCCTCGCCGCAGCCTCCGGCACCACCGACATCGTCGCGACCCCGCATTCCAACGGCGAGTTCGAGTATATACCGGCGCTCATCGACGAGAGAATTCGCGAACTGACCGGATTAACCTCCGGGATTCCCCGCATTCACCGCGGCTGCGATCTGCATCTCAGCTTCGACAACGTTTCCGATGCCGTCGAGGACCCCTCCAGATTTTCCATCAACGGCAAGCGCTACATCCTGGTCGAATGCTCCGACCTCCATATTTCCGGCTCCATGAGCAAGGTTCTCGACCGGCTGATGGGTATCGATCTCATTCCCGTCATTACCCACCCGGAACGCAATCCGATTCTTCAGAAAGAGCCGTCCCGCGTCGCGAAATGGGTCGATATGGGCTGTCTGGTTCAGGTGACCGCCCTATCCGTGCTGGGCGGCTTCGGTAAGCGCGCCGCCGCCAGCGCTAAACAGTTCTTCTCGCTGGGTTTAGTCCACGTGATAGCCAGCGACGCGCACGATCCGGTGCACCGCCATCCTCGCCTCGACGAAGCCTTTGAGGCCGTCTCCGCAGCTTACGGCAAAGACGTCGCACAGCAGCTTTTTACCTCGAATCCGACGCGCATCATCAACGGCGATTTCGTTTCTGCCGATCCTGTCGTCTCTGCGCCCGGGCGAAAATGGTGGCACTTCTGGTCGGGAGACAGTCTCTCATGATCGCGTCTTTTATCAACCGGAGGCGAGTGAACCGCTCATGATCTGCATTAAGTGCGGCGTGCCGCGGGCGCACCGGTCCCACCGCGCTGGACTCGCCGACAACTGGAACCGCCTCTTCAGGAGAGTTCCCTACCGTTGCAAGGCCTGTAAAGCGAGGTTCTACGCCTACCGCTCGGGCGAAAAATCCGACAGTATGCGCAGCGGCGAAGAGCGCCGCATCATGTCTTTACGGCGAAAGATTCGCTGGAAAAAGACGAAAAAGGAACTGGCCGTGTATGCGGTCGCGGGGCTCATCATGGCTTTTGTCGTGTATATCGCGCTACAGCAGCGAATGGGATGAAACGGCGGAAATTATGGGCAGGCTGAACAGCAGGTCGCAACGATTGACCTTTTCCGGTACTCCTGGTAATCTGAAGGGGATACTCCCCCCGAAAGTAAGTATTGCGCGGTCACCTCGTGGTTTTTTTGTGAGTCAGGATGCGGTAGCTTGCTTGATTTCTTCTTCACACACGCAGACTTTGACTTCAATTGAGATTCACCTTGCCTGAAACTACCTACCCACCCTCCCGCGCCGCCGCCGGCCTGGTGCTTCTGAGGACTCCGGCTGTTTACGCCATCGAAATTGCAACCATTGTCTGTTCCGCGGTTCTTGCCTTCCTGCTCCGCTTCGACCTGAGCCTTCCCCCTTACTACGTCCCCGCTCTTCTCTCCGCTCTCGCTGTCTGGATACCGGTAAAGCTGGTAGCCTTTAAACTGCTCGGCCTCGATCGGCGCTGGGCTCGCTATGTTTCTCTCGCGGATCTGACCCAGTTCGCGCTTAGCAATTTCCTCGCTACCCTGGTTTCACTCATAGTCCTGCAGCTGGGACACCGGGGCGTTCCGCGTTCGGTCTATTTCATTGATTTCCTTCTCTGCCTGATTCTGACCATGGGAACGCGCGCCAGCGTGCGCCTCGTCTTCGAATCCACCCTCGCCCGTCGCCCCGCATCGGGTCGCAAGCGAACCCTGATTTACGGAGCCGGCTCGGCGGGCGCTTCTCTCGTCCGCGACCTTCGCCAGAATGCCCTCCTCAATTACGACGTTTGCGGCCTCATCGACGATAATCCCCAAAAACGCGGCCTCGTTCTCCACGGCGTCAAGGTCCTTGGCTCCGGCCGCGAACTCGCGGATCTGATCCGGACCCATCGCGTGGAACTGCTGCTCATCGCCATGCCGGCCGTGTCCGGCGCGCAACTTACCGATATTCTCGAGCGCTGCAACAACGCGGGTGTCCCTTACAAAGCCATCCCCGGCCTCGCTGAAATCATCGGGAACAACGGCCTCGCGGGTGCGCTGCGCGACGTCGCCGTGGAAGACCTGCTGGGCCGCCGCCCCGTCAGTCTCGACCAGCAGCGAGTGCTCACGCAGTTAGGCGGTCGCGTGGTGCTGGTAACCGGCGCCGCCGGTTCCATCGGCTCGGAAATCTGCCGCCAGGTCGCGCGCTTCCACCCTGCCGCTCTCGTTGCCTTTGAGATCGCCGAATCGCCTCTCTTCAGTCTGCAGCAGGAACTTCGCCGCACCTTCCCCGACCTCCGCTTCGAAGCGGAAATCGGCAGCATTCAGAATCCCGCGCGCCTCCGCGAAGTCTTCGATCGCTACCGGCCGGCCGTCGTCTACCACGCCGCCGCTTACAAACATGTGCCCCTCATGGAGGCCCACGTGTTTGAAGCCGTCGAAAACAATGTCTTCGGCACCCTCAATCTCATTCACGCCGCCCGCGACTTTCATGTCGCCGAGTTCGTGATGATCTCTTCCGACAAGGCCGTCCGGCCCGCCAATGTGATGGGAGCCACCAAGCGCGTGGCCGAACTCCTCGTGCGCGCCCTGGGCCCGGCAGATGGCAGATATGTCTCCGTCCGCTTCGGCAACGTGCTCGGCAGCAACGGCAGCGTTGTGCCGATCTTCAAAGATCAGATTGCCCGCGGCGGTCCGGTCACCGTAACCCACCCCGATATGCGCCGGTTCTTCATGACCATTCCGGAAGCCTGCCAGCTTGTCCTCCAGGCCTCCACCATGGGCAAGGGCGGGGAAGTCTTCGTGCTCGACATGGGCAAGCCGGTCAAAATCGTGGATCTGGCCCGCAACCTGATTCTTCTCTCCGGCCTGCGCCCGGATGTCGACATCAAGATCGAGTTCAGCGGCGTCAGGCCCGGCGAAAAACTCTACGAAGAACTCAGCGAAATGGAAGAAGGGCTCCTCGAAACGCACCACGAGAAGATCAGCATCTTCGCCGGCGCCACCCGTCCCCTCGAGGAGATCGAGTGGCAGTTGGGCCGCCTCCGGAGCCATTGCGTCGCCCGTAACGTGGATGAAGTCATCGCGGTCTTCCGCACTCTGGTTCCCGAGTACACCCCGGGCGATTCCTTCCGCCGGAATGACCGCGCGGCGGAGGGCATGACAGCCGGATTCGCCGTATGACCACGGCCTGCGAAGCGCCCGCGGCAAAATCTCAAACGCCCGCGCCCATTCCCCAAAAGCCTGCGGCTGGACTCGAAGCTCCTGCGCAAAATTTCGGGGCCGTGGACAATCTCGGGGCCGTGGACAATCTCGGGGCGGTGGACAATAAGGAACAGCGGCCCATGGTTCCCTTTTTCGAGCTGAAAACCCAGTACGAGCGGCTTGCGGGCGAGATCCGCGAGGCCATTGACACCGTTCTCGCGAACCAGCAGTACATTCTGGGCCCCGCCGTGGCCGCCTTCGAATCCGACTTCGCGGCCTACTGCGAGGTTCCTTACGCGGCCGGAGTCAACTCCGGTACCAGCGCTCTGCAACTCGCCCTCCTTGCCGCCGGCGTAGGTCCCGGCGACGAGGTAATCACCGTTCCCTTCACCTTCATCGCCACCGCCGCCGCCGTCCGCTACGTCGGCGCCCGCCCCGTCTTTGTCGATATCGAGCCCGCCACCTTCAACATCGATGTAACCCGGATCGAAGCGGCCATCACCTCGCGCACCAAAGCGATCCTCCCCGTCCATCTCTTCGGGCAGTCCGCCGATATGGATCCGATTCTGGCCATCGCCCGGCAACACGGCCTCGCCGTGATTGAGGACTGCGCGCAGGCGCACGGAGCCACATACAAAGGGAAACGCGTCGGCGGCATCGGCGATTTCGGCTGCTTCAGCTTCTACCCCACCAAAAATCTCGGAGCCGCCGGCGAAGGCGGCATGGTCACCACCAGTTCCCCGGACGGAATCCGAAGCCTTCGCATGAGGCGCGACTGGGGCCAGGAAACGCGCGGCTTCCACGATGTCGAAGGCTTCAACATGCGCCTCGAAGGCATTCAGGGCGCCGTCCTCGGTGTGAAATTCCGTTATCTGGAAGAATGGAACGAAAAACGCCGCGCTCACGCCGCGTTCTATCGCGAAGCTCTGGCGGATTCTCCCCTCGTTCTCCCCGTCGAACTCCCCCACAACCGTCACGTGTACAACCAGTTTGCAGTCCGCGCTCAGGACCGCGACGCCTTCCGGCAGGCCCTGCTCGCAGCCGGCGTGAACACGGCCATCTACTACTCGATTCCCGTCCACCTGCAGAAGGCTCACGCGGATCTCGGTTATGGACCCGGTTCCTTCCCCGTTGCCGAAGCCGCCGCGCGCCAGGTCGTCTCACTCCCGCTCTTCCCGGAACTCACCGAACAACAACGCGAAGCCGTGGCAGGCGCCGTCCATGCCTCCCTCGGGAGGCGTCCTGCGTGCTGAAGCCTGTAACCGAGTGTTCTTCCCGCCGGCTGCATGAAACTCTTTAAACGTCTCTCCATCGCGAGTCTGGGCGGCACCACGCTGAGCAACGGCGCCACGGTCCTCTTGGGCGTCGGTGCCGGCGTTACGCTCGCGCGCTCACTGGGTCCGGCCGGTCGCGGTGAACTCGCGGCGGCGTTGCTGTGGCCCTGGGTTCTGTCGCTGTTCGCCGAAATGGGACTCGGTTACGCCTTCTGCTTCTTCTCCGCCAAATACGAATCCCGCTTCGACGATCTCTGGACCACAGCCCTGGCCTGCGGCTTCGGGCTGGGCGGCATCGCCATCCTGGCCGGCGTCGTAATTCTGCCCTGGGTTGGACGCGGCTGGAGTCCACAGGAACGCGAGGCCATGCGCATCGCACTGGGCTCCATTCCCTTCGTGCTGCTGGTCGGAAATCTGTCTTACCTCTTCCTGGGCAGGCAGCGTGTGTTCGACTATAACGTCCTGCGGTTTCTTGCCTCGCTCTGCTATCTCCTGATCACGGTCGGAATTGCTGCGCTGGGCCACGCCGGCGTGAAGGCCTTTGCCACCGGCTATGTGGCCTCGCAGGCCTGCGGCTTCGTGATCGCCGTTTACATGATCAGGCGGCGCTTCCGCCCCCGTTTTCGTCTGACCACGGACCTGCTGAAGCCGCTGTTTACCTATGCGCTGAAAGGACAGCTTTCCAGTCTCTCCGCCCAGGCCAATCTCCGCCTGGACCAGACGGTCATGAGTTTCCTGTTCAGCTCCCGGCAACTCGGCCAGTATGTCGTCGCGGTGGCGATAAGTGGATTTCTCACTCCCCTCTTTTCCGCCCTTTCCATCGTGTTGTGGCCGAAAGTGACCCACACCTCCGACCCGGCGGCGGGAGCGCTTCTCTCCATCCGCTTCGTAAAGGTCGCCGTCGTGATTTCTCTGCCGGTTATCGTCATCGCCTTCCTGGGCATGCCGCTCATCCTGCCCATGTTCTTTGGACCCGGCTACGGCGAAGCTGTGCTGCCCGCCCGGATCCTCGTCGGCGCCAGTATGTTTCAGGGCCTGAATGCTTTGCTCGGAAACAGCCTTCGCGGAATCGGGCAACCGGCCAAACCGGCCTGGGCGGAAGGTGTCGGCATGGTGGTGACCTGTATCCTGCTCTGGTTTCTTTTGCCCCTTTGGGGCGTCCCGGGCGCCGCCGTCGCTTCCTTCGGCGCCTACGGAACCGTTACCCTGATGGAACTCCTTTTCCTCGTTCGGGCTGCCGGCCTGGATCTTCGTTCCCTCGTCCGGAGCCCGAATCTCGCGGCAGTCCGGATTCCCGAAGCTGCGGATCTCACGAAATGATCTTACCTGGCAAACGAACCATCACCGCCGGACTGGCCGGCGCCCGGCCTGTCCCTTCCTGGTTGGTATCGTCGCGATTGGTCTCTGAAACATGAATCTGAACAGCATTCCGGACGATTCCCGTATTATCCGCGCGCTCACCGGACGTACCAGGCCCGCAAACTGGTCGCTCCGGCCGATGGTCGTCGTCTACTGTTTTTTCCCGGCGTTCGTGATTCTTCTGGTCAGCGCCCTCCTGAATACCGAATATCCCAACTGGCCGGACCAGTTCGCGCTCTCGCTATGCACCTTCGGCGCGCTGCTGATTCTGGGCGATCGCCCGCTCCTGAATCCTCTGCAGGCCCTGGTGTTCCTTTTCCATTGGTGGTTTGCCTGGGGCCCCGCGGTATGCTCCTTCTTCTTTTATGTGAGCGACGATCTTCCCCAGTCCTCCCACTTTGTGAGCGGCGACGGGGGCGCGATCCTCATTGTCGCCCTCGGTCAGTTACTCTTTGCCCTCTGCGCTGCTCTGACCCTTCGCCTCTTTCGGAAATTCCGCGTCGGCTTGTCTTTTCTTCTCCCCGAAGGCGTTCTGTACAGCCCGCGGACTCTCGTTACTTATTCTGCGGTCGCTGCCGCCGCATACGCGCTCACGGGTGTCCTTGGCCTGTTTGGTATTCGCGCTTTTGAGGACGTCAACTTCCTGGGCGGACAGAAAACCGTTTCACCCCTGCTGGCTGCAATCGTGCCGATCACGCAACTGGGCCAGTTTGCAACCGTGGGCCTCATTGGTTATCTGGTGCTGCGACGAACGGCCGGCGGGCCGCTTCTGAAATTCGCGACGATTTTGACACTGCTCGGGAACATCGCCTTCGCCCTGCAGTCCGGCTCCAAAACTCCCATCATCTTGCCTCTGTTTTATGTGGGACTGGTCTACTTCACCTACAGGCAGCGCATTCCCTGGACGCTCTGTATCAGTTTGTTGGCGTTCTACGTGGTCTTTGTCGAGCCGTTTGTCGCCTCGAGCCGGACTGCATCCAACAGCCAGAACGCGAACTCATCCGACGACCGGGTCGAAATCTTCCGCCAGAAACTCAGGGAGGGTTCTTTCGCCGCGTTGAACTGGCGGGAAATCAATATCGAATCGCCCTTCCGCTTCATCTACAGCGAGGCCATCCAGGTTGCGGCCATAAGCGAAATGAATAGCGGCCCCTGGGCCGGCGAGTCGCTGGAGAACGGCTTTTCCACCATGGTTCCCCGATTCCTCAGTCCCCAGAAGGCCGATTCGAACATGGGCAACTACTTCGCGCACCAGTTGGGGGAGGCGGGCGAAGGCGATGAAACGTACAATATTTCCATCACCATACCGTTCGAATTCGTGGGCAACTACGGTTTCGTGGCCGGTATCTTGTCCTTCGGACTCCTCGGCTTTTTCTGGACCGCCATCCTGTGCTTTCTGCTCTCTGAACAGCGTCTGGCCACGCACCCCCTCATGCCGGTTTGCGTGACGCTCATCATGACGGTCGAGGGCAGTGTCGGGCAGATGGCGAACGGCCTCAAACTTCTTCCGATTCCGATTTTGGCCGCCTGGGTGGTATTCATCGCGGTCCGCAGAAAAACCCGCGTCAGCCTCATGCCGGGGCCGGTCTCGTCCGCCCGTCCTGCCAGACTGGGGATTGCCTGACCCCCCGGTCTCCGAACCGGGCCTCCTGACGCCATCACCACAATGTCTCTTCTCGCGGTCTTTCAAATCGGCTCTCTCGGCGATTCCATCGTTTCCGTGCCCGCTCTCCTCTCGGCCCGGAAGCTCTTGCCCGAATGCTCCGAATACATTCTCATCAGCACCCTGAACCCCGGCGCCCGCGTCGTGCCGAGTCAGGTCTTCGATATGGTCTGGAAGCCCAAAAGCAATATCGGCTACTACGGACCGCAGAGCAGCCGTGTGGCCCAGCTTTCCTCCGTTGCCGCGGCCATTGCCCAAATTCGCTCCTTACGCCCCAAACACTGCCTGTATTTAATGCCCTCGGACCGTACGCAGGCACAGATCCGGCGGGATGAACTCTTTTTCCGGGTCGCCGGCGTAAAAGAACTGATCGGTTTCCACGAAGTTGCCCCGTCCGGCTCGGCGGACCCGAACACCCCCTCGAAAGAAATAACTGAAGCTTTTCTGCGTTACCGCCGGTTATGGGGAAGCGCGGCCCCGGAAAGTTTTCCGGATTTCGCCGCGGCTCCGTTCCTCAAGCCCGGCGCCGAAGCCGCGGAAACTGTCGCGGCATGGCTGCGCGGCGTCAGAAAACACCCGGAGCGGCCCCTCGTCGCCATCTGCCCGTATACCAGCTGCTCCTCGAAAGATATTCCGGAGCCGACTCTCCGTGAAGTAATCTCCCTGCTGACCGGCGCAGGCGCCGAGATCGTCGTCGTCGGCAGCGCCAAGGACTCGGCGGCGGCGGAAACCCTGATCGCGCGAAGCGGTACGGGCATCAATGCCTGCGGAAAGTTTTCCGTCGCCGAATCGGCCGCTTTGCTCGCCCTGTGCCCTACCGCCCTCTGTGCCGATACTGGCCCCATGCACCTCGCCGCGGCCATGGGTGTTCCCTGCGTCATCGTCTTCAGCAGGAAAGCCAAAACGGTCGGACGCTGGTTCCCTTTGGGCGGCAATCACGCCATCTTCTACCGCGATGTCAGTTGTGCCGGCTGCGAACTCGAAGTTTGCCCCGTGCCCGGCCATCCCTGCATGCAGGGCATTACCGCCGCGCAGGTGTTCGCCGCGCTGCAGGCCAGACTTCGCGGCGATTCCACTCTGTTACCGCAATACGGAGATCCGCGTTGCCTGCAATGGGAGCTCAAATAGATGCCCGATAAAACCTCTTTTCCCGACCTCGAAGTCCTGGAGCGGACCCCGGCGGCGCCGGATTCCGTGGAGGAGTCCTCCAGCCAGCTCCTGGAACTTTCCGGCCTCCTGCGCGATGCCGCGGAGTCCGATTTTCCCCGTCAGGTAGCCGCAGCCGCCAGTCTCATCGGCGACATGGTCGACCGCGGCGGCAAACTGCTCGTTTTTGGCAACGGCGGAAGCGCCTCCGACGCGCAGCACCTTTGCGGAGAACTGGTGGTCCGGTTTCGAAAGAACCGCCGAGCGCTCCCCGCCATCGCGCTGAACTGCGACGCCGCCGTCATGACCGCCTGCGGCAACGACTTTTCTTACGAAGAAATCTTCTCGCGCCAGATTGAGGCCCTCGGCAAATCCGGTGATGCCGTCCTCGGCATCAGTACCAGCGGCAAATCTCCCAATGTCGTTCGGGCGCTCCGCGCTGCCAGATCGCAGCAGCTCACCACCATTCTTTTCACCGGGAAAACGGACGGACCCGCGCGCGCGTTTGCCGACCTGATCGTGGCGGCGCCCGGCTTCGACACCGCCTCCATTCAGTTGCTCCACCTCGCCGCCTATCACATCATGTGTGGTTTTCTGGACCGCCGCTTCTCCTGAAATCATGCCGCAAAATCCCCCCGCTGAACTCACGAAACTCCCTCCGGTGCTCGTTCCCGCCGGGGGCTTCACCCGGGCGTCGGTGCTCGTCGTCGGTGACCTGATGCTCGATCGATACATCCTCGGAGATGTAACCAGAATCTCGCCGGAGGCCCCGGTTCCGGTGCTCGCGGCGAAGCGTCGGCGCTCCGTGCCGGGCGGCTCCGCGAACGTCGCACTGAACGTTCTGGGTCTGCGGGCCTCCGTGACCGTGGCGGGCGTGGTCGGCGATGACGAAGCGGGCCGCGAACTCACCGCAATCCTGTCGGAAACCGGTATCGGTACCGAAAGTCTGATCGTGCAGTCCGGCCGGCCCACCACCTGCAAAACCAGGGTCGTCTGCGGGAATCACCAGATCGTTCGTTTCGATGACGAGGTCTGTGACGATCTCGACCCCTCTGCCTCCGGTCGTCTTCTGGCTCAGTGCAAGGCAAGGCTGGACGAGGGAATCGGCGTGGTCATTCTGTCGGATTATGCCAAGGGAGTTCTGACCGTCTCTCTGACCGAGTCGCTGATCGCCGAATGTTCCCGCCGCGGCATCCCGGTCTTCGTGGATCCGAAACGCTCCAGCTATCTGCCTTACGCGGGCGCCACCTGTATCACCCCCAACCAGCGCGAGTTCCGGGCCGCCTCCGCGTCCATGGCCATTCAGGGCGACGACCTGCTGGCTTGCGGATCTTTGATGAGAAGCCTTCTCTCCTGTGAATCCCTTTTGATTACGCAGGGCGCGGACGGCATGACTCTCATCGCCCCGGACCGCGCGGATCACCTGCCCGCCCTGGCCGAGGAAGTCTTCGATGTCTCCGGCGCGGGCGACACCGTGATCGCTACCGCCGCCGTTGCCGTGGCCGCGGGCTTCGATATGCTTTCCGCCGTTCGGCTGGCAAATCTCGCGGCCAGCCTGGTGGTCCGCCACGCCGGAACCGCGCCCGTGCGCTGGAGCGAACTAAGTTCGCTGCTTCTCTCCGGCCACTACGGTTTCTCGTTAGGCCAGGAATGCCGCGGCGAGCTCGTGGAAGCCTGATCCCGGCTCTACCTCGCCGCGAGCTGCAAAAGAGCCTTCCCGAACTGTTCCGTATACATCTCACGGCCCGCCGTCGAGAGGTGATTCGAATCGTGGAACAGTGCGGGATCGCCGACCGGGAAACCGTTCGCCCCCTCGAAAAGCGGTATCTCCAGCCTCCCGGCCAGTTCGCGCACCTGGCGCTGCATCGCGATCACCTCGGGTTGTGACTCCACCGGCCCCGGCATGGGCGCATCCGCCAGCAGCAGCCGAACCTGAGCCTCGTTCGCCAGGCTCCGGATCGTGGAAAGTGCCGCCGCCTGCTCCTCGCGCAGCACTGAACCGCTGAGGGGCAGGTGTAGACCGGCGAACCGCTCGGGCTCCACTCCGGACACCGTTTTACCCGTATACCCTCCGTGGTAAGAAAGGCCGTTCAGCGTCCTGCTTACCAGCGGAAAAGTCAGAATCAGTTCGCTGCCCTTGTTCGTCGCCAGCGTCCAGAGGTCGAGCCACGCCTCTTCCCCTTTGTGGGTTCGCAGATACGCTTCGGCGATCTCTTTCTTCATCTCCGGCGGCGCGTCGAAAAACAGCCGCGGGTCCTCGATCTCCGGTTCCCTGGCGAAAGTCGCGCAATAAGCGTCCACGACCAGGAACTTCGGGCGCTTCCCCGCCTGCCGCAGCACGGCCCTTACCAGCGGGACCATGTTCGCCGGATCCAGACCGTCGTACGCAACCACGAAACTCCGCAGTCCCGTGATCTTCTCGAGCGCGGCCACGTCGTACCCCTGTCGCGTATGCGAAGAGCCCACCAGCACGATCTCCGGCCGGGGTCCGCTCAACTCACCCTGTATACCGCTGGTGCGGGGCGCAAGATGATGTTCCAGCATGACCTTGGCGCTTCCGAGCAGCACGAACAGCAGCAGCGCCGCCAGCAACGTTCTGGATATGGTTCCCATGATCAGAATTGGAAATAGATAAACGACGACGCCCGCAGCACGCCGAAAAAGAGAACAACCTGAACCAAAAGCACCGCCGCGGCCGCCCGCCAGGTCGTGGAAGAAGCGAACCTCCTGTCGAAAATCAGCGCCTCCCGCTCCTGCATTCCCTCCAGGACAAACATTCCGCCCGTCAGAATCGTCAGTGCAGCCATCGCCGGGAGCGCCGATGAATCACCCGTCGCAAACAGAATAGCCTCCTGAATGCTCCCGATCGACAGCGAAGTCGAGCGCGCGATGCGTCCCAGGATCCCGAACGCCTGTCCGGTCGTTTCCGCCCGGAAAAACACCCACCCGATAAGAATCAGGGCCAGCGTCACCACTCGTCGAAGCTGTGTTTGCAGCGGCCCTTTTCCCAGCCACCACTTCGCGGCCATCCCCTCCAGAACCAGCAGCGCGCCATTGTAAAATCCCCAGATAACGAACGTCCAGTTGGCGCCGTGCCACAGACCGCTCACCGTGAAGGTGATCAGCAGGTTCAGGTAACGCCGCGGCACGGCCACCCTGTTCCCGCCCAGCGGAATGTACAGATAATCCTTGAACCAGGTCGACAGCGAGATGTGCCACCTTCTCCAGAACTCGCCGATGCTGGTGGCGAAGTACGGATGATTGAAGTTGGTCATGAGCCGGAAACCCATCACCCGCGCCGCGCCGATCGCAATCGAGGAATATCCGGCGAAATCCGCGTAGATCTGAACGGCAAAGAGAACCGTGGCCAGCAGCAGTTCGAGCCCGGAACAGGTCTGCCAGTTCCCATACGCTTTTGTCACGTACTGGGCTGCCCGGTCTGCGATAACCATCTTCTGGAAAAAGCCCCAGGCCATCAGCGTCAGACCCTGAATGATGTTCTCCGCGTCGAACGCGTGGTGCTCATAGAACTGGTGCAGCAGGTTCTGCGGACGCTCGATCGGTCCCGCCACCAGCTGCGGATAGAACATCACGTACAGCGAATAGATACCGAAATGCCGCTCCGGCTTCTGCGCTCCGCGATAGACTTCGATCACGTAGCTCAGACTCTGGAACGTATGGAAGGACAACCCGATCGGCAGAATGAAATGAGCCAGCGGAATATCCGCCGCGATGCCGAACAGAGAGCCGACCTGTCGCGAGGTCACCGCGAGAAAATTGTAGTATTTAAAAACTCCCAGCACCGCGCACGTCGAAACAATGCTGATGGTCAGGTAAGTCTTGCGCCGCGCTCCCGACGATTCCGCGATAAGAATGGCCATCGCGTAATCGATGACGATGGTGACAAGCAGAATCAGAATGTAGGCCGGAACGAACGACATGTAAAAGTAACAACTGGAAAGCAGCAGCAGCTTCCAGCGCCCGGACCACGGCAGCAAATAATAAAGAAGGGTTACAACGATAAAGAAAACGCAGAAGCCAGGCGAGTTGAAGAGCACGGCGTTGTCGAATGCGGAGTGGTCCGGTTACTGAGCGGCGGGATTTCGGGTGAATTCTGTCCTGAAGCAGGAGAAAAAGAGGGATAGCCCGGATCCAGCCGTCACGATTAACACACAGCGTAGCACGGAACTATATTCCCGAGCCAGCACACACCCGGCTTTTTGCGTTGCTCTTTGCCAAAAGCTCGGGAGCCGCCGGGCACGGCGCAATCAGTCCGTGAAACCACCCGTCCAGCCGTGTCCGGCGGCTACAACCCGAGCGGTTCAATAAAGCTCGGGAGCCGCCGGGCACGGCGGCTGCGCCCCGAGCGGTTCACTAAAAGCTCGGGAGCCGCAGGGCACGGCGCTGTCAAAGAGTGGAGCCACCCGTCCAGCCGTGTCCGGCGGCTACAACCCGA
>CAINNJ010000054.1 GCA_903851195.1 uncultured Acidobacteriia bacterium
AGCATCGACAAGGTCGAGCGCGTTACGCACGAAACCGGCGCCTCGGCCGAGCATCTGCTCGAGGCCGCGTCGATGCTGTCCCAGCGTTTCGGGACATTATCGGACGAAGTCGATAAGTTCCTGAATCAGGTTCGCGCCGCCTAATTCGAGGCGCAATCCCCCGTCATCCTTCGGCCCTCGGGCCGGGAGAAACTAGGAAAGCCGGCTCGCATCGTTGAGCCGGCTTTTTTATTGGTGCGCCCAGCATGGGCGCACTCTTGTGGGTGGAAGTCCCACCGTAAGCTGGTCACGGCGAGCGAAGTGAAGCGCAACTGCATTAGGGCGACCGAGTGTGGGGAGGAAGCGTGGATCGAAGCTGCGGGCCGATGAACAAGAACCGGATAGAAGGCGCTGCCGACCAGGGCGAGCGGGCCAATAACCGCGAAGCTTTTGTGATCAAGGGGAAGCGGCGTAGATCCGGCGGTCGTGCAGTGAAGGAGTGCGTTCTTACCTGGGGAGATCTCGCCTTGTGCCTGAAAGGGCGACGGTGTCGAGCCGGAGCGAGAAGTCAGCAGAGGCCGTAGTAGCCATCGGCGAGGCTTGCCGCCGAACCGAGGTCGAAGGGCCGAACGAGAAGGAGTGTCCCACGCCATGTCGATGTGGCGAGCATCGCGTCAGAAGCCCGCGCAAGCGGGGCGGCCGGAGGTAGGACGCGGTGAAGCCGCGTGCGGCTCTGGCAGCGACGAAGCTCGCCGCCCGCGACATGAACCGGGGAACACAGGATCGGCGCTGCTTTCCGCGGCGCTGACGAGAGAGAACCTGCAACGGGCATTGAAACGGGTGCGGGCCAATAAGGGCGCGGCTGGCGTCGATGGTCTGGACATCGACCAGACCGCCGATCATCTGCGCAAGGCGTGGCCCGCCATCCGCGAACAACTGTTGTTGGGGACGTACCGGCCCAGTCCGGTGCGGCGGGTGACGATTCCCAAACCTGACGGTGGCGAGCGCGAGCTTGGCATCCCGACGGTGACGGATCGGTTGATCCAGCAGGCGCTGCTGCAAGTGCTGCAGCCCATCCTTGATCCAACCTTCAGCAAGCACAGCTATGGCTTCCGTCCGGGCCGAGGCGCGCATGACGCCGTTATCGCGGCGCAATCATACGTGCAATCGGGCCGGCGGGTCGTGGTGGACGTGGATCTGGAGAGATTCTTCGATCGGGTCAATCACGACATCCTCATCGACCGCCTCCAGAAACGGATCGGAGACACCGGCGTGGTCCGGCTGATCCGGGCTTATCTGAACAGCGGGATCATGGCGGATGGCGTGGTCCAGGAACGCGTGATGGGGACGCCGCAAGGCGGGCCGCTATCGCCGCTGCTGGCCAATGTCCTGCTCGATGACGTGGACAAGGAACTTGAACGTCGAGGCCACTGCTTCGTGCGCTACGCCGACGATGCGAACATTTATGTCCGCAGTCGGAAGGCGGGTGAGCGGGTGATGGCATTACTCCGGCGGCTATATGGCAGGCTGCGTCTGACGGTCAATGAGACCAAAAGCGCGGTGACCAGCGTGTTTGGTCGCAAATTCCTGGGCTACGGTTTCTGGGTGGCGCCAGGCGGCGTGATCAAACGCAGGGTCGCCAACAAGCCGCTGGTGACGTTCAAGCACCGCATCCGGCAACTGACCCGCCGCTCTGGCGGGCGCAGCATGCGGGATGTGGCGGATCGGCTGCGGTCCTATGTTCTGGGCTGGAAGGCGTACTTCCGACTGGCGCAAACACCAGGGGTCTGGCGAGAGCTGGACAAATGGATGCGCCACCGGCTACGCGCCGTTCAGCTCAAACAGTGGAAGCGTGGCACGACCATGTACGGGAAATTACGGGGGCTGGGGGCCAAACCCGAGGTCGCGCGACAGGTGGCGGCCAACAGCCGCCGCTGGTGGCGCAACAGCGGCATGCTCCTCAACGCCGTGCTGACCCTGGAATGGTCGGACAAGCTGGGAATGCCCAGCCTCTTATGACCTCAACTTCTCGAACCGCCCGGTGCGGACCCGCATGCCGGGTGGTGTGGCAGGGGTGCGATCCGTTAGGATCGCCCCCTATGCCGATCATTCAGAGCCCGCGCGATCGGCCGGAAGGCGAAAAATCGTTGGTACTTCGTCACTCAACGCCTGGAATCACGCGATTCACGATTGAGTGGGCGCGGATTTTCGGCATAAAGTCGCGTGCTGACTCGGAGTCGTGATGTTTGATTTGGGGTCGCGTTGTTTAATCTGCCGGAGCTGGTCGCGGTTCAATCCGACCGCCGGCCATCAGAAATGATAGGGGGCGCTAGTGAACAAGAACGACCTCGTTGCGCATGTGGCGGCTGCGGCCGGTATTAGCAAAGCGGACGCAGCCAAGGCTGTTGATGCGGTATTCGACGGCATCACCACCACATTGAAGAGTGGCGACGAAGTGCGTCTGGTCGGGTTCGGCACGTTTGCCGTCAGCTCGCGCGCCGCTTCGGAAGGCCGCAATCCGCGTACTGGCGAGAAAATCAGCATTGCC
>CAINNJ010000055.1 GCA_903851195.1 uncultured Acidobacteriia bacterium
CGCGTGATGATGCCCGAGCGTCCTGGCGCGCTTCCCACGCCCGAAGACAAGCGCAACTACCGGAACTTTTGAGAAACCGCTCGGGTTGCAGCCGTCGGGCGCGGCTGACCGGGTGGTTGCTCGGCCTTACGGCGCCGCGCCCGACGGCTCCCGAGCTTCTATGGCAACCTGATGAAGCTGCAGGACAGTTACCTCGTCCAGGTGCTGGACACGCTGGAAGAACAGGGGCTGCTCGAAAACACCCTGATCGTTCGGACCTCCGACCATGGCGAGATGGGGCTGGCTCACGGCGGCCAGCGCCAGAAGATGTTCAATTTTTACGAAGAGACGCTGCGGGTGCCGATGATTTACTCGAATCCGAAGCTTTTTCCCGAACCTGTCGTCTCGCACGCGATGGTTTCGCACGTCGACTTTCCGCCGACGATCGCGAACCTTTTCGATATTCCGCGGCGCGGGCCGGCTGGCAGGGTATCGACTACTCCGGGCTGCTGCTCGATCCGGCCGGCGAAGCGCCGCAGAGGTACATCGCGTTTACCAACGACGACTACCAATTCAGCCAGATCTGCAACGTTTATCCGGGCCCGAACAACCATGTTGTCAGCATCCGGGAGGAACGCTATAAGCTGGCGAAGTACTTCAGCGTGGAGCACCCGGACATCCCGTGCGAGTGGGAAATGTACGACCTCGCGAACGACCCGCTGGAGACGCGGAACCTGGGTTATCGCGGGTATCAGCGGACGCCGGAGGAAGAAGCGCACTTCGCGCGCCTGCAGCGGGATCTTGCCATGGTGGAGCGGACCCGCCTGAAGCCCCTGCCTGCCGCCGCGGCTGCCTGAAGCGATGCTTTCGGCGTGAAGTGAGGGGGACCGGGCGGCGGCGGAGGCGGCGGGTTTGCCGCCGCCGCCCTCCCCTGCCCGGACCGCGCCCGCCAGTGATATATTGAAAAAATATCGAAAAATCGTCGGTATTTTATGACTACTCAGGCGATTTCATTCCTGCCTGCACACGAAATAACCGCTGTATTCCGGTCCCCAATGGCTCGTCATGCAGGTTGAGGCAAGGACGCTGTGGCTGATCACCGCGATTCTGTCGGCCTGTTCCGGAATTCTCGCGATGGCGATGCGGCGCCACCATGCCGATCACACGGGCAAAGCGCTGAGCCTTTGGGGATGGGCCTGCCTGTGCTCGGGCGTCGCGCTGGCCATGTCCGCCGCGGATGAGAGAGTGGCGTCGTCCGCCGGTCCGCTGCTGGGGTCGGTCGGGATCGCCCTCAGGTATCTTGCGGTGGCGCGCTTCAGGCAACAGACGCGGCAGGCCGTCTGGACCGCCATGCCCATTGTTTCCGCTTGTGCCGTCTACCTGTGGTTCGGGCTGCTGAGACCCGATATCGACAGCCGGATGGCGGCGTTCAACGCGATTCGCGTGGTGATGCTGCTGCGCACCGCATACATTTTTACGAAAAGGGAAAAAGATCGGCTGCATTTCATCGACAGGCTGTCGGCCGGAACTTATGTGGCGCTCGGCATCTGGACGACCGGCGTCATTATCGACTTCTTCCTGCACGGTCACTCTGCCTCCGGTTATAACTTCGACTCAGCCCGGACGGTGTACAACGGCGGCGCCATGGCCGTCGCGCATACCGTTCTTACCACCCTCTTCCTGCTCGCGATCACGGAGAGCCAGAACGCCCGGGTGAAGGAGCAGGCGATGCACGACCCGCTGACCGGTTTGCTCAACCGGGGCGCGATTGAGGAAATCGGAATGCACCAGAACTCGCTGTCGCGGCGGGCCGGGCAGGCGCTTTCCGCGCTCATGATCGACGTGGATCATTTCAAACTGGTCAATGACACTTATGGTCACGCGACCGGAGATCTTGTGCTGAAGTCCGTCGCGCGGGTTTTGCTTCGCGGACTGCGGGACGGGGACTACGTGGGCCGGTGGGGCGGCGATGAATTCTGCGTGTTGCTGCCGGGCGCCCTGTCCGGCGATGCGGAGCGCGTGGCGAAGCGGATTCTGAATATTTGCGCGAATTCGACTCATTCCGCGGGCGAAAAGGGCGAAAAACCAACCCCTTTAAGCCTGAGCATCGGCGTGGCCACCATCGAGGGGCATGCCGGCGGATTCGAACGGCTGATGGCAAATGCCGATGCGGCGCTTTACCAGGCCAAGAAGGCCGGTAAGGGGCGACACGCGGTCGCGGAATCCGCGCTCTCCGCGAGCCGATGAATCTATTCCTGCCTGAGGGCGGCCATGGGATCGATACGGGCCGCTCGCCTCGCCGGTGCATAGCCGGCAAGTATCGCGGCGCTCAGCAGGACGACCGCGGCCACAGCCAGCGTGCCGGGATCGTCGGGACGCGTCCCGAACAGCAGCGATCCGACCAGCCGGGACGCGATCAGGGCGGCCGGGACGCCGAGGGCGAGTCCCGTTGCCGCGAGCAGCAGGACCCGCCGCAGAATCATGCGGACCACGACCCCGCGCCGCGCGCCCAGAGCCATGCGGATTCCGATCTCGCCGACCTGCCGCGTAACGCTGTATGACATGGTCGCGTAGAGTCCCACGCAGGCGATGAGGAGAGCGAGAACCGCGAAGCCCGTGCAGAGTTTCGCGAACATCAGTTCACGGCTGATCGTCCGATCGATTTCCGCCGCCTGCGTGATGACGCCGGTGACGGGCAGGCGGGAATCGGCCTCCCGCACGATCCGCTGCACGCTCCTGACATAGTTCAGCGGATCCCCCGGCGTGCGCAGCGCGCAGGTCACGCGGTCCGGGGAAAACTGGCTGGCGGCCGCGAACAAGGTCATCGGGTTCTCTTGTCTCAGACCTCCGTAGCGCACGTCCGCCGACACGCCGACGATTTCGAGTTCGCGCTTATCGTCCAGGAAAGTAATGCGCCGGCCCAGCGGATTCGCGTTCCCGAAGTAAGTCCGCGCCAGCCGCTCGGTGATGACAACGACCGGCGCGGAGCCCGGCTGGTCGCGTTCGTCGATCTCCCGCCCGGCCAGGAGGGGAATCTGCATGGTGGTGAGAAAATGCGGTCCGGCGCCCATGACGCCCGCGTCCGCCACGGTCACGGCGCCGATCCGGATTGCGCCTCTGTATACCCCTCCGGCACTGCCGGCGCTGATGAGGGAAGACTGCGAAAACGTCGCGCCGCGCACGCCGGGAATCGATTCGAGGCGTTTGCGAAGATTCTCGTAGAATGTAGTGATTTCCGGGGCCCGATGGCCGGCCTGGCGCGCGTTCAAGCTAAACAGCAGGATGTTCTCGCGGGCGTATCCCAACTGGACGGAGTGCAGTTTGTCGAGTGTCCGGACAAAGAGACCCGCGGCGACCAGGAGCAGAAAAGAGACCGCGATCTGGGCACTCACCAGAATGTTTTGCGTGCGGTTGCGCGGTCCGCCGCCGCGGCCGTATTTGAGGGCGGGCATGACGTCGGGGCGGGTCGACTGGATCGCGGGCGCGAGGCCGAACAACAGGCCGCAAATCACGGAGAGCGCCGCCGTCACGCCGAGCACCTGCCAGTTCAGTTCCGCGCGCAGCGTGAAGTTCTCCTGGCCGTGCGAGAACAGAACCGTCAGCGTGCGCATGCCCCAGATCGCAAAGAGAACGCCGAGCGCTCCGCCGAGCGATGCCAGCATCACGCTCTCGGTCAGCAACTGCCGCACGACGCGAAACCGTCCCGCGCCCAGACTCAGGCGGACCGCCATTTCACGGCGCCGCGCGGCGGCTCTGGCCAGTTGCAGATTGGCGATGTTCGCGCAGGTGATGGCGAGGATCAGGCCCACCATCGCGAGGAGCACGAAGAGAGGTTTCGAATACTGGCGGCGCAGGCTGCCCAGACCCTCGGCGCCGGGATTCAGGAGCAGCGCGGGCAGTTTGGCGCGCTCCCCGTCGGTGGTGGCGGTGGTGGCGACCCACTGATGGAAACGGGGCGCGAGCGCCGTTTGGGCCTGGGCCATGCCGACGCCAGGCCGCAGACGGCCCATGAGTTCAAGCCAGTAGAAGTTGGCGTCGCTATACAGGCGAGCGGTTTCGGGGCCGTCCAGGAGCAGATTCGTGTGCAGCGGAAGGTAGAGGTCCGGCGACATTGCGGGATCGACTCCGAAGAATTCCGGCGGCGCGACACCGATGATGGTGAAGGGCACGCTGTCCACGAGAATCGACTGTCCGATCGCATTCGGCGGTCCTCCAAAGCGATTCTGACTGGTCGCGAAACTGATGACGGCGACCGGCGTTGCGCCTGGACGATCGTCTTCGGAACCGATCAGACGTCCCGCGGCGGGCGAC
Source organism: uncultured Acidobacteriia bacterium (assembly GCA_903851195.1). Taxonomy (GTDB): domain Bacteria; phylum Acidobacteriota; class Terriglobia; order Bryobacterales; family Bryobacteraceae; genus BOG-234. The sequence goes on from CAINNJ010000055.1 coordinate 4,291, forward strand.
ACCGCGAGGCCGTGAAAATACTGCCCGGTGACGAACTCCGCGCCGGCGCTGGTGGCCTGTCTGCGGATGGTGAGGTTCCGGCTGTGTCCGTTGCAGTATCCGAAGAGCGTGGAAAAGGCGGGATTCTGGTGGTCCAGCGTCTCCAGCACGGCGTAGGGGAAGATCCCGCTGATCAGCGCGCCCTTGCCGCCTGGCCAGAACAGGCCCTGCAGCCCGTGGACGACGTGGACCCATTTGCCGCTGCCTTCGAGGGGCGGCCGGCCACGCCAGTTCAGGACCACCAGAGACTCGGGATCGGCCACCGGCAGGGAACGGAGCAGAATCGACTCCATGAGGCTGTAGATTGCCGTGTTCGCGCCGATGCCGAGCGCCAGCAACAGGACCGCAAGACTGCTGAACGCTTTGTTGGCGGCCATGGCGCGACAGCCGTAACGGATGTCCTGAGCGAGTTCCGACCAGAACCGTGTGATCCAGATTTCGCGCGACTCTTCCTGCTTGAGTCCGACGTTGCCAAAGCGCCGCCGCGCCTCGGCCTGGGCGCGCTCCGCGGACATGCCGCCGGCATGCAGTTCCGCGGCTTTCTCGGCGAGGTGCAGTTCTATTTCTTCGCGGAGCGCCTCACTGCGCCGGGCGCTGTTGGTCCAATACCGGAGGCGACGCAGCATGACGGTCACTCCCCTTCCATGACGCGCGCAATGGCCAGCGTGAGTTGGGCGTATCTCCGCGTTTCCACCGTCAGCTGTTTGCGACCCGCCGCGGTGATCCTGTAGATTCTGGCGCGCCGGTTATTCGCCGTCAGACCCCAGTCGCCGTCGATCCAGCCGTTCAGTTCGAGGCGCTGGAGAGCGGGGTAGAGCGAGCCTTCTTCGACCAGGAGTTCGTTGCCGGACGATTGCTGAATGAACTGGACGATGCCGTATCCGTGGAGGTCGCGCCCCGACAGAGTCCGGAGGATCAGCATATCGAGGGAACCGGGCAACGAATCGTTCTTCCGCGGTTTGCGTCCCATACTAAGAATTCTTAGCTTAAGGGGGCGAAGAGCGGCTCGTCAAGCCTGCGGGTGTGGTGAAAAGTCCTCAGGGTTTGGCGGGCGCGGGCTGCCAGAGTTCGATCTTGTTTCCGTCCGGATCGTAGATCCAGGCGAAACGGCCGTAGGATTCATCGATGCGTTTGTCGTCGATCTTCACGCCCTCCTGTTTCAGGCGGTCGAGCAAAGCATCCATGTCGTCCACGATGTAGTTGATCATGAACGGGGCGTGGCCGGGATTGAAGTAGTCGGTGGTGGAGGAGAAGACACTCCAGACGGTGATGTGTTCCTTTTGCGGGTCGTCGTGTTCGCGCCACGGCAGCATCATGCCGCTGCCTTTGTCGGCGAGTCCGAGATGGTTCGAATACCATTCGCGCATCTGGTCGCGGTTGGCGGATTTGAAGAAAATGCCGCCGATTCCGAGGATGCGGCCGCGCTGCTCCGCTTTGGCCGGCGCCTTCGGTTTTTCGGGCTGTTCAGACTGCACTGGTTGGTCTCCTTTTGAGCCGGCCGGGAGGAACAACAGCGCGCCGAGCGCGATTGTGCTCCAGGGTATTCGTTGCATCTGAGGAATATACCGGTTTGGAGCGGGACGGAAATTTCGCCGTCCTTGGCCGGCTCAGGCGCGCGAGGCGGTGAGTTCATTGCCGAACATTCGTGGAGCGGCTGGTTCTTAATGATGCGTGACGCCTTCGGACGAGCAGGTTGCCGGGGCCTTGCCCCCCGGGAAATCGTCCACGCGCACCAGTTTCATCATGCCCCGGTCTTCATGCGCGAGGATGTGGCAGTGAATGACGTAAATTCCCTTGAAATCGGCAAATTTTTGACGGATTTTCACGCTGCCGCCCGGGGGAATGGCGACTACGTCCTGCCAGACCGGCGACGCCATCCCGAGGGGTTTGTCATTGATCTCGAGCACCTGGAAGGGATTGATATGGATATGGAACGGGTGCGCCGGACCGTTCGAGTCATTGGTCAAAATCCAGTCTTCCACCGAGTTGACCTGCATGCAGAGACTGATGTTGCCGCCATCTTCGAACTGCGAGCCGTTGATCATGAATTTGGGCGGGCCGCCGCCGCTGACACCGGGCTTGTGGCTCATGGTGAAAGACACGGGACGGGCGGGCACCTTCGGCGCGGGCAGATTGGCCAGGAAGGCTGGCAGGACCGGGTAGGCGGCCTTATCGGCCGCGCCGAACAGGCTCATGTTCACGGGAGTTCCGGCCACGGCGATGCGGAACAGGAGTTGGTTGCCGCTGCCGCCGCCCAGGTCGTTGGGAACGAAAACATCGAGATTTTGCGCTTTGGCCGGCGCCTGGACAAGGAAGTCGGCGCGATTGCCGCCCGCCAGGGTAATGGGCAGGGGCCCGTTCATCCCCATGGGCTGGCTCAGATAATTCTCCCAGGAGAACTGCACGCCGTCCATGGCGACCTGCCGGACGGAAAAGCCCTTCGCGACAGCAGCGGCGATCCAGGTGCTGTCGAGCGTGCCTTTATTGCCGCCGCCCATGGCGTTCACGAACCGCCATAACTGCACTTCGCCCGGCGCCATGCCGATCTGCGGCCCCTTGATTCCGTTGATGAATTTCTGGTTGTTGGCGGAGTTGGGGTTGTCGCCGACCGGACCGCCGCCCGGAGTGACGGTCAGGTTCTGCTTGACCGTATATTGCTGCAGCACCAGCAGCCGTTCCACGAATTTCCCGCCGGCGGGAAGCTGTTTACTGAAAAAGGCCCGGATTTTTTCGTCGTAATCGCCTTCGACCACCAGCGCTCCGGCCAGGCCGTTGAAGATGTGCAGGGATGTGGCGCCGTGTTTGTGCGCGTGGTACCAGTGCGTGCCGGGCGCCTGACCGGCCTGAATCGGCGAACCCGCGGAAGGGCCTTTCGGCAGGAAGAAGGTATTCGGGAACGCGCCGACGACGTACTGAGGCCAGCCATAAGCCTTCATGCCGTCGTGAGAGCCCGTGCCGAGAATCAGGGCCTGATTTTTGGTCCAGAACTCCACGCCTTTTTGCGCGACCAGTCCGCCTGGCTGGGCTTTGGGAAGTTGATCCGCCGTGCAGCCCATCTGGGCGATCTGGTAGGCGGGCGGCATGTCCGCCCAGGAAGCCGGCGGCGTCGGCCTGCTGAAGATTTCGCGGAACATCTTTTCCCACTGTGCCTGCGTGGTGGTCTTGTCGGGAATCACTTCGATCAGGACATTGTCGCCGAGTCCGGACGGGCTGGTGTGGGTGCCGTGGAAGTGGAGGTTGGCGGAATTGGAGCCGTGGAAGCAGTTCGGGAATTTGTCGTCGAACGGGTAGCCGGGTCCGCTGGAGTCGCAGACGCCGGGCGCCGTTTCGGGGAACTGGAGGTTATCCACGCGATTGAGGAACATCAGATTGACGCGACCGCCGACGCGCGCGCGCAGGGTCGGACCGGGGCCGAAGCGGCTGACGTCGATGACCCCTTTCGAGTTCGGATCATTGAGTTCCCAACCCTGGAAGTAACGCCGCGTCTGTCCGCCGGAAGGGCCGCCGGACAGTTCGACGACGCCGTTCAGAGTGGGCGGTGTGCCGGCCACGGTCTTCGTCGTCAGGGCGCCGATTTCCGGCAGCAGCGGCATCTGCGCCGAGGCTTCGAAGGGAAGTAAGTGGCCCATGGCGACAGCGGAAGCCGAAAGGGAAGCGCGGCGCAGAAAGGCACGGCGGGTGGCTCGCTCGCCCGCGTGGGGACCGGGACGCTTGTGATCAGACATTTTCGGCATTCCTTTTAGTCGATGGCGATCTGGCTAGTTGATGGTGATCTGGAAGGTTTCGCTGTCGAGGACGTTACTCAGCGCATCCTGCATGGTGATGCGGAGCAGAAACGTTCCCGCCGTATCGCTTGAACCGGACAACAGGGGGCCGGCATTGCCGCCGTCCACTACGATTGCCGTCGACGGGAGTTCGGAATAAGCGATGGTAAAAGTATAGGGAGGTTTTCCGCCGGTGATCAGCGGAACGGAGGGGAAGATTTTGGTGGTGCTGTCGCGCGTAACGGTGATTTGCAGGTCCGGCGGGTAGAAGTCGTTCACCAGTTCCATCACGCCGGACTCGCCCGGGTGGAGACTGCACTGGTAATTCAGGGTGTAAACCTGGCCCTGGCTCAGCCCGCCGGGGACGAGAGTTTTCAGCGCATTTCCCGGCGCCTGCGTATTTGAGGTTGTGCCGGGCTGAATGGCCGTGAGCCCGATGAACGCGCCGGCGGGACCGACCGGCAGGTGGGCCACGGAATCGTTATTGGCCCAGAAGACCAGCTGGCTGCGGGTAACGCCGACCGAAGGGAAAACGGTGCCGGGGTCATTGTCGGGCCTGATTACAACACGAGGCGGCTGTTCCTGCATTTAAGCTCCTTAATGTTTCCGGATCCGCGAAAACTGAGTATAAGCGGGAATAGTAGTAGTGTCAAAGTGTAACTGAAAGGATTCAGGTCTGAATCTCCGTACTTACTACCGAAATGCGTTTCCGCGCTTGTTGGCGTTCCTCTTCGTGCTGGCCGCGCCTTTGTATGCGGCGGGGCCTTCGGGAAGCCTGCAGGGGGTGGTGAGAGACAGCAGCGGGGGCGTGGTGCCGCACGCCGTTGTCCGCGCCACAGGCGCCGGGCGGACTTACGGGAACCAGACCGGGGAGCCGGGCGAGTTTCTGATGACGGGCATGCAGCCGGGCCTTTACAAAGTCGAAGTGGAAGCGGACGGCTTTCGCACCGCGGAGGCGCCCGGAACTCTCATCCAGGTGGATCAGGTGACGCGTCTCGATATCCGCCTTGAGGTCGGCTCCGTTCGCGAGGTCATGCAGGTGGAGGCCGCGACGCCGGGTATCGACAGCACCTCGGCCACACGCAAATGGACGGTGCCGCGCGAGGTGATTTCCGGTATTCCGCTAAATGGCCGGCAATTTCTCGACCTCGCGATGCTGGTTCCGGGCAGCGTCGCCGCGCCCGCCGGCACACAGGGCGCCGGGTTCAGCGTCAACGGGATGCGGTCGCAGTCGAATGTTTATCTGCTGGACGGTATCAGCAACACCGATACGCAGACGAACCAGCCGCTGAACCTGTTCCGTATCACGGATGCCGTGCAGGAGTTCTCGGTGCAGACCAGCGCTGTCCAGCCGGAACAGGGCCGGGAGACCGGCGGGCAGGTGAACGTGGTCACGCGCAGCGGCGGCGAGGAATTCCACGGCGGCGTGTTTGAGTTCTTCCGCAATACCGTGCTGAATGCGGCCGATTTCTTTACGAACAAACTGGGCGGCGTAAAGAATCCGCTGAACCGGAATCAGTTCGGCGCCACGCTTGGTGGTCCTTTGCACCGCGGGGGGACTTACTTTTTCAGCTCCTGGGAAGGCTTTTATCAAAGCGCGCCGACGGTAACCAGCACGCTGACGCCGTCCGTCGCGCAACGGGCCACCGTGACCGATCCGGTCTCGCGAAAACTGCTGGCCTTTTATCCTTTGCCGAACGTGGCCGGAGGGCAGTCTTATATCGGAAATGTCAGTAACTCCGATCATGACCACACGGGGCTGATCCGGCTGGACCACCGGCTTACGGCAAGGGATCAAATGGCGGCCCGGTGGACGCAGTTCGCCGGCGACGACACCACGCCTGGCGCGACTCCGCTGTCGGGCGGCAACGCGGGGCCTTCGGCGCAGGCATCGGGAATGCTGGACGAGAGTCACAGCTTCTCGCCCGCGACCACCAGCGATCTCCGCTTCGGTTTCTCGCGGTATGCGGTGACGCGCACGCCGCAGGACGCGGGGTTCGATGCGCGGACCGTGTTCACCGGCGCGGATGGCAACGCGCTGCCGGGCGTGATTGCGAACGGCGGTCTGCCGACCATCAGCATTACGGGTGGATTCGCCAGTCTGGGCGCCGGCATGAATTTTCCGCAGGGAAGAACCACCAATACGTTTGAATTGGTGGATTCGGTGGCGCAGACCGCGCCATTCGGTTTGACGGAACATGCCTGGTCGTGGGGCGCCAGTGTGCGGCGTGAAGAACTGTATCGCTATCTGGATCGCGCGAGCCGCGGGGTGATTAATTTCGCCAGCTTCGCGGACTTCGCGCGAGGCCAGATCAACTCCGCCACGATCCGCAGCGGGAGCACGTATTCGTCCTGGAGCCGGACGCCTGCAGCCTTCTTCTGGCAGGACCGCTGGCGCCCGCAGCCCGGCGTCAGCGTCACGTACGGACTGCGCTATGAACTCTTCTCCGCGCTGGCGGAACGCGAACACCGGGCGGCCAACTATATTCCCGGAACAGGGCTCGTGGTTGTGGGCACGAACCGGGTGCTGGATATCGACCCACTGCGCACCGGGCCGGCCGCGCTGGTGCTTCGCGACAGCCCGCTTTCGCTGCCGGGCTCCGGCATGTACGCGAACCGGAACAACGTGGCTCCGATGCTCGGCGTGGTCTGGTCACCGGGCAGCGGCGGACAACTGGCGGTCCGCGCCGGTGTTCGGGTGGGTTACGACGATCTTTTCAACAACATTCCCGTGAGTATGGGGCTGGCTCCGCCGGCGAGCCTGCAGACGACGCAGACCGCAAACGTGACGCAGCCGGGCCGCTTTGCGTGGCCGCTGGCGTTCGATCAGAACGTTCCCCTGATTTCCAATTTCGGCAGGCAGGGGCCGGGGACGCCGGTGAGCGGCGTGATTGCGCTGCAGGGGATCGATCCGCATCTGCAAAATGCGCGAGCGCTGCTTTATCATCTGGGGCTGCAGCGGCAGTTCGGACAGTTCGCGCTCGAAGCCGATTATCACGGAAGCCAGGGCCGTCACCTGGGCGTTTTCACCGATGTGAACCAGCCCGTAGTCATCGTGCGGGATGCGGCGAAGCGCGGGCCGGTGACGCCGAACGAACAGGTGTTTCCGGACCCGCGGTTCGGGCAGATTCAGATCGCCAAATCGATTGCGAATTCAGGTTACAACGCCGGCACGATTAGTCTAAGACGGCAGGCTCGCTCCGGTTCTTACTTACAAGCGTCTTACTCTTTGGCTAAGTCGATTGACGACAATTCTTCTTACTATGGTTCCGGAAGTCAGCCGGGGGAACCGGGCGCGCCGATCGACAACCGTAATCTTCGCCTGGAACGAGGTGCGTCCGCCTTCGATGTCCGCCAGAGTTTCGTCGCGGCCGCCGTGTTCGCGATTCCCCGCTGGCGCGCGGCGACGGGCATTGCGGGCTACGCGCTGCGGGACTGGAAGCTTTCCGGCATCGCCACCCTGCAGGCCGGAACTCCGTTTACCGTGGTGATGGGCGGCCCCGATACCAGCGGTTTCAACCAATCCACGCAGGGCAGCAGTCCGAACGCGCAGAATCGTCCGAACCTGACGGGAGCGGGGCCGGTGGCGCAGGACAATCGCAATCCGGACGCGGCTTTCGATATCACCCGGTTCAGCGCCTCGCTGGCCGGTCAGCCCGGGACGGCCGGCCGCAACATTTTGTACGGCCCGGGGCTCAGCAACATCAATCTGGCTGTTCTCAGAACGATCGGGCTGCGGCGGGAAGGCCTGCGGCTGGACTTTCGCGGCGAGTTCATGAATCTGCTGAACCACACGAATTTCGCGCAGCCCACGGCAGACCTGAACAACGCGAATTTCGGCAAAATTACCCAGACGGTCGGGTCGACCAGCGCGAACTCGACGACCGGGGGATCCACGGGGGGCGCGCGGCTGGTTCAACTGGGTTTGCGGCTTTCGTTTTAAACGGTTTCAGGCGCGCAGGTTGCGGAGATACTGGTAATCCACTTTCATGGATTCGAGCGCGGGCATGTCGTGGAACGGCGGTTCCTGCTCCACGAACATACAGGCGATGTCCAGCTTCTTCGCGGCGGTGAAAATCCTGGCGTAGTCGATGCCACCGCGCCCGAGTTCGGTCGGCACGGGCGCGTGTTCGCCGGTGTCACCCAGCCTGGTGGTGGGCGTAAAGCCCGGCTTAAATTCTTTGATGTGGAGCAGTTTGAAGCGGTCGGGACAGCTGTTCAGAAGCTCCACGGGATCGTGCCCGGCCACGGTGACCCAGCCGCAGTCCAGTTCCAGGCTGACGAGACCGGCATCGGTCTCGCGCAGCAGTTCGTCATAACCGGTGACGCCGCCTTCGAGCTTTTTAAATTCGAAGTTGTGATTGTGATAAGCCAGCTGTAAGCCTGCCTTTTTCACCTGTTCGCCGATTCTGTTGAAATGCGCCGCGCTCCATTTGTAATCGTCGAGCGTGAGGGCGTTCACCAGGGCGATGAAGAAGCCAATCTTACCGGCTTGCGGGTCGGCGTGAACGCGGGAAAGGTCGATGATCCAGGGTACGGTCATCACCATGTAATGCTGGCCCAGGGTTTTGGCGAAAGCGATCTGACTGTCCGGATCCTTCAGCAGATCCGGCAGCAGGTAATGTCCGGCGGGATTCTTCAGCCCCACGTCGTCGAGCATCCGGCGCAGTTCGTTCGCGCCGAGGTTCGACATCGGCGACAGTTCCACGTCCTTGTAGCCCGCGGCGGCGACCTGTTTCAGGGTACCGGCGGGATCCTCTTCCATCTCTTCGCCGACGGTGTAGAGTTGCAGGCCGATCGGCGCGGGCAGGATGCCGTTTTCGAGGCCCATCGTCTCCTCGTTCGTGGGCATTTCAGCCCCAAACCTGCCGCGCGACATCGGCCACGAGCCGGATCTTGGCCCACTCCACTTCCTCGGTCACAGGGTTTCCTTCCGCCACGGAGGCGAAGCCGCATTGCGGACTGAGCGCGAGATTTTCGAGCGGCACGATTTTCGCCGCCTGATCGATGCGCCGCAGGAGGTCTTCCTTGGTTTCAAGTTCGGCGCGTTTGCTGCTGACCAGGCCCAGCACGACCGTCCTGTCTTTGGGCACGAAACGGAGAGGCTCGAAACTGCCGGAGCGTTCGTCGTCGTACTCGAGCAGAAAGCGGTTGACACGCAGCGTGGAGAAAAGCTTCTCGGCGATGGCGTCGTAGCCGCCCTCGGCGTACCAGTTGCCCCGGTTATTGCCGCGGCACAGGTGGATGGCGAGCAGCGGGGCGTTGCCGTCGGCCGCGGCGCGGGCAGCATCGAACGCCAGATTGTCGGCGGCGATGGCCTCATCCAGCGCGACTTCGGGATCCATGCCGGTATCGGCGCGCAGCTTTTCGCGCCACTTCGGATCGATATACCAGGAGTAACGGGGCGCGTCGATCTGGATATAGCGGAGGCCCTCTTTCGCCAGGGCGGCGACCTCGGCGCTCACGATCGACGCCACGTCGGCGAGCAGTTCCGAGTGGCTGGCATAGACTTTGTCGGTGACGCCGCGCCGGAACAGAAGCATTGGAAACTGGGTCGCGCTGGGGAGCGTGATCTTTGCCGGTCCGGGGCTGTTGGCCAGCAGAAACGGCACCTCATGGCCCGTCATGCGGCGCTTTGAAACGATCTTCGCGGTGGCGATGCCGTCGACGGCGCTGGCCTTATCCTGCACGGAAGCGGCGTGCTGCCAGTGGTAGCCGCCAGCTTCGTGGCCGGTGTCGACGCCATCGACGGAATCGACAAAATCGCTCATGAAATTGCGGCGGCGGAACTCCCCGTCGGTGAAGACGCCGAGGCCCGCGTCCTTCTGCCGCGCGAGCACGCCCAGGATGCAGGCGTCTTCTGTTCTTTTTAGATCTTCTTTACTTCTAAAATCTGTGGGGCTGGCGGAGGCTCTGGCGGCGAGCAACTCCGCGGGTCTGAGGAAACTGCCTACGTGGTCCGAGCGGAAGGATGACATGAGGGTAAGGTCTGCGGGCGAGGATATCACAGCATTCGCGACCCGAGGTCCCGATCGCATAACGTGGTAGTTGCAGCCTGAGTTGCCCGGGAGCCGCCGGATCCTGATTCTTTCCCCGTTTCCGCCGCGGCGTGACGGCCACCATGGCGGCGCGCGGTCCATCGCGCACAGTGTAGCGGAACTGGCCGCCGGCCATCGGGTACGCGTGCTCTGTCTCGCTGCCGATGGAGAACAGCCCGCGGAGCCGGCGCTGGCGGGTCTCTGCGAGAAGGTGGAAGCGGTCCGGCGGCCGGGCGCGTCCGTGGGGTTCAGGCGTGTGCTGCTCACCGGCGCCTCGGTCGCGGCGGGCCTGCCGTTTTGGGTGGGGAACTGGAAGGTGGAAGAGTTCCGGCGGCGCGTCCGGGAAACGGTGCGGGAGTGGCGGCCAGATATCGTGCACTTCGAGTTTCATGTGATGGCGCAATACGCCGACGCGGCGGAAGGCTGCCGCCGGATCCTGGTCGAGCATGAGCCCGGAACGGCGGCGGCGCGTGACCGGCGGCTTTTGAGTCCCGCGTGGCAGCGTCCTTTGCTCGATAGGGAGGTCAAGGCCTGGACTCGGTACGAGCGCGCGATTCTGCCCCGCTTCGACGCGGTTGTGTGTTTCTCCGGGCGTGACCGGGAGGAGCTTGCGGCGCTGGAGCCGGCGGGGAATTTCTTCGTCATTCCTCCTTCCGCCGGTATCGTGGCCGAACCGCCCGCGCCCGAAGGCGGGATCTCCCCGCCGACTCTGCTTTTCTCGGGAAACTTCCGGCACCCTCCGAACGTGGATGCGGCTATTCGCCTGGCGCGCGACATCTTTCCGTTGGTGCGGGCGCGCTGTCCCGGGACACTGCTGCGAATCGCCGGCGCGCATCCGCCGCGGCGTCTTCACGCGCTTGCCGCGGGCGATATCGAAATCACGGGGATGGTCCCGGACATGCAGCCACTGATTGCCGCCGCCACGGTGGTGGCCATCCCGTTGCGTAGTGGTTTGGGGGTGCGCATTAAGACGATCGAGGCCCTTGTTCTGGGCAAGGCGGTGATCGCGACCGCGCTTGCAGCGGAAGGGCTGGGGGTGCGGAACGGGCAGGAGTTTCTGGAGGCCGGGAGCGATGCCGGGTTTGCCGACGGCATCACGGCGCTGTTGCAGGATCCGGCGCGCCGCGCGGAGTTGGGCCGGCAGGCGCGGGAGTGGGCCCGGGTGTTTTGTCAGCCGGGCCGCCTCCGGGCCGCTTACGAAGATTTGTACGAGCGTCTTACTTTGTTACCGGCTTTGTTACCGGCTTTGTTACCGGCCGATCACACGGGCTAACCAGTCCCGCGTCCACATCCGGGGAGAACGTCCCACCGGGCGCAGCGCTCCTGTCACCGCAGCGTCGTCCAGAACCGCGATTGCGGCGTGTTCGTCGTTGATCCCGTAACTGATGAGCCACCGGCCGCCATCATAAAGGGCGCCACACGGGTAAACCACCTCCGCAACGGTGGAGTTCAGGCGCTCCTGCCCGAACCGGTTCCCGAAGGGGTTGGGCAGTGCCAAGGGATTTTCCGCACAGGCGAACGGCGCGAACGGCGGCTCGCCGGAGTAGGTGAGGCAGCCCGCAACGTATCTGGAGCCGGTCCGTGTCTGGTAGCAGGAGTGGTAAACGGCGACGTAGCGCCCTTGCCGCAGCACCGGCGGGGCGCCGCCTCGCAGGGTTCCGAAACGCCTCGACCAGGGGTAATGGTTCCATTGCGCGGAAGAAGCGTCCGCAAACTCCATGCGGCCCTCCCTGATGCCGGCGAGCCGCAAAATGCGCAACGGGGCCAGCGAATACACGCTGAACAGGTTGCCCTCCGCAGAGAACAGTCCCCAGTTCTTTTCGAGGCGGGCCTGGTTTCCGGGCAGAACGAGTTCCCGGGGGCGGCCGGCGGGAGTGAGGCTTTGCCCATCCAGTTCCTGCAGGAACTGGTGATTCGATGGCTGGTGGGAGCCGGAATTCCAGTGGAGAAGCAGGCGATTTTCATGAACGATCAGACGGGGGTCGGCAAACCAGCGGTGGGCTTGTCCCGGGTATTGCCGCTCCGGCGGCGGGCTGAGCAGGTCACTGAGCGGGAGTTGGGAGCCCGGTTCGACCGCGAGGTTCGGGTCGAGCCGGCAGATGGCGAGGCGACGGAGTCCATCGGACAGAACCACCCGGTACGCCATGATGTAGCCCGCGGCGCAGGCCGCAATGGCAGGATTGAAGAAACGCGGTTCACCGGATCGGGACGGGTTGCTCCACTGCGGGGGCAGCAGTTCGGCGGCGGTGAAGATGCGCGCAGAGTCGTCAGAATGAGCCGAAAACACCAGTACCTGCCGGAAATGTCCGATCGGCGGCTGCTTCCCCCGATGCTGCGTCTGGTTCGCCGCGCGGGGCGGGTTTCCGGCCAGGGGGAGGCCATATCGTCGCCTTCCATTCTCATCATCTCAGTGGAAGGGCTCGGCGACACCATCCTGACCGTGCCCCTGCTGCGCGCCGCGCGCCGGGCGTGCCCGGGCGCCCGGATCACGCTGGTGACCGCAAGCGGGTCGGTGGCGCTGTTCCGGCATTGCCCGTATGTCGATGAGGTGGTGGGGATGGACAGGGCCGCCTGCTTCCGGCCGCTGCCGCGCGTCTTTTCGGTGGTTCGGTTGCTGCGGGCGGCGCGGTTCGTCCGCACGGAACTGGGGAACCGGCATTTCGACATCGCGATTAACGCCGACCCGTGGACGAACGTGGTGGGGGCGGCTTTTCTGGCGTGGTACAGCGGCGCGGCGCAGCGGATCTGCGCCATTCCGGCGTCCCCCGCCGTGAGCCCGCGCTGCGCGGTCAACCGTGCGGAAGAGGAACTCTATTCCACCGTGCTGACGCTCGACGGGCACCGGATCCGCTATTCGGTGGAGATGGCGCGCCATTTGTGGAGCGGCGAGGTCTCGGCGGATCTGGAACTCTGGCCGTCCGCGGACGACGAAGCCTGGGCATTGGAACGGCTGGCCGGCAGTGGGGAACCGCTGATCGCGCTGGGAATCGGCGGCAGCGTTCCGAAGCGCATCTGGCCGGCGGCGGCTTTTGTTGCCATGGCTCGCGAACTGGCGGAGCGGATGCCCTGCCGATTTGCCGTTCTGGGCAGCCCGCAGGAAGCGGCGAAAGCCGAGGGCATTGCCGCGGCAATCGGAGCGCGTGCGTTCAGCCTGTGCCGGGAGGATGTAAACCGGTCGCTCGCCGTGCTTGGACACGCACACGCTTACTTCGGGAACGACACCGGGTCGATGCATCTGGCCGCGGCTCGCGGCGTGGCTTGTCTGGTGACCTCCTGTCATCCGCGGGGAGCGCCGTCCGGCCATCTGAACGCGGAGCAGACGTATCATCCGTGGAACGTCCGTTATCGCTATCTGCGCCCCGCCGCGGCTTCGGAAGCCTGCCGGGCGGGGTGCGTGGCGGAGGCACCGCACTGCATCCTGGGCATCGGGCCGGCGGAGGCCGCGGGGGAACTGGCGGCGTTCCTCTCAGCGAAACACGATCTTGTCGTAGGGCGGAAGACGGCGGATGAGATCGAGGTTAGCCCCGGCCCTGCCGGCCAGGCGGACGCGCGCCTGGGCGAGGGCTGAGAGCCAGACGTCGCGCCGGTCGAGCGCGTCGCCGATGGTGGCGGCCAGATGCCCGGCGTCCACGTCATCGATGCGTCCGGATGCGGGGCAGCCGAGATCGCGGACCAGCCCCGCCATCTTCTGCAGACGCGGAATGGCGACCGGGACGGTGCCCGCGAGCGTGGATTCGATGATGAAGTGATAGCGCTGCCCGACCGTCACCCGCGCACAGGCCAGCAGGGCCAGCGCTTCGTCGGGGGAATAGTAATCGACGGGCACCTGAACGACGGGAGACTCCATGCGTGCGGCCATGTCCGCGGCGGCGGCGCGGTCCATTGAGGGGTCGGGACGGAAGTCGTTACAGAAGAGCGCAATCTGCACACCCCGCGACCGGGCGACCCGATCCAGCGCGGCGGCGGTGGCGCTCTTGGCTGCATGGCAGTTCCTCCAGTTCAGGTGGACGAAGTTGGCGACCAGGAGTGGCCGCGCCAGGTCGATACCGAGGGACTCCCAGAGCCGCGCGGCCCAGGCCGAGCAATCAGTCGTTTGGCGGTAGTTCCAGGCCCAGTCGGCGCCCACCACCACGTTTTCCGGAGCGACGCCCAGGTCGATCAGCGCGGCGCGGCATTCCGGTGTGCGGACGCTCCAGCTGCGGATTACGGGCCGCACCTTAGTGGTGAAGACGCGACGGGATTCAGCGCCCGAGAGGTGGTCGGCGCCGATGCCGACCGCATCCACAGGGATCCGGCGGCGTGCGTAGGGGCGAAGCCGGCTGGCCACGGCGTTCATGACCGCGGGCCCCTCGTCTTCCGTGATCGGGGTGGTGCCGACGATCAGGCCAGCCTGCGCGCGAAACGGATGGCGAAGCGCCTGCCAGCCGCGCCAGAAGACGTGACGCGGGGCGATGGAGGTGTAACGGTACGACGCGGGGTAGGGCGCGCGGGATGCGGTGGCTTCTTCCGAGAGTTCGACGTTCAGGCGGAGTTGGGGCGGCAGCCGGTTCCAGCAGGCGCGGGCCATGAACTCTTCGCCGAGATTGCCGCCGCCGAGTCCGCTGAAGATGTGGCAGATTTCGAGGGCGTCCGCCGGGAGCGCCGCCGCGGGTTCCAGAGGGGGGAGGAATCGGGCCGGGGGGCGGAGGCGGAACTTGGGACGCAAGGCTTTCAAAGTAGCATGCGCGAATTCGCATGCGGCGGCCCGGACGTATACGATACCTGAGTGGGAACGGGAGAGTACGAATGAATCGCAGGACGTTTCTGGCGACCGCCGCCGCGGCTGCGCTGACAGGCGCCGCGGGGGCGCAACAGGGCGGGCGCAGGCGGCCGAATGTGCTGATCGTCATGGCCGATCAGCATAAGCGCAGCTGCATGGGCGCGTATGGCGATCCGGTGGCGAAGACGCCGAACCTCGACCGGCTGGCGGCCGGGTCCGTGCGCTTCACGAACGCGTATTGCTCGAATCCGGTCTGCACGCCTTCGCGCGCCTCTCTGCTGACCGGGCTCTACAGCCATCATTTGGAAGCGCAGAGCAACACGACGCCGTTTCTGCCGTCGCACCCCACCATGGCGCACCACTTCAACCGGGCCGGCTACTTTTCCGGGCTGATCGGAAAGATGCACTTCGTGGACGCCCAGACGCACGGGTTCGAGTACCGGCTGGATTTCAACGACTGGCTGCAGTATCTGGGACCCAAAGCGCAGATCTACGCGGATGAACTGGGGCAGCGGAACTCCGGCTCCGGCCTGCCGCAGATCGACGATCTATGGCGGGACGAGGACGATCCGTGGAAAGGCCATCGGACGCCGGACGGGCGCGAGGGTTCGGTGGCGGTGGGGCGCGTCTCCCGCTTCGCCGAGCAGGACCACTTCGAGAGCTTTGTCGCGCGCGAGTCCGTGCGCTTCCTGCGCAATTTCGGCAAGACCGGCCAGCCGTTCTTTCTGGTGACTTCGTTCCTGAAGCCGCATGACCCGTTCATGCCCGCGGGCCGCTTCATGGATCTGTTCCGCCCGGAAGACATGAAGCTGCCGCACAGCTGGGGCAAGGCGGATTCGAGTCGGCTGCCGAAAGAGGTGGTCAGTTCGATAGGATTCAACGGCCCCACGCCGGAACTGCGGGATCCGGCGGAGGCGCGGAAACGGATCGCCTGCTATTACGCGAATCTGGCGCAAATGGACGACTGCCTGGGGAAGATCCTCAATGCCCTGCGGGAACTAAACCTCGAAAACGACACGATTATCTGCTACACGTCCGACCACGGCGAGATGCTGGGCGATCTGGGGTTGTGGCAGAAGTTTGAATTTTACGAGGGCTCGTGCGGCGTGCCGCTGCTGATTCGTGTGCCGGGGCGCGCGGCGGGCGTGTGCGACGCGCCGGTGAGTCAGGTGTCGCTTTCCGCGACGCTGACGGACCTGGCCGGGGTGACGCAGCTGGCTCCCAACGATGGCGTGAGTCTGACGCCGTGGATTGCGGAACCGCGAAGCAAGCGGGATGCGGGTCCGGTTTACGCCGAGTACGGATTGCGGAGTAATCAGCCGAAGAGCATGATTCGGGTGGGTCAGTGGAAGTATACGTACTGGGCGCGGGATATCGGGGAGCTGTACGATCTGGAGGCCGATCCGGAGGAGTTGCGGAACCTGGCGGGATTGCCGCAATACGCGGCGAAGGCGGGTGAATTGCGGGCGCGGCTGCTGGCGTGGAACCGTTTCGGGTGAGGATTGCCGGGACAGAGTCTCCGGAGCTTCAAGAGCCCAAATCGGACCTCCAGATCAGGGTAATTCTTCGAGATCGAGCAGATCCTTTGTTCGGCCGGACGCCTGCTTGTTTCGTTTCAGATCCTCCAGAGAAATAGAGGGAATCCGCAGTTCGTCGTCTTCGATAAACACGCGCCGCGGCCAGCAGTCCTCGAATTCCACGCCCGAGATCTTTTTGAGCACTTCGATGCGGAGCGGTGGCACACCCATACGCACCATCGCGTCTTCCTCACGGAGCAGATCGTCGGGCGCTTTCTGGAATCCGAAGTCGCGAATGGCCTGCAGCACCCTCTTCTGGTTCTCCGCGTCCGAAGCGATCCAGAGATCCATATCGACCGTGTTCCTGACATAACCAAAGGCGTTCACCGCATAGCCGCCGATCAGCAGAAACCGCGCGCTATGGGCATCGAGCGACTTCAAGAACTCTTTGAAATCTCGTGGTATCCGGGTCGTAGGCATTCAGGATCTGCCGGGTAAGTTCCAGCGCGACAAGGCGCTCTTCCATCGTCCGTGTCTTCCAGTAATCCCGTGCATCGGAAGGCGTCGCGGTGGTAACCACTGAGATTGCCGAACGGTCCATGCGGATCTCGTCTGTCAGCGCCACAGCCCGATCTTAACAGAGTTCGCCGGACTTTCTGGCTGTATGCTACAAACATGAACCGCCGCCGTTTTCTTCGACTTTCCTCCTCTGCCCTCACGCTCGCGTCCGCTGGGGCGGCCGCTCCCGTCAGCAAACGCGAACGAATGCTCCGGTGGGTGGCCGGCGAGAACATTCCGAACTACACGCCTGCCGCGTTCTTTCTCCACTTCGGCGAGGGTTACAAGACCGGCTCCGCCGCGGCGAAGCGCCACCTCGAATTCTTCCGGCAGACCGACATGGATTTCGTGAAGATCCAGTTCGAGCAGACTTACTCCCGGCAGGAGTTTCTGCGGAAGCCGGCCGACTGGTCGAAGCTGAAACTGGCCGGGCTCGATTTCTACGAGCCGCAACTGCAGACGGTCCGGGAACTGGTGAAGGCGGAGAAGAAGAATTCGCTCGTCCTGATGACGCTTTACTCGCCCTTCATGTGCGCGGGGCACTGCGCGGGCGCGCCGCTGCTCCTGCAGCACCTCGAAGAAAATCCGGAGGCGGTGAAGAAGGGCCTGGAGATCCTGACGGAGAGCCAGATGCTGTTCGTGCGGGCGTGTATCAAAGAAGGCGTCGACGGGTTTTACGCGTCCACGCAGGGCGGGGAAGCGGGGCGCTTCCGGAATCCTGCGATCTTCAATCAGTACATCAAGCCTTACGATCTGGTGTCCATGAAGGAAGTGGCGACGGCGTGCCCGTTCAATATTCTGCACGTTTGCGATTACGTGGCGCCGTATTCGAGCTACGACAATTACCAGGACTATCCGGGACACGTGGTCAACTGCAACGTGAAACTGAACAATCGCGTGATTTCCGGCCAGGAAATCACCGGGCTCTTCAAACGCCCTTTCATGGGCGGCATGGATCGCCACGGGATTATCGGGACGGGCACGCCCGCGCAGATCGAGGCGGAGATCCGGCAGGTGGTGAAGAATTCGCCGCGCCGGCTGATTCTGGGCGCCGACTGCACGGTGGAGGCCGACACGAGCTGGGACCGGCTGCGGCAGGCCATCGCGGTGGCGCATCAGGTGGGAAGTCCGGCGTGACACGGCGCGAAACACTCGGCCTGCTGGGCGCGGCCGCATTCGCGAAAGCCGCCGTGACGCCGCCGACGGACCTGTTCGTCAGCGGGACCGGCGCCTATCACACATACCGGATCCCGTCGCTGATTCCGTCGAAAAAAGGCACGCTGCTGGCGTTTTGCGAAGGCCGGCGCGCCGGTGGCGGGGACAGCGGCGATATCGATATCCTGCTTCGCCGCAGCACGGATCACGGGCGGACATGGTCGGAGCCGGTGACCATCGTCGACATGGGCGCGGATACGGTCGGCAATCCCTGTCCGGTGGTGGACAGTAAGACCGGCACGATCTTTCTGCTGCTCACTTCCAACCCGGGCAATGTCACGGAGCGGCAGATCATCGACCAGCAGATTACTGAGCAATCGGTGCCGCAGACACGGCAGGTCTGGATCGTGTCGAGCGGCGACGACGGCGTCACCTGGTCGAAGCCGCGAGAGATCACGGAATCGGTCAAAGACCCGGCCTGGACCTGGTATGCGACGGGCCCGGGCGTCGGGATCCAGCTGCGCGGCGGGCGTCTGGTGATTCCCTGCGACCACGTCCAGGCCGGCACGAAGGAGATGTATTCGCACTGCATCTTCAGCGATGACAACGGCCGCACGTGGCGGCACGGCGGACGCACCAGCGGCAAGACGAATGAATGCCAGGTGGCTGAACTGCGTGACGGCTCGCTGCTGCTGAATATGCGATCTTATGCGGGACAGAACCGCCGGGCGATGGCGCGGAGTTCCGATGGCGGGGTGACGTGGGGCGCAGTGGAACTCGACCCGGCGCTGGTGGAGCCGGTCTGCCAGGCGAGTCTGCTCCGGGTGGGGACATGGCTGCTGTTCTCGAATCCGGCGTCGCTGAAGCGCGAAAATCTCACGGTGCGGGTGAGCCGCGACGACGGCAAAACGTGGCCGTTTCGGCTGGTTCTGGAGCCTGGCCCCGCAGCCTATTCGTGTCTCGCGCAGGTTTCCCGCGCCACGTTCGCCTGTCTCTATGAGCGGGGCGCGAAGACGCCCTACGAGCGGATCAGTCTGGCGTTTTTCGGCCCCACGGATCTGGTTCAGACGCGCGCGTTCAGTTCTTTGGGGTCGAAACCGGCCACGGCTTTGTAGCGGCCGGCCACCTCTTCGAGTTCCGCGTTCGTGATCACATCGGAAAGCCGCGCGAAGCCGTTGGGAGCGCGATCCTCCACCATCTGCATCACGATCTCCGGCCCCTGCCGCCGGTTGCTGTGCACGATGGCCACCGTCTTCCCGAGGCGCTCCCGCTCGTAGTTCTGTAACGCCAGCACCGGGTTATCGGGAGTCGCGGCAAGTGCGGCGGCAACCGCGGCGGCGTCCAGAACGGCCTGGGAAGCGCCGTTCGAGCCGACGGGATACATGGGGTGCGCCGCGTCTCCGAGCAGCGTGACCCGGCCGAAACTCCAGCGCGGCACCGGATCGCGATCGACCAGCGGATACTCATAGATCGCATCGGCGCCTTCGATCAGAGCCGGTATGTCGAGCCAGTCGAAACGCCAGTCGCGGAAGTGCGGCAGGACGACACTCTTCTCGGTGCGGCGGTTCCAGTCCCGCGCCATCGGCGTATCGCCGCCGACATAGACGTCCGCGACCCAGTTGATCAGCGCCGGACCGCCGGGCGCCGCTTCGCGAATCGGATAGGCGACGAACTTGCAGTTGGCGTAGCCCGCCATGATCATGGACCGGCCGGTGAGGAAGGGAGGCGCTTCCGTGGTGCCGCGCCACAGCACGCGGCCCGAGTAGACGGGCTGCACTTCGGACGGATAGAACACGCGGCGCGCGACGGAGTGGATGCCGTCCGCGGCGATCAGGATGTCGGCTTCGTGCGGCGGCAAAGCCGCGCCGGTGACCGGGTCCGTGAACTCCGCGGTCACGCTGCCGCTATCGTCCCGAAACGCTTGCAGGCGGTGGCCGGTGTGGATGCGATCGGGTCCCAGCCGTTCCAGAGCCGCATCGAGCAGCAGCTTTTGAAACAGCCCGCGATGCAGGGAATACTGCGGCCAGTTGTAACCTGCTGCCAGACCGCGCGGCTCGCGCCAGATGGGCACGCCGAACTTGTTGTGATAGGCCAGTTCCGCCGTCGCGACGCCGGACTCCGCCAGGCGCGGAGCAAGACCGAGGATGGTCAGTTCGCGCACGGCGTGCGGCAGCAGATTCAGCCCGACTCCCAACTGCCGGATTTCCGGGGTGGCTTCGAAGACCTCGCAATCGATACCCAGACGGTGCAGGCTGAGCGCGGCGGCAAGCCCGCCGGGGCCCGCGCCGACGATGGCTGCTTTCATGCGCCGCAATCCGGAAACATGATCTGCGCGGTCTGGTAGAGGTAACGCCGCCAGTTGTTCCACTCATGCCCGCCCGTGCTGAGCACCCAGAAGTTGCGGATGCCATTGGCGTTGAAGAGCGCCATCACCCGCTGCGAATTGCGCAGCGCGATGTCGGTCTCGCCCGCCGCCATGTAATACGGGATGCGAAACAGATCGTTGGTTCCGGGATCTTTCAGCAGGGCGCGGTAATTCTCTTCGAAGGTCTTCAGATCGGCCTCATTGATGTGGCCGGAACTGTAGACGTACAACTCGCTGAAGGTATCCAGATGCGGCAGCCCGGTGTGCAGCACGACGAAGCCGCCCATGGACAATCCGGCCAGCGCCCGGGCCTCGCGGGACGCCACGGTGCGGTAGTGGCGATCCACGTACGGAATAATCTCCCCGAGGTAGTTGCGGGTGCAGAGATCGTCTTTGCCGGGCGCGGAGGGCGTGGCGCTGGCGCATTTGCCGGTGGCCGGCATGACGACGATCATCTTCCTGGCCTTGCCCGCGGCGATCAGGTTATCGAGAATCAGGTTGGCGGCGTGATCGCCTTTGGTCCAGGCGGTGTCGTCGTCCCCGCCGCCGTGATTCAGATAGAGAACGGGATAGCGCGCCGTGGTGGCGGTATCGTAGTCCGGCGGCGTGTAGATCTGCATGCGCTTTTCCGCGCCGTCGGAACCGGGATACACGACCGCTTCGACCTTGCCGTGGGGGACGTCTTTCCGGGCGTAGAAAGACGCGTCGCTGTACTCCGGCAGAGCAGGCAGGACAGGGAGTGGGCAGACGCCCTTTTTCGGGGCGGGCAGACCTCTGCCGGGTCCGCGAACCTGGGCGGGAATCACGCCCGCAAGCAACATGCAGGCGATAGCGGCGAAAGAATATGCCCGGCGGCGAGTCATGGTGGTTTCTCCTGTCAGATCAGCCCTGAACGCGTTTTTCTTTGCCCTGCCAGAACCGTTCCCGCAGGTCTTTCTTGAGGATTTTGCCAGTGCCGCCCTTGGGCAGCGCTTCGGAAACGAACTGGTACTGGCGGGGCATTTTGAACTTCGCCAGCAGCGGCGTGATGAACTCCTGGAGTTCCGCTTCCGTCAGGGTGTGGCCTTCCTTCGGCAGCACGAACGCGACGGGGATCTCGCCCCAGCGCGCGTCCGGCGCGCCGACGACGGCCACTTCCACCACGCCGGGGTGCGACGCGATGGCGCGCTCCACTTCAATGGAAGAAATGTTCTCGCCGCCGCTGATGATGATGTCTTTCTTGCGATCCACAATGTGGATGATGCCTTCGTCATCCCAGACCGCCATGTCGCCGGAGTGGAACCAGATGCCGGACATCACCGCCGCGGTGGCTTCGGGCTCGCGGTAGTAGCCATCCATCACGTTGTCCCCGCTGATCACCACTTCGCCCGAGGTCGACATGTCGCGCGGCACGTCCTGCATGTTCGCGTCGACCACCCGGATCTGCGTGCCCGGAATGGGCCAGCCCGCCATGGCGCGGTGGCGAAGGCGATCGTTTTCATCCGCGTAAATGACGGTGCTTTTGCTGCGGGCCGTGGAAGCCACCGGGCTGGTTTCGGTGAGCCCGTAGCCGGCGTGCACCTCGCAATGGAAAGCGTTTTCCAGTTGGCGTACCAGTTCGGGGGAGGCGGCGGCGCCGCCGATGGTGACGAGTTTCAGGCTGGACAGATCGTAATTCCCGCGATCCGGGCAGTGCAGCATGGCCGTCGCCATGGTGGGCACCACGGACATGGAACTCGCCTTTTCGTCCTGAATCAGACGGCAAACACCGGAGGGTTCGAAGCGCCGCACCATCACCTGCTTCATGCCGAGCAGGGTGGAGATCTGCGGCCGTCCCCAGCCGTTGGCGTGGAACAGCGGGATGGTGTGCAGTTCCACCCAGCTATCGTCGCCCGTCAGCGTGGTGGTGACCTGCAGCGCGTGCATGTAGACGGTGCGGTGAGACAGCATCACGCCCTTGGGCGTGCCGGTGCTGCCGCTGGTGTAGAAGAGTTCCGCGATGGAGTCTTCGTCGAACGTCATGATATCGGCGCGTTCGGCGGTTCCCCCGGCGAGAAAGGCCTCGTATTCCGTGTCCAGATTGATGGTTCTCATGGAGGGCCACGCCTGGCTCAGAACGGCGGCCAGCGGGGCGAAATCGGCCTCATAGAACAGAATCCGGGTTTCCGCGTGCCGCATGATCGCGCTGAGTTCCGCCGGCGTCAGGCGCACGTTCAGAGGCATGACGATGGCGCGCGCCTGGATCACGCCATAGTAGCCTTCGAGAAGTTTGTGGGTGTTGAAGCTGAGGTAACCGACGCGGTCGCCGGGCTGTACGCCGCTCCGGACCAGCGCGGAGGCCAGCTTTTCGCAGCGCTCTCCGAACTGCGCGTAGGTGAACCGTTCGGCGCCGCAGATAATTCCCTGCCGTTTTCCGAACAAATCGACGGCCCGGTGCAGACAGCGCAGCGGCGTCAGTGGAATCTTCATTCTGTTAGCTCCCGGCCCAATATGGCGGACCCTAAGCATTCTACATGCCGCCGTTTCGCCCTGTCACGCGCCTGCGCGGGGTGCGGGACATTACGGACAGAGACGCAGCGGGACATACTATGATGACGTGGTGACTCAGCCCGCACCGGTTGTCATACCGGCCCCCGGTGAGCCCGTCCGGCCCTGGCGTATTCTTCGCGGCCTTACCCTCTCCGGCTTTCTGCTGGCTCTCCCCGGCGGTCTGCTGCCGGTGTGGGGTTATCACGTCCGCGGAGACCTGGGAACCGCCGCGAATTACTTCGCCGCGCTGGGCGCCGGACTGACCGGCGGCGCCGTGCTGGGGCTTCGTCTGCACCGCGACCATCCCGTGGAACGGGTGCTCGGGGCAGGGTGCCTTACGGGTGCGCTTTCGCTGCTGATGCTGGCTTTTGTAGCCCCTCCGGCGAGTGCCTGGCTGCAGGCGGCGGCGCTCCTGCTCACCGGAATGGCGGCGGGTTTCATCAACACCGCGGTTTTCGAAGCTCTCGCGGCGGCCTGGGAGGGCGATCCGGCCCGGATCATTCTGCAGGGCGGTATTTTCTTCGGCCTGGGCAGCGTGGTTTCGGCATGGCTCCTGTCGAAGTGCATCGATTCGCTGGATGCCCCGATCCTGTTTGGGCTGGCGGCACTGGTGGCGGGCGTGTCGGGCCTGCTGTTTTTACGCGCTCCGCTCCCGAGGCACGCGCGCGCCTGGCCCATGCCCCCGGCCGCCAAAGATCTGCGGAGCGTGCTGGCGATTCTCTTCGCTCTTCTGCTGTTTTTTCAGTTCGCCAGTGAATGGTGCATCGCGGGCTGGCTGCCCGTGTTTCTGATCGACCGGCTGGGCCTGAGTCCGGAGACGGCCGTGCTGCTGCTGGCGCTTTACTGGCTGGCGCTGACGGCGGGGCGCGTGGTGGTGGCTCGCCTGCTGCGTCTGGTCCGCCACGGCAGGCTGCTGGGGATCAGCGCGTTTTGCGCCCTCTTCGGCTGTATTTGCCTCGTGGCGGCGAACACGCGCGGCGGTGTCGTGACCGGCATCCTGCTGACGGGCTTCGGGTTTTCCGCCATTTATCCGCTGGCTTCCGAGCGCATCGCCACGCGGTTTTCGTTTTATCATCCGGGCTACTTCAACGGCATCTTCACGTTCGCCATGCTGGGCGGCATTCTCACGCCGTTCGCGGTGGGCCACCTGGCCGCCGCGCTGGGGCTCCGCGTGATTCCGCTGGCGGCGATTGTGGGCAGTTGCGCGGTTTTCGTGCTCGTCTTTCTGATCTGGCTGGGCCGCAAGGTCTCCGGTTCCTGAGCGCGGCGCCGGAAAACGGCCGCGGGTTGACGTATTCCGCTGTGCTTGCTGTACAATAGTCGATGAAAGGTGGCCGTTTAAATGTTTCCGCAAAGCTTACAGACTGCTGGTCTTGGTGGCCTTTCCGGTACCGAGCTGATGGTGGTGCTCGGAGTCGCGGCGCTGCTCTTCGGCGGCAAGAAGATTCCGGAATTTGCCAAAGGGCTGGGTGAAGGAATTAAAAACTTCAAACACGCCATGAAAGCCGAAGAAGAAGTTCCTCCCGTAGAAACCAAGAAGCAGGCCTAAGCTTCATACGCCGCCGGCAAGTCGGGCGGCCACGGCTTCAACGCCGGGAATCCGGTGACGGGAATCCGGTAAAGAACTCCACGAACGAAAAACCCCGCATTCGGTTCCTCTTCAGAGGCAACTGGATGCGGGGTTTTCGTTTCTGGTCTCTTGTGAAGCCGTCACCCGGCAGTTGCCCGCCGGGTGAGGACAGCCGAAACTATTTCGCTTTCTTTGCAGCGGCCTTCGCCGTGGCTTTCGTGCCAGCGGCTTTGGTCGTGGCGGCCTTGGGCGGAACAATGGCGTCTTTCGCCGCTTTCGCAACGCGGAACTTCACCACTTTCTTGGCCGGAATCTTGATGGATTCGCCGGTCGCCGGATTGCGTCCCATGCGGGCTTTGCGATCCACGCGAACGAGTCTGCCGATACCGGGCAGCACGAAAACCCCGTTCTTTTTCACTTCGGATACCGCGAGGCCGGAAAGATGCTCCAGCACAGCACGGGCCTGCTTATTCGACACTTCACCCGCTTCCGCGAGAGAGCGCACCAACGCGGTCTGCGTCATTCTCTGAGTGGCCATTGAACCTCCAGTTCTTTTGATGCCGTGAGCGGTTGAGGTGCACGGAAGCCCTTTATTTATTGGGGCCGGGAGCAACCCGCTGTGTTCACGAGCCGTTACAATCATACGGAACGCGGAAAACATTGTAAAGAGAAAATGTAGTGCAAACGCCCTGTTGGCTCATTTTTTGCATATTTTTGGCCTGTTTTCGCGGTCAGCCTGCCCCGAAACCCTGATTTCAGGGGCTTCGGACACGTTCGCCGCCCCGAAACGGCCTGCCCGCGCTTCTTTACTGACACGCGCAAGTCCAGCCGCCGGACACGGCTGAACGGGTGGTTGCTTCGCTGTTTGACGCTGTGCCCGGCGTTTCTTGCGCTTCTTTACTGACACGCGCAAGTCCAGCCGCCGGACACGGCTGAACGGGTGGTTGCTTCGCTGTTTGAGGCTGTGCCCGGCGTCTCTTGCGCTTCTTTACTGACACGCGCAAGTCCAGCCGCCGGACACGGCTGAACGGGTGGTTGCTTCGCTGTTTGACGCTGTGCCCGGCGGCTCTTGCGCTTCTTTGCTGACACGCGCAAGCCAGCCGCCGGACACGGCTGAACGGGTGGTTGCTTCGCTGTTTGACGCTGTGCCCGGCGTCTCTTGCGCTTGGTACCAACACGCGCGACGCATCGCCTGGGCTGTCTTCGGAAGCCGCCCGCCGGATAGACTAATAGTTCATGCCTTTTGAAGAAGTTGTGGAGGCCGAAGGCCACCTGATCGACTCCCATGTGATGGAGCAGATCTTCGACAAAGTAGTGGAATCCAACGGCCGCTTTGAAGTGGAGCAGTTCCGCATCGGCCGCACCAACAGCGAACCGTCGTATCTGCGGCTGCGCCTCGAAGCTCCGTCCAAACCGGAGATGGACCATCTGCTTGCGCAGATTCTGCCCATCGGCTGCTCTCCCGTGCAGGGCGGCGACGCCGTTCTGAAGCTGGTGGAACGCGATCGCTGCGCGCCCGAGGATTTCTATTCCACCAGCAACCACCACACCTTCGTGCGCATCGGCGGCGAGTGGGTGGAAGTGCAGAACCAGCGCATGGATGCGATGGTCGTGGTGAAAGGCAGCGAAGCCTGGTGCCGCCGTCTGCGCGATCTGAAAGCCGGCGACATGGTGGTGACCGGCATGCACGGCATCCGCGTGAATCCGGAATCGAAGGAGCGCGACCGCCTGGCCTTTTCGTTCATGTCGAACGAGATTTCCTCGGAGCGGCAGGTGGAGACCGCCGTGCGCCAGACGGCCGCTCTCGCCCGGACAGCAAGGGAGCAGGGCAAGACCATCGTCGCCGTCGCGGGGCCCGTGGTGGTGCACACGGGCGGTGTCGCCGGGCTCTCGAAACTGATTCGCCACGGCTGGGTGAACGCGGTGCTCAGCGGCAATGCGCTGGGCGTGCACGATATCGAATCGGCGCTGCTCGGCACCTCGCTCGGCGTGCGCATGGAAGACGGGCGGCAGGCCGAACACGGACACCGCAATCACATGCGCGCCATCAATGCCATGTATCACGAAGGCGGCATCCGGGGCGCGGTGGAAAGCGGGCGGCTGCGGTCCGGCGTGATGTACGAGTGCGTGAAGAACGATGTGCCCTTCGTGCTGGCGGGCAGCCTGCGGGACGACGGCCCCTTGCCCGAAACCATCACGGACATGAACGTGGCGCAGGACGCCTATGCGGCGCTGCTGAAGCCCGCCGGGCTGGTGATCTGTCTCGGTTCCATGCTGCATTCCATCGCGACGGGCAACATGCTGCCGAGCTGGGTGAAGATCGTCTGCGTCGATATCAATCCGGCGGTGGCGACCAAGGTGAGCGATCGCGGCACCGGCCAGGCGGTGGGCGTGGTCACCGATGTCGGCTTGTTTCTGGAACTGCTGTCACGCGAACTGGTGGACACCAAATGAAGGCTTATACCGACGAACACGCCGCCGCGGGCATCGACGCGGAACTGCCCGCCATCGAGACGTGGCCGAATCAGTTTGCCGGCTACGAGATCGAAATCGACGTGCCGGAGTTCACTTCCATCTGCCCGAAAACCGGGCTGCCGGATTCCGGCGTCATCACCATCAACTACGTGCCGGATAAGCTCTGTCTGGAGCTGAAGTCGCTCAAGATGTACACGATTGCGTACCGCAACCTGGGAATCTTTCAGGAGAACGTGGTCAATTGCTTCCTGCGCGATATCGTCAAGGCGTGCAAGCCGAAGTCGGTGACGGTAACGGGCGATTTCGTGCCGCGCGGCGGCCTGGGCTCGCGCATGGTGGCGCGCTGGGAGAAGAAGCACAGCCGTGGCCGATAGCTCTTCCGGGAACTCCTCTCCCGACAGCCTGAAAATCGAAGAGCTCACGGCGATCATTCACACCGTGCGGGACCGCGTGCGGGCGCGTTATCCGGAGCCTCGCGAGGGCGAGCCCGCAGCGTCGCCGGAGCATCCCCGTATTCAGATCCCGGTGGCGGATCTGCTGCCGCTGGTGCACGCGCGCGATGCCGCGCAGGCCAAGATCGCGGCCATCGGCAGCGTCAATCCGCGGGCCGGCGGCGCGCTGAACACGCTCATCCAGACCGTCAAGAAGACCATCGCCCGCGCCTTCCAGTGGTTCGTGCGCGATCAGGTGACGTTCAACCGGGAGACCATCTCGGCGATTGAAGCGGTGCTCGAAGCGCTGAACGAACACAACCGGATTCTGGTGTCTCTCGCGGCGCAGACGAACGAAAACCTGCAGGGCGTGCGGGCGGAACTCGCGGCGCGCGTGCAGGATCTGAGCCGGCAGATCGACGTGCGCGCCGAGGAAACCAACCAGCGCCTGGAAGCCCGCGCCGACCGGCTGGTGGCCGTGGTGGAGCAGGTGGACCTGCTGAAGGCCGAAGCCGTCGAACTGAAAGACGTGCGCCGTCACTGGGCCGAGTGGCGCATCGACTGGGAAAAGAAGCTCTCGCTCAACGAGATTCAGTTCCTGCGCAGCGTGGCCGATCTGCAAGGCGCCTTTCAGCATCGCGTGACGCAGATCGAATCGAACTTCCGCGATATCGTGAAGGCGCAGCACGGCGAGTATCTGACGGCGCTCGACCGCGCGAATACCGATATCCAGAAGCGCTTCTGGAGCGATCTGGACGCGGTCCGCCGGGAGTACGAAGGGCTGATTCACCGCGAACTGCGGCTGATCCGACAGAGGGCTTTTCTGAGCGCCCCCGCCGCGCCTGCCCCTCCCGCCCCCGCCGTCCCTGGCGCAATGAAGACCGATTTCGATTACGGCCGTTTTGCCGAGTGTTTCCGCGGCCCCGAAGAGTACGTGCGGCGCAACCAGGAGTTCTACAAGCCCTTTTTCGCGGGCCGGACGAACGTGCTCGACATCGGCTGCGGGCGCGGCGAGTTCCTTGAAACCATGCGGGAGATCGGCGTGGCGGCGCGTGGTATCGATCTGGGCGAAGAGTCGGTGGCACAGTGCCGTCAGAAGGGTTTCGACGCGCAGGTGGCCGATCTTTTCGACTACCTGGCCGAGCAGCCCGATGAAGAGTTCGATGGCATCATGAGCACCCAGGTGGTGGAACACCTGCCGCCGGAGCGGATCCGGGAGATGATTCGGTTATGCGCCGCGAAACTGCGCAAGGGTGGTGTGCTGGCGATTGAAACCCCGAATCCGGAGTGTCTGGCGATCTTTGCCACCCACTTCTATCTGGATCCCACGCACACACGGCCCGTGCCGCACCAGTTGCTGGCGTTCTATCTGGAGGAGGCGGGCTTCGGGTTGCTGGAGGTGCACAAGCTCGCGCCGGCCTCGGAATCCATCCCTGAAGTGAACGAACTGCCGGAAAAATTTAAAAATCGATTCTTTGGCGGTCTGGACTTCGCAATTTTGGGCAGAAGGTTGTAAGATAGTTCTTGGCGCTTGACCACGCCTTGTTTTTCCCCTTCCCCTGCTGGGACGTCGTCTAACGGTAAGACTGCAGACTCTGGATCTGCGTATCGCGGTTCGAATCCGTGCGTCCCAGCCAATTCAACAAATTTCATTCGTGACCTCCGCTCTGCTGCAGAGCGGAGGTCACAACACGTCCGTTTCGTTTAACTGGCCGCGCGTCCGGCCTTCAGTGCGTTCGCGATCTGCGTCACGCGGCGTCCCTGATACTTCGCCACTTCGAGATCCTGTGCCGTAGGCGGCGCGCTGGTCTGTCCCGATACACTCGATGCACCATACGGCGTTCCGGCCGCGAACATCGAGGGATCGCCATAGCCCAGCGGGACGATCACCAGACCAAGATGCGCCATGAAGTTGAACATCGTGATGAGGGTGCTCTCGTTGCCACCGTGGGGCGTGGACGTCGAGGTGAAGGCGGAACCGGCCTTGCCGACCAGCTTGCCCTGGAACCACAGACCGCCCAAACTATCCACCCATGCCTTCAGCTCGGAACTGACGTTCCCGAAACGCGTCGGCGTGCCGAAAACGATTCCATCGGCCCACTCGGCATCGGCTTCCGCAGGCGCTTCGTACTGTTCGTTCATGCGCTTCGCGTTCTCGCTCCAGCCGGGCGCTTTCGCCATCACCTCTTCACCCACCAGTTCGCGGACGCGGCGCAACCGCACCTCCGCCCCTGCAGCCCGCGCGCCCTCGGCAATTGCCTGCGCGAGCGCTTCCGTTGTGCCGTTGCGCGAATAAAACGCGATCAGGATATTTGTCGTTTCCATTCCGTTCTCCTCTGTATGGTCTGACTGCTTAAGCCAGGTCGAATAACAGGATCTCACCCGACCCGGATACTTCAATGCCATCTTCCCCGCTGATGGCAGCCGCATCGCCCGTCCGCAGCGCGGTCCCGTTCACACTGGCGCTTCCCCGGATCACGTGCAGCCAGCCGTACCGGTTCTTGCCGAGCGTATGAGCCACCTGCTCGCCCTGCGCCAGTTCCGCCACGAACACCCGGGCGTCCTGATTGATGCGGGCAACCCCGTCTCCGCCTTCCGGACTGGCCAGCAGCCGCAGTTTCCCCTGCTTTTCCGCCGCTTCAAAACGGATCTGTTCGTAGCTGGGCTTCGTGCCCGCGGTGGCCGGTTCCAGCCAGATCTGCAGGAAGTGGACCGGCGCCGAACGCGAGGGATTGTACTCGCTGTGCTGAATGCCGGTTCCCGCCGACATGCGCTGGATCTCGTTCGGCCCCAGCACTTCTTCGTGCCCCATGCTGTCCTTGTGTGCCAGCGAGCCGCTGAGCACGTAGCTCAGGATCTCCATGTTCTGGTGACCGTGCATGCCGAAGCCGCGGCCCGGCGATACACGGTCCTCATTGATGACCCGCAGACTGCGAAAGCCCATGTGGGCCGGGTCAAAGTAGTCGGCAAACGAAAAGGAATGGCAGGAATCGAGCCAGCCGTGGTTGGCGTGGCCGCGTTCTTCACTCTTGCGAACCCGAATCATTGTTCTGATCTCCTGTGCAATCAGATGAAATGAGACGGTGTAAAGATTCTTGACGTAAAGGTACTGCGTTATTCCAAGCTGACCGTGACGTTCACGGGCAAATTCTTCGGCGGATAGCAGGCCTTGTTGTCACACGCCTGGTAGCGCAGCGTACCGGTTTGGGCGGCGGGTCCGCTCTGCGCGTCGGCGGGAACTTTGAATTTCGTGGCGATGCTGAACTCGCCGGTGACCACGGAGATCGGCTTGTCGGAGAAAGAATACTTCTCCATCTCCGCCTTCGGATACGTGATGGTCTCCACCTGCAGCGGACCGGCCGTCCACTTCAGGGTCAGGGGGATCAGATAGGCCTCGGTCGGTTTGTTGCTGTTGGCGTGATAGCCGGAGGGCAGGGAAGCCTTCAGCGTCACGGTGACGTCGGAACCCTTCTTCGCCTTCACGGTAGGCAGCGGCGGGACGCTCAGCGTCGGCGCCATCTGGGCGATGGTTATCGGCGCACTAACTGCCGCTATGACCAGCAGACTTTGCAACGGACGCAGGAGGAGTTTCCAGCAGCTTTTCAATCGCATCTTCAAAATCCTTTTTGTTGGCCAGTCCGACGTGGACCGAAGCCACGCGTCCGTCACGATCGACCACGAACGTGGTTGGCAGCGCTTCCACGCCGCCGTACAGATCCCCGGTTTTGTCGTCGCCCAGCAGGATCCGGTAGTTAATTTTCTTCTCGGAGACGAACGGCGTGATCGCCTTCCAGCCATCGTCGTCCATGGAAATCCCCACCACTTCGAAGCCGCGGTCTTTGTACTTCCGCTGGAAATCGACGAACCAGGGAATCTCGATCGCGCACGGCCCGCACCAGGTCGCCCAGAAATCCACCAGCACCACCTTGCCTTTGAAATCGGAAAGATGGACGACCTTGCCGTTCACATCCTTGAGCTCGAATTCCGGCGCGGTCTTGCGGTCTTTGTCATCCTTCACCGCGGCGCGGACGGGTTCCTGCGGGGCGCACGCCACCGTACCCAGTCCCAACGCGGTAAGTCCCACCAGTGCAAGCCGAAGGGCGTTTCGCATAATCCTCACTGACACTACGATTATATGGCCAGCCATCCGGTTGCAAGTTCCCGGCTGAACCACTCCCGCCGTCTGCGTCCGCGGCCCGGCGCCAACGTCATTTCCGCGTTATCCCCGACGTAAATCCAGGCTGCCGTGTCACAGAAGCTCTCGCAGCAGTATTCCCGCCAGCGCCGCGTTCGGCCGGCGAGATCGCGCGCGGTCAGCAATCGCTTCCTCCACTCCGCCGACCAGCCCGCTTCACCGCGCGCGCGGGCCGTCCACTCCTGCCGCAGCAGTTCCTCCCACGCGAGCCGGCGCGGATTGCCAAGCCGTACCCAGACGAAATGGAAGAGTTCATGTAACAGAATCCGGTCGTGCTCGGATTTATTCCCGGCCGTATCGCTGTCGAGTAGTTCTTCGTCCAGAACGATCAGCCGGCGCGGGATGTACGTGGCCGCGTGCGCGGGGTTCCCGGCCGTGTCCGTGAGTTCGGCCCGATAGCGGACTTCTATCGGCGCGCCCCGGAAATCAGGTAGTATCGCATTCATGGCCATCACCCGACGTTCCCTGCTCCTTGCCACTGGCGCCACGTTTGTGGCCGCGAACGCGGCCCCGATGGAAAACGACGCTGAGACCGAGAGCGACATCCTGTCCGCCGCCACCAAAGCCGTACGCGATGCGATTCCCCTTGCCGCCGCCGACCCCGGCCGCCCCGTCTACCACTTCCATCCTCCCGCCCAATGGCACAACGACCCCAACGGAACCATTTTCCACAAGGGCTGGCACCACCTGTTCTATCAGCTGAATCCGTACGGATCCGAATGGGGCCACATGCACTGGGGCCATGCCCGCAGCCGGGATCTCATCAACTGGGAGCACCTGCCCCTCGCGCTCGGGCCTTCGAAGGACAAGGGTGAGGATCACGTGTTTTCGGGTGGCGCGCTGCCGGGGCCGGGCGGGAAGCCTCTGGTGTTTTATACCAGCATCGGCGACGCGCGTCCGCCGGAACAGTGGCTCACCGAGCCTCTCGACGACGATCTCATCGCATGGAAGAAGTCGCCCGCCAATCCGGTGCTGACCCTCGCCTCGCACGGTTCGCTGCAGGTGAATGAATGGCGCGATCCGTTTCCGTTCCGGGAGGGCGGCGTCAACTATATCGTCTGCGGCGGCAACCTGCGGTCGTCCGGCGGGCAGGCCGCGGTGCAGCTGTATCGCGCTGAAAATCCGGAGATGACGCAGTGGAAGCACCTCGGGCCCATCTTCATCCATCCCGATCGCGCCATCTGGAATATCGAATGCCCGAATCTCTTCCGCCTCGGCAACAAATGGGTGCTGGTGATTTCGCCGCATGGCCCCACGCAGTATTTCGTCGGGGAACTGGATCTGAAACAGCCCCGGTTCCTTCCCGAACGGCAGGGAATTCTGGACCCCGGCAAATCCTACGCGAGCAATATCTCGGTCGACGGTGCCGGCCGCACGCTGTTCTGGATCTGGGGCAAAACGGAGACGCCGGCGGGGAAGGGCTGGAACTCCGTGATGGCGATTCCGCGCGTGCTCTCGCTCAGCGATATCGGCGATCTGAAGCAGTCGCCCGTGACGGAGCTCGATCGGCTGCGGCAGGACGAACGGAAAATTCCGGACGTGAGCCTGGACAACGCCGCCCGCAAGATCGGCAGCGGCGATTGCCTGGATCTGGAGTGCACCCTCGATGTCGGGCCGAACGCCACGGCCGGGTTGCGCCTGCGGGGCACGGAGATCCTGTTCGACCCCGGCACGGGAACTCTGAAGGTGGGCGACGTCGCCGGTTTCGTGGGAAAGTCGAACCGGGTTCAGGTGCGGTTTCTGCTCGACAAGCGCGTTCTCGAGGTGTTTTCCAATAACGGCGCGTCGGCCATCTTCCAGACCGTCGACGCGTGGAGCGGCCCGGCCGAGGTGGAACTGTTCGCGCGCGGCAAGGCTGCCTTCAGCGCCATTCGCCTGTGGAAGATGAAACCGGCCGCCATGAATCTCAGCCGGTTCGCCTGAGCTTCAGCGCACCTTCACCGTCACGGTGCCGATATCCTCCTGGTGATCGTCCCCGTAGGCGGTCACCCGGTAGGTGGTCGTCTTCGTCGGATTATCGTTCAGGCAGTTGATGCCGGGCGCGAACTTGCCGGGGCCGGCCTTCACCTTCGTGGTGTTCTGCAGCTTGAAGCAGACGCGCACCAGTTCGCCCTTCTTCACCTCGGCCGCGCTCACCGCCAGATCGTAGATCCGTGGTGGTTCGCCCGCCACCTTCACTTCGACCGATTTCGATTCCTTCGTGCCATCCTGCCCGAACGCCGTCAGCGTGTAGGTGGTCTGGCGCTTCGGGGAGATCTCGAAGCACCGGGACAGGGCGGGCCAGACATCCTCGGAAGGCGGATTCATCTCCAGCTTCGTGGCGTTCTCCACGCCATAACAAAGTTTTCCGGTCAGCCCTTTCGGGATCATCTTGTCGGCTGCGTAGAACTGCGTGATCTTCACGGGCCGGACCGTCTTGCCGCTGGTGACAACCGGAGCCTCGGTGCTGCCGCATCCGGACAAGAGAAGACTCGTGAAAACAAAAGCTGCGACGGGTGGTCTTGACATAAGCGGCGGTGTGGAAAATCCCTAAGGCAGAAGCATTTCGAGGGCCTTCGTTACCGAGTCCCCCTCCTTCAGCGTAACCACGTCCGCTCTGTCCATCAGATTTACGTCGTCCGGGTCGAAGTCGAAACTGCTCAGCACGCGGTACCGCCCGGGCGCCAGTTGCGGGAACGTGAACCTGCCGTCCGGGTCGGTGCGAAGATTCCACAGTTGCAGCCTCTTCTCCGGGCCGTCCGGATTGTAGAGTTCCAGATAGACCGTCGCGCCGGCGACGGCTTTCCCTGCCGTTGAGACCACTCCTGAGATCGTTCCGGGCCGGGGAGCCAGCACGATTTGCAGGCGGGCCGAATTCCCCAGGTACAAGCCGAACCAGCCATCGTCCCGGCTGGCGGCCTCTCCGCCGAACTGCGACCGGATCGACGCCAGATAGTACGAGGCGGGCGGCTGCAGCGTCAGTTCCCAGTGCCCGGGCGGCAGCGGTTCGTCGGTCCGCAGGGTTCGGGGCGGCCCGGTTCCGTCCAGATCCACACGGCGGGCCTGGATCGGCGTAAACGCCACGCCACGGACGCCCTGCCAGTCGATGGAAGGCCGGTAGAGCGGCCCGCAGCCGATGCGGACTCCCGCAACATCCTTCTCGGCGATCACGCGCGTATAGCTGCCGCATTCCGCGCCCGCCACCGTTCCTTCGGCCACGAACTCGATCGGCCCGGGCGGAATACCCGCCGCTTCGAACGGCGTGTTCGGATTGAACGGGCCCGCTGTCGCGATCACGCGCCGCCCGGTGTCCGTGATCAGGGTCAGCCGGGCCGCCACGGAGGAACTGAACACGCCGTTCACCTGCAGCAGTTTGCCTTTGGCGGCGCGGATCAGCACGTCCGGCAGCGTTTCGCCCAGGCGCAGCCGGACGGGTTCGGCCGTTTCGAGCGCGAGGCCGTATTTGTAGTACGTGGGGAGCAGCGGCGAATCGTCTTCCAGCAGCCCGGCTCCGGAGCGCACCACGTAGAGGCCGGGTTCCAGGCCGCCCACGCGGAAGTTGCCGCGCTCGTCGGTCTTCACTTCCGTAACGCGCCGCACGGGCTTTTTCGCGGTGTAAACGTGCACCGGCCAGTCCGGAATGCCCTCGCTATTCTCGTCCAGCACGGTTCCGGTCATGGCCGCCAGATGCCGCATGCGGAGCTGAAAGAAGTTCGAGACCGCGTCGGCCGTGATCTCGAAGGGCATGCCGGGCCGCCCGGGCCGCAGTTGTCCGGCTTCGGTATCGGCGAAGCCGCGCCGGATGGCCTTGAGCACATACCATCCCGGCCGTACGCTCAACATGGTGAAACCGCCACGTTCGCCGGTCCGCAGGGAGAGCACGCCCGCGCTGTTTGCGGGCAGGGACGCGCCGGACAACGGGGTCAGTGTGACCAGCGTGCGGGCCAGCGGATTGCCGGTCTCCTCATCGAGCACCACGCCCTGAATTACGGCCGCTTTCGCGGAGGCAAGCAGAAGGGCGGCAATCAGCAGTTTCATTCAACTCTAAGACGCGGCCGGACACCGGGACGTGCAGTCGATGAAACATTCTAAATTTTTCGCGCACTTGTGTTTTAGAGTACATGTTCCGACTTCGGAAACGTCTCAGGAGAAAATTACTTGAAGAACACACAAACCGCGGTTCTGCTCGTTCTGGCCGCGTTTTCCATGCCCGCTTTCGCGGCGACTGTTGTGGATGTCGGCCCCTATGCTTCCGGCGCTTCCGGCTGGAGTTTTCAGTTCGACAGCGGCTATTTCGCCGGTTCCTTCACCACCGGCGACACCGCTTTTGGCGACGTCACCATCATGGTGCCGCTGGAGGCCGATTTCGGTCAGGGCGCACAGTGGACCTCCTCCCTGGCCACCAGTCTGAGCGATCTGTTTGGCAGTTCCCAGACAGCTTCCGGCTCGGTGACGATCCCGGGCAGCTGTATTGCCTGTACGCCCGGAACCTACTACACGGCGATCAGCAACGCCTCGCTGAGCGCCAACACCACGTACTATTTCGCGCTGGCCAACACCGGAGGGGCGAACGGATACTGGGAGGGCAATCGCCCGGCCGTGTCGCTCTCGATTAACGCCGACCCCACCGTCATCCACGGGTTCGACTACTACAGCCGCAATGGCACCACCTGGGCGCTCACCTCGGACGGCATCAGCCACCCGAATTCCCGTACCGACGATTTGCTTCTCTATACCGTAACCGGCACGGCGACTCCGGAACCGGCATCGCTCCTGTTGAGCCTCTCCGGCGCCGCTCTGCTCTGGCTGAAACGCCGCGGCTAATCTGCTTTGCAGTTCCTTCGCGGGCCTCACCGGGGGCCCGCATTTTTACGCCTGTACGGGTTTCCGCAGCGGGGACATCACGGCGTCAGGGCACGAACGCGCGATGGTCTGCATCGCCAGACTCGCCCGCCGCACCCGCTCACGCGAGAGGGCCAGCACCGTGCCTTCGATATGCGTGCCGCTCGGATAAATATCGGGTGAGTTGCGCAGCCCGAACTTCAGGTAAACCGGCGCGGCCACCCGAATCAGCTCGGGAATCTCGAAATACCGGATGAAGCCGCCGATGTTGTCGGGCGCTTCCACGTAGAAATCGATGGGCGCCGCGATGGCCATGCGGATTGCCGCGATCTGCGGAATGGTGAGGTCGGACGGGATATTGATGGTCGTCGCCCCCAGATCTTCCAGAATTTTCGCCGAGACAGGATTCGCCGGGGCCATCATGACGGAGGTCTTGACAATCAGATCGGCGGGCAGATCGCCCGTCTGCTTCATCTTCCCGATCACCTGGAGCACGCCGAGGTCGGAAACCAGTACGCTCTTCAGACCCAGTTCCACGCCGCGCTGCAGATCCTCGAGCGCGAAGCGCAGCTGATCCGCCCCGCGCGCGCTCAGGCCCAGCGCTTTGCCCGCCGGCGAGAAGACCTGCGCGCCCACGTCGAAGGTGGCGCGCGGTCCGATGAAGAGATTCACCTCGATGCCGGCCTCACGACCGATCGCCAGCATCTCGATGATTTCCTCGTCGGTCATCAGCATGATGCCGCTGCCCTGGCTGACGCGATGCAGCGGGACGTCCCGCTTGCGGCCCTCTTCGATGACGGCCTGCAGGGAGCGCGGTCCTTCCGTGCTCGGAATCTCGATTCGATACTGCCCGCCGTCTTCGAAGCGGAGAGGGGAAGACGGCGCGGGCACCGGGTCGGAGGCGGGGAAGCCCAGGCTTTGCAGCCAGTTCCCCGGATTGCTTGCGGAGGCATTGCTCATAACAGTTCGAAACCTTTCTTCGAGACGCCGGCCTCGATCACTTCCGTGGTGCAGCCGTTCAGGGCGAAGACCTGCCGCACAAGGTCGAAAACCCGATCATAGCCCCGTTCGTGGAACACCAGCACCGCCGGCCCCGCCCCGCTCAGCGTGCAGCCCAGCAGGCCGGGCGCGCGCAACTGAAGAATCTCGCTCAGCCCGGGCACCAGCCGGGCGCGGAACGGCTGGTGCAGCCGGTCTTCGAGCGCCGTGGGGAAAGCGGATTTATCGCCCGTCGCCAGCGCGGCGATCAGCAGGGCCGTGCGCTGGATGTTGTGGGTCACGTCGGCGCGGGAATAGTTCTCCGGCAGCACCGCGCGCGCCTCTTTGGTGGGCAGCTGAAAATTCGGCACCACGATGGTCACAAGAACGTCGCGGGGCATTTCGAGCCGTACAGCCCTCGTATTGCCACCCGGTTCCACCGCGCTGGCCACCACCGACCCCAACACGCAGGCGGCGACGTTATCCGGGTGGCCTTCCAGACGCGCCGCTTCGTCGAGAATGCGGCCTGTCTTCCAGCCCAGCCCCAGCAGCTTCTCGGCAATTACCACGCCCGCTGTCAGCGCCGCGGCGCTCGAACCGAGCCCCTTGCCGATCGGAATTTCGTTGATGATCTCCAGATGCACGTTCGGCAGCTGGAGATGACCCCGGGTGGCCACGGCCAGCGCCGTCTGCCAGATGAGATTGTCTTCCTTCCGCGAGATCAGATCCGCGTCCCGTCCGGAAGCCTCAATGGTGAGCCGGTCGGCGACGGAGAAACGACATTCCAGATACACCTGCACGGCGATACCGAGAGCGTCGAAACCGGGGCCGAGGTTCGCACTCGACCCCGGCACACGTAATATATGCACGGGTGACAAGCTGTCATTATCTAACCCCGGCCCCGACGATTCAATGAAGTGGCCGGAAATCTGCCATAATATTCCGGAAATGTCTCCCGGTCGATACCTCTGTTCACAACTGGTGACACTGAGCCACGAGGAGGGCGCGACCATCGTCAACCTGGAGGAAATTTACGCCGCGGGCGCGGTGGTGGAGTCCGAAACGGCTGTGCCGGTGGATACCGGCGTGGAACTACGCTGCGGGCAGGCGTATTTCACGGGCAAAATCACGGCCGCCGAGGCGCACGACTTCGGCTGGAGGCTTTCCGTTTTGTTCTCACCCGAAACCCCCTGGCGGCCGGAGCAGTTTCGTCCCGAACATCTGTTCGATCCGGCAACGGTACCAGGCGCGGTGAAAAAGACTTAGGCCGCAAAAGAAAAGAACCGGCCCCGGGGCTGAGCGCGCCCCGTGCCGGTTTTTGTATTTTCGTCTTTCGCGGACCGAACTACTTGATTTCCATGATTTCTTTTTCTTTGGCGCGCGCCAGCTGATCGAGCTTGCCCATGAAGTTGTCGGTCAGTTTCTGGGTCTCGTCCAGGCCGCGTCGCCCTTCGTCCTCGGGGATTTTCTTATCCTTCGCGAGACGATTGATCTGGTCGTTGGCGTCGCGGCGGATGTTGCGCACCGCCACGCGATGGTCTTCGGCCACGCCGTGCAGCTTCTTCGCCAGTTCCCGGCGGCGCTCTTCGTTCAGCGGCGGAATCGGAATCCGAATCATCTTGCCGTCGTTTGAGGGGTTTACGCCCAGGTCCGCGTTGCGGATCGCCTTTTCAATCGGCGCGATCTGCGATGTATCCCACGGCGTGACCGTGATCATGCCGGGCTCGGGAACATGCAGATTCGCCAGCTGATTCACCGGCGTGGGAGTGCCGTAATAGTCCATCCGCACATTGTCCAGCAGATGGATGCTGGCGCGGCCCGTACGGATCGTCCCCATCGCATGTTGCAGGTCGCTGATGACCTTTTCCATGCGCGTTCTGGCGCCAGCTTCGATTTCCTTAACAGTATTCATGATGTTGTCAACTAATGAGCGTGCCGACCCGCTCGCCGGACGCCATTCGCATTATATTGCCCTGTGTGTTGAGGTTGAAGATCAGGATGGGCAGCTTGTTGTCCCGGCACATCGCAATTGAGGTCGCATCCATCACGCCCAGCGATTTCGTCAGCACTTCGGTATAGCCGATCTGCTCGTACATCACGGCATCCGGATGCTTCATCGGATCTTTGTCGTAAACGCCGTCCACTTTGGTGGCTTTCGCGATCACCTGGGCGCGGATTTCCAGCGCCCGCAGCGTGGCGGCGGTGTCGGTCGAGAAATACGGATTGGAGGTGCCGGCCGCGAAGATGACGATGCGGCCCTTTTCAAGATGTCGAATGGCCCGGCGGCGGATGTAGGGCTCCGCGACCTGGTGCATCTGGATCGCGCTCATCACGCGCGTGTGCTGGCCCATCTGCTCCAGGGCGTCCTGCAGCGCGAGCGCATTGATCACCGTCGCCAGCATGCCCATGTGGTCGCCGGTTACGCGGTCCATATTCCGGGCGGCGAGCGCGATGCCGCGGAAGATGTTGCCTCCGCCCACCACCACGCCCACCTGAATGCCGTTCTGTGACAGAGCGGCAATTTCCGCGGCCAGACCTTTGACGCGTTCCGCATCGAGTCCGAAGGATTGCGGGCCGGCCATAGCCTCGCCGCTGAGTTTGAGGAGAATGCGTTCGTATTTGGGCATTGGAAAGGTGGGCAGGCAGGCGCCAGGATGGCGCCTGCCCGGGACTGCGATGGACTGATTACGCCTGCGCCGCGTCGGTCGCCGTTTCGCCGACCTTGAAACGGGCGAAGCGGGAAACCGAGATGTTCTCGCCGAGCTTGGCGATCTTCGCCTTGATCAGCTGGTCGATTGTCATCGTATTCTCTTTGACGAACGGCTGTTCCAGCAGGCAGACCTCTTCGTAGAACTTCGCCATGCGGCCTTCCACGATCTTCTCGGCCACTTTCTCCGGCTTGCCTTCGTTCACCGCGCGCGCCTTCTGGATCTCTTTTTCCTTCGCCAGCACGGCTTCGGTGACATCTTCCTTGCGGATGAACTGCGGATCGGCGGCGGCGATGTGCATCGCCAGATCGCGGACCAGTTCCTGGAAATCGTCGGTGCGGGCCACGAAGTCGGACTCGCAGTTCACTTCCACGAGTACGCCCAGCTGCGAACCGGCGTGAATATAGGTGCCGACCGAACCCTGCTTCGTGGTGCGGCTCGACTTTTTGCCGGCCGAGGCGATGCCCCACTTGCGCAGAAGGGTTTCCCCTTCGGCCAGGTCACCTTTTGCCTCGACGAGCGCCTTCTTGCACTCCATCATTCCGGCTCCGGTACGCTCCCGGAGCTGCTTGACTAAACTTGCGCTGATTTCGGCCATAAATTTAATTTTCCTGCTTCAGGCTGCTGAACGCACCACAGGACCGCAACGGTCCGGAAAGTTCCCGGAGACGCCGGCGGTCCTGGAGTGCCGGGCGTTTTAGACTTGAGAGGCTTCGGTTACCGCGGCTTCCGGCTCGGCTCCGGTTTCGGATGCCGGTCCCTTGCGGGTGGCAGCCGTGTCGTCGAGCATCAGGCTTTCCTGCATGATCTGCTCGGCGTACTTGGGGTCCACATACTGCGAATACTCGGCCGGCAGTTCTTCCACCGGGCCGTCTTCCACCGCTTCCTTGCCGGCGCCGAAATCGTGTTCGGTAGCCAGCGCGCGGCCTTCAATGACGGAATCCGCAATCTTGCTGGTGAACAGACGAATGGCGCGGAGAGCGTCGTCATTGCCGGGAATCACCCAGTCCACTTCGTCCGGATCGCAGTTGGTGTCCACGATGGCGACCACCGGGATGCCCAGACGGCGGGCTTCCTTCACGGCAATCGCTTCTTTGTTCGAATCGATGACAAAGACGACATCCGGCAGGCCCGGCATATCTTTGATACCGGCCAGGTTCGAATCGAGATGCTTGCGCTCCCGTTCCATCCGGACGATTTCCTTCTTTGGGCGGCCACCGTAGGAGCCCTCGGCAGCCATCTGCTCGAGTTCCTTCAGGCGCTTAATCGATTTCTGGACCGTGACCATGTTGGTGAGCAAACCGCCCAGCCAGCGCTGATTCACATAAAACATCTGGCAGCGGTTGGCTTCTTCGGCCACCGCTTCCTGAGCCTGGCGCTTGGTGCCGACGAAAAGAACCGTCTTGCCCTGAGCCGCCATTTCAACCACATACCGCGCCGCGTCTTTGAAGAGCTTCAGCGTCTTCTGCAGGTCGATGATGTAGATCCCGTTTCGTTCGCCAAAGATGTATTCTTTCATCTTTGGATTCCAGCGCTTGGTCTGGTGCCCGAAGTGAACGCCGGCTTCGAGCAATTCTTTCATGGAAATAGCAGGCAAACGAACTCCTTACAAATAAACAGAACCCATACCTCCGCAATGCTGTCCTAAGCGAGATTTGCACCGGGGAGGAATACGAGAGGATGGACACAGTTTCGGGGCGTGGTTCGTTCGCGCGGAAAAAGAACCGCGAAAAACCACGCCCCGGCCACAACCAGCAAATACTTCTAACGCTTGGAGAACTGGAACCGCTTACGGGCGCCCTTCTGGCCGTACTTCTTCCGTTCGTGCTGCCGGGGATCGCGGGTCAGAAGGCCGGCCTTCTTCAGCGCGCCACGGAGCTCGACGTTGAACTGAACCAGAGCGCGTGCAATACCGAGCCGAATCGCCCCGGCCTGACCCACGACGCCACCGCCGTTTGCCAGCACCAGAACGTCGAACCGTTCCTGCATTTCCACCGTACGCAAAGCCTGCTGCACCGGAATGCGGGTGGCTTCGGTCGGGAAATAGTTCTCAAACGCCCGGCCGTTCACGGTGATCTTGCCCGATCCCGGCCTCAGGAACACGCGCGCAATGCTGCGTTTGCGACGTCCGGTCCCCAGATACTGCTCAATTTTTCTTAACGCCAACTTCGGGATACCTTTCCTAAGAGCTTCTTTAGATCGCAGGCTGTGAACAGCTTACGAAATGGTGAGCGCCGCGGGTTGCTGGGCGGCGTGCGGATGTTTATCACCCGCGTAGACTTTCAGCTTCCGGTACATCTGCTTGCCGAGTTTGGTCTTTGGCAGCATGCCCGAAATTGCTTCCTCGATCATACGGGTCGGACGAGAGGCGCGAACTTTCTTCGCACCTGTTTCAACCAGTCCACCCGGGTAGCCGGTGAAGTGCCGATATACTTTTTGATCGTCCTTTTTGCCCGTCAGTTTGACCTTGGAGGCATTGAGAACAATCACGTGGTCGCCCGTGTCGATAAAGGGCGCCCAGCTCGCTTTGTGTTTACCCATCAACAGCTGGGCTGCACGGCTGGCGAGTTTGCCGAGGACAACATCATTGGCATCGATAACATGCCATTTTCTTTCGATTCCCGGCTTTGACGGGAAGACCGTACTCATGAACACACGACTCCGTTTGATTGCGCTACCAATATAGGCTACCGAAGGCTGCGGAATATGTCAAACCGCTGAATACGCATGACTGCCCGTTGCGCGCTATTGGGAGCGCGCTGATCTCACTCGGGCCTGCTGCCCGGGTCCTGACACGCCTTCTCAAAGAATTATACCAGTTCGTAATCCGCGGAACGCCTGGGGGTTCGAAACTTCGCTTTAACTTCTCTCCCGGCCGATCACGAACGTCGTAACGATCCCGCCGATCCCGCCAACG
This sequence comes from uncultured Acidobacteriia bacterium, assembly GCA_903851195.1. Taxonomy (GTDB): domain Bacteria; phylum Acidobacteriota; class Terriglobia; order Bryobacterales; family Bryobacteraceae; genus BOG-234. Next base: position 47,089 of record CAINNJ010000055.1, read on the forward strand.
CCCAAAATGCCGCCCGTTACGTCGTGGCCTTTGAGCGCCGCGCACAAACCCGCCCCCAGGCTGGCGAAAGTGATCGCCACCGCGCAGATCTGGCCGCGCCTGGCTTCTTTGAATTGTTCTCTGCTTTGATCGATCCGGGCCTGGACGATCCGGATCTCAAGGTTGTGACGATGCGCGGCCTCGGCTTCGGTCATGCGAAAGATGCGATCCGCTAAACCGGGCTGGATTTCCTCGTAGCCCGCCAGCAAGCGTGGGGAAGGGACAGGGCCGCTAAAAGCAGTAGCGGTGAGAGTGGTTGTACGCCCGCAGGCCGATTGCAAACCGGCAGGCACTTTCCCGGGCGGCTGATTAGTGGCTCTTTGCGGTTCGTTCGGTGAGCTCGACATCTATTTGCCCCATTGCGTCAAATAGACCCTTGCCCACGACTCCCCAATCGGCCCGAATACCTTCTTCGACCGTAGTTTCTGCCAAATTCTTACCTGCGTGGAAGAATTGGATTTCACCGCGCTGTCCGGAAAGCGTAAACACGCTGCCGAACCCCCGCAGGAAACCGTTCAGTTGGCGACTCATAGCTCCAATTATAGACGCTTCAATTGGTAAAGCAAATTCTACCGTCCACACGTCGAAGCCACAAGTACGTTGCCGTATCCCGTACCATTGCGGCACCCGGCCCTGTCCCGATCACCGGAACTCCGCGGCCTTTCGTCCCGATCCGCCCGCCGCCGGCTGTGCCGTCCGCTGGTAGTTCGGGAACTCCGGACGCGTCGGTTCCACCACCGGATGTTCCTTTAACTGCTGCAGGGCAATCGTCACCGCTCGTTCCAGTTGCGGATCATGTCCTTCGGACACCAGCTTCGGGTCCATCTCGATCTCCACGTCCGGCGCGACACCCTTATTCTCCACATCCCACTCGTTCTTCGGATTGAAGAAGCCGAAATCCGGCGCCGTCACCGTCCCGCCGTCCATCAGCGTCGGATACTGCCCGATTCCCACCAGCCCGCCCCACGTTCTCTTGCCGACCAGCGTGCCCGTCTTCGTGGACCGGAACATCCACGGCATGGCATCTCCGCCCGACCCCGCCATCTCGTTGATCACCATCACCTTCGGACCCAGAATCGCCGCCGCGGGCGAGCGGTAGATCGCCCCATACCGGGGACTCCACCATCCAAACAGCTGCCGGTTCAGCACTTCGATCACATAATCCGCCACCTGGCCGCCGCTGTTGAACCGCTCGTCCAGCACCAGACCCTGTTTGTCCGTCTGCGCGAAGTAGTAGCGGTGAAACTGGTGAGGCCGCCCTGCCCGGTGTCCGGCATATAAACATAGGCCAGTTTGCCGCCGCTCAGCTTATCCACCAGCCGCCGGTTGTCTTCCACCCACGCCTGATGCCGCAACTGGAGTTCGTTCGCCACCGGCACCACGGTCACTTCCCGCTTTCCCGCGCCCGCCGCGTCGCTTGCGACCCGCAGCACCACATGCTTGCCGGCCGTGTTTTCAAGAAGGCTCGAAAGGTCGTCCTTCCCGGTCAGTTCCTGCCCGTTCACCGCCAGCAGGAAATCTCCGGCATTCACGTTCAAACCCGGCGCGGCCAAAGGCGCCTGCAACTCCGGATTCCAGTTCTCGCCCGTGTAAATCCGCCGGATGCGATAGCGGTTGTTCACAATCTCGTAGTCCGCGCCGAGCAGGCCGCCCGGAATGGCGCGCGCGGTCGGAATGTTGCCCCCGCCGCCGCGCAGATGTCCGACGGTCATCTCGCTCAGCATGTCGTGGAAGATGTAATTGAGATCGGCGCGCGAGGACAGCGAGTCCAGATACTTCTCATACGCCTTTTCCTGATCCGCCACGTTCACGCCATGCAGGTTCGGGTCGTAGAAATAGCTGCGCTCGATGCGCCAGACTTCGTGGTACATCTGCTTCCACTCGGCCACGGGATCCACCAGCGCCTCCACTTCCGTGAGTTTCAGCGCGCCCTCACCCGGCTTGACCGGCGCGGACGAGGACACGATGACGAACGGCGGCGGCGTCGCCGCACCGCCCCGGCCGCCCCGTCCACCCGCGCCCCCGCCCATTCTCAGCAGCATCCTGTCGCCGTTGGCGGAAAGATCGAAGGCCGCGACTCCGGTCGCCAGCGTTTCCGTTTTGCGGGTCTTCAGATCGAAGCGCACCAGCGTCGCGCCCCCGCCACCGCCGCGCCCGCCGCCCGAACCCGCTTCGGTGACAAACACGATGCCCGCCCGTCCCGTCGCGAGCCCGCCATAGTTGCGCGCGGGCAGCGGCAACGCGACAATTCGCTGGGCAATCTTCTCGAAATCGATCCGGACCGGCTTAGGCGGCGCTTCCGGCCGAGCCCCGCCACCACGTCCGCCGCGCCCGCCGCCGGACTCTGCGTCCGCCGCCTCGCCCGGCGCTTTCTCGTCATCGGACTCCGGCGCGAGCGGTGACGCCACATTGTTTGGCAATACCGCCAGGTACACGCTGCTGGTCACCTCGTGCTCGTCGCTGGTCATATCCAGACCGCTCGACGTGGGGCCAAAATTCGTGCTCGCCGTGAAGTACAGATACTGCCCGTCGCGATCGAAGGCCGGCCGCCGCGCGTCGCTCATGCCGTCCGTGATCTGGTGCGTCTTGCCGTCCTCCAGCGAGTACACGAACACCGCGTGCAGCCGGTTCGGCAGGGACCGCGAAAAGGCCAGCCACTTCGAATCGCCGGACCAGTTGAATTCCCGGCTGGCTTCATGGAAGTAATCGGTATCCACATGCGTGAGCTTGCCGGCCGCAATCTCCACTTCCCAGATGTTCAGCTGATTGTCGTGGAACGCGATCCGCCTGCTGTCGGGCGACCACTTCGGGCTGAAGTAGTACGCGGCTTTCCCGGCCAGCGGGATCTTCTTCGTCTCGCCGTCGCCGTTCTGCCCTTTGATGTGCAGCGCGTACTCACCGGCTTCGTCGGAAAAGTAGGCGATCGACCGCCCGTCCGGGGACCATGCCGGCGCGCGTTCCATCACTCCTGGCGTATGTGTCAGATCCCGCAGATCGCCCTTTTCCGCCGGCGCGGTAAAGATCTCGCCATGCGCTTCGAACACGGCCCGCATGCCGGTGGGAGAAATCTTCGCGTTCTGAATCTGGCTCGCCACATTCTGGAACCGAGGCCGCACTTCGGAAAGGTCCGCCGTAATCTGCACCGGAACGGCGTGTTCCTTGCCGGTCGCGATGTCGAAGATATGAATCTGCCCGAACTGCTCATAAACGATACCGCCCGGCCCCGCGCTCGCCGACACGATATCGCGCACGGTCCCGGTCCCGTTGTTCGGAATCAGCTTCTTCACCTGTTTCGACGCGGGGTCGTACTCGAACAGCGTCATCGGGCCGTCGCGGTCGGAAAGGAAATAGACCTTGCCGCCGATCCACATGGGATTAATATCGTTGGAATCCGTGCGCGGAACCTTCACCGTGGTGAGATCGGCCAGGTTCACGATCCACAGATAGCTGGCCTCGCCCCCGCGATACCGCTTCCACGCCACGAAGTTGCTGAAACCGGGCGCGAACTGCCCGCCATCCAGCGGCGCGTACACCATTCGTTTCCCGTCCGGCGAATAGGCGCCCGTGCAGGCCATTGGCAAGGGCAGGGAAGCCGCCAGGCCGCCCTCCGCCGCCACCGTGAACAGCTCCGTGTAGCGCGACTGGCTCTCGCGGTTCGAACGAAACAGAATCCGCTTACCGTCGTGCGTCCAGCCCACCACGCGATCGGCGTCGGGATGATACGTGATGCGCTTCGGAATTCCGCCCGACACAGGCACGGTAAAAACGTCCGTATTGCCGTCGTATTCGCCCGAAAACGCGATGGTGTTCCCGTCGGGCGAGAAAGCCGCGTCGGTCTCGAAACCTGTTCCGGACGTGAGCCGCTGCGCCATGCCTCCCTGCCGCGGCACACTCCACAAATCGCTGGCGTAAGTAAAAACGATCAGATCTTTGTTCATCGCCGGACGCTGCAGCAGATGCAGCGCGGCGGGCTGGGCGAAGGCGAAGGATGCGGAAAGGAAAAGAAAGCCGGCGGAAAGTCTCACAGGAGCACTCCTCAGGAATCTAGCCAGTCTAGCGCGTCGGCGGCATTCCGGTTTGCGCCTACACTGAGATGGATATGGAAATTGTTGCCGGAGTGCTGCTGGGCGGTCTCGCCTGGCTGTTTGTCCGCGTGGTTCTGCTCGGGGTGTACACCGTCGACCAGAACGAGCGCGCCGTGAAGACCAGTTTCGGGCGTGCGGAACGCGTTGCCGAGGGGAAGACGACCCTCGACGATCCCATTGCCGAGCATCTGCGGCCCGAAGAACGCGAGCGATACCGTTACCCACAGGTCCGCGTGATCCAGCCCGGCGGGCCCTACTTTAAGATGCCGTGGGAGAACATCCACAAAGTTTCCATCGCCACCATGACGGTGAATATGGCCCTCGATCTGGAGGACCGCGAAGCCAACCAGGGAGGCACCCGCCTCGAAGCCGTCACGAAAGACCAGCTAAACACCGGCCTGACCGGACAGATCCGCTATCGCGTGAGCGAAAGCAATCTCTACGCCTTTCTTTTCGGCATCAAGAAGCCGTTCGTGCACGTGCTCGGTTACTTCGTTTCCGTGCTGCGGCAACGCATCGCGAATTTTGAGGCGAAGCCCGATCCCCTGACGCTGCCGGCAGCCGGCGCCGTCCCCGGCAACGTCGCGGGCAGTGAAATGATCGGCGTCTCCATCAACGATCTGCGCAAGAATCTGCGCGATCTGAACGAGTACGTCGATAACGAATGCCGCTCCGCCCCCGCCCGTTACGGCGTGGTCTTCGACGCCTCCCTGATCACTGCCATCGACCCTCCCCCGGAAGTGGAATCCGCCCTCGCTGCCATCAACACCGCGCACAACCAGGTCTCGAGCGACATCAGTCTGGCGCAGGCTTCGGCGGATCAGAAGATCGTGCAGTCCCGGCGTGCCGTCGAAATCGAAACCCTCCGCGCGCAGGCCGAAATGGCGCCCATCCAGTCACTGGCGCAGGAACTCCTCGAACTTTATAAGGCCGGACCGGCTGTGCTCGCGTCCTATCTCCGCAACGTGCGCATGGCCCTGCTCGACAAGGCCCAACAAATCTATCTGGAGGTGAGCCGGTGAGAACCTTTCTGAGCACCGCCTTGTTTGTCTTTCTGGGCGGCTTCTTCGTGGAGATGCTGCTCATCGGCCTGGCGCGCTTTTTCGGCGTCTTCGCCACCGTGCAGGAAGGAACCTGCCGCGTCTACGTCCTCTTCGGCAAGGTCCTGGGAGTGCTCGATGAGCCCGGCCTGCACGTTCTGCCGCTGCGCCTGGGCCTACGCGCCCTCATCGTCAACATGTTGGGAAAGTGCCATGTGCTCGACCTGCGCCTCGATCAGGAGTATCTGCGCAGCGAGGCCGTGAACTCCGAAGAAGGCGCGCCCATGGGAATCGGCATCTGGTATGAGATGTGGATCAGCGATCCGGTCGCCTATCTGTTCCGGAACACGGACCCGCGCGGCTCTCTGCGGGCCAACGTCAGCAACTCGACCGTTCGCTGTCTCAGCAACATGCCGTTGGCGGAGATGCTGGAAACCCGCCATGAGATGAGCCAGGCGGTGCGCACGGAAGTGTCCGCGAAATCGCAGGCCTGGGGTTACCGGATCGGTTCCGTCTACATCCGCAAAGTGCATTTCCGCGATCTCGGCATGATCCGCCAGATCGAGGAAAAAGTGGTCAACCGGCTGCGCCAGGTGACCTCGGCGATTCGTCAGGCGGGCGCCAACCAGGTCAGCGTCATCACCAGTTCCGCCGAACGCGAAGCCGCCGTGGAACTGGCCCGCGCGGCGGTGATTCGCCCCGCCACGCTGCGGCGCGTTTTTCAGGACGTCGCCAGTGTGCCGGAGGTCAGCGAGGCGCTGTTCCAGATCCTGGAAACGCAGAGAATCATGGCCAGCGGCGGAAAGCTGATGCTGCTGCCGGCAGGTCCACATGCCCGGGTTTTGTCGACGTTGCTGGCGGCCGACGCAACGGCCAAACCGAAAACTCCTTAGGATTGCCCTTCACGTGCATGTGCCGCTCTGATGAGAGAGGCACATCACAAATCACCGTATCTGGACCTGGATAAGCAGGAGAGTGCGACCTGCGAGGCGATTCGCGAAAATATCCGTCTGATTGCCCGCATGGAAGAGAAGTATCTGAATAACCGGAAGATCAATGAGCGTCTTGCCGACGTGATTGGTTCTTTTTCCGGCAGTATGTCCTTCGTGATCTTCCATGTTCTTTTTTATACGCTGTGGATTCTGATCAATCTCAGGATTCTCACGTTCATTCCGGCTTTCGATCCGTTTCCCTTCCTCCTGCTGAGCATGATCGTCTCGCTGGAGGCCATCTTCCTTTCCACCTTCGTCCTGATGAAGCAGAACCGCATGAGCAAGCGCGCCGACTCCCGGGCCCATCTGGACTTGCAGATCAACCTCCTGGCCGAAAAAGAGATGACTATGGTGCTGCAAATGCTCCGCCTGATCGGCGAACAGGTCGGCGTTCGCGATAAGCGTCTGGACCGGGAACTCGCCCAGCTCAGCAGGGAAACACCCGTCGAAATGCTTGCCAACGAAATCGAAGAGAGCTTGCCGAAAGAAAGCTGACCGAAAGACGCTGAAAGGACAACTGCATGGAAACGATTCGCCATAATTTCACCTCGCCCAACGTCGGTCAAGTCGAGCGCGGGGCTTCCGTCATGTTGGGCAGCCTGCTCGTGTATTACGGACTTCGCAAAAGCTGGGCCGGCGCCGCCCTCGCCTTCCTGGGCATCGGCTTTCTGCGCCGCGGCATTACCGGCTTCTGTTACACGTACCAGACCTTTGGCGTCCGCACGGCTGAGAATGAGGGCAGGAATGTATCCGTCCCGTACGAACTCGGCGTGCGCGTGGATGAGAAGATCGTTATCGAACGTCCCCGCGCGGAGGTTTACAGGTTCTGGAGAAAGCTGTCCAACCTCGCCGCTTTCATGGAGCATGTGGAAACGGTGCAGCCCGTACGCGGCGATCAGCGTTCCCACTGGGTGGCCAGGGGACCGGGAGGTAGCAAGGTTGAGTGGGATGCGGATATCATTAACGATATTGAGAACGAACTCATCGCATGGCGCTCCCTGCCCGGTTCCGATGTGGACAGCGCAGGCTCCGTGCATTTCCATGACGCGCCCGGCGGAGGCACGGAAGTGACCGTGGAACTCCAGTACAATCCGCCTGCCGGCGCCGTCGGCGCGTGGGTCGCGCGGATGTTTGGCGCCGATCCCTCCACACAAATTCACGGCGATCTGCACCGCCTGAAGACGCGGCTCGAGACGGCCGTCGTCTCGCCCAGCTGACGTGCTGCGGGGCTCGTTCCGGGTTTTCGTTCTCTACGACGTGGCGGAGCGGATCGATCTCGATCGGCTTCGCCGCACGCTCGGCTCTCCGCCGACTCCCCGTCAGCCCAGATTTGAACACCCGGCGCCCGAATATGTCCGTTTCGAGCGCGAACCCGTGGTCGAGTATCCGGAACCGTCCCGCCTGCAGACCGGCGAAGCCTTCCGCGTCTGCATCAAGTACTTCGACTACGGCGTCATCAGCATTGAACTGGAACTCGATTTCGCGACCGGCTGGGACGACCTCGTCCGCCTTTCCAGCCGCTGGATCGCGGCGCCTGAAATTGAAGCCTGCACCACCGACCTGCTGCGCACCCACCTGCAGCGCGCCGCCGAATCTCTGGTCCAGCCGTACCAGCGCCGCCTGAGCGAGGATTACTACGTGATCCACCTGCAGGAAGCGCTCGATGAGTGCGGGAACCCTCTGCTCGCCAGCCAACTGCTCGCCGAGCACGGAAGCCGCATCGCCCAACTCATCCGCGGCGATTCGCAGGAACTCTCGCCTTCCGAGCGCGCCGAAGCGCTGCAATCGGGCATGTCCTACTATCCCGACGATCTGCTCGTGGTCGGCTGGGTCGCCGCTTTCGTGTACGACACCATCGAAGGCGCCATTCCGACACTGCAGCTACTCGAATACGCCAATGCGCAGTTGCTCGAATTCCGCCATTACGATGAACTGCTCACCGGCGTCCTGGCCAATGTCTACAAGCTGCTGGAGCACAAAGGCGGACTCATGCAGCACTGGACCATGGCCGGCAAGGCGGAGCGCCTGAACGCCATGCGGCTCGACGTCACCGAGCTGACCGAACGCACCGATACCGCCATTAAATTTCTCAGCGACATGTTCTACGCCCGCGCCTACCGCGTGGCCGCCGCCAGGGTCGGTGTCACGGACTACCGGGCTCTCGTGGAACGTAAGCTGCGCATCGCGGGCGACCTGTATGAGTTCATGGTCGGCGGCTTCCACCAGACGCGGTCTTTCATTCTCGAAGTGATGGTGGTGGCGATCCTCGTGATTGAACTACTTCACCTGTTCCGCAACGGTCTCACCCGCTGATTGGCACCGTACCGTTTCATCCACCCGGCGCTGTGCGACCGAATAAGAACAGTCTCCGGCGGCGTTATAGTGATTGCTGAGGAGACTCCATGAAGTCTGTCACGCTGGGAATTACTCTGATTCTGGGACTTTCGGTATCCGCGCTCGCGGCGGATTTCAAAGGTTTCGTCGAAGACACTGCCTGCTCCACCAAACCCGCCATGAAGCAGAACGCGCAATGCGCGAAGAAATGCATCGATGGCGGATCTCCCGCGGTTCTGGTGACCGAAGACGGCACCATTTACAAGATCGCCAATCAGGATAAAATCACCAGTCATGCCGGTGAGAACGTTACCGTAACGGGCGACCTGAAGGGCGACACCATCACGATTGCAAGCGTAAAGTAAAGAACCGGGATAACGAAAAAAGGGACTGGCGAGAGCAATCTCGCCGGTCCCTTTTTTGCTGTCGATGCGCGTGCGGAACTACGCCGCGGCGAACGGGTTGTCGTCCGCGCTCGGGCCGTAAATGGACGGAACCTTGCCGCCCATCGGACGGATATAAGAAGACAACTGCCCGCGATGGTGAATGGTATGTCCCATCGCGAAACCAACGAAATCGACCGCCGGCATCTGTGAAATGCCGAAAAAGTCCAGAGTCCGCACCGCTTCCTCGGGTGTAAAGGCGGCAATCTTCTCAATGGCCGCATTCATATTGGTCAGGTACCACGCGGAGATCTCCTCCGGGGTCGTCACGGTCTCCGGTTTCTCCGGGCCCTTGCCAAAAGCCCCGCTCAGAATGCCCTGGAGGAACATCACGTCGGCCGACGCAATATGCCACAGCAGTTTCCCCGCCGGCATACAGCGTTCCGAGGGCCGGTAGTCCAGGTTGGCGTTTGGCGCGGCGGCCAGAACCTTCGCCGTAGTCGCAATCTCCTGACGCAGGATACCGAGATTGTGGTCGAGCAGAAATTTCGCTTGTTCAGCAGTCATTCCGCCAGCATACATCGTCGGAGTGGGTTCGTTGTTCGCCGGCGTTCCGGTTTACGCGGCGCACTCGCCGCGGCCGAGCTGCAGCGAGAAGTTCTCGTCGTCGCCCCAGTCCTTAAACATCTCCGGATCGGAGGGCGAGGGCTTCGCCAGATCGGCCAGGAGTTCCTTCTTGAAGAACTCCACCTTGTTCCGCAGCACGTAGCCCCGAAACGTTTCGCCGTCCTGATGGTTCTGCTTGTAATGATCCAGCACCCGGGTCATCGCGATGGTGGCGTGGCGCGCCGGCAGGCTCATCACCTGCAGCCCGAAACGCATCACCCCCTGCTCGTCATACCCGCCGCCCAGCAGCATCTGGTAGTGCGGCACTTCTTTGCCGTCGATCTTGCGGGCGTTGCCATAGAAGCCGATTTCCGCTGTCCAGTGCTGTCCGCAGGAGTTCGGGCAACCGCTGATGTTGATCTGCAGATTGCGCAGCAGCGGGTCGTCATAACCCTTCACCGCATCCTCGCACGCGTAGCCCAGGTTCATCGATTTCGTCAGCGCCAGATTGCACGAATAAGCGCCCGGGCAGGTCACCACATCCTGAATCTCGCGTGCGCCTTCATCGCCCAGGCCGATCGCTTTCAGCGCCGCATACACGCGCGGCAGAGACGCCAGCTGGATAAAGCCCAGCACCAGGTTCTGTTCCACGCTGACCCGCAGGCAGCCATCGCCCGCTTCCCGAGCGATCTTTGCGATCCCGCGCATCTGCGAACTGGTCATGTTGCCCTGCTGAATCTTGACCGTGGCCATTGCGTAGCCGGTTTGCTTCTGTTCTTCGACGCTCGATTCGAGCCAGCGATCGAACGCCGGGTCGCCCGAGGAACCGTTGTTCACGACCGGCAACTGCGCTCCGTCGCCCAGAGGCAACGGCTGGCTGAGATGCCCGCCAAAACCCTCCGGCACGGTTTCCGGAGTCGGAATGCCGCCGTTCGCCAGAATGTCCGCGTACTCTTTGTCGATGGCCTCTTTCAGCCAGTCGAAACCGCGCTCGCGCATCACGAACTTCAGCCGCGCCATGTTGCGGTTCTTGCGGTTGCCGTACTGATTGAACACGCGCAGCACCGCTTCAATCCGGTTCACGATACGCTCGGCCGGCAGGAACTCATCGAGCACCTTCGCCTCGACCGGCAGAGGACCCAGACCACCGCCCACCACCACCCGGAAGCCGCGCTCGCCATCGCGAATCACCGCCTTCGCGCCAACGTCGTGGATTGCCGCGATCGTGCAGTCGGAATTCGTGCAGCCATCGAACGCAATCTTGAACTTGCGCGGCATGCTGTCGGTCAGACTCTTGCGCAGAAACGCATACGCCACGCGCTGCGAGTAAGGCCGCACGTCGAAAACTTCGTGCCGTGTCAGACCCGCATAGGGACACGCCGTCACGTTACGGACGGTGTTATAGCAGGCTTCGCGCGAGGTCATTCCCACGTCGTGCAGCATATGCATCGCATCCGCGAACTTCTCGAGCGGCACGAAGTGGAACTGCATATTCTGGCGCGTGGTGAGGTGGCCCTTGCCGGCCGCGCAAAAATCGGAGACGTCGGCCAGCCGTTCCATCTGGGCCGCTGTCAGCATGCCCCCGGGGACTTTGGTGCGCATCATCTGCACGCCGGGCTGCCGCTGTCCGTAGCAGCCAAAACGCAGCCGATATGGCCGGAAATCATCGTCGGTAATCGTCCCGGCAAGGAATTCGGCGGCTTTGTTGCGGAAGGCTTCAATCTCCGCGCGGACGGTCTGATCGTGCTGCTGATTGAATTCGTCGCGCACTTCGACGGCAACTGAAGTTTCGGGGTGGGTCAAAACAGAATCTCCGTATTCTCTATCAAGAATACCAAATTAAGGGCGGCAGGAAACTTCCGGAGCGCGGAAGCCGCCTGTCCGCCTCTCCACAACCGAGAGGAAAGTGACGGCCGGCTTCCGCGACCGCCGAATCTTAGTGAACGGGTTTCTTCGGCGCCAGAGGGTCGGAAGACTCGCTGGCCGGGTTCGCTGTCGCCTGACCTTCCTGGCCGTTCGGCGCCGCCGCGTTCTGACTGCCCTCCGCCGCGCCCGCATCCCGGTAGGTCAGATGGATATAAACCGGCGCCAGTTCGAACGGCATCTTCTCTCGCGCCGAGAGCAGCGGGACGCTGCGGGTCCGGGCCATTTCCAGATCGTCCATCCACGGATCGAGCCTGGTTCTCGATCCCAGCGGCAACGCGGCAACCTGATCCGTTCGCGTGGCCTGCAGTTGCGGCGCCTTTTCCAGCAAAGCGGCCATCCGGAGAACGTTATCGGCCCCGGCGTTCTTCCCCTCGCCGGCGATCCGGCTGCCGAACAAAGGCTTGATCAGGCACGGCAATCGGTTTGCCTCCGTACTCAGCGCTTTCAGAAAGAGTCCCGCCTTGCCAAGCCCGTCTTTGTAGGGCGACGCCATCAGCAGGCGAACGGCCTCCTCATTGGCCGCGTCCTCTTCTTTTTGGGGCCGCGCCATGCGGAATTTCGCCAGCGTCTGCTCATCGTCGAAAAGCACGCGGTCGGAGAACGCGTACTCCGAGTCCGTATCGTGTCCCAGCGCGATGTGCGCCAGTTCGTGAGCCAGTATCGCAGCAAGCGAAGCCTCGTCCGGCAGCGTATCCAGCAAACCCCGGCTGATCACAATGGTGTGACCTACCGTGAACGTCTCAAGCGGCGTCGTCAGCAGTGCCCGCGTGCGGACTGCCGGCGAGATCCGCAACTGGTTCGTCACCACCAGATTGTTCACCACCGTGTCCAGAATCTTGTCGAGCCCGCCCTGCCGCGCCATCATCCCGGCTTTTTCCATGCGGTCCAGCACATTGTTTTCGGCCTCGTGCTCCCACGCCCGCCGGCTTTCCACCGGAGAGTTGTCCGCCGCCGTGTCGCTGCTGTCTTTGGCCTGCTCGAAAGTCATGTTGGTGAACTCTGCATTCTTCCGTTCCGCGGGCGTCGAATAGCCCCAGAGCCGCGTTACGGCCTTGAACCGGACTTTGCGAAGATTCATGGCGTAGCCGAGCGCGGCTTCCTCCGTGTAAACTTCCGCCGGCAGCCAGAGGTCGGGCCCGGCATTGACGCGCCAGCTGTCGAAATGAAGATAGGCCCGGGCATTGGTGCCTCCCGAGTAAGTCCCGTTGGAGCGAACGATGTGAAAGCCCTTGTCTTCGATCCAGATATTGCCGAGAAACCTCCCTCGGCCCGCACCTTCGCGCGGCTTTACGCTGACCACGTAAGTCCGCACGTCGCCCAGATATTCCCGGCGAACGAACTCGAACTCATAATGACCACGATCGAACGCCCCGCCATCGATCAGGATCATCTGCGCGAAGCCTTCCGGAAAGAAACGCATGGCAAACATCGGGCTGATCACCGGAATCCCCCGGGGCATCCAGCCCGACTTGGGCAAAAATGACTTCTCCGCAACGCCGTTGGAAAAATCCAGCTTGCCCAGAAAATAGTGATCGGATTTCGGAACGGTTCCAAAATCTGAGTCTTTTTCCAGATCCTGAATATACGTTTCGGCAACCGGATGCGAACTCCTGAGTAGCCCCATCAACGCGTTTTCTTTGGCGATCACACGGTCGATTACTTCCTCGAAACTGCCGCCGGAGGACGGGCGCGGCTGCGCGTCAATACCCGGAACGGTAAGCAGGATCGATACCGCGAAAAGCCTGCCGGGAAAACAAAACTTTCTTTTCATAAGTAGCCCTCAGGAAAGCTGAAACAAAATATGGACAATGCCGCGGGTATCCACCGGGTTGCCGTCACGCAACCCCGGACGAAAGCGAATTTTCGCCGCTGCGGCCCGAGCCGATTCGTCCAGGCCGAAACCCAGACCACGAACTACCCGCATCACTTCGACCTTTCCACTCGCGTAGAAGACCACGTCCAGAATAACCTCGCCTTCCACCGACCGGCCGCGCGCTTCGTCCGTATAGAGCGGTTTCGGCTTCCAGAGGATCTCGACCGGGGTTTCCGTGCGCGCCGCGGTTTTCCCCTCCGCATGCGCCGCGGCGGTGGGCAAATCGAAACCGCCGGCCCTCGCGACAGGTTTCCCGGCAGGCCCCGTACCCGAGCCGTTCGGAACGCCCGAAGCGTCGCCAAAGCCACCTGTTCTGACCGCCATACCCTTCCCGCCGGTGCCGGTCGGGCCCTCGGGTACTCCCGCGGCAAACCCGCCCACCTTCACCGTCTTAGAAGTGGAGTCCACCGACGAGGATTTACCGGAACCCTCGAAAAGGCCGGTTCGGACCACCGGTTCCGGCCTCGCCGCCGGCAACGCGGCAACTGGTATCTCCTGCCGCGCCACGGGAATGGCCGGTGCCTCCACGCGGGGCGCCTCCACCGCTACGGGCTCGGGCTGCCGCACGGTTTTTACCGGAACAGGAACAGGGGGAAGTTCGAAATGCGCCACCGGACGCGGAACATTTGTAGGAATTACCGGTGCAAGTCTTGATACCGGTCGAATCGGAGTCCTTACCTGCCGGATCGGAGGCGGCGGCGGAAGCTTCACAGGCGCCACTAAGCTGATGGTTTCCGGAGTCCTCCGAATGGGCACAACTGCGCGCGTGAGGGAGTAGGGTAAGTAGATCAGTAAGGCAACCGCAAGTGCATGAATGATCAGGCTGGTAAGCCACCGGGCCCATGACCTGCCAGCCGGTTCGATCGTGCGAAATAAGAGCGGATCGGCATTCATATACAAAGTATCTCGTACGTCGTTTTTACCACTAAAGTCTTGCGCATGAAGGCGTCCAATGTGTTAAAAAACACTGCAATCAAACGCCAGTTCGTTGGTACAATCATCACGTTCATGAACCCTACACGCAGAGGTTTTCTGACCGTCGGCGGCGCGCTCGCCGCGGCGGCCCAAATCCAGGCGCAGCGACCTTCCATGTGGAAACCGAAGGTCGGCGGCCTGATGAATTATTCCGAAGCGAATGTCGCCTTCATGAAACAGGAAGGTTTCACCAGCATCGGCTTTTGGGCGCAACCGAAAAGTAACCTTGCTCCCGGCGTCGCCACGGACGCCTCACTGGAGAAAATTCGGGAAGATGTGCGCCAGTCCGGGCTCTACTGCTCCGTGCTCGGCGTGACCGCCAACCACATCGATCCCGATCCCGCAAAGCGTAAAGCGGTCAACGACCATACGGCCGGCGTGATCGAGATCGCCGGCAAACTGGGCGTGCCCCATATCGGCACGATGTCCGGTAAGGATCCCGCAAAGAAACTCGAGGCGCAGGTGGACGACATTCGCCGCGTTTACGAGGAGAAGTATTTCCCGCTCTGCGAGAAGTACAAAGTCCGCCTCGTCTGGGAACCCTGGCCCGAAGGACCAAACGTCGCTACCGGTCCGATGGGCTACGAAGCGCTCTTCAAGGCTTTCGGAAACTCTCCGTACGTCGGCCTGCAGTTCGACCCGTCCCATTATGTCCGCCAGTTCATGGACCCCTACCAGGCCGCGCGCGACTGGTCCGACAAAATCTTCGATGTTCATCTCAAAGACACCGAAATCAGGTACCAGGTGTTGCAGCGGACCGGCATCAATCCCCCCGGCCCCGCCCAATGGTGGCGTTACCGTATTCCCGGCCAGGGGCAGATCGACTGGCCGAAGTTCTTCACGGTGCTGATGGATAAAGGCTACACAGGCGCGATGAATATCGAGCACGAAGACGACACCTATCACCCCGGCTACGTCAACGGCAATGACATCAACGACGGCTACAAGACCGGCTTTCGGCTGGGACTGCGCTTTCTCCGCCAGTACGTCCCGGTGTAGCCGCCCACGGACCGCCAGCTGCCCGCGCGGTCCGTCGGGCGGTTGAGTTGTGGCACTAGTGTTAGGCTAACGAGAGACCTCGCATGTCAGCGCAGATCCTGTTACAGGGCAGACTGCTGGGGGCGGATGAATTTCTCCTTTCCGCTCCGGCAGATAAAGATAATCGTGCGTTTGAAGCGCGCCTCTGGTGGGTGGCGTTGCTGGGCGACGTCTTGCCGCGCGCTCTGCTCGCGGAACTGCAACTGCCTCCTCTGCTTCTGGGCTCGGCCGGTGGCGGCAGATTTCTGGTGATTCTTCCGGATAACGCCCGCGCCGCGGCTGCCGGCGAGTTTCTCGACAAGGTCAGCGAGGCGCTCGAACGCTTTACCGGCGGAGTCGTGCGCATCGCCTGGAGTGCCACGGAAAATCTGGGCGACTGGACAGTCGTCCGCAAGCGCCTGCAGGACGGCACGCGCGCTTCGCAAAAAACGCACGCCCCCGCGGCCGGCTTCTTCGACCCTTTCGTTCCCGCGCCCTCCGGCGATTCGATTCCGCGCGGTCTGCGCGACGCCACCGGCATCGGTTTCAGCCTGGATTTCCCGGCACTGCTCGGCATCGAAGGCGGCCAACATCGCTGGGATCTCGGCCGTCAGGCCAGTCTCGAAAACATCTCGCTTACCCGGCACGCCGCGCGCAACGGCGACGCCATCGCATCGGTGAAGGAACTCGCCAAGCGCGCCAAAGGCGAAAAGCTCTGGGGCATGCTGCGCGGCGAGATCGACGATTTCGGCACCCGCATCCGCCGCGCCCAAAGCGTGGAAGAGCATGTCCAGCTTTCCATGCTGTACAAGCAGTTTCTGGCGGGCGAGATCGAACTGCTCTGTTCCCAGGGCGACTACTTCCAGCGCGTCACCGTCCTTCGCGCCGATACCGCCGATTTCGCGGTCTATGGCTCCTGGGACGCCCTGCCCGGATTTGCCCGCGAACTGCAGCGCGTCTTCGCCGTCTTCGCTGAAGAGAACCTGAAGGAACTGCCCGGCGGGGAAGCGAAGAGCATCACCATGGCGACCACGCTGGCCGACCCGGGCGCGGCTATCGCGCGCGTCTGGCAGGACAGCGTTCGGGATCTCGAAATCGCTAAGGCGTCCGATAAGGATTGCTTCTACATGCTGGGCGAAGTGCTCGAATGGAAGCAGCTGAACGAGGCGGCGGAACTCAAAGACACCGTGGTTCAGCTGAACGAGGAATTCCGCGGCGGCAAGCAGTTCCTTAGCCAGTTGCGTAACCTGTATAAGAAGGCGGAAACGCCCGGCGCGGGTCCGGCCGATCAGGAACGCCTCATGGCGCGGGCCGTCCGTTTTCAGCGGCGCTTTGCCCGCGTGGCGAATCGCAAAGAGCGCGAGTTCCAGAAGTTGCGTTCCCATCTGATGAAAGAAATGGCCGGCCGCAGTCAGAGGGGCCGGCTCAAATTGCGGCCGGAAGGTTTGGTGGCGCTCGAGTGGGCGCGCCTCGCAGAGGATTAGAGAGACATGGCTGAAGAGCAGGCGAAACAACAGGGAAATCGCGAAAATCGGCCGCCCCGCGAAGGCGGCGGTGGCTCCCGGCCCGGTGGCCGCCCCGCCGGTGGACCCGGTAGCGGTGGTCCCGGCGGCGAACGGCGCGAAGGGCGTCCCGGGGGTGATCGTGGTGGCGACCGCGGCGGTGATCGTGGTGGTCGCGAAGGCCGGCCCGGTGGCGATCGTGGCGGAGACCGCGGCGGCGAGCGCCGCTTCGACGGACCGCCCGAGATCGAACTCGAAAAGCTCGTCGGCGACAGCCTGTACCTGGACAACCAGGCGCACATCGTCGTCAGCCGCATGCGCGATATGGATTCCGGCACGCGCAGCCAGTTGCGCCGCCTCTACAACGCCGTGCGCCGGGCCACCCGCGCGCCGGAGAACGAACGCCAGCACGAATTCGTCATGTTGCGCGCCCGTCTGGCCTACACCATCGCGCGCCACGGACTGCGCAGTCTCGACCAGCTCGAGCGGCTGTTGCTGCAGGTGACGCGCAAGAACGATGCGCGGGGCTATGAACGCTTCCGCGATCTCTTCGAAGCCATCGTTGCTTATAACGAATAGAATAATCAGGATCTGAAGGACGCGAATGAGCGCTCACACTGCACAAACGGAATTGAAGCTGATCGGCAAACTGATCCTCGAAGGCGAGTTGCACTGCGAGACCGGCCTGCACATCGGCGCGGGCAAAGGCTCTTTGGAAATCGGCGGCGCGGATAACCCCGTCGTGAAGGATTCGCACGGGCGTCCCTACGTCCCCGGCAGTTCGCTGCGCGGTCGCATTCGCGCGCTGCTCGAGCAATCGACCGGCGCCGCCGTGCCCTCCGAACTCGTCTATCTTTCGAAGCGCAAAGGCCAGGAAGTCCGTATCCACCAGAGCGACCGGGCCGACGACGAGATCTGCATCCTGTTCGGCCGCAGCCCGGGCCGCATGGAAAAGGTGGGCGGCGGCGACCTCGACAGCAATCACGCCACCCCCGCGCGCCTCAGCGTCTTCGACGCGCCTCTGGTCGCCGAAAGCATCACGCCCCAGATGCGCGAAACGCTGGATGACGAACTCACGGAAGTGAAGAGCGAGAACGCCATCGATCGCATCACGTCCCAGGCCAATCCCCGCACTCTCGAACGCGTCCCCGCCGGCGCGCGCTTCAAAGTGCGCATGGTGCTCGATGTGCTTTGCCCGGAAGACGCCGTGCTGCCTGGCCTGCTTGTGCAGGGCCTTCGGCTGCTGGAAGACGACACCCTGGGTGGCGGCGGTTCGCGCGGCAGCGGCCGCGTTCGCTTTGCCGACCTGAAACTCCTCTGGCGCGGGCGCGAGTTCTATGCCTCCGGTGCCGCCGAACGCGAGATCGCGGCCGGAACCGATTCCGCCGGTCTTCAGGCCAAAGTCAATGAAGCCGGCGACAGCCTGATTGGCGCAGCCTGATCGGCCGCAAGAGAGCCGCTGAATGAGTCTGATTGAAGTCAAGCTGCGGCCCACGGGCCCGTGGCGTGTGGGGCATCGCGCGGGCGACCGGGAACGGGTCGATGTGATTTATCACAGCGACGCGCTCTATTCCGCTGTCACCCATGCCATGCGCGCGCTCGGCTGGCTGACCGAGTGGCTCGAAGCGACCGCCGCGGCGACCGGCGACCCGGCCGTCCGTTTCAGTTCGCTGTTCCCGTTCATGGGCAAGACGCGCCTGGTGACGCCGCCCAAATCGGCGTGGCCTCCGGCGCTCCCGGGCCGGCTCTACCTGCAGGGCGCGAAGCTGATTCCGCTCGAAATTGTGAAGACCGGCGTTGTGGATGAGTCGCGCTGGAGCGTCGATGGCGAAAGCCAGTGCCTGGTGCCGCTGGGCGGCAGCGCGCCGTTCCGCATCTCGATGCGTTCCGCCGCCGCCGTGGATCGTCTTACCGGCGTTGCCGAGCCTTTTCAGACCGCCTGCCTGGAGTTCGCGCCGAACGCCGGGCTCTGGGGCGTGTTTTCCGTTTCCGATCCCGTCTGGGAATCCCGCGTCAAAGCGGCTTTGCGCCTGCTGGCCGATTCCGGCTTCGGCGGCGAGCGCTCCCGTGGCTGGGGCCGTGCCAGTGAGCCGCATTTCGCGGAAGCCTCGCATCTCTTCGCGGCTACCGGTGTGGAGAAATGCTGGTGGCTGCTTTCGCTTTTTTCGCCGCACGAGCAGGATGTAGTGGACTGGTCCCGCGGGGAGTTCACCGCGACCGTGCGAGGCGGCTGGACCGACAGCCCCGCCGGCGCCGGCGCGAAGAAGCAGGTTCGCATGATGGAGGAAGGCTCCGTGGTCGCCGCCGATTCGCTGCGCGGCCGTGCCGTTGACGTCGCCCCGGACGGCTTCCCGCATCCCGTGTATCGGGCGGGTTTTGCGCTGGCGATGCCCGCGCCCGCCGAGATTCTTCTGCGGCCGCCGACGGTGAGCAGGCAACCGGTCGCCCCTGCAGCCGAGCCGGCCGTCGTTGCCACGCCCGAAGTGACGCCGGTCGAACCGGAGACACCCGTTGTCGAACCACCTGCAACGGAGCCCGATCCGCTACCCGAAATCCCCGCGCTCGTGACGGAACCAGATGCGCCGATCGATGTGCCGGCTGCGGAATCCGAAACCCTTATTGATCCCGCTCCGCCTCAACCGGAACCTCCGCCGGCGGAACCGGAAACCACTCCGGCCGAAATCCCGGCTGCGGACCCGCAACCGGAACCCGCCGTACCGGCCGCTGAGCCCGCAGAACCAGTAGCCCCTGCGGAACCCGCCGCGCCTGCGGAACCCGACGCGCCCGCTGAACCCGCGTCGCCCGGCGCCGCCGAGCACGACGAAACCACCGCTCCCCACAACCCCGGCGAGGTACCCGAATGAAGTACCAGCTCAAAGTCCTGACGCCCACCTTGGTCGGCGACGGCAATCGCCTCTCGCCCATCGACTACATGGTCTGGCGCGATCAGGTTAACGTTCTCAACCAGCACCGCATCTTCAAGCTGCTCTCCAAAGGCCCGCGCCTCGAAGGCTACCTGCAACAACTGCAAAAGGCCACCCGGCTCGATTTCGCCTCCTGGGGCGGCTTCGCGCAGAACTATGCCGACCGGCGCATCCCCTTCGAAGACGCCTCCTATACGCCGTTCTTCAACAGCGCTCCGGTCGAAAGCCTTAGCATCCCGACCTTCGCCACCGGCCAGTCCGGCCCGTTTATCCCAGGCGCCGCCATCAAAGGCGCGCTGCGCACGGCCTTCGTCTTTTCCCGGCTGAAGCCCGGCGCCGTTCACGATCTGGCCGACAAACTGACCGGAGAACGTCTGCCCCGTCGGCCCGCCGAAGACCTCGAACGTCACGCCGCCGGACCCGGCGGTTCCGACCGCATGCGCGTCGTCTCCATCGGCGATTCCGCCGGCCAGTCGCGCGAAACCTTCAAAGTCTACCTGCTGCGCCTTTCCACCCTGATCGCGCGCGGCCCCGACCAGTTCTCTCTCGGCTGGAAGCAGACCGGCCGCGGCGCGGTGGACGGCAAACGCCCCGACGACGCGACCCCGACTTTCGCCGAGATGGCCGCGCCCGGTACCACCTTCGAGGGCGACTGGCGTGAAAACGCCTTCCTCAATCGCGAAGAAGTCCGGCAAATGCTCCGCTGGAGCCAGCCGGTCACGCACCAGACGCTTTTCGACGCGGCCAATCAATACGCGGCGAAGCAACTCGAACTGCACGCCCGCTACGCGCAGTGGGCTTCGCTCCCGCTGCTGGCCGCGTCCGTGGCGGATCTGCAACAGAAACTCGACGCCGCGAAATCCGCCGGCGGTTGCCTTCTCGCGATCGGCTGGGGCGCAGGCTTCCTCAGCAAGTCGGCGGCTATCGGCGCGGACGAAGCGGATCAGCGCAAAGTGCTCGGCATGCTGCCGTTCTACAACAAGGCGATCCAGTCCGGCCTGCCGTTCCCGAAAACCCGGCGCGTGGTGTTCCTGAAGAACAAGCCCGCAGCCCTGCCCGGTTGGGTCGAACTCCGCGTCGGCTTATGATGGCGGTGTGCCAGCCGTACGAATCCCGGTAGAAGATTACCTGAAGACCAGTTACCGTCCTGACGTCGACTACGTGGACGGCTACACCGAGCAGCGGCATTGCGCCGGGAAAACCCACGGGAAAATGCTGCTTCGGCTGGCAATTCTTCTCAACAACATGCCGGCCGTGTTCGCGTATCTGGAAACACGCACCCAGGTAGCCCCCGACCGCTTCCGGGTTCCCGACGTCTGCGCGTTCCTCGACCGCGAACCCGACGAAGAACGCTTCACCACGCCGCCGTATCTCTGCATCGAAGTTCTGTCACCCGAGGACCGGATTCCTCGCGCCCTCAAAGTCGCCAAAGACTACTTCCGGATGGGCGTGCCGAACGTCTGGATTGTGGATCCCGCGGACCGCATCGCGTACGTCTGCGGTCCGGACAACACCCTGCATCCCGCGGAATTCATGATCGCCACCAGCGACGGCCGAATCGCCCTCCCGACAGAAGCGATCTTCGCCTAACGGAAATCTTCCATCAGCTTCGCCAGTTCGCCCGACCCCGGGCACAACTTCTCAAACGGCAAACTCCCCAGCGGCGCTTGCGGCGTGTTATTCATCTCGTGCATTTCCGGCACGCTCTCATCCACGAATAACACCCCGGTCACCACTTCGCCCTGGTGCTCGCGCAGATACTTCAGTGCCGCCTGACGATCCGATACATCGTAGTTCTCCGGCACGCGCGTAAACCGCAGCACACTGCCGTCGTGCATCGTCACGTTCGTCTGCCCCACCTGCCCGATCTCCGCCACAATCTCACCCGACGGCGGCACGAAATCCGATTCCGTGGCTACCAGATGCTTCCCGCGCGTGTACTTATAGCTCTTCGTCGAGCCCTCGTGATCGTTGAACGTCACGCAGGGCGAAATCACATCGACTATCGCGAAACCGCGGTGCGAAAGTCCCGCCTTCAGAATCGGCACTAACTGCTGCTTATCGCCCGAAAAACTCCGCGCCACGAACGTCGCGCCCAGACTCAGAGCCAGTTGCACCGGGTCGATAGGCGACATCTTATTTGCCTCACCCTTCTTACTCTTCGAGCCCACATCGGAGGAAGCCGAAAACTGCCCCTTCGTCAACCCGTACACGCCGTTGTTCTCGATGACATACAGCATGTTCAGATTCCGCCGCATCGCATGGCATAAGTGCCCGATGCCGATCGACAGCGAATCCCCGTCCCCGGAAACTCCCAGGTAAGTCAGTTCCCGGTTTGCCGCATTCGCGCCGGTCGCGATCGCCGGCATGCGTCCGTGCGCCGAGTTAAATCCGTGCGCCCCGCCCACAAAGTAAGTCGGCGTCTTCGACGAGCAACCGATGCCGCTCAGCTTAGCCAGCATGTGCGGCGGCGTGGAAAGCTCCCACAACGCCCGCGTGATCGCCGCCGTGATGGAATCGTGCCCGCAACCCGCGCACAACGTGGACATTGAACCTTCGTAATCGCGGATCGTCAGTCCCAGTTCATTGCGGCTCAGGCTGGGATGCGAGACCAGCGGTTTAACGATAGATGGCATCGAGTTCCTCCACTTTCGAAGTAATCACGTCCAGCACATTTTTCGCGCTCAGCGGATAGCCGCTGTAAATCAGCACGGGCCGGATCTTGTCTTTACTGACCGGCGTCTCCAGAATCAGCATGGAACACAACTGTCCGTCCCGGTTCTGCTCCACCACATAGCAGTAATCATGCTCGGCCAGAAACTCTTCCACTTTCTGATGAAAGGGGAACGCCCGGATTCGCATGAAATCCATCGGCCTCCCCATGTCTTCCAGAATGTCCAGAGCCTCGCGCACCGCCGGATCGCAGCCACCGATCGTAATCATGCCGACCCGCGCGCCTTCCCGCCGGATAATAACCGGCTCCGGCACGGCACCCGCCGCTTCTTTATGTTTCAGCAGCAGCCGGTCCATCACTTCCTGATACTCGTCCGGAATTTCCGTATAACCGCCGAACTTGTTATGCCCCGAGCCGCGCGTGAAGAACGCGCCCTTCGAATGCACCCCGGGCAGCGTCCGCGCCGCCACCGCGCTGCCGTTCTGCGGCAGATACCGGAAATACTTCGGCAGTTCTTCCAGTTGCGCCGCCGTCAGCACCTTGCCGCGATCCGGCCGGTACGCATCGTCCCAGTGCAGCTTCGGCGTCACCCAGTCGTTCATTCCGATATCCAGATCGGACATCAGGAAAACCGGCGTCTGAAAACGCTCCGCCAGATCGAAGCACTTCGGCGCGAATTCAAAACATTCCGAAGGATTGGCCGGAATCAGCAGAATATGCTTCGTGTCCCCGTGCGACGCATACGCGCACTCCAGCAGATCGCCCTGCTGCGTGCGCGTCGGCATCCCCGTCGAAGGGCCCACGCGCTGCACATCGATCACCACCGCCGGAATCTCCGCGTAGTAAGCCAGCCCGAGTAACTCATTCATCAGCGAGACGCCCGGCCCCGCCGTGGAAGTAAAGGCCCGCGCGCCGTTCCACGAAGCGCCGATCACCATGCCGATCGCCGCTAACTCGTCTTCCGCCTGCAGAATCGCGAAGTTATTCGCGCCGGTCTCGGGATCCTTGCGGTACTGCTCGCAGAACTCCTTGAAACCATCCATCACGGAGGTCGCCGGCGTAATCGGATACCACGCAGCCACCGTCGCGCCGCCGTAAACGCAGCCCAGCGCCGTCGCCGTATTGCCGTCGATCAGGATCTTGTCGTCGTTCGCCTGCATCGTTTCCAGATGGAAGTCGAGCGGGCATTGAAAGTGTTCCCGAACGTAATCCGCGCCCAGTTTCAGAGCCTTCTGGTTCGATTCGCGCAGCGCCTTCTTGCGCCCGTACTTCTCTTCGACCAGCTTCTCCACCACCGCGCCGTCGATGTTCAGTAACTCGATCAGCGCGCCGGCGGTGGCGATGTTCTTCATCAGAATGCGCTCGCGCGGCTCCCGGAAGTTCTCGTTACACATCCGCGCCAGCGGCACGCCGATATAGTTCACATCGTCGCGAAGCAGTTCGTCGTCGAGCGGCCAGCTCGAGTCATACAGCAGATAGCCGCCGGACCGCACTTCCTGCACGTCCCGCTTGTAAGTCTGCGCATTCATCGCAATCATCAGGTCATAATCGAGCGCGCGCGCCGTATAACCCTTCGGATTGACCCGGATTTCATACCAGGTAGGCAGTCCCTGAATATTCGACGGGAACAGATTCTTTCCGCTGACGGGCACGCCCATCCGGAAAATCGCCTGCATAATCAGGCCGTTGGCGCTCGCGGAACCCGTCCCGTTGACGTTCGCCAGTTTAATTGCAAAATCGTTTATGCGGCTGCGCATGATGTTGTCGGCGCCGGTGTACCGGCATATGAAATCAGTAACTCGAACTTCTGCATATCCCACGCCGCCGTCGGGCAGCGTTCCGCGCACAGGCCGCAATGGACGCACAAATCCTCGTCCTTCAGCATCAGCCTTCCCGTCTGCGGCAACGGTTTCGACGCGAACAACTCCTGTTCCGGATTAATCGCCGGGGCAGACAGATTCGCCCTCACCAGTTCTTCCGGTCCGTCAGCCGCGATGGTCAGGCAGGAAAGCGGGCAGATATCGATGCAGGCATCGCACTCGATGCACTTGGCCGCCACGAACGCCGTTTCCATATCGCAGTTCAGGCAGCGCTGCACTTCCCGCGCCGTCTGTTCCGCGGTGAAGCCCAGTTCCACCTCGACGTGCAGATCTTCAAACCGCTGCACCAGATCGACGTGCTTCATCTTCTGGCGATGCGCGGGATTGTAGTCGTTGTGATAACTCCACTCGCTGATCCCCATCTTCTGGCTGATCAGATTCATGCCGCGCGCGGGCCGCTCCGTGACCGGAATCCCCTGGCAGTGATGGTCGATCGAGATCGCCGCCTGGTGCCCGTGCTCCACTGCCCAAATGATGTTCTTGGGTCCCCACGCGGCGTCGCCGCCGAAAAACACGCCCGGACGCGTCGACTGGAACGTCTTCTCGTCCACCGCCGGCATGCCCCACTTATCGAATTCGATGCCCAGATCGCGCTCCACCCACGGAAATGCATTGTCCTGGCCGATGGCAAGAATCACGTCGTCGCACGGCAGAATCACCGTGTCGATGATCGTGGATTTCTTCGCCTCCGCATCCCACTCCAGCCGGTCGAACTCCATGCCGGTCAGCTTGCCGTCCTCGATCACGAACCGCTTCGGCGCGTGATTGATGACGATGTCGATGCCTTCTTCCTCCGCGTCTTCCAGTTCCCACGGAGACGCCTTGAAGAACGCGCGCGGACGCCGCGCCATGACTTTCACCGACTTCCCGCCCAGCCGCCGCGAAGACCGGCAGCAGTCCATCGCCGTATTGCCCACGCCGATAATCAGCACGTTCTCGCCGATCGAATCCGTGTGTCCGAAGGCCAGGGACCCCAGCCAGTCGATACCGATATGGATGCGGTCCGTATCCCGCCGCCCGGGCAGTTCCAGATCCTTGCCCCGTGGCGCGCCGCTGCCCACGAAGACCGCGTCGTAACCTTCATCCAGCACCGAACGTAAACTCTCAACAGGAGAGTTATAACGGATCTCCACGCCCATGTTGAGAATGGCGTCCGTCTCGTCCGCGAGCACCTGCTCCGGCAGCCGGAACGACGGGATATTCGTTCTCATCAGCCCGCCCGGCTTGTCGTATTTCTCAAAAATGGTGACCGAATAACCATGCGGCATCAGGTCGTTGGCGACCGTCAGCGAAGCCGGTCCGGCGCCGATGCACGCCACGCGCTTGCCGTTCTTCTTCGCCGGCGCCTTCGGCAGCAGCGCGGAAATGTCGCCCCGGTGATCCGCCGCCACGCGCTTCAGCCGGCAGATCGCCACGGGTTTTTCGATTGCGCCGTTATCGGTGGGAGACGGGAGCCGTCCCCGCCGGCACGCCGGTTCGCAAGGCCGGTCGCAGGTGCGGCCCAGAATCGCCGGGAACACATTCGACTGCCGGTTGAGCATATAGGCATCTGTGTATCTGCCCTGTGCGATCAGCCGAATATATTCGGGCACGTTGGTGTGTGCGGGACAAGCCCATTGGCAGTCCACTACTTTATGAAAGTAGTCCGGATTGCCGACATCAGACGGATTCATTCACTCATCCTTGGAGGATCCAGCCATTGAGCGGACAGGGCCCTGATTTAATCGGCTATTCTATCGAACCCCTTCGCGCGACTGCCCGGCCGAGAGCCGAGACGCCGTTTTCAGGCCCAGCAAAGGCCAGGGGATATTATCAGGTTGATCAAACAGACAAATGACTGCGACTGTCGGAGTACCTCGTGAAACCTTCCCGGGCGAGCGCCGGGTAGCACTCACACCCCGCGCCTGCGAGGCCTTAACGAAGGCGAAGCTCGAGATCGTCGTTGAATATTCCGCCGGCCTCGAGGCCGGCTTCACGGACGAGGAATACGCCCGCCGCGGCGTCCGCCTCGCCTCCCGCTCCGAAGTTTTCTCATCCGCCGGAATTATTGTCCAGGCCCGGGCACCCGGCGCCAACCCCGATCACGGCCGCTCCGATCTCGCCCTCCTGCGCCCCGGCCAGATCCTCATCGGGTTCGGGGATCCGCTGACCTCCCTCCATGAAAATCTGGAACTCGCCGAAGCCGGTGTCTCCTTTTTCGCCATGGAATTGGTGCCGCGCATCACGCGCGCTCAGGCGATGGACGCTCTCTCTTCCATGGCCAGTATTGCCGGCTATGAGGCCGTCCTGCTCGCCGCCTCCGCGCTGCCGAAAATCTTTCCCATGATGATGACCGCCGCCGGCACCATCACACCGGCCAAGGTTCTCATCCTCGGCGCGGGTGTTGCCGGACTCCAGGCCATCGCCACCGCCCGCCGCCTCGGCGCCGTCGTCTCCGCTTACGATCTGCGTTCCGCCGTGAAGGAACAAATCGAGAGCCTGGGCGCCAAATTCGTGGTTCTCGATCTCGACACGCAGGGCGGGGAAGGCCAGGGCGGCTACGCCAAAGCGATGGACGAAGCGTTCTACAAACGCCAGCGCGAACTCCTCACCGTGGTTCTGAAAGAGCAGGACGTCGTGATCACCACCGCCGCCGTCCCCGGCCGCAAGGCGCCCATCCTTGTTACCGCCGAGATGGCTGAAGCGATGGCCCCCGGTTCCGTCATCGTGGACATCGCGGCGGAGCGCGGCGGCAACTGCGAACTCACGCGTGCCGGCGAGACCGTGGTGCACCACGGTGTGACCATCATCGGCCCCACCAACCTGCCTTCCAGCAAGCCGTATCACTCCAGCCAGATGTATGCCACCAATGTGGTGAACCTGCTCAAACTGATCGTCAAAGACGGCGCCGTATCTCTGAATATGGAAGACGAGATTATCCACGAGTCACTCGTCACCTATCAGGGAAAAGTGGTGCAGCCCCGCATTGTTCCTCTCATGGAAGCTCTTGGCCCCAGGGTGGCCAGATCATGAATTACGAATTCGGTCTCTACGTCTTTATGCTCGCGGCCTTCCTGGGCTTCGAGTTGATCCGGCGTGTCTCACCGCTGCTCCACACCCCGCTGATGTCGCTGACCAACGCGATCGCCTCCATCTCGGTCGTCGGCGCCATCCTGATCAGCGGTGAGGACAACGCCTCTCTGCTCTCGCGCATTCTCGGTTTCATCGCGGTGGTCGCCGCTACCACCAACCTCGTCAGCGGTTATCTCATTACAGACCGCATGCTGAAGATGTTCAAAAAACGGGAGCCGGTGAAAAAATGAGCGTCTTCCAGGCTCTCTATCTCGTCGCCGCCGCGCTCTTCATCCTTGCTCTGAAGTGGATGAGTGCCCCCGCCACCGCCCGCCGCGGCGTGATTTCGGGCGAAGTGGGCATGCTGCTCGCCGTCGTGGGCACGCTGCTGCGCCATGAAGTGGTGAATTACGAATGGATCATCGTCGCGCTTCTTCTGGGCGCGGCCATCGGCGTCCCGCTTGCGGTGCTGATGCCGATGACCGCCGTCCCGCAGCGCACGGCCATCTCCCAGGCCTGCGGTGCGCTTGCGTCCGCCCTGATTGGCACGGCGGAGTATTATCATCGCCATCCTTCCGGCTTCATCATGGTGGCGCTGGCGGTGGAAATCCTGCTCGGCTTTCTCACCTTCACGGCCAGCCTGATGGCCTTCGGCAAACTCCACGAAATCCTGCCGTCGCGGCCCATCACTTACAAGGGTCAGAACTATGTCAACCTGATCCTGTTCGTCGTTGCCATCGGCATCGCGGGCGCCCTTGTGGTGAGGCCCGAACAGGCCGGTCTGTTCCCCGCTTTCGTTCTGCTCGCGCTCACCTTCGGCGTGTTACTTATCATCCCCATCGGCGGCGCGGACATGCCCACCGTCATCGCGCTGCTCAACTCCTACGCCGGCCTCTCCGCCAGCGCCATGGGCTTCGCGCTCGATAACAAACTTCTGATCATCGCGGGCGCGCTCGATGGCTCCTCCGGCCTGATTCTCTCCATCATCATGTGCCGCGCCATGAACCGGTCCTTCACGAACGTTTTGTTCGGCGCCTTCGGTCAACTGCAGACCTCCGCCGCGGCCACCGAGGCCAAACCGGTGCGCTCCGCCAGTCCCGAAGAAGCCGCCGCGATTCTGGAAGACGCCCGCACCGTGGTCATCATCCCCGGCTACGGCATGGCCGTCGCGCAGGCGCAGCACAAGATCCGCGAACTCTACGATTCCCTCACGAAGCGCGGCATCGACGTGCGCTTCGCCATCCACCCCGTCGCCGGCCGCATGCCCGGCCACATGAATGTGCTTCTCGCCGAAGCCGATGTCCCCTACGACAAGCTCATCGAAATGGAGGACATCAACTCCGACATGGGCATGACCGACGTCGCTCTCATCGTCGGCGCGAATGACATCGTCAACCCCGCCGCGCAGAACGATCCGACCAGTCCCATCGCGGGCATGCCGATTCTCGACGCCTACAAAGCCCGCACCGTCATGATCATCAAACGCGGCATGTCGGCAGGCTTCGCCGGTATCGACAACGAACTTTACTACCGGCCCAATACGCTGATGTTATTCGGTGACGCAAAATCGTTCGTCACCAGTCTGGTCAAAGAGGTCGGCGCCACGGCACACGCGTAAGTTACTTCACTCATTTGGCCAGTAAGCTGCAGCACAAAGATCATCTTCCCTGCAAATGCTGTCTAAATGAAAAAAGTCCTTGCGTGTTTTGTCCTGATCGCCGCTGCGGCTAACTGCCGCGCGGATGTTATCCTCGGTTCGGCCTCCGATTTCGGCGTCCTTGCCGGAACCACCATCACGAACGCCGGCAACAGCGCTGTCTACGGCGAAATCGGCGTCAACCCGGGAACCGCTGTCGTCGGGTTTCCTCCCGGCATAGCGGTCGGCGGAATTCATTTGAATGACATGGCTGCCGCACGCGCGGAGGCCGATCTCGCCAGCGCCTGTTTGTATCTGAGCGGTCTTGCCCCCACCGCCAATCTCACGGACCTCAACCTTGGCGGCAGCACCCTGACCTCCGGGGTTTACCGGTTCGACGCCGCGGCCGATCTGAACGGAGCCCTCACGCTTTCAGGATCCGGCATTTTCCTTTTCCAGATTGCGACGTCCCTGAACGTAGCGAATGACTCCTTGATCGTCACCAGCGGCGGCGCCAATGCCGCGGAAATTTACTTCCTGACGGGAAGTTCCGTCACCACCGGCGCCTCAGCCGCGCTGCAAGGGAATTTCATTGCGATGCAGAGTATCTCGTTCGGCACCGGGAGCAGCCTCACGGGCCGGGCGCTGGCGATCGAAGGCGCTGTCACCATGCTGGACAACGCCATCACCATCCCTGCAGCCGCGCCCGAGCCAGGCACTTTGGGGCTGGTTGCACTCATCGCGGCGCTTGGATACGCGGGACGGCGAACGAAGCCCCTCGGCTGATCCGTCCTTCGTAACCAACGCCCGCATGATGTAGTCTTGGCAGTGAACCGATGAGAATCCTGCCAACACTTCTGCTCTTCTTCGCCGCTTCTCTGGCCAGCGCGCAGACGCCGCACGCCGCGCTGCCGCCGCTCCCGCCCGCGCAAGCCGTGCCGAAACCCGGCCCCGCCACCGACGCGCCCTACGCGCCGCTCCCCATCCTCCAGGGAGGCGTGGTGGTGCCTCTCTATCCTCCTGATTCGCCCTTCCTCAAGAAGGAAAAGCTCCGCGAACCCGAGGTCTACAACATGAGCCAGACCGTGCCCGGCCGCATCAACAGCATCGTCTCCATTCACAACCCGTCCATCGAAGTACATACGGTTGATCGCAGCATCAATACCGGCGCGGCTGTCATCGTGGTCGCGGGAGGCGGTCATAACACCCTGAACGTCGGCAGTGAAGCCGCCGACTTTGTGCCGTTCTTTTACAACTACGGCATCAACACCGTGATCCTGCGCAATCGCCTGCGCCGTGACGGTTACAACCCGCAGACGGATGCCGTGTACGATGCCATGCAGGCCGTGCGCATGGTGCGCGCCTACGCCAAAGAGTGGAATCTCGATCCAAAGAAAATCGGCATCATGGGCTTCTCCGCCGGCGCCGAACTTGCCGCCCCTACCGCCGTGCAGTTCGAAGACTTCGACAAGAAGAACAGTGACGCCTCCGACCCGCTTGCCGGCATTTCCGCCCGTCCGGATTTCGTCGGCATCATCTACCCCGGCCCCACGCCCTTCGCGAAGAACCGGACCGCACCGCCTATCCCGCGCAACACGCCGCCTGCTTTCCTCATCTGCGGCGGCGCCGGGGATCGCGGCCACGCCATCTGGGCGCTCGACTACTACACCGCCATGCTGAACGTGGGTGTTCCGAACGTGGAGATGCACCTGTACGGCAATGGCCGCCACCCCGGCGATCCGCTTCCGGACGGCAGCCGCATGACCGGCGGTCTGACCGACCGCAACGACACGCCGTACGGCACCTGGCAGTTCCGCTTCATCGACTGGTTCCGCGAACTGGGCTTCCTGCAAAAACCCGGCGTGGAAACCAAAGCCGCTAAAGATATCGCGCTCTATATGACGCAGCCGTTGCCGGGCCAGCGGCCCGCGGGTCCTCCGCCTGCCGCCCCGCCCGCAAAATAGCCCCTAAGTCAGCAGCGCGCCCATCTTCCGGCTGGCCGTCGGGAACTTCCCGATGCCCGCGCCCACCACCTCATCGGCGACCGTCACGTAAACATCCCCGACGGTCCCGGTGACCCGTGTGTGCGCGCCCTTCGCCAGTTTCTTGCTCCCGCCCGCCACAATCATCGCCAGTCCGCTGTTCTTATGCGGATTCGCCTCCGCATGCTCGTGCGTATAAATTAGGCTCGTGTGGTCGAACAGCGTGCCATCGCCCTCCGGCACCGATTCCAGCTTCGACACCAGATACGCGAACTCCTCCACATGCCACCGGCAGATATCCCGCAGCACGCGCTGCCCTTCCACGCCGTCCGCGCCCGCCGTCTTGCCTTCGGCGTGCGTGTAATCGTGATGCCGCGCCGACGTATAACCCAGCCACGGGAACCGCGTGATGCTCTGGCACTTCGTCAGCATGTAAGACGCGACCCGCGTCTGGTGCGTCGCCAGCGCCTGCACCAGCAGATCGCTCTGCAGCTTGGCAATCCGCGGCCAGTCCTTCATGTCCCCGTCGAAGTCAGGCGCCTCCACCTTCCGGTATTCCGGCGGCAGCCCCGCAATCGCGCGCTCCAGATCGCGAATGCCGGACAGATGCTCTTCCACCCGCGTCTTATCCTCGCCCGGCAGCTTCTTTTCGAGCGCCGACGCATCCGCCAGCACCGCGTCCAGAATGCTGCGCTTGCGGTTCACCCAGCCTTCTTCCTGAGCGCCGAACAGCCGGTCGAACAGCCGGTGTGGAATCATCTCCGGCGGCAGCGCCCGCTCATAACCCGCCCAGCTCATATTGCGCTGCATGCTTTCGCCGAACGATTCCTGCGCCACGCCGATCTGGAGCGACCGGAACCGCGAATCCGTGCCGATCTTCGCCGCGATAATCTGATCGATCGACGGCCCGCTCGGCCCCCGGCCCGTGAAATCCGTCCCAGTCATCAGACCGCTCATCGAATTGGTATGCCCGTTGCCCTTGCCGTTGGCCGCCGCGTTATCCACGCCGCTCAGCACGTGCACGTCCTTGCGCCACGCCGCCAGAGGGGAGAGACACGGCGTCAGCTCATAATCCGTGCCTTCTTCGGACGGAATCCAGTAGCGCTCCGGAATGCCGTTGCCGTTGAACCACAACACGAAGCGCGTCTCGATCGGCTTCTCCGCCGCGCCCGTGGCCGGAGCGGCCGCGTACGCCGTCCCCGCCGCGTTGAACATCGACGCCAAAGGTGGCAGACCCACGGCAATCCGCGCGCCCGCCGCTGTCATTCCCTTCAGCAAAGAGCGACGCGAAGTGCGGCTCCGGTTAGTGATTACTTGCGACATGAATTGCCCCTTCCTGCTTTGTATTCCGGCCCGAAAACTCTCTCTGCAGCGTCAACGACACAATCATTTCCTGAAATTTATACCCCGATTTCCGGAAATCCTCAACGGCCTGCAGAATCACCGGACGGTCCGCCGGCGTTTCCACGCGCCCCGCCGTATAGCGGAAATACTGCTTCACCACGCACTCCTGGCACAGCGGACTCTTCGCCAGCACCGCGCCCAGTTCCGCCGGCGACGAGAACTGCGAATCCGGCAAGCCAGCCACCGTCCCGACCGTGTTGATATCCAGATTAATCGTCTTCGGTGGCGCGCCGCGTCCGCCGCCTTTCGTCGTCCGGAACTGCAGCGATACCTGATCCCGCCGCGCTCCCACCGCGTCGAACTTCTCCAGCCCGAACCCGATCGGATCGATCAGCTTATGGCACGTCGCGCAACTCGGATTGGTCGCATGTTCCGTCATCCGGTCCCGGTTGGTCTGCGGCTTCGCTTCGGTCACGGGCGGAAGATTCGTGTTCACGCCCGGCGGTGGATCCGGCACCTTCTGACACAGAAACTGTTCGCGTACAAACAAGCCGCGCGCCGTCGGCGACGATTCTTCCGGTTTCGCCGTCAGAGCCAGAAACAACCCCTGACCCAGCAATCCCGCCCGCTCCGAACCCGCCGGAAACGGCACCTTGTCGAAATCTTTCGCCGGCGCTTTCACGCCGTAAATCCCCGCCAGTTCCGGACTCACATACCCGTAATCCGCCGTGAACAGCGTCATGAAATTGCCGTTGTTCCACACCAGGTCGGAAAAGAACGTGCGCGCCTCTTCCGTCATCGCATTCGCCGTTTCGCGCGTATAAAGCGGGAACTTGCGACGGTCTTTGCTCGCCGTCAGCAGCCGGTCGAACCGCAGCCACTGGCTCACGTAATCGTTCAGCGATTCCTTCGCCCGCGGATCCGCCAGCATCCGCCGGGTGGCTTTTTCCACCCCGGCGCGTGTCGAAAGGTCCCCGCGCGACGCTGCGGCAAACAGCTCCGCATCCGGCATCGTGTCCCACAGCGAATACGAGAGCCGGTTCGCGGTCGCCCACGGCTTCAGCTTCGGATCGGTCGTCGCGTCCAGGCGGAACAGGAAATTCGGCGACTGCAGCATCGCCTCCACCACCAGCTGCGCGCCCTTCAGAAAATCCGTTTCGCGCGCCATCAGGCCCTCATAGCGCTTCTGCTCTCCGGCGTCGAGCGGCCGCCGGAACGCCTTCAGCCCGAACTCGCGGACGAACCGCGCCCGGCACGCCGCGGACGGCTTGCACGGCACCAGACCGTGTGTGTCGCCGCCCTGAAACGCCGAACGAGCCAGCCGCTCCGCCACGCTGCTGTACGCTTCCACCAGCAGCGGCGACAGACTTTGCCCGCGCGACTGGTTCCGGAACCCGTTAATGAAATCCTCCGGAGGAAACTGATTCGAAGGCGCCGTCTGATCGCCCAGAAGATCGCGCACCGTGTGGTTGTACTGGCTGTGGGTCAGGCGCCGCAACTCGGCATCCTGAGACGCAGCACCCGAACCCTTGTCTTCCTGCTCGCGAAAGTGCATCGCCGCGTCGAGTTCGCTTCCCGAAAGCCGCGCCAGCTGGCCAATCCACGCTTTCAGCACCGCCTCGTCTTCGCTGCCCGGCTTGATCTTCTCGCCGCCGGCATGCGCCACCCGCGCGGTCGGCTTTCGCAGCAGCAGTGACGCCTCCGGATTCTTCCGGTCCACCAGCACCACCAGCGACTTTCCAAACGCTTCGACCATCGCCGGCGTCGCGTCCGTTTCCGGCATGTGCAGCCGGGTCGCCGACGCCACCCCGTCCACCGTATGGCAGGCGCGGCAGTTCGCCTTCTCCATCACCGCATACAGCCCGGAGCCGAAACTGGTGCTTTGCGCACACAACGCTCCGGCGGAGACGCCAATCAACCCAAGTCGTTTCAGCAGGACCATCGTTCGCAAAACATCTCCCAAAACGTCCGAACTAAAATGTTAACTATACATTCGTTAGAATAACGCGTGATGCGCCGGTTTCTACTCCTTATCCTCACTTTCACAGCCGCCGCGCAGGGCGCCAATGAGCGCGAACTCGCTGAATGGGTCCTCCGCTGGGAGGGTACCGTTCTCCTGGAAGGCGCGAAACAACCCCTTACGGATGTTTCCCAGATCCCTTCGGGCGACATCCATATCCAGTCCATCGATCTCACGGCGGGCGTCATGCGCCCCATCGAGCTCCGCAAACTGGAGGGTCTCACGCATCTGCGCGAACTGTACCTTCCCGGACCCATCTGGAATCCCGGCGGCGGCAACGAAGACAAAACCGGTGTCTTCAAGGCGCTTGCGTCCAATCCGGGTGTCGAAAGACTCGCCTTCGGCTGGCACTACAACGCACAAATGGAAGTCGGCGACGACGATATCAAGCAGCTCTTCCCCTGGACGTCCTTACAGGACCTCCGCTGTACGCAATGCCGACTCTCCAAACTGAACCTCTCGCCGCTCTCCAAACTGCGCAATCTGGACCTCAGCTACAATCCCTTCACCGATCAGGGCATGGAAGGAATCGCCGGTCTCAAAGACCTGCGCCGCCTCTTGCTTCGTGACAGCCTGGTCACCGACGAAGGACTGAAGTACCTCAAAGATCTTCCTCATCTCGAAGAACTCGATCTCTCCGGAACCCGCGTCACCGATAAAGGCATCGCCTTTCTGGCAAACGTGAAAACCATGCGCCGCCTGAATCTGCTCGGCGCGCAGGCCACGGATTCCGCCATGGACGTCCTGGGCGGCCTCGACCAACTCGAAGTCCTGAACCTCTACCGCACCCACATCACGAACTCCGGCCTGGCCAAACTGCAAACCCTGAAGAACCTGACCGACATCGACCTCCGCTACACAAGCGTCACGCCCAACGGCATCGACGCTCTCCATGCCGCGCTGCCCAACGTCCACGTGCGCTTCGTCGGCTCCGCCTCGCCCAAACCGAAAGCCCCCGGCGCCGCCCAGCCCGCTTCCCAAACGGACGATGCCATCGCGGCCTGGATCAAAGCACTCGGCGGCGCAACCGAATCGAAGGGCGGACACATCGTCGCCGTCAACCTCTCTTCCACGCCTGTCAGCGACGCCCAGCTTTCCTACCTCGCGAGTCTGAAAAGCCTCGAAAAACTCGAACTGCAGGTCACCCAGGTCGCGAACCCCGGCCTTGTCGCGGTCGGCCACCTCACCAGCCTGCAGGAGCTGAACCTCAGCAACACCACCGTTTCGGACTCCGGTCTCGCTCCCCTCGCCGGCCTGCCCCGCCTGCGTTCTCTGCGGCTCGCCGGAACCCTGGTGCAGGGCCCCGGCCTCGCGGCGTTGAAGGACTCCAAAGACCTCCGCGAACTCGATCTCTCCGGCTCTCACGTCGATGACCGCGGCCTATCCGACGTCGGCGCGCTCACCAGCCTCGTCAGCCTGCGTCTCGGCTTTCTCGAACTCTCCGAAAACGGTCTCGCCAGCCTCTCCAAACTCAGCAAATTGGAAAGGCTCGACCTCACCAGCACCGATGTAACCGATGAAGGGCTCAAACAGGTCGCCGGCCTCGCGAGTCTCCGCGAACTCGATCTCAATCACGGCCGCTTCAATGACGACGGACTCGCTGTCCTCCGCTCCCTGCCGCAACTCGAACGCTTGGGAATGGTCCGGACCCGCACCGGCAACGCCGGAGCCGCCATCCTCGCCGATCTGAAAAACCTCCAGGTTCTCAAGCTCGACTACACCTCCGTGGACGACAAAGGTCTCGAATCCCTCAAGGCGCTCCCGAAACTTCGCGAACTGAGTCTCGACTCCACCGGCGTCACCGATGCCGGCGCCGAAACCCTGCGCTCCCTCACCAGCCTCCGCAACCTGAACCTCTATCACACGCTGGTGACCGAAAAAGGGCTGCAGGACCTCCGCACCGCGCTGCCCGACTGCAAAATCGTCTTCGACCGCGATTCCGCACTGCCCAACCGCAGGATAAAGCCATGAAAATCTCCACTCTGCTCTTGCTGTTCTGTGCCGTATCCGACTCCGGCGCCGCCCTCAAAACCGGCGACTCGCAATGGGTTTCCGATCTCGGCGGCTCCGTTGCGCGCGACGCCCAGGGCCACGTCACCGGAGTCAGTCTGCGCGGCACCTGGGTCACCGATACCGACCTCCGCCGGATCACCGAATTCCCCGATCTCTCCGTTCTCGATCTCTCCCTGACCCACATCACCGACCAGGGCATGCAGGAAATCAAGAGCCTCGCCGGCATCACCGATCTGAGCCTCTACTTCACCGAATACGTGACCGACGAAGGCCTCTCCGCCATCAAAGACTGGAAGAAGCTGAAGCGTCTGAACCTGCACGGCACCAAGATCGGCGATACGGCGCTCGAGCACATCTCCGGCATCACGACCCTGCAGACCCTCAACGTTGGAGCCACCCTGATGACCGACGTCGGCCTGGAGCGCCTCACCAACCTGCCCAATCTGCGGGAACTGACCATGGGAGCCAATGAACTCGGCGACGCCGGCCTCCAGGCCCTTCGCCAGATGCCGAAACTCACCTATCTGGATCTCAGCGGCCGCCAGGGCACCGACAAGAACGTCTGGACCATCGCGATGTCCGACACCGGTCTCGATGCCGTGCTCACTCTCGGCGAACTCCGGGAACTCCGCTTCGCCTGCAACCCCATCGGCGTCGGCATCGAAGGCGCGAAGTTCGGCGAAATCAGCCTGTTGACCGTCACCCCGAAATGGCTGGAGAAAATGAAAGCCCTCGGCAATCTGGAGCGCCTGAAACTGCAGGGCTGCAGCCGCATCGACGACGCTTCCGTCCCCACCCTGATCGCCATGAAATCGCTCAAAGAGATCGACCTGCAGGGCACCGCGGTCACGGAAAAAGGCGCGTCCGCGCTGAAAGCCGCCAAACCCGGCGTCACCGTTTTCTTCGGCCCCTGGGACGGCAAATCCGCCAACTACCGCAACAACTAGAACTACGTCGGTTGCACCTGCGTGTGCAGGCACGTCAGAATGCCCCCATGCGCGCCAACCGGGCAGATGAAGACCGTGAACACGCGATTGCTGCCGCGCTGGCGCTCAAGGGAAGCCTGAGCGCGACCGAAGCGGCCGATCTCCTCGCTGAGACGCAGAATCTCCGGGCCCAATGGCGCGCAATCGCCGTCACTTCGAACGAGTGCCCGGCATCCGCTTCGCCTGACGGCATCGCCTGATAGAATCTCCCTGGGCGCAACGCCCCCCAACACCATGAACAAGCTTCTTCTCGCTGCGGCCCTGTCCGCCTGCGCCGCCTTCGCGCAGCCCCAAGCCCCGAATTTCGGCCCGGATTCCGAAGTCCAGCCCGGCGTCCCCAAAGGCACTCTCACCAAAGCCGTCCTGCCGCCCGGTAAAATCTATCCCGGCGTCCCGCACGACTATCAGGTCTACGTTTCCGCCAAAGTCGACCCGGCCAAACCCGCGCCGTACATGATCTTCCTCGACGGCAACGGCTACGCGGGCAACGGCACGCGCATTCCGGTCGTCCTCGACAACCTCATCGCCAAAGGCGAACTCCCGCCCATGGCCGCCATCTTCATCAACCCGGGCGTCCTTCCCCCCGCCTCGCCCGACACCCAGCTTTCCCGCTTCAGCCGGGACTGGGAATATGACGACGTCCGCCCCAACTTTTCCCACTTCCTGCTCGAAGAGCTGATCCCCGCCGTCGCCAAAACCGTCAATCTCTCCACCAACCCGGATGACCACGCCATCGCCGGCACCAGCACCGGCGCGGTCGGCGCCTTCATGGCCGCCTGGTACCGCCCCGATGTCTTCCACCGCGTTCTCTACCTGATCGGAACGTTTGTCGACATGCGCGGCGCCAACAACGTCCCGTTCTGGATCCGCAAAACCGAACCGAGACCCCTCCGCATCTTCCTGCAGGACGGCAGCGCCGATATCGACAGCTACGCCGGCAACTGGCCGCTCCAGAACCAGTCCATGGATGCCGCCATGAAATTCGCGGGCTACGATCACAAGTTCGAGTACTACCAGGGCGAGGCGCACAGCACCCGGCGAGCTTCCGAACAGATGCCGGACATCCTCCGCTGGCTCTGGCGCGGCTATCCGGAACCGA
Organism: uncultured Acidobacteriia bacterium; assembly: GCA_903851195.1. Taxonomy (GTDB): domain Bacteria; phylum Acidobacteriota; class Terriglobia; order Bryobacterales; family Bryobacteraceae; genus BOG-234. Next base: position 85,470 of record CAINNJ010000055.1, read on the forward strand.
TCGCCCAGAACGCCCCGGAACTGGTCCCCATTCCCGCCGGACGCGGTCCCGCTCCCGGAAATGCTGCCGCAGGCCGTGGTGCTGGAGGAAATGCCGCCGCCGGACGTGGCCCCGGCCGCGGACCCTCCTTCCGACAGCCCGCGTACAACGTCGTCACCCCCGACAAGCCGTGGGAACCCGTCCCCGGTGACTACTCCGCCGCTACTTCCATCGCGGTCAATAAAACCGGCGACGTCTTCTTCGCCGATTCCAAAACCAACACCCTCTACCGCATCGGTTCCGACGGCAAGCCCGTCGTCTTCAAACAGAACGCCGGCGGCGCGAAAGGCCTCCGGGGCGGCGCCGACGGCCGCCTTTACGCGATCCAGTCCGCCAGCCGTCGTATCGTCTCTTATGCTCCGGACGGCGCCGAAAAAGTCGTCGCCTCCAACGTGGACGCCGCCGACCTCGCCCTCACCAATTCCGGCAACATCTACTTCACCGACCCCGTCCACAAAACCATCGTGCTGCTCGACGCCAAAGGCCAGCGCCGCACCGTCTATCAGGGCGGCGGCATCGAAGCTCCCGCGGCCCTCGTGCTCACGCCGGATCAGGCTTTCCTCAACGTGAACGACGCCCGTACGCGGGAGCCCTGGTCGTTTCAGGTGATGACCGACGGCAGCCTGCAGAACGGCGCGCCCTTCTTCCGCATGGAAACCTCCACGCAGAACACGCTCGATTCCGCCCTGCAGATCGCCATGGACAACGCCGGCAACATGTACCGCGGTACCGTCCTCGGCATCGAAATGGAAAGCGGCAGCGGCCGCATGGACATGATCCTCAACCCGCCCAAATTCGGCGGCGTCGTGAGCCACGTCGCCTTCGGCGGCCCGGACCGCGACTGGCTCTACGCCTCCGAAGACGGCAAACTCTACCGCCGCCAGACGAAGCGCAAGGGCTCCGTGGCCTGGGAACCCATCAAGCCGCCGCAGCCGTCTCTCTAACCTCTAAACCGTCACATCCCAACCGAACCCGGGCTTCTCCGAAGGGCGCGTATAGATGCCCTCCGGACCCCGGGTGACGTTGTTCTGCTCGCCCCACTGCTCGTAAACCGACTTCGGTCCGCCCGGCGACGGCATGAACATCTCCGACCAGGGCGCATTCACCGTCGCCATGGTGAAGTGCACGCCGTCGAACGTCCCGCCCACGTGCGGAATCACCGGGATATCGTACGCCGCCGCCATCGCCGCAATTTTCCGCAGTTCCGTCAGCCCGCCCACCCAGTGGATATCCGCCTGCCAGATCGCCGCGCACCGGTGTTCCAGCAACTGCCGGTAGCCGTATCGGTTATATTCGTGCTCCCCGGTCACAATCCGCGTCGACCTAATATTCGCGTTCAGCCGCCCGAACCCCTCGTAATCGTGCGGCGGCAGGCACTCCTCCATCCAGTAGACCCGCAGTGGCCCGAGCATATCCGCCATCTCCATCGTGTAGCGCTCGTTCCACGACATCCAGCAATCGAGCATGATGTCGCCATCCGGCCCCAGCTTCTCCCGCGTGCTCTTTACCAGGGCATAATTCTTCCGCATCCCTTCCAGCCCGTCCGCCGGCCCGTGCGGAATCGCCAGCTTCAGCCGCTTAAAGCCGAACTCGATGTGCTGATCGATATCGTTCCCCGTGCAGTACGCCGGAATCCGCTCCTTCGTCTTCCCGCCGATCAGCTTATAAACCGGCGTATTCAGCGCATTCCCGATCAGATCCCAAAGCGCCAGGTCCACCCCGCTGATCGCATGCATCCCGATCCCCGCCCGGTCGTACGACATGCTGGAGCGCCACATGATGTCCCAGTTGCGCTCGATATCGAACGGATCCTTCCCCATCAGCAGCTTCGTGAAATGCTGCTCCACCAGCGGACCGCCCGCGGGTCCGCCCTGGCCATAACCCATCACGCCCTTATCCGTCGTGATCTCCACCGTGAACCCCGGCAGCTTCCCCGGATCCGGCTGGAACAGCGACCGCATCGCCTTGTACTCGGGATAGATGGACATCGGGCTCGCCACCTCCACGCCGCCCGTCGACCACGCATCTTTCGACACCGTGTACGCCGGCAGCGGATGCTTCGGCTTCGGGTCCACCAGCCGGATGCCGGTGATTTTTAGGCCGCTCTTCTCGCTCTGGAAAGGCAGCGCCGGCGCGGCTGCCGCAAACCCCGCCGCGGTCAGCCCGCTCAGGCGCAGGAACGTTCTGCGATCCATTCTTTTCTTCCCTCGGTGCGATGATTTCGCGAATCACACGGCCGATAATATCCTAACCGGCGGTTGGCTTTAACGGGCTTGGGTGTTTCGGCTGATACAGGCCGATCGCGCTCCCGTCCGGCAGCATGATCTTCGTGACCAGTCCCCAGCCCCGGTCCGCCACCGGCGTGGCAATCTCCACGCCTTTCGCGCGCAGTTGTTCCACCGTGGCCTCAACGTCGTCGCACATCAGGTACAACTCATGCGAGTTTTCCCCGGCCGGATGCACCGCGAGTTCCGCCGGCGGCATCGCGAAAATCAGCCAGCCTCTGCCCGCGTCTTCGAACGGCCATTCCAGCACGTCCCGGAAGAACTCCCGGACCTGCTCGGCCTGTTGGCTGTAAACGATGGCGTGAACGCCGCTGATCACGATTGGCCTCCTACGGGATGACGGGATTCACCTTCTGCCCGCTCTTCAGCGGCTGATCCGTGGGCTGCGCCACCAGATCGTTGTCCCCCAGTCCGCTCACAATCTCCACCCGCAGGGCATCCGACGCACCCGTCTTCACGATCTGCCAGCGCACCGTATTGCTGCCCTTGTCGAGCGCGTAAACACCAACCCCGCTCTCGCGCCGCACCGCTGCCTTCGGAATCGTCAGCGCGTTCTGCACCACCTGCGTCAGAATGAACGCATTCACATTGGTTCCCGGCACCAGATCGTGCCCCGGATTCTCCACCGTGCACAGCACCTCGCCTACCTGCCGCGTCCCCAGCGCCAGCACTTCGGAAGGACGCCGCGCCACCGTGCCGGTCCATTCCTTGCCAGGCAGCGCGTCCCAGGTGATCCGGACCGGCTCCTCCGCCGCCACGCGACCGAGTTCCGGCTCGTCCACATAAACGCGCACCCGCACCGGCTCCAGTTTCCCGATGCTGCAGATCGCGTCGCCCGCATTCAGGTACGCCCCCGCGCGCGCCGGCAAATCATAGACCGTGCCGCTCATCGGCGCATAAATCGCATTCTGCGCGCTGTGCACTTTCGCCAGCCGGATACTGGCCTCGGCCTCCTGCACCCGCGCCTGCGCCGCGGCCAGATCGCCCTTACCCACGAGCGCCGTCCGGCGCGTCCCTAAAGATTGAATCTGCGCCTCCAGATCCCGCACCGTCTGTCGCGCCTGATCCGCCTCGAACTTCGTGGCCGCATTCGCCTGCACCAGCCGCTCCAGCGACTCCAGATTGCGCTGCGCCGCATCCCTTTGCGCCCGTAACCGGCTCGCGCTGCCCTCGATCTCCGCAATTTCCGACCCGCGCCCGCCCGCCTGCAGCGTCGCCAGTTCCGCGCGCGCCTGCGCCGTCCGCGCCTCGGCCGACGCCAGTTCCTCGGCCACGCCCGGCTGGCTCAGTTCCGCCAGCAACTGGCCCTGCCTCACCGTCTCGCCCTGGCGCACCAGCACGCGCTTCAGCAGGGCCGACGTGTCCACGCGGACGTCGACATATTCAATCGGCTCCACTTTGCCGTTCGTCGAAAGCGTATTGGAAATCGTCTGCCGCGTGACTTTCGCGAACGGCACCTGCGGCGCGTCCGACTGCTGCCGGTACGCCCAGACAGCAGCCACGGCGGCCGCGACGATCACCAGGACCAGCAGCGCCTTCTTCAATTGCCGTTCACCGGAGCGGCGTCCATCGCGGCGCCAGGCAAAATCACCGTCTTGCCGCCCGCCAGACTGCGCGCCATCTGCAGTGCTTCATCCGCCTGCGCCAGCGGGAACCGGTGCGTGATGCCCGCCGCGAAACGTTCGCGCAATTCGCCGTCCCGCTCCAGCAGCCGGATGGCACGATCCACATGCCGCGGTTCGAAGCCCCAACTCCCCACCACGCGCAACTGCTTCCGGGTAATGGTGTGCGGGTTGAAGGAAATATTCCCCGCATCCGCATACTGGCCCAGCACCACGAACTGCCCGCCATCCCGGCACAACAGAATCCCTTCGTTCACCGCTGCCGGATACCCCACGCACTCGATCACCTGGTCGGCCCCGTATGGCCCCAGCGCCTCATGGACGGCCTTCCGCCGCGCCTCGACATCCGGCACTTCCGCGATATCGATGCACGCTTCCGCCCCGAAGCCCCGCGCCAGTTCCAGCCGGTGCGGCGGTCCGCCGATCGCCACGATCTTCCCTGCGCCTGCCGCGCGCGCCACCGCGATCGCGGCCAGACCCACCGGCCCGGTCCCCTGCACCACCACCGAATCCCCCCACTCGAGCGGCGCTCGTTCGGACGCGTGAATCGCCGTCGTGAGCGCGCAGCCCGCGCCGATCAGCGCCTCGCTCGGCACGCTGTCCGGAATGCGGAAAATGGCCGACCCCGCCCGCAGCAGGATCTTCTCCGCATACCCCCCGCGCAGATGCGGGGCATCGGACGCGCAGTAGGAAATCCCGTACGCCTTCCGCGTCAGACAGCGCGTCGGCTGCCGCTTCACCCGGCAGTAAAAACATTCGCCGCAAGAGATCGAACTGGCCCACGTCACGCGGTCGCCCACCCGCAGTTCCTCGCCGCGCCAGTCGCGCGTCAGCCCGTTTCCCAGCCGCTCGATCCGCCCCGCCGATTCATGCCCCATGATGTTCGGCAGCGGGATCGCCAACTGGCCGAGCCACAAATGCACATCGGTACCGCAGATGCCGGAGATCTCCACGGCAATCAGCGCTTCGCCCGCCCCCGGCTCACCCGGATCCGGATACTCCCGGATCTCCAAAGGCTTCTCAAACGCTTCCAGTACCGCCGCTCTCACCTGATTCAACTCGTCTTCTCCCGTGCCCCGTCGCGCGCACAATAATCGAACAACAACTGCCATTCCAGTAACTGCACCCGCATCGCCGCCGCTTCTTCTTCCGATCCCGGCCGCACGCGCGCGGATTCACAGAACTCGATAAACCCGAACGGATCCCACTCCGAACCCGCGTCGTACCCATACTGCAGAGCGCCCTGACGCAGCGCCGGGAAAATCGGATGCTTGCCCACCTGCCGGAACCAGTACGAGGCGTTTGCCGCGTCCGGCTCCTGCCGGTGCATAATCCCGTGCCAGAAACTGCCTTCCGGCGTATTCAGATCCTGCGCGATTTTGTGCGCCTCGTCGAGCGCGGAGATGTAGAGATACAGCCCCGCCATTGCGCCTTCCGGCGATCGCCCTTCCGGAAACAACCGGCGCGCCGTGCGCTTATTCAATTCCTCGCGGGCCGCCGGCGACACGCACTCCCACGGCGCCAGTGCCATGGTTCGCAACCCGTCGCCGTTTAACGCAAGGATGCCCGCGACATCCCCGCCATAATCCGCAGCGCGAAATTTCACCACTTTTAAGATAACCAACCGGGGCCGTTCCCACATCATCAAAGAAACGATAATCAAAGGATTGAATGGCTGACGCCCGAACCGCTCTTGTGCTTTCCGCCGGAGGCCTCTACTGTGCCTATCAGGCCGGCGCCTACCGGGCCGTCGCGGAACACGCCCCGCCGGACATCGTTACGGGCGCCTCCGCGGGAGCCCTCAACGGTTGGCCCATCGCCGGAGGCTGCTCCCCGGAACAGCTCATCGAGCGCTGGCTCGACCCCGCCACCAGCGACCTGCTCCGCCTGCTCCCGAGACCTGGCCCCGCAAATGGCTACTTCGATGTCTCCCTGCTGCGCGAGCAAACCGAACGAATCGTTACCGAGTTCCAGCCACGCATCCCCTTCGGTCTGACCCTGGTGGAGATTCCCCGCTTTCGCACCGTATTCTTCCGCCACCCGCACATCACTGCCCGCCATCTCGAAGCCACCTGCGCTATCCCGCTCTTCATGCCATCGGTCCGCATCGACGGCGTCCGCTACATCGATGGCGGTGTGATCGACAAACTGCCGCTCCAGGGCGCGGTCGAAATGGGCGCGACGACGATCATCGCCGTCGACGCGCTGCCTTCATCCGACCTCTGGTGGCTCCGTCTCGGCACGGCCTTCGCGCGCCGGCTCAGGCGGAAACGAGAGTTGCCCCCGGACGTCCGGCTCATCACCATCTCTCCCTCCGAACCGCTCGGCGACACCAATTCCGCCGTCTTTTGGAAGCGGGACAACATCGAGCGCTGGATCGACCTCGGCTATCGCGATGCCGCCCGCGTCCTGCGTCAGGTTCAGGAGCGCCCCGGCGTCTCCGTTCCGGCCGCCGGCTGAGCCAGTTCCAGCACTTCACCGTCGGCCTCCGTACCATCCCGCGGCGCGACCGTCGTCCGGTTCCGTCCCTGCAACTTCGACTGATAAAGCGCCCCATCCGCCAAGGCGACAAGCTTCGCCTGCGCCATCCCGGGCGTCGGGACGATCGAGGCAGCGCCGATACTTACGGAAAGGCGCTGGTTCGGTCCCGGGTGAGCGATGCCGAGATCGAAAATCATGTTCCGCATCCGCTCCGCCGCCGCCAGAGCTCCGGCTTCATTCACGCCCGGAAGAATGACCGCGAACTCCTCGCCCCCGTAGCGCGCCACCAGATCGCTCTTTCGCAACCCCGCGGAGGACAGCGTTTTCGCCACCTGGATCAGGCACTCGTCGCCCCGCAGATGCCCTTCCTGATCGTTCAGTAATTTGAAGTGGTCGATGTCCAGAATCAGCAGGGCGACCGGATCCTGCGTCCGCAGCGATCTCCGGAACTCCATCTGCAGCGTCTCGTCGAACTGCCGCCGGTTCGCGATCCCTGTCAGCCCGTCCCGAAACGAAAGATCGTGCAGTGTTGCGTTCTGTTCCCGGATCAGTGCCGTCTGTTCCGCCAGCCGGCGCCGCAGCACCACGGCCCACACCAAAACCAGGAGCGTGACTGCCAGCACCCCCGCCATCACGGGCAGCAGGTGCGCCGGTGTCCACCAGGACGGCTTCCGAACCACCACCACGTCGGCAGGCCCCCGCAACAGAATCCGAAACGAGTCCGGCGTCCAAAGGCCATCCCGGAGGGTCTGCGGAGGAGAAATCTGAATCGCGCAAATCCCCGTGACCTGTAAAGTACTGCCTTCCTCCCAACCGATTGCCGCGGCTCTTCGGGTACTGTCGCCAGGCGGTGTGTAGCCCAGAACCACGGGAAAAAGGTACTTTCCGGCCTCCAGCACCATCGTGGGATCCTTCGCCGCCCGGTCGATGCCGATCACCTTGCCCTCGATCCGGATCAGCCGCGCATCGTGGTTGCCTTTCATCACTCGCTCGGCCGTGAGCAGAGGCGGACTCACCGGAGCGCCCGCGCCGGCCCGCCGGAACGAGGCATTGTTCAGTGTGGGCGAAAAGCCGCCGATCGCCGAAAACCCGGCGACATCCACCAGATCTCCCTCCGCCACTGCCGTGGTCTGTGTCGTCTGCACGCAGAGTCCCCGGTTCGCATCGTCGATACAGAGCGACCGCCCCGGCCACTGCAGCGTGACCCGTCCCAGGACGTGAACCCGGTGACGAAAGGCCACATTGGGATCGTAATTCAGCAGTCGAATCACCGGGAGCACCGGCAGAGCGAACGGATCCGCCACCGCCGGTTCCTCGATCTTTACCTCCGCCATATTCGGGAACAGCAGCCGGGCCCCGATCATCTGCCGGTTGCCGTTGTAAACCGGCGCGGCATTGGCGTGCATCCGGATCTTCGCGTCCACCAGCCGCGCATAGTCGACGCCTGGTTCCGTCATAGTGGTGGCGGAAATGGAGCCGTCGCCCATCGCCAGTTCCAGAATCGTATTCTTCCCGAACTCGCGGACATCGCGCACCACGCCCCGGACTTCCACCCAGTGCCCGTCGTATTCGCCGGTCAGCAACTCGGTGAGGCTGACCGGGAGCGCCGATGCCGGTATCCGCGACTGCCCGATTACCCGGACGGTAGCCCGTTCCACCAGCGGCGCGAAATCGCCCGTTCCCGTAACACCCGAGACCTCGACCAGCGAACCCGGAAAAACGGATCCCTCCGGGGGCGCCGACGGAGCGACAAAAATATCGCCGGAGTCGTCGTGGACGAAAATTGCCACATGCCTCGTATCGATAAAAGGATCGTAGTAGGTGACGATTCCCCGCAGCAGAACCGGCAAGGCCCGGCCCGCCACTTCGATCGTTAGCCCGTGCACGTCTCCGGCCCGGGTAAGGGGAACCGGAGGGTTAGAGTTCGACGCGATCTTAGCGCCCTGGCAGGCGGCGGCCAGCAGGCAAGCGGCGGCCGGGAGAATTGCCGTGCGGCAGTTCATGAATTTCGGCATCGGGTCGTCGGCATGGCGGACGCTGCACTCCCCCCGTTTAGGGTATCGGCAGTTCTTCCCGCGGGCTTTAGGCCCCGGGATCATGCGACGGGAAAGAAATTTTCCGCGTGTCTCTGCCTGTTGGACATTGTAAATCGTTTGTGATGTGGAGTACTAAGAGTTTCTCTACTGCGGCACTTCAAAATAGTAGAGCTCCGCGCCCGAAACCGCATTCACCAGCCCGGAGACATACAACGTCGACGCGTGACTGCTCGTCGAGGTCTGGAAATACACGAACCCGCTGGCCGACTGCCCCGGCGGGATCATTTTGGCACTGAACGCTCGCCCCTCGATCTCCCACTCCGCCATCGAATTCTTCCCGGTCTTGCCCACCACCGGAATCTTCGGCATCTTCGGACCTGTCGTCGGCGCTTTCACACCCTTCAAAAAGCGCAGTTCCGCCGCCGGGGTCGACTCGATCCGCGTCCGGTCCGGCAGCACATACACGAAACGGATACGATCCACCCGCACCGCAGCCGGCCCGTCGTTCTGAATCACCACCAGCATGGGCAAAATCCCCTCCCGCCAGGGATTCACCTTGCCGAAAGCATCCCGCGCCTGCTCGTCCGTCAGGAACGGCTCGGCCGCAATCGTCACGTTTTCGCTGGTCTGCCGATGCGGATATTCCGACACGGGCCTGGCCTGAAACGTCGTCTTCTCACTCGCGGCCCAAACGCTGCCGGAGGCCAAAGCTATACTTGCACCAAGGAACTGTCGCCGGTCCACGATTGGCGAAAACTTTCCCGTTAAACGACGCCCATCCACAACAGTGAAGCGCAAAGCGATCTTCCTCCTCTACCGCGTCCTGCAGGTCTTGTTCTCACCCGCCATTCTGATCTGGCTTCTGCTCCGCGGCGTTCGTAACCGCCGGTATTTCTCCACCCTGCGCCAGCGTTTCGGGGAACTTCCCGCCCTGTGGCAAAAGACCGCTCCCGGAGCCATCTGGTTGCATGCCGTTTCAGTCGGCGAAATTCTGGCCGCCCTGCCGCTCATTGAGGAACTGCTCCGCCAGGCTCCCGCCGCGCCCGTCTTCGTCAGCACCACCACACTCGCGGGCCGCGCCGCCGCCGCCCAACGCCTTGAAGGTATCGTGGACGGCATTTTCTACGCCCCGTTCGACTTCGTCTGGGTCATCCGCCGGATCCTGCGCTTCCTTCGGCCTTCCCTCGTCATTGTAGTCGAAACCGAAATCTGGCCGAATCTCTTCCGCGAAACCCGCCGCCTCGGCTGCGGACTCCTGATTGTCAACGGCCGCATCTCCGATCGCGCCCTGCCGCGCTACCGCAGATTCGCCCCTTTGTTCCGCTCCGTCCTTTCTCTTTGCGACCGGATCCTGGTGCAGTCGGACGAAATGCGGCAGCGCTACATCGAAGCCGGAGCGCCCGCGGAAATCGTGCAGGTCGCCGGCAATCTGAAGTACGACTTCGAACCCGGCGCCGTGGCTCCGGACTCACCCGTGCTCGCCTTCCTGGCCGCATCCGCCGCCCCGGTCTGGATCGCCGCCAGCACTTCGGCCGACGACGTTCTGGAAGAGGAAGATCCCGTCCTCGCCGCCCACTCGCAACTTCCCGGCTGGCGGCTTATCCTCGCGCCACGCAAGCCGGAGCGTTTCGCCGCCGCCGCCCGCAAGCTGGAAAAGTCCGGCCTCGACTGGACGCGCCGCACGGCGCTTCACAACACCGCCGCCAGCGTTCTTCTGCTCGACTCCATCGGGGAACTCAGTGGCCTTTTCACGCACGCCGACGTGGTTTTCATGGGCGGAACCCTGGCCGAAAAAGGTGGCCACAATGTCCTCGAACCCGCCCTGTTCGGAAAACCGGTCATCGCGGGACCGCATCTGGAAAACTTCCGCGACATCGAGCGGCATTTCGAAAAACACGATGCCCTCCTGCGGATCGCCACCGGCAGCGAACTCGCCGCTGCTGTCTCCCGTGCCGCGGCCGATCCCGCTCTCGGCCAGCGCGCACTTGCCGCCGCGCAACTGCAGCGCGGCGCTTCCCGGCGCATCGCCGACGCCGCCCTGACACTCTGGCGCACACGCTACCCGGTCACCCGTCCGGCCCAGCCCGGCTACCTGTTTCTCTGGTCTTTCGCCCAACTCTGGCGTGCCGGCAGTGCCTGGGACCGCCGCCGCAAGCGCGCCCGCGTCCGGCGTCTGCCCGTCCCGGCGATCAGCGTCGGCAACATCACAGCTGGCGGCACCGGCAAGACTCCCGTCACGCTGGAACTTCTCCGCGACTTCCACCACCTCCGCCCCGCTCTGCTCACCCGCGGCCACGGACGCAGCACCGGTGAAATCGTGCTGCTGCCCAAAGGCACCGAAAATTTCCCGGTCGGCCTCACCGGCGACGAAGCCCAACTCTGCATCCGCGGCGCGGGCGTGCCCATCGCCATCGGCGGCAACCGGTTTGAGGCCGCCACCCGGCTGCTCACGAAAACGCCCGTGAATCTCTTCGTGCTGGACGACGGCTTCCAGCACCAGCAACTGGCCCGCGATTTCAACCTGGTGCTGATCGATTCGCTGAATCCCTTCGGCGGCGGTCACCTCATTCCGCTGGGTCTTTTGCGCGAACCCTTGTCCGGCCTTTCCCGCGCCGACGCCTTCCTGATTACCCGCGAGAACGAGGCCGTCGCCCTCGAAGCCATCGAATCCGTCCTGAACCGTCACAACCCGTCGGCGCCCGTCTTCCGCTCACGCGTGGTCCCTCGCCGCTGGACCAACGCCCTCAACGAATCGTTCGCGCCCGCGTCCCTCTCCAATCTGCGCGCCATCGCCTTCTGCGGTCTTGGGAATCACCAGTCGTTCTGGAAGTCGCTCGCTCAGTTAGGCGTGAATCTCGTCGAGCGGTACGAGTACGGCGATCACCACCGCTACAAACCTTCCGAAATCCGCCGCCTCTCGCAACGCGCGCGCGACCTGGGCGTGGATGCCCTGCTGACCACCGCCAAAGACGCCGTGAATCTCTGCGAGGGCTATGAAACGATGATCAAACCCCTGCGCCTGTACTGGCTGGAAATCGGTATCGATATCGACAAGAGGGAGGAGTTCCTGGATCGGATCTCCTCCCGCATCTTCGCGTAACTTACTTCTGTAACTGCCAGTTGTTATCGAACAGTCCCGATACCGTAACGTCCGGCAGATCGGACCCTTCCTTTACCTTCACGATCGCGTAATCGCCTATCTGCGCCATCCCGTAGTCGCCGTTGTACTCGCGGTCGGAAATCGTCAGCCCGGTATTGATCACAACGTATTTCGACGGATGCAGCGGATTCGGATAGACCAGGGCAGGAAAGCTCTCCTTCGCCGCATAACTCTGCCCTCCCAGTGTCACGGTCTCTTTCGTCCATTTCACCGGCAGCTTCGCGCTCATCTTCGCGATCCATTGATTGCTTCCTGGATCCCCGAACAGCACCACGTGATACTTGGCCATATCCGCCTCGGTAACATCCTTATCGTCTTTGATAAAAGGATGCGCCCGGAAGTACTTCGCCCACGATTTTTCGAACCGCGCCAGCGTCCGCAGCGCCTGCTGATTCACCGCCTCGTTCCACGGCGTGCCCGTCGGCCGCACCAGCAGAAACGGATCCAGAAACGCATCGTCGATCGGCCCCTGCAGCGCGTGCGACTTATGCAGCCCCGCCACCGGACCGTTCTTCCCCACCTTCCACGCCGTCCCCGTCTTCTCCAGCGTGATCTCTGCGCCCGCCTTCACCTTGAGTTCCTGCCCGTCGATCCGGATTGACTTCGCGTGTTCCGTCTCGCGCAGCGCCAGCCGGTTCATATTCGTCGTGCGGATCTCATACTTCGAGCCGCCCTCGCTGCGGGTCGCGTCGATATCCGCCCGCTCGTATAACTTCTCCATCCCTTCCACGGACACCCAGTAATCGTGGTTGTAACGCGTCGTGTAAGTCAGAAACCGGATATGTTCCGGCGAGACCTGGCCCTTATCGCCCCACTCTTTCAAAAACGCATCCAGACGCTGCCGCACTAAGGGGCTGGTCCCGTGCCCGGTATTCTGCGAAATCAGAAAGATATCCGGCGTGCCTTTCAGATGCAGAAAATCGGGCTCGCCTTCCGCCGCGAAACCCTCTTTTTCCAGTTGCGCCCGCGTCCGCAGCGAAGACTCGAGCTGACCGCGCGTAGGCACGCCCGCGGGCGCCGGACCTGGCAGCGACGCAATCTGCGTATCCGTATCGCCGTCATGTCCCGCCAGAGGCAGGTTGAACGCATTCAGCGCCCACTCCTCCATGTTTTCCCAGATCTTCAGCGTGGCGTACTGAAACGGTTGCAGCCCCGGCATCGACCCGCGCCTCGACCACGTGCCCGCGCCGATTTCCGCCGCCGCGAACCGGTCCGGATAATGCAGCGCGATATGCCAGCCGCCCTCGCCGCCCATGGAAAAACCCCGCAGCATCACCCGCTTGTCGTCGATCCGGAAGCGCTTCTTCACCGCCGCAATGGCCTCGAACACATCCGCCTCGCCCGCCCAGTGCCAGCCCGCGCTGTTGATCCGCCCGAACAGATCCACCTGGATCTGCCCCTGATCCGCCACCGGCGCATTTCCCGGAGGCCGCGGATGATCGAAGCTGAAAATGAATTCCGATTCCGTCGTATTATTCTGCCGGCCGTGCAGCCAGACATACAAACGAGTGGGTTGATTCGGATCGTAATTGGCCGGAAGGGAAACATGGTACGGCTGCACCGAGCCGTCCATTTCGGAGTAATACGCGTAAGTGCGGCTTTTACCCGCGGTCCACGGCGACTGCCCGCCCTCTAACTGTTTTGCCCGATCGATCCCCTGATCGAGGACTAACATCGAGTGATCAATCGCCGCCTGCGTCCCGAATAACTCCGGGAACTCCAGCAGGAACCGACCCGCCTTCGCGAAAACTTCCACGTCGCCCGTCAGCGCCGCATCCGCATGCTTCGCTTTCAGCTCTTTCACCAGACTCTCGATCTGTTCTGTCTTCGCCCGAATCTGCGCCAGTTCTTCGGGCTTCGCCTGCACCGGAGCGGGACCGCGCCCGCCGCCGCGTCCCGCGGGGGGAGTAGCCGGCGGTTGCGCGAGCAGAGGCACGAGGAGCATGGTCAAGGCGAGGAATTTCTTCATAAACTATGCGGTGAGCATATCAAATGAAGGACCTTCACACTGGCCCAGGGAACCCGCTCCCGGCCCTGTAAACTCAGGCCGCGTCGGGCCGTTCGAGCTTGGCAATGCGATCCGCCAGAGCTTCCTGCTCAAGGTCGAGCGCGCGCAGTACCGCCGTGTGGCTTCGCAGCCGCGTGTCGACCGGACTTGCCCAATTGTGGAACGCCGTCAGCAGCTTGGTCTCGACCTTCTCGCATTCGTCACTAACGTGTTTGCGAAGGGAGGTGTCAAGCGCATCGCACCGTTGATCGATGTATTTACGAAGCGACGTATCGAAAATTTCGAATACCCGATTCACATGGTGGCGCGTTCCCTCATCGCGGGCAATCAGGCGCCTTTCCAGTGCCTCTTCCCGGGCAATCGCACGCGCTTCCAGTGCCTCCTCCCGGGCGATCGCACGCGCTTCGATTCCATCTTCTCTGGCAATCGCACGCGCTTCCAACTCCTCTAACCAGGCGATCGTTCGCCCTTCCAGGTCGTCTACCCGGGCAATCGTTCGCCCTTCCAGGTCGTCTACCCGGGCAATCGTTCGCCCTTCCAGGTCGTCTACCCGGGCAATCGTGCGCGCTTCCATTCCCTCTACCCGGGCAATTACGCGCGACTCCATAGCCGACAGAAACTGTCTCAGTTCTTCGTCCATCGCCTTATATTCGCACGATTCTCACCCTCAAAGATCCCGCAGTGCCACGCCGGGATCCACCCTCGACGCCCGCCGCGCAGGCAGATAACACGCCAGAAACGCCACCGCGCCGAACCCCGCCACCGCCGCGACCATCGCATTCGCATCGTTCGGCGTCACCTCCGCAAGCTGACTCACCAGCAGCCTCGAAAGCGCGACCGACAGCACACATCCCACCGCCGCGCCCGCCGCCACCGGCCGCATTCCCCGCCCGATCACCAGCCGTAGAACGGACCGGATACTCGCCCCCAGCGCCAGCCGCACGCCAATCTCACGAGTCTGCCTTGCCACGAAATGCGACACCACCCCGTAGATTCCGATCGCCGCCAGCACCATCCCGGCCAGCCCCAGCCCGGTGAACAGAATCAGGTTCAGGCGGATCGCCGCCGTCGTCCTCGCCATCAGGAATTCCATCGTGTGCGCCTCATATAGCGGCAGTGACGGATCCACCGCCGCCACCGCGCCCCGGATTACGCGCACCAGATCCTCGGGGCGTCCCGCCGTGCGCGCCACCACATACAGCCCTCTGCCCAACCACTCCCACGGCCCCGACGGAACCTGGGTCAGCGGCAGGAACAGAGTCGGCTCCGTCTCCTCCCACGGCGCACCGTCCCGGAAGTCGCGCACCACGCCCACCACTTCAATCCCCGGCTGCCTGCCATCCGCTCCGGCGAAATCCTGGATATCGGCCTGAATTCTCGCCCCCAGGACTCTCCCGTCCCGCGCAAGCCGGCGCGCGAAAGTCTCGTTGACCACCGTCACCCGCACCGACCCGGCCGTGTCCCGCGGCTCCAGATCCCGCCCGGCAACCAGCGGAACACGCAGCGCCCGAAAATACCCGGGGCTCGCCAGACTCATGCGGGCGCGGATCGCCGTCGCGGGACTCAGCGTCTGCCCCTCGCGCACAAACTGACCGCCCAGCGACGGCCCTTCCAGCGGAACCCGCGAACCCAGTGCCGCCGTCTCCACTCGAGGCACCGCGCGCACCTGTTCCAGCACCCGCCCGTACGCGCCGGTAATCCGCTCCGGCGTCCCGTACGATGCCGCGGGCAGCGCCAGTTGCGCCGCCAGAACGCCCGATGCTTCATAGCCCGCCGGCGTCCGCGCCAGCCGCACCGCTCCCTGGATCAGTTGCGCCGCCCCGGCCAGCAGCACCAGCGAAAGCGCCACCTCAGCCGCAATCAGCAGACTGCCCATCCGGTCGTTCCCTCCGCCCGCCGTCGTCCGGCTGCCCTGCTGCAGGGCCTCCTGGATATCCGCTTTCGCCGCTCTCCACGCCGGAGCCATCCCGAACAACAAGCTGCTGCCGACCCCCGCCAGCATCGCGAACGCCGCCGTCGCGCCGTTCAATCCCACTTCGCGCAACCGCGGCAGGTCCGACGGACTCACCGCAATCAGCACCCGTATCGCCTCTCCCGCCAGAAACAGCCCCAATGCAGAAGCGAATACCGCCAGCAGCAGACTCTCCGTCAGCATCTGCCGGATCAGCCGCCCCCTTCCCGCCCCCAGCGCCGCCCGCACCGACATCTCCCGGCTTCGCGCCGCTCCTCTGGCCAGCAGCAGGTTACCCACATTACTGCAGGCAATCAACAACACCAGCCCCACCGCGCCAAACAGGATGAACAGCCGCCCGCGGTACTTGCCCGAAAAGCTCTCGGAAAACGCCACCACCTGCGCGCTCATCGGCTCCGGGCTGCCCGCGAACCTCTCGTCGATCTGCCGCGAAAGCGCCACCATCTCCGCATCCGCCGCCTCCCGCCGGACTCCGGTCCGCAGCCGCGCATATACCCGCAGATAATTGCCGCCGAAGTGATGCAACTGTGAATCCGTCAGCCGCAGCGGCATCCACACATCCGGCCCCGGCATCGCCGTCTCAAAGGATTCCGGCATCACGCCGATCACCGTGTACCCCTCGGCGTTGAGCACAATGCGGCGCCCCACCATTTCGGGCTGCGAGCCGAATCGCGACGTCCACAGCCGGTGGCTCAGGACCGCCAGCCGCTCTCCACCCGGCCTGTCTTCCTCCGGCGCGAAGAACCGGCCCAACGCCGGCTGCAGTCCGAAAACGCGAAAGAAGCCCGCCGACGCCGTCAGTCCGTTCAGCCGCGTCGCCCCCTGCCCATCCTGCAGCGTGACCCCTTCGTCCACCACCGCCGTCATCGCCTCGAAAGAACGACTGCGCTCCAGCCACGCCCCGAACGCGCCCGTCGACGTGTTCCCCGGCGTTTCGCGCTCCTGCGAAAGCACCCGCACTACCCGATCGGGCTCGCTGAAGGGCAGGGGCCGCAGCACCACAGCTTCCAGAAAGCTGAAAACCGTCGTTACCGCCGCAATGCCCAGCGCCAAAGTCCCCGCAGCCACCGCCGTGAAACCCTTCTGCCGGAACATCTGCCGGAACGCCTGCCCCACATCGAGCGCGAACTCCGCGCACCATTGCACCAGCCGCAGTTCCCGATTCCTCTTGCCCGCAATCTCCCGGCACACCGAACCCGTGCCCGCCGGATCGCCGAACCTCTGAAGCGCCGCTCGCCGCGCCTGCTCCGGACTCATGCCCCGCTCCTCATAACGCTTCGTCAGCAGTTCGAGGTGCGCCGCGATCTCGCTCTCTACCTCGTCCTCCACCGCGGGCCGCAGCAACAGAGCCCGGAAACGAGCCCGAAAATCCCGGCTCATGCTTTCTCCGCAATCAGGCCGGTCGACGGCAAAAGAATCTTGGACACCGCCGCCGCGAAGGCCGCCCACTCATTGGTTTGCCGCGCCAGTTGGGACTTGCCTTCCGCCGTGAGCCGGTAGAACTTCGCCTTGCGGCCCAGTTCGGACTTCCCCCACTCCGCCTCGATCCAGCCGCGCCGCTCCATCCGGTAAAGCGCCGGGTACAGTGAGCCCTCCTCAATCTGGAGCCCGTCGCTGGTCTCGTCCTCCAGCCACCGCGCGATGGAATACCCGTGGCGAGACCCCCCCTGCAGCGTTTTCAGAATCAGTGTTTCCAGCGTGCCGTGAAGAAGTTCGTTGGATGATGCCAATGCGTTACCTCGATTAACAAGGTAATGCTAGCGCGTAGATACCTTGATAGTCAAGGTATCGTCTGAGAACGCCGCGGACCTTTAAACGTGCGTGCCCTTCAAAGCCCCGCGCACAGCCGTATTCATCATGTTTTCCGCCAACGCGTGCGTCACTTCGTTCAGCACGTCAATCTGCGCCTGAATCAGATGATGATCGTCCGAGTGATATGCCAGTTGCAGCCGGTTCATCGCATCGGTAATCTTCTGCCGCTCTTCGTCGCTCAGTTCCACCCACGCGTCGGTGCGTTTGGCTTTATCGGTCGCCGCCAGAATCGCATCGGCATCCACCCGCGCCCCCGCCACCTGCGCCGCGTTGTAATCGTCTTCGGCATGGTCGATGGAAGCCTCGATCATCGCCTCCACCTGCTCGTCCGTCAGCCCGTACGACGGCTTCACATCCACGGACTGTTCCTTCCCCGTCCGCGCATCCCGCGCCGTCACATTCAGAATCCCGTTCGCGTCGATCAGGAACCGCACCTCGACGCGCGCATAGCCCGCCGGCATCGGATCGATCCCCTTCAGATCGAACCGCGCCAGGCTCCGGTTATCCTTCGCCAGTTCCCGCTCGCCCTGCACCACGTGGATCAGCACGTTCGTCTGCCCGTCCACGCCGGTCGTAAACGTTTCCCCCGCGCTGGCCGGAATCGTCGAATTGCGGTGGATAATCTTCGACACCACCCCGCCGTACATCTCGATCCCCAACGAAAGCGGCGTCACGTCCAGCAGCAGCTGATTCTCCACCGTGCCCGACAGAATTCCCGCCTGCACCGCCGCCCCCAGCGCCACCACCTCATCCGGATTCAGCTCCGTATGCGGCTTCGCGCGGAACAGCACTTCCACCGCGCTCCGCACCATCGGAATCCGCGTCGAACCGCCCACCAGCACCACTTCGTCGATCTGCTCCGGCGTCACCCCGGCGTCCCGCATGCAATCGCGGCAAGGTCCCAAAGTCCGGTCCACAATATCCGTAATCAGGCTCTCGAACAGCTCCCGCGTGATCTCACGACGGTACGCCTTTCCGTGCCAGTCGAATTCGATCGTCACCACCGGCGCGAACGACAGCGCTTCTTTGGCCCGGATCACATCCCGCCGCAGCGTCTGCACCGCCTCGCCGCTGGCCGAAAGATCCTCGCCCCACTCCGATTTCACGTCTTCAAGCGCGATCCGCAGCAACCGGTTGTCGATATCGTCGCCGCCCAGATGCGTGTCGCCGTTGGTCGCGAGCACTTCGAAAATCCCGTCCTGCAGCTTCAGGATCGAAATATCGAACGTCCCCCCGCCCAGGTCGTACACCGCGATAATGCCTTCTTTGCGCTTGTCCAGCCCGTACGCGAGCGCCGCCGCCGTGGGCTCGTTGACCAGCCGCAGCACTTCCAGACCAGCGATACGTCCCGCGTCGCGCGTGGCCTGTCTCTGCGCGTCGTTGAAATACGCCGGCACCGTGATCACGCACTTCGAAACCGTCGCCCCGAGCGCCTCTTCCGCATTCTTCCGCAGTTGCCGAAGAATCAGCGCGGAAACCTCCGGCGGCGTGAAAGTCTTCTCACCCAGCACCACGCGGATTACCGACTCGCTGCCCGCGGCAATTCGGAACGGGAAGAGCTTCAGCTCTTCCTGCACATCTTCCACGCCGCGCCCCATCAGCCGTTTCACCGAATAAATCGAGCGTTCCGGATGATCGATCAGCTCCTGCCGCGCCGCATTGCCGACGATGATCTGCCCGTCCGACGCGATCGACACCACGCTCGGCACCAGCTTGTCGCCGTCCTCGCCGACAATGACTTCCGGCTTCGTGAGGTTCATCCATGCGACAAGACTGTTGGTGGTGCCAAGGTCGATGCCGACTACTTTTTCCTGGTTCTCAAACTCGATCTGGAACATGAGAGGCTTTATCGATCAGATTCGTTATGTATTTGCGCCGGTTCAGCAGGGCGCGCACGGCGGCCAGTGTTTCCGCCCTTTGCGACGCATCCCAGCCGGCGAACTGCCGCTGCAGGTCCGCATCCAGTTCATCCCGCATTTTCCGGAACCGCGCCCGCGCGGCCTCAAGCTGCGGCCGTGCATCCTCATCGCCCATCCGCAGTTCTTCGAGTGCCATGTTCAGTTCGAACACTTCTTCCAGCAACTCCGGCGGCACGTCTTTGGTGCTCTGCTCGCCGACGTCGAAACCTTCCTGTTTCAGCACGTACAGCGTGCGCGCCACGGGATCTTTCAGCACGCGGTAAGCATCGTTCAGAATCGCCGTGGATTCCAGCGAATACTCCTGCTCACGGGCACTCTTGCGGGAAAACAGATCGGGATGCAACTGCCGGCTCAGTGCATAAAAGCGCTTCTCCAGATCTTTCAGATCCGGAGCCAGCGCGCGGGGAATTTCAAAAAAGGCGAAGTAATCGCTGGCGGGCGGCTGCAGAGCCCGGCACTCCGCGCAGAAACGAGAGGGCGCGGGCTTCCCGCAGTTCCAGCAGGTTGGACTCATCAGGCAGAAAAAGACGTTCCGCAGCCGCAGCTCTTCTTCGCGTTCGGATTCTCGAACACAAAGCCCGACTGCATCAGCGACTCTTTATAATCGAGCGTCAGCCCGTGCAGATACAAAATGCTCTTCGGATCGACGAAGATCTGCACCCCGTCGAAATCGAATACCTTGTCCTTCGGACGCGGCTGGGTGTCGAACTTGAACTGGTAGCTCAGGCCCGAACAGCCGCCGCCCAGCACGCCCAAACGCAATCCCCCTTCGACGCCCATCTTGGCGAACGTCGTGCGGATTTTCTGGATTGCTTTGGGCGTGACGCTGATGTATTTTTCAGCAGTCGGCGCCGGCGCGGGAGTCGTCTGGATTTCCGTCAGAACCGCTTCGGCCATTACGCTACCGTCTGCTCGACCGCGACCGGAGCCTTCGAACCCTGCTTGTTCCGGTAATCCGAGATCGCCGCCTTGATCGCGTCTTCCGCCAGCACCGAGCAGTGAATCTTCACCGGCGGCAGGCTGAGTTCGTTCACGATATCCGTGTTCTTAATCTGCAGCGCTTCGTCGACCGTCTTGCCCTTCAGCCACTCGGTCGCGAGCGACGAACTCGCAATCGCGCTGCCGCAGCCGAACGTCTTGAACTTCGCATCTTCAATGATGCCGTTCTCTTCGTTGACCCGGATCTGCAGCTTCATCACGTCGCCGCACTCCGGCGCGCCCACCATGCCGGTGCCCACGCTGGCCGAACTCTTGTCCAGCGAGCCCACGTTCCGCGGATTATTGTAGTGATCGAGAACCTTATCGGAATAAGCCATTTAGAATCTCCTCAGCAAACTTTTATCAACCGGCAATTATTAATGCGCCGCCCACTGCACGGTGCTCAGATCGATGCCTTCTTTCACCATCTCGTACAACGGCGAAAGTTCCCGCAGCTTGCTGACCACGTCGATCAGCTTGTCCGCGACATAATCGATCTCTTCTTCCGTGTTGAACCGGCCGATACCGAACCGGATCGACGAATGCGCCAGGTCGTCGCCCAGTCCCAGCGCTTTCAGCACATAACTCGGTTCCAGCGTCGCCGACGTGCAGGCCGACCCGCTCGAAACCGCCACATCGTTAATCCCCATCAGCAGCGACTCGCCTTCCACATAAAGGAAGCTCATATTGAGGTTGTGCGGCAGCCTGTGCTCCATCGAACCATTGATGAACACTTCGTCCAGACCCGCTTCCAGCTTGTTCTTCAGCCGGTCTCGCAACCCGCGCAGCCGCGTCATCTCTTCCGGCATCTCGCGATGCGCAATCGCGCACGCCTCGCCCAGCCCGACAATTCCCGGAACGTTCAGCGTTCCCGAGCGCATCCCGCGCTCATGCCCGCCGCCATCCATCTGCGCCGTGATCTGCACACGCGGACTCTTGCGGCGCACATACAGCGCGCCCACGCCCTTCGGACCATACAGCTTATGCGCCGTGATCGACATGATGTCGATGTTGTCCGTGTTCACGTTCACCGGAACCTTGCCGATCGCCTGCACGCCGTCCGTATGGAACAGAACGCCGCGCTCCCGGCACATCTTCCCGATCTCCGCGATCGGCTGAATCACGCCGATCTCGTTGTTCGCGTACATGATCGAGACCAGAATCGTCTTGTCCGTGAACGATTCCTTCAGCATCTCCAGATCGATCAGCCCGTCGCCCTTGAGCGGCAAGTACGTCACGCGGCAGCCGTTCTTTTCGAGCTTCTTGCAGGTGTCGAGCACCGCCTTGTGCTCGGTCGCGGCCGTGATGATGTGATTGCCCTTTTCGGCATACATCTCCGCCACGCCCTTAATCGCCAGATTGTTCGATTCCGTCGCCCCGCTGGTGAAAATGATCTCGCGCGGCGTCGTCCCGATCAGGTCGGCAATCTGCTTGCGGGCCTTATCCACGGCCTGTTCCGCCACCCAGCCGAATTCATGATTGCGGCTGGCCGCGTTTCCGAAATATTCCGTAAAATACGGCATCATCGCATCCAGCACGCGCGGATCCATGCGCGTTGTCGCGTGGTTGTCGAGATAAATAGGCGTTTTCATGTGTCCCAACCCTGTTCTTCTATAAAACGTGATGTCCCGGCGTGACGCCCGGATTCAGTTCCGCCATCCTGGACGGCGTCATTAACTGTGTCAGCTTCGCGGACGGCGCTTCCGATAAGTCCGTGATGGAAAAATTGTGCAGCAGTTCGAGAATCGCCTCATGCACCCGGCGAAGAGGCTCCCGCACCGTGCAGTTGTCCGACTGCTCGCACGTTCCGTGCTCCGTGAAGCAGTGCGTCAGAATCACCGGCCCGTCGATCGCCCGCACCACTTCGAGCGCGCTGATGTTTCGCGGATCCCGGGCCAGCTTGTAACCGCCGTTCGTGCCCGCCACCGACTGCAGAATTTTCGCCCGCGTCAGCATCTGCAGCACCTTCGCCAGAAGCGGCACCGGCAGATGATACGTGTCGGCAATATCCTTCGTGCTGGCCGTCGCTCCCGGCACCGAAGCCAGGTGCCGCAACGCGATCAGTCCGTAGTCCGCTTTTTTGGTGAGCTTGAGCAAAATCGAATCAGGACACTTTTGGTCCTGAATTGAGAATAGCGCTCAAAAACGCGGGAGTCAACTCAGCGGCCAAACCGGTGCCACTGGCCATCGTTGACGAAATGCTGCTCGATAATGACGACCGGCGCGGGCGCGACGACGTAGGGTTGCACCACCGGCGCGGGCGGATATGCATAGACGTAAGGATAATAACTGTACGGGTATCCATAACCGTAGCTGAACCCCAGCCCCCCGTAGGGATAGCCGCCATATCCGAATCCATACCCATAGCCGCCCCGAAAGCCATAGCCGCCGCCATAGCCACCCCGGAATCCATAGCCGCCACCACCATAACCACCCCGATAGCCGCCACCCGCCCGAACGCCGCCACCACCACCCCGGAAGCCCCCGCCACCGCCGAAACCACGTGCCCCGCCACCGCGCTGCCCAAAGCAAACCGCAACCGATATCAGAAGGAAGAAGACAATAAGAGAAAGTCTGCGCATACAGCCTCCGCTCTGAGCATACTCCCAAAATCCTCCGAATGACTGACTACGACCTCGTCGACTACCCCTCCAAACCCTTCCCCCAGTGCCACCCCGACCGCCTCGCCCTCATGGCCCGCCTGTTCGGTCTGAAGCCTCCCCCGGTTGAGACCTCCCGTGTCCTCGAAATCGGCTGCGGCGACGGCCTCAACCTCATCGCCTCGGCCGTCGTCCTCCCCGGCGCGGCTTTCCACGGCGTGGATATCAGCGCCGCCGCCACCCGCCGCGGCCGCCGTCTGATCCGCGAAACCGGCCTGAAAAACGTCCGCCTCGAAACCCGTGACTTCCGCGATCTCCCCCCGAAAACCCGGAAGTTCGACTACGTCATCGCCCACGGCCTCTACTCCTGGGTGCCCGCCGAAATCCGCGACGCCCTGCTTGCCGGCATCCGGTCCGTGCTGTCCCCCCACGGAATCGCCTTCGTCAGCTACAACACGTACCCCGGCGCGTACCTTCGCCAAATGGTGCGGGAAATGGCCGCAATCGCCGCAGGTACGGACCTGGCCGCCACCCGCGCCTGGCTCGAATCCGCGACCAACCTGCCGGACGCCCCCGCCATCTACCGCGCCGTAGTGGCCGACGAAGCCCGCGATATGCTCCGCCGCGAAGACGGAGCCCTCTTCCACGACGACCTCTCCGCCACCAACCAGCCCGTCTGGTTCCGCGACTTCGCCGCCCACGCCGCAGCCCACGGTCTGCAATACGTCGCCGAAGCCGATCTCGCCGGCACCGCCCGCGTCAGCCAGATCCCGGACCGCCTCCAGCGCGAACAACACGCCGATTTCCACCTCGGCCGCCGCTTCCGCCAGACGCTCCTCTGCCACGCGGCCCAATCTGTCGCCGACGAACCGGACCCCGCCGCCCTCGAAAACACCTTCGCCGGAGCGCCCGTCGACCCCGCCATCCCCCATCCCGACGGCGCTTTCGAATACGTGAACCGCACCGGCGCCCGCATCCGCACCACCGACGCCGGACACCGCGCCATCCTCGACTCCCTCGCCGCCGCCTGGCCCGTCTACCTGCCCGTCAGCCGCTTCGGACGCGCCGCCTGCCCGCGCTTCGCCGACCTGTTCGCCGCCGGAATTCTCGACCTGCGCACCGTAGCCCCGCCCGCGCCAAAACGCCGGCCAGCCCGTCCCCACGCCAGTCCGCTCGCCCGCTCCCAAACCGGCAGCGGAGCGCCCCTCACCACGCTCCACCACCTCGAACTCTTCATCGCCAGCGAATCCCTGCAAGCCGTTCTGGCCCTCGCCGATGGCTCCCGGACCCGCGCCCAACTCCTCCGCGACCTCCGGAAACTTTACCCGGACGACTCCCGCGAAGCCGTAGCCGCTGCCCTCGAACAACACCTCGAGGAACTCCGCCTCTACGGCCTGCTGCTCGCGTAATCCCGCTTTACCAGACCCGGCACGACTTCGCGCCGCGCACCATCGGCTGCCCCGCCTTGCACCCGAACGCCGACTGGAACTCCGGCATATTCGACACCACCCCGTTCACCCGGAAACGATCGATCGCATGCGGATTCGTCTGCGCCTGCATCCGCTGAATCTCTTCCGTCTCGTTGTTGCACCACACCTGACCCCACCCCAGGAAGAACCGCTGCTGCTCCGTGAATCCATCCTTCTTCGGCAGCGTCTTGCCCGCCAGATCGTTCGCCAGCGCCATTAAAGCGATCCGCAGCCCGCCGTTGTCCGCCGTATTCTCGCCCAGGGTCAGTTCGCCTTTCATGTGGACGCCCCCAGGCAGTTCGAACGCCGCATACTCCTTCACGATGCAGTCCGCCCGCTCCTGAAACGCCTTCGCATCCGCCGCGGTCCACCAGTCCGTCAGATTGCCCATCGCGTCGAACTGCCGCCCCTGGTCGTCGAAGCCGTGCGTCAGTTCGTGCCCGATCACCGCGCCGATCGCCCCGTAATTCGTCGCATCGTCCGCCTGTTTATCGAAAAACGGCGGCTGCAGAATTCCCGCCGGGAAATTGATGTTGTTCATCTGCGGATCGTAATAGGCATTCACCGTCGGCGGCGTCATGTACCACTCCCGCCGGCTCACCGGTTTCCCGATCTTCTGCAGTTGCCGGTTTACCTCGAACTCATTGGCGCGCAGCGAATTCCCCATCGCATCCCCGCGAACAATACGCAGCGCCGAATAGTCGCGCCACTCATCCGGATACCCGATCTTATTCGTGATGGCGTGCAGTTTCTCCAGCGCCTTCTGCTTCGTCTGCGCCGTCATCCAGGTGAGCTGCTGCAGATCCTGCCCCATGGCGGCTTCCAGCTTTTTCACCATGTCCAGCGTGCGTTGCTTGCCTTCTTCGCCGAACGTGCGCTGCACGTACGCCTTGCCCACCGCCTCGCCCAGATCGCCGTCGGCCGCCTGCACGCAGCGCTTCCAGCGCGGTCTCTGTTCCTTCGCGCCGGTCAGGAACTTGCCGAAAAACGCAAAGTTCTCTTTGTCGAACGCCGTGGGCAGCAGCATCGCCTGACCGGCCACCAGCCGGAGCGTCATGTACGTCTTCCACACATCGAGCGGCGTGCCCTTCAGCAGCGCTTCCTGTCCTTTGAAGAAATCCGGCGTGGCCACATTCAGATTCGGCATCGGCGGCGCCTGCATCACGGCAAAATAGCGGCTCCAGCTGAACGAATCCGAGAGCGCCTCGAACTCCGCCAGCGTCATCTTGTGATAGACCTTTTCCGGATCGCGCCGCGTCGTCACGTCCAGCGACGCTTTCGCCAGAGCCGTCTCCAGTTGCATCACGGCCTCCGCCCGCTTCTCCGCCTCCGCCGCCGGCGCGCCCAGCAGCACCAGCATGCGCGTCAGATAGCCGACATACTCTTTCCGCGTCTCCACCGCTTTCGGATCGTCCCGGAAATAGTAATCCTTCTCTGGCAGTCCCAGGCCGCCCTGATCCGCCTGCCCGATCACCGCGTTCGAATCCTTCAGATCCTGTCCCGACGAAAGATTGAACAGGACGTTCACGCCCAATCGGTGCAGATGCGCCACTTCCGTCGAAAGATCGCCCGTGTTCGCCATCGCGTTGATCCGGTCGAATTCCGGTTTCAGCGGGCCCGTGCCCTTCGCGTTGATCCCGCTCTCATCCATGCAGGAGGCGTAGTAGTCGCCGATCTTCTGCAGGTTCGCATCGCCTGTCTTCGCGCCCGCCGCGGCCTCCTCCAGAATTTGCCGCAGGATCGCCCGGTTGCGCTCATCCAGTTCGCTGAACCGCCCCCACGTCGCATGGTCGTTCGGAATCGGATTATTCTTCAGCCACGTGCCGCACGCGAACTGGTAAAAGTCGTCGCACGG
Organism: uncultured Acidobacteriia bacterium; assembly: GCA_903851195.1. Classification (GTDB taxonomy): domain Bacteria; phylum Acidobacteriota; class Terriglobia; order Bryobacterales; family Bryobacteraceae; genus BOG-234. The sequence continues at coordinate 111,706 of CAINNJ010000055.1, forward strand.
ATTCGCCTTGCGATCTATCGCGCCCAGGTCGAAACCGGGCGTCACCCGCAGCGGGTCCGCCGTCTTCGCGGGACTGCCGCTTTGCGCGACCAGCGTCAGAGAACAAAGGGCGCCGGTAAGCGCCGCACGCAGAAAGTTCATATGTGCAACATTGTGGCATGTAGACTGGCCCCTTATGGCAGTGGAATGGGGCAGCACGAGCGAGTTCGAAGGTAAAACCGCTCTCATTACGGGTGGCGCGACCGGGATCGGCCTTGGCATCGCGCGCGGTTTCGCGGCCGCGGGAGTTCACGTGATCGCGGCCGGTCTCCCCGGTGTCGGCGCCCCGGAGCACGGCATCGAACTCCGCGACCTCGACGTCACCTCGCAAACGCAAACCAGCGCCCTGATCGCCAACCTCGATCGTCTGGATATCCTGGTCAACTGCGCCGGCATCATCCGCCGTGACGACGAGTTCGACATGCCCGTCTTCGAACAGGTGATCGACATCAACCTGAACGGCGCCATGCGCCTGTGCGTGGCGTGCCGGCCCCTGCTGCGGGAATCCCGCGGCGCCATCGTCAACATCGCCTCCATGCTGACCTTTTTCGGCGGCCCGCGCGTTCCCGCCTACACGGCCAGCAAGGGCGGCATCGCCCAACTGACGCGCTCCCTCGCCGTTGCCTGGGCTGCCGAAGGAATTCGCGTGAACGCCGTCGCCCCCGGCTGGATTTCCACCCCGCTCACCGCAGCCCTCCAGGCCGACCCCCTGCGCTCCGCCCCCATCCTCGCGCGAACCCCCATGGGCCGCTGGGGCGAGCCCGCCGATGTCGCCGGCCCGGTGTTATTCTTGTGCTCGAAAGCGGCCGCCTTCGTCACCGGCGTCATTCTGCCGGTGGATGGCGGCTACTCCGTTTCCTGACACGACATGTCCGCCACCACCCACCCTCTATCTCCCGAACAGATTGTCGTTACCGCCGTCCCGGACGACGAACGTGTCTGGGTGCCGCAGGCCCCCAACGTCTGGTTCCGTCCGCTCATGCTGAACACCGTGGCCGGCCAGTGGTGCAATCTGCTGCGCGTCCGTAAAGCGGGCGTCCTCAGCCGCCACCGCCATCCCGCGCCCGTGCACGGCTACGTGATCAAGGGTTCCTGGCGCTATCTGGAACACAACTGGATCGCCCGCGCCGGCGACTACGTCTTCGAACCGCCGGGCGAAACCCACACCCTTTATGTCGATGAGGACGTGGACGAGATGATCACGTTCTTCAATATTTCCGGCTGCATGTATTACGTCGACGAAAACGACAAATGCACGTTCTTTGAAGACGTTTTCACCAAAATCGACATGTGCCGGAAACACTACACGGCCGTGGGTCTTGGCGAAGATTACGTCGACCGGTTCGTGCGGTAGCTCATCCGCGCGGCCCTACATACCCCGGCCCGCCGCCGAACTGTTTCCAGTACAGTTCTTTGTACGGAGCCACGTGCGGCGGCGTTGCGTCCTCGTTTTCCAGCCGGGGCAGAACCGCGTCCCACCACTGGTCGTACGCCGCTTCCAGCTTCCGCGCCTCCGCTGCATACTTCGCCGCGACATTTACCTTTTCACCGGGATCCGCCTGTAAATCGAACAGCTCCCAGTTCTTCGCCGGCCCGATATTCACCATGCTGAACCGCGCGCTTCTCACGCTGCATTGCGTATACTTCGAAGCTGCCGCCTTGCCTTGTTCCCACCGGCCCACATGCGTGAACAGAGTTCGGTCCGCCCACGCCGCGCCGTGATCCCGCAGCAGCGGCAGCAGACTCCGCCCCTCGACGCCAGCCCCCGGCGGAACCGCCGCGCCCGCCACTTCCGCCAGCGTGGCGAAGATGTCGATATGCGCCGTCAGCTTGTCCACATTGCCCGGCTGCAGCGTGCCCGTCCACCGGAAGAATGCCGGAACCCGCGTGCCGCCCTGCCACGGCGTCACCTTCGCGCCATGCATGCCCGCATTGAATACCTTCACGCCGGCCGTGCCGCCGTTGTCCGTCATGAAGATCAGCAAGGTATTCCGCTCGAGGCCCCACTCGTTCAGCCGGCTCATCAGTTTCCCGACGTTATCGTCGATATTCGTGATCATGCCGAAGAACTTTTCCACGTCCTCGCCCAGATTCTTGCCCTTGTACATGCGCTGGTACTCTTCCGGACAGATCAGCGGCGCATGCGGCGCGTTCGGCGTAATGAACGCGAAAAACGGCGCGTCCCCGGCGCTCTTTTCCTCGATCCACCGCAGCGCCTGCTCGAAAAACACGTCCGTGCAGTAGCCCTGCGTGCGTTCGAAAACGCCGTTGTGCAGAATCGTCGGATTGAAATACGTATTCCCCGGCGCATCCGAACACGTTCCCGGATAATCCTGCCCGATTCCGCCGCAACCGTGGATAAATACCTCTCCGAATCCGCGCCGGTTCGGCTGGTAAGCGGGCGCGTCGCCCAAATGCCACTTGCCGAAAATACCCGTCGCGTACCCCGCGCCGTGCAACACCTGCGCCACCGTGGTGGCCCGCGGACTCATGCGCTCCCGCTCGAAAATCGTGTGCGTCACGCCGGACAGAAACTCGTGCCGCCCGGTCATCAGCGCGCAACGCGTGGGCGCGCAGGTCGGACTGACATGATAATCGGTCAGCCGGACACTCTGCTCGTACAGCCGGTCCAGATTCGGTGTCCGGATTACCGGATTCCCGTGACACGCCAGGTCCCCGTACCCCTGATCGTCGGTCAGCACGAACACGATGTTAGGCCGCATGGTCGAACCCGCGCTCTCGCCCTCGCCCGTACAAAGCGACGCCCCGGCCAGTGCCGCCGCGAACTGCCGCCTCGTGGTCATACTTCCGCCGCGCTCCGGTCCGCCAGCCGTAATTCCGGATAATCCGGCCGGTAGTCGTCCTCGTTAAACGTAAGCAGCCGGTCGGCGCGCAACCACGCGTGGGAGCCGATGATGAAATCCGCCAGCAGGCGTCTCGGTTCACCACCCATCGATTTCTTTCGCCGCGCGCAATACCTCGCGAACCGGGTACCGGCGTCCCTCCACACATCCCGACCCAACTCCGCATCCACTTCAATGCCGCCCCGGGCGAGGAACGCGTCCACAAACTCCGCCTGCACTTCCCGATACCCCAGCAGTTCCGCGTACACCGCCCCGCAAATCACCAGGCCGCCCTGTTGACGGGCGCGCAGCAACATTCTTTCCGCCGTCTCACAGGCGGGCTGGCGCGCCCACAGAGTTGAAATGACGTTCGTATCGATCGCGGTTCTCAAAGTTCCGTCTCACGCCCTCTCATCGCCCGTTCCTCCGCCACGATCTCTTCGATCGTTCCAGGCAACACCGAGGCGAGCGCGCCCCGATACTCGGCAAAGGGATTATCCGTTCGCGCCGCGGGCCGGATCGTGGTGGTTTCCCCCTCCAGCACGAACTCCACCCGGTCGCCTTCATGGATTCCCAGCCGTTTCCGTACTTCGGCGGGAATCGTGATCTGTCCTTTGCTGCTCATGGTGCCCGCAATAGTCATCTTTACCGATCCTCCCACCAACCAGCCTACCACACCTCCTTACCTTCCATCCTTACTATCCTTCCTGGCCGCCCTTCCCTTCCTCCCGTCGGCGTCACGACGCCTTCCGGATATCGGCCCGCGACCGCAGATTGTCCACATACTGGTGCAGCCGCTTCTGCTTCTTCTCGGCCAGCAGCATCTCCTCGATTTTGTCCTGCACCGCTTCCAGCCTGGCAATCGCCGGCGGCTTCCGCTCCAGCACCGTCGCGATATGGTAGCCGAACTCCGACCGGAAAATCCCGCTCACCTGATTCGTCTCCAGCCGGAACGCGATCTCCTCGAAGGCGGATACCATGCTCCCGCGGCTGAAGAAGCCGATGTCGCCGCCCTTCCCCGGGCAGTCCGACAACTCATCGGCGACCTCGGCGAACGGCCGCCCTTTGGCCAGTTCGTCGCGCGCCCGCGTGATCGCCTCGAACGCGCTTTCTTCCGTGTTTTTCTCGTCCACGTTCCGGACGATATGCGCCGCGCGCACCTGCTCCGGCTCTTCGAACTGCTCTCGGTTCTTCAGATAAAATGCGACCACATCCTTGTGCCGCGGCCGCGAAGCCGGACTCGTGATCTTCTGAATCAGCCGGTCCATCCGGAGCTGCATTTCCGCTTCCGGCGTGCAATCCTCGGGCTTTTCCAGAGGTTCGGGATCGCGCAACGCCGCCTGCCGCAGCAGCGCCGCCTCGATCAGATTCTCCTCCGCCCATTCATGGGCTCGCGTGCGCAGCGTGGCCGGATCTTCCCCCTGCATCCGCTCCGCCATCAGTTTCAGAATGGCGGCGGCTTCGGCCTGAATCGCGGCTTCTTCTATGGCCTCGCCGTTGACGAGGATTGGGTGCAGGACAGGGGGCATGATGGCGATTGTATCCCCCGTGCCAAAACTTCAGCGCCGGAAACGCGGCAGCACGATCAGCAAACCGCCATAGCAGACCAGGGACACGGCCAGTGCGGCAGGACCGCTCTGCCGGAAATCCTGCAGCGCCAGTTTCAGCGCGCCCAGGGCCACTGCGGAATAACTGATCCACAGCAGTTCCGCGCGGCCGGTCCGCGCATGCAGGAAGCCCGCCGCAAGCGCCACCATGCAGGTCACCAGCGTGCGGGAACTCGCGAGGATTGCCGCGCCAGGCCTGCCCGAAAGAATCACCAGCGTGGCCACTGCCACCACAGCCAGCGCCGCCGGGACCGCTCTAAGCGGAGCACGTTCGTCTCCGCACAACGCATAAGCGGAGACGGCCGCCAGGGCGAACACCCACAACTCCGGCCCCGCGGGGATCAGTCGCGCCCCGGTGAACGCATCGGCGAACGCCCGCGGTAATCCGCTCGCCACGGCGGCTGCGGCCAGGTAAAGCGCACCGTGCAGCCGCAGCGTCGGGCGTGCGGCTCCGGCCAGCATGGCCACCACCGCAGCCGCGCTCCAGACGACACTCAACAGCGCATCCGGCAGGATCAGAAAGGATGCCGTCAGTCCCAGCGCCAAGCCCCATCCCGCGAAGACCTGATGGTTGCGGGATCCCACACCGAAGCGCAGAAACGCCGTGAAGTAAGCCCCCGCGCCAGCCAGCGCACAGACCACACCGATCAAAGGCGCCGCTCCGCCCTGCGTCGTTTGCAGGATTCCGGCGATGGCAATAAAACAGGCCACTCCACACTGCAAAGTCCCGAACACGCCGGCGTCTTTTCGCAACGTCACCGTGCGCCAAACCAGACTTCCGGCGTAAATAACGGCAAGCATCGCGAACAGACCTGCCGCCGCCATCGGACCCACGCCCTCGTAGCCCTCCGGAACCCCGCCCCGCCGGCTCGTCAGAAACAGCACCAGCCAGACCGCGAAATCGGCCGCCGCAGCCACCGGCCCCCGCAGCGCTTCCACCCGGATCTCCACCACCCGGATCTCCACCACGCAGGCAATCCCCAGCAGCGCCGCCGCGAAAGGCAACAGGCTTCCGGTCCGGATCATCAGCGCCAGCGCCGTCAGCACCGCCGCGGACGTCGTGACATACGCGACAATCCCGTGATCGCGCCAGCACACCAGACCCGCGAACGCGACCAGCACCGCCGCGGTCGCCACCGGCGGCAGCACCTGAAAACTGACCGTCGCCTCCCACAACAACGGCGCCAGAATCAGCGCGGCGGTAATCCCGTACGTCGCCGCGGCGATGCCCTGCTTCCCCCGGCTCCGCACGCCCAGCAGCAGCCACGTCGCCGCATAGAGAATTGCCGCCGTGACCACCAGCAGGCGCGGCACGCTGCCGCCTTCCGCCAGAGCCCGCAACAGGTAAGCCCCGGCCAGCCCCAGTACCGCGCGTCCCGCCACCGGCACAGGATTGGAGAGAGCCAGCCCCGTTCCTGCGAACGGCGCTTCCTGCAAGGGCATTACCGCGGCCATGGGGACTTGGACAGTGTGGTGCTCCAGCGCCTCCACCCGCCGTTCCAGTTCGTGGATTTCGTCGAGCAGTTGCCCGATATCTACCGGTTCACCCTCATGTGGTTTCATGTTGTTGCCACGGTGGCAGCAGCTTCGCCAGCACGTAGAGAATGCCGAGCGGCATCAGCGTCAGCACAATCGCCGTCCCCAGCCCCTCGCGTGAACCGAGCTGCAGTTTATAAGTTGTGTACCCCAACAGACTCTTCGAGAACAGTTGTCCGCCAATTACCACGTTCCAGCGCATCGCGAAGATGCCCACCAGCGTCAGACATCCCGCAATCGCGTAGATCCGCTTCCGCACGGGCACCGCCAGCTTCACCACCTGCGTCACGCCCAGCAGCAGGATCGGCGTCAGCGTGCCCAGCAGAATCTGCACAATCACGTGCGGAATCCACAGGCTCGTGTGCACCATGAAATCGAGGCTCCGGAACGATTCGTCGGCTTCATAAATACGATGGATCAGATCCAGCATCTCCAGACTGAAATCCACGATGAAGATGTAAAACAGATACGTCGCGATCGCGTCCACGCACTCCACGCTGACCGCGAAGCCCCGCAGTTTCGTGAGCGCCATATACAGCAGCATCACCGCCGCAATACCCGACACCATCGCCGAAAAGATAAACACCACCGGCATCAGCGGGCTGCTCCACCATGGGTTCGCCTTAATCGACCCGAAAATGAAGCCCACATAGCCGTGCAGCAGGAAAGCCGACGGGATGCCGATGATCGTAATCACCCAGCCCACCCGCTCGTCGATATGCAGCGCGCGCTCGGAAATATTATCCGAACCGAGCGTCATGATCTTATAGATCACGCGCAGGAATCCCGTGCTCGATCGCGACAGCAGCACGATGTCCCGCCGGTAATCGAGCCAGATCTCCAGCACCAGCACCACCATCAGGTACCAGAGATAAACGAAGCCGAACATCGCCATCGCCGACGACCGGTGCGGCGTCAGATACATCTCGAGCGAGCGCTCCGGATGCCCCAGATGCAGTTGCAGCGGCAGCGGCGCAACCAGCAGGAACGACAGCGCCGTCAGCAGCGCCAGCCGGTACGTCGGCTTCACCGCTTCCACGCGGAAGACACGCTCGAGCGACGCCAGAATAAACGCGCCCGCCACCAGGCCCGTCAGGAACGGATAGAGCACGATCAGGATGCTCCACTGCAGGTCGATCTCGTTCGGATAAATGAAATTGTGCATACCGGCTCCTTAACGGACCGCCCCGTCGAGATTGGCGTAGAAAGCCTTCGCGCCCGTCGCCATCTGCGGCTTCAGCACCTGCACGCTGTGCTTCTTCATGAACTCGTGGATCGGGTCATTGGGGTTCTTCAGATCCGCCAGCATGCGCGACGACGTGGGGCACGCCTCGCAGCACGCCGTCGTCAGGCCCTTCGTGATGCGGTGATAACAGAGCGTGCACTTCTGCGCCACGTTCTTTTCCGGATGGATGAACCGGCAGCCGTACGGACACGCCTGGATGCAATAGCGGCAGCCGAGACAGTACTTCTCATCCACCAGCACCACGCCGTCCGGAGTCGTGAACGTGGCGCCCACCGGGCAAACCTGCGTGCACGGGGAATCCGCGCAGTGGTTGCACAGCTTGGGCACGAAGAACTCTTTCACGCTGGCCGGAAGCGTCCCGGGCCGGGCGGGGAAGCCGTCCCGGCCGCCGTTGGGCGAATCGACGATCGGCTCTTCCATGTGCTGGTCGTCCACCTGGTAGCGCTCCACCCACGTCCGGAAGAAGCCTTCCGGAACGTTGTTCTCCGCCGCGCAGGCCCGCACGCAGTTGCCGCAGCCGATGCACTTATCCACGTCGATCAGCATGGCCCACCAGTGATCGGCAACCTTGTAATTCGGCGACGCTTCCGGAGCGCCGGCCAGAACGCTTTCCCACGCCACGGCGGCCGCGCCCGTGAGCGTAATGAAGAAGCGGCGGTTCATGTTCATTTCTTATCTCCGATGTGCGGGCTGTGCGGCGTATGGCACGTATTGCACGGCAGGCCCTGCGAGTGTTCGGCGCTCACCACGGCCGGAAACCACTTCGGCTTCGCGGTGTTGGCTTCATGACAACGCGCGCACAACACGGCGGTATCCGGCAGCGCGGGCTTGATGGATGACGGATCTTCCGCGTGTTTCCCCTGCGGACCGTGACAGGCTTCGCAGTTCACGCCCGCATGCTTACCGGCCTTCTTGATCTCCAGCACATCCGCATGACACGTCTCGCAGGTCTCATGCCCCGCGTGGATCACGGGCAGTGCCGCGATCTCTGTAATGGAATCCGCGCGATAGTGGCCGTATTGGCCGAAACTCTTCGGGACGAACCAGGCACGAAAACAAAGGAAGAGCGTAATCCCCAGCAGAAAGACGCCCGCCACCCGAACCAGGTGCTCCGCGTCTTTGAATCTGTTCATAGACGGCAGAACCATTGCATTCGCGCGGCCATGCGCGGCAAGGCCGTGTTTTCAGGTGTTTCGGTGAGCTGGAAGGTGTTTGCCGCTTAACCCCCGGCGCGGTATGCCGAACCGGTTGCGCCAAATGGCGCAGCGCACGAACCCGGCTCTATTTCGCCTTACGCGCCAGTCCGAGCGCCGTGGCCTGCGGGGATGGCACGTACTCCATCACCACGCCCTGCGCCCGAAGCTTCGCCGTCAGCGCTGCCGTATCGATCTGCTGCACGGACGTCTTCCCCTCGATCGCCATCTTCGCGGCCACCCCCGCGGCCTGTCCGAGGATCATGTACTGCGGCTCCATCCGCACCGACGAGTACGCCACATGGCTCGCCGAAAATGCCACCGGCACCAGCAGATTCGTCGCCTCCGCGCGCCGCGGCAGCAGAATCCGATAAGGGATCTGGTACGGCTTCACCGCCACCTGCATATCGCCCTCGTTTCGCACGAAGCCATCCGCCGCCAGCACTCTCTGCACGTTGTGCGAATCGCTGTTGTACGAGCCCATGCCGATCGGATCCGGCTTCGTCAGTTCGGTCTGCAGGTCCTGCTGAATCATCACGTACTCGCCCACCATGCGCCGGTCCTCGCGAATATAAAGCTGACGCGGCCAGTGATCCGAGTCCGTGAACTCCTGCGCGCACAGTCCCCACGTGTTCATCTCCGCGCGCAGGGACGCCGGCAACTGCGGATCGTTCGCCAGAAAGTAGAACAGCCCGGCCGTGTACTGCTTATGCTCCTGCCAGATGCGGTCGCGCTCCGCATAAGAGGCATTCGGATACGTCCAGCTCGCCCCGATGTAATCCGTCGAAAACGCTCCGTTGTTATTGATATCCGTAGTGCCGTTCGGAAGATGTCCGATGGAAAGCAGCGTCGCCAGCGCCGGAACTTTGCCCTCGGCCTTCGTGCGCGCGGCGACCAGACGCGCCAGCAGTTCATAACGCCGCGGATCGTACTTGTCCGGTTTCGCGAAAGGCACGCGGTCCGCCGCCTGCGTGAAACACATGCGGAAGTTGTACGCCTGCACGGCCTTATCCGCCGAGCCCGCCGGCGGCAGTTTCGCGCCGCTGATTTCCGGCAGCCCCGCGCCCGGAATATCCACCAGAAACTGATGGAACGGCGTGCGCTCCCGGACGCCGGCCAGCGGCTCGCCATACTGCGCGCTCGCTTCCCGCCCATAAGTCCACGTGACGCCCGCCTGCGCCATCAGATCGCCCTCATACGTGGCGTCCATGAACACCGCCGCCGTGAACCGGTCGCCGGCCTCGGTATCGAGCGAGACCACGCGCGTGCCTTCCTTCGCGACGCCGTCTTTTTCCCGCAACCGGGCCCTCTCGAACACCGTCACGCCCGCGCCCCGCAGCATCTCCCGGAAGATCTGTTCGGCAACGTGCGGCTCGTGATACCAGGAAATGTCGTTCGAGAACTGGCTCACCTGGTAATAGCGGCCCACGCGGTAATAAAACTCCAGAGCATAGCCGCCAATGACCTGTTTATTGCCGAAATCCGTATAGCCGAGCCCGCTCGATACCATCCCGCCCAAATGGCTGGTCGGCTCGAGTAAAGCGGTCCTGAGTCCTTCCCGCGCGGCGGAAACCGCTGCCACCACCCCGCCCGCCGTGCCGCCGTAAACGACCACATCGAAAGGCTTCGTGGCGGCGCCGGCCGTCAGCGCCGCGCAAAAGAACACCAGGACCGCGCGCATCTTAAACCGAGTACACTCTGCCGCGATGCAGCCCCAGCAGGATCTGCACCAGCCGGTGCCCGATCAGCTCATGCAGCGTCAGCAGTTCTTTGTTCGCCGCGAAGATCTCGTCCGGATTGTCGCTGCTCACCCCGGAACCGGCCTTCAGAGCGTCCGTCGCCTGCTTCATGATGCTGTCTTCCATCACCTCGCCGGCCATCTCCCACAACGTGATGAAGCGATCCACCGCCGTCGGGAAGCTCACTTTGAACACCCCGAAATTGCTCGTGGTGCGTGGCGGCTTGTAGTCAAGGTTGAACGGGCCGTTGAAGCCATGGCTCCGCAGCAGCACCAGAACATTCAGCCAGTCGAGCGGATTCACCAGACCCACCGCGATATCCACGTCGTGCTTCAGCCGGTAGCCGTCGTTGATGTCGAAGTGCCACAGCTTGCCGGACGTCAGCGCGCGCGCCAGCGCCGCCCGCGGAGCCCCGCCCCACATCAGTTCGTGCAGATACTCGGGATTCAGCCCGACCATCTCCGGATGCGTGAGCATCCCGGAACTGATCCAGCCCAGCATCGCGTCGCTCGTCGGCAGCAGGATCTCAGCCTGTGGTTCGAACGGCTTCGCCTCCATGCAGTGCTTCAGCGTCGGCCGGCCATACTTCGCCGCGACCTTGATATCGTGTTCGCAGGCCGCGTTGAGCGATTCCGCGTACCACTTCAGAGTCTGCGTCTCTTCCACCGCCCCCTGAATCTGATAGCCAAGCGAGCCGGGCCAGTAAACCGCGAATTCCGCGCCCAGTTCATGACCGATTTCCACCGTGTTGCAGACGCGCCACGCCGCATACTTCCGGATCTCGGGCGATTCCGCCGCCGGACTCGCGGCGAAGACGGCGTGATGGAACGTCTCCGTCGTGACCATCGAGCAACGCATGCCCGCTTCGGCCAGCGACGCTTTAATCCGGGCGACAATCTCATGCTGCCCGTCTTTGCCCAGCGCCTGCGCCGGAATCACGTCCGTGTCGTGAGTGGCCCAGCAGGGAATACCGATTTTCCCGTACTCGCGAATCACTTCCTCGAAGGTGACCGGCGTCCGCGTGGGAGCGTGGAACAGCGCGTGGCCTTCGTAAGCGCCGGCCCACTGCGGACCGGAAATGTAATACTTGCGGCGAGTCTCGGGCGAGTAAGCGCCGCCACATGCGTCTGTGAGGCGCGAGACGAGAGATTGCTGTTGATCGGGTGGGACTGGAGGCATCTTGAGTGAGGATATCAGCATCGCCTCACCCCGAACGGACCCACATCGCTGGCATGCAATGTTAGACTGACTGATTGTCTGGAGCATATTCGCTCGCGCGGGCCGGACACTGGTTTCTCCACTCCGGCATTCAGAATCCGACTGGTGGCGTCGCCCGTTTCTACCGCGCGGACCTTCAAAAAAACAAGCCGGTTTCCACCGAAATCACCGGGTACACGGCCAGCGCGCTCGTCTTTCTCCACCACGTAACGGGAAATGAAGAGGTTCTCGACCGCGCCCGGCTGACCGCGGCGTTTCTCTGCGACCACGCCTGGGACCACGGCCTGCAAACGTTCCCCTTCGAACATCCCTCGCCCTCCGGCGTCAGCGAGCACCACAGCTACTTCTTCGATTGCGGCATCATCGTGCGCGGTCTCGTCTCGGTCTGGCGCGTCACCCGCGAAGATCGCTTTCTCGACATGGCCGTGGCCGCCTCGCGCGGCATGATTGCCGACTTCCACTCCGGCTCCGACTTTCATCCGATCCTCGAACTGCCGGCGAAAAACGCCCTTGCGCGGTCCGACCAGTGGTCGCGCATGCCGGGCTGTTACCAGACCAAGTCCGCTTTGGCCTGGTGGGAAGTGGCGGAGATCACCGGTGAAGCCGCGCTGCGCGACGCCTATCTGGAAATGCTGGACCAGGCGCTGCAAAGCTATCGCGACTTCCTGCCCGGCGCCGCGGACCGCCTGCGCGTGATGGACCGCCTGCACGCTTACAGTTATTTTCTGGAAGCCATGTATCCCATGCTCCACCGCGCCGAATGCGTGGACGCCTACCGTTTCACGCTCGATGCGGTCAGCCGCTATCTCCGCGACATCGCGCCCGATTTCGCGCGGAGCGACGTGTACGCGCAACTGCTGCGCGCGCGTGTTTACGGGGCTAAAGTGGTTCCGGTGAATCTTCCCGCCGCGCGCGAAGAAGCAATCGCGCTGGCGGGATTCCAGGCGCACACCGACGACCCTCGCACCGATGGCGGCTTTCTCTTCGGACGCCTCCACGGGTCACTCGTGCCGCACGCGAATCCTGTCTCCACGGCATTCGCGATACAGGCCCTCGAAGCGTGGCGCGCGTTCGAAGAAACAACGGAAGCCGGAGTTGAAGATCCGTGCCGGCTGCCTCCCATTTGACGAAAGTCGCGGTCGTCTTCGCCTCGGGCATGGCGGAACAAAACCGCGTGCTGATCGATCGCTTCGCCGCGGCGCACCCCGAACTGCCCCTCCACGTCGTCGCTGAATTCCAGCCGCATCGCGGCGAGTGGATCCCCTGGCACGTCTTGCGCCCCGCGGAGGAGAACCTTTCCTCCATCCGCGCCGCGCTGGCGGGCTGCAAGATCGAAGCCGCCGCCATGGCGCTGGCCCAGGGCACTGCATTGGGCGAAATGCGTACCGCGGCGCTGCGCCTGGCGCGACGCTCGCTCACCGCGTTCGATGAAGACTTCCGGGAAGTCCGCGGCGCGGGACTGCGTCTCTTCGAACTGCGCGGCAAAGCCGGCAATGCCTCCGCGACCGCCGGTCGCTGGTTGCGAAAACTCTCGCACCCGGCCGAAGGCGAGATCCCCCTGCGTGCCCGCCTCGCGCAATTCAAAGGTCTCACCGCCAACCGGCTCCGCCGCGCCGGCCAGGAAAAATCCCTGCCCGCCGCAAAGACCACGCCCGGAATCACCACGCCCGGAATCACAGTCGTCGTCCCGAGCCGCGACGGCCGTGAACTCCTGGCCACCATGCTGCCGGCCCTGTTGCCACAACTGACGCGCGGCGAGATCATCGTCGTCGACAACGGCTCGTCCGACGGCACCGCGCAGTGGCTGCAAACCGCGTATCCCGGCGTCCAGGTCATTCAGAACCGCACCCCGCTCTCCTTCGCGCGCGCCGTGAACGCGGGCATCGCCCAGGCCCGCTTCCATCGCACTCTGCTGCTCAACAACGATATGGTGGCGGAACCCGGCTTCATCGCCGCGCTGGAAGCCGCCTTCGACCGCGTGCCCGATCTCTTCTGCGCCACCGCCCAGATCTTTTTCCCCCCCGGCGTTCGCCGCGAGGAAACCGGAAAGGCCGTCTGGCGCAGGGAAAACCCGCTCGATTTCCCCATGCGCTGCGACGACCCGCTTCCCGGCGAAGACCTCACCTGGGTCTTCTACGGCAGCGGCGGCTGTTCGCTTTTCGATACCGCAAAGCTCCGTGAACTCGGTGGCGTCGCCGAAGTTTACGACCCCGCCTACGTCGAAGACATGGATTTCGGTTATCGCGCCTGGAAGCGCGGCTGGCCCACCGTTTTCTGCGCCGGCGCGAAAGTGGAACACCGCCACCGCGCCACCACCTCCCGCTTCTACACGCCCCGCCAGCTCGATTTCTTTGTGGAACGTAACTACCTGCGCTTCCTGATCCACGCGATCGGCGAACCGGAGTTGTTCGGCGCGCTCTGGCTCTCCGCCATCCGCCGTTTGCAGTTGCTGGCCATGAATGGCAGCGCGGCCGCGCTGGACGCCCTGCGCAAGGTGCCGCGCATCGGCGCGCGTCCTCCAGCCGCCGCCGGACTGCTCAGCGAGGCCGAAATCTTCGCCCTGGGCAATGGCGACGTGAGCTGTTTCCCCGGCGTGGAACCACGCGGACGCAAGACCATCCTCATCGCCAGCCCGTACCTGCCCTTCCCGCTTTCCCACGGGGGCGCCGTGCGGATCTTCAATCTGATGACGCAGGCCGCACGGACGTACGACCTGGTCCTGATGGCCTTCTGCGACGAGGCCGCCGCGCCCCCGCCGGAGCTGCTGGAACTGTGCTGCGAAGTCGTGCTCGTCCGCCGTCACGGCAGCCACTACCGGCGCAACACCGTGCGTCCCGACGTCGTTGAAGAGTTCGACCAGCCCACCTTCCGCGCCTGCCTGAAGCAGACCGCGCAGCGCTGGAAGCCCGCCGTGATCCAGCTGGAGTTCACGTGGATGGCGCCGTACTCCAACGCCTGGCCCGCCGCGCGCACCCTGCTGATCGAACACGACATCACCTTCGACCTGCAGGAGCAGTTGCTCGCCGGAAGCACCGAAACCGGCGCCGCGCGCTGGGAACTGGAGCAGCAGACGCAGAAGTGGCGCAGCTTCGAGACGCGTATCTGGGGCACCGTCGATTGCGTGGTCACCATGTCCGCCAAAGACGCCGCCGCCGTGAAGGGCGCAAAGGCCGTGTTCACCCTGCCCAACGGCGTGGATTGCGATCGCTTCCGTCCCTCGCCGCTTCCCCCCGAGCCCGGGCGTCTGCTCTTCATCGGCTCGTTCCGCCACCTGCCAAATCTGCTGGCGCTGGAATTCTTTCTCAAAGACGTGTGGCCGCGCCTCGGAACCGGCTTCCGCCTGCACGTCATCGCCGGCGCGAATCCCGAGTATTATCTGGACTTCTACCGCCAGCGCGTCACCGTGGACCTCTCGCAGCCCGGCATCGAACTCGAAGGCTTCGTCAGCGACGTGCGCCGCGCCTATGAACAGGCCGAAATCGTCCTGGCGCCGCTGACCGCCTCCGCCGGCACCAACATCAAAGTTCTGGAAGCGATGGCGATGGGCCGCGCGGTCGTCAGCACGCCCGCCGGCGTGAACGGGCTGGATCTCTCGCCCGGCGACGACGTTCTGGTGGAAGCCGGCCCCGAACGTTTCGCCGCGGCCATTCGCGCTCTCCGGGATGATCCCGCGCGCCGCCGTCGCGTGGAAGAACACGCCCGCGCCACCGCCCTGCGCTTCGACTGGGCCTCGATAGGCGAACAGCAGCGCGCACTCTACGAACAGGCTTAACGGATCAGCGGCAAATAAGCGGGAACGCGCTTCCGCCATTCCTCAAACTGTTCGCCAAAGCGCCCCGCAAGCAGGTTGTCTTCCACCCGAACGCGAATCTCCGTGCCCGCAATCGCCAGCGCCATCGCGATCGGCCACCCCGGCAACGTGCCCACGAAAGCGATGTCCATGGCCAGAATACAGAGGACCGACAGATAGATGGGATGTCGCACCACACGGTAAGCGCCGGACTGGATCAGCTGGTGATCGGTGTTCAGGCCGGCGTCGATTCTCCACTGCCTGCCGAGATTGCCCACGGCGGTCCACGAGAGGGTTGCCGCCGCAACGCCAAAAAAGATGGCGATCGCGGCGCGCCACGGCTCCAGAGGCGTTTTCCACATCTTCGGCCCGTGCGCGTTCGCGATCAGATACGCAAGTGCCACAAACAGGAGGCCGACGCGCGCCCTCGGATCGATGCGCGCCGCCTTGCCCTGGCCGCGCGAGCGATTCAGGATAAACGGCGTCACCCACGTCGCCCACGCGACCGCGAGCATAAGTAAACGGTATTCCGCCCTCATTCGATTCCCATGGCCTCCTTCAGTTGCCGCGCGCGCTCCCGGCTGACATCCCGCTCTTCTCCGTTGGAAAGCTTCACTCTCCACGTGCCGGAGAACCACGGCATCAGTTCCCGCACCATCTCCAGATTCACCAGTTCGCCCCGGCCGATGCGCAGAAATCCGGCCGGCTGCAGCAGCGTTTCCAGTTCGCCGATCGATTTCTCGATCAGCAGCCGCTCCGTCGCCGTGCACGCGAAAACCAGCTTCTCCTCGATTTCGATCCGCACGATCTCGCGCAGCGGGAGAATCACGATCCGTTTGCCCCGGCGCGCGGCGAGACGGCGGATCGGCCCGGCGCGCTGTGCCGCCACCTCCCGGACCGCCGCGGTCTGCGCGGCGTTGCGGTTCGCCAGCCGCTCCCGCACCCGCGTGAGCGCACGTTCCAGCCGCTCCGGCTGCACGGGTTTCAGCAGATAATCGATCGCATTCGCCTCAAAGGCGCGGACGGCATACTCGTCGTAAGCGGTAGCGAAAACAATCGCGGGCGGCAGCACATTTGAATGACCATTCAACTCATTTGGTTGAGCGTTCAACTGCTGCACCACTTCAAAACCGTTCAACCCCGGCATTTCGATATCCAGCAGCACCAGATCCGGCCGCAACTGCGCGATGCTTTCCAGCGCTTCCAGGCCATTGCACGCTTCCCCCACCAGTTCGAAGTCCGGAAACGACTGCAGCGACCGCCGCAGCATGGAGCGTGCCGCGTCTTCGTCATCCACTAACAAAGTGCGGATCATATCTCGAAACTGAACTCCGTCCATTCCGGATTCCACGCCACCGAAAGCGGTTCCTGCCGGCCCGTAAAGAGCCGCAGCCGCGCGCGGACGTTTTCCAGAGCGTGGCCGTGACGATAGAGCCGCTCCGGCGCTCCGGGATCGGGATCGTCCGCCGTATTGCGCACCGAGACCCGCGTGCGGTCCGCGCCCTGCGCCACCCGAACGGAAATCAGACCGCCCTCGATCCGGCGCGCGATTCCATGTTTCACCGCGTTTTCCACCAGCGGCTGCAGCACCAGCCCCGGCACCCGCACATCCGGCATCGGCCCTTCCGGCAGTTCCACCCGCAACCGTTTGCGGAAACGCGCCTGTTCGATCGCGAGATAGTCGCGCACGAAACGCAGTTCCTGATCGAGCGGGACCGACTCCGCCTGCGTGCAGCCCAGCGTGTACCGGAACATATCGGACAGGCTCCCGATCATGCGCTTCGCCGTCGCCGGATCGTCGTCCACCAGCGCGGAAATCGTGTTCAGCGTATTGAAAAAGAAGTGCGGATTGATCTGCGACTGCAGCGCGAGAGCCTGGGCGCGCGCCGTCTCGATCTCCTTCAGGCTCAGTTCCGCCTGCGCCTTTTGCACCTGCCCCTTCAACTGAATAAATGCCCCGATCACCAGGGCGAGAATGCCTCCGATAATCCCGTCCAGCAGCACGACCTGCCAGAAATAATGCATTTCCATCCTGATCACCGTGCCGCCCATCCATTTGTTAATCGAGACGGCCAGCACGAAGGAGAACGAACTGGCGGCGATGCTGTAAACCGCGCTGATCGTCTTCGCGATGGCGCACGGGTAACCGGCCAGCTTCGCTTTCAGCCACGTGTTGCCCAGTCCGAGAAAGATGTAAAACGTCAGAGCCCAGATCACCCCGGTTGCGCAACTCCAAAGCAGCGCAGTGGGATCCCGCACCAGCACCAGCGGGTCGTGGCCGCCCATGAGCATGAAAAACGCGGCGAAGACAGGGCCCGTCGCCAGACCCCACACGCCACACTTCAGCAGCAGCAGCGGAACCTCCCGAAGGTGCGGCGTGCGGCCGCTGAACTGAAAGCAGGAGAGAACCCACCGGATCGGATTTGGCCGGACTGGCATACCAACAGTCTGGAGCAAAACCCGCGCGAAGCGTACAGTTTTCCGACGGACAGCGGCAACGGAAGGCCCACCGGTCGATTCCTCCTCCCGAAATCCCGGTGACAGCCCACGCAAAAATCTGAGCCGCCACATTCCAAACCACTTAACCGCATTTCCCGCCCGCCCCGAATTCATCTCTCAACCCGCCCCGCGCTACAACGAAGGCATAAGAGCGGGTCGCCCCCATCTGTGACCAGCTCGCGAAAACCGCGGCATTTCCTCGAGGCTCTGCTCCGGATAACGCATTAAAGATGGTGGGGTAGGCGCTGCCATCTCATGCGGCCGGGGTTGAGCCTGTCCCCGATATGCTCTGCGCGCGGAGCATCAGGCTGTTTTTGCAAACAAAATGGCCGATGCCGCCGAACGTTACTGCCGAACTCTGCCCGCCGGCCTCGACCCGCGCCAATTGGCTTCGCATTTTCAAATCAACAAGTCCCCAACAGGGGTCAGCGATAATTAACCATGCCAGTTCCCATCATTCAGGTCGACGCCTTCACCGCCCATCCCTTCGGCGGCAATCCGGCGGCAGTCTGCGTCCTCCAGGAACCCCGCGACGAACGCTGGATGTCCCGCGTCGCCATGGAAATGAATCTTTCCGAAACCGCCTTCCTGCACCCCATCGCGGATGGCTACCTGCTCCGCTGGTTTACCCCCGCCGTCGAAGTCGATCTCTGCGGTCACGCCACCCTCGCCAGCGCCCACGTCCTCTGGTCCGAAGCCCATATCGACCCGAACGCCACCGCTCGCTTCCACACCAAAAGCGGCCTCCTGACCTGCAAAAAGAAGGGCTCCTGGATTGAAATGGATTTTCCCGCCAAACTCGAACAACCCGCCGAAGCCCCGCCGCGTCTCGCCGAAGCGCTGGGCGCCGAACCGAAATACGTGGGCAAGAACCAGTTCGACTATCTCATCGAACTGGCCGACGAACACACCGTCCGGACTCTGAAGCCGCAGCACCATCTGCTCCGCGACCTCCCCGTGCGCGGTGTCATCGTCACGGCCCCCGGCTCGGGTGAGTACGACTTCGTGTCCCGCTTCTTCGCTCCCGGCTCCGGCATCGATGAGGACCCGGTCACCGGCTCCGCCCACACCGCCCTCACGCCCTTCTGGGCCGCGCGCCTCGGCAAGACAGAGATGAATGCCTTCCAGGCCTCCCCCCGCGGCGGCCACGTCAAAGTTCGTCTGGAAGGCGATCGCGTCTGTCTCGCCGGACAGGCTGTCACCGTTCTCCGCGGGGAGTTTCTCGCTTGAAACTCTCTTCCCAAATCACCCACGACATCCACGATTCTGAACCGCCCCCCATCCTCGGCACCTGGGCCAGGGTGAATATCGCAGTGCTCTGCTGGCTGGCGTTCCTGATTCTGCTGGCCTGGGCCTTCACCGAATACTTCTCCGCATGACGCCTCTTGACTGGATTGTGATGGCGATCACCATCGTCGCGATACCTGCGTTCGGACTCTGGAAGGGCCGGGGCAGCAACACCGTGAACCAGTACCTGCTCGCGGGTAAGACCATGCCGTGGTACGCCATGGGCCTTTCCATCATGGCCACCCAGGCCAGCGCCATTACCTTCATCGCCACCACCGGCCAGGCCTATGTGGACGGCATGCGCTTCGTGCAGTTCTATTTCGGACTGCCGATCGCCATGGTCATCCTCTCCGCCACCGCCGTCCCGATCTTCCACAAATCCGGCGTCTACACCGCCTACGAATACCTGGAAAAGCGTTTCGACGCCAAGACCCGCGCCCTCGCCGCCGTTGTTTTCCTGATCCAGCGCGGCATGGCCGTCGGACTCTCCATCTACGCTCCCGCCATCGTGATGAGCGTGATCTTCGGCTGGCCGGACCGCGTGACAACTCTGATCATCGGCATTATCTGCGTCGTTTACACCACGAAAGGCGGCATCCCCGCCGTCACCTGGACGGACGTGCTCCAGATGACGATCATCTTCTCCGGCCTGATCCTCGGCCTGGTCACTGTCGTCTCTCTCATGCCCCGCGGCGTCAGTTTCACCGATGCCGTCTATCTCGCCGGCGCCGTCGGGAAACTCAACGCGGTCGACCTCAAATTCGACCCGAATAACCGATACAACCTCTGGAGTGGGCTGATCGGCGGCTCGTTCCTCGCCCTCGGCTATTTCGGCTGCGACCAGTCCCAGGTGCAGCGCTATCTCACCGGCAAATCGGTCGCGCAAAGCCGCCTCAGCCTGCTCTTCAACGCCACCGCCAAAGTGCCGATGCAGTTCTTCATCCTCTTCGTCGGCGCCATGGTGTTCGTTTTCTATCTCTTCATCCAGCCGCCCATGCTGTTCGAGAAGAACGCCATGAAAACCGTCGCGGCGCTGCCCGGTTATCAGGCCGCGCAAAGCCGTTTCGATGCCGCCTGGAACCGCCGGACCACCGCCGCGCAGGCGCTGAACGCCGCCCGCAAACAGGAAGCCGCCCGGCCTCTTTCCGCCGCGCTCGCCGAATATCGCGCCGCCCAGACCGAACTCGACGCCGCGCGGAAAAACGGGATCGAGCTTTACGAGAACTCGCAGAATAAGGGCGTGCTGAACCCCGTAAAGTTCAACGATACAAACTATATATTCCTGTCTTTTGTCACAAAATATTTCCCCGTGGGCTTTGTCGGCCTGGTCATCGCGGTGATTTTTACCGCCGCCATGTCGTCGAGTTCGGGCGAGCTGAACTCGCTCGCCGCCGTCAGCGTCATGGATATTTACCGCCGCCACTTCCGCGCCGGCGCCACCGACCGGCATTACCTTCTGGTCTCCCGCCTGTTCACCGCGATGTGGGGCGTCTGGGCCGTCGTTTTCGCGCAGTACGCGAAATATCTGGGTTCTCTGGTGGAGGCCGTTAATCAGGTCGGCTCTTTCTTTTATCCCGTCCTGCTCGGCGTTTTCGTGCTGGCTTTCTTTTTTCGCCGCGTGCGGGGTTCCGCCGCTTTCTGGGCCATGCTCGCCGGGGAATGCGCCATTGTCGGCTGCGCCGTTTTCACCAGAATCGCTTTTCTCTGGTACAACGTAATCGGCGCGCTGGTGGTGGTGGCCTTCGGATTATTATTCTCGATCGGGAAAAAACGCGCGCCGGCTGCCGAATAAAGCAACGAACTCGCGGAATTCCTGTATCATAATGATTCGGATTTCCATGAATATAGCGCGATACTGCTTCGCCGCCGCGGCCAGCGCGGCGGCATGGGCGCTCGGATCCCGCTTCCCGCGCCTCGGCCTTGCGGCGGCCGTATGCGCCGGCCTCCTCATCGCGTTCGTGGCGGGGCGTCTCCGCCTGCCTTCCCGCGGGATTTCCAATATCTCCGGGGCGGGCATCTGGGCGGTGGACAGCGCGGGTCTGATCACCTGGTCGAACCAGTGGATCGCCGAGACTCTCGGTTTCCCGCCGGCCGGTCTCACGGGTAGGAAACTCGAGGATTTTCTCTTTCCCGCCGACATCTCCGCCGAGAGAATCCGCTTCGACAATCGCCGACCCGGCGTTCCGGACCAGTTCGACCGCCGTCTCCGCCACGCCAACGGATCCGAAGTCTGGCTTCTCACCAGTTCCGGCGCGCTTCCCTCGCCGCGTGGCACGCGGGACGTCGTGCTCTCCGTCATGATCGATATCACGGAGCGCAAGCAGGCTGAACTCGCGCTCCGCCTTTCCGAACGCCGTTTCCGGAATCTGTTCGAGAACATCATCGACGGCGTCTACCAGACCACGCCGGACGGCCGCATCATCGCCGCCAATCCGATGCTGCTCCAGATGCTCGGCGTCTCGAGCGAGCGCGAACTGAACGAAGTGGTGGCCGTCGATCTCTATGTCGATCCGGGCATCCGCCGTCGGCTCACCGGGCGTCTGGAGCGCGAGGGCAGCTTCCGCAACGTCATTTACGATCTGCGCCGCCGCGACGGACATACCATTACCGTCCGCGAAAACGCGCGGGTCGTCCGCGACGAGGAAGGCAATGTCCTCTATTACGAAGGCACGTTAACGGACATTACGCACCAGCGACCGGAACTCGTCAGGAGCTTCCGGTGAGGTGGCGGTGGACAAAGCTTCGTGTTACAGCTAGACTAATGAATATGTTGGGGCATAATCTACTCACCGCATGATTCCAGGCCGCAATTTTCCGCCTCGAAAGCCCAGTCGCCGAGAAAACGTCAACGAATCGATTCGTGCCAGGGAGGTACGCGCGGTCTTCCCCGATGGCACCGCTGAAGTAATGCCCACTGCCGCCGCTCTTCGCAGAGCGCAGGAACTGGGTCTGGATCTGGTTGTGGTGTCTCCCACGGCCGTCCCTCCGGTGGCCAAGGCGATCGATTACGGTCATTATCAGTACGAACTCAAGAAAAAGCAGCACGAAGCGAAGAAGAAACAGCATGTCGTCCAGGTAAAGGAGCTGAAGTTCCGTCCCAATACCGACGATCATGACTACGATTTCAAAAAGAATCACGCCATCCGCTTCCTTCAGGAAGGCAACCGCGTCAAAGCCGTGGTGCAGTTTCGCGGACGTGAGATCGCTCACACGGATCTCGGTCGAAAACTGCTCATTCGGTTCGCGGACGATCTGCTCGCTTACGGCGCCGCCGACGGCGCTCCCCGCATGGAAGGCCGTAACGCCCATATCCTGCTGAGCCCGGTGAAGGCCGTGGTGAAGTCGGAAAAACCGGAGAAGTCGGAAAAACCGGAAAAGCCGGAGAAGACCGAGAAGCAGCCCAAGCCGGAGGCCGCTAAACCCGCATCCGCCGCCACTGCCGAGCAACCCCGGCAATAAGCGGCCGATGCCGTTCTTCCGGGCCATCAGGTATCCCCGGCTGGTTTATCCGCTGGTGGTCCTGGCCGTGAACCTTGCCATCGTCTGGAGGCTGTTCCGGACGGAATATCTCGACCAGTTGCCCTCCATCGAGGGGGCCTTTATTGCTTTGGACCGTTACATATTCCGGCACTGGCCGGTCTATGACTGGTTCCCGCTTTGGTACGGTGGCTTCCCTTTTTCGCGAACGTACCAGCCCGCGTTCCACTATTCGGTGGCGGCGCTGGCGAAACTCTCCGGTCTGAGCGTCCCGAGCGCTTACCACGCTCTTGCCGCCGTGACTTACTCGCTGGGCGGGGTCGCGTTCTACTACCTCGCCCGGGTGCTGACCGGCGACCGAGGCATGGCACTCGGCGGCGCCCTGGTGTTCTCTCTGTTCTCCCCCTCCGCGCTGCTGATTCCTGCCATTCGCCATGATCTCGACGGCTTATGGCATGCCCGCCGTCTCCAGGCGATGGTCGAGTACGGCGAAGCTCCCAACATCACCGGCATCACGCTGGGCATGTTCGCGCTGGCTTTGCTGCACCGGGCGGTTTCTTCACAAAATCAGCCCAGGCCCGTGCTCCGCTATCTGTTCGCCGCGCTCGCCATCGCCGCGACTGCCGCCACGAACTGGCCGGCAACGGTCGCTTTGGCGCTCGCCATCTTCGCCTATGCGGTGGCCCATCCGGCGCGCCTGCCCCGCATGGCGATCGCCGGCGCCATGGCCTATGGACTCGCCGCGCCATTCGCCTTGCCCTCAACCATCGTCTCCACTTTCGCGAACGCCGACGTGATCGGCGACGGCCCCACACACGGCCCGGCCCGCTGGATCTCGCTCGGCCTCCTGCTCGTCCTCATGGCCGTCCTGCGCGCCTGCCGTGCCAACTTCGCGGTGCTCTACGCCACACTCCTGGTCTGGATCGTCGTCTCCGCCGGCTGGTTCAACATACGGCTGCTGCCCCAGGCCATGCGCTTCCACGTGGCCATGGAGATCGCGCTCGTGCTGGGCGCCACGGTGTTCCTCCACTGGCTCTGCGCGCGCCGCCCGAACCTTCGGATGCCCTTCGCCATCGCCACCGCCGCCTTCTGTCTGCTGCAGTTCTTTCACTATCGCGACTACGCCCGCCATCACCTGCTCAAACGCCTCGACTTCCCGAAGACCCTCGAATACCAGGAAGCCCGCTGGTTCGACCAGAACGTGAAGACCGGCCGCGTGCTCGCGCCCGGCACCGTCTCGTTCTGGATGAATGCGGTGACCGAGACGCCGCAGACGGTCGGCTGCTGCGAACAGTCCGTCCTGAGCAAAGTGGACTTCATCCTCTCCTATGTGACCGCCGCCGGGTACCGCACCGACGCCGAATCCGCCGACTACACGCTGCTCTGGATGAAGGCCTGGGCCGTGCAGGCGTTCTCCATCGGCGGCCCCGCCACCCGCGAGCATTACAAGGCGTTCAGCTTCCCGAACCGCTTCCGCGACCGCTTCCCGATCCTCTGGAGCAGCGGCGACGACTACATCTACCGCATTCCGGAGCGCGCGCCGGATCTCGCCCGCGTCGTCCCGGCAAGCGCGCTGGTCGTCCACGCGCCCGATAATGGAATCGACGACCGCGAACTCCGCCCGTTCGTCAAGGCTCTCGACGACGACAATCTGCCGGTGCCGTCGTACAGGTCCGAAGACGCGAACCACGCCGTCGTCCGCGGCAGCCTGCAGCCCGATCAGGCCGTGTCGATGGCCGTGAGCTACCACCCGGGCTGGAGCGCATCCGTCAATGGCCGCGCCGTCCCGCTGCATGCCGATGGACTCGGCCTGATCGCGGTGGAGCCGCACTGCGCGGGAGACTGCACCATCCGCCTCGCCTGGAGTCCGGGCCCGGAGCCGGCACTGGCCTGGGCGGTGTTCGGCCTCACGCTCACGGGCGCGCTTGCGTTAGCATTTATCAGGAGGTGAACGCGTGTCCCTTTCGAAACCGGCCGGACGGCTGACCCGGAGAAATCTGCTTCGTTCCACCGCTGCTCTGGCAGCCGCGGAGGCCGTGGGCGTACCTGAAACCGAGGCGCAGGCGGCGCCGCTCGAGATGAGCGCGAACCTCTACCCGTCCATCGGCGTGAAACCGGTGGTCAACTGCCGGGGCACCTTCACCATCATCACCGGCTCGCAGTCGCTGCCGGAAGTGAAGAAGGCCATGGAACTGGCGTCGCACAGCTATGTCCACATGGATGAGCTGATGGAGTCGGTGGGCAGGAGACTCGCGGAACTGACGCAGGCCGAGTGGGGCATCGTCACCAACGGCTGCGCGGCCGCGCTCGCCCATGCCACCGCGGCCTGCATCACGGGCGGCGATCCGGAAAAGATGCAGCGCATGCCGGACCTGACGGGCATGAAGAACGAGGTCATTGTGCCCCGTTACGCGCGCAACGTCTATGACCACGCGGTCCGCATGACCGGCGTGAAGATGATCGAAGTCGACACCGCGGCGCAGTTCGAAGCGGCCGTCGGACCGCAGACCGCGATGGTGATGATCATGTCGGGCCCGGCGGCGGAGAAGGGCGAACTCTCGATTCCGAACGCCTGCGCGCTGGCCCGGAAGCACAACGTCCCGGTGATCGTGGACGCCGCGGCCGAAGAGCTCAAAATTCCCAACATCCACCTGCAGAACGGCGCGCACATGGTCGCGTACAGCGGCGGCAAGTGTCTGCGTGGACCGCAGGCGGCCGGGCTGCTGCTGGGGCAGAAAGACCTGCTGCAGACGGCTTGGGTCTGCAGCGCGCCGCACCACGCTTTCGGCCGGTCCATGAAGGTGGGCAAGGAAGAGATCATGGGCATGCTGGCGGCCGTCGAGATGTGGACGAAGCGCGACCACGCGGCCGAGTGGAAGGAGTGGGAAAGCTGGCTCGACCACATCTCCGACGCCGCCATGAAGACGCCGGGAATCTCGAAGAAGATTCTGCAGCCCGAGGATCTCTCGAACCACGCCCCGGTGCTGCAACTGAGCTGGGATGCGGCGAAACTCGGCATCACGGGCAATGAGGTGGAAGCCCTGCTGCTCAACGGCACGCCGCGCATCGTGGTGGCCGGATCGAGCGGAAACCGGCGCGATATGAGCCGTCCGAGCACGCTGCGCGTGATGCCTTACATGATGCAGCCGGGCGATTACAAGATCGCGGCCGATGCCATTCATAAGATCCTCGCGAATCCGCCGAAGTTCGAGACGCTGGTGATCCCGCCGCCCGGCGTGGATGTCGCCGGAACCTGGAACGTGGACCTGAAGTTCCTTTCCGGGACGGCGAAGCATCAGCTCACGATTCAGCAGACCGAAGGGAAACTCAGCGGCACGCACAAGGGCGAGACCATTGCCGGCAGCGTGAGCGGAGCCGTCGAAGGCAAGACGGTGTCGATCCGGAGCTCGCAGAAGATCCAGGGGACGTCGCTCTCGTTCGTGTTCACGGGCGTTGCTGACGGCGACACAATCCGGGGCACGGTCACGCTGGCCGAGTACGGGAAGGCCGATTTCGTCGCGCACCGGGCGTAGACCGTGCTAATCTCAGGGCGGCGTGTCGATTCCTGTCGACCTGCGCGGCGTCGTCGAACGTTTCGTGGCCGGAGCAGCGCAGCCCGCGTTGCTCGATCCTGGTGAAGAGCCGTTACGGCTGATTGCGGAGCAGTGGAGCCTTTCCGAGTGGAACGGGAGGCTGATGCTGCAGGCGTGGGATGCGCAGCGCAATCTGGTGCGGAAGATTGTTGGTCTGAAGGAGCAGAAGCGCGACCGGTTGTCGCTGGTCACGGAGCGCTTCCCGAAGGCCGTGGGTGAACTGCAGATTGCGGACCTGGGCGCGCCGCTCGGCCTCGAACTGGAACGCCGCACGTCGCGCATCGCGTTTCGGGACCGCTTCCGGCTGCTGCTGGCGCGCGAGTTTCCGGGCTGGCGGATCGAGGAGATCAGCGCGGAGACCAATCTGGAAGCCAGCCTCTCGCCGACGTATGTGCGGGGCTTTCTGCGGCTGGGCAGCACGGGCATTGCCGTGATGGCCGCGCCGCCGGAAACGGACGCCGCCGGCATGGTCGCGTTCGGGCTGATCTGGCTCGATCATCTGCGGCGTAGGGAGAAGGGCCTCGGCATTCAGCGGTTGCTGTATTACGCGCCTTTGGGCCGTGAGTCCGAAGCCGCGTTCCGGGCGGGACTGATCGATCCGGGCGTGGTGCGGTGCGAACTGTTCGCGTACGACGCCAAAGACCGCGTGGGGCCGGTGGACTTCGGCGACGCGGGGAATGTGGTATCCACGCTGCCGCCCTGCATCCGCCCGGTTGCGCCGAACGTTGCGCCGCCCGTGTTCCCGGACATGCCGGATGTCGAACGGGTGCAGCAGAGCGACGGGACCATCAGTCTCCAGGTACGCGGGCTGGAGTTCGCGCGCTGGCGGGCGGGGAAGCTTTCCTGTGGCATCGGGCGGCGGAAGCGCTGTTCCATGGACACCGTGATCGCGATGGCGCGCGAGGTAGCGCGGGTGCGCTGCGAGGGCGCCGCGGACGCGCAGCACCCGCTCTACACGCAGTTCCCGGAGGGCTGGCTGGAGGCGCAGGTGCGGGCGAATCCGCAGGCGGTGGACGCCTCATTGTTGCCCCGGCCGATCTACGGGCAGGTGCCGGTTTTCGGGGCTCCGGACCGGGGCGTGATCGATCTGCTCGGCGTTGACCATACGGGACGGCTGGTGGTGATCGAACTGAAGGCGACGGCCGATCTGCAATTGCCGTTTCAGGCGCTCGATTACTGGTTGCGCGTCCGGAAACACCTGCTGGCGGGGGACTTCGAGAGGCTTGGCTATTTCGGCGGCGTGCCGATCCGGCGGGAAGCCCCGCGGATTCTGCTGGTGGCGCCGTCGCTGGAGTTTCACTCGACCAGCGAGGTGATTCTGGGGTGCCTCGCGCGGCAGATCGAGATCACGCGGGTGGGTCTGGGGGCGGGGTGGCGGAAGGAGTTGCTGGTGATGTTCCGGCTGCGCGGGGCGGAGCGTCCGTAACGGGTTTGCGGCCCCAGACCTGGGCGAGGGTGTACATCGTGAAGGAGGCGTCGGGACGGCGGAGGTGTTCGCGGCAATCGGCGAGCAGTTGCGGGAATTCGGCCTCGGTGAGCAGGCCGAGGCGGAGGACGGTGCCCCGAAGCGATTCGACAGTGGACGGAAGATAGTCGATCATCGGGTCCTGGGCGCGGACGCCGAGGATGCAGGTTCGGTACTGGACGTCTTCGAGTCCGGTGGCGTGGACCACGGAGTAGAGGCGGCGGGCGAGGCGAAGGTCGGCACCGACACCGGCGAAAGCACCGAGGAGTGCGTGTTTGAGGCGGTCCCAGGCGGGGTGGGGCGGATCGCAGTGGAGGGTCTCGGCGTCGGGCTCCTGGAGGGCGACGATGCCGCCGGGGCGGGTGACGCGGATGGCTTCGTCGAGGAGTTGGCGCTCGGGAACGCCCGCCGTGCTGGCGACGAAGCGGAGATGGACAAGGTCGAAAGTGTTGTCGGGGAGGCCGGATCGGCAGGCGTCGCCCTGCTGGAAGGTGGTATTGGCCGGTGCCGTGGCGCGGGCGTGATCGAGGAAGCCGGCGTTGCGGTCGAGGCCAAGGACACGGCCGGTGGGGCCTGCGAGGGGGCTGAGAAGCGAGGCAATGCCGACCGGTCCGCAGCCGAGGTCGAGGCACGACCAGCCTTCGCGGACTCCGATGAGGCGGAGCATGTGGAGGGTGTCGGGCGCCATCGCTTCGCTCTGGATGCGGAGGCGTTCGATTTCGTGCTGGTGGGTTTCGAGAGGGTAATTGCCGGAGAAGGCGGGCGGGGCTGAGGGCACCGGTTTATGTTACCGAAGGCACTGCTTTGAGTTGAAGTTGCATGGTGACTCAGTCGTGTGGAGTGTTACCGAATTCTCCGGGGTGCTTGCCAAACAGGAGGCAACGAATGGCGCGCCGCGCTGCCGCTGCTTCACGGGCCAGAGGGCATCGATTGGGAAGGTGTTCCAGAGAATACAGGGAACCGATGAGTCCCTCGAACCATTTCGGCCCCCGAACCGGAGCCCTTTCGACCACCCAATCAAAGATCTGATTGGCGTCGGCCCTTGCTGAATCAGCGAGGGCGATCTGGTAAGCCACGCTGCTTACGAAACTCCAGTTCGAACACTTCTAACGGCGTGACCCGTCCGGCTTCGACGTCGGCTACTCCGCGCTCTATTCCTTCAAGCGCTTCTAACTGGTCGATGCGGTCGAGAATTTTCTGGTATGAAGCGGCATCCTGCACGACAATTTCGGCCTCGCCGTCGATCGTCAGGAAGAGCGGAAGTCCGGTGTCACGCATTTGATCGACGAAGGTGGTCGTGTTGAGTTTGAAATCGCTTAGCGAGTGGATGTCTTTGCCGATGTCGAGCATGCGAACCACCTGCCTACAATTTACACTGAATCTGATACTGTCGGATCCGCAGTGTCCCGGCACTGAAAATTTCCCACCTTCCCTGTAATTCCCGCCCCCCTCTCCGGTCTACCCTTGTGAATGCAACTGGCGACTGGAGCACAAACAATTCCCTCCGTGCCGAATCCTCAACCGTTTCCCGCAGCCGGGCCGGGCGCGCTGGAGCGCGCCTTTGACGCGCACCACGCGATGGTGTTCCGCACGGCGTACCGGGTGACGGGCAACGCCGCCGATGCGGAAGACGTGCTGCAAACCGTCTTCCTGCGGCTGGCGGGGCGGGATCTTTCGGCGGAGGTGATCGAAAACCCCGAGGGGTATCTGCGGCGGGCGGCGGTGAACGCCTCGCTCAACCTGATGGAGCAGCGGGCGCGAAAGAATATTCCGCTCGAAAGCGCGCCGGAACCGCATGCCAGGGCCGATCAGACGGATCTGCGCGAGGTGCTGCGGCTGGCCCTGGCCACGCTGGGCGGGCGCACCGCGGAGATGTTCGCGCTGCGGTTCGTGGAAGGGCATTCGAACGGGGAGATCGCGGAGATGTTCGGGGTGTCCTCTCTGGTGGTCGGTGTCACGCTGCACCGGGCGCGCAAACAACTACAAAAAGAAATCACGCAGGCAGGGGGTCTCAAATGAAGCTCGACAAACTTATCCAGGACATTCGGGACCAGGAACCGGGAGAGGCGGAGATCGCGGCGGCGGCGGAACGGGTCCGGGCGCGGCTGTTTCCGCGGGAAGCGGCGGGCATTCCGACCGGCACGATTCGCAGTTGCGCGGACTTCACCTCACTGATCCCTTCCTATCTGGCGGGGACGCTGGACGGCGGGCGGAAACTGCTGTTCGAGGTCCACACGCGGGAGTGCGTGGGCTGTCGCCATGCGCTGGCGGAGGCGCGGGAGGGCGCTCGTAAGGTGGTCGAGTTCCGGCCGCGTATGTCGGCGACGAAGACCTACGCGCCGTGGGCAATTGCGGCGGCGGCACTGGTGGCGGTCGGCGGGACGGCGTACTGGGGTCTGACGGAGTATCCGGCGCTGGGCGGCGGGCCGCGGGCGACGGTGGATTCGGTGGAAGGGGCGCTCTACAAGGTCGCCGGCAACGCTCTGACGCCGCTCGCGCCGGGCGCCGAACTGGCGGAGAACGACGCGGTGCGGACGGCGAAGAACTCGACCGCGGTGCTGCATCTGAACGACGGCTCGCGCATTGAACTGAACCAGCGGGCGCAGATTTCCGTTACCAGAAGCTGGAGCGGATCCACGATTCATCTGGGAATGGGGAACATCATCGTGGAGGCGGCGAAGCAGCGGCGCGGCTCGCTGCAGGTGGCGACGGCGGATTGCAACGTCGCCGTGAAGGGCACGGTGTTCTCGGTGGATGCGGGGACGAAGGGGTCGCGCGTGGCGGTGGTGGAAGGCACGGTGTGGGTGGACCACGGGCAGAAGCACGACGTGCTGCATCGCGGGGATCTGACGGCGACGTCGGCGGACATGGGGCCGGTGCCGATCCGGCAGGAGTTCGAGTGGAGCCGCAACCGGGATCAGTACCTGGCGCTGCTCGGGGAGTTCGGTGAGATCCGGCGGCAGATTGCGGCGATTCTGCCGCCCGGACTGCGGTACCAATCGACACTGCTGCGGTTACTGCCGGCGAATGTGGCGGCGGTGGCGGCGATTCCGAACCTGGGCGGGACGATCGCGCAGGCGAGTCAGATTTTCCATGACCGTCTGAAGCAGAGTGAGGCTCTGGCGGCGTGGTGGAATCAGCGTCCGGCGGCGGAGCGGGCTCAGCTGGAGACGGTGATTCAGCAACTGCAGACGGCGAGCGCGTACCTGGGTGACGAGATCGTGATCGCGGTGACGGCGAGCGGCGGGCAGACTTCGCCGGTGATTGTGGCGCAGCTGACGAAGCCGGGGCTGGACGCGTTCCTGAAGGCGCAGTTTCCGGATCAGGTCTGGGACGGGCACATGCGATTCGACAACGGCCTGTTCGTGGCGGCGAAGGATCAGGCGGCGCTGGACAGTATCGGGAAGGCGACGGGCGGGAATGCGGCGCTGCTGGCCAAACTGGCGCCCGCGTATCAGCAGGGGGCCGGGTGGTTGTTCGGCGCGGATCTGGCGGCGATGCCCCAGGCGCGGCCCGATATCAAAGGCTCGTCGGATGCGCGGTTTATCGTGGCGCAGAGCCGGACCGTGGCGGGTGTGACGGAGAACCGGGCGTCGGTGACGTTTTCGCAGAACCGGCAGGGTGTGGCGTCGTGGCTCTCGGCGCCCGGGCCGATGGGATCGCTGGAGTTTGTGTCGCCGGATGCGAGCTTCGCGGCTTCCATGCTGCTGAAGAATCCCGCTCTGATTGCGGATGACATCACGGGCATGATGGCGAAAGCTTCGGGTGGCGCCGACCCGGGCCTGCTGGATTTCAAAGCCGACCTGGCGAGCGTTTTCGCGGGGGAAGTGACGATCGCGATGGATGGGCCGCTGCTGCCGTTCCCCAGTTGGAAGATCGCGGCGGAGGTCTATTATCCGGACCGGCTGCTGGCGTCCTTCGGGAAGCTGGTGTCGGCGTTCAATGCCAGACCGGGGCATGACAAGACGGGCGATCTGAAGCTGACGCAGACGGAGACGGACGGGCGGGTGTTCTATAAGCTGCAGTTCGAGAAGCTGCCGTGGGAGGCCGACTGGACCTTCGTGGACGGGTACTGGCTGGCGGCGGCGAATCATGAACTGCTGGTGCGGTCGATTCAGAACCGCCAGACCGGCTTCACGCTGCCGAAGTCGAACGCGTTCCGGTCGCAGTTGCCGCACGATGGGTATGCGGATTTCTCGGCGGTGGTGTACCACAACCTGGGGCAGCAACTGGCGCCGGTGTTCGAACTGCTGAACACGAAGCCGACGGGGCCTCTGGCGAACGGGGACACGCCGGGCGTGATCTGTTTCTGGGCGGCGCCGGACCGCATCGATGTGGCGACGGTAGGCAATATCCTCGGGATGCGGCTGGAATCGCTGCTTTCGATGCAGGGCGCGGGGCCACTCCAGATGATGAACATGAGGGCGGCCCGATGACGCATCCGGTGATTGAGCTTGCCGATCTGCATGTGAAGATCGGCAAGCGGGAGATTCTGCGGGGGCTGAATCTGGAACTGCGCGGATTGACGGTGGGGCTGCTGGGCCCGAACGGGGCGGGGAAGAGCACGCTGATCAATACGCTGCTGGGATTCTGGAAGCCGACTTCGGGCACGGCGCGGGTTTACGGGCACGACGTGCGGACGGAGGCGCGAAAAATCCGGTCACTGATCGGCTATATGCCGGAAAACGACAGCTTTATCGCGAATATGCCGGCGATTTCGTTCGTGCGGATGGCGGCGGAGCTTTCGGGGCTGCCGTCCGACGCGGCTTTGGAGCGGGCGCATGAAGCGTTGTTTTACGTCGGGCTGGGCGAGGCGCGGTATCGCAAACTCGGCGCCTATTCGCTGGGCATGAAGCAGATGGCGAAGCTGGCGCAGGCGATTGTGCACGGTCCGAAGCTGGTGATTCTGGATGAGCCGACTAACGGGCTGGATCCGCAGGCGCGGCTGCGGATGATCAAACTGATTCAGGAAATGCGGGCACTGGGAACCATGAATCTGATGATCTGTTCGCATCTGCTGCGGGATATCGAGGAGACTTGCGAAGAGGCCGTGATTCTGAAAGCCGGACAGGTGGTGCATTACTCGAATCTGGAAGAAGAGAGGGCTTCGAACCGCCGCTTCGTGGAGATCGAGACGGAGGGCGACGACGGCACCTTCGCGGACGCGATCGAGCTGCTGGGGTGTGCGTGCGCGGTGACAGGGCCGGGGAAGATTAAAACAGTGCTGCCGGAGGGAATCGAGGTGCGGGATATTTACCGGCTGGCGGCGGATCGGGATGTGCAGTTGCGGAGGCTGAACTTCCGGCGCGACAGTCTGGAAGACATTTTCCTGAAAGCTATGGAGAGATAAGCATGGCTGTTTATAAACGGACTTATCGGGGCTATAACGGACCTCTTACCCATCCGGCGTGGCGGTTCCTGGTGCTGCAGCGGTATGCGTTCAAGGCGGTTTTCAAGTCGCGGTTTTTGCTGGTGGGTTATGTAGGGTGTTTTTTCGCGCCGCTGCTGGCGATCTGTCTGTTGTATCTGAACCAGAATTCTTCGGTGCTTGCGCTGGTGGGACAGAAGCCGGGGTTCCTGAAGATCGACGCCGGGTGGTTCATGAATTTCCTGACGGCCCAGAGCGTTCTCGCGGGGATTGTGACGGCGTTCGTAGGACCGGGTCTGGTGGCGCCGGATCTGGCGAACGGGGCATTGCCGATTTATCTGAGCCGGCCGTTTTCGCGGGTGGAATACATACTCGGGAAGGGGATGGTCCTCGGAAGTCTAATCGGGTCCATTACTCTGCTTCCTGTCCTGCTGATGTTTGTGATTCAGAGTTCGCTGGCCGGGTATGACTGGTTCAATAAGAACCTGTATCTGGGGAATGCGATTATTCTGAGCAGCCTGCTGGTGATGTCGGTGTTTATTCTGCTGGGACTCGCGATGTCGGCTTTCGTGCGCTGGCGCATTGTGGCGGGGGCGCTGGTGCTTGCGGTCTTCGCGGCGGGCAAGGGTTTCGGGGCGGTGATTAACAACGTGATGCGGACATCGGATGGTTATTACCTGGATCTGCAGTATTTGCTGACCACCGCGGCGACCGATTTGTTTGGGCGGACCGCGGAGGATGCTCCGATCGCTCCGTGGAGCGCCTGGCTGGCGATCCTGACATTTTGCGGATTGCTGCTGTTGCTGATCAATCGGAAGTTGCGGGTTTGTGAGGTGGCCGGATGAGCGCTCACATCGTCCTCGAAAATATCAGTAAGTTCTATGGTGAAGTCTTAGGGGTGAATAAGGTCAGCTTGTCCATCCCGCCAGGGATTACGAGTCTGGTGGGCCCGAACGGGTCGGGTAAGACGACACTGATGAATTTAATGGCGGGCCTGCTGCAACCGACGCGGGGCCGCCTTTCCGTTTGCGGGCTGTCGCCGGACGATCCGGAAAAATACTTTCGCGTCGTGGGATATGCAACGCAGTATGACGGGTTTCCGCGCGGGCTGACGGGCTGGCAGTTCGTCCACAGCTATTTGCGGCTGTTTGGTTTCAAGCCGGCGGATACGGAGCGGCTGGCGTGGGAGGCAATTGACCGCGTGGGGCTGCGGGACGCCGCGCCGAGAAAAATCGCGGGATACAGCAAGGGAATGCGGCAGCGGATCAAGCTGGCGCAGGCGATCGCGCACCGGCCGCGCGTGCTGGTGCTGGATGAGCCGCTGAACGGCCTCGATCCTCTGGCGCGCGCCGAGACGATTGCGCTGTTCAAGGAGTTAGGCCGCGAAGGCTCGCATGTTCTGATTTCGAGTCATATTCTGCATGAAGTGGATCTGATTTCGGATCAGGTCGTGATGATGAGCCAGGGATATGTGGTGGCCGAGGGACAGATTCGCGGGGTGCGCGGGGAGATCTCCGAGCAGCCCATGCAGGTGCTGATCCGGTGTGATAAGCCCGAGCATCTGGCGTCGCAGTTATTCCAGCATTCGCAGGTAGTGGAGGCGAAGGTGCATGCTGACCGGGCGGGGTTGCTGGTGCGGACGCATCATGCGGAGAGCTTTTATAAGCTGCTGAATCATATTGCGCTGAACGGGGTGCAGATTGAGTCGGTGGCGCCGGCGGACGACGATGCCCAGTCGATTTACGAATATCTGATCGGGGCCGAGGAGACGACGAAATGAGTTTGTGGAACCGGCAGATTCTGGCGATTATGCGGATCGACTTAGCGAAGACGTTTTTCGCCAGGCGGGGTTTGTGGATTTATTTGCTGGCGCTGGCTCCGGCGGTGCCGATGTTTCTGCACGGTCTCTTCGATCATAAAGCCGACCTGCAGGGCGATTTCGGGCAGGACGTGCAGATCTTCGCGGGGATTTTTCAGTTCTTCTTTCTGCGGATCGCGATTTTCTTCGGATGCGTGGGGATTTTCATGAACCTGTTCCGCGGGGAGATGGTGGATAAGAGTCTGCACTATTATCTGCTGGGTCCGGTGCGGCGGGAAGTGCTGGTAATCGGTAAGTTTCTCTCGGGGTTAGTGGCCGCGGTATCGATCTTTTGCGGGGCCGTGGTGGTGCAGTGGGCCTGCATGTTCTGGCACCAGTCCGGAGAACTGATGCGGTCTTATATGTTCAGCGGACCGGGCGGGTCGCATCTGATGTCTTATGTGGTGGCGGCGGCGCTGGGGTGTCTGGGGTACGGGAGTGTGTTTCTGGCGGCGGGGGTGCTGTTCCGGAATCCGCTGGTGCCGGCGGCCGTGATTCTGGTGTGGGAAGGGGCGAACGGAATCCTGCCGGCGCTGCTGAAGAAGATCAGCGTGATTTATTGGCTGAAGTCGATCTGTCCGATTTCGATTCCGGCGCCTAAGAACGCGGGGAACGGGATTTTTAATTTGCTGATATTCGATATCGATCCGGCTCCGGCGAATGTGGCCATGGTGAATCTTATTTTGCTGGCGGGGTTCGTGGTGGTCTGGGCGGCGATGCGGGCGCGGCGGATTGAGATCGGTTACGGGACGGAGTAGAAGAGGCTCTTTCGACCTGTCTCGGTCCGATATACTCGGAGAAGATAAGTCCATGACCATCGACGAGCGTATCGAGGCGTTGACCACGAATCTGGAACTCGCGTTTCGCGATATCCATGAGCTCAAAGAACTCGCTTACGAGCTCAAAGAACTCGCGCACAAAGATGGCGAGAACATCCGGGCGCTGGCCAGAATCGCGGAAGCTCATCAGCAGCGAATTGAACACCTTGAGGACGGCCGGGCCTAAGGCCCCGTCCCGCTGGAACCGGACTACCTGCTCTCGGAGGGCAGTGGTCTGGGCGGCGATGCGGGCGCGGCGGATTGAGATCGGTTACGGGACGGAGTAGAAGGGCTCTTTCGACCTGTGTGGTTCCGATATACTCGGAGAAGCTTCTCCATGACCATCGACGAACGTATCGAGGCGTTGACCATGAATCTTGAGCTCGCGTTTCGCGATATCCATGAGCTCAAAGAACTCGCGCACAAAGATGGCGAGAACATCCGGACGCTGGCCAGAATCGCGGAAGCCCATCAGCGCCGAATTGAACACCTTGAGGACGGCCGAGCCTAAGGCTCGCCGTCCCCCTGGAACCGGACTACCTGCTTTCGGAGGGCAGGCTCGCCAGAAGCGTTTGCAGGTTGACGGGCGAACCGGTGAATACAGCAGTCGGCGACTTACGGTATTTCAGCATTTGCCGGTACAAATAATCTTCGAGATTCGAGTTAATTCCCCAGCCGGCTAAGTAACTCAGCTTCAGATCCCCGTCGGTGTTCACGGCGGCATCCTTCACGTAGGGCGCCAGGTCGGCGGCGCTGCCGGTGTAAGTGGAAAAGAGATCGAAGAGATTCATGACGCCGATGTCGCGGAGCGACTGGCGCACGGTCTCGTGCTCGGGCAGGCTGTAGCGCTGCTGGACGGTGTCCAGATCGATCTTCAGCGGCGTCAGTTGTCCCATGAAGACCATGTCGTAGCCCTGGCCTTCGCGCAGATTGGCCCAGACGGAGCCGTACGGGAAGGCGTCGAAGAAGGTCTTCAGCTCGCTCTTAATAGTGGGCTCGTCGGTTTCATAGAGCGGCACATAAAGAGAGAAATAGCCGCCGGGGTTGAGGTGTTGTTTGACGGACTCGAAATATTCCTTCGAATAGAGCGCCGCGGTGCCTTTGACAAAGACATCGAGGGGATCGGAGGCGATGATGTCGAACTTATCGGTGGTTGTGAGTAAGTAGTGGCGTGCGTCGTCGAAGACGATGTGGGTCTTCGGGTTGAGCGCGACCCGATAATCCTGATCGCCAAAGTACTTCGTGGAAGCGGGCGGGATGACAGGCTCGATCTCACAGACGGTGATCTTCTCAATCCCGGGGTAGCGGGTGAAGGTGCCGGCAGAGACGCCCGCGCCGAAGCCGATGCCGAGCACGGATTTCGGATTCGGATGCAGCAGGGCGGGCAGGTGGCCGACCATGCGCTGCAGTTTCATGTCGAAAATCTCGGTGGTGGCTTCCACGTGGCCGTTGACGTTCACGTAGACGGTGCCGTTGTTCCAGCGCGAGATGGCGACGGAGGAGTTGCGGCCTTCCTTCGTATAGAGAATGGTGGAATCACCTTTGTTGATGGCCATGCGGCGGCCATAGGCGATGAGTTCGCCGGGGATGGGATCCATGCTCCAGGTAACGCCGGCGCAGAGGAGAAGGACCACGCCGATGAGTGCCCAGGAGCCGAAGGATTTCTTCATCACCGGGACGATGGCGACCAGACCGCTCAGGACCGCGACGACGAGCAGCAGTTGTTCGGTCTGCTGCGTGCCGATGCCGGGGATGAGAACGAGGCTGACCAACAGCGCTCCGACGATGCCGCCGAGAGTGTTTGCGGCGTAAACGCCTCCGGCGGCGCGGCCGGGATCCTGACCGGGGCGCGCGACGGCGGCGCAGGCGAGCGGGAAACTCGCGCCCCAGAAGAGCGTGGCGGGCAGGATGGCCCAGATGCAGCGCTTCAGATCGAGCTGGTACATGTGCCAGGGGTTGGCGGTGAGCAGGATATCGTCCTGCCAGTAAGGGAGCGAGTTGACGATGGCCCACGCTGTCCAGGCCATGCCGGCGGCGAGCAGAATCTGGCACCAGCCGAGCGCGGACTGCGGTTTGATGCGGCGCAGGAGACCCGAACCGGCGGCGCTGCCGATGGCGAGTCCGCCGAGGAAGACAGCCAGGATGATCGAGAAAATGTAGACGGTGGCCAGCAGGAGCATGCCGAGCAGGCGGGTCCAGACCACTTCGGCGCCGAGCGCGGTGGCTCCGGAGAGGGCGATGGTGAGGTAGACGGGCCAGTTGCTGGTGGCAGGCGCGGCGGGGTCGGCGTCGGTCAGGCCGGAGGGGGGCGTGTGAGGCGCGGGGGCGGAGACCATGCCGGCCATCAGATAGCTGATGGCGGCGACGGCGAGGTTGATCGCCATGGCGGCGTAGATGCCGGTCGCCATGTTGTAAACGCGCAGCAGCCAGAAGCCGGCCAGGAGGCAGCCGCAGACGGCGCCAAGGGTGTTCGCTCCGTAAAGGAAGCCCCACCAGGCGACACCTTCGCGGGTGCCTTCAATCCAGCGGATGATGGCGGGAAGTGACGCGCCCATCAGGATGGTCGGGAGGAGCATGCAAATGGCGGCGAGCAGGCCGCGGAGCAGCATGCCGGGGAAGCCGCTTTCCGCACCGATGACATAGACGTGACTCAAATAAGGCAGGCCGAGTTGCACGAGCAGAGCCGATACGGCGATGCCGGCTTCGAGAGCCGCGTAGATTTTGAGGGGGTGCAGCGTCCATTGCTGACGCGGAAACCACAGGCTGCCGATGCAAAGGCCACCCATATAGGTGGCGAGCAGAACGCCCATGGAGACGGAAGTGGAGCCGATGGCGAGCTGCAGGCTCTGGTACCACACGACTTCGTAAATGAGGGCGGAGCACCCGCTCAATGCAAACAGGATGAGCAGGACCGGCAAATAGCCGGGCGTTTTCGAGGGTGATTCAAGGTGCAACTGCGGGGTTGCCGTAGGGGCAGAACTCAATGGGGACTCCGAAGGGTGTAGCGTACCACGCGGTGCGCGTCATCAATCGTAAACAAACATCAACGAACGCGGATCAATTCAGATGCGCGGTCCGTTTAAATCCGTTCCCGGATCTAACGCGCGAATGGGGGCGGCGGCGGCCGCGCGGTTCGTCTGCGGCATCTGCCAGGTGAAGAGATTGCTGACGGAGTAATTCCAGACCGCGCTCAGAATGGTGCCCGCGAGCGCGGCAAAATACCAGTGCGCACCCGACCGCAACAGGCTGCCCGAGATGGTGACGTTGGCCCAGGCGCCAAAGGAACAGGCCAGCCAGAAGCTGAGGAGGCCCAGCATTACATAGCCGCCGCGGAGTCTGCGATCGCGATAGGTGATGAGGTTATTCAGAAAAAAATTGCCCGTCATCGCGGTGAATGTCGCCCAGGTCTGCGAGGCCGCGAAGCCCAGATGCATCCGGACAAAGAGCAGCGAGAGGCAGGCAAAGTTGACCAGCAGTCCCAGTGCTCCGACCAGGGTAAACACCACGAAGCGAGTGGGGAGCGCCCCTCCGGTCAGCTTATTCAGAAGCAAAAACAGATATTCGCCGATGACGTTCACGTCCAGCTTGCTTTTTCCGTGAATTCGGTTGCGGAAAGTGTAGCCGGTCTCGCCCACGCGCACGGGACGCCTGCTGCTGGCGAGCATATCGACCAGAATTTTGAAGCCGCCGCCGTGCAGGTCGCGAACCACTTCCAGAAAAAAAGTCCGCCGCAGCAGGAAGAAGCCGCTCATGGGATCGGTCAGTTCACAGCGCGTAACCAGACGGCTGATTCTGCGGCCCAGACCGCTTAAAAACACCCTTTTAGCGGAAAAGTCCGACATACTGCCGCCATCGGCGTTGCGGGTTGCAACCACGATATCGAGCGCCTCGCCACGTAGTTTTCTCAGCATTTGTGGCAGAATTCGCTCATCGTGCTGCAGATCCGCGTCCATCACGGCGACGCAGCCGGCGGGTGTGGCCAGGATGCCTTCGATGCAGGCGGAAGAGAGGCCGCGGCGGCCGATGCGCTGGATGAGGCGGATTCCGGGGTCGGCGAGCGCGAGAGAACGAACCATTTCGGCCGTGCCGTCGGGAGAATCGTCATCGACGAAGATAATTTCGAAGTCGAGACCGGCCAGGGCGGCGGAGAGGCGGGCCGTGATCTCGGCTACGTTGTCTCTCTCGTTAAACGTGGGGAGGACGACCGCGAGATCGAGATTCCGGTGCGGGAGTGCTTCGGCCGGCCCGGCGCTCTGGAGGTTTTGCGGCATACCGTCGTATTTGCGAATTATACCTGCCGGTGTCCGGGAACGAAATATGAAAGTTCAAAAAAGGGAGAGGCGAAACCCTTGCTATCATTGGTCGAATTGCCGATTTTGTGCTGATAACTCAGGAAAAAACACGCCCCGCCGCGATCGCCGCGCCCCCCGTGAAGATGGTTTGGCTGCTCTTTCTGGCGATCTTCGCGGCCGTACAGGTCGCTTCGCTGTTCACCCCTCCGCTGATGGACGACGTGGATGCGGGGCATGCGCAGGTGGCGCAGCATTTCGCGGAAAGCGGCGACTGGGTTACCGCGAAGACCAACGGGATCCGTTATATCGAGAAGCCGCCGTTGCCGTGGTGGCTGGTGGCGATCGTCTACCGCGTGGCCGGCCAGAATTCGTTCGCAACCCACTTGCCGAATGCGCTGGCCATGCTGGGGCTGACGTGGCTCGCGTGGGTCTGGGCCCGCCGTGCCTGGGGCGCACGCGCGGGCCTTTATGCGGGGCTCAGCGTG
The DNA here is from genome assembly GCA_903851195.1 of uncultured Acidobacteriia bacterium. Lineage (GTDB taxonomy): Bacteria > Acidobacteriota > Terriglobia > Bryobacterales > Bryobacteraceae > BOG-234. The sequence continues at coordinate 152,059 of CAINNJ010000055.1, forward strand.
CTGACCGCGATGGGACCTTTTTTGTTCACCCGGTTCATTATCCCGGAAGCAATCCTGAGCCTTTTTTTGCTGATCGCGCTTTATGGAATGCTGACGGGGATCGAATTCCGGCAGCCTGCGCGCTTTTACTGGTCGTGGGCCATGGTCGGGCTGGCCATGCTGATCAAAGGGATGATTGCACCGGTATTCTTTGCCGGCGCGGCGATTCCTTACTTATTGATTACCGGGGAGTGGCGCCACTGGCGGACCTGGAAACCGGTTTCCGGACCACTGCTGCTGCTCGCGATCGCGGCGCCGTGGCATATTCTTGTCGGCCTGGCCAATCCGGACCAGGGGCATGCTGTCGGCAATCATCCGACCGTCGGGAACGTGCATGGTTTCTGGTGGTTTTATCTGGTCAATGAGCATTTCCTGCGCTTCTTCGGACAGCGCTATCCGCACGATTACAATAAGCTGCCGTTTGCCGCCTACTGGCTGCTTCACATCGTCTGGCTGTTTCCATGGAGTCTGTTCCTGCCCGGTTTGTTGTGGGCGGCGTGGAAGATGCGCGGCCGGTGGTTCGCGCAGGTTCGGGATGTCCGGATCGACGGCGAGCGAAGGTTTCGCGTACGGTCAGCGTTGCTTTTAACTGTATTTTCCGCGTTCACTCTGCTGTTTTTTTCGATATCGACGAATCAGGAGTACTACACTTTTCCGGTTTGGCCGCCGCTGCTGATGCTCACTGCCGCCGCGGTGGCGGGGGTTGAGGAAGGGGACGCTCCGCTTTTTTCGAAAGCCTGGCTGCGTGGCGGGCAGGGCGTATTCGCCGTGATCGGCGTGCTGGTGTCGGTGGCGCTCGCGTGGGGTTTGTGGGATTCCCGCAATTTGCCGTATGTGTCCGACATCGGGGTCCTTCTGGCGCATCGGGCCGTGGCCGGGTATACGCTCTCGATGTCGCATTTTTTCGATCTGACCGGTCCGTCGTTTGCGGCGCTGCGTCTGCCTGCCGGACTGGCGGCGATCACGCTGGTGGTGGGTCCTTTGCTGGGCTGGGTGCTGCGCCGGCGAGGAAAGGATCTGGAGGCGACCATCAGCATAGCCGTGACCGCTTCGGTGTTCCTGGTAGCGGCCCACATTGCTTTTGCCCGCTTCGAGCCGATGCTGAGTTCCAAACAGTTCGCCGATACCATCGTGCGAAGAGGTTCGCCGGCCGATTCGTTCATCATCATGGGCGAACAGTCCGACGCTTCTTCGGTGATTTTTTACACGCACAATTTCCTGCGAAAGCCGGCTTTGCTGGTTTATCCGCGATGCGGGCAGCACGGGGAAGGTTCGACGATCCTGTGGGGTTCCTGTTATCCCGACGCCCCGGATATTTTCTACAGCGACGAACGGCTTTCCCAGAGCTGGGGGACTGGCGAGCGCAAATGGCTCTTCGCGCAGGACGAAAACCGGACGAAAGCCGAACGGCTGCTGGGTGGCCGTCTGTATCTGGTGCAAACTCTGGCTGACAAGGCTCTCTGGACGGACCGGGCGCTGAAGTAGACCTCCGGCACATTCTCGCGGACGGCGGAGTTTGGTACTATATCGCCCGGATGTATACAAGTCTTACCAGGCGAGTCTTTTGGAGCAGAGCGGGTGCGCTCTTGTGCTTTTCGTCCTTCCCGCAGTCTCTTTCGGCCCAAAATAACACAAAGCCTGCGGCAAACTCGGTTGCCCCTGGTGTTCCGTCCTCAGGTTCAGGTGAAGCTGCAGTTAAGGCCGCTATCATCACGGCATCGTTCACGGTTGGCGGAATTCTGTTCAAGGACTTACTCCTTAAGCTGTGGGAGGAACGTCGGGCCTTACAACGCGAAGAAAGCGCTGTTTACGACCGGTATTCGAAACCCCTTGCGGCCTCGGCCTGTTCACTCCTGATCCGATTGAACGAGATCGTGCTGCAGAAGCATCGTCCCGTATATCTCAAGTCGGCCGGTTTCCTGGATGGAAAGGGGCAGGGGTCCGCATTCCGCGTTTACAAGAAGCTGAGTACGCTTTACCGGTTAGCAACTCTGATTGGCTGGATCCGAGCCTGCCGTCGGGAATATTCTTTCGTTCGGGTCGCCGCGAGCCGGAAAAATGAGCGGATCGACGAAGCTATAGCGGCTTTCGAGAAGGCGCTGGCTGACGGAATTTGGGTGGAGCGGGAGCGCGTACTTCGTCTCGTCGACGTGTGGAAGCTGCAACAGGTAACTGAGGTCGAAAAAGATGCCGGCCGGCTTGAGGAATTGGGTGTTCTGGTGGATAATGCCATCTACGACAATCTGGAATCGAACAAAGCGGCAGAACTCTTCGAGCTTGACCCCGCCGGGCAACAGAAAATTTGCGTCGAAATTGCCGGACTGTTGGCCAGACAACTCAATACGAATCCCGTGAGTGAAGCCATGATGAAGGTTACATGGCCCGTTGCGTTTGGGATCCTCTCGATGCGTGAAGCATGGATTTACAAAGACTGGCAGGATGCGATCGGCGACATGATGCTACGGCGAGTAGAAGGCGAAGACAGAAAATTCGAGGTCTTGGGATTTTACGAATTTGAAAAGCTGTGCAGCTCCACGGATCACGAACAACGTCCACTGATCCAGCGTCTTGCCGATATTCTTGATCAGCTTGACCTGAGTATCACACAGGATCGCTTTGACGCGCGGCCAAGGCAACTGCGGGCGCTCGCGCGCGCCAACGCAAATCTCGTTCAGGCGATGCATGCGGCGCAGAGTTCTTCGGGCGTTATTTCTGATCGATTACTGGACCTGGCAAAGACCGTCCTCGACAAAGTAAAAGCGGAAAGGCTCTGATCATGTTTGACTGAGAGTGGCTGCTCAGATAAGGTCGGCGAAACTCTTGCGGAGTTTGTAGAACCAGGCGTGTCCCAGCAGAAAAATCAGGACGGCGGAGAGGGAGAACCACGCCAGTGAGGGCCAGTCCGGCGCGCTGGATTCGAGAAGAGTGGCGCGGTAGGAGTGGACCAGGATGAAGATCGGGTTCTTGTGGATGAACGGGGCGGCGAAGGCGGGCAGATCTTTTTCGGAGTAGAAGATCGGCGTCAGGAACATGAGCACCGTGAGCAGGTAGCCGATGATCTGGCCGAGGTCACGGGTGAAGACGCCGAGGGCGGAGAGGAACCACGAGAGTCCCGCGGTGAAGAGGATTTGCGGGACGATCACGAGCGGCAGGTAGAGCACGGTGAGCGGGACGCGGCCGCGAATCAGGAGCAGCGCCAGCAGGAACAGGAGCAGGCCGAAGAACTCGGTGACCAGGCCGGAGACGACGACGTTGACCGGCAGGGTTTCCACCGGGAAGACCAGCTTTTTGATGAAGTTGCGGTGATCGAGCAGAACGAAAGGGGCGCGTCCGGCCGCTTCGCTGAAGGCGAGCCAGGGGAGCATGCCGGCCAGGAAGTAGAGGGCGAAACTGGTGCGGCTGGGGTCGTTGCCGAAGCGGGTGCGCATCACGATGCCGAAGACGAAGAAGTAGGTCAGCATCAGCATGAGCGGGTTCAGGATGGCCCAGAAAGCGCCGCCGAAAGACCCGGTGTAGCGGCTCAGGACGTCGCGGCGGACCAGAGTCCGGATGAGGCTGCGATGCTTCCACAACGTTTCGAATGGCAGTGTGAAGGCGCGGGCCAGGCTGCGGCCGAGGCGTCTGCGGCGGACGGCGCTACGGTCGGTGACTTTGAAGCCACGGAGAACGGTGACGCCGTCTTCGGACACCGACAGGGTGACCAGGAGGAACGGCCAGCCTTGTTCGTAGCGCCAGGCGACATGTTCCTGCAGGACAGAGATATAGACGCTGTACTCGCCGGGTTCGGGCGGGGTGGCGATGTGCAGTTCGAGGGCGTGGGTCGCGCCGGGGGCGAGATCGAGGGGGTGGCGCGCGCCGTCCACGACGAGAGTGCCAGTGGGGTCGTCAAAGATGTGGAAGCCGGCGGCCCAGCCTTCGCGGGCGATCCAGGGGTCGGGCGACTGGTTGCCCAGAGTGGCGCGGATGTGGAGGGTGCGGCCTTCGAGTGTTACCTGAGGGTTGTCGAAGGAAGCGTTACGCATACAACCAGTTGGGCCAGCGGTTCACGAGGGGGCCGGCTTTGCGTCCGACAGCGTAGATGCCGTCGCCGCGGAGGTTGTGGCTGAGCATGTAGCGTTCGAGCAGGTGCGTCACCCAGCCCAGTTCGGGATGCGGAGTGTCCAGGAATTCGCCGGTTTCCAGGCGGACCAGGTCAAAGCCCGACTCGGTCAGCAGGTGCTGGATTTCCATGGGGACGTACTCGCGGTTGTGGCGGGCTTCGGCTTCCTCGTCCGGCTTGCGGGGGCGGATGTAGGCCGGGAAAAAGGCCGGGTGATAGCCGAGCAGGATCGCAGAGACGGCGCGCAGGGAGCCAGCGTTGGGCGTGGTGAGGACGAGGTGGCCGCCAGGTTTCAGGATGCGGTTGATCTCGCTCATCATGTGCATCGGGTCTTCGAAGAGGTGTTCGATGAGTTCGCAGCAGAGAACGGTGTCGAAGGACGCGTCGGGGTAGGGGTAGATGTGGTTTTCGGCGTCGAAATGATCGACGTCGCATTCGAAGACCTCGCCGGATTCCGAGGTGAGGACTTTGTGGTCGACACGGCCGGGGGGGCCGTAATAGCAGCCGCGAACGATGCCGTAGCCCAGGGTGAAGTGCAACGCCGGCGTCATTTGCATGTAGGCCCCCATCTCCAGAATGGATTTCGAGGCGTCGCCGCGGGGGGTGATTTCCAGGGTGTGGACGAAGCGGGACTTGTGAATGTTGGCGTAGGTCCGGCTTTCCGGCTGGACCCAGGTGGTGATCGCTTCGATGGCGACGAGGGGCGGGGCAGCGACTGGCGGTTCCTTCTGCGTCGGGGTCGGCGTCGGGGTCGGTTCCGGTTCGGGTTCAGCGTCGACGACTGCGGGCGGTTCGGGCGGAGGCGGGGCAACGACCGCTTCAAGAGGCGCAGTCCCGTGGTGGACCTGATCGAGGAATTCGACGTAGCGGTCGGCCACGACTCCCCAGTTGCATTCCCGTTCCACCCAGTTCTGAGCGCGGGCGCCCATGGCGCGGGCGAGGTCGGGGCGGGAGACAAGCGTATTGAGGTATTCGAAAATCAGGTCTTCTTCGTGGGGGCCGATGGGGACCTTGAGGCAGACGTCGTCCGGGAGTTCCGCGAAAGATCCAATATCGCTGACGATCACGGCTTTACCCAGGCCGAGGGCGCGCTGCAGGCTGCCGGAGGTTTCGCCGACGGTCGGATAACGCAGGTTCAGGATGATGTCGCAGGCGCCCATGTAGTCCACGAACTTTTCGATGGGCACGAAGCCGACGATGCGGACATGGTCGCGCAGGCCGAGGGTGCGGATGAGCTGGTCGACGGGGAAATCGGGGTGAGGCTCGCCGACGAGGATCATGCGAACGCGGGGGTCCAGGCGGACCAGGCGGCGCAGGGCGCGGAGGGACTCGGCGATCCGCTTGTATGGCTTCAGGTATCCGAAGGCGCCGATGAGCGGGGTGGTTTCGTCGAGGCCGAGCAGGTGGCGCGTGGCGAGGCGGTCCGTGCGGGGGATCCACGCGCCGTGCGGGATGACGGCGATGGGGCCGTTGAAGCCCTGCGTGCGCGTCTCGCGGGCGACGAAGTGGCTGTGGACGATGACGCCGCGGGAGGCTTCGAGGACGCGGCGGGTCATGGCCAGGCCGTCGTAGTCCGGGCCGATTTCGAGGCGGCGCACGCGCTGAGCGAACTGGAGGGCGGCGGGTCCGCCGTTCCGTTCCACCTCCGCCATGTAGCCGTCCCAGTCGCCGCGTTTGATGGTGACGTGGGCGATCAGATGGTGCAGGTTCGCTTCGTGCATAACGAGGACGCCGGGGTGACGGAGGGCGGTGTCGTAGACGAAGTCGTGATGCGGGTTGTTGCCGAGATGGTAGAGGGCGATGTCGAACTTGCCGGGGTCGAACGGTTTATCCGGACTGTCGAAGACCGTGACTGCGGCGCGTTTCGCCATTTCGGCGACGAGGGCGCTGGAATAATCGGCAATACCACTCTTCGATGGCGGCATCGGAGAGAAAAACGCGGCGTGTAGAGGAATCAGCGGACCAGCTCCATCGAGAACTTGCCCAGGGCGAGGGGCACGGTGACCAGAAGAGGGGTGCGGGCGGCGTCGCGCGCGAAATAGAGCTCAAAGCGCAGGCTGGACGACGGGCCTTTCAGGTCACAGACGATTTTATCCGTAAGGGCGGGTTTGCCGCCGATCTGCACCGTTTCCGGGCCCACGTACTGCAGAGACGATTCATAGATACCGCCGAAGAGGATCTGCTGGGCGGGCGGGACGCGGCCCTGGCCCATTTCGCGGCGGGCATAGAAGAGCAGCGTCAGGGCGTCTTTGGTGCAATCCGGGACGGAGAATTCGCTTTTGCCGCCGCCGTTTGTCGTCACGCGGGTCACGGAGGCGTGGGAGCGATCGATGGTTTCCTTCTCGCCGCCTTTGCGCGGGCCGTGCACGAACTCTTTTGAGAAGTCGGCGCTGCAGAAATCGGCGTTGGCGTGCGAGAGGTAGGTGTCTTTGACGTCGAAGCCGGGGATGCTGGCGTCGATGGCCAGTTCGAAGCGCCATGTGGAAGCGGCTTTGGCGGCTTTCAGGTGGACGTTGCCCAGGCTGGCGCCGGTGGGCCAGGCGATCGAGTAAGTGAGATTTTCGTCGGTGAACGGAAAGCCCGTCAGCGTGGGAGGCGCGGCGGCCGCCTTTCCCTGACTGGCGAGGGCAAGGACGGCCCCGGCCAGCATCATTGCCTGCAGACTTTTTCGGTTCATGGATTCAGCGTTTGCGCAGCGACTCCGCCATGACGACGTGTTCGGCGGGAGAAGGGTTCCGCTGCCGTTCGCCGACGATCTCCGCATACACATCCAGCGTAGCCCGCGCGCTCTTCTGCCAGCTGAAGGCTGCGGCGCGCTGCAGGCCCAGGCGTTCCATTCGGGCACGGAGTTCGGGATTCAGCAGAATATCGGCGATGGCGCGGGTGATTTCGGCGGGGTCGCGTGGATTGAAGAGCAGACCGGCGCCGTCCGCCACCTCCGGCATGGCCGAGGTGTTGGAGCACGCGACGGCGCGGCCGCAGGCCATGGCTTCGAGAATCGGCAGGCCGAAACCTTCGTAGAAGGAGGGGAAGACGAAACAGTCGCAGGCGTTGTAGAGATCGAGAAGTTCGGCGTCACTGACAAAGCCGGTGAAATGGATGCGATCGGTGAAGCCGGAGGTGCGGGCGGCGGCGTGGACGCGCGGGGTAAACCAGGTTTCCTTGCCGGTCAGCACGAGGTGGTGCGGGAGGTGCGGGTGGGCGCGCAGCAGGGCGGCGAAGGCTTCGATGAGGCCGATCTGGTTCTTGCGCGGCTGCAGATCGCCCACGGAAAAGATGAACGGGGCGGTGAAACCGAGGCGCTCGCGGACGGCGAACTGGGCCTTGTCGCGGCCGATCACGCGGAATTCCGGATTGGCGGCGTTGGGGATGACCCGAACCTTGTCGGGTGAGACGTCGTAGGCGCGCAGGATGGCGTCGCGGGAAAATTCGCTCACCGTAAGGATGCGGGCGGCGTGCTGGACCGTTCTGGCCACGGTGAAACGGAGTTGCGAGCGGCGGACAGTGGTGAAGTACTCAGGGTGTTCGAGGAAGCTGACATCGTGCACGGTCACGACCACGGGTACTCGGGTGAGGAGTGGCGCGGTGTACTGGACGTGGATCAGGTCGGGCTGGTCCGCTCGGGTGAGGCGTGATAATCCCCAGCCAAGACGAGAGTAGGGGTTCGAGGAGACGTAGCGAACGCCGAAGCGTTCCGGGATGAACTGTTCGGCGGCTTTTTCGGAGATGTAGGCGAGAAATTCGGAGTGGCGGTCAAGTTCCGCGAAGCTCCGCAGGAGGCTGCGCACGTACACCTCATTCCCGGTAAGGTGACGGCCGATCGCGTGTGCGTCAACGGCGAAGCGCATCAGAAGTTTCCAGTATAACGGTTAAGTGTTTCAGGCCGCGTAAGTTGCAGGTCCCGCTCCAGACTGTGCCAGGCTGCCTCCCACGTGTAATACCGCTCAAAGGTTTTACGGCCATACTCTCCCAAACGTTGCCGCAGATACGGGGTTTCGAGCAGATGCAGAAGCTGGCGGGCGAAATCGGATGGTGTCTCGGCGAGCAGAATGTTTTCACCATTTCGTGTTTCCAAACCCTCTGCCGCGAGAGGAGTTGCCAAAACGGGACGGGCGACCGACCAGGCTTCCAGAATCTTGATGCGAGTGCCACTGCCGGCGCGAAGGGGCGCGATCACCAGGCTGGCGGCGGCGATTTCGGGGCGGGCGTCCGGGACAGCGCCAGTGACTTCGATGTTTTTATCGCTCGGGAGGAACTTGCGGATGAACTGGTCACCACGGCCGACCAGTTTCAGGCGCGGGCGGTTCTTCGCGGTGTTGCAGCCGGCAAGTACGGCGGGCCAGATTTCGGTTACCAGGAATCGAACGGCATCGATGTTGGGGTGGTATTCGAAATTGCCGGAGAAAACGACGTCCACGCCGTTGGTCATGTCCATTACGGGCGAGGGTGCAGCAATGCCCGGAAGCGCGTTCGGGTACACGGTAATGGTTGCCGAGGGTGCGATCGCGAGACCGGCGCGGCGATCGGCCTCCGACGTGGCAAGCACCCGGCTGAAGCGGGGAAGTAGTTCTGCTTCAAGAGTTTGGCTGGCACTGGCAAAGCGGCGGTGGCCGGCTCTCACCAGCCCTTTGGACGAGGTAGCGCAACGCTGGTGGAGCATCGACTCCACATTGTGCAGATCGAGCACCGTTTCCCGGCAGGCGAGTTTCACTTCTGTAATGTAAGGCGCAAGCCAGAAATGTTCTATGACACCGAGATCGTAGCGGGTGCCGCCGATGGCTCGGGTGATTTCCGGCCCCATGCCGCTAAGGCGGTCAATCAGCGGGGGGATTCCGGCGATGGCGCGGCGGGCGTTCCGCATATAGCGTGCGACGAGTCCCCTGCCGTGGCGAGGAAGCGGGATGACCTTTTGCGAGCGGACCAGGCCGGGTGGCAGAAGGGCCGGTTCGCCGCTTTCCGAGAAGAGAATGAGGTCCACCTGGGCAAAGCGGGCGAAGAAGTGGAGGAGGGAGGCGGTCCGGTACGCGCCGCCACCGTGGAGCGGGTAGGGCGCCTCGGGTGAAAGAAAGAGGACAGAGGACATCTGTCCGGAATTCATACGCCGACCCCGACGAGTTCCGCATAGAGGGCTCGGGTTTCGCGGGCGGTGCGCGCCCATGAAAAAGATGCCGCGCGGGCGAGACCGGCAGCCCGGAGTTCGGCGCGGAGTTCCGGCTTCGCGGCCAAGTTCCGCAGCGCTGCCGCCATTTCGGCGACGGATGAGGCTTGCAGGGCGGCGTTCCCGGATACCTCGGTCACGGCGGGGTCGCGGGAGGTCAGGACCGGACAGCCGCACTGCATGGCTTCGAGCACGGGAAGGCCGAAGCCTTCGTAGTGGGTCGGATAGGTGAAGGCAAGGGCGCGGGAGTAGAGAGGCGGCAGATCGCAGTCGGGTAGTTCCCCTAAAAAGCTTAGACCGGGTTCCGGGGGCGGGGGAACGAAATCCGGGCGAAGGCGGCCGGCGAGGAGGAGGTCGGCGCCGGTTTCGTGGCGGGTGGCGCGCCAGGCTTCAATCAGGGCGGGGATATTTTTGCGCGGCTCCAGGGTGCCCACATAAAGAAAGAACGGCCGGTGGGGGGCCGCGGATGGGGGGGCGGGCACGAAAAGAGGGGAGGCGGCAAGAGGGACCGCGCGTACGCGATCGGGCGGCACGCCGAAATGGGCGATAATCTCGCTTCGGACGGCCTGGCTGACGGTGAGAATGAGGCGGGCGCGGCGAAGACGGATCAGCCAGGGGGTGCGGGAACGAACGCGGCTGGGGCCCCGGTGCCATTCGGGATTGCGCCAGGGCGAGAGGTCGTGGATGGTCAGAATCGCGGGGGTACGGCCGAGGTAGGGGACTTCAAAGTTGGTGCCGTGAAAAAGTTGGGCGCCGGTTTCTCGCAGGGCGATGCGGACACCGTGCAGCCACCACTTTCCGGACAGACCGCGGTTGCCGCCCGACACCGCCGGTTTCAGCAGATTCGGGGGCGCGGCGGCGGGCAGCGCGAAACCCTGGTCGGAGAGCAGCACATACGTATCTTCGGGGAATTCCCGCGCCAGCGCCAGAGAGAGTTCGGAGACGTAGCGGGGAAGTCCCCCGGAGGTAAGGATCAGAGGCGTCGCGTCGACGGCGATCCGCACCTACTTATGCTGCAACTCCCAGTCGTAGTTGATGTCCGGATCGTTGTGGGCGATACGGCCCTCGTCGGCGGGGTTGTAGAAACGATCGGTCGCGTAGACCAGCATGCTGGGCGCGGTGCCGATGACCTTGTAGCCGTGCGCGATACCCGGCGGAATGAGGATCTGCCACGGGCGTAGCTGGCCGACGTAGATGGTGTTTTTCCAGCCGAAGGTGGCGGAATCCGGGCGCAGATCGGCGAGCACCACCTGGAGCATGCCGGTTACGGGCGTCCAGCAATCGGTCTGGTGCTTGTGGAAGTGGAACGCTTTGATGATTCCGGGATAGTTGTGCGCGGCGGAGATTTGCGTGGTCTCCTTCGGAAAATCGGCCGCGAGGCCTTTGCCGATGCGCTGCACTTCGAGGAAGTAGCCGCGGTCGTCGGGCCAGATGGCGATGGAGGCGATTTTGATGCCCGCGATGAGTTTCGGGGAATCGGGCGAGAGAATGACGTCGCCGATGCCGCGCTGGCAGTGCGGGATTTTGATGGCGATTTCCGTGGCGGTTTGCATGGGTCTCATTCTCCGTGCGAAGTGTCGGTGGCCGGAGTTGCCGCGGCACCGCGGGTCTGCTGCACCAGGTTGGCGGCGCGCATCAGGGAATCGAAGGTTCCGGCGTCGGTCCACCAGCCATCGAGGAAGGAATACGTCATGGTGCCTTCCTTGATATAGGCGTTATTCACGTCGGTAATTTCCAGCTCGTTGCGTTTGGAGGGCTTGCAGGTGCCGATTTTCTCGAAAACGCTGGCATCGTACATGTAAATGCCCGTCACCGCGAAATTGGTCTTCGGCACGGCGGGCTTCTCTTCGATGCCGGCGACGCGGTCGCCGTCGAACTCGGCCACGCCGAAACGGCCGGCGTCATGCACTTCTTTCAGCAGGATGCGCGCTCCGCGTTCCTGTTGCCGGAAGGCGTCCACGGCTCCCTTGATGCTCTTCTCGACGATGTTATCGCCCAGAATGACGCAGATGGGCTGGCCGTCGGCGAAATGTTCGCAGAGCCCCAGGGCCTCGGCAATGCCGCCTTCTCCTTCCTGGTAGGTATAGGCCATGTGCTTCAGCCCAAAGTCCTTTCCATTGGCGAGAAGCCGCAGGAAGTCGCCCGAGTTCCTGCCGCCGGTCACCACCATGATGTCTTTTATGCCCGCATCGGCAAGCGTCTGGATCGGGTAATAGATCATCGGCTTGTCGTAAATCGGGAGCAGGTGTTTGTTGGTGATTTTTGTGAGAGGAAACAGCCTGCTGCCCGTTCCGCCCGCCAGCACGATACCCTTCATAGGAAAACAATAGGATACTGTTCTCAAATGGACCATTACAACTGGACCTTGGTTATTGAAGAGAGATTAAACCCGCAGGTGACGAGGCAGGCGATCCACACGGAGCACATGACGATCGCGAAGCTTCGGATGGAAAAAGGGGCAATTGTGCCGCTTCACCACCACATTAACGAGCAGGTGACCATGCTGGAATCGGGCCTGCTGCGGTTCGAAATGGAGGGAAAAGATATTTTTGTGAAGGGCGGCGAAGCGCTGCGGATTCCGCCCGACGTGCCTCACCTGGTGGAGGCGATGGAAGATTCGGTGGCGACGGACCTGTTTTCGCCGCCGCGGGCGGACTGGATCCGCGGCGACGACGCGTATCTGCGGAAGTAAGACTCGCTCAGTGATTGGTATAGACGGTCTTGCCGCCGCTGCCGGCGACGGGATGGAGCGCCTGCGCGCCGACTAAATCGGTGAGGTGTTGCCGCTTTTCGTCTTCGGAAGCCACATACCAGCGGTCGGGGGAGTTCCAGCGTTCCACGAATCCGGCGTCCCCGATGAAGACAGGCGGGGCGCCGGGGGCGTAGGAACCGTACTCGAGGTTGTTTTTGCGGCCGTTCAGGATCAGGGCCGAGCGGTTGGTGTAAAAGAAGAGCCCCGACATCTCGTAGTAGGGATCGTCGACGATCAGCCCGCCGGCGGGCGCCTGGTTGAGCGCCTGAGCGAGGGGGTAAGAGCCGAGGTAGGGGTCGAAGGCGATCAGGGCGACGCGGGCAGCCTGGAAAAAGAGAACCATCATCACGGCGAGAGACAGGGCGGCGCGGCGGCCGCGGAAGGCGAAGGTTCCAACGGCGCCGACCAGCATCGCGAGGCCGGCGATGGCGAGGGGCAACCGAAGATAGGCGAAAGACCGCACGGTGAGGTCGCCCATGTGGCCGAGCGAGAGGGTGTAGGCGCCGGGGTTGCGAGTGAGCGCGGTGGAGATATCGCCGGGAGTGGGATAGCCCCAACTGGCCACGAGCAGGCCCACGATGACCACGAAGGCGATGGCGGCGATGGCACCGGCGGAGCGGATACACCAGTTCCAGGCGCGCTCGCCCGATTCCGCCATGGCGCTGCCGAGCAGTATGGCGAAGGCCGGGTAGGCGGGCATCGAGTAGTATTCCTGGGTGGTGGACAGGGCGAAGAAACCCATCACCATGCCGATCCAGCAGAGGGCCAGGAGGCGCATCCGCGAGGCACGGTCGGGCTGGCGGTAGCGGAGTCCGGCGGCGCGAAAGAAAAAGGCGCTGAACGGGAAGAACCACGCGAGATGGAAGAGCCAGAAGAGCGAGCGCGGCACGGTGTCGTAGTCGCGGGGGTAGCGCAGGTTCAGGAAGCGGAGGATGTGCTCGTTGAAGAAGTAGAACCAGAAGAATCCGCGGTAGGATCCGGATTCGCTGTGCATGGTGAAGTCGAAGTAAGGCGGATTGCGGAGGGTCGCCAGCACATGCCAGGGGGCGGCGATCAGCAGCATCACGCCGATGCCGGGCAGGATGCGGAGGCGGCTCCAGGCCGCGCGCTTCTTCCAGAGTCCGCTGAATAGTAAGTAAAAGAAAGCCGCGCCGAGGGGGAACACGGCGGCGATCAGGCCTTTGAGCAGCATGCCGACGCCGATGCCGGCCCAGGCGGCGAGCGCCCAGCGGGAGGCGTGCGCTTCGTCCGGTTCAATGGCCCGGAAGAAGGCCCAGAGCGTGAAGGCGATGGCCAGAGTCAGAACGACATCCGGAATCAGGATGCGCGTGAAAAGCCAGAGGCCCAGACAGGTGGTGAGACTCAGGCCCGCGTAAAAGCCGGTTTTCGGGCCCATGGCCCAGCCGGCCATGCGGGTCACGAGCCAGCAGAGCAGGATGGTGGAGAAGGCGATGGGAAGGCGGGCGGCCCAGTCGTGTTCGCCGAAGATGGCCATGGAGACGGCCATCATCCAGTATTTCAGCGGCGACTTTTCCAGGTATTTGACGCCGTCGAGCTGCGCGGAAACCCAGTCGCCGGAGTGCAGCATGTTCCGGGCGATCTGGCCCTGCACGGCGTCCACGTCGTCCATCAGCCGGGGCGGGCTGATGACGGAAGTCAGGCAGATGATGAGGGCGAAAACAAGAACGATCAGCTCGCCGCGGCGAAAACTGCCGGTCCACTGAAGCTCTCCCGGTCCCCGGCTGGCGTCAGGCTCGCGGGCGTCACTTCGATGTTCCATCTTTTCAGCCAAAGGAAGAGTGTCAGGAGACCCCATAGATGATAGCCGGCGTTGATGCGCTTATCCGTATGATTCTTAATCAGCGATTCGGTTGCGTGGAGATCGAAGATGCCGGCCTGGCGAATAGCATCGGAACTTACTGTGTCGCGCAGAAGGCCGAGCAGGGGTCCGCGGAACCATTCATGGGCGGGGATGTCGAGGCCGCGTTTCTTCCGGTTCAGGATGGAATCCGGGAGTTTGTTTTCCATCACCTTCTTCAGGATGAGCTTCTGTTCCGAGCCGCGGATCTTGAAGCGTTCGGGAAGGCGGGCGGCGAATTCGACGATGCGGTGATCGAGCAGCGGCGGGCGGACTTCGAGGGAGTGCGCCATGCTCATGCGGTCGACCTTATAGAGCAGATTGTCCTGCAGGTAATAGCGCTGGTCGAGCAGCATGAAGCGGTTCAGAAAGCCGACATCGCCGGCGTGCGGAAGACCTTCATAGAGCGCGCGGGGATGATGGCCGTTCGAGTTCGGCAGCAGCGCCAGCTTTTGCTGTTGGGAGAACGCCCCGTTCCAGAAAAGGTGGGCTTCGTCGGGGTGCAGGAGAGAACCTTCGAGCCAGCGCTTGAGTTTGTACTCGAAACCGATTTTTTGGTCGGAGACGGGAAGCACGGAATGGGCGGTTCGCAGCGCCGCGCGGCGCAGGATGCCGGGAACTTTGCGCAGGGGCCGGGCGAGCTGGTCGGCGCGATAGGTGAGATAGCCGCCGAAGAGTTCGTCGCCGCCTTCGCCGGAGAGCGCCACGGTGACATGCCGGCGGCTCATTTTCGAGAGAAACCAGACGGGCAGCGCGCCCGCGTCCGCGCCTGGTTCGTCCGAGTACCAGGCGAAATCTTCAATGGCGGAGGCGACTTCGGAGGCGCGGTTCAGTTCGAATTCGTGGTGGTCGGTGCCGTACCGCTTCGCGACATCGCGGAAGTAGACGCTTTCGTCGCAGCTCTTGTTTTCAAAAGAGATGGAGAAGGTCTTGAGCGGGCGCGCGCCGAGTTCGGCGGCGTAGTGGAGCAGGGTGGAGGAATCGAGTCCGCCGCTGGCCCAGATGCCGAGAGGAACATCGCTGACGAGGTTCTCGCGGACGGCGTCGCGCAGCAGGCCGTCGAGTTCCGCGACGGCGGCGGCTTCGCTCATGCGCGGGTCCGGCGCGGAGTCGATTTTCCAGTAGCAGGTGAGCGTTTCCCGACCATCGCGCCATTCGAGGAAGTGGCCGGAGGGCAGCTTTTCAATGCCTTCGACCAGGGTGCGCGGGCTGGGGACGTAGTTGAGCGAAAGGAAGTCCTGCAGGGCGGCGTGGTCGAGACGGCGGGTGACGCGGGGGTGAGCGAAGATGGCTTTGAGTTCCGATCCGAAGATGATGTCGCGGCCGGTGCGGCGGAGGTAAAGGGGCTTGATGCCCATGCGGTCCCGCGCGAGGACGAGGCGCTTATCGGGGCCGGACCAGATGGCGAGCGCGTACATGCCGCGGAAGCGCCGGAAGCAGTCGGTATCCCATTCGAGGAAGGCACGGAGGGCAACTTCCGTATCGCAGGAGGAGCGGAAGCGGTGTCCGCGGGCTTCCAGTTCCCGGCGCAGCTCCAGGAAGTTGTAGATTTCGCCGTTGTAGACGATGGCGGTCTGCCCGTCGTCGGACCGGACCGGCTGTTCGCCGCCGTCGAGATCGATGACCTGGAGGCGGACGGCGCCCAGCGCGATGTCGGGGGTGGAAAAAGTGCCCTGCTGATCGGGGCCGCGATGCGCGATGGAGTCGGTCATCCGGTGGATGACGGATTCATCTACAGTTCTGCAAGTCTGCGTATATCCGGCAATGCCGCACATGAAGTTTTCACCCTCGAGCTCCGGATCCCCACCCGGAGGTTCCCGCCTTAGCGAGAGATAAACAAACTATAACGTTTTGATGCGAGGCGTGCAATATTTCATACAAAAAGATGGACTGCGACCGTAACTTTTCTCGTTTCGCAGTGTTGGGGGTGCCTCGAACCGAACAGCTTTTCTACAGGATAGTCATGTTTCGCGAGTGTGACAGGGTAGATTGAGGAATTTTAAGGGGCAAAAAACGGCGGGGGACAGATGGAACTGTCCCCCGCCGGGAAGAATCGACCTGAAGTCGGGAAAAGCGGATTAGTTTCCGCCGCCGCCTTCACCACCGCCGCCGCCCATGTTCCAGCTGCCGGCGAGGGGATCGGCGCCGTTGCTGGGAGCCGCGCGGAGGATCGGTTCGACGCCGGCGACCAGTGCGGTCGCGGTGAGTTTGGCGGCGTCGTTTCCGGTGGCTCCGGTAACGATGATGGAGTCGCCCGCTTTCAGTTCGGCGAGGGTAATGGAGGGCTGCTGTTCGATGATGCGGCCGATATCCATGCCGCCCCGTCCGCGACCGCCACCGAAGCCGCCGCGTCCGCCGCCCGGTCCACCGGGTCCGCCAGGTCCGCCCGCGCCAGGCGCACCCGGCGCATTGGCGGGCATGCCGGGAGCGATTCCCGCGTTACCGCCCGGCGCCGGAGGTCCGCCAGGACCACCCGGACCGCCGGGTCCGCGACCGCCGCCCGCGCCGCCGCGACCGCCGCGAGCCTGCTGGTAGGAAGGGTTCAACTGCATGGCGACCATCAAAGCCGCCTGATCGGAGAATTTCTTGAGCGAGGTGTCGGCGCGAAGGGCGATAACGACGGGCTTCTTCGAGGCGGTTTCCGTGCCGCTGATCTGGTTCGCGGCGGTGTCGATCGATTTGACCTGCACGCCGATCGTCTTGAATGAGCCGAAGCCGATGCTGTCCGCCTTGATCTCGCTCAGGTCGGCGTTCTTCTGGCCGAGGACGCGAAGCTGGTCGCCGGTCTTGATCTGCTCCAGTTTGCCCGGTTCGTACTTGCCGGAGTCGGGGTTGTAGCGCTGGTAGTCCACCTTGCCCGCGATGTTGAGAGCAACTTCTTTCGGGGTGGGGCTGCCGGGGACTTTGGTGGTGAACTTCAACTGTTTGGCGCCGGCATCGACGGAAGTGACCAGGCCGGTGGTGGCGTTCTTCCACTCTTCCTGCGTCTTCTGGATGCGCTGGGCGATGTCGGACTGTTTCGTGAAGATGATGGTGCGGGCAGGCTTGCCGGTGGGATCCGCAGTCAGCACGCGGGCAATCACTTTGTCGCCGGCTTCAATGTCTTTGGATTCGGCCGGGGTGGCCTTTTTGACGTCGGTTTCGCCGGCGGGGATGCGCATGAAAGAGGTGCGCTCGTCAAATTTAACGGTGGTGTCCTCGCCTTTATCGGACTTCACCGAGACGACCTTGGCGGCCGCGTCTGCCTTGGTTACGGTGCCGCTCACGCTGACGTAGGGCGATGCTTTGGCCGCCGCGGCATCCTGGGCCGAAAGTGGAGCGACGGCTCCCAGCAGCGATACGAAAACCGAAAAGACAACTCTTCTCATATTGCCAGTATGGCGGGAAAATACCCCGAAATGTAACCGCATCCCGGCCGGCGAGGGTAATTAAAGGTAAAGGGCGGTCAGGACGCGGTGGGGCGCGCCGAGTGGCGCCACGGACCGGGGGAGGTGACCGGCACGGGATCCCGGCGCAGCTGTCGCAGGCGGTCCAGACTGGCGCGAGCGTCTCTCTCCGCGTGGTGGCGCGTGGAGGTTTCCATGGCGATGCAAGCCCACAGAAGAAGAACCGCGACCGTCATGGCTCGCAGGCCGGTTTTGGTGATTCCGAAAAGTCGCACCGTTTCTGTACCCTGGCCGCAGTAGCGGCAGCAGCGGTGAAGCAATCGGCGTGCCAGGCGCTGAAGGCCGAAAAACCGAAGCCATTCTCAGCTCACTCGGGTGCTCACTCGGGCACACACCGGCACGGCTGTGCCGTCGTGGCACAGTTCACGGGATCTTAATGGTCTAACCCTTGATTTTCAACACAGGAAGCGTCATATCTGATGCAGGGAGAGTTTTTATGAGAAGGATCATGCTTGTTGTTTCGTTGCTTGGATTTACGGCAACTTCGACGGCTGCGGCGGTCCTGCCGTTTCCCTGGGCAAAGGCACGTCCGAAGGTGGCGTCGGAAATGAAGCCGAAGCGGGTGGCTTATCACGGCAGTCCGGGGTTCTCGTCGGCCGGGCGATTACGCTTTCCGGGTTCGGGGCAGGTACCATCCGGTGCCGCCGGGAAATCCCGCGGAAGAAGAGCGGACCGGTAAGCGGCGGCCGACAGAGGCCTGAATGCACCACGTGGTGGTTGAAAACCACCGGGGTCGGTTTTCATGTTGTTTTCCTGCGCCGCGTCCCGAAGCACTGTTCACAACCGGACACTTCTTTCCCATCGTCGGACAAAACGCGTCCGAAATCCTGCGGCTAAATCCTTTCAAATGAGTGGTTTGTGATTGGTGGCAGGGCTGCACCACACAATCCCGCAATCATGGACGTACAACGCCAGGGTGTCAAGAAGCGCAAGGTAATCCGCCGGACTATTTTCGGCGTTGTTCTGGTGGGCGCGCTGGCCGGCGCCGCCTACGGCGTGAAACAGCTGAAGCCGGCGCTGCCGAGCGTGGATGCGGGCACGGTCTGGCCCGACACGGTGAAGCGGGGGCCGATGCTGCGGCAGGTGCACGGGCTGGGGTCGCTGGTGCCGGAGGAGGTGGTGTGGATCTCCTCGGTGACGGATGGCCGGGTGGAGAAGATCTACATCCAGCCGGGCACGCTGGTGAAGCCGGACACGGTGATCATGCAACTCTCGAATCCCACGCTCACACAGGGCATGGTGGCGGCGGAGTTCGATCTGAAACAGGCCGAAGCGAATCTGCAGGATCTGAATGTCACGCTGCAAAGCACCACCTTCGATAAGCAGGCGGTGGCGGCGCAGGTGGCGAGCGACCTGAGCGACGCGAGGCTGGCGGCGGATCGCGATGCGCAGCTTTCGAAGCTTGGATTGATTCCGGAACTGGACGTGAAGCTGTCGCAGAGCAAGGCGAAGCAGCTGGAGTTTCGCAATCAGCTGGAAGAGAAGCGGCTGGGAATCATTCACCAGTCGGTTGAGGCGCAGTTGGCGGCGCAGAAGGTCAAGATCGATCAGCTGAAGGCCGCGTACGCGCTGAAGCAGCAGCAGGTGGAGCAGTTGCGGGTGCGGGCCGGCGTGGCCGGGACGCTGCAGCAGCTAGGCAGCGCGAGCGCGGCGGGCGCGAACGGGCCGCCGCTCGAATCCGGCCAGAACGTGACGGCGGGCGCGATTCTGGCGAAGGTCGCGCAGCAGAACCGGCTGAAGGCGCAGGTGAAGATCACGGAGACCGAGGCGAAGGACATCGCGATCGGGCAGCCCGCGTCGATCGACACGCGCAACGGCATCATTCCGGGCAAGGTGATCCGCATCGATCCTTCGGCGGTGAACGGGACCGTGCTGGTGGATGTGGCGCTGCAGGGCGCGCTGCCGGACGGGGCGCGGCCGGATCTGAGTGTCGACGGCACCATCGATATCGAGCGTCTCAACGATGTGATGTATGTCGGCCGGCCAACGGTGGGCCAGCCGAACAGCACGGTCACGATGTTCCGCTACGACCCCGATGGAAAAACGGCCACGCGGACCACCGTGAAACTGGGGCGCGCCTCGGTCGGTTCCATCGAAGTGCTGAGCGGTTTGAAGGTGGGCGATAAGGTGATTCTGTCGGACATGAGCCAGCAGGATTCACACGACCGCATTCGTCTGAATTAAGCGTTTTGTTTGCGAACGGATGGCGGGCCCGCACCGTCTGATACGGAATGGACGCATGGCGTCCGCAAGAGAATGGATGCATTGCGTCCGCAAGATAAGGAGAAATGAATGGAAGCTTCCACGAACGGCCGCGACTCGCTGATCCATCTGGACGGAGTCACCAAGGTCTTTGTTACCGACGAGGTCGAGACGCACGCACTGGCGGGAATCCACCTGAATATCACGCGCGGTGAGTATGTTTCGATCACCGGGCCTTCCGGCTGCGGGAAGTCGACGCTGCTGGCGATTCTGGGGCTGCTCGATACGCCGAGCAATGGCTCTTACACGCTGAACAGCCAGGCGGTGGCGAATCTGAAAATGCAGGAGAGGGCTCGCATTCGCAATCGCGAGATCGGGTTCATTTTTCAGGCGTTCAATCTGATTGGCGATCTGAACGTTTACGAGAACGTGGAACTGCCGCTGACATATCGCGGGATGCCTTCCTCGGAGCGGAAGAAGGCCGTGATGGAGGCGCTGGAGAAGGTCGGGATGTCGCATCGCGTGAAGCATTATCCGTCGCAGCTCTCGGGCGGTCAGCATCAGCGCGTGGCGGTGGCGCGGGCGCTGGCGGGAAGCCCTTCCGTGCTGCTGGCGGACGAGCCGACGGGGAACCTGGATTCGGTGAACGGCGAGGCCGTGATGGGGCTGCTGAAAGATCTGCACCGCAACGGGGCGACGATCGTGATGGTGACGCACGATCCGCGGTATGCGAGCTTCGCGGACCACACGATCCACATGTTCGACGGCCGGATTGTGGAAGAGAGCGGCGGCGCGGGCGCGGCGATTCATTAGGCGTTGACGGACAGGCGTTGCCGAAAATGGACAACTTTCTCAAAGATCTGCGGTACGGGTATCGCACGCTGCTGCGGAATCCGGGTTTCACGGCGGTGGCGGTGGTGTCGCTGGCGCTGGGAATCGGCGCCAATACCGCCATTTTCAGTTTCCTGAATACCGTGCTGCTGCGGAACCTGCCGGTGCGGGAGCCGGAGCGGCTGGTGATCTTTGGAGAAGGCCGGGGGCGGGGCATTTACGGCGGTCCTCCGGATTCGGCGATGGAGTTGTTCGGGTGGGACCAGTATCAGAATTTCCGCAAACAGAATCAGGTCTTCGAGGATGTGGCGGCGATCAACAGTTCACCGGCTCGACTGTATCTGACGATGGGCGGGGAAAACTCGTCGGGTCTGCCGGAGGCCGCGCAGGCGAATCTGGTGAGCGGCAATTTCTTCGATATGCTCGGCGTGCAGCCGGCGGCGGGGCGGTTCTTCCACGACAGCGCGGACGCCGCTTTGGGGGCCAGCCCGTGGGTGGTTCTGAACGACGGTTACTGGGAGCGGCGTTTCCACCGGTCGCAACAGGCGATCGGGCAGCCGGTTCGCATCGGGGATCGTTCGTATACGGTGATTGGCGTGGCTCCCCGCGGGTTCTTCGGGACGAAGGTGGGCGAGTCGCCGGACCTGTGGCTGCCGGTTTCCATGCAGGACCAGATGCCGGGTTCGCCGAAGCTGCTGAACGAGCGGCTGATGCAGTTCCTGTACGTGATAGGGCGGATGAAGCCGGGCGTCACGATGCAGCAGGCGCAGGCGAATGTGAACGTGCTTTATCAGCAGATGCTGCCCGGCGAAGTGGGGCCCAATCCGCAGCCGGACGACATGGAACATATCCGGCACGCCAAAGTCATTCTGACGCCGGGTGACAAGGGGCTTGCGGGGCTTCGGTACACGTACAAGACGCCGCTGCAGATCCTGATGGTGGTGGTGGCGCTGGTGCTGCTGATTGCGTGCGCGAACGTGGCGAATCTGCTGCTGGCGCTCTCCGCGCGGCGGCGGAAGGAGTTTGCGTTGCGGGTCGCGATGGGGGCGGCGCGGAGCCGGATCGTGCGGCAGTTGCTGACGGAGAGTGTTCTGCTCTCGGCGTCGGGCGGACTGCTGGGCGTGCTGTTCGCGTCGGCCGGAGGGAAGTTGCTGGTGCATCTGATCTCGACCGGGCCGCGGGCCTTGCCACTCGATTTTGAACTGGACGGCCGGGTGCTCGCGTTCACGGTGACGCTTTCGGTGCTGACCGGGATCCTGTTCGGACTGGTGCCGGCGCTGCGGGCGAGCCGTCTCGATCTGAACTCGTCGCTGAAGGAAGGCAAGGCGAGTATGTCGTCGCCGGGCAAGGTGACGTTCGGGCGCGGCCTGGTGGCCGGACAGGTGGCTTTATCGCTGGGGCTGCTGGTGACGGCGGGGCTGCTGCTGCACAGTTTTCAGAATCTGATTTCGATCGAGACGGGCTTTGAGCGGCAGAACGTTTTGTTGTTCAAGCTGGATACGGAGGCGTCGCTCTACTCGAAAGACCAGAGGCTGATCAGCCTCTACGGGCAGATCGAAGAGAAGATTTCGCATCTGCCGGGAGTGGGTTCGGAAGGCGTCAGCCTGATGGCTTTCAACGAAGGGCGGCGGCAGACCACGTTCACGGTGCCGGGGCTGAATCTGCCGGAGCAGATGCGCCTGACTTGTGAGAATTTCGTGAGCGCGGGCTATTTTCCGGTGCTGCGGATTCCGCTGCTGCTGGGACGGTCGTTCACGCCTTCAGACACGCTGAAGTCGCCCATGGTGACCGTGATCAGCGAGACGTTCGCGAACAGGATTTTCGGCAACCCGGCCAATGCGCTGGGGCGCACCGTGAATCTGGACGGGGAAGAAAAGCCGGTGCAGATTGTCGGCGTGGCGCGCGACGTGAAAGCGCAGAACGTGCGGGACAAGGACATGATGATGGCTTATCGCTCGGTCTATCAGGTGCCCGATTACATGCATACGCTGGCGGTGCGCGTGACCGGCGATCCGGCCCAGGTGGCTGCGGGGGTTCGGCAGATCATCCACGGCGCCGAGCCGAATCTGCCGATTCGGTGGACCACGACGCTGGCCGACGAGGTGAGCAATTCGCTGGTGACGGAGCGGGCGATCGCGCAGCTCTCCACATTCTTCGCGGTGCTGGCGCTGGCGCTTTCGGCGATCGGGCTGTACGGGACGATCTCATTCGCGGTGGCGCGGCGGACCAGTGAGATCGGCATCCGCATGGCGCTGGGCGCGCCGCGGGTGGGCGTGGTCGGCATGGTGCTTCGGGACGCCATGCTGCTGACCGGCGCCGGAATCGCAGTGGGGCTGCCGCTGGCTTTAGTCGTGACGCGTGAGATGGGGTCGATGCTTTACGGGTTGGGGACGGTCGATGTGGTGACGGTGATCGGGTCGGTGCTGGCGCTGAGCGCGGTGGCTGCGTTTGCGGGGTACCTGCCGGCGCGGCGGGCGTCGAATGTGGATCCCATGGTCGCGCTACGTTATGAATAGCCGGAGAGAATGCCAACCCCACTGATCCAACTCAGGAATGTCGAACGTTTTTATCAGAACGGGCCGACACGGACTTACGTGCTGCGGCGCATCGACATCGACATCAATGAAGGCGATTTCATTACGATCATGGGGCCTTCGGGGTCCGGTAAATCGACGCTGCTGAATCTGATCGGCATGCTGGACAGCGGGTGGTCGGGCGAGTACCATCTGCTGGAGCATCCGGTGCACAAGCTGAATGCGAAGCAGCGGATCGAACTGAATAAGCGTTATATCGGCTTCGTTTTTCAGAGCTATCATCTGCTGGACGATCTGACGGTGGCGGAGAATCTGGACGTGCCGTTGTCCTATCGCAATGTGAAGAAATCGGAGCGGGCCTCGCTGGTGGCGGATTCGCTGGATCGGTTTCATATTGTCGGGAAGAAGGATCTGTATCCGAGCCAGCTTTCGGGCGGGCAGCAGCAACTGGTGGCGATCGCGCGGGCGGTGATTGCGAGTCCGAAGCTGATTCTGGCCGATGAGCCGACGGGGAATCTGCATTCGGCGCAGGGCGAAGAGATCATGCAGCTGTTTAAGAAGCTGAACGGCGAGGGCACGACCATCATTCAGGTGACGCATTCCGAGCGGTGCGCGGAGTACGGCGACCGCATCATCAATCTGGCGGACGGCTGGCTGGCCGGCGCGGCGCCGCAGACGGGACAGCGCGCGTAATCCTCATGGGGGCTCCCCGTATTCTGATTGCCGACGATCAGCCGGACGTGCTGGAAGCCCTGCGCCTGCTGCTGAAGCCGGAAGGGTTCCAGACGGAGCAGGCGAACTCGCCTTCGGCGGCGCTGGATTTGATTGAGACGCGGGATTTCGACGGCGCCATCATCGATCTGAACTACGCGCGCGATACGACGTCCGGCGCGGAAGGGCTGGATCTGCTGAGCGCTCTGCAGACGCGCGATTCGCTGCTGCCGGTCATCGTGATGACGGCATGGGGCAGCGTGGATATCGCGGTGGAGGCGATGCGGCGGGGGGCGCGCGATTTTATCCAGAAGCCGTGGGAGAACGCGCGGGTGCTGGCCATCGTCAAAACACAGGTGGAACTGGGGCGCGCGCTGCGGACGGCGCGGAAGCTGGAAGCCGAAGACCGGGTGCTGCGGGCGGTGGACCGGCCGGTGTTTATCGCGGAATCCCCGGCGATGAAGCAGGTGCTGCGGATTATCGGCGATGTGGGGCCGTCGGATGCGAACATCCTGATCACCGGGGAGCCGGGGACGGGGAAGGAAGTGGTGGCGCAGACCATCCACGCGGTGTCGCAGCGGAGTAACCGGCGTCTGGTGGCGGTGAATGCGGGCGGGTTGTCCGAAGGCGTGTTCGAGAGCGAACTGTTCGGGCATGTGCGCGGGGCGTTCACGGATGCGAAGGCGGACCGCATCGGGCGGTTCGAACTGGCCGACGGCGGGACGCTGTTCCTGGACGAAATCGCGAATATCAGCGGCACGCAGCAGGCGCGGTTGCTGCGCGTGCTGCAGACCGGCGAACTGGAGCGGGTGGGCTCGTCACGGACCATCAAGGTGGACGTGCGGGTGCTTTCGGCGACCAATGCGGAACTGGGCGCGGAGGTGGCGGCGGGGCGGTTTCGGGCCGATCTGCTGTACCGGCTGAATGCGATCGAGATCCATCTGCCGCCGCTGCGGGAGCGGCGCGAGGACATTCCGGCGCTGGCCAGTTTCTTTCTTTCGAACTATGCGGTGAAATATCGCAAGCAGGTGAGTTCGTTCGACAGCGCGGCCATGCGGGCCATGCTGGAGCACGACTGGCCGGGCAATGTGCGCGAACTGCAGCACGCCATCGAGCGGGCCGTGTTGCTGGCGCAAAGTGACAAAATACAGGCAGCGGATTTCGGACTGCGCGGCGCGCGCACGCCGCAGCGTCTCGAAGAACTGAGCCTCGAACAGGTGGAAGCGTTGCTCATCCGGAAGGCGATGGCGCGGTATGAAGGCAATGTCAGCAAGGCGGCGAACGCGCTGGGGCTGAGCCGGAGCGCGCTTTATCGACGGCTGGACCGCTACGGGATCGCTTGAGACGAAAGACTTCGAAAAAGCGCTGGCTCAACTTTGAGCGCAGACTTTTTATCCTGGCCCTTTGCGCGGGCGCGCCGGCGCTGATTGCGACCGCGATTCTGCTGTCGATTGACGACTACGCGCCGGGCACGCGCTGGACAGTAGGCACGATTCTGCTGCTGGCCTGGGTGGGTTTCGCGGTGTCCGTGAAAGAGCGCTTCGCGTATTCCATGCGAACGCTGGCGAATCTGCTGGGCGCCTTGCGGGACGGCGATTTTTCCTTCCGGCTGCGCATGGACGATCGCGGCAGTCTGGGCGAAGTCTACGCGCAGATTAACGAGATGGCGGAGACGCTGCATGAGCAGCGGTTGGGCGCGATGGAAGCGACGGCGCTGCTGCAGAAGGTGATCAGCGAGATCGACGTGTCGATTTTCGCGTTCGATTCGGGCGGGGCGCTGCGGCTGGTGAACAAAAGCGGAGAGCAACTGATTCAGTTGCCGGCGGAACAGGCGATGGGGGAATCGGCGGAGCATCTGGGACTGGCGCCGTATCTGACGGGTCCGGCTTCCTTCGTGACGCGGGCGGTGTTTCGCGGCGGGGCGGGGCAGTGGAGCGTGCGGCGCGGGGACTTCCGGGAGAGCGGGCAGCCGCATCAGTTGCTGGTGCTGTCGGATATCACGCGCCCGTTGCGTGAAGAAGAGTTGCATGCGTGGCAGCGGCTGGTCCGTGTGCTGGGGCATGAGATCAATAATTCGCTGACGCCGGTGAAGTCTTTGTCGTCGAGTCTGCTGACGCTGGTTTCGCGGGAGCCGCTGCCGGAGGACTGGCAGGAGGATGTGCGCTCCGGGCTGAATGTGATTTCCAACCGGTGCGACGCGCTGAACCGCTTCACGGGCGCTTATGCGCGGCTGGCGCGGTTGCCGCAGCCAAAGCCCCGGCCGATGCGCGTGGCCGAGTGGGTGGACCGGGTCGTGCGCCTGGAGCAGCGGCTGACGGTGCGGGTGACGGCGGGACCTGAGGTGACGATCCGCGCGGATCCGGATCAGCTGGATCAGTTGCTGATTAACATTGTGCGCAATGCGGTGGACGCGACGCTGGAGCGGATGGGCGAGCGGGGCGCGGTGTCGCTCGAATGGCGGGAGAGTTTACGGGGAGTGGAGATCCTGGTGGATGACGAGGGGCACGGGATCGCGAATCCGGCGAATCTGTTCGTGCCGTTCTTTACGACGAAGCCGGGCGGGTCGGGGATCGGATTGTTTTTGAGCCGGCAGATCGCGGAGGCTCATGCGGGCACGGTGACGCTGAAGAACCGCACGGGGGCGACGGGTTGCCGGGCCTGTATTACGCTGCCGTTGTAAGCGATCGTGCGCAGTCGCGGATACCAAAAACTTTGAACCAATGGTTAGACTCTAAGTTCGCACATTTGCAAATGCTCAGCCGTATCAAGATAGAATCATTTAAATCCCTGGAAGATGTCGAGATCGATCTTGGTCTCGTCAACGTCTTCGTGGGCGCCAACGGGAGTGGAAAGAGCAATCTCCTCGAAGCGATCGGAGTGATTTCCGCGGCTGCGAGCGGGCGTGTGGACGATGAGGCTCTGATGCGGCGCGGAGTTCGCCCCGGGCTGCCGCAGCTTTATAAGTGCGCACTGATCGGCGCGGCAAAGACTCCGCACATCGTTTTCTCAGCGGAGAATGAAGATGCCGCTTACAAGGTTAGTCTCTTTAACCCGATGAAGGACCCCCAGCCGGCATGGCGCTATCACACCGAATCGTGGCGCAGTGCTGACCGGGAACTCGCGGGCCGGTCGCACCGGATGAAATCGAAGCCCAATCCGGAGGCCGGCTTCGCGGCTTTGAAAGCCCTGGAACTGCCGGCCGGAGACCCGGCGCTGGCTTTACTCGATCTTCTGCGAAATTACGCGATCTACGAGCCGAATACGCCAACCCTGCGGGGCGCCACGCCGGAACGGCAACCCCGGGAGCCTTTGGGCTTGTCCGGGGGAGGCCTGCCCCAGGCCGTTCATTCTTTGGTTCGCGCGTCTCGCCGCGACGAGGAACTCGAAGCGCTGTTTAATGGTTTTTGCGAACTGATCGACTGGGCGCGCTCCGTCGATTCGGCTTCAGCGTCGGACATTCCTCTTTCTCCTTCGGCCGCCACGTCGAACCAGGTCGTTCGGTTTGTCGATCAGTTCATGAAGTCCGGCCGGAACGTACTCTCCGGCGCGGATGCGAGCGAGGGCGCTCTTTACGTACTGTTTGCCGCGGTGCTTGCCCTTGATGAACGAGCGCCCCGGTTGCTGGCAGTCGATAATGCCGATCACGGTCTGAATCCCCGACTTGCGCAGGCCCTTATCGGCCGGATCTGCGACGGCGTGCTCAGGGCGAAGGTATCCCGACAGTTGCTCCTGACGAGTCACAGCCCGCAGGTGCTTGACGGACTGCCGCTCCGTGACGACCGTGTGCGGCTTTTCACTGTCTCACGAACGAATACCGGTCGAACGGTGGTTCGCCGTGTGGAGGTCGACGACGAACTCATGAAGATGGGCCGGGAAGGATGGACGCTGTCGCGTTTGTGGGTGATGGGGCACCTGGGCGGCGTGCCGAATGTCTGATCCCCTGCGGATCGGTTTTGTGGTGGAGGGGCCTACCGACCGCGTGCTTCTGGAAGCAATCGTCTCCCGCCTGCTGGATGGACGGGAATACGTTCCGGAACAACTGAGCCCTGAGTTATCGGAAACCTTTGCTCCTTTAAGCGGCGGCGGATGGACTTCGGTGTATCGTTGGTGCCGACAGGCCGCGAGTCAGGCGGGGGACGCATTGCACGGCAATCCGCTGTTGCGACGCTTTGACATGCTGATTGTCCACGCAGATGCGGATGTGGCGGGCAGAAGCTATCGTGACGACCAGCGGATTGCCGATGCGCCCCGCGACCTGCCTTGCGAGCGGCCGTGTCCGCCCGCTTCCGATACCACACACGAACTGCGGGAGGTCATGCAGGGCTGGATGGGAGCGTTGTCCAGCCAGTCCAATCTGGTTCTGTGTACGCCGTCAAAATCGATTGAAACGTGGATATTGGTTGCTCTCTATCCGGAAAATCCGATTGCGCGCGACCCCCACGTGGAGTGCCGCCCGAATCCCGACGCGCAACTGCAGAATGCCCCGCTCGCGGGGAGAATGATCCGCGGGGGAAAAAAGGATCGCAGGATGTATCGGCAACGCGCCAGGGAGGTGGCTGCCGCGTGGGACGTCGTTACGCAACGCTGCCCGGAAGCCGCGAGGTTCTCTGTCGAGGTCAGGATCACACTGGCAGGTTGAGACGGGCGCTCCGTTCGGTTGCCGGGCCTGTATTACGCTGCCGTTGTAAGCGAACCCTCCTGACGCATCGGAACACTCAATCCGAACAGCCGGGTGCCCCGTAGTTGCAGATGAAGTCGCAGCACGAAGTCACGCGGCTCGGCTCTACAGGCTATGCCTGAAGAGTTGTGAAAACATCCGGGGACCTGAATGCGAGTTATACAACGTGGGTTACTCACAACCCTTTTCCTGACTGCAATTCCGCTTTCCGTCTTTAGTCAAAGCACCAGCTTCACGACGGCGTCGGCGGGCAACTGGACGCCGATCGTGGCTCCCGATTCCATCGCGGCCGGGTTCGGCAGCGGGCTGGCTGCCTCCACTACGAGTACGACAACGTTGCCGCTCTCCACAACACTGGGCGGCGCCACCATCACGATCACGGACCGCACGGGCAAGAAGCTGCCCGCACAGCTGTTTATGGTCTCGCCGGGTCAGATCAACTATTTGATTCCGGCTGCCGCGGCGATCGGTCTTGCGACCGTCAGCGTCGCCGCCAATAACAGCACCTTCACGGGGTCGGTGGACATTTCCAATGTGTCACCCGCCATCTTTACCGCGAACAACACGGGCTACGGAGTGCCGGCGGCCCAGGTACTCAGTGTCGGCACGGATGGGAAAGGGACGCTCTCCGCGCCTTACCAGCCGGGCATCTTTGGTTTCACGACGAAGCCTGTCGATATCTCCAGCGGGAGCGTTTACCTCGTGCTCTACGGGACAGGGTTGCGGCGTCACTCCGCGATCCCGGTCAAGGCGTCCATCGGAGGCATCAGTGTTCCGGTGGCCTTTGCCGGCCCGCAGGGCACACTGCCGGGGCTGGATCAGGTGAATCTGGGACCGCTTCCAAAGTCTCTGTCCGGTAAAGGTTCCGACGTGAATCTCATTGTCACGGTGGACGGCAGTCCGGCCAATATCACGCGCGTCGCCATTCAGTAGCTGTCCAATATTTTGAAAGAAAATCAGGGGATCACAATCATGACGAATCAGATGTTTCCTGCGGACCGGAGATCGTTCGCGAAGCAGTTGGGTCTGGCCAGCGCGGGTATTGCGGCCTTTTTCGCCGCGGCCGAAAAGGGCATGGCGGCCATTACGGACGTGGATATCGTGCAGTTCGCTCTGAACCTCGAGTATCTGGAGGCGGAGTTCTATACGGTCGCGCGGACGGGCAAAACCATCGACAGCATGGGTATCGGGATCGATGGCACCGGTCCGACGGGGCCAACGACGGGCGGACAGAAAGTCACGTTTATCGAGAATTCCACGCTCGCGATGTCGGCGGACCAGATTGGAGCGGACGAGCGCGCCCACGTGGCGCTGCTGCGCAAGACGCTGCAGTCGCTGGGAATTCAGCCGGTGGCCAAGCCGATGATCAATCTGAACGCTCTGGGCACCGGGTTCGAGAGCCAGGAAGCGTTTATCGCACTGGCGCGCGCTTTCGAAGATGTGGGCGTGAGCGCTTATGGCGGCGCGGCGCCACTGATTCAGGACAAGACGATTCTCGGCGTGGCGGCCCGCATTCTGGCCACCGAAGCGGAGCACACCGGAAATCTTCGTCTGCATGCCGCGCTTTATCAGGCGCAGACGAAAGCGCTGGACGCGGTAGACATGCCGCCGCTGCCCACCGGGATGAAGTACATTTCGGTGGACAGCAACGGTCTGACGGCGGTGCGGACGCCGGGCCAGGTGCTCAACATCGTGTACGGCGGTCAGGTGAATGCGGTGAGCGGCGGCTTCTTCCCGATGGGTGTCAATGGCGGCATTAACATGTCGTCGGCGGCTGCCACCGCGACTTCCTGAGAAAAGCTATTTGAGCCGGGCCTCGACTTTATTTAAGCCGTGCCGCGATTTCGGCGTGCGCTTTTTCGGAGTCGCGGATGACGTCGGGTGCGGTTAAGAAGCCGCCGCTTTTGAGCTGATCGTAAAAATGGGCGGCGCGCCGCCAGGCTTCGGTAGCGGCCTCTGTATTGCCGAGTGCGGTTTCGATGGCGGCGAGTCGGCTCTCATGGGTGGCCAGGTTGATGCGCACCGGCACGCCTTTGGGATCCACCTCGAACAGCTTGCGCTGCAGAGCGAGGGCTCTCTGGATGCTGGCGAGGGACTGCTGTTTATCGCCCTTGTTCAGCAGCACGAGAGCCCTTTCGGAATAGTTGCCGGCCAGCATGGAGCGGCTGCGGGCGTCGCGTTCGTCCAGTGCGATAGCGCGCTCGCGGAGCGCGATGGCGTCATCGAAGTGGTCAAGCGCTTCCTGGTAGCGCTTCAGGGCGCCTAACGACACGCCGAAGAAATGGTGCGTGCTGGCCATTTCGAAGTCGATCTGCGTTTCGTTCCAGGGGATGGCGGCCAGGCTCTTCTGGATTTTGAGCGCCTCGGCGAGATCCACCAGGGCGGCTTCGGAGCGATTGTCCTGGGCCTCCACCAGACCGAGATGATAGCGGACCATGGCGAGGTTGCGCTGGGAATCGCGGTCCGCGGGATCCGCCGCGAGCTTCTCGCGAATCGGCACGGCGTTGCGCAGCGTGGCGATGGCTTCGTCGGCTTTCCCCGCAATGTTGAGACCGGTGGACAGGCTGGCCCAGGTATCGGCGAGCAGCACCTGATACTCGCGATTTCCCGGAACCTGCGCGGTCAGGGACAGCGCGATGGCGAGCGCTTTGCGGTCCAGCACCTCCATGTCGCGGACGCTGCCGGCGCGGCTGGTCATCAGGCTTCCCACCAGGTAGCTGGAGGCCAGTTCGTACTGGGCGGTGAGATCGGAGGGCTGCTCGGCGGCCAGAGCTTCGCGGATAATACGGGCAGTTTGCCAGGTTTTCAGGGAGTCCGCGGACTGGCCGATGGTGCCGAGCAGATTGGCGAAACGCTCGCCGGCCAGCGCGAGGGAACGGCGTGTTTCGCGATCCTGTCCGGCATCCCTGGCGAGGCCGTTCAGATAGAGAAGAGACTTGCGGAGCAGGGCCTCGCGGGCGGGCAGGGAGCCGGGCAGCCGCGAGATGTTGTCGTGCAGGTCGAAGAGCAGAGTGGCGGCGAGCTTCCGGTCTTCGTTGACGCGGACAGACAGCCGGCGCGCCTGCCAGACAGCGGCCACGGTGGACACGCAGAGCAGACAGGTCAGAATGGCGGCCGTGCCGACGCCAAGGCGATGGCGGCGAACGAATTTGAGCGCGAGGTAAATGACGGTGTCGCCCGCGGCCCTGACGGGGCGGCCGTCGAGGTAACGCTGCAGTTCGTCGCTGAACTGATCGACCGAGAGATAGCGCCGGTCGGGCTCTTTCCGAAGGGCAAAACCGAGAATGTTATCGAGATCGCCGCTGAGCTGACGGCGCAGACCGTCCGCCGTGGTCCGGCGGCTGCGGGCCAGATGATCGGCTTCCGCGGCGTCCTTCGGCTTGCTGGCCGCGGCTTCGCTGGCGCGCATCGGTTCGCGCTCGCAGATCAGCGTGGTGGCGTTCTCCCACGTGACGCTGTCCACGCGGTAGGGACGATAGCCGGTGAGCAGGCGGAAGAGGACGACACCCAGCGAATAGATATCGGTCGCAACGCCCACATGTTCACCCCGGATCTGTTCAGGGCTGCACCAGGCGGGCGTGCCGACGCGTTCCGAGGTCATAGTGAGTTCGCCGCTCTCGCCCGTGTTGGGCTCAAGAAGTTTGGCGATGCCGAAATCGAGCAGTTTGGGAATGCCGTCTCCGGTAACCAGGATGTTGTCGGGCTTCAGGTCGCGATGCACGATCAGGTTGCGATGCGCGCAGGAGACGGCGTCACAGACTTTGCGGAAGATGGCGACGCGTTCCCGGACGCTGAGTTGCCGCTCATCGCAGTAGCGCGTGAGCGGCATGCCGGGCACGTATTCCATGACGAGATACGGCTGGCCGGAACTGGTCTTGCCGCCATCGAGCAGGCGGGCGATGTTGGGGTGTTCGAGGCGGGCGAGAATCTGGCGTTCCTGACGAAAACGATCGAGCAGGATACGGGAATTGAAACCGCGGCCGAGAATTTTGACGGCGGCCTCAATGCTGAACTCGCCGTCGCCCCGCGTGGCTTTATAGACGGCGCCCATGCCGCCGCGGCCGATTTCTTCGGTGAGCAGCCACTCACCGGCGCGCGTGCCTTCCAGACTGCCTTCGGATGACGAAGGGGAGTTCGCTGCGCCGGAAGCCGGGCCGGAGACCAGCGAGACGATGGAGCCACGCACCAGAGACGTGATTTCGCGGTTGCCGCCGCCGTCGGCAGCCAGCAGGCTTTCCACTTCGGCGCGGAGTTCCGGTTGCGCGAAGCAGACGGTCGCAAGGTACTGCTCCCGGGCGGGGCCGGAAAGCTCGACCGCCACCAGAAAAATTTCTTCGATCCGCTTCCAGTCGTCCGTATTCTGCAACACCACTCAGGTAACATTGTGCCTGAAGAGGCCGCGCAGCGATATAATCGCAGGCGGATACTCAAAAGGGAGGCTGTGTTGGCCTACAATTTTTCCAGACGTTATTTCTTTTACGGTTCGTTGCTCGCCGGCGCCATTCCGAGCAAAGGTTTCGGGAGTGTGCCGTCGCTCAAGGCGGCCGGTTACAAATCCCCCAACGAGAAACTGAACATCGCCTCGATCGGCTCGGGCGGCAAGGCCGCCAGCGACATCGCGGGCTGCGCGCACGAGAACATTGTGGCGCTCTGCGACGTGGACGAAAAGCGGGCCGCGCAGGTCTTCAAGAAGTATGAGAGCGTACCGAAGTTCAAAGATTTCCGGAAGATGCTCGACGAGAAGGGCAAAGACATCGATGCCGTGATCGTGACGATTCCGGATTTCATGCATGCGACGGCGGCCGTTTGGTGCATGGAGCGCGGCAAGCACGTGTATGTGCAGAAACCGCTGGTGCGCACGGTGTGGGAAGCCCGCCTGATGCAGGACACGGCCAATAAATACAAGGTCGCGACGCAGATGGGCAACCAGGGCTACTCGAACGAAGGCACCCGGCAGGTGGCCGAGATGGTGTGGGCGGGCGAGATCGGCAACGTGAAGGAAGTGCACGCCTGGACGGATCGTCCGTGGTGGCCGCAGGGGCTGACCGAAATCCCGGCGCCCGATGAAGTGCCTTCGACGCTCGACTGGGATCTGTGGCTGGGCAACTCCGAGAAGCGTCCGTATACGTCGGGCGGCAAGGGTTATCCGAACGATTACGGGAACTTCTATCAGCCGTTCAACTGGCGCGGGTTCTACGACTTCGGTTGCGGCGCGCTGGGCGACATGGCGTGCCACATTCTGGGCGCTCCGAACATGGCGCTGAAACTGGGCGCGCCGACGAGCGTGGAGTGCGTGTCGAAGGAAGGCACCAGCAATTTCATGTTCCCGAAGAAGTCGGTAATTCGTTACGACTTCCCGCAGCGGGGCAGCATGCCGCCGGTCTCGATCTTCTGGCACGACGGTCTGAAGGAAAGCCCGAAGGTGGCCGGCGTTCCCGAAGGCGAACTGCTGGGCGATCTGCCTTCGCGTCCGCGTCAGCAGGGCGCGGCACCCCGGCCGCAGCAGGCGCCGAACGGCTATGTCGGCAGGATCTTCAACTGGGAGCAGTTCCAGGACGCGCTGGCTCCGGACGCGCGCAGTTCCGGCCCGAACGGCAGTCTGTTCGTCGGCGACAAAGGCATGATCACGACCGGCACGTATGGCGAGCAGACGCGTCTGCTGCCGGCGGCCGAGAAGATGAAGGACTACAAGTTCCCCGAGCAGTTCCTGACGCGGTCGCCCGGTCACTATCGCGACTGGATCCGGTCCGCGAAGGGCGGGGATCCGTCGTGCTCGAACTTCAACGTCGCGGTGCCGTTTGTCGAGTGGATGCTGCTCGGCGTGATCGCGCTGCGCGTGGACGGCAAGCTCGAATGGGATGCGGCGAAGGGCCGGTTCACGAACAATGCGGAGGCGAATAAGTTCCTGAAGCCGACGTATCGGAAGGGCTGGACGCTCAGTTAGTTCTTGTTATTGGCGAGGGCCGGAGATTGCCAGGGCGATGGTTGCCCAGGCAGTCCCGGCCATCGAGATCCACTGGTCGTGGTCGTAGGGGAAGCCGCTCTGGAAGTAGGGCTGTAATTTCGGCGCGCGGCTTCGGACGAACCAGGAACCATCCTCATGCTGCGTCCGCAGCAGAAATTCCACACCTTTTCGATAGACCGGATCCGTGGGGGCCAGAATACCGGCTTCGTGCAGCGCGTAGAGCGTCTGCCCGGTGGCGTAGGAATCCGGCGGGAGATACGGGTTCTGACGCCAGCCGCCCTCCGATGTTTGCTGTGCCGCCAGCTTCCTGCCGAGCGCCTGCAGCGTGCTGGTTTTTTCGCCGGCGCGGAGCAGGCCGAGCAACTGCATGACGGCTTCTTCGTTGTAGACGGGCTGCGCTTTGACGAGCCAGCGGCGGGCGGCGTCGATATGGGAATCGATATCGGCCTGTCGTCCCGGCCATTTAAACGCCGCGAGGGCACGTACCGCGAGACCGGTGCGAACGATGTCGCCATCCTGCATGGGGGCGCGGGCGGCCGGGGAAGGCCCGGCGCGCTGCACGGCGCCGCCGCGAATCCAGCTGCCATCCGCCATCTGCTCGCCCAGCATGTTGCAGACAATTGCGTCCGTGATGGCGTCGGGCGCGTAGCCGGCAGCTTCGAAGTGGAGCATGACGTAGACCAGGGTGTCGATTCCGCCACCGCCGTCATAACGCTGCAGCAGCCGGTCGGCGCTCTTGACGTAAGATGCCCGCAGGTCGGCGAGTTGCGACTTCAGGCCCGGTTCGTCGACGCTGTAGCCCTGCGCGCGGGCGACTTTGGCGGTGAGAGCGGTGAGGTTCTGGGCATGGCACGCGACGCAGCCTCCGTTCTTCAGAAACGACGCACTGACGCTTTGGAGCAGCGGCAGGCTCTTCGTTACGGCGCCGGCGGCGGTGCGAGCGGATGAAGTCGGGGGCAGCGCGGCATCCGGCGGCAGCGGGGTGGCGTGCAGCAGGGTCAGAATGTCCGGGCGGGCATATTTCGAGGCCCAGTCCCCGGCGGTTTGGGAGGTGGAATCTTTGGTGGCGGGGTCGGCGCCGGCTTTCAGAAGCAGACGCACGATTTCGGGATTTTGCGCCTCGGCGGAGACCGCATAGTGCAGGGCGGTGCGGCCGCGAATGTCTTTGGGGTCCACACGCGCCCCGGCGCGGAGCAGGGTATCCACGATGGAGGGCGGTCCGTAGATGGAGGCGAGCATCAGCGGCGTGTAGTAGCCGAGATCGATGGGTCCGCGCAGGACATTCACCGGATCTTTGGCCGAGGCTTCATTGACACGCGCGCCCTTCGCCAGCAGCAGGCGGACGGATTCCGGATCGCCGTTGCCGGCGGCGTTCATCAGGGGCGTGAAGCCGAGAGTTTCGTCCTTGGCGTTGACGTCGAGACCGTTTTCGAGGGCGATCCGGACCTGACGGG
This sequence comes from uncultured Acidobacteriia bacterium, assembly GCA_903851195.1. Classification (GTDB taxonomy): domain Bacteria; phylum Acidobacteriota; class Terriglobia; order Bryobacterales; family Bryobacteraceae; genus BOG-234. Next base: position 187,786 of record CAINNJ010000055.1, read on the forward strand.
GGTTGCAGGCTGCCGATGCCGCGAGCAGGAAAGTGAGGCCGTGGTTGTCGGTGGCGTGGACGTCGGCTTTCCGGGAGAGCAGCAGGTTCACCACGTCGTCGGATCCGTTGTGTACGGCGGCAAGCAACAGGGCCGTGCGGCCGGTGCTGGATTTGGCGTTGACATCCGCGCCGTGATCGAGCAGAAAGCGAACTTTGGCGGGCTCGGTGACGCTCCACATGAGCGCCGTGGCGCCGAAGGCGTTTTGGGCGTTCACGTCCGCCCCGGCGGACTGCAGGAGCTTCAACGATTCGGGGCTCCCATACGCGGCGGCGTATAGCAGTGGCGTGGTGTCCCGCTCGCCGCGGGCGTTCACGTCGGCCCCTTGTGCGAGGGCGCGGGTCAGACCGGGGATGTCGTTATTCCGGATCAGGGTGAAGAGTTGGTCCACTGTTGGGGCGCTCGCCGCGAGACACGGCAAGGCGGCGAGGAGCACAGAGACGGTGATGTGAGCCGACTTCATGGATGCAGTTATTCTATTGCGGATTTTGTCCGGGCGGCTGGCGGGTATACTTTCAGGCGAGGGCAATTCCATGTCATCCCAATTCTCGCGACGTTACTTCTTCTATGGTTCGCTGCTGGCCGGGGCGATTCCGAGCCAGGGTTTTGGCAGCGTGGCATCGCTGCGCGCGGCGGGGTACAAGTCGCCGAACGAGAAGCTGAACATCGCGTCGATCGGCGCGGGCGGCAAGGCTTCGAGCGATATCGACGGCTGCGCGCATGAGAACATCGTCGCGCTTTGCGACGTCGACGAGAAAGAAGCGGCGCGCAAGTTCAAACAGTATCCGGACCTTCCGAAGTTCAAAGATTTCCGGAAGATGCTGGACGAGAAGGGCAAGGACATCGATGCCGTGATCGTGACGATTCCGGATTTCATGCATGCCACGGCGGCGATCGCATGCATGGAGCGCGGCAAGCATGTGTATGTGCAGAAACCGCTGGTGCGCACGGTGGCGGAGGCGCGGCTGATGCGGGAGACGGCGAATAAATACAAAGTCGCCACGCAGATGGGGAACCAGGGGTATTCGAACGAGGGCACGCGGCAGGCGGCGGAGATGATCTGGGCGGGCGAGATCGGCGGGGTGAAGGAAGTGCACGCGTGGACGGACCGGCCGTGGTGGCCGCAGGGGCTGACGGAGATTCCGGCGCCCGATGCCGTGCCCGCGACGCTCGACTGGAATCTCTGGCTGGGCAATGCGGCGAAACGGCCGTACACGTCGGGCGGGGCCGGTTATCCGAATCAGTACGGGAATTTCTATCAACCGTTCAACTGGCGCGGGTTTTACGATTTCGGCTGCGGCGCGCTGGGCGATATGGCGTGCCACATTCTGGGCGCGTCGAACATGGCGCTGCGGCTGGGCGCGCCGACGAGCGTGGAGTGCGTGTCGAAGGAAGGCGCGAGCAGCTTCATGTTCCCGAAAAAGGCGGTGATCCGTTACGACTTCCCGGCGCGCGGCAGCATGCCCGCGGTGAAGATTTTCTGGCACGAGGGGTTGAAGGAACGGCCGAAGATCGAGGGCGTGGCGGACAGTGAACTGCTGGGCGATCTGCCGGTGAAGCCGAAGGCGAAAGGCGCGCCGGCCGAGCCAGCGAACGGTTTCGTGGGCGGCGTGTACAGCCGGGAACGGATGGACGAAGCGCATTCCCCGGAGGCGCATGCGCCCGGTCCCAACGGGAGTGTGTTCATCGGCGAGAAGGGCATGCTGACAACCGGGTCCATCGGGGAACATACGCGCCTGCTGCCGGCGCTGGAGCGGATGGCCGATTACAAGTTTCCGGAGCCGAGTCTGACGCGGTCGCCGGGGCATTACCGCGACTGGATTCGAGCCTGTAAAGGCGGGGAAGCGGCGTGTTCGAACTTCAACGTGTCGGCGCCGTTCGTGGAGTGGATGCTGCTGGGTGTGGTGGCGCTCCGGGTGGACGGGAAGCTGGAGTGGGACGCGGCGAAGGGCCGGTTTACGAACAACGCGGAGGCGAACAAGTATCTGAAGCCTTCGTGGATGAAGAGCTAGGCTATAAATCGTTTTAATTCGACAGCTCGCTTCGATTAGCGGGCGTTATGATGGGCCTATGGAACTGAGCACGCTCCGGGTCTTCATGATGGTCGCCAACGAGCGGAGTTTTTCGCGCGCGGCGGAGAAGCTGGGGCGCACGCAGCCAGCGGTTTCCTTATCGCTGCAGCGGCTGGAACTGGAACTGGGCGAGAAGTTGCTGGACCGGTCGGCGAAAGATGTGATGCTGACCGATGCGGGGGCGAAGGTGCTCGAGTATGCGCGCCGGTTTCAGAACCTCGAAGGGGAACTGCAGAACTCGATCGCGGAACTGCGCGACCATTCGGCCGGGCGGCTGGTGATCGGCGCGAATGAATCGACCACGCTGTATCTGCTGCGGCACATTGAGCGGTACCGGCGGTTGTATCCGAAGGTGAAGGTGCAGATCCGGCGCAGCTTTTCGAGCCGCGTGCCGGACGAGATTGTGGACGGCAACCTGGAACTGGCCGTAATCAGCTATGAGCCCCGGGACGAGCGCATTGTTTCCAATGTGATCTATGCGGATTCGCTGGCGTTCGTGGTGTCGCCGCGGCATGTGATGGCGCAGCGGCGGGAGGTGCCGATCTCCGAACTGGGCGAGGAGACGTTTATCGCGCACAACGTGCTGTCGCCGTATCGGGAGATCGTGATCCGGGCGTTCCACGAGCGGGGCATTCCGCTGAAGATGGACGTGGAGATGCCGACGGTGGAGACGATCCGCTGGATGGTGGAGCGGAATGCGGGCGTGGCATTTCTGCCGCGCATGTGCGTGGAACAGGAGATCGCGGAGGGGCGGCTGGTGGCGATCCGTGTTCCGGAAGTCGAGGTGGAGCGGAAGATCTACCTGGTGCGGCCCACGCGGCGGGCGGTCAGCTATGCGGCGGACGCGTTTTTGCGGCTGGTGGTGGAGTAGAGCCGGGGGAAAAACCGGCCGACGCGGTTCCTGTACTGGCGGTAGGAATCGCCGAAGCGTTCCAGCAGATACTTTTCTTCGGTGCGGGTGCGCAGAGCGAAAAGCGCGAACATTGCGGTGGTGGCGAGCGGGAGGAGCCAGGTTCCGAACGCCAGGCCGAGACTGATGCCAATCATCAGAACTCCGGTGTACATGGGGTTGCGGACAAAGCGGTAAGGGCCGTGGCTGACCAGGTAAGCTTCGCGGCGGACGATTACGGTATCGGTGAGATTCCGGCCCAGGGTGTTGAACATCCAGATCAGCCAGGCCACGGATAAGGCGAAATCGCCGACGCCGAGCCAGCGCACGGCATCGGTCACCGGCAGTGAGGCCCACGTGAACCGGGCGGGATTCCAGAGCCAGAGGGCCGAGGCGCCGAGGGTGAACAACCCGAACAGGCGGATGCCAATGAGCAGGGGCCAGCCTTCTTTGGTGCGGTCGAGGCTTTCGCCGGAGCGCTGCGACTGTACGCGATGATAGCCGCCGATGGCGACGAAGACCAGGCTGATGGCGATCAGGCTGAAGCGGACGGCTGGAGGCATGGTTTTATCGGAAGCGGACGAGAGGCAGCAGGCGGACCTGCTGCCTCCGGAACTGCCGGGCGGCGGACCGGTTCGAAAGAGCGACCTGCTCCAGGAGGGCCAGGAGCGCGATCATACCAAAAACGAGGGCCAGGCGGCGCATTCGTTATCCCTTCTTTGCCTTGATGTCGGCGAGGAGCCGCTCGACCTCGTCGTGCTTTTCGAGTTCGGCGAACCGGTCTTCCACGTTGTCGCCCAGGAGTTCGGTACGGGCCTGGCTGATGGCTTCGGCGCGGTTGACCTTCTGGCCCAGGCGGTCCCAGGCGGAGGAGGCGGAGCCGGCGTTGAGGTTGAGATGCGCTTCCGCCGCTGAGCCGGCGGTGCGGGCGCGGCGATGTTTGGCGAGCAGCAGGTCGCTCTTGCCGCGCGCTTCGGCGAGTTTGCCGTCCAGACTGCGCAGGGCGGTTTTGAGGTTATCCACCTGGACTCTTTGGTCGGCGATCTGGTCGATGAAACTGTCGGCCAGCTTTTTGCTTTCCATGGAGCGTTCGATGGCGATGCGCGCCAGGTCGTCCTGTTGCCGCGCGACGGCAAGCTCGGCCTTGCGCATCCACTCGGCCTGCCGCTGGGTGTTTTCCGTGCTCCGCCGCTCCAGCAGGTGCAGGTCGGCGATGCTGATCGCCACCTGCGTTTTCACCTGCATGAGCTGATTCTCCATGTCGAGAATCACCTGTTTGACCATCTTTTCCGGGTCTTCGGCCCGGTCGATCACGTCGTTCAGATTTGCCCTGAGAAGGGTTCCGACTCTTTCCAAAAGTGCCATGATATTTGACTCCTTCAACTACTTACGGTCCTGTAAAACTTCCACGACTGGTCTTTCGCCGATCTTGTTCACGTTGGCGAAGAGATCCGCCATCTTCATGCCGGAGAGCGTTTCAAACAAAGCCGGGATCTGCGCGGCCATCTTCGTGATGTCGCCGGTGATCTTGTCCATGCCGGCGGTTTCGCCGCCGGTGGAGACCACGGTGATGCGGTCGATATTGGCCAGCGGCGCGGCGAGTTCTTTGACGATCTGCGGCATCATGCTGATGAGCTTGTCGACAACGGCGGCCTGGTTGTATTCCTGATAAGCCTCGGCCTTGACGTTCATGGCGCGGGCTTCGGCTTCACCCTTCTTGAAGGTGATTTCGGCTTCCGCTTCACCGACGGCGCGTGTGGCCATGGCCTGGCCTTCGGCTTCGGAAATCAGGCGCTGACGGTTCGCCGACGCGATGGTCTGGATGCGGCGGCCTTCGATTTCGGCCGACTTCAGAACGGTCGCGATAAGTTCCCGTTCGCGGCGCTGAATTTCGGCGTCCTGCACCAGGATCTCGTGTTCTTTTTCGATCTGCTGAATCTTGACCTGCTCCGCGATCACGGTCTGCTGCATGACGTTGGTCTGGATTTCGTACGCTTTGTCGGCCGTGGCCTGCTGGCGTTTGACGGTTTCCAGATACTCGGCCTGTTTGATCTGCAGATCGCGCTGGGCTTCGGACTGTTTGGCGACGGAGAGCGTTTCGGCGAGCACGCGTTCCTGATCGGCCTGCGCTTTGGAGATAGCGGACTCGCGCAGAGCCTGGGCGCGGCGGATGGCGGTGTCGCGTTCGGCTTCGGCGGTGGCGACATCGGCATCGCGCTTGATGCGGGCGATGTCGGGACGGCCCATGTTCGAGATGTATTCGTTCTTGTCGCGGACTTCCTTGATGGTGAACGAGATAACTTCGAGGCCCATCTTGTTCATGTCGGCGGCGCAGGTGGAGCGCATGCGGTCGCCCACCATTTCCGGCTCTTTCACGATCTGTTCGACGGTGAGCTGGCCGATGATGCCGCGCAGATGGCCTTCCATGACGAGGCGGATGAGCGACTCGCGGTTCTGATCCGTCTTGGTGAGGAACTGCTCGGCCGCGGTCTGGATGGATTCGGGGTCGGACTTCACTTTGATTTGCGCGACGGCTTCGACGGTGACGGCGACGCCCTGTTTCGTATAGAGATCCTGCTGCGGCGCCACGTCGAAGGACATGAGTTCGAGCGAGAGCTCGCGAGCGTTTTCGATCATCGGGAAGATGACCGTGCCGCGGCCTTTGATGATGCGGGTGCCGCGAAAGCCATAGACGATCAGCGCCTGATGCGGGCCGGCTTTGCGAAACAGCCGCGCAAAAATGCTGACGAGAAAGAGAAAGGCGAGCGCCATGAGCGCCACCACCACAACAATCTGAAACGGGTTCATACGTTTTAACCGGATTTCCTTTTTACTGCGTTTCCGTCTGCCGCGTGAGAGCGCGGATCAGGCGGTCAATTCATCCCACGCACGGACGTACGCAATGCCGTTCTCGTAGCGTGTTACCACCACTTCTTTACCGGTCGGGATGGCGGTTCCGTCTTCACTTCGAATCGCCACGGCGGCGCGCCGGCCTTGCTGGACAAAGATCATTTCCCCGGTGCCGCTGGGCAGCACGGGGCAGGAGACGGTGCCGAGCGCGCCTTCGACGCGGTAATCCGCGGGGTCGAGCGGGATGTCGCCGGGGGCGAGCACCTTCGCGGTGAAAAGAAAGATGAGCACGGATCCGGCGAAGCCGACCAGACTCGCCAGCATCAGGATCACGACCAGGCCGACGCCGCCCCAGTTGACCAGAATGTAGCCGGCACCGCCGAACCAGGTGAGGAAGGCCGCGATGGTGCCGAAGTTGAATTTCGAGGCGGCGCCGCCCTGCCCGTGATGTGCGTGGACGCCGTGGATCTGGTGGTGAACATGGAGGTGCAGGTGCGTGGAGCCGGCGAGAAACGCGATCAGGCAGAGGATGAAGCCGAAGGCGAAGCAGCCGAGAAAAAACATTTCAAGCGTCATAGAGATTCCTTGGGCCTCAGAACGTCGAAAAGGCGGTCGAGCAGCCCGGCGTTTTCAAGAATCAGGCGCAGCAGCAGCAGGCAGCGGCGCGAATCCGGGTGTTTGGCGAGGGCGAGCAGGCTTTCGCGCACCTCACGGTCATTGCGAAAGCGCTCCGCGCCGCCGACGAGCCAGAGGTCGAGTTTGTCTTCGAGCGCGCCGACGTCGGAGAGCAGTTCGGTCGAGTAGCCCTCGGGGTCGTCGACCAGATAGCCGGGGTGCACTTTGAAGAACTTCGCCAGCAGCATGCGGCTGGTGGCGGTGAGGTGCGGCCGGGTTCCGCTTTCGATCTGCGACAAATACGACTGGGAAAGCTTCTTTTTCAGCTCCTGTTCGATGGCGCGCACGATTTCCTGCTGGGTCATGGCGCGGTCGAGGCCGCGGACGGCGCCTTCGACCTCCCGGAGGTAGCGTATTTTTTCTCCCAGCTTCATAATTGCAATCTGTGATAACAATATTGCAATTTGTGATCGGCGTCAAGGGGTATTTTTTGGGGCGTGTTTTTTGGCGGCGCTGCGCGGTTACACTGGGAGGACACTGTGAGGCGATTTCTGTTCTGGTTTTCGGGGATTTTGGGCGGTTTGGCGCTGCTGGCGTATGGGCTGGACTACCTGTCCGTGCAGTACCGGATTCCGCAGCGGGAGCAGTTTTCGATCATTCGCGTGGACCAGCTTTACGCGATTCCGAACAAGTGGAAGGAAGTGGACTGGAGCCGGGGGGATCCGGTGATGGAGCAGTGTGTGAATTCACTGATGCCGCATTATGGATTGCGGCCGTGCTGGTATGTCCGGCGGGACACGATGCATGTGAACGAGCTCTGAGGCGATCGGCTGGTTAGGTCTTCAACTGTGTAATCGGGTGCGAATGTGGGGCAGATCGTGAATCTGCGCGCCGATTGGTAACCGGCGCTTTGGCGGGTTTCCAACCCGCCGCAGGATGACATCCCGCCCCACACACATGGTTGGAGGTATCTAGCGCCATGGGCATGGAAGCTTGACAATAAGTCTTTGTGATCCTGGTACATCCTCTGCCATTTCCCAACCCTTGAGCGCGTAGGCTATTTGCGCCATTTCCACGGCTGCATCCATCCGCTCGTGAACGGGCCGGCTTTGCCAGTAACGGTATTCGTCCGCTTTCATCTCGTTGAAACTGATGTACTTACGAAGCGTCTTTTCCATCTGGCCAGCTACCTGTTCCGATCTTCTCAGATTCTATTCCACCTGACACGCGGTCAGGATGGCGGTGTTGTAGATGTGTTCGGCCGTAGAGCCACGGGAGAGGTCGTTGACCGGTTTGGCGAGGCCTTGCAGGAGCGGCCCGATGGCTGCCGCGCCGCCCATGCGTTCCGCGATCTTGTAGCCGATATTGCCGGCCGCGAGATTCGGGAACACCAGAGTATTCGCGCGGCCCGCCACGGTTGAGCCGGGAGCTTTCGAGGCGGCGATTTCGGCGATCAGGGCGGCATCGAGCTGGAGTTCTCCATCCACGTTCAGGCCGGGGTAACGCTCGCTCAGAATCCGCAGAGCTTCCAGGACTTTGTCGACTTCGGAGTGACGGGCGCTGCCCTTCGTCGAGAACGAGAGCAGGGCGACCGCGGGCTCCACTTCGAGGAACTGGCGGGTGGTGCGGGCGGCGGCGGCGGCGATATCGGCGAGCTGTTCGGCGGTGGGGTCGATGACGACGGCGCAATCGGCGAAGGTCATGGCACCGGAAGCGCCGAAACGGGGATCGGGCGAGAGCATCAGGAAGGCTCCCGAGACGGTGCGAATGCCGGGGGCGGCGCCGACGCAGTGCAGGGCGGCGCGCACGGTTTCGGCGGTGGTGTTCACGGCGCCGCCCACGAAGCCCTCGGCCTCGCCCATCCCGACCAGCAGGGACGCGAAGTAAAGGGGCTTGCGAGCAACCGCGTTGGCCTCCTGTTCGGTGACGCCCTTGGGACCGCGGCGCGCGTGATAGAACGCCGCGCAGGCGTCGAGGCGGGGGGAACTGGCGGGATCGACGGTATCGAGTCCGAGGGAGGTATTCCGGGCGATCAGGAGCGGTTCCGCGAGGCGCTCGTCTTTGAGCCGGCGCGCGGCGGCCACCACGCGCGGGTCGTCGCCTTCGGGGAAAACGATGCGGCGTCGGGCGGCGCGGGCCCGTTCCTTCAGGCGGTCGAGGAATTCGCTCAGGCTAATCCCCCAGAAACCGGCCGTACTTCCGCAGTCCGGCGACGTTGTCGCAAACGGCTTTCAGACCCGCGGTGAGCGGGATGGCGAGCAGCAGACCGGCGGCGTCCCAGAGAAAGGCCCAGAACATCAGGGAAAACGTCACGATCAGCGGGTTGAGGTGCACGCGCGCGCCCACCAGCACGGGGTAGAGGACATTCATGGCGAGCAGATGCATGGCGACGGCGAAGATCAGCGAGAAGACAAGGACGCTGCTGGGCGCTCCGGTGGCCAGCGCGGCCAGGAACGGCGGCAGCAGGGAAAGCACGATCCCGGCGTACGGAATCAGACTCAGGAAGCCGCTGAGCGGGCCGATCAGGAACGGGTACGGCAGCCGGATCACGGCGAACAGACTGGTGCTGAGCGCGGCGAGCAGCACGCCGATGAGGAAGTTGCCCACCACGAAAGCGCGTGCCATGCCCGCGATTCCCTGGACGCTGCGGGCGGCGGTGAGGCGCGACGGGCCGTCGAAGAAGCGCAGAAAACTGCGGTAGATGTGGTCGCGCCAGCTCAGCATGAAGAAGACCAGCAGCGGCACGAACGAGGCCATCAGAGCGTACTCGTACAGGGTGCCGAGCTGGGCGTAGATCAGCGTGGAGATCGGGTTGTCCTCATGGATGCGTACTTCCGGGATGAGGGTAGGCGGGTCCGGCAGCGGGATCGGGAGCGGCTGGGTCTTCCGGCTCTTTTTGTTGTTGGCGGCGGGCGGGGCCGGGGCAGTCCCCACGTCTTTCCGGCGGGGAGAGAGGACGCGCGCCGCGGTGTCCTCCATTTTCTGGATCCGCTCGGAGACGCTTTCGATGGCCGAAACGAGGTTCTGTTTCAGCGCCGGAACGTCGCCCGCGATGGTGAAGACCTGGTTCCATGTGATCAGCGCGGCGAAATACAGCACCAGCACGGCAATCACGCAAACAATCAGGGACGCCAGAGAGCGGGGAAGGCGGAGGCGGGTCAGCAGGCTGACGAACGGTTCCAGAATCAGCGCGATGATGACGGCCAGAATCGCGGTGATGAAAACGATGCGGGCCCAGTAGAGGATCGCGATGACGACTCCGCCCGCGATGATCGACAGAGCCCAGCCGGAGGAAGGCGCATTGCCGCCGATTCCGGTCCCGGACGCCTGTTGTTCGCGCGTTTGGATCATCACCCGACTTCAACCTAGCACGGGCGCGGCGGGGTAGCTGGTGGCATGTACCGTTATGACCCGGGAGTCGTCGTCGCGGGCTTCGAGACGGATTTCGGTGCGATCGGCGGGCAGCAGGGAGGGGAACCGTTCGGCCCATTCGAGCAGGACGAGCGAGCCGCTGGAGAAGAGGTCGTCGAGGCCGAGGGTTTCGACCTGACGCTGTTCGTCGAGGCGGTAAAGGTCGATGTGGAAGACAGGATTTAAGGCCGGTCCGTACTGGTGGACGAGCGTGAAGGTCGGGCTGGAGACTTCGTCGGCGGTGGTGACGCCGCGGCCTTCCACGATGCCTTTGGTCAGTGTCGTTTTGCCCGCCCCCAGATTGCCGATCAGCAGGACGACGCCGCTCAGTTCCGGGGCGAGGCGGCGGCCAAGGTCGATGGTCTCTTCCTCAGTGTTGGTGTGAAAGGTGCGTGGCGGCACGAATTCCCTCCGCGAGGTGGAGCAGCAGGTCGGTCGCGATCACCGACTGCTCGCTGGTGGCACGGGCGGCCAGTTCGCCGGCTTTGCCGTGCAGCCAGACGGCGCCGGCGATGGCGCGGTCGGTATCGTGCGGGAACTGGCCGAGCAGACCGGCGATCATGCCGGTCAGGATGTCGCCCGTGCCGCCGGTCGCCATGGAGGGCGAACCGGTGGGGTTGATCCAGACGCGGCCATCGGGAAAGCCGAGCAGCGTGCCCTCGCCTTTCAGAACCAGAACGACGTTGCGGTCTTCGGCGAAGCGGCGGGCGGCAGTGACGCGATCGGCCTGAATTTCGGGGATGCCGTGGCCGCTGAGGCGGCTCATCTCGCCGGGGTGAGGCGTGAGGACGCGCAGTGCTTCGCCGCCAGTCCATTTTTTGCCCGGGAGGTTCTTTCCCGCGAGGCAGTTGAGGGCGTCGGCATCGACAACCAGGGGCTTCGTGAGGTGATGGAAAAGATGGCTCACGACGGCGGCGGTTTCGTCATCCGTGCCGATGCCGGGGCCGATGGCGACGACGGAACGTTTGTCCGCCAGTTCCAGAAGGCGGGGAATGGCGGCTTTCGAGATGGCGCCCGAGGCGGTTTCGGGAAGCGGCTCGGTCATCAGTTCGGGGCTGTGGGCGGCGATAGCGGAAAGCGCGGATTCCGGGCAGGCTACGGTGACCAACCCCGCGCCGGCTCGCAGCGCGGCGATTCCGGACATCGCGGCCGCGCCGGATTTGCCGCGGGCGCCGGCTACCACCAGGACGTGTCCATAGCGGCCTTTGTTGCCGTCGCGGAGGCGCGGGGCAAAGAGTGGCGCGACGCTGGCGGGCGTGATTTGCGCGAGGCGAACGGCTGCGTCGTCTTCGTACAGCGTGCAGGGTGAGCCGATGTCCACCACGCGCAGGTCGCCCATCAGATTCGCTGCCGGGGGCAGGGCGTGGCAGATTTTGGGGGCCGTGAAGGTGACCGTGACGTCGGCGCGGACGTAGTCTCCGGGCGGGATGCCACTGCCGCCGGAAAGGCCGGAGGGGAGATCGACGGAAAAGACCTTCGCGAACGGGAAGGCGCGGTTGATCTCGCGAATCGCGGAAGCGGCGGGTCCGGTGGCGGGACCGTTCAGGCCGGTACCGAGAACGGCATCGACCACCAGCGTGGTGGTGCGCATTTCCGGGCCGAAGTCATGGTATTCCTGGAGGCCGCTGCCGTGGAGCATCTGCAGGTTGGCGGCGGCGTCTCCCTTGAGCTCCGCGGGGTCCGCGATGAGCACGACCCGCAGTTCGCGGGGCCGGTAACGGGTGTGCAACTGGCGGGCGATGGCGAGGCCGTCACCTCCGTTATTGCCCTTGCCGCAGACCACCAGGATGCTGTGGCTGTTCAGCGGCGCGAAGGTTTCGGCCAGCACTTCCACGCAGCGGGTGGCGGCCGTTTCCATCAGAATGATGCCGGGGATGCCGAGCTCGATGGTCGCCCTGTCCACCGCGTTCATTTCCGCGGCAGTTAAAACTTTGCGGGGCTGCGCGCTCAATCGAGGCCTCGCGCGATGAGCACGGTCATATCGTCGGGCAGTTCCGGCGCCTGGCTCCACTGTTTCACGGCTTCCATGACTTTGGCCACGATTTCCACCGTCTCACATTTCTGATTTTTGAGCACGGCTTCGGTGAGGCGTTCGATACCAAACTCCTCGCCGTACGCATTTTCCGGTTCGGTGATGCCGTCGGTATAGGCCAGCAGGATGTCGCCGGCGCCGACCGTGATTTGCTGCTCGCCGTAGGGCACGGAGGGGAAGAGACCCACCACCGTGCCGGTGACCTCAAGCTCTTTGACGTTGCCGCCCGAAAGGATCAGCGGAGCCAGGTGGCCGGCGTTCGTGTAAGTGAGAACGCGGGTGAATTCGTCGTAAATGCCGAAGAAGAAGGTCGCGTATTTTTCGGGCGAGGTATTCGCGTAAAGCTGCCGGTTGAGCTGCGCGACCAGGCTGGAGGTGCACAACTGGCCGGACTGGCCCGCCAGCAGTTGCGTCCTCATGATCGACTGGATGGAGGCCATCAGCAGCGCGGCGGAAATGCCTTTACCGGCGACGTCGCCGATGGCGAGCGCGAGATTGCCGTTGGGAAGACAGAGGTAATCGTAGTAATCGCCGGAAGCGGAGCGGGCGGGTTCGCAGAGGCCGAGCAGGGAGATGGTCCGCATGCCGGGCGCGGTGCGCGGAAAAAGCTGCTTCTGCACTTCCGAGGCGATGACGAGTTCAGACTGCAGGCGTTCCTTCTCTTTGGCGACGACCAGCAGGTTTTCCAGCTGCGCGGACATCTGGTTGAAGGAGTTGCCGAGGTCGGCAAGCTGGTCTTTGCCTTTGACGGGGATGCGGTGGGAGAAATCGCCCTTGCCGATGCGGACGGTTCCGTCGTAAAGGTTGTGGACCGCTCCGGTAATGGAGCTAGTCATGGAGAAGCCGATGGCGGCCGCGCCCAGTTCCACCAGAGCAAGCATGACGGTGAGGACGACGAAGATGTTGAGCGTGTCCTGCGCGGCGTCGAGCGAATCGGAAAAGACCACGGACAGCACGGCGGAGGCGCGAGTATAGACGACGAGCGAGGTCGGCTCCAGTGCGTTGGGGCGGGACCAGTTGGCGGCTTCGAGCGGGTTGTACCAGGGGAATTCACGATCGAGGGTGTTGTAGGCCGGGGGTTCGACGCCCGCCACGCTGGCGACCACGCGGCCGCGATCGGCAGCAGCGGCCCGGACGCGTGTGATATCGACAGGGGAAATACTGAGTTGGCCGATGCCCGGAACCAGTTTCGCCAGCACATCGGGGCCGAGCGGGGCGAGGAACAGGGCGCGGGTGCCGGCATGTTCGGCAAGCGACATGGCGTAGTATTTGCCGTCTTTGAAGACCAGCCCTGTCCAGGGCTTCCAGGCGGCCGGGAGTGGTTCAATGCGGCTGCCGGGGGGGCAGCGCAGGGGCGGTTCGCCGGTGCTGCTGGTGACGATGATTTCGACGCCCGGAGCGCGCTCCTGCAGCAAAGGGCTCAGCTGGGTGATCAGGGCGTTGCGCGCCTGCGGCGGGGCTTCGCTGAGGAAGCGCGCGGGGTCCACCAGGAACTGGGAGCGCCGCCGGAGCTCGGTGCGGACGAGGTAGGTGGCGACCTGGCCGACGATGATCCAGGCGCCGCAATAGGAGAGCGCGAGGATCAGCAGGATGGGCACCGCGCCGATGAACATGTAAGTGACGAAGAGCCGGTTGCGCAGACGCCAGATGAGGTGAGTTTGGCGCAGAGCTTTACGCGCAAGTCCGACCAGACCGTACCCGGAGAGGGCGATAGTGAGAACGATGGAAAGGAGCGTCGCCTGGCCTGTGGCGAACAGGAAAATGTCGAGCAGAAGCAGCACCCCCAGGAGGGTGAGCCGGGCGCGCTGTTTGGTGAAGCCGGAGAGTTTCACGGAGGTCCAGCTAACAGGATAGGGCCAGGGGAGGGATTACGGGGAATGCCGGTCGCTACTTCTTAGGGTCGGTGGACGGATCGAATATTACGCTTCACATCTTCCCACTGTAGAACTGAGTTCGGGTTTTTCAGCAGGTTCTCTTTTCTGCGCGCCAGTTCCGCCTTCTGCCAGTCGAACACCGGCAGGGAATCGGGCTCGGTATCTTCGGAAGCTCGGGAGCCGCCGGGCGCGGCGACGTCAGTAAGTGAAACCACCCGTTCAGCCGCGCCCGACGGCTGAACCCCGAGCGGTTTCTCAAAAGCGCACAGGCCGCTTTCGGCGTCACCAGGGGAATGAGGAACTCGGCGGATTTGGCCGCCGGAAGCGAGTCCGTTGTGCGCGAGTTCCTCACAAGCTCGGGAGCCGTCGGGCGCGGCGCCGTCAGGCCGAGCAACCACCCGTTCAGCCGCGCCCGACGGCTGCAACCCGAGCGGTTCCTCAAAAGCCGCGGGGTCGAAAATCTCCATTGCCTGATTCTCTCAGATTTCGCCCCGCTACGGCCGGGCGCTGTGGGAGATGGCGGGAACCTCCGGTTCCGGCAGTTCGGCGTGCTGCAGCAGGGCTTGCCGCAGGATTTCCATGGCCGCGTCGGGTGAGTCCGCGAAGTGGAAGAGTTCCAGATCGGCGGCCGAGATGGTGCCGTATTTCACCAGTGCGTCGAAGTTGATGACCTCCTTCCAGAAGTCGGAGCCGTAAAGGATGATGGTGATCTTCTTGGCGAGTTTCTTCGTCTGCACCAGGGTCAGGATTTCGAAAAGCTCATCCATGGTGCCGAAGCCGCCGGGAAAGACCACCAGCGCTTTCGCCAGATAGGCGAACCAGAACTTGCGCATGAAGAAGTAGTGGAACTCGAAACTGAGCGCCTCGGTGATGTACGGATTGGGGAACTGCTCGAACGGGAGCCCGATGTTGAGGCCGATGGTTTTGCCTTTCACATCCATGGCGCCCCGGTTTGCGGCTTCCATGATGCCGGGACCGCCGCCGGAGCAGACTACAAACCGATACGTGCGGTCATGGAAGCTCTCGGCCCACATGGTGACCAGAGAGGCGAGCGTGCGGGCTTCCTTGTAATAGCGGCCGAGCGGACTGTCTTCGCGAATCCGCGCGGAGCCGAAGAACACCACGGTGTCGCGAATCCGCTGGCGACGAAAGTGCGAGTGCGGTTCCAGATATTCGGAGAGGATTCGCAGGGCGCGCGAATCCGGACCGTTCAGGAATTCTTCGTTCCTGTAGGCGAGAGGAGGTCGGGACTGTTTTTCGCTCATGCTGGATCGATTGGTTCCGGGGCCTTTTCCGACGAAGCGGCGCCCAGCCTCTTTTTCAGATCGCGGACGGTGCGCAGAAGTTCCGGCAATTTCTGGAAAGCCGTGATGGCGCGCAACCATTCGGAGGCGTCGAACGCGGGCGAGCCGGAGACTCGCGCTTTGGCCGGCACATCGCCGCCGATGCCGCTTTGCGCGTACACGATGGCGCCCTCATGAATGGTGAGGTGTCCGGAGATACCGACCTGTCCCGCGAGGAGCACATTCTTCTCAAGGATGGAACTGCCGGCCAGACCGGTCTGCGCGCAGATGATGTTGTCCTCGCCCACCACGCAGGCGTGGCCGATCTGCACCAGACTGTCGATCTTGGCGCCGCGTTTCACGCGGGTCTCGCCCATGGTGGCGCGGTCCACCGAGGTGAGGCTCTGGATCTCCACGTCGTCCTCGATCACGGTGCGGCCGGACTGCACAATTTTGTGGTGCGAGTTATCGGAACGCTTCGCGAAACCAAAACCGTCGCCGCCGATGACCACGCCGTTCTGGAGGATCACGCGGTCGCCCAACCGGCAGAATTCACGGACCACCGCGTGCGAGTGGAGCGTTACGCTGTCCCCGATTGACGCGCCCTGGTAGATCACGACATGCGGATGCAGCACGGCATCTCGGCCGATGGTGACGTTCTCACCGATGGCCACAAATGCGCCGATGGAGGCGTTTTCGCCGATCTTCGCCGACGCCGCAATTGCGGCCGACGGATGGATGCCCGGCGCGGGGCGCGGCGGCTGGTAGAAGAGTTCCAGAGCGCGGGCGAAATCGTGATAGGGATTCGCCGAGAGCAGAGTCGCGAGGCCCGGCACCGGGTTGGCCGCGAGGACGGCGCTGGCGCGCGTGTTCTTCAGTTTGTGGGCGTAGCGCGGGTTGGCGAGGAACGTGAGATGTCCCTCGCCGGCCTGCTCCATGCCGAGGACGCCGGTGATTTCGAGCGACGGATCGCCCTCCAGCGCGCACCCCAGGGCGGCGGAAAGTTCGTTTAGCTTCATGCCAACCATCAGGGTACGTCATGCTCTGTCCGATACAATTCTTGTTAACAATTCCGATCGAAAAGCAGAGGAGTGCGAATGCCGGTTCAACGACGTTATCTTGCAGGTTTCGTAGTGGGATGTCTGTCCCTCATCAGTCCCGTGCTGCGGGCGCAGCATGCGGACGGGCCGGCCGCCGCGCCTGCCGGGAAGAATCTGACGCAGTTGCAGAACGCCCCGGCGGATCAGATCGGTCCGGCGATGCAGTTTATCTCGGCATCACTGGGGGTGGAGTGCACGTTCTGCCATGTGGCGGGCAAGATGGAGGCGGACGATAAGCCCGCCAAGAAAACGGCGCGCGAGATGATCGCGATGACGGCGGAGATCAACAAGACGCATTTCGGCGGGCGTCCGCAGATGACCTGCTATTCGTGTCACCGGGGCGCTACGCGGCCCGTGGCGATACCGGCGGTGCTCGAGTCGGATGCGGTGGTGAAACCGCCCATGCCCGCGCCTCCGGCGGCCGGCGCCACGGCGCCCACAGCCGCGCAGATCCTCGAAAAGTATGTCGCGGCGCTGGGCGGCGAGGCGGCGGTCCGGAAGGTCACCAGCCGGGTGATGAAGGGCAGCATTCTTGCAGGCGGTTCGGAGACACCGATCGAGGTAATTACGAAGGCGCCGAATAAGCGGGTGACGATTACGCACGCCTCGGGCAGCGACAGTTTCACCGCGTTCGACGGCGCGGCGGGCTGGATGGGCAACACCGGCCGCGCGGCGCGCGCGATGTCGGCATCGGAATCGGGCGCGTCGTCGCTCGATGCCGAGTTTTATCTGGGGCTGCGGCTGGCCGAGCTTTATCCGCAACTCCGCCGGGGGCGTCCGGAAACCATCGCCGGCGTGGACTGCGAGGTTCTGAACGGTGCGAACGCCGCGGTGCCCACGCGTCCCGCGGTGCGCCTGTATTTCGCGAAGGATTCCGGGCTGCTGGTCCGGATGGTGCGGTACGCCGAAACGCCCGTGGGCCGGATGCCGACCCAGATCGACTACGCCGATTATCGCGAGACCGACGGCGTGAAGACGCCGCTGCGCTGGACGCTTTCACGGCCCAACGGACGGTTCACCATTCAGATCGCGGACGTGAAGAACAACGTGCCGGTGGACGATGCGCGATTCGTGAAACCCGCGGGTGAAGTGAAATAGCTTCAGGCCGCCTCCCCTCATGCTGGAAAACCTCAATCTGAAGCGGAAGCTTTCCGGGGAAGAGTACAACCGGGTGCTGCCGGGCCTGCAGTTGCGCCTCTATGACCTGGAGAAGGTCTGCTGGGAACTGAAGATCAAGTCGGTCTTCGTGTTCGAAGGCTGGGACGCGGCGGGCAAAGGCGGGTCCATCGCGACCGTGACGCAGCGCCTCGATCCGCGCGGTTTCAAGCTGCACAACATCGGGCTGCCGAGATCGTTCGAACTGAGCCGGCCCTGGCTGTGGCGTTTCTGGCTGCGCGTGCCGGACCAGGGCGAGATGGCGATTTTCGACCAGAGCTGGTACATGCGCCTGCTGCTGGAGCGCGTGGAGGGACTGGTTCCGGAGAGCCAGTGGCGCGCGGCATTCAACGACATCCTGGACTTCGAGCGCATGCTGGCGGACGACGACACCACCATCGTGAAGTTCTTCCTCCACATCAGCCGGAAGGAGCAGGAGCGGCGGTTCCGAAAGATTGAGGAGGATCCGCTGGAGCGCTGGCGCGTCACCAAAGACGACTGGGCGCGGCACAAGAAGTATCACGAGTATCTGGCGGCGACCGAAGAAATGCTGGAGCGGACGGAGACGGCGGAAGGTCCCTGGACCATCGTGGAGGCCAACTCGCGCCGCTGGACGAAGGTGAAGGTTCTGACCACGATTATCGCGGCTCTGGAGCACAGGCTGGGATCCAAGGCGCCGCCGCGGGAGAGTTCCGAGGAGGCGGCGGCTTCGGATGCGGATCTGCGGAGCGCAATGGAATCGCTGGAGCCTTCGGGAGAGTATCAGGATGCCTGACGCCAATGCTTGAAACTCTCGACTTAAGTCTCTCCCTGCCGCGCGATAAGTACGTCACGGAACTGACGCGGCGGCAGATTCAGCTGCGCGAACTGTCGAATCAGATTTATCAGCAGAAGCGCTCCGTGGTTCTGGCGTTTGAAGGCTGGGACGCCGCGGGGAAGGGCGGCGCGATTAAGCGGATCACGGAGAAGATGGATCCGCGCGGCTACGTGGTGTATCCGATCAGCGTGCCCGAGGGCGAAGACAAGACGCGGCACTATCTGTATCGCTTCTGGCGGCGGCTGCCGGAAGACGGGCAGATCGCGATTTTCGACCGCACGTGGTACGGGCGCGTGCTGGTGGAGCGGGTGGAAGGTTATGCCTCGCTCGACGAGTGGAAACGCGCTTACAAAGAAATCAACTCGTTCGAGCGGCAACTGCAGGATTTCGGCACGATTGTGGTGAAGTTCTGGATCCATATCTCGCGCGACGAGCAACTGCGGCGCTTCGAAGAGCGGCGGCGGATTCATTACAAGGCGTGGAAGTTGACCGAGGCGGACTGGCGCAATCGCGAAAAATGGCCGCTTTACGAAGAGGCCGTGGAAGAGATGCTGCTGAAGACCAGCACGCGCGGCGCGCCCTGGAATCTGGTGGAAGGCAACGACAAATACTGGGCCCGTGTGAAGACGCTGACACGCCTGGTGGAAGTGCTTTCCGAGGCGCTGGAGTATAAGCCCGCGGATCCCCTGAAAAAGAACCGGGCGCCGAAAAAGTAGTACCATGCAAGGCTGAAAGGCTTGTGCGTGAACTGCTTGATGAAATCGGTTGTCTCTGCGTTTTTGCTCTCCGCGGTGTCCTTGCCGGCATTCGCGGCCAGTTGTGAAAGCCTGGCTTCGCTGGCGCTTCCGAATGTAACGGTTTCGCTGGCGGAAGCGCGGCCAGCGGGCGAGTTCACGCCTCCCGGCGGCAAACCGGTGCCGGGTTTACCAGCGTTTTGCCGCGTGGCGGGGACGCTGAAGCCGTCCTCCGATTCCGATATCAAGTTCGAAGTCTGGCTGCCGGCGACGGGCTGGAACGGCAAGTTTCAGGGCGTGGGCAACGGCGGCTACGCCGGCGCGGTTGCCTATCCTTCTTTGATCGACGCGATCCGGAACAATTATGCGACGGCGTCCACGGACACCGGGCATCAGGACGGCGGCACGAGCGCGCGATGGGCTTTGAATCATCCGGAAAAGGTGACGGATTTCGGGTACCGGGCCATCCATGAGACGGCGGTCACGGCGAAGGCGGTAATTGCGGCGTATTTCGGCGAAGGGCCGAAGAAATCGTATTTTAATTCGTGTTCGAACGGCGGGCGGCAGGCGCTGATGGAAGCGCAGCGGTATCCGGCTGACTACGACGGGATCGTCGCCGGCGCTCCGGCGAATAACTGGACGCACCTGCTGTCGAGCGCGGCTTCGGGAACGAAGGCGATGCTGTCGGAACCGGCCAGTTATCTGCCGCCCTCGAAGTTGCCGGCGATTCAGGCCGCGGTGCTGGCGCAATGCGACGGGCTGGATGGCGTGAAGGACGGCGTGATTGAGAATCCGCTGGCCTGCCGGTTCGATCCGGCGGTGCTGCAGTGCAAGGGCGCGGCGGAGACGGATGCCTGTCTTACGGTGCATCAGGTAGCGACGCTGAAGACGATGTACGGCGGGCTGAAGAATTCGAAGGGCGAGCAACTGATGCCGGGACTTTCACCGGGCGGAGAGGCCGATCCCGCGGGCTGGAAACCGTGGGTCACGGGACCCGAGCCGGAGAAATCCCAGATGTTTGCGTATGGTACGCAGTTCTTCAAAAATATTGTTTACAACGATGCGAACTGGGAGTTTAAATCGTTCGATGTGGATAAGGATGTGAAGGTGGCCGATGAGCGCGTCGCGAAATATCTGAATTCAACGGACGCCGATCTGAGCGCGTTTGAGAAGCGCGGCGGGAAGCTGATTCTTTATCACGGTTGGGCGGACGCGGCGATTCCGGCGGTAAACGCGATTCAGTACTACGATTCGGTGAATAAGAAATTAGGCCCGGCGAAGGCGGCGAGTTTCGTGCGGCTTTATATGGTGCCGGGTATGCAGCACTGTTCGGGCGGGGCGGGCACGAGTTCTTTCGGGCAGCTGGGGACGCCGGATGGAGATCGCTTCCATAGTCTGGATGCGGCGCTCGAAGCGTGGGTGGAGCAGGGAAGCGCGCCTGCGGAGATTATCGCGGCGAAGCACAAGACGGGCGATCCGAAGAGTGAGGTGGTGCGAACGCGGCCTTTGTGCCCGTGGCCGATGACGGCGAAGTATAAGGGAACGGGCAGCACGGACGACGCCGCGAATTTTTCATGCGCGAAGTAATTCGTCTAAGACCCGCGCGATCTCATCGGGCGAAATATAGAAGTGCGGGGAGAGCCGCACCCAGCCCTGGCGGGCGGCCACGATCACTCCGGCGTCCTTCAGTTTCCGCACGAGCATAACGCTCTCCACGCCCGGTTTGCGGATCGAGACGATACCGGCCCCGGTTTCGTTCGAACGGCGTCCCAGGCATTCGCAACCGGCTGTCTGGGCACCTTCCCAAAGCTGATCCGCCAGACCCTGCACCACGGGCCGGATATTTTCAATACCGACTTCGAGCAGCAGATCGAGCGCGGCGCGCAGGCCGAAACAGCCGATGGTGTTCAGCGTTCCGGATTCGTAGCGCCCGGCGTCCGACCGCAGCGTCATGTCGCGCGAGGCGTAATCCGCGAAGTGCGCGAAATTCGTCCAGCCGATCTGCACGGGCTCGATAAGGTCCTGTTTTTCCTGGCGGACATAAAGCACCGCGCAGCCTTCCGGGCCAATCATCCACTTATGCGCGTCGGCGGAAAGCGCGTCGATCTTCGCGGCTTCCACATCGATGGGGAAGGCGCCCATGCCCTGGATGGCGTCCACGAAAAAGAAGCAGTTGTGGCGCGCGCAGATTTCGCCGATTTCATTGAGATTGACGCGATAGCCGTTCAGATAATTGACATAGCTGATGGCGAGCATGCGCGCGCCCTTCACAGCTTCTTCGATGCGGGAAGGTTCGTCGAAAATGGACAGCCAGCGGACCTCGACGCCGGCCGCTTCCACCTTTTTCCACGGAAAGAAATTCGCGGGGAACTCTTCTTCGAAAGCGACCATGACATCGCCGCGCTGCCAGCGCATGCCGGTTGCGACCATCGCGATGCCCTCGGAAGTGTTCTTGGTGAGGGCGATTTCGGAGGGTTTGGCGTTGATCAGTCGCGCGGTGGAGTTCCGCACGCCTTCGTAAGTCTCCATCCACGTCAGGTAGTGCAGGCTGCCGAATTCCAGAGCGTCCTGCGCCAGGTGCTGCATGGCTTCGGCGGCGCGGCGGCTCAGGGGCGAAACCGCCGCGTGGTTCAGCCAGATCAGATTTTTCGTGACGGGAAACTGCTCGCGGTATCGTTCCCAAAGCGCCTGCATCAGTTAATTCCTTCGGAAAGTTTTTTCATCGGGCGGATCATGAACAGCAACACCAGGGAGAGTAAGAAACAGAAGCCGGCCACCAGTCCGAACAGAAGCGGCAGCGGAAACGACTCATACAGGGAAGCCAGCCTGCCTCCGATAAAATTCCCCACCGAGGTGGCGAGAAACCAGGTTCCCATAATGAGTCCGATGGCCCGCGCCGGGGCCAGTTTCGTCATGGCGCTCAGACCTACCGGACTCAGGCAGAGTTCACCGATGGTGTGCAGCAGGTAAGTCAGCGTAAGCCACCAGGGGCTGACATTGGTGGAATTCGCGATCGGAATCAGAACCGCGAAACCGAGCCCGGCGAAAAGCAGTCCGATGGAGAACTTCGCCGTGCTGCTGGGATTTTTCCTGCCGAGTTTCACCCAGAGCCACGCGAAGAACGGAGCCAGGCCAAAAACCATGAACATGGAATTGAAACTCTGGTAGTAGCTGGCGAGGAAGTGCCCGTTTTCGCCGAGGGCCTTGACATCCCACGCCCGCAGATTCGTGTTGCGTTCGGCGAAAAGATTCAGCGTGGAGCCGGCCTGCTCGAAGGCCGACCAGAACAGGCTGGCCGCCAGGAACAGAACAAGAATCACCCAGAAGCGGCTTCGTTCCTGCCGCGAATACTCTTTCGATGTCAGCAGCCAGCCGAAGAACACGACGACCACCAGCAGCAGCGCGGTGCCGAAAACGTCGGAAATTCTTTCCGCGGTCACGTTCAGAATGCCGGATACGGAAAGCGCGATGGTCAGCAGGATCAGCGCGGCGGAGCCGATCAGCACCTTCTTAAACAGCAGGCGGTCCTGCGCGGTGCCGACGTTCGTCAGCCCGATCTGTCCCAGATATTTTCCGCTTAGCGCGTACTGCGCGACGCCGAAAGCCATGCCGATGCCCGCGGCGAGGAACCCGTTTCGCCAGTGGGTCTCTCCGGCGAGGAAACCGCAGACCAGCGGCGCCACGAGCGCACCGATGTTGATTCCCATGTAAAAGATGGAGAAAGCCCCGTCGCGCCGCGCGTCCTCTTTGCTGTAAAGGTTGCCGACCATGGTGCTGACGTTCGGTTTCAGCAGGCCCGTGCCGGCGGCGATGGTGGCGAGGCCCAAATAAAACGGGACCATACCTGGCGTGGCCATGCAGAACTCACCGATGGTGATGCAGATGCCGCCGTAGAGCACGGCGCGGCGCTGGCCCATGATGCGGTCCGCGATCCAGCCGCCCGGCAGCGCCGCCAGGTAGGCGATGGCGGTGTAGAGGCCGTAGATCGCGCCGGCCTTCGAAGTGGGAAAGCCCAGGCCGCCCTTTGCGACCGGGGCCACCATGAAAAGGATGAGCAACGCCCGCATGCCGTAGTAACTGGAGCGCTCCCACATTTCGGTGAAAAAGAGCGTCGAGAGGCCGCGCGGATGACCGAAAAACGACCGGTCCCAGCGCGCGTTGGAGGGGTCGGCCTGAAGGGTGGACGAAGTGTCTGGCATCGGTGCTGTGAAACATTCTCTCAGTTGACTGGTGTTCGCCGCCGGGCGCGGTTCGGTACCCTGAAAGGTAGTGATCACCGATCTGGTTCAGATTCAGCGTCTGGGCGAAAAGAAACTGAAGGAGAACGAGCTTTTCCGGCGCCATATGAAGGCGCACTACTTTCCGGAGCGGCAGTTCCGGCATGTGGCGGAGGAGATCGAGGACAAGATCGATTGCCGGGCGTGCGCGAACTGCTGTAAGGTGGCGGAAACGAATATCTCGGAGCGCGACGTCGAGAAACTGGCGCGGTTTCTCCGGATTACGCCGAAGCAGTTCATTGCCGAGTACACCACGATGTCGGTGCAGGAAGAAGAGGAGGAGGAACTGATCCTGCGTCGGACCGACGCCGGGTGCATCTTCCTCGACGGAAACGACTGCAGCATCTACGAGGCGCGGCCGGACACGTGCAGCAATTTTCCGCATCTGATCCGCGGCGCCGGTTCCATCCAGAGCCGGATGTGGCAGATGATCGACCGGGCGACTTATTGCCCGATCGTTTATAACTCCCTCGAAAAATACAAGGAAATTGTCGGATTCAAGGCGCCGAAATCATGAATATTGAACTGCGGCAACAACTCGGGCTGACGAAACAGCCCGTCGCCATCGGCTTTCTGGAGAAGGCTCCTGAGGGCCTTGAAGCGTGGCAGGGCGGCGCCGTGCCGGCCGGGTGTTCGTTCTGGCGCGCGGCCTGGGAAGGCAAGAGTTTTTATACCGTCGCTGCCGATCATTACAACTGCGCGGTGGGCGCGTACACGCATGCGATTTCCGTGCCGGCCGAGCGCGGCAATGTTTTGATGGACACCATCGGTTTTATGGTCGGCAGCGGCTATCTGCGGATGGCGGAGGTGCCGGGAATTCCGGTGTTGCCCTCGACGCCCGCCTTCGTGGCCTACGCACCGGCCGGGCAGGCCGGTTTTGCGCCGGATGTGGTCTTGGTGGCCGCGAAACCGGCCTCCGCGATGCTGCTGTATGAAGCGGCGGTGCTGGCCGGGGCGGGCGATGCGCTGACGCAGACGCTGGGACGTCCAGGTTGCGCGGTGCTGCCTTTGGCGCTGAAGACCGGCGTTTCGGCGGTCTCGTTCGGGTGTAAGGGGAATCGCACGTTTACCGGTTTGCCGGAAGAGGAGTTGTATCTGGCGATTCCGGGTGCGAAGTGGGAGGCCGTGGTCGCGGCGGCGGCCGGGATTGTGGCCGCGAACGGCACGATGGAAGCGCATTACAAGGCGCATCAGGCGGCTGTGCAGGGATAAAGGACGGGCAATGGGCCGTTATCTGATCGGCGCGGGGTTACTGTTGGTGGCGGCTGGCGTGGTGGTGATTCTGGGGGAACGGGTTGGCATCCGGCTGGGCCGTCTGCCCGGGGATATCCGGATTGAAGGAAAGAGCGGCGGATTCTATTTTCCGGTCGTGACGTGTGTTTTGATCAGCGTGGTGTTGTCGCTGATTTCCTGGCTGTTCCGGTCGCGCTGAGTGATACCATTTTGATGTGAAGCTTCATCCCGAGTCCCGGCATGATCTGAACTCACCCGAGGCGGTCGAGCTCTTTCGTAAAGCTGCCAAAGCGTTCACGGTGCGGGCTGTGAAGTCCCAGGTGAGCGCGCGAAAAGTACTCGTGGACGAGGGTATCTGCACGAAGTCCGGAAAGCTAACAAAACGATATAGCTGATCCTCTTGCACAGATTATCGTCGTCGTTCGTTCTCGGATATCACGGCGGTGACGAACTCAGCTCGGGAACGGCCCGAATTGAGTCCGAAAGCTAATCCTGTGGCCCGACCGCGACCGGTTTAACGCACCCGCCCGATCTTATCCAGCGGCCAGTAAACAAAAACCGCTTTCCCGTAAATATCCGAACGGCCCACGAATCCCCACATCCGGCTGTCGTTCGACGACGTCCGGTGGTCGCCGAGCACGAAATACTGACCTTCCTGCACGCGCTGTTTCGGCAATGAAATGTGGTCGCGGTACTCGTCGGGAACGTACGGCTCCTCAATCTTCTGGTTATTCACGAAAACCCGCCCGTCGTCGATCTCCACCCAGTCGCCCGGGATGCCGATCACGCGCTTGATGTACGACTGGCTGCGGTCCAGCGGGAAGTGAAAAACCACCAGATCGCTGCGGCTGATGGCGCCGACACCGAATTTGTACTCGTATTTATTGATGAAAATACGTTCCTGATCGTTCAGGCCCGGCATCATGCTGGTGCCCTCCACCTTGACCGGCTGGTAGATAAACACGATCAGGAAGACGGCGAGCACGACGGAAATCACAATATCGCGCAGCAGGGAAAACGGGTTGAGCCCCGGGGCGGACGCGGATTCGGGCCCGGGAGCCGGGATCGGTTCTGAGGCGGGAGGCAGCGGTTCTTCCATACTTCCGAAATACTCAGCTTTATCTTATCTGACGCACGATAGACTCACTGGTGAGGATTTGAGCCCCATGAAAGTTTCCCGACGCGACCTTTCCCTGCTGCTGCCCGCGCTCGCCGCGGCGCCGGCTGCCGCGCAGGACAAAAAGATGCTGACCACCAAAATTTTCAAGTACGAAGACCTGCCCGTGAAACCGAATGGCCAGAACAAGGGCCGGGCCGTGTTCGATTGGGAAACGCACGCCGGGTCGCCGGTGGAACTGCATATGACCGAACTGGGACCCGGCCAGGCGCCGCATCCGCCGCACCAGCATGTGCACGAAGAAGTCCTGATGCTGCGCCGGGGCGTGCTGGATGTCACGGTGATGGGCAAAACGTCGCAACTGACGCCGGGCTCGGTGATCTACGTCGGGTCGAACGAACTGCACGGCTGGAAGAACCCCGGGCCGGAGCCCTGCGAATACTTCGTGATTGCGCTGGGCAAGAAGGGTTAACGCCGCGACCGGAAAATCGCTCTCGCGAGCGTGTTGAAGCCTTCCACCAGCGGTCCCGGCGTTTCCGCCCGGCAGGCCAGATCGATGCTGGTCAGCCCGCCCGCCGGCAGAAGCTTGCGGCAGACCACGCCCGAATCGCGGATCTTCTCCACCGAGGCCGGCGCGATGGTCACGCCCAGCCCGGCGCCCACCAGGCGCAGGATGGTGAGCCATTGCGGGGCTTCCTGCACCACGTTGGGCAGGAAGCCCTGCTTTTCGCAGATCCGCATCGTTTTCTCCCACGCGTGGCTGCCCATGGAGCGGGCGAAGAACACGAACGGCTCGTCCCGCAGGCTTTTTACCGGAACGCCGGGGCTGCGCGCCAGCGCGTGGCCCTTCGGTACCACGGCGACGAACGGTTCCTTCACGACGGACTCGATCTGCAGGTCGCCGGAGGGGTCGGTATCGCGCGCGAAGCCCGTATCGACGGAGCCTTCGCGGATCGCTTCGATGAGTTTCGCGGTGTAGAGTTCGCGCAGGCGCAGTTGCACGCGCGGATACTGCTGCCGGTAGCGGCCCAGCACCTCCGGCAGCGCGGTCAGCATGGCCGAACCCGCGAAGCCGATGGTCAGTGTTCCCACTTCGCCGCGCGCCACGCTGCGCACCGCTTCGAGGTCGTCGCCGACGCGCGCCAGCGTGCGCCGGGCTCTTTCCAGCAGGGCTGCGCCCGCGGGCGTGAGTTGCACCGACCGCGAGGACCGCAGGAACAGGGCATACCCGATCTCCTCTTCGAGCCTGCGGATCTGCTGCGAGAGCGGCGGCTGGGCCATGTGCAGGCGCCTCGCCGCATTTCCGAAATGCAGTTCTTCCGCGACGGCCACGAAGTAGCGCAAATGCCGGAGTTCAACCGATGCTTCCATATCGAAAACGTCCTGATCCGTTCTAACAATATATTGGACGTTTTAATCGCTTCACGTCTACAGTGGAAGATATGGAAACGACGGCCACCCCCGCGATCACTTTTCGCCGCTTTGAACCGGGCGACGAGATCGCCTTCCGTGAGCTGAACGAAGTCTGGATCGTGCGGCATTTCACGCTGGAGGAACCGGACCGCAAGGTGCTCGGCGACCCTGCCAACTGCATTCTGAAGCCGGGCGGCGAGATCCTGATGGCGACGAAAGACGGACGTTCCATCGGGTGTTGCGCGCTGCTCTATATGGAGCCGGGCGTGTATGAGGTCGGGAAGATGACGGTCCACCAGGATTTCCGCGGGCTCGGCATCGGCAAACAACTGCTCGATGCGGTCATCGGCCTCGCGAAGCAGCGCGGCGCGACGAAGCTGTTTCTGGAATCGAACTCGAAACTGCAGGACGCCGTGCACCTGTATGAGGCGGCGGGATTCCGGCATCTGCCGCCGGAACGCGTGCACCCTTCACCGTACGCGCGCTCGAACGTTCACATGGAACTGCTGCTGAGTGAGTAGGGCGGGGAACTAAACGTTCCCCTTCTTCATCTCGTCCGCAAGGTACTCGGAAGCGCGCATTGAGAGCGACAGAATCGTCATGGTCGGATTCTGCCAGCCGCAGGTGACGAAGCCCGAGCCATCCACCACGAAGAGGTTTTTGATGTCGTGGCTCTGGTTCCACTTGTTCAGCACGCTGGTCTTCGGATTGTCGCCCATGCGCGCCGTGCCCACTTCGTGGATGCTGTAACCGGGCGGATAGAACTTGTCCGTCTTCGACAGAATTTCCCATCCGGCGGCCTTAAAAAGCTCTTCCATGGTGTCGGCGGAATCCTTCGCCATGTTCAGTTCGTTGTCGCTGTCCTTGACATCGACATGCAGCACGGGAATGCCCCAGGCGTCCTTCACGTCTTTATTGATGCGAACGTGGTTTTCGTAGCGCGCCACGCGCTCGCCGTAGATGCTGCCGGAAACGCAGGAACCCGCGTAGCTGTCGAGCTTCGTCTGCAGTTCATCGCCGTAAGCCGCGAAGTGGTTCGGGCTCGCGCTGCCGCCGCTGCCGATGATCATGCAGTAGCCCTTGATGAAGTTGCGCTTCTCCGTCTTTCTCAGATTGCGGAAGCGGGGGATGAAGACGCTGCCGCCCATCTGTCCGGGCTTCGCTTTGCCGTCGCGCGCTTCCGGCACGGAGGCCACCACGGAGACGCCGTAAATCTGGTCATGCAGATAATGGCCAAGCATGCCGCTCGAATTCGCGATGCCGGAATTCAGCAGCAGCCGTGTGCTTTCGAGCGTCCCCGCCGCCAGCACCACCACGCGCGCCTTCACGTGCATTTCGCGCCTGGAGTGCCGGTCCACGAAGTGCGCCCCGTTGGCGCGGCCGGTCTTTTTGTCCACGGAGATCTCGCGCACGATGGCGTTCGAGACCACGTCCAGCTTTCCGGTTGCAACGGCATCCGGCAGCAGAAGATTGATGGAACTCGCGAGGCCGTTCTGACCCTGCGCGGAA
Organism: uncultured Acidobacteriia bacterium; assembly: GCA_903851195.1. Taxonomy (GTDB): domain Bacteria; phylum Acidobacteriota; class Terriglobia; order Bryobacterales; family Bryobacteraceae; genus BOG-234. Next base: position 216,206 of record CAINNJ010000055.1, read on the forward strand.
CGCATTTTCGAGACGCCGATCTCGCGCGCTTTGCACAACTCGGAGATCTTCTTAATCGTCTCGCTGTCGGGCGGATAGCTCGGCTCGATGAAGTTACCGTCCGGAAACTGCGGCCAGCCTTCCTTGCGGCCGACTACCTTGAAGATGCCTTCCACCTGCGAGTAGTAAGGCGCAAGGTCGTCATGGCTGATGGGCCAGTTATCGCCGGTGCCATCGATCTCGGCGGCCTTGAACTCGAAATCGCTCAGGCGAAAAGACTGCCGCGCCCAGAAGAGAGATCGCCCGCCGAGCAAGCGCACGCGCACCCAGTTGTAGGGCTTCGCGGGGTCGTACGTGTAGGGGTTTTCCTTTTCGTCCACCCACTGGTTCGCGTTGAACTCGTTGGCCTGATAGACGTGGCTCAGGCGGCCAGGTTTGTTGAAGCCGCGCCAGGGCAGTTCATGCGCCGCTTTGGTGACACGGTCCTTCTCGTAGTCGGCTTCGGGGCCGGCGTTGAGCATCAGGCAGGAGATGCCCTTTTTGGTCAGGACACTGGCAGCCATGCCGCCGGAGTGGCCGGAACCCACAATCAGAACGTCGTATTCTTTCTTAGCCACGCGCAGTCCGCTCCCTAAACCGGATCAATCGGATTCCAATACAGGCCCACGCCGCCGAAGCCGCGGCGTCCGGAGTTCGCGAGCGCCTTGGTGGCTTCAAGCGAATTCCGGGTAGCGGTCCGGATGTCCTGATGAGCTTCGAAGATGAAGTGTTTGAGCGGATCTTTCGGCGGATCGTAGACCCACGCGACGGGCACCACGAGAGGCTTCAGGATGGCGTCGGCCTGGGCGTTGTTCAGCTCGCCGAAGCCCTTGCCGAACTGCTTGCGCGCGGCGGCGTTCAGCCCGTCGAGGCCGCCCTTGTAAAGCTGCTGGCGGTCGGCGGGCGAGGCGGAGATCAGGAAGTCCAGGAACTCGACCGCGTCGCAATCGAGCGCGCCGATGTTGCCTTTGAGGGGCGGGGCGAGCATCCCGGCGAGTTTGCGCAACGCGGCGTATTGGGTGGCCGAAAAATAGCGCGCCACGGTGGCGCCGGCCTCGTCCGCCTCCACGACGGGGATCTTCGGGACTTCGCTCGAGCCGCCTCTTCCGCCGCCATTCCCTTGTCCTCCCGCGCCCCGGCCCGCGCGACCGGCAGCAGCGGCCGGCGGAGCCGCCTGCTGGGCCGCAGCCTCTTCGGAAAGCAGCGATGTAACAGCGGGCGCGGCCGCGAATGCAGAGAGAAAGCGCCGTCGTTTCATAAGTCCTTTACGCTATCATGCCATGCTGGTCTGAACATGCTTCCGGGCGGACTTTGGCGGCAACCCGACTTTCTGAAACTGTGGACGGCGCAGACCGTTTCGCAGATCGGTTCCGCCATCAGCGCCCTCGGCATACCTTTGACGGCGCTGTACGTTCTGCACGCTTCCACGCGGCAGATGGGCTATCTGGGCGGCGCGGGCGGCGTGGCGATTCTGTTTTTCGGGCTGTTCGCGGGCGCGTGGGCGGATCGTCTGCGGCGCCGGCCGATTTTGATCGCCGCCGATCTGGGACGCGCGGCGCTGCTGACGACCATCCCCTTAGCCGCCGTTTACCACCGCCTCACCATGCAGCATCTCTACGCCATCGCCGCCGCCACCAGCATCCTCACGGTGTTTTTCGACGCGGGTTATCATGCGTATCTGCCGTCATTAGTGGCGCGCGAGCAATTGGTGGAAGGAAACAGCAAACTCGCGCTGAGCGCCTCCACGGCGGAGGTGGCGGGACCGGCGCTCACAGGCGCTCTGGTCTATCGGCTCACAGGTCCGGTGGCCATTCTCTTCGATGCGCTGTCTTTCGTGTTTTCCGCCGTCTGTCTGGCGCTGATCCGCATGCCCGAGCCGCAGCCCGAACCGGCGCCGCAACCGCATCTGTTGAAGGAAATCGGCGAGGGGCTACGGGCCTGCTGGTCAGACCCGGTGCTGCGCGCGCTGTCCCTCCGGACGGCGACGGGCTCGCTTTGTCTGGGCTTTATCAGCAGCCTGTACATGCCGTTCGTGGTGCAGGATCTGCATGTGAATCCGGTGCAGTTGGGCGGGATTGTTTCGATCGGCGGCGTGAGCAGCGTTCTGGGCACTTTCCTCGTCGCGTGGCTGCTGCGGCGCTTCGGAACGGGGCTGACGCTCATCGCGAGTTCGCTTACGACGGGGTTCGCGTTTGTGCTGGTTCTGCTGGCGCACGGCTCGGTCGCGCGCTGTCTGTTTTTTCTTGGCGCGGCGCAGTTATTCGATGCGGGCTGGTCGGTTTTCAGCATCGCGCAGCAGAGTCTGATGCAGACCATCACGCCGAATCATTTGCTGGGGCGCGTCAGTTCGGCGCTGAATCTGTTGTTCCGGGGGGTGCTGCCAGCGGGGGCTGTGGCGGGCGGGGTGCTGGCCGAATCGTTCGGGATCCGGCAGACCATGGCCGCGGGAGCGATCGGCTTTCTGTTGTCTACGTTGTGGCTGGTGTTTTCCCCGGTACGCAGGATCCGGGATTTCAGTTGAGCGGGAAGATTTGCGCGGAAACTGTCAGGCTCCGTATGATGAAGAACGAAAAGCGCGTTGTCCGCTCGGTGCACGAAGGCATGATCCTGAGGCACGGTGTGCGGCACCGGCGGTCGGTTTCAAACGGAGGGGAAAGCAAGTAGCGATGTCACTCGATCTTCAGCAGGAACGCGAGCAGGCCCACGCTCTGATCGATCTGCTGCCGCCCGCCAAACTCGGTGCCGTGCGCAATCTTCTCGAAGTGTTTCTTGATAAGGACGAATTGTTTCTCGATGAGGACAGAGATACGCTCAGCCCCGCTGAAGCCAAAGCGATCGGCGAGGCCGACGAATGGAGCAAGAACAACGAACCGATCCCGCACGATCAGGTGCTCGCCGAGTTCGGCCTTTCCATGGCCGACTGGGAGAAGATGAGCCGCGAGCCGTAAACGCGATGCGCAAACAGATCGTCTTGACGGACCAGGCTAAGGCTGATATCCGCGGCATAGAGCAGCCCATCGCGATCCGGATTCTCAAGACGCTGGGTCGCTACGTTCTCTCTGGTGAAGGCGCTACCAAATAACGGAAAGGCATCACGCCGCCGCTGATCCGGCTCCGGGCGCAGAACCACCGGATCTTCTTCCGCGATCACGGCAACTCACTGAAGATCGAGCGCGTCCTCGACCGCAAGGAAGCCTACCGCTAGGCGGCGGATGGCGTGTTTGTTTAACGATTCGTCAGACAAACACGCCAAAGTTTGAAACAGAACGGCGATTTCGCCACTACCGCCGGTTCCATGCATAGCGCCGCCGGGGTTTACTTCGCCCCTAAGCCGGCCTTCCACGCCGCGTCATGTGAGTTCAGTGGCGAGTGAGCCAGTGACTTCACCCACATGTCGCTAATCTGCTGAGGTGAATACCCCTGGAGCGAGAGAGACTTCGCGGACGAGTCTTTGTACGCGACGCTGGGAGCGACTTCGCTCATGCCGGCAGGCGTCATAGCCAGTCTCACCGGGTCGAAACCGGCATGAGCATCCACCACCACGCTGGTCGTATAGGGTCCGTGCGTACTCACTGACTTTGCGACAAAAGACACGCACCCCAGATCGGGGATGTAGTCAACCGTCATGTGCTCCATACCCGACAGTTGGTACACCACCGATCTGAAACCCTTCACATCTTCGGTCAGACCTGTCTTGGTCTGGCCCTGCGAAGCGAACTCCTGACAGTCTCCGCTGAGGTTGATTTTGGAGTTAACTAACTGATGGTGCTTGTTGCGAATGGTGTAAAACTCCCCCACAGCGCCCATGATATGGGTGCTGTCTCCATTCGCGGCAAACACATCTCCCATGAGCGGGTCACTGGCGCGCTTGTCGGCGGGAATCCAGTACCGGAATTCCGAAACCGAATGATCGGGGCCAAACGTGTGAATCGTGCGCACCTGGGGTTCACATCCGTCCTTGCCGGGGATGCAGTTGTAGTATTCGTTCGTTATCAGGGTGGCCCCGGCAAATGTCGCCTGAGCATAGAGGGCGGAAACCTGATGCCGCACACCAACGGCGAGGGCAACAAGTATAACCGCCAGTGTTGTCAGTGCTGTATTCTTAGTCATCTGGATTTTTCCCGTTCTGCAAGTGGTTGTAAGCTAGCAGGCGCAGAACGGGTAGCCCCAGCACGCGTAGCTGTTGTACGGAGGTTAAAGTGGACCCCTGTGTCAAGACCAATTTGGTTCGGCAATAAGCTAACGCTCAACGGGTCGGGTTTTGAGTTTTGGGCGGCGCCAGCTTCGGAACCGCCCGTTGCCATTCCGGCACCCGCCGCGGCGCTCAGGTCGC
>CAINNJ010000056.1 GCA_903851195.1 uncultured Acidobacteriia bacterium
CTTCAAACTCCGCCGCCAGTTGATCTGCCTCCGCCCGACTCAGGTGCCGCCGATGCTTCTTTGCTGCTTGCTTCTGGACCACGCTCCCACTTCATCAGAACTGCACCCACGAAGAAAGATGCCGTTGCTCTGACGCTTACGTTGATACCGCCAGCGCTGTCCTTTATGTCCGGTTCGATCGCTTCGTGCTTCAATAGCGGCTTCCTCGGCCGAAAGTCCGGCAGGCGCTTGATATTGATCTTTACGTTCGCGTCGAAATCCGACACAGGAATACGATGTCGTGCCCATGGAGCCTCGCCCACCCAAATAGATCAGTCATTGCTCAGAACGCACTGAATTGTTTTTTTTAGCTGCGTAATTGATCATACATTGACCTCCAACCAGTTTTGTAAGCACACTGGACTGTTGAATCGATCCGCAGCGACGAATCAAGCCCGAGTGCCCAAAGATACGGGCCGCAGATTGCGAAGCTCTGCGACATTCACCTCATTGCTCCGGGAAGAGGCCAGGCATCCAGCGGCCGGCAAGAGCCGCCGGGAAAGCCAGCCGCAGAGGCGCTCGCGGGTTTCCCGAGGCGAGGACGCCGGCGTCCAGCAGAGACGCCACGATGCGCCGCGCCTGACGTTCGCCCGTCCCGACAACCACGTGCGCGTCGCTTCGCGGCAGTTCACCCCGGTACAGGACGGCTTCGAGGATGTTACCGGCTCTCGGGGGCAATGCTGCGACCCGGATTTCCTCTTCGGCCCACAGGAGTATACGGGCGCGCAGGCGATCGGGCTGCATCAGGCCCTCCATAAAAGTCACCTGGTCGATGCACACCGTGAGAAAGAACTGCGTGAACGCGGCAAGAGCCTCTTCACTCAGGGTGCCGCGCCCGTCGAGATCGTTGCGGCGCGTGGCATCGCAATGGGCGAGATGACGCTTATATTCCTGAACATTCCGCGCAAGCCCGCGGGCCACCGACCAGACCGCGCCGGTTTCGAGGGCGTCGAGCAGTATGGCATGCGACATGAGTCTGGCGACCCGGCCGTTGCCGTCGAGGAACGGATGCATCCAGAGGAAGCGATGATGAGCGGCCGCGGTGGAAATGATGGACTCGGTCCTGCCGACTTTCGAGTAGACGTCGTCGAATCGCTTAATAAAGCGGGGCAGGGCGCCGGGACTGATGGCCACAAGCCGGCCCACCTGAACATCGCGTTGCCGAAGTTCGCCGGGAATCAGCCGTGCGCGTTCTTTGGTGGCCGGGTCGTCGACCCAGAGAAGGTCTTCGGGCAGCAACTCGCAAAAACGGCGATGGGTTTCGCGCAGCCCTTCGGCGGTCAGGGCGCGCCGCGTGAGTCCCCCGGCGTCGATCCATTGCTGGACGGCAATGTGAGCCCGGGCTTCGAGTTGCAGATCGCGTTTGCGGGCATCGGTGCTGTATTCGTTCCGGAGCGCCCGCTCAATGTCCACCGGATGCGTGCTGTGGCCCTCAATCAGGTTGGAGTAATAACAGTTGATGGAACGCACCAGACCGGCGAGCGAAGGGAGGATACTCGCGGGCAGGCCGGCGCGAAATGCGGCCGACTTCCGGGTCAGATCGAGGGCGAGATCCGTCAGGCGGTCACGGTGCCGCGGACCGAGCAGCAACGGCTCCATTAAGGAGACGACTTCGTCCCGGTCTTCCGCTGATATGTCCGTATTCATGACCGCATGCGAGTTCTGCTTAAGCGCATGCTGTCAATAGTTTACCCTCAATCGACCGCTTCGCAGGACCGGACCGATGTCCGCTTTCGTGTCCGTTGAGTGCTACTCGGTCTTCAGCACGCCGCTGGTGATGCGCTTCGGCACGAAGCCTACGGGGATGGAGGCCACCACTTTCATCGACCGGATATCGACCGCCACCGTGGTGTCTTTCCCGGCGACGGCAACATAGAGGCTTTTGCCGTCCGGCGGGATGGTGAGCCATTCGGGATGCAGACCCACCGGCACCACTTTCAGTAACTGAAAATCCGGCAGCGAGTAAGCCGCGACATAGTCGTAATACTTACTCGTTGCCCATAAGATCTTCCCGTTGGGAGTAATTGCCAGGCCGTGCGAGGGTGAGCCCTGAATGCCCTGCGTTTCTTTCTCCTGACCCGGCACGTCGGGCAGAGCGACGCGCTTCGTTTCCTTCCGCGCGACGAAATCGACGACCGCGAAGCCGTGATAATCGGAAAGCTGCACGATGATTTCCTTCGTGGAGCCGTCCGTATTGCGCGTGAACGCCATGGGACGGATTCCGGCCTCCATGGGCAGGGTCCAGACGACCGCGTTCGTGGCGGTGTCGATCACGTTGATCAGTTTGCCGGGGATGGAGCCCGCGACCGCGAACTTCCCGTCCGGGGTCACATAGACGTTGTGGATGCCGCCCTTCAGGGGGATGGTTTTCACGTTCGTGAGCGACGACGTGTCGATCACATCCACCGCGCCCGGCGCCTGGACGATCGCGACATAGACCTGCCGCCCGTCCTTCGAAACATCCACATTATTCGGATGGCCGCTGAGCGGAATGCGCTTGGTGACTTTCAGGGACTTCGCATCGACCACGTCCAGCGTGCTGCGCGCTTCATCGGTGATGTAGATGCGCGCGCCATCGGGCGAGATGGTGACGCCGTGCGGCACTTCGATATCTTCGATGGTCCCCACGACTTTGTTCGTAGCGGGGTCGATGACGTGGACGTTGTCGCCGGCAGCATTGGTTTGCAGCACGCGGGTTTGCAGCACGCGCACGGCGGCGCCCCCGAGTGGGCACACGGCGAGCAGAAAAACGAGTGCGGGTATTTTCATTGAGATAGCTTTTCTCCCTTTAGCTTTTCTCCCTTTAGCTTTTCCCCATTTAGCTTTTCCCCATTAACCCAGGCCGCCAGCGTCCGCCATTCCGGGTCGTCCTGGGATTTCCAGTGTTTTCCGCCGGCGTGGAAGCGGTCGCCGCCCGCGTCTTCCGCGAGCGGATGCCGCAGCAGGGCGCTTTTCGCGGGATCGCCCGGCTTAATGAAAAGCTTCCAGATCTCGAAATTCTTTCGCGATTGCTCGTCGGTCCATTCGGTCGCTCCGGCGGCGAGGGGTTGCAGCGGCGGACTGCCGTGGTCGTGACAGGTCACGCAGCGCGCGTGGCCGGGGCGCTTCTTCAAAAAGATGGGTTGCACGCGCTCTTTGAAGAACGCGTAGTCCGGCGCGGCGGCGGACTGCGCGAGCAACGCGGCGGGAATCAGGAAAACAGTGCGCGGGAGTTTGAGCATCGCGGTCTGTGAAAGCATTTCATTCCGCGACGCTCAAGTCAACCGTCCTGGTTATTGGGGGCCGCGCTGCTCGTCTCCCGTGTATTTCACGTTGACGATGGCATTGAATAACATCCGGAACTCGCCGAAGTTCTGCCACCGGTAACAGGGATTCGTCGCGAACAGAATCACGCGCCCCTTGCCCACGGGCACGTCGGCGATTGCGGGACGGTTGCGGATTTCCGCCGCGCCCTTCATCAGGCCGCTCAGGACGTTGTTATCGCCGCCCGGGAACTGCATCAGCACCTGCTGCGCGCGGTCGAGCCGCGGCAGGGTCAGCAGCGGGCCGTTGGCCCATCGCACCGGCATGGTCTTTTCGGTGTAGCCGTAGAAGATGGGGTGCGCGGGGCGGAGCACGTCGGCGTTCACGATCGGCCCCGGCGCGTAGAACTGCGTAGAGGGGCGCGCGGCTTCCACGGTGCGCGTGATGCCGTACTCGGCCGGAAAGGCGCTGGATTCGCCCAGCGTGATCAGGATGCCGCCGGCTTCGACGAACCGGCGGAATTCCAGCGCGCCTTCGAGACCCATGCCGCCGGTGATGTCTTCCGACGAACCGTAATCGCCGAGGAATTTCGATTCCGCCGTCTTCGTGTAAGCGAGCGGCTGCTTCTTCGGCGCGATGTCGTAAACCAGCGCCTTGGCGGTGCGGGCCTGGCTCGGAATCACGATGACGTCGAAGGCCGCGCGAAGATTTCCCTGTTTGACGCGCTCTTTGTAGATGAGTTCGTAAGGGGTCTCGAAATGATCGAACGCGTACCGGACCCAGCCGACGTCCTGGGTGCCGCCCCAGGTGCTGAAGACGGCCAGGCGAGGCGTCGCGGCGTCATGCAGGGGGACGGCCGGTTGCGCGTCGAGCGGGACGATGTCGAGACCGAGGCCTTCCGCGGCCGTGCGGAGTTGCGCGGCGGAGGCCGCGGACGCGATCAGGGTGCCGGCCGGCAGCGTGGATCCGCCCGCCTGAAAAGCCTTCTCGGCGATGCGCAGCGGGGCGCCTTTCCAGCGGAAACAGAGCGTCGCCAGATTGACGGAGCCGTAGTCCGGCACCGCGTACGCAACCGCGCCGGCGGGCATGCTGACTTTGCCTTGGGGCTCGAATTTGTCCACCTTTTCCACGGGGATGGCGAGGACGGCGGCGTCGGCGCTCTCCACGACGCGGACGTGCGCCATCAGGCCCATGGTCCAGCCGGAGTCGTCATAGGTGCGCAGGTTGGCGTCGGGGAAGTTCTGTTTTTCGAGCAGAATTTTCGCGAGGCGTCCGTAGGGCTGGTCGCGCTTGATCACCAGGGAGCCGGCGGCGAAGGCGCCTTCTTTGAGATTGACGTCCGCCGAGGCGCGTCCCACTTCAATGCCCTGCAGACGCAGGATGTTGACCAGCAGCGCGACACGGGTGAGATCTTTTTGGTCTACCGGGATGACATAGCCGTAAGGTTTTTCCGTCTTACCGGCTTCGATGGAGTGGAGGCTCTTCTTATAAAAATTTCCGAGCAAGACCTGCGGAAACGCCGCGGCCAGCTGCAGCCCGCTCAGGACGCCGGTCTCCATGTAGTTCGTGTTGTTGCGGATGGACCAGTCGACCTCGGCGTAGGGTGGCGAGGGCCGGTACCACTCGCGCGTCGTGCGGTCGCCGCCCGGCCCGGTGCCCGGCATTTCCGGGTTGTTGATCCGGCGGTGCATGGTGTTGGCGCCGCCGTTGCCGAAGGTCTCAAACATGCGCAGCAGCCCGTTATGATTCGACGCCATGAAGCCCAGATAACCCGGGGACCACATATCCACGTAGCCATGGGTCCAGACGCCGGGCATGCCGTAACCGGTCATCTGCGCCATCTCGAAGTTCGCGAACCAGGGCAGTTCGCCGTAGAGAATGGGATCGAGCGAAGGCTCCTGCGGCGCCTGGCCGCTGAAGGTATAAAGGAACGGCACGGACTCATGCAGATCGTGCATGACGGGCGGATGCCAGTCGAGATACCAGCGCAGCAGATTGCGCATGGGTAACTGCGAGTAATTGATGTCGCGATTGTCGTCGTGGAAGATGTACTTACCCCAGTAAGGCGGACCGCCCAGGTTATCGTCTTCGCTGGTTTCGTGGATCTTATGCCGGTAATACCAGTCGACGTAGCGGTCCCGGCCGTCGGGATCCGCCGCCGGGGTAATGGAGACGATCAGATTCTGGCGGATGCTGCTGACAATCGGGCTGTCTTCGGTAACCAGACGATAGGCCAATTCCATCAGCATTTCCGCGGGTCCGGTCTCGCCGCTGTGGAGGCCGCCCATCAGGTGATAGAGCGGCTTGGTTCCGGCGATGAGTTCCTGCGCCTGCGCGGCGCTCAGCCCGCGCGGGTCGGCAAGGCGGGCGAGATTGCGCCGGTAGGTTTCGAGGTTGCGGATGGTCTCTACCGAGCCGATGAAAACCACGATGGAGTCCCGGTCTTCATCGGTTTTCCCGATCTCGACGATCTTTACGCGGGGCGACTTAGAGGCCAGCGCGCGGTAATAACCGAGTAACTCGCCGTAGTAAGTGAGCTTGTTCGGCGCGCCCACATGGTGGCCGAGAATATCTTTGGGGGAGGGAACCGTGGCCGATTTCGGGAGGTGATCCACCAGAGGGCTGCTGAACTCCGGACGCGTGGTCCACTCTTTGACGGACATCGCGAAATCGGCGTCCATTTGCTGCTGGGCGGGCAGCAAGGGGACCAGCAAAAAGGCAAGCGGGAGGAAGCGCATTCCCTCCACAATAGCCGACGACGGGTTTAGAGCGGAATTTCGAGCTTGCGGCGGATGTAATCGGCGGTAATCCGCGCGCTTTCTTTCGGAGGGCGCCACGGCGATGTGCCCAGTTCCACGACGAGAAAGCCTTTCCACCGGATGCTGTCGACGTGCGCTTTCAGGGCGGGGAAGTCGACGCCGCCGTTGCCGAGGGGATAGAAATACGGCTGCTTCATCTGGTCCACCTCCGGTCCGGGCACGTGTTTCGTGCAGCCCGCGTCTTCCGGCCTGGTGTCTTTGAGATGGAACTCGACCACGCGATGCCCCAGTTGCTTGGCGAGGGCCAGCGGATCCATGCCCGCCATGGTGATGTGGCCGGTATCGAGGACGAAGCCGACGTGCATCGGGTCCGTGTTCGCCAGGACGAAATCGATCTCATTGCGGTTCTGCAACTGGCTGCCGAGATGGGCGTGCGGACCGAAGCGCATGCCCTCTTCCCCGAAGATGCGTTTGCCGAGAATGTTCAGCGTCTCGGCGATATTTTTCAGGTCTTCCTGCGTGGTTCCGCCCGGCCGGCGGCGCCCGAGATTGGTCTTTTGAGGAACTTGCGCACAACGGACTCGCTTCCGGCGGCCAAATCCGCCGAGTTCCTCATTCCCCTGGTGCCGCCGAAAGCGGCCTGTGCGCGTCTTTTGAGGAACTCGCGCACAACGGACTCGCTTCCGGCGGCCAAATCC
>CAINNJ010000057.1 GCA_903851195.1 uncultured Acidobacteriia bacterium
CTCCCGAATTCCGAGCCCCTTCCGATACGCACCCAGCGCCCCCGCCCCGTCTCCCTGCGCCACCAGCACGTCCCCAATCCTGTCGTAGCTGACCGAAAGGTCGCGCTGCCACTCCGTGTTCGCCGGATCCCGCGCCGCCAGTTCCTCCCGAATTCCGAGCCCCTTCCGATACGCACCCAGCGCCCCCGCCCCGTCTCCCTGCGCCACCAGCACGTCCCCAATCTTGAGAAAGCTGACCGAAAGATCGCGCTGCCACCCCGTGTTCGCCGGATCCCGCGCCGCCAGTTCCTCCCGAATTCCGAGCCCCTTGCCATAGGCCTCCTTGGCAGAGCCAAGGTCCCCGGCACTTTGAAAGACATCGCCCAAGCCATTCCGCGCGGCCACCTCGCCCCAGAGATTGCCCTGCGCAACCGCGATCTCCAGCGACCGCCGGAACGCCGCCTCCGCCCCCCTCACGTCCCCGAACGAAAGCAGCGCACGTCCCAGCATCCGCGCCGTCTCGGCATGTTCCGGCTCCGCCTCCAGCGCCTTCCGGTAAAACGACACCGCCTTCCCGACATCCCGCAGCAGCGCCAGATTCGCCACGTTCCGAGCCGCCTCCGCGCTCCTCCCGCGCGCCTCGGCCATCACCCCCGCCTGCGCCCCGTATTCCCGCTCAAAAGCGTCTTCCGCCGCCCGCGAGTCCCCCCGCGCCAGCGCCGCAAACGCCTCCGCCAGACCCGCCCGCTCCCCGACCGCAGCCTCGGCCAGCTTGCCCGTCAACTCCTCGACAGTCCGGCGCAGCCCCTCGATCTGACCCGCCTGCAAATGCCTCACCTGTTCGAGTTCGGAGATTCTCCCTGCGTCCCGCAGCAGCGTATCGAGATCCGGCATCGCAACCAGCTTCGCCTCCGCGCCAATCTCCGCGATCAGCCGGCGCGTGTCATCCTCCCACCCATCCTCGGTGACGCGGCGCGCATTCCAGACCTCAAACAAAGGCCGCAACACCGCCGGCAGTCCCGCACTGTCCGGCACCCCGGCGCCTTCCACCAAAGTCGGCGCGACCGTCATCTCCCCACAAGCCAGTGCCTTCACCAGTTCGTGGCGGACCATGTCGCCGTCATCCTCGTGAAGCCGGCGCAGATTCTCCGCGTCAGCCCATCGCGGACCGATCACCGCCACGCAAACGGCACTGCGCGACAGAGCCGCCTCGATCTTGTCCCGCCATTTCCCCACCCCGATGCTGTGGACATCCCGGAACACGCGATTCCGCCCAAAGGCGATGCGCAGCCAGTCGTAAAGCCGCCCGCTCGCCCCCCGCGCATCGTCACGGCGATAGCTGATGAAGACGTGATCGCGAACCGCCGCAATACCCGGAGCGGCGCTCATCGACCACCCTCATCCGCACCCGCAAAAGCCCGCCAGCGACTCAACGAAACCGTGATCACGCAAACATAGTAGTACGTTCCGTCACATCGTTACAGGTCGCCCGACTCCCACTCTGCAAGCTCACTCTCCGACATCGGCTCAAAGAACGCGTCCGTCAGTTCGAACTCGCCCTTAGAAATCCCCAACTCCCGCTTCTTCGGCACATCGCTCGCGTCATCCTCATTCGTGGTCACCATAATCCAAACTCCTCCTGTTCCAGCGTAACGCCCCGAAGAAACCTCAGTAACCACCCAGCCAAAAAATCTTAACCCCAATCCCCCCAGCCAATTACCTCACCAACCACCCCCCACCCCCAACGCATTCCCGCCCGCCTCCATGCTACTTCTTCCACCGAGGAGCCCCAAAATGCCCGCCACCCAAAAACAACTCGACGCCAACCGCCGCAACGCCCAAAAATCCACTGGCCCCAAAACCCCGGAAGGAAAGGCCCGAGCCTCTCTCAACGCCTGGCGCCACGGCCTCACCGGCCAGGTCGCCACTCTGCCCGAAGAAGACCGCGACGCCTTCCAGAAATTCACCCGCGAAATCCGCCTCGCCTACCACCCCGAAGGCGCCCTCGAAACGCAAATCGCCCAGGCCATCGCCGAAGACGAATGGCGTCTCAGCCGCGCCCGCGCCATCGAAAACAACGTCCTCGCCCTCGGCCACTCCACCCCGGACGCCGACGTCATCGCCGAAAACACCCAGATCCACGCCGCCTTTACCCAGGCCCGCACCTTCTGGCGCAACCCCGAAAAATTCGCCCTCCTCTCCATCTACGAACAGCGCATCTCCCGCACCATACAGCGCAACGAAGCCCGCCTTTACGCCCTCCAGGCCGAACGCAAAGCCGCCCTCGAACAGGCCCTCGAAGAAGCCCGCCTCCTCGCCGAACTCGCCGAATCCCAATCCGAACCCCACGAAAACACCCTCCCCAGTGGCTTCGCTTTTTCACTCCCCGACTTCCTCCAAAAACTCGACCGCCACCGCCGCCTCCACCGCGCCCGAAACCCCGAACCACCCCTCAAATCCCGCGGCCAGGCCGCTCCCCTGCTCCAACGCGCTGCCTGACGCCCCAACCCCGGGAGACAGATATACTAGGTCCGGCCCCCCAAAAGCCAAAACTATCCCGACCACCCCCGATTCGCCGCGTGCGTTTCGATATATATTTGTTAACGGAGCGAAACTGATGGCCTTCAAACTGAACGTGAATGGGCAAACCCGCACGGTCGACGTACCGGGTGACATGCCCCTCCTGTGGGTCCTGCGCGATGTCCTCGACCTCAAAGGCACTAAATACGGATGCGGCGTCGGCCAGTGTGCCGCCTGCACCGTCCACCTCAACGGCAAAGCGATCTACGCCTGCCTCACCCCTGTGTCCTCCGTCGGCACACAGGCCGTCACCACCCTCGAAGGACTCTCCGCCGACGGCACCCACCCCGTCCAGATCGCCTGGCAGGACATCGACGTGCCCCAGTGCGGTTACTGCCAGGCCGGCCAGATGATGTCCGCCGCCGCCCTGCTCGCCAAAACCCCCAAACCCACCGACAAAGATATCGACGCCGCCATGAACCGCAACCTCTGCCGCTGCGGCACCTATGTCCGCATCCGCAAAGCCGTCCACAAAGCGGCCGAGCTCACCACCAGCGCCTCTGCCCGCACCGTGCAGACCGCCAGCAAAGAATAGCCCCAGGGAAAAGGAGACGCACCCATGAAAACTCAACTCAATCGCCGTTCTTTCCTCAAGGTCAGCGCAGCCGCCGGTGGCGGAGTCCTCCTCAGCTTTGAGGCCCCCGAACTCCTCGCCCAGGGCCGCGGCGGAGCCCCTGCCCCGCCCCCCCAGGTCAGCGCCTTCATCACCGTAGCGCCCAATAACATCGTCACCATCGTTTCCAAGAACCCCGAAGTCGGCCAGGGCGTCCGCAACATGCTCCCCATGATGATTGCCGACGAACTCGACGTCGACTGGAAGAACGTCCGCCTCGAACAGGCCGATTTCGACGACACCAAATACGTCGGCCAGTCCGCCGGCGGCAGCACCGCGACGCCCAACAACTGGAATCCCATGCGCCAGGTCGGCGCCGCCGGCCGCGCCATGTTCGTCTCCGCCGCCGCCAAATCGTGGAACGTCCCCGCCTCGGAACTCACCACCAGCTCCGGCAAAGTCCTCCACGCGTCTTCGAACAAGAGCATCACCTATGGCGAACTCGCCCCGAAACTCGTGGGCATGCCGACCCCGGACTTCTCCACCCTCAAACTCAAAGATCCGTCCGAATACAAGATCATCGGCACCTCCCACCAGGCCTATGATCTCCACCAGATCGTCCTCGGCAAGCCGATCTTCGGCATCGACGTCACCACGCCCGGCATGCTCTACGCCGTCTTCGAAAAGTGCGGCGTCTTCGGCGGCAAAGTCGTCTCCAGCAACATCGAAGACATCAAAAAGATGCCCGGCATCAAGCAGGCGTTCGTCATCGAACGCCCGCCCGTCACCGACCCCGTCATCCCCCGCGATCCCGGCCTCGAAAACGGCATCGCCATCCTCGGCGAAACCTGGTGGCATGCCCAGTCCGCGCGCAAAAAGCTCGTCGTGAAGTGGGAGGAAGGTCCCCGCGCCACCGACTCCAGCACCGCCCACGCCGCCAAAGCCGCCGAGATGATCGCCGGCACACCCCAGCGCTCCCTCCGTAACGATGGCGATGCCGAAGGCGCCCTCAAGAGCGCCGCGAAGGTTGTCGAAGCGACCTACTCCTATCCGCACATCGCCCACGCCCCGCTCGAACCCCAGAACTGCACCGCTATCTTCAAAGACGGCAAAGTCGAGCTCTGGACCAACAGCCAGACCCCCGGCGGCGGCCGTCAGCTCGTTGCCGACACCCTCGGCATCACCACGAAGGACGTGAAGGTGCACATGGTCCGCGGCGGCGGCGGCTTCGGCCGGCGGCTCACCAACGACTATATGGTGGAAGCGGCCTACATCGCCAAACAGGCCGGCGTCCCCGTGAAGCTCCTCTGGAGCCGCGAAGACGACATGACCCACGATTACTACCGTCCCGGCGGCTGGCAGCACCTCCAGGCCGGCGTCGACGCCAACGGCAAAATCGTTGCCTGGAAGAACCACTTCGTCAGCTTCGGAGTCGGCGATACCTTCGCTCAGTCCGCCGCCATGGGACCGACGGAATTCCCCCAGCGCTTCGTCCCCAACTACTCCCTGCAGGCCTCCGTCCAGCCCTTGGGCATCCGGACCGGCGCCCTCCGCGCCCCCTCCAGCAACGCGTTCGCCTTCGTCATCCAGTCCTTCATCGATGAACTCGCGCACGCCGCCGGCAAAGACCCCGTGGCCTTCCGCCTCGAACTGCTAGATTCCGCCATCCCCCAGCCCGCGCCTCCCGCCGGCGGTGGTGGACGGGGCGGCTTCGCGCCTCCCGGACTCAACCCCGACCGCATGAAGAGCGTCGTCAAACTCGTCGCCGAACGCTCCGGCTGGGGCAAAACCACTCTTCCGAAGGGCTCGGCCCTCGGCATCGGCTTCCACTTCAGCCACCAGGGCTACTTCGCCGAAGTCGCGCAGGTGAAGGTGGACGCCGCCAACAAGGTCCGCATTGAGAAGGTCTGGGTCGTCGGCGACGTCGGCAGCCAGATCATCAACCCCAGCGGCGCCGAGAACCTCTCCCAGGGCGCCGTGGTCGACGGCATCTCCGAAATGTTCTCCCAGGAGATCACGGTCGAAAAGGGCCGCGTCGTCCAGACCAACTACGACAAACACGGCATGGTCCGGCTGGCCCAAACGCCGCCCGAGATCGACATCCACTACCTGAAGTCCACGTTCTCCCCGACCGGCATCGGCGAACCGGCTCTCCCGCCGATCCTGCCCGCCGTCGCCAACGCCATCTTCAGCGCCACCGGCAAACGCGTCCGCTCGCTGCCGTTCTCCAAGTCCGGCTTCACGCTCGCGTAATGCGGCTCGCAGCCGCTCTCATTCTTCTGGTCACCCACCTTCTGGTTACCCACGCGGCGTTCGCTCAGGACGAACGCCGCGTGGCGTCTCCGGATGGCAGTATCGAGTTCCACCTGTTCATCAATGGACAGCCCGAAAGCAACCTTTCGCGCCTCGCTTATCAGGTGCGCGTGAAGGGTAAGGTGTTGATCGACACCTCGTACCTCGGCCTCGATATCTACGAACAGGAGCCTCTCCTGGGCGAGACCGTCGGCCTTCTCTCGGAAGCCCGCACGCAGGGTTCCGATTACCAGTCGTTCACCGGTCGTTATATGCAGAACGGCTCCCTCGGACGCCGCCTCGATGTCGAGGTCCGCGTCTCCAACGAAGGCGTCGCCTTCCGCTACGTCATCGGCCGCGCCGCCGGCATGGAACGCGTCTTCGTCGCCGACGAAGCGACGGAGTTCGACCTCCCACACGACCCGAAGGCGGACCTGCAACTCCCCTTCGTCACCGAGCAACCCGGCGTCGGCTGGGTCGCCCTCGCGGAAGTCCCGCTGCCGGGCTTCCCTGTAATGCACTTAGTGCGGGATGAGAAGATCCTGCTCACGCGTCTGGCCCGCCACGGGGGGTTGCCGGACATCGTACTGGACGCCAATCCGCCCGTCGTCTGTCCCTGGCGGTTGGTGCTCATCGGACCGGACCGGCAATCCGTCCTCAGCTCTTTGACATCAGCCACGCGCGCATGGCTGCGGTGACCGCTTCCGGGCGCTCCATCGTCGCCATGTGCCCGCACTCCGGAATCACCGCCAGCGTGCTCCCCGGAATGGCCTCGGACATCGCCCGATGCACCGCCGGCGGACTCCACCCGTCCTGCTCCCCCGTCAGCAGCAGCGCCGGACACCGCACGCCGGCGACCACGTCCCGGGCGTCCGGACGGTTCAGCAGCGCCGTGATCTGCGCTTCCTGAATGGCCGGACTCTTGCGCTCGAACATGCGCAGGATGGTCTCGACTAGTTCCGCGTCGTCCATCCGCCCCGGCTGCAGCATCGGAGGCAGCCACTGCATTCCCATCGCGCGCATGCCGTCGCGCCGCGCGATCTCAAGCAACGCATACCGGCCCTTCTCTTCCCCCGGAACCCGCGGCGTACAGGCCGTATCGAAGAGCGCGAGATGCGACACCCGCTCCGGCGCCGTCCGGTAGACTTCGAGCGCCACTCGCCCGCCCATCGAGTGCCCGGCCAGCGCGAACCGCTCCGGCGCGTCCCGCAGCACCAGTTCCGCCATGTCGCGGATCGAGTCGAGCGCCCCGTAGTCGGCGACACGGCATTCGGCGGTGTCGCGCAGCCCGGCGATCTGCGGTTGCCATACCGTCTCGTCGCAAAGCAGCCCGGGAAGGAGTACCAGTTGTAAGCGGTCCAAGCTGTTAGATTACCTGACCGGCAGCGAGTCCAGCACCGCCTTGACGCGGTTCGCGAGGTGCGCGGAGGTGAACGGCTTCGACACCAGGCCGGCGATCTCGAACGAGTCGAGTTGCCGATACACTTCCTGCTCACTGTAGCCGCTGCAGATGACCACCGGCACCGTGAACCCGGCGTTGCGCATGCGCGCCAGCACCTCCCGGCCGTTCATGCCGGGCATGCCCAGATCGAGCAGCACGAGCGAGATCCCGCCCGCCTGTTCCCGGAGGATGGCGAGTCCTGTCTCGCCGTCCGGCGCGCAGAGAACCCGGACCCCGGCACGCTCCAGCGTCACCCGGACGATCTCCAGGACGAGCTGCTCGTCGTCGATGATCAGCACCGTCCCGCCGATCCCCTCGCTCGCCGCCGCCGTCACGCGGCGCGAACCGGCCGTCCGCTCGGGCCCGGCCACCGCCGCCGCAAGCGGCAGGAAGACCCGGAAGGTGCTGCCCTTCCCCGGTACGCTGTCGACCGTAATGAAGCCGCCGCTGCTTCGCACGATGCCCTGGACGGCCGCCAGACCAAGGCCGCGTCCGGTGAACTTGGTGGTAAAGAAAGGATCGAAGATCCGGGCTTTGGTCTCGTCGTCCATGCCCGAGCCGTTGTCCTGAACGTCGAGTACCACGTACGAACCGGCGTCCTCGCTGCGGTAGGCGCGCACCACCACGCTGCCGCCGCGGTTCTCCGGAATCGCCTCCACGCCGTTGAAGATCAGGTTCATCACCACCTGCTGCATCTGGCCGGAATCGGTGTGCACCCGGGGCAGATCGCCCGGCAGATCCAGATGGATGTCCACGTTCCGGGGCACGGACGCCCGGATCAGTTCACAGGTCTGCGGCACCAGCGCGGCCAGATCCACCGGCTCCACGTGGAACCGGCCTTTCCCCGCGTAAGCGAGCATCTGCCGCGTCAGATGAGCGGCTCGCTCGCTGGCCTGCATGACGCTCGTCAGCATCGCCTGCGTGGGATGCTCCGGCGGCAACACGTCCGCGACATAACTGGCGCCGCCCAGAATCCCGACAAGGAGGTTATTGAAGTCATGCGCGATACCGCCCGCCAGCAGTCCGATGCTTTCCCACTTCTGCCGTTGCTGCAGCGCCCGCTCGGCCTCCTTCTGGTTCTCGACGTCCGTCGACGTGCCGAGCCACTTGACCAGACCGCCCTCATACTCCATGGGGACCGCGCGCGCCAGATGCCACCGATACGCCCCGTCGCTCGCGCGCCGCAGACGGTGCTCCACTTCGAACACCGTGTGCTGCGCCACGGCGAGGTCCCAGAGATCGCGGGAGCGCTCGAAGTCGTCCGGATGCAGCAGTTCCTGCCAGTTCCGGTGGGAGCCGGGCGTCAGGCCGGTGTACTCCACCCAGCGCCGGTTGACGTGCTCCAGTTTGCCGTCGTTGTCGGATGTCCACACCAGCTGCGGCATCGCTTCGAGCAGCGTGTGATAGAGCCGTTCGCGGGCCGCGAGCGCAATCTGGCCCTGTTCGAACTGCTGCTGCAACCGGTGCTTTCCAATGGCGGCGGAGATCGCGTGATCGAGAATATCGCCGACCGTCTCGCTCTTGGCGACGTAGTCGGTAGCGCCGAGTTTCATCGCCTGCACGGCGACGCGCTCGCTGGAAATCCCCGTGAGCATGACAATCGGACAGGGCAGAGTTCCGCCCTGATTGCGGGCCGCGAGCAGGAACTCGAGGCCCGTCATATCCGGCATCATGAAGTCGAGCAGAAGGCAGTCGGGATTGATCTGCCGGCAGAGTTCGAGACCCTTGCGGCCGTTCTCCGCCTCGATCAGTTCATACTTGCGCCCGGGCGTGCTCAGGAGCGAGAGCCGATACAGTTCCCGGTCCGCGGGATTGTCTTCGACGACCAGCAGTTTTATGCGCTCAGCCTGCACCCACTCCTCTTTGAAAGCGTCGCCATCGGTTTCCCTTTACCTTACTACGCAGGCATCGGGCCAGGGAGACTATTGCTTGCCTTCTTTGGCGTGCAGTTCGTCGAGCTTCTTCTTCAGATACTCCTGGTATTCCTTCTTCAGCGCGGGATCCCGGGGCGTGGTGTAAATATCGCTCGACTTGTACTTACTGGTCTCGTGAAGGAACTTGTCCTGCGTCCAGTCGTCGTGGATATGCAGCGTTTCCGAGTTGGTGAGGATCTTCTGCACCAGATGCGGCGGCACGAAGTAGACGCCTTCGCGGTCGCCGAAAACAACGTCGCCAGGCAGCACGGTCGCCTGCCCGATGCGGATCGGAACATTGATGCCGGTGATCATCACTTCCTGCGAGATCGGCGTGGGATGAACGCCGCGGAAGTAAGCGCCCATGTCGAGCGGGAAGATGCCATCGAGATCGCGGATCGCGCCATCCACCACCATGCCGCGATGCGTCACCGCATTGATATACGTGGCCAGGTTGTCGCCCACCAGCGTGCCGCCCTCGATTTTGCCGAAGATATCGGCCACCAGGACGTCGCCTTCCTGCAACATGTCGAGCGCCCGCTGATTGCCGTTGTCGCGCAGGCCCTTCGCTTTCGCGTCGGCCTCGTTGGGTCCTTTGATGTCGGGCCGGGTGGGCATGAACTGAACCGTGAAGGCGCGGCCGATGAGCTTCTTCTCCGGGTGGAGAATGCGGAAATCGCCTTCGTACTGATTCTTGTAACCCTCACCCGGAAGGACGGCCCAGATCTCCTCGGCGGAGAGGCCGTCCATCTTCTTCATCGACTTCTCATCCACCGTGGGCCGGCCGTCGGGGAAGCGCTCCCCCTTCCAGCTCTCGGTGTACTTCATCAGTTGTTCGCGCGTCAGGGTGGCCACCTGCGCGGAAGCGGAGGCGCATGCTGCCAGCAGGAGAACGCCGGCGATCTTTCTGCTCATGCGCAATACTCTATCGCACTACTTATCGGTGAGGGCGGCGACGCCGGGCAGTTCGATGCCGGACAGGAATTCGAGCGACGCGCCGCCACCCGTGGAGACGTGCGTGATCTTGCTGGTGACGCCGGCGCTCTTGATCGCCTTCTCGGAATCGCCGCCGCCCACCACGGAAATGGCCCCGGAAGCCGCCACGGCTTTGGCGAGCGACACGGTCCCGTGGTCGAAGGGCGGCATCTCGAACACGCCCATCGGGCCGTTCCAGATGATGGTCTTCGCGGAAGCGATGATGCCTTCGTACTCGGCGATCGTCTTCTCGCCGATATCGAGCGCCATCTTGTCGGCGGGAATCTCCGTGACGGTCTCGTGCTCGGCGCCCGCCTTGAACTCGGCCGAAACGACGTGATCCACAGGCAGAACCAGTTTGTCGCCGTATTCAGCGAGCAGTCTGGCGGCGAGTTCGACCTTGTCGTCCTCGACCAGAGATTTGCCCGTCGCGTGGCCCTGCGACTTCAGGAACGTATAGGCCATGGCGCCGCCGATCAGAACCTTATCCACGACCTTCGCGAGGTTCTCGATCACCTCGATCTTGTCGGACACTTTCGCCCCGCCAAGGATAGCCACGCAGGGACGTTCCGGCGTGGTGGTGGCCATGCCGAGATACTTCAGCTCCTGGTCCATCAGAAGTCCGGCGGCCGCCTGGCTGACATATTGGATCATGCCGACCGTGGACGCATGGGCGCGGTGGGCCGAACCGAACGCATCGTTCACGTAAACGTCACAGAGTTTCGCGAGCTTTTCGGAGAACGCCGGGTCGTTGGCTTCTTCCTCGGCGTGGAAACGCAGGTTCTCGAGGAGCAGCACTTCACCCGGTTGGGGGAGCATGGCTTCCACTTCGGGGCCGACGCAATCCGGCGCGAGTTTCACGGGCTTGCCGAGCAGTTCCTGCAGTTTCGCGGCGATCGGCTTCATGCTCATTTCGGCATTGGGCTTGCCCTTCGGGCGGCCGAGATGCGAAGCGAGAATCACGCCCGCGCCCTGTTCGAGAGCGTAATTGATGGTGGGGAGAGACGCGCGGATGCGCTTGTCGCTGGTGATCTCCTGGCCCGCGTTGGCGAGGGGCACATTGAAATCCACGCGGATGAAGACGCGCTTGCCGGAAAGGTCGAGATCTTTGATGGAAAGTTTAGCCATGAGATGAAATTCGAGCTTAGCAAAAGGGGTGGGCGTGAGGCGGGTGCCGTCTCAGAACGCGGCGCTGGCGATTTCGCGCAGGGGCTCGACCCGATTCCGTCCGTTCCGTTTCGCCCGGTAGAGCGCATGGTCGGCGGCGGCGATCAGCGCATCGGGCTGCGCGTCGCGTTCCCCCGTCGCCGTGGAGAAGCCGACGCTGATCGTGAGGTAAGGCGCCACCGGGGACGCCGGGTGCGGCAGCCGGAGATCGGCGATGGCCAGACGCGCGGCCTACGCGAGACGTGCCGCGCCGTCGAAGTCGGTTTCCGGAAGGATCAGAGCGAATTCTTCCCCGCCGTAACGCGCCGCGAGGTCCACCTGACGACGGGCGAGACGGTTGAGTTCCGCGGCGACCCGCGCCAGGCAGAGGTCGCCCTGCTGATGACCCAGCGAATCGTTGAGGGCCTTGAAATGGTCCACGTCGAGCAGCAGCAGGGAAACGGCGGAACCGGCTCTGGCCAGGCGCGCGCACTCCGCCCCCAGAGTTTCGTCGAAGACGCGGCGGTTCGCCAGACCCGTCAGGGGATCGAGGGAGGACAGGCGCAGCAGGTTTTCGTTGGCCAGCCGCAGGTCCTGCGTCCTTTCTTCGACGAGGCGCACCAGTTCGCTTTCCCTTCGCGCCGCGCCCAGCATGCGGAATCGCAGCATAGCCACCGCTGTGAGCAGTGGCGCCAGAGCGCAAACGGCGATGAACCACCAGGCGCGGTACCACGGTGTCCGGATCTCGAACGCGAACTGGCCCGCCCCCCCGTTCCAGACGCCGTCGAGATCGCGGGCTTCCACCTCCAGTCGATAGCTTCCCGGGGCCAGTTCGGCAAACTCCAGTTCGCGTTGCGTGGTTTCTTTCCAGGCGGATTTGACCGGCCAGGCGGAATTGACAGGCGTCAGCCGATAGCGAAAGACGACCCCGCTTTGACGCGGCGCATTGAGCGCCGTGTAGCGGGCCGTGAGGGCATTGGACTGGATGTTGACCGATGGATTCGACTGCCCGGAGAGATCGAGGCGGCCCATCACGAGCCGGGTGAAGAACACCTGAAGAGGCAGGAGCGCCGCGGGGCGCGGACGCGGCCGGAAACGGGAGAGCCCGCCGCTGGTGCCGATCCAGACCGTACCGTCCGCCTCCGCCGCGAACGCGTTCAGGTTGCAGTCGTCCCAGGCCAGACCGTCACTCGTATCGTAGTGGCCCCAACGGACACCATCCCAGATATCGACGCCCCGCTCGGTTCCGGCCCAGAGCTTTCCGGCCGCGTCGAAGCCGAGGAAATAGACGAGTCCGTTGGTGCCTGCCCGCTGGATTCCCTTCTCGACCGACAGACCTTTCGGCGTCAGGGAAATACGGTCGATTCCGCCGCCGTGGCGATAGCCAACCCAGACCTTCCCGTCCGGGCCGACGCAGACGGCAAGCACCGCCAGACCACTCAGGCCGTCGGCCTGTGTGTATTTGTTCCAGTGCCCGTCCACGTTGACGAAAAGACCTTCGGCGCTGCCCGCCCAGAGCGTGCCGTCGGCGCCCTCCGCGATCGACCAGAAGCGGGTTGCGGGCACCTCCTCAATCCGCGAAAAGGCGCGGTAAGGAGCTTTGGCCACAAACAGGCCCTTTTCGGTGGCGGCCCACACCTGTTGCCTGCGGTCGAGCCGGACGGTATAAGCGAACATGTTCGTCAGGCCCCGCGACTGGTCAAACCACTCGACCGCGCCGGTGCCTGCATGAACTCTGGCGATGCCGCGAGTCTCGGTGCCCACCCAAAGATCCCCGCCGGGCGCCTGCCTCACGCTGTGAACCGGGAAATCGACGAGGCCGGGCATGCCCTTCCAGACGATGCGGGAGTTTTGCCGGGTTCCGCAAAACAACCCCGCTTCGGTACCCGCGCAGAGCGACCCGTTCGGCCGGGGGAGAACTTCATAGACAACATCGCTGGGCAGGCCGCTCGACTCCGTGTAGCTCGTCCATTCCCGGTAGCCCTGCCAGCGAGCGAGGCCCCGGCCCGCGAGACCGATCCAGAGAGACTGCTGGCGATCCTCGAAGGCGGCGTAAACGGTGCCGTGGAGGCCGGAGGCGCCGTCGATTTTTCGCCAGCCGGTTTCGTCCCGGATGAGCAGTCCCTTCGAGGAGGGGAGCAGGATTCTCCCGTCGGAATCGACCATTGGAACAGATGCCAGAGTTTCGGGTGGAACGGGCGAGTCCGGTCGTCGAAATCTGGTTTGGCCTCGCGGCAGCTCGAAAACCCCCAGGTTTTTTCCCCGGACCCAGAGATTGCCCGCGCCGTCTTTGCGGATGACCAGCCAGGTTCCCTGGGGCAGAGCGCTGTCCGCGCCCATCACGGTTGTCCCGCTCTGGTCCATCCGGCAGAGTTGAAGGCCGCAGCCATACCAGAGGGCGTTACCATCCGGGAACACGCCGTAGGCTTCCGGGCCGGATGTGCCGGGCACCTGGGGCAGATGCCGAACGGCGAAAGACTTGCGGCCCGGTTCGAGGGAGAGTTGCACGAGGCCGGAACTGGCTCCGACGAACGTGTGGCCTTTCCCGTCGGACTGGATTCCCTGCGCCCAGTTGACGGTCACGTCGTCGTTCGGTTTTTGCCGGAGGGCAAGTTTTTCGAAATGGTTGCCATTGAGGTTATAGAGACCAAAATCCCCGCCGACGAGCAGGGATCCGTCCGGCGCATCTCCAAAGGCGACGCCCGAGTTGGCGGGAATTCCCTGGGAAGGGCCAAAGGCCTCGAAACGTTCGCCGTCGAAACGAAACAGACCGTTTTCCGTGCTGACCCAGACGAAGCCGGTGCGGTCCTGGTAAATCTGCCGGACCGCGAGATTGGTGAGCCCTTCGGCGACGCCGAGATAGCGGAAATGGTAGTCCTGCGCCCGTGTCACCGGGCAGGCAAAAAGGAATGCCAGGACGGCAAAGGTTCGCGCGCCGGAACGCCGGCGAGAACTCAGAACCGGAGGCAACCACGGACCTCACGCAGCGTTGGGGAGAGGATCTGGCCGGTGAACGGCACGGTGCCTGTAGTTTACGACACAACTTGACGATCTGGTTAGAGATTCCGTTCCGGTGCAGGCGGCGCCGCCGCCGGGAGCGGACCTATATGATGGTGGATCCTCATGTCGCACAAGAAAAAACCTGAAGACCTCCGCAGTTTTCGCTGGTTCGGCCCGGACAATATGCGGGGGTTCAGCCACCGGTCGCGGATGAAACAGCTGGGATTCCGGCAGGAGGACTTCACGGGGCGGCCGGTGATCGCGATCGTCAACACCTGGAGCGAGATCAACCCGTGTCATGCGCATCTGCGGGAGCGCGCGGAGGCGGTGAAGAAGGGCGTCTGGAAGGCGGGTGGCTTTCCGGTGGAGATCCCCGCGTTTTCCGTCAGCGAGACGTACGCGAAACCGAGTCCCATGCTGTATAGAAATCTGCTCTCGATGGACACGGAAGAGTCCCTGCGGAGTTTGCCGGTGGATGGCGCGGTGCTGATGGGCGGCTGCGACAAGACAACGCCGGGGCTGCTGATGGGCGCGATCAGCATGGATTTGCCGGCCATCTATCTGCCCGCCGGACCGATGCTGCGCGGCAACTGGAACGGGCAGCCGCTGGGGAGCGGGACCGACCTGTGGAAGTTCTGGACGGAGCGCTGCGCCGGCACGATCACGGAAGACGACTGGATCGGTATCGAGAACGGCATCGCGCGGTCGCCCGGGTTCTGCATGACGATGGGCACGGCGGCGACGATGACGGCGGTGGCGGAGGCGCTGGGCTTTACGCTGCCGGGCGCGTCGTCCATACCGGCCACCGATTCGAACCATGTGCGGATGGCGATAAACTGCGGGGAGCGGGCGGTCGAGATGGTGTGGGACGACTGGAAGCCGTCGGACTTTCTGACGCTGCAGTCGTTTGAGAACGCGATTGCGGTGGATATGGCGATCGGGGGGTCGACGAACGCGTTCATTCATCTGGCGGCGCTGGCGGGGCGGTGCGGGCTGAAGCTGGAAATGAACACGTTCGACGAGATTGCGCGGCGGGTGCCGGTGGTGGCGGATATCCGGCCTTCGGGGCGATTCCTGATGGAGGACTTCTTCTATGCGGGCGGACTGCGGGCGCTGATGAGTGAGATGAAAGACCTGCTGCACCTGGATGCCCTGACCGTGAACGGGGCGACGGTGGGGGCGAATCTGGAGGGGGCGCGGGTGCTGAATCCGGAGGTCATCCGGCCGCGCGAGAAGGCGCTGGTGGAGAGCGGCGGGACGGCGGTGCTGTACGGAAATCTGTGTCCGGACGGAGCGGTGATCAAGACTTCCGCGGCGAGCCCGGCGTTGCTGCGGCACACGGGTCCGGCGGTGGTGTTCAAAGACTATAACGACATGGACGCGCGGATTAACCGGGACGATCTGAATGTGACGGCGGATTCGGTGCTGGTGCTGCAGAACGCGGGACCGCTGGGCGGGCCGGGCATGCCGGAGTGGGGAATGCTGCCGATTCCGAAGAAGCTGCTGCCGGCCGGGGTGCGCGATATGGTGCGGATTTCCGACGCGCGGATGAGCGGGACGGCTTACGGGACGTGCGTGCTGCATGTGTCGCCGGAGAGTTTCGTGGGCGGGCCGCTGGCGCTGGTGCGGGAGGGCGATCTGATCTCGCTCGACGTGGAGAAGCGGCGGCTGGATCTGCTGGTGCCGGATGAGGAACTGGCGGCGCGGCGGGCCGCGTGGGTCAAGCCGGCGCCGAAGTATGCGCGCGGTTATATGGCTCTTTATGCCGAGCGGGTGACCCAGGCGCATCGGGGCTGCGATTTCGATTTTCTGGATCAGAAACTTCCGACGCCGGAGCCGGAAATTCACTAAAACTCTCGCGGCTCTCTGCCGATAAGAGGTTTGTGAGCATCTCTCTTCAGTCGGTTCTGAGTCAGGCGCTGCAGGGCGCGGGTTTGACGTCCGTCGCTTCGGGCGGGTTGTCAGGTGTGGTTTCGGGCCTGAGTTCGGGCGGGAACAGCGTGGCAGCGGCCGGGCCGGTTTCGGATAGCCCGCAGTTATCGCCGCTGGCGAAGTTGCTGAGTACGCTGCAACAGTTGCAGCAGTCGGACCCGGCGAAGTATCAGCAGGTGACGCAGCAGATTGCGGCCAACCTGACGACGGCGGCCAATACGGCGACTTCGCAGGGGAATACGGCGGCGGCGAGCCGGCTGACGCAACTGGCGACGGACTTTGGGAATGCTTCGAAGACGGGGCAGTTGCCGGATATTCAGAATCTGGCGAAGGCGGTGGGCCACGGCGGCGGGCACCACCATCACGCTCGCCCGGCGGGAGCGGATCCGGACGGGGACGGGAGTTCGGGCGCGGCGTCCGGCAGCAGTGCCGGCGGGGCTTTGAGTGCGCTCCTGTCGGCTTTGCGGGCGCAGAACGCACAGGGAGATTCTTCCGCGTCTCCGTCGGGCGGTGATGGTCTGAATCCCCTGCAGATCATCGGGGATACGTTGAAGCAGGCCGGGGTGACGCTGTAATGTCACTCCGTAATTGAGAGCGGCTGGACGGGCGCATACAATGGCTCGGGGAGATTTGCATGACTCGACCGTTGTCCCGGCGTGGATTCGTGGGAGCTTTGGCTGCTTCGCCCTTGTTAGGGGCGCCCTTATGGGCGCCGGAAAAGGTGTGGGCGGCGGAAAAGAAAAGATACAAGATCCACGACGTGCAGTGCATGGTGCTCACGGGGCCTCGCACGTACGTGCTGGTGAAGGTCACGGCGGACGACGGGACTTACGGGATCGCGGAGGCGTACGGGACTCCGGCGATCGGGACGAAGGAACAGATCCTCGAACTGAAGCCGTTTCTGGTGGGCAAGGATCCGCTGGAGATCGACACCCTCTACACGACGATGGGGGAGGGCGGGAAGAGTCTCAGCGGGACGCGGACGGATGGCTCGGCGCATAACCTGATGCGCGCGGCCAGCGGCATCGAGATGGCGTTGTGGGATCTCGCGGGTAAACTGCTGGGGCAACCCGTCACGACGCTGCTGGGCGGGAAGTTTCGGGAGAAGGTGCGGGTCTACGATCACGAGGCGCCGCGCAACATGCTCGATAAGGCGTCGTGCCGGGAATGGGCGGCGAAGGTGAAGGCGGACAAGAGCGGCTTCACGGCGCATAAGTTCGGCTTTCCGCATACCAGTCAGGCCGAGGACAAAGGCCGGGATACGGGGAATCGCACGCTGTCCACCAAAGAGGTGATGCAGCTGGGCAAGGGCTTCGAGAACTGCCGGGAGGCGGTGGGCTGGGATCACGACATCATGGTCCATTGCCACTGGGAGTATGACCTGCGGACGGCGATCCAGATCGCGGAGGCGGTGGCGCCGATCAAGCCGCTGTGGCTGGAGGATCCGTTGTCGGTGGACTACACGGATTCGTGGAAGCGCCTGGTGGCGAGTTCGCGGGTGCCGATCTGCACGGGCGAGAACCTGGAGCGGCGGCAGGGGTTCAAGGATTTCATCCTGAACCAGGGGGCGGATATTCTGAATCCCGATCTGCGGAACAGCGGCGGGTTCCTCGAGACGAAGCGGATTGCGGACATGGCGGATGTCTTCGGGCTGCCGATCTCCACGCACAACACCGGGAGTCAACTGCATACGTGGGCGACGTGCCAGTGGGCGGGGTCGATCCGGGACTACATGACGTGCGAGACGGTGACCGGAACCGGCGGGTGGATGGATCAGTTGCTGGTGCTGGACGGCCCGTACATCCAGGACGGATTTATTCGCGTCAATACGACGAAGACGGGGCTCGGGGTGGATCTGAATCCCGATACCGTGAAGGCCCACCTGGCTCCCGGGGAAACCTGGTGGGCCTGAGCGGCGCGGACCGGTTTACGGGTTGAGCCGGGAGACCTGATCGATAACGTATTTGCCCTCCACCGGTTTCTCTTTCGACCAGTCGTGATAGATGTGGCAAGTGGAGCAACTGGCGCCGGCCGAGGCGCTGCCCGCCGCGTGGCACTGGCGGCAGACGCCGATGCCGGGCAGCAGGACGTCCGCCGCAACCGTGCTGGTGGCGGCTTTCGCGTGGCAGGAGGCGCAGGTCAGTTCTTTGTGCGCGGAGTGATCGAAGGATCCCTTCGTAAACCAGCGGGCCGGTATGGCGGTGGGTGTGACGGCGGCTGTAGCGAAGCCTTGCGGGGCGGTGAACGTGTGGCAGCGGGTGCAGGTCTCTTCGAGGAGTTTCTTTTCCGCCGCGGCGACTTTGAAATCGACCCAGGCTTTGGCGGAGCCAGGCGCGCCGTCCTTACCCAGATCGCCGGGATGGGCGGCGATGTACTGCGTGAACTGAGCCTGGACGAACGGATGGACCACCTCGGGCTTGTCGTGCGGAGCGAGTTCGGTCAGCTTGTCGTCGATGGTGAGCGCGTGGCAGGGAAGACAGACCCCGGCATAGGTGGGAATGGTGATGAGCGCGTGGGAGGATACGCGGCCGCCGCCTTTCGAGAGGTGTTGCGAGGCGGGCTGAGCGGTCTCGGCAGGGGCATGGCAGTCCGCGCATTTCTGGCTGAGTTCGCCGACGTGCTTCTGGTGATTGAAACGAAGGCCGGTCGCATCTTTGCTCGAGGCCTTCTTCGCAAATTCCGGGTGGTTCGCGAAGCTGTCGATTTTCGCGGCTACCGCGGGGACGCCGGTTTTCGTATGGAGATTCGCGTGGCACTGCAGACAGCCCGCGTCGATGCCGGCACTCAGGCGGACGTCGCCGCGGTGTTCGACATGGCAGGAGACGCAGGCCGGATTGAACGTTGCGGAGGCCTGGTGGACCGGGCCATCGTGACAGGCGGCGCACTGGCGGTCGTCGACCTTCTTGCCGATGCCGGCGCTGTCGCCGTGGCAGACGGCGCACTTCTTGCCGAGAAAAGCGTGAGCGGGCGTCAGCGCGCCCGAGGTGTACGGCGTCTGGTTGCGGGCAACCGCGTAGATCCCGAGCCAGAGAAGGGCCACGAGAACCCCGGCGACGGTGAGGATCCGCCGCCACAGGGGGATGGGATAGAGCCGTTTCAGGTAGGTCCGATCCACCCTCTGGCCCAGATTTTTCGTCGTTCGGATGCGTGCCATGGTTCCGGAGTTGCCTTTAGTAGTGGATCGCGACGAAGGCGTGAATACCGCCCAGCACGAGCAGGGTGACGGAAAGAGGAACGTGCACGAGCAGCCAGCCGTGCAGCAGCAGATACAGCTTGCGCTGGATGATCAGCTGGCGTTCCTCTTCGAAGATGCTTTCGAGGTCGGAGAGGGCTTCGTGGACGGAAGGAGGCGACTGGCGGCGCAGAGCGTCGAACCACGCGCTCGCTTTCGCGCGACTGGAAAGGGGGGAAGAGCGGTTGCCTTCGGGATCGCGGAGGAAAGGCACCATGCCGGAGCGGTAGACGTGCAGCAGGTTGGCGCGCTGGACTTCGGTCAGGTCCGACGGGGAATCTTCCGCCACCGCGACGGCTGCGGGCGTGGAGTGGCTCGCGACGGCGGGGAGATTTGCGGGAACGGCGCAAAGGGAATCGACGATGGCGCCGGCCTCCTCGAAGAGCATTTCGCGGACGTGCGGGATCTGCTCATAGATGGTTTCGAGATGGACGACCTGCGTCATGCGTTTGGGAATGAAGTGCTGCAGAAGAGCGCCGGTGATGCCGCTGAGGACGACAACGGTCAGGAGGATGGCCAGAACCAGGGTCAGGGGACCCCGGGCACGGAAACCGGCGTGCAGCAGGAGGATGGGCAGGCTGAGGGCGCCGAGCCAGAGATGGCCGCGCATCCAGACCTGAGCGCGGCCGATGCGCCAGAGGGGCACACGCTTGCGCGCGCCCAGCAGACCGGCGAAGAGCATCATGCCGTAGCCGAGCACTCCGTAACAGAGGCCGGGCCAGGTGTTCCCCGCGGGTCCGCCGGGGTAGAAGAGCTGGTAAGGGATGTAGGCCAGAAGGGCAACGAGCAGAATAGAAACCGTCGCGACGGCCCAGGGGCGGTGGGACTGATCGATTCGCATGGCTTAGCGCCGGCCTCCGTGAGGAACGTCCGGAGCGGCGAACGGACCGGAGTCGATCGAGGGACTGATCAGGTCCCGGAAGAAGTCGTTGGGATCGACGCGTTTGGCCGCGTCGTGCGGGCAGGCGTAGACACAACTGGGCTCGGGAAGATTCTGACAGAGATCGCAGGACGTGGCTTTGCGTTTGGCGAGTGCGGCTTTGGGCGCGCCGGTTTCCGGGACCGCGTGCATGGTGATGTTCCCGAAGGGGCAGTTCCGGGCGCAGAGACCGCAGCCGACGCACCAATCTTCAATCACGGTTTCGAGGGAGTTGCGGCGGCGGATGGCGCCGACCGGGCAGCCAATCATGCAGAGCGGGTCGCGGCAGTGGCGGCAGGAGGTGGGCACCAGGTATTTATCGAAGCGCAGACCTTCGCGGACGAGGCG
Source organism: uncultured Acidobacteriia bacterium (assembly GCA_903851195.1). Lineage (GTDB taxonomy): Bacteria > Acidobacteriota > Terriglobia > Bryobacterales > Bryobacteraceae > BOG-234. The sequence continues at coordinate 20,311 of CAINNJ010000057.1, forward strand.
GGTGACGCCTTCGTGGGCGTCGGAACAGGCGCGGACGCACTGGTCGCAGCGGGTACACTTCTCCAGATCGATGACGAGAAGGCTGTTGGCTTCCATCAGGCCCTGGCCGAGGAATTTCTCGAGCGACATGGCGGAGACGGCGGCCGAGTGGCGCTGGTTGTGGAGTTCGCGCTCGGTGGCCACCTTCTTCAGATTGAACGCGATATCGGGGAAGCCGGCGAGCATTTCCTGAAACGCTTCGGCGTCGATGCGAACGACTTCGACGTTATCGAGCGCGGTGACGGTAAACGCATAGGTACCGCGCAGAATGAGGCCGATCTCGCCGAAATGGCCGCCTTTGCCCTGGTAGGCGAGCACGAGGTCGCCTCCGGCGTGCTCTTCCACCATCTTGACGAAACCGATGCGCACGAGGAAGAAGTAGCGCGCGGTTTCGCCCTGCCGGCAGAGAACCTCGCCGCGGGAGTAACGGACGAGTTCGACGCGCCGCGAGAGATTCTCGATGAATTCCGGGCTGAGGGAGGAGAAGACGGAGACGGTCCGGAGGTGGTCTTCGAGGGCGCGCTTGCGGTAGTTCTTCTCGATTTCGGCGCGCAGGGTTTTGTTCCGCTGGATGACGTCGAGGACGTTGCGGAGCATTTCGAGCATGACGCAATCGGTCTTCGCGCGGACGGTGGCCGAGCGCGGGTAGAGGTTCATGCAGGTCATCTCGCCGAAGATGTCGCCCTGACCCAGGCGGGCGACGGGGTTGTCGAGCGAGAGATCGACGACGGAGTCGATGGGGATATTACCGCCGTTTTGTGCCGGGGAGCCAGGCTTCTTTTTGGGCGAGAAGACGTGCGCGAACATTTCAAAGAGGCTGGGAGCCTCTTTGGCCGTCTCCTTTTTCGAAGACATGGAGGAGAGGAAGACTTCGACCTCGCCTTCGAGGATGTAGAAGGCGGTGGAACCGTAGTCGCCTTCGCGGCAGATGACTTCACCGGCTTTGAAGTGACGGCGGATGACGGCGTTCTTGTTGAGATCGAGGAAAGTTCCGGAGACCTTCTGAAAGAAGGGCAGGGTTTTGAGCTCTTCGACGCCGACGGGATCGCCGCCGGGAAGCACGGTGCGGACCACGCTTTTGTTCGTGAGGGCGCCGGTGGGGCAGGAGACCATGCACTCGCCGCAACTGACGCAGGACGAGTTCCCCATGGGACGGTTCAGATCGAAGGCGATACCCGCGTTGTAGCCTTTGCCGCCGCGGCCGAGGACGTTGTTCTGGCGAATTTCGTCGCAGCCCCGGATGCAGCGATCGCAGAGAATACAGGCTTCGTGGTCGACGGAGATGACGAGAGAAGAGTCGTCCTGGCCGCGGGGCGAGACGCGTTTGCTGAAGCGGGGGGCGACGATGCCTTCGGCGGCGGCCTGGGTTTCCAGTTCGCAATCGCCGCTGACGCGCTGGCGGGCGCAGGGGCTCGGGTGATCCGAAAGGAGCAGTTCGAGGATCATGCGGCGGTGTTTCTTCACCTTGTCGCTGGCGGTGAAGACCTTCATCCCGTTTTCGGCGGGGCGAACGCAGGAAGCCTGCAGGACTTTGTCGCCGCAATCCACCGTGCAGACGCGGCAGACGCCGATGGGCCGTTCGTTCTGGGCGTGACACAGGACGGGGATGGCGATGCCGTGCAGGCGGGCGGCATCGAAAACGGAGGTCCCTTCCTCGACTGTTACCGGTTTGTCGTCGATGGTGAGTTCAAGAGTCTTCATCAAACGGCTTGTCCTTGTGCCCGGGCAGAGGCGATGGGGCAGACGCCGGCCGGGCAGTTTTTATGAAGAACGTGGGCGTCGATCTCTTCGCGAAAGTGTTTGAAGGCGGTGGTGATGGGGTAAGGCACGAACTGGCCGAGGCCGCAGATGGAAGTTTGCTCCATGGTTTCGGCGAGGTCGGCGACGAGTTGCAGGTCGGAGGGCGCGCCTTTGCCGCGGGTCCAGCCGACGAGGATATCCACAAGTTTTTGCGAACCGACACGGCAGGGCACACATTTTCCGCAGGACTCATTGCGGAAAAAGATGATGGCGTTGAGGGTCATGTCGAGGATGCAGCGGGAGTCGTCGACGACGACGATAGCGCCGGAGCCGAGCATGGTGCCGGCGGCGCGCATGGACTTGAAATCGAGATGGGTATCCCGGAACTTGTCGAACGGGATAAAACCGGAGGCGGCGCCGGAGGGAGAGAAGGCTTTCACGGTGCGGCCGGGGGCGGGGCCGCCCGCGAGGCCGAGGATGGCTTCGGAGACGGGAATGCCCATGGGGATCTCGAAGGCGCCGGGGCGCTGGACATCGCCGGAGACGCCGATAAACTTGAGGCCGGCGGCGCCGTCGCGGCCCTGGGCTTTAAACCAGGCCACGCCGTTGGCGAGAATCTGCGGGACGTTGGCGAATGTTTCGACATTGTTCAGAGCCGTCGGTTTACCCCACAAACCTACAGTGGCGGAATTCGGCGGTTTGTTACGGGGCTCGGCGCGTTTGCCTTCAATGGCTTCGAGCTGCGCGCTGCCTTCGCCGCAGATGTAGCCGCCGGGACTGACGAAGATGTCGAGGTGAAACGAGAGATCGGTGCCGAGGATACTCTCGCCGAGGAGACCGTCGCGGCGGCACTGGTCGATTTCGGCGCGGAGGATGGCTTCCTGCTCCTTGTACTCATGCCGAATGTAGAGGAAGCCCTTTTTGGCGCCGCAGACGAGAGCACCGACGATCATGCCCTCAATGACCAGGTGGGGCAGGTGGGTCATGATGAAGCGATCCTTGATGGTGCCGGGCTCGCTTTCGTCGGCGTTACAGACCAGATACTTTTCGTCGCCGCGCGCCTTTTTGACCACATCCCACTTGATGCTGGTGGGGAAGCCCGCACCGCCCATGCCGCCGAGGCCGGCGTCCTTGAGGGTGGTGATGACACCGTCGAAATCCCGGGAGGCGACGAGGGCGCGGAGGGCGGAATACCGTTCTGGTACGCTTTCGCCGTTCCGGACCCGATAGGGGTCGGCCAGAAGTGTGACGGGTTGGTGTTCGAAGGCGGGAACGGGCAGGTCAATGTTTGCGAGTTTGGCCTGGATGTGAGTCTCGGCCAGTTCCGTTGAGACGTTCCGGAATACCACCTCATTCAGCGTGAGGGCAGGGGCGGAGTCGCACTGTCCGAGGCAGGAGCGGCGATGGATCTCGACGGCGCGTTTGCCCATTTTGGCGAACTTCTGTTCCAGATCGGAACACAAGGTGTCCGCGCCGCGGAGGTGGCATGCCATATCGGTGCAGACTTCGACGACGGCCTGAGCAGGCGGCGTGAGGCGGAACTCGGGATAGAACTCAGCGACTCCGTTGATCTTATATAGAGGTATCTCCTGTTTTTTCGATAGTTCCAGCATCTGATCCGGGGGAAGATACCCGAACCGATGCTGGATTTCCCTCATATCGTCGAACAGCATACCCACCGCCTTTAACGTGCAACTGATGTCAGGGTACCAGGATAAGGCCACGGAAGGCCAGAGAAAAACGAGTGTGGAGAAACGTTTTTTCTCTTTACATCACTACTAACTATCGGCTCATACTGTTAGAAGTCGGATGAATCAAACGATGCAAAAACGTTACGCAGTTGTTATCGCGCTGGCCATCACCGCCGCGGGACTGGCGGCACAGACCAGGGTCCGGAACAATCCGGAAGTCCCTTTGAAGGCACAGGAAATTCAACCTCCCACCAACTGTCTGCCGTGTCATCAGCGGCAGTTCGACGAGCTGCGCAGTTCGGTGAAATCGGGCTACCGGAACGTGAGTCCGCTGTTCAACGGGCTGGAGACTTCGGCCAATCTGATCACGGGCGGACTGCTGCGACCGGTGTACGGCGACAGCACGAAGAAGCTGGCGGACGGCTCGCCGTTCAACACGAACATGTTCACGACTCCGGTTCTGAAGGACGGTTTGCAGTTGCGCGCGGGTTTCTGTTTCACCTGTCATGCGGCGAATGTCGAGCGTCTGGGGGAGGATCCCTCGAAGCGCGAAATTCCCGAAATTCCGACCGGCGCGGCGTTCCGCCCGGACCTGTTCCGGCCTTTGCGCGACTATCACTTTGTCGACGGGGTAACCGGGAAGCAGGTTTTACCGGAGACGATCGGCGGACCGCCGCCGGCCGGATCGAAGCCGTCTCTTTCGACGGCGGGGATCAGCTGCGACTTCTGCCACAATGTGGGCGGGCCCGATCTGAACCGCAGCTTTAAGCGGGACAGTTTCGCCAATACGAGCCTGGTGATTAACAGTTCGATCGAGAAAGTCGGGCCCTTTCCGTTCCCGGTGAACGCGAAGAATCAGTTCCATGTTTCGAGCAACGACCAGGGCAAAATCGCCTTTATCCGGAGTTCGGCCTTCTGCAATGCGTGTCACGATGTCCGGCTGCCGGGCGGCGGCCCGGGCGATCTGCAGAACTACGAGTACAACGTCAATTCGCCGTCCTTGCCCTTCTTCCGGCTGGAGAATCTGAGCACGGAGTGGCAGACGGGGGCGTACAACAGCACGAACAATCCGTTCGGAAAAGTAGTGCGGTGCCAGGACTGCCACATGTCGACGTTTCCTTTCGGGGGCGACTCCACTTATCAGGTGGGCAATCTGAAGATCACGAGCGCGACGCCGGGTGTTTTTGCCCAGAACTATGCGGCGGTGCCCGGTATTTCGACCGACGAGGGGTACCAGTTGCCGAAGAGGGCGGTAGTGGATCACCACTTTACGGGCACGGATGTGCCGGTTCTGAGCGCGGCGGACCTGAAGGCGAGACTTGGCGCGGATTATCCGGATCCGTACGAGCCGGGCGTGGACGAGTACGGGATACCGAAGGCGCTGGCGACGCGGCGGCAGAAGCTGCTGGAGAACGCGGCGCGCATCGATGTGGCGAAGACGGATCCGCAGGCGGCTTTGGGCAAGGAGATGGTGGTGCGTCTGGACGCGGTGAGTCTGACGGGGCACCGGTATCCGGCAGGGTTCTCGCAGGAACGGACGGCCTACGTGCAGCTGCAGGTGACGGACGATAACGGTTTTATGCTGTACCAGTCCGGCTATCTGGTGGATAAGCCGCATCCGGACACCGGGGAGATGAAGCCCGACGGGAACCTGGACGATGAAGATAACGAGCATATCCATGCGGTTGTGGATGGCGGTCACGCGGTGCCGGTGGGCAGTTACGTGGCGGGGGCGACGAACAACGGGTCGAAGAACCTGGTGTTCGAGCTGGGGCCGGACAACGGGCCGGACGACCGGGTGTACTCGGGGATCGATCAGGGTTTGGTGCTGTTCCGGAACGAACTGACGGTGATCTACCTGCCGGGCACGCAGATCGGGCGCAACGGGGCGGACGGCAAGCCGCTGGTGGCGCAGACGCCTCATTACGAAGAGACGTTCAACGCGGCGACGGCGAACACGGTGGACAATTACCGGTCGCTGCAGCCGCTGGTACCGCGGCAGTTCCGCTATCGGTTCACACTGCCGACGCAGGCGGAACTGGACGAGATGGGCGTGACGCTGAAAGCGCCGCTGCATGTGCGGGCGGTGGTTCACGATGAGCACTTCCCGCCGGTGTTCGTGCGCTATCTGGCGAAGACGACGGGGCCGAACGGGCCGGGCGGGGATAAGCAACTGGTCACGGAGGCGACGATCGATCAACTGCTGAAGACGAATAGAAACCTGGCTGCTTCGGAAACGACGGTCAGTCTGGCAGGTGCGAAATGAAGATGCAGAACATGGTCAGGATTGCGTTGTTCATTCTGGGGGGGGCCGTTTCGGCGGCCGCCCAGGGTGTGACCGGAGCCGTGACGACCGGCGACGGACCCTACGTTCCGGGCGTGACGTATCAGGCGGACAATCCGAATTATCTGAACCGGAATCCGTTCAATTTCGAAGGCCGGGTGGACTGGAATCTGCTGAAGATCACGACGCCTTCGAGCATGTGGGAGTTCGTGCAGAGAGGCATTCACAATCAGGACGATCTGGAAGACATTCCGGCGGCGATCGCGGATTACCAGAAAGCTCTGTCGATGAACAGCCTGAGCAACGGCACCTGTCAGATTTTCCGGACGGCGCCGCCGGTTTCGCCGAATGTCAATCCGGCGCCGTGCATGTTCACGCCGCGGCTGCGGCTGGCGCACCTGATTATCGAAGACACGCCGGACGTGGCGATCGGCCTTTATGAGGAAGTGCTGCAGATCGACGCGTTGCGGCTGGGCGTGAATGCGCTGATCGCCGAGGCCTGGGAGGTCAAGGCGAAGAACGCGGCGGACGCGGCCTCCAAAGAGGCGTTTCTCGAAAAGGCGATCGAGGCCTATGAGAAAGAACTACAGCTTTCGCCCGTTACCGCCGATTACACAGCATTGACGGGCGACAAAGCGAACAACGCGCACGTTCACTGGGCTCTGTCGGAGATTTACGCCGAACAGGGTAATCAGGCCAAACAGGCGGAGGAACTGCAGGCCTATCTGGACGCGACGCAGTGGCACAGCGACACTTATGCGTGGCGAATCCAGCTGGCGAAAGTGCGGCTCGCGCGGTTAGGTCATTAAAGCGTTCCATTTTGCTCAGAACAGTTGGAAGAAGCGCCGCAGTGTTGTACAAATAGGTCTGAAGATTCAGTATGAGTAAAAAGGTCTGACACGGAATGTCCCGACTATCTGTTTTTTGTCCCAGCGGTTTCTGTTTGACTCTTCTTTTGGCCGCCGGCGGCATGCAGGCGCAAACGGCCAAACCGGCGGAGCGTCCGCAGGACATCGGAGCAGCGTGGGACCAACTGATCGCGGGGCCGATCGCCGCGGCGCCGGCCGACCCCGCCCTGGTTCCGGTTCAAAGCACGACAAAGACGAGCGATGTCGGGGATTTCCTGAATCACTTCTTCTTCGAGACCCGGACGAATTACGAGCGGTTCCAGACGAATTTCACGGGCAATCCGACGTATTCCGGCGTGATCAATGCGCCGGACACCGGGACGTTCAATCCGGCGGGCATACCGTCGACAGCGGCGTTTCAGCCGGGGTCGAACCGGGTGGAATCCTTTATCAGCACGGGCACGCGGGGTTATGGCTCGGACCGCGTGAACACGCATTTCTCTCTGCGATACCGGCAGGACATCAACAAGGTTCGGATCGGATCGCCGGCCGAAAACGTGGTGGAGACGTCGTACGGGAGCCGGCTCTGGGAGTTTCTGGATGCCACGGTCGAGATCAACAGTAAGCCCACCGACGGCGCGCTGGCGGGCAGTTCGCTGCAGTTCGGGCGGCTGAACGTTTACGGGGCGGAACTGGCGTCCTTCGACGGCGTATCGGTTTCTTTCAATAAGCCCGGCTACGATCTGACCCTGTTCGGGGGGCGGCGGTTTTCTTTCTTTTCCGATCCGCGGCAGCGCGGCATCGGGGGAGCGAATCTGAATATTAAAATCAATCCGACGACTTCGGTGGAACTCGAGACGCTCTGGTATATCAAGGGGTCGAACCGGGTGATCGTGCGAAAGCGGCTGAACGACCGCTGGGTAGTGCGCTCTTCCCTGCGCGCTTACGGCGGCGCTCCGGTGGATTTCGACGCTTTCGGGATCTACAGTTCCCGAAGCGGGCGGGACACGCTGCGGTTCGGATTTTTTCAGAAACTGACGGATAAAGACTACACGTTCGATTACACGTCCGACGTGAAAGATCTGGCGGCGAAGAATCCGCTGTACCGGCTGTATCTGGGACCCATTTCGCAGTATTCGCAGCTCAACGCGGAAGCCCACCGGCAGATTCTGGGCAATCTGCGGGCCGGCGCGGCGTTCGTGGTGCGACGGCTGAACAACCGGATCAACGAAGGGCCGTACGACACCTCATTCGAGGATTACCGGTTCAACGGCCAGTACTTCCCGTTCCGGAAGATCGAGACGTTTTTCGAGTATCACCAGCGGAATTCCGACCGGCTGAGTCCGCTCAGCGTGACGACGCTGGACAATCTGAGCTCGACGGGCGAGACGAGCGTGAAGGATCTGACGGGCGAAATCCGCCGGGCGTTCGGCGAGGGCAAATACAGTCTGAGCGGGGGCGTCTATTACCGGCGCATCAGCATGCAGGACGCGTTTTTCTATCTCAACAATCTGCACCGGAGCGGTCTGCTGGGCAGTGCGTGGGTGCGGCTGGACAGCCGAACCCGCGCCTACTTCGACTACAGTCTGGACAACGACTTTTACCTGTTCCGGCCGGATCTGAAGAATTCTCAGGTTTTCCGGCTGGGCGTGAACTGGAAGTACTGAGCCAGGCGACCATGAAAAATCCTTTGTCACGTTCCACGATCCTTCTGTCTCTCGCCGTTACGGCCTGTTCGCTGTTGGCGCAAAAGCCCGCGGCGACTCCCTCGGGCGCCGCGAAACCCGAGTTTTTCGTGCATGCTTTCCATAAAGACAAACTGGGCGGCACGCTCGATTGCGGTCTCTGCCATGTCGCGGTGAAGGAAGGCTCGGTCACCCTGAAACGGCCGGGGCACGACCAGTGCATGACCTGCCACAGCGACGATTTCACCAAAGAGCTGAAGCCGGTGGTCTGCGAACAGTGCCACAAGACGTTTCCGCCGACCAGTTCGGAAGATCTGCTGCCCTTTCCGAGATATCAGGGGACGCGGGCGGTGCTGTTCGAGTTCTCGCACGCCAAACACGTGGATCAGAAGGCGCGCGTGGATGCGAAAACCGGGTTCCGGGCCGACTGCACCTTTTGCCATAAGTTCGATGCCAAGGGTGTTTTCGCGTCGTTCCCGGGCCATGAGCAGTGCGCGACGTGCCATGCCAAACCCGGCATGAAACCGCAGTTGACGGCCGCCCTGACGGCCGAGGATTGCAGGGGATGCCATACGCCGGAGGAAATTGAGAACCCCGGCTTCACCGAGGCCCGGCGTTTTGCCAATGGCCGGCAGACGGTGAACGGCAAATACATCAACATCTCCTTCTCGCACCTGCCGCATTTCAAGGCGAAAGAGCAGTTCGGAGTGAACTGCACGACGTGCCATTACGAGATTCCGCACAGCACGAGCGTGACGACTCTGTCCCTGCCGAAGATGCTCGATTGCGTGCAGTGTCACGATTCGGCGAGGGCCGTGAACGCGAAGTTCCGGATGGGGAACTGCCAGACGTGCCACTCCGATACGGTGGCGGCGACGGCCGTGCCGAACAGCCACACGCGCAACGTGAAGCCGGATTTCCATACGGAAGCGTTCCGCCGGGAGCACGCTTCGGAGGCGGCGGCGCCGAATGCAAAATGCGCCGTTTGCCATCTGAACGTGACGCCGTCGGTCACGGCCAAAGTGCAGTGCGACGGTTGCCATCAGGTGATGCGTCCGGTGAACCATACGTCCCGCTGGAAAGACGATCTGCACGGAAAATACGCCGCGCTCGACAGAACGGAATGCGCGACCTGCCACACGGCCGCCTACTGCAGCGACTGTCACAATGAACTGCCGAGGAGCCATCAGCCGCTGCCGCTGTTCAAGGCCGGCGGACACGCACTGCCGGCGCAACTCGACGTGCGGTCATGCCTGACGTGCCATACGTTCCAGAACACGTGTTCGGAGTGCCATGTGAACAAGATCGCGCAGAATCAGGGGCCGCAACCGGTGATCGTCGCGAAGGCGGCGCCGGCGAGGTCCGGGGTGGATCTGGTGGCGCTGTTCCGGTAGACGCCATAAAAAACGGCCCGCGCTGCTCACACAGCGCGGGCCGTTTTTGTTCGGTGCCGGATTTCTCTACTATTTGAGGGAGTGAATGTAGGCGATCAGATTGTCGAGATCCGCGCCCGCCACGCCGGCGATCGGTTTCATCTTCCCGGCGCCCTTTGCGACCGCGCCCTTGATGGCATCGTCGCTGGCGTCGGCGAGCGGTTTAATGGTCACGCCCATTGCCTTGGCAATGGCGGGATTCCCTTCCCCTTTGGGGCCGTGGCAGCTCTTGCACTTGGCATAAACGGCTGCGCCGGCGGCCGCATCGGCAGCAAAGGCTCCGGCGGGCAGAGAGATGGCCGCGCCGCAGATGAGGCCAGCTGAAATGAGATTACGAAGTTTGAATTTCATGGATCTGTTCCTTGTCCGAGCTGACAGACAGCCCCGGCGATAATTGATTCTCGCTACCTCATCATGGGATTGACAGACTATCCGTGTCAAGACAGAGTGTGCAACCGGGTGATTAAAAATGGTTCAGCCAGGGAATATATGTCGATAGGGTCAGAAGGCATTACGAGTTTTATTCAGACGCTGGTGGAGTGCGAGTCGCCCAGCGATTCTCCCGCGGACCTGCGACGTTTCATGGAACTGTTCGCGGATTCGCTGCAGGGGGAGGCCACCTGCAAGATGGCGGGGACGCACCTGCTCTGCAAGTTCCGGCTGCCGGGCCGCAAGAAGCAGGGCCAGGTGATGGCGCTGGGGCACGGGGATACCGTGTGGCCGCTGGGAACGCTGCGGACGATGCCGTTCCGATCGGCCGAGGGGCGACTATGGGGTCCGGGAGTGCTCGATATGAAGGCGGGTCTGGCGATCTTTGTCCACGCGATGCGGGTGGTGCGGGAAAGGGATATCGCCCTGCCGCATGAGGTGCTGCTGCAGATCAATTCGGACGAAGAGACGGGCAGCGCGACATCGCGACAGTTGACGGAAGAGAATGCAAGACGCAGCAAGGCAGTGCTGGTGCTGGAGCCGGGCACGGGGCTCACGGGGAAACTGAAGACATCGCGCAAGGGGATCGGCGATTATTGGGTCCGGGTGCGCGGGGTGGCGTCGCACGCCGGGGTGGATTTCGAGAAGGGCGCGAGCGCGGTGGTGGAACTGGCGCGGCAGATCGGGGTGATCGCGGGGTTCACGGACGTGGCGCGCGGGGTGACGGTGAATCCGGGGACGGTGAGCGGAGGGACGCGGTCCAACGTGATCGCGGAAAGCGCCGAAGCGCATGTGGATATACGGGTTCCGAAGCTGCGCGACAGTGTCCGGCTGGAGCGGCAGTTCCGGGCGCTGCGGCCGTTCGACAAGCGGTGTTCGGTGGAGGTGAGCGGCGGGTTGAACCGGCCTCCGATGGAGCGGTCGAAGGGGGTGGCAGCGCTGTTCCGGCTGGCGCGGGCGGCTGCGGCGGAGGTGGAGGTGGAACTGGAGGAATCGGCAACGGGCGGCGGGTCGGACGGGAACTTTACGGCGGCGCTGGGGGTGCCGACGCTGGACGGGCTGGGGGCGGTGGGCGAAGGGGCACATGCGGCGCACGAATCGATTCTGACGGACAGGATCGAAGACAGGATCGAGTTGCTGGCGCGGCTCGTGGCGCGGATTCCTTGAGACGGCAGGCGCGGGTGGTGGTGGTGGGCGGCGGTCTGGCGGGGCACCGGATTGCGTGGGCGCTACAGGGGGAAGCGGAGGTCACGCTGATCGATCCGAAGGATTACTTCGAGGTTCCGATGGCCGCGCCGCGGATGCTTGTGGAGCCGGCCAGGAGCGACGACGCGATTCTGCCGTTCGCGGAGTTTCTGCCGCGCGTCCGGCATGTGCTGGGGAAGGCGAGCGAGATTCGGCCGGAGTTCGTGCGGGTGGGCGAGGCGGAGATCCCGTTCGATTACCTGGTGGTGGCGACGGGCGCGGGGTATGCGGACGATCTGGTGAAACCGCATGCGGGTTCGGCAGTGGAACGGCGCGCGCATTTTCGGCATTGGGCGGGGCGGATTCGCGAGGCGAAAGAGATTCTGATCGTCGGGGGCGGTCCGGTGGGTGTGGAACTGGCCGGGGAGATTCTGGAGGACCTGCCGGGGAAGAAGGTGACGCTGATGCACAGCGGTCCGGCGCTGCTGCCGCTGTTGCGGGGGAAGCCGCCGGCGTACGCGCTGTCGTTCCTCCGGGAGCGAGGGGCGGAAGTCCGGTTGAACGAACAGGTCACGGCGGCGCGGAAGGAGCGGGCGGAGGTGGTGCTGTGGTGCGCGGGGTACCGGATCGACACGGGATATCTGCGGGGATTTCCGGGAAACGTTCTGGATTCTCATGGCCAGGTCCTGGTGGACGCGGAGTTGCGGATGGCGGGGTCGCGGAATATCTTCGTGGCGGGGGATATCACGGCGCTGCCGGAGCCGAAGCTGGGGATCTGGGCGGGCCGGCATGCGGCGGTGGTGATCGCGAATATTCGCTGTCTGCTGCGGGGGAAGGCGGGGCTACGGACGTACCGGCCCGCGACGGGCAACCGGATGATGCTGGTGACGCTGGGGCGGAATCACGGAACCGGACATATTCCGCTGGGGGATTTCACGAACTCGTGGTTTGCGCGGCGGGTGAAGTCGCGGGATATGTTTATCGGGCGGTACCGGAAAGCGGTGGGGCTCGCGGTCCGTTAGAAAGTTCCTCGGAGGGACCAGAGCAGCAAGAGCAGGACCACGGCGCTGATGCCGGTGTAGAGCCAGTCGCGTTCGAGGAAGAACGCGACGATGGCGAAGGCGACGCGGAGCACGGGGGTCGCGATCATGACGAGGACGCCGAACTGCATGAGGGCGGCGGGGTCGAGGTGGCGCGCGCCGTGCCAGATGCCGGCGAGGCTGGTGAGGGCGAGCGGGACGGAGTGGAATTTACTGTAGGTGACCGGTTCCCTGCCCTGCCGCGCGAGATAGAGGATGCCGCCGGTGAGCATGCAGGCCGCGGCGAGGGCGACGCCGGCGTGGAGGAGGCGGCTGACGCCGAGTTCGAGGTCGTTGTCGTTATCGCTGGTGGGAGCCATCAGATCCTCTTCGACAGGCCGTTCCAGATCATCTCGGCGGCGAGGACGAGGAGGACGCTGCGAAAGACCTGGCGCAGGATGGAGACCCTGGCGCGGAGGAGGAATTTCGAGCCGGCGAGCGCTCCGGCGAGGACGCCAAGCATGACCGGCATCGCGAGGCCGGGACTAATGTAGCCGCGCACCAGGTAGACGCCGGCGCTGGCGGCGGCGGTGACGCCGATCATGAAGTTGCTGGTTGTCGTGGAGACTTTGAAGGGGAGGCCCATGGCGCGGTCCATGGCCAGGACTTTGGCGGCGCCGGAGCCGATGCCGAGGAGTCCGGAGAGGGCTCCGGCGGCGGTCATGAGGGCAAAGCCGAGGGGGACGCGGCGGGCTTCATAGAAACACGCTGCGCCGTTTGAGGGGAAGGAACCGTTCAGGCGAAGCCAGGCGCCGAGGGAATCGCCGGCGGGGAGTTCGGACTGGCAGGCGGGGTCGGCGGCGGAGGCTCCGAAGGCCGACCAGAGCAGGGTGATTCCGAAGATGACGGCGAGCGCGGAGGTGGGCACGTGCATGGCGGCGGCCGCGCCCATGAGGGCTCCGGAAGCGGTGGCCATTTCGAGGAAAAGGCCGATGCGCACGTTCGAGTAGCCTTCGCGCACATAGGCGGAGGCGGCGCCGGAGGAGGTGGCGATCACGGAGATCAGCGAGGCGCCCATGGCGTAGCGCATGTCGACGCCGAACACGAGGGTGAGAAGGGGGACGATGATGATGCCGCCGCCGAGTCCGGTGAGGGAGCCCAGGAAGCCGGCGCCGAGCGAGCCTGCGAAAACGAGAGCACTGAATTCCGCGGCGTTCATGATCCTCTCTTGAGAAACCGCTCGGGTTGCAGCCGTCGGGCGCGGCTGAACGGGTGGTTGCTCGGCATAACGGCGCCGCGCCCGACGGCTCCCGAGCTTTTAAGGGACCACAGGAAGGCCGAAATGTACAGGAACGCGAAAAGATCGTAAAAGTTGGTACAAACACGTTCCGGATACGTCGGGGCGCAAGTGGTGTCGAATAGAATCAATAAACGGATATGTCAGAACAGCTTCCCCCGACCCACGAATGTAATCCCGCGAAAACGCCGGCGACCGCGGACGCGATGCCAAGGCGCTCCTTCCACCTGGCAGTGATTTATATTTGCAACGCGATTATGGGGCTGGCCCTGGCGGTGCCGACCATCCTGTATCTTTTTGTGCCGCCGCGCATGCGAAAGCAGTCGGCGTTCGTGGATGCGGGGGATGTGAGTCAGTTGCCGGTGGGGACGCCGGTGGAGATGAGCTTCCAGCAGAGCCGGGTGGATGGCTGGCGCGCGCTGACGGAAAAGCGCACGGCGTGGGTGGTGAAGACGGCCGAGAACAACGTGGTGGCGTACGGTCCGCAGTGCACGCACCTGGGCTGCGCGTATCACTGGGAAGAGGGGACGAAGCAGTTCGTGTGCCCGTGCCATGCGTCGTATTTTTCGATTCAGGGGGCGGTGCTGGCGGGTCCGGCGCCGCGGCCGCTCGATCGTTACGTGACGAAGATCCAGGACAACCGGCTGCACATCGGGCCGCTGAAAGTCTCGGAAGAAGCGAAGGGTTAGGAGACCTCGATGAAAGCGAAGATCGATCAGTTTATCGAGGCACTGGAGCACCGGACCGGAATTCCGGGCGCGGTGGAGCATTTTCTGAACGAGGAGATTCCGGCCTCGAGCGGGTGGCATCAGGTATTTGGCAGCGTGGCCATGTTCCTGATCATGATTCAGTTTTTCACCGGCATCATGCTGGCGTTTAATTACGCGCCGACGCCGGGACAGGCGTACGACAGCCTGCGTTACATCCTGACGGAAGTGACGGCGGGCCGGCTGATGCGCGGGCTGCACCACTGGGGCGCGAGCATGATTATCGTGATCGTGGTGCTGCACATGGTGCAGGTGTTCCTGTGGGGCGCTTATAAAAAGCCACGCGAGGGCACGTGGATTGTGGGCGTGGTTCTGCTGCTGGTGACGCTGGCTTACGGGCTGACGGGATATTTGCTGGCGTGGGATAACCGGGCGTACTGGGGCACGGTGGTGGCAACGCAGATCGGAGCGACGGTGCCGCTGGCGGGTCCTTACGTGAGCCGGTTGCTGGCGAGCACGGGCGACATCGGCGTGGTGACGTTCGCGCGGTTTTACGGGCTGCATGTGCTGCTGCTGCCGCCGGCGACGATGCTGCTGATCGGGCTGCACCTGGTACTGGTGCGGCGGCACGGGGTGGCGCCGACGGTGGGCGACGAACTGAAGCCGAAGAAGCAGTTTTATCCGGAGCAGGTTTTCAAAGACACGGTGGCGATTTTCATCGCGTTCGCGATTCTGTTCACGCTGGCGATCAGTGTCCGCGTGCCGCTGGAGCGGATGGCGGATCCGACGGACACCACGTATATTCCGCGTCCGGAATGGTATTTCCTGTTTCTGTTCCAGATGCTGAAGGTGTTCGAGGGGCCGCTCGAAGTGGTGGGCACGGTGATCCTGCCGACGGTGGCGATTCTGGCGCTGATTCTGACGCCTTTTGTGGACCGCAGCAAGCTGGTGCGGGTGCGGCAGCGGACGCTGGCGATGGGTGTGGTGGTGCTGGCGGCGATCGGATGGGGAGGGTTGACGCTGGCGGCGATCAGGAGCACGCCTCCGCAGACGGCGGCGGCTTCGATCGATTTCTCGGGTCCGGTGCAGTGGATGCAGCTGAAGCCGGCGGAGCTTTCGGGAATTCATTACTACAAGCAGGAGAACTGCGGAGCGTGCCATAACGTGACGCAGGGCGGCGAGGCGAAGGCGGGTCCGACGCTGCTGAACACGGGGCGGCGGCACGATGCGGCGTGGCTGGTGCAGCATTTCAAGGCTCCGCAGACGCTGAATCCGGGGAGCGCGATGACGCCGGTGAATCTGAATGCGGCGCAGCTGAACGATCTGGCGGCGGCGATGCTGGCGATGACGACGGATAACGGCGATCTGATCAGCACGACGCCGGCGTTCGCGGCGGATGGCGCGGCGCTGTACCAGAAGACGTTCTGCGGGAGTTGCCATATGGTGAACGGGGTGGGCGGCAAGCTGGGTCCGGTGCTGAATGGCCTCGCGACGCGGCGCACGGAGGCGTGGACGATCGATCATTTCGTGAATCCGCAGAAGGTGTCGCCGGGGACGCCGATGCCTGCCTACAAGTTCAGCGGGCAGGAGATGCAGGATATGGTCGCCTATCTGTTCACGCTGCCGGACAAGGCTCCGGCGCAGTAGATTATGGGCGACTTTCGATGGGCCGACGACGAAGAGTTGTTCGGTTTGATGCGCGAGCATCTGTTCACGGCGGCGGTGGGAGATGTGCTGGATACGATGGGGCTGCTGCGGCAGTTTCTGCCCCCGTCGATCCAGCCGCTGGATCCGGCGATGGTGGTGGTGGGGCGCGCGATGCCGGTGCTGGAGGCGGATTACTTCGCGTATCGGGATGAGGACGGGAAGGATGATCTGAGCCGGCGTCCGTTCGGGCTGATGCTGCGCGCGCTGGACGATCTGAAGCGGAATGAGGTGTATGTCGCGACGGGCGGGACGCCGCGGTATGCGCTGTGGGGCGAACTGATGAGCACGCGGGCCGGCATTCTGGGGGCGGCTGGCGCGGTGGTGAACGGGTATTCGCGGGATACGCGGGGGATTCTGGAGCTGGGGTTTCCGACGTTCTCGATGGGGCGGTATGCGCAGGACCAGGGGTATCGGGGGAAGGTGGTGGACTTCCGGGTCCGGGTGGAGATGGAAGGCGTGAGTATCGCGCCGGGGGATATTGTGTTCGGGGATCTGGATGGCGTGCTGGTGATTCCCCGGGCGGCGGAGGAAGAGGCGATTACGCGGGCGCTGGAGAAGGTGACGAAAGAGAGCGCTGTGCGGATTGCGATCGTGAACGGCATGAGCACGGTGGAGGCGTTCGAGAAGTTCGGGGTGATGTAGGGGGTATCCTCTGAGGAACACGCGCACAACGGACTCGCTTCCGGCGGCCAAATCCGCCGAGTTCCTCATTCCCCTGGTGCCGCCGAAAGCGGCCTGTGCGCTTTCCTCTAAACTGTGGGAAGAGGCGGTTACGCATTGATGACCATAACCCTGAACGACGAACTGACCCGCCTTCTTTCCGAGGTGGTCAGTGCCGGCGGTGCCCAATCGACCGAAGAAGCGGTTGACAGGGCCGTGCGCGCGCTGCACTCATCCGCCTCCGCCGACAGACCAGTCCATCAACAGGTAGACAATCTCGCCGATCTTTTTGCGAAGTCGCCATTCCGGGGCCTTGATATGAATTTTGAGCGTGATCAGGATACGGGCCGGGATATCTCGTTGTGAATGGTTACCTTGTCGATACGAATGTCCTTTCCGAGCTTACAAAACCTTCTAAGGAACACGCGCACAACGGACTCGCTTCCGGCGGCCAAATCCGCCGAGTTCCTCGTTCCCCTGGTGCCGCCGAAAGCGGCCTGTGCGCTTCTCCCGAGCCGCGGGTAGAAGATTTTCTTCGCCAATCCAAAGACCTTGTGTTTATCAGCGTCCTGTCTGTCTGAGAAATTCGAAAAGGTATCGCATCGCTCCCTGCAAGTAACCGACGCGCGGGACTTGAAGACTGGCTCGACAACGAAATGATGCCGTGGTTCGCGAAACGTGTCTTGCCCGTTACGCTCTCTATCGCTGAGTGCTGGGGCGATGTTGCCGCGTTGTCGAAAGCGAGAGGACGCCCCCGTCCTGTTGTGGACGCACTCCTCGGAGCCACCGCCGTCAGGCATGATTTGGTGATGGTGACCCGTAACGTCAAGGACTATGAAGACCTTGGGATCACGATCCTGAACCCGTGGGAATCCAGATAAATTTCTCCCGATCCCAGTGGCGCAATGGGAAATGGCATGACCCGGAGCCCGGGACGACCAATCGGACTGACGGAGCTGCTCATTCCGGTTGCGTTTGATAAGTTTGGGGTGACGCAAGGGGGCTGGTTGGTAATCGGGTTGAGATGGGGTCCCCCCCGAGCGGATAAGTATGAAAGAGAGGCTCCGGATGAAAAAAGAGCAGACGGTTTCGTGCGCTCCACAACAGCCTGAAACGCCGCCTACGGAACCTGCTGTTCGAAGCATGCCGGTGGAGAATGCGAAGAAGCTGATTGGCACGACTACCGCTGAGCACGCAGGTCTGTTCCGCCGTCTGGCGAAATGACGGGGGCGACAGGCGCCGGCGACGCGGTCTTCTTCGCGCCGTCGGTCCGGCGGGCTACGCGGTCTGGCGAATGGGTTTCGCGGGATCGATGAAGAACCAGGCGAGCGCGCCCAGGAGGCACAGGCCCGCGGCGACGAGGAATGAGGCGGTCCAGCCGAAGCTCTGGGCGATGAGCGGGGTGACGGTGGCGGTGAGGGCTCCGGCGAGCTGGTTGCCCATGTTCATGACACCGGACACGGAGCCGGCGGAGGTGCCGCCGATGTCGGAAGTGACGGACCAGAAGCAGCTGGCGGAGATGTAGAGGGCTCCGGCGCCGCCGGCGAGGACGACACTGGCGAGGCGCGCGTCGGCGGCCTGGGTGCCGAGGGCGACGAAGATGCCGGCGAAGGTGAGTCCGAAGATGGCGGTGCCGCAGCGGCCGGCGCGCTTGCCGAAACGGCGGGTCAGGGCGTCGGCAAGGAGTCCGCCGCCGGAGGAGCCGAGGGACATGGCGATGAAGGGGAGCATGCCGTACCAGGCGCTGGCTTTCAGGTTGAGACCGCGCACTTTCACGAGGTAGATGAAGAACCAGCTGAAGAAGATATAGGCGACGTAGCCGAAGGTGGTGTAGCTGAGGGTGAGGGCGAGGACGTTGCGGTCGCGGATGATGGCGGACCAGGCGAGCGGTTTGGGGGCGGCTGCCTGCGGGGGCAGGCCGGCTTTGATGAGGGCCTTTTCTTCCGGGGAGATCCACGGGTGTTGGGCGGGGGTGTCGCGGGTGAGCCAGAGCCAGATGGCTCCGGCGGCGAGGCCGATGGCAGCGGAGATCCAGAAGGACCAGCGCCAGCCGTAGTTGGCGATGATGTACGAGATGAGCGGGGGCGCGACGCCGGCTCCGGCGCCGACTCCGGCGAAGATGATGCCGTTGGCGATGCCGCGTTCATGGGAGGGGAACCAGACGGCGACGAGGCGGTTGCTGGCGGGGTAGACGACGGCTTCGCCGACGCCGAGGAGGAAGCGGACGGCGAGGAGGAGGGTCAGAGAGAACGCCGCGCCCGTGGGGGCTACGGCCGTGAGGGCGGTGAAGATGGCCCACCAGACGGTGCCGAGGGCGATGACGCGGCGGGGTCCGAACTTGTCGGCAAGGCGGCCGCCGGGGGCTTGCGAGAGGGCGTAGCCGAGGACGAAGGCGCTGAAGACGTAGCCGAGCTGGATGTCGGTGAGGTGGAAGTCCTGTTCGATGCGGCTGCCGGCGATGGAGATGTTGACGCGGTCGAGGTAGGCGATGGCGCTGATGGCGAACATCCAGAAGATGAGGATCCAGCGGAGGCGGGTGCGGAGGAAGGCGGGAAGCGGCACTTTGGAGAGCGTATCAGGCGGGGGTTGACGGCGCGGGTATCCGTAAAAATCCTATGGACTGGCGACGATTCGGAAATCTTATGATTTTGAAATCGGCTGCAATTGCCAATCAACTTTCACCCGAAGCGCGGCACGGTCCTTCTGTGCGATTTCGACGGGTTCAAGGCACCTGAAATGGTGAAAAAGAGGCATGTGGTGGTGGTTTCGCCGCGGTACCGGCGTCACACAGGGCTATGACGCGCACCGGGCATCGTGGGCCAAGGGGGATATGATCACGACGGTTTCGTTCGATCGGCTGGACAGGTTGCTCTTGTATGGCCGGTACGCGGCATCGCAGTTGAGGGCGGACGACTTCGCGGCGATTCAGAAGGCGGTGTCGATGGCGCTGCAGTTGGATTGTTGAGGGGAATGTGGTAGAATCAAGTTGCACCCGATCAATCGGGCTTGCGCAGTCTTTTTAAGGGCACTCCTCCGGGGGTGCCCTTTTTTCTGTTTGTGTCGCTGTCATGAGAAAGCCGCCCTTGCGGGCGGCTTTTCACGGGCGAAGCGCTTACAGGCGGCAGATGAGCAGTTCGCGCTCGTAGACGATTTCGGGCGGCAGGTGGTCGTGGAGGTCGATGAAGAGTTCCTCGTGGCCTATCACTTCGGCGCGCCAGGCGTCACGGTCGAAGGCCTGCAGGGCCTCAAAGTTCTCGCGGGCGAAGTCGAGGCCGTTCCACTCGATGTCTTCGAAGCGGGGCATCCAGCCGATGGGGGTTTCGCGGCCGGCGGCGCGACCGTGGGCGCGGTCGACGATCCACTTGAGGACGCGCATGTTTTCGCGGAAGCCGGGCCAGATGAATTTGCCGTCGGCGTCCTTGCGGAACCAGTTGACGTGGAAGATGCGGGGGGTGGTGCTCAGGCTGTGCTGGACTTTGAGCCAGTGCCGGAAGTAGTCGCCCATGTGGTAGCCGCAGAAGGGCAGCATGGCCATGGGATCGCGGCGGACCTTGCCGACGGCTCCGGCGGCGGCCGCGGTGGTTTCCGAGCCCATGGTGGCGCCGGTGTAGACGCCGGAACTCCAGTTGAATGCCTGATAAACGAGGGGCATGGTGGTGGCGCGGCGGCCACCGAAGATGATGGCGCTGATGGGCACGCCGTTGGGGGATTCCCAGTCCGGGTCGATGGTGGGGCACTGGGAGGCGGGAGCGGTGAAACGGGAGTTCGGGTGGGCGGCTTTGACACCGGTCTTGCCGATCTCGGGGGTCCAGGGTTTGCCCTGCCAGTCGAGGCATTCGGCGGGCGGCGTGTCCGTCATGCCTTCCCACCAGACACCGCCTTCGGGAGTGAGGGCCACGTTGGTGAAGATGGTGTTGCGTCGCAGGGTGGCCATGGCGTTCGGGTTGGTCTTGTCCGAGGTGCCGGGGGCGACGCCGAAGAAGCCGGCTTCGGGGTTGATGGCGTGGAGGCAGCCGTGTTCGTCGGCCTTGATCCAGGCGATGTCGTCGCCGATAGTCCAGACCTTCCAGCCCTCGAAACCGGCGGGGGGCACGAGCATGGCGAAGTTGGTTTTGCCGCAAGCGCTGGGGAAAGCGGCGGCGACGTAGGTCTTTTCACCTTCGGGATTTTCCACGCCGACAATCAGCATGTGCTCGGCGAGCCAGCCTTCATCGCGGGCGATGTTGGAAGCGATGCGGAGGGCGAAGCACTTCTTGCCGAGCAGCGCATTGCCGCCGTAGCCGGATCCATAAGACCAGATTTCGCGGGATTCGGGGAAATGGACGATGTATTTCTCTTTATTGCAGGGCCACGGCACGTCGGCCTGACCCGGTTCGAGCGGGGCGCCGACGGTGTGCATGCAGGGGACGACGCGCTTTTCGTCCTTATCGATTTCCCTGAAAACCTGGAGGCCGATGCGGGCCATGATGCGCATGTTGACGACGACGTAGGGCGAGTCGGTCAATTGCACGCCGATCTGGGACATGGGGGAATCGATGGGGCCCATGCTGAAGGCGAGGACATACATGGTGCGGCCGCGCATGGAGCCCTGGAAGAGGCCTTTGAGCTTGCGGCGCATTTCGTAGGGGTTGACCCAGTTGTTGGTGGGGCCGGCGCCGTCTTTCGAGAGGGAGCAGATGTAGGTGCGGTCTTCGACGCGGGCGACGTCGTTGGCGTCCGACCGGGCGTAATAGCAGCCGGGCCAGAGATCCTGATTCAGTTTCGTGAAGGTGCCGCCGGCGACCATCTGCGCGCAGAGCGCGTCGTATTCTTCCTGCGAGCCATCGACCCAGTGAATGGACTCTGGCTGGGTGAGCTGCGCCATCTTCTCCACCCACTTGCGGAGATGCTTGTTTCGGCTTAACGGGGCCGCGAGGTTACGGGGTTCTGTTTCCTGAGTGATAGTCTGCATGGGAATCGCCGGTTTGATATCAAAATAGCAGCTTGCCCGATGCGATATCCTCTGGACTGATGAAACGACTGTTAACGGCGGTGTGCGCGGGTGCTTTGGCGTGCTGGGGCGGAGCGAATGCGATTTCGGCTTTCGGCCATGAGTGGACGGTGCAGGAGGCTTCGGACTGGGCCGTGGAGAACGGCGCGCTGCGGCTGAAAGTGTCGGGGGAACCGGTGGCGGGGCAGCCGCGGCGGCCGACGAAATATGCGCTGCTGAACTCGAAGCCGTATAAGAAAGTTACGGTGGAAGCGGAGATGAAGCGGGGCGGTCGCAGCCTGATTATCGTGTACGCGTATCAGGACGCGACGCACTACAATTACGCGCACATTTCGTCCGACGCGGCGGCGAAGCAGCCGGTGCATAACGGGATGTTCCATGTGTTCGGCGGGGAGCGGGTGCGGATGTCGCCGCAGGACGGGCCGGCGTCGTTCGTGGGCGAGGACTGGACTCCGGTGAAGCTGACGTGGGATGGCGAGACGGGGCGGAGTTACGTGGAAGTGAACGGGAAGCGGAACCCGAGTCTGGAAGCGGTGGATCTGAGCCTGCGGTGGGGGATGGTGGGGCTGGGGTCGTTTAATGAGACGGGGGACTTCCGGAACGTGAAGATCAGCGGGGAAGAGCGCGAGCCGGGCACCGTGGGGCAGAAGTAGATTCTTGCCGGCCGGCGCCCGAGGCGGTTTGTCCTGCGACAACCACTACTTTTTGTCTTTCTTGGGCTTCTTCGTTTCCTTCTTGCGGTCCATACCTTTGGCCATTTGTGTGTTCTCCCTTCAGTTATGATTATGCACTGCTGCAGCGGACATTGAGCACGTAAGGGCGCTAATCGTCGTCCATGGATTCGCCGACCTTCAGGACGGCGAGGAAGGCTTCCTGTGGGATTTCCACGCGGCCGACGCGCTTCATGCGCTTCTTGCCCTCTTTTTGCTTTTCGAGGAGCTTGCGTTTGCGGGAAATGTCGCCGCCGTAGCACTTCGCGATGACATTTTTGCGCATCGCGGAAATGGTCTCGCGGGCGATGATCTTGCTGCCGATGGCGGCCTGCAGGGCGATCTCGAACATCTGGCGCGGGATCAGTTTGCGCATCCGCTCGATGAGCATTTTGCCGCGCTCGAAGGCGTAGTCGCGGTGGACGATCATGCTGAGCGCGTCGACTTCTTCGCCGGCGATCAGGATGTCGAGACGCACCATGGGCGAGACACGGTAGCCGGCCAGATGGTAGTCGAGTGAGGCGTAGCCGCGGGAGACGCTCTTCAGGCGGTCGTAGAAATCGAGCACGATTTCGTTGAGCGGCAGTTCGTAGACGAGCATGACGCGGCCTGAGCCGATGTACTCGAATTTCTTCTGGAGACCGCGCTTATCCTCCATCAGAGCCAGGATGCCGCCGATGTATTCTTCGCGCGTGATGACCGACGCGTCGATGATGGGCTCTTCGATCTGGCTGATCTCGGTGGGGTTGGGGAAGCGGGTCGGGTTATCGACTTCGAGGACGTCGCCTTTGGTGGTGGTGATCTTGTAGCGGACGCCGGGGGCGGTGGTGATGAGGTCGATGTTGAACTCGCGCTCAAGGCGCTCCTGCACAATTTCGAGGTGCAGCAGGCCGAGGAAGCCGCAGCGGAAACCGAAGCCGAGGGCGACGGAACTTTCGGGCTCGAAGCTGAGCGCGCTGTCGTTGAGGCGGAGTTTTTCGAGGGCGTCGCGCAGCAGGCCGTGTTCGTGGGACTCGACGGGGTAGAGGCCGGCGAACACCATGGGCTTCACTTCTTCGAAGCCGGGCAGGGGTTCGCTGTCCGTGCTGGAAGCTTCCATGATGGTGTCGCCGATTTTGGCGTCCTGCACGTTCTTGATGTTGGCGTAGACGTAGCCGACTTCGCCGGCGACGAGTTCCGGCAGCGGGATCGCTTTGGGCGACTGGTAGCCCAGGCCTTCGACGTCGAACAGTTGTCCGTTCGACCAGAGGCGGATCTTCTGGTTGAGCTTCAGCTTGCCATCGATGACGCGGGCCAGGATGATGACGCCGCGGTAGGGATCGAACCAGGAATCGAAGATGAGGGCGCGGAGCGGAGCGTCGGGATTGCCGCGGGGTGGCGGCACCTTGTTGACGATGGCTTCGAGGATCTCGTGGATGCCGATGCCCTGTTTGGCGCTGCAGAGAACGGCCTCGCTGGCGTCGAGCCCGATCATGTCCTCGATCTGCTCGCGGATGCGTTCGGGTTCGGCGGCGGGCAGGTCGATCTTATTGAGGACCGGGATAATTTCGAGGTTGTGATGGAGCGCGAGGTAGGTGTTGGCGAGAGTCTGGGCTTCGACGCCCTGGGAGGCGTCGACGACGAGCAGCGCGCCTTCACAGGCCTGCAGGCTGCGGGAGACTTCGTAGGAGAAATCGACGTGGCCAGGAGTATCGATGAGATTCAACTGGTACATGTGGCCGTTGTCGGCTTTGTAGTCGAGGCGAACGGCGTGGGCTTTGATGGTGATGCCGCGCTCGCGCTCCAGATCCATGGAGTCGAGCACCTGCTCCATCATTTCGCGCTGCGCCAGCGCACCCGTTGTCTCCAAAAGGCGATCGGCAAGCGTGCTTTTGCCATGATCGATGTGCGCGATAATAGAGAAATTCCGTATGAATTCGGAGACCATGCGGTAAGATGGGGGCCTGCAACAACAGTATCCCATATGCTTCAGGAAACGGCACTTAACGGCTGCCATGCGCGGCTTCAAACAGGCAGATGAGCGACTCTAAATACAAAATTTTCGAAGGCGGGCTGCGGGCCGAGGGGCTGCGTTTCGCCATCCTGGTGAGCCGCTTCAACAGCTTCATTACGGACCGGTTGCTGGCCGGCGCGATCGACGGCATCGAGCGCTCCGGAGGTAAGGCCGCGGATATCGATATCGTGCGGATCCCCGGGGCGTGGGAATTTCCGCTGACGCTGAAGGCGGTGGCGGCGCGGCGCGAGCACGACGCGATTCTTTGTCTGGGCGCGGTGATCCGGGGCGATACACCACATTTCGATTACGTGGCGGGCCAGGCGGCGAGCGGGATTGCGGCGATTTCACTGGAGACTGGAATTCCGGTTGCTTTTGGAGTGCTGACCACGAACACGGTGGAGCAGGCAGTGGACCGGGCGGGAGCGAAGAGCGGCAACAAGGGCTTCGACGCGGCCATGACGGCGATCGAGATGGCGAATCTGATGAAGCAGCTAAAACCGGCCCCTGAGCGGGCGCAAAGCTGATGGCCCGGCACCGGGCGCGGCAGCAGGCGATGCAACTGTTGTTCGAGTGGGATGTGCGGCGCATTCCGCTCGAAGAGATCATGAAGGGCTATTACGAGTCCCTGCTGGTGAGCGAAGAGACGCTCGGGAAGCCGATTCGGGATGAGTTCGCGGAGGCGCTGGTGCGCGGCGTGATCAAAGAGATTCTGGTGATCGACGAGAGCATCACGAAGCACGCGGAGCACTGGAAGATTCAGCGGATGCCGACGGTCGACAGGAACCTGCTGCGGCTGGCGGTTTACGAGATGCTGAAGACGGATACGCCGCCGGCGGTGGCGATTGACGAGTCGCTGGAACTGGCGCGGCGGTTTTCGGGCGAGGAATCGGTGCACTTCATCAATGGCGTGCTGGACGCGGTGCGCAAGGAACTGGCGGCTAAGGCGTCCGTTCGTTAGTCCTTCCGTTCGATATGATGGGCGCGAGTCAGTATGCGATTCGTGGCCTTACTTCTGGCGTTTTCCTCAATAATTAGTGCGAGTGAGCGCGACGCGGCCGAGTGGGTGATCCGGCAGGGTGGCCGGGTGACCATCAACGGCGAACGGCGCGCGCTGGCGCAGCTTGCGGAGCTTCCGGCAGGTGAACTGCAGCTGACCGGGATCGATCTGATGGGGACGACGATCGATCCGAAAGAGCTGGTGCGGTTCAGCGGTTTGACCGGGCTAAAAGAGATTTTTCTGCCGGGCGCGAGCTGGACGCCGGGGGCCGGGAGCAAGCTCGACGAGAACGCGTCCCTGAAGCACCTGGCGGGGCTGAAGACGCTGGAGCGGCTGGAATTCTCCATGCATTTCCTGCCGTATTTCAATGTGACGGACGCGGGGTTCGAGCAGATCGCCTCGCTGACACAGCTGAAAGAACTGCGGTGCACGCAATGCCGGGTGGCGAAGATGGGGCTGGCTCCGTTCGTGAATCTGGAATCGCTGGATCTGAGCTATGCGGCGTTTGGGGACGCCGGGATGGCGAGTCTGGAGGGCATGCACGGGCTGCGGCGGCTCTATCTGCGCGACACGCTGGTGACGGATGACGGGCTGCGGCATATCGCGGGGCTGACGGGTCTGGAGGAGCTGGATCTGTACGGCACGAAGGTCACGGACGAGGGCGTCGCGTATCTGAAGGGCCTGACCAAATTGCGGAAGCTGATCCTGCTGGGCGCGCCGGTGACGGATGCGAGCGCGGCGGTGTTCGCGGGGATGCCGCGGCTCCATGAACTGAATCTGTATCGCAGTCATGTAACGAATACGGGGCTGGGGCTGCTGGCGGGTCTGAAAGAGCTCAGCACGATGGATCTGCGATACAGCCGGGTGACGGCGACGGGCGTGGCGGCGTTCCGGGCGGCTGTGCCGGGGTGCGAGGTGGAGTTCGCGGGAATCGGCGGGGAAAGCGCGGGGAAGAAGGTCTCGGGGCCGGCGGGGACGTCGGAGAAGGCCGTGGCGGAGTGGGTGAGTTCGCTGGGCGGGAAGGTCACGATGGCCGGCGGGCATGTGCAGACCGTGTCCCTGGCGGCGACGCACGTCAGCGATGCGCAGATGGGGTTTCTGGCTCCGCTGACGGCGATCGAGAAGCTCGATCTTTCGGCGACGGAGATCGGGGATCAGGCGCTGGTGCAGGTGAGCAAGCTGGGGTCGCTGCGGGAGCTGATTCTGAATGCGACGACGGTGGCGGATGCCGGGATCGCGCATCTGAGTGGGCTGCGGAATCTGCGGGTGCTGCGGGTGCGGAACACGCTGGTGACAGGGACGTCGATGGCTTCCCTGCAGCTGACGGAACTGGACGCGGGGGGCTCTCCGGTGTCGAATGCGGGGCTGGCGGCGGTGGTGAAGATGCAGGGGATCGAGCGGCTTTCGCTGGCGGATTCGGAGGTGACGGATACGGGGCTGCGTGAGCTGGTGAAACTGCCCGCGCTGCGCGTGCTGGATCTTTCGGCGGCGGATGTGGACGACAGCGGCTTGCCTGCGCTGGCGGCATTGACGGAACTGCGCGAACTGAAGCTGAATTACGCGCGATTCGGCGATAAGGAGTTCCCTGCCCTGAAGACGCTGACGAAACTGGAGCGGCTGGAACTGGTGCGGACGCGGGCCGGGAAGGTGTCGATGACGGTGATCGCGGAGATGCGGGGCTTGCGGACGCTGAATCTGGATTACACGTCGGTGGACGACAAGAGTTTTGTGGGGTTGAGCGGGTTGAGGGGGATGCAGCAGTTATCGCTCGATTCGGCGAATGTGGGGGATGAAGCGGTGCCGGCGATCCTCGGTATGAAGGGGTTGCGAACGCTGAATCTCTATCACACGCAGGTGACGCAGGCGGGCGTGGATCGGATCAAGGCGGCGCTGCCCGAGTGCAAGGTGCTTTGGGAGCGCGATGCGACGGCTCCGAACCGGAGGCGGACGTGATTCTGGCAGGTGTTTTGTTGCTGGCGGCGGCGGGCGATCCGGGCGGGTGGATTGCGCGGGCGGGCGGGGTGGCGCAGGGTGGGTTTGTGGATCTGCGGGCGAGTTGGGTGACGGATTCGGATATCGCGCTGCTGGCGAAGATGCCGGAGTTGCGGAAGCTGGATTTGTCGCTGACGCGGATCACGGACCGGGGATTGCGGGCGCTGCGTCCGGCGGCGGGCGTGGTGGAGCTGAATCTGGCGTTCGATGAGCAGGTGGGGGATGAGGGGACGTCCGCGCTGCGGGGCTGGAAGCAGCTGGCGCGGCTGAATCTGCGGGGGACGAAGATCACGGACGCGACGCTCGAGATGCTGGGCGGACTGACGACGCTGGAGGCGCTGGATATCGGGTATGCGCAGCTGACGGATGTGGGGCTGGATTATTTGACTTCGCTGAGCCGGTTGACGTGGATTTCGATGGGCGGGAATAAGCTGACCGATGCCGGGCTGCAGTTTTTGCGGCAGTTGCCGCAGGTGACGTATCTGGATATCGCGGGGACGCAGCGAACGGATTCCGGGTTGTGGTCGATTACGCTGGCCGAGCAGGGCGTGGATGCGATTGCGGGAATGGCGGAGTTGCGGGAACTGCATGCGGGCGGGACGGCGCTGTCGGTGAACGGGTTGCGTCGGCTGGCGGGATTGCCGAAGCTGGAGCGGCTGAGTTTGCAGGGGTGTAAGAAGATCGGGCATGAGTCGGTGGGGGTGTTGACGGGGATGAAGGGGCTGCGGTGGCTGGATGTGAAGGATACCGGGCTTAGCGCGGAGGATGTGGCGGCGGTACGGGCGGGGTTGGCGGGGAGCGTGGTGCTGAATTAGAATCAGGTCGATATGGCCCGGCATTTCATGGAATTGCGCGCGAGGATGTCCGCCGAGGCGAAGGCGGCCAGTGAGGTCGAACACGGTCGGCTCGCCGATGAGATGTCGGGCTACGAAGTTCGGGAGGCGGGAGCCTGCGAGGAAGCAAAACTCCGGGACGGAACGCCTCCGCTGCAGAGCTGATATCGACTGCACGCGCGGGCAACGCACTGCGTCTCCGGTTCAGGAGCGGAATCTCGATGCGAAATCTCATGAAGAATTTCATGGCCTATACGCTGGTCTGTCTGTACGGCATCGGGCCAGCCGCATACTGCCAGGAGCGCTTGCACGAGGATCGATTCGAGAGTGCGGCGATTCAGGCGAGTCCTAAGTCCTTGTCGGTCAATCAAGGCATGCGGGCCGGTACGTTTAAGGGCGGACGATACATTATCAGACAGGCAACACTGCTGGATTTGATCCAGTTGGCTTACGGTGTGGAACCGGACAAAGTTCTGGGCGGACCGTCATGGCTCGAGATGAGGCGGTTCGACGTCGTTGCGCGCGCACCTTCCGGCTCACAGGCTTCGGATCTGCCGCCGATGCTGCGCAGCCTTCTCGCGGACCGCTTCAGGTTGAGCGCCCGCCGCGAGGACCGAATGACAGAGGGTTACAGCCTCGTTTCCTCGGGAACCGCGCGGCTTTCGAGAGGGGACGAATCGCAGCAAGGCGACTGTCACAGCGTTCCGGTTCGGTCGGCCGACAGAAGCGGCGAGGTCCGGTACTCCTGCCGGAATGTTGATATGGACGGGTTCGCGACTCGGCTGCGTTCCATGGCGTTGCCAGTCCTCGGGCGTCACCCTGTTGTCAACGAAACCGGTATACGGGGCCGGTGGAGTTTCGAGCTGTCTTATGCCTTGCCGGGTGGATCGAATAGTGAGGATGAGTTGCGGCAGTTTTCTATTTTCCGGGCGCTGGAGAGGCAACTCGGGCTCCGCCTCGAAAGTAAGAACGTTTCGGTCTCCGCCCTTGTAGTGGAGAGCGCAACCGATACGGCGGATCCCGCACCGACGGGGCCGGCTCCGAATCTGTTCGAGGTTGCGAGCGTGAAACGCTCAGGCCCGACGTCCCGCCTCGCAATTCAATTCCTGCCCGGGGGACGATTCGTGACCCGGAAGGCGAGCATGCGCGACCTGTTGTTTCGGGCTTTCAATTCGCGAACGAAAGAACAGTTTGCCGGAATGCCGGGCTGGGTCGACGAAGAACACTATGACATTGAAGCAGTGCTGTCAGACGGAGCGGAGCCCCCGGGTCTGGATTTGCTGTCGCCCATGGTTCATGCGCTGCTCGTTGAACGATTCAACATGAGGTATCACGAGGAACAGCGCGACCTCACGGCATGGTCGCTGGTGACAAGCAAAACAGGAGCGCGGCCGAAGCTGAAACCATCGGACCCGGCGGCGAGAAGTTCGTGCAACACTACTCCTCCCCCGCCCGGAAAGGCAGGTCCGAGCTCGGTGCTGCTTACGTGCCGCAACATGACGGTGGCACAGTTTGCCGACCATATCCAACACTTGTCGCCAGAGATAACGCTGCCGGTCGCCGATGAAACGGGATTGGCGGGTGTTTGGGACTTTTCGCTCACCTATAGCGCGATCGCTCTAAGAAGTCCGGAGCCAGGCCCCGAGGGGACGCCGAGCGCTTCCGACCCTTCCGGCGATCAAAGCCTGTTCGAGGCGCTCGAAAAGCAGCTCGGCCTAAAACTTGTAAAACGCGGACGCGCGTTGCCGGTGTACGTCATTGAGCATCTTGACCGCGATCCGTCAGGCAACTAAATTAATCCCTTCGACATCGACTGCACGCACGGGCGAAGCACAGCGTCTCAGGTTCAGGAGAGGAAACTCCATGCGACTTGCAGCCTTTGTTCTTGCCTTTACGACACTCGCTTCCGCGGAGGAACGCACCGTCGTTCTCGCGCACGATCCCACGCCGCGAGGGGTCCAGGAGATCGCCACGATCCTGCGCACCGTTGCGGATATTCCGAAACTCAGCATCGACAATACGCATTTGTCGTTCACGATGGAAGGCAGCGCGGCGCAACTGGATGGCGCGGCCTGGCTGGTTCAACAGCTCGATAAGCCTGCCGGATGGCGGCCTTCGGAACAGGAACGGGAGAATCCGTCGACCCGGGAATTCCGTTTGGCCTCCTCCGAAAAAGGGCCGATTTTACGAATTTTGTACCTGCCGGAAAATACTTCGACGCGGGGCATGCAGGAAACCCTGACGATTATGCGTACCGTGCTCGATGTGCAGAAGATCTTCAACTATTCGTCGCAGCACGCGCTGGCGATTCGCGGCACGGCGGGTGAACTGGCGGCCGATGAGTGGCTGCTGCAGGCGCTCGAAGCGAACACGGTTTCGCCGCCGTATCCGCTGGTGGAAGGCGTTCCCGCCGATTTGGTCCGTGTGTTTCCGTTGCCGCCGGATGCGACTTCTCCGCGGATGGCGCAACTGATCACGGCGCTGCGGTCGAAACCACTGTTTGTGCAGAAAGTGTTCACGCGCAGCGTGCCGCCCGTGATCGCCGTGCGGGGCACGGCGGCGCAACTCGATCAGGCCGAGAAGCAGATTTCAGCTTTTAAGTAAGAATGGCGCCGATCTTCTTCGTGGCCGTGGGGAACTTGCCAAGGCCCGCGCCCATGACGTCGTCGGCAACAGTCAGGTAAAGGTCGCCCGCGGTGCCCATCACCTTCGTATGCATGCCTGTGGCGAGGCGTCCGGCGTGGCCGGCGAGGATCATGGCCATGCCGCTGGCCTTGTGGGAGTTCGCTTCGGCGTGTTCATGGGTGAAGAGGACGCAGGTGTGATCGAGAACGTTGCTGTCGCCTTCGGGCGTAGCCTTGAGCTTCGCGAGTAAGTAGGCGAACTCTTCGACGTGCCACTTACAGATGTCGCGGAGGATGCGCTGGCCATCGGCGCCGTCACTGCCGGGAGCTTTGCCGTCGGCGTGCGTGTAGTCGTGATGGCGGGCGGCGGTGAGGCCGAGCCAGGGGAAGCGGGCGAGGCCCTGCCCCTTGGTGAGCATGTACGAAGCGACCCGGGTCTGGCGCGTGACCAGGGCGTGGGCGAGCAGATCGCTCTGCAATTTGGCGATTTTGGGCCAGTCCTTCATGTCGCCGTCGTAGTCGGGGGCTTCGAGGCGGCGATAGCCGGCGGCAGGCCGGCGATGGCGCGCTCCATGTCGCGGATGGCGGAAAGTTCTTCGTCGACGCGCTCGTAGTCGTCTTTGGGGATTTCCTTTTTCAGCGCGAGGGAGTCTTCGCGGACGGTGTCGAGGATGCTGCGGCGGCGGTCGATCCAGCCCTGTTCGCGCGCGCCGCAGAGGCGGTCGAAGAGCTTGTTGGGCAGCATTTCGGGAGGCAGGGGGCGGTCGAAACCGGCCCAGCTCATGTTGCGCTGGATGCTTTCTCCGAACGACTCCTGCGAGACACCGATCTGCAGGGAGCGGAAGCGGGAGTCGCCGCCGATTTTCGAGGCGATGAGCTGATCCACGGAGGGGCCGCCCGCGCCGTGTCCGGTGAACGGGGTGCAGCTGACGATGCCGCTGATGGCCTTGTGGTGACCGTTGCCGGGGCCGGGGATAGTCGCGACAGGGTTGTCGAGGCCGGTGAGGACGTGAATGTCGTTACGGAAGGCGGCGAGGGGCGCGAGGCAGGGCGAGAGGGCGAACTCCGTGCCGGTGCCGTCGGGCATCCAGTAGCGCTCGGGAATGCCGTTGCCGTTGAACCAGAAGACGAAGCGGGATTCGATCGGGGCGGCTACTCCGGTGGTTCCGGCCGCGTAGGCGGTGCCGGTGGAGTTGAACATGCTGGCGAGCGGCGGGAGGCCGATGCGGACGGCGGCTCCGGCTACGGTGGCTCCGCGGAGGAAGCGGCGGCGAGAGAGACGGGGGCGTTTCGTGATGATCTGCGACATTCGGCTCCTCAGAGGGCGGCGGCGGTTTCCCGCGCCCGCATCATAGACATTATAAGTTCCCGGAAGCGGAAGTTGGACCGCCGGAAGTCGTCGGTGACGCGGCGCAGCAGGGGGCGGTCGGCGGCGGTTTCCATGCGCCCGGCGACGAAGCGGAAGTACTGTTTGACGACGCACTCCTGACAGATCTCGTTTTTGGCGAGGATCGCCCCAAGTTGCTGGGGCGAGGTGAAGGCGGAATCCGGGATGCCGGTGACTTTGCCGGTGGTGTCGAGATCGATCTGCAGTTTCTGGCCGGAGGCGCGGCGGCTTTCGCCCTCGCCGGTGCGGAAGACGAGTTCGAGTTTCTCGCGGCGCTGGCCGATGGCGTCGAACTTTTCAAAGCCGAAGCCGATGGGGTCGATGAGGGAGTGGCAGCGGGCGCAGGTTTCGTTGGTGGTGTGTTCGGAGATGCGGTCGCGATTGGTTTTGGGCTTGTCTTCGGTGACTTCGGGAAGGTTGGTGTTGACCCCGGGGGGCGGGTCCGGGACGTGCTGGCAGAGGAGTTGTTCGCGGACGAAGAGGCCGCGGGCGGTGGGCGAGGTTTCGTCGGGCTTGGAGGTGAGGGAAAGGAACAGGGCCTGGCCGAGCAGGCCGGCACGTTCGGAGTTCGGGGGGAAATCGACGCGTTCGTAGTCGGTGGCGGGCGGGGGCGCGCCGTAGAGTTTCGCGAGATCGCCGTTCATGAAGCCGTAATTGGCGGTGTAGAGGTCCATGAAGTTGCGGTCGTTCCAGACCAGGTCGGAGATGAAGTGGCGGGTCTCCTGTGTCATGGCGTAGAGGGTTTCGGGGGTGAACTCGCGGAAGCGGGAGCGGTCTTTGGTGGCGGTGAGGGCGCGGTCGAAGCGCAGCCATTCGGCGGTGAATTCGTCGAGGGCCTGGCGGGCCTTCGGGTCCTGCAAAAGGCGGCGCACGGATTTGTCGATGCCTTCGGGGGTGTTCAGTTCGCCCTGCGCGGCGGCGGCGAGGAGGGCAGCGTCCGGCATGGTGTCCCAGAGCGCGTAGGAGAGGCGGGCGGCGGTGGCGTAGGGCTTCCATTTGGGCTGCCGCGGGCTTTCCAGACGGAAGAGAAAGTGCGGGCTCTGCAGCATGGCTTCGACGACGATCTGCGCGCCCGCAGTGAAGGTGGGCTGGTTGGCGAAGAGCGCTTCATAGCGGGCGATTTCGTTGGGCTCGAGCGGGCGGCGGAAGGCGTTCAGCCCGAAAGATCGAATGAACCGCGCGCGGCAGGCGGGCGAGGGTGCGCACGGCACAAGAGAAGGCGGCAGGCCGTTGCGGAAGGCGGCGCGGGCGAGCTTTTCGGCGGCGTTGCCGTAGGCGTCCATCAGGATGGGCGAGAGGCTCTGGGACTGGTATTGGTTGCGGAAGCCGTTGACGAAGTCTTCGGGCGGGAACAGCGAGGCGGGCTGGCTGCGGTCGCCCAGCAGGTCGCGCACGGTGTTGTTGTATTGGGTATTGGTGAGGCGGCGGATGGCGACGGTGGGGGCTTTGGTGACGGGGTCGGTATCGGCGATCTGCGCGGCGCGCGCGGCTTCGGCGGGAGTCAGCAGGGCGAGTTCCGCGACCCAGTCACGGAGGGCGGCCTCTTCGGGGGAGCCGGGGTGAATGCGTTCGCCGCCGGCGTGGGGCAGGCGGGCGGTCGGCTTGCGGAAGAGGAGGGAGGCGCCGGGATTTTTGGTGTCCACCAGGGTCACGAGCGATCTCCCGAAGGCGGCGAGTTGCGCGGGTGACGCGTTGTTTTCGGGAAAGCGCAGGCGGGTGGTGGACGCCACGCCATCGGCACTGTGGCAGCCGCGACAACCGGCGGCTTCGAGCGCGGGGTAGAGGGATGTCGCGAAGTCGGCGGCGGATGCCGTGAGGCCGGTGAGTGCCAGCAGGAAAGGAAGAACGGCCGGCAGTGTGCGCGCCATGACCCCGATTTTATACCTGGGCAAGCAAGTCCGGCGTGGCGAGCGGGGACACGGCCTCTTACCTGCATCAACAAACCTGAGGAGTATAAATTGTGGAACTGGATTTTGTAAGAAGCGGCGGGTTTGCCGGACCGGCTACCCAGGTAGAAGGAAAAGTTTCGATGGCGGGAACTTCGGGCGAGGTGACCTCGGCCAATGGTTACAGCCGCAAACTGAGCGTGGATGAAACGACCAAACTGCAGGCCATGGCAACGGCTGCGGTGAAGCAGAAGGCCGCCGCGAATGGTCCGGGGGATTTGCGGGACGGCTTTCAGTACGATGTGACGTTCACCGGCGCGGACGGGACAAAACAATCGGTAGTGACACATGGAGAGACGGACGTTACAGGCATTTTCAGCTGGGTCAGGACGGAGTGCGACAAGATATGGAAGTTTCGTACCGGTAGTTAGAAGAAGCGCACCGGAAAAAAGAAATAACCATTGATCCCGGAGTGATTAAAACTTACTATCTGTGCTGAGGTGTTACTAAGATGCACAGACATTCGATCTTTTGCGTTCTTCCGCCGCATATCCTGTATGAGATAGCGAAGAACGGTAACCAGGCGGAGCGCGAAGCGGCGCTGGCCACTCTCGATACCGACCATTCTCATCGCGCCGAACGCGCTTCGTTCTCGATGCTGGGCGGGCTGAAAGGCCCGGCCGTTCGCGCCCTTGAAATGGACGCCACAGGCACGTTACCGCTGAAGCGCAGAACGGTTTACAACTGCAATCACGGCACCACCCTGCCAGGAACTCTGGTGCGGGCGGAAGGCCAGCCGCCGTCGGTGGATGCAACGGTGAATCGGGCATATGACGGATTGGGAAGCACGTTCGACTTTTATCTGGGGGCGTACCAGCGGAATTCGATCGATAACAAGGGCCTGCCGCTGATCGCCTCCGTGCATTACAACCAGAAGTACAACAATGCGTTCTGGAACGGGCATCAGATGGTGTTCGGCGACGGGGACGGCGTAATTTTCAACGATTTTACGCTGCCTCTGGATGTGATCGGTCACGAACTCACACACGGAGTAACCGGCAGTGAAGCGAATCTTACTTATCTGAATCAATCGGGCGCGTTGAACGAGTCGATCTCGGATGTGTTCGGCGTGCTGGTGAAGCAGTACAGCCTGAAGCAGACGGCCGACAGGGCGGACTGGCTGATTGGCGCGGGTCTGCTGGCGCCGAAGATCAAGGGCGTAGCTTTGCGATCGATGAAGGCGCCGGGTACGGCCTACGACGATCCGCTGCTGGGCAAAGATCCGCAGCCGGCCGATATGGCCCATTTTGTAAACACGACCGGCGATAATGGCGGGGTCCATATTAATTCGGGCATTCCGAACCATGCGTTTTATCTGGTGGCGACGAAGATCGGCGGATTTGCGTGGCTGAAGGCGGGGCAGATCTGGTATAACACGCTGCTCGACCACAATCTGAAGCAGTCGGCGAATTTCTCGGCGTTCGCGAATCTTACCATCAAGAATGCGACGACGCTTTATGGATCGTCGAGCGTGGAGCGGAAGGCCGTGATCGACGCGTGGCAGCAGGTGGGCGTAGTTACGACGCCGCTGGCGATGAGCGCGGCCGGTTAGTCAGTGTTGTGAATGCGGCCCGGGCGCTGCCGTTGCGGCGGGCGCCCGGGTTCCCTCCAGAAGTTCCCGGCGGATCCGGACCCAGGCCGGAAAGAGCGCCGGGTCGCCCAGCCAGACGAGCAGCCATTCGGCCATTTCGGTCTTTAAGCGTCTTTTCTCTTCCGATACCGCGGGATTTTTCGCGGCCCCTTTGGCGCGTTCTTTGGCGCGAATGACGGTGGCGCGCGCGAAACGGCGAAGATCTTCGCGGCGGACGTAGACATCGCTCATGGCGATCAGAGAGGCTTCCAGTTCGCCGAGCGTGTGCTGCCGGATGCCGGACCAGGGCGGGTCCACCGGTATTTCCAGGGACTGCAGATCTTCCGGCGTCAGATTCGGTATGGCGGCGCGGAGTTGCGTCCACTCGGCGTCGCGGATGCGCGGCCAGGCGTGCCGGCCGGCGATTTCCAGCAGCCTAGTTCTTTTCGTGACGCGTGGCACGGAGGTACTGCGCGACGGCTGCGGTGTGGGCCCGCAGGGAGTCCGAGAAGTTGTGGCCGCCCGTGCCGTCGGCTCTGGCGACGAAGAACAGGTAGGGCGTTTCGGCGGGTTCCAGAGCGGCGCGAATGGAACTGAGGCCGGGATTGGCGATGGGCCCCGGGGGCAGGCCCGGATGCTGGTAAGTGTTGTACGGGCTGGGGTTGTCGAGGTCGGACCGGTGGATGACGCCGCGGTAGCGGTCTTCGAGCAGGGCGGCGTAGACGGTGGTGGGGTCGCAGTCGAGCTTCATGCCGAGCCGGAGCCGGTTCTGGAAGACTGAGGCGACTTTCGGTCGTTCCTCGGGAAGGCGGGCCTCCCGCTCGACCAGCGAGGCGAGAGTGATGGTGCGGTGCGGATTCGCGTGGCCTTTGAGCGACTGCCACTGCGCGCGGAATTCGCCGGTCATCTGTCGGCAGATCTGCTGCGCGGTGGTGCGGCGATAGACGCGGTATTTGTTGGGGAACAGATAGCCTTCGAGGGTCTGGGCCTGCGGGTCGAGATCGAGAATCAGGGCGGGATTGCGGGCGGCGGCGAGGAAGGTTGCGGCTTTCATGGTCCCGAGCTTTTCGACGGCAGCGGCGATGTCGAACATGTTGTAACCCTCGGGGATGAGGAGTTCCATGTAGTAGATGTCGCCGCGGGCGATGCGGTTGTAGACGTCGAGCGCGGAGGCCGATTTCTGGAAGCGATATTCGCCTGCCTGGAGGTTGGTGCCGCGGCGGAAGAGGCGCGCGGCGAGGAAGAGCCAGGGTTGCTGCACGACGCCCTTTTCGGCGAGAGTACGCGCCATTTCGCTGGTGCTGGTGCCGTGGGGGAATTCCACGAAGACGGGTTCGGAGAAGCTGCTGTACGGCTGGTTCAGACGGTAGAAGACGTAGCCACCGGCGGCCGCGGCGAGCACGGCGGTGAAGACGATCAGGCGGAAGAGGGCTTTCAAGAGAGAGGCTCCAGGCCGGCGGCGGCGAGGCGCAGCGAATCGAGGTGGCTTTGGAGGAGAATCACGGCGGACAACATGTCGATGGTGGGCTTGCGTTGTTTGTTGGCGATGCCGGCGCCGCGGATGGTGCGCTCGGCTTCGCGGCTGGTCCAGCGTTCGTCGCGGAATTCGATGGGGAGCCCGGTCTTACGTTCCAGTTCGACGGCGAATTCGCGGGTGTAGTCGCCCTGGCGGCTGGCGTCGCCGCTCATGTGGAGGGGGTCGCCCAGGAGGAAGCGGGTGACGCCGCGTTCCACGGCGAGGCGGCGCAGAGTTTCGATGTCTTCGCGGCGGCCGCGTCGTTCGATGGTTTCGAGGCCCTGGGCGGTGAAACCCAGTTCGTCGCTGATCGCCAGCCCGATCCGCTTGCGGCCGAGATCGAGAGCGAGGATTCTCTCCTGTTTCGCCGGAGTGCTCACGATTCGATTGTAGAGCGGGCGGGCGGCTTTGCGCCTGGGCGGGGCCTTTCGGCTTGTTAGGATCAGCTTATGCCTCCCCATGAACTGGAACACCCGGCGCTCGATCAACTGGCCGCCACACCCGAAATTCTGCGGATTCTGATGGCCAGCGTTTCCGATGAGATGGCGCTGCGAAAGCCGGCTCCGGACCGCTGGAGTCTGGCCGAAGTGCTGGAGCACCTGTCGCATACCGAAGGGCACGTGTTTCGGGCGCGTCTCGATCTGATGCTCGCGAAGGACGGGGCGGAACTGGAACCGTACGACGAAAAGGCGTTCGATGCCGAGGGCGTTTATTCGGGGAACGATCCGGAAGAGAGTTTCGCGCACTGGGAAGAGCAGCGCGAGGCGGCGGTGGAACTGATCCGGACGCTGGATGCGACGAAACTGACGCGCACCGGGCGTCATCCGGAACTGGGCGTCGTCACGGTGGAGCAGTTGCTGAACAACTGGGTTTGCCATGACTTGGGGCATGTGCGGCAGATCGCGGAACTGGTGCGGGCGCAGTCGTTCGCGCCGGAAGCGGGACCGTTTCAGAAGTATTATCATCTGAAGCCGTAACGCTTCCGGCGGGTTTTTGGGGATGCGGTTTAGTCGCCCGCGACGCTGGCGACAAGCAGAGCCGGCGGGTGGTTGCTGAAGATGGTCCGGCTGTTCCAGGTCGCTTCAAAGACGGGCGAAGGATTGCCCGGAGTGTGTCCGGCCAGAGTGGCCATCACGCAAAGCGGGAAGGCGCCTTCGAAGACGGAACGGGTCTTGTGGGTGGCACCGTCGAGCGCCAGCGCAAGGGCATTGCGTTGTTTCATGAAGGCAGGGTTCGCCGTCGGGTCGCCCTGTACGTCTCTGCCGACCGCGATCGTTTTAGCCAGCACCGGGCCGACTTGGGCGAGGGCTTCGGCCCACTCGGTGATGAGAAGCCAATCGGATGAGAACGGGGGGGCGATGATGGCGGGATTTTTATCCATTTCCTGCCATTTTTCGTCCGACTGCAGCGCGACGATTCGTTTGTGATCGGTGGAATCCTGCGGATTTAACAGGGCGGCGAGAACATTCCGGCCGGTGATCTTGAGATCCGGAGCGGTTCTCGGCTTCAGGGTGGCGATATCCGAGAAGAAAAAGCGCAGGACATCCTCGTTCGAATAGTCGCAGGAGCCCTCAAAACGGGCGTGCTTCACATGGCCGCCGACGGGCGGCAGTCCGGCCTTGACACTGAGCGGCACGACGCCCAGTGACTGGCCTCCGTTGAGTTCCTTCAGCGCGTCGGCGTAGGCTATCGACTCGTGGTAATCGAAATAAGCCTGTCTGGATTTGAATACCGGGCTCACGCCGATGCCTGTCAGCAAACCCTTGTACACGGCGGTGGCGAGGAAGCTTTCCCAGGAGGCCCGCAGAAGACGGTCGCGGTCCGCCGCAAGGGGCGTGGAGGCGGTA
This sequence comes from uncultured Acidobacteriia bacterium, assembly GCA_903851195.1. Lineage (GTDB taxonomy): Bacteria > Acidobacteriota > Terriglobia > Bryobacterales > Bryobacteraceae > BOG-234. The sequence goes on from CAINNJ010000057.1 coordinate 59,443, forward strand.
GTAATGCGGGTTGCATTGAGGGTGTCGGTAATGACGACCGAGCCGCTGGCGGGCTCTGTAATAACCTTCATCCTCCTCAGGAAACTGGCGACGCTGCTTGAGTTATAGATGCCCAGAACGCTGACGTTAATCGACGCTTTCGTCTGCACCGTTTGCTCGACGACATCGCGCAGGCGGCGCGCATTTTTAAGTCTGCCGAGATCTGTCCAGTCGCCCAGCAGGGCTTTGCCGACCGCGTCTTTCGTGGCCTGATCCGGAGCGGTGACGTCGATGTCGAAGACGACGGCGGCCTCGTCAAAGTCCGCGGCCGAGCAGGCGGCGTTGAGCGAAACGGAAAGACTCCGGTCGATGCTGTCGTTCAGCACCTGGCTGATTTTCGCGAAGTCGCCGGCCGGCAGATCACCTTTATCGATGCCTGGCGAAACGGCGGTGAAGAAGGCACTGATCAGGTCTGTGTCGCCCAGGTTGGCGCCCAGGCCGGCGCCGGCGGAGAAAGACGCTTTGAGAGTGCTGCCACGTTTTCGGAAGAGGCCGAGGTGCAGCGCGTCCGCCGAGACTCTGCGGAAACGGACCTGGAATTCCGAAGTCAGCGCAACGCTGCCTTTCACGGCGAGCGTCAGTGCAGGATTCAGGGCAACGTCGGCGTTGAAGGGAAGTGTGGCGTCCGCCAGGCTGAGTTGATTCACGGCGAGAGGCAGGGACCACGAACCACCGAATTTGGCGGTACCGGAGACGTCGTTCGTCTGGATCACGCCCTCCGGCAGGCTGAGGACATCGTCCGCGGAGACGGGAATCCGGAAAGAACGGAGAGCCTTTTCGAAGGCCTGGGTCAGGGTTGTCGTGGCGGCGTCCGCTGCCGGGATGAGCAGGAAAGTGGTGAAGGTGGGTGCGCTGGATGCCTCAAAGCTGACGCCGAAACCCTGCGGCAAGGGAACGCCGACTTTGGCGTCCAGTAAGGTGTCGAGTTCGAAGGAGATCCAGCATTCGCCCTTGCCGACGGTGACGTCGGTATCGAAATCGTCACTCCCGAAGAGGGGTGAATCCGCTTCGCGGGCGACAGCGACGATGGAGTTGACGCTGGCTTTGATCCCGAGTGACGTGCCTTCGATCGGCACGAAGGATTTCCCGAAGGTGCTGGAGAATTTCGCGCTTTGAAAGCCGGACTCGTTTACGGGCGTGCGAAAGAAAGCAACGACCTTCGATGCGGCGGTGGAAAGGGACCGCAGATCGCGCAACGCGAGAAAACTGCCGTCCGCAACGTTGATCTCTATGGATTCGGTGAAATCGCCAATCGTAATGTCCGGCATGTGGAGTTCATCCTGAGCGCGGTATGCCTCGCGGCGAGGCGGCGCGCTCTATATTATGAACTCATAACGGCCGGCGAGTGTAAGACACCCCGTCAGGCCACGACTTCGTCGACGTAGCACCAGAGCCAGCCTTCGCCGGGCTCGATGGACTGCACGACCGGATGCTCGGTGGCGTGGAAATGTTTGGTGGCGTGCTTGTTCTTCGAGGAATCGCAGCAGCCCACATGGCCGCAGGTGCGGCAGAGGCGCAGGTGAACCCAGCTGTCGCCGGTTTTCAGGCATTCTTCACAGCCGTTGGAGTGCGGGGTCACCGGAGGGATTTTCCCCTCGCGGACTTGTTTCAGATGAGTACACTTCATGGTCGCTCCTTTTCTGGACGAGTTGCTGTTTGACAGGCAGGCGGACTTCGAACCGGGTGTCGCCGGGCACCGATTCCACGTCGATGGTTCCCCGGTGCCGGTTCACGATAATGCGGCGGGCAGTTTCGAGGCCAAGTCCCGTTCCTTCGCCCGCCGGTTTGCTGGTAACGAACGGTTCGAAGAGATGCTCGCGGATCTCCGGCGGGATACCGCCGCCTGTATCCCCAATGGTTACAATCACCTGGTCGCCGGCGAGGGCGGTGCGGACAGTCAGAATTCCCGGGGAGGAAGCTTTGCCGTCCGGGCCCGTCATGGCGTCGAGGGCGTTGCTGATGAGGTTGGTCCACACCTGATTCAGTTCGCCGGGAAAGGCGGGGATTTTCGGAATGGACCGGTCGTAGTCGCGGTGCACTTCGATGCCGCCTTTGGTGCGGTGGGCGAAGATTTTGAGCGTGCTGTCGAGGCCGATGTGCAGGTCCACTTCCTGGAACTTTGCCTGGTCCATATAGCTGTACTGCTTCATGGCGAGGACGAGGTCGGAGATGCGGGAGGAGGCGGATTCGAGTTCTTTCGCGAGCTGGTTGGTGGTCAGGTCGGCTTCGAGCCAGGTGAGCGCGGCGGCGAGGGCGTCTGCGGTGAGTTTGCCCGACAGGCCGGTCAGACACTGTTTCGTCATGCCGGCGCCGACGAGGCCCGGCGCCATCTCCCAGGCGTCATTGATGCCGTTCTGTTCGAGCCATTCGGTCATGGCTTCTTCGAGGTCGCTGCGGTCGAGCGGGGAGAGGACTTCGGGGTCGGCGGCGTGCTCGCGAACGTACTGCTGCATCTGCTCGAGGGCGACACGCTGGGAGGAATCGATGCGGCAATCGTACTGCATACCCAGCGAAGACACGCGGGAGACGGCCGCGCGCAAGGCTTTCACGGTACGCACCATAGCGGCGGCGGGGTTGTTCAGTTCGTGCGCGAGGCTGGCCGCGATCTTGCCGAGGGCCGCCATCTTTTCCTGCTGGACCATGGTGACGCCCACTTCGCGGGTGCGGGCCACGAAGGCTTTGAGAACGGGGGCGGCGAGGTCCGGGCACTCGGCGAGCATGCGGCGGAACTGGCCGGGGGAGAAGCGGACGACGCGGGCAGGTCCGTCGGCGTAACCGGTCGCGATGGCGGGAGAGCCGGTCAGCAGGGAGATCTCACCGGTGAACTGACCCTCTTCGTGCACGACGAGGAGGACATCCTCCTGGCCAATGCGTTTGGTAACGCGGATGCGGCCGCTCAGCACGACGTAGAAGGGGTATTCGAGGTCGCCCTGGGTGAAGATGACCTCTCCGTCCCTGAGCTCGACCTCATCGCCTTCGGCGCACATCTCGCGGATCTTCTCCACGCTGAGCCGCGGGAACATGGAGGCCTGGTTGGGGTCGTGCAGCATGAGCCTTACTTTACCTTTTCCAGGTACTGGTGAACCATCTGGACGACAACGGAGCCTTCGCCGACACCGGAAGCGACGCGCTTAACGGAGGCGTGGCGGGTGTCGCCGGCGGCGAAGACACCCGGAACGCCGGTTTCAAAGAGGTATGGATCGCGGTCGAGGGGCCAGCCTTTGGGGCGGGCGGAATCGGGGGAGAGTGCCGGTCCGGTGAGGATGAAACCGCGCTCGTCCATGGGGAGTACACCCTTCAGCCATTCGGTGCGGGGGAAAGCGCCAATAAAGATGAAGAGGCCGCTGACGCCGAGGCGCTGCACTTCGTTCTTGTCCCGCTGCCGGATGGAAACCTCTTCGAGGTGGGTGTCGCCGTGGGCTTCGATGACCTCGGAATTGGTCCAGACCTCGATGTTGGGGGTATGCTCGATCTGGTCGATGAGGTAATGCGACATCGACTTGCCGAGGGAGTCGCCACGGACGGCCATGATGACACGGCGGGCGTGTTTGGAGAAGTACATGGCGGCTTGGCCGGCGGAGTTGGCACCGCCGACGATGACGATGGCCTGGTCGCGGCAGGATTCGGCTTCCGTCATGGCGGCGCCATAATAGACACCCGCTCCGCTGAGACGATCGACACCGGGGACGTCGAGGGTGCGCCAGGAAAGTCCCGTGGAGATAAGGACCGCGAAGGCGCTGATGCTGCTGCCGTCGGACAGGGTGACGGAGCGATAAGGGCCTTCAATGGAAAGGCACTTCACTTCCTGCGGATTGATCATCTCGACATGGAATTTGCGGGCTTGGGCGACGGCGCGCTGGGCGAGTTCACCGCCGCTGATGCCGGAGGGGAAGCCGAGGTAATTCTCGATACGGGAACTCATGCCGGCCTGGCCGCCGGGGGCTTCGCGCTCGATCAGGACGGTATCGAGGCCTTCGGACGCCCCGTAGACCGCGGCGGCGAGGCCGGCAGGGCCGGCGCCGACGATGATGAAGTCGTAGAAAGGCTTTTCGGAGGTGGTGCGAAGACCGAGTTTGTTGGCGATATCCGTGATGCCGGGGCGCACCAGATGTTTACCGTCTTCGAAGACGACGATGGGGTATTCCTTTGACGAACCGAGGTTTTCGAGCAGATCGCAAGTGGCTTTGTCCTTGCCCTCGATGTCCATCCACTGGAAAGGAATGCGGTTCCGCGCCATGAAGTCGCGCAGTTCGTGGGCCTGCGGGGACCAACGGGTGCCGAGAAGACGGATACCGCTGTAGGGCGGGCGGTAGTCGGCCATCCAATCGGAGAGGAGGTCGTCGAGAATGGGGTAGAGGTTTTCTTCAGGCGGCGACCAGGGTTTCAGGAGGTAGAAATCCGTCCGGGCGGAGTTGATGGCCTCAATGGCGGCGTTGGTGTCGGCGTAGGCGGTCAGGAGAACGCGTTTGGCGCGGGGGAAGATTTTGGCGCCTTCGGTGAGGAATTCGGTGCCCTGCATGCCGGGCATGCGCTGGTCGGAGAGGAGGAGCGCGGCTTCGTCGCTGCGGAGCTGGAGCTGTTTGAGCGCGTCAAGGGCGGAGGGGCCGGAATCGGCGCGGACGATGCGGTAGTCCTGACCGTAGCGGCGCCGCAGATCGCGTTCAATGGCGCGGAGAACTTCCGGTTCGTCGTCGACGGCGAGGATCACGGGTCTTGGCATGGCTGTTTGGGAGGGCGGCGCCTTCCTCTATTGATGACAGGCGGGGAAATTCGACGCAAGCTAAGAAACTCGGGAGCCGGCGGGCGCTGCGCCATCGGTCCGGAATCACCCGTTCAGCCGGGTCCGGCGGCTGCACACCGAGCGGATCCTCAAACGGGGACGGAGAAATCCACCTGCGAATAGAGGGAGGCGAGGGGGAGGCGGCAACCGACGGATTTGAGTTCGATGGTGTCGGCAGGGTCGGAGAACTCGCGGAAGATCCAGGATTTGTCAGCCCGGCCGAAGTGATGTTCCGCACGCATGGAGTCCTGCGAGAGCAAGAGGTATTCAGAAAACGACGGCAGCGAGCGGTAAAAGAGAAATTTCTCGCCACGATCAAAGTTTTTCGTGGAAGGAGAGAGAACCTCGACAATCAGGGTCGCATCGAGGAGAGTGTCGCGACGGTTGTCGAGATATTGGGGCGGACCGAAGGTGACGACGATATCGGGATACACGTAAATGAGGTGGCGCTGACTGGACAGGGGGAGATCGCTCGCTTCCGCTTCACATCCGGTGCCCTCCAACTGCTGATCGAGGGCCAGCAACATCTTCTTCACCAGCCGGGCGTGGTTGTGGCTAACCGCTGACACGGGTAGCATTCGGCCGTCGATAAACTCGCTGCGGAACTCCGGGAGGGGCTCGGATTCGAGGTACGGTTCGGCTGTCAAGGTACATCTGCTATCATTTCAAAAGATTCACAAACCGGAAAGCATCCCGGCCGGAATCCGGACAGACCGTGAGAGTTTGCACACAGGTTGGGTTACAACTGTGTGTTGACACGGGAGATACGGGTTCGCTATTCTATAAAAGTTTGGCTGTAGCTTAATCAGTTCCTGGCTACCATCTCCGGCGTCGGAGGTCCGGCCAGGGGCGAGGTCCCGAGGTTTTCCGCGGACGGAAGTGGTTTCAATTCCTGCTTCGCGGAACGACATGGACCTGTCTAAAGCCTGAGCGATCAAGCAATTGCATCTCGCTCGAATCAAGATCAACGACGCAGTGAAATTTGTCCCGGCCGCTGTGGTTTGAGCGGTGAATTGCAGTGCGGGCTGAAAAGTCCGGAATAACGTTAGTTTTCTTTTAGTAAGGAACTCAGGTGCCGACATTCAATCAACTTGTGCGAAAAGGGCGGAAAGCGCCCGCATGGAAGACTGCCAGCCCGGCATTACAGAGCTGCCCGCAGAAGCGGGGCGTTTGTACGCGTGTGTATACCTCGACCCCGAAGAAGCCGAACTCGGCGCTTCGTAAAGTCGCCCGCGTTCGCCTCACCAACGGCGTGGAAGTCACCACGTACATCCCCGGCGTCGGTCACAATCTGCAGGAACACTCGATCGTACTGATCCGCGGCGGCCGTGTGAAGGATCTTCCCGGCGTGCGTTATCACGTGGTTCGCGGAGCTCTCGATACCGCCGGCGTGGCGAATCGGAAGCAGAGCCGGTCCAAGTACGGCGCCAAGCGGCCTAAAGCCGCGACGAAGTAAGAAGCGATTGACCCGAGGATATTAACAGAGATATGCCACGACGCAGAGGCGCAGATAATCGTGAAGTAGCGGCCGATCCGATCTTCGGTTCGACGCTGGTTGAAAAGTTCGTCTGTTCCATGATGTGGGACGGTAAGAAGCAGACCGCGCAGAAGATTTTCTACACTTCGATGAAGAAACTCGAAGAGCGTGGCGGGGGCGAAGAGGCGATCAAGTTGTTCAAGAAAGCCGTCGAGAACGCCAAGCCGCTGCTCGAAGTGAAGACGCGCCGGGTTGGTGGCGCGAACTACCAGGTGCCGATTGAAGTACCGCAGAACCGCCGCACCAGTCTGGCGATTCGCTGGATTCTCGGCAACGCCCGGGGCCGGGCCGAAAAAGGCATGGCCGACAAACTGGCCAACGAGCTGAACGATGCCGCGAATCTTCGCGGCGGCGCGATCAAGAAGCGCGACGACGTTCATCGCATGGCGGAAGCCAACAAAGCTTTCGCGCATTATCGCTGGTAGCCGCAGTCAACGTCCGACTTATAGGGTCCTACTTTACCAATGCCACGCACTGTACCACTCGAGAGGATGAGAAATATCGGCATCGCTGCTCACATCGATGCCGGTAAAACGACCACCACTGAACGCATCCTGTATTACACCGGCCGGAGCCACAAGATCGGCGAAGTTCATGAAGGCACCGCCACCATGGACTGGATGGAACAGGAGCAGGAACGCGGTATTACGATCACCTCCGCTGCAACGACCGCTTCCTGGCGGGACATGCAGATCAACATCATCGACACGCCCGGCCACGTGGATTTCACGGCCGAAGTGGAACGTTCGCTTCGCGTGCTCGACGGCGCGGTAGCGGTGTTCGATGCCGTTGCCGGCGTGCAGCCGCAGTCGGAAACGGTATGGCGTCAGGCCGATAAGTATCAGGTTCCCCGCATCTGCTTTATCAACAAGATGGATCGGGTGGGCGCGAATTTCTATTACTCCGTGGGCACGATTGTGGACCGCCTGAAAGCGCGTCCGGTGCCGATTCAGATTCCCGTCGGCGCGGAAGAAAACTTCAAAGGCGTCGTGGATCTGGTGGAAATGAAGGCCGTGATCTGGCGCGATGAGACGCTGGGCGCCAAATTCGATGTGACCGAGATTCCGGAAGACCTGGTCGAAAAGGCCAAAGAATACCGGGAAGCGATGATCGAAGCGGTTTCCGAATTCGACGATGCGCTGTTTGAAAAGTTCATCAACGGCGAACCGCTGACCACCGAAGAAATCCGCGCCGGTATCCGCAAGGCCACCATCGCGATGAAAATCTTCCCGGTGATCTGCGGTTCGGCGTTTAAGAACAAGGGCGTTCAGACCATGCTGGACGCGGTGGTGGATTACCTGCCTTCGCCGCTCGACGTTCCTTCCATCACCGGAACGGACGTGGACGACAAAACGAAGCTGATCACCCGCGACGCTTCCGACGATGCGCCGTTCTCGGCTCTCGTGTTCAAGATCATGACCGACCCGTACTCGGGTCAGCTGGCGTTCTTCCGGGTTTACTCGGGCAAAATGTCCGCCGGCGAATCCGTTTACAACGTCGCGAAGGGCCGTAAAGAGCGCGTCGGCCGCCTGATGCGCATGCACGCCAACAAGCGCGAAGACATTCAGGAAATCATGGCCGGCGACATCTGCGCGGCCGTGGGTCTGAAGACGGTTTCGACGGGCGACACGATTTGCGACGAAAACCAGCCGATCATTCTGGAACGCATCGACTTCCCGACGCCGGTTATCCAGCTGGCGGTGGAACCGAAGACGAAGGCCGACCAGGAAAAGATGGGTATGGCGATCCAGAAGCTGGCGCAGGAAGATCCTACCTTCCGCGTGGCGACGGATCCGGAAACGGGCCAGACCATTCTTTCGGGAATGGGCGAACTGCACCTCGAAATCATTGTCGACCGCATGATGCGCGAATTCGCCGTCGAGGCGAACGTCGGCAAACCGCAGGTGGCGTACCGCGAAACCATCCGCGGCACCGCGGAAGTGGACAACACGCACAAGAAGCAGTCGGGCGGGCGCGGTCAGTATGCGCGGGCTACGCTGCGCGTGGAACCGGTTCCGGGTGAAGGCTTCCAGTTCGCCAACGAAATCAAGGGCGGCGCGATTCCGAAGGAATTCATCCCCGCCATTGAAAAGGGCGTAGTGGAAGCTCTGGAAGGCGGCATCATGGCCGGCTACCCGATGGTCGATGTGAAGGTGACCGTCATCGACGGCGCTTACCACGATGTCGATTCGTCGGAAATGGCGTTCAAGATCTGCGCTTCCATCGGTGTGAAGGAAGCCTGCCGGAAAGCCAAATCAGTGCTGCTCGAACCCGTGATGGCGGTGGAAGTGGTGGTTCCGGAAGAGTACATGGGTTCGGTAAACGGCGATCTGATTTCCCGCCGCGGCCAGCTCGAAGGAACCGAGATTCAGGGCACCACGCAGATTATCAAGGCGACCGTGCCGCTGAGCGAGATGTTCGGTTATGCGACCGAACTCCGTTCACGGACACAGGGACGCGGCAGCTTCACGATGCACTTCTCACGCTACGAAGAAGTTCCGAAGAACATTGCGGAAGAAATCGTTACGCGCGTGCAGGGCAAGGTCACCAAGTGACCGGCTGTTAACTCGCAGACTACAAAGTAATCAGGTAATCAGACAGGAGATTGGTGGCACATGGCGAAAGAGAAATTTGACCGCAGTAAGCCGCACGTGAACATTGGCACGATCGGCCATATCGATCACGGCAAGACCACGCTGACGGCTGCTATCACGAAAGTGCTGGCAAAGCACAACCCGAAGGTTTCCTTCCGTTC
>CAINNJ010000058.1 GCA_903851195.1 uncultured Acidobacteriia bacterium
TGAAGCAGAATCCCATGGCCGCTACTTCCTAAGCCATATCCGGAATCACTACCGCTACGAACGGCTGGCCAAGCTTCGGGCAGCCTGATCGGTCCGAAGTGCTGTTCCCCTGACGCTTACAGACTATCCGAACAGGGTGCGCGCAGCAGCGAGCGGCACTGATCCGCGGTCAGGCAGTTTCCGATCCGTACTCCCAGGCGCTTTGCCCCCTTCACTCGGCGAATGCCCGCCGCCAGTTCGGGGCTTAACAGGCCGGAATCCGACGCCTCATAGGCAAGCCGCCTGATGGCTGCGAGCCGAACGTTAATTGTCGACGGGGCCAGATTCTTCTGCTCCAGGAAGAATCGATACCGAAGCACCACGGTCCGATTGAACGCGAGACGAGGTTCGGAGCAGTACCACCCGATGAACTCATCGATGGCGTGACCGTACGATTCCTGAACTCACCGCCGCAAGTGAGTTCACGACCGCGTTCTTTGAGTGTTCGAGGTCCGGGAACCGCAGGATTGTCTTTGGCTTATGCCGTTTCGTCGTCGTTTGCCGACGTGCCATACTGGCGGCCTCCATTGCCGCGAGATCAGTATGTCGCGAAATGGAATCGACGACAGAGTCCCGCGGTCCGATTGTGGAGACCACACTTCCAGGCCTGAAGTAGCGCCTTTTTCCGCCTTCCATCCTCACGCCGGACGAATCGGAACTCGATTCATGGCCGCCGTCGCGCCTTTCGATGCTTCCTCGAAGAGGACTTCTGGACAATCACCGCCAGCGCCGAGTGGCCCTTGGCGTCAGGGCAGTCGCTCTGCATCTTTCCACGAACATTGATTCGTCTTGGTTCCATCCGGCCGAAGAATGATGAAGCAGTTGAGATTCTTGCTGGCATCAAACATCTGCTCGTCCGGCGGGTTCCCCCTATGTTCTTCGAATAGCGGGAACCACGGTCTCCAGATTTCATTGATGAACCACGGATCAGACCGGAAGTCCACCGACGAGAAGTTAACTCCCATTTGGCGATTGAAATTTGCGATGTAATCGGCCCCCGCATCTGCATTAATTTCGCCATCGCCGACGACATACAAGTGGAGAACTAACGTCATCGGTCTTAGATTCGTTGCAACGATATTGCCTGACATCCCTACGTGCACTATTGTTCCTCTGAAACCGCCAATCGAAATCAGGCGCGGATTGGTCCCCTGCAAAACCATCTCGGTCACCATTCCATTTCGGTCCCGATAGCGCAGAACAGCATTTCCATTGAAAGCCACCATCTCTCCTGTCGAAAATGATTCTTTGGCAATCGCATCGTATTGTGTTCGCCAAAATGGGTATGCCTTACAGTGGTCGCAGCCGGTCCAGGCAATCGTGGCCCCCTTTTCATCCGGAACGAGGGTGTACCTGATCAGTTTCTTCTCCTTGTTTGCGGCCAGAAATTCACGGCACCGATGTATAACCGTCTGCTCATCGAACTGTTCCCCGGATATTGCGATTTTCCGAAAAACAATAGTGGGCGAACTTTGATCCTCCAGAGTTCGCTCAGATGCGATTGAGGGGACACCGCCAAACAGGACCATCACAGAGAACATTGCCGAAGCCGGACCTATTCGGTGCATGCTCTGAGTTTGACTCCGAATCATTACGAGATGTTCCTTGATTGGCCGGAAACGGGGTTGTGGGAAGCGTCGGGCTCGCTCCGGTCGGATCACGCGCCACTCGGAAACTGTCGCGATTCAGGGTTACGGGTTACGGGGCTGGCACGAGGGCGACCAGGCAGGATCAGTATTGTAAAACGCGCACCGCGTGTGTGACCCGCTTTGAAAGCGTGTCCGCATCCCACATGCCGCGGGGGTGAGCTAAGCGGCAAACTTGGAACAAGGACTTGAACCGCCGCCCCGTTCGCATCAACCGGCGGTTTGCCCGCCGGGCGGCTCGCCGCTGTTTCGGCTTCAAAAGGAAATCTGCCAGGAAATCAAAGAACGGGGTGCAGGTCCTGAGCCGGTCGGATCGCGCGCTATCGCCCCATCAATTCCCGCACTGTGTTCGCCAGAGCCTGGAATTTCGCCGCGTCGAAGCGGCCGTGTTGCACCCAGGCGACCTTTCCGGTCTTGTCCAGCAGCACCAGGAAGGCATCTTTCTCATCCGTGACACCGAGCCGCTGCTTCCAGGCGTCCGCGCCGCCGTAAACCGTGATCACATGTTCATGATCCGGCTTCGGCGTGCCCCGCCGCATGCTGCCATCGATGAACCACTTGCCGAATCGCGCCAGCCCTCCGATCATCGGAATTTCGTAGAACGTGACGCGGGCCTCTTCGCCGAACTCCTCGCGAAACCGGCCCGTCCATGCCTCCACGGCAAATCGGGAATCGTAAGAGAACCCCAGCAGCAGGAGAGCCACTTTCCCGCCGGCGGCCGAGGGCAGTACGGCGGATTTGCCGGTCAGGAACTCCCCGCGCAGTTCGGGGAGCGAATCGCCCGGCTTCAGCAGGGGCTGTACGGGTTGCGCAGCTGCGGACAGCAAAAGAGGAAGAATAAGAGACATAAATGGTGGAAGCGGCTTTCTGTTCCCGCTGTCGCTCTGGGGTTCGATACGGCTATGGCAGGAGTGAGCGGGACTCAGCCGAGTATAAGCAAATTTCGTTTCTGTTCGGGGCGCAGTCACGAAATCGTTTAACGCAGACAAAAAAAATAGCCGCAAACCGCACCTGCCGGGAAAACCACTTTCCTTCCGCCATTGGAATTCGTGGAACACGGTGCCCGGCGCTGCAACGGCTACCCAAACGACAGCCGTTGAAAGTAGGCCTGTCCCGCGAAGCCGTGGCATTTTTTAGCCCTGGAATCAATGATCTACGCCCCGAACCCCGTGAAATGCGTCTTACCGTCGTGTATCCTGATAAAGCAATCCGGTTCTTTGACAACCCGAAGTCACGAGTCCGCGAAAAATCCGCACTCGTGTCCATAACTCCTCCCGCGCCACAGCCCCGAAAGGGCGCTCCGCCGGGCCTCGGTTCCGCAAAAAGTGTTTTTTACCATTCGAACCCGAGAAGTTGTTGAAAACACAAGGAACCGGCTCGGCGGACAACCCGAGGGGCGTCCGATTTCGGGCCAAATCCGCCCGAAAGTACCGCAAATATCCGCCGGGAAACCCGGCTCTTACCCGATCCCCACCGCACAACTCGATCTCAAAGCGGAACCCACGAATTTACCCTCGGTTTACTCCGGCCCACTAGAATAGGTATTGTGCCCCCGGTTCCGGCAGTTCAGTCCGATGGCGTCCCCCCCGTGGCGGATCCCGCGCGAGCCTCGCTCGATGCTCTCCTCGATGAGCTGATCGCCACCGTCCAGGAAGCCCGCCCCAAAGACGATATCGCCCCCATCCCGAAAGCGTTCCAGTTTGCCGCCCAGCACCACGCCGGCCAACTTCGGGCGTCCGGCGAACCGTACCTCATGCACCCGCTCGCTGTCGCGCGTATCCTCGCCGACATGCGGATGGACGTCGTCAGCATCGTCACCGGCCTGCTGCACGACATCGTCGAAGACACCTCGGTAACCACCGCCGACGTGCTGAGAAGTTTCGGCTCCGAAGTCGCCGGCTGCGTGGACGGCGTCACCAAGCTCAGCAAAATCGATTTCTTTTCCGCGGAAGACCGCCAGGCCGAAAGCTATCGCAAAATGCTCCTGGCGATGGTCAACGATATTCGCGTCATCATCGTCAAACTGGCCGACCGCCTGCACAACATGCGCACTTTGGGCGCCCTCAGCCCGGAGCGCCGTGAACGCATCGCCCGCGAAACGCTGGAAATCTACGCCCCCATCGCCCACCGCCTCGGCATGGGCAAAGTCCGCGGCGAACTCGAAGATCTCGCCTTCCGCTATCTCGATCCCGAAGCCTTCGAGGAAATCTCGAACTCCATCGACAGCCAGCGTCCCGCCCATGAAGCATGGCTGGAGCGCATGCGCCGCACCGTCGAAGGCGAACTGCGCCGCGAAGGCATTCCCGCGCGTGTCGATGGCCGCGTCAAACGCGCCTTCTCGGTCTACCAGAAGTTAAAGCGCCAGAAGATCTCTCTGGAACAGGTCTACGACCTTTTCGCCCTGCGCATCATCACGGATTCCGTCAAGAACTGCTACGGCGCGCTCGGCGTCATCCACAATGAGTGGCGTCCCGTGCCCGGACGCATCAAAGATTTCATCGCCATCCCGCGCCCCAATCTCTACCAGTCGCTGCACACCTCGGTCGTGGGTCCCGACGGCAAGCACTGCGAAATCCAGATCCGCACCGAAGAGATGCATCGCATCGCCGAAGAAGGCATCGCGGCGCACTGGAAGTACAAGGAAGGCAAACGCGGCGCGCAGGATGACCAGCGCGTGGCCTGGCTCCGTCAGCTCGTCGAGTGGCAGCAGGAGATGCGCGACCCCTCCGAGTTCAGCTCCACCCTGAAGCTCGACCTCTACCCCGAAGAAGTCTACTGCTTCACTCCCAAGGGCCGCGTCATCGTCCTCCCCTCCGGCGCCAGCCCCATCGACTTCGCCTACGCCGTCCACTCCGAAGTCGGCAATACCTGCACCGGCGCCAAAGTGAACGGCCGCATCGTTCCCCTGCGCTACTCCCTGCGCAACGGCGACATCGTCGACATCCTCACCCAGACCGGGCATCAGCCCAGCAAAGACTGGCTCGGCCTCGTCAAAACCTCCCGCGCGCGCAACAAAATCAAGCACGTCATTAACGCCAATGAGCGTGAGCGCGCCATCGAAATCGGCCAGAAGTTTCTGGAAAAAGAGGCCCGCCGCCTCGGCGTCCAGCTCTCCCGCATCCAGAAGACGGAACTCGAGCGCGTCGCCGCCGAGTATGGCCTGAGCAAGATTGAGGACCTCTACGCCAGCCTCGGCTATGGCAAATTCTCCGCCCGCCAGGTCCTGCAGAAATCCGCTCCCGAGCAGGTCGCCGAGGAGCCGCTCCCGCCCCCTGCCCCCGTCGCGGATCCCACGCAGTACGCCCGCCGCGACGACGATTCCGTCATCAAAGTGCACGGCATTGACGACGTGATGATTTACCGCGCCAAATGCTGCAACCCCATCCGCGGCGACGCCATCGTCGGCTATGTCACCCGCGGCAAAGGCATCGCGGTCCACTCGCGCGCCTGCACGAACGTCCAGAATCTGATGTACGATGCCGAGCGGAAAATTGAAGTGGAATGGGCCCGCAACGCCAGCGACACCTTCCCGGTTCGCATCGTCGTGCAGACGGACGACCGCCCGGGCCTTCTCCACCAGCTCACCACCGTCCTCGCCAACGAAAACACCAACGTCCGCAGCCTCGAAGCCAAGACGGATTTCACCGCCGGCAACGACGCTGCCTTCGTCGAAATGACCGTGGACGTCCGCGACAAAAAACAGCTGGAGAAACTCTGTGCCGCCATGCGCCGCATCTCCGGCGTCCGCGACGTCGAACGCACCAACCAATAACCCATGACCATCATGCTGCAGACCGACCCCGATCACATCGCCATCTCGAAATCCAAAGGCATCGAGATCGACTGGAAAGACGGCCACCACAGTTCCTACGGCACCGAGTACCTCCGCGACTGGTGCCCCTGCGCCTCCTGCACCGGTTCCCACGGCACCGAACCGCGCAAGAAGACCACCGAAGCTCCCGCCAGTCCGTTCCCCATGTTCACCCCGAAGCTGAAGATGCTCAGCATCGAGCCCGTGGGAACCTACGCCATGAAAATCTCCTGGAGCGACGGCCACAACACCGGCCTGTACTCCTGGGAACACCTCCGCGAAATCTGCCCCTGCGAGACCTGCAAAGCGGCGAAGCAGGCCTCCCAATCCCGGTGAACGGAGAGCACTGATGCGGCGCGTTCTTTTATCGCTCGCCTTCCTGGTTCCCGTTGTCCACGCGGCGTCCCCGTCTAAAATCGAGCCGCCGGATTGGTTTGCCTCGCCCAACCGCCAGCAGTTGCTCATGCTGGTTTCCGGCGCCGGACTCGCTGACCTGAAAGTGCAATGCGACGGGCCCGGCTTTCTAACCGGAGCCGTGCAAATCAGCCCGACCGGCACGCACGCCCTGTTCGACCTCACCATCCCGCCCAACACCAAACCCGGGACTTACCATTGCGCCGGTCTTCCCTTCGCCATTGTTCCCGCCCTCCCGCCGCAAGGCCGCTTTCAGGGCTTTTCCACGGATGACATCATCTACCTCGTCATGCCGGACCGCTTCTCCAACGGCGACCCCGCCAATGACGACCCGGCCATCTCGCGAGGCCTTTTCAACCGCGCCAATCGCCGCTTCTATCACGGCGGCGACTTCGCCGGAATCCGCCAGCGCCTTCCGTATCTCAAACAACTCGGCATTACCGCTCTCTGGCTCACCCCCGTCTACGACAACCTCAACCGGCTCGACCCGACCGACCAGTTCCGGGGCGAAAAGATGACCGGTTATCACGGCTATCACGCGACCGACTACTACGCCGTGGAAGAACACTTCGGAACCCTCGCCGAATACCGCGCCCTGGTGGACGCCGCGCACGCCGCCGGCATCAAGGTCATACAGGATCAGGTCGCCAACCACATCGGCAATCAACACCCCTGGGTGGACGACCCGCCGCGCCCCTCCTGGCTCCATGGCTCCCGCGCGAATCACCCCACGCTGAACTTCCAGACCTGGGCGCTCCCCGATCCGAACGCCGCTCCCGAACTCCGCAAAAGCGTCCTTGACGGCTGGTTCGCCGGCAGACTGGCGGATCTGAATCAGGACGATCCCCAAATGGCTCGCTATCTCATTCAGAACGCCGTCTGGTGGATTGCACGCAGCGGGGCCGATGCTATCCGCCAGGACACGTTCCAATACGCGCCCCGCCCCTTCTGGCGCGACTGGAACGCCGCCCTGCACGCGCAGTTTCCGCGCCTGACCACCCTCGGCGAAGTGCTCGAAGCGGACCCCTACCAGACCTCCTTCTTTCAGGGCGGCCGCAAAGGCTTCGACGGCATCGACACGGGCCTCGACAGCGTCTTCGATTTCCCTCTGTACTTCACGGCGAGAGACGTCTTCATCCGCCATAAAGCGCCGCTGGCCCTGGCGAAACTCTTCGCCCACGATGCTCTCTACCCGAATCCGCGGAACCTGGTGACGCTGCTCGGCCTGCACGACACAGCCCGCTTCATGGGCGAACCTGGCGTCACGTCCGCCGATCTGCTGAACGCCTTCACCTTCCTCTTCACCGCGCGCGGCGTGCCCATGATTTATTACGGCGACGAAATCGGCATGCCCGGCGGCGACGATCCTGAAAACCGCCGCGACTTTCCCGGCGGCTTTCCCGGCGATCCGCGCAACGCGTTCGAAGCCGGCGGACGCACCGCGGAAGAGAATCGCCTCTTTGATCGCGTAAAGCAACTGGCCGCTTTACGCGCGTCATCGAAAGCGCTGCGGCAAGGCGTCCAAAGCACCCTGTTCGCTTCCGACACCACGTTCGCCTTCACCCGAACTCTGGAACACGAGCAGTGGCTGATCGTCGTGCACACCGGCGCGAACCCGGAGACCATCGCGCTCCCGCGGGGCGGGGAACTGAAGTGCGAAATCGGCTGCTCCGGCAACGCGACAGCCTCCCGCCTTCCCCTCGCGCCCAACAGCACGGCCGTCTATCGGGTTCAGTAAAAGGCGCGCCGTTTTCCGGATAAACTGGCGATCACTTTCCCGAACTGCTAAGATTCCCTCAAGATCGCCGGGAATTTTCAGCAAAATAAGGATCGTTCGTGCATGATTACAAAGTTGTTGCCCTCTGCGCCGCCGCCTCCCTCTTCGCTCCGATTGCGGGGGCCCAGTCCCTCGCCGCCGTGTGGGGCGGGTACGGGCACGATGCGCAGCACACCGGCGTTTCGGCCGTCGCCGCCCAGCCTTTCAACCGCGTCAAATGGAGCACGCCCGTCGACACGCTTCTGCAGGGCGCCTCGGGTGAACTCCTCATTCACTACGGAAGTCCGCTGATCACCGCCGCCAATACCGTGCTCGTCCCGCAGCGCACCGGCGACAATACATGGCAGATCAATGCGTGGAACGGCGCCACCGGCGCGGCTCTCTACTCGCTCGCCTCCGATTACACCTCGCCCCCGCACAACTGGATTCCCAGCTATGGCCCCGCCCTCGCCCTCGGCACCCGTCTTTATTACCCCGGCCCAGGCGGCACCGTTTATTACCGCAACTCACCGGACTCCACGAGCGGCGCTTCCGGCCAACTCGCTTTTTACGGTCTCTCCACCTATCAGGCCAACAGAACCGCTCTGAATAACACCGTGATGATCTCGACCCCCATCACCGCCGACCGTTTCGGCAACATCTATTTCGGCTTCCGCGTCACCGGATCCAATCCCGCCGGGCTTACCAGCGGCCTCGCTCGCATCTCCGTTTCCGGCGCCGGTTCCTGGGTCGGCGCCTCCGCGCTCGCGGGCGGCGACACCTCCATCACGCAGGTCCAGATGAACTGCGCCCCGGCCGTCAACGCCGCCGGAACCATCGTCTATATCGGCGTGAGCGGCGGCAGTTACACGCCCGGCTATCTCACCTCGGCGAACGCGGCTACTCTGGCGCCCCTCGCGCACGTTTATTTGACCGACCCGAACACCGGACAGCATGCCACGCTTCTCGACGACAGTTCCGCCGCTCCCACCATCGGCCCGGACGGCGACGTCTACTACGGAGTCTTCGAAACCCAGTGCTGCTCGAATCACGATCGCGGCTGGCTCCTGCACTTCAACAGCGCTCTCACTGTCTCGAAACTGCCCGGCGCCTTCGGCTGGGACACTACCGCGAGCGTCGTGGCGAGGAATCTGCTCCCCACTTACCAGGGTTCTTCCGCCTACCTGCTCCTGACGAAATACAACAATTACAAAGAAACCGGCGGCGCAGGACTCAACTATGTCGCCATAATCGATCCCAATAATTCCATGACCGATCCGATAACCGGTGTTACCGTGATGAACGTTTTCATGGAACAACTCGGCCGCACTCCCGACGGCCCGCCCGCCGGAGCGGTCCGGGAATGGTGCATTAACAGCGCCGCCATCGACCCCGTCACGAAATCGGCCATCGTAAACAGCGAAGACGGCACGAATTATCGCTGGGATTTCACCACCAACACATTTTCCCAGTCCATCTATCTCACGGCGGGTGTCGCCGAGGCCTATACGCCGACCGTAATCGGTCCGGACGGCACCGTCTACGCCATTAACGACGGCATCCTTTTCGCCATCGGCCAGTAATCCACGGAGACTCCCATGTCACACTGCCTGCAACGCGCCTTCGCGCAACTCCTCTTCCTGAGCCTGCCCGCCGCCGCCGGCCTGACCGGTTTCAGTCTGGACTACACCGTCCTGACGACGCCCCCCGGCGGCATCTACCAACCAGCCGACTGCCGCAATCTGGATGGCTCCGGCGCCTGCGTCATATTTACGGGCGCCATCTCCTTCTCCGCCGATACGGATTACACTCTGACCGGCATCACCGTCGCCATGAATCCGGCGAACCCGGACGCCGGAACGAAGGTATTCGACAACAACGGCGGCAACTATTTCTACGACGTGGTGCCCGGAACCCTCGGCCCCGACGGCCCTGGCTACAGCTACAACGGTGGTCTCTTCGAAGTCGACATCGCTCAGTCCGCCGCCCTCGGTTCCTACCTCGGAACCGCGACCCTGCAATATCAGAATGCCGCCGGCGACGCTCTCTCCTCGTCGCCTCTCTCGTTTCAGGTCCTGGTCACGCCGGAACCTGCCGCATTCCCGGTCATGCTCACCGCGCTGGGCGCCCTCGCGGCTTTCGTCCGCAGGCGCAACCAGACCCGCTATCCTCAAACGAAATGCTGCTCGACCAGATCCGTGCCCTGCTGACCGCCGAAAGCGTCGTCTTCCGCGAAGTCCACCACGAACCCACCCGCACTTCGGAAGATTCCGCCCGCGCCCGCAACGAGGAACTGCGCATCGGCGGCAAAGCCCTGCTGATCAAGGTTGATAGCGCCTTCCGCCTCTTCATCCTCAGCGCCGACCGCAAACTCGACTCCGCCGCCATCAAGCAATACTTCAGCGCGAAGAAAACCCGCTTCGCCACCCCCGAAGAACTCTTCGAACTCACCGGCCTCGTCCCCGGCTCCGTCCCGCCCTTCGGCGCCCCCCTCCTGCCATTCCCGCTCTACGCTGACCCCTCCGTTTTCGAAAACCCGCGCATCGCCTTCAATGCCGGCTCCCTCACCGACTCCATCATCATACCGATCGCCGATTACCAGCGCCTCGCCAAACCGGAAATCTTCCGCTTCAGCGCCGCCTGATTTGCCGGGCCACCCGATAGCAAGACTGACAAGGACTCAGGGACGAAACAAGAGCACATCGAGGGCCCTTGCCACCACCACCTCAACCCTTCGTCAGCCGCCGAACCCCCGCTCCCACCAGCGCCGCGATCGGTCCGCAGCCCGCCACGGTAGCCTCGAACCATCCCGGTCGCGATTCCCCGTGCTGCCGCATCGAAACCAGACAGATCCCCACCAGCAAACACCCCAGCGCCGCCGCATGCGGCACTTCACGCCGACCCGCCGCCGCCGCCGTCAGGAAACCGCCCATCGCCGCGGCCACAACCGTATACCCCACCGTCGCCAACAGCAGCCCCATGCTGAACGATTCGAACGTCTCCATCCCGAACGCCCGCGTCACCACCGGCGTCAGCAGTCCGATCGTCAGAGCGGTCACCACCAGCCCCGCCACCACTGCCAGCACGCTCCGCATCACACCCGTCACCGTCACTTATTCACCTCGTTCTGGATCGCCTCCAGCTCGCGCCCGGCATCCGCCCATTTCCCCTGACTCGCGAAGTCCCGATACCGCTGCATATGCTGCCGGACACTCTGAATCCGCGGATCCGCGGACGGAGCCTGCGTTGCGGCTGGGGCTACCGAACTCCCGCCGGCCGGCGCCCCGGAACCTATATCCGAAGCTTTCACCGCCGCCCCGGCCTGAGGTCTGCTCAGCATATCCAGCGCTTCCTCATACGTATCCGCATAAATCAGCCGGTTGCCGATCGCCAGAACCACCTTCTTCAGCTGCGGCATCCGCGCCTGCGTCGCCTGCAGATACAGCGGCGAGACATACAGGAACGTGTCCCCCACCGGCAGCACCAGCGTCTGACCCTGCAGCACCTGTGACCCCAGCTGATTCCACATCGTCAGATCTTTCGAAATCACCTGATCCTGATTAATCCGCGCATTAATCTGCATCGGGCCCAGAATCAGCTCCTGCTTCGATAGCTGCAGCACCACCAGCTCGCCCAGCCTCGGCCCGTCGCAGCGCGCCAGCATCACCCCGATCAGGTTCTCTTTCGAAAGCGGAGTGAATGTCGTCATCAACAGAAACTCCGGCTTCGATTCCCCCGGCACCGTCGCGAACACATAAGTCGGAGTCACCGGCTTCGGCTCGCCCCCCGTGCCCGACGAATACTTCGCCAGTTCCCAGATATCCTCGTTGTTATAGAACGCCCGCGGATTCTTCATGTGATAAATCCGGTAGAGTTCCGACTGCACCCGGAACAGCTCTTCCGGATATCGCGCATGCGACCGCAGGAACTCCGGCATTTTCGCGAAATCCTCGAACAGCGCGGGAAACAGCGACCGGTAAGCCGCAATCACCGGATCCTTCGCGTCGAACACATAAATGTGCGTCTCGCCGTCGTACGCGTCCACCGTCGCCTTCACCGCGTTGCGCACGTAATTGATACCGCCGAACGCCTCGCTCGAACGCGCGAACGGATGCGACGCCGACGTCGTGTACCCGTCCACCATCCACACCAGCCGCCCTTCCGGTGTGATCACCAGATACGGATCGCCGTCCCAGTCCAGATACGGCGTCAGCGTCTGCAGCCGCTCGCGCACCCGCCGGTGGATCATCATCCGGCTGTGGTCCGTCAGATAACCAGTGAGAATAATATTCGAATCGCCGAAGTCGAGCGCCGCCGCCGCGCGCATCGCCAGTGACGACATCGGAAACCCGCCCTTGCCCGCGTACCGCACCTGCGCGTTATCGGACCCCTGCGGGTAATTGAACTCCTGCTGCGCCGTATCCACGAAAACCGGCTCATGCTGCAGTTCGCCGTAATAAAGCTCCGGCCGGTCGATCTTCAGGGTCGGCGTCTTCACCGTCGGCGGCATGTCCTGAATCAGATTCACCGGCTGCCCGTCCGGCGTAATCTTGCTGACTTCCGCCAGCACAAGCCCGTACCCGTGGGTGTAAATAAAATGCGGATTGATCCAGCTCGATTGCGACCCCGGCAGCTGCGAAATATCCAGTTCGCGGGGCGACAGCAGCACCTGCCGGTATTGGTTGTCGATCGTGTACCGGTCCACGTCCGTGTCATGGAACGAGTAGTAAGGCCGCAGCGCCTGCATCTGCGTCACCGTGTCGTGGAACGGACGCCAGTCCCAGAGCCGGATGTTGTCCAGCAACCCCGCGTCCTTCTTCACATCCACCGTGGCCGCCGGATTGGTATGCATCTCGATCTCGTTCATCCGCGATGAGAGTCCGTAAGCCGCCCGCGTCGCCTCGATATGCGCCTGAATGTAAGGCTGTTCCAGCGAAATCTCGTTGGGTTTCACATAAAACGACCCGGCGATATTCGGCACCGCGAACAGCAGCGCCATGCTCACCCCCACCAGCGCCACCGCCACAATCCACCGCCGCAGCAGAATCAGCGCCGCTCCCGCCACCAGAGCCCCGATTACCAGCCAGTAAAGCGGCAAAGTGAAATGATCGTCCGTGTAATCCACGCCCACCATGAAACGGTGCTGATGCCACACCATTTCGAAGCGGCCCAGATAATACTTCAGCGCCAGCATCAGGAAGAAGAACGAAAGCGCGACCCGCAGAAACTGCGACTCCAGTCCGCCCGACAGGCGCAGAATCGAGAGATCGATCTGCCCGCCATGCCGCAGTTCCGGCAGCGTGAAGCGCAGTTGCCACGCCCGCGCCACCAGCCAGTAAACAAGGATCGTGATAATCACCACGGCGAACACATACCCGCGCAGATCGGTCCAGAACGGCAGGTCGAACAGATAGAACGTCGCGGGCTTGCCGAAGATCGGATCGTGAAAGGTGCCCGCGCCCTGCATCGACCGGCTTCCCAAAAACCGCAGCACCGTCCAGTTGTCGATCGTCGCGTCGGAAACAAAGAACCCGAGCGCCAGCAGCGCCACCGAAGAAAGCCGCGAATAAAGCGGATAATCGCTGACCTGTCCGCCCGCGAAACTCACGCCCCGCGAGTGCGCGATCAGCAGCATGAACCACGCCAGCATCGTTCCCACGGCCACCGGCAGTGTGGAATACGCATACAGATCGAGCCAGGTATGAACCTGGCCCATCTCCTGCCACCACGAATATTCAATCAGCAGCGAAGCCGCCCACCGAGCGCTTGCCAGCGCCGCGACAAGAACAATACCCAGCCCGATCAGCCCGAAACGTGTCGCCCGTCCGCCCGCTATTGCTCTCGCTTCCATACGATTTTGCCTCCCACGACTGTTGCCACCGGACCACCGCGGAAGCGCCGGCCATGGAACGGCGAATTGCGGCTCTTCGAAAACGACTGCTGTACGTCGAACGTCCACTCGGTGTCCAGATCGAACACCGTAACGTCTCCGGGCGCCCCGGGGCTCAGCGTGCCCCGTCCCAGCTTCACGATTCTGTCCGGACCCGTGGTGAACAGTTCCACCAGCCGCATCACCGTGATCCGCCCGTTGTGCACCAGTTCCGCCAGCGACAGCCCGATCGCCGTCTCCAGACCCGTAATGCCGAACGGACAGCGCTCGAACTCCTGCATCTTCTCGCTGCCGGCATGAGGCGCGTGATCGGTCGCGATCGCGTCCACCACCCCCGACACAATCCCCTCGATAATCGCGTCCACGTCGCCATGGCAACGCAGGGGCGGCTTCATCTTGAAGTTGCTGTCGTAGCTGCCCAGTTCTTCGTCGGTGATCGCGAAATGATGCGGCGTCACCTCGCAACTCACATCGAGGCCGCGGCTTTTCGCATACGCCACCATCGCCACCGAGTGCCGCGTCGAAAGGTGCGCCACATGGAAGCGCGCCCCGGTCTGCTCGGCGAGCAGCAGATCGCGCGCCACCATCACGTCTTCCGACGTGGAGGGAATCCCGCCCAGCCCCAGCCGCACCGATTGCACGCCTTCGTGCATATCGCCGCCCGCGCTCAGATTCAGATCCTCGCAATGGTCGATCACCGGCAGATCCAGCGCCCGCGCCAGTTCCATCGCCCGCCGCATCACCCGCGCGTTCATCACCGGACGCCCGTCGTCGGAAATCGCCACGATGCCGGCTTCCTTCATCGACCCGATCGCCGCCAGTTCTTCACCCAGGCTGCCCTTCGTGATCGCCCCGATCGGGAACACATTGACCACGGCCACTTCCCGCGCGCGCTGCACAATGTAGCTCGTGGTCATCGCGCTGTCGTTGACCGGGATGGTATTCGCCATGCAGCAGATG
Source organism: uncultured Acidobacteriia bacterium (assembly GCA_903851195.1). Lineage (GTDB taxonomy): Bacteria > Acidobacteriota > Terriglobia > Bryobacterales > Bryobacteraceae > BOG-234. The sequence continues at coordinate 14,517 of CAINNJ010000058.1, forward strand.
CTGGTAAAGCCGCCCGCGGCCGCCGCCCGCGCGCCCGACTCAATCGTCTCGGCGTGCTCGATTCCCGGCTCCCGCAAATGCACGTGCATATCGATGAAGCCCGGCGCCACAATCGCGCCCTTCGCGTCCAGCACCGGAACGTCCGGAGCCTCTGCCGCCAGCCCCGTGCCAGTCGCCACGATCCTGCCGTCGCGAATCAGCACCTCGGCATGGCCATCGAAACCGGAAGCCGGATCGATCACGCGGCCGCCCACAATCAGAAGTGAACTCATTAACTTAGGATCCGTTCCAGAACCGCCATCCGCACCGCCACGCCGTTCTCCACCTGATTCAGAATCACGGAACGCTGGCTGTCCGCCACATCCGAACTCAGTTCCCGGCCGCGGTTGATCGGTCCCGGATGCATCACGATCACGTCGGAATTCGCCAGTTCCAGATGCTCCACGCGCAGCCCGTAGAACCGGAAATACTCGCTCGAGGCCATCGGCGCCTCGTGCTGCCGCTCCAGTTGCACGCGCAGCATCATAATCACGTCCGCGCCCTGAATCGCCTCCGTCATGCTCCAGGCCAGCCGCACGCCCGGCGCCAGCGCTTCCAGCTCACGCGGCAACAGGGACGGCGGTCCGCACAGCACAATCTCCGCGCCGAACTTCGACAGCAGATGCACGTTGCTCCGTGCCACCCGGCTGTGCGCGATATCGCCGATAATCGCCACCCGCAGCCCGGTCAGCGACTCTCTGTGATCCAGAATCGTCCGCGCGTCCAGCAGCGCCTGCGTCGGATGTTCGTGGGTCCCGTCGCCCGCGTTCACAATCGGAATCTGCAGATGCCGCGCCAGAAACTCCGGCGCGCCCGACGCCGCGTGCCGCATCACGATGGCATGCGGCCGCATCGCCGCCAGCGTGTTCAGCGTGTCCACCAGGCTCTCGCCCTTCGATACGCTGGAGCCCTGCGCCGCAATGGTCAGCGTGTCGGCGCCGAGCCTCCGCGCCGCAATCTCGAAGCTGACCCGCGTTCGCGTGGACGCCTCGAAAAACAGGTTGACGATCGTCTTGCCCTTCAGCGTGTCGAGCCGCCGGTACGTCTCATTCGGCAACGGCTGGAAATAGCGCGCCCGGTCCAGAATCGCTTCAATCTCGCCGCGGTCCAGATCTTCGATCCCGAGTAATCCTGCGCGTTTGATGTTCGTCATCGCCGGTTCAGGGAAGCCGTGCCCGTCAGGCCCGCTCGCAGAGCAGCACCTTTTCCATCTCGTCGATCTCCTGGAACTTCACTTCTATGATCTCAACGTCGGAGGTCTGCACCGTGCGGCCGATATACCGCGCCTCGATCGGCAGTTCCCGGTGTCCCCGGTCGATCAGCACCAGCAACTGCACCCGCGAAGGCCGGCCGTGGTCAAACAAAGCATCCAGCGCCGCCCGGATGGTCCGCCCCGTGTACAGTACATCGTCCATCAGAATGATGTCTTTGCCCTGCACCGAAAAGTTAATCTCGGTCGCATTCACCTGCGGCTTGCTGCCCACCGTGCTCAAATCGTCCCAATAGAGATTGATGTCCAGGATGCCCACCGGAACCTTCCGGTTTTCCAGCGTTTCGATCTTCGCCGAAAGCCGCTGCGCCAGCGGCACGCCGCGCCGCCGGATGCCGATGAACGCCAGCTGATCGAGATCTTTGGTTTGTTCCAGTATTTCGTGCGCCAGCCGGACAAGCGTGCGGTCGATCTCCGAAGCGCTCATTAACTGCGATTTCACTTGGGTCAGAGCCATCGTTGGGATTGTAACTCACCCGCCGGAACACGCCGTCCCGCGAGCCCTACTTCTTCATTCGCCCGCGGATTTTCCGGGTCAGCTTTTCCATGTCGTCCAGCTTCTTCAGCAACCCCACCGAAAGCACGAACCGGTCGCTTTTTTCCAGATCGAGTTCGAACGTCCGCGCCAGTTCCGCAAGATCCCGCGCGTCTTTAACGTTCTGTTCGTACTCGGCTTTGAGGATCTCGTCCCGCTGGCTCTTCCCGTTCGGCAGTTTCGTGTCTTCACGCACGCCCGGAATCGGGAACTGGCTATCGTGCGGCGTCTGCGTCTGCGCGGGCAGCAAACCCGCCGCCAGAGCCGCCGGCGCCACCGCTATCAGGGCGCGCCGAACGCCTGCGCGCCTTGTAATTCCAGCCACATCGCTATCATAGCGGAAGATGAAAGACGTTCATGTAGGCGTCGTCGGGCTCGGTAACGTGGGCTCCGGAACGCTTGCGATTCTCCATAAAAACTGCGAGCAGATCGGCCAGAAACTGGGCTTTCAGCTCCGGGTTACGGCTGTCTGCAGCCGCTCCGTCCATGGCCTGTCGCTCCCCGACGTGCCCGCCGACGCTCTTCGCACGACGGACTGGCGCGAACTGGTTGCCCACCCCCGCGTAGACGTCGTGGCGGAACTTGTCGGCGGCACCGGCGTCGCCCGCGAGTTAATCGAAAGCGCCATCGGTCACGGCAAATCCATCGTCACCGCCAACAAAGAACTCATGGCGCTCGAAGGCGCCGATATCTGGGACCGCGCCATCAAAGCCGGCATCAACCTCGCCATGGAAGCCAGCGTCGCCGGCGGCATCCCCATCCATGCCGTCCTTCGCGAAGGCATCTCCGGCGACCGCATCGTCGCCCTCGCCGGCATCCTGAACGGCACCAGCAACTACATCCTCACCGAGATGGAGAGCCGCGGCGATTCCTTCGACGCCGTTCTCGCCGAAGCCCAGGCGCTCGGCTACGCGGAAGCCGACCCCTCCGCCGACGTCGATGGCTTCGACGCCCGCTCCAAACTCGCCATCCTCTCCGCGCTCGCCTTCGGTGAACGCATCACCCCGAGCGACATCTTCGTCGAAGGCATCCGCCGCATCACCGCGCAGGATTTCGATTACGCCCACCAGCTGGGCCACACCATCCGTCTCGTCTGTTCCGCACGCCAGACGGAGCAGGGCCTCATTCTCTCCGTGCGCCCGGCGCTCATTCCGCAATCGACGATCCTCGCCGGCGTGAAAGGCGCGTACAACGCCGTCTGGGTCAAGGGCCAGTTCGGCGCCGACACGTTCTACTACGGCCGCGGCGCGGGACCGAATCCCACCGGCGTCGCCGTCGTGAGCGACCTCATGCGTGTCGCCCGCGAGATTCGTTGCGGCAGCCCGGAACGCGTCTCTCCCTTCGCGCACGAGCGCCTCGGCGAATACAGGCCCGTCTCCGTCACTCTGCAGCACCGTCCTTACTATCTGCGCTTCCGCGTGGATGACCGCCCCGGCATCATCGCGGAACTGGCCGGTATTCTCGCCTCCCGCCACATCGGCCTCGAAGCGGTGCTGCAACTGCCCTGCGACACCAAACACGACCTCCCCTTCGTCATCACCGTGGAGTCCACCACCGAGCAAGCCATCCGCGAAGCCACGGCGGAGATGAGCCAACTCAGTTTCCTGCGCGAGCCGCCGCTGGCCCTCCCCATGGAACCGCCGCTTTGACGTCCGCAACTTTTCGGAACTTTCCAACCAATCCCGCGGCAAGAGCGTCATAGGATCAAACGACACCATGAAGATTCAATTGGCCCGGGCCCTCAGCCTTGGATTCCTCGCCTGTTCCGCTGCCTTCGCGCAATCTGCCGCTTCGCGCCTGGAGTTTGACGTAGCCACTGTAAAACCTGCGCCCATGCCGGTCGGTAACCGTATCCGCATCGGCATGGCCGGCGGCCCGGGCACGCCCGACCCCGGTCGCATCAACTACGAATTCGTCAACCTCCGCCAGGTCCTCGCCCGCGCGTACAACGTGAAGAGCTACCAGATCTCCGGCCCGTCCACGCTCGATTCGGAGCGGTATAACATCACCGCCACCGTTCCGCCGGGCACCACGAAAGACCAGTTCGCCGTCATGCTGCAGAATCTCGTCGCCGACCGCTTCCAACTCACCCTGCATCGTGAGAAGAAGGATCTCCCGGCCTACGCATTGGTCCTCGCCAAAGGTGGCCCGAAGATGAAGGTCTCGGCCGAAGAAGATTCCGCCGCCCCGGCGCTTCCTCCGCCGGCCCCCGGCTCTCCTGTGGTCAGCGGCAGAATGACACTGGGAAAGGATGGCTTCCCTCCAATGCCCGCCGGAGCGGGGCCTGGCCGTGGAATGGCCATCAGAATGATGCCCGGCCGAACCAAACTGACCGGCAACGGACTGACCATCGCTCGTCTTGCGGAAACCCTGGAACAGCAACTCGACCGCGCCGTCATCGACATGACCGAACTCACCGCCAAATACGACATCGACCTGACCTTCGAGCCGGAACAAAACAAGATGATGGCGGGGATTGCAGGCATGATGGGCCCGGGCGGCCCGCCCCCGGGAGCCGACGGCGGCAGCCCTCATACGCCCGACGGCGAAGCGCCCGCCAATATCTTTACCGCCATCCAGGAACAACTCGGCCTCAAGCTGGAACCCCGCAAAATACCCGTGGACCTGATCGTCATCGATCGCTTCGAAAAAACTCCCGCCGAAAATTAGGCAGCCCTCCAACCCTTTTTTAGCGGGATTCCTCCCCCGCGAACGCATTTTCCTGCAGTTGTACCCCGTCATAAAACGGAAACGCCTTCCGGGGGCGGAATTACCTGACCGCCTCCGCGGATTCCCCGAAAATTTTTTCTCCGCCCTGAAACGAAACGTACTCTCCTGTCATAACCCTTTTACCCGAACCTAAAAAAGGATTTATGACAATGCGTGTCCTGGAATTTCCGCTTTCTTCGCCTTACCAGGTGAATGATCTGTGCTGCGCTCCGGCATTCTTTCTCCGCTGCCTCGGAGAGAGTGTCCAATACGGCTGGTTTCAGGCTGGGCGGGTTGACGCCGGCCGGGCCGAACCGGGGATTCAGACCGCCGGGTGCCCTGGTCCGAAATGACATCCTGGGCCGTCTGCGAAAAAATCTGCATGTTATGCTACGTGACTCAGTGAACCGTAACAAAGAGTACGACATCACGGGCTTGATTCACCGTTGGCAGTCTGGTGACGGCCCGGCGGAACAACTCCTGTTTGAACTCGTTCTCCCCGACCTCCGCCGCATCGCCGTGAACCTCATCAAGGGTGAGCGCCGCAACCTTTCTCTCCAGGCGAACGACTTAGTCTCGGAATCCTATCTGAAACTTGTCGCCGCCAAGGATCGCACCTGGGAAAACCGCGGCCATTTCTATGCGCTCGCCGCGCGCGTGATGCGAAACTACCTAGTCGACCGCGCCCGCCGGCGGCCCGGAGTCGAATTCGTTCCCCTGGACGCCGCCCTCTTCGACGGCCTCATCCTCACCCAGGACGATCCCGACGCCCTGCTTAGTCTGAACTGCCTGCTCGACGAACTCGCCATAGAAAATCCTCTTTACTGCCAGATCGTGGAGATGCGGTACTTCCTTGGACTGAGTAATGAACAGACCGCCGAACTGCTGCATATGAATCTGCGAACCATGCAGCGCCGCTGGCAGGATGCCCGCCACTGGCTGTTCGTGCGCCTTCGGAAAGAGGCCTGAAGCGTGACTCAGGATCCCGCGCGTCGCGACGAACTGGTGATGACGCTCGTCGAAGCCGCCCTGCGGATTCCCGACGCCGACCGCGAGAGCTGGGTGCGCGGGCACTGCCCGGAGCAGGCGGACCTGCGGGACGAAGTCCTCCAGCGCATTCACTGGGAACTGGAAATGGGAGGCTTTCTCGACCAGCCGGCCCTCCGGCCGCAGGAGCGCAACCCCTTCGAGCCCGATTCCCTGCTGGGGGATCGCTATCGCATCGTTCGCAAAATCGATGAAGGCGGCATGTCCGTCGTTTACCAGGCCCGCGATGAGACCATGGGCACCGACGTCGCTCTGAAAATTCCTCACGCCGCCCACCGCGACCGCCTCCGTAACGAAGCCCGCCTCGCCATCCGGGTGACCCACCAGAACGTCTGCCGCGTTCACCCCGTGCAGACGGCGATCACTCCCGACGGCGAAATCCGCTTCCTCACCATGGAGTACCTTCCCGGTGAAACCCTGCAGCAACGCATTCGCTTTAAGGGACCGCTGCCGATCGACGATCTGGGCCAACTCGCCCTCCAGCTCTGCGACGGCCTCGCCGAAGCGCACAAACAGGGCATTGTCCACGGCGACCTGAAAGGCAGTAACGTCATTCTCAGGGAAGGCCCCGGCGCTATCCGGCCGGTCATCACCGATTTTGGGCTTGCCCGCCTTCCCGGCCACGACGGCGTTGCCTGTCTGGACAGCTTTCGCGGAACCCCGGACTTCCTCGCTCCGGAACTCTGGCAGGGCGAAGCCTTTTCGGCCGCCTCCGACATCTACGCCCTGGGCGTCCTGCTCTACGAAGCGGCCACCGGAACCCGCCCCTTTTCGAACGACCCCAGCCGCCGTAACGCTGTCGCCTTCGTCCCGCCCGGCCGCCTCCGCCGCGACCTGCCTTATCGCTGGGCGCGGGCGATCGCCGCCTGCCTCAACGTGGACCCCGCTCGCCGCCCCGCCGACGCCGGCGCCGTCCGCCGCTCTTTCCTGCCTTTCGTCACTCCGGCGCGCCTGGCCTCCGTGCTCGCGGTGGTCGCCATCCTGTTCGTTTGCGGGAACGCTGTTTACATGCACTACGCTCCCGTGCCCCCCACCCCCATGCGGATCGCGATCCTGCCGCCCGATGCCGACACCGGCTCCCTCGCCTGGGGCGGCGGCGCCCTGCGCCAGCTTTCCCTCCGCTTGTCCGAGTACCGCGGTCCGTCCGGCCCGGTCGTCATCATTCCGCCCCTCGATGCGTCCGCCCACTCCACAATCGAGGAGGATTTCAAAAAAACCGGCGCTACCCACCTGCTGAAGGCGCGCTTCCGCCGTGCGGGAGCCGCGCTGCGCGTCGATCTCAGCATTCGTGACGCCGCCACCGGCCATACTCTGCAGCCATTCAGCGGCACCTATACCGAGGCGTCCATCGGCATTCTTCCCCAGGCGCTCGTCGCCGCGGTCTCCTCCGCCCTCCAGCTCAACGGCAAGCAGGGACCCGCCCGCATTTCGGCCTCCGCCTGGGCGGATTATCTGCGCGGCGAGGGCGAAATGCAAAAGCCACAGCCGGATCCCGACGCCGCCATCGCCTCGTTTCAGTCCTCCACCCGCCTCGACCCGGAATCCAGCCTGCCCTGGTCGGGCATGACGCTGGCTCTGGTTTTTAAATATTCCCTCCGCAGCGAGCCCGCGTTCCTCGAACTCGCGCGCAACTCACTCAAAGAAGCTATATCCCGCGATCCAGACAACATCGAGGCGCACCTCGCCGCCGGCCTGGTCGATCTCGAATCGGGCCTTCCGGAAAGAGCCGCCGCCGAATATTTAAGGATTTTGCAGCTTGAGCCCGGCAACGTTGACGCCCTGCGCAAACTCGCGGGCGCCTACTCCGATATGGAATTGCCCGACCAAGCCGTCCAGACATGGAAACAGGCCATCGCTCAACTGCCGGGTTACTATCGGAATTATCTCGATCTCGGCCAGTTTTATTACTATCGCGGTAAATATCCCGAGGCCGTCGAAAACTTCCTCAGGGTGACATCCATCGCTCCCGACGTCGCCATGGGCCACCATGATCTCGGCGCCGTCTATAACGACCTCGGCCGTTACGTGGAAGCGGAACAGTCCTTCCGCCGCGCCCTGCAGCTGCGCGTGCATTCCGACACCCTGATCGGCCTGGGAGCCGTGCTCGATTATCAGAAAAGACCGCAGGATTCCATTCCCTTTTACCTTCAGGCGCGTGCGGTGGGTCCCGTCACTTACCTCCTCCTGGCGGACCTTGCCGATGCGTATCGCCGCGCCGGCAGAACCGCCGAAGCCCGCCCGACTTATCAGGAGGCGCTGGCGCTCGCGGATGCAGCCCTGCTCGAAAGACCGCGCGACGGTTATGTCCGCGCTTTCGTCGCCTATCTTTGCGCCCGCCTGGGTGAGAACGCCCGGGCCATCCGCGAATTGTCCCAGGCACTCCGCTTCAACCCCGATCAGTCCAAGGTCAAACGCCTCGCCATCCGCACCTTCGGCGCGCTTCATCAGAGAGCGGAGGCCCAGGCGATACTCGCCGCTGAACCGTCGCTGCGCGAGGAAATGAGCCGGCAACCGGATTTGTCCGAATTTTCTCCCGATTAACGCTTAAGTAATCAGGAAACCAAAACCACCACGGCTTAGGAGAAAAGATGAGCGAATACACCTGCACCATTACATATCCCGCCGGCCGGCGCAAAATCGAGTGGCACCCGGCCACGCCCACCGAGTCGAGCCCTTGCCACCTGGGCGATCACATCACGTTCCTCAGCCCGGATATCATGTCCCAGATCCATTTCGGCGTGAATTCTCCTTTCGAGAAAGCCAGCGGCCCGCACCTGTACACCATTCCTCATGGCAACCACATCAAATTAGCGATCGCCAACCCGCACTCCGACGTCTATAAATTCAACTGCATGCCCAATGGAGCCATCATCGAAAATTCCGGCGGCGAGGTTCCCGTGCACGGCAGCAAAAGATAGCGGTTTTCAAATGCCCCGATTCTGATGCACCGACACGGCCCGCTCCGCGGAATTTCCGCATGCGCCCCGGGCGCACAAGCGTCGAACGGAAGGTTCGGGCGCCTCTTCCCTGAGCTTCCGCCGCTTCGCGTCGATCCTGCCGCCCTGCGAAGCCTCGCCGGCGCCATGGTCGAGTCCGCGGACAATGGCAGCGCGGACAATCCCGCCATTCCCGCCGCTTACACCTACCTCGGTCAGTTCATCGATCACAACATCACCTTCGATACCACTTCGCTCACGGAGGCCGCGGTGGATCCCGACTCCCTCACCAACTACCGCCGCCCCCGCTTCGACCTCGACAGCGTCTACGGCGCCGGTCCTGTCGCCACCCCCCACCTGTACCAGCGCGACGATCCGGACCTCTTCGAGATCGGCGCCGCGCTCGTCTTCAAATTCGAGCCGGACTCCAACGCGACCGTGCCGGACTTCGCCGTCCAGGCCGATCTGCCCCGCGCCCGCAACCGCTTCGCGCTGATCGGCGATCCCAGGAACGACGAAAATCTGATCGTCGCCCAACTGCACCTCGCCTTCCTTTTTTTCCATAACAACATCGTGAAAGCCTTGCGTGCCGACCGCCCGAACGCAGCGGTCTTCACCGAAGCCCGCGAACTCGCCATTCTGCACTACCAGTGGCTGATCCTGCATGAGTTCCTCCCCCTGTTCGCCGGCCAGGCGATCGTCGACGAACTGCTCGCCGCGGGAACCCTCATGCGCCGGGGCGGCCGGCTTTTCATGCCGGTCGAGTTTTCCGCCGCCGCCTACCGCTTCGGTCACAGCACCCTCCGCCCCCTTTACGACCTCGGCCAGGCCCCGCCCGCCACGCTCAACGACCTGTTCACTTTCAGCGGCAGGACCGGCAGCCGCGCGGACGTCCCCATCCCGAAGAACTGGATCGTCGAGTGGTTCCGCCTCCTGCACATGGACGAATCGGCCCTCGAAAACACCCTGAGCCGCCGCATCGATCCTTACCTGGCGGACGACCTCGCGAAGCTTCCGTTCCCCGGTGGCGTCATGCAGTCTCTGGCCGAACTGAACCTTCTGCGCGGGAACGAACTCGGCCTCCCCTCGGGACAAAGCGTCGCCCGCTTCTTCGACTACGCGCCGCTATCGCCGGCGGAAATCGGCGACGCCTCGCCGGACGGGCAGGTCGCCACCGCATGCGGTCTTCTCGAAGCGACGCCGCTTTGGTACTACATCCTGAAGGAAGCCCTGGTGCGGACCGGCGGCGCCAGCCTCGGTCCGGTGGGGGCCCGCATCGTCGCGGAAGTTTTCATCGGTCTGCTTCAGCTCGATCGCGAGTCCATCCTCAACCGCTCTCCCGCCTGGACGCCGACTCTCCCCGCCCGCGAACCCGGGACCTTCACCTTCCCGGACCTGCTCCGCTTCGCCGGCGTCATGCCGCAACAGGGTCCCGGTCCTGGCCCCGCGCTGCTCACCCCTCACGATTACAAAGTCAGCCGGGACAGCTACTCGCCCGTCTGATAGATTGATTCCGGTCGTTCTTGAAGCTCGCTACTTTCAACATTAATAACGTCAATAAGCGCCTGCGCAACCTGCTCGACTGGCTGACCGCGGAGCGTCCCGATATCGTCTGTCTCCAGGAGCTCAAGGCCGGGCAGCGCGATTTCCCCGCCCAGTCTCTGCGTGCCCTCGGTTATCACGCGGTCTGGCAGGGCGAGCGCTCGTGGAACGGCGTCGCCATCCTCGCCCGCGATGCCGAACCGGTTCTTACCCGCGCCACCCTCCCCGGCGACCCCGCCGACGCGCAGGCGCGCTACATCGAAGCTGCCGTCGGAGGCATCCTGGTTGCCTCTCTCTACCTCCCCAACGGCAACCCGCAGCCCGGCCCCAAATTCCGCTATAAGCTGGCCTGGTTCGAACGCCTCACCGCCCATGCCGCGAGCCTTCGGGCCGCCGGCATCCCGGTCGTCCTCGCGGGCGATTACAACGTCGTTCCCGCCGCGCAGGACATCTATCCCACTCGCTCGCTCGACGACAACGCCCTCATTCAGCCCGAAAGCCGCCAGGCCTTCGCGAATCTTCTCGCCCAGGGCTGGACCGATGCCCTCCGCCAACTCCAGCCCACCGGTCCCCTCTGGACCTTCTGGGATTACAAGCGCGACCGCTGGCAACTGGACAAAGGCATGCGTCTCGACCACTTCCTGCTCTCACCCGACCTGGCCGGCCGCCTGGTTGCCGGCGGCGTCCATCGCTCCGTGCGCGGCGAAGAGAACGCCAGCGATCACGCGCCGGCCTGGATCGAACTGCGTTCCTGATAGCGCTCGAACAGCCGCGCGCTCAACTCCGAAGGCGGCTCCATCACACTCTCCGCCACCAGCATGCGCTCTACGTAGTCGTAAATCAGATCCACGTCCCCGGCCTGATTGATCGAGTGGAACCACATCGAACTCCCGCGAAACTGCAGCAGCACCACATTGGCGAGCGGACATGGCCCCAGACATCCCGATATCGTCAGATGCAGCCGCCGCCGGATTCCGCGCTTCTTCCACTGGCTCTTGAACTCCTCCAGAGCCAGCGCCGGGAACCCCTTCCCGGTCTGTCCGCAGCAACAGCCATTACAGACGAACAGATGGCCGTCCTGAATCCGGATCTGCTTCGTCACCCCGTCCGCCCGCGTCACCGAATGCAGCGGACTCTGCCGGTACGCGTAACTGACCCGGAACCCCGGCCGCAGCTCGACCGGCTTTCCGTGGGGCGTGTGCCGGTACGCATCGGCCCAGGCCTCCCGGCGCTCGAACAGCGCTGCCACATCGGTCAGTCCCTTCGCGGTAACCAGACCTTCCAGCGCCGCCAGCCAGTGCTGGTAATACTCGCTTCCGTCGTCGGCCTCGCCCCGCTCCGCGGCCGCCGCCAGTTCCGCCGCCAGCGCTGCCGCCCATTCGGTCCACGTGAAATAGCCGCGTTCGGAAAGCCGCACCGCCATCGCGAAGGCCTGCGCCTGCCACGGTTCCGCGAACACCGGCCCGCCCTCGTCCCGCGGCAGGCTCTCCAGTTCGGGATAACAGCCGGAATTCTCAGGCGCGCTCAAGATACTCGTCCCACAGATCGATATGGACCGAATCCCGCGCCGGCGCTTCGTGACCCCAAAGCTCGCGCGCCGCGAATCGCACGGAATAAACGTGCTGCCGGTTCTCGCCCAGCCCGTGCGCGCTCGTATCGGGGAAAGCGTAAACCCCGTGATCCAGATGAATCTCTCCCGTCTTCCCTCGCGCATACCGCGGCAACCGTGTATGCCCCACCGGCTGGATATTCTTCGCCCGCACCCGCTCGCCGATCGCAAACAGCGGCGTCACGGCAGGCTCCACGCTCGAAGCGATCCCGCGATCCAACGCGATCGCCGCCACGCCCCCGGCCCGCAGCGGTGGCGTCCTGAGCGCCGAACCCGGCTCCGGCCTGCCCGATTCCAGCTCCGCGCGCGACACCAGCCCCGTCTTCACCAGCAGTTCCACATTGCGCGTGAACCATTTCTCGTAATAGCTCATGCGCAGATACTCCGCCGGAGGAATCTGCTCGATCCCGAACCGCCCGGTGTCGATATTCCACTTCTTCCAGGCTCCCAGCGCCCGGTTCAGCGCATGCGTGCGCCCTTCCCACGGCTCGTGGAACACCGGTTCGTCCTTCTCCGCCTGCACCGGCCCGAACCCGTGCATCCCGCCCATATCGTGGATGCCGTTCATGCCAGCCTCACCAGAGCCACGCCAATCATCGAATCCCGCGTCACCAGGTCCGCCAGCGCGTCTTCCGTCGCCGCTTCCGTCCCCGCCGGCCGCTCTGGCAGCACGATATAGCGAAGCTCCGCCGTGCTGTCCCAGACCCGCACTTCCACCTCCGGCGCAATCTCCACCCCGAACTCCCGAAGCACCCCCCGCGGATCGATCACCGCCCGCGAACGGTACGGCGCCGACTTGTACCAGACAGGCGGCAGCCCCAGCACCGGCCACGGATAACACGAGCACAGCGTGCAGACCACCATGTTGTGCACCCGCGGCGTGTTCTCCAGCACCACCATGTGCTCGCCCTGCATGCTCAGAAACCCGAGTTCCGCAATCGCCCCGGGCGCATCCCGCAGCAGGCGCTCTTTATACGCCGGATCCGTCCACGCGCGCGCCACCACCCGCGCACCGTTACGCGGACCCACGCGGTTCTCGTAGGTGTCCACCAGCGCGTCCAGCGCCGCCGGGTCCACCAGCCCCTTCTCGACCAGCAGACTCTCCAGCGCCTTCACGCGCAGAGCCATCTCCGAAGGAACCAGCTGATGCTGATGATCTTCCATTTCCCCTATTTCAGCACCTTCACCACGAAATAGCTGATCGACTTCGGCACTTCTTTGAACCAGTGCGGCGTCCCCGCCTGCACCACGATGGAATCGCCCTTCACCAGATGGTGCGACTCGCCGCCTTCGATTTCCTTGCCCAGATACTGCCCCGGCCGCACCAGCTTCCCGCCCACCATTTTGCCGCCCGCCACGAACGTCGCCTCGCCGTCCTGCACGTAGATCACGTCCGTCTCGGTGTCGTGCACTTCCACCTCGCCCGCCTTCTCGCGATGCCCGCCCTGCACAATCAGGTTCGGCGCGGTCAGCATCACCCCGCCCTTCGCCAGACCTTCGGCCACCCGGTCGTGACCGAGAAAGGAAACCGCCTTCGGCGCGTCCGCCGCCGTCAGCAGCGCGCACACAATCAGAAATGAAACAGCAGCAGTGGTTTTCACAGGGTGTATTCTACCGCCTCACTAAGATGGAAGTTGCGCATTGGCCTGCTTTCCGACACCCACGGCTATCTGGACGACCAGATTCTGCATTACCTGGGCGAGTGCGATGAGATCTGGCACGCCGGTGATTTCGGCACCCCGCAGGTTCTCGACCGCCTGCGCGCCCTCCGCCCCGTGCGCGGCGTTTACGGCAACGTCGACGGCGCCGAACTGCGTGCGGATCTTCCCCGCGATCTCGACTGGGACTGCCTCGGCCTCCGCGTCTTCATGACCCACATCGGCGGCTACCCCGGCAATTACGATCCCCGCGCGCGCAAAAACCTGCAGCGCCTCCGCCCGGCCCTCTTCATCTGCGGCCACTCCCACATTTTGAAAGTCACGCGCGATCCGGCCCTCGGTCTGCTTCATATGAACCCCGGAGCCTGCGGCCGTCAGGGCTGGCACCTGATGCGAACCATTCTCCGGTTCACCGTGGAGGACGCGAAAATCTCCGCCGTGGAAGCCATCGAACTGGGCCCGCGTGGCCGGCCTACCCTCCCAGGCACGCTTTAAGGTCCGCAATATCCTGCTCGACATCTTCGGGCGTCACGTCTTCAAAGATGCCATGGGACTTCAGGAAGCCATCCATCTGGATACGTGCCAGACCGAGCATGCGGCGGAGTTCCGGAGGGGTGAGATGTCCGGCCCTGAATTCTTCGAGGGCAAACGCCTCAAGCGCTCGACGAGACGGGTCACCCGCCGCCGTCATGCGGCTGGCCAGGTCATCAGGGATCTGAAACGTGACGTCCATCGATTCACCCTCCGGCGGCGTGTCACCTCAATCGGTGTCACCTCAATCAGGGAAACAGCCGAAAATAACATCATCCGCCGGGCTTGTTAAGGACGCACTTTCCCCTCGGTCGCCAAACCGGGCACCGACAAATCGTCCGGCGCCGAATCCGGATAAAAATCCTGCGAAAACGCCCGTTCCAGTTTTTCGCGAATCTCCGCCTCGCTCGCCCCCGGCTCAATCCAGACCGGCGGCAAACTCGACCGTCCCGCCCCGGTATCGAACGAGAAAGCGTAGTAGCCTTCACCGCGCGCCGTCGTCTCCACGTTCCCGGCGTTTAAAACCTCCGCCGCAATCTTCCGCACCCGCGCAAGGAATTCATCTGCCATAGCCGATTCCGAGCAACCCGAATGCCGCCGCAATCGCTTTTATAATCGAGCCAATGCCCGTCTCCGTGAATCTCCGGACTGTTCACCCCCGTAAACTGGCCGCCGTGCGGCGCGAGGTCGCTCCTGGCGCGGTGGGATCCGCGTGGAGGCCGGCGCTCGACAAGGTCTGGGAGTTCCTTCGCGGCCACCCAGGCTTGCGGACCGATGGCCACAACATTTTTCTCTACCACCATCCGGCTCAGCCAGGCGCGCCGATACTCTGTGACTTCGGTGTCGAAGTCACGCGCAACTTTGAAACCGTGGACGAGGTCTGCGCCGCCGAAACGCCGGGCGGCGAGGCGGCCGTTGCCGTTCATCGCGGCCGGTACCACCTGATGGATCAGGCGCACGACGCGATCCGATCCTGGATGGCCGCGCATCGGCGGGAATTCGCCGGGCAATCGTGGGAGATCTACGGAGATCCGGCGCCGGATCCGGCGGACACCGAGACGGCGATCGCCTACCTGCTAAAACCGATCGGCTGACCGCGAGGCTGTTAAGATACCCACGTACTAAGGAGGCGCGCTGCCAGCCACCACACGAGTACAACTCCGCCCATGCCGCCTCAAAGCCGCAAACCGAACACCCGCGCCGGCGAGGCCATCCAAATCCTGCACGTCTCGCCTCACGAGATCGTCGCCCTGAAACCCGCCGGTCTGGCCAGTGAACTCCCCCGCGATCCGGCGGCGGACTCGTTCGTGCGCCGCCTCGAAGCCCAGGGTTTCACCGGCCTTAAGCTCGTCCACCGGCTCGACTCACCCACCTGCGGACTGATGCTCGTGGCCCGCTCCGCGGAAGCCGCGGCCCATTACTCGTGCGAAATTGCCGAACGCCGCTGGCAGAAGTGGTACGTCGCCCAGGTCGCGCTCCCCAACCACAAAGCTCAGCAACTCGTGGGGGCGCACAAAGCGTACCTCAAGGTCGAAGGCGCTTCTGCGCGCGTCGTGCGCTCCGGGGGGAAACCGTCGTTCCTCGACGTCACGCTGACCACTCCCGTGCCCGACTCCCCCGCCGAAAGCCACTTCCTCGTGCAGCTTCACACGGGCCGTCTCCACCAGATCCGCGTGATGCTGGCCCACCGCGGCGCGCCTCTCTCGGGCGATACCCGCTATGGAGGCCCTGCCGGGCCGGCGATGTACCTGGAGCACGTGATCCTCGCCGTGCGCATTTTCAAATCTCTCGAATGGCGCGTCTGGCTCGCGCCCCGACATCCCGATCGGGCCCGGTGGGCGCCCGCTCTGTCCGATGCCGTGGAGGCCCGCGTGCGCACCCTTTCCGCTTCGCTGTCACAGGAACAGATTCCCGTCCTGAACGTCACGCTGTAGGCCGGAACATGACCGCGCCGGGCGTTTATACCGCCGCCGATGGTTCCCCGGGCGCCGGACGGATCGCCAGTTCAACCGGGTAACAGCCGCCCTCACGCCGCTCCAGCGGGAACGGCTGCACCGGTTCAACAGGCGGTTGTGCCAGAAACCTCGGCTCCGTTCCGCGGTTCACCTGCGCCGCATGAACCAGAAACGGATGGCAGAGGTACACGGTCCCCGCGTCTCCCGCGGCGGAAACTTCCGGCCTGCCCGCCGTCTCTTCGAGGCGATTCGCCAGTTCCATGAAGGACATCCCCCGTTCCCCGGCGGGCGCGAGGAGGCGCGCCACATCCCGATGGGATCCCGCTCGTATCCGTGTCGGAGCGTCGAATTCGCCCACGTCGGAAAAAAGAAACAACAGCAGCAGCGCGCGGCCTTTTGACTGCACGTTTACACGCCAGGAAAGGAAGGATTCAGCCGGCCCGTCCGGCGGCGGATAGCTGGCATCCACATGCCAGCCCGTGTCTCCCGGATCGCTTTCACCTGGAAACCGCACGGGGAACGTGCCAAGCGCTCGGAGCGGCCGCCAGCGGCCCGCTCCGACGAGTTGGTCGATCGCGGCAATAAGTCGCGGCGCATTTGCCGCCGCGCGAAAAGGGGGACCGGAGTAGCTGCCCAGCCGGATCACCGGCCGCGTCCATGTCGTGCGGTCGAGCGGGTCGCATCCGGTATCGCGCCAAAGGATTTCGCGGGCTTCCTTCGCCGTTCCGCGCGGGAACGCCGCATCCAGCCGCACGAACCCGTCCCGGATGAATCCCTGGATGTCATCGGATGTGAGACACGGACCGGGATCCCGCTCGCGAATCATGCGAGTATCTTCTCAGAAGCGCACAGGTCAGAAGCGCACAGGCCGCTTTCGGCGGCACCAAGGGGAATGAGGAACTCGGCGGATTTGGCCGCCGGAAGCGAGTCCGTTGTGCGCGAGTTCCTCAGAAGCTCGGGAGCCGTCGGGCGTGGCGCCGCAAGGCCGAGCAACCACCCGTTCAGCCGCGCCCGCCGGCTGCAACCCGAGCGGTTTCTCAAAAGTTCGGGAGCCCTGATCGGAAGCGGTTGTGCAAAATTTTGACCGGTTCCACTCTCTCGGGCTGCTAGCCTACGGAGGGGGTCCGCGAAATACCCGCCTTCGCCGATTACATTCCGATGAAACGACTCTTCTGCTTTGTCTTCTTTTCCTTTGCCGTTGTTGCGTTAATTCCGGCACTCGCGCAGCAAAAAGAAGTTCTGGTGATCTCGCACCGGGGCGAACACCTCCGGCATCCCGAGAACACCATGCCGGCTTTCGTCGAAGCCGTGCGCGTTCGCGCCGACTACATCGAAGTCGACGTCCGCACCACCGCCGATGGCAAACTCGTCCTGATGCATGACGCCGACGTCCGCCGTACCACCGATGGCTCCGGCGAAGTCAGCAAAATGACCCTGGACCAGATCCGCCTGCTCGACGCCGGCGTTAAGCAGGACATCGCCTTCACCGGTACCCGAGTGCCCACCTTCGATGAAGTGCTCGACTATGCGCGCGGCAAAATCGGCGTCTATGTGGACTGCAAAGCCATCTCTGCAAAAGATCTGGTGGACCACCTGAATGCCCACAACATGACGGACCACGCGGTCACCTACTCCGGGCGCTTGAGCAAAGAACTGCAACAACTGGATCCCCGAATTGCCGTCATGCCCGAAGCGCGGGATGTCGGCTTCGCCACGAAGCTCATCGAAGACCTGCACCCCCGGGTGCTGGCCTTCGACGCGTCGGACTTCAATCCCGCCGTGATCGACGTCGCGAAAAAGGCCAACGCCCGCATCTTTGTCGATCGCCTGGGACCCGCCGATAATCCCGCCGCGTGGGAAGAAGCCGTCCGGCTCGGCGCGGCGGGAATTCAAACCGATCATCCGGAAGAATTATTGCAATTCCTCCGGGAAAAGGGTTATCACAAATAAATCACTTCTGCCCGGGCTTCTCCCCCCGCTTCAGGATCTTTTCCACTTCCTCTTCATCGTCCATCGGCGCCGAAGCCTTCCGTCTCGCCTGTCCGTAATCCGGGTCCTTCGGATCCTTCGCCTTCTCCGGATCGAAAATCCGGGGATCCACCGCCCGGCTCTGATACGGCCGGAAATCCGGCGTATCCGTAAAACTATCGGAGAAATCGCTCGCCAGCGCATCGAACATATTCAGCGGCGGCAGCCCCAGAATCTCGTACAGCGTCCGGTGCATGCTCAGAATCGTCGTGTGCCGGTGCGACACGTAGCCCTTCTTCGCCCACGGACTAATTAACAGCAGCACGCTCCTCTGCGCATCCACATGATCCGGTTCGCCGCCCGCGTCGTCCTGCGTCACGAAAATCGCCATGTTCTTCCAGTACGGCGTGTGTGAAAGAAATTCCACGATCCGCCCGAGCGCCAGGTCGTTGTCCGCCATGTAAGAAGCCAGATATGGATATCCCTTATCGGCCCGGCGCGAATCCCCGTGATCGTTGCAGATCGCAATATTCAGGAACGACGGAAATTTCATCTTTCCGCTCAGGAAACGCTCTTCCACGTCCTTCATGAACCAGTGCGCCCGGTATTGGTCCGGAATATTCGTGTTAAAGATCGGATATCCGAAATCGGTATTGTCGAATAAAGCTTTCGGCATCGGCACGTTCACCACTTCGCGCGCTCCCGTCGGATGTTCGTCGTCGTCTTCCTTCACGCCCGGAAGCTCGAAACCCTCTCCGTAATTGCGGAATGAAATCCGGTGCCGCGCCAGATGCTCCCACATCGATCCGGCTTCCGGATAATCCTCCGGGATCAGCGAACCGTTCGAGCCCATGGAATAACGTCGTCCCGGCGCCGTGCTCTTCTCGTTGAACGACCAGCCCAGCGTGTAGGTCATCTGCATCAGATTATTCGGCTGCACGCCCACCAGCCAGCGATGCCCCACCCCGGAAGCCTCCGGTTCCATGTAAAAGTTATCGCTGACCGTGAACTGGCGCGCCAGCGCATTGTGATTCACCATCACCGGCACATCGGTAAGCGTCGGCTGCCCTTTTTCCTCGATGGTCTGGTGCAGTCCCCAGCGCAGCAGAGACGGATCGTGCCGCGCCCCGGGGATGCGGTCGAAAATTGTGTCGTAGGTGTGGTTTTCCTTGGTAATGAACACGACGTAGCGGATCTCCTTCGACGCCCTCCCCGCGCTGGTCGGAATAACCGGGGACGCCATGGCCGCCCGGTCCGCGCTCCGGTCCGCGATGCCGTTATTCTCCAGCGTCCGCGCCGTCATCGCCGCAAGCCCCGCGCCATCCGGCGGAGCGTCCAGAAGACTCAGCACGCCCCGCATCCGCAGGAACTCGCCTCGCGCCTTGTCGGCGCCCGCGCTCGGCCCGTTGCCGAACCCCTTGAAACAGGTCACCGCCAGGCGCTTCCCGTCCGGCGACACCGCCACGCGGTACGGATACCACGCCGTCGGAATATGGCCGAGCACGGTCAGCGTCGCGGCATCCAGCACGCCGATCGCGTTGATGCCGCTCTCCGCCACATAAAGCCTGCGGCCGTCCGGCGAAACCGCCATCCCGCTCGGCCCCACCCCGCGCAACCCGCCCACCAGCGGCGAGGGCACAATCCGCCCGCGCGCCGCTACCTTGCCCGACCGCATGTCGATACGCTCGATCACGTCGTTGTTCCCGTTCGAAACGTAAACCGACTCCTCGCGCACGGCCAGAAAATTCGGCGCGCTCCCGCCCACCGTTTTGCCGTTGTCGGCCGGTGAATTGATCAGCAGCCCGGTCTTCCAGCGCGCGGCGATCCGCGGCGCGGCGGGATTCGAAACATCCACGCTCCACACCGAAAACGCCTCGGGCACATTGTCGTCGCCCAGCCCGGCGATCCTGCGCCCCTCGAACTCCACCCCGTCGCGGGCCTCTTTACTCGGATACCCGAATGCCGGCCGCGTCAGTCCCCGGCTGTCGAATCCGCCGCCCCGCGGGGCCGGCACCGCGGTGTACTCGAATAACCCGATGTTCGCCACCAGCACCCGGTCTCCCGCTACGGCCAGCGCATACGGGTAACGCCCCACCGCCGCCGAACCCACCACCTTCCGCTCAGCCGTATCCACCACCGCCACGCGGAAATTCGTCACGTCGGCGCAGTAAAGATAACGCCCGTCGCCGGAGAGTTTCACGTCCACCGCGTAGCTGTCGCTGAAACTCGCCCCGCCCGTCGCGACATTCAGCGAAATCTCCGCCGGCGGCCCGCCCGCGCGTGTGTCGAAGACGAAAATACTTCCCCGCTCGCCGCTGCTCCAGTACAACACCGAACCGTCCGGAGAGAAATCCGCCCCGCCCGCGTTCCAATGAATTCTCGCGTTTCCCGGCGGCGCGGGCGGCTTCAGTTCGGTAATCACCGGCGAACCCGTCTGCCAGCCCGACACGATCTGTCCCACGCCGTCGCTCGCGACAAACAGCCGCGCGCCGTCCCGGCTCATCGCCATCCCGTGCGGATAGCGCGCCACCGGCAGATGCTTTCCCTCCGGCCGCAGGAAGCGCCCGTTCGGCAGAATGGTCACGCCGTCGGGTTGTTGAACAGCGTAGTCGTTGCCCGCCGGGGCATGCAGGTAGGGTTGTTTCGCGCGCTGCTGCGCCGTCACTCCGGCTGCGGCGGCGGCCAGCAGAACGCATCCAAAAATAGTCGTTGTCGTCCGGTTCCTGTTCATCGCTCCCATATAGTAACCGGGAATACCAGGTCCGGGGACTTATTTACCTGACTTCGAGCCCCGCGATAAACTGGGCACTAAGCGAATCGCTTACGAGGAGAAACTCATGGCATCCCTTCAGGAGTACCAGTGCGAGATCTGTGGCATCGTCAGCGGTAAGCCCGTTCATTGGTTTGTAATTCAGTGCAGTAACTCCCAGCTCACCGTGCTGAAGTGGGAACCCGAGGCTGCCAACGCTCCGGGAGCGCGCCATTATTGCGGCGAGGCGCACGCGCAGATTTATATCAGCCGCTGGCTGGAAGCCGCCTGCACGCCTTCGCCTGCCGGCGCGCACCCGGGAGCGGTCGGGCGCGAATAATCGCCGGTGGTGGCCTTTTGTGGTGGCCTCTTGTGGCCACCGGCCTTTACGGCGTCAGTGCGTCTTTCGGAGCGAACTTCGACTGCAGAAACCGTCCGTTAACAATCAGCTTTTCCGCGTCTCCCGCAAACGCGTTCCGCGCCACTTCCCGCAGCGACGAGTCCAGCACCCGCAGCTGTTCGAGCAGGGTCTGGGAGGCGGTCTTGCCGTCCCCCAGACTTTGCATCTCCGCGTAGAGCTTCGGCAGCCGCAGATACGCGCTCAGCGTATCAGGCAGATAGCGCCGCACCGTTTCGATCACCGTGAAGGAGTCCTTCGCCGAAATCACGCCCCGCTCCTGCAGTTCTTTGAGTCGCGGCAGCAGCTCCTGCAGCGTCGCTTCAATCCCTCGCAGCGCCACCACCGCTTCCTTCGGCAACCCTTTCGCCACGCTGTCCACCAGCCTGCGCACCTGTTGCGCCAGTTGGTCGGCCGAAAGTTCCGTGTGTTCCGCCGTGGCCGCCAGTTCGTTGCCGGGCCATCCCAGCGCTCCCGCGCCGTACAACCCCGCGACAATGACCGCCCAGTAATGATCGATCATGCCGCCGAAAAACAACCCCAGTCCGGCCATGGCGAGCACGCAGCCCGCAATGTTGCGGGAGCTGTAAAGATACAGCCCGAAGCGCTGGGGCAACGTCGGCTTTTCCATTACTGATACCCGCGGATTTCCTTGAATACCGCCGCGAGCGCTTTCGATTTCGAATCGAACAGCCTTCCCCCGGTCAACTCCGCAATGCCGGCCAGTTCTTCCGAACTGCCCTCGCCGAACAGAATCGGAAACACGCGGATGCCGCGCACCCGCTCGCCCTGCGCCGCGTACCAGTCGCGAAACTGCCCTGCCGTCAGGCCCCGGTTATTCTCGCCGTCGGTCATCAGCACCGCCGTGTAATAACGCTTTTCGCTCACGCCCCCGCGCTCCTCCGCCAGTTCGTCCAGCGCCTGTTTCAGACTCGCGTAAATCGCGGTCGAACCGCCCGTGCGCAGCGAATCGACCATCTCCCGGATCTTCGCCCGCGCCGCCGCGTTCTCCTCCGGCGTGGATCCCATCGGAAACAGCAGCGTGGGCGCGGGCTCTTCGGAGAACGTGATCACCCCCACCTTCTCGCGATTCTGAAACCGCGCGAAACGTTGCGAGGAAACCGCCGTGTCCGACGCCAGCAGCCGCATCGCATCCTGCAGCGCGGCAATGCGGGGCCCCTTCATGGAGCCCGAAACGTCCAGGATATAGCGCGCCGTTCCCGGGATCCGCACCTCCGCCAGAAAGTTATCCAGCAGCGCGTCAATGGTGGCCGCCTGGCCGGGGAACGGAAGTTCGATCAGAGTGCGCGCCGGAATCGCCGCCGCCACGGTCGCGTCCGCATTGACGGGCCGCCGCAGCGTCCGCTCCGACATCCTGGTCTGAAATTCCTTGCCGCGCAGATAACTCACCAGCCGGTCGTACTCCGCGCGCTTCCCGCCGTTGAGCAGCATCAGCGGATAATCCGCCGTAATGATCCCTTCCTTCGGATAGACCAGAACGAAAGGCTCCGCCAGCTTGCCGGACGCATTCATCGACAGCAGCACCGATTCGTAATTGATCATGCCGTCTACCCGCGCCTGGTCCCGTTCGTAGGCTTCCGCCAGCCATCCCGACGAGCCCGATGTCAGCGTCTGCGCATGGAAAAAATCCGCCAGCCGGGGATTCCGCAGATCTTCGCGCGTCAGGGCCTCGGGGTTCTTCGACAGCGCGGCCGCCAGCCCGATGGTTGCCGTCAGCCCCGTGTTGCTCGACGCCGGATTGGTCATGCCGAACGTGAATTTCCCCGCCCGCGCCGCGTCGGAAATCTCCTTCCAGGTCGGTTCCCGCGTGTCCCACCCAAGCTCGTGCGCCTTCGACTTCTTCAGCCCCAGCAGCACCGGCGAAAGCATCGTCTTCTCCTGCGTGACGATCCTGTCTTTCATGCCCGCATCCATCGCCAGATACTTGCCGTGGGATACCCAGAGCGCGTCGAATTTTTCGCCCCCGCCGATGCGTTCGATCGCATCCAGCGTTCCCGAGTAAGTGAACGCAAGGTCCAGCCCGGTGGCGGACCGGATATCGCCCTTGAGCTGCGTCTCGATATCTTTCAGTTCGGAGCCGGCCAGCACGGTGAAGGCGCTCGCCGTCGCCTGTTCCGATGACTTCTCGGGTGTCTTCTCGGGTGTCTTCGCGCCCCCGCAGGAAAGCAGCAACACCGCCGCCGCGGCGACTGCGATACGCGGCACCATGTCAGAGACTCACGGGGCCCGCGGGAGCGCCCGCGGACGCTTCGGAGATCGCCTGCACCGCCGTCTCCTCGCGCTTCATGCGCGCCTCGCCCTCCGCCTGCAGTTCTTTCAGCATGACGATGTTCTGCCCCATCGTTTCGATACTCTTCGAACGGAATTCGTCCAGCTTGTCGAGCGCCGTGAACACCGTATCGAAGGATTCCTTCAGCGTCTGCACCCCGATGAGCGGATTCGACTGGAACTCCGTCACGCGGTCCACGTGTTCGCCGAACATTTTCGACGTGGAAGCGATCAGTCCTTCAATGGCCTTCGAACCCTTCTGCAGCGAATCCATGACCTTCATCTGGTAGCCCTGCGCGCGCGCCAGCGTCACCGCGATGGTCAGGCTCGACATGCCGATGGTCGCCATGCGGTCGCAGCCGTTGTGCAGTTCGCGCCCCGTTCTGCGCAGGCCTTCCAGCATCTTGTAGCCGTTGATGCAGACCAGCATCTGCGTCTTGACGTCCATGCCGGCCTGGCGCGCATAGAACAACACTTCCTGCTCAATCGCCTTCGCGCGCATCGGATCCGCGGGCTTCAGCTTCGCTACCGTATTGCTGAGAGTGTCGTCCAGCCGTTCGATAAACAGATCCACCGACCGCAGCTTCGTCATCGCCTGCAGCAGCTTGTTCATGGTGGCAAACAGTTCCTGATCGTCCCGCGCCAGCTGGTCCTGCACTCCGTAGATGCTCTCGATCAGCTTGCGAATCGACCCGCTGGCGCTGTCGAAGCGCCGCAGGTAGGCCTGCAGCCGGCTGCCGAACGGGATCAGGCCGAGAATTCTGTTGGCCGACATCAGGTCGCCCTGCTTGCCCGGATCCAGATCCTCGAACAGCGCGCGCATCTCGTTCATCACCACGAACGCCGGATTCTGCGCATCGCCCACGAAATTCTTTTCAAGGAACTTCCCCGTCAGCAGCGCGCTGTCGCCGATCTCCTTGCGCCCCAGCCGGAACGCGCTGTCCACCCGCGCCCGGAACTCGCCCGACGAGACGTCCATCTCCAGCAGATCGGAAATGAATTTGTCGGCCTGTGACAAAGCCGCGTTCCGGACGTCTTCTTTCATCGGAACCAGCGCCGCCGCCTGGTCCGGCTCTTTCACCGGAACCACCGGCTCCGGCATGGCCAGAGTGAGCGGCGCTTCCGGAGCCGCCAGCGGTGCCTGATTGGGCTGTTGAGACATGTTGCCTCCTGAATTACCGGCTGAGGGCCGCATCGATACGGCCGATCAGTTTTTCCAGAATGTCGTAGCTCGGCGGATCGATCACGTCCACCAGCGTGTGCGGCACCGCGAGTTTCCGCGCCTCCGCCTGAGCGAAAAGCTCCGTATTATCCTGCGACCGGAACCCGTAACGGTGCGCGATCGACTGAATCTTCGCATTGGTCGTCATCGCTTCGGCGAACCGGACGCCGTTGTCGCTGAGCGCCACGATCGTGTGTTTCGACAGAATCGTCGGCGCCGGATAAAGCAGAACCATATCGGGATTCACGCTCTGCCGCGATAACACGTACTCGAGAAACTGCTGCTCGTAAATCATCACCAGCGGCGCCTTTCCGATCCCCATCGAGGTGTAATCCTCGAACGGCCCGGCCGAACTCGACTCCTGGAAGCCCTGCCGCGAAAACAGCCCCACCATGCTCGCGCCCAATCGGTCCGCGTCCGCCTCGTTATCCACCACGTTATTGCCGTTCCCGACATACGCCGCCAGCGCGAGGTACATGCCGCCCGAATTCGACTTGCGCACGTCCGTGGAACTGACCAGCACCGATTTCCCCACCGGATAAGCCGTATTTCCCGGCAGATCCTTCCATCGCGTGCCCTTCTGCATCATGCCGACCAGCTTCGCCATGTCCACGATGAACCAGGACCCGCCCTTGGCCGCCACCACGCCCGCGTTTTCCAGTACCGGCAGCAGCGTCCTCCAGCTGGCCACGCACATCGGCGTATAGAACGAAGTGAAAATCCGTTTCGACCCCGTCGTCTCGGAAATCTTCACCGCCGCGGGCGCGCCGGCCGGATAAGCGGCATCGAACGTCTTCAGATCGGACCGCGTCGCGATCTCCCGCGAACCGGCCTTCTGCACCGTGATCGCAATCCCTTCGGCCGCCAGCACTTTCGTGAGTTCGGGATCGAGCAGGAATTTTTCTTTCTCCGATCCCGTGAGAACCCGGACCGTAATGCGCGCTGCGGACTCCCGCGCGGCCGCTTCCCCCTGCCGCTTTTCCCGCACCGAGTAGCTCACTGCAAGACCGACCCCGGCGAGCAAAACAAGGGCGAGCAGAGGTCCGACCAGCCTGCGAAAGTTCATGCAATTCCCTGGGGTGCTTTACAGAATCCTACTCATAGTAACGTGGTCCGCCGCGACCTCGTTCGTTTGTTCCGGTGAAAATCAGGTGAAAGTCCGCGCCGCGGCTTGCCAAATTGCAGCTTGCCAAAATTACTGCCGCGAAAATGAAAAGCCCCACCGCTGAGGGTGGGGCCTTTCGCATTCCCGATGGAACGGGTGCCAGAAACTCATTCCCGAAAACTTCCGGGCATCAAACACCCTTAGCATAACCCTTCTTCTCGCCCTCCGTCAACTCCCTCCCGCCCCTCGGCTCTCCTCCACCTGCCGCCAACTCTGCATCCCCATCGCGTGCAGCACGCACCGCCGCACCGCGAGCAGATCTTGCGCCCGTATCCGCGCGCCCGTGAACCGCCCGTTGATCCGAATCCGGTCCAGCCTGCCGGTCCGCACGCATGTCAGCATATTCGCCAGAGCCCACACGGATTCCCGGCAGTCGAAGAAATCGTAAGCCCGCGCCCGGAACTCACAATTATGATTCAGAGGCGGCGCGGGCGGCGTTTTCGACACCGGTACCACCAGTAATGTCTCGGGGAAATGCGTCCGTGATCGCGGCGAAAGCACAA
Organism: uncultured Acidobacteriia bacterium; assembly: GCA_903851195.1. Taxonomy (GTDB): domain Bacteria; phylum Acidobacteriota; class Terriglobia; order Bryobacterales; family Bryobacteraceae; genus BOG-234. The sequence goes on from CAINNJ010000058.1 coordinate 40,641, forward strand.
TCACGCGCCGCTTTTTGGTCATCTCCGGCGGCTGAAACCCGTCGAAATCGCACAGCAGGACATCGCCTGCGTCCGGCACAAAAGTGATCGGCAGTTAAGCCAATCTTACGTCACCGGCCCCGGATTGAACAACGTCAGCGCGTTCCCCAGTCTCCACTTCTCCGCCCACGTCTCCCGCCCGCTCGCCACGTCCAGCAGCATCCGGAACAACTCCCAACCGATGTCCGCGATCGTCGCCGTCCCGGTCGCAATCCGCCCCGCGTCCAGATCGATCAGATCCGGCCATTTCTCCGCCAGCGCCGTCCGCGAACACACCTTCACCACCGGCACCAGCGCCAGCCCGTACGGACTCCCCTCGCCCGTCGTGAACACATGCAGATTCATCGACGCCAGTTGCAGCGTCCCGCACATAAAATCGCCCGCCGGAGTCGCCGCGAAAACCAGCCCCTTCACCGTCACCTTCTCCCCGTGCGACGCCACCGCCATCAGCGCGCTGGTGCCCGCCTTCGCCACCGACCCGAGTGACTTCTCCACGATATTGTTCAGCCCGCCGCGCTTATTGCCCGGCGTCGTGTTCGCAGACCGGTCTGACCGCCCCTGCGCCAGATACTCGTCATACCAGCGCATCTCCCGAATCAGATCCCGTGCCACGTCCTCCGTAGCCGCCCGCGCCGTCAGCAAATGCACCGCGTCGCGCACTTCCGTGACTTCCGAAAACATCACCGTAGCCCCGGCCCGGACCAGCAGATCCGCCGCGAACCCTACCGCCGGATTGCACGTCACGCCCGAAAACGCGTCGCTGCCCCCGCACTGCAGCCCCACAATCAGATCCGCCGCCGGACATGTCACCCGCCGCCGCTTGTCCAGCTCGATCAGCCGAACCTCGGCTGCCCGCACAATCGCCGCCACCGTCGCCTCGAAGCCCAGCTCATCCTGCAGCCGGATCACCCCGCGCTCTTCCAGCACCGGCAAGTCGTTCGAAAACAGGCGCGCCGGCTGCAGCTTCTCGCAGCCCAGACTCACCACCAGCGGAGCCCCGCCGAAATTCGGATTCTGGCTGATATTCCGGATCGTACGGATCGGAATGGCCGCCCCCGGCGCATCGATCGCCACCCCGCACCCGTAGGTATGCGTGATCGCGACCACATCATCCACATTCGGGAACCGCGGCAGCAGTTCGGCCCGAATCCGCTGCACCGCGTAATCCACTGTCGGCGCCACGCACTGCACCGTCGTCGTGATGCCCAGGATATTCCGCGTTCCTACGGTCCCGTCCGCGTTCCGATACCCCTCGAACGTGTAGCCTTCGAGCGGCGGCAACGCTGCCGGAACCGCGGTCGCCAGCGGCAACTCCTCCAGCAACGGCGCGGCGGGCATATCGAGCAGTTCCTCGCGCACCCAGCTGCCCCGCGGAATCGCCCGCTTCGCATGCCCGATCACCGCGCCATAGCGCAGCACCGGCTCGCCGGCTTCCAGATCGCGCAACGTGATTTTATGGGACTGCGGAATCGCCTCCGCGGCCCGCAGCCCGCCGGCGAACTCCGCCCCGGGCCGCACGCCTTCCGCGTTGACGATAATGCCGACGTTATCCGACGGGTGAATCTGAACGTAAAGTGGCTGGAAAAGAGCCTCAGCCGTGGAGCTTTTTATATGCATCGAGACACTTCTGCGCGGTCTCGAATTCGGAGAAGTCGCTGCCTTCCTGTTCCACCAGGTAGTACTCGACTCCGCCCACCTTCTCGGCTGCCGCGAAGACCTGTTTCCACGGTACCGCGCCCTCGCCCAGCAGCACCCGGTAGCCCTTTTCCTTGCTCCAGTCCTTCAGGTGCAGCGAGTTGATCCGCCCCGGATTTCCGTTGATCCACGCCACCGGATCCGACCCCATCTCCACGCACGTCCCCACATCGAACTGCATCATGAAATCCCGCGGCGTATTCGCGGCAATCACTTCGATCGGCCGCTTGCCCTCAATCGGCGTGAACTCGGCCTGATGATTGTGATACCCGCCCCGCAGCCCCGCCGCGCGCAGCTTGCCGTGCCCCTCGGCCAGCGTCTCGGCGATCTTCTTCCAGTCGTCCAGATTCTGCGCCTTTCCGGAACTCGCGATCACCACGAAATGCGTCCCCAGAATCTTGTTATATTCGATGGTTTTCTGGATATTCTCCGGCTTATAGTTCGCGAAGGAATTGTGCGTCGAAAGGCATTTGATTCCCACGTCGTCCATCAGCTTCCGGACGTCCTTCGCCTGCTCCGGCGTCCAGCTGAAATACGGCGAGAAGAACTCCACATCCTCATAGCCGATCGCGGCCACCTTCTTCACCGTCCCCATCAGATCTTCCTGCAGCGCCTTGCGGACCGAGAAAAGTTCCAGTCCCACCGGCAGTTTCCTGCCTTTCTGGGCGAACGCGAGTGCGGAAGCGAGCGGCGAAACTGCTGCTGCGCGGAGTAGGTTGCGGCGTGTCATCGACATGGCTGTTCGCCCAAACAGTATCACGTCTTCTACGCTGGTGGGGGAAAGAAAATTGCTCCCCGTCGACTCACTGCTGCCGGAGATCGTCGCCACCCTGCGCCGCGCCCCGAACCTGGTCATCGAGGCCGCGCCCGGCGCCGGCAAGACCACCCGCGTGCCCCCCGCACTGCTCGCTCTCGGCGGCGACGTTCTGGTCCTCGAACCCCGCCGCATCGCCGCCCGCATGGCAGCTCGCCGCGTGGCTTCCGAACTCTCCGAACGCGTCGGCGAAACTGTCGGCTACCAGGTCCGCTTCGAAGAGGTCGCCGGCCCGAAAACGCGTCTCCGATTCCTCACCGAAGGCGTCCTCACCCGCCGCATGATGTCCGATCCCGAACTCAAAGGCGTCGGCGTCGTGATCCTCGACGAATTCCACGAACGCCACCTCGAAACCGACCTCGCGCTCGCCCTCGTCCGCCGTCTCCAGCAGACCAAACGCCCCGACCTCCGCATCGTCGTCATGTCCGCCACCCTCGACGCCGGCCCCGTCACCCACTTCCTCGGCGGCTGCGCGTCGCTCAAGTCCGAAGGCCGCCTCTTCCCGCTTGAAATTGCCCACACGCCCTATTCCGCCGCCCCGCTCGAAGACCAGGTCGCCGCCGCTATCGAAAGACTCCCCGCCGAAGGTGACGTCCTGGTCTTCCTCCCTGGCGCCGCCGAAATCCGCCGCGCCGCCCGCGCCTGCGAACCGCTCGCCCGCCGTCACGACTGGCTCCTCACGCCCCTCTACGGCGACCTCTCCCCCGCCGAACAGGACCTCGCCGTCGAGCCGGCCGCCAAACGCAAAATCATTCTCGCCACCAACCTCGCCGAAAGCTCCATCACCATCGAAGGCGTCCGCGCCGTCGTCGATTCCGGCCTCGCCCGCGTCGCCACGGACTCCCCCTGGACCGGCCTCCCCTCGCTCGAAACCAAACGCATCAGCAAAGCCTCCGCCACCCAGCGCGCCGGCCGCGCCGGCCGCACCGGACCCGGCCGCGTCATCCGCCTCTACACCGCGGAAGACTTCCACCGCCGCGCCGATCACGACGAGCCAGAAATCCTTCGCCGCGAACTCTCCCAGATGTGCCTGCAGCTCGAAACCGCCGGCATCCACGACCCCCTGCAGCTCGACTGGCTGAGTCCGCCTCTCAAGCCGGCCCTCGACGCCGCAGAAGCTCTCCTCGATCGCCTGCGCGCCCGCGGCCCCGAAGCCGCCCGCATGGCCAGACTCCCCGTCCACCCGCGCCTCGCCCGTCTGCTTCTCGACGCCGAACAGGCCGGCGCCGGGGACCACGCCTGTCGCGTCGCCGCGCTCCTCTCCAGCGGCCAGCGCCTCCGCACCCTCGACGACGAATCCGACCAGCGGACGCGCGCCATCCACGACCAGCTCCGCCGCAACATCCGCCGCGGCCGCTCGCACGACGACGAAGCGATTGCCCGCGGACTCCTGGCCGCCTTCCCCGATCGCGTCGGCCGCGCCAAACCCGGCGGAACCGTCCTCCTCTCCAACAGCTCTTCCGCCACCATCGCCCACCCGCCGGGCGAATTCCTCGTCGCTCTCGACGTGGACGGCAGTCTGATCCGACTCGCCTGCGCCATCCAGCCCGAATGGCTCATCGATCTCTTTCCGGACCGCATCCAGGAACGCGACGCCGTTGAATGGCATCGCCAGGGCGAGCGCGTCGAAGCCGTCAGCGCGCTCTTATATGACGACCTGGTGATTCAGGAATCCCGCGGCGGCACGATTGACGCCGCCGCCGCCGCCCGACTCCTCGCCGCCAAAGTCTTCGAAGCCGGCATCGAACGCTTTATCGATCCCGCTGAACTCAATGAATTCCTCGCCCGCGTCGAATTCGCCGCCGAACACTCCGCCCTCCAGCCCCTTACGGACGCCGACGTGCAAGCCGCCCTCGCCGACGTCTGTTTCGGCCTCCGCCGTCTCTCCGAAGTGGAAAAGAACGCCGCCGGTCTCATCGGGACGCTCGAACGAAAGCTCGACGCTGCGGCCCTCGAACAAATCGCCCCGGAGCGCCTGAAACTCCCCTCCGGCCGAGCGGCGAAAGTGCACTATGAACGCGGGAAACCCCCGTGGGTCGCCTCCCGCCTGCAGGATTTTTTCGGCATGAAGGACAGCCCCCGCATTGCCCGAGGCACCGTCCCTCTCGTGGTCCATCTGCTCGCCCCGAACCAGCGCCCCGTGCAGACCACCACGGATCTCAGCGGTTTCTGGGTGCGCCTCTACCCGCAGTTGCGCCGCGAACTCGGCCGCCGCTACCCGCGCCATGCCTGGCCGGAAAACCCGTCCTGAAAGCGCCGTCCGGACGGATGTGGCAGCCGACGCGGCCGTCGGAGCCGGCATCATCGAAGAAATGGCCCAGGTGCAGATGACGGAAGCCGAACTGGCGCGCGATCTGCACGAGGTGCTGGCGCGCGTGCGTCAGGGCGAAGAAGTGGTGGTCGAGGAAGATAACCGCCCCGTTGCAGTGATCAGCACTCCGGCACGTCCGGGCCGTCCGATCGGCGAATGCATCGCGATTGCGAAGGCCCACGAAGCGAAGCTTGGGTCAGCGCCCATTCCCGATGAGGAGTTCGCCGCCGACGTGGAAGCTGCGATCGAAGCACATCGCGAACCACTGGATACTTCGCTTTGGGATTAGTCCTCGATTCGAGCGTGCTGATTGCGGCGGGACGGCGGGTGCAGCCCGTCAGCGATTGGCGCAACTGCGCTGCACTTCGGCTTCGAAGTTGGCACCGTGAACCTCCGTCACTTCCGAATGATTCCCAATCTTGTGGTGCGGCCGCTGTGACGGCCACGGCCGTCAGGGCTGGCTAAGAACGCCAGCCCCCGCCTTCGATAAATCCGCCAGCCGCGTCCCGTTCTCCATATTCCCCAGATCCCGCGGATGCTGCCGGTTCCCCGTCAGCTTCGGCACGCCCGTCGTCACGAAATCGATCAGCTCACTCGCCGTCACAAAGCCATCGTGATCCGCATCCGCCGCCCCGCTGAGACCCTGCAGCACGACAAACGTGAACGCCCCGTGCCCGCCGCCGAACTCCGGCCCTTCCATCGAAAGCTCCTTCGGACGCGCCGCCATCAGCCCCAGCATCTCGCCCGGCGCCTCCCCGATCTTCGCCACCACCCCGCCCAGGTCTGTCGTCTTCTGCCCCGCAATCGCCGCCGCCCGACACACATCCGCCAGAAAAATCACGTGCCCCGCGCGCGTCAGTTCCCGCTCCACCAGCGAATGCAGTTCCGCCATCGGCATCGCCGAACCCGCCAGATTCCCCGGATCGCTGTCGTACGTCAGCACGTAAGCCCCGCTCGCGTCTACCGTCCCGTGCCCCGCGATCAGGATATAGACCGTATCTTCCTTGCCCGGCGTCTGCAAAAAGTCCCGAAACTCCGCCCGCAACGCCCCCGTGGTCGCCTGCTCGTTCGTCAGCACATGCATCTGCGCCGCCGGAACCGCGCCTCCCCGCGGACTCGCCAGAAACCGCGCGAACGCGCTCGCATCCGCGTCCGGATACTGCAGCCACAAGTCCTTCGGCAGCTTGCCGTATTTCGACACGCCGACCAGCAGCGCGTACGTCTTTCCCTCGGCTGCCCGCAATGGACCCAGCCCCGCCAACAAAACCAAAACAGCCCCGAAAGCGCGAAAGATCACGTTCCGAGATTAACGAAAAACCCCCAACCGCGCCACTGACGTATCATGTTCTCCGGAGCCAATTTCTCCGGAGCCAAATACCGCAATGCCGTTCATCAAAAAAGGCGACCGCGTTTCCGTGCCCGATTCGCCGGTTCCCCTCGTCGCCTCCCGCGACGAATACAACAGCCGCGTCTTCCTGATGACCGAGGAAGACTACAAAGCCCACGAAACCCCCGGCCAGCATGCCGGTAAAGAGGAACCTTACCTCATCTTTCCCGACCGCACCCTCATGCGCCACTACGAACACGGCTTCTCCGACCAGAAATACGACAAGGTTTAAAGCTTCCGGTGGCGAATGCCACAATTAATAAATGCCCCAGTTTGAGGTTTCCACTCCGCAGCGTACCTACGCCGCTGTGGTGGAACGAGGCGCCATCGCTCGCCTTCCGGATTTTCTGCCCGCCAGCCACGGCAAACTCTTCGTCGTCACCACGCAGGACGTCTGGGCGCTCCACTCCGAGCGCTTCGCCGCCGCCATCGGATCCCGCCCTTTCCACGTTCTGTTCTTCGCCGGCGGCGAATCCAACAAACGCATGGCCCACGTCGAGCAACTCGCCGAAACCATGGCCGAACACGGCGCCGACCGCTCCAGCCTCGTCATCGCCTTCGGCGGCGGCATCGTCACCGACCTCGGCGGCTTCCTCGCCGCCATCTTCATGCGCGGCATCCCCGTCATCCAGATCCCCACCACCCTCCTCGCCCAGGTGGACGCTGCCGTCGGCGGTAAAACCGGCGCCAACCTCGTTGCCGGCAAAAATCTCGTCGGCTCCTTCCACCAGCCCCTGGCCGTTCTCATCGATCCCGCCGTTCTCGCCACGCTTCCCGAACGCGAATACCGCGCCGGCCTCTACGAAGTCATCAAAACCGGCATCATCGCCACCGAGCCCCTCTTCCGCATCCTTGCCGACCAGCGCGACGCCGTTCTCGCCCAGCACCACCACGTCGTCGACCACATCGTCGCCGAATCCATCCGCGTCAAGGCCGAAGTCGTTTCCGCCGACGAGCGCGAGTCCGGCCGCCGCAAAATCCTCAACTTCGGCCATACCTTCGGCCACGCTCTCGAAGCCGAGACCCACTACACCGCCTTCCTGCACGGCGAAGCCGTCTCCTGGGGCATGCGCGCCGCCACTTATCTCGCGCGCGATCTCGGCCTCCTCCAGGCCTCCGACTGCCAGTCGATTCTCTACGTGCTTGATCGCTACGGCCCTATCCCAAGCGTCAAAGGCATCGCCGCCGAGGCCCTGGAGCGCCGCCTCGTGAAGGACAAGAAAACCATCCAGTCGAAAGTCCATTTCGTCCTGCCGGTCTGCATCGGCGACGTGATCGTCAAAGCGGATGTGCCCCCGGAACCCGTGCTGCAAGCCATCGAAAAAGCGCTGGCGGACTGCCAATGAGCGTCTCCACCAACAAACCCGCCGGCACCACGCCCGAAGGCGCCCAGACCGAGCAGGAAGCCTCCCGCTGGGTCCGCTCCATGTTTGGCCGCGTCGCCCACCGCTACGACCTCGCGAACCACCTGCTCTCCGCCAACATCGACCGCTCCTGGCGCAACCACACCGTCCGTAAAGTGCGCGCGATCCTCCAGCGGCCCGATTCCGTCGTCGTCGACCTCGCCTGCGGCACCGGCGACCTCCTCATCGCCCTCGAGCGCGAAGCCGGCCGCCGTCTCATCGGCAGCGACTTCTGCCATCCCATGCTCGCCGGCGCGCGCCAGAAACTGCAGCGTGCCCGTCTGCAATCCGCCCTCATGGAAGCCGACGCGCTCGCCCTGCCCCTCGGCGACAACAGCGTCGACCTGATCACCGTGGCCTTCGGCTTCCGCAACTTCTCGAACTACCGCGGCGGCCTGGTCGAAATGCGCCGCGTCCTCCGCAAGGGCGGGGCGCTGGCCATTCTCGAATTCACCCAGCCCCCCAACCGCGCCTTCGCGGCGTTTTACAACTGGTACACCCGCCGCATTCTGCCCGTCATCGGCGGCATGATCTCCGGCGCGCCGGAGGCTTACAAGTACCTGCCTGAATCCGTGCGAAAATTCCCTGAGGCGCCGGGCCTCGCGGACCTCATGCGTGAAGCGGGTTTCGAAAAGGTCGAGTGGGAATATCTGACGCTGGGAATCGTAGCGCTGCATATCGGACGGACTTAAAACCATGCGCACTTTCGTGACGATGCTGTTTCTGGCGGCCTCCGCTCAAGCCGCCACCTACACCGGTTCCCAGGCCTGCCAGACGTGCCACCCGGCCATCTACGCCCGCTGGTCGAAAACGCGCATGGCCAATGTCGTCCGCGACCCCCATAAAAATCCCTCCATCATCGTCGGCGATTTCTCCAAACCGAATCCCCTCGTCACCTTCAAGCCGTCCGAAGTCGATTTCGTCTACGGCGATAAATGGAAACAGCGTTATTTCTACAAAAAGGGCAACGATTATTTCGTTTATCCGGTCCAGTGGGACATCACGAATAAAGTCTGGCGCGCCTACCACCCCGCAAAAGGCACCGACTGGTGGACCGCCGTCTACCCCGAAGATCAGGCGCAGCGCCCCACCGGACCCCTCTGCGACGGCTGCCACTCCGTCAACTACAACGTGACGTCACACGAAGTCACCGAGTGGAACGTCGGCTGCGAAAAATGCCACGGCCCCGGCGGTGACCACGTGAAGAAGCCCGCCGTCGGCAATATCGTGAATCCCCGGCGACTCGACCTCACCCGCGCCAACGATGTCTGCATGCAGTGCCACACCCAGGGCAAACCCCTGAAAAACCCCCTGGAAGGCCGCTATTACGACTGGCCCGTCGGCTACACCCCCGGCGACCGCCTCGCCGACACCTGGCAACTCGAAGAGCACAAGCTCGGCGAAACCACCTTCACGCATTTCCCCGACGGCACCGCCCACAAAAACCGCATGCAGGGCAACGATTTCGTGCAGAGCGTCATGTACACCCACGGCGTCACCTGCTTCGCCTGCCATGACGTCCACGGCACCGAAAACAACGCCGACACCATCCGTCCGGCCTCGGCCACCTGCACGACATGCCACTCGTCCCTCGACGCAACCGCCCACTCGCACCACGCCGCGGGCAGCTCCGGCGCCGAATGCACCGGCTGCCACATGCCGAAAATCGAACAGACCATCGCCGACGTCAACATCCGCGCGCACACCTTTAAATTCGCCCCCGGCAACTGCAACGTCTGCCACAAAGACAAAACCGCCGCGTGGACGAAAGAAAACCTCGGGAAGTGGACCAACTTCTCCCCCTGGCGCTATTGATCCGAGCCGTGTAATCCTGTGTGGGGCAGATTGTTAATCTGCGCGCCGGTTGGTAACCGGCGCCGCCTGCGCGGCACGATCACCGTATCGGTCCGCGATTCCGGCTTAAGCCGCCCCAACCTCTACCTCAATGAGCCGGACCGTCGGAGCATGCGTGGCTACCGGCGGTTCGAAATGCAGTTCCAGCGCTTCGCGGAGATTAGCCAACGCCTCCTCCTCTGTTTCCCCCTGGCTTGCCAGATCGATCTCCAGACACTGCGAGACAAACCAGTCTCCCTCGCGCCAAACCGTCGCAAAAAACGGCCGCTTCATGGCACAATTACCCCAACCGATCTTCCATCCACCGCACCCGCGCCATCTGCCCCTCGTAATCCCCGATCGCGCACTCCAGATTGATATACCGGAATCCCATCCGCGCCGCCAGCCGCGACAACGACCCGTCATCCGGCTCCGCCTTCGACTGCAGCACCACATTGAACGGCGACTTCTTCAACACCTCGAAATCCGCCGGACTCGTGCAAAGGAAAAAACTTCGCGGCCTATCCGGCTCTTGAATCGACGTCGCATCGCTCGCCGCAATCTCGTCCTGCACCGAATACTCCCGGTTATTGTGCAGCGCAAACAACCGGCTCCCCTTCGGCGGAACCAGCTGCCGCAGCGCCTTCCCGCGCTCTTTGTCCAGAAAATCCAGCGCCGCCCGCAGCCGGTCCTCCGCCACTCCGGGATTCAGCCCCCGGATACTCTTCTCCGCCCCCACTCGCGAAAACATCCGGTTCGGATCGATCTTCAGCCCCTGCACATCCACATTCCGCTCACTGCCCGACACCAGATAAGCCACGCCCTCGTGATCGAACATATACGTGTCCAGCACATCGCGCGCCGTGCCCTCATCCCCGTGGATCACGATAAAGCGCCGCGGACTGTGCCCGAAGCTCTTCCTCCGGAACGCCACGCCCGATAACTCCACCTCCGGCTTCGGAAACAGGGCAGGGAACCACCCCGCCACGAATACCCGCCGATCAATTCCGTTGTTCATGGCAGAACGTACAGTCAATGCTGGCCTTCTTTTCCCGATGGCAATTCATGCACCCGCCCATCGTCAAATCCGTCTCCCGCGCCATCACGCCCCGCGTCGCCACCGGCCCGTGACACTCCTCGCACGTATTCCCCGCCGCCACATGCTTCCGATGACTGAACTGTACAAACCCCGGCACCTCATACACCCGCGCCCACCGGATCTCGCGGTCGTACTTCCCCGCATGGCACTGCCCGCACACCGCCGGTTTCGGCAACGTCATCGTCTCACCCGGATCCGGATTCGGATGGCACGTCGCGCACTGCAGCTTCAGATCGCCCGCGTGTATCTTATGGCTGTAAGGAACCGGCTGCTGCGGGGCATTCTGCGCGAAAGCCGGCATCGCCGCCATCGCCACCAGAACCACCCGCATCAGCCCTCTCACAAATCGCCCTTCCGCATCTGTTCGGCCATATACTCCGACGCCCGCATCGCCAGCGCCGAAATCGTCAGCGTCGGATTCTGCGAGCCCCCCGTCACGAATGCCGACCCGTCCACCACGAACAAATTCTTCACGTCGTGCGCCTGGTTCCACTTATTCAGCACGCTCGTCTTCGGACTCTCGCCCATCCGGCACGTCCCCAGTTCATGGATACTCTCGCCCGGCGGCACCATCCGGTCGTGCTTTTCCAGCAGCTCGAAGCCCGACGCCTGGCACAACTCCGCCAGCGTGTTCATCGCGTCCTTCGCCATGTTGAACTCGTTGTCCGTATACCGAGCCTGAATGCGCAGCGAAGGCACGCCCCACGCGTCAATCACATTCTTGTCGATCGACACATGGTTCTCAAACCGCGGCAGCACGGACCCCATCGTCGTCGCATTAAACCCGCGCCCGCGGTTCGCGTTCAGCGCCTTCTGCAGCGCCTCCCCGTAAAGCGGGAAGTACTTCGGATCCGGCGTCCCGCCGCTCCCGAAATCCACCGCATAGCCGCGCAGATAGTTCTTGTCTTTGCTCTTGAGATTCGTGAACCGCGCGATATACCCGCCGCCCCCGCCCGCCTCCGGCGTCAGCGCCTGCACCGTGTTCTTCACGTAGAACTGATCGAACAGATAATGCCCCAGCACCCCGCTCGAATTCGCGATCCCCGAATTCAGCAGCAGCCGCGTGCTCTCCAGCGTGGACGCCCCCACCACCAGCACCCGCGCCTTCGCATGCATCTCCCGCTTCGACCGCCGGTCCACGAAATTCACCCCGTTCACCAGACCCGTCTTCCGGTCCGTCGTAATCTCCCGCACCACCGCATTCGGCACAATCGTCAGATTCCCCGTCGCCATCGCATCCGGCAGCAGCAGGTTCATAGAACTCGCCAGAGCCCCCTGCGCGCGCCGCTGCTTCGTCGTCGGAATCCCCCGCTTCTTCGCTTCCTCCAGAAACCGCGTCACGCTCGGCCCGTCTTTCGACTGGTCTTCCAGAAACACGCCGTCCGGCAGCTGCGGCAGCCCCTCTTTCCGGCCGGACACCCGCAACAGCGGCTCGCAGCGGTCGTAGTAGGGCGCCAGATCCGCATACGCCAGCGGCCAGTTATCGCCGAACCCGTCGTGATCTTTCGCCTTGAACTCGTAATCGCTCAGCCGCCAAGACGCCCGGCCCCACACCAGCGTCTTGCCGCCAATCCGCCTAATCCGCACCCAGTAATACGGATCTTTCGGGTCGTACGAGTACGGGTTCTCCTTCTCGTCCGCCCAGATCGCCGCCGTGAACTCATTCGCCTGCGTGATGTGCGGAAAGCGCCCCGGCTTGCCGAAGCCGCGATAGGGCAGATCGTAAACCGGCCGCAGGCTGCGGTCTTTGTCGTAGTCGAACGCCGGCCCCGCGTCCAGCATCAGGCATTTCACGCCCAGCTTCGTCAGCGTATGCGCCGTCATGCCCCCCGAAGCGCCGGAGCCGATAATCAGAACGTCGTAAGGTGTCAGTGCCATATCGTGACCGGAAGTTCCGCCCCTATTCGATCGGATGCCAGTAAATGCCAGTGCCCGACGCCGTGCGGCTGCGCTGCGACACCACCTGAACCCACTCGCGCGAATTCACCGTCGCGGCCATCACATCCGCCTTCGCCTCCCGCAGAAAAGCCGCCAGAGGGTCCTTCGGCGCGTCGTACGTCCAGCGCTCATGCAGCGGAGCCAGCACCGCATCGGCCTGCGCGGCGTCCAGTTCCGCGAAGGCTTTCCCATACTTCCGCCGCGCGCCCGCATTCAGCGCGTCCAGCCCCGCCCGATACAACTGCTTCCGGTCGGCCGGCGACTCGCCGATCAAAAAATCGAGAAACTCCGGCGCCCGCGCCTCCAGAGCCCCCGGCGTCTCGCCCATGGCCGGCAGAAGCAGATCGCTCAGCCGCCGCAGCGCGGCCAGTTGCGGCGCGGAAAAGAAGTGCGCGACGGTCTCCGCTCCCGCATCCGGCACGCCGACCTCGATCTTCGGCATCTCCTGCGCCAGCAGCGCCGGAGCCGCGGGCAGCGCGAGCATGGTCTGAGTAAAACGCCTGCGTCTCATGTGGCACATTCTATCGCCACGCGAGAAGTGACACAGACTGCAACGGTCGGGTCGTCGGGATGCCACAATCGTCTGATGCCGGCCCTTTATCTCGATTCGTTGCCGAATTTTCTCGTAATTCATCCCGAACAGCTTCTTGGTAAGCTCACTGCCGGTCTCGCCGCCGAGGGTTTTGATACGAATACAGACACAACTTTCTCCTGGAAGCGTCAGATTGATGAGTTACAACTCGCCCTGACACAGTTCAACGCCCGTTTTCCTCCGGCAACTTCATGGTCGGTTCTCCTCGAGTACACACTTCCGGTCATCCGCCAGCGAATCGATTGCGTTGTTCTTGGCGACGACGTGATCTATGTCATCGAGTACAAAGGCGGATTCTCAGCGTCCTCTGCATCGGCGCTCCGGCAAGCGCAGGAGTATGCGATGAACCTCGCGGACTTTCATGAAGCCTCGCGCGGCAGAATAGCTGTTCCGCTTGCGGTCGGTAATTTCAAGACACCAATTTCCCTCGATATCACCTCACACTTCGCAGGTGCCGCAGTGTCTTCGACCGATCTTTCGTCTATTCTCGTTCGCAGTCACGAGGCGTGGGGAAGCAGCAGCAGTCGCATCGACATTGTGGCGTGGAACGAATCTCGATACTTCCCGGTTCCCACCATTATTGAGGCTGCCACTGCCGTTTACAAGAATCACGACGTCAAGGAGATTGCCCGCTCCCGCGCCGGTCTTGGAAATCTGGAAATTACTCAAAAGGTGATTGTCGCGGCTGTTCACGATGCCATTCGGAGAAGTTCCAAAAAGCTGATCATGGTCACCGGAGTGCCAGGCGCCGGCAAGACTCTCGCGGGACTAAATGCGGTCCAGTTGTTGATTCAGGAACTGGATCTGAACAAAGAACAGGCTTCTTTCCTTTCCGGCAACGGGCCACTGGTCAAAGTAATTCAGGAGGCGCTAAAGCGCAGCGTTGGTTCGCGGAAGAAGGGCGTCGCGCGCTCCGTTCGCTCCCGTGTGAGAGAAATACACAGTTTTGTGAAGGACTCCTATGCTGCTGCTCAGCCGCCGGTTGATCGCCTTATTGTGTTTGACGAAGCGCAGCGCGCCTGGACCGCGGCAAAGAATCTGAAAAAGTTCGGTCGTGACGTTTCTGAACCAGAGATGATTCTGGAAATCATGAGCCGACATGACGGATGGGCGGTGGTTGTGGCACTCATCGGAGGGGGCCAGGAGATTCACGGAGGCGAGGCGGGACTGGCTGCTTGGGGTGACGGCGTCGAGAAAAGGACGGAATGGGAAGTGGTGACTTCTCCGGAAGCGGTGCACGGAGGCCAGTCCGTGGCGGGCTCTCGTCTGTTCCGCAGTCACACTGGTGTGCCGGCGAACACCTCTGTGGACAGTGCACTTCACCTCAGCGTTTCCCGGCGGTCCTTTGTCTCCGAAGTCACATCAGCGTGGGTCAACCTCGTCCTGGATGGTAAGCCCGATGAAGCCCGCGCGCTGGCGATGAGTAACTTGCCGATTTACATCACCCGGGATCTTCGTGCTGCCCGAAAATGGCTGCAATTAAGAACGAAAGGATTTCGGCGATCAGGACTGATTGCGAGTTCCGGCGCGGCACGGCTTCGGGCGGAAGGGGTCGAAACGCCGACATTCAGCTTTCTGGGCGGAATTGATTACGTAAAGTGGTTTCTTGAGCCTGCCGGAGATCATCGGTCGTCCATTCAGCTGGAGGTCTCAATGAGTGAATTCGAGATGCAGGGATTGGAGCTTGATCTGACCGGACTCCTTTGGGGCGGAGATCTGATATTCTCTGACCGCCAGGTCATCGCTCGCACTCTAAGGGGAAAGAAGTGGCTGGAAGTCAGCGGCACCGGGGACTCCTCCGCGAGTGCAGATGACGCGCAAACCCGGATTAAGAACAAATATCGAGTACTGCTTACCAGGTTCCGTCAGGCGATGGTGATCTTTGTGCCAGAAGGATCACAGTCTGACCAGACGCGCTGCGCTTCCGAGTTTGACGGCGTCCATAACTATCTCGTTCGATGTGGCGTTCGAACCCTTCCGGCCTGAACCGTCACGCAGCAGACGGGCGCACGAAATTCTGTTGGGATTCAGGCGGCGCGGGAGCGTGATTCCCAGTAGTCCTCGAATTTGCCGCTGAGTCGGGAACATCGGAGAGCGATGATGGCATTGGCGCCACGGGCGGTCCAGAACATGCCGGACTGTTTAAGGCGGCTGCCGATTACCGTTTTGCAGGCGGCTTCGATAACGCCGGAGCCGACGAACAGGTGTTGTCGCCGGAAATCCGGGTAGCGCATGCGTTCGGCATTGCGGTCGAAGTAGTCGGCTTCGAGTCGAATCCTGTTCAGCAGTTCAGCGCTGGATGGGCGAAGGGAGCGCAGATAGCGCACCAGCTTTTCGATTTCTCCTCCATCCAGTTTCGGCTGGTGGCGCTTCATCCACTGTTGTGGCGCCTTTTCGTTGCCGGAACAGAGCGCCCGGGCAAGGTCCCACAGATGCTGACGCGCGTGATAGATGTCCACCACCTGGACGGCTCCGGGAAAATGCTGGCCGGCGATATTCCAGATCCATTCGGCTCCATCGGCAAGAATCACTTTCTTCCGTGCGCGGCTCCAGCCACGTTCCCAGGCTTCGGTGTAAATCCTGCGCCCGAATTCATCGGCCGTTTCAATCGCCCCGGTGTAAGTCGTCGAGCCGGGATCCCGAACGGGCCTGCCCTTGTCGTCTGACGCGACCTGCGTGAAGACGCAACCGAGTTTGACTTCACGGGTGCGTGCGGGCTGACCCTCTGTCCGGCCCGCCCGGCCTTCCAGTTCCGCCCGCACCATGGGAATCTGCGTGCCGTCCATTTCGATGTACATCACCGGCACCGGGGGGCCGAGAACATCCGGCAGTTCCAGTTGGAGTGCGCCGGTCGAGCGTGCCCGCTCCCGGTGAACAATGTCTTCGCCGATTGCCTCGGCCTGGCGCTCGACGGCTTTGGTGGTTACGCTCAGACCGGCCAGCAGTTCCAGTTCTTCCCTGCCATGCTGAAAGCTGGATTCGCTGCCCACCGTCGTCATCATGCGGCGCACACCGGGCGAGTATTCCGTGCTTTCCACACCCAGCTCGGCGTCGCGCGGGCAACTCCCCTCATGGCATTCCGGGCACAGATAATAAGGCCTCTGGATGGTAACGGTGCCCAGAGCGGTAAGCAATTGCTTCGGCCGGATCTGATGGAACCGCGCGTGGCCACCGCATGGGCAGGCGATGACGCGATCGAATGCCGCCGGTGTGCTCAGGAGCCGGCGCAGAACGGCGGCCCCTAACTGGTGAACGGCGGCGCGGGTGGCCATCTCGATCGCCTCGAAATCGAAATGGCCGCTCCGCCGAAGATCGTTGAAAACGACTTCGAGCAGGGCTGTTATTTCCTGTTGTGTCTCGTGGTGGATGATCTCTGCAGTTTTTTTTCCTGGGGTGACAGCGAGTCTTCGACAGGTCGAGCCCGGCAGATGCTCTCGTTGACTTCCAGCAACTCGTGGCTCAATTCGCGGAAGCGATGAAAAGCCGCTATTTCGCGTTCCGCCTTGCGCAATGCGGCCGGGGTGGCGAACGACTCGCTGATTGTTTTGCCATTCACCTTTCGGGTCAGACGAAAGTTCGGCCCGTGGCCCGGCTCATTGGGTTTGTGGCAACGGCATTCGGCCTTGCCACAGCGGCCCGTTATGGATGTGATCGAACCGCTGCGAAAGTCGCCAAGTTCGAGAATCCGGGCCAGGATAGCGGATCGGCGTAATTCGAGATCGGGAAGAGTAAGAGCCATATTCCACCTTCCTACCTAACGTATCACTACGTTCGGAATCAGGCGGCAAAAAAAGAATCCCGATACATCCTTACTTTTTGGTCGCGCACCCGCAGCAGACCACCCGAAACGGATCCGAGTCAACATATGGTACTATACAGGTGTAGCTTGCGCGCACTGCTGCCATTTCGGCCCGGCACACTGTTCATCAGGCTCCACACACGAGGAGTGATCCCACATTAACATGGCCAATTTTACTCAGGGCGCTCAGGTCGAGCACCAGAAATTTGGTTTAGGCACCGTGCTCTCCCACAGCGGTGAGCGCATCGTCATCAAGTTCGACGACCACGGCGAGAAAAAGTTCGTCACCCCCCTGGTCATCGCCTCCCTCAAAAAGAGCGACCGCCAGCCTCCCGCCGAAAAACGCGCGTCACGGGCGCGTAAACCCAAGGTCGCCGCTACCCCGGCGACTGCCTGACAACCGTAAAAGGACCTGAAGCTTGAACGCCAGACAGAAACGTCTTTTCGAAGAATCTCTTAAGAAAAATCCCAACCTGAAAATGCCGACTGCCGCCGCGCAGGCGTCAGGCGGCGAACTCACCGAGGAAGATCTCGCGCTCCTGAAACAGGGCGTGGGTGACAAATCCGGACGCCCCCAGCACTCGGCTACCGCGAGCGCTTCGGGCGAAGGCGCGGACGATGGCGTCGCCGAACCCCAGACCGGCTCTGTCATGACCTACTTCGAAGAAAAAGGGTTTGGCTTTCTCCGCCCCGATGGCGGCGGCAAAGACATCTTCTTCCATATCTCCCGGCTCCATCAGGGACAGGCCACCGAACTGGTCCCCGGCGTCAAAATCTCCTACGAACTCGGTATGGACCGCAACGGCAAAATCGCCGCCAGCAGCGTTCGCATTCTGGCCGCCGCAGACACCCCGCCAGCACCCAAAGCCTGAGAATCTCTCGGGCTTTTCGGCCGTTCGGTCCGCGGACAATCGGAGTTTGGAGCGCACCACTGGGCCGTGCCAACCCGGCTTTTGACCCCCTTTTGTAAAGGGTGGGAATCAACCGAGCGCCATTAGGGGCCATCCACCGGCCGAAACCGGCAGTGACCAGCGCACCGGCGCTGCTTGGGCCAACTCCCTCATTCTTGAGTGTTGGATCAAAAATGATGGGCAGCACCTGCTTCGCAGAAACGCTCCAAGTCCAGATTGTACCCTGTTTCCGCCCCATCGCCAAACTGTTTCACCCCCGGAATTTTCCGCTTGGGCGGAACCGTCCCCACGCGATATACTGCTGGAACAACTTGTAAAAAACAAGTCCATCCCGGGAGATATCCATGCAACTCACAACGCTCATCGCCTTCCTTCAGGACGCCCCTCCACCCGCTTCCGGCGGCGCCCAGAACACCGTCCGCATCGTTGCCGCGGTTCTTGCGCTCATCCTGGTCGTTATTATCGTCATGCGCCGCAAAGGCGGCAAAAAGAAGGACGAAGAAGAATTCTGAGCTCCCCGCCGTTTGTGAGAATTCGGTTTGCGAGAATAAAGGGGTGACTTTCCGCAACGTCGCGCTTCCGTTCTTCGTTTCCGTCCTTTGCCTCGGCCAGGCCACGTGGCAAACCGTCACGGATCCCCCCGGCGTCGATTGGAAAGGCCTCACCGGTCCCAAAAAACAAGCCGCCCTCCGCATCATGCAGACCGAAGGCTGCACCTGCGGCTGCGGCATGAAACTCGCCGAGTGCCGCGTGAAAGATCCGGCCTGCGGGGTCAGCCGGAAACTGACCGGCGTCGTCGTCAAAGACGTCGCCGAAGGCAAAGACGCCGCCTTCATCCGCGCCGATCTCGAAAAGATCGCCGGTGAGCCCCCGCCCGTGCTCGACGACGCCGTCAAAATCTCCACCGCGGGCGACCCCGTCCTCGGCCCCGCCACCGCCCGCATGACGATCGTCGAATTCTCCGACTTCCAGTGCCCGTACTGCTCCAAAGCCATCGCGCAGGTCAAGGAAGTCATGCGCCAGTTGCCTAAAGACGTCAAAGTCGTCTTCAAACAGTTCCCCCTCGACTCCCACTCCGAAGCCGAGTTCGGCGCCGAAGCCTCCCTCGCCGCCCAGGCGCAGGGCAAATTCTGGGAAATGCACGATCGCCTCTACGCCGGCTTCCCCGATATCAGCCGCCGCCGCGTCATGACCTACGCGAAAGAACTCAATCTCGACATCGCGAAATTCACCGCCGACCTCGACAGCCACAAATTCCGAGCCCGCGTCCGTGCCGAGGAACAGGAGGGCGAGACCGCCGGAGTCGCCGGAACCCCGACCTTCTTCTTCAATGGCAGGAAGTACAACTCGAACTTTGAGGCCGCCCAGGTCGTCCCGCTCATCAAACAGGAACTCCGGGCCAACTAAATCGGAATGTGGGGCAGCCTGGCAAGCTGCGCGCCGGTTGGTAACCGGCGCCGGATTTCTACTTATGCCGGACCGAATTCTTTAACCGGTCCAGCTGTTTCCGCGCCGCCCGCGCCCACGAACTCGTCGCGTCCAGCTTCAGATACCCCTGCCAGTACCCGATCGCCTGCAGAATATCGCTGTTCCGCTCGCTGAGCAGCGCCAGATTGAAATACGCATCCGCATACCGCGGATTCAGCCGGATCGCGCTCAGATAATACTTCCGCGCCTCCTCGCTCCGCCCCTGTTCGTCGTGCAGATTTCCCAGATTGAAATGCGCCAGCGGATAGTTCGGATCCGCCTCCATCGCGCGGTTATAAAACCCCTCGGCCTCCGCCATCTTCCGCATCCGGAAATGAATCGTCCCCAGATTCACCAGCGCCCCCGCCGCGTTCGGATTCAGCTCGATCGCCTTCCGGTAAGCCGCGACGGCGTCGGCTACCGGCGCGCCCGTCTCCTCCAGCGTCAGGCCTTTCTGAAACCACACTTCCGATTCCTGTTCCTTTTCGGCAATCGCCGCGGGTGACGCCGCCGGCGGAGTCGTCGAAACCGGAAACGACCGCAGCTTTTCAATCTCTTTGGCGTCGAAATCGAACAACAACTGCCCGCTGATGGGCTCCATCTTATTGCCCGAAACATGCACCGCGATCCGCTTGCCCTCGGCCGTGATGCGCAACTGCGCCAGCGGATGCTCTACGTCCTTCAGCCGCTTCCGCAGCGACGCAATCGCCAGTTGGATCTGGCGCGCCGGAATATCGAACTCCCGCAGCTTGCGCAACGTCTTCAGCGCCAGCAAATCGGAAAACCCGAATACCTTGGAGGCCGTGACGAACCCCTGCTTCTCCCAGGAACGCAGCTGGCGCTCGGTCACGTCGAGCATGCGGCGGACGTCCTGTCGCGGGTAGCCGGCAGGTTCCTGCATCTGGAGCCGTGTACTCATCCGATACTTTTTAATTTTCCGCCAGTGTGGAGCGGGAGTCCACAAAACATCAGGTTAACAGGCGGTGAACCCGCCCCCCTCGCCTTTCGCAAGCCGGAACAACGGCCGCCGCTTGTGTGAGTCTTCACTTTGTGTCACCATTCCCAAAGCCAACGTTTCAAGGGAAAATTGTCCATGTCGCCTGCCCGTTCCGTCCGTTTCGCCGTTTTCACGGCCGTCCTCGCCTGCGCCACTCTCACCGCTCAGACTAACCGGGGAGGCATCACCGGCACTGTTTTCGATCCCGCCGGAGCCGTCGTTCCCGGCGCCGCCGTCACCGTCACCAACCTCGGCACCAACCAGAAAACCCACGAGAAAACCTCCTCCGCCGGCAGCTACGTCCTGCCCTCGCTCGAGCCCGTGGCTTACCGGATCGAGGTCGAAGCCGCCGGCTTCCGCAAGCGCACCGTCGACAACGTGAAAGTGGATACCGCCAGCATCGTCACCGTCGATATCAAACTCGACACCGGCACGCTCGCCTCCGAAATCACCGTGCAGGCCGAAGCCGCTACCGTCAACACCGAAAGCGGCACCCTCAGTTCCACCATCACCGCGCGCGAAATTCAGGACGCCCCGCTGGTTAACCGCAGCGTGCTCGACCTCGCCCTCACCCTGCCCAACGTCGGCGGCGACGCCGGCAGTGAGGACCCCGCTCTGGTCAGCACCACCCCGTGCCCCGGCTGCAATCTGAGCGTCGGCGGCGGCAGACCCCTCAGCACGCTCATCCTCGCCGATGGCGCCAACAACACCGGCGTCAGCCTCGGCCGCACCATCGCCAGCTTCACGCCCGAAACCGTTCAGGAGTTCACCGTCCAGACCTCGGCGTTTTCCGCCGAATACGGCTCCACCGGCGGCGGCGTCATCAACGTCACCACCAAATCCGGCACCAACAGTCTGAGCGGCACGCTCCTCTGGTACAACCGCAACCCCGCCTTCGCCGCCGCGCCCTTCACCCTCGCCGCCACCAATCGCCCCGTCGCCACCCTCAAATACAACCAGTTCTCCGGTTCCGCCGGCGGCCCCGTCTACATTCCCAAAATCTACAACGGCAAAGATAAGACCTTCTTCTTCGGCGCCGTTGAACCCCAGTACCGCCGCGATCACCTCGACCAGTACGGCCTGCTCCCCACCGACGGCATGCGCAACGGCGACTTCAGCGGCCTGGTCAACACGAACTCCGGCTGGCTGCCCCAGAGCGTGGTCGATCAGTTCAAAACCATCGCGCCGACGGCCGTCGTCTCCACCGGCGACAGCTCCATCTACAACAACTTCAACCTCGTCGGCGGCAACCAGTTCACGCCCGCCACCTCCTCCACGCCCTTCCCCGGCAACGTGATCCCGAAGTCCCTGCTCGACGCCACGGCGATTAAGACGCTCCCCTATATCGCCCAGGCCGGCCCCTACTACCTCAACAGCAACGGCCTGATCTCGAACATCTTCGCCCCCCGCCAACTGGTGCAGAACGAAATCCGCTACACCGCCCGCGTCGACCACATCATTAACGATTCCAACCGCCTCTACCTCCGCTACACCATCACGCCCGTCGTGAAAACGCAGGGCACTCCGGTCAGCCCCACGAATAACGGCGCTTCGTACAGTCAGGGCCAGCAAACGCTGCTTGCCGATACCCACACCTTCAGCCCCACGCTCATCAACGACGTTCGCCTCAACTACACGCGCGGCCGCTTCAGCAACACCACCGCACCGGAGTACGACGCCAAGTCCGGCCAGAACCTGAACACGCTGCTCGGCCTGCCGAACATCACTGCGGGCGGCGTCCCCGCCTTCAGTGGTCTCTTCCCCGGCTCCTCCCAGGGCGGCGGCGGCAGCACCGCCACCGGCTTCGGTCAGGGCGGCTCCACCAATCAGGAGGACCGCGAAGAACGCTACGGCATTTCCGACATCGTCTACAAGACTTACGGCAAAATGAGCCTGAAATTCGGCGGCGATTTCAGCCGTTCCCTCCAGAACGTCACGCCGCTCTACGCCGCTCTCGGCGGCCAGTACCCCTTCGCCGCCCAGCAGACGAACTCCACCAACACCACCGCCGGCACCGGCGGCTCCCCCTGGGCCAGCTTCCTGCTCGGCGTTCCCAACGGCAACATCACGCTGCGCGGCGTCGAAATCCCCTACTACTACCGCTGGGTCAGCGGCGACGCTTTTGTCCAGAATGACTGGAAAATCCGCCCGAATTTCACCCTGAATTTCGGACTTCGCTACAATCTCTCCCTGCCCCGCACCGAAAAGTACGACCACCAGGGCGTCTTCCGCCCCGATCTCGCCCAGTCCGTCGCGCTCCCCACCCCGCTCACTCTGCAGGATGGCTTGGTCCTGAAATCCACCCAGGTCGTCCCGTTCGCCTTCAGCGGCATCGGCGGCAACTCGAAGTACCTCACCCCCGCCCAGTACCGGGACTTCGAACCGCGCTTCGGCTTCGCCTGGAGCCCCGCCTTCCTGCAGAACCGCCACATCACCCTGCGCGGCGGCTACGGACTCTCCCACGCCCCCATCAGCGGCTTCTCCCAACTCCCCCAGCCGGATTTCAGCGCGACGTCCACCTACGCCTCCACCGTCCCGTCCTCCACCGCCAATCCCAGCTACGTGATGCGTCTCGGCGAGAACCCGCCCGTCATCCTGCCCGCCTCCCAAAACCAGGTGATCTACGGGCCCGGCGGACCGCCCTCGAACGGCATGGTCCTCCAGAACAGCCTCTACTATCAGGCGGGCGTCGGCGCCTTCGCCGTCTCGCCGAACTACCACACCCCGTACGTGAACAACTGGAACTTCACCGCCTCCTGGCAGGCGCAGCCCTCCACCACCGTGGAAATCGCCTACTCCGGCGCCATGGGAATCCACCTTTTCCAGCCGCAGGAAAACATCAATCCGAAGAGTTCCACCCTGCTCAGCGCGCAGAACGCCGCCAATGTCAGCACCACCGCCACCATCAATGACCCGCTCGGCCGCGTCAACCTGCAGACCGGCAAGGTGCTCACCGTCCAGAACGGCTCGCTCGGCAGCCCCTACCTCGGCTTCTCCAGCCTGTATCTCTGGTACGATTCTTCCGGCAACAGCATCCGCCACGCCGGTTACATCAGCGTGGTGCACCGCGCCGGACGCGGCCTTACCTTCACGTCCAACTACACCTACGCGAAGTCCATCGACACCTCATCCAGCGCCGGCGGCGATAAGAACGTCCTCACCCCGGTCGGCGGCCAGGTCGGCGGCCAGGTCGCCTTCGGCGGCACCCGCGGCAACGATCGCGCCGTCTCCACCTTCGACCAGCGCCACGTCGTCCACACGTCCGTGATCTATGATCTCCCCTTCGGCAAAGGCCGCCCCTACCTGCACACCTCCCGCCTGCTCGACTACGCTGTCGGCGGCTGGACCGCCACCGGCATCGAGCGACTCGCCGGCGGTTTCCCCTACATCGCCTATCTCTCCGACGCCAACCAGTTGGGCGACCTCACCCACAGCATCCGCCCCGACATCACGCCCGGCGTGCCCCTGCTGAATCCGCTCTACGATCGTTCCTGCCCCATCGGCGCCGGCTGCCAGCCCTATCTGAACCCGTCCGCCTTCCAGCGCCCGGCTTTGGGCTCGCTCGGCAACGCCCCCCGCACCCTCGACGGCGTCCGCGGCCCCATGCAGCAGAATTTCGATCTCTCCCTGCAGAAGAATTTCAGCCTCGGCGAAAGCGGCAAGCGCCGCCTGCAGTTCCGCATCGACCTGCTGAACGCCCTCAACCACCCCACCTTCGCCGTGTCCCCCAACAACGGCGGCGGCGCCGATTTCATGGGAGCCCCCAGCACCGCCACGCTGACCACCGCAGCCTACAACGCCTGGGCCACCGCCAACAGCCAGCCGCAATCCACCACCCCCGCCGGCACGGCGCTCTACAACCAGATCCTCGCGACCGTCAACGCCCAGAAGGTGAACGGCGTCCTGCCCGCCAACTTCTTCACCGTGCCCCTGCCCGCCAACTTCTACGGCAAACCGGCCACGTCCTACGACATCACAACCGTGCAGGGCTACAAGTTTTACCAGCTCCGCCAGGCCTACGCGACGAACTTCGGAACTCTCTACAACAACAGTTCGCCGCGCTTCATCCAGTTCGGCCTGAAGCTTTACTTTTGAGGCCTGACACCCGTTTGCCGATAGTCATCGAATAAACAGAACTCCATCGCCTCGACCCGGCACATCCCCGGGTCGTTGGTGATCATCGCGCCTGCCCCGCCCTGGATCGCCGTGGCGACCTGAATGGCATCGGGCGTCCGCAGCTTGTGCCGCGCCCGAAGCCGCGCCGCATTGTCGGCAATCGCGAGATCCGGAGCGATCCATTCCAGATGGGGATACTGCGATAACAATGCAAAATACCGGCCCACCAGCGCCATGTTGCCCTCCCGGTAAGGCGCAACCAGTAACTCTGTCATCGTCATCGTCGAAGTTACGGCCGTATGCGGCGCCCGTTCAAGCCACTCGAATACTTCATCCGCCATTTCCACATAAGCCGGGTTCCCTTCCAGACTGTAGATGAATATGCAGCTGTCGAACGGGCTAATCCCAGCTATCCCGTTCGTCACTGACATAGTTTGCGGGGTAAGGCCGACCAGCCAGACCCCGCAAAGCCTTCGCCCAGGACTTCGGCTTCTGCAGCACAACCACGGAGTTCTCCCGCACCACGAACATCACCGTGTCGCCCGCCGTCACGCCCAGCGCCTCCCGCACCTCGCGCGGCAACACAATCTGATTCCTCGACGACAGCCTCGCCTCAGCCATCTCCGCATTCTACGAAAATGCGCGCCCGCGCCCAATCCCCCAAGCAGCCAACCACGGGGGATATATTGAAATTGACCCATGAGCCAGAACACCTTTGGCACGCTTTCCACTCTCACGGTGGGCGGCTGCGACTACAAATACTTCCGCCTTGCCGACATCCCCAATATCGAAAAGATGCCGGTCTCCCACCGCATTCTTCTCGAAAACCTGCTCCGCCAGGAAGACGGCCGCAAGGTGAAAGCCTCCGACATCCAGGCCGTCATGTCCGGAGCCGCCGGCAATAACGAAATCTCGTTCATGCCCGCCCGCGTCCTCCTCCAGGACTTCACCGGCGTCCCCTGCGTCGTCGACCTCGCCGCCATGCGCGACGCCCTCGCCGCCATGGGCGCCGACCCCTCCAAAGCCAACCCCCTCATGCCCGCCGACCTCGTCATCGACCACTCCGTCCAGGTCGACGAGTACGGCACCAAATCCGCCTTCGACGTCAACGCCGCCCTCGAATTCAGCCGCAACCGCGAGCGCTACATGCTGCTCCGCTGGGCCCAGACCGCCTTCGCCAACTTCCGCGCCGTCCCGCCCGATACCGGCATCGTCCACCAGGTCAACCTCGAATACCTCGCCGACGTCGTCTTCCGTATGCAGGGCCCCGACGGCTCCTGGACCGCCTACCCCGACACCCTCGTCGGCACCGACTCCCACACCACCATGATCAACGGTCTCGGCGTCGTCGGCTGGGGCGTCGGCGGCATCGAAGCCGAAGCCTGCATGCTCGGCCAGCCCTGCTCCATGCTCTTGCCCCCGGTCATCGGCTTCAAGCTCCATGGCCAACTCCCCGCCGGCTGCACCGCCACCGACCTCGTCCTCACCGTCACCCAGATGCTCCGCAAGAAGGGCGTCGTCGGCAAATTCGTCGAATTCTACGGCGCCGGCCTCACCACCCTCAGCGTCGCCGACCGCGCCACCATCGCCAACATGGCCCCCGAATACGGCGCCACCATCGGCTTCTTCCCCGTGGACGACGGCACCCTCGACTACCTCCGTGTCTCCAACCGCGACCCGCAGCTCATCGAACTCGTCGAAGCCTACTCCAAAGCCCAGACCCTCTTCCGCACGGACGCCACGCCCGACCCCGTCTTCACCGACACCCTCGAACTCGACATGTCCACCGTCGAGCCCTCCATGGCCGGCCCCAAGCGCCCGCAGGACCGTGTCACGCTCCCCGACGTCCGCAAAAACTTCACCGACGCCTTCCGCGACGCCGCCTCCAAATCCGCCGCCCTCACCGTGCGCGGCGAAGAGTCCTCCATCTCCGGCGGCGCGGTTGTCATCGCCGCCATCACCAGCTGCACCAATACGTCAAACCCCTCGGTCATGATCGGCGCCGGCCTGCTCGCCAAAAAAGCTGTCGAGAAGGGTCTGAAAACCAAGCCCTGGGTCAAGACCAGCCTCGCCCCCGGCTCCAAAGTCGTCACCAACTATCTCGATAAAGCCGGCCTCACGCCCTATCTCGAAGAGCTGCACTTCAACCTCGTCGGCTACGGCTGCACCACCTGCATCGGCAACAGCGGCCCGCTCCCCGATGCCGTCTCCGCCGCCGTCCGTCAGGAAGATCTCGTCGTCGCCGCCGTCCTCAGCGGCAACCGCAACTTCGAAGGCCGCGTCAACCCGCAGGTCAAAGCCAACTACCTCGCCTCGCCCCCGCTCGTGGTCGCCTACGCGCTCGCCGGCACCGTCGATTTCGACATCAGCGCGGACTCCCTCGGCATCGGCAAAGACGGCCAGCCCGTCTATCTCAAGGACATCTGGCCCACCCCCGAAGAGATCGACGCCACCATCCGCGCCACCATTGATGCCGAGATGTTCCGCGCCGAATACCAGAAGGCGTTCGAAGGCGACAACAACTGGAAGAACCTCCCCGTCCCGACCGGCAGCATCTACGCGTGGGACGACAAATCGACCTACATCAAGAAGCCGCCCTACTTCGACAATATGGTGGACCCGACCGCCCCCATCGCCGACATCGCCGGCGCCCGCGCCCTCGCCATGCTGGGCGATTCCATCACCACCGATCACATCTCCCCCGCCGGCTCCATCGCCGTCAACAGTCCCGCCGGCAAATACCTCATGCAGCAGGACGTGCAGCCGAAGGACTTCAACTCCTACGGCGCGCGCCGCGGCAACCATGAAGTGATGGTCCGCGGCACCCTCGCCAACGTCCGCCTCCGCAACCAGCTCGCCCCCGGCACCGAGGGCACCTGGACCGTCCACCTGCCCGATGGCGAGCAGATGTTCATCTACGACGCGGCCATGAAATACCAGCAGGAAGGCACGCCGCTCATCATCCTCGCCGGCAAGGAATACGGCTCCGGCTCCTCCCGCGACTGGGCCGCCAAGGGCGTCGCCCTGCTCGGCGTGAAAGCCGTGATTGCCGAAAGCTTCGAGCGCATCCACCGGACCAATCTGGTCGGCATGGGAGTCCTCCCCCTCCAGTTCGTCCCCGGCGAAAACGCCGCGTCCCTCGGCCTGACCGGCAAGGAGTCCTTCAGCTTCACCGGCGTCGGCGCCGGAGTCGAGAAGTGCACCCGCGTCACCGTCACCGCCGTGGGCGAGGACGGCAAGACGACCACCTTCGAAGCCGTGCCGAGAGTCGACACCCCGCAGGAAGCCGAGTACTTCCGCAACGGAGGCATCCTGCCCTTCGTCCTGCGCCAGCTCGCGGCGAGTTAAACGGATCCGGGAATGCGCCGGGCTATGGGTACGACGGGTCCGGAGTTTATCGGCAAAGAACAGGATGCGGAGTCGGGACTGGATTACTTTGGGGCCCGGTATATGCCCAGTGCGCAGGGAAGGTTCACCAGCTCGGACCGAGATAACGCAATGCTGATCAAGCAGAACATGGAGTCTGCGGGGCTACCTGCTCCGCAGCGCGCTCGGAGAACATACAGAAGGCAGACGGCAATTGCCTTCTTGGATCGACCTTCGGGAGCCTGCGTAATTGGCGTCGGTTCAAAATTAAAATGCTTATCCGATCTCGGCGCCGAAGCCAAATAGCGTAAAATGCCTGATTGGCTTCATTGGTGAGGGTGGTCGATTAGTCGTCTGTTACTCCTTGAAAGAAATCGCTTTGGCGATGTTAGATGACCAACAGAGACGCTATGGGCCTGCGAATCGGGGCCGCTCGCGGAACCTCCTGGTACAGTCGTGCTAAATTCTGATATCCGAAAGGAGTGCGCGAATGACCTACAACGAAGTCGCCGACATAATTGAGCGGTTCGTGAACGGGACGGGCGGGGCTCTGGAGTGGGACGGTTATACGATGGGATGAAGTTTGAGGATCCTTTCTTGCGTACGATACAAGGCAGGTGTCGCGCACTGTGGATAGAGTTTTCGCCGGCGGAGAAGGGACACTACACCAGTGCCGAGGGATTCTCTGTGCTCAAGGATCTGATAAAAGAACTGCGATCCCGAACCGGTTGAGACAGACAAAATTCGCCTCTTCCCCTGATCGCATGTGCGAGGCATCCATGGGTGAACGGGCAGCATCCAGACCCAGACCAAACCCACGCTTTCCCGCCGAGCGAGGGTTTGACACACGCCACCTCTGAAAGCGCCTCTCGTGACTTGTCCCAGGCGCGAAGCTTACAACCATCACGGCGATGGCCAACGTGGACGAACTTCAGTCGACTCCTCGCCGCTCTTGCGGAAGACCACGCGCCAGTCGCCGATCCGGAAGCGATCCTGCGGCGTCCCGAAACCGTGAAAAATCCGACACAGCCCGCTTCGGTATGAAGGAAGCGAGCCAGTACTTCGCGCAGTCCCAATGCCGCGTCGCGATTAACGGCCCGGGCGGTAGGCGGGCGCAGTCGCGAAGCCTCCCGGCAAAGAGGCTACGATAAAAGCGGGGCAAGAACATGGCAGATCTCGACATAGATTCCGACATCGACTGGACTGGCTGCGAACTGGTCGAACGGGTTCCCGGCAAGGTATCGGGCCGACCCATCGTACGCCGCACACGCATTCTCGCGGACACCATCGTTGAAGACGCCGAACTTGGTTCTCCGCTCGAAGAAATTCACGAAAATTATCCCGATCTGTCCCTGACCGAAATCCTCCAACTCATTTCCTTCGCGAACGCGCACCGCGTCCAGCGTGTGCCGTGAGAATTCTGTTCGATCACAACCTGCCGCACAAGCTGCGAACCAACCTCGCCGCGCCCGGTCTATATGAGATCGTCACCACGTCCTGTATGGGATGGGCGGATCTGAAGAACGGGGACCTTCTTCGCACGGCTGAAGAGCACGGATTTGACGTCTTTGTTACGGGCGACAAAAGCCTTGTCGACGAGCAGAACCTGGTCGGTCGTAGACTGGCAATCGTCGCTCTGTCAGCCAATAACTGGCCGATCGTCAGGAATCACATCTCCCGGATTCGTGCGGCGATCGTGAGCGCGGACCCCGGTTCCTTTCAGGCCGTGGACTGCGGCATCTTTACCGCAAGCAGCCCTCCGACCAGTGAAGCGCAACAAACCCGCAACCTGCGCACCCCACAAGCCCGCGCCATAATGGAAGCGATGCCAACCGTCCACATGAGCGAAGCGGAAGTGGCCCGCGATCTCCATGCCGCGCTGGCCAAAGTGCAGCAAGGCGTCGAAATCGTTATCGAGCAGGATCATCGCCCTGTCGCTGTGCTGAAACCGTCCCAATCCCCGCCTCCGGGACGCAAGCTGAGCGAGTGCATCGCGCTGGCAAAGGCCTGGGAAGAAAAGCTCGGCTACGCGCCGATTCCGGATCCTGACTTCGCCGACGATGTGCAGGCAGGCATTGACTCCCGCCGCGACTCGTTCGAACCGCCGGCATGGGACTAGTTCTCGACTCCAGCGTTCTCATCGCCGCGGAACGGGAGAAACGCCCGGTCAGCCAACTTCTCGCTTCATTGTCCGCTGAGTACTCCGAAACCGAGTTCCTCCTGTCTTCCATCTCCGTGATGGAACTGGAACACGGCTGGTATCGGGCCAAATTCCCGGAAGCCGCAACCAAACGACGACGCTTTCTCGATGAGGTGCTCGCCACCATTCCGGTCGAATCCTTCACCCGTGAAATGGGAGCGCTGGCCGCGCGGGTCGATGCCGGCATGAGAAATGCCGGCATCGTAATCGCTACCGCCGATCTGCTGATCGGGAGCACAGCTCTGCACTTCGGTTACGCGGTCGGAACCCGCAACGTCCGACACTTCCAATCAATTCCGGGTTTGAAGGTCATTCCTCTTTAACCACGCGATGTTTCGATCCTTGGGGCCTGCAGGCTGGGACCGGTGCAAATTCAGGCAATGTGCGAATTCCGGAATGGAATTGAAGAACCGGGGCCTCAGTGTTTCGGCGAATTAAGTTCGGCCGCGGCGTAAGCGTAAACCGATACAAAGTCTTCCCGCTCGAAAATCCGGGAATTCATCTAAGGATCTGATCTTCCGACATGCCCCCGGCGAGATACTCCAGAACATCCCTGACGGTGAGGCGCAGATCGCGCATACAAGGCTGACCCGAGCGTTTGGCCGGATCGGTTTGAATCCGTGCCAGAGGGTGTTCAGCGATGGCTTGACCCTTCATTCGTGCTCCCATGTCTACGGTACGACGCTTTTCATTCCCGACATGCATCGGATCAAACCCAGAAAGTCGACGCAAGTTGGGAGGAGCGCCTCACTTTCGCGGCCGACAGTGGCCTTGATGGATGGCGTGAAGGATGTTCAGCGCGACAGACTGCGGGATAGCGCGGATCTGCAGCCGGAACCTCCGGCTCGAAATGAATCTTTTTCACGGCTTGCGGCTACTCGCGCGGCCGCCGGCGCGAATCTGGTCCATGGTGAATCCGAGGTTTGCGACAACCTGCTCGAAGGGGATGCCCTCTCCGCCTTTGTGGAAATACTCGTCCGACGCACGCAGGGCGCGGCGGTCTTCCTCTGTCAGCCCCCCCCGTCGATCATGGATTCAAGCAACGTCTCAATGGCAGTTAGCTGTCCGGGAGACAACCGGCGCTCCGCGCGATGGATCACGATACAGGAACCCTCGCTCCCCTACTCCCCCCATCATAATCAAACCAGCCCATGCCCTCACCACCCCGATCCCCCGACTTCCTCATCCTCGGCGCCGGCGTCGCCGGCCTCGCCGCCGCCCGCTACCTCCGCCAACGCAACCTCAACCCCCTCGTCCTCGAAGCCCGCAACCGCATCGGAGGCCGCATCGCCACCCTCCACCCCGCCCAAACCCCCATCCCCGTCGAACTCGGCGCCGAATTCGTCCACGGCCTCCACCCCGACCTCTGGACCCTCCTCGACGAAGCCCACCTCCCCGCCGTCGAAGCCCGCGGCGAGCACCTCACCGCCACCCCCGACGGCCCCCGCGAATCCACCCGCTTCGACGACATGGCCCCCCTCTTCGAAGCCCTCTCCCGCGCCACCCCCGACCAGTCTTTCGACCACTTCCTCCGCCACACCGACGCCGATCCCGAAGCCAAAACCGCCATCACCGGCTTCATCGAAGGCTTCAACGCCGCCCGCAAAGAACTGGTCGGCACCGACTGGCTCAACACCGAAAGCCGCGCCGCCTCCGAAATCGACGAAGACCGCAACTTCCGCCTCCTCTCCGGCTACGACGCCGTCCCCCGCCACCTCGCCCAAAACCTCGACATCCGCCTCGAAACCCCCGTCCGCCGCCTCCGCTGGCAAAAGGACGAGGTCATCGCCGAAACCGACACCGCCGAATTTCGCGCCCCGCGTGCCATCGTCACCGTCCCGTTCGCCCTCCTCGCCGCCAACGGCCTCCCCATCCACCCCGAACCCGCCGCCCTCACCAACGCCCGCCGCGCCATCGCCACCGGCCACGCCCTCCGCGTCACCTTCCGCTTCCCCACCGCCGTCTGGGAAAAATATCCGCGCCTCAGCTTTCTTCACGCCGACCAGCCCTTCCCCGTCTGGTGGACCCCCTATCCCGTCCGCACTACCCTCATCACCGGCTGGGCCGCCGGTCCCAAAGCCGACGCCCTCGCCGCCCGCTCCGAAGCCGAAATCGTCGCAATCGCCCTCGCCTCCCTCCGCCACGCCCTCCACGAAGATCCCGGCCCGCCCGACGCCGTTTTCTTTCACGACTGGCGTCACGACCCCTGGTCCCTCGGCGCCTACAGCTACGGCCTCGTCAACGGCGCCGCCGCCCGCCGCGCCCTCGCCGATCCCATCGACGAAACCCTCTGCTTCGCCGGGGAAGCCGTCTGCCCCGCCGGCCACATGGGCACCGTCCACGGAGCCATTTCCAGCGGCCTCGCCGCCGCCCACGCCCTCCTGCCGCGTGAACTGCAACACCTTCCCGCTTAGACTAAGTGAAAAGCCCTATGTCGAAGAAAGTGGCCGTCGTCGAGGATGAAGCCGAGCTCGCTTCCCTCATCGAATACAACCTGAACCGCGGTGGCTTCCAGACCCGTATCTTCACCGGAGCCGACGGCACCTTCCGCGATCTCGAAACCTTCCAGCCCGACCTCATCGTCCTCGATGTCATGCTCCCCGGCCAGGATGGCTTCGAGCTCTGCCGCCGTATCCGACAGGGCGGCAAACTCGCCCGCACCCCCGTCATCTTCCTCACCGCCCGCTCCGACGAAGTCGACCGCGTCCTCGGCCTCGAAATCGGCGGCGACGACTACATCACCAAGCCCTTCAGCCCCCGCGAACTCGTCGCCCGCATCAAAGCCCACCTCCGCCGCAGCGACACCGAGTCCGAGCCCCGCCAGACCCACCTCACCATGGGCCCCTTCCGCATCGACGTCGCCGCCCGCCGCGTCTTCCAGTCCAAAACCACGCCCCCCGCCACCGCCCCCGCCGACGTCGAAATCGAACTCACCTCCACCGAGTTCAAACTCCTCGAATTCTTCCTCAACCACCCGGGCCGCGCCTGGTCGCGCGAGGAACTCCTCCGCGAAGTCTGGGGCGAACAGCACTTCGTCACCCCGCGCACCGTCGACGTCCACATCCGCCGCCTGCGCGAACAGATCGAATCCAAGCCCGATGAGCCCGCCTTCCTCGTCACCGTCCGCGGCTTCGGGTACCGTTTCGAAGCACAGTGACTTGAGGCGCAGTGACTGCACGGATCTTTCTTAAACTCACGGCCGTCATCGCCTGCCTCATCGCCGTAGCCCTGCTCGCGGCCGACCTGCTCGCCTCACGCGTCGCCGAACGCTACTTCATCACCCACCTCGAACACGAATTCACCGAAAAAGGGCGCATGCTCATCGCCTCGCCCCTCCTCCTCTCGCTCGACCAGCCCCGCATCCGCGAACTCGGCCACGCCGCCGGGGCCCGCCTCACCCTCGTCGCCCGCGACGGCCGCGTCCTCGCCGATTCCGAAGCCGACCCCGCCCGCATGGAAAACCACAGCGACCGCCCCGAACTTCGCGAAGCCTTCGCCGGTCGCATCAACTCCATCACCCGCCACAGCCGCACCCTCGGCGTGGACTTCCTCTACATCGCCCTGCCCGTTCCGGAAAAAGCCGCCGCGCTCCGCCTCGCCATCCCGCTCTCCCTCGTCAACGCGGAAGTCGCGGCCATCCGAGTCCGGATCCTCGAAAGCGTCGCCATCGCCTTCCTGCCCGCCGTCCTCATCGCCGCCCTCCTCGCCCGCCGTCTCGCGCGCCGCATGAGCGGCATCATCGCCTACGCGGGCGAACTCGCCAACGCCAATTTCCGCGCCCGTCTGCCTGTCCAAGGCGGCGGCGAACTCGGCCTGCTCAGTCTCAAACTCAACGAAACCGCCGCCAAACTCGAACGCACCGTCCAGCAACTGCAGCTCGAACACACCGAACTCGATCGCCTGGAGCGCGTCCGCAAAGACTTCGTCATCAACGTCTCGCACGAACTCCGCACCCCGCTCGCTTCGATCCAGGGCTACACCGAAACCCTGCTCGGCGGCGCCCTTCACGATCCCGAACACAACGTCCGCTTCCTCAACATCATCGGCCACAACGCCGAACGCCTCTCGCGCCTCACCGCCGACCTCCTCATCCTCTCCCGCCTCGAACTCCGCACCCAGGAGTTCCGCTACGCCTCCTACCGCGCCAACACCCTCCTCGCCGACGTCCTCGACACCGTCCGCCCCATCGCCGAAAAGAAGAACATCTCCATCCACCACGAGCCCGGTCCCGATTCCTGCGAAATCTTCTGCGATTCCGAGGCTTTCTACCAGGTCGTCAGCAATCTCCTCGATAACGCCGTCAAATACACGCCCGAAGGCGGCCGGATCACCGCTGGCCTGAAACCCGTCACCCGGCCCGGCGGAGCGGCGGGAGATGGGGTCACCCACTGGGTGGAATTCTTCGTGCGCGACACCGGCATGGGCATCCCCCATGACGACCAGTCCCGCCTCTTCGAGCGCTTCTACCGCGTCGATAAAGCCCGCAGCCGCGAACTCGGCGGCACCGGCCTTGGCCTCGCCATCGTCAAGCACCTGGTCCACGCGCACGGCGGCCAGGTCCGCGTCGAAAGCGAACCCGGCCAGGGCTCCGCCTTCTTTTTCACCCTTCCCGTTGATTCTGCGGAACTTGCGACCTTCACCGGGATTTGACTTCCCCTTAACCCTTCTGTAACGTAATCACCGCTAACCTGAGATAGCCGTGACAAAACGAATTGTTCTGATCGAAGACGACACCGACCTTTACGCGCTTCTCAAGTACAACCTCGAGAAAGAGGGCTTCACCCTCACCGGCTCGCAAACCGGGCGTGGCGCCATCGACCTTTGCCGCAGAGTTCGCCCCGATCTGATTCTGCTCGACATCATGCTCCCCGATTCCGACGGCCTCGATATCTGCAAAGGCATCCGGAACGACTCCGAACTCGCGCAAACCCCGATCATTTTCCTCACCGCCCGCGCCTCGGAAACCGACCGCATCGTCGGCCTCGAACTGGGCGCCAACGACTACATCGTTAAACCGTTCTTCATCCGCGAACTCATCGCCCGCATCCGCCTGCAGTTCCGCACGCAGACCGCGCCCGCCCGCGTTCTCAAAGCCGGCCACGTCGAACTCGACCGCAGCAGCTGCCAGGTAAAGCTCTCCGGCGAACCTCTCGCGGTCACCGCCACCGAATTCCGCCTCCTCGAATTCCTCATGTCGCGCCCCGGCGTCGTGTTCAGCCGTGAGCAACTCCTGAACGCCGTGTGGGGACAGGACCGCGCCATCACGGATCGCACCGTGGACGTCTACATCCTGCGCCTGCGCCAGAAAATCGAGCGCGATCCCGCCGCCCCCCGCCTCATCACCTCCGTGCGCGGGTTCGGCTACTCGTTCGAACCTCGCGGCGCCGAAGCTGCCCGCGAAGTCGTGGAACTCGAAGCTGCCAGTTAGCTGCCGAAACGTGCCATACTGACGTTTCCCCATGGATAGAACCGTCGGTATTGCCGCCCTGCTCGGCGTCATCACTCTGATGCCCCTTCTGACCAGTGAGCGTTTCCACGCCATTCACACCGTGGATGCCCTGCAACTCCTCGCCTCCGGAGCCTGCTTCGGCGTAGCGGCCACCCGCATTTTCGCCCGCTTGCGCACCCGCTCAGGGGCTTGAAAACGAACTCTTTCGCGTAGCTGTCATTGGACGCACACCTGTGTTACGCTGACCGAGGTGGCCACCGATCTCATCGAGATCAATCCTCTCGAACCCTCAGCAGAAGCACTCGATCGCGCCGCTGCCGCGATACGGAACGGCAAGGTCGTCGCCGTCCCCACCGACGCTCTGTACACCCTCGTCGCGGACCCCTTCAGTCTCCACGCCGTCCGCCAGGTGTATCAGGCCAAAGGCCGCCCCATTAACCGCGCGCTGCCGGTTCTGGTGCGCGACGCCCTGATGGTCGAAGAACTCGCCCGCGAAATCTCCCCGCGCTTCCGCGTGCTCGCCCGCCGCTTCTGGCCTGGCCCGCTGACGATTATCCTGCCCGCCTCGCCGGCCGTCCCGCTCCGCGCCACCGGCAACACCGGACGCCTCGCCGTTCGTCAGGCCCGCTCTCTGGTAGCCGATCAGCTCATCGCCCGTCTCAACCAGCCCCTCATCGCCACCAGCGCCAACATCTCCGGTCACCCCACCTGCCGCACCGGGATCGAAGTCTTCGGCACCATGGATGGCCAGGTCGACCTCGTTCTTGACGGCGGCGCCTGCGAAGGCACCGGCGCCAGCACTGTCGATATCACCGAACTCGACTGGAAGATGATCCGCGAAGGCGCTGTGACCTCCCGCGATATCGCGGAATGTCTCGAATTCTGCGAATAATCAGAGCTTTTATTTATTTCCCCGGCGTCGGCAACTCACCCTTTAACAGTTGCTCCCGAATCGCCGGCGCCAAACCCTCCGTCTCCCGCGCCGCATCGTAGTCCGGATTCCCCACCGGCATCGCCGGCCCCATCGCCTCCAGCCACCGGTCCAGACTCGCCTCCAGCCGCCGCGCCTCCTCTGGCATCGCCTCCGCCAGATTCTTCGTCTCCCCCGGATCGTCGCTCAGCCGGTACAACTCCACCGACCGGTCTTCATACCACCGGATCAGCTTCCAGTCCCCCATCCGCACCGCCGCACCCGGCCGCCCGCCCTGGTTCGAATAATGCGGATAATTCCAGTACAGCGCCTCCCGCTTCGGTGCCGCCCGCCCGCGCAACAACGGCGTCAGACTCACCCCGTCGCGAGGCGCCCCGATCACCCGCGTCACCCCCGCCATCTCCGCCATCGTCGGATAAAAATCCGTGCTCGTCACCGGCACGTCGCACACGCTCCCCGCCCGCGTCACACCTGGCCACACGATACACAAAGGTTCCCGGATCCCCCCCTCATACAGAAACCCCTTGCCGGCCTTCAGCGGCGCATTGGACGTCGCCCGCTGCCCCTTGTACTCCGCCGACGCCAGCCCGCCGTTATCCGACATGAAAATGTAAACGGTATGCGCCCCCAGCCCCTCGGCCTCCACGCGCTTCACCACCCGGCCGACGCTCTCGTCGATACTCTGCACCATCGCGGCATACACGGCGTTATTCTGTGGATCGTCCGGACTCGCCTTCCGCTCGTACCCGCCCACCAGTTCCCGCTTGCCTTCCAGCGGAATGTGTACCCCGTAATGCGCCAGATACACGAAAAACGGCCGCTTCGCGTTCTTCTGAATGAAATCCTCCGCCGCGTCCGTCAGCGCATCCGCCAGATACGCGCCCTGCGCCGCTTGTATCGGTGGATTCCCGTTCCACCCCGGAAAGAAATGGCTCTTCGGCGCGCCCGAATCTGTGCCCGCCACATTCACGTCGAACCCCTGCTTCTCCGGATAGTATGGCGGACCGCCCAGATGCCACTTCCCGATCGCCGCCGACGTATATCCCGCGATCCGCAACTCCTCCGCGATGGTGGTCTCTTCCAGCGGCAGAAACTGCTTGCTGAGCGGCGCCACCAGTTTCGAATACGGCAGCGTATGCTTGCCCGGCAGAAAATTCGTGATCCCCAGCCGCGCCGGATACTTCCCTGTCAGAATACTGGCCCGCGTCGGCGAACACACGGGACACGCCGCATACGCGTTTGTGAACCGCATCCCGCGCGCCGCCAGCGCATCGATATTCGGCGTCGAGTAAAACCTGCTCCCGTTGAAACCGACGTCCTTCCACCCCAGATCGTCGATCAGGAAAAACACGAAATTCGGCTGCCGCCCCCGCCCCTGCGCATCCAGAGCGGCCACCGCTGCCCCACCCACCGCGGCGCTCAGAAACCCGCGCCTGTTTAACACGGAGAGCCCGGCATCACAGCGCTTCCGCCGCCGACCCCAGCGTCAGCAATACCTTCATCGCCCGCCGCCCGCGCACGATCGACAGTTCCAGTTTCTCGCCCGCCCGCTTCCGGTTCACCGCCCGCCGCAGCGCGTCCTGCCCGTCCACTTTCACGCCGTCGATCGCCGTGATCAGATCGCCGCCCACGCCCAGCCGGTACATTCCCGCCAGCACCACGCGGTCCGGTCCCTTCAGCCCCGCTTCCTCCGCCGGCGAACCCGGATCGATATTCTCGATCAGCAACCCGCCCGACGCCGGCAGATCCAGCTCCTCCGCCAGTTGACCCTGAATAAATACCACCTGCCGGATCCCGTGCACCGGATGCGAAATCTTCCCCGTCGTCCGGTACTCTTCCAGAATCGCCTTGGCCCGGTTCACCGGCATCGCGAATCCGATCCCGATACTGCCCGCCTCACCGCTGCGCGTCTGCGACCCGTAAATGGCCGTATTGATCCCGATCACATTCCCGCGCGAGTCGAACATCGGCCCGCCGCTGTTGCCCGGATTGATCGCCGCGTCCGTCTGGATCAGCCCTTCGAGCGCCGTGCCGTCCTCGTTCTGCAGACTCCGCCCCAGCGAACTCACAATCCCGGTCGTCAGCGTCCCGTCCAGCCCGAACGGATTCCCGATCGCCAGCACCTTCTGTCCCACCTGCAGATTCTCCGAATCGCCCAGATGCACGAACGGCAGCTTGCGGTCCGCCCGAATCTTCAGCAGCGCCAGATCGTTGCGCCGGTCGATCCCCAGCACCGTCGCCTTGTACTGCTTCTTGTCTTTATCCGCCAGGGTCACGGTGATGTTCTGCGATCCCGTAATCACATGGTTATTCGTGATAATCTCGCCGTCTTCATTGATCAGAAAGCCCGACCCCATGCCGTTGCGCGGATACACCTGAAAGAAGAAATCGCGCTCATAAACCACGCTGGTAATATTCACCGTGGCCAGGCGATTCGTCTTATAGACGTCGATATTGTTCTGCTCGTCGGATTCAAAACCCGCGCCGTGAGCCGTCACCGGCTCCGACCACAAACGCCCGCCCGACGTCAGCGGATGGATCACATCCCCCAGCTTCCACTGCCCGCGCGACGTCAGCAGCCAGAAGGTTCCCACCAGAACCAGAGTGAGTACGAGCGTACGGGGTCTCATGATGCCAGTCTCAAATCCTCGAATACCATTCTAGTTTGACGCAGAGTCTCCTCGGTGGTGCCGCTGGTGTCTATAAAGTAATCGGCGAATCGGCGTTTTTCCTGTAGGGGCAATTGCCGCTCCAGCCGCGCGAGGACGTCTTTTTCCGTCGCCCCCGGCCGCCGCATCGCCCGCTCGATCTGCTGCTGCCGCGAGCACGACACCAGAATCAGCTTCTCCACCTGCCGGTGCCCGCCCGTTTCGATCAGAATCGCCGCCACGTAAATGACAATCGCCCCCGGATCCCGCGCGCCGATCTCCCGGAACCGTTCCGCCGCCAGCGCCTGCACCGCCGGATGCACCATCGCATTCAGCTTTTTGAGGCGCTCCGCATCCGTGAACACCAGCCCCGCCAGCCGGGATCGATCCACGGTCCCGTCCGCCCGCAGAACTTCCGCGCCGAACTCCCGCACAATCGCCTCGTACGCCGGGCCGCCAGGCTCCATCACTTCATGACCCAGCGCGTCCGCCTCGATCACGTAACAGCCCAGCTCCCGCAGCGCCGCCGCGACAAAGCTCTTCCCGCACGCCAGCCCGCCGGTCAGCCCCGCGATCTTCATGCGTCGGCAATCGTACCGGTAATCGCTCCCGTGCGACGCTCCGCCGCCTCCACCGTGTTCTGCATCAGCATCGCAATCGTCAGCGGACCCACCCCGCCCGGCACCGGC
Source organism: uncultured Acidobacteriia bacterium (assembly GCA_903851195.1). Classification (GTDB taxonomy): domain Bacteria; phylum Acidobacteriota; class Terriglobia; order Bryobacterales; family Bryobacteraceae; genus BOG-234. The sequence continues at coordinate 80,325 of CAINNJ010000058.1, forward strand.
GTATAAGCCGCCGCCACCCGCGCCACATCCCCCGGATGCACATCGCCCACCAGCTGACTGCCCCGCTTCTCGAACCCCGCCATGCGACCCGGCTCGAAAATCCGCTCCGCCTCCGCGCGCGACGTCACCAGATTCATCCCCACGTCCACCACCACCGCGCCCGGCTTCATGTAATCCGCCGTGATCATCGCCGCCCGCCCGATCGCCGCCACCAGAATATCCGCGGTCCGGCACACTGCCGCCAGGTCCTTCGTGCGCGAATGGCAGATGGTCACCGTCGCGTTCTCCGCCAGCAGCAGCAGCGCCATCGGCTTGCCCACAATCGTGCTCCGCCCCACCACCACCGCGTTGCACGCTTCCATCTCCACCGCATGACGCCGCAGCATCTGGATCACACCCGCCGGCGTGCACGGCCGCAGCCCCGGCCGCCCCGTCGCCAGCAGCCCCATGTTGTACGGATGAAAGCCGTCCACATCTTTCTCCGGATCCACCGCCAGCAGCACCGCCTGCTCGTCGATATGCTTCGGCAACGGCAACTGCACCAGAATCCCGTCGATCTCCGGCCGCAGATTCAGCACACGAACCAGCTTCAGCAAATCTTCGGTCGTGATATCCGCGTCCGGCGTGATGGTCTCGCTGTAAATCCCCAGATCCGCCGCTGTCTTCGTCTTATTGCGGACGTAGACCTCCGACGCGGGATTATTCCCCACCAGCACCACCGCCAGCCCCGGCGGCCGCCCCGTCTGCGCCACCAGCTTTTCAATGCGCGGGCGGCACTCCGCCTTGATCTCGTCCCGAACCCGGTTACCGTCTAGAATCTGAGGCACTTAAGTCATTTTACCGGACGCCTGCCCGGCGCGCGCCTAACAACGCTGTACGATCCTGTTCTCCGTGGCACGAATTCACTTCCCCGTCAAACTCCCCAAAAACCGCCCGAAAAAATCCACCGCCTCATAAAACGAACTCACCCGGATCCGCTCATCCTTCCCGTGCGACCGGTCGTCATTCCGCTCGATCGCAATCTCCCCCACCCCGAAACTCGGCATCCCCGCCGCCAGCGTGTACTTACTATCCGACGCCCCTGTCTCCATATTCGGCACTACCCCCGCCCCCGGCCACAGCGTATCCGCCACCCGCTCCAGCGCCTGCATCACCTCCGCCGTCGGCATCGCCGGAGCCAGCCCCGCCTGCCCCGGCGCCCTCTCCATCACCGTATTCGTAGCCCCATCCACATACCGCACCGCCACCTTCGCGTCGCCCACCCTCTTCACCAGTTCCCCGCGAATCTCCTCCGGAGAATGCCCCGGCAAAATCCGGCAGTTCACCACCGCCTGCGCCGTCTGCGGCAGCGCATTATTCGCATGACCCGCATTCAGCCGCGTCGCCACGCACGTCGTATGCAGCAGCGAGTTGTAACGCGCATCTTCCGACAGCCTCGCCACAGCCCCGGCATCCGGCGGATTCCCCAACAACGCCTTCATATCCGCCGCATTCCGCGCCGTCTCATGTGCCGCCACTTTCGCGAAATACCCCCGCGTCACCGGATTCAGCTCCAGCGGAAACGGCGCGCGCTCCAGCCGCCCCAGCGCCGCCGCCAGCCGGTAAATCGCATTCTCCGGCGTCGGCCGCGAACTATGCCCGCCCGGATTCGTCACCGTCAGCTGGTAATCCGCATACAGCTTCTCCGCCGCCGCCACCCCGACATCGATCGCCTTGCCGTTCTCCGTCGTCACCCCGCCCGCATCGCCGTTCAGCACGAACTCCGCCTCCACCAGCCCGCGATGCTTCTTCAGCAGCCAGTCCACCCCGTTCGCCGTGCCGCCCTCTTCATCCGACGTCAGCGCCAGAATCACATCCCGCGACGGCACAAACCCCTCGCGCCGGAACCGCAGCAGCGTCGTCACCATCACGGCCACGTAATCCTTCATGTCCTCCGTGCCGCGCCCGTAGAAATACCCGTCCTTCTCCACGAACTCGAACGGGTCCGTCGTCCAGTCTTCCCGCCGCGCCTCCACCACATCCAAATGCCCCAGCAGCAGTATCGGCTTCCGCCCGCTCCCCGCCGCCCCGCGCATCCGGACCACCAGATTGCCCTTCGTCGCACGCCCCTCCGGAACCAGCACCTGCACATCGCCTGGCGCAAAACCGGCATCCAGAAACCGCTTCGCCATGGCCTTCGCCGCCGCCGTGTTATCACCCGCCGAATCCGTCGTATTGATCTGGATCAGTTCCCGGAAAATATCGCGCGCCAGCGCCCGCGTCGCCTCATCCACCTGCCCCAACACCGCACAAGGCAATAACACCGCGACCATCGCCAACCGAATCGATCTCATTTGCCGAATTCTCCCACCTCACCAAACCCACGTCACCAAACCCACGCCACCAAACCCACGCCACCGGATAAGATAAATCTAATGACCGCCCCCCTGCGTCTTGCCCTCACCGCCGCCGCACTCTTCACCGTCGCCCTCACGGCCGAATCCGGCGTCCTCGACAAATTCAGCAAAAAGGACAAGAAGAGAGAGGCCGCCACCCAGGCCCAGGCCGTCGTGCTTGATCACAGCGAGTACCTCTGCCAGAACTGCTTCCTCGGCAACAGCGATTACTACTTCTGCTTCGACGTGAACAGCAAAATCCTCATCGGTCACGAAAAGGTGCGCGTCCAGACCCGCCGCCAGAAGCCCGACAACCTCCTCGGCGAGCGCGGCAAAACCGTGCCCATCCGTTACGACGACGAATACATCTGGATCACCGGCCCCAACGGCAAAGACCAGCGCCTCACGCAGGACTACACGAAGAAGCTCTTCACCGTGAGCGACGCCTGCCAGCGCGCCGCCAACAAGACGCCGCCCCCCGGCTTCACCCACTCGCGCTGAGCGGGCCTGAGCGGGCGCTAAGCGAAGCCTCTACTTCAGACTTTCCAGCACCTGCCGGTCGTGATCCCGCGTCCGCGCATCCCGAATCACGTCCCGGATCACCCCGTCTCTTCCGATCACGAACGTCACCCGCCGCGAAATCCCGATCAGCGGCATCCCCACCCCGTACAGCCGGATCAGCTCATGTCCCGGATCCGCCAGAATGCTGAACGGCAACTGGTGCTTCGCCGCGAACGCCGTATGGCTCTCCGCCGTATCCGCGCTCACCCCGATCACCACCGCGCCCGCCGCCTGAATCGCCTTGTACCCGTCCCGCAACGAACATGCCTGCGCCGTGCACCCCGGCGTCCCGTCTTTCGGATAGAAATACAGCACCACCGTGCTCTTCCCCCGGAAGTCCCCCAGCCGCACCCGCGCGCCGTTCTGATCCACGCCTTCGAACAGCGGCGCCACCTCGCCCGCCCGCGGCATTCCTTTCCCGGACCCCGCCACAAGGTACGCCACCGAACCGCACAACGCGAGCAAAGCGGCAAGCCAGATCAAACGTATACGAGACATGCTTCCATAGTAGTCATGGACGCAGGTAATCCGGGCCGTAATCCGCTTCTCCGCTTCCTCTCCTGGCTCGGCAGCCACGAACGCAGCGTCCTCTTCGCCGGCGCCGCCATCCTCCTCGGCGTTTCCCTCTTCGCCGAACTGGCCGACCAGGTCGTCGATGGCGGCACCCGCAAACTCGACCACGCGATTCTCCTCTCCATGCGCCGCCCCGGCGACCTCGCCCCCCTCGGCCCCCCCTGGCTGCAGGAAGGCGCCCGCGACATCACCGCCCTCGGCGGCGTCACCGTCCTCACCCTGCTCACCGCCGGCGTCTGCACATTTCTCGCCCTCGACGGCCGCCGCCCCATGGCCCTCTTCGCCGCCAGTTCCATCGTCAGCGGCCTGCTCCTCAGCACTCTCCTGAAGAACCTCTTCCAGCGACCCCGGCCCGACCTCGTCCCCGTCGCCGTCTACGTCACCACCGCCAGCTTCCCCAGCGGCCACTCCATGCTCTCCGCCGTCACCTACCTGACCCTCGGAGCCCTCCTCGCCCGCGCTCACGAAGGCCGTCTCCTCAAGGCTTTCTTCCTTCTCACCGCCGCCCTGCTGACCCTCCTCATCGGCGTCAGCCGCGTTTACCTCGGCGTGCACTGGCCCAGCGACGTCCTCGCCGGCTGGACCGCCGGAGCCGTCTGGTCCCTCTTCTGCTGGACCCTCGCCCAATACCTCCAGCGCCGCAGGGGGATCAACTGATGCGAGACGGACGATTCACGCCGCTGGGGGCGGTTCGTAACGCTGCACTTTGATCCCGTCCTGATGCCGCCGCGCCTGTGCCAGATCGTAGGCGGTTTGCAGCCGCATCCAGTGATCGGCGTTCGAGGGCGGTGGCCCTGTCAGGAGCTTCGCTGCGCCATCCGCGCCGCGCACGAAGAATTTGTGCTTGCACCTGACACTTACCTTCCCGGGAGCCAGGTGTGGAATGCCTTAACTTAGTGGAATCATGCCCCGACGGCTCACGCTCCTGCTCACCGCCGCCCTCCTCGTCGCCGAAACGCCCCGCTTCCGCGCCGTCTCCATCCGCCCCGCCCGCGCCAACGGCGAAGCCACCTCCATCAGCGCCGGGCTCACCGGGAAGGTCACCATCCGCCACGCGACACTCCGGGACCTCATCGTCTGGGCCTACGACACCTCAGGCTACCGGATCGCCGCCACCAGCCCTCTCGCCGCCGACCATTACGACATCGACGCCAAAACGCCCGTCGGCATCTCCGCCGCCCGCTACCGCGAACTCCTCCAGTCCCTCCTCGCGGACCACTTCCACCTCAAGGTGCACCGCGACCGAAAAACCACCCCTGCCTACGCCCTCGCCATCGACGAACAGGGCCTCAAACTCCGCGCCACCCGCGGATCCCGCGGAAAATTCCACACCGCCCACGCCAGCCTGTCCGGAGAAAACGTATCGATGCAGGAACTGGCCACGCGCCTTTCGGCCCTGGTGAACCGCCCCGTGCTCGACAACTCGGGCCTCACCGGGACTTACACTTTCAATCTCACGTGGTCGCAACAGGAACTCAAACAACGCCGGCCGGCACCGGAACCAGCCGAGGCCCTGAACAACTTCCGCGCGGCCTTGAAAACGCAACTCGGCCTCAAACTCTCCGAACAGGAAAGCCCGGTCGAAATGCTGATCGTCGATCACGCCGAAGCGCCCGCACTAACAACCTCATCCGAGTGAGAAAGCCGTCCCGAACTGCATCAGCCCCGCTTCCGCGCCAGGCCGCGAACCTTCCTGAGCGCCGTCACCGTCTCCTCCAGCTTGCGCCCCCGCTCCGCCGGAGTCAGCCGCAACTGCTCCACCAGCAGTGTCATATCCACCCCAAACCGCGCCGCCACCTCGATCTTCCCGCCCGGCGCCGGATGCAATAACCTTTTCTCCGCACGCTCCAGCCGCTCCGGGGATAAAGGCTCCAAAACCCTCATCCCCAAATCTTACCGCCTCAAAAATTCAGCCGCAAAACAAACTCCACCGTCCGCGACCCCGGGTCGTTCGTATTATTAAAATCCCGGAACGCCGTCGTCGTCTGCCCGAACGACGTCCCGATCGTCAGATTTCCCCCACCCGACGGCGGCTCGAAATTCGCGAAATTAAACACGTTCAGCGCCTGCACCCGGAACTCCAGATTCAGACTCTCCCGCACCTTCGTCGTCTTCACCAGACTCACATCCCACTTCGAAATCCACGGCCCGTACAGGAAAATCCGGTTCCCCTCTTCCCCCGCCGTCTGCGCCGGTCCGATATAAGGCGCATTCGGATCGAGCGTCCCGCCCAGCGCGAACGCCGCCAGCGTATTTTGCACCAGCGCCTGCGGCAGGTACCAGACCGTCCCCGTCACCGCCCCGTTCGCCGACACGCTGCTCGTCTTGTAAATCCCCCGCTCGCTCTGTAACTGGCTCGCCGTGATGTTATGCAGCACCACGCCGCTGTCGTTGCCGTTGAACGTCAGCCGCCCGCTCAGCAGATTATTCGGCGTCCCGCTCTGCAGCCGTCCCACGCCCGATAACTCCCAGCCCTCCCGCAGCCGCCCATGCCCCAGCGGCAGCCGGTAAATCGCCGTCAGCTTGAACGCATTCCGGATATCGAACGCCGTCGGCCCCTTCTCCCCGCCGATATTCCGCAGCGTGAAATTATTCGCGTTCTGCAGCGACTTCGAAAACGCGTAACTCCCCTGCAGCTGCAGTCCATGCGACATCCGCCGCCGCACTTCCACCTGCCCGGAATGATACGAACTCCCCGACGCATTCGTCAGCAGATTCGAATTCGCGAAAATCGGATTCGCCAGGAACAAATTCGCCGGATAACCCGCCTTGATCAGCGCCGCCATCCGCGTCACGTTCGTCGCGATTCCGTTCGCCGTCGCCCCCGCCTGCCCCTGCAGCAACTGCGTCGCCGTCGTCTGATCGCTCGCCCCGATCGCCGTCGTCAGAATCGGCACCGCCACCTGTCCCGGCAGCCCCTGATTGCTGTAATTCACGCTCGCCGGATTCGAAACCCGCGCAATCGCCAGATTATTCTGCGCCGCTTTGAACTGCGTCAGAAAGCCGTTTTCCACAATATTCGGCTCGTTCAGATTCACCGTCCGCCACAAGCCCACCCCGTGGTTCCCCACATACCGCACTTCCACCACCGTATTCCGGTCCAGTTCCCTCTGGAAACCGATATTCCAGCTCTCCACATACTCGGGCTTGATATTCGGATTGATCCCGTTCACCGTCTGCCCGTTCTGCGCCAAAATCGGATAACTCGTATTCGGGAAACCCGGGTCGATGCTCGTCGGCAGCAGCGCCGGATAACTGCCGTCCCGGAACAACACGCTGCCCGCCGGAAACTGCGTCGGCGTCGTCGACGGACTCGTCGAAGTCACCAGCGACCGCCCCAGATTCGCCCCGAAAATCGAGCTGTAAATGCTCATCCCCTCGCGAATCGTCGAGATCGAAAACCCGCCCCGCAGCACCGCGTCGCCCTTGCCCGTGATCCACCCCAGTGGCCCGTCTTTCTTCGGCAGCTTGTACGCAAAACCCGCCGTCGGATTCCACGCGCCCTTCGGCGTGTACAGTCCCTGCCCGGGCGTCGCCGCCGTGTACACCGGAGCCTGCCCCGGCATGTTGCCCGGCTGGAACAAGTTTCCCGTGCCCGAAATTCCGTACAGCCCCGCCAGCGTCACCGTCGAATACAAGCCGTCCGAATTCGAAAACGCAAACTGCTTGTCGTACCGGATTCCGTAATTCAGCGTCAGATTCGGCGAAAATCGCCACGCATCCTGCGCGAAGAGCGCGAACTCCCGCTGCTGATCCCGGTCGATCGAGAAATTCGGCCCGTACACCTTCGTCTTCTCGTTCAGCACTGCCGAACTCGTCGTTGACGCCACGCGCCCTACCAGCAGCGCATACAGATTCGCCGCATCGCTCTGCTGCGTCGGACTGCTCCCCGGCAGCGTTGTCCCCGTGAACAGCGACGTCGCCCCCGTGTTATCCGGATCCCCCGTCGCCTGCCCGAACGCAATCGTCTGCAGCAGCGACGAGTTCGACGCCGCCTGCCAGTAATTCACCTGCGTGAAATTCCCGCCGAAATTCAGCACATGCGTCCGGATCTGCTTCGTCAGATTGTCATTGATCTGCTTCACCGGCGCATTGCGCGGCGCCAGACCCGTAAAACTGCCGTTATACGGATTCGTGATGTACCCCGCATAGCTCGTCTGATACCCGTTCCACAGCCCGTAATCCGCCGCCGAAAGCCCCTTGCCCAGCGTGCTCGTGCCGCCCACCAGCCCCGCCGTCAGCTCATTCGTCAGCGACGGCGTGATCACGCTCCGCAGCGCGAAAACGCCCGAAAAATAAATCCCCGCCTGACCCTCCAGCGACGGGCTTCCCAGCACTGTCCCGGTCCCCGGCAGAATCGCCAGCGTCCCGTTCAGTCCGTCCGGCAGCCGCAGATTCGTCTGATAATTCCACACGAAACTCAGATGGTGTTTCTCGCTGATGTTGTAATCGAGCTTCGTCGTCTCGAAATTCCGGTTATTCAGCGCCTTCGCGGCGAATGAATAGTTCTCGCGGTTGTAATCGTTGTTCGTCGCGATGCGCGAAGACACCTGCCCCGCCGAACTCGTCAGCTGCTGAATCAGCCCGTACGTCTTCTGCAGCGTCGCGTCCGGAGTCGTCGGAAACGCCCGGACACTGGCCGGCAGCGTCGCATTCCCCGTCGCCGCCAGCTGGTACAGATTCACCGTCTGCACCTTGCCCGCCGTGTCCTTGTAGCTGAACATCCCGCTGGTCGCCGCCGGCGTCAGCCACGTCGAATTATTCGTGAACGATTGCGGCAAACGAAACGCCTCGAACGACGTAAAGAAGAACGCCTTGTTCTTCCAGATCGGCCCGCCCAGCCGCCCGCCGAACTGATTCAGATTCAGCCGGTCCCGCGCCAGCCCGTTTACCGAATTAAAGTAGTAATTCGCCGAAAAATAGCTGTTCCGGTTCTGCTCGAACAGCCCGCCGTGGAACTGATTCGTTCCCGACCGCGTCACGAACCGGATCTGCACCGCGCCTTCGCCCGTGTTGTCCGCGCCCGCCGCCGCCGTCGTCATCGTCATCTCTTCAATCGCGTCCACCCGCGGCTGCACCGTATTGAACACGCCGTCCGTGCTCTTCAGCGTGTTGTCCTGAATATTGATCCCGTCCATCGTGATGTTGATGGTGGATTGCGGCAGCCCGTTGATCGTCGAATTCCGCACCGCCAGCGCCGTCTGCGTCCCCGGCTGCGTCGCGATCAGCTCCGTCGCGTTATGACTCGTGAACGGCAGGTCGTGAATCTGATTCCCCTGCAGCGTCGACGACACCTGCGCCGTGTCCGTCTGCACGATCTCCGCACCGCTCGTCACCTCGATCGTTTCCGACAGCGCGCCCACCTGCAGCGTCACATTCACCGTCGCCGGCACGCCCGCGTCCAGCTTCACATCGGCAATGCTCGCCGTCTTGAAGCCCGTCTGCGTCACCGTGATCCTGTAAGTGCTCGACGACAGACTCGGCACCACCCAGTAACCCTTGTCGTCCGCTTTTGCGCTGAAGGACTGGTTATCCGATGCCTTGAAGATCTGCACCTGCGCGCCCGGAATCGCCGCGCCCTGCGGATCTGTGACAGTGCCGTCCAGACGGCTGGTGGCGACCTGCGCGGAAGCACACGCGCAAGCCACGAAAAACGCCAATGCTTGGGGAGAAAAGAAAGAAACGAAACTCTTCATGACCGACCCTTATAGTGAAATTTCCACGACAGGGTGGCGGAAGCGCGAGTTAGCCGATGATAGCAAACCCGCAAACGCAACCTGTAAACACGGCCGCGCTAAGATCGCCTATTACTCGATTTCAGAGGTGAATATCGTGCGCTTTAAACTCGGCTGTTTCTTTCTTCTCCCCCTCGCCGGCCTCTGCCAGCCGCCCGTCGAGACCCTGAACCCCGAAGTCGCCGGCATCGTGGCAGGCGTCTCCGAAGACCGCATCGCCGCCACCATGAAGAAGCTCGAAAGCTTCGGCACCCGCCACATCCTCTCCGAACAGGACAATCCCACCCACGGCATCGGCGCCGCCCGCCAGTGGATCTTCGACGAACTCAAAAGCTACAGCCCCCGCCTCCAGGTCTCCCTCGACCCCTTCAGCGTCAAAAAAGGCCCCCGCGTCGCTCACGATGTCGATCTCGCCAACGTCGTCGCCATCCTTCCCGGCACCACCGACCCCGACCGTTACGTCATCATCTCCGCCCACTACGATTCCATCGCCTCCCAACGCGGCGGCCCCGGCGCACCTCCGCCCGATCCCGACGCCCCCCGCAATCCCCTCGACATCGAACCCGTCGCCCCAGGCGTCGTCGATGACGGCAGTGGCGTCGCCGCCGTCCTCGAAATGGCCCGCCTCATGAGCGGCCACGAGTACCGCAAATCCGTCGTCTTCATCGCGTTCGCCGCCGAAGAAGTCGGCCTCAACGGCAGCGCCGCCTACGCCACGAAGGCAAAGGAGCGCAAACTCGACATCGAAGCCGTGCTCAATAACGACATCATCGGCAGCGACATCTCCGGCAACGGCCGCTCCGCCAACAGCCGCCTCCGCGTCTATTCCGAAGGCCCCGACGATTCCTCTTCCCGCGCCCTCGCCCGCTACACCAAGGAGATCGCCGAACGCTACGTGCCCTCCATGACCGTCGACCTCGTCTTCCGCCGCGATCGCTTCGGCCGTGGTGGCGACCACACCTCCCTGAACGCCGCAGGCTTCTCCGCCGTCCGTCTCACCACCTCCAGCGAGAACTACGCGAACCAGCACACCGTCAACGACACCTTTGCGAACGCGTCCGTCCCCTACACGGCCCGCGCCACCCGCATCAACGCCGCGGTCCTGACTTCGCTCGCTCTCGCCCCCCGCGCGCCTGTTGTCTCGCGCCCCCGCACCGCCGGAGCAACGCCGCAAACCACCCCGCCAACCCCGCGCCCGCCGGCCCTGGGCCTCACCCGTGGCAAGTCAGGCTATGACGCCGCTCTCCGATGGGAAGCCCCCAAATCCGGCCCCGAACCCGCCGGCTACGTCGTCCTGATCCGCGCCACCACCTCACCGTTCTGGGAGCGCGAAATCTACGTCGGCAACACCACCACGTACACCCTGCCGGATCTCTCCATCGACGACGTGGTGATCGGCGTCCAGGCCATCGGCAAAGACGGTGCCCCCAGCCTCGTCGCCGCTTACGACCTCCCCCCCGCCAACTTCACCGGCCGCCCCGCCGCAACCACCCCGGCCGCCACTCCCGCTCCGGCAACACCAGAATAGAGCCGGCCCTTTGTTTCACCAGGTCGAAACACGCCGGGACGAGCGCCGTTTCCAGACGTATGATAGGAACAGAATGCCGCTGGACATACCGAAAGAGGAGACTCAATCATTCTCGGAAATCCATGGAATCGCTGGCCTAAGCAAGCCTGATTCCCCAGCTCTCGGGAAAGAGCTTCTCGGGAAAGAGTTTCATGAGCTTGCCGGAAAGTGGCGCAGCGAGACGCGAATCCTCTCGTCGGTGTCAGCCAAAATCTTTAATCCGCACTATCAGCGCATTATTGGGATGGGGCGGCCTGCATTGCCCTTCATATTTGCCGAACTGAGAGATCGTGGCGGATTTTGGTACTGGGCACTGGAATGCATCTGTGGGGAAAACCCCGCGGCGGAATCGGAAACGCTGCCGGACGCAAAGCGTGTATGGCTGGAGTATGCCCGCAGGCACGGATATCTGTAGAGAATGACGGCGGGGGAAATAGAAGAATACTTCCCGGCGATCAAGGGCCGCTTCGAAATAACCAGCGAGCCTGATGAGGAGTACAACTGCATCGCCTGGTCGGTAAACGACACAAAGCAGTGGTGGTGGCCGACTCCTCCCGGCCAGAAGAAATGGCCCGGTAAGTACTGGCCTCCCGGGATTCCCCACGACGAGACGTTAGAAGCTTTCACTGCACTTTACGAGTGCCTTTCGTTCGGCATTTGCTCAGACCGGGGATTCGAGCCTGAGTACGACAAAATTGCCATTTACGCAGACCTCAATGGTGTCGTCACGCATGCTGCACGATGGTGGCAGGAAGACCGTGGCTGGAGCAGCAAGCTGGGAGAGGAAAACGATATCTGCCATCACGTACTCGAATCTCTTGAAGGCCCGGCGTACGGCAGTGTTTTTCAGATCATGAGACGAGCCAGAGCCCTAAGGTAAACCCCGGCCCCCCGACCGCCCCACCCGGCTGTGCACCAGCCTGCTCACATGCTCCAGCAACTCATCCCGCCGGTAATTCCCCTTCTCGATCACCCGGCTCACATGCCCGTTCAGCCGCGCCCGGTCCTCCGCCGTCAGCTCCTTCGCCGTAATCACCACCACCGGAATCGACGACCACTCCTTATTCGCGTGCATCTCCCCCAGAAACTCGAATCCGTCCATCTCCGGCATCATTAAATCCAGCAGCACGATCCCCGGACATCCGCCCTCCCGCTCGCCCCGCAAATGCTCCAGCGCCTCCCGCCCGTTCCGCGCCTCCAGCACGATCCACCCCTCGCCCTCCAGCAGCCGCCGCAGCACCTCGCGCGACGCCGCGTCGTCCTCCACCACCAGCGCCGTCGTCGCCGCGCTCCCCCGATACCGCAGCAGCACCCCCGCCAGCCGCTCCCGGTCTATCGGCTTCGTCAGATAATCGCTCGCCCCCAGCGTGTACCCCAGATTCTTGTTATCCACAATCGTCAGCATCACCACCGGAATATCCGCCAGTTCCGCGTCCGACTTCAGCGCCGACAGCACCGCCCACCCGTCCATCCCCGGCATCATCACGTCCAGCGTGATCGCCTGCGGATGAATCTTCCGCGCCATCCGCAGCCCCTCTTCGCCGCTGAACGCGGCCTCCGTCCGGAACCCGTACCGGCTCAGCGTCCGCGCCAGGATCTCGTGCACCGCGGGCTCGTCGTCGATCACCAGCACCGTCCCCGCGCTCGGCCCCGCCCCCACGCCCGCCGAAGCCTGACCCGTCCCCTTCTCCAGTTGCAGCGTCCGCGGCAGCGCCATCGTGAATCGCGACCCTCTGCCTTCCTCGCTCTTCACCGTGATGTCCCCGCCCATCATCCGCGCGAACCGCCGGCTGATCACCAGCCCCAGCCCCGTCCCGCCGAACTTCCGGCTCGTCGACGAATCCGCCTGCACGAACGGCTCGAACAGCCTCGCCACCTGATCCGGCCGCATCCCCAGCCCCGTGTCGGCAACCGCGAACACCACCATCCCCCCGCGCGATCCCTCCGCCTCCGCCCGCACCTCCAGCGTCACCGTCCCCTTCGACGTGAACTTCCCCGCATTGCTCAGCAAATTCAGCAGACTCTGCCGGATCTTCGTCTGATCGCTCCGCATCCCGCCCGCCGCCGGATCCACCTTCACCTCCAGCCGGTTTCCGTTCTTTTCGATCTGCGGCTGAATCACCGACACCACTTCATTCACCAGCGCCGCCACGTCGAACGTCTCCAGACTCAGATCCATCTTCCCGGCCTCGATCTTCGACAAATCGAGCACCGCGTTGATCAGCTCCAGCAAATGCCGCCCCGCCGTCAGGATCTTGTGGACGTCCTGCACCAGCTCCGTCCCCGCGTCCTCCGCCTCTTCCAGCAGCATCTCGCTGTACCCGATAATCGCGTTCAGCGGCGTCCGCAACTCGTGGCTCATATTCGCGAGGAATGTGCTCTTGGTCTGGTTCGCCAGTTCCGCCGCTTCCTTCTCCCGCCGGAACTTAATCGTCGCCAGCGTCACCAGCAGAAACAGTCCGCAACTCGCCGTTGCGCTGATCGCCCGCGCATCGCGCGTCTGCGCCTCCGCCAGCCGGTTCCGCTGCTCCAGCTCGTGCTGCAGGCTCTCCTTCATCGCACTGCTGAGCGCCCGGATCGAATCCATCGCCGCCTTGCCCCGCCCCGTCCGGATCACCCCGATCGCCTGCCCGGACTGCCCCTGCCGCGCCAGCTCGATCGGGATCGATAATTCGCGCAGCTTATCCCCGATCGCCACCTCCAGCTGCCGGAAAGCATTGCGATGACTCGACTGCCGCAGCCTCTCCGATTGCGCGCTGCCGAGCTCTTTTGTGATATCGCTCACCGCCTGACTATATGGCTGTAAATAACTTTCGTCCAGGGTAAGTACGAAACCTCTCTGTCCCGTTTCCGCATCTTTCATCGTCGAGAGGATATTTTCCAGCTGACGTAAGGAGTCTTCAGTCTCCTGCACCGTCCGGCGTGCGTTTTGAAACTCTCGCCAGTCCCAGTAGGCCAGCGCCAGGACGATTGCAAGGGCCAGCAGAGCCAGCGCGAAAGCCTTATCCCTCAACAGGTTGGCAAAATTTTTCGGATCTAAATGCGGGGCCTTCGTCAAGCTCCTTTCATCTTAGTGGAATGCCAGGGGACAATGGGAATGCGGATATCCGGACTTTCCGCGCGGGAATAACTTCATGGCGCGCATTCTGTTGGTCGAAGATAACGAGATGAATCGCGATATGCTGTCGCGCCGTCTGCAAAAAAGAGGCTATGAAGTCCTGCTCGCCAACGATGGCCGTGAGGGAGTTGACTCAGCTTCCAGCCATCTGCCCGACCTCATTCTCATGGATATGAGTCTCCCCGTCATGAACGGCTGGGACGCCACCCGCCACCTCAAACACAGCCCGGAAACAGCCGCCATCCCCGTCATCGCTCTCACCGCCCACGCCCTCAGCGGAGACCGCGACAAAGCCTTCGAAGCCGGTTGCGACGGTTACGAAACCAAACCCGTCGAAATGAACCGCCTGCTCGATACCATCGCCCGCCTTCTGCAGGGTCGGGGCACTCCGTGAGTACGGCGGGGACCGCCCTTGAAGACTCGCTCTCCGGCCTCGGGCACAGGCTGCGCACGCCGCTGACGCACATCCTCGGCTACAGCGGTCTGCTTCTCGAAAATGAAGATGTCTCTCCCGGCACGCACCCGGAACTCCAGGCCGTTCACGCCCAGGCCAGCCTCATCCTCGCCCGCATCGAACACTGGCTTTCGCCGCGCTGCGCCGGCTTTTCCGGCGAGAAAGTAGCCGCCCTCCAGGCCGATATCTCCGAACCCCTCGGCCTCATCGTCCGCATCGCCGGCAGCCTCGTCCAGCGCCTCTCCGGGCCCCCCCTTCTCGACGCCCTGCGCATCGCCCGCGCCTGCGGCGAACTGCTGTCCTTCGTGCAGCAGGAAACCGCCCACAACGATTCCGCCGCGGCCGCGCCCTCCCCTCTCCCCGCGCCCGCTCCCGAGTCCCATACCGGACTGGCGCCCGCCGGCGTCCTCGTCATCGACGACAACCCCGCCAACCGCGACATGCTGGTCCGCCAGCTCAGCCACTACGGCCACCACGCTCTCAGCGCTGAAAGCGGCCCCGAGGCCCTCTCCATCCTCGAGTCCCGCGGCCGTGAGGCCCAGGCCATCGAACTCGTTCTCCTCGACGTCATGATGCCCGGCATGTCCGGCGTCGATGTCCTTCGCCACATCCGCTCCATGCCTTCCCTGGCGGGCATCCCCGTCATCATGATCTCCGCCCTCGACGAAGTCGAAAGCGCCGCCCGCTGCATCGAACTCGGCGCCGACGAATACCTCGTCAAACCCTTCGACCCCGTGCTCCTCCGCGCCCGCCTGCACTCCGCCCTCGAACGCAAACGCCTCCAGCAGCAGCAGCGCGAGCGCACCCGCCAGCTCGAACAGGCCACCGAAGACCTCAAACGCGCCAACGAAGACCTCCAGGCCTTCGCTTCCGCCGCCTCCCACGACCTCCAGGAGCCTCTCCGCACCGTCTCCACCACCCTCGAATTCTTCAACCTCCAGTGGGGCGGCGAACTCACCGGCGAACAGAGCGAACTCTTCCGCCTCGCCGTCGACGGCGCCCGCCGCATGAGCCATCTCATCTCGGACCTGCTCGCTTACTCCATGGCCGGCGGCGAAGACGGCGCGCTCGAACCCGTCGCCTGCGAAACCGCCCTCCTCGAAGCCCTCACCAACCTGCGCCAGGCCATCCGCGAAAGCGGCGCCCGCATCACCCACGCCGATCTGCCCGTCATCATGGCCAAACCCGGCCACCTCGTGCAGCTCTTTCAGAACCTCGTCGGCAACGCCATTAAATACCGCGGCGAACAGCGCCCCGAAATCCGCATCCGCGCCCGCCGCGAAGGCCAGGACTGGGTCCTCTCCGTCCGCGACAACGGCCTCGGCATCGACGAAAAGTATTTCCGCCGCATCTTCCAGCCCTTCGGCCGCCTCCACGGCAGCGACCTCCCCGGCAGCGGCCTCGGCCTCGCCATCTGCGAACGCATCGTGCGCAAAGCCGGCGGCCGCCTCTGGGTCGAATCCACCCCCGGCGCGGGTTCCACGTTCTGCTTCACCGCCAGAGCCGCCACCAGCCACGCCGCGGGCGGCGACTGAGCCGACATGCCCCGAACTCCCCGAAAGCAGCCCTCCCGCCGGGGTTTTCCGCTTTTTCGGCAACGAAGATGAAACGATTCGCGCGTTTCCTCTGTCGGGATTCCCGAATTCTGCCGATTTGACTGTAGTATCGTAGTCAAATAGCCCGGTACTATCCGAAGTAAGTCTGGAATATCTCCGAATATTTCAGAACAATGGAGAAAGGAATCTGAATTCTTGGCTTCGCCTTCACACGTTCTGATCGGTTCTCTGACGGGCGCCCTGTGCCTCGTCATCTTCATGCTCGTCCGCCTCGGCCAGGAATATTTCGCCAACCTCAAATTCCAGCGCTTCCACGACCCCCTGACCGATCTCCCCAACCGCCTCGCCCTTGAAGAGAAACTGCAGCGGCTTCTGTCTTCCCCCGCCGATGCCGCTCCGAATTCCCCCGATACTCCGCCCCTCGCCGTCCTCTTCATCGGACTCGACGGCTTCCGCGCGGTGAACGATCTTTACGGCCATCGCATCGGCGACGCCTTCCTGCAGCAGATCGCCCTCCGCCTGCAATGCTGCCTGCGCCGCGGCGACATCCTCGCCCGCGTCGGCGGCGACGAGTTCGCCATCGTCACCCGCCAGTCCGCCGACCGCGAAGCCATCGCCGTTTTCGCCGACTCCATCCTCACCGCTGTCCGCAACTGCTCCGGCGCCGAGGTCGACCGCGTCGCCGTCCCCGCCAGCGTCGGTATCAGCCTCGCTCCCGATAACGGCGGCGACCCCCTCACTCTCCTGCGTCTCGCCGACCTCGCCATGCGCGAAAGCAAAAACCGCTCCGGCGATACCTTCTGCTTCTACCGTGACGACCTGCGCGAATCCGACCTCCGGACCAGCGAGATCGTCTCCCTCATCCGCTCCTCGCTCGACCAGAATCGCTTCCACCTCGTCTTCCAGCCCGTCATCGACCGCGACGGCGCAATCGCTCAGGTGGAAGCTCTCGTCCGCATTCAGGACGAGTTCCTCGGGCGCATTCCTCCCGACGAATTCATCGGCGTCGCGGAACAAACCGGTCTCATTCACGAACTGGGCGCCTGGATCGTCGCCGCCGTCTGCCGCCAGGCCCGCGCCTGGCACGATCTCGGCTACCGCGTGCCCATCGCCCTCAACGTCTCCCTCGTGCAGGTTCTGGCCGAAGACTTCGCGGAAAAAATCATCGCCGCTCTCAAAGAGGTGAACCTGCCGCCGTCCGCGCTGCTGCTCGAAATCACCGGCTCCGGCCTTCTCACCGGCGAAAAACGCGAAAAAGCCGCTCTCGATCCCCTTCGCGCCCGCGGCATCAGCGTCTCGTTCGGCGACTTTGTCCCCGCGGCTTCTCCCGACCTGATCTCGCGTATTCGTCCCGCCAGCCTCAAGCTCCACGGTCCGGTTCCCGCCCGTCAATCGCAGGCCCGCGAGTTTACCCGAGCCATCGCCGCCACCGTCGAACACGCGCACCGCCACAACTGCAAAGTGGTCTTCGAACGCATCGAGGAAAGCTCCCAGCTCGATTTCGCCAGACAGGTCGGCTGCGACCTCTTCCAGGGCTTCCTCATCGCCCCGCCCCTTGAGCCCGAAGACGCCACCCAGTTCCTGGCTTCCCGCGCCGAAGCCGCCCTGCTGCCGTAAAAACCTGCTACTTCGGAATATTCGGCAGGAAATTCATCTGCTCCGGCAGCGCCGCCGGAACCACGAACAGCTTCATCCCCGAAGTAAATGGTGACCCCGGTATCGTATCCAGAAACGGATTCGGATCCGGATTCGCCTGGCCACTCAGAAACGCGGCCACCTGCAGTTGCCCGGCCAGCGCCAGCGCCTGCTCCGCCGGATCGCTGAAAATCGTCGGATTACTCAGAAACCGGTGCGGAAGAATCGGCAACGGCGGCCCGCCCGGCGACGACGGCATCACGATCCCCAGCAGTTGCCGCTGCAGAGACGCCGCCACGTCGGTCTTCAGCATCCACGTCGTACCCTGACCACCCGCCGCCCTCACCAGCGCCGATTCCGTCGGATTCGGCACCTCAATATCGCCCACCCCGAACTGGAACAGCGTCCTTTTCGCCGGCACTCCCGCCAGCGGCGCCGTCCGGAAATGCTGCGCATAAGCCAATGGATCCCCCTGCATTCCCGCCCAGTCCGCCGTCTCGAACGCCGCCTGGATGACCGGCGCACCCGGCACCTTGCTCACCACCGGATCCAGATCCCGGAACACATACTCGTCGTTGAAAATATCGTGGTAATAATCCGGCGATGGCGCCCCGATCACCGGGTTGACATTGAGCAGCGGCGGATTCATCCCGCCCAGATACAGCCACCCCAGCGGCCGCCCCGTCAGTGCCAGCCGGGCTACATCCACCGACGTCCCGCCCGACGAATTCAGCACCGCCGCGCTCACCCCCGGTTCCACCGCGTGAAACAACGACCCGTACGTCCCGCCAAACGACTGCCCCACGTAATAGATCCGGTCGGTATCCACATACCCGTAACCATTCGTCAGCTGCAGCGACCGCACCAGCGCGAACAGATCCACCGCCGATTGCCGCGCGCAATCCCGCACCGCCACCGCGCCCGGCACAATGCACCCGTCCGTGGTTCCCATCTGGCCGCCCAAAGGCACCGCGCGGCCTGGCGTCGCCACCGCGGGCAACGCAAACCCGTTCTTCATCACCATCTGCACGGTCCCGCCCGGCCCGAAGCCATGCCCGAAAATCTCCATCGAAAGCGTGGCATACCCCTTCGCCGCCAGCGTGGACGCAATGAACGTCGACGCGCCAAACTGGTTATCTCCCAGCCCGTGTCCATAGATCACCACCGGAAAACCGCCGGCCGGAGGCACAATTTTCGGCAGAAACAGATGGAAGGAAACCAGCGCATATCCCGGCGGTACCAGCGCCGGTTGTCCCGGCACGGCGATCGGCGCGGGAGCGGCATTTCCCGGAATACTCGTGATCGTGCCCGCCCCCGCCCCGCTCACATTCAGAAAATTCGGCGAGAGAAACAGCCCGAAAAAGATTCCGTCCACATTGCTGAGCGCCGAAAGCGGGATATCCTGCGTCGTCTGCGTCGGCGCGTTGTCCTGCGGCAGCCACGTCAGGCTCTTCAGTTGCGAGAGCACCGCCGGAATGCCCGCGGGCAGAATCACTCCCGGCTGATGGTCGCTTACGTATTGCCGCGCCTTTTCCAGCCAGTTCGTCGCGCTCATCGTCGTGAATGACGTTGCCGCAATCATTCTCCCGCTGGACGCTTCTCCCCGCGAGCCGGATTTGTCCAAAGCCGCCGCGAGCGTCCCGCAGTTCGCGCCCGGTCCCTTCACGCACGCCGTGAATGCCGGGTTCTGCGTCAGATTCGCGCCCTTCGCATCCTGCACCGTATTCATCACCGCCAGCACGTAAGTCGCCTGCTGCCGCAAAACCTGGTCGGGCTTCATATACGCGCAGTTGGAAGCCGCGTCGAAATAGAGCTGATTCACGCCGATCCTGGTCGTCGGATTATCCACCGAAATATAGGAAATCCCGCCCTTCAGCGTGCTGACGTCGACCGCGTCCGAGAAACAGACCATGGATCGCGGATTCACGCTGAAACCGTCCAGCACGTTCAGGGGAGCCGGGTCGCCGCAAACAGCCCCGCGAAACGCGGGTTGGCCCGGCATGCTGAAGCCGCAGCCAAACGACGGAGTTGTCGGAATGCTCACCTGCCTGCCGGTCTTCTGGCCGGACGCCGCCACCGTCAGCTGGTCGGAAGGAAACGGTCCCACAGCCAGCTTGTCCGGCTGAAACAGAACTGTCGTATTTCCGGCATAACTGAGAGAAACGCACAAGGTACTTACCGCAAATACGGCTCGGATTTGTTTCATTGGGTTGAGGTCTGTTGCAATCGTCGCGCAGGGTTTACAGGAACTCAACAGAACTTTGCTGCCCGAAGTATCCGGAATTACAACGCGCCTCAACATTCCTGAGACAGCTGCCAGGCCGCGGGTCCCCTCGTGCGCGGTGACAAACTTCCAAAATATTTTTCCCGCTCATTTCAATGCACTTACGTCCCGAATTCGCGTCTCGCCCGCCGTTTCCCTCCGCCCCGCCTGCTAACTCTCAGGTCGAAAGGAAAACCCCATGCCCGCAACCCAGCGACAGCTCGAAGCGAATCGTCAGAACGCCCGTAAATCCACCGGCCCCAAATCCCCCGAGGGCAAAGTCCGCGCCTCCCTCAACGCCTGGCGCCACGGCCTTACCGGCCAGGTCGCCACCATGCCCGAAGAAGATCGCGAGGCTTTCGAGAAATTCAATCGCGAAATCCGCCGCGCCTATCACCCCGAAGGCCCCCTCGAAACCCAGATCGCCCAGTCCATCGCCGAAGATGAATGGCGTCTGAACCGAGCCCGCGCGATCGAAAACAACGTCCTCGCCCTCGGCCACAGTACGCCCGACGCCGACGTCATCGCTGAAAACACCCAGATCCACGCCGCCCTCACCCAGGCCCGCACCTTCTGGCGCAATCCCGAAAAATTCGCCCTGCTCACCCTCTACGAACAGAGAATTTCCCGCCGTATCCAGCGCAACGAAGCCCGCCTCTATGCGCTTCAGGCAGAACGCAAAGCCGCCCTCGAACAGGCCCTCGAAGAAGCCCGCCTCCTCGCCGAAGCCGCCGAAGCCACTGATTCCGAAAGCCGAACCGCCCCTGCCGCCCCCGACTTCCCGCCCCCCGGCGGCTTCGCTTTTTCACCCGCCCTCACGCCCGAAACCTTCCGCCTCTTACTCGACCGCCACCGCCGCCTCAAAGCCGCCCGCCACGCTCTCAAATGACCACAAACCAAAAAAAATCGGACCCGCAACATCGCGGATCCGATTCAAAACCACTCCTGGCAGAGGAAAATCGATGGTCGGGCTGCCGGGATTCGAACCCGGGACCTCTTGCACCCCAAGCAAGCGCGCTAGCCAGGCTGCGCCACAGCCCGAATTACCTAGCTTACACCCTCCCCACGTCCAGCCGCGTATCGGCTACCCTGTATGCAATGCTTCCCTCGCATCCCACCCGCCGCGCGCCGGCCCTGTGCGCCCTGTTCGCCTTCGCCGCCCCGCTCCTCCTCGCTCAGGCCCCCTTCTATTTAAAGGATGGCGACCGCGTCGTCTTCTACGGCGACTCCATCACCGACCAGCGCCTCTACACCACCTTCACGGAATCTTATGTCCTGACCCGTTTCCCCACCCTCAACGTCGCCTTCACGCACTCCGGCTGGGGCGGCGACAGCGTCTCCGGCGGTGGCGGCGGACCCATCGATCTCCGTCTCTCCCGCGACGTCTTCCCCTACCACCCCACCGTCGTCACCATCATGCTCGGCATGAACGACGGCCGCTACCGCGCCTTCGACCAGACCATCTTCAACACCTACAAAAACGGCTTCGAACACATCCTCGACTCCCTCCACGCCAACGCCCCCAACGCCCGCATCACCCTGATCCAGCCCTCTCCTTATGACGACGTCACCCGCCCCCCGACCTTCGAAGGCGGCTACAACGCCGTCCTCCTCCGCTACTCCGACTACCTGAAATCCCTCGCCCAAACGCGCCATCTCGACCTCGCCGACCTCAACAACCCCGTCACCGCCATGCTCCGCCAGGCCGCCGCAACAAACAAGGATGACGCCCAGAAGATCCTCCCCGACCGCGTCCACCCCGCCGCCGCCGGCCACCTCATCATGGCCGCCGCCCTCCTCGACGCCTGGCACGCCCCCGCCCTCGTCTCCGAAGTCGCCCTCGACGTCAAAGGCGCCGCCCCGCAAACCAAAAACGCCAAAGTCCAGGCCTTCCGCGCCGATTCCCCCACCATCTCCTGGACCACCACCGAATCCGCCCTCCCGCTCCCCATCGACCCCCGCGACAAACTCATGGACCTCGCCGTCAAATCCTCCGGCATCGTTGACCAGCTCGATCGGGAAACCCTCCGCGTCACCGGCCTCACCGCCGCCAAATACGACCTCAAAATCGATGGCGAGCCCGTCGGATCCTTCCCTGCCGCCGACTTCGCGAAAGGCATCAATCTTGCTACACTCGTCACGCCGATGCTCAAACAGGCTCTCGAGGTCCATGCCCTGACGCTGAAACACAACAACATCCACTTCTTCAGCTGGCGCTCCATCCAGACCGGCCTCGCCACGGACGCCTCCCCCGCCACCAAACAGGCGGCTATGGCCGAACTCGACAAACTCGACAACGAACTCGTCGCCGAACAGCGCGCCGCCGCTCAGCCCCGCGCCCACCACTTCGAATTGGTGCCGGTACAGTAGATATGAAGCGCGACTTCCACAGCTGGCACAGCCCCTCGCTCGGCCGGGGCATGGACCTCCTCGTCTTCGGGCACGCCGGCCTGCCCTTCCTGGTCTTCCCTACCTCCCAGGGCCGCTTCTTCGAGTACGAAGACCGCGGCATGGTCGACGCCGTTCGCTGGCAGCTCGACCAGGGCCACATGCAGCTCTTCTGCCCCGATTCCGTCGACGCCGAAAGCTGGTACAACAAAGCGGCCCACCCGGCCGACCGCGTCCTGCGCCATATGGCCTACGAACGCTACATCATGGATGAACTCACGCCCCTCATCCGCAACGTCAACCCCGCCGCGAACACCGCCGGTATCGTCACCACCGGCTGCAGCTTCGGCGGCTACCACGCCCTCAACCTCGCCCTCAAACACCCCGGCGTCTTCTCCCGCTGCGTCTCCATGTCCGGCGCCTTCGACATGCGCCCCTTCCTCTCCGGCTACTTCGACTACAACTGCTACTTCTGCAACCCCGTCGACTACCTCCCCCAAACCCGCGATCCCTGGTTCTTCGACCGCTATCGCGAATCCAACCGTTTCCTGCTCGCCGCCGGCGAATGGGACATCTGCCGCGGCGAAAACCAGCGAATGGCAGACATCATGCAACGCAAAGATATCCCGCACCGCCTCGATATCTGGGGCGAACGGGCCGTCCATGACTGGCCCCTCTGGCAGCGCATGGCGCAGGCGTATTTCAGGTAGAAAGGGGCTTTTATGCAAACGAAGAAAATCGGCATCATCTACGGGATGGAGAACAGCTTTCCTCCCGCCCTCGTCGACCGCATCAACTCCCGCGCGGTTCCCGGCATCGTCGCCGAACACATCAAAGTCGGCGCCGTCCGCATGGCCGAACCCTCCGGCTACCGCGTCATCATCGACCGCATCTCGCACGACATCCCCTTCTACCGCGCCTACCTCAAGAACGCCGTCCTGGGCGGTACCATCGTCATCAACAACCCTTTCTGGTGGAGCGCCGACGACAAGTTCTTCAACTACTCCCTCGCCGGCAAAATCGGCGTCGCCGCCCCCAAAACCGTCATCCTGCCGCACAAAATGCTGCCCCCCGGCACCACCGGCAACTCCATGCGCAACCTGCAGTACCCGCTCGACTGGGATGCCGTTTTCGCCTACATCGGCTTCCCCGCCTTTCTCAAACCCCACAGCGGCGGCGGCTGGAAAAGCGTCTACAAAGTCGATAATCCCGACGAATTCTTCCGCGCCTACGACGACACCGGCGACCTCTGCATGACCCTCCAGACCGGCGTCAACTTCAAAGAGTATTTCCGCTGCTACGTCGTCGGACAGAAGAAGGTCCACATCATGCAGTACGATCCCCGTCTGCCCCATCAGGATCGCTACATCCGCCATCCCGAGCCCGTCGATCCCGCTCTCCTCCAGCGCGTCGAAGACGATGCCATCAAGCTCTGCGTCGCTCTCGGCTACGACCTCAACACCGTCGAATTCGCCGTCGAAGACGGCATCCCCTACGCCATCGACTTCCTCAACCCGGCCCCCGACGCCGACCTCCACTCCGTCGGCCCCGACAACTTCGAGTGGATCCTCAACGCCGTCTCCGACCTCGCCATCGAAAAGGCTCAAAGCGACGAGAACCCCGCCGCCGACCTCCGCTGGAATGCTTTCCTGAAAGGAGAAGATTAGCCATGCGCCCCAGTTTCACGCTCGGCATCGAAGAGGAATACCAGACCATCGATCCCGAAACCCTGGATCTCCGCTCCCACGTCCAGTTCGAAATCATCGAGAAAGGCCGCGCCTTCCTCAAGGAACACGTCAAAGCGGAAATGCACCAGTCCGTCGTCGAAGTCGGCACCGGCATCTGCAAAAACGTGCAGGAAGCCCGCCGCGACGTCACGGAACTGCGCCGCACCATTATCCGCCTCGCCCGCGAGAACGGCCTGCGCGTCGCCTCCGCCGCCACGCATCCCTTCGCGGACTGGCGCAACCAGGCCATCTATCCCGACGAACGCTACGCCCACATCGTCGAAGACCTCAAGATGGTTGCCCGCTCCAACCTCATCTTTGGCCTCCACGTCCACATCGGCATCGAAGACCGCGAGACCGCCATCCGCATCATGAACGAAGCCCGCTACTTCGTTCCGCACATCCTCGCGCTCTCCACCAACTCGCCGTTCTGGCTCGGCATGGAAACCGGCCTCAAATCCTACCGCTGCAAAGTCTTCGACAAGTTCCCGCGCACCAACCTGCCCGAATACTTCACCAGCTACAGCGAATTCGACGAGTTCGTGAAGCTCATGGTCAAGACCGGCAGCATCGACAACGGCAAGAAGATCTGGTGGGACATCCGCCCGCACCCCTTCTTCGACACCCTCGAATTCCGCATGTGCGACGTCCCCATGCGCGTCGATGAAACCATCGCCATCGCCGCCCTCATCCAGGCCACCGTCGCCAAGCTCTACCAGTTGCACTCCCGCAACCAGGGCTTCCGCCTCTATCGCCGCGAACTCCTCATGGAGAACAAATGGCGCGCCCTCCGCTACGGCATCGACGGCAAACTGATCGACTTCGGCAAGCAGACCGAAGTGCCCTTCCGCGACCTCATGTTCGAGTACCTCGAAGTCATCGACGACGTCGTCGATGAACTCGGCTCGCGCGAGGAACTCAACTACATCCGCACCATTCTCGACAACGGCACCGGCGCCGACCGCCAGTTGCGCGTCTTCCGCGAGACCGGCGACCTCAGGGAAGTCGTCAAATACATCATCGAAGAAACCGAGGCGGGCATCGTCCCCCGGGAGGCCACCGCCGCATGACCGACCTTCACCAGATCGCCTTCGACCCCGAGCTTTCCCAGGGCGCGCGCAACGCCGTCGTCACTTGCCTGCGCATCCAGCCCGCGGAGAAAGTCACGCTCATCACGGACCTCGAAACCGCGGAGATCGCCGCCGCCCTCGTCGCCGAACTCGACAAAGTCGGCTGTACTTACAACGCCTTTGTCATGGAGGATTACGCGGAGCGCCCGCTGCACACCAAGCCCCGCGCCATCCTCGACGACATGCACTCCAGCCAGGTCAGCATCTTCGCCGCCCAGGCGCAGCACGGCGAACTGCAGACCCGCATGCAGATGACGGACGTCGTGAACCAGCGCCACATGCGCCACGCCCACATGGTCAACATCACCAAAGAGATCATGCTCCACGGCATGCGCGCCGACTTCCTCGAAGTCGACCGCATCAGCCAGCACGTCTGGGAAGCCGCCAGCAAAGCGAAGCGCGTCCGCGCCACCACGCCGGCCGGTACGGACATCATCGCCGAGATGAACCCGCACTACAAGTGGATCAAGACCAGCGGCATCATCTCGCCCAACAAGTGGGGCAACCTGCCCGGCGGCGAGACCTTCACCAGCCCCGGCGAAGTCAACGGCACCTTCGTCGTCAACGGCGTCGTCGGCGATTACCTCTGCGCCCGCTACGGCGACCTCCGCGAAACGCCGCTCACTCTGAAGATCGTGGAAAACCGTCTCGTCGACGCCAGTTCCGTCAACCACGCGCTCGAAAAGGAGTTCTGGGAATACACGCATACCGACGAGAATTCCGACCGCGTCGGCGAGTTCGCCATCGGCACCAACATCGGCGTCCGTGACGTTATCGGCAACATCCTCCAGGACGAGAAGATCCCCGGCGTCCACATCGCCTTCGGCAACCCCTACGGGCACCACACCGGCGCGGACTGGTACTCCGGCACCCACATCGACGTCGTCGGACGCGACTTCGATATCTGGCTCGACGACCGCCAGATCATGCGCCACGGCAAATTCCTCATCGACTAACGCATATGATTCCTGCCCTCCGACGCGACTTCAACCAGCGCTTCACGCAGGACAAGTACGCCCGCTTTCTCGCTCAGCTTGACGCCGCCTGCGGAACGCACGTGAAGTTCCGCATCTGCGAAACGCCCTGCTTCTTCCCGCGCCCGCTCGTCGAAACCATGCAGCGCGCCGGCGCCGATCTGATCCATCAACTGGTGGACAATCCCGCCTATCTCGACGCCGCCCGGCAGCAGATTCCGGCGGGCTTCAACGCCCCGAATGAAACCCGCCGCCCGCTCTTCCTGCAGGTCGATTTCGGCATCGTCCGCGACGACCAGGGCAACCTCGCCCCGCGCCTCGTCGAGATCCAGGCCTTCCCTTCGCTCTACGCGTACCAGCCGGTGCTCGAAGAGACTTACATCAACGCGTACGACCTCGCTCCGAACCTTCTGACCCCGCGCTACGACGCGCTCTTCCGGCGA
Source organism: uncultured Acidobacteriia bacterium (assembly GCA_903851195.1). Classification (GTDB taxonomy): domain Bacteria; phylum Acidobacteriota; class Terriglobia; order Bryobacterales; family Bryobacteraceae; genus BOG-234. Next base: position 106,824 of record CAINNJ010000058.1, read on the forward strand.
GCCATCCTGGGCGACCACGCTCCCGAGAACGTCATCCTGCTGGAGATCGATCCCCAAAACCAGAAGACCCTCCCGGACTTCCTGCTCACCGAAAAGCTCTGCGGCATCCGCACCGCCGACATCCGCGACCTGCGCCGCCGCGGCAACAAACTCTACTTCCACGACACCCCCGTCGAGCGCATCTACAACCGCGCCATCGCCGATGAACTCATCCGCCGCGACGTCCACGCCGAGTTCCGCTTCGACGATGACATCGAAGTGGAGTGGGCGGGACACCCGAACTGGTTCTTCCTCATCAGCAAGTTCTCCATCCCGTTCCTGAAGCACGAAACGGTCCCCGAATCGCACTTCCTCCACCAGATCCCGGAGATCCCGCCGGACCTCGACAACTGGGTCCTCAAACCCCTCTACTCCTTCGCCGGCCTCGGCGTCAAAGTCGGCCCCGCACGGGAAGACATCGATGCCATCCCCGAAGCCGAACGCGCCCACTATCTGTTGCAACGGCGCATGCGCTTCGAACCGCTCATCGAAACGCCCTTTGGCCCTACCCAGGCGGAGGTCCGCGTCATGTACATCTGGCTCGACACCCTTGAGTGCGTCACCCCGGAACCCGTCAGCCTGATCGTCCGCATGGGCCGCGGCCGCATGATGGGCGTCGATCACAACCGCGACCTCGAATGGGTCGGCGCCTCCGCCGGGTTGGTCGGCGAGAGCCTCGTAACATAACAGGAAGCCCTCATGAACAGCTCTCGCCGCCACGCATATTTATATGCGTTCACGATCTTTGTCTCCGCCTTCCTGCTCTTTCAGGTGCAGCCCGTCATCGCCCGCATGATCCTGCCATGGTTCGGCGGCACCTCGGCCGTCTGGAGCACCTGCATGCTCTTCTTCCAGATGGTGCTCCTGCTCGGCTATCTCTACGCCCACTGGCTCCATGAACTGCCCGCCAAACGCCAGGCCGCCATCCACACCGCGCTGCTGCTGGTCAGTCTCGCCGTGCTGCCCATCGTGCCCAACCCCTCGTGGAAGCCGGCCGACGCCAACAACCCGCTGCTGCTCATCCTGGGCCTGCTCACCGTCACCATCGGCCTGCCGTACCTGATCCTTTCGACCACCAGCCCGCTGCTCCAGTCCTGGTATGCGCGCCGCGCCGGTTCCGTGCCCTACCGCCTCTTCGCGCTCTCCAACCTCGCCTCCATGCTCGCCCTGCTCTCGTACCCGGTCCTCATCGAACCGAACTTCTCTGTGCGGATGCAGAGCTACGTCTGGTCCGCCGGCTACGTCGGCTTCGCGCTGGCCTGCATCGTGGCCGCATGGATCGCGGCAGGCGCCCCCGCCGCGGCCACTACCGGAACCGTGGATCGCGGACCTGCCCCCGGCTGGCCGCTGCGCGCTCTCTGGATCGCCCTCGCCGCCTGCGCCTCCACGCTCCTGCTGGCCGTTACGACTTTCCTCACGCAGGACGTCGCCGCTATCCCGTTCCTCTGGATCCTGCCCCTCAGCGTCTACCTGCTCAGCTTCATCATCTGCTTCGAATCGCCCCGCCTTTACCATCGCGGCGCCTTCTTCCCGCTGCTGCTCGCCGCGCTGCTCTGCTTCGCCTACTTCCTCTGGCCGCGCTCCATGAAGATCCACATGGGCCCGACCATCACCCTGCTCGGCCTCTCGCTCTTCATCTGCTGCATGGTCTGCCACGGCGAACTGGCGCGCCTCAAACCGCACCCCGGCCGCCTCACCGGCTACTACGTCATGATCTCGGTCGGCGGCGCCATCGGCGGCCTCTTTGTCGGCCTGCTTGCCCCGAACATCTTCAACGCGTATTACGAGTTCCCCCTCGCCCTCGCCCTCTGCGGAGCCCTGGCCGCTCTGCTGCTCATCCGCGAAGGCGTGCGGCCCGTCTACCGCTACGCGCTGCTCGCGGGCGTCCTCGGCTATGCCATCATGCTGGGCGTCATCACGCGCGATACGGTCACCGGCTATCGCGTGGTCGCCCGCAACTTCTACGGCGAACTCCGCGTGGAAGACGAAGGCGCGGACGACGAAATGGATGCAGACCGCAAGCTGCTCCACGGCCGCATCAACCACGGCATCCAGATGCGCGACCCACAATTCCGCCGCACGCCCGTCGCCTACTTCTGCGCCGCCAGCGGCATCGGCCACGCCATGCGCGCGCGCGCCGCCGGAGCGCACTGGCGCGTCGGCATCCTCGGCCTGGGCGCAGGCGCCCTCGCGCCCTACGGACAGTCCGGCGACACCTTCCGCATCTATGAGATCAACCCGCTGGTCCTCGACCTCGCGAACTCCGAATTCACTTACCTGAAAGACACCCCGGCGAAGACCGAAGTCTCTCTCGGCGACGGCCGCCTCGCCCTCGAACGCGAGCCCGATCAGCAGTTCGATCTGCTCGTCATGGACGCCTTCTCGGGCGACTCCGTGCCCGTCCACCTCATCACGCAGGAGGCCTTCAAAACCTACTTCCGGCACATCAAACCAGGCGGCATCCTGGCCGTCAACATCTCCAACCGCTATCTGGATCTGGAGCCCGTCATGGAGCGCGCCGCCGCTCACTTCGGCAAACTCCCGCTGGTCTTCGACTACACGCCCGTGAACGATGACGACTACCTCTGCAACGCGTCCGCCTGGGCGCTGCTGCTCACCAAAGGCGCGCCGCTCGCCGCCTCCCTGCAGTCCGGCCGCGTCCTGCAGCCCCATAACGGCTTCCGGATGTGGACCGACGACTTCTCCAATATGTTCAGTATTCTGAAATGACGGACAACCGATGATCGTCACCCTCACCATGAATCCGGCGATCGACCGGACCATCGGCGTCGACCGCCTCGCCTTTGACGACCGCGCCTATATCCTGTCGAGCAAGGATTCGCCCGGAGGCCGCGGCATCAACGCCGCAAGCGTGATTCACTCCTTCGGCGGCGACGCCCACGCCATCCTGCCCGCCGGCGGCGAGCGCGGCTCGCGCTTCGAACAGTACATGCAGAAGTGCGGCTTCCCGGTCACCACCGTGCCCGTCCGCAACGACATCCGCCTGAACCTCACCATCACGGACCGCCACGGCCTCACCGTGAAACTCAATGAGATCGGCCCCCGCCTCGATCGCGGCGAGATCTCCAGCATCGAAGGCACCGTGGACGCGCAACTGGCCAAAGCCTCCTGGCTGATGCTGTGCGGCAGCCTGCCGCCCGGCGTGCCCTCGGAGTTCTACGCGCAGCTGATCGCGCGCGCCAAAAAGAAGAACGTGAAGACGCTGCTCGATACCGATGGCGAGGCGCTCGCGCAGGGCATCGAAGCCGGACCGACCGTCGTCACCCCCAACCAGCAGGAAGCCGAACGGCTGCTGAACGTCGTGCTGCTGACGCGTTCGCAGTCCATCGCCGCCGCGCGACGGATACAGAGCCTGGGAGCGCACGACGTCGTGCTGTCGCTCGCCAGCCGCGGGGCCATCGGAGTCAGCGGCGAAAGCATGTGGGAAGCGATCCCGCCGCGCGTCGACGCCATCTCCCCCATCGGCTCCGGCGACGCGCTCGCGGCCGCCTTCGCGTGGGCCTTCGACAAGTCCGGCGACTTCCCCGACGCACTGCGCTGGGGCGTCGCGGCGGGCACCGCGTCGGCCACTCTGCCCGGCATGAGCTTCGCCTCGCTTGAGCAGACTCTCGCCGTCCACGACGAAGTGGATCTGCGCCGGATCGAAGCTTGAGAAAGAACGCGTGAAAGACAAAGCACCCCCGGGCCTGCTGCGATCGGCGGGCGTGGTCTCCGCGGCCATCGCGGTCAGCCGAGTCACGGGACTGCTGCGCGAGAGCGTGCTGAGCTGGCTCTTCGGCGCGAGCGCCGTCTTCGACGCCTACGTGCTGGGCTACCGCGTGCCGAACCTGGCGCGCGACCTGTTCGCCGAAGGCGCGCTCTCCGCCGCGTTCGTGCCCACCTTCACGCGCTACCTGACCACGAAGAGCAAGGAAGAAGCGCGCGAACTCTCCGACATCATGGGCACGCTGATCATGGTCGTGGTCGGCACGTTCTGCGCGCTCGGCATGATCTTCAGTCCGGCCTTCGTGAACCTGTTCGCGCCCGGCTTCCACGCCGTGCCGGGCAAGTTCGAACTGGCCGTGCAACTGGTGCGGATCGTCTTCCCCTTCCTGCTGCTGGTGGCGCTTGCGGCGCAGGCCCAGGGCATCCTCAACGCCTCGCACCAGTTCGGCGTTCCGGCGCTCTCGTCGAGCATGTTCAACATCGGCTCGGTGCTGTTCGGGCTGACCATCGGCTACTGGTTCGGCCCCGCGCTCGGCATCCGTCCGGTGCACGGCATGGCGTTCGGCATCGTGTTCGGCGGCGTGGCGCAACTCGCCTTTCAGCTGCCTGCCGTATGGCGCGCGGGCTTCGGCTGGCGCCCGCGCTGGAACCTGCGGCACGAGGGGGTGCGCGCCATCTCCGCGCTGATGGGGCCGGCGGTGCTCAGCGGCATCTCGGTCCAGATCAACACGCTGGTGAACACCAACTTCGCCGCGGGTCTGCGCGACGCCTCCGGACATGCCATGAACGGCCCGGTGAGCTGGCTGTCCTACGCGTACCGCTTTCAGCAGTTGCCCCTCGGCCTGTTCGGCCTGTCCATCGCCGCGGCCACGCTGCCGCGCATCGCCCGCAGCGCCGCCCGGCACGATTACGACGAGTTCCGCGACACGCTGTCGCACTCCATTGTGATGATCCTGCTAATGACGGTGCCGTCGTCCGTCGGCCTCGCGGTGCTGGGCGAAAGCATGATCGGCATCGTCTACCAGCACGGCCGCTTCACGGCGAGCGACACGCACCAGACGGCGCTCGCGCTCAGTTGCTACGCGGTGGGCCTCGCCGCCTACGCGACCGTGAAGCTGGTGAGCCCGGCCTTCTACGCGCTGGGCGACGCGCGCACGCCGATGGTGGTCAGCATGTCGTCAATCGCCCTCAACGCGGCCACATCCTACACGATGGTGAAGGTGCTGCACCTGGGACACGCGGGCATGGCGCTCTCCCTGTCTCTGGTCTCCACCGTGAACGTGCTCGCGCTGCTGACGCTGCTGAGTCCGCGGGTGGGCGGCGTGCGCGCCCGTGAGATGGCGACCAGTCTCGCGAAAATCATCCTCGCCGCCGCGCCGATGGGCGCTGTCTGTCTCTTCGTTGTGCATGTGACCCGCTCCCGCGCGGTGCACCTGCTGGCGGGCATTCCGGCCGGCGCGCTGGCGTTCTACGCATCCGCCTCGGTGCTGCGGATTCCGGAACTGGCGGAAACCCGCGACGTCGTGCTCGCGAAGCTCTTCAGCAAACCCGGCGGCAAACCCGGCGGCAAAGTTCCGGGTAAATCCTGATGCGTTTGTTAAAATCACGGTCGAATACATGCTTCCTGATATAAAGCACGCCATCCGGTTACAGATTCTCGACGACCGGATCACCGTGTTGACGAAGGAGATTGCCGCTCTTCCGAAACATATCGCGGAAATCGAGAAGAAACTCGAAGGACATCTGCGCCGTCTGGAGGCCGATAAAGCGGCCCTGAGCGCCAACCAGAAGGACCGCAAAAAGATGGAAACGGACATCCAGACCAATGAGCAGAAGATCTCGAAGCTCAAGGGTCAGATGAACGACGCGAAGAACAACGAGCAGTATCAGGCGTTCCAGCACGAGATCGGCTTCTGCCAGCAGGAAATCGCCCGCTGCGAGGAGCGCATTCTGGTGCTGATGGGCGCGTCCGAGCCGCTCGATCAGAACGTGAAAGCCGCGGAAGTCGCGCTGGCGGCGGAGAAGAAAGACGTGGACGCCGAGAAGAAGCGGATGCAGGAACGCACCGTGGCGGACCGGCAGGAGATCGAGAAACTGAAGGGCGAGCGCGTCGGGATCGTGGCACAGATGACGCCGAAGATCGCGTCGGAATACGAGCGGATCCGCAAGGGCCGCGCCGGCGTGGCGATCGCGGAGGCGGTGAACGGACGCTGCTCGAAGTGCAACATCATGCTGCGCCCGCAGTTTCTGCAGGATCTCAAGCTGGGCCACAGCATCATGATCTGCGAGAGCTGCCGGCGGATGCTCTATTACAACGCGCCCGAGAGCTTCGACGATCTGGTGCCGCAATCGGTGCGGGACACCGCTCCGGGCCGATGAGAAGCGGCGCCGCGCTGGCTCTTCTGGCGATGCTCGGCAGCGCCACGGCGACCGCGCAGAAGAAGGGCGAAGTCCAGCGGATCAAGGTGCACGGCCGCAGTCTGGAGGGCAACCTCGACGGCGATTCGCCGGACCGGGACGTCTCCATCTGGCTGCCTCCGGACTACAAGACCGGGACACAGCGCTATCCGGTGGTCTATCTGCTGCATGGCTATACCGACAGCGACGAGCGCTGGTTCGGCCTGGTGAAGCACTTCATCAGCGTTCCGGAAGTGGCCGACAAGGCTCTGGCGGCGGGCGCGAAGCCGGTGATCATCGTGATGCCGAACGCTTACACGCGCTTTCAGGGCAGCATGTACTCGAACTCGGTCACGACGGGCGACTGGGAAACGTTCGTTACGAAAGATCTGGTCGAATATATCGACGCGCATTACCGGACGCTGGCGCGGCGCGAAAGCCGCGGCCTGGCGGGCCACTCGATGGGCGGCTACGGCACGCTGCGGATCGGCATGAAGTACCCGGACGTCTACGGGGCGATCTATGCGCTGAGCCCGTGCTGCATGATTCCGAATGCGGCGGCGCAGGCCATCCACACCGAAGCGATCAAAACCCAGGAGGAGTTCGAGAAGGCCGACTTCGGCACGAAGGCGCAGTTCGCCTCCGCCGCCGCGTGGTCGCCGAATCTGAAGAACCCGCCGTTCTTCCTCGATCTGCCGACCAAAGACGGCCAGTCGCAGGGACTCACCCTGGCGCGATGGCTGGCCAATGCGCCGCTCGCGATGGTGGATCAGTACATCGGCAATTTGCGCCGCTACAAGGCGATCGCGTTCGATGCGGGCGATCAGGATGCAGGCATTGCCGGCACGGTGAAGATGCTGGATTCGATTCTGAACCGCTACGATCTGCCGCACACCTTCGGGATCTACGAAGGCACGCACACCAGCGGCGTGGCGGAGCGGGTGGAGAAGAACGTGCTGCCGTTCTTCTCGGAAAATCTGGTCCGGTAAAGCCGTCTTCAGGAGTGGAAGAAGCGGGCGATTCCGACCGCCAGAAAAGCGCCGAAAATACGGGCCATGGGGACGCGCGGGCGGCGGGGTTCCGGCTGCTCGGCTTCTTTGGGCGGCATGGCGCGCGCGAAATCGGGAAGCGGCGGCCTGCGAGCGCGGAGCTACCGGATTCAGTTCGCAGAGGCGGTCGATGGAAACGATCAGGCGCTGCAGGTTCACATCGGTGTCTTCCGAACGGGCCCGCAGCGAACTGATGGATGCCTGCTGTTCGAGCAGGGCCTGTTCGAGAGGCGCCACCCGCTCGGCGATCTTGAGGTCCACGAAGTTTTCGGTGACGCCGGCCAGGCTGCTGGTGAGACTGGCGATGCGGGCTTTGACCGCCGCTTCCACCATCGCGGGGAGTTCCCGGCGCAGGTCTTCGAAGGTCTCGTGAATCACGTCGAGGGTCAAGGCCGCGTCGTGTTCGGCGGCATGCAGGCTGTTCTCGATAGCGTGCCGATCGTCGGCCTGCGCAGGCAGTCCGGGTTCGACGGAGCGGGCGGCGTCGACGTAGGCTTCGACGCGTTCCAGACGATCGAGAAGCGGCTCCAGTTTCAGAATGGCCGGTTCGTCGGCAGCAGGCGCGGCGGGACGCGGCTTGGGTGTGGCCTGTTCCGGGCGCCTCGGGGAACCGTTACCCGAGGCAGCCACCGCGCCGACGCCGATGCCCAGACCGGCGCCGAAGACAAACGCTATACCTGTACCGAGACGGCCCATGTCAGATCACGCAGCAACGGTTCGCTGAGAGCCTGCCTGGCGGGCAAGCAGCGCGTACATGCCGAAGATGGCGGCGGAGAAAAGCAGGTCGCCGGCGAGCGTGCGTCCCCAGAAGGGAAGCGCGGCCGAGAAGCAGGCGCCGAGGCCCGCGAGAGTGGCCGGATAAAGACCGGTTCCGCGGAACGCGGAGGTCAGCCACATGGCGAGATTGGTGAGCACGAAGAACTGCAGGCTGCAGAGGAACGCGGTGGCGCCGACACGGATCGGGGAAACCTGCCGGAGGAGACGACGGCCCAGCCAGACGTTCACGAGGAAGCAGAAGTAGATGACGGGGGACGTTCTGGTGTAGCCGCCAACGAGTGGATCCGTGGCCGCCATCACGAAGAGGGGCAGCAGGTAAGCGAGCAGGCCGGAGATCCGGGAGCCGGCGAACAGGCAGGAGCCGCCGAGCGGGGTGACGTTCGGGGCGTGGGGCACCAGTCGCCCGAGGGCGCTGAGTACAGTCAGGCCAATGGCGAGCGGCCGGGACTCAATCGTATTCTGCATTTCTGTTTCTCCTATCATAGCCCTTTTGAGTAATCGCTCGGGTTGCAGCCGTTGGGCGCGGCTGAACGGGTGGTTCCGCTGGCTCAACGCGCTCCGCCCGAAGCGGCCTGGTTCGGCTCCCACAAAGTTTCGGACACGCCCAGTTGCGCGCTGGCCCAGCGGCTCCAGACGAAAAAGGCGTCGCTCAGGCGGTTCAGATAACGCAGGATGTCGGGATCCACCGCGCCCTCGCCCGCGAGGGTAACGCAGATGCGTTCGGCGCGGCGGCAGACCGTGCGGCAGATGTGCAGTTCGGCGTTGAGGCGGCAGCCGCCGGGCAGCACGAAGGAGCGGAGGGGAGGCAGGCCCTCGTTCATGGCGTCGATTTCGAACTCGAGTTGCCGCCACTCGGCGGGGGTGACGCGCGCCTGGCGGGGATGGACGTCCTCCGGCAGCGTGGCCAGAATGGAGCCGGCGTTGAACAGTTCATGCTGCACGCGCCGCAGGATGGCGTCGAGTTGCGGCAGTTCGCGGGCGGACTCCCGGGCGAGTCCGATGAAGCCGTTCAGTTCGTCGAGAGTGCCGTAGGCTTCGATGCGGAGATCGTCCTTCGGAATGCGCTGGCCGCCGGCGAGAGCGGTGCGGCCTTCGTCGCCCGTGCGGGTGTAGACGCGATTGATGGCGAGGCGGGGCTGTTCGAATTGTTCGCTCATAGGTGCTCTCAGCGGGCGCGGGCGAGATTCCACTTCACACCCATCACGACGTTCAGCAGCGGGGAAGGGAAGCCGTAGATTTCTTCGTAGCGCTGGTCGAGCGCGTTGCGCAGGTTCGCGTAGACGGTGAGGTTGCCGAGCACGCGGTAGTTCAGGTTGACGGAAAAGTTCCGGTAGCCGGGGTTCTGGTAGAGGCCGCCGCTGACGCCGTAGGTCGGCTCATTGTCGAGTGTTTTGCCGCGGATGTAGCCGGCGATGTTGCCGTCGAAACGGTTGCGGTGATAGGTGAGCAGCAGCGAGCCGGACTGTTTCGGGCGGCGCAGCAGGGGCTGTCCGAGATAGAAGTACTTCTGCACCAGGCCGGAGCCGCCGTTGAGCGAAAGGATGCCGGTTTCGAGCCAGGTGTAGCTGCCGGTAAGGCTCAGGTTTGATGCGGGCCGCAGTTGCGCGCTGATCTCCGCGCCCTCCGCGCGTGCGTTGGCGACGTTGTCGGTGGAGTAGCGCGAGAGGGCGGAGAGCGAGCCGCCGAGGCCGACGATGAGGTCTTTATAGCGGTTGCGGAACCAGGTGGCGTCGAGAGAGAGACGGTCATTCAGGAAGCGCTCCTGAAGGCCGACGTCGTAGCTCTGGGTGCGTTCGGGCTTCAGCGCGGGGTTGTTGGTGAAGGCGAGGTCGGAGCCGCCGGGCGGGCGGATGCCGGTGCCGAAGGAGGCGTGCAGGCGCTGTCCGGACGGCAAGGTGTAGGCGCCGGAGACCTTCGGATTCAGGCGGGTGTCGGTGCGTTGGGCGAAGTCGGGCCGGGGCGGGTAGCCGTAAGCGTTGCCGGGCACGAAGGGCGTCTGGTAGATCTCCTCGCGCAGGCCCGCATTGAGGTACAAGCTGTTCCAGGTGATGTGGTTTTCCCAGTAGACGCCGCCGTTATCGCGGCGCAGCAGGAAGGGGCCGGTGGCGGTGGTGGTGACGTAGGTGTTGCGCATCTCCTCGCGGTCGAACGCGTAGCCGGCGGCCATGGTCCAGTGACTCATGACGGCCCAGGTGGCGCGGGCTTCGGCGTTGCCGCGGAGGTCCTTATTGAAGCTGTAGCCATAGGGGCTGCGGTAGCCGTTGTTGTTGAGGAAGAAGCCGGCGAAGAGGTCGACGCGAACCTTATCGGTGAGGTCGTCCTGCCAGTGGAAGCCGTAGGTGGAGGTGTTGTTCTTGCTGCGGCTGATGCGGTCGAGGCCGGAGTAATAGCCTTTGGGGTTGGAGCCGAAGGCACCGGGTTCGCCGACATCGTTCGAGTTGAAGGCGCCGAACGCGAACATGTTCTGGGTGTACCAGCGGTGGGAGAGGGCGAGGAAGACGTTGTCATTACGGTAGTCGCTGTTGGGCACGGGGCCGTTGCCGTTCAGGCTGGAGATGGAACCGGCGAGGCCGAGATCGCGCCAGACTTTGCCGGAGCCACTGAGGGAGAAGCGGCTTTCGTCGTGCGTGCCGCCTTCGGCGACGAGGTCGAAGGCCGAGCCGTTTTCGGCGGCGCGGGTCTGGAAGTTGACGACGCTGCCGATGGCGTAGGAGCCGTAGATGGCGGACTGGGGGCCGCGGGCGACGTCAATCTGTTCGATGAAATCGGAGGGGATGTGGGCAAAGTCGAAGAGGCCGCCGAAGTAGAACGAGTTGATGGGGATGCCGTCGAGCAGCACCAGGTTGTATTTGGAATCGCCGCCGCGGACGAAGAGGCTGGAAACGGCGCCGCGGGATCCGCTTTGGGCGATGACGACGCCGGGCACCTGACGCAGCAGATCGGCGGCGAGGGGCTCATTGCGCTCGCGGATTTCGCGGCTGGTGATGGTGGTGACGCTGGTGCCCTGTTCGCTGGCGGGAACGTCGATGGCGGAGCCGACGACGCGGACGGAATCGGACTGGGGCGCGAGGGGGAGCTGGATGTGGGATGCGCCCGAGGCGACGATGGTGGTCTGGAAGCCCGGGGCGGCGACACGGAAGCGGAAGTCGTCGTAGAGTGGCGAGATGTAAATGTCGAAGCGGCCCTGGTCGTCCGTGATTTGTTGGGTGATGACGCCGACGGCATTGATGGCGGCGATCTGGGCGCCGGGGACGGGTCGGCCGGAGGGGTCGGTCACCGTGCCGGTGTATTCGGCCGCGGAGGCCGGAGAGACGCACGCGCACGCGGCGGCTGCGTAGAAAAACAGTCTGTGAATATGCATGATCGGGCAGCCCTGCGCTGCCGTCCTTTCGTGCCTCGGCATTGGTTCCGGTCGTCTGCAGTACAGATCTGCAATTCAGACGCCGAATCACGCGGGCCGGTCTCCTGACTTGCGCGTCAACGGATTCCGTTCGCCTTCCCGTCCCGGGAGGGGGACAGTGGCTGTGTGGATTGAACGGATCCTCGGCGCTTACAGTGGCGGGGGCCGTGCCGGATTTCCACCGGCTTCCCAAAACTGCGCCTGCGTGCTGCTGAAGCCCCTTCAGAGTAGCAGAGGCGGGGGAGGGCGAATCAGTCTCTTTCGTCAGAGGCTGGCGGGAGCGCGCGGGAGGCAGATCCGGTTTCAATGTCGAGATCGTTTATCGCGGGCGTAGCCACCGACGACCTGATACCTAACTTTGCGGGCGTTCAATACGAATCAAAGTTCTTTCCATTCGGGGTACATCGGCGACCTCGCCCTTCAACGCGCAGAGAGCCTGCGTCAGTTCGGATACCGCGTCGATTCGTTCGTGGGCGGGACGACTCTGCCAGTAGCGGTATTCATCGTGTTTCATGTCGTCGAAGCTGATGTATTTCCGAATCGTTTTGTCCATGCTAAGAAGCCTTTGTGCTGCCGAGTTTCAGCAGGGCGTCGCCGGTTAAGCGGAAGATAGTCCACTCGTCCATGGGCACGGCGCCGAGTTTCTTGTAGAAGCCGATGGAGGGCTCATTCCAGTCGAGGACGGACCACTCGACGCGTCCGCAGCCGCGTTCGACGGCGAGGCGGGCAAGTTCGGTCAGGAGTGCGAGGCCGAGTCCTTTGCCGCGGGCGTGCGGTTTGACGAAGAGGTCTTCGAGGTAGATGCCGGGTTTAGCGAGGAAGGTGGAGTAGTTGGGGAAGAAGAGGGCGAAGCCGGCGCATTCGTTGTCGTGGAAGGCGAGCAGGACTTCGGCGGCGGGGCGCGGTCCGAAGAGGGTTTGACGGAGCTGGTCTTCGGTGGCGGTGACGGCGTGAGAGAGCTTCTCGTAGTCGGCCAGGCCGCGGATCATTTCGAGGATCAGGGGCACGTCGGCTTCGGTGGCGGGGGTGATTCGTGTGTCGGCCAAGTCCTATTGTTGCAAGCCGGGGGCTTGCATCAGACGCTTCCCGAGAGGAAGGTCGGCGCTGTGGGCGGGTTTCCAACCCGCCGCAGGATTCCATCCCGCCCCCACAGCGAGAGAGCTACTGCTGATTGGGCATCGCGTAGTAACCCTTGCGCACCTGGACCTTCAGGTCTTTGGAACTGGTGCGCAGGTCGATCTTGCGGTAGGAGCCGTCCTTCTTCGGGTTGGTGGGGGTGTAGCCGATGAGGTACTGGGTGCGCATCTCTTCCTGAATCTGGCGGAAGATGTCTTCGAGGGTGTGCTTGCGGTCGACTTCGAAGAGGTGGCCGCCCGTTTCTTCCGACATGTGTTTCAGGACGCTGGCTCCGCCGTAGCCGCCGCCGAAGGAGCCGTAGAACTGCCGATCGACATAGAGGATGCCGTAGATGATGGAGTCGGACTTCTGGGCCGCTTCGATGGCGGCCTTTTCGTTGAGCGTGCTGCCCTGGTCTTCACCATCGGTGATGAGGATGATGGCTTTGCGGCCGACTTCCTTCGAGAGCATGTCGTTGGCGGCGAGATAGACGGCGTCATACAGCACGGTGCCGCGCTGGTGGGACATGGTGGGGACGGGGCCGGGGTGGAGTCCGCCGACGCCGGCGTTGAGACGGAGGCGGCGCAGGCCGTCCTGCAGCAGGCGGGGGGAGCCGGTGATGTCCTGGAGGAGTTCGGAATCGGCGCCGAAGCTGATGAGGAAGGCGACGTCCTTCTGCTTCAGCACGCTCGAGAAGAAGCTGCCGGCGGCGCGGCGCTCGATTTCGATGAGGTTCTGCTGGCTGCCGGAGACATCGACGAGGAGGCCGATGGTGAGCGGGATGCCGGTTTCGCGGCTGAAGTAGCGGATGGTCTGCTGCTTGCCGTCTTCGGCGAGATCGAAGTCGGTCTTTTCGAGATTGTTGACCAGACCGTTTTGCTTGTTGCGGACGGCGCAGTAGAGGCTGACGACGTCGACATCGACTTTAATGGGGTCGCCCAGGTCTTCGTCCGGTTTCTGGTCGGCTTTCTGATCCGATTTGGGGGCGGGCGCGGGCTGCTGGGCCGGGGCCTCGAAATGGACGAGCGTGAGCACGGCCAGCGCCGCGAGGGGCGGGTAAGCAGCGAAGGGAAGGCGGAATTTTTTCATACAATCCAGGTGGCGCACGTCCAGACTTCTATTAAAGCGTGACGCACGCCGGGGAAAACCTGTTTCAGCATGCGGTCTGCTATACAGCATCGCAAAAAAGACGCCGTTTTGGCGAAGATCCTGTGCGGTCGATTGGGTTATCAGCAGCTGAGCGTGCGGGTGGCGGGCGTGATTTTCGGGCGGTTGCGGGACGCGTTGGGGAGAAAGAGCCGAGGCTTTCGGCGCGGCAGGACGGCGAGCGCGCCGGCCAGAAGCAGGAAAGACTTCGGTTCCGGTGTGAAAGCGGTCGCGGGCTCCTCGATGGGAGCAAAGACGCCGGCGTTATCCAAAAAGCCCGTGCGATTGCCAATTGCTCCCACGATTTGCCCGATATTGTTGATTCCCCGCACGTCGGTATCAGGGCTGCCGGGATAGTCGATGGTGGTGAAAATCCCCTGATAGAAAAGAAAACCGTGCCCGTGAAAGGCCCCGTTTTCGGTGATGCCGAAGGAGCCGACGATCTGGCCGGCGTCATTGATACCAGTGGCGTCAGTCAGTTCCGCGCCGGGCACATCGAGAGTGATAAAGGCGCCGTTTGAATAGAGGAATCCATGGTCGGCAACCACTCCGGCGGAGGTGATTGTGACGTACCTTCCAACGATCTGACCCTGATTGTTAATGGCGTAAGGGTCTGTCTCGATGGAGCCGGGCACTTCGAGTCGGGTGATTACGCCGGCGTGGTCCACATAGCCCCACGCCCGGCGGCCATCCCCGAAGGCGCCGACAATGTCACCGGCATCATTGATGCCCTCCGCCCAGGTGTATGTGCTGCCGGGTACGCCGATGTCGAGCAAGTGCCCGCCTGTGAACAGATAACTTTTGGAATGCGTATTGTCGAAGGCAATCACCTGAGCCGCATCGTTGATTCCGTAGGCCAGCGTATCCGTGCTGCCGGGCACATCGATCACGGTGAATATTCCGTTGGTGTCGATAAAACCGTGCGTTCCGGCGATATCGGAGGAAAATCCGGAGATTTGCCCCTGGTTGTTGATGGCGAAAGGCACTGTCTGGAAGCTGAGCGGTCCGGCGAAGCCAACCTCCAACGCTGCGGCCATTGCCAGAGCCAGGCGAGGGATGCCAGCGGAACACCTCATATTGCCCTCCCGTCTCACCTTGCAGCAAAGCATACAGGCGGTGCGTGGCAGAGTAAAGGGCGGATTCAGGCTTCGGCCGCGGATCCGGGCTCTTCGTTACGGTGTGGGCGGGAGTTTGGTGGCGTGCCGGACGAGCATCTGCCAGCCCGCGGAGATTTCAGCCAGACCATGATTTCGTGCAGGTGGGCGGTGTCTCCGGCGGAGTGAGTGAGGGCGAGTTTGTATTCGAGGATAGCGGTGTTGCCGTAGACGTGGAGTTCGACATCGCGCATGGCGACACCTTTTTGAGAAACCGCTCGGGTTGCAGCCGGCGGGCGCGGCTGAACGGGTGGTTGCTCGGCCTTACGCCGCCGCCCCCCACGGCTCCCGAGCTTCTGAGGAACTCGCGCACAACGGACTCGCTTCCGGCGGCCAAATCTGCCGAGTTCCTTATTCCCCTGGTGCCGCCGAAAGCGGCCTGTGCGCTTTGTAGATACCGTCGGGTTTGGTTTCGGCGGCGCTGGCGGCAGCTTTGGTCTGCGTCATGGCGTTCGAGTGGGTGTAGGCGAGGTCGTTGTGATAGAGCCTGCCAAGGGCTGCGGCGTCACCGGCGGCGAAGCGGGGACGATCAGAAGCAGCAGGGCGAGGGCGGTTTTCATAACGGCTACACGAAGTCGATCTGAAAGATCCAGCCCGCGGTGGGGCTGTCGAGGTTGGGCCAGTTGGGGTGGATGCCGGCGTCGCAACTGACGAGTTTGCCGTCGTGCATGACGAGGCCGTGGGGGTCGCTGGAGCCGGGCAGGAAATCGACGGTTTCGACGACTTTGCCGGTGGCGGCGTCGTAGCGGACGAGGCCGGGGCGGTAATCCTTATAGCCGGTGCAGTCGTTGCCGACGATTTGCCAGAGGGAGCCGTTGTCCCAGGTGATGTCGTGATAGCGGTTGCGGTCGGGTGCCTGGTAGAAGGGGATCATGAACTCGGGCTCCCAGGTTTTCGGGTCGAGGCGGAGGTTGCCGCGGAGGCGGAGGGAGGCGATCCAGAGTCTGCCGTCCTGCCAGGTGGCGCCGTGGCAGCCGCCGCCGTCGTTGGACGGGCCGAGAGGGATCTGGCGGTGGCTGACGAGTTTCGAGTTCATGTCGACCTGGAAGACGCCTTCGGGCGGGGCGTTGGCGACCATCCAGACATAACCGCCACCGACGGCCATGCCGCTGGTATTGCGCGAGGGGGTGGTCACGGTCTTGAGAACTTTGCCGTTCCAGTCGACCAGCCAGGCGCTTTCGTCGAGCGATTTGGGTTCCGGCATGTGGTACTGGGCGGCCTGCGCGCCGGAGAGTTTCTGCTCGCCAATCCAGAGACCTTCCGGGGTGGCGGCGAGGGCGTTGGGGAAGCCCGAGGGGCATTTAAAGAGTTTGGTGGTTTTGGCCCTGCGGGTGGGCTTGCCCGATTTGGCTGCCGCGGGTGGCTGGGCCAGAGCGGTGCGAGCCTGGGTGAGGGCAAGGCCGGCGCCGATGCCGGACGCGAGGAATTCTCGTTTGGTCATAAATCTCCAGAGATCGACGTGGCGGATTATATACCATCAGGCGGGGTCTGACCGTGGCTGTATTCTCCGGCACGGTCTAAGATGATTCATCAGAGGCACTGGAATTTTGGAACCACTGAAAAGCCCGGAAGCGGATGAGAGCAAAAAGAAGAAGGCCCCGTCGCTGCGCTCGACCTTGTTCCGGGAATGCGAGGCGATGACCCGGTACGCGATGGGCGGGGGGCTGAAGGTGCCGCCGCCGATTGTGGCGGCTCTGGAGAGAGTGGGGACTCTGACGGAACCGCGGGTGGAGACGGAGGATCTGATGCGGGCGCATTCGACGCTTTCCGAACTGATCGCACCCGCGACGCCGCGTTCGGTGATGCTGATGGTGGAGGACAAGGTGCGGCATCCTTATCTTTCGACCTTCGGGCCGGTGCCGCTGGTGCGGATGTTCATGTACATCGAGGTGGCGGCGGTGCTGTCCATGCTGCTGATCAGCCTTTTCGAGGACGTGAACACGGCGAATATGCAACTGGGACTGTTCAAGAGCAGCGGCTGGACGCTGCTGAAGTGCGAAGGGTTTCTGATCTGCGTGTCGCTGGTGGGGAGCGCGTTTTCGGTGCTGTTCAAGCTGCAGCGTTTTATTTCGGAGGGGACGTTCGATCCGAAGTATTCGTCGGTTTACTGGCTGCAACTGGTGCTGGGGATGATTTCGGGGGTGGTGCTTTCGCAGGTAATTTACGGGTCGCACGCAGGGAGCGACGGGAAGCCCTCTTTGCTGCTGCAACAGCCCGTGCTGGCGCTGGCGGGGGGCTTTTCGGCGCCGCTGGTGCATCGCATTCTGAACCGGCTGATTGTGGCGGCGGAGTCGATGTTCGGGGGGAACGGGGACGATTTCAGCCCGGCGCGGGTGCGGAAAGCGGCTCCGCGGCATGCGGGGCCGGTTGAGCAGGAGGCGACCGCGGAAGCGGCTGAGAGCGTGCGGGCGATGGCGGCGGTGGTGGGCGGCGGTCCGGAACCGGTTCGGAAACAGGGCTGATTGCGGGGTTTTATGAAGCGACGTGAGTTTTTGGGGTGCGCGGCGGCTCTGACGGCTTCGGGGGCTTTTGCGGCATCGGGGGCGGGGCCGGCGCGTCCGAACGTGCTGATGATCGGCGTGGACGACATGAACGACTAGGTGGGCTTCCTGAACGGCTACCCGGGCGTGCGGACGCCGAATATCGACCGGCTGGCGAGCCGGGGCGCGCCGTTCACGAACGCGCACTGCGCGGCGCCGGTGTGCAATCCTTCGCGCACGGCGCTGTTTACGGGGAAGGCGCCGTCGTCGTCGGGGATTTACGACAACGAACAGTACTGGCGTCCGGCGCTGCCGGGATTGCTGACCATGCCGGAGTATTTCCGGAAGAACGGCTATTACGTGGCGGGCGCGGGCAAGGTGCTGCATCACGTGGCGGGATTCAATCCGCCGAACCAGTGGGACGAGTTTCAGCTGCAGGTGTTCGACGACCCGTGGTACCGGCGGACGGAATGGTATCCGTGGGTGAAGAAAGAGCCCATGCCGGCGGCGTATCCGTATAACGGGATCCCGAATTTTCAGGGCGAGTTCGACTGGGGCGTGCTGCCGAAGAACGAGGCGGAGTACGGGGACATGCGGGCGGTGGACTGGGCGGGGCGGTTCCTGAAGAAGGAGCATGCCAAGCCGTTCTTCGCGGCGGTGGGTCTGTGGCATCCGCACATCCCGATGTTCGCGCCGCAGCGGTATTTCGACATGTATCCGAAAGACAAGGTCAATCTGCCGGTAACGCCGGAAGACGATCTGGACGACGTGCCGCCGCAGGGGCAGACGTTCGCGGCCGCGCGGCGGGACGAGTTCGAGACGATCGTGAAAGACGGCAAGTGGCGCGATCTGGTGCAGGCCTATCTGGCGTGCATCACGTTTGCCGACGCGATGGTGGGGCAGATTCTGGATTTCCTCGACAGCAGCGCGTATGCGAAGAACACGATCGTGGTGTTCTGGTCGGATAACGGGTGGCATCTGGGAGAGAAACGGCATGTGCACAAATCCACGCTGTGGCAGCGTTCGACTCATGTGCCGCTGGTGATCGCGGGAGGGCCGGTGCGGCAGAACGGGCGGGCGAGGGTGCAGCCGGTGAGCCTGCTGGATCTGTATCCGACGCTGGTGGATTTGTGCGGGCTGCCGGCGAACCGGGAGAACGACGGCGTCAGTCTGCGGCCGCAACTGGAGAGCCATCTGGCGCCCCATGCGCCGGTGGTGACGACGTACTGGCCGGGGAATCACTCGGCGCGGGACGAGCGGTGGCGGTATACGCGTTATCACGACGGCAGCGAGGAACTCTTCGACGAAACGGCGGATCAGAACGAGTTCCACAATCTGGCGGGAAGTGCGAAGTACGCGGATGTGAAGGCGCGGCTGGCGCGGGCGATGCCGGCGAAAAGCGCGGAGCCGGCGCCGGAGCGTCCGGCTTACGACTTCGACTACGCGAGTTACAGCTACAGGTTAAAAACGAAAAAATGAGGTTTTGCCGGTGCTAAACTGAGCGGAACCGCCGCGTTACGCGCCACAAACGAATGATTACGCCGAAATTCCTGTCCTTTAAAACGTCCCTGAGTATTCAGTCGAAGATCGTTCTGGTGCTGATCGCGGTGGCGCTCAGCGCGATTCTGGCGGTGGGGCTGGTGGCGTATGAAAGCGGGTCGGAAGCGCTGAAGGATGCGCAGGTGCAGAATATTTCCAGCACGCGCAATGCACGGAGCAACGATTTTCTGGGCTTCGTGCGCAACGAGGAACGGGCCATCGGAAGTTTTTCGACGCATCCTCTGGTGGTGCAGGGCATGCGCGATTTCCGGACGGCGTTCGCGAAGCTGAAGGAATCCCGGGCGCCGGCGGAGCAGGATCAGGCTGTTACCGCGTACTATCGGGATAATTACCTGCCGAAGCTGGGAAAGATACTTTCCGCGACGCCGCGCATCGAGGCTTTTCTGCCCGGCACGGCGGAGGGCCGATACGCTCAATTCTGGTACATCGTCAGGAATAAGAACGACGCGGCGAACCGTTTTCTGCTGGACGACGCGGGAGACGGCAGCGAATATTCGCGGATTCACGCGGGGTTTCACCCGGCTATCCGGTCGCTGCTGGGCACTTTCGGGCTGGATAATTTCCTGCTGGTGGACGCGCAATCGGGCGATGTGGTTTATACGTACGGAAAGTCCCATATTTTCGGCACGAATCTGCGCACCGGGGTGCACAGCGACAGTCCGGTGGGCGAGTTGTTCCGGAGTCTGGCGGCATCGAAAACGACGAATGAAATCCGGATCTCGGATTATTTCCACGCTTCTTACAATTTCGATAAAACCACGATGATGATCGGGACGCCGGTGATCGACGCGGGGAAGATGATCGGGGTGGTGCTGGCGGAAGTGCATCTGGAAGATGTGGACCGGATGCTGGGCAGCAACTACGACTGGGAGCATGACGGGCTGGGGAAGACGGGCGAGGCCATTCTGGTGGGGCCCGATTTCCTGATGCGCAGTAATTCGCGCCTGTTGCGGCAGGACGCGCCGGCGTTCTACAGCGCGCTGAGCGCGGCTCACTACGACGCTGCGCAGATCGAGCGGACCCGGCAGGCGGGCACGGCGGTGCTGACGCTGCGGGCGCGCACGCCGGGCGTGGAAGCGGCGCTGGGGGGGAAATCCGACACGGAGATTATGCCCTCTTATCTGGGGCATTCGGCGCTGGTTTCGTATATGCCGGTGAAATTCGGCGACAAGCAATGGGCGCTGCTGTGCGAGATGGACGAACAGGAGGCGCTGAGTCCGCTGACGATTCTGGCGCGCCGGGTGCTGGTTTGCGCGCTGGTGATTCTGCTGCTGCTCACGACGCTGGCGGCGGTGATCGGCAAGGAAGTGGCGCGGCCGGTTTTCCGGCTGGTGGAGGCGGCGCACGCGCTGCGCAGCGGACAGCACGTCAGCGCGATTCCGATCGATTCGAACGATGAGTTCGCGGATCTGGCGGGGTCGTTCAACTACATGGCGAGCCAGACGCTCGAGATGCGGGCGGTGGCGGACCGGAGGGTGGAAGAGAGGGACGCGCTGATCGACCGGGTGTTGCCGGCCGCGCCGGCGCAGCGCCTGAAAGCCGGCGAGGAGGGCGGGACGGATGAGTACGACGAACTCACGGTTCTGCGGGCGACGTTCTCGACGGGGCAGGAGCCGGGCGGCGCGACGGGGGCGGCGCGATCGCTGGCGATGATCCGGCAGGCGGTGGAGGCTATCGACGCGGCGGCGGAGAGCCGGGGCGTGGAGAAGCTGGCGTGCGACGGCGAGAGTTATCTGGCGGTCTGCGGCATGTCCCGGCAGCGGCTGGACCAGCAGATTCGCGTGGTGGATTTCGCGCAGGATATTGTCCGGAGTCTGCGGTGGATGCAGATGGATCCGAATATGCGGCTGACGGTGCGGATCGGGATTGCTTACGGTCCGGCGGTTGCGGCGGTGATCGGGAAGACGCGTTTCAGTTATCATCTGGCGGGAGATGTGGTGGAGCAGGCGCGGTGGCTGGCGGATCACGCGGCGCCGGATTCGGTGATGGTGAGTCACGATATTCATGCGTCGGTGGGAAATCTGTACTCGTTCGGGGCGGCCGTGGCGCCGGAAGAGATCGGCAAGCTGCCGGGGTGGCCGCTGCTCGGCGACACATTGCCGGGGAAGGCGGAGGCGGCGGCGGGATGAGGTCGGTGAAAGCCACGCTGGTGCTGGCGTCCATTGTGTTCGGGATCCTGCAGCATCTGGATTCGCGGTTTCTGGACGCGGCGATCGTGATTGCGATTCTGTTTCCGTTTCTGACGATTGCGCTGACCGAGTGGCATTTGCGGCTGAAGCGGGAACGGAGCGCGCTGGCGGCGCCGGTGTCGCTGGTGCGGGACTTCGTGTTGCCGACGTTCTGCGCGTTCGTGCTGCTGGTGCACATTATCGGCATGCGGCCGTCGTCGACGGCGGTGCGGCTGCTGCAGACGCTGAACTGGCTGTTCGTGATTCACGCGGCGCTGGCGCTGCTGAAGGCGCTGGTATTCGGCAAGGCGCGGGAGGGCTCCTGGCAATCGAGAGTGCCGCAGATTTTCATCGGCATGGCGCGGGGGCTGATTGTGCTGATCTGTCTGGGGACGCTGCTTTCGACGGTGTGGGGACAGGATGTGGGGCAGATTGTGGCGGCGCTGGGCGTGGGGTCGCTGGTGCTCGGGCTGGCGCTGCAGGAGCCGCTGGGGAATCTGTTCAACGGGCTGATGCTGATGGCGGAACGGCCGATCAGTATCGGCGACTGGATCGAGGTGGACAAGACGCAGGGGGTGGTGACGGAATCGAACTGGAGATCGATTCATCTGCGCAATTCGGGCGGCGACATGATTGTGCTGCCGAACTCGATGATGGCGAAGGCGAGTTTCACGAACTTCAGCCGGCCGAACCTGATTCATTCGGAAACGCTGGTGCTGGAGTTTTCGAGCGACGACGCGCCCAACAAGGTGAAGCCGATGCTGCTGGAGTGCGCGTCGCAGACGAAGGGCGTGTTGACGGATCCGCCGCCGAAGGTGCGGCTCTCGGCGTTCACGAGTTCGGGCATTGAATACAAGGTGAAGCTGCGGATCGAGGATTTTTCGCGGTGCAAGGATGTGCTGGACGAGTTCCGGACGGTGGTGTGGTACGCGGCGCGGCGGGCGGGGCTGACGATGCCGTATCACACGGAGAGGCACATTGTGTCGGCGGAAGCGCCGGCGGCGGCTCCCCGGCGACTGCAGAGCGCGACGGAGAGTCTGCGGGTATTTCCGTTTCTGGGGCTGACGGAGAGCCAGATCTCGGCGGCGATCAATGGCGGGACAATTCAGTATTACGCGGCGGGCGAGGCGGTGGTGCGGCGGAGCCAGGCGGTTTCGGCGCTGCAGTTGATCATCTCGGGGCGGGCGGTGCTGACGGGGACGGACGCTGGGGGCCGGGAAGTGGTGGTGGGGAATCTGGAGCCGGGGGATTTTTTCGGGGAGGACTCGCTGCTTTCGACGGTGCCGAGCGATGTGAGCGTGACGGCGCTGGAGGATCTGCAGTTGCTGACGCTGGGGCGGGATGCGGTGCATGCGCTGAGCGCGGAGACGCCGGATTTCTTCCGGCAGATCGGGGATGTGATGGAGGAGCGGGGGAAGGCGCTGCGGCGGGCGGGGGCGGTGCGGAGGTCGGCTTAGGATTTGTGAGGGTGATGCGGTATAGTTAGAGAAGTGCGCGCCCGTAGCTCAGTTGGATAGAGCGTCTGGCTACGAACCAGAAGGTCGCATGTTCGAATCATGCCGGGCGCACCAAATTTTCCAATAAAAACCACACTCCGTAACCCCTGAAGGGCCGGAGTGTGCCCCTGCGAAACGGAAATCGAAACGGAATCGGGCGCGAAACGCCTTTTTTCGCCGTTTCGCGGTCTGGAATCCGGTACGGCCTCAGTCAACCTCAGTTCGCCGGAGCGGGGCGGAGCGCGGGACAGTCGGTATCGCGAGGTGTGGAACAGCTACCCTTTGCTGATGGACTTCAAAACGCTGGAGAAGATGCTGAGGACCCGGAACGCTGCGAAAGATGCAGTGGCCGCCACAAACACCCACACTGAAAACATGCTGACGGCGTAGGGCTTCTGCCAACCGGGCAAGGGAGTGGCCGGAACAAGGGCGATTCCCACTGCGGAAAGGAGCGCAGCGCCCATCCACCAGTACGTGGCTGATACGAGATATCCCACCAGCATCCGGTACGCGCCGGATTCCTTGGAGCGCTGGATTATCCACTTCCCGTCAAGAGACAAGAGGATTGATTGCGACGTGACGAGGAAGCCGACAATGATCGCCGCGACGTTCAGGAACGCGGTCATCAGGTCTTTCGTTCCCGGTGGAATCGTCGATGAGTGCAGGAGCCACAGTGAAACGCCAGCGATGCATATTCCTCCTACCCAAGGGTAGTTGCGCTCGCCACGTTCGCCCATTCCTCTATTCTCCCGGACTGCTGTACGTGGATTCGAGGTAGGTTTGATTCCGTTCCCAGGCTGAATTGAGTGCCTTGAATCGTTGAGCGCTGGTAATTCTTTCACCATCTTTAACCTCCACAATCACAGACTCCGAAAGCCGATCCTGAAGCAAGTCGATCAGCGTCCGTTCTTCAGCATCGCCCTCGCTCCCAATCACGATGACGCGCTTCACTTCCTGCGGTTGGGCATCAGCTTGATTGCCAAACAGATCGGATACCGCGTTAACTACATTCTGAAGGGTGCCGGGTTTTCGTCCCAGCGAAAGCTTGATTGTGGCATTCGGGGCTTGGAACTCATCGAGCATTGCGTACATTGCCTTCGCCGAATGCCCCTTTCCTCTGATGCTCTGGCCATTTTGAACGCCTGCAAAGTGAACCTCGAACGTTCTGATATTTTGCATATTCGCAATCCGTGTCAGGGCGTCTTCCTTCAAAATGCACTCGAACGTGATCGCCTTCACCTTGCCGAGAATTTTGAAGTACTTCGCCAACGCGGACGCTGACACGCCGGATCGGTTCCGCTGGATCACCAGAATGCTGCTCGCCACGTGAAACATGAACGCTGTTTCCTCGCCAAGTCCCTCATCCTCGTCGAAGTCAATGGGCTTTGTCTCCCCACTGCGTTTAGCCTTAACCGGGGATTCGTTCATTCGTATGCGGAGCATGTCCCCACGCCACGCAGTCGCACTCTTCTTTACGCTCTGTAGCCGAATCGCATCATCAGTGCGGTTCTGTGCGCGGCCTTCGTCATCCGGCATTCCGTGGACCACCTCCAGCAGACTCAGGAAGGTTCGCTCTTCCTTGTCTTCTACCTTGACGCGGTAAAAATCGATGTTTAGATATTTCTGTGAAGGCATATGGGCGGAATCGTCCAGTTTATACCTATGACGGCGTGAGTCGCTTCTGTCTTCCGCAGTAGCCTTCAGCCGTCCTTCCTCGCACCGCCCGGCGCTGGCAACCGGCCCGCAAGGAATATGCCGTACTTCGATGCGAGGAGATCACGGAAGCTTTCGCGCCGGATCATGACGGCGAGGCCAGCCGCGAACAACGCGCCCTCCGGCGTCAGCATCACGTCCATGTGATCGGTCAGGAGGAGCACGAGCACATCCCGCGCCC
This sequence comes from uncultured Acidobacteriia bacterium, assembly GCA_903851195.1. Taxonomy (GTDB): domain Bacteria; phylum Acidobacteriota; class Terriglobia; order Bryobacterales; family Bryobacteraceae; genus BOG-234. The sequence continues at coordinate 131,226 of CAINNJ010000058.1, forward strand.
GGCCCTCCTTTGCGGCCCGGAGGATATCCGGCCCGAGTTCCCTTGATATCAGGGCCTCATCAATTGTGGCGGTCATAGCGGACTCACCGAACCGCTGATGATCAGCGCCTCGCCCGATACCGCCACATCAATCCAGAAGTCCGTCAGGTTGTACCGTTCCCTTGTCAGAACCGGAAGCGTGATTGAGTCATCCGCGCCGGTGCCGGTATTGGGCCAGAACTCTTTGATGACGCCCGCGAACGTCGCCTTGTTGAGTCCCGCCATACCGAGGTAGCACTTGCCCGTCAGGCCAGCAACCACAGACGCGGTTAAGTGGGTGAGTGCAAGCAGCGCCGTGACGGGCGCGGCGGTCAAGTGCGCTGCTGGAGTAGTTCCGTTCATCCCGCGCTGAACGGTCCAGTTCAGGTTCCCGCCGCTGAGGCCGGTAAGCAGGACCTGCTCACCATCGATCTGGAACAGGGTACCGATGGGCGGGATACCGTTGAACGATGTGACCGTCAGCGCCGTAGCCACAGCAGTGATACCGCCGTTGAGGGACGTGACGCCAAGCTGTACCGGAGTTCCGGCAGTCGCCACCACGACTTTCCCGAGTGAGATTGGGGTTGCCATGGCCGGTTACTCTCCCACGTCCGCGAAATGTGCCGGGATGTTCCTCGGACTGATGGAACCGTCTTCATTCAGCTTGGAATTCCCGTAGTTGAGGCCGTAAGCCATGCGCTGCAATGACACCGTGCCGAACTCCCGCCCGAAGGTTGCGTATTGGACGGTGGCCTGTTCGTACAGCATCGTGACGGTGGCGAGTTGGGCCTGCGCCGTATCGAACTCGGTGTTTTGGATCAATCCGAGGAACGTTGCATTCATGAAGGCCCGGCCATCCCGCGATCTGGTGAAGTTCTCCCGCTGAACGGCATCCTGCAAAATGGGGTCCCCATGATCGATGGCCTGTTGCGCGAACGCTGCCAGTTCCCGAGGTTCGATGTCCTCCAGAATCTCCGCATAGTACGCCCGGAGTTGGGTTGCCTCCATCAGACCGTTGGCGGTACCACGCGCCCGGCGCAACACGGAGTGAATATCGAAGTGACGGGTAGCGTACTCCTTCGCCAGATCGGACGCCCGGTTCATGTCCTTGATGATCGGCACGGCAACCTTGTCGAGTTCGGCGCGGATGTCGCCGATGAGCTTCACGGTTTGCCGTTGCGCGTGACTGCGCATGGCCGATTGAAGTTTGGCATCCTCGCTGGTGCGCAGGGTGACATTGGCGTTTCCGACTCGCTTGGAATCACCGATCACCGGCACGGTGACGGAATCGCGGGCATTCTGCACGGCAACAGTCGCGTTGTCGATTGCGGTCTTGACGCGGGCGCGGCGCTCGGTCTGCTGTGAGACGAACGTCTTGAGGCCGTCCGGGTAAGTGAGGATTGGTAACTGCGGCTTAAGTTCGATCATTGGATAATCTCCTGTCTGTCTTCCATTCACGAAACCGGGTCGTGGAGACGGATCGAAGATCCACCGAAGGAACTGGCATCAAAGCACCCTCGCTTTGACTTACGCGCCGTCCCACGGCCCGTTTCGCTGGCAATCAGTAACTTGACTGGCGCGGAGGTAAGACGCTCCAGCAGTACCTACCGGGAATCGTAGCGTATTGAGAATTTATGGCGTATTGCCACCTATACCTAAGGCGTTTTGGCCAATGCAATGGCCAATTGTCTTACTAAGCGGCATCTCAATGTTCAGGCGATACTTCGGTTATGGCCGTCAAGAAACAGAACCTATCACCCGAAGAACTCAGCGAGATGAAGCGCAAGGCAATCATGGCGCGGTGGAAAGATAAGACAAAGCCTTCCGCGCCGACATATGAACTCATCCGTGACGCGTGCGCCGATGGTGCCACAGTCGCCAACATCTGTCACGTCCTCAACATTGTTGAGGATACGTTCTACCGATGGAAGGACACCTACCCGGAGTTCGCCAAGGCGGTCAAGGAAGGTCGTCGGATCGAGCATGATCGTTTGGTGAATAAGTTGGTGGAGATGGCCCTTTCGGGTTCCGTTCCGTGCCTGATATATGCCTTAAAGGCGAGACACGGACTACTCGACAATGTCGTTAACAACGTCATTGAGAACAAAGTTGCCATAACATTCCAGTTACCTGATGCGATGCGACCCGAGGACTACCTTAGAACGCTCACGGCTGAAGCGGAAGTCATCAAGCCCGGCGACGTGACGCGAGTGTTGGCGAAGCCCGGCGTCAAGAAAGCAGTGATAAAGGAGTTGGGCCGTGGTTAAGAATGATACGTTGGCCGAACTGGAGTTTGGGTACCGGGAAGAACCCATTCAGCTTTCGCCTTTTCAACTGCGTGTTGCCGCAGTTCCCGAAAGCTGGTCGATTGCGCTCACGGGAGGGCGTGGCGGCGGAAAATCCTACTCCATCGCGACTCTCATCATGCGCCATCTGGTGAAGTACGGCTCTCTCGGTGCGCGTGTGCTCTTTGTTCGGCAGACCCATCAGGGTTGCGAGGACTTCGTGCTGATCCTCCGGGAACTCTTCATGAAGGTATGGGGACCCAGCGTCCGCTATAACGCGAACACCGGTATATGGAGCGGATTTCCGCAGGGCGGATATCTGGAGATCAATCAGCTTTCTTCGTATGCAGAATATGGAAAATTTCAGGGTCGCAGCTACTCCATGATCTGTTGCGATGAGATCGGGCAGTTTGTAACCGATGAACTCATCAACCTTCTCCGCTCCAATCTGCGCGGGGCGCTGGAAGTTCCCAAAAGGATGATCGTTGCCAGCAACCCGGCAGGGATCGGCCATTCCTGGGTTTATCGCCGTTTTGTGCTGAAGGCGAACCCGTGGCGGCCTTACGATGCTGATGGCGAGACGTGGGTAACGTGTCCCTCCACTTTTGAAGGGAACATTTTCATCGACCGCGAAAAGTACCTGAGAGATTTGACAGCCGCTTGCGCCCACGATTCGGAACTGGCACGCGCGTTCATCTCCGGCGACTGGGATGTAGTGCGCGGCGGTGCGTTCTTCGCTCACTGCCTCGATGCGGCGCGGGTCATGTTCCCGGCGTGGAGGTTGCCCGAGGGCGTGACGGCGCGCGCGTATGTGAGGCCGCGCCCGACACGGGCGGGTAGGGGGATCAGGCTGGCTGAACCGGACGTGGAGGGATGGCACTTCTGGATCACGATGGACTGGGGATACTCCGCCCCCTGCATCATCTACCTATGCGGACGTTCGCCCGGCGCTACGGTCGATGGCCGATGGTATCCACGTGGAAGCGTTCTGCTGTTGGATGAGATTTCGACGGCGCACACCGATCAACTCCATATTGGATCGGAAATGGCGGTGGCCGATGTGGCGTTGCTTATCAAGCGGATGTGCGCGCAATATGGAATCTCGCCAGCAGGCACCTGCGACGATGCGTGCGGTATTCGGAATCAGGATGGCGTGTCGGTGGTGGATACGTTCGCTACGAATGGCGTCTACTTCCGGGAGTGCGGCAAGGGTTCGCGTATTGGCGGCTGGACTCACATGCGCGAGATGCTGAACGATGCCGGGAAGCTGGACAAGCCCGGCCTGTATGTCAGCGATGCCGCCCGCTATTTCTGGAGCACCGCCCCGTTTATCGGAAGGTCAATGCGGAACCCAGAGGATTTGGATGGGGCATTAGATCACGGGGTTGACGCTGCACGCTACGCGATCATTCAGCGCCACAACCCGAAGCCTCAGCGGGAGTTCTGATCGCGGACTTCAGCCCTTCCGGGTACCGCGAAGAATCTTCATATAAGACTTGTCGGAAGCCCGATTATCCCAAGCGCCCTTGATGAAGTCTCGGAGATTTGGCATATCTTTCTCGATGGTCGTCTGCCAGAGGTTCGGGCTGTACTCGAAAACCCGCAGCATATTGTCAACGTCAAACAGCGGGCCTGTTCCCTGCGCCTTCATCAGGACGACAGGCTTATCCTGAGCCATTCGAAAGCCCAACTCAAACATCACATTCGGGTTGTGCTCTGTCAGGTCCGCAATCACCAAATCGGATTCGATCAAGTCGTTCACAATAGTCGATTGAATCATGTCGCTGCCCTGCCTGTTGGCGGTCTTGACGGTGAATCCCGCGCCCGCAGCCGGAGTGATGAGGCTCCTAAGGACCTCCGCGAAGAAGCCTGGCGGATGCTTTGCATCGCGCTCAACGAAGGGAAGGATGACGAAGGCGATTAGCTTGGAGGTTCCCGATGCTTCCGCCAGCGTCACGGTGCCGGGGACCTGAACCGATCCCTGATCCTCGGCAGTCGGCGCGCTTGTCATACCCGACGTGATCCCCAGGTACTGGCAGTTCTCCCGAAAGGTCTGTGCGAACTCTTCATGAGTCTCTGACGCAAGACCAAATTCTTTCTGGAGGGTGTTCCCCAGATACTTCATGTCGGGAAGGTTGCTGCCCTTGTAGTATTCGAGCACCTTCTTGAATAGCTCGATGTTCAAGAACGCGTTCTGCTTCAACGTGCGTTCCGAATCTTGATTTGGCGCGTAGACAATCTCGCGGCCCAACTCGGAGAGAGCGATCTTTTCGGCATCGCGTGTGCCGATTGTCAGGCCGTAGTCGCGGGAGGCAGCAGTCCAGTAGAACCATGAATTGCCACCGGTGCCGACGCCGATGGACTTGCGGACCTCATCAGGCTCCCAAGGATTTCCGCCGTTGTGTTCCTTTATCGCGTAGGGAATCTGAAGCGCCTTCTCCAAGGTGGTCCGTGGAAACGGCCACTTGACGCGCGCGGCCTTCGCGTCTGCCTTGTGTTGTTCCGTCGGAGCCGGAGCTTTCGTTTTCGCCATCCCACTACCTCCACAATCGCGCTAATATGTTCAAAACATTGGCGACCATTATTGTACTCAATCCGACGGGGAGCGGTGAGTGCTGACCGCGAGAGTTGTCGGGTACCTTGCGGCCCGGCCCGTCCGGTCTCGCCCTGCCCTCGCGGTGGCCGGCAACGGGCGCTTCTCCGGCGAAGGCGAGGCCCGATGGGACACCGAATCCCCCCCCTTTTTCAGCCCGTTTCCGTTTCGAGCACCGTTTCGCACGCCGCACACTCGCGGTCGAATCACAGCAGGCGTGTGCGTTCAGGGACCGCAACCCGAAAACCGTAGATAAGACGGTCGGTTGGGATGCCCCCTTTTTTAGAGCGCCCGATACACGCGAATCGCGCCCGGTAGCTCAAGAGGTCAAGGAGGTCAAGGAAAACGGCGCTGATCGGTCCAAACCCGGAACTGATTCTCCTGCTAGACTTACGGCGTTTCCCCTCAATAGGGTTGAACTGGCAGCTTGACCTCCTTGACCTCTTGACCGGGTCGGACGAGAAATCGGCGGCGCGACGAACGTGACGGGGCAGCAGCGAACGGCGAACCTCCCGTATTACTAACTTTCTTCTTCCTCGGGGAAAAAGGTCAAGGAGGTCAAGGAAGGCCTGCTAACCCGCACCGCGTCATGCAGTTACCCGCCTTGACCTCCAGTTCAATAAGGCCAAGCTGAGGTCAAGGTCAAGCTACATCGGAACTCCCGTCCAAAACATATCCTTGGTCAGCCCGGTGAAGTCATCAGCCGGGTTTATAGTCTCCGTTCCCGCAACCGGATCAATGATCGTTATCCCGATGACTTCCAACACCCACCACGCATCGCCATCCGGCCCTTTCCGGGCAACCTTGACCTTGACCTCGGGGCGCGGTTCCGTCTCCAATCGATCAATAGCAGAAATCAGGAACGTCTTGTCCCGGAGTTTCCGTAACTTTATCCCGAACTGTGTAACCTCCCCATGTTCAGCCGATCTTGCACCGTGCGCAATCTCCAGCCCGCCCTCCTGCGCCATTTTGAATAGCCTGCGCGATTTGGCCTTTTGATAAATGCCCCTGTCCTCTATAAGGTGGTAGAGCCACGCCGCAACAAACTCGCGTTCGGTCTGCTGCCATGGGTCGTCGAGTTGCTTCCGTTCTTCTGGAGTCTTCAGGAAGCCCTCGATTCCCGCCACTTCGAGAATGCCGCCAATCACCTCCGCCCAACTCTCGAAACTCGCCATCCTCGCATCGGCGGGCTTCGGACTGCCGGCCACCACCCATGCACGGCACAGCGTGAGTATCGCCGCGATCAACCGCCCGCGCTGTTCGCGAACCCAGTCCTTCAGGTTCGGGTGCAGGAAATCCCGTCCCTTCTCAGGCCTTTCCATCCCCGCATCCAGTCGAACGTGGACGATACGGCGCGGGAAGTCTGCCGACAACTCCGGGTTGTTGCCCGTCATTATCCACGTGCACCGCACGGGAACGCGAACGATTTCACTAACCCCGAGTCTTCGGCCCTCGTATACATCAGCGGTTAGGGCTGTTGCGAGGGCCTCGGATTTAATTCTGGTGACGTTATCGAGAAAGAAGAATTCCGGCAACATCAGCAGCTTGGCGATGATCGTCTTCTTCCACTCATCGTCTTCACGTGGAGCATTCGCAGCCTCCAGCGGCCTACCGGTCTTGATGAGCGTGGCGACTTCCCCCAGTAGTGTCGCGCCGGTTCCCTGTACGGGCTTCGTAAGAAAGTAGATTGGTGTCGGGCCGTCGATCATCGGACGGACGAACGGCAAAATCATCATGCTGAGGGTGTGCGCCCGATCCGACGCATCGACAAATGGGAAGTCGTGAATGACCTCCTCCAGCAGTTCGCGTGCGGCCTGCACCTGACCCGGCGTCGGGCGATCAGGAACCGGACCAACCTCCACCGAGGGGAAGTGGAACATCTTGCTTACCGGCGAATAGCCCGGCGCGGCGTGAATCGTCCCATCGGGCGCTATAACCGGCGTCCGCGTCAGACCCATCAGTTCGGGTAGCGGGATGTCCCTCGCCGGAGTGTTCATGATGAACGTAATGAGGGTTTTCGGCGGGTCGCAACGCACGATCCGTTGAGAGGCCATTCGGCAGAATGTAAGGGTCGTGGCGAGGAACTGCCAAAGGGCATCCTGGGTGAAGATTTCGATTTCCTCAGACATGCGCGCGATCTGGCGCCCATAGCGGAACAGCGTCTGGTGCTCTCGCTCCTGCACCAAAATGCTGTTCCACGTTTGCTTTGCGATAGTCCGGCTGTCATCCATTCCCGTGAGGATGGCAAGGGCGTCTTCGGCCTGCTGCCTGCGGTGGGCGAACGGGTCCCAGCCACCCTTCACGGCCAGCTGGTAGAGACGCCCGATGGTGTTGTAGCCCGGCTCAAAACCCTCCCACTGCCGTTCATTCTCGGCAGCGTCAAGGTTCTTCGGCTTCGTTCCGCCGTGGAGTTCACCTTCGGACCAGCGGGCTATCGCCAGCTTCTTGACTTCTGGCGTCTTCCCGAACTGAGTCATCAGGCCCGCGATCACCTTTCGCCATTCATCACGACCGATGCCCGGATCAATGTGACGGAGCGCGGTTTCCGCCGTCTCCAGCGTCCACGGGAAATCAGACCCCACCTTAAAGTCGTCCGGGTTCTGGAGGTCTCCCGGCAGAACCTCGACCAGCGGCTTGACCTCGGGCGGGGCGGCGCGCGGTTTCGGAATCTTCACCATCGTCTGTCGCGCGGGCGCTTTGTCCGCTGCTTTCTTCTTCGCGGCCTTCATAGCACCAGCCCTCCTCTCTCGCTTGCCATCGGATCGGGGCGGCCAACGAAGACCGGCGCGGCGGTGTAGTGCGGCTGAACCGCGTTATAGAGGCTCAGGTCAGCCCGGCCACGGCCAACGCGCGCAATGTAGCGCTTCAGATCGGCGCTTCCCATCGGCTCTTCCAGCCAGAACCAGAAGTGAAGTCGCAGGCCGGGCTTTATCCCAGCGGAACCGGAGTATTGGTAGTGGAAGGCGCTGTTCTGGAGTGCAGACGGCAGATACTGGCGCGCGGCCCAGATTGCGGCGCGTTTGGGATCGAGTCGCCAATCGAAGTCTTCCGGTTCGGGCAGGCTATCGATATCCACCATGAACCAGCAGCGGGGCGCGTCCTCCATATCCGGTTCGGCTTCGCCCGGATGCTGATGGAGGCGGCGGTTGATAAGGTCCTTTCCGATGGACGACTGGCGGACCGCGCCGCGAACCGCCATGAGTCTCGCAAATCCGGCCGCACGGGTGAGGACCACCGACAGTCCTTCAATGCCGTCCGCCATCGCTACGAAGGGAAGCCAGTGGTAGACGCGGGCGTAATCAATCGGCTTATCCCGATTCGCCAACCATTGCTTGGCTGCGAATCGGTCCTGCCGATCTGTCATAAGGAACGTGACTGCGCGCACGTCACGCCGCCATTCTGGATACTGCGATAGCGGGAAGATGAGAGGAGTAAGTTGTCCCGACATATGGTCATTCCTCGTGAGTCGAGAGAAAGTGCAGCACTCGGCGGGCGCGGTAAACTAATAGGTGAAAAGCTTCCCGGCAGGTGCAGCAGGGCGTAGTCAGTTATTGTGGACTGACTACGCCTTTTCTCTTTTTGCTCAAGCGAGAACCTCCATAGCGGTCACGCTCCGGGCAGGGCGGCCACGGCCACGCCTGACGGCGGGCGCGGGCGCAACAGAGGCCGAGGCGCGGCGGGTGGAGGGATTGACCTTCATTGACTGAAGCCATGCATCCAGATCGGCCACATCGTAAATGACCCGGCCAAACGTCTTGATGTAGAGAGGGCCTTCACCTGCGCAGGCGAGGTTGTTCAGGGTGCTGAGACCGAGGCCGCAGTATTCGGCAGCTTCCTCACGGCTGAGGTAGCGTTTAGGCCATGAGCGGTTTATCGAGTGGGGAGCTTCCGGTTGCGTCGCAATCCGGTCACGTGTTGCTGTTGACATCGGTAATTCTCCGTAAGTGAGAATTAGCCGCGTTCGCGGCACTTGCCGACATCCTGTCCTTGTTGGCCTGGCTACCTTTCGGCTTGCAATGGAGCCACACACCATCCCACTGTTCATTCGCCCGAAATCCGGGATCGGCCCGAGAAGCACCGATAGCCCCAAAACTTCGTTCCAACACCCGGTACTACAGGATCATTGATTCTCCCGGCGCTGAACCCACCTACTGCGTGGAGCACTGGAGAAGCGCAACAACCCATCCGGTCGGTGGGTTCTCAGCCTGCGGAGGGACTGACTGCCTCATCCAAACGGCGAAGCAGATACCACGCGCTGAGCTTCCGGGCACCCTACCAGCTTCAGGCTCTTGCTATCGCGCAAGACACCTTCCACCGGCCCGAGGGTCTGGACTGACAACCAGCAAAGGCCCGGCTAGACATTACTCCCTAAGGTTACTACGCGAAACTGTTTTTCGCTTGCTCCACACCGGAACTACTCGCCGCGTCTTTTGGCCATAAGTTTTCCCTTGCGGCCCCAGCTTGGCAGCTTTCCGAATGTCTGCTTGGTGCCGCTGTGAACAGGCCCCAGTATCTCGGTGAGCGCAACGGCGAGTTTGCTCATGATGTAGTCGGAAATGGTCTGCTGGCTCTTACGCAGAGGTTCCATTTCGGCCACGATGTAATCGTCAGTCGTGTTCTCCTCCTCGATGGCGTGATTGACGAGGAAGCTGATGTGCTTCTTGGGAACCATATCGGCGGCGCGGGTCATAAAAGTGCGGCGCAGGGCGTGGGGATTCACGAGCGCGTCACGGCGCTGCTCCTTGAACTCGATGATGTGACCGCTCTCGCTATCGGCGGATGGGAAGCACCACTGATTGCACTTCGGGTTATCGCCAAACGCCCAGCCCTCCTGACGGTAGATGCGGAGACGTTCCAGCACCGTAATCATCTGAGTGCTGAGTGGCAACGTGAACTCGAACAACTCACCGCCCTTCGGTTCCGGGACCAGCAGCGTTTTGCGCTTCCAGTCGATGTGCTCCCAGCGCATTTTCCGGGTGGCATCCACGCGCATTCCCGAGAGGAGGATGAATAGCTGGCCGCATCGGCGGATCGGGTTTTCAATGGTCGTGACTTCCCGCGCCCACGCCTCGTATTGGTCGTAGGGAATGACCCGCTTACGCGGCTTCAGCTTGTGAAGATGGAACCGGACGGGATGGCTCGGCCAATCGTCGTGATACTTCAGGTGGTGCTTATAGACGAAGCGGACGATTTGAGCAGCCTGATTCGCCGCGCCCTTCCCGAACTCGTTCGTGACCGAGGCGAACAGTTCTTCAATCCGCGCCGCGTTCTTCCCGAGTTCGTACAGCGGTGTGTCCTTCAGCGCCTTCCCGCCCTTGGCGTGGACGTAGTTCGCAACGTAGCGGTCGAAGTTGTCCCGGTACAGTCGCCGGGTCGATTCGGCAAGGTCCACGCGGACGGCGAGGTATTTATCAAGGCCGATGCCCAGCGTGAGATCGGCGGCGCGGGCCGCGTGAGGGTTGAAGCCCTCCTTCATTTTGGCCGTCAGCGCTTCGGCTTCCTTCCGGGCCTCGCTGGCGCCCATCTTCGGGAAGTGGCCGATGGTCTGACGCGCCGTGCTCCCATCAACCTCACGCTGGAGAATCCACGTCTTCGTCTCGCCGTTCTTCCGGCAGATCAGCCCGAACCCCTTCAGGCCCGAGTCCCAGAGGATCGAATCTTTTGGCTTGCCGGTTTCCTTATCCACGCCGGGCCGGGCGCGTTCCGCTGTCTCCTGCGTGATCTTCTTCGATGGCATTTGCGCTCCTTCGGGTCGGACGGCAGACCCTCTGGCAAGGTGCCTCGGGGAACCGCGAAACGGAGCGCGAAACGGAATCCAGCCGGATTCCAGCGCGTGCACGTAACCTCAGCGGGTCAGGCGGTAATCGTTCGACTCGCTTCTATCTTACTGGATATGAATCAGTTACGGCAAATACGGGGAGTCTTCCTCAGTTTTCCCGAGTCACCGAAAAATCCGTCACGGTGAAACTACGAACCAGAAGGTCGCATGTTCGAATCATGCCGGGCGCACCATTAAAATCAATAACTTAGCGTTGATTTTAGCTTCCAGTTTCAACCAGAAGGTCAATTCAACCTACCTTTTGGACAATCCCCTAAAATCAATAACTTAGCAGGCCTTTTTTCAAGTCTTTTCCGATCTGTGTTCAATTGTGTTCAAAATCGTTCTGAGCTTTTCTGGTAAGGGAACGATGCACCGCGCCTGAGAGAGCCTGAGTACTGCATTGGCGGATATGATGTGGGCATCAACAGAGAGGACTGATTTGGCGTTGCCGAGTCGAGACATCACGGCCGGAGTTGACTAATGAGGGTTGCGACCACCAGCACCGGTAGAAGTTCTCACGAAATTACCGTTTAAGACCTTCCGGGGCTAGTCGTCGCGCAGTGCCTTGGCCGGACAAAGCCGGTGTGCAGCCGCCATGATCATGGAAGTGCCGGTGTCGGATCGAGGGCAGCGGCACGCGGATCAAGCAGCAGCGAATATTCTGGACAGTCCGTGAGTCCAGCGTTGTCAGCGCCCTTCGTTGCTCTCAACTCAGCAACGCAGCAGTACATTTTAGGCCTGTATTGACCGCAGCGGGATTCGTAGGGACCAATCGGCGCCCTTCCATACTCGCGCGTCGACTCGGCTGCTACGTTCACCCCGCGCGACTCAACACTCCACAAATTCCCACGTCCGTAACGAGCGACCGCCAGACGTCTGCGGGCCCGAAGGATCGAAAGGGGCCTGGAAACCGAGACGCGCCACACCGAGAGCCGCCTGGGGCAGCGCCTCCAACAGTGACCCGTCAGCTCGATGTTGACGGGTTACGTCCTCCAGCGGCACGTCTCCCTAAGGACCTTCGGGTGTTCGCAAACCGGCAATGTACACCCATCCCTCCTGCTGTTCAACCGCTGCTTTTCGCAGAGACAGGTCTGCTGGGCCTGCTGTCATTTCCAGCCTATTCCGAATCTGTCTTCGACCCAGCGCCAGATTCATTTTGCGCTGCGCCTTGTTCGCAATGGTTGGCGTTGTTCGGGTCAGATGTCGTGCAGTGCCTTCAGCGCTTTATACAGAACACGCGGATCATACTGTCCCTTATAAACAGCCGGCGGTTCCTGCCTGATGCCAAACAACTGATACACCGCAAGCTGGGCAGCCCGAATCGAGTACTCGACCGTAAAGACGACGTCGTCGGGAATTTCGCAAAACTGACCGACCAGAGCCAGATTCGTCCAGCCCTCCGGAATCACTTCCGGCCGGTCGCCCTTCGCACGGGGAAGGAACTGACTGGTGATAAACGGCATCATGCAGGGAATGCAGATGGACGCGGGCAGAATCTCCGGACACCGGGCTGCCAAACCCAGTTGACCCAGAACTTCGGTCATGATTTCCCGTCCCGTGCACGCGGACATCGGTTTGTTCACGAAGTTGCCCGGCTTATCCACGGACAGTCCGTAGCCCCAAAACACATTGACGCCCTCGGGTTGCCCGATGAAGTGCGGCTGATGAGGCAGCACAATGGACAGCAGCCACGCGGAATCCGCAAACGTGATGAGGCCGCCCTCGCCGGGTATGTTTCCGGTGAAGTCGCGCACGGCGCGAAAGAAGGTATCGTCCGACTGCGTGGTTGTGAACGAGACCCACTTCGATTTCTGGATGTCGCCGGCGAAGACCGCAGGTTTCCCGAACTCCGGTTTGCCTTTCGCCATCTTCTCCCAGAGTTGCCAGGCGGGGCCGGGACGATCGTCCGGAACCGGGGCGGCATCCATCGATCCGAGGCTGGAAGAATCCGTCATGGAGCCAATTGTGACAATGACACGATCCCCCTCCGCCAGGTTGATCTCACCTTCCTCACCGCCGCGGGAGTAAAGGATCCGGTCCACGAATTTACGTCCGGCCTCTTCGCTGGTGTGGATTTCGCTTACGCGGGTATTCAGCCGGAAACCGACGCCGCGTTCCTCCAGCCATTTGCGCAGCGGAAGCACAAGAGAATCGTATTGGTTGTAAACCGTTCGCATGATCCCGTGCAGATGATTAAAACCACTCACCATGTGCGCGAAACGGAGCAGATAGCGCCGGAACTCCACCACGCTGTGCCAGGGCTGAAAAGCGAACGTGGTGCACCACATCAGCCAGAAGTTGGTCTGAAAAAAGGAGTCCGCGAACTGGTCGGCGATCGTGCTGCGGCCCAGCATCGATTCCGGCTCCAGACTAACGCGTTCCAGCGTGAGAATGTGTTGCTCGCTCAGGCCGAAATCAGGTCCGTCTACTCTATGCCCGTTGCGGACGAGCCTCGATTTCGAATCGGTCTGTATCACCCGATTCCAGTCGAAGATCTCCTCGGTCACAGTCTTGCTGCCGTCGAGCGTGGGTATCGATGAAAACAAACCGAAGGTGCAGAGGTATTTGCTTTCTATCATCCGGCCGCCACGAAGAACATAACCGTCCTGGGGCGAGCCGGCCCCGTCCAGACTGCCGCCGAGGCGATCGAGCGCCTCCACGACAACAATGTCCTGGCCGCGGACATCGGCGTCCCGGATCAGAAAAGCGGCGGCAGCCAGCGATGCAATGCCGCCTCCGATGAGATATGTCTTCCCGTTGTTCTGCTTTTGTTCATGCAGCGCTCTTTGGTTGTTCATTTCCAGTCCTTTTGTGCAGTTCGTTATTCGTATCGAAGCGCATCGATGGGATCGAGATATGCGGCTTTCCGCGCGGGGTAGAAGCCAAAGAAAATGCCGACGAGCGCGGAAAACAGAAAAGCAAGGGCGACTGCCAGAGGGCTCACCTGGGTGGACCATTGAGCAAAGTGCGCAATCAGCAGCGACGCCGTGAGGCCGAGGACAATTCCGACAAGCCCGCCCAGCACGGAGAGTGTCACGGCCTCCACAAGGAACTGCGACATAATGTCGCGTGTCCTCGCGCCCACCGCGAGGCGGAGGCCAATTTCCCGCGTCCGTTCGGTAACCGAGACAAGCATGATATTCATGATTCCGATACCGCCCACGATCAGTGAGACGGAGGCGATGGCGCCAAGCAGAATCGACATGACCTGCGCCGAAGTTTCCTGCGCGGCGAAGACTTCCGTAAGATTGCGGACGGTGAAGTCGTCGTCTTGTCCGGGGAGGATTCTGTGCCGCTCGCGAAGCAGGCCCGTCATCTCCTGAATAGCCTGGTCCATGGCCTGCGGAGTCACGGCCTGCACCATCAGGCTGCTCACGCTTTTGGCATTCGCTTTATTGGCGCCCAGCACTTTCTGCTTCGCGGTGGAAATGGGCAGCAGAATGATGTCGTCCTGATCCTGGCCGGATGGCGACTGGCCCTTGGGCGCGAGAACGCCGGCGACTGTGAAGGGAACGTTTTTGATGATCACCACCTGGCCCGCCGGGTCGCTGTCTCCGAACAGATTCTGCGCCACCGTCTCGCCCAGCACCGCGGTTTTCGCGGCCGCCGCGACGTCCTCATCGGTAAAGAACTCACCGGTCAGCATAGAGGCATCGCGGATCGTCATGTAGTCGGGTGTTACGCCCTGCGCAGTGGTCGCCCAGTTATTGCTTCCGTATACAACCTGCACGCCGCCCCGGACAGCGGGAACAACGGCTGCCACAGAAGAGCATTCCGCGGAGATGGCTTTCGCATCATCTTCCGTGAGGCTCGCGACCGCTCCCGAACCGAGCCGGACGCCATTCGAACTGATGCTGCCCGGCAGGACCATGATCAGGTTGCTTCCGATGCTCTGGATCTGCTGTTGAATTCTGGCCGTGGCGCCCGCGCCGACGCCGACCATCGCGATTACAGCGGCCACGCCGATAATGATTCCGAGCATGGTGAGAGCAGAACGGGCGCGGTTGACGCGGAGCGCCCGCAGCGCGATCCTCACACTTGACACCAGCTGGTTCATGCAGCCGCCGTTTGGGCTTCGGGATCCGCCGGTGTTTGCTCGAGATCATGCTGCGCGTCGCGGGGCTCCGCGTTCGGCTCATCGGCGTGGAGGCGTCCGTCTTTTACGCGGATTAGCCGGCCCGAATAACTGGCGACATCGGGATCGTGCGTCACGACAATCATGGTGATACCGTCCTGCCGGTTCAGCCGCTGGAAGATCGCCATGATCTCCATGCTGATTCTCGAATCGAGGGCGCCGGTCGGCTCGTCCGCGAGAATAATCTTCGGATCGTTCACCAGAGCGCGCGCGATAGCGACCCGCTGCTGCTGTCCGCCCGACAACTGACTGGGCTGGTGCTCTTCGCGGCCTGCCAGTCCGACCGCGAGCAATGCCTTCATCGCGCGCTCTCGCCGTTCCCGTGCCGGCGTATTCGTGTACATCAGCGGCAGTTCCACATTCTCCACGGCGCTGGTCCGGGAGAGAAGGTTGAACTGCTGAAAAACAAACCCGATTTTCCGGTTGCGTATTTGGGCCAGCTGGTCACGGTTAAGTTCCGACACGTTCACGCCATCCAGTGCGTAGCGTCCGCTGGTGGGTTTGTCCAGGCACCCGAGAATATTCATCAGGGTGGATTTGCCGGACCCGGAAGGGCCCATGATGGAGACGAACTCACCGCGGGCAATCTGAAATGAAATGCCCTTCAGAACATGCACCGGAACCTGGCCGAGCATGTAATCGCGGACGAGATCTTTCACATCAATGACCAGGGGGACCTGCACTTCGATAGCGCCGGCATTCGTCACTTAGAAGCCAGGGCCTTTGCCGCTCTTCGTGCCGCTTTGGGAGGCGGGACCGCCGACGCGAACGGCAGCAACACCGGCAGTCGCTGCGCCCACAATCACAAGGTCGCCGTCTTTCAGACCGGCTGCGGTGATTTCGGTAACGGCGCCATCTGTTTCGCCCGTCACCACGGAGACGCGCCGTGGCTGGTTGTTGGCGTCCAGCAGCCAAATCGTCTGATTCGGCGACACGCTCTTACCGCGTGCGGTGATGCCGGCATCCGCGGGGGCAGGGGCTGTCGCGGGATGGTACCGCAACGCGGAATTGGGCGCTTTCAGCACGTTCGTGCGCTGGCTGACCAGGATCTTCACGTTGGCCGTCATCCCGGGAAACAGCTTCAGGTCCGGATTTGACACACCGATCACCGCGTCATAAGTGATCACGTTCTGCACATTGATCGGCGCCTTTCGAACCGCGGTGACGGCTCCCTGAAAGAGCTGCCGTGGATAGGCGTCCACTGTAAAGGTCGCGGTCTGACCCACGCGCACCCGCCCGACGTCGGCTTCGGAGACATTGGTATCCACCTGCATTTTCGTCAGATCCTGCGCAATCAGAAACAATGTCGGCGCCGCCAGACTCGCGGCCACGGTTTGCCCCACATCGACGTTCCGCGAGACGACAACACCGTCCACCGGGGCTTTGATGTTCGTGTGATCCAGATCGATGGAGGCCGACTGCAGCGCCGCGAGCAACTCTTTGACCTGCGCCTGGCTGGCGGCCAGCAGAGAATTCGCGACTCCCCGCTGATCCTGCGCCACATTGACTCCGTCCTCAAGAGCGTGCTGCTGCGCCACGGCGGCATTTTCGTCCGCAACCGCCGTGGCGCCGGCCGTCTGAGCGGACTCCAGATCCTCTTTGGTGGTCGCTTCCTGCGCCAGCATAATGACGCGACGGGCCACCTTGGCGTTGGAGTCTTCCAGCATGGCGTGAGCCTTCACTACATTCGCGGCGCCCGCAGCCAGCGTGGACTTCGCGGCCTGTATACCCGCCGTCGCCTGCAGCACGACAGACCGGGCGTTCGCCACCGCGGCACGCGCCGTCTCGACGTTCGCCTGGGCCTGATCGACCCTCGCCTGGAAGGGCGCCGGATCGATGCGTGCGATCAGCTGCCCTTTGCTGACTTTGGTGTTGAAGTCCGCGAACAAAGCGAGAATGATCCCGGAAACCTGAGATCCGACCTGCACGGTTACCACGGCATTCGGGTTGCCGGTTGCGGAGATGGCGACCTGAATGTCGCCATGCGCGAGACTCGCGGTCCGGTAGCTTACCTGGCTTCGGCCATGCAGAAAAATCCAGGCTGCAAGGCCCGTTGCGGCGCATGCGGCCAGCGCGAATATCAGCAGTGTCTTCCGTTGCATTTTTACGATTTGGGCAATTGCATTTCAATACCGGAAAAAGCCGGCAATCTAACTCTGTCGTGTATATTTCATGGTGAGCACGCTTGTGGCCGTCGCTGATCTGAGCCTTGAAGCTTGCCGGCGGGCACTATTTTTGGGTGGGATCTTCGCTGGCCAGCAGCAGGGAGACCGCCGCGGGCAAAACGCGTTCCATCGCCACTCCCGGAGGCAGCCTCAGGTCGTTCGACTCCAGCCGGATGGTGTGCCAGCCTGCGTTAAGCTTTCTCACATCCACCCGGGCAGTGATGGCAGGCATTGCGGAATCCAGAAGCCAGGAATTCCCGCGGAGCTGGACGGTCACAACTGTTGCATTCTGGCTGGAGACAAACAGGCCGGCGGCTACATTGACAAACTCGAGCGGGGCGCTTACGTTCTTCACGATTGCACCGCCGCCAAAGAACGAAATCCCCCAGATCAGACCAGCCAATGCTACGGCCGAAAAGCGGTATTTCATATTCGCGAAGAGAAGTCCGCGAAACCTGCTCATCGGAGAAGGGCCCTGCTCCGGCGTCAAGTCGTGAAGGGCCGCGCGCAGCGCGACCTCATCGGGCATCATCCGGACCTGCGATTTGTCAATGAGAACCACCTGTCCGCGTTCCTCAGACGCCACCAGCACCAGCGCATCGGAATCCTGGGCGAGGCCCAGCGCCGCCCGGTGACGGGTACCAAAATCGGTCGGCACATCATCGCGCCCCGCCGCCGTCAGGGCGACGCGGGCATAGGCGATCCGATCGCCGCTGATGATAACGGCCCCGTCATGAATCGGAGAATCCCTTCGAAAGATGGCCTCCAGCAGCCCCTTCGAGATCTCACCGTCGATTTTGATGCCGCCTGTAACAAGGTTGACGATCGGATCCCTGCGCTTCAGGATCACCACGGCCCCGATGTTGCTGTGAGCCATGGCGAACATGGCGGCTGCGACAGCATCGTGAGTCCGTTTCGAAGCCGCGGGCGTGTGGAACCTCAGGTGGACGAGAGTATCCCATCGCAGGATAGAATGCTGCAATTCAGCCTGGAAGAGAAGAATGACCAGACCGATCACGGCCAGACTGGCTCCGTCCATGACCCAGCCCGAGATCGTGAGATTAAAGTGCCCTGCCAATAAGGCTGCTGCGTGTAAACCAACAATCAGCAGCGCAAAGCGCAGCGCGCGCGTCTGTTTCGCCCACAGCAGAGCAATGTAAAAAGCTACGCTCAGAACGATAAAATCGATGACATTCTGCCACCGGATGAAATGTATCAACGACATAAATCGGTTTTCTGTCCCGCGGAACAGAATCGCCTTCGGTAACACTGGTCCTGTCGCAGACTGACACCGGAGCACTTGGGAGGCCGACGAAGTTGAATGTCTCCCGTTTCTTCCCGATGAAGCAGTGATCGCCCGGAAATGTCTCCGGATATGTATGGTTTGGCCCCCGAGATGCTTTATACATCCCTACATGAATGTCGTCTTGCGGGAACGCGTTGCGGAGTTCCCTGCCGGCGGGAACACGAAGCCTCTGCATACAGAGCCTCCTCTCGTCGTCGACCTGGACGGCACTCTGGTAAAAACCGATCTTCTGATCGAGTCCGTTCTGAGCCTGTTAAAGGAGCGTCCGGTTTGTCTGCTCGCTTTTCCTTTGTGGTTGTTGCGCGGCAAAGCGTGGTTCAAACAGCAGGTTGCCAGGCGTGCCCTGCTCGATCCGGAGACCTTTCCCTGGCGGGCTCCACTTATCGACTATCTTGTCCAACAGCGCGCGGAAGGGCGTTCACTGGTGCTCGCAACCGGCAGCGACATGCGAATTGCTCTCCAGGCAGCCGAACATCTGAAACTGTTCGATCACGTTTTCGCCAGTGACGGAAGCGTGAATCTTTGCGGCGCGGCCAAGCGCGCCGTCCTGGTGAAAGAATTCGGCGTGGGCGGCTTTGACTATGTGGCAGACGGCGGGGGTTATCGACGCTGCGATCTGCCTGTCTGGGGCGCCGCGCGGAACGCGTTGCTGGTTAACGCCGGACCTGGTCTGACCACGGCAGTTGCGCGCCTGGCATCGATTAACCAGGTTTTCACGGACCCGGGAAATGCCCGGTATGTGCGCTTTCGCGCATTGCGTCCCGCGCACTGGCTGAAGAACCTGCTCGTTTTCGTTCCGCTTTTGGCGGCCCACCGGCTTCACGACGTCGCTTTGTTCGAGAAGTCGCTGCTGGCCTTCGTGGCGATTGGATGTTTTGCGTCGAGCGGTTATCTGCTCAACGACCTGGTGGATCTTCAATCCGACCGGCATCACCCTCAAAAGCGCTTTCGTCCCTTTGCCGCCGGTGACCTGCCTCTTTCTTATGCGCTGATCGCAGGCCCGGCACTTCTGTTTCTGGGCTGCGTTCTGGGCGCCTGTGTTTCCTGGGCTCTGTTCGCGTTACTGCTCCTGTACTTCGCCACGAGTTTTGTTTACTCTCTCTGCTTCAAAAACGTCGCAATCTGCGATGTGCTGTGCCTGGCCGGTCTCTATACCGTGCGTATTCTGGCGGGTTCCGTCGCCACCTCCATCCGGCCTTCGCAATGGCTGCTGGCCTTCTCGACTTTTCTCTTCTTCAGCCTGGCGCTCGTTAAACGGTACAGCGAACTGACAACGATGCGCGCCGTGGACGGCAACGCTGCCAGGGCGCGCGCCTATGAACTGAGCGACGGAGAACTGATTGCCGCGATGGGGACCGCCAGCGGGTACCTGGCCGTTCTTGTGCTGGCGCTCTATATCGCCGCGGACAAGGCCAGGGCGCTTTACTCTCGCCCCGAACTGCTTTGGCTCCTGTGCCCGCTGTTGCTTTACTGGATCAGCCATGTGTGGCTGACTGCGCATCGGGGCAAGATGCCGCACGATCCGGTTGTCTTCGCTACAGGCGATCTCACGAGCCGAATCCTGATCGTGCTGATCGGCGCGACAGCCGCCGTGGCTCTTTAAATGGAGGCTGCTTAGCATGCCCCGATTCGCGCCGGCTCTGGTTGCCTGCGCGGCAACTCTGATCTGTGTTGCGCCCGAAACAGCGACGGAACCAGACAATCCCGTCGCTCAGTACAATTCCGAGGCCCCCAAAACAATTCTGGAACTCCAGCAGTTCAGGCAGCGCAGCACCATGCCGATCCGGTCGGGGCACGGCGATGCCGGGGTCGCGACGCTCATCAATCTGAACCCCTCCATCAACTCGTGGTATCTGCTGGGACTTTCGTGGAAAGGCGCCTCCGCGGAGACTTACTGGCATTTGCAGAACCCCAGGCCGATTCAGAGCAGGGTTGTCTTCGACGAGAAGTTCCCCTCCGGGCTGATGATCGTCGAAGGCGGCAGTCGCTTCCCCTGCGATCTTTTCGGAGCCGGACCCACGGCGAACGTCCTGGAGCAGGGGAGAAGTTCACCGCTTATCTATTTCCCGGTGTGCGGGGGCCGTCTGTACCTGCGGAATCCGGCGAAAGGGCAGCGCACCGCGCTCGAAGGCGCCACCGAGTTCCTGCGCGATCAGGTCTGGGGCGGCGAAAAAGTGATCATCCTGTTCCATCACCTGCTTGCCGACCGATACCGTGAGGAAGGAGCGCTTCCCGGCCGGGATCCTGCCGGCACACGCGCGGCGAGCGCCGACACACCCGACTGGCCATTACCCGCGCTCAGCGACCCCGCCCAGGAGGTGCGGGCCGCCCGACCGGAGAATCTCGGAATTGTTCCGGACTCCCCGGGCGCGGAGAAAAGCGGGATGATGCGAGGCGCCTGGTATCCGGCTGCGGGCAACGGCGGCGTCTACGTCAGCATCATGCAGCCGAATCTGATCGAACCCGCTATTCTCAGGAGCCATAAGGATCGAGCCGGCAATCCGGACAGCGTGGAAGCGTCCTCGCTGGTTTATCTGATTGCTTTCGATCTGGCAGCTTTCGAAGCAGGGTATTCACGCGGAACTTCCTATCCGGGCGTGGGCTGGTCCGATCGCGTGACAACGCCAATGAAGGATGCAAGACTGCCGGGACCGGACGGTATCGGCAGCATCGCTCCCCTGATTGCAACGGGCCTGATTGCTCCGGAAGAGGGCCGCAGGACAGTGGCGGCTTTCACCGCCGGTTTCAAACGATCGCATGGCGCGTTCCGGTACGGCGACCTTTCTCTGAAGAACCATGGAAGCCACTACGGTTTCATCGAAAACGGCGTGGTTTTCAGCAAGCTTCAGCCCGGCCTGGCGACGGTGCTGATGCTGGACAACGGATCTCTGGAAATGAAGACATGGACCGAAGCGGACAACGAGCGTCTGGGCAGAATACGCCACGCGCGCCAGAATGGAGTCCCGCTGGTGGAGTTCGACAACACTTCGAAAACCACCGTTCCGGGCGCTTTGGTCAACCGCTGGGGGCCGGGAAACTGGTCGGGCTCGGAAGACGACAGACTTCGCACCATACGCGGCGGCCTTGCCCTGCAGGAAAACAACGGTAAGCGCTTCCTGATCTACGCGGTTTTCTCCGACGCCACGCCTTCCGCCATGGCACGTATATTTCAGGCGTATCGGTGCAGCTACGCGATGCTGCTCGATATGAACGCTTTAGAGCACACTTATCTCGGCTACTACCGCCGGAACGGTTCGGAGATGTCGGTGGACCACCTGATCCGGGGAATGAGTCAGCTGGATCAGTCCGTGTCCGGGCAGGTTATTCCGCGGTTTCTGGGCTATCCCGATAACCGGGATTTCTTTTATGTGATGAAGCGAAACCCGAAAGAGGTCAAACGTTGAAATTCCCGTCTGCTCTGATGATTGGTTTAGTTGCTTTCCCGTCCGTAATTGGCTTCGGGGCCGCGGCGATTTCCGGCTTATCCCTCCGGGAACAGAACGAGGGCCTGTTCCGGCAATTGAAAGATTCGCGGGGCTTGTCGGATGAACAGATCGCGGCAGTGCGTAAGATCTTCCTCGCATCGGGATATATTGGCCAGGGAAATCCCGCGCTGACCCGGCATCCGGTGAGTTCGGAAGATTGTCAGGCAAAGTTAAAACAGCAAGCGGTTCGCTACGAGAACGCGAGGTTTGAGAAGATCTGCGGGGCGAAGTATCTGGCTCCCCTCTACGATCCGTCTACGCAGCGGCCGGAGGACGCCAAAGTGTGTATGGACCAGTTTGAATTCCCCGATATCCCGTGCGCCTATCCCGTGGTATGGGTGAAGGCGCGCGAAGCCGCGGAGATCTGTTGGGCCGTGGGGGAGCGTCTGGCCGACGCACATGAATGGGAAGGCGCCTGTCAGGGCGATCTGCAACCGCCGGATTATCCCTTTGATCTTACGCGCGGACTCAGCCCTTCCGACGGGATTGCGCGCATGCGCGCAGTCCACAACAGAGCCGACAGCGCGGACAAACGCTGGAGCTATGGCCCCGCCTATAAGACCGGGGTTTGCGCTACCGCGGGTCAGAAGACACCCGGCTGCAACGGAGGAAGCTGGACAGGTTGCGGCTCAAACACTTTTCCCGCCGGCGACTTTCCCGAGTGCCACAGCGCACTCGGCGTTTATGACCAGAACGGCAATGCGGCTGAGCATATGAATCTGCCGCTCAATGAAAGTGAGATGTCGAGCCGCGGCAGCAAAGAACTGGGCTATACCGAGATGAAAGGGAGTTGGTTTATCTTTGACGCTTATCGCGCTCACGAAGACTGGTGCAGGTGGCGGGCGCCGTTCTGGCACGGCACCCGCGTGATGGATGAACACAGCCACGCCAACTATCACCTGGGATTTCGCTGCGCGAAGACGGTGAGTTAAGAATGGCCGCAGGGTGAGTCGCCGGACGGCGGACTCATCAGGGTCCGAAGGCCGGGAATCGGTCCTTCATCGCTCAGGACATGGGAAAGAACCGGATCCAGCAGAACGTCGTAAATGGATTTTGTCTGGCCATCCACGACAACCGTTTCGCTCACGAGGCGGATGCCGTGGCTGTAATCGGCATAACAGGCACCATGCACAGTGCTGAGCGGCTGAATCGGCACACCATTCGGGCGGTGCCATCCGTAGATTGCAATCCTGCCCGGATTGCCGGCCAGCAGTCTGGTGATCACCACATCTTTTTTGTGCCCGGAAATCAGCGCGCCCGGTGTAACGCCAAGAACGCGGGACTGCTCCTCGATTTTGCTGTTATGCGTCTGGTAGTAGCCGGTAGACCTCATCTGCGGCCCGGCCGCCATCGGCTCCGGCGAGAAGTGCACCGCGGATTGTTCGTAGATGGCGTTGACGATTTTTCTGGTCGGTAGAATGAAGCCCATCTTACTGGCCACCGCTACGGCCGTATAAAGATTCATCGGTATTCGCAGAAAGTCACGATCCGAACCGATCGCAAGATACTCGGGCATCACGAACACGGTAGCGGAAATGCTTTTGCCGCTTGCCTGACGAAAGCTGAGCGCGACCGGAACCAGTTTTGAAAGGAAAGCCGGCAAATTGCCCGCCAGAACTTCTTTGAGAATGGCCCGTTCGCGCGCCTGGGAGTCCATCCCCGCCACGTGTTCGGCGAATTTCGAGCCGGTGAGCGCTTCACGAAGTCCCGCAGGAACGTTCCTGGTCAGGGCGGCGACTGTAAAGGGGAGGGTGAGGGCGCCAGCGTCATCGCCCGCCGAGGCAGGAGCAGCCAAAAGCGACATGCTCACAACGCCCATCGCCGACAGACAACGAACATTAAGAAATTTCAATAATTGAAGTTTACCACGGTTAATATGAGGTGAATAGTTTTCCCCAATCTGTTTGCAGAGCCTGCCGGACCCGCGGACGCCCCACGAAGTTGTACCAGTAGACATCGTGATAAAGCCTTGAGGCGATGTAAGACAGTGGCGCGAGAGGCGTACGCAGGAGCAGGTGTTCCAGCGGTTTCAGAGGTCCCCAGTAGATCATCTTCTGGCCGCGGCTGGCGAAGGTGTCCTCGTGGGCGGCGAAATGGAAATTAACGCCGCTGACATCTTCGCCGACGACATCGATTTCCCGAACATCTCCGCAGCCCAGCCCGCGTTCGTGAGCCAGGCGGATGAACCTGATGGAAAGCGGGTCGAAACCCATCATTTTCGCGGCTACCGCATCGATGGCGACCATATCTCCGCTCGCCAGAATGTAGTTCTTGACCAGCGGAACCATGCAGCGCGGGCCCGGCCCGTCACCTGCGAAGGTGCCATCCATGACCGCGAAAAGTCCAGGGTGGATTTCTTTTTGAATCGCCAGCAAGTCAACCAGAGTTTCGTGGATAACGCCGTGAGTCCAGTGCCGCCTGTCAAACAGGAGCCCGCCGAAGGCGTTCTTCATGGCTCCCGTCATCTGCGTGAATACATGCGTTTTCATGGTCGGCAGGTGGATGATGTTGGAACCGATCAGGCGCCTCGGAATTCGGATCCCCTCGGGAAAGATTTTGTCGAGCGCCAGCATCTTCGCCTTCGGAACATAGTGCGTCCATTCTTCGCCTTCCTCATAGAGGTGAATGTTGCGCAGGCCATACTTAGCAAGCACCTGTTTGTGTTTATTTGCGATCTCACCCTTGCGTGCGTCCACTACGACGGTTCGGTTGTGGCAGCCGTACAGCTGGTCGCGGCTGTAGCCGTCCTCCAGTAGCGCTGTAATTACGCCCTCGAGCTGCCACGGCGTGGTGGAACAGGCGGGATAGAAGCGCTGCCAGCTGATGTTGATCTTGAGCGCCGTCTCTTTGTCCTTTGGCAGGAAGTCTGAATAATGAGCCAGACGCATCAGCCGGCCGTAGTCGGCGATCACGCTTGCTGGTGCGGTTTTGAGTACCGCAACTGTGGATCTTGCCATGAATTTGAATGCACTGCGCCCGCGGGGTTTCCGGTTTCGCAACCGGCATCAAAAGCGCGCGACGCAGAGAAGCTGCCAGGCCTGGCAGGCGATTAAAAGCGTGCGCAAATGATGACGATTGTTACATAACGAAAGGGCACGCGGAGGTCCGTTTGAAAGGGTCTGCGGCGCTTATTCACCGCCGGACGGATTCTTCCGCTGCTTCGGAAGTTTTTCCGTATCACCTGTTTCGGCGTTTTCCAGGCGCATCGGTTGCGCAGGCTGCGCCAGGACACTCACCGTAAGCCGCCTTAAAGCGCGTCCGGTATTTCCTCTCGTGAAGATCCGCGAGACTGAATGTCCAGTTCTTATCCGGCTTGTCCCGCAAGAGGCAGAGGAACAATTTGGCTGCATAGGTACGATTTGTGTGCCGGTAATGCTCCGGATCAGCGAATGACAGGTACTTTTTCTCCCCATGGCGTTCTCAGGCATTTGTTTCGAAATGCCCCGGGCGCGCAGCATTACAACTGACGATTCAGATTCGGTCACGTTCAGAGCGACGGAAAGTGTTGCGGTGAGGTGAGTGCGGAGTGTTCGGCGAGTATTTCGCAATCGCAAAGTGAAGACTTCAGGCGGACGGGCCGCGCCGGGACGCCGCAGTGGTCAGGCCCCGCAATTTCGCGGAGTGCACAAACTTCAGGACGTCGAATGGTTGTATGTTCTGGTTGGGGAAAAAGCTCTGGAGTGCTTCCCGTTCCGTCGCAAAAACGTCGAGGGAGGTTTCGAGCCGGGCTTCCAGCAGCAGGGCGATATGAGACGGATTCGTGTTGAACACCGCCAGCCGCCCCCCTGCTTTGCGCACATTGCCATCAATGAACAGAATCGTGGCAATTCCCGTCGCATCGAGTTGACTCAGACCGCTGAGGTTCAGTAATAAGCCCGTCTTTCCGGCGGCCGGCAGCCGCTCCAGATCGTTTCGAAAATCGAGATCTTCCTGGCCGAACGTAAGAGATCCGTTCAGGTCGATTACCTCGATACCGTCCTTTTCCCGATGCAGGATTTCGAGCATGATTACTCCAGCACCACGGGCCGCCACAACCTGCCGGGATTGTAGCGCGTCATCCGGCTGGCCTGCATCGCCGTGGCGGGACCCAGGTCCCGCTGGTACACAACGCCTTCGTGACTGATCATCAGCGTCTCAATTCCGGATACACCCATATTCGGCGCGTCACGGCGATGCCATCAGCGTACTCCGGAGCGGTTCTGATTGCTTCGCGGGTAAGACCAGTGTGTATTTTTGAATCCATCCAGCTCACGCTCTCAATCCACGAGGGGGCAACCAGCACCTTTTTGCCCGGCCACCAGTTCCGGGTCGCCACTTCCAGATAGCGGACTGCCCAGGTTTCGTCATCCAGGAGAAAGCCGACCAGATGACCGATGTCTCCATCCGACGACTCGATAGAATACCCGTGTACGGCATCACTCCCTCGCAAATGCGAGTCGGCTGATTGCGCCTTCGCACGGGCCTCGGCCAGTTCCGGCTGGAACGCAACGCCCGCCAGCAACCAGGCGCGATAAAACTCGGAGCCCCACAGGTCCGAACCGCCCCAATAGTACGGATATCCGTACTACCCGAGGTACGAGGCCTCATGCTGCCTCGAAACAGGAACGCGCGTGTCGATGTCAGGACTAGCCGCCACCTGCTTCGATGTGAGCGACACGTTCAGCCGGCGGGCATCCCGGTCGACGCCGGTGATGGAATAGGGCGAAATGAGCACAGACCGCCCTTCCAACCAACCGCCCGTTTCCACCGTGACATACCGAATGGCCCACGTCTCGTCGTCGAAATAGAATTCATCCGCAACGCCCAGGTCGCCGTCCACGGCGTGGATCGCGAAACCCTTCAAAGTTTTTAAATTTGTCAGCATGGTAATGTTCCTCAAGGTTCGATACCTCTACAACGCCAGAGCCGCGGCGCGCTCTTTCGTGTGCGTCGCCACGCTTACCGTAGTGGTGTTATCGATTGCTTCCCGCGCTTTCTCCACTTGCGACTCCGAACCATTTACCATCAGCAGATACTGGTCTGTCCTGACCGCCAGTTCATACTGAACAACGCTGTTTTTTGGAATTCCGATGCTGTATAGCCCCGCGCCCAGCGCACTCGCGCCCCCCAGCAGGGCGGCGCTCTCGAGCGCGCCCACCACCCAGGCGACCACCGGGCCTGCCAGCAGGAGCGGACCGAATCCAGGAATTGAAAAGAATGCCGAACCGAACAGCAGGCCCCAAAAGCCGCCCCAAACGGCGCCGTTCGCGCCCCAGTACTTCATGCGATCGCCGGTGTTGTAATAGCCAACCACGTGTTCGTCCGTGTGAGTGCCCTTTCCTACGATGGACAAGGATTCCATGTCGGTACCGGCACGCTGTAGTTCTCTGACAGCTTCTTCCGCTTCGACGTGAGTTGCATAGACCGCGACTACCGCATTCTGTTTCGTCATGCCGATCCCCTTTTGTGTTCGCGATTACACGTTGCAGGGCAAGGGCCACCATGGAATGCAAGGGTGCTTGGGTGTTCATGCCGCTGTTGGGACTAAAACATTGTTCTAAACGACGGGTCGTTGCTGGCGGCGCGGGCAGTAAAATCAGGAGTAACGAAGCCGGATCTACTTTCGAATGTTTGGTATGATAAGGCACCGCTGCCACAGTGGCGTTTTGACAAGTACGTAACAGTTGTCAGCGACCGCCACCAAACTGGCGCCGTTTACGGCTTCGGATTCGAGCCGGCAATTGGTCGAAAGAGGCGTTGTGATGAGCCGGCATAGTCCGGCAATGCGCGACCTGGCGCAGCGGTTAGTGGTTCGCGCGGCCGCAGAGAACACGACGCCGGGAGCGGATCACTTCGCTGTTTTACGTGTTTGCGAAGCGCTCCGCAGGCCCCTCGTTACACTAGCCGGTGCCACCGGATTTCGCACGTTATTGGCCCGTGCACTAACGCTGGCAAAACGGCGTGCTCCGGAACTCGCCCCCGTCCAGGTGGGGCCGGACGGAGTTCTGCAAAATTTCCCGGAACTTCCCGGATACGATTCTCAGGAAGCCGGCGCGCTGTTGATAGGCGAACTGCTCACGCTTCTGGACACGTTTATCGGTGAAGCGCTGACAGTACGAATTGTTCTGGATCTCTGGCCAGACATGACCGGAGTCGATGCAAGTTCCGATGGAGAGAGGCGTCCATGATCCAGCAAGAGCGAGTCAAAATCAATAAACTCCCGACCGGAGTGACGGGTCTGGACGAGATTCTGGGCGGCGGTGTGCCGGAATTTTCTTTTAACATCATCGCCGGGGCTCCCGGTTGCGGCAAGACCACGCTGGCGCACCAGTTCGTTTTCGCAAATGCCACGCCGGAGCGCCCCGCCCTCTACTTCACCGTTCTCGGGGAACCGGCTCTGAAAATGCTGCGGTACCAGCAGCAATACAGTTTCTTCGATTTCTCCCGGCTCATTACTGCGGTCCGCTTCATCAATCTGAGCCAGGTTTTGATCGACAGGGGGCTTGCGGGCATCCTCGAAGAGATCACCAGGGAAGTGGAAGCTGCCAATCCGGCTATCGTTGTGGTGGATTCCTTCCGCACCGTAATCCGCAAAGCGAACCACGAAGAAATGCAGGTCGAAGTGTTCGTGCAGAGCCTCGGCCTGCTTTTGACCAGTTGGGAAGCTACCACATTTCTGATCGGCGAGTATGCCGAGGCGGAGATGCGCGAAAACCCCGTCTTCACGGTTGCCGACGGCCTTTTGTGGCTTTATCAGATTGTGGAGCGCAATTCGGTAGTGCGTAAACTGCAGATTCTGAAACTGCGCGGCCAGGCTTCGGTGCCCGGCCTGCACACTTTCCGGATTACCGAAGGCGGCTTACAGGCATTTTCGAGAACTCTCGGCCTCACCTCGCGTGCTGAGCAATTCCGGGGCGCCAGACGCCTTTCCATGGGTATTCCGGAACTCGACGAAATGCTGGGAGGAGGCATTCCGGAGGGCGACAGTTTGTTGATTTCCGGCTCTTCCGGCACGGGCAAGTCGCTGCTTGCCACCCAGTTCATCGCGGCCGGATTACGGGAAGGCCAACCGGGCATCGTCGCGGTATTCGAAGAACGCCCTGAGGAGTACGCTTCGAGAGCCGGCGTTTTCGGTCTGGATCTCGACGAAGCTCTGCACAGCGGGACTCTGAAAGTCATCTACCTTCGCCCGCTCGACCTTTCCGTGGATGAAACCCTGCAGGAGATTCTCGAAACGGTTCGAAAATCCGGCGCCCGGCGGCTGGTCATCGATTCGCTGGCCGGCTTTGAGATGGCGCTGGCGCCTGGCTTCCGGGCTGATTTTCGCGAATCCCTGTACCGCATGATTTTCTCGCTTACCGGAATCGGCGTGACCGTCCTCAGCACGGTGGAAATGGAAGAATCGTTTACCGCGCTGCCTTTCAGCACGTATTCCATCTCATTCCTCACCGATGACATCATCCGCATGCGGTACGTGGAAATCGACGGGCAGCTCCGCAAGGTGCTGACGGTCGTCAAAATGCGGGGCGGCGCTCACAGCAAGGACATCCGGCAGTACGAAATCTCCTCGCGCGGTGTGGTCATCGGCGAACGGTTCGCCGGCTATGACCAGTTGATCACCGGTATTCCCAAAAAGTCAGCGCGAAGCAGCGAGGAGTGAGGCATGAACGACGCATCCGGCACACGCATGAGTCCCGATTTCGACGCTCCTGAACTGGGCTGGGCCATGCTGCGTGGCTCGCCTCTGCCGGTGGCTGCGCTCGAGGGGGCGACTCACATCGTCCGCTATGTCAACCCGGCTTTTTGCATCCTTGCAGGCAATACCGAGGCCGCGCTTCTGAACCGAAAGCTTGCTGAAAGCGTCCCCATATCCCCGGAACTGACCGCGCTTTTCGATTCGGTCTACCGCACCGGACACGCTGAAACGAGAGCCGGCCAGGAAGGTCCCGCGGCGTGGTCCTCAGTGGTATCCTCCCTTGCGGGAGCCGATGGCCGCCGCATCGGAATCGTGCTGCAGGTGACCGAATCCATAGCCTTCGGCCGGCATCTGCGCGCGGTCAATGAGGCGCTGCTGCTGACGTCACTTCGGCAGCATGAGACGGCTGAAGTGGCGGACGCGCTGAACCGGAAACTGGAGGCGGAAATCCGCGAGCGCAGCTATGCGGAAGCCGAACTGCAGCGCGCCAACAACGATCTGAAGGAATTCGCGTACGCGGCCAGTCACGATCTGCAGGAGCCCCTCCGCACCGTTATGGTGTTTACGCAACTGCTCACCCGCAAGCTCAGCCCCCATGTGGATGAGGAAGCCGCCAGATTCACCGAACATATATCCTCCGGTATCAAGCGCATGCAGTTACTTATTCAGGACCTGCTGGCCTATGCTCTAGCAGGGGTAGAAGAACTATCGGAGACACAGGGCGCCGAATGCAGCGCCGCGCTGCAGGTTGCGCTGGGGAATCTGGGTGGCCTGATCCAGGAAACCGGCGCCCGAATAGTTGCTGACCCCCTCCCGCGAGTGGACGCCAGCGCGCGCCAGCTTGCTGAAATTTTTCAGAATCTCATCGGAAACGCACTGAAATACAATAAGCCAAATTGCGTGCCCGAGATACAGATCGCCGCGGAACGGAACGGACGCCAGTGGGTGATTTCGGTGCGCGACAACGGCATCGGGTTCGCGCAGGAATATGCCGAGCAGATCTTCCGCGTTTTCAAACGGCTGCACTCTAAGGATTGCGCAGGCACGGGCATCGGGCTGGCGATTTGCAGACGGATTGTTGAGCGGCAGCGCGGAACCATTTGGGCCACGAGTGAAGAGGGCGTGGGCACGGTGTTCTCCTTTTCCCTGCCGGCATGATCTGCTCCGCGAGCTGGTTGATACCAAGGGTGTGGGGGCTGACGCCGGTGACGGGGACGTCGGCTGGATCCAGTGCCTCGCCGAGTGTGCCACTATCACGCAGTATCGTCCCAGATAATGGAATTACAGTTGGACTCTGGTAGAAAGCCAGTGCGCGCCGCGTCCATTTGAAACTACTGCTCTATCGTGGCAGTGCAACGCTGCAGGGCGCGAACGGGCCAAATGTCGCGTGGGATCGAAAGTGTTGTGGGCAGCAACTTGGTATGGGGCAGCGCGGTCGTGGCCAGCAACGTGGTCTGGGGGTCTTCGAACAACACTGCTGCTGAGATTGCCGTCAGCATTAACGGCGAACCGTAAGAAAACGACAGGGTCAGGTCAACTTGCAGCTTGAAGCAAAGAAGAGGGCTGGGGCAACCTGGGCCTTCTATTGAGGCTGCGGGAAGCTGCATCTGTTCAAATTCAACCTAGTCTTTCGTAGTCGGAAGCTCCCCGATCGCGATCCGGAACTTGAGCCCGGAGAATGCCGATACCGGAATTTGGCGGGAGGCACGAACTTGAGCGGGTTTCATAGCGTGATTGTCTGCAAGAGTTTCAGAATCCATTGGATCGTCGAGCCGGACCTTCAGATTCGGTCGTGCTTCTTCGGGTTCCACGTCGGGCGCCTGATCAAGTACTTCGAGAAAAGTATCACGGCTCCAGCGGGCTGCTCTCTGCTTCAGCCGATCCCACACGGCCACCTGTTCCGCGAATGCGGAGGCGATAACATCATCCACGGACAGCTGTTGCGCGTCGGCAATTTCTCTTGCTGGCCGGTAAAGATCGTCGGGAATGTTGACGCTGATGCTCAATTTGCCTGCCTTCGGAAGTTCAGGAATTCCGCGGGCGTCAGTACTTCGATGCCTCGCTCAGCTGCTCCCACGAAGTCTCTGATCGGTCAGCCTCGGGCGTGCGCCGCATGGACGGAAGGCACCAGATTGGAGACCCGAAGAAGATAGTCCAGAAATCCATCGATCTGCGTCGCGCTCGGCCCCGGAACCAGGTTGGCGCGTTTGAGAACTTCCTCCGACTCGAGCGCCAGTGCCACGGAGATGTTGACGCCGAAGAGCCCTTGCCCAACCTGCCGGAGAAGCGCCTGCGCGGCCCCGCGGCGTGACCGCAGAGCGGCCACTAACACGTTCGTATCGAGGATGATCTGACGCAACGATGTCCCTCAACGTTAAGGTACTGCTCTCGGTGAGTTCGGCAGGCTGTCTTGCAGATTATCCACCTGCCTGTCCAGGTTGCGGGCTTCCCACGTCGGGTTGATCGCTTCGCGATGTGCCAGTTCGAGAGAGCCGCCATCTCGCGACACCGTGGCCGGACACTCGGGCCAGTAGATCCGAACCAGCTTCAGCCAGCCCTGAATCCGTTCCCGGAACTTTCTTTCACGTGCATACTCCTGCACGCCGAGCTGAGCGGCCAGCCCGAACGGCCCGAACAGGGGAACGCGTTCCGTACCCTTCGCCCGGTAGCAGCGCCAGGTAAGCCAGGTGTACAGGTCGAGGCAGCCCGGATTGTTCGCCAGCACTCGCACTACGGCGGCGTCAACCGGAATCGGATGCTCCTTTAGCTCCCGCCAAAAGGGATCTGACAGTGTGACCAGGTTCTCTCGCTGACGGCCCTTTGTCCCGCCCTCGTCTCTGAACCAAAGCCGAACATGGTCGAAGAACTGAACTCTGCTGCAATTCCAGACCTCCGATCCCCGGCGGTCCTCCCTGGTGCCAAAGAAGATGGTACTGGCGAACACCCGTTTAAACGAGTCCGCCAGCCGGCGATAGTATTCGCCGTTGGTGGGCAACCGCCAGTCATTGAGGATCTCGGCGGCGCTTTCGAATTCCACAACCGGGTTCTGCTTGCGCACTGCCTGGGTCGCCAGCCAGAGGAGCACCAGCCGATCCTGACCGAACGGAACCCCGAACTCCGGGTGGCCGACGACTTCGAGGAAGAACTTCGTTGCGACGGGTGTAGGTCAGAGTGCCACTTGGAAGCCGCCGGATCGGCAGCCCGCACAGGATGAACGGGCGGGCGCCGAACGAGACATCTTGAGTGCCGGACTCGCGACGTTCGCGGATTGGTACGACCGCATCCAGTCGGAGTTCCGTGCGGGGTGGCAGCGGGGGCTCGAAGAGACTATCCTGAAATACTTGACGAGCGATGGCACCAGCATGTTTCAACATGGTCTTCCAGCCCCAGCCAAAACAGGCCGTCGAAACGAAGTTGTGTTCAGAATTGTGTTCAAAAAGCGCCGAACAGGCCGAAGAAACAGCATGTGGCCGAAGGAGGGTCTAAAGAATCAATAATATAGCTGAAGTCAGGTAGCTACGAACCAGAAGGTCGCATGTTCGAGTCATGCCGGGCGCACCATTAAAATCAATAAGTTAGCGTTGATTTTGGCTTGCAGTTTTAAACAGAAGGTCAGTTCGCATTACCTTTTGAATTTTCTGTAAAATCAGTACCTTAGGCCGCCTCCTTCGAGTCGTTTCCGATTCGTGTTCAAATGATCGCGAGCTTTTCTGACACGGGCGATACACCGCACCCAAAAAGGCTTGAGGACACGCCGAGTATCAGCGCGGGGCATCAGCAGAGAAGCAGATATGGGTCGCGGATTTGAGATGTCACTGCGCTACAACCTCGCAGGGTACTGAAAAGCTAACCTTTGGCAGTCTGGCCCGCGGTTTCAGCGACGGGATACTCTGGCATCCCCAGAAACAGGGCGGCACAAGCCAGCGTCGAAACCGAAAGCAGGCTCAGCAGGGAAGCATAAGAGCCAGTGAGATCGAAGGCCCGGCCCATCAGCACGGGGCCCAGCGCGCCCGCCACCGCATAAGCCGTCCACGAGAAACCATACAACGTCGAAAACGCCCGCAGCCCAAAGTACCGCGAAAGCAGATAAGGAGTGAGATCCGCCTCCGCCCCCATACCGAGGCCGATCAGCGCGGCTGCCACCAGCGCGGACGCGGAAGTCGCCACCGACCCCAACAGAAGTATCCCCCCGGCCGCCGCGCCGAGCACGCAGAAACCTACTCTCGGCCCGAAAAACCGGTCCAGTAACTGGCCCGTCACCAGCCTGCCGCCAAAACTGAATAATCCCAGGGCCGACGCCACCAGTGCCGCCTGCTGCTGACTAATCCCGCGGTCTGTCAACAGCGGCGAGAGATGCGTGATGGCGCCGTTGACGCTGAGCGAGCCCAGAAACAAGGTCGCGAGCAGCAGCCAGAACGCGCGCGTGCGAACCGCCTCGCCCACCGTCGCGCCCGATCTCATCGTCTCGCCCGCGCCCTCCGCGGCGGCCTTCATGCTCCCCCGTTCCCGCACGAACAAAAACGTCAGCGGCAGGCCGAACAGCAACACCACGCCGCCCAGCAAAAAGTAAGCATTCCGCCACCCCGTCGTGTCGATCAGCGCCTGCGCCAGCGGCGGGAAAATCATCGCGCCCGTGGCCGAGCCCGCCATCACAAGGGACAGCGCGAATCCCCGGCGGCGTTCGAACCACGTCGAAACAGCCCTTGAATAGCCCATCTGCGTGGTTCCGTTCCCCACTATCCCGAGCAGCACGAACGTCGCGTACAACTGCGCGATATGGCCCGTCAGCAACCCCAGCGAGGCGAATCCCACCCCAAAGACCGCCATACACGGCAGAATCACGGTGCGCGGTCCGCCATGCCCGGAACTGCGGTCCAGCAGCCGCCCCAGCAGAGGCGAGCAGACCGCCACCGTCAGCGCCGCAAAGCCGAACGCAGCGGAGACCGCCTCCCGTGTCCATCCGAACTCGCTGCTCAGCGGCTTCAGGAACGTGCCGAAGCTGAAGACCAGCAGCGACCCGAAACTCACCATCACCCCGAAATACGCCGCCAGCACAACGCGCCATCCCTCGCGGGACTCCGCGCGAAATGCGCTAACTGCGGGAGTAGCCATGCAGGGCGGTCCTCCGTCCTCCCTCGCGATGAGCTTCCTCCGATAAGGCGTGCACGCCGCTGGCGTCGATCCACCGGTTGTAGAAATTGAACAGGGAGCAAACGGTAATGGCGAAGTAGATCGCCTCGTCGTCCCAGCCTTCGGCATGCAGTGGCTTCATATCATCTGCCGTGATTTTCGGCGACTCCTCATTTACCCTTCGAACAAAGCGGAACAGCGCCTTGTGCTTCTCATCCATGCCCGATGTCTCCAGGTCGCGAAGCACGCCCCAAACCAGTTCTTCGCTGCCCAGCAATTCCGCCGCAACTGCGGCGTGGGACTTCGTTCAAAACGGGCAGTCATTGCGATAAGACGTGAAGGCCGCGATCAGTTCGCGCATTCCCGGGCTCAAGGGCGCGGGCCCGCGCAAAATCTCCTGCGTGAACCGCGCCAGATGCTCGGTCGCCTTCGGCAGGAATGCGAACATGTGCCAGATTTGCGGATACTCCGCCCCGGCGTCCTGTTTATCCCGGATCAGCGCTGTGTAGGGTGAGGGTTTGTCGCAGCCCTCCACTTCCGGAAGAAACATCGGCTTCATGCCAGGTCCGCGTTTTATGTCTTCAGTCATCAGTACACCAGTTTGAGCCCAAATTGAAAGACGCGGGGCGAACCCGCTTCCAGCACCCGGCCGAAGTTCGGAGACGCCAGGTCGTTTTCCGGCAGTCCGAAGTTAGCGTGGTTCACCACATTAAAGCACTCCGCCCGGAACTGCAGCCGCCAGTTCTCGCGCAGAGCGAAACTCTTGAGCAGCGAAAGATCGGCATTGCCCGTGCCGGGCCCCCGGATCGCGTTGCGTCCCTCGCTCCCGAACTGTCCGGCCTGAGTCACGGGATTCAGGCGGCGGAAGGCCGCGCGGCTCACCCAGCTATCCGGCGTGTGCGGCCCCGCATTGGGGTTCGCGATCAGATCGGGCCGGCTGGAATAGAAGCCCGTGATCTCCGGTGAACTTCCCTGCAGCGCGACATTGGCGCTGTCGTAAACCGTAAAAGGCGTCCCTGAGTTCAGGTTTGCAATCACGTTCAGCTGCCACCCGTCCAGCGCGGCTTTCATGGCTCCGCGGGAAGAATGCGGGCCCGGCAACGCATAGCTTCCGCTGAACACGAACCGGTGGCGCGCGTCGAAAATGGAAGGCCCGTGCTCCGCATTCAGGTTGAACGGATTCTGCGCCAGATCGTTCTCGCCCGCCACCAGACGCGGCGCGGACCCCGACACGTTAAACGTGGACACATAGTCCAGCGTCTTCGAAAACGTATAAGAGCCGAGGAACGCGAGACCGTTCGCGAAACGCCGGGAAAGGGCCGCCTGCGCGGCGTGGTAAGTGGAATTCGTGGAATCCGCGATGAGGCCGACGGAGCCGAAATCGCATGGCCCGCCTGTCCCGTGGCAACCGGCATACAGGCGCCGCTGGTCGGCGTTATCGGCTGTCGCGCCCGGCCCATAAACGGCGGGGTTGCCTTCGATCAGCCGTGGCAGCCGTGTCCCCTTGTTGCCGATGTAGCGCAGGTCCAGCAGCAGACTGCTTGCCAGCGACTGCTGCACGGAGAGGTTCCAGTTCTGCGCGTAAGGCGGCCGCATACCGCTCTCCACCGTCAGCACCGTGGTCGGTTGGGGGAACGAAGAGAGTGAGAACGGATTCTGTCCTCCCCACGGATCGGTGAAGTTCACCGGCGCGCTCAACTGGCGCGCCTGCGTCCAGGGCAGTGCGCTCAGCGGCGCCTGCAAAGGGCCGCCCACGCCGTTCGTGAACGAGTCATAAAAAATTCCAAAGGCCGCGCGAACGGAGGTCTTGCCTTTGCCCGCGGGATCCCAGGCAATACCCACGCGGGGCATGAACGCTTTCCCGTATATCGGCGCGATTCCGTCCGGCACGCCCGGATCGCCGGGGAAAAGCAAACCGGCGGGAGCATTTCGATAAATCTGCGACTGCCTGCCGGGAGCCCACGCGTTCATACGATTCCGGATATCCGTGAACGGCGTGCTGAGTTCCCAGCGCAGGCCGTAGTTGACAGTCAGGCGCGGCGTGACGCGCCATTCATCCTGCGCGTAGGCGCCGAAATCGATATTGCGCAGGCCGCGGTTGAAGTCACCGCCGCCCTGAAAAAACACCACCGGGAAACCCAGCAGAAAGCTCGCGAACGGATCGCTGGCGGGGAACGGGGCGAACACGAAGAAGCCATTCGAAGCGATGCCTTCGGTCATGTTGATCTGGTTGCGCCGGAATTCGACGCCCAGCTTCACACTGTGCGCGCCCGCGGTCTTCGCATAAGAATCCTGCGCCTCGTAAGTATTCTGCGTGGTATCGCGCGGCCCGGTGATCGGATCGCCGATGCTGGCATAGCCGCTGACGATGAAGAACGGCGTCCCCTTCGCGGCAGGCAGCGAACTGTCGTAATTGAAGCCCAGGTCGCGCGGTGACGTCCGGTTCAGAGGATTGTCCGTATTGAACCCGTTGCGGAAGAAGCCCGCCCGGAAGATGTTCACCGCGGAACTGCTGAACAGATGCGTCCCGGAAAGGGAGACCGAATGCGTGCTCAGGTCTTCACCCACCGGGAAGCCGGGTACGTTGGCGCCGGCCACCGAGAGCGGATCCACATTGGAGCTTTGCGAATGCTCGTAGTGAAAAGCCAGCTGATCCGTCTCGCGGAACAGATGATCGAGGCGGAGTCCGCCCTGGTCGGTCTGATTTCGCCGGTTCTGCGTGGTGATGAAGAGATTCGGGCCGGCATTCGCATGCGGATAGAACTGCGCCAGCTTCGCGGCAACCGGGCTGATGGCAGGCGCGGGGATGATGTTGTTGGGGAACGGCATTCCCGTGAAGTAGTTGATGAGCGGCGCGGGCTGCCCGGTTTGCGGATCGCGCAGGCCGGAGAAATCGCCCTTGTGCTCCGCGTCGCTTGGCACGGTGGCCGATTGCGTTACCCCCTGCACGTTGCGGAAGCCCTCGTAATACCCGAAAGCGAAGTCTTTGTTCTTTCGCAGCGGACCGCCCAGCGTGCCTCCGAACTGATTCTGCTTCAGCGGCTCCACCGCTTTCGCGAAGAAGTTTCTGGAGTCGAGCGCGTCATTCCGCAGGAACTCATACAACGCGCCGTGAAAAGCATTGGTCCCGGAACGCGTGATCACCGTGGTGGTGGCGCCGCTGGTCCCGCCGTATTCCGCGGGAGCAGTCTGCGTGAGAATCCGGAACTCCTGAATGGCGTCCACCGGCGTCTTCAGCGCGAAACCGCCGTCCACGCGGTTCACGTTGGTGACTCCGTCCAGCAGATAGTTATTCGATTCCGGGCGCTGCCCGTCCACCGCATATGCCTGACCGCCGCGCAGGGAGCCGCCCGCCGCCGCCAGGCCGGCTGTGATCGGCGCCACGCCGGGCTGCAGCAACCCGAGCTGCGTGAAATTGCGTCCGTCAAGGGGCAAGTCCGTCAACTCACGGCTGCTGACCACATTGCCCAGCTCATTGGAGCTGGTATTCACCAGCGGCGTTTCGGCGTTGACCGTGACGCTGTCTTTGTCTCTCGCCAGCGTGAGCGCCACATCGATGCGGGCCGTCCGGCTCACGCTCAGCAGCACGGCCTTTCTTGTGTAGAGCGCAAAATTCGACGCTTCCACGGTCAGGTCGTACTCACCCGGAGGCAGCGCGGCATGATAGCTGCCCGTGCGGAGAGTCTGCTGTGTCCGCGTGAAGCCGGTTGCGGCATTGGTCAGGCGAACCGTTGCGCCGGGCACGGAACTGCCGGAAGGATCGGTAATGCGTCCCTCCAGAATTCCGGTGGTGTCCTGCGCGAACGCGGGAACAGCCAGTAAGAGAAGTGCCGGAAGTATTTTCATTCGTTTACAGCCCGGGGGCTATTGAATCGCAATGGTCACGGTGTTCGAGATCACGCCGCCCACGCTGAGCGCCAACGCGATCGCGTCGCCGGCGGGCGCGGTGTCCGGTATCTGCACATTCACCTGAAACAGACCGACGGACCCGGGCGCCAGCCCCGCGAACGCCGCGGGAACGCTCACGCCGTTCAGCAGGACAGAGACAGCGGAACGCGTGGTGGATGAGGCATCCGGCGTCGCCGCGCCCGTTGCCGGCGGGTTGTTCACTTCACCCAGGCCCACGCAATAGACGGTGATGAAGCTGCCCTTCGCCGCGGCGCGCGACTCCGCCGCTCCGGCGCTTCCGGGCGGCGCCGCCAGCGCGCGGCTGTTGGCGAGCGTGACCAGCCCCTGGCCCGTCCCCTGTTGATTGACGCTGAAGACCGCTGGCGCGAACGCCGCCAGTGGCACCTGAAAGGTCGCGCTCGAACCGTTGGCGCTGGTCGCCGTCAGCGTGGCCGACGCCAGCCCGCGCAGTTCCCAGGGAATCTGAATGTTCGCCTGGTTCGGCGCCGTGGAGAACAACGGCGCGGGCATGGAACCGTTGAATGTCATGGAAACTCCGCTGAGTGTATTGGGCAGCGGAACTCCCGCCGCCACATGCAGGTCCGCCGCAAGACCGGTCTGGAACACCGCCGCCACGCTGCCCGGCGAGACCGGCGAGTGGAAGCTCGCGCCGTCCAGTATCCGAACCGCATT
The DNA here is from genome assembly GCA_903851195.1 of uncultured Acidobacteriia bacterium. Taxonomy (GTDB): domain Bacteria; phylum Acidobacteriota; class Terriglobia; order Bryobacterales; family Bryobacteraceae; genus BOG-234. The sequence continues at coordinate 170,420 of CAINNJ010000058.1, forward strand.
CGCCGTGGCGCCAGCCGCTGCATCCGCGCCGTCACGCTGGGCGAATCTCACGGTATAGCCGCCGATGCGGTTGCCGTGGTCGAGGCCGACATCGATGTCGGACCGGGAATGAATGCCCCCATAAAGACGGGAAATCGCCGCCTCCTGCATTTGCGCGCTGAAGTAAGCTGCGCCGCCGGGGAACACGTAGCTCAGCACCGCACTAGCGGCGGCTGAAAAGGTGGAGTGCCCCGACGTGTACGACGGAAAGTTCGGAAGACCGATCACCGTTTTGATCCGCGGATCGAGCTGCATGGGCCGGGGATTGAAATACGCGTACTTCACGTCCCAGCAGCCGATGGCGGCATCGTGCAAAGCCATATCGAGCAGCGCGAAAGCCCGCGCGGCGCGCACTTCAGTAAAGTGCGCATTCGTCACGTAAGTCTCCGCGATGAAATTCCAATGGCCAGGCGGCGTGGGCGAACTGGCGCCATCGGCCCACTTGGTGGCGATCGCCAGCTGCGCACGCGACAGATGTTCGATAGTGGATTTCACCTCCGCCGTCTCCTTCGCCATCTGTGCCGATGTCGAAGAGGGCGGGGGACCGGGCCGCTCTTTGAGAATGTCCGCCGGCGTCATCATCCACGCCTTCACGTTGCCGAAAAATGGCAGCATCGGCGGCCGGGGCGGTGTCTCCTGGCTCTTCCACGGAATCTCTCCCCGCGCCACCGCCGCGTCTGCCAGCGCCTGCCACTGCGCGGCCGTGCCGGTGGCTGCCCTCAGCCCGTCCGTGCTCGCGCGCGCCGCGAAAACCGCGGCCACAGCCTGACCAAGAGCCACGCCTGCCGCGATATCGCTCGCCGTGGCCCTGCCGGAAAGCAGCGCGAACTGTTGCTGTTCCGCGGCCTTCTGGTTGATTTCATCGATCGACGTCGGGAACAGGATCTTCAGCAGCGCGGCGGTCACGCCGGAGAGCACCGCATCCTCCGACGGATACGACGGCAGGTCGTTGACCGGGGCCAGCGCCTGAATTCCGCTGTCCGTCTTCGACAGCGAAGGGCGATTGTACAGATATTTGTAATACCAGGCGGCCTTCAGCGCCTCATACTGCGCCACCGCGACATAACTGTAAGAGCGCGCCGCATAGGGCGGATTGGCGAACGGGAACTGCGGAAACGCGAACGGATTGGCCGCATCCGGAAACGAGTAGGTGCCGTCCGCATTGGGTTCGGGCGGCAGATCGGAGCGCGCCACCAGTTCGAGCAGGATCTGATTCCAGCGCACCACGCCGCCTCCGCTCCAGTACGTGATCGCCTGCCGTTGCGCGGTGGTGAGGCGAGCCTGGGCGGCTCTCACGGACGCCAGTTCCGCCTGATAGCCCGCGTCGCTCACCGGCGCCGGAGCGGCCACCGGAATCTGGCCCGGGCCGCTCAGCACGATCATCTGCCAGCTGCCAGCGTCGGCATCGTTTGTCGCCGCCAGGGAGGGCAGCGCCGTCGCGCACGCCATCAGGGCGGTTGCAAACCAACAAATACACGGGGGTCTCATCGGGGCGTTCCTCTGGTGTTGCTGCCGCGGAAGTGCAGTGTGTAGAGCAGGGCCGTCGTATAGGTGGTGCTCTGCCCCGCGTTGCGGCCATCCACCGTGTAGCCGAACGCGAACTGGAAGGCAAGATTCTCCAGTTTGGGGACCGGATACATCAGCGTGGCGCCAACCCTGGAATAATTTATGTGGTTGGAGATGAACGGCATGTCCTGGCGCCGGATTTCGCCTCCACCCTGCGTCCTCTGCTGCGAGAAGAAGACGTTCGCCATCCTTACGCGTTTGCGGCAGCCGCCGCTCACCACGTAGTCGAACACATCCGGCATATCAACCACATCGGTCAGGAAGAGGTGGCCGTCGGTGTAATAGTAAGGCCGGTCAAGCGTCACGCTGTCGCGCCACGTGAAGGCGGAGGAGCCGTTGACAAACCATCCCCGGTCCGCCTCATAATTCAGCGTGAAGCGGCCTGAAACGCGCTGGCTTTGGTTGCCGATGGAGAGCGGTTGAAAATCCGGCTCATAATTCGTCAGCGGGAAAGTGCCGGAGACCACGGCAAAGGCCCGCACCGAGCCGTGCTTCTCCAGACGCTTTTCCAGAAAGTTGTATTTGGCCGCCACCGTAATATCCTGGAGCCCTTTCATGTCGTGCAGCACGCCCTGGCTGGCATGGGTCCAGATAAACGGCACGGCCGCGATCAGATTCAGCCGGTCGTTAACACCGTAATCGGCATACCAGATGTTGGTCTGTGTGCTGACGCGCCCGAGATTGCCGTTCGAGCGCTTCAGACGGCCTTCCCAGTATTCGTCCCAGCTGTCGTGCGTGTAGAGATTCCCTGTGAACAGCGTGCGCCTCGCGACCAGAAAGCCATCGTCGATGGTCTGAGCCTGAGCCAGCAACGGTACGGCGGCGACGAGAAGGATGCCGCATAGCGCGGTTCGGGTCGGCCCGGAGCAGACTGATGGGCTGGATTCTAAGGCGTGAGCCAAGGGCTGATTCCGTGGAACGGAGAGATTCATTTGGAGCGGCGCACCCGGCGTGGCAAGCGTCAAAGATCGAGTTAAACACGGACTCGGGGGCGATTGCGATAGTGTGAAAACACTACCGCTATTGCGGAACAGGCGTGTCAGCGCCGGTGAATCAGGCGCGGAACAACTGAACTTTCAAAACGATGGACCAAGCCCCCGCTACACGACCGGAGTGGGTAACCCGACAGGTAATCCTTAATGCGGCCAGGACGACCCACCCTTTCTTAACTTCGTATTGCGCCCTTTCCCACGAATATTGCCCTTGAGGACCCTCTCGGCGTTAATCGTCGCGCAGAGCCCTGGCTGGATCGAGGGCAGCGGCGCGCAGGGAAGGTTTCAGCATCGCGAGAATCGAAACTGACCCCAGCAAACATATAACAATCGCAAAGGTGAGCGGATCCCGTGAATCGATAGGAACGGGCGTCAGGCTCATAAATCGCGCCAGAGATTCCCCGACGGCAAAGGCGAGCGCGACACCCGCGGCGAGCCCGAAAGCTATGGGCCGAAAGCCCACAGTAAATACCGAGCGCACAATCATCGATCGCGTGGCGCCAAGCGCCATCCTGATGCCAAGCTCTTTGGTTCGCCGGCTGACGGCAAACGCGACGACTCCATAAATCCCCAGGGCTGAAAGCGAGAGCGCCAGCAGGCCCAGCACGCCGGTCAGGCGCGCAAAGACGCTCACTTTTTCCGCGTCCTCATCCATCAGGTTGCGAAGCGTCTTCGGGAGGGCGTTGATATCGGGATCGAACCGGCGAACCACATCGCGCACCCGGACTGCAACGTCGTGGGAGTTACCTTCAAAGCGGACGACCAGCGAATCCGCCTGCGAACCCGCACCGTCCCAACGGTAAAGAACAGGTCCGTCGGCCATTCCCGCATGCTCTGCCTGGAGATCGCGTGTTACACCCGTGACGACAAGCGCGACACCGCCGGACAGCTGGACGGTCTCTCCGAGCGGGTCCCTTCCCGGCCAGAGTCGTTCCGCCAGGGCTTGCGACACCACCGTTTCGCCGGGACTTCGAAAGGTGTGTCCGCGCAGGAAACCGATCCGCAGGGTCTCGAAATAGTTACTGGAAACAGTGCTCACCCGGCTCTTCTTCCCCGAGCCGGGCTGCTGCCCGCCGGTCCTTACCTCTTCCAGATCGTTGCCGAATTCACCCAGACCTAAAGGCGAGCCCGTGGCCACACTTTTCACCTGCGGAATCCCTCCGATCCCGATTGCTGCCGCGGTGGCATCCACGCCCTTGCGCAGCGATAGGGAGAGCACATTGCGGTTCCCGAAGCCGGGATCGGAACTGAACATTCTTTGCTGCGCGCGCAGGAAAAGCAGCGCACCAACCAGCAGGGTCATGCTCATTGCCACCTGTGCGCCGATCAGGAAACTGTGGATGCGCTTACCGCCCGTGCCCGACACCGCATCGGCCGCCTTCATGGAACCCATCAGATCGACCCGGAGCGATTCGCCTGTCGGCGAGAGACCGGCCACGGCGGCGCACGCCAGCGCAGCCAGGCATAAATAGCCGAAAACGGGGAGATCCGGCTGCATCTGAAGCATCGGCACGTTGGGCGAGGCGGCGAGGATCTTCTTAAACAAAGCCGGCGACTGGCAGGCGACCCAAAGACTCAGCCCGCTGGCGACTGAGCTCAGCATCAGAATCTCGGCCATCAGCATGCGCACCAGTCTGGCGCGCGGCGCGCCCAGAGCGAGTCGAATGCCCATTTCGCGCCGGCGTTCCACAGCCCGTGATAGTTGCAGCACCGTGACATTCGTGCAGGCGATGAGCAAAATCAGAAGCAGCGCGCCCATCACAAGCGACGCCATCCAGAAAATCAGGCCTCGCATCGAGGGCTCCTCCGCGAACGAACCATTGGTGACAAGGAGCGTGGTCTTGCGGCCAGGTTCGAGTTGGTCCTGCTGTGCCGCAATCACCGCGAGTTCGGCCGTCGCTTCGGAACGCGAACGCCCTGGCCTGAGCCGCCCTTCCACGGTGAGCCAGCGCTCCGAGTCCGCGTGAAAGAAATTGCGGCTATCGTAGAACAGAGGCTGAGCCGACCACGGAATCCAGATGCCCGGGCCGCGCACCCGCCCGGCATAGCCCGCGGGCAATACGGCGATTATTGTGAACGGGATCCGATTCAACGTCAGAGTTCTGCCGGTTACGGTTGAACTGTCGCCGAACCGGGTCTTCACGAACTCTTCGCTCACGATCACCACGTGCCTGCCGTTGCCCGGCGAGCACTCATCATCTGTAAACAGGCGCCCTTCGACAGGCAATACCTGTCCATAGACCCGAAAGAAGTTGCCGGTGACCAGCATCCCCAGGATCGAATTCTCTTCGCGCCCGACTGTCACCCGCGCCGTGTTCCATGCCGCAAGGTCCGAAAGCGTGCGGGCGCCTGCCGCGAACGCCCGGTAATCCTTCACCGATATCGACCACGCGGTGTCCCGGGCGGGGTGATCGTAGCGGTATTCGGGCGAGAGATGAACGAAGGAGGCGGGATCCCGCTCTACCCGCGCACGAAACAGGAGACCATCGATCACGGTGAAGACGCCGACATTGAGGCCGAGTCCGAGCGTCAGGGTAAGAACCGTCGCGAGGGCCAGGCCTGGCTGGCGGGCGATGGACCGGAATGCGTATTGAAGATACTGGCTCACATGATCGAAGACAGATGGAGTGGCCGATTATTACGCCGTCCTTGCGCGTAGTGATTCATCGGAGCGATGCGCCGAATGCGGTCGCGATGGCGTGCTTCTGCGTCTCTCTGTGCCGGACTACCAGGCTCGCTAAGGAGAGTCCAGCGAGAGCGGTGGAGTCCGGAACCCGCCGGCGGGCGTGCCATGTTCCTGTTCACCATAGCGGCTCCGTGGGTCACCGTCTGCCCTGGCCGGCAGCGATCATTTACGCACCCACAGCCTTGCGCGTCCGCCTCCAAATTGCCGACGCCAACCCAATCCCAGTTCTTCCCGATAGATTCCGGCCCCGCCGTTCCTGTTTTCGTGCCTCGTCGCTTCTTTCGGGGTTACACCGAATCAACATTCGATTCTTACAACTCGCCGCTCCTGATTTCAGGCCCGTTTCGGTTGGCTCTGGCTTCGGGTCAAAACACTGCGCCCGGCGGGCAGCAGGACTCTGCTTTGTCGGTTCCCCCTAAAGGTCTCCCCCAACAAAGCGTCCTTTGCCCTAGGGAGCAGGACCCTGAAACTTGTCACAGCGAAGACGAGGTCGCCATCCAAGCCTCTCAAGGAGGCAGGAACTCGGCCGGGTTCCATAGCGGGATTGTCTGTTAAACAGTTTCAGAATGCCACTGGGTCGTCGAACTGGACTCAGATTCGGTCGTGCTCCTCGGGCTCAACGTCGGCCGCGTGATCAAGCACTTTGAGGAATGTCTCGCGACTTCCGCGGGCTGCTCTCTGCTTCAGTCGCTCCCATGAGGCCACCTGTTCCGCGAATGCCGAGGCGATGACATCGTCCACGGTCGCGTGTTGCAGGTCGGCAATCTCTCGTGCCTGCCGGTCGAGATCGCCGGGAATGTTGATGCTGAAGCTCAATTTGTCTGTCTCCGGAAGTTCAGGAATTCCGCCGGCGTCACTACTTCGACGGCTCGCTCAACCGCTCCCACGAAGTCTCTCTTATCGTACGTAAGGATTGTTGCGCCGATTTGAATCGCCAGAGCGAGAATCATTTCGTCGTCCGGATCGGACAGCCTCGGGCGTGCCGCGCGGACGGAAGGCACCAGGTTGCAGACTTGAAAAAGATAATCCAGGAACCCGTCGATTTCAGTTGCGCTCAGCCCCGGAAGCAGGTTGGCGCGTTTGAGAACTTCTTCGTACTCGAGCGCCAGTGCCACAGAGATGTTGACGCGGAAGAGACTTGTCCAACGTGGCGGAGAAGCGCCTGCGGTTTGTTTCCGCGTTGTAATATTAAAAACAAGTGCGCATTTCCCGTGAAAATAATCAGCTGGACGGGATGATGGCGGAAGTTCTGCTTGCCTCTAAAGCGCGCGCCGGGGCCGCCATGGTCCGCATCGGGGAGGCGCAGGCGTGGCCGCAGGTCGTCTCCCGGGCCGGCGTGTGGCGGGTGGTCCCGCAGCTGAGCGAACGCGTGACGTCGATGGAAGCGGAATTGCCCTGCCCGGAAGCCTTTCCTCTGCGCCGCGCCGCTATCGAAGCCTTCGGAAAGTCGGCCTTTCGCATGGCGAAGGGAGTGGAAGCGATCCGCGCGCTGGAACGGTGCGGAATCCGGGTGGCGGCTTTCAAAGGGCTTGCGGCCATCGCGATTCTTTATGGTTCGCCCCGCCGCCGCTCTTTGGGAGACGCGGATCTGATTATTTCAGAAGATCAACTCGGCGCCGCACTGGCCTGTCTTGCCGCCGCAGGTTTCGAGCGCCGTTCCGGGGAATCCTTCGCGCAATACGTGCGTTTTGTGGAAAATGCGCCGGGGTTCGCGGGCAACCGCGCCGTGGCGCTGCACGGGCCCGGGGACAGCGAAATCGATCTTCACTGGGAACTCGGCAGCAGCGGACTAACGAATCCCGAATTGCTCGACAGAGCGGTCCCGGTGGTCCTGGGGGGCGCCACGGTTCCGGTGGTCCATCCAGTGGATGCCTTTCTGCTTTCGGCCCACCACACGGTCCGCGACAACTTCTCGGTGGAAAGCTCGGTGCGCGATCTTGCGGACCTGCAGTTGTTGTGTCCTCTGGTTGCCGCCGCGGGTGGAGATCTGGAACTCGCCAGGCGGGCCGGCAGCGCGGGCCTGCTGGCGCCGGTGATCGCGGTGACGAAAATTCTGGAAGAGTTCGACCCGCGCGAGGCGGTCTGCGCTGTCGCCGCCACGGTCCGCCAGGCTGCCACGCGGGGTCAGTTGCGCGCCGCAAAGGGCCTGTCCGAAGCGTTTCGGTATCAACTGGAAAGCGGCAGCCTCAACCGGGACCTTCTGTATCTGGTCCACCCGCAGCCGTTCCGGCAGATTTTGACTGGCATGTGGCGCGACCGCGCCGGCTATCGTGAGAGCCGGCAGGCGGTGGAAGAGACACTGGGGCGCGATCACTCGCTCGCGCACCGGGCCGCCTCACTGGCCAGGGCGCTCGGAACATGGCGCGGGTTGCGGGTAGCGCGCGGTCTGGCGCGCGCCAAATTCGGATCGTCTTTATGATGCACACCCTATGAAACACGTCCGGCCGTCGGCCATTCAGATCGATGCCTCGTCGCACTGTCAGCTGGCGTGCCCGCTTTGTCCCACCGCGGACGGGCGCACGCGGCCGGGCCTGGGGCAGGGGCATCTGAAGCTGGCGGATTTCCGTGCCCTGCTGGACCGCAACCCCGAAATCCGGCACGTGGAACTCTCCAACTACGGCGAGATGTTTCTGAATCCGCAGCTCACCGAAATGCTGGCGTACGCCTTCGAACGCGGCGTCACGGTCAGCGGCGGCAACGGCGTGAACCTCAACAATGTGCGCGCGGAAGCGCTGGAGGCCGTCGTGCGGTACCGGGTGCGCACCCTCACCTGCTCCATTGACGGCGCCACGCAGCAGACTTACTCGAAATACCGGGTGAACGGAAATCTGGAGCGGGTTCTCGAGAATATCGACCGCATCCGCGAACATCGCCGTAAGGCGCGCTCCGCGTTCCCCGTGCTCACGTGGCAGTTCGTGGTATTCGGGCATAACGAAGACGAACTCGCGGCCGCGCGTGAAATGGCGGCGAAGCGGGGCATGAGCTTTCTGCCGCGTCTCTCCTGGGACAACACTCTGTCGCCGGTGCGGCAGCCGGAACTGGTCCGTATCGAGACCGGTCTTGGCGCGGCGGATCGCGACGAATACCTGCAGGAGAAGGGCTCCGGCTACACGCGGGACATTTGCTATCAGCTCTGGAACCAGCCGGTGCTCAACTGGGACGGACGCGTCAACGGATGCTGCGTGAACTACTGGCAGCCCTTCCCCGTGAACGCCTTTGATGCCGGACTGGAAGGCGCGGCCAATCATCCCGATCTCGCGTATGCGCGCGCCATGCTGAGCGGTAAGGCGGAGCCGCGGGCGGATATTCCCTGCACGCGCTGCCATCATTTCGAGGAGATCCGGCAGGCGGCGAACTGGATTACGCCCGAGGAGATTGCGGCGCAGTCCGACTCCCTCCGCATGGCGGCGCTGCTTCCCGAGGCTGCCGCGGGCGCAAGGTTTGCTCAGGTGATGGTGGTGAAAGGCTGGGATCCGCTGCCGGCGCCGGTCTGGCACACCACCGGGCGGGTCTTTCGTTTCGGCGTCGATACGGCCGTCTATTTCGCGCCCTCGGGTCCTGGCCGCTACACCGCCGTGCTCCGCATTCCGGGCGCGGGCGGCAAAAGCCAGGTCCGGATCTTTCGTTTTGAGATACCGGCGCGGCCGCTTTGCGCGGAAATCCCCCTCGATACAGAGCAGGCCGGCGCGGATTCGGAGAATGATTTCGATCTTTCCTCTTCCCCGGCGGCGCCCGAAAATATCTGGATACTATAATTGTCTTACCCCCCGGAGGATGTATTGGCCGATAATCAAGCGTATTACAGGGTTAACACGCCTGGCGTTCTGTACGAGCAGTTTGACGACGAGTTGGTGGCAATCAATCTCGACAGCGGTTCCTATCACAGCCTGGTGGGAGCGGCGGCCGATGCGTTTTTGCTGCTCGCCTCCGAAGCGTCGATACCGGAACTCGCGGTGGCCCTGTCGCGGAAATACGCGGCCACTGCCGCGCAGATTGAGACCGCTTTGGGCGGTTTCGCCGATCAATTGCTTAAAGAAAAGCTGATCGCCGTGGCGCCCGAGCCCGCAACGCGCGCGCCGCTGCATCTGCCCGGTAACCAGACCGGAGTGGCCTTCGTGCCCCCGAACGTCGCCGCCTACCACGATCTGCAGAGTCTCTTCCTGCTCGATCCGATTCACGAAGTGGGTGAACAGGGCTGGCCGCAGGCTCCGTCACCGGGCGGCCCTGATTCAGCGCCGTGAGAACGAACTTCGTCGATTATCTGCTGCAGTATTTCGAGGAAACGGTCGCGGAAACGGGCGCTTGCACCGAGAATATACGCCTCGCGGAGCGCGATATTCAGTTCTGCTTCGCGGGCGAACGCTCGAAAGACCTGATGCGGGCCTTCGTGCGGGGCAACGCTTCTCCCGCGGCGCCCGAACTCCGGGTGATGGTCTGGGACGGACAGACCCCGCCGCGCAATCATGTGCTGCGCGCTTACCTGTTCACGCTGACCAACTGGTGGCATGAATATGTCGGTCCGCGCGGCCACCTTCTCGACGTTCACGGGCCCGAATTCGACGCTGTTTACGTGCCTGGGCCCGATCTGCTTTACGTGGTGGATTCCCGGCGCAATCTCGCCTTCTGCTGGAAGCGCGAACCCACCCCGCTGCCCTACTGGGAAGTCTGTTCGCCGTTCCGCCCCCTGCTGCACTGCTGGATGCGGTCGCGCGGTCTGCAGTTCGTTCACGCGGCGGCGGTGGGAACGCCGGCCGGGGGCGTGCTCATGGCGGGCAAGGGCGGTTCGGGCAAGTCGAGCACCGCCCTCGCCTGCCTGCAAACAGCACTCCGCTATCTGTGCGACGACTATTGCGTCATCGGCCGGTCCGGCGAAAAGGACCCGGGCGAAGATTACGTCGCCCATGCGCTTTACTCCACCGCCAAACTGGTGGGGCAGCCGGATCTGGAACGCTTCCCCGCGCTGGCCCGGCACGTCTGGAATCCTGACCGGGAAGAGGATCAGAAAGCGGCCTTCTTCCTGCAGGAACACTATCCGGAAAGCTTCCTCGACCACTTCCCGTTAAGGGCAATGCTGCTGCCCGTTGTCACCGGCGAGCGCGACACAGGTTTCGCGCCGTGCAGCGCATCGAAGGCCCTCGCCGCGCTCGCCCCCTCCACGCTCTCGCAGTTGCCCGCGAGCGGGGCGGATGACCTGCGCTTTCTCGGTCAACTCGCGAAGCACGTGCCCGCTTATGAGCTGAGGCTCGGCACCGACATCGGTCAGATCCCCGGCGTCCTCCGCGAACTGATTTCCCTGCAGGCCGCCGAATGATCAGCGTGATTTCCCCGGCCCACAACGCGGCCTCGTTTTTCGATTCCTGGGTGGCCTCGATCGAGCGCCAGAAATGCGCCGATCTGGAGGTGATCCTGATCGACGACGGGTCCGCCGACGATCTCGCGGAACGCGCCGCGCGCGGACCGGCCTGGCTCCGCTACATCCGCCAGGAGAATCAGGGCCCCGCGGCGGCGCGCAATACGGGCATTCAGGCTTCCCGCGGTGAATTGCTGGCGTTTCTCGATCTCGACGACCTGTGGGCTCCCGGCCACCTGCAACGCTGTCAGGAAGCGCTGGCGCACGATCCTGGCGCGGGTATCGCGCAGGGGCTGATCCGCAACGTCATCACGAACAGCGCGAACATCGTGCAGTATTGTTCGCGCGCCTATCGGTTTCTGAATCTGGGCGCGGCCGTGTTCCGGCGGAGCGCGTTCGACCAGTGCGGCCTGTTCGATGCCCGGCTGCGCTTCGCGGAAGATTTCGACTTCATTACCCGCTGCTGGGAACAGGGCGTGCGCAAGATCAATCTGGAAGAGGTCTCGCTGCTCTATCACCGGCATGAGGCCAATATGACGAACGGAAAATCGGTCGTCGATCTGGGCGCCATCCGCGTCTACAAACTGCATTTGGACCGGGTGCGCGCCGGGCGCGCGCGCGACAACGCGGGCGAGGTTCTGCAGGTCGGATTTCCGCAGTACATCGGACAGACCATCGTGCCCCACGATCAGGGGTTGCGCGAGCCGTTATGACCGGTCCGGAAATCAGCGTGATCGTTCCGGTCTGGAATGCCGGCAAGCTGGTGGATCAGGCGCTTGCCTCGATCGGCGAGCAGCGCGTGGACGGCGTCGAGATCATTCTGGTGGACGATGGTTCCACCGACGGCTTCGCGGGGCGGCCGCAATGCCGGTGTCTGAGCCAGCCGAATCGCGGACCGGCAGCGGCGCGAAATCACGGTCTGCGGGAAGCGCGCGGCTCGCTGATTGCGTTTCTGGATGCCGACGATCTGTGGACGCCGGGCCATCTTCGCCGGCTGACCGCGGCGCTGCGGGAACATCCGGAGGCCGGCATCGCACAGGGCCGGATGCAGCAGTTCGCGGTGCGTGACGAATGGCAGCGAATACCGCAGCGGCCCCTACCGGATGCCGTACCTCGGAACCTGCCTGTTCCGTGCATCGGTTTTCCGCGACTGCGGCGTTTTCGACGAGAGCATGCGCTTCGGCGAAGATTACGATTTTCTGTTTCGCTGCTGGGAACAGAACGTGGGGAAGCTGCACGTGGAAGAGGTTTCGCTGCTTTACCGGCGGCACGCCGGCAATATGACGGGCGCCGATCACGCCGGCGCGCACATGACGGTGCTGAAGCGGCGGCTCGACCGGCTGCGCTCCGGGCAAACCAGCGCCGCGCGCGTTCCCGGCGTAGTCTTCCAGCAATACATCGGCGAAGTTTCGGAGGCCGCGCAGTGGCGCCGCTGGTCAGCGTAATTATCCCGGCCCACAACAGCGGCAGCCACCTGCGGGCCACCGTGGAAAGTGTGCTGGCGCAGGCGCACCGGCCGCTCGAAGTGCTGCTTGTCGATGACGGGTCCACCGACGGCACGCCGGCTCTGGCGGCCGGTTTCGGCGCTCCGGTCAGGGTTCTGCGCCAGGAATGCGCGGGGCACGCGGCAGCGCGCAACGCGGGCATCCGCGCGGCCACCGGTGAGTATCTGGCGTTCCTCGATCACGACGATTTGTGGAGCCCGGAAAAACTTAGCCTGCAGCTTGCGTGCCTGCGGGAAGACGCCACTCTCGACCTGGTGTTCGGGCACATCCGCAATTTCTTTTCCGAAGAACTGACGGCCGAAGAGCGCGAGGCGATCCGGGCGCCTCTGCTGCCTCTGCCGGGGCTGTTGCAGGGGGCCATGCTGGCGAGGAGAACATCGTTCCTGCGCGTCGGCCTGTTCGCCCCGGAAAAAGCGATCGGCGATTTCATCGACTGGTATGGCCGGGCCATGCTGGCGGGACTGCGAACCCGCATGTTGCCCGACACCGTGCTGCACCGGCGCATTCATCGCAACAACCATCAGCGGCGCAACCGGCATCTGGTGGGGGCCGGGTATCTGCAGGCCGTCAAAGAGTTGCTGGACCGGCGGCGTAACGCATGACGGGCCTGTTGCTGCGCGCCTTGTACATGCCCGAACCGGAAGCCCGCGCGAACTGGCGGGAATGGCGGGAGCGCGCGGATCTGGACCGTCTCGATTCCGCCGTGCTGCGTGTTCTGCCCATGGTGGCGCGCGGGCGCCCGGAGTGGCTGCAGGACGATCCGGCGGCGGCGATTCTGCTGGGTCTCTGCCGCCGCGCCTGGACGCAAAACCAGCTGCGGTTTCATCTGCTCGCGCGCACCGCGGCCGCGCTGCGGGAAGCGGGCGTGGAGCAGGTGTCGCTGACGGGCTCCACCGCCTTCGCGCTGCTCTCCAGCCGGAACAAATCGCTGCGCCCGCTGGAGACGCTGGAACTCCTGGTTTCCCGCGCGGAAGTTCCGGCCGCTTACCACGCGCTGGCCGCCGCGGGATGGAAACTGTCGCGGGAGTATCCGTCTCCCCACGCCGCTGCCCCGGACCATCTGCAGGCGGTCTGGCTGGAGGACGCCAGGGGCGAGCGGCTGCAGTTGGGCTGGCGGCAGCCGGCCTCCGCGCCGAATCCCGCCGATCTGCTGCACACCCGCGTGTACCTGCCGCCCAACGAAGAATTGCTGGCCGAGGCGCTGCTCACCGCGCGCGAATCGTGCGAACTCGACTGGCGCTGGGACGCGCTCTCCCTCACCTCGCCCTCCCAGGCCCCGCTCCCTGCCGTGCAGTGGCCGCATGTAGCGATTCTGCTGGACGGCAACGAAGCGGCCCTGGCCCGTCTCCGGGAATTGCGGGACAAGTGGAATGTCGCGGTCCCCGCTGCCCTGCTGCGTCCGGCGTCCTCCGGCTTCCTGCACGAAAGAGTGCGCGCCATCCGGCGGGATCACGCATGGCACGTCGCGCGGGGCAGCGCCCGCTCTTCGGCAACCGGTCTGGCCGCTTACTGCGCGCGGCGCTGGTGGCGTGTGTTTCTCCGGGGGAGCGATGCCTCGTGACGGTCTTCAACGCAGCCGGCATGCCGCTCCGCGCCAGCCTCGCGGAGTATCGCGAATACGGCACGCTGTTCTTCTTCCTTGCCATGCGCGACATCCGGCTGCGCTACCGCCAGACCACGCTGGGAGTGCTCTGGGCCATCGTGCAGCCGCTGTTCCCGATGCTGATCTTCGCGGCTGTTTTTTCCCGTCTGCTGAAGCCCGGCGCGGCGGGCGTTCCCTATCCTCTCTTCGTGTTCAGCGGCCTTGCGCCGTGGACCTTTCTGGCCGCCTCCATCCAGGCGGGCAGCCCGGCGTTTCTCAACAATTTCAGTCTGCTGAACAAAGTTTATTTCCCGCGCGCGATCTTGCCCGCCGCCGCGGTGGCCGCCTGCGCGCTCGACGGCCTGGTGGCCGCAATCGCCGTCCTCGCGAGCTGCCTTTACTACGGTTACTATCCCTGGGCCGGCTGGCTGCTGCTGCCCGCGATCGCCTGTTGGGCCTGCCTCCTGGCAGCCGCGGCCACGCTGTTTGCGGCCTGCCTGGCCGTCGCCTTTCGCGACATGAAGAACGTGATTCCGTTCGCCGTGCAGATCTGGATGTACCTCACGCCGGTGCTCTACCCGGCGGAACTGATTCCCGCGCCTCTGCGGTTGGCGGCGGGCTTCAATCCCATGGCGGGGGTGGTGGAGGCCTTTCGCGCCTGCCTCTTCCGGACGCGGCCGGATGCCGTGGTGCTGGCGCAATCGCTGTTCTCTCTGGTGGCGGTGCTGGTGCTGGCCGTAACGGTCTTCCGTCATCTGGAAGCGGATCTGGCGGAGCGCGCATGACGGCGATCTCGGTGGAAGGTGTGTCGAAGGAATTTACCCTGACCCGCAACGCGGGCGGCTACCGAACCGTGAAAGACATTTTCGGGGGAAACCGGCGGCGCGAGCCGAACGGCGAAAACTTCGTCGCGCTCGCGGACGTCAGCTTTCAGGTGGAGGCCGGCCAGGTGCTGGGGCTCGTCGGCAGCAACGGCGCCGGAAAATCCACGCTGCTCAAGATCCTTGCGAAGATCCTCCGCCCCACGCGCGGAGAGGTCTCGCTGCGGGGCCGCGTCGGCAGTCTTCTGGAAGTGGGGGCGGGTTTTCATCCGGAGCTGACGGGTCGCGAGAACATCTTCCTCAGCGGCGCGATTCTGGGAATGAAGCGTCGCGAGATTTCGGGCAAGCTGGAGCAGATTACCGGGTTCGCCGGCATCGGCGAATATCTGGATCAGCCCGTGCGGTTCTACTCGAGCGGCATGTACATGCGGCTGGCGTTCGCCGTGGCGGCGCATATCGATACGGAGATTCTGCTGCTCGATGAAGTGCTCGCGGTGGGCGATGCGGAGTTCCAGAAGAAGTGCATCACCCGCGTGGAACAGGCCGGACAAAACGGACAAACGGTTATCCTGGTGTCTCACAACATGTCGACCGTCGCGCGCTTGTGCGGCGCCGCGCTGCTGCTGCGCAAAGGGCGCGTGGAGTGCTTCGGCACGGCCGCTGAAGTGTCGGCCCGCTACCTGCAGTCCGGCCAGGGGCAGCAGGGGGCGTGCCGCTTTGCCGACGATCTTTCCGCGCCCGGCGATGCCGTGGTGCGCCTGCGCGGGTTGCGTGTACGGTCACGCCAGGGCGATTCGCGCGCGACCGTCTCGCTCGGCGAGGAGTTCGGCATCGAGATCGAATTCGAAGTGCTGCAGGCGGGCACGATTCTCTTTCCCTCTCTGGTGGTGCGCAACGAGTGGTGGCCGGTGCTGTGGACCGGCGACGCCACGGGAGCATGGCACGGGCGGGCGCGCCCGGCAGGCCGGTACCGTGAAGTCGCCTGGGTGCCGCCTCATCTGATGACCGCCGGATCCATGCGCGTTTCGGTCGCCATACACTCCTTCCGTCCGTGGACCGCGCACGTGGAAGAAACGGACGCCGTGCTCTTCCGGACGCTCGAGTGCGAGGGCGGCGCGCGCGGTCAATACAGCGGCCACATCGAAGGCGCCGTGCGTCCTTTGCTCGCGTGGAGCGCGGAATGACGCCGGCACGGCCGCATCGCGTGGCACTCGTTTCCCATGACGTACAAACCGTGCAGGGCGGGCGCGCCGGGGGGGTGGCGGCGTTTGTCACGCATTTCGCGCGGCTGCTGCGCGGGCAGGGCGAAGACGTCACCATCATCCTGACCCGGCAGGAAATTTTTCCCGTCACGGTGGACCCCGCATGGCGCGCACGGTACGCCGGGTGGGGCATCCGCCTCATTGAAATTCATAACGATCCGCCCTCGGCCGCGCGCTGGTCGGACGCCTGGCCGCTGCGGCTTTCGGAGAAGTTACTGCCGCATCTTGAAGGCTTCGACATCGCCTATTTTCAGGACTGGGCGAACGTGGCGTTTCAGGCGGCGCGCATCCGGCGTTTCGGCCCCTCGAAGCTGCCGCGCATTGTCACCGTGCTGCACGGGCCCTCTCTGTGGAATCTCGCGCTGAACCAGCGTTATCCGCATGTTCCGGAAGACCTGCACGTGGCGTTCATGGAAAGCTACAGCGCCAGGCACAGTGACGCGGTGGTGGCCCCGAGCCGTTATATGCGGGACTGGGCGGTGCAACAGGGCTGGGTGTTCAATGCCGTGCCGCAGGTGCTGGGGCTGCCTTATCTGGCGGATGAGGATCAGGTCCCGGCCGACGCTCCCGTTTGCGGCGCGCTGCGGCGCCTGCTGTTCTTCGGGCGGCTGGAAACACGCAAGGGTTTCGCGCTTTTCACGGCCGCGCTGCGGCTGTTGCCGGAGTTGTGGCCCCGCATCGACGAGGTGATTCTGCTGGGCCAGGAGGACGAGCCAGGTTCCGCCGAGGCCACGCGCCGGGCGCTCGCGGCAACCGGCATGCGGGTCACGCACATTGGCAATCTGGATACCCCCGGCGCGCGCGCGTATCTGGCCGACGCGGCCACGGACACGCTCGCGGTGATCCCGAGCCCGGCGGAAAATTTCCCCTACGCCGTGATCGAAACTTCGCTGATCCCGGGTCTGCGCATGATTTGTTCCTCGGGCGGCGGGACGCCGGAGGTCCTGGGCCCCGCGGGTAATGGTCAACTGTTCGAACCGTGGCCGCAGGCTCTGGCGAACCGCATCCGGCAGAGCTTTGCGGAGCCGGCAGCCACCCGCGATCACGCCGCGCCGGCAGCGGCCTACGACTATGCCTCCGCCAATCTCCGCTGGCTGCACTTTCATGGTGCACAGGTGGCCGCGCCACCGCGGCAGCCTATGCCCGCAGGCGCGCCGTTATCGGTCGACATCTGCATTCCGTATTTCAACAAAAAGGATTACCTGCCGCAGTTGCTGGAAGCTTTGGAAAACCAGACCGCGCAGACGTTCGGCGTCATCGCCGTGGACGACGGATCCACGGAGCCGGGCGCGGCGGAACGCTTCGACGCCCTGGCGAAACGCTGTGAGCCCCGCGGCTGGATCTTCTTCCGGCAGCCCAACGGTTTCGTGGACGCCGCGCGCAACAGCGCCGCCCGCCGCTCCCGGGCCGATTACCTGCTGTTCATCGACGCCGACGATATCCCGGCGCCGCATACCGTGGAGCGGTTGCTTTCGGCCGCCCGGTATTCGCAGGACGACTGCCTGCTGAGCGGAGGCTATCTTTTCGAAGGCGCCGAGCCCACCGTGACGAAGGCGCGATACCTGCCGCTGGGACCGAATCTGGTGTCAGGCCTGGTGGACCCCATCGTGTTCGGGCCGCCCATGATTCTGATCCGGCGCGAAGTCTTCGAGGCGTTGGGTGGTTACCGCGAGATCCGCGGCGCCGCGCACGAAGATTGGGAACTGCAGGTCCGCCTGCTGCTCAACGGGTACCGGACCGACGTGGTGCCGGAGTGCCTGCTTTACTTCCGCAGGCTGGAGGGCGGCTTGGCCCACACCAGCGCGGATTTTCCGGCCAAACAGCGGCTGACCGGAGCCTACGAGCAGCACCTGGCGAAGGTGGGACTGCAGGGTCTTGCCGGGCTGGCGCATCTGCTCAACCGCCGCCCCCCGCCGCCTCCGCCGGAAGACCGCAACGAGCAACTGAAGAACCGCGTTCGCCGCCTGATGCTCGCCAGAGCAGGCGGTCGCGAGGCCGGCGCATGAGCGTCTCGGTCGTGATTCCGGTCTACAACGCCTTCGAATTCGTGCGCGGCTGCATCGAGAGCATCTTCGCCGCGCGAACCGCCATTCCGTTCGAGGTCATCGTCGTCGATAACGGCTCCGCCGCGGAGGTGGGCGTGTGGCTGCAGGAAGCCGCGCGGCGCTGGCCCGGGTTGCGAATCCTCCACTTCGACGACCCGCTCGGGTTCGCGCGGGCGGTGAACGAAGGCATGCGTGAAGCCCGCGGCGAGCACCTGGTGATCCTGAACAGCGACACGGTAGTCACGGACGGCTGGCTCGACGTCCTGCACCAGGCCCTCGCGGCCAATACGACGCTGGGCATCGTGAGCCCTGTCGCGGCCCGCAGTTCGCGGACTGGCCTCCGCCGCGAGCCGCAGCGCCTGGTCTTCTTCTGCGTCATGATCGTTCGGTCGTTATGGGAGCGGGCCGGCGGCCTCGACGAAATCTATCGCCAGGGCAACTTCGAGGATGACGACTTCTGCGCGCGGGCGCGTCTGCTCGGCTATGAACTGGCCGTGGTGAACGACGTAGTGGTCACTCACCACGAGCGCAAATCGTTCGACGATAACCACCTGAGCCACGCGGAATCTCTGCTGCGGAACCAGGAAATCTTTCTTGGCCGCATCGCCCGCTGGTCGGTCGGGCCGGTGCTGGCAAGGCACCCGGCCCGGCCATCCTCCGGCCGCACGACGGTGCTGGTGCCGGCGCCTCCGCACCGCACGTCGCTCGTGCGCGATTCCCTGCGAAGCCTGGCCAATCAGACCGTGCCGCCGTTCGAGGTGTTGCTGCTGTCGGAGGCCGAAATCCCCACTGAAAGCGGCCTCTCCGTGCGCGCCATTCGCGTGCCCCCCGGTCGCGGCGGAAACGTCGCGGCGCTGCTGAACGAAGGCATGCGCCACGTGACCGGGAATGCGGTTGCGTTCTGTACGCCCGGCGATATCTGGTTTCCGTTTCATCTCGAAAATCTGCAAAGCGGGCTGGACGATGGCGCCGCTTCCGCTTACACCGCCTGGAGTTTTCAGGCAGGGCCACGTCACGGCGCGGTCCGTTTCGATCAGGCGGAGCCGGACCGCGTCTTCACCGGCGACTGGATTCCGCTCGCGTGCTGGATCTGCTCGTTAAAGCAAGCGCTGCCCGCCTTCGGTGAGCACCTGGGCGACCTGACGGCGTGGCCATTCGCCGCGGACCGGATTCGCAAGGCGGCGCCCGCCTACCTGTCCCGCGTCTCCTGCCGCAAATATGTTTATCCCGTGGATGTCCCGCTCGCGCGCGGCGTGCTGGCGTCCATAGGCGGTCCGGCCGACGCGTGGCACGACGAAGAGCGGCGGCTGTTCCTGCTCGCCGCGGGACAGGGCGCCTGGGAAGCCACGCTGATCCTGCGCCGCAACGAAATGGAACGCCGCGCGCGCAGCCTGTTGGCCCCGCCTCCGCCGCTCCGCGGCAATCCACGCGAACTGGAACGCTGCGCGGCGCGTTTGCAGGCGGCGGCGCTCAGCCTGCCACCGGAACACCGCAGCCAAACCAGCCTGGCGGACGTGATCTTCCTCAGCATCCTGAGTTGGGACGACCTCACACAGCGCCCGCACCATATCGCGCGCGGTCTGGCGCAAGCCGGACATCGCGTGTTCTGGATCGACGTCGCACTCCACGCCCCGGACTCCCTCGATTCCGCCACCCTGACCAGGCAACTGGAACCGAACCTTTTCCGCGTGGAACTGCCGGCCCTGACGGGCGACCTCTACCGCGCGCAGTGGAGCCCCGCGCTGGTCAACACCATGGAAGCGGCCTTCCGGTTTCTGCAATCGGCCTTCGGCATTAAAGCCGCCGTGCAACTGGTGAACTTTCCGAAATGGTGGCCGCTCGTGGAACGTTTACGCGCGGTCTTCGTCTGGCCGGTGGTTTACGACTGTCTGGACGACCAGCAGGCGTTTGGCGCCATGCATCGCTACAACGACGCCCACTTCGAGCCCGCCCTTATCCAGGCTGCCACCGTTCTGGTGACCTCCGGCCGGACTCTCTACGAAAGGCATCGCAGCAGCCATGCCAACACCCTCCTGATTCCCAACGCGGCGGATTACGCACTCTTCTCCGGAGCGCGACGCGCGGATCTTTGCGGCGATCTCCCCCGCCCCGTCATCGGTTTCTTCGGCGCCTTCGCGGAGTGGCTGGACCGGGACTGGATCGCGCAGGCGGCGCGACGCTTCCCGCGCTGGTCCTTCGTCTACATCGGCCGGGAGGGCTTCACGCGCAGCGTCTCGCGGAGAGAGTGGAACGCGCTGAGCGGAATCCCGAATATCCGCGTGCTCCCGCAGATGGCGCCGGAAGTTCTCGCCGGTTACCTGGCGGAATTCGACGTCTGCACCATGCCTTTCCGGGACCTGCCAATCACGCGCGCCATGAATGCCGTGAAGATCTACGAGTACCTGGCGGCAGGCAAGCCGGTCGTCGCTCCGGACCTGCCGGAAACGAGGCCTCTGGCCGATGCCGGACTCATCGACGTCTACGCGGATACGCCACGCTCCTTCGAACTCCTGGAAGAGGCGGTGGCGAACGGCGCCGCGCCCGCGAAGGCACAGGCGCGACAGCGCTTCGCCGCCGCCAACACCTGGCAGCACCGTGTGCGCCAGTTAAGGGACGTTCTGCGTTGAGTCCCGTTCGAACTCCACCATCCCATTCGAACTCCTCCATCCCGTTCGAACTCCACCACCCGCGAGCGCGATCGCACGGTGAAATAACCTGCACATCCGGACACCGAATGCATCAACGACCAGGTTCAGGTTTCTCAGAAGCGCAAGAGCCGCTTTCGACGGCGCGAGGCGAAAGAAGAACGCGCCGGATCCGGCCGCGCGAAGCGAATCCGTTGCGCGCGGGTTTCTCAAGAGCGCGGGTGCTCGCAATGACGGCCGCGTTGCTCCTGCTGTCAACGGCCGCTCTGTCTGCCGCCGTTTACAGGGTTTCACCGGGCGGCGCCGATTCGAACGAAGGTGTCCGCAAGCCCTGGAAAAGCCTGCAAAAGGGCGTGGATTCGCTCAAGCCTGGCGATACCCTGGAAGTGATGGCGGGTGAATACCCGATCGTCGCCGCTATTCGTATCAGCGGAAAAAAGGCCACGCAGAAGGCGCCGATTCTGATTCAGGCGCAAGGCAGGGTGGTGCTCCGCGATGGCTCACAAAAGGTCAATACATGGCAAGGGATCATCGATATCCGTAACTCGCGCTGGATTACCGTGCGAGGTTTCGCCCTCGAGCAATCCGGCTTTTTCGGCGTCTACATAAACGCGGCGGATCATATCACGGTGGAGCGATGCTCCACGAACGAATCGCTGGCATCCGGAGTGGCCGTCTGGAAATCCTCGAACATCACGATCCGGGACAACGACATCAAAGCGGCCTGCAACCACGGGCAGACGATTCGGGGGACTTCGTGCCAGGAACACATCTCTCTCGATCATGTTCAGGCATTCCTGATCGAGGGCAACAAAGTTCATGACTCGCCGGAGTCCGGTAAGGCCCATTGGGGCGGCGGAGAGGGTATTGACGTCAAGAACGGCACTTCCAACGGCATCGTTCGCAATAACGAAGTCTGGAATCTGGTGCAAGTGGGAATTTACGTGGACGCCTGGCAGGCTGACATTACGAATCTCGAGATTTACGGCAATCGCGTCCACCACTGCCCCAACGGCATCATAATCAACTCTGAGCAGACCGGGAACCTGTCCCACCTGCGTATCCACGACAACCTGAGCTATTCCAACGGATCGGGGGGGATCGGCGTCTGGTTTTTCAGAAACACCACGGTCACGGACATACAGATCTATAACAACACCGTTGTCGGAAACGGGCGGGCCATCAACCAGCCGTACTTCGTGCCTGCCAGGCAGAAGGTGGATCAGGGATTCGGCATCGAGATCCGCAATCCGCACACCACCGGCCTTGTCATTCGCGACAACATCAGTTACGACAACTTCTCCGGTCAGTTGGTGCTGGCGCCCGGGATCGCCAATCCTGTGATCGAGCACAATCTGCTGGGTCCGTCGCTCGGAAAGGGTATTGCCGGTGCACACGCGCTGTCAGGTGACCCGCTTTTTGTAAACGGGGCTGCGTGGGATCTTCGTCTCCGGCCGGGCAGCCCGGCGATCGATGCAGGCCTCGGGGGTCAAAAGCCGGGAGCGACGGACGCCTGGGGTAATCCGCGAGTGGCCGGCAAGAGCGTCGATGTGGGGGCATTTGAAGCCGCCGCAGCGTCGAAAAAGTAAGGAACAGGCCGATGGCGCCAACCTCAAACCGAAAGCCCGATCTGAAACGGCTTTCGCCGCACTGCTTTGCCATCGCCAGCGCGTTGTACACGGGAATTATCACGGAAAGCTGCATGTGGTCAGGATCTGGCCACCGCTACGGCCCCCGCGGTTGCACGGGAGGCGCGCCGCCGGCGGGCGACTTCATGGCTGAGGATCATGAAGGGCCTTTCCGCCACCAGGTACAGCACGGCAGAGACCACGAGCACGGGAGGCAGCATGAGCACGAACTGCAGGGCGGAATCGAATAACAGGCCATGACCTCCGGGCACCATGGCCACGGTGACGGGGAGCAGGCGCTGTACGACGAACGAGTGATAGAGGTAGATGGTGTAACACATCGCGCCGGGGATGGTCAGAGGCGGCCACCGGAATAAACGCGACGCCCAGGCGCCCCGGAGGATGGCCAGGCAGAGGGCGACGATCAGAAATGGTTGTATCCAGGCGAGCCGCTCTTTGCAGAGGGCATAGACGAGGGCCGTTGCGCTGAAAAGCGCCATTGCGTCGCCGGCGAGAGGCCCGAAGCGGAGCAACCGCGGCGGGTCGAGGTACAGATCTGCAAGAAGAACGCCCGCGATGAAAAACTGCAACTGCACGGGGAGACTCAGTTTCAGCCAGGCACTGCCGGACGGCTGCACCAGATACAGGGAAACGAGGGTGCTCGCCAGGACCAGCAAGATCAGGATCGCGCGGCGCAGGCGGGTGTGCCGAATCCGGAACAGTTCCGCCAGAAACGGCAGCAGCAGATAAAACTGGACCTCGATTTCGAGCGTCCAGGCAACGCCGTTGACCCAACTCGCCTGCCTGTAGATCGCCGCGTGGAGATAGAGAAGAGAGGCCACCAGGTGTGGCAGGAAAACGCGGGACCGGACCAGCAGGTATTCGACCGGATGGGGCTGATGCCACGGAAAGACGATGACCAGGAAAAGGAAGAGCAGGTTCAGGATGTAAGGCGGCTCCATGCGGATGAGGCGCCGCAGCAGATACATTTTGCGGGACGGAGGCGGCACTCCCCTGAGCCGGTTGCGCGCGAACGGGATGGTGAGAACAAAGCCGCTGATCACGCAGAAGATGGGCACGCCGATCCAGAGGCGAAGTGCCCATGCGATGAGGGGCGAGCGGGGCCAGATCAGAGACCAGTCCCTCGGCAGTTCCCGGGCGCCCAGGCTGTGCGTGTGAACCAGGTAAGCGGCGAAAACGTGGTGGGCCAACACCAGCAGCAGGGCGAGAAAGCGTAAACCGTCGATCTGCGGAATGAAATCGGCCGACGAAACCGGCCGCGCGAAGGAAGCGGAACCGGAAAGGATGCGGCGGAAGAGGCCGGATATCCCGGTCATTTTCTTCGAATTCGGTTCCATTGCCACGTTAAAATGCAGGATAGCGTGAAGACTTCACGCTTCCGTGAAGGCCGTGCGAGCCGGGATGACGCGGGGAGAATGGCCGGCGGCCACAGCGTGCGGGGTTACATGAACCAGCGTTACTCTCCGGACGAACCGGAAGCGCTGGAAATCTGCATCCGCTCCGGCGGCGCCGGCGAGATCGCGCTTTCAACGGCACCGGAACCGGCATGAGGCGGCTGAACAGCAGGGTGAAGAGAATGACCCAACTCGCGGCGCAGAGGACCAGCCAGGCGAGGCCCCGGCGCGTGTCCGCATAGCGTGTCCGCGGGCCGATCCGGGTTATTATCGATCCTTCTTTCTATTATCTTTTCTATCATCCCAACCCGAATTCGCTCCGCGCGGCCCGGCGGATTCCGGGAGTCTACTCGCAGCGGAGCGAGGACTGCGGGTCGGTCCTGGCGGCTCGCCAGGCCGGCACACCAGCGGCACCCAGAGAGACGATGGCTACCAGGACCACGACTCCGCTTAGTGTCAGGGTGTCCAGCGGGCGGACGCCGTACAGCAGTTCGCGAATCGCGCGCGTGATGGCGGCGCTTCCCGTTATCCCGAACGCGATTCCGGCAATCGCGAGCAGCGCGCTTTCTTTCAGAACGATGCCCACGATGGCGGGGACGCCCGAACCGAGTGCCAGACGGATTCCGAATTCGCGCGTTCGTTGCGCCGTGAGATACGCGAGGGTTCCGTAGAGTCCCACGGCGGCCAGCAGGGCCGACACGACGGCGAACGCGGCGAGGACGAAAAGGACGAAGCGGGTGTCACCAATGGAATCCGACACGTAGTCGCTCATGGGGCGGATGTCGAATACGGCGCGCCCGACGTGAGCGGCATCGACGGCATTTTGGATACCCGTGGCCATTTCCTGCGCGGTCCGGGGCGTGCGGATGACGAGGGAGGTGCCGACGGACGGCATCATGAAATGCGGGACATTGTCGTCACGGACGCGCGTGGCGCGCACGGCGGCCGTCACGCCGATTACTTCCAGATCATTCCGCCAGCCGGTTCGGTAGACTGAAAGGATCTTTCCGATGGCGCCTTCCGGCCAGAGCCGTTTGGCGAGGGGTTCATCGATAATTGTCACGGCGCGGTTGGTCGCGACGTCGTCCCCGGTGAAGTCGCGGCCCGCGAGCAGCGGGGTGCCGATCACCTGCAGGTAGCCGGGAGCCGCGCCTTGTTGCGTGGCGAGGAACGGCGGGAGATCGGGCTGGTCGGCGCGGCCGACGCGGCGCTTCTGCTGATTTCCGGCGAGGGGCAGGGGACTGGCGGCGCTGGCGCCCTGCACTCCGGGAAGGGCGCGAATGCGTTCGAGGACATCGCGCTGGAGAGCCCACTGCTGTTCCGGAAGCCGGTAGCGCTCCAGGCTGAAGGGCACGCCGGCGGTTACGACGCTGGCGGGTTCGAAGCCGAGCGGCGCATGCAGCAGATTCAGGAACGACCGCAGCATCAGGCCGCCACAGGCCAGCGGCACAATGGACAAGCCGATTTCGGCCACGACAAGCGCGCGTTGCAGCCTTCGTGCCCCGGATCCCTGTGTACCCGCGCGGCCGGTTCGCAGGGAGGGCGCGGGTTTCTCCGAGGCCAGCCGCCAGGCGGGTACCAATCCGAAAAGGAGGCTGGTCACCAGAGCCAGAACCGCGGCGAAAAGCGCGGACGACGCGTCCAGACCGAGTCGCGAATGCAGCGGGATATGGGAGGCGTTCACTCTTCCGATTACTTCGAGACCGAGGCGCGCGCAAAGAAGTCCGAGGGCGGCAGAGGCTATTCCGAGGACCAGGCTTTCCGTAAGGAGTTGCCGGACGATCCGGCTTCTTTCCGCGCCGAGGGCCCGCCGGATCTCCAGTTCACGATGGCGGGCCGAACCCCGCGCGAGCATCAGATTCGCAACGTTTACACAGGCGATGAGAAGGACGAAACCCACGGCAAGGGAGAGCAGCAACAGCGCGGGACGGGCATCGTGAGTCATCGCTTCCTGCAGCAGCCGCGCCGTGAGGCGGAGTTTACCGCCGGCGCCGCGGTCGAAGGGCGATGCCTGCCAGCCCTTCGTGCCGGAGTAGAAATCCGGGTGCTCCCGCTCGAACTGCGCGGCAAGTGTTTGTAACTCGGCATTCGCCTGGGCGAGTGTGACGCCGGGCCGGAGGCGCGCGGCGACGGGAATGCCGCGGTACTGACGCGTCGGGCTCATAGTGTACGGAAGCCAGATGTCGATCTGCTCGGCATCGTTCATCGAGGGCGGCAGAAAGAGGCGGAAACCGGGAGGGAGCACGCCTGCGATCCGCATGGTGACGTCGTCGAGGCGCACGGCGGCTCCGATGGCGGCGGGGTCGGCGGAAAAGCGGCGTCGCCAGAGATCGTCGCCGATCAGGACTGCGGTGGCCTGATTTCGGGCTTCGTCCAGTTGGGCATTCAGAGCGCGGCCGAGTGCGGGGCGGACTCCCAGGAGCGGAAGAAATTCGTCGGAAACGCGGGCCGTGACCACGTGGTCCGTCTCGCCGCGGTATTCGAGGTTGGCGTTGCCGGTATCGAGCATCGAAACCTGCGTGAACGACCTGGCGCGCTCTTTCAGATCGAGAACTTCTCCGGGCGTTGCCCCGGTGTTGGGCACGTTGCGGGCATCCACCTGGATGGTGACGATGCGGTCGGGTTCCGGGTAGGGCAGAGGACGCCACAACACCGCGCGCATCAGGGAGAACATGGTGAGCGTGGCGCCGATGGCGAGCGCCATGGTGGTGAGCACGACGGCGGTGAAACCGGGCGACCGCAGCAGGGAGCGGCAGGCGTACCGGACATCCTGAGCCGCGGCTTCGGTCCATTGTGTAAGTGACACGTTCCATGTTACGGCCCCTGCTTACCTCACTGGTCTCGCGGCCCGAATTTTTCGTCGGGCGGATCTTGTAATGGAATCGCATCGGTGATAGTCTCGGTGGCGCCGGTAATTCCGAACAGGATGAGGTGTTTCCTGAAATGCTGAACAGAAGCGCGCTCTCGATATTCAGGCCGCTTGCGATGGCGATCGTCGCATCCACGGCAATGATGGCTCAGACCGGAGGCGGAGCCACTCTGGTGGGAACCGTCCGGGACGGCTCCGGATCGGTGGTGGCGCAGGCGAAGGTCAGCGTGGTGAATACCGCGACTAATTTTCTTACCGACACTTCGACCGGCGCCGACGGGGCTTATTATGTTCCGTATCTGACGCCCGGCGATTATCGGGTGAAGGTGAGCGCGCCTGGATTTAAAGAGTTCGTGCGCGAAGGTCTGACGATGCGGTCGGCGGAAGTGCCGCGCGTCGATATCACGCTGGAACTCGGCTCGGTGACGGAGAGCGTGACGGTGAATTCTTCCGCGACGCTGGTGAATACGGAAAACGTGGAGAGCGCTTACGTGATTCCCGCCGAGGTGCTGGCCGAGACGCCCGGAGTTATGAAGCGGACTTTGTACCTGATGCAATATATGCCCGGCGTGGTAGCGGTGCTGGGACAGGCCGGATTCCACATTATGGGGCAGGCGCAGAACGATATCGGGGCGTCGATCGACGGCATCGCGGCGAAGTCGCCGTACACGGGAACGGTGAATCAGGTGGACGGTGTGGTGCAGGGCAGCACCGACGCGATGGAAGAGGTCAAGGTGCTGACGACCGGCGTTTCCGCCGAGTATGGGCATTCGGCGGGCGGGTCGATGAAGATGGTTTATAAGTCCGGGACCAACTCCCTGCATATGAGTTTCGAAGACCGCTTCCTGCCGGGAAGCTGGACGCACCGGGCATATTTAACGCAGAATCCCAATCCGCCGCAGGCGCCCTGGTATTACGAGACCTTCGACCTGGTGATGAGCGGGCCGGTGGTGATTCCGAAACTCTACAACGGGCGGAACAAGACGTTCTGGCTTTCCGATTACGCCATTAATCACGAACACACGATTAATTACACGACGAATACCGTGCCGACGACGGAGATGCTGAACGGCGACTTTTCGTTTAAAGACGCGGCAGGCGGTGGATTGCCGATCTACGATCCTTATACAACGCGGCAGGTTGGCTCGACGTTCGTGCGGGATCCGCTGCCGGGGAATATCGTGCCGAAGAGCCGGTTCGATCCGGTGGCGGAGAAATTCCTTGCGCTCGGCATCTGGAATGCGCCGAATCTGCCGGGCACGCCGAGCCGCACCGGCCCTTCGAATAATCTGCAGTTCGTCAACACGTGCCGCTGTCTGCACCGCGACCGGTGGGACGAGAAGATCGATCACCAGTTCTCCTCCAATGAAAAAATTTTCGGCCGCTACTCGCAGTACCATAATCGCGGACAGAACGGCGATCCGTTCGCGAAGCCGGAGTTCAATGCGTCGCGGGAGATTAATCCGACCGACGATATTAACGGCGTGATCAGTTTCACGTCCATCGTGTCCCGCACCATGTTTAACGAGGCCAGGATTGGTTATAACCGGCGCGCTTCCTCGAACCCGGACCGGCCGGAATCGACGAAGACCGCGCTGACGGTGCCGGGCGTGCCTGCAGAAACTTTCCCTTACTTTAATATCGGCTACAGTATTGCGCCGCTCAATTATACGCGTCAGGTGGGCGAGGACAGGATCGTTCAGGATAACTTTACCCTGATTGCGGGGAGACACAGCATCAAGATGGGATTCGAAACCGTCCGGACGCTTTACAGCGATACGGGCACCGCTCTGCCTTCGGGCCAGTATAATTTCACCGGCGGGACCGCGCTTCCCGGCGTGTCGAACACCGGCAACGACTTCGCCGCTTTCGAACTGGGCGCGGTGACCAGCGCGGTTTTCAGCAAGCAGCAGGCGATTTTCCTGCCCCGGCTCTGGGACCAGGAAGCCTATGTGCAGGACGACTGGAAGGTGCTGCCGAATCTTTCGCTGAATCTGGGACTGCGATGGAGTTACTTCTCGCCTTACGAGACCAAGTATGATCAGCAGTCGCAGTTCGATCCGAATGCCATCGATCCGGTGACCAAGAGGATGGGCGCGATTACTCATCCGAAGGGTCCTATCGGTAAGCGCGATCTGAATAACTTCCAGCCCCGGCTTGGTCTGGCCTGGAATTTTCATCAGGATGTCGTGTTTCGGTCGTCGTTCGGAATTATGACGGTGGACAGCGCGGGCCAGGGCGGTTTCGACGAATACTCGGCGACGTATAATATCCTGCAGCCCACGGGGGATCCCCGGCCCGTTTTTCAGCTGAAGGATGGTCCCGGGCCGATTAACTATGTGGTGAACGCGGACGGCACGGTTCCGTATACAGGCGCCAGTTATGGCAGCCGCACCGCCACATGGCGGGATCCGAATCTGCACAATGCTTATGTCATGACCTGGTCGGGCGGGTTTCAGTATCAGCCGCGGCCCAACTGGCTGGTGGGCGCAATGTATCAGGGGACAGCGGGCGTGGGTCTGCAGCGCAGCTGGAATATTAACCAGATTCCGACATCCATCGCGCTGGGCAACGACCGTACGCTGCAGGATTCGATCGTCAGTCTGGGGCGGCAGCAGGATTATATGTTGTATCCGCAGTTCGGGGCTGTTAATCTGCTTTCAAATTTCAATCACAGCACCTGGCACAGCGGCAATTTCTCGGTGGAGAAGCGTTACAGCCGCGGGCTGGTGATGAACGCTACGTTCAACTGGTCGAAATCGCTGAGTAACGACGACACGCTGAATTACTACACGCGGGCAGGCAAGGCGCGGACGGCCTATGACCAGGAGAGATCGTTCGGCGGCTATATTATTTACGAATTGCCGGTGGGCAAGGGGCAGCGCTTCATGAACAGGGGCGGTGTGCTGAACGCGATGTTCGGGGGCTGGAAAGTCGATCTGAGCGAGAATGCTCTGTCGGGAATTCCGGTGTCGGTAAGCTATGCCGGCAGCCCGAACCGCTATCTGCTCGGCGTTACCCGGGTCAACGCGGTGACCACGCTCGATCAGGCTGTGGTGCAGAATTACAATATCGGGAACCGGTTTCCTGTCTCGCAGGGGCAGAACCCTTATTACAACATCAGTTCCTTCGCTTATCCCGCTTCCTACACGCTGGGATCGCTGGGAGCGCGAGTGCTGGACGCTCCCTCGATTCTCTGGATGCAGTTCTTCGTGACGAAGAGCTGGAAGCCGAGGGGCGAACGTCTGAAGCTGAGCCTTCGCTTCGACGGGCACAATTTGCCGTGGAAGCGTCCGCAGTTGGCCGCGCCGAATACGACTTACAACCTGAACAGCCCGGGCACCTGGGCGCGGTTTACGGGTACGATCGGAGATTTCTCGAACTTCGGCACCGCGCAGGCCAATATGCAATTGTCGTTCCGGGCTGAGTTCTGACTGGTATAAGAGAGCACGGCGCACGGGAGGGGATATACTACGGCGATGGCTTCGCCGAGCATGTCCCCCGCTGATGACTTCCGCGCACATCCGGAAAAAGAACTTCTCGATTACGCGCAACGTATCCTGCAGGGGGAGGCCGCAACTCAGAGCGTCATCTACCATCTTGCCCGGGCGCTGAAGAACAGGTACACACGCTTCGGTGTTGCCCGTAAATTGTTGTGGCTGGCCAGAAGCGGCGCCGACCGGGTCCGGGACTGCGACAGCTCCGCTAAATTCCGGCTGAAGCTTGCACAACAACACGCACTGTGCACCTATAAGGACCTCGACCTTTCGGCGTATGTCCGGTTCGAACGCGCGCGGAAAATTCTGGGCGAGGCAGACTTGTGCGGCCTTCGGGACGACACCGCATTCATCAGTCAGGAGTCGCTGGGGATAACCGGGGCAATCTACAAGGCCGAGTGGGAGGCCTTTGGACAACGTGCCTCGTTATATCAGTCCCTTGCCTGTTATGAACGCGGCTGGCTTCAGGGAACCGGCGATGACGGATACACGGGGCTGAATGCGGCGTTTATTCTCGACGTCACGGCGGATCTGGAAGAGGCCGACGCAAAGGCTATCGCGGGTTCGAGTGACGGCGCTCTGGTCAAGCGCAAGCGCGCCCGCGAAGTTCGTTCCGTCATCACCAGAGAACTGCCGGGGACCCTTCCCGCCGTGGAGGAAGCCTGGCTTCTGGAACGTGACTCCGACAGGAAAGAAGAACATGCGGACCGAATTTACTGGCTTTGTGTAACGCTTGGCGAAGCCTATGCGGGTCTCGGACTCGAAGTCGAATCGAACGCAGAATGTTCGAAAATCTATTACTCGAAGGCCCGGGAACTCGGCCGTTACGACTGGATGGTGGAATCCACGGCCCGTCAGCTTACCTCGCTCACTCGGCTCCTCCGGAAGGACAAGGGCGGTGTGCCCACAGAAGTGGAACGCGCTGTAATCAAGTGCCTGGTCGGTGAGACAGCGCCGGGCGTCGAAAGCGCATTTATCGGCAGGGTTGGACTGGCGCTTTCGGGCGGCGGCTTTCGGGCGTCGCTGTTCCATATCGGCGTTCTCGCGCGTCTGGCAGAACTGGACTCGCTTCGCCATGTCGAGTACCTCTCCTGCGTCTCGGGCGGCTCGATTATCGGCGCGTATTATTACCTTAAACTTCGCGACCTGTTGCAGAGCAAAACCGACGATGAACTGGCGCCCAGTGACTACGTCGGGCTTGTCCGATCGATCGAAGAAGAGTTTCTGGAAGGTGTTCAGGGGAACATCCGCATGATGGCGATCTCGGATTATCAAACAAACCTCAGCCACGACATTCTGAGTGGAGCCCTGCCGAGCGAGCGGGTGGCCGATCTTTACGAGTCCCGGCTTTACAGGCGGACAGGGGACTTGCTGTTATCTGACCTGGCTATTCACCCGTGCATTTCGAGGAAAGACGGTGAATGCGTGTGCCACCCGGATTACCGGCCCAAAGAGGGCAACTGGCGGAGGAAGAACAAAGTTCCCATTCTGATCCTGAACGCCACGACGCTGAATACCGGGCATAACTGGCAATTCAGCGCAACCTGGATGGGCGAGCCGCCCTCCACGGTGAACGATGAGATTGACGGCAACCAACGCCTCCGGCGAATGTATTACAGCGAGGCGCCGGAGCCGTACAAGAAGTTTCGACTCGGGCGCGCGGTGGGCGCGTCCGCCTGTGTTCCCGCTCTGTTCAGCCCGGTTGAGCTGCCAGGCCTTTATCAAGATCTGAATCTGAAGCTGGTCGACGGTGGGGTGCATGACAATCAGGGCGTTGCGTCGCTGATCGAGCAGGGTTGCAGCGTCATGCTGGTGAGCGATGCGAGCGGCCAACTCGGAGATCAATGGGACCCCTTGTCGCGCCTCAGCAACACAGGACTGCGGGCGGACGATATTGTGCAGGAACGTATACGCGTTGCACAGTATCAGGATCTTGAATCCCGGCGGCGCTCCGGGCTGCTGCGCTCACTGATGTTCATTCACCTCAAGAAAGAGCTGGAACTGCCGCCCATGGACTGGAAGGGTTGTGCTTTGAAGTACGAGGCATCCGATGAAGCAAGAGCGGCTGCCGAACGGGGATCTCTCACCACGTACGGAATCAATCCTGAGGTGCAGCGCGCTCTGGCCGGCATCCGGACCGATCTGGACAGCTTCCATGAGACGGAAGCATGGGCACTGATGACCAGTGGATATCAGATGACGAAGTTCCACTTGCCGGCGTCCCTCGAAGGGCGTCTGGATCCGCCGCCCGGTGAAGCCCCCTGGAAGTTTCTGAGAGCACTTGACCAGATGCGTTCGGCCAGCCCGAATCCTGCGTTTGTCGGTTTATTGAATCGTTCCGGGCAGCGCTTTTTTAAGGCATGGGATATCGATCCGGTGCTGATTGGAAAGATGGGCAAGGCCGCGAAAGTCGGCGGGGTGCTCATTTTTCTCGCCCTCGCGTGTGTGGCCTGGTATTCGCCAATCACAATCGTCGCGATCGTCGCCGCGGTAGCGTTGGTCCTGGTGATCGCGGGCCGGACACTGCCAAAACCACTGCACCATTATGCATTGGCGGCCCTTCTTGCATGGGGAGCGACCTGGTATCTGAAAAATAAGAACCAGGCCTATCTCGACGCGGGCCGCTGGCAATGGTAGCGGCCGCAAATATGGTAGCGGCCGCAAATATGGTAGCGGCCGCAAATATGGGTGGCGGCCGCAAACATGGTGGACAGACATCCCCTCAGACGCCCATAAACGGCGGCGTGGCGTAGTTGAAGGATTTCAGGTTCGGGAACACGTAATCGAAATCGGCGGCGGCGAGCCCGAACCATTTTGCCAGTTGGCCGCCGTACTGATCGGTGGATGTCGTCGGAATCCAGTTTCCCCGGTTACCGGAGTCACTGGGTCCGGCCAATGCGAGAGTCGGGAACTGACCGTAGATTTTGCCGCCCTGCACGGCGCCTCCCATCATGATGTGGTGGGAGCCCCAGGCGTGGTCCGTGCCGGCGTTGCCGTTGGGCTGGAAGGTGCGGCTGAAATCGGACTCCGTGAACGTGGTGACGTTCGGGAGTTCGCCGAGAGTGCCGACCGCGGTGTCGAAAGCGGCAAGGGCATTGGCGAGATTGCCGAGCAGCGTGACCTGCTGGGGCAGTTGGTTCGAGTGAGTATCGAAACCACCCTGGCTGACGAAGAAGATCTGGCGGGTGACACCGAGCGCTTTGCGGATCTGGATAATCTGCGCCACCTGCTGCAACTGCGTGCCGATATCGGTATTCGGGAACGGCGCGAGCGCGGAGCCGGCGCTCTTCACAGCGTTGTCGATGGTGGTGGCCACGTCGATGGCCGATTTGAGTGAACTTCCCACGGCCTGCACCAGGGTGACGCCGCTGCTGAGGCTGAGACTCTGCATCTGCTGCAGGGCAGCGGTGCGGGGGTCCGTTAGGCCGGTGAGCAGGCTGAAGCCGGTGGTTCCGGCTGTCGTCGGCTGCGTTTGAACGCCGACCAACTGAAGAGCTCCGCCGCTGACACCGATGGCGGGCGGGAAGGACTGCAGGGTGGCGACTTTGTCGGCAAGGCGGCCGCTCCAGCCGCCGACCACTCCCGACTTCGCGCCGGGATTGGCGTTCTGCCACTCGGTCTGCTGATCGGAGTGCGAGAAGAGATTCGAGGGCAGCGCTCCGTTGAGATTGCCGTTCGAAGCGCGCGTAACCGTGTTCACCAGCGTCCCGACGTTGGCGAGCAGGGCCAGACGCGTGGTGTTGGTGGCCGGATCCTTCTGAAAGTATTTCTGCAGGGCCGACATGGACGGATGCAATCCGAAATTCGTGCCGGGCAGAGTTACCAGGCTGGCCTGGGGAAGGGCAAGACTGCCGCGGATCGACTTATACGTGTTGTAAGTCGGCGTGTCCGCGGGGACGAGCATGTTATTGGAGTCGTTGCCGCCGAAGAGGAAGACGCAGACCAGGGCTTTGTAATCCCCGGCCGGGGCGGTTTGCGCGGTGAGCAGGCCGGCCTGTCCGAAAGCGGCGGCGGCTCCGAGGGTGGAGATGGACCGCGCGCCGAGCCGAAGGAAATCGCGACGGGATTTGAGGTGTTTAAAAGTCATTGGTGTGCGCTCCTTACTTCTGGATCTGGTACTGCGGCGCGGCGGCCGCCACGTAGACTGCATCGCGGACACTGGTCAGCGGGGTTTTCGACAAGGCCGCGGCTCCCGAGACGGTGGTCAGTTCGGCGGGTAGCATTTCGCCGCGGTAGAGCGCGGCGTTGATGGCCTGGGCGAGCTGCGCGGGATCGGCGGCCAAGTCCTGCCAGTTCGAGAAATCCACGGTGATGTTGGATGAGATCGCGTTGGTAACCGCGCGGTACGCGAAGTTGACGCGGGCGAATTCGGTTTCGGCGTTCAGCGACTGGAATTCCGGGGCGACGACGCCGTTGACGCGGAAGAAGGGCGAGAAATAGCTGAAGACACTGCCGGGCTCAAGCGGGATCTGGCCCATCGCGGTGCTTTGTCCGGAAACGCCGCTCGCCTCCGCGTTGTGGACGGTGGCGTTCAGTTCGCGCAGAAGCGTGGTCGACTGCAGCATGGGTTCGCGCAGTTTGCCGGAACCTTCGGTGGATGCCTCGGTATCGGTCAGAATCGCCGTGACGACGGCTTTCAGATTGCCCTGCGTGGCGGAGAAGATGGCTGCCACGCGGCCGACGTAAGCGGGTGTGGGATTGCTCTTCACCAGACGCTGAATCAGACGGTAGGAGATAAACGGCGCGACGTTCTGTTGTTTGCAGAGGCAGTCGAGCGCGGCGTTGAGATCGCCGACCGCCGTGCCGCCGGCGGCGATGGTGCAGGGGATCGGCAGGTTCAGCGTCTTCTGGGTGGTGTCGTGATGAAGGTCAACGGGAATCATGGGCGCGAGGTTGTACGCGGGATTCGGCCACTGGCTGGCGTAGCCGGGCTCGGGCGCATAGGTCCAGCCGGTGAAGACTTTGGCGAGGTCGGTGACGGTGGCGGGATCGTATTCGGGCAAGGCTCCGGGGATGGGCTGGCCTGTGGAATCGAGCTGCACCAGTCCGACCGAGAACAACTGCATGGACTCGCGGGCGTAGTTCTCATTGGCGACGGTGCCTTTGGCGGGGTTGGCCTTGTCGTTGTTGACCATGTCGAGATAGAAGCCCATGGCGGGGTTCAGTGTCATGTCGCCGAGCAGAGCGCGGTAGGTGCCGAAGGCGTCGTGTCCGAGGAGGCGAAGATAGTCGACCATCTGGTCAAAGCGCGTATCTTTGTTGCCCGACACGACCAGGATTTCGGCGAGGGCGAGAGCGACGCGCTGGCGAAGCTGATCGGCGCCGGTCAGAGTGTTGGTGAAGAAGGCGTTCTGCAGCCGGCCCACGCCTTCGTTCGGAAGCGGGTCCGGCCAGACGGATTCGGGCAGAGAGAACTGCCGGGCGAGCCAGGCGTCCCGGCCGTTGGTCTGCAGGTACTGGATGTCGGCGGGCGTGGGTCCGAAGGTGGCCATCTCGAGGAAGCGGATGGCGTCGCGAGTGGTCATCTTCGGATTGGGCACGGAGACCGGGACAGCTGTGATGTTGGAGGGTTCCGAACCGGGGTTCGGATTGACGACCTTGACGGCGGCGATGCCACCCACCGGCAGGCTGACCTGCAGCGAGGCGGTGAGCTGGCGATCCGAAACGAAGTGGGTGGTCACGGGGGCGCCCTGAAACCAGAGAGCCGCGTTCGGGGCGAAGCCGGTCCCGTTGACGGTGAGGGTCTGCGCGCCTGTGGAAAGAGAAGCCGGGGTCACTGAGGTGATGGCGGGGATCGCGTTTTCGAGATTCAGGGTGACGGAAGCGCTTTTGGTGGGGTCCGCAGCCGAGACGGCGGTAATGGTTACGGCGGGAGAGGCGGGGAGCAGCGCGGGGGGCGTGTAGACGCCGGTGGCGTCGATGGTTCCGGTTACGCTGCTGCCACCGGTCTTGGCGTTCACCTGCCACGTGACGGCCTGATCCGCAACGGTTGCGGCGTTCGAGACGTGCGCGGAGAAGGTGAGGGGGTGGCCGAGGCGAAGCGTCTGGCCCGACGGGGACACGGTGACTGAGATCGGCGCGAGGACAGAAAGGTTGAGAGCCGAAGACGTTTTTGTGCCAGGATCGGGATTCACGACAGTGATCGCGAGCTTTGTGCCGGCCGCGGCGGTGGATGTGCCGGCGAGGTCGATCTCAGTGGCCGAGATGTAATGTGCGCCGGTGGCCGGCTGACCGTTGAACAGCACTTGTGAGGCGGGCAGGAAGCCGGAGCCGGTGAGTTTCACGGCGTAGGGGAGACCATTGTTCACGCTGGAAGGCGTGAGCGAGCTGAGAACGGGAATCGGATTTTGCAGCGTGACGGCGGCCGAGGCGATAATCGCGGAACCGGTGGTGGTCGCCACGCTGGCCTGCACGGTGACGGTGTTCGGCACGGGCAGAACGGATGGCGCGGTGTACACGCCGGCGCTCGTGACGGTGCCCGGATTGCCGGTGGATGTGGCGGCGGTCGAGATCACCTTCCAGGTAACGGCCGGGTTGGTGAGTCCG
The DNA here is from genome assembly GCA_903851195.1 of uncultured Acidobacteriia bacterium. Lineage (GTDB taxonomy): Bacteria > Acidobacteriota > Terriglobia > Bryobacterales > Bryobacteraceae > BOG-234. The sequence goes on from CAINNJ010000058.1 coordinate 206,868, forward strand.
GTGGTGGCAGTGTGAAAGGTCTGTTGCGCGCCCGTTCTTAGGGTGGCCGCGGACGGGCTGATGGTAAGGGCGGGCGTGACCGCAGCAAGGGCACACGTAGCCTGAAAAAGGCACAAAAGGCCGCAGAACTTCATGAATTTTTGCATCCCCTCCGATGGTTAGCAGATTCAGTGTGCGGGAAGCCGCCTGAAGCGTCAATACTGCAATCCGTTATATGAAAGAATTTCAGTTGCCGTTCGTGCCAGGAGGGTATTCGATGAGGATCAGAGAGATTGTGTTGACGACGCTGTTGCTGGGAGGGTCCGTAGCGTGGTCGCAAACGACAACGCCCGTGGTGATCACCGGCGCGGACTGCACGGTGGAGAAGCTCGGCGCTTCGATACCGGTGGAGTCGATCGGGTTGCCGGTTTCGGCGGTTTCGCTGAACGCGCCGGTGTGGCGTCCGGAAGCGAACGGCAGCCCGGCGTACTGCAGTATCGAAGGGGCCATGGCCCCGGTGGACCGGAGCCCTTCGGCGAAGCCTATCCGGTTTGGCGTTGCGCTGCCCGCGTCCTGGTCGCATCGCGCGGCGCAGTTGGGAGGCGGCGGCATGAACGGCGTGATTCCGCCGCTGGCCGGCGGACTGGGGCGCGGAGGCGTGTCTCTGCTGTCCCGCGGCTTTGCGACTTACGGCAGCGATTCGGGCCATCCGGGCGGCGGGGGGCGCGGCGCCGTTTCACCGGCCTCGCTCGACTGGGCCGTCAATGACGAGGCAATCGCCAACCTCGGCTACATGCAGCTGAAGAAGACGCACGATGCGGCTATGGTGCTGCTTGCGAGGGTGTACGGCGAGCGTCCGCGGTTCAACTACTTTTTCGGCACGTCGCAGGGCGGCCGCGAGGCGCTGACCGTGGTGCAGCGGTTTCCGGCGGATTACGACGGCGTGGCGGCCGAGGTGCCGATTGTCAGTTTTTCGAGTCTGATGCTCGCGCCCGAACTGATCCGGATTCAGGAGAAGCCGCTGGCGAACCGGGTGACGCCGGCGAAGGTGAATGCGATCCGCGGCGAGTTCATGCGGCAGTGCGACAAACTGGATGGCCTGGCGGATGGCGTCATCAACAACTACATGGCCTGCCGCGCGATTTTCGATGTGAAGCAGGGCGCCCGGAATCGCGATCCGTGGGCGGCGAAACGCTGCCCGAACAATGTGGATCCCAATCCGCAGGACAACACCAGCTCCGCGTGCCTGACATCGGGCCAGATCGCTACGCTCGAGATGACCTATTCGCCTTATGTGTTCAGCACGCCGCTCGCGAACGGCGTGAAGTCGTTCGGCATGTGGTTTCCGAATACGGATCCTTCGGGCAGCGGGTTGATCCTGCCTGTGCGGTATCGCGGGCAGGAGGGCGCGGCGGACGACGCTCCGTTCCACAGTCATTTGGGCGTCGCGGGGGTGACGGGTTTCCTGATGAAGAACCTGAATGCGAATCCTCTCGATTATGTGGAGGGCGGTCCGCTGAATGGGCGCCGGGTGGAACTCTCGGCGATTCTGGATTCGACGAATCCCGATCTCAGCGCGTTCTCGAAACGCGGGGGCAAGCTGATCGTGGTGATTGGGACCGACGATACGCTGGCGTCACCGGGGGCGCAGGTGAGTTACTACCAGTCCGTGATCGACAAGATGGGACGGGCGAAAGTGGATGCGTTCGCGCGGTTTTTTGTTCTGCCGCAGACCGGCCACGGGCTCACCGGCCGATCGTATTCGACGGACGGCGACGGGAAGACGGTCGAGGCCCGGCCGATTCCGAGCACTTACGACCGGTTCGGAATGATCACGGACTGGGTGGAGCGGAATCAGGCGCCTGGTCAGTCCGTTACGGTCACGGCAGGGGAGCGGAGTCTGCCGATGTGCTCCTATCCGGCGTATCCGAAGTATGTGGGTGGCCCGGCGAGCGAGGCCGGTTCGTACACGTGTTCGGCGAAGTGAGTCTCCCGGTTCACGGCCGGGGCGGACCTTCCACGAGACGGAGATCGAGCGACGGCAGTGCGGCGACGACGCGGTCGAAGCGGAACGGCCACGGCTGCGCGGGGAAATCGTAGCCGGGATACGGATCGCACAGGGTGCGGAAGAAGGGCTCGAACAGGCCGGGCGCGAGGATGCCCAGGAAGTTGTTGGAGGGGGCGTCCAGACGGTAGGCGTGAATGGTTCCGGCGGGAACGTGGAGGAAGTCGCCGGGGCCGAGGGCGATTTCCTCATCGAAGGCCCACATGGTCATAGCGCCTTCGAGGCAGAAGAAGCACTCGGTGTGTTTTTCGTGGAAGTGGCGCGGGATGCGGTCGCCTTTCGGGCCGCGGGTGGTGAGGGTGATGAATTCGCCGCCGGTGTTGCCCTGATGCGCGAGGAAGGTGAACATCTGGTCGCCGGCGATCAGGCGCTCGCCTTCGCCGGATTCGAGGACGTAGGGGGCCGGTCCCGCGGGGGGAGTGGTGCGGGTGTGAGCGCCGGCAGGGGATGCGGAAGAGGCGGCTTCGAAGTGGGTGTCGATTGTGCCCGCGGCGGACTGCTGGTCCGGCGTGAGGGTGGCAATGTCAGCGGGCACGGCGGAGGTTTCAGCAGGGTCGCCGAGGGATTCCGGCAGTTTGCCCGCGTCGCCGCCGGTGGTCCATTCGAGGAAGCGGGTGTGGTGGCCGTGAACGCGGTGGCCGTGGACGGTGCCTGCCGGGATGGAGGCGAAATCGAACGGGCTCAGGCGGGAAACGCGGCCTTCAAGGTTGAGGTCGAGTTGCCCGGCGAGCACCATCACTGCCTGGTTCGAGTGCTTGTGGCGGTGGAGGGGAATCTCCGCGCCGCGACCGGCCGACCAAACAGCGGCGTCGAACAGGCCGCCGGTTTCTTCGGCGCGCGCGATGCGCGTGACAAGGTGGCCCGCGACAACGCGGCGGGGGCCGTGGCCGGATTTCAGGTAATAAGGAGCCGGTTTACCCGGTAACTCATTGATCATCACGTGACGATGATATCCGGTGGCTGCCGTCCGAGGGCCCCGAATATTTTTTGAAATATTTTATTTTGCCTGATCGATTCTTCGTGAATAACCCGTTCTTGGGGTAGAGAGTAAAAGGCTGCTTGACGGCCGGTCCGACGACGCGGGTCCACTCCGGAGGAATAAACCAATGAAACACGTATTTTTCAGTTGTCTGGCTATCGCCGTTCTGGGCAGTCTGCCCTGCGAGGCGGCTCAGGTCGCCATCGGGACCCTGATTTTCGGGAATCCGCTGAGCACTCTTCAGGGATTCGAAGTGGACAACAATACCGGGGGCGTTTACGGGTGCGATGCCGGCAACGACATCCCCGTCTGCACGGTCCTTGCCTTTGAGCACACCACACTGACGGTGACTTTATCCGATAATTCGACGATCACCAGAAATCCGGCATATTCGTTTCTGCCGGGCTCCTACGACTACGGCACGAGTATGGGAGACGATCCCGCGGAGTCGTTTTTGTTCGATATCGATCCTTCCCTCAGCATCGTGAGCGCGACGTTTTCCGGAAGTGTGTCGCCGGATTCTTTTCTTGTAACGGACGGGACTTCGCAAGCCACTTTCTTTTCGAGCGGGCTGTTCAGCGTGACGCTCGATCTTTCCGGCTCGCCGGCGCTGGCCGGGGACACGATCTACGCGGAATCGCCCGTTGAAAGCGCGGCGCCGGAACCCTCGACCGCGGCGCTGATCGCGATCCCGGCGGGGCTGTCCGCGTTGGTCCGCCGTAAACGCAGTTCCCGCCTGTAGTACCCCCTTTTCAATCTCTCAAATTCTCCGTTCGGTACCGGCGTTTTCGCGCCGGCGTCTCTTCGTGCGCCTTCAGTGTCGGATTTTACCAAGGATTATAGCCATGCGTGTGTCGATTTTCAGCAGAATTGCAGGATTTATTGCGTTTGCCGGCATGACGGCCGCAGCTTCCGGACAGGTGGTGCTCAACACCGCCGCAACGCCGACGTCGGCCTCGGCCGGCAACACCGTCACGGTGACCGGGAAGAATTTCCCGGCGGGAGCGATTCCCAATACCAGCGTCACGGTTACCATCACGCCTCCGGCGGGCAACGGGGGCGCGGTGGATGTGCTGTCCACGGCCGTTCTCGCGGTGGGCGCGAACCGCACCATCTCGTTCGTGATTCCGACGTCGCTGGTGGTGAATGCACCGATTGTCTGCACGGTCGCCGTAAGCGGCATGGTGGCGGGAACGCCCTACACGACGGCGGGGACTTCGATCATTACGATTAATCCTCCACCCACCATCTCCAATATATCGCCCGGAGCGGGGATGCGCGGGACGACGGTAGTGGTCGCGATTGCGGGGAATTTCACGCATTTCACGAACACGTCGACGATCACGATCGGGGCGCCGGGCGGGATCACCGTGGCGAATCCTCCGGTAGCGGTCACCAGCCAGTTGCTGACGGCGAATTTTCAGATCGATCCGGCAGCCACGCCGGGTCCGCGAACCATTACGGTGAAGAGCGGAACGGAGACGGCCAGTATCACGGCCGGCTTTCTGGTTTCGGCCGGCCCGGGGCTGTCCTTTACCGGCATCTCGCCGGGTTCGGGGACGCTGGGCCAGACGCTGAATGTAGCCCTTAGCGGGTCGAATACTCATTTCGACGCCACGAGTTTCGTCAATTTCGGGGACGGGATCAAAGTCAACTTGCTGACTGTGAACACGCCCACTTCGCTGACCGCGAATATCACGGTGAACAGCCTGACTTATCTGGGCTGGCGCATGGTAACAGTGGTCACGGGCGGCGAGTTTGCCGTTTCCGGCTCGCAGGGGTTCAATGTCACGGCGAGCGCGGCGGCGCTCACGCAGGTGATGCCGAACAACGCTCCGCAAGCGACCAGCCTGCATGTAAAGATCACCGGCACGAATACGAATTTTCTGCAGAACGCGACGACGGTATCGTTCGGCGCGGGCATTAATGTCGGCAACGTTGTGGTCGGCGGTCCCACCAGTCTGGATGCGGATCTGGCGGTTGGTCCGGCGGCGACTGTCGGCGCGCATAACGTGGTGGTGAGCACGGGCGGGGAGGTGGTGACACTCAACGGCGCGTTTACCGTTTCCAGCGCCACGCCTTTCCTCTCCGCGGTGACACCGACATCGGGCGCGCAGGGTGCGGTGGTCAACATTGCCGTGACGGGGGTGAACACGGCTTTCGCCCCCGGTGTGACGGCCGATTTCGGCAGCAATATCAGCACCAGCGTTGTCACCAACACGGCAACCAGTCTGACGATTACCGCCAGCGTGGGACTGCTGGCGACCACCGGGCCGCGCACCGTAATTCTTCACGCGGGCGGCACGGACTTTACGTTCCAGTTCACGGTGACGCCCTCGGCGGCGGCGATCACTTCCGTGAGTCCGGGGTCAGGGCCGCAGGGCGGCAGCCCCAGCGTCACGGTCACGGGTTCGAACACGCACTGGGTGCAGGGCACCACGACGGCCATGCTGAGCGGGCCGGCGCCGGGCGTCACGGTCACGCGCATCACGGTGACCTCGGCAACCAGCGCGATCCTGGATCTCTCGATCCCGGCGCTCGCCGTGGTCGGGAATTACACGCTCACGATGGCCACCGGCGGAGAGACGGTGACCTCGATCTTCTCGGTATTTCCGAATACGCCGACGCTGACGATTGCGCCGGGATCGGGGAAAGCGGGGACGGCGGTACCGGTCAGTCTGACGGGCGAGTTCACGCACTTCACACCAGGCGTGACGACGCTGAACATCAGCGGGCAAGGGATCGTCATCAATGGTTTCGCGGTGGGATCTATGGTTAGCGCCACCGCGAGTTTCGTCATCGATCCGGCGGCGCCGCTGGGGGGGCGCACGGTCACGATGACAACGGGCAATGAGATTGTGACGGCGCCGTTCGTCGTGACCAGCACGCCAGCCGTGCTGACCTCGATCAGCCCGAACCACTCTCCGCGATCGAACACGCTCAGCGTCGTGATCAACGGCCAGTTCACGAATTTCGTCCAGGGGACGACGACGGTTGGGTTTGGTCCCAACGTGGTGGTCAATTCGACGCAGGTGGTGAACGCCACGCAGGTGAAAGCGAGCCTCACGGTGGACGGCTCGGCGGCTTTTGGCTGGCGCACCTGTTTCGTGAATACAGGGGCCGAACAGCTGCAGATCGGATTTCATATCGACAGTCCGGGTACTCCGCTGCTCACCGATTCGTTGCTGGGCAGCGGCGCGCAGGGACAGAGTCTGACGGGACTCGCGATCACGGGCGTCGGCACGCACTGGGTGCAGGGCGTCACGCAACTGCTGCTGGGCGCCGGCGTGACCGTCAGCAAAATGACGGTCAACAACGCGACGTCTATCACGGCCGATATTGTGATCTCACCGATCGCTCCCATCGGCACGAACTCGGTGGTCGCCATTACCGGATCTGAGGTGGTGATCGGATCGGGCCTCACGGTGACGAAGGGCGCATACCAGATTCTTTCCGTGACGCCGAACCAGGCGACACAGAACCAGACTTTGAATGTCGTTCTGGTGGGGCAGGCGACGCACTGGCTGCAGGGCGGAACCACGGCGGATTTCGGCGCGGATATCAGCGTGGACTCGCTGAGTATCACGGATGCCACGCATGCGACGGCGAAAATCACGATCCTTTCGCAGGCCGCTTTAGGGCTGCGGACCGTGACTCTGACCACCAGCGGTGAAGTCGCCGACATCGTTCAGGGGCTCAACCTGGTGCAGGGCACGCCAACGCTGCTCAGCAGCACTCCCAATTCCGGCCTGCAGGGCGAGAGCAAGATCGTTCAGGTGCTGGGCCGGTTCACGAACTGGATCAACGGAGTCACGCAGGCCAGTTACTCGGGCGGCGTGACGGTCAACAGCGTCACGGTAATCGATTCGGTGACCGCCACGCTCAGTGTGACCGTGGACCCACTGGCCACCGTGGATCAGCAGACCTGCCGCAGTCTGACGCTGACCACGGGAACCGAGCAGGTGAGCCTGCCCGGTCAGTTCTGTATCGGCGCGGGACCCGCGCAGGTCATCAGTATTCAAAGACAGACGTCCACGCCGCAGGGTTCCACCGTGAGCCTCAAGCTGACCGGCCAGAATACCCACTGGCAGGATGGCGTGACAACGGCCGATTTCGGCTCCGGCGTCAACGTATCCAACGTGAAGGTGATCGACGCGACGCATGCGAATCTGGACATCGCCGCCACGGTGAATGCGCCGACCGGGTTCCACACCATCACCACCCGCACGCTGGGCGAGGTGGCCACGCTGCAGAACGGCTTCACGATTACTCCCGGCGTGCCGACTCTGAACGGCGTCGCTCCGGTATCCGCCATGCAGGGTGTGACTACCACGCTGCATATCATTTCGCAGTTCACGAACTTCGTAACGGGCAAGACCACGGCGACGTTCGGCCAGGGCATCACGCTCAACAGCCTGACCATCGTGGACGCGACGACAGCCGACGCGAACATCACGATCAACCCGATCGCCTTCACGGGCGGACGTACGGTCACGATGACGACGGGTTCCGAGATCGTTTCCGGGAGTCTGTTCAGCGTGACACCCGGTCCCGCGATTATCAGCACGGTTTCTCCTTCCACGGGAAATCAGGGGCAGCGCAGAGTGGTGACCATTACGGGTCAGGGCACGCACTGGGCGCAGGGACTGACGCAGTTCTCGATGGCCGGCCTGGGCGCGGACATCAGCGTCAACACGTTTATCGTCAACAGCCCCACCAGCGCGACGGTGGATTTCCAGATCTCGCCGACCGCGGGGCTGGGCGTTCGGAGCCTCTATATTTCGACCGCGGGCGAGGTGCTCAGTGATGTTGGCGCGTTTGTGGTGACCGGCGGCATTCCTTCCATTACTTCGGTGAGTCCGGCATCGGGAATACGCGGAACCAGCGGGCTGAATGTGACGGTCAGCGGCGTGTTTACGAACTGGACGCCGGGCGTCACGGTGGTCGATTTCGGCCCTGGCATAACGATTGTGGGGACTCCGGTGATCAACAGCAGCACGTCGCTGACGGCGGTGATTAATATCAGCCCGGTTGCGGCGCTCGGTTTTAATACCGTCACGGTTCGCACCGGACCGCAGATTCTGACCGGCAGTTTTCAGATTCTGACCATCGTTCCTCCCACGCCGATGATCTCGTGGCTGAGCCCGAGTGTCGGCTTGCCGGGGCAGACGTTCTCGGTGTCCATCGGGGGAGCGTTCACGGCGTGGGATCTGACGACGCAGATCACGTTCGGCGCAGGCGTTCAGGTGAATACGTTCCAGGTGGTTTCGCCGACATCCGCGCTGGCGAATATCACGATCGATCCGGCGGCAACGACCGGCACGCGGACGGTGACGATGACGACGAGCACCAATGGCGAGGTCGACACAGCGTCGTTCAGCGTGATCGTCGCGACGCCGACCATCAGCATCGTGGATCCGGGCTCCGCGTTGCAGGGTGAAACCGGAAAGAACATCAACGTGGTGGGGCAGTTCACCACGTGGCTGCCGGGCACGACGTTCGATTTCGGGGCCGGGGTTACGGTCAACAGCGTCACGGTGCTGGGTCCGACCATCGCGACCGTCAACGTGGCCGTGGCGCAATTAGCGACGCTCGGCGGCCGTACGGTCACGGCGAACACGATGGGGCACATCGACAGCGGTTGCTGCTTCTCGGTGACGCCCAGCCTCGCGAATATCACGATGGTTACTCCCAATACCGCGATGCAGAACGCGACGGCCACCGTGACCGTGACCGGGCAGTTTACGCACTGGAACGCGGGGACGACGTTCAGTTTCGGCGGGTCCGGTGTCAGCGTGACCAACACGATGGTCACGAACAGTAACACCGCCACGCTGACGCTTGCGATCGCGCCGCTCGCGACAACCGGAACGTACAGCCTGACGGCGACAACGGGCGGCGAGATTGCGACGCTCGGGACGGCCTTCGTGGTGCAGCCCGGGACGCCGCTCATTCTGTCGTCCGGCCCCGCTTCGATTCAGCAACAGAACAGCCTGCACATCACGGTGCTGGGGCAGTTCACCAGCTGGATTGCGGCCGCCACCACGGTCGATTTCGGACCTGCCAGCGGCATTACGGTGGGCACCGTCACCTTTGACCCTTCCATGCAGTCTTTCTCGGCGGATATCACGGCGAGCGCAACCACCACGATCGGCCTTCGCACGTTGTTTGTGACGACCGGCGCGCAGGTGCTCACGCTGCCCAATGCCATCGCCGTGACCCGCGGACCGGCCGCCGTGACCCTGCTGACTCCGGGTCAGGGCGTGCAGGCGCAGACGCTGCTCAACGTTACGGTTATCGGCACCAACACCAATTTCCAGCAGAACGTCACGACCGCGGACTTCGGCCCGGGTGTCTCGGTGAACAGCGTGACCGTGGTGGATACGACCCATGCGGTGGTGAACGTGACGATTGCGGCCGACTCCACAGCCGGCTTCAACACAGTAACTCTCACCACGCTCGGCGAAGTGGCGACGGGCGCCAATTCGTTCCTGATCAATGCAGCGACGCCGGTGCTGCTTTCCGTGAGCCCCGGCAGCGCGGTGCAGGGGGATCCCGCCGCCGTCATTCAGGTGATCGGCGCGTTCACGCACTTCCTGGGCGGCCCGGTGACCGCGAGTTTCGGCGCCGGTGTCACGGGCGTGGTGACTCCGATCAGCAACACGCAGGCGACGGTGACGCTCAATATTTCGCCGACGGCCGCTACGGGACCGCGTCCGGTGAGTCTCGCAACCACCATTGCCGGGAAGCAGGAAGTGGCGGTGTGGACCAACCAGAATTTCCAGGTGACTCCGAGCAGCGCGGCGATTAGTGTGCTGGCGCCGGCCACGGGTCATCAGAACCAGACTTCGATTCCGGTGGCGATCACGGGAGCGGGCACGCACTTCACGCCCGCAACCACGGTGAGCTTCGGGGCGGGGATCACGACGACGCTGCTGGTTTATAACAGCCCGACTTCGCTGGTGGCCACCATCAATATCGATCCCGGCGCGGCGATCGGCGCACGGACCGTCACGGCCACCACGGGCGGCGAGGCGGCCAGTCTGGCGAACGGCTTCACGGTGACCACCGGACTGCCGGCGATCACCAGCGCGCTGCCCGCCAGCGGGCATCAGAACGACACGGTATCCGTGCAGGTCACCGGGGTTTATACGAACTTCGCGGCCGGCGTGACGACGGCGAGTTTCGGGGCGGGCATCACGGTGGTGGGCGCGGTGGCGGTAACGAACGCCACGACGGCGACCGTGAATATACAGATCGGTCCCGGCGCGGCGCTCGGCGCCCGCACCATCACGCTGACGACCGGCGGCGAGACCGCGACCCTGGTGGGCGGATTCACGGTGCTGACCGGACTGCCGCAGGTCTCCAGTATCACCCCCGTTACGGGCGCGCAGGGGAGCGTGCAGACCATGACCGTAAACGGTCTCTTCACCAACTTCGTGCAGGGCGTTTCGGCGGTGTCTTTCAGCGGCGGAGGTGTCACGGCCGGAGTTGCCAACGTGGTGAACGGAACGCAGCTCACCGTGCAGGTTACGGTCACTCCGGGCGCCAGCGCCACGGCGCGGACCATCACGGTTTCCACCGGGGCGGAAAGCGCTTCACTGGCGAACGCGTTTACCGTCATGCCTGGAGCGCCCACGATCACGCAGATCTCTCCCAACGTGGGGCTGCCGAATACGCCCAGCCTGGTGGTGCAGATCTCCGGGCAGTTCACCAGCTTCGTGAACGGCGTGACGCAGGTGAATTTCGGATCCGGAATCTCGGTGGGCGGCGGCATGGCGGGCGCTTATGGCCCGGTGTCCGTCAACGGCGGCGTCATTACGGCGATCATCGCCATCGCGCCGGGGGCGCCGCTGGGCGCGCGGGATGTCACGGTGATGACCGGCGGCAGTATTCTTACCGTGCTCAACGGCTTCACGATTCAGCCGCCGGCGCCGACGGTACCGTCGATTCTTTCCACCAGTCCGGCCAACAACATGACGGGCGTGCCCCTGAACACCGCATACAAGGTGGTGTTCAGCGGGCCAATCGACCCGAGTACGGTCGCTTCCACGAACGTAGCGCTGAGCCCGAACGGATGTACGATTACCAATGCGGTAAGCGCCATGCTCAAGGTGGACGCATCGGGCCGGATTCTGAGCCTGACTCCCGCGGGCTTTCTGGCCGCGGGAACCACGTACTACTTCTCGCTGAACTACGGCGGCGCTCCTTATGTGGCGGACCCCGCGGCGAACCAGCTGGGTGGCGCCTGCTATTCCTTCGTGGCCGGATTCGCCACGGACAATACGGGACCGTCCTTCACGATGTCTAACATTGCGGCGGGCGACACGGTGGGTACCAATGTGACGCCGATTCTGGGCTTCGACAAGCCGGTGGACCCGTCCACGCAGGCGGCGGGACTCTCGGTGACGCAGGGCGGCAATCCGGTGTCCGGTACGTGGGGCTTCAATACCTCCTACACGCAGGCGACGTTCAACCCGGCCGGCGGTTTCGCGGCGAGTCTGCCATATGTCGTCAGCTACACCAGCGGACTGAAAGATTCGGCGGGCAATCCGCTGGTGAATCCGGGCAGCATCAGCTTCTCGACAGGAGCCACCGCGGACACTACGGCGGCAACGCTGGTTTCGTGGACTCCGGTTTACAACGCGACAACGGGTCTGACGCCGACGTTCCGCCTGGTGTTCTCGAAGGCCATGAACCCGCTGACCCTGTTGGCGCCCGGCCAGTACTATGTGTTCCGCGCGCTCGATGGCCACATCGTTCCGGGAACGTCGGTTACGGCTTCGGCCGATCGTAAGACGTATACTCTGACGCTGCCGGGTCCGCTGGACGCGGGGACCAGTTATTACTGGACTACCGGTGCAGTTTACGATCAGGCCCAGCACGGTGTGGGCACGGGCAATTATCCGTTTACAACCGGAACGGCGATCGATGTGACGGCTCCCGTGGTGACGCAGGTGTCGCCGCCCAACGGGCAGATCGGTGTGGCGGTGAATGCGAAGGTGCAGATTCTGTTGAGTGAGCCGATCGACCCGAGTTCGGTGACCAGCAGTTCGCTTCAGATCGCGGGCGTTCCTGGCGACGTGAGCCTGAGCGCCGACGGCGTCACCATGACGTTTACACCCAATGCCAACCTGAATGTCAGCCAGGCCTATACGGTGAACGCCGCGGGCTTCACCGACCTGAGCGGAAACGCCGTTGTGCCGTTCCTGAGTACGTTTACGACCAGCGCGTCGGCGACACCGGACACTACGCACGGCACCATCACGCAGGTTCCGGCCACCGATGCGACGGGCGTGCCGACGAACGCCGTTGTCGTGTTCACCTTCAGTAAGCCTTACAATCCGACCGGCGTCAGCAGCGGCGGAACGTTCCGGCTTTATGACAACACGTCGAGCACTTACGTGAAGGGCAGTGTGAGTATGAACGCAGCCTTCACCACCGTGACTTTCACGCCGACCGCGCTGCAACCCGGACACCAGTATTGCGGCTACGGCGGCTATCCTTTCGCCGGCGCTCCGGTCTTCGATCTGGCGGGAAACTCCTTCAACTATGTGTACAGCCAATGCTTCACCACATCGGCGGGGGTGGATCTTACACCTCCCACCGTGGTTCTGATGACGCCCACGCCGGGTATGACGGGCATCGGGCCCAACAATCCGGTGACGCTGACGTTCTCAAAGCCCATGAACCCGACCACGCTGTCCGGGTCCAATGTGGCGATGTTCATTGGCAGCACGCTCTACAACCGCAGCTTCTCGACTTCCTTCGACAGCACCACGCTGACCTTCAGCACGGGCAACCTGCCGTACAACACGGTCTTCACGGTGGTGGTGTCGCCGAACGTCACGGATCTGGCGGGGAATCATCCGGCCGCGCAGTATTCGGCGACGTTCACGACGGCGCCGCAACCGGCGGTCGCGCGCCCCACGGTCGTCTCCTTCCAGCCCGGCGTGGGCGCCACGGGGATTTCCCCGAATTCGGCCATCACTTTCTACGTGAGCGCGCCGTTGAACACAGCCACCGTGCCGGGGGCGATCAAAGTCTCCGCGAACGGCGTCCTGATGCCAGGCAGCGTCACTTACCAGAGCGGCAATCAGGTGGTGGTTTTCCAGCCCTCCACAGCGCTGTCTCCCGGGGCCCGCATTCAGGTGTGGTTCACCAGCGCGGCGTCGGATGTGGCCGGCAATTCACTCTACGATTACATGAGCAGCTTCACGGTCGCGCCGGACGTCAGTTCGACGCCGCCCGTGCTGCTTTCCACTTCGCCCGCGCAGAACAGCGTGAATGCGCCGCAGACGACGGTGGTGGACCTGCAGTTCAGCAAGCCGCTGGACGCCGCCACCATCACGAATGCGAACTTCTACATTCTGCAGAACGACACGACGCCGGTGGCCGGGCACTTCCAGACGATGAATAATCCGGCGGTGCTGCGGTTCGTGCCGAATGCGCCATTGCAGGGCGCGGCCGGAAACAGCGTCTACTATCGCGTTCACTACACCAGCGGATTGCGGGACACGAACAACCTGCCGGTAACGGACGGCGTCTTCTTCTTCTATGTGGGACTGAATTCGGACAACGTGAGTCCGACGGTCACGCAGGTGGCGCCCACGAATAACTCGACGGGCATCGGCACCAACTCCACGGTGCGGGTGACGTTCAGCGAAGATGTGGATCCGCTGACGATCGACCCGGTGAGCGTGACACTGAAATCCGGGGGCAATCCGATTGCCTGGACGGGTTCTTACGATTCGCCGAGCCACACGCTGACGCTGGTTCCGCAGACTCCTCTGCCGGCGTCCTCGGCGATTGCGGTCAGTCTTTTGGCGGGAGTTACGGATGCTTCGGGCAATCCGCTGATGGCGTGGAATTCGTCCTTCACCACGGGCTCAACGCCGGACTTCGGAAGGCCTTTCGTGACGTCGAGTTCTTTTCTGGACGGGCAGACAGGCGTGCCGGTGACTTCGGCCTTCACGCTGACTTACAACAAGCCGCTGGATCCCCGGACCGTGGTCCTGGGCAATACGATCGTTTTCTACGCTTCCGGAATCGGGAACGTAGCGGCGGCGTTATCGTTCAGTCCGGACGGGACTCAGGTAACGGTGACTCCCAACGCCGTGCTGAACGTAAATCAGAACTACACTCTGTATACGTGTTCCGTGCAGGACCTGAACGGGAACGCGATGAACGCGTGCTTCCAGTACGGCTTCACCACGGCGCTGTCCACTCCGGCGGGGGCTCCGGTGGTGACCTACGTGATGCCGGCCAGCGGCAGCCAGGCGCCCACGAACCTGCGGCCGCAGGTGCAGTTCGACAGGCCCGTCAATCCGCTGAGTCTCGGCGCCATCACGCTGAAGCAGGGGGCAGCCGCCGTGCCTTTTGCGGCGAGCCTGAGCGCCGGCGGCAAGATCGTGACGCTGACGCCGAACGCGCTGCTGACGCCGGGCGTTCCGTATAGTCTCTCGATTTCCGGAGTGTCGGATGTATCCGGGAATGTGATGTCCGGAACGGTTACCAGCGCGTTCACGACGCTTTCGGGAATCGATCTGACGAGCCCGGTGGTTCTGCAGTTCTCTCCGCAATCCGGTGAGACCACGGGAACGCAGCCGGTGATTCGCATTACCTTCAGCGAGCCGATTAATCCTCTCGCCTCGTCGGGCTGGATCTTCTACAACCAGCAGACGGGTCTGCATGTGGCGGGATCCGCGCTCAGCGCAGCTTCGAATCTGCTGAGTGAAACCATCACGTTCCCCGGCAGCCTGGATCCGAACACGGTCTACTGTTACGCGTTCGGCAACTTCTACGACCTGGCAGGCAACTATAACGGGGACGGAGCCCGGTGTTTCACCACGGCATCCGGACCGGTTGTCACCGCACCGTTCGTTACTTCGGTGAATCCGCCGAACGGACAGAGCGGGGTGCCGGCCAACGCGCTGATTCAGCTGGTTTTTAATAAGCCGATCGACGCCACTTCGGTAACGAACAGTTCGATTACGCTGAATCCGGCGGCCCCGTCGTCATCCAGCGTTCAGCTTTCCGCCGATGGGCTTACGATGACGCTCAACCTGGGCGGCGGTTTGCTGGGTGCGGGCGCTTACACGCTGAACGCCGGCGGATTCAAGGATCTGAACGGCAATACGGTCGTCCCGTTCGCCAGCGGATTCACCACGTCCGGCGCGGCCGATAACACGCACGGCACGATTTCGATGAGCAGTCCGGCGCAGGCCAGCAACGGCGTGCCGGTTACCTCGCCGATTATCGTGTCCCTGAGTAAGCCCGTGAATCCGGCTTCGGTCACTTACGACTCCTTCGCTGTTTACGCGAATAACAACAGCAGCCAGCGGCTGCCTGGCTCGCTGGCGCTGGGCGGAGGCGGCACGACGCTGACCTTCACGCCAACCAGTTCCCTGCCGGCCGGAGCGCCGATCAGTATCTATGTCGGTTACTACAACACGCTTCTCGATCTGGCGGGCAACAGCTTTTACGCCCTTGCCAACGGATCGTTCACCACGGCCAACACGCCGGACGCGATACCGCCAACCGTCTCCGTGACACCCACCAATGGCACGGGCAACGTCGGGCCCAACGCGGTGGTAACGCTGACCTTCTCGAAAGCGCTCGACGTTTCCACCATTACTCCACAGAACCTCGCACTGTTCAACGGGTTCACCAACCTCAATGCCTCGGTTGGCCACTCCGCCGACAACCGGGTGGTGACGCTCATCACGGCCCTGCCTTACGGGGCTACCATTACGGTGGCTGTCGCCACGAGCGTGAAAGACATGGCGGGGAACGGTCTGGCGGCTCCCCTCTATTCCACTTTCACCACGGAGGCCGCGCCGCTCACGGCAACGCCAACCGTGACGCAGATGCGGCCGGCAAACGGCGCGACCGGAGTTCCGCTGAACAGCACCATCACGCTGTACTTCAGCGCGCCGCTCCAGGATGTGTCCGGCGCGTTCTATGTGGCGCAAAACGGCAAGCTGGTGGGCGGCACCACGGTGATGAGCCCGGACAGCAGGTCCGCCGTGTTCACGCCTTCGGCGGGCAGTCTGCTCCATAATGCGGGGATTCAGGTATTCCTGAACGGCGCCGCCGATCTGTCTGGCAACCAGGTGAATTCCTACTCCGCCTCATTCACGACGGGGGCCAACCTCAGCGCCACGCCGGCTACCTTGATTGCCACGAGTCCGAGTCAGAACAGCACGGGCTGGCCGACAACCACGGTGGTCGACCTGCAGTTCAGCAAGCCGATCCTGCCCGGAACCGTGTCGAACGCGAGCTTCTTCCTGCTGCAAAACGACACGACACCGGTATCGGGCAAGTTCAAGATCCTCGGCAACAACGATGTGATCCGGTTCATTCCCGACGCGCCCTTACCGGGCTCTGCCAACAACACGATCTACTATCGTGTCCACTACACCAGCGCCCTGACGGACAGCGACGGGTTCAACATCGCGGACGGGACGTTCTACTTCTACGTCACTCTCGCGACGGATGTCACCGCGCCGACCGTCACTTCGGTGGCACCGTTCAACGGTTCAACGGTGGGCGACAATGCCACGGTTCGTATCGGCTTCAGCGAACCGATGGACACGGTTACCATCAACCAGCAGACCGTCCAGTTGCTGAACGGCGCAACACCGGTGCCCTGCAGCCTGAGTTTCGCGAACAGCCCCAACACTGTCGTGACGCTCTCGCCGCTGGCTCCGCTGCCCGCCGGCAAGACACTGACGCTGACTCTGACGAACGCCATCACGGATCCCTCGGGGAACGCTCTGAGTACGTCCACGACCACATTCAATACAGGCGCGGGCGCCGACTTCGGCAATCCCAGAGTGGTCTATTCGAGCGTGGATAACAGCACGCCCGCGGTCCCGGTGAATTCGACCTTCACGGTGATTTTCGATAAGCCGATTGACGCGGGTTCACTCAATGCGTCGACTTACTATTATTCGGTGTACGACGGGTCGGGGACTGTTCCGGCGGCGATCACGCTGAGCCCGGACGGGCTGACGGTGACGTATGTGCCGGCGGCCAATCTGATGCCGTCGCACAGCTACACTCTTTACGCGGTGCGCGCCGTGGATCTGAACGGGAATCCGCAGACGGACTTCCAGGTCAACTTCACGACCACGGGAGGCGCGGACCTGACAGCGCCGCAGGTGCTCGACACCAATCCGGCGGCGGGCGCGACGGGGGCGCCGCTGAACGCAGCCCTCGAAATCCGCTTTAACGAGGCTGTGCGGGCCACGAGCCTGTCGCAGATCACTCTGAGAGCGGGCGGTAATCCGGCGCCTTTCACGGCTTTGCTGCTCTACGGCGATTCCGTGGTCAGGCTCACACCAGCCAGCCTGCTTTCGCCTGGAACCACGTACACGTTGACGGTACAGGGCGTTCAGGATGTGGCGGGGAACACGATGGCGGGAACGAAAGCGTTCAGCTTCACGACGGGGCCGAACGTGCTGTTAAGCGCCACTCCAAACATCGTCTCGGTGCTGGCGGACGGGGTGCCGCTGACCGACGCGGGGACGCTGAATGTGGCGGTCAATCCGACGATTGTCATCAGCTTCGACACGCCGGTGGAACCCGCCAGCCTTTATAACGCGGGGATTCAGCTGCTGCTGAACAGCAATACGAGTATCGGTTACCCGCTGAACATCGCGCTCTCCGCCGATCAGAAGACGGCGACGGTGACTCTGCCGGCGGGAAGTCTGGCGGCGGGCACACAGTACCGCTTCCGGGTGGGCTACGTGTACCGGATTCGGGACTGGGCCGGCAACTATAACAACAATCAATTCACCGACTACCCGTTCACCACGCCCTAGGTCAGGGTGGTGAAGACCGCTACCGGGGGAGGGAAGGCGCGAAGTGTCGCCTTTCCTCCCCGTTTTTGCTTTTCGGAAAATTTTCTCCCCCGCTCGCGCCGATTATGATTGAATGATATTTCCCGGTTTCCAGTCCGGGCGCAAAATTACATGAGCTATCGCAGTTTCTTCATCCTGATGATCGTGATTCCTTCCGCCTTCGGCCAGCGCGGCGGTGGACGTGGCGGGGCGGGCGCCGCAGCGGCGGGACCGATTGACGTCACCACCACGCGCGCGTTCGACAAGGCATCGGTGGACCGGGGCGGCAAAGTCTTCGCGGCAAAGTGCGCCTCCTGCCATGGCGACAACGGCCGTGGCGGCGGTGGAAAGCCCGGCGCCGATCTGATGCGTTCGGAACGGGTCCTGATGGACCATGGCGGGCGCGAACTGCCGGAATTCCTCAAGTTCGGCCGCCCGGAAAAAGGTATGCCGAAGTTCGAACTGTCGCATGATGACGGTGTCGATGTCTCGACCTGGCTGCATTACCAGGTGACCGTCGTGGCGGACCGCGGAGCGTATGTCCGGTTCAACGTCTTCTCCGGCAACGCGAAGGCCGGCGAGGCGTTCTTCAACGGGCCGGTGGGGAAGTGCAATACCTGCCATTCCGTGACCGGCGACCTGAAGGGCATCGGGGAGAAAAATAACCACGACGCGCCCACGCTGCAGGGCGTGATTCTGGCTGGCGGCAGAGCGTTCGGCCGTGGCGGCGGACGGGGCGGACGCGGGGGCGGTCCCGGTGGCCCCGGTCCAGGTGGTCCCGGCCCCGGTGGTCCAGGTGGCGGTGGGGCGCCTGGCGGCGCTGCCGGCGGGGGTGGCCCGCTGGTGACGGCCACGGTCACGACGAAGACGGGCGAGAAGTTCACGGGCACGCCGATGCTGATCAACGATTTCGTAGTCGAGATCCGGCAGGCGAACGGCGATACGAAGACCTGGCTGCGCAACGGTGAATGGCCGAAGGTGACGCAGGTCAACCGGCTGCAGGCGCATATCGATCTGATGGTGAAGTACACCGACGACGATATCCATAATCTCGCCGCGTATCTGAACGACAAGTAGGAGATTTCCATGACATTCCGATTCGTTTCCATCGCCACGTTCGCGCTGTTCCCGGTCGTTCTCGGCGCTCAGTTTCTCGATCCCAACGTCCTGAAGAAGCCGAACCCGGTCGACGCCTGGCCCACTTATCACGGCGATTATTCGGGCAAGCGCTACAGCGAACTCAATCAGATCAACAAGTCGAACGTCGCCACGCTGACTCTGGCGTGGCAGTTCAAGGCCGTCGCCACAGCGGAGAATGCCAACAACGTGGGAGGCCCGTGGAAGCCCGGCGACCCGACGTACTGGGGCGGCCCGAGCGACAGCTACCGGATTGCGGGATCGCCGCTGATGGTGGACGGCGTGATGTACATCTCCGCCATGGACCGCGCCTGGGCGATCAACGCGCGCACCGGCGAACAGAAGTGGAGCTACTTTTTCAAGACGCGCGGCGGCCATCACTTCAACGGCAACAAAGGCATGGGGATGTACGGCGGCTGGCTTTATTTCGTGACGCCGGACGCTTACCTGGTGTCGCTCGACGCCAAGACGGGCAAGGAGCGGTGGTACAAGCAGCTCGCGCCGGTGGAGATGGATTACTACGGCAGCACCGCGCCGCTGGTGGTGGGAAACCATGTCTATACGGGAGTGGGTGGCGATGCGCTGGACATCCAGGGCTTCCTGGAAGCGCGCGATCCCGAGACCGGCGATGTGCAGTGGAAATGGTATTCGACGCCGCAGAATCCCGGCGACCCCGGTTATGATTCCTGGCCGGACGATTATTCCCGCAAGCATGGCGGTGGCGGGCCGTGGCAGCCGCTTACTTACGATCCGGCGCTCAATCTGATCTATGTGACGACCGGGAATCCCAATCCGGTGGGCGCGACGCAGAGCCGGAAAGGGGACAACCTGTACACCTGCTCCATCGTGGCGCTTAATGCGGACACGGGCAAGATGGCTTGGTATTACCAGACCTCGCCGCACGACGCGCATGACTGGGACAGCACGGAAGTGCCGGTGCTTTTCGACGGCACGTGGCAGGGGAAACCGCGCAAACTGCTGGCACAGGCCGCGCGCAACGGCTACTTCTTTCTGCTGGACCGCGCTACCGGTGAACATCTGATGACCAAGCCGCTGATCGATCCGAAGTTCCTGAACTGGTCGCTCGGCATCAACGCCAAGGGGCAGCCGATTAACAATCCGAAGAAGGAATCCAGCGTGGACGGGGTGCTGACCATGCCCAGTTCCGGGGCGACGAACTGGCCGCCGCCGAGCTTCGATCCGCAGACGGGCCTCTTCTATGTGGGCACGAACGAGAGTCTGAGCATGACGTATCTTGTCGACACGTCCGACCGGCCGGAAGGCTACGGCTTCAGTGGCGGCGGGGGCGGCAACTCCGGGGGACATCAGGGCATCCGGGCCATCGACTACCATACGGGCGAAACGAAGTGGATGCACGAAGGCGGCGGGCCGCAGGGGCTGTTGTCGACGGCGGGCGGACTCCTGTTCGGCCACGACGGCTCCACCAATTTCTGCGCGTTCGACGCCGCGACGGGCAAGATCCTGTGGCATACATGGATGCCGGTGCTGCCGACCAACGGCGCGCAGACGTATCTGCTGGACGGATTTCAGTTCATCATGATCGCGGCGCAGGACACGGTCTACGCTTACACACTGAACCGCTGATCCGGAGTTTTGACGAAAGCGGCCCGGCCGAGGATATCGCGATAGGTGTCCAGGCCGGGCACGTTTAAGCCGGGGATTTTGGCTGCATCGTCCCAGCGGCGCAACAGCAAAGCTTCGGCATGCCACGGCCGCGATTCGAACTCCCGCATTTCCGCATCGCTGAAAGGGCCGCCCTGGAGCTTCAGGCTGAGCAGGGAAGACGGCGAGAGGTTCTGCGCGTACTCGTAGTCGATGCGGCAGAGATAGCGTTTGGCGTCCACGTGCATGCGGACGGGTTCGGTGGTGGCAGGCTGGAAGCGCGTGCGCAGCCAGGCCTCGCCCGCAACCTCATGCCGGGCGTCAATACCCCGGTCCGCGATATCTTCCCCGAAACCGTGCAGTAAATGCCCGATATCGTGGAGGAGCGCCGCCGCGATCAGGGTGTCGGCTACGCCGGCCTGCCTTGCCAGCGCCGCGGTCTGCAGCGAGTGCTCCAGGTTGGAGACGTTCTCGCCGAAGTAGGCATCGCTCCCTTTTTCCGCGAAAAGACGCATCACTTCATCGGCAACATTGGTCATCGGGTACCCCGCCAAAGATTGTCGCGCATGAGATAGATTGCCGCGACGACGCTGGACAATGCGGCTACCGCGGAGAGCAGGCCGAAAGCGCCTGTCCAGCCCCATTTGACGGACACGGCGGCGATGCTGCTGCCCGCCAGAACGCCGGCCAGGTAACCAATGCCGTCGATCAGGCCGGAGGCGGTGGCGCTGCCCTGGCGGCCGCCGAAATCGAGAGCCATGGCGCCGCCCAGGAAGGAATACGGTCCGATGATCAGGAACGCGATGGCGGTCACCAGCAGGACGGATCCGCCTCTGGCGATACGCGGGTCCGAATAAGCCAGAACGGCGAGCACCACGCTGGCGAGCAGCAGGCCGAAGAGGACGATCAGCGCCCTGCCGTTGCGGCCCAGGCGGTCGCTCAACGCACCCGCGAGCAGGGCGGAGAAGCCGCCGGCCAGAGGGAACCAGGAACTGCGCTGCGCGGCCTCCGCGGCGGTGAAGCCCAGAGCCTGCACGAAGTACTCGGGCGTCCAGAGGTTGAAAGTCTCGCGAATCAGCGTGACCCCGAGAGACAGCAGGCAGACCAGCCAGAAGGCGCGGCTGCGGGCAAAGACACGGAGCATCGCGAAAAGCGGGGCGCCGGCGTCTTGCCCGTCCGTCTCGCGAAACAGATTGCCGGGATTCACCGGAGGCTCGCTGAAACCGAGCGCGCGCGGGCTTTCCTTCAGCAACACCACGTTCGCGAGAGTCAGGACGGCGAGCACGGCCGCGGCGGCAAGGAAGAGTTCTTGCCAGCCCGCGCCGCGTGCGATTAGCAGGGACAGAAACTGGCGAGCGAGGGCGTCGCCGAAGAGATAACTCAGGCTGATGATCCCCATCACGGAACCGTAGCTCGAAAACGGCCACCACTTCGAGACGATCTTCACCATGCCCGACCATCCGAAAGACTGAATGAAGCGGTTGCCGATCCACGCCATGGTGAAGACGGGCAGAGCGCCGCCAACGGCGAAGAGAATGGTGAAGAGGACGGAACCGGCCATGCCCGTCACGAAGTTCCGTTTTCCGCCCCAGATATCGGCAAACCAGCCGGACAGAATCTTCCCGCCGGCATACGCGAAAACGCCCCACGAGGCAACCAGTCCCATACCAATGCGGGCCGAGCCGGCCGAGAGCCCGTGCGATTTCAGGTCCTCGATCAGCAAAGGCATGGCAATCGACAGATCCGACCGGCAAAGGTAGTAGCCGGCATATCCCAGAACCATCAGCACGATGGTCAGGTACCGCCTGCCGACCGGCGCCTGCGGTTCAGTCTCGATTGTGTGCGCTGCCTGCATGGTAATTCGAGGGCACTTCGCCGCGATCCAGACTGTGTTGAATGCGGTCCAGCAGGGCGTCGCATTCGGCCACGCTTTCCGCAGTGAAATGCGCTCCGGCTGCGGCGAACTTCCGTTCGGCGGCGGCAAGCATGGCCGTGCGTTCGGCCTCCGGGGCGCTCCGCCACTCCGCTTCCGTCAGGCCCGTCTCATTGCCGGTCCGGGTAATGCCGATTGTCCACATGCCGGCGTGGAGACCTTCTTCGATATCCGCGATGGTGTCGCCGATTTTGACCATTGCCGCCAGGGGATAGACATTCAGGCGGATGGCGTTCAGATAACACATCCATGGAGCGGGCCGCCCGGCCGGCACGTCGTCGGGGCAGAGAGAAGCATCCGGAACGAAACCCTGTGGAGCGGCTCTTTCCAGCAGATAATCCAGCATCGGCCGCGTGTAGCCGGTCGAGGTCCCGATGGCGAGTCCGCGGGATCGCATTCGGTCAACCGCAGCCGGCACTCCGGAAATCAGTTCGGAGTGGGATTCCAGCAATTCGATCTGGCGCGGAATAAAGGCGGCATAGAGATCGTTTACGTCGCGATGGTCCGGGAACCTTCCGTGAGCGTGCCTCCAGGCCTCGCGCACCCGGGTCATAGCAAGTACCGCTTCGATGTGGGTCTTCTTCGCCAGACCCATGGGAGCGCGCGCCTCGGACAACTCAACCGGCACGCCGGCTTCAAGAAAAATCGCCCGTAAGGTTTCCACCGGAGCCTGGCTTCCGTGATCGACCACGGTTCCCGCCCAATCCAATACAACGCCGGCCAGTCTCATTTGCCTCCCGCGAACATCGAACCAGCATATTGCGCTACGAAGAACTGAGTATTACAGAACCGTCTCAATCGCAATAATTCTCCTTCGCCTGGTCTCTTTAATGGTTTTTTCAGGGGGAATTCGTCGTATTGCAATCGTCAACCGCTTACCATCCGGAGAGGCTCCGATCGAAATAGTGAAACAAGTCACTCGGCGCTGAGCGAAGTTCATCAGGAGAAAGCTGAATTATGGTGAGAACCGGAATCCGGGCAGGTCTTGTGTTGTCTCTCTGGGGAGCCACACTTTGTGCGCAATCCACCTTTGGCGTGATTACGGGAACGGTGACGGATCCCTCATCCGCCATTATTCAGGGCGCCACGGTGGAGGCGAAGAGCCAGACGACCAGCAGAGTCCGGACGGCCGTTACCGGTCCCGACGGCGTATATCAGCTGGTGAATCTAGATCCGGATTCTTACACTCTGAATATTTCCGCGAAAGGATTCGCCGTGTCGTCGCGGAACGATGTGCAGCTTCCCGCGCGCGAGACCATTCGCATCGACACGCAGCTCACTTTGGCCGGCGCGAGCGGCACTTCGGTTGAAGTCCGAGAGCCGGTGATCAGCCAGGATCTGACGCGGTCGGATTCGAAATCCGGGAAGGAAATCGGATCGCTCGCGCTGAACTTCCGCGCGAGCGGTTCGCCGAGCCCGCTGGTGGTGGCCAACCTTGCGCCCAACGTGCAGCCCGATGCGACAGGCAACATCTCGATCTCCGGACAGCTGCCCACCGCAACCTCGTTCACGCTGGACGGGGTGTCGACCCAGAATGTCCGGCAGGGGGGGCCGAACAAGGACCAGTTTCCGTCGGTGGAGAGCATCGCCGAATTTCGCGTGAACACGGCGGGCAACAGCGCCGAATATGCGCAGCCGACCGATATCACGGTGGTCAGCAAGAGCGGCGGCAATCAGTTTCACGGGGCCGGCTTCTGGTTTCTGCAGAGGAAAGACTGGAATACCGCGGATTCCCTGACCAAAAACGTTAATAATGGCGATGCCGATTCCTACGGCGCCACGATCAGCGGCCCGATTTTTAAAAATAAGACCTTCTTTCTGTTTACTTATGAAGGAGTGCGGCTGGATCAGAACACGTCGATTCAGACCTACACGGCGCCCAGTGCCTGGCGAAACGGCGATTTCTCCGGTTCCGGCAAGGTTATCGTGGATCCGACCACGCGCGCGCCGTTTCCCGGCAACGTGATTCCCCCGAACCGGATCAACCCGGTTGCCCAGAAGTTGTTGAACACCCTGCTTCCGGCTCCCACGGCGGAAAATAATTCGCTCAGCGCGCGGAACTACAACGTGGTGTTCCCCGGCAATTACAGCAACGACGGTTATGACGGGCGCCTCGATCACAGTTTTGGATCGAACCACAAAGTGTTTTTCCGCATATCCAACCGGCAGGTGACCGCCGCCGGAGCGAACGGCAATTCCGAATACGACACGGTTCTTGGAACCTACACGCAGGCCAGCGACCTGGCCAATTACGCGGGATCTTATAACTGGATCGTGAAGCCGAATCTGGTCAACGAATTCCGCGCGGGTTATTCGAAGTCGGATTACACCTACACTTACCCGCTCGCCGCGCAGGGCGACAGCATCATCTCCAGTCTGGGTATTACCGGCCTGCCGGGATCGCCGGTGAATAAGCTGGGCGGCGTTCCCGTGCTGTACTTCCCGAATCTTTTCGGCGGCGCCACCAGCCCCGGCCATCCCCGCGTTCAGAAGAACGGCGTGCTCGATCTGAACGACGGACTTACCTGGATTGCGGGACGCCATACCGTCAAGGCGGGTTTTGAATTCCGCCGCCTGAACTATCAGGACAACATCACGTTCCTGGCAGGCGACGAATACGGCGATTACTTCTTCACCGGCGCGTTTACGGGCGGCAGCAGCGATGCCCACGCTTTCGCGGGAGCGCTGCTCGGTTTCGCCGACCAGACAGAATTCGCGCAGAACGGTCCGGACGGCAAGCCCTTCGGTTATCACTACGGCGGCTACATTTCGGACGAATTCCGTATTCGGCCGAATGTCACGGTCACGGCAGGATTGCGTTACGAGATCAACACTCCCTTCGACGACGCGACGCACCAGCTGGGGAACTTCGACCGCAACTTCCCGGGCGGCCGGCTGGTGGTGCAGGGGCAGCAGGGGCTCAGTCTGGTGAGTCCGGCATGGCGCGCCCAGGTGGAAGGTTTGTACAACAACGTTCCATTTGTCACTAACGACGCGGTTGGTTTGCCGATCACGCTGCGCAACACTTACAAAGGAAATATTCAGCCGCGTCTGGGTGTCGCATGGACGCTGGACAACAAGACCACGGTCCGCGCCGCGGGCGGCATCTACTCGGTCCCCGTGCTCGGCGCGGTTCTCTATTCGCTGCTGGGCGTCGACACCAGCAACTTCGCCGGCTTTACTTCCAGCGCCACCGCGCCGCTCATCTTCCCGAATGTCTTTCCGAACGGCTCGGCGGCCAATCCGGGCATTCCTTCCTATCGACGAGCCAACAGTTTCGATCTGAAAGATCCGCGCGCGATTCAGTGGACGCTTTCCATCGATCGTGAAATTCTGCGGGACACCGTGGTCCGGGCCGTCTACACGGGTTCGCATAACTACAATCTGATTTACAGCCCGGATCTGAACCAGGTGCAGCCCAATACGGTCGGCTA
Organism: uncultured Acidobacteriia bacterium; assembly: GCA_903851195.1. GTDB lineage: Bacteria > Acidobacteriota > Terriglobia > Bryobacterales > Bryobacteraceae > BOG-234. Next base: position 232,864 of record CAINNJ010000058.1, read on the forward strand.
CGCGGCTTTGACGGCGACACCCGCGCTTCGTCTGAAGAACCTGAAGTATCCGTCGTTCGGCGAAGTGCTCACGCGGGACAACGGGCCGAGCGCGAAATATAACGCGCTGTCGCTCGAACTGAACCGCCGTTTCGCTCGTGGACTGACGTTCACGAACAGCTATACGTGGGCGAAGAACATCACCAATGCCCTCGGCGTCGCGCCGAACTCGAATATCGGTCAGGGCGGCCAGGGCGATAACGGCGCCAACGTCAGCAATTATTACGATATTCGGAGTGATTACGGAAACGCGCCTTTCACCCGGCGTCATCGCTTCGTGAACACCTTTACTTACGACCTCCCGTTTGGACGCGGACGGACGTATATGGCCTCGGTCAGCCGCGCCGCCAATCTGCTGGTAGGCGGATGGAGACTGACGGGCGTCACCTTACTGCAGACCGGGCCTTTCCTGACTCCTTACTTCACCAATGGCGATCCGTCCGGCACCAATCCGAGCCAGCGCAGTGTGTCGCAGCAGCGCCCGGACGTTGTTGGCGGCGTGAGCGCGATTCCTTCCACGCAGAACGCGGCCAGCTGGTTCAGCGCCGCGGCCTTCTCGATTCCGGCGAACAACATCGGCCGCTTCGGCAACGCGGGAACCGGTATCCTGGTCGGACCGGGAACGAAAACCTTCTCCCTTTCGGCGGGCAAAGACTTCAGCCTGACGGAGCGGGTGAGCTTCCACTACGAGGCGCAGTTCGCCAACCTGTTCAACGTGGAAAATTACGCGACGCCGAACATGAATCTGCGGGGGAATTTCGGTCAGATCACCTCCCTGCAGGGAGTGGAGCAGGGCGGACCGCGGACGATCCAGATGACGCTGCGTTTGTTCTTCTAAAATCCGCCGCGACTTATCACCGACTCGGCCAAACCAAAAGACAGCGTCATGCCGGAACCGCCTGGCGCTGTCACCACCCGAACACCCGGCGCCGGTTCCGCCTCCAGAAACGGCTTGTTCGGATGGATGGCATAAGTTCCGTTCCAGCGTTGCGCGATTCGCGGGTCGGGCAGGCGCAGAAAAGTGGCCGCTTCCTTCAGAATCAAGTCGTCGATTTCCGGCTTATCGAAAATATCCGGGCAGGCGCCGTACTCGTGCGAGTCGCCCAGCGTGATGGCGCCATCTTCGGTTTGCGACGCCAAAACGTGGATTGCCCAACGGTCGTACTCGGGCATTTCCCGCGCGACTCTTTCTTTCAGCGGCGCCAGCGCGGAGCAGATATGAAACGCTTTATAGAACCGGAGCGTGAGGCCCGCGGCAAGCGCCGGACCCAGTTGCCATCCGGCGGGTTGCGGCGCGGTGCGCATCATCTGCAGTTTGCAGCGGGTGAGGCCACTGTACGCGAAAACCTCCGGGAAGAGCGTTTCGAAATCCTCGCCGGAACACACAATCGCGGCATCCACTTGCCATTGCTCCGTGGCGGTTTCCACGGTGGGCAGATCAATCCGCCGAACCGGTTCGCCGAACCGAAATTCGACTCCGAGCGATCGAAGGTAATCGGGTAAGCCAGCCACAATACGCCGGGGATCGACCGTGATTTCCGTCGGGCTCCAGAGACCACCCCGCAGACCGGCGGGTTGGATCGCGGCCGACCGGCGAAGAATTTCGCCGGGTTCCTGCCATTCGCACGAATAACCCTGGCCCGGTGCGATCTCCGCGAACTCGCGCAGAAGTTCGGCTTCGTCCTCCCGATGCGCCACGTGCAGCGATCCGGTGGGTAAGTACGGCAGGCCGGAAGCGGTCAGAACATCGAGCCAGATCTCACGGCTGCGCAGCGCCAGGGCGTGCATTTCGCCGGCGGGTTGTCCGATGGGCCAGATCATGCCGAAATTCCGGACCGACGCGCCGCGCGCCTGCGGATTGCGCTCGAACAGCACGACCTTGCGGCCGCGACGGGCCAGCACACACGCGTGAGCCAGCCCCAGAATTCCGCCTCCCACGACGGCGATGTCCGCCTGTTTTCGCTCGCTGACCATGGTTGCCGAACCTCCTTATACTTTTCGGATGATCTCATTTGCTTTGGATTGAAACCGATCTGAAAGCCTCCGTTCATCTTCCTGAATTGCGCAGACGGTACTCTCCAGGTGCCTCTATGCTCATCACCCGACGTTTTGCTCTGGCATTTCTCATTTCGTTACCGATACTTGTGGCGCAGGAGCGCGCTTCCGAAGTTGACAGGGTTCGCGCCGTACGCCCGGAGATCGGCGTGCGCGGCGCACCGGTGCGCGGTTCCCTGCTGCCGAACGGCTTCCGTATCACGCCGACGGCGGCACCCGGCTCCAGCTTCGTCCGTATGCTGCCCGGCCTTCCCGGTCTTTCCGGTTATGCAGCCGGACAACCCATGACCACGGCGGTCAGCCCGGACGGCAAGACGCTGCTGGTGTTGACCAGCGGCTACAACCTGTTGAATGGCCCCGACGGCAACAACATCACGAACGCCGGAGCGGAATACATTTTCGTCTATGACATCTCCTCGAACAAGCTGACGCAGAAGCAGGTGCTCCTGGTGCCGACGGCATTTGGCGGCGTGACGTGGAATCCTTCCGGCAACGAGTTTTACGTCGGCGGCGCGGCGCTCGACACGGTCTATATCTATACGGCCGCGAACGGGACGTTTGCCGCGAGCGGCACGGTCGCGTTCCATCATCCGACGAGCCCCACCACACTCGGCAGCGGCCTGGGGCTTGGCATGCCGTCGATTGTGGCCGGCGTGTCAGTCAATGCGCGGGGCGATCGCCTGGTGGCTGTGAATTATCTGAACGATTCGGTAACTCTGGTCGATATCGCGAACCGCAAAGTGATTACCGAACTGGATCTGCGGCCGGGCATCTCCGACCCCTTGAAGGCGGGCGTTGCCGGCGGCGAGTATCCGTTCTGGGTCACCATCAAGGGCAACGACAAAGCGTATGTTTCGAGCGTGCGCGATCGTGAAATCGTGGTGCTCAGCCTGGCGAACGACAAGCCGGCGGTCACCAAACGAATCCCCGTGCAGGGAAATCCGAACAAGATGATCCTCAACAAGGCGCAGACGCTGCTGCTGGCCGCCGAAGACAACGCCGACGCCGTGGTGGTTGTCGACACCAATCTGGATGTGGTGCTGGACACGATTTTCACGACCGCGCCTTCCGACAACTTCGTCTCCTCCTCTTATTTCCTGAAGGGCAGCAACACGAACAGTCTGGCGCTTTCGCCGGACGAGAAGACGCTGTATGCGACCAACGGCGGAACCAACTCCATTGCCGTGATTTCGCTGAATACGGGTGTGAGCCCCAGCCGCACGGTCGGCCTGATCCCGACCGGCTGGTACCCGGACGCGGTGGCGGTGAGCGGCGATGGTTCCACGTTGTTCGTGGCCAATGCGAAGAACGTTCCGGGTCCGAATACGGGCAACTGCATCAATATGCTCGGCGGCCCGCCGAACAGCGCAGCCTGCGGCTCCACGAACCAGTACGTGCTGCAACTGGAAAAGGGCGGCATGCTGACCATTCCGGTGCCCACGCGGAAGGTGCTCGACAACCTGACCGCGCAGGTGGCCGTCAATAACAACTTCAATCAGTCGCCCGTGCACGACGACAATCAGGACGTGATGGCGCAGTTGCGCGCGAAGATTCAGCACGTCATCTATATCGTTAAAGAGAACCGCACTTACGATCAGGTTCTGGGCGATCTGGAAAAGGGCAACGGCGATCCCGGCATCACCCTGTTCGGCGCGCCCTACACGCCCAATCAGCACCAGATCGCGCGCCAGTTCGTGACGCTCGATAACTTCTACGATTCCGGCGAAGTCAGCGGCGTGGGCTGGAACTGGTCCACCGCGGCGCGCGCGACGGATTCGGTGGAAAAGACCGTGCCGCCCTCTTATGCCAGCCGTTTCGGCCCGATCTTCTACGATTACGAAGGCACGAACCGGAACGTCAATATCGGGTTCAGTTCCCTGACTGACCGGCTGAAAGCGGATCCGGTAACGCCGCAGGATCCGAACCTGCTGCCGGGAACAGCCGATGTTTCCGCGCCCGATTCCTCGGAAAACGAAGCGGGCGCGGGCTATCTGTGGAACGGCGCGCTGAAACACGGCCTGACCGTGCGCAACTACGGTTTCTATCTGGATCTGACCCGCTATAACCTGCCGGCGTCGATCCCTCTGAACATTCCGGCTTCGACGACGCCGTTCGCGTCGGGTGTGGTGCAGGCGTATGCGGCGAAAGCCGAACTGCAGCCGCTGACCGACCCGTTTTTCCGCGGCTTCGACAACAGCTATCCCGACTTTTACCGGTTCCAGGAGTGGTCTCGCGAGTTCGACGGTTACGTCAAAAACGGCAATCTGCCCTCGCTCTCCATGGTGCGCTTCATGCACGATCACACGGGGAACTTCGGGACGGCGGCGTTCGGCGTCAACACCGTCGAATCGCAGGTGGCCGACAACGATTACGCGGTTGGCCTGCTGCTTGAAAAGCTGGCGGCGAGCCCGTACGCGGCCAACACGCTCGTGTTCGTGATCGAAGATGATGCGCAGGACGGTCCGGACCATGTGGACGCGCACCGGAGCATCGCTTTCGTGGCCGGCCCTTACGTGAAACAGGGCGCGGTGGTCTCCGATCACTACACGACGGTGAACTTCGTGCGCACCATGAAGGACATCCTGGGCATTCCTTATTTCGGGATCACGGACGGAACCGCGGAGCCGATGGCCAACCTGTTCGACCTGTCGCAATCGAAGTGGACGTATACCTCGACGGTGCCGGCGATTCTGCGGACCACGCAGCTGCCGCTGCCCGCGAAGACCGCGCAGAACAGCCTCCCCGACACCAAACGGAATCTGCTCGCGGCGAAGCCTCGGCACAACGCCCAATGGTGGGAGAAGCGGATGTCCGGGCAGGATTTCGACAAGGAAGACAATCTGGACACGGCCGATTACAACCGCGTTCTTTGGGAAGGGATGAAGGGGAAGAAGGTTCCGTATCCGGCCGTTCGCGATGGACGGGATCTGAGCCAGAACCGGGAAGCGCTGCTCCGGTAAACGTAAGTCCGGAACAGACCGAGGTTGGTGAAAGGGCCCGATTCCTCGGGGCCTTTTTGCGTCTGTGTCGGACTACGAACCCGCCACGTGACTGACCTGCGCAACGGCCAGCCTGCGAAGCATGGAGCGCTTCTTGATGTGGTGATCCTGCATGCGATGGAGGATGTGGTCCAGAAACGTGACGGCATCCAGAATGTGGGGGCCCTTGTTCAGCATGACGCACTCGGCGCGGACGCCCATGGCGGCGTCGGTGACTTCCGCGCGCGAGGGGACACCGGTTCTGGCCAGAGTATCGAGAACCTGCGTGGCCCAGATGACCGGCATATGAGCCGCCTCGCTCAGCCACAGAATCTCTTCCTGAATTTCGGCCAACCGCTCGAAGCCCGCTTCGATGGCAAGGTCTCCGCGGGCCACCATGATGCCAGCGGGATATTGGCGGAGCGCCGCCAGCATGATGAGGGGCAGGTGATCGAAACCGGGGCGGCTCTCGATTTTGAGCACGATTCCCATCCGGGTGTTCCCGTGTTTCGCCAGTTCGCGATGCAGTTCCGTCACGTCTTCGGGCCGCCGCACGAAAGAGAGGCCGACGAGATCGGCGTGTTGGGCGACGAAGTCGAGGTCGAGTTTGTCTTTCGCGGTAAGCGCTCCGATGCCGAAAGCGGTTTCCGGGAGATTAATACCCTTGGCCGATCCGAGTCTGGAGCCGGCGTCGCCCGCGTGGGTAATCCCGACCTGGATCCGATCCGGATGTACCTCGCGGATTCGGCCCCCGATCATGCCGTCGTCGAAGAAGATGGGCTGTCCGGGCAGGGCAGTGGAGAAGACTTCCGGCAGCGTGCAGGAGATTTGCAGCTCATGGCGACGCCGGGAGGGCGGAGGGCTCGCCTCGTCACCGGGAGGCGCTTCGGGGGTAAGCGTGAGAATGTCGCCCACGCGCAGACGAAGCGGCTCTTCCACGAAGGGCAGATCGCCGACATGTCCGGTGCCAATGGTCTCGCCTTTTCGCAACAACGAAACTTCCGCTCCGCTCAACACCCAGGCGCTCTTCTCGCAGGTACAAACGCATTGCTGCCCGGACGCCTGGTTCGCGGTCTCGGTGACGGTCAGAGTGCGATTTTTGCCGCGCGCATCCGTCAACTTCAAGATGTCGCCGGGGCGAGCCGGGAGCAGCAGAGAATGCGGCACGGGTAGCCAGGCATCGCAGGGCGGAAGCGCTTCGGAACCGGAGTGACCGCTTACCAGGCAGATCCGGGCAGGCGACGTGACCGTCCCGCGTACGTTCCTGCGGACGCGCCAATGCATGACGCGTGAGCCGCGGTGAATCGCGCCGGTGCGGAGTTTGGGTCCGGCGAGATCCATCAGGACTTTACAGGGCTTCCCCAATTCCTGGCTGGCGCGGCGCGCGTGATCGATCATGCATTTCCAGTCGTCCGCGGCGTCATGCGCGCAGTTGACCCGCATGACATCCATGCCGGCCTCCACCATGCTCTTCACAAGTTCATAAGACCGGGCGGCTTCCGACGGCATGGTGACCATGATCCGGACGGCGCGGCCTTCCGGGGAAGGCCCGAGCAAATCTTCCGCGTGCGCGGTCAGGACGTCGGAGCCCGACCTGTGATCCAGGCCTTCAGGCGGAGGAGCGGGACGGAACGGGTGTTGCGCCACCAGCGCGTCGACGATGGCGATCACAGCGTCGATCCCCGTCAAAACACCGGATTCCAGGCGACCGAGCGAAGAAAGACCCAGTGCCGCCAACCGGGTTTGCACATCGCGCAGATCGTGTTTGCGAAGAGCGAGGTAGTGCAGCAGATTCCGAACGCTCTCCCGGGACTCCGGGCAAGCCTGCGCAATCGACTCGCGAAACTCGGTTTCCATGGCGAGACAGGAAGCACGCAGTTCTTTCAACTCCCCGCGAAGCGCGCTCATTTGCGTTGACGGGATGGGCATGCCGTTGTGTTCGCACGCCAACGGCCCATTACAATCGGGTCAACCGGATCGAAACGAATGCCTTCCGCGAGCGGCGGAAGCGCCGCGTGCGCCAAAGCGCGCAGGCCCAAAATGCTCAGGCCCAAAAAGCCCAGGAGTTGTCCGGTTGGCTAATCGGCCGCGCGGGAACTGGCCAGGTCCATCAGCAACCGGTGTGTTCCGGCGGCCTCGGGGGAGTCCGCTTCCGGATGCAGCTGCGACCACGTTCCGTCGGAGCCGAGAGTCCAGGCCTGCCGCTGGTCGTGCAGACAAATGTCGAGGCACTCCCAAAGCCGCTCTTTCGCGTGTTTTTCCAGGACGGGTGTCACGACTTCCACGCGCCTCGACAGGTTTCGGAACATCCAGTCGGCCGAGCCGATGTAGAACTCACCATCCACCGGGCTCTCTTCTCCGTTGGCAAAATGAAAAATCCGGGAGTGTTCGAGGAAGCGGCCGATAATGGAGCGGATCCGGATATTGGCTGTGCGGCCTTCGACACCGGGGCGCAGACAGCAGAATCCGCGCACGATGAGATCGCAGGGAACCCCGGCCTCGGAAGCTTCGCAAAGCGCTTCGATTATGGCCGGATCTTCCAGCTGGTTCATCTTGGCGACGATGCGGGAAGGGCGGCCGAGTTTCCGGTTTTCGATTTCCCGGCGAATCAGTTCCAGCAGGCGCGGGCGCATGGTGGAGGGCGCAACCAGGATGGTGGAGCAGTCCGGCGCGTGGGCGTGGCCCGTCAGGTAATGAAACAGATGGACCACATCGCGGGTGATGGCGGGATTGCAGGTGAGCAGGCCGAAATCGGCGTAAAGGCGGGCGGTTTTCACATGGTAGTTGCCGGTTCCGATGTGGGCATAGCAGCGCAATCCCCCGGCTTCTTTGCGCACTACCAGGGCGGTCTTGCCATGCGTCTTAAGACCTCTGACGCCAAACGTGACATGAGCTCCCACTCGTTCGAGTTCCGCGGCCCAGTGCAGATTGCGTTCTTCGTCGAAACGGGCCTTGATCTCCATCACGCAGGCGACCTGCTTGCCGTGTTCCGCCGCCCGGATCAGCGACTGGACAAAGGGCGTGTCGTCGCCGATGCGGTAGGCCGTCATTTTGATTGACACGGTCTGCGGGTCGTCCGCGGCGGCGCTGATGAAATGCTCCACGCTGGCATCGAAGCTCTCGTAGGGATGGTGCACCAGAACGTCGCCCGCCGCGATGGTGGCGAACAGCGTCGCGGTGTCCTCGTCGAAACCGGCGGGGGGCAGCGGCGTCCAGGCGGCGTCGCGCAGTTCCGGCAGGGGCAGGCCGCCGATTTCGAACAGAGTGGTGAAGTCGACTTCTTCCGGCATGTCATAGATGTCCGAAGACGACAGCCCGAAACGGGAGCGCAGCATCTCTTTGGTTCCCGGGTCGGCGCCGGGGCCGAACTCAAGCCGCACCACCGGTTCATAACGGCGCTGCCGGACCTGTTCGCGCACCTGTTCGCGGAGTCCCTCGGCCGGATCGTCATCGTCGTCGCCGTCGGTCTCCGCGTCCCGGGTCAGCCGCACCAGGGTGGCGGCGGTCAGCTTCATGCCGCTGTACAGGCGGTGCGCGTTGCCCCGGATCACTTCGTGCAGCGATACGAAGAGCCTCTGCCCGGAAGCGAGATCGGCGCTGAGCGGGATCCACTGTTTCAGCACGCCGGGAACCTTCACCCGCGCGTGGATCGTTTCATTGCGCTCGGGGTCGCGGAGGAGAAAGGTGAGCGATGTGGAGAGGTTGGAGAGGAACGGGAACGGATGCGCGGGATCGATGACGAGCGGCGTGAGCGCCGGCGAGAGACTGTTCTCGAAGTAGTCCGCGGCCTGCGCCTGCTGCGCGGCGGTCAGTTCGTCCCAGTTGCGCAGGAAGATACCGTGAGCGGCGAGCGCGGGGATCAGTTCGTGGCGAAAGCAGTCCGCCTGCCGGCGCAGCAGAGGGAGCAGTCTGGCGCGAAGCCGGCCGACAAGAGCCTTTTCCTCGTCGGACTTTCCCTCCCGGAGCACCGAGACGCGCTTCATGAAAAATTCGTCCAGGTTGGAAGTAAAAATAGCCAGAAACTTAGCTCGCTCGAGCAGCGGAGTGCGCTCATCGAGCGCTTCGGCCAGCACTCTCTCGTTGAAGTCGAGCCAACTCAGATCGCGATCGATCCAGATGGCGGAAAGACCGTCCGACAATGATGCGTTCAGAACGCCGTGATCTCCGACCGAGACTCTTGCTGTAGCGCTGCCCATGCTCATACCCCGTCAATTTTAGTAAGCCTCGCTTATGAAGCCATGAACAAACGGTTTCAGTTTGAAGATTCTTTGAATTTATGGTCGCTAAGGCAACGGTTCGTACTCGGTTTCACTATAATCAGCAGTGATGTTCGGGGTACGACTCAGGAAGTTGTCGCTGGTGGTGATGGCGCTGGCGGCAACCATTCACGCGCGACCGGCCTTGCGACTCTATGTGGACGCACCCGGCGCGCCGTCGCGCCTGCGCGACGAAGTGGTGCAATTACTGCGGAAAAATCCCGCGATTGAGCTGGTTGCCGTTCCGCAGCAGGCCGAGCGGATTGTAGCGCTGGCGGGCGAGACTCATATCCGGGGCTACCAGGGTCGCAATATCCGGCTGCGCTACGTGAATGCGGATTCGTATCCCGTGTTTACCGGTTATCTCTCAGTGGAACTGAAAACGCCGGACGAGCAGCCGGTCTGGTCTTCCCTCGCGACGGCGAAGCGCCCCGGCCCGGAAGACGAGGTGGATCGCAGTCTGGCCTCTCAAATCGTGAAAAGGCTCGTTGACTATCTGGCGACCGCCGAGGGGGCGAAGCCGTGAAGCGCGTCCTGTGGAACTCTCTGATCGCCCTGACTCTGCTTCGGGGGCAGGCAGCCCGGGGCGCCGAACCGCTTTCCGGCGCGGGCGCCACTTTTCCGTTCCCGCTCTATCAAAAATGGATTTCCACTTTCGAGAAGAAATTCCCCGGGATCCAGATCGCATACAAGCCGATCGGCTCCGGCGCCGGTATCGCGGAACTGGCCGCGAAACGAATCGATTTCGCCGCCTCGGAGTTTCCTCTGACCGACCGCGAACTGGCGTCGTTTCCGGTCCGCGTCCGCCATATTCCCACGGTGGTTGGCGGCGTTGTCATCATCTACAGGCTGGACGGCCTGGTGCAGGATCTTCGTCTCACGCCGGACACGCTGGCCGGCATCTATCTGGGTAAGATCCGGCGCTGGAACGATCCGCGGCTCCGGTCGATCAATCGCGGCCTTCCTCTGCCGGACCGGGAGATCACGACCGTGCACCGTTCCGACAGCAGCGGCACCACGTTTATCCTGACGAGTTATCTTTCGCAGGTGAACGCGGAATGGAAATCCGCCGTGGGCGCGGGGGCTGTTGTGCCATGGCCGACCGGGAAAGCGGGGGAGTTCAGCGACGGTGTGGCAAAGCAGGTGGCGGCCACCCCGGATTCGATCGGCTACGTGGAATTCTTTTACGCGCTCGAGAACCGGGTCAGCTACGCCCTGCTGCGAAACAGCGCCGGCCAGTTCGTGCAGGCCGATCTGACCTCGTTGCCGGCGGCCGCGGAGAGTCTGTTGGCAGGCATGCCGGACGATCTGCGCCTGTCTCTGGTGAACGCGCCGGGGAAAGCGTCTTATCCTCTGGCCTCACTCACTTACCTGCTGGTGCCCGAGAAATTTGAAAACGAAGAGAAGGCCAAAGCCATGGCGGAATTCCTGCGATGGTTGCTGGACACCGGACAGAAACAGGCCGGCGCGCTCGGCTATGTGGCGCTGCCGGCCCGGATTACGGAAAAGGCCGTCAAACTGGTCGGCAAGCCGAACTGACCCGCTCCGGAACTCCGCTTTCCGGCGGCTAATGTGGATTCGTCAGAATCCCCCCTTCGAGATGCAACCGGAAGGCTGCCACCAGGGCGGGTCCGCGATCCTGGTTGTAGCCCGGATTCCAGATGCGCTGCAGGTCGAACGAGGCGAACACGCCCCGCCGGATCTTCGCCGTGTAGTAGGCTTCGAGGACTTCTTCGCGGCGGTAGTTCAGTCCGCCGTCACCAAGCACCAGTCCGGTTCCGCCCAGCCGCAGATATTCCCGGTGGTCCCCAGAGAGCGCGTTGGAAACAAGTGCGACACCGAGCTTGTCGTCCTTCCTTCGCCACCGGTTGCCGCGGAGGTCGAGGCCGCCGGACACGGTCGCGTCCGCCTCGGTGAAAGCGAGGGATTCCATGTGTCCTTCCGTCCAGCCGAAACGCGCGAAAGCGCGCAGAGTCGGGGAGAGTTCCTGTTCGGCGTTCACGCCGAAGCCATATTTGACGCGGCCCGGAACCCGGAAAGACGAGACGTCGGGAAACTGCGTTTGGCCCGCCTTCGCGCCTTCAATGGCAGCCCGGTAGCTCGCGAACGAGCCATGGTCCGCGAACCCCAGCAAGCGCAGGACACCGGCCCGATGCGGGATCAGGGTGTGGTGAAATTCCAGTTCGGCGCTTTCCGAACGGGCCCGGGCAAGGTTCACGTCGAGCCGGCTTGTGTCGCTGGTTTTCGGCGTCAGAGCCTCGCCGACGCGCGCCGTCCAGTTGCCGTTATGATACTCGCCCACCACCGCAAAGGTGTAGCCGCGGCTGTCGGCCGGATATCCGTAGGCGGCGTTGTTGTCGAGCGTCCAGTTCATGAACTGATAGTGGCTATCGCTGCCGATCGCATTGACGTCGAAAAAATCGAGCAGGCTCATCTTCCCTGCATACATGTCGAAACGCTTTTCCGCTACTTTCGCGGCCATCTGCAGCGGCCCCTGTCCGGCATCGGTTTCGGCGCCGCCGAGCCTGAACGAGTGGTGGACGATCGCTCTCGCGACATACGGGCGAGCGTCGGGAACACCCGCCAGATCGACGTTGGGGAAGGATGCAAGGCCATGGCTGCCGCTCAGGTTGCGGCCATTGGTCTCCTCCAGATGAAAGACGAAATCGGTAACCGGCGAGAGGCTGACGCCCGTGTACAGCGTCAGCACCCGCGATGTCTGCACTTCTCCCGGCGCGGCGAAACTTTGGGGGCCGCTGTAAAGCGAGCGGAAAGCCGGGTGTCCCTGCATAATCAGGTTGATCTGGCCGGACACCCAGAAGTGGTCCGCGAAACGAGGCGAGTCCTGTCCAGACGCGTTCTCCTGCGCCGGACAAAGACCCGCCACACAGACCGTCGCGAGACAGATTCCCGCCAGTCGCCTGATTACCCGAACTCGCCCCTGGCCGGTATTTGCCGGGGACCTTACGTAGCAGCTCAGAAGTTAAAGTTCACTTTCCTGAGCGCGTCTTCGTAATCGCGCCGGGCGTCTTTGGCTTTGGCGCGCGCTTCCTCTTCCGAGAAGCCGGCTTCCTCCCACACATCCACGGCCGGGATGTGATGGTCGGCGGTTGCCAGATTCTCTTCCGTGCGAATAGCGGCAATCCACCGCTCCACGGCCTGCTTATAGGCTTCGCGCAACCGATCGAGTTCCGAATTATCCATAGGTCAGTTTCCTCCTGAGACGGCTCTTTCTAGAACAGGCTCCGGAACGCCCAGAACAGGAATCCGGAAAGCAGCATCGCGGATGGCATAGTGAGCACCCAGGCGAGCAACAGGTTCCGAACCGTGTCCAGCTGCAGACCCGTCCGGTTCGCAGCCATGGTTCCGGCCACGCCCGAGGAAAGCACGTGGGTGGTGCTGACGGGCAGACCCAGTCCGTCCGCCGTCATGATGGTGGCCATTGCCGTGATCTCGGCAGCCGCGCCCTGCGCGTACGTCAGGTGGTCTTTTCCGATTTTCTCGCCGACCGTGACCACGATGCGCTTCCAGCCGATCATGGTGCCGAGTCCCAGAGCGAGAGCGACCGCGACTTTTACCCAGCTCGGAATAAATTTGGTGGCCAGATCGACATGCTTCTTATAATTCGCCAATACCTTTTTATCGTCGGCGCTGAACTCCGTCTTGCCCGACTTCTGCACCAGACGCAACGTCTCGCTGACCACGTACATGTCGTTGCGGAGATTACCCTGCTTGGTCGGCGGCACGTCTTTCAGAAGATGGAACTCGCGCACTTCGTTGCCAACTTCGTTGATCTCCTGCCGGAGAGCGAGCATCGTGTTGTCGGTGAATTCCCGGGTGCGAATGAACGTCGTCAGATCCTGACGGGGGTCGCCCATCACGGCCGCTTCCTTCACATGCTTGCTGACGACCTGAGAGACCTGCTGCGAGACGGCGAGAAAATCAGCGGTCTGAGCGGGAGTAACCGCGTGATTCAGGGCGTAGGCGGTCGGCACGGTGCCGACGAGGATCAGCATAATCAGGCCCATGCCTTTTTGTCCGTCGTTCGAGCCGTGCGCGAAGCTGACGCCGGTGCAGGTCAGCACCAGCAGTCCCCGGATCCAGAAGGGCGGCGGTTCTTCGCCGGCGGGAGCTTCATAGAGGTGCTTGTCTTTAATGACCGCTTTGCAGAGAAGAAGCAGTGAGGCGGCGACAAAGAAGCCGATGAGCGGGGAGATCAGCAATGACTTGCCGACGTTCAGAGCCTGATCCCAGTCCACGCCGCTGGTGCCCGTGCGGGCCGACATCAGCTGGTTCGCAATACCGACGCCGATGATGGATCCCACCATGGTATGCGAACTGGAGGCGGGCAGCCCCAGGTACCAGGTGCCTATATTCCAGAGGATAGCGGCTATGAGGAGCGCGAACACCATCGCGAAGCCCGCGCCGCTGCCGACCTGCAGGATAAGTTCCACGGGGAGCAGCGAAATGATGCCGAAAGCCACCGCGCCCGAAGAGAGTAAAACGCCGATGAAATTCCACATGCCGGACCACACCACGGCGATATGGGGCTCCATGGAGTGGGTGTAGATGACGGTTGCCACGGCGTTCGCCGTGTCGTGGAATCCGTTTACGAATTCGAAGCCCAGCGCGGTGAGCAGGGCCACTCCAAGCAGAAGGAACGGGTAAATAGAGGTTGTGGGTACTGAGCCAAGGTCGCCAAGAAGCGCCGTGACACTGTAAATAAGGCCTCCGACGAGAGCGAGGCCGAACGCGATCATGCCGATTTTGCCGGGATTACGGGATAGCTTTTTTTCCAGAGCCGGTGACGCCGCAGTAGCCATAGGATGTCCTTTAGCGACGTAGTCTATCAGCGCCCTGTTAAAATCTGTTTACAATTTGTCGTTATTCAGGAAGCGGCGCGGGGGCGTGGATCTCGAAGTCGTCGATCACGGTTCCGTCAATCGAGACTGTCTGCACGTGCGCGGTTTTTCCTTCCACGTGGACGGAGACGAAATTCTCGACACTCATCACTCTTTTCGTAATTCCCTCGGCGGGCTTGTCGACGTCGTAAAGCGGAGCGCCGCCGCCGCCGGTGACGATATAAGTAATACCGTTTTTGAGGTAGTGCTGATAATTGTGATCGTGGCCGAAGAGTCCGGCGCTGACACGGTATTTCTCGAACATGGGCATCAGGGCAGTCATGTGTGGGTTGTCACCTTGCCGCCGCGCGACCGCAGTCATCGGAGGATGGTGAGCGGCGACGAAACGGAAGTCGGCTTTCTGGTGCGCCCGCAGGTCTTCCTCGAGCCAACGAGTCTGCTCAGCCCAAAAGGCGTCACGTTCACTTTCCTGCGCGGAGACATTGGCGATGTCGCTGTTGATCACCGCGAAATGCGCGTTGCCCCAGTCGAAGGAATAATAGGGCTTTTCTTTGCGGAAATACTCGCGGAAGAGCAGCGTATTCCGCTCATGGTTGCCAAGGGCCGGAAAGAAAGCCGTTTGGCGCAATAAGTCGCGTTCAATATCGAAGAAGAGCGGCCAGAGAGAAGAGTCGAAACCGTCGGAAACCAGGTCGCCGGTCTGCACCACGAAATCGGGAATGCCGTGCCTGAGCAACGTCGCGATGACCCGCCGGTGCACGTCGTGCCGGGTGCGGTTGTCGCCGTAAACGACAAAGTCATAACCGCCCGCTCCCGGGGGAGTTTTGAAGGAACCCTTCCCGGCCTGGTCGCCGGCGGCCACGTTGTAATCGTATCTGGTGTTCGGTGTGAGCCCGGTGAGAGTCGTTTTCTCGACCCGAACCGAGGGTGAGACTCTGGCGGCGCCACCCGAAGCGGGCTGCACCGACGCTTCACCGCTTTGTACCAGCCACACAATCGTGGCGTTTCTGCCTGTGACGTTCACGACAAACGGGCCGCCGACGATTTTTTCCGGGGGGGCCTGTCCGGCGGCGGAGACTGCGAACAGCGACGACAGAAGCAGAAGGATGGTTTTCATGAAGCGGCGGGTCAGGCCCGATGATAGCCCCTGCAGATGAACAGATCATAACCGGCGGGTCACAGTCCGGCTACAGTCACGCACCTGTCTTGCGGCGTTCATTCTGCGTTCATGGATGGCCCGCACACTGGAATTAAATGATCACTTCCAGGTGCTTCCGGGCTGGCCTGCTCACCATTTGTTTAAATTTTTCGCTGGCCGCTCAGGCGGATCGCTCCACACTCGCGGGAACTGTCAGCGACCCCACGCGAAGCGTGGTGGTTGGCGCGAAGGTAGTCGTGACGTCGCCGGCGACAGGACTTCGGCGCGAGGTCTCTACAGGCGAGACCGGCACTTATCAGCTGCCGTCGCTGCCGGTGGGCAAGTACGACGTGACATTTTCCAAAGAGGGCTTTCGCTCGCAGGCTATCCGGAATGTCGAACTGGAAGTGGGGCTGTCACGCACGCTCGACGTCAGTCTGGAAGTGGGCTCTCTGGCGGAGTCGATTGAAGTCACTGCCGCAGCGGAGACTCTGAATCGCACCTCGGCGGAAGTCGGCGGACTGATTGAAGCCGAGCAGATCCGGTCTCTGCCCGTGAGCGGCCGCAACTGGGCCAGCCTGATGCTGCTCGCGCCGGGCGCCGTCAACTACGGGGACGGCTCGCAACGCAGTATCCGGTTTAACGGCCATTCGATTGACGACGCCAACTACACCTTCGACGGAATCGATAACAACGGCGTTCAGGAACAGACTCAAAAAGCGGAGACGCGCCTGAATATCGCGCTCGACTCGATTGCCGAGTTTCGTGTGAGCACGGCGGTCTACACGGCGGAGAACGGCGCGGCCGGCGGTCCGCAGATTCAGGTAGTTTCGAAGACCGGCACCAACAGTTATCACGGCAGCACGTTCTATTCACTGCGAAACGACGCGCTCGACGCCCGTTCGCCTTTTGACGGCGCCACCATTCCTCCTTTCACCCTGCATCAGTTTGGATCCAGCCTGGGTGGACCGGTCCGGAAGAACAAAGCGTTCTTCTTCATGAACTACGAAGGTCTGCGGCAGGATCTGGGCATTACCCAGATCAGCTACGTGCCGGATGCGGCTTATCGGGCTAAAGTCATTGCCCAATCGCCGGTGCTGAAGTCTCTCATGGACGCTTATCCGGCTGGCCAGAAGCCGCTCGATTCCACGACAGACCAGGTCAATCTGGTGGCCAATAATACCGTTCGCGAAGATTCCGGGATGATCCGCTTCGATTATCGGTTCAGCGACGCCGACAGCTTTTTCGCTCGCTACAACATCGACGACGTTTATATCGACAATCCGACCGACGCGCTGGGCTCTCACAACGTGGTGCCCCACGTGCCGACCAATGCCGTTCTGGCCGAGACGCACATTTTCTCGCAGAACCTGATTAACGAAGCGAAGATCGGCGTGAACCGGGCCAATTATCACAATTACAGCTACGGCATCGCGCCGGTCGCCATCAGCGTCTCGTCCGCCTCTTTCAGCAGCCTGACGAATACTTCGCTCGATACCGAAGTCGGGACCACGCTGTCGGGAATCGATAATTTCACCTGGGTTCACGGCCGCCATACGATGAAATTCGGCGTGAACGTGATGCGCGTGCGTCTGAATAACTCCGGCAACACGCTGACGACGGCCTCGCTCGCCTACGCGAGCACGGACGATTTCATCAATAACAAGGCCTCTTCGGCGACGTATCTGCAGGGTGAGGGCGTGGTGGGGAATCGCCGCACCTTCTATCAGGGATACGCGCAGGATGAGTACAGAGTATCGCCGACGCTGACTCTCAATCTGGGTCTCCGGTATGAGTTCTACTCCGTCAGCCACGAAATTCTGAACCGTTCCGCGGTGGTGGATATTAAAGGCTGCGGCGGTTTCTGCCCGAAAGGCACACCGTACTACGATCCGAATACGAAAGACTTCGGGCCTCGCGTCGGCGCGAGCTGGGCTCCGTCCGCGTTTCACGGCAAGACAGTGATCCGCACGGGCTTCGGCATTTACTACGGCGGCAACCAGAACGACGATTTCAGCGATCCGGCGGAGAGCGCCGTGCCGCGCTACTCTCTGTCGTCCAGCGATTTTCCGGCTCTTGCTTATCCGCTTACCGCCTTCCTCGATCCGAAAAATCAGCTGTTCAGTCCGAAGGCCCTCGACCGTCACCGCAAGGATCTCTATTACGAAAACTGGGATTTTGCGATTCAGCAGGATCTCGGCAAAGACTTCGTCGGCCAGATTTCGTACATCGGCGGCGAGGGACACCACCTGTTCAGCAAGTACACGGTTAATCTGATCGATCCCGCCACCGGCAAGCGCCCTCTCGCCAGTTTTGGATCGTTCGGTTTCAAAACCAACGACGGCAACAATAACTTCAACACGCTGCAGGCATCGCTGCAGCGCCGCTTCACGAGAGGGTTCCTGTTCCAGACCAACTATATGTGGTCACACGGCATCAGCGACGCGTCGATCGGGTCGGGTGAGGCCCTTGCCTTTCAGAATCAGAGTTGCCGCGCCTGCGACCGCAGCAGCAGCAGTATCGACGTCCGGCATGTGGTGACCCTGAACAGCGTCTACCAGTTGCCCTTCGGACCCGGCAAACAGTTTCTCAGCGGGAACGGGTTGCTCGGGAAGTTCGTCGGAGGCTGGGAACTGGCGGGCATTTCCAGTGCCCGCACGGGGCTGCCGGTGAATATCACGGTCTCGCGCACGGCGGGCGCGCTGCCCGACGGCAACACATCCGGGCAGCGTCCGAATCTTGTGCCCGGCGTGCCGATCTACGCGGCCGATCAGAATATCAACAACTGGTTCAATCCGGCGGCTTTCGCCGCGCCGGCCAACGGAACCTGGGGCAATCTGGGCCGCTACATCGCGAACGGTCCCGGAGCGTTTGAGATCGATTCCTCGCTGGAGAAGCGGTTCCACTTAACGGAGCGGGTAGCCCTGAATTTTCGGGCAGCCGCTTTTAATCTGTTGAATCATCCCGAATATAAGACACCGGGAGCGAGCGTCGGCTCGGT
The DNA here is from genome assembly GCA_903851195.1 of uncultured Acidobacteriia bacterium. Lineage (GTDB taxonomy): Bacteria > Acidobacteriota > Terriglobia > Bryobacterales > Bryobacteraceae > BOG-234. The sequence goes on from CAINNJ010000058.1 coordinate 251,193, forward strand.
ATCCGGGAACACGATTAAGACCTCCGCCAGTTTCGGGAGGATTACCGGAATTCTGAATACCGGAGCAACGGGCACGGGAGCGCCGCGGCGCATCGAGTTCATGTTCCGCCTGGAGTATTGAAAAAGAGCGTTATCCTTTCAGGCCGGCCACGTTAAAAGTGGTCAGCCTGCGAGGCGTGACGCTGACCTTTTCTCCGACCTTCAGATCCAGTTCGCGGAAACGGTCCCGCGTGATTTCCGCTTCGAGCGGCTGCGCGGTATCGTCGCGTTCGAGTTCCAGACGCACCACGGGGCCGGCCGACCCGATGAACCGGATGCTGGCGATGACGGCTCCGTCGTCCGGGCCACGATTCTCTCCGCGGCGGCTGATCTCCAGTTCAAAGGGCCGGACGTAACCGGAGGCGTGAGCTTCCGAGCGCCCGTGGAACAGATTCACGTCGCCCAGAAACTGATAGACGAAGGGCGAAGCGGGGTGGTCGTAGACTTCGGTCGGCGTGCCCGTCTGCTCGATCCGGCCTGTGTTCATGATGGCGACACGGTCGGAGACTTCGAGCGCCTCTTCCTGGTCGTGCGTGACGAAGACGCTGGCCACGTGAAGATTATCGTGCAGACGCCGCAGCCAGCGGCGCAGTTCCTTGCGAACCTTGGCATCGAGGGCGCCGAAGGGTTCATCGAGAAGCAGCACCCGCGGTTCCACGGCGAGGGCGCGGGCCAACGCCACGCGCTGCCGCTGCCCACCGGAAAGCTGCGCCGGATACCGGTCGCCCAGCCAGGAGAGCTGAATCAGTTCCAGCAGCCGGTTCACGCGATCGCGAATCTCTTTCTCCGGAGGCCGCGTGGCACGGGGGCGGAGCCGCAGGCCGAAAGCGATGTTCTCGAAAACGCTCAGGTGCCGGAAAAGCGCGTAATGCTGGAAGACGAAGCCGACGCGGCGGTCTCGCGCCGTTTGGGCCGTGGCGTCCTCATCGTTCAGCCGGATGGAGCCGCTGTCCGGTAAATCCAGGCCGGCGATGATCCGCAGCAGCGTGGTCTTGCCGGAGCCGGAAGGTCCAAGGAGTGCCACCAGTTCGCCGGTCTCGATTTTCAGACTCACATCGTGCAGGGCTTCATACGTTCCGAAGCGTTTTGAAATATGCTCGACTGCAATGCTCACGGCGTTCCTCGTCCCGTCTTCCACTCGAGAAGCTTCTTCAGGCCCAGGGTGACCACGGCGATCACGCTGAGCAGAGAGGCGACGGCGAAAGCTCCGGCGTAGTTGTATTCGTTATAGAGAATTTCCACATGAAGGGGCAGCGTATTCGTTTCGCCCCGGATGTGTCCTGACACCACGGACACGGCCCCGAACTCGCCCAGAGCGCGCGCGGTGCAGAGGACGACGCCGTAGAGCAGGCCCCACCGGATGTTCGGCAGCGTGACCCGAAAGAACATTTGCCAGCCGCTGGCTCCGAGCACCAGCGCGGCCTCCTCTTCCTCGATCCCCTGGGACTCCATGAGCGGGATGAGTTCCCGGGCAACGAACGGAAAGGTCACGAAGATGGTGGCCAGAATGATGCCGGGCACCGCGAAGACGATGTGGATGTCGTACTTTTCCAGCCATGGTCCGAACCATCCGCCGGCGCCGAAGAGAAGGATGAAAATCAGACCGGAGATCACGGGGGACACGCCGAACGGAATGTCGATGAGGCTCACCAGAATATCCCGGCCTCTGAAGCGGAATTTCGCGATGACCCATGCCGCGGCGATTCCGAAGATCATGTTGAGCGGGACCGCAATGCCGACGGCCAGCAGAGACAGTTTGATGGCCGAGAGGGTATTCGGGTCCGAAACCGCTGTCAGATACGCAGCCCAGCCTTTATCGAAAGCCTGGACGAACACGGCAATCAGGGGCAGCGCGATGAACGCGCCCAGCGCCGCTATGGCGAGCAGCGTTAACGTCCACTGCACGGCCATGGGATCTCTTCTGCCGCGATCCATTACAACTGATCCGCTTCCATGAACCGGCGCGTGCGCCGCTGCAGAATATTGATACCGAGCAGGAGGAGGAACGAAGAAAGCAGCATAACCACGGCGATGGCGGTGGCGCCCGCGTAATCGTATTGTTCGAGTTTCGTCACGATGAGCAGCGGGACGATTTCCGTTTTCATCGGCAGGTTTCCGGAAATGAAAATAACGGATCCATACTCGCCCAGGGCGCGCGCGAAAGCCATGGCAAAGCCGGTGAGCAGCGCCGGGCCGACCATGGGGAAGATGACGCGCGTGAACACCTGCAGGCGGCTGGCGCCAAGGCTGGAGGCCGCCTCTTCCAGTTCCCGGTCGGCGTCCGCCAGGACGGGCTGCACACTGCGCACCACAAAGGGAAGTCCGATAAACGTCAGCGCCACCACCACGCCCAGAGGCGTGAAGGCGACTTTGATTCCCAGCGGCACCAGATAACGTCCCAGCCAGCCGTTCTCCGTGTAGAGACTGGTCAGGGCGATCCCGGCCACCGCGGTAGGCAGCGCGAAGGGAAGGTCCACCAGGGCGTCGCAGAAGGCTTTTCCCGGGAAGTCATATCGCACCAGAACCCAGGCGATCAGGAAGCCCGCGGCGGCGCTGACGATCCCCGCGATAAACGAAGCCCCGAAACTCAGCCGGTAAGCAGCCATGACGTTGGGGGCTGTCACCGTCCGCCATAAGTGCTCCCAACTCGATGAAACAGACTTCAGAAAGACCGCGCTCAGCGGGATGAGCACGATCAGGCAGAGATAGAGGACCGTATAACCCAGCGCCGGCCCGAAACCCGGCAGGATACTGGCGCGCTTCAGAAAAGAATTGCTCATGTTCCGGGAGTGTAGATTTTGTCGAAAACACCGCCATCGTCAAAATGGCGCTTCTGCGCTTTCTGCCAGCCGCCGAACAGCTCCGCGATGGTGAACAGAGTCAGTTTCGGAAAGCGGTCCGCGTACTTCGCGGCGATTTGCGGAGACTGCGGCCGGTAGTAATTCTTCGCCGCGATCTCCTGCCCTTCGTCGGAGTAAAGGAATTCGAGATACGCCTTCGCGACCGCGGCCGTGCCATGTTTCGCGGCCACTTTATCCACCACGGCAACGGGTGGTTCGGCCAGGATGCTCATCGTGGGAGTGACAACCTCGACTTTGTTTGTGCCCAGTTCGTTCAGAGCCAGATACGCTTCGTTCTCCCACGAAAGCAGCACGTCGCCGATCCCGCGCTGCGCAAAAGTGGTGGTGGAACCGCGCGCGCCGGAATCCAGCACGGGCACGTTCTTATACAGTTTGGTCACGAAGTCTTTCGCCTTGCCGTCGTCGCCGTTGTTCTTTTTCAGCGCGTATCCCCAGGCGGCGAGATAAGACCAGCGCGCGCCGCCGGAACTCTTCGGGTTCGGCGTAATCACGGCGACCCCAGGCTTCACGAGATCGTCCCAGTCTTTGATGTGCTTCGGATTGCCCTTGCGCACGAGGAAAACGATCGTGGACGTGTACGGCGTGCTGTTGTTGGGCAGGCGCGTCTGCCAGTTGGCGGGCAGCAGATGCCCCTTCTCAGCCAGCACGTCGATGTCGTAAGCGAGCGCCAGCGTCACCACGTCGGCGGGCAGGCCGTCGAGAACGGACCGGGCCTGTTTGCCCGAGCCGCCGTGCGACTGGCTGATCTGCACGTCGACGCCGTTCTTCGCTTTCCATTGTTTTGCAAACGCCGCGTTGACCTGGCTGTACAGTTCGCGCGTGGGATCGTAAGAGACGTTCAGCAACTTCACGGGTCCGGCCGCGATTAAAGCAAGGACGGACGCGAGTGCCGCGATGGTGAGGTTTCGAATCTGCATGGTGTGTTCGTCTAAATAAAGTTGAGCTGGAAACGGCCGAGAATCACGTGTTCGGGCAGCCTGTTGCCGCCCGCCGGGAGGCCGCCTTCGAAGGTGGTGCTGCCGTAATCGAGCGTCAGCCGCACCAGGCGATTGAGATACCAGTTCACGCCGCCCACCCACTCGTGAGCCCTGCGGGGACTCTTCGTGGGATCCACGAAGCCGTAATCGTAGAGGCCCCTCTCACCGGCGAAATCGCCCACGCGCAGCGCCAGTTCCACGGCGCCCCAGCCGTGATGCAGGGGATCGAAGGCGTGTTTCGGCGTCGGCGAGGAGAAGCTCTTCAATTCGCCGGTGAGGATCCAGGAAAACTCCGTCTGCCAGGACCGGTAGGCCACCGTGCGGCGAAGCGAGGCTTTCTGAAGTCCTTCTTCGGTGAGCCCGTACTCGCCTAAGAAACCGAAGGAGCCCAGGTAGTAATAGGCTTGCGGCGCGAGGCGGGTCCGGTGTCCGGCTGCACTCACGCCGCTGGCGAAGGTGACGAACGTGTTCTGTCCGACCGTTTTATAAGACGGCAAGGCCACGCCGTCCACATTGCCGCCCGATGCGCCGAGACCAAAGGCCAATCCGCGCAGTGGACTTTTCTCGGTCGGGAGGAAAGGCGTAAGCAGGAGGCGTCCCGCGTAATCCCGGTGGCTGCTGGGGGAGGAGTCGCTCAGACCGTTGTCCGGGACGCCGTTGAACACCCCGATCTGATAGTTCGCGCGACGCCCGGCCAGATCCCCGGAAAACTGGAAGCCGATATCGCGGCTGGGGACAAGAAGGGTCGGCAGCCCGCGTTCCGCGAAGCTGGTGTCGTCGTCCGACTGCAGCCGTTCCAGGCCAACGGGCGGCTTGAATTTGCCTGCCCGGAGACTGAGGTGCGGGATGTAATTCAGCTGGATATAAGCGTCGTAAATGACGGTGTTGCCCTGTCCGAAATCGGGGCGGAAGAAGTAGTCGACGTTCTTGTAGACAGTGCCCGAAAAGGTGGGGCGGACGCGGCGCAGGAGGAGTTGGTCGGTCAGGCCGGCGTTGCCGCCGCCGGTGAAGGTTCGGGCGTCCACCTGGAGATCGGCCCCGATCTTCAGCGAGAAATTCTTATCGTTGGAGCGGATGGTGAACCCGCTGGTGTCGGCGGTAACGGAAGCGGCCGTTTTCGCCTTCTCGATATTCTCTTCTTCCTTCAACTCCGTTTTACGCGCCGAAACGCGGAGAAGCTGCTCCAGTTCTTCGACCCGCTTTTCCAGCGCCTGGATGCGTTCTTCCTGCGACTTCGCTCCTGTGTCGGGAGGCTGACACCAGGAGAGGGGCGGAGCCATTGTCAGAAAGAAAAGCCCAGTCAGGGAAGCAAGCGATTTCGCCATAGATACCAAAGCCAATAGAGATTATCATGATTGCTTTGGCTTGGAATGTCAAGTTCTCCTATAGGAGATAAGGCTCCGGGGTTTGGGCGCAGGTTTAGGCAGTTCCCCGCGTGTGGCGCCGAGCCTTGTTCAGGAGGCGATTTCGCTGGCTACAGGGGCTTCCGCTAGGCCCCTTCCTCTTCGAAGCATACGGGAAGGCGACAAACTATTCGCGACGCCGGCCACCAGGCCAAGACTGTAGATGGTGAGCGCGGAAGCCACCCCAAAGTGCAGAAAAAATACGCCGCCGACAGTGGCGGCCGAAGGGGCGAAGGAAATTGCATAATTGTTCTGCATATTTCCCTTATATTGATTCCCGAGCGAGAACAAATAGTCCAGCGCGCGCAGGGAACCGCCCATCAGCACAATCTGCGCGGTGTCCGTGGCCAGCGTGGTGGCGCCGCGAAGGGAAATGGAGACATCGGCCTGCTGCAATGCGATCGCATCGTTGATGCCGTCGCCGACAAAGCAGACCTTCCTGCCTTCCGCCTGCAGTTGTTTCACCAGGTCGGCCTTCCGCTCCGGAAGCGTGCCGGCAAAATAGTTGTCCACTCCCAGGCTTTCGGCCAGAGTTCTGGTCGGTTGTTCGTGGTCGCCTGAAATGATGTAGAGCTTCCGGTTCGACTTCTTCAGCTGCGAGACGACGTGGCGCGCTTCGGGCCGAACGCCTGGCGCAAGCTCAATGGCCCCCGCCAACCGGTCGCCGATTCCGATCAGCACGAGGGAGTGACCCTGCTCATGCACCCGCGACTCCAGTTCCGGGAAAGATTCGGGCATGGAAATGCCCTCGTCGCTTAAAAAACGACCACTGCCGACCCGCACCACCTGGCCTTCAATAGTCGCTTTGATGCCGAAGCCCGTCGCGTACTCGGCCTCGGTGAAGCCGGCCAGGTCCAATTTTTGGGCCGCAGCCGCAAGGACGATCGCACGGGCAATCGGATGGGACTGGCGCTGTTCGGCGGCGGCGGCCAACCGCAGGATGTCGTGTTCCTGCCGGCCGCCGTAGACGTGTATCCGGTCCACCCGCGGCTGTTCGAGAGTCAGGGTGCCGGTCTTATCGAAAACAATGGTGTCGATCGAGGACAGGCGCTCCAGCGCTCCTGCCTCCTTGATCAGCACTCCGTTTTCCGCGGCAACACGCAAAAAGCTCAACATGCTGAGAGGGCCCAGAACCCGCAGGTCGTAGCCGGGACTGTTCAGCAGGATCGCCAGACCGCTTTTGAAGCCGAGCCACGGCGCGGTTACGGCTGAGAGGCCAAGAGTCGGGACGACCCACCGGTCGCCGATGGCGGAGCTCTTCGTCTCGAATGTTTGTTTGTAAGAGGCCGTGCGCGCGAGGATCCCCGCGATCCGGGCGGCGAGAGTCGCCTTGCCGGTTCGTTCTACCCGGATTACAATCCGGCCGGCCAGCACCACGGTGGCGGCCATGACCGCGTCGCCGGGGCCTTTCTCCGCGGGTTGCGCCTCACCGGTCAACAGCCGCTGGTCGACGGACGCCGTGCCCTCCGCGATCTCCCCGTCAACGGGGATCACCTGTCCGGCACCCACCACCACGAGGTCCCCCGCCGCGAGGTGGGCGAACGGTATCTCCACCTCACTGTCCTGCGAGAGGATCCAGACCTTCGCGGGCTGTTTGTCATAGACATCGACCATGCTCCTTAGCGAGCGGTCCTCCATCTTATGAATCAACAGGTGCGCGAAGCCGAGCGCGGTGGTCATCAGAGACAGCACGAAGAAGTCGCCGAGCAGCACGACGCCATCAGATCCATTGTCGAGGCCGTCGGCCTGCGCTTTGTTTTCAGATCCTCGTAGCCCTTTTTCAGATAGGGCGCTGTTGTATACAACAGGCCCGGCAGGCTCAGCAAAATCAAAGGCGGATAGACGAACCGCGCGGCTGTGGTTACGCCGAGGGTGATCACCGAAACACCGAACTGAACCTGCGCCTGTTGTTCTTCTTCGGGCGCCCCGGCAGAGACCGGAACGCCCGCATCGGTGGCTAACTCCGCGAGTTGCCGGTCGCGTTCCGTGCCCACGAGAGGCTGCACGATCCGGTTTGCCATGTTGCGCACATCCGCCTGCAAATTGCGGACATCGGTCTGAATGCTGCGGCCGGTCTGCTTCAGGACCGCAATGAATGGCAATCCGGAAGCGGCGTGCAGTGTCCGGCTCGCCAGGCCGCGCTTTTGCGGTTGACGGCCTTTCGTCACCGCGAAAACCGAGCCACCCGCGGCGGCGCCTGCCAGCAAAAAGGGAATGTGTAACATGTCGACTTAGGTCCGCGCCCGCAACTCGGCTACGCAAAGGCTGTCGTCCGAGCCTCTGCCCGCGGCGACACCGGCCTCGTAAAGGCTCGCCAGGGCATCGAACATGCCGGGGTCGATATCGCCCTGCTCGCGGACGTGGCCGGCGACCGCCGCACTCAGTTCGGCCAGCAGACTGACGGTAGCGCCGCTTCGCATCGAGCCGGGGGATTGCTTCATCCACTGCAGCAACCGGCCGAGATGATTCGTCAGGAACCACTGGACCAGGCTGTCAAAGCGTTCCAGTGGCAACTGCCGCGACTCGCAGATCCGGCGTGCCTGGAGAAAACCGACTTCCATCGGCAGACAGGCAATGTTCAGCGTCAGTTCCAGGATCGCGGCGGTTGCCGCCTCATCGCCGACGAAACGCGCGCTCGCGAGCCTCTCCAGGACGGGTTTGGCGGCTTCGAAACCAGCCGGATCGCCACTGTAGATAATGCAGCTCTCGGGTTTCCCGATGGCCGCGGGATCGACGAGAATCGCTCCATCCAGATAACGGCCGCCGAATCGCTTTACCAGCGCGTCCAGGCGGCGCGCATCGTCGTCGCCGCCGGTGGATAACTGGATTACGAGCTTGCCGGCGAGCGCGTCGCCGCTTTCCTCCAGCAGGCGGGCCGAGGCCGCATAGCCCGGATCCGCAAGGATCAGAATCATCAGCGAGCACGACGACAGAGCTTCGCCAAAAGATGGAGCGACGGAAACGCCGGGCAGCGCGAGCGCTTCCGCTTTTCCGGGCGTCCGGTTCCAGACGACCACTTCCTGCCCCTGCCCGGCCAGTGTCCGAATCAGGGCGCTGCCCATCAGGCCGCATCCGGCTATCGATATCCGATTCATCATTTTCTCCGATCGGTTCTGTGCTGCGTTTTATGTTGTGGGCCGGCGGCGGATATCGATCGTGGCGCAGTGGAATACGCCGCCGAGTGAGATGTAATTCGCGAAATGGCAGGGAATCGGCTCAAATCCCCAGTCTTTCAGAGCCCGGATGGTCGCTTTCTGCGAGGCCTCGACGATCACACGCCCGTGGCCCAGAGCCAGGACGTTGACGTTGAGCCAGAAAAACGCAATGGCGTCTTCCGAATAGAAAGGGTCGAAGCCGACCGGTTCCGGCCTGGGCGCCTCCAGGATCTCCCAGGATTGCAGGAATTCCGGGAGTTCCTCTTTGCGAATGTATTCCGGGCTGATGAGCAGGCGGCCCGGCGCCAGCGGCATCAGATGATCGTCCAGATGCATGGGCTGCCGGAAATGCGATTTCACGCGATGGACGCGATAAGCGGGGCCGAGGTGCCGCTCCAGCCACGTGATTCCCGCCTCATTGCAGGAGTTACTGCGCAGAGCCAGGATATCGTTGCCAAACCGCATGAAATCCGCTGCGTCGAACAGCGGTTCCGACTCGTTGATGACATACCGCATCGGCTCTCCGGCCAGAGGCGCGCGATAGTCGTAATCGTAGAGCGATTCGAGCAGCTGCGGCTTCGGCGCCGCCGTCCATTTGGCGCCTTTCCGGAAATAATCGAGCAGCAGCGGACGGAAAGCCATGGTTTCGAAGTAGCGGGCACGCCAGCTCATGGGCGCTTCGATCAGTTCATTGCCGATTACCAGGACGCTGTCCCGCGGGCAGGCGGCGCACCAGCCGCGCGACTGCCAGAACGGGGTGGCGTGAATCCGTGTGAAGTCCACCTCCGCCGGCTCGCGGACCGTGACTCCTTCGCCCCGCAGAATCCGAATGAATTCCTGCCGCTCTTTCTCGGCGGCCTCCACGAGTTCCGGCGGGAACCGTTCGTCGTCGTAGGCTTTGACCTTCTCCACCCAATCCGGAGGAGCGATGGAGTCGATTACTTTGTGGTATACCGGCGCGGCGGCGCCCGCGATGGTGCCCACCACCACTTCCTCCAGCGGGTCCCACTCGTTGACGGACCAGACGGGACACTGCAACGGATCAGGAGGCATCGGTCAGAGCGGCGCCTTTTCCGCGATGAGCAGCAGATATGCCATGTGTTTTTCGAATATCTCCGATATCTTCATCCAGTTGTCTTCAAAGGTGTCGATAAACTCCGCGCTGTAGTGCGCGCTCAGTTCGGTCCGGCGCTGCCGGATGGCTTCCAGCATGGTCGCCTGGGACAGGGGAATGTTCCAGCTTAAATCCATCGACTCCAGCAGGTGGAAACCCGCGCGGCCGAACAGGTCGCCGATCTCGCCGAAGCGCATGAAGTCCGCCTGCTGCTCGGCGGTCAGGAAGTCCTTCTGGCCGGGCGAGATTGTCACCCTTTCGGCGAAATCCACCACAACCAGGCGCCCGCCGGGCCGTAATACCCGGGCGATTTCACTGAAGACGCGCGGCCGGTCCTCCATCTGGCAGAGAGATTCGACCGCCAGGGCGGCGTCGAACCGGGCATCGGGGAAGGGAAGCGAGTGGGCATCGGCGAACTGAAATTTCGCCAGCCCGTCGAGATTGGCCGCACGCGCCGCCGCATTCGCTTCGGCCATCTGGACCTGGCTGTTCGAGACGCCGACCGACTCGCAGCCTGACTTTTCGGCGAACTGGCGCGCCAGTTCACCCGTGCCGCAGCCGAGATCGAGCACGGACCAGCCTTTGCGGGCGGCGACCTTTTCGATCACCAGGTCGTTCAGGCGCTGCATGGCGACGTGCAGCGTGGAATCGTCGTCCGTTGAGTACCAGTAGCCGTTGTGAATGTGTCCCCCGAACGCCACCGCGAACAGCGCATTCAGATCGTCATAACTTTTGCGGACTACTTCGGATGTCAATTGCATGCTGTAAGCCTCATCGCTGCCCCACGCCCGCTATGGCGCTCTCCGGCTCCGGTTCTTCCACAAGCCTCCGCACGGCGGCCAGACCTTCCAGCGCACGGTCGATCTCGGCGTCCGTGTTGGCCGCGGTGATGGAGAAACGCAGCACTCCCCGGTCCCTGGCCACCACCGGATAGACCGCCGGGGTGATCAGAGTATCGTGCTCCCACAAGAGGCGGCAGGCCTCGATCACAAGAGGTGTTTTCCCGATCGGCACGGAGACAATCGGAAAGTAATGATCGCTCTGCACGGCAAAGCCGAGAGCCCGCGCCTCGTCCACCAGGCGGCGCGTCAGGCGGTACACCTGCGCTCGCATCGCATCGCCTTCCCGCGCATTGACGCGCAGCCCCGCCAGCGCGCTTGCGAGGCTGGCCACCGGCGAGGGGCCGGAGAAGATAAACGTGGTCGCGCCGGTCAGCCTTTGCTTTTCGGCCTTGTCGGCGCAGGTAATAAATGCGCCATACGACGAGAACGACTTGGAGAGTCCGGCGGTATAGATGATCGGCGAGTCCTGGTAGCGCAGCCCGTAATAGTTGACGATTCCGTTTCCACCGTAACCATAGGGCATTTCGGGCGTTGGCCGGGCGCCGATCACGCCGATACCGTGCGCGTCATCCAGATAGATCCGCGCTCCGTGGCGCTTTGCCACCCGGACGAAGTCCGGCAGGGGCGGGTACGAACCGGACATCGAATAAACACCGTCAATGACGATGAGTTTGGTCCGTGCGCCGGAACAGGCGGCGAGTCTCTCCTCGAGCGACGCCGGATCGTTGTGGCGGAAATCGATCACTTCCGTGCCGTTCGCGCGGGCGCGTTCGCAGGCCTCGATCAGGCTGTTATGGGCCTGAATGTCTTTCAGGATCACCCCCTGGCTGCCTGTCAGCAAGGGGATCACGCCCAGATGCAGCAGCGAAAGCGACGGGAACACGAGCGTCTCCTCGGCGCCCAGAAACGCCGCGAGTTCCCGTTCCAGATCGTCGTAAATGGCCGGCGAAGCCACCAGACGAGTCCAGCTCGGGTGCACTCCCCACGCGGCCACGGCGGGCGCGATGGACGCCATCACGTCGGGATGCAGATCGAGTCCCAGGTAGTTACAGGACGCGAAGTCGCAGCGCCAGCGGCCGTCGATCATCACCTGCCGCGCTTCCTGTTTGGTGACGATGCCCAACAGCTGAGGCACCAGCCCCGCCATGTCGGCTTCGGTTTCCGGACCGCCGTCGGATTCCGCCGCGGGCGCGGGCCCGGAACGGTCCTTAAAGTCGAGTCTTCCGGCCAGCAGATCGCTCAGACCGGAGATGGTGAGATCGCTCCGCATGATCTGATCGACCGCGATTCCGAACTGCAGTTCCCGTTGCAGTCGGGCGCGCAGGTCGTTGGTCATCAGCGAATCCATTCCCAAAGACTTGAGCGGCACATCCTCCGGGAGCGTCTTGCCGGTGCGCAGGCCGAGCACCTGCTTGGCCTGCTGCTGCAGGAAGGCGCCAAGCAGTAAGGGCCGTTGCTCGGGCGCCGCCAGGGCAAGCCGTTCGGACAGTTTCGATTTCGGCGATTCCGCGGTTTCCTGCCCCGCCGTCTCGCGGGGACGGAGCAGGGCGTCGGCCGTGGTCTGTTTAAAAGTGAGTGCGCTCAGACGCGCGATGACGCCCTGGTGGTCCACCAGGCTCACATCCACGGAAACGAGTTCCGGGTTTTCACAAGCCGTGCGGCGGGTCGCGTAAGCCCACAGATTCGCGCCCGCGGACCGGTACAGCGTCACCTGGTCAACGCTGACGGGAAGGTACGCGGCCGTATGCGGGGCGTCCGGAAAAGCCGCGCGTGCCACCTGCACCGCGCCTTCGAGCAGCATGGCGTGCGGGCTGTAAGCCTCCGCTTCACCGGCCAGCGCCGAGGCCACCTGAACACGCCCGTAAGCGGTCCCGTCGCCGCGCCACAATTCCCGAAGCACCTGGAAGTCGGGGGTATCCGGCTGACCCTGTTCCTCCAGACGGTAGGCGACCTGGCGGGCGGCGGTTTCGGCGTAATATTCACCGGGCGCAACCGGCGTGGGACAGGCCCGCTTCAGCGCCGCCCAGTCTTGGTGCATCTCTTCGGAGGCGAGATTGACAGCCTGCAGCGACGCGGAAACATGCCGCAGCCACGTGCTCTTGCCCGTGCGTGAGGCATCGAAGGTGTAGACGCCCGCTTCCACAGGCGCAGTTCCCTTCGGTGTGAGAACAATCTGCAGTGTCAGCGTATCGGAAACAGCGGCGGGGAAGACGACCGCTCGTTCGAATATGACGTTTTCCAGCCGAACCTGTTCCGTGCTCAGCATGTCTCTGCCGGTGCTCAGCATCAGCTCAAGGAATGAGCCGGTGGAAAACAGCGCACGGCCGAAGACCCGGTGATGTCTGTAGTAAGGCGGCTGCTCCTGCCCGATTTCGAAGGAGAGCCGGAAGGCCGGATCGTTGGCGAGGTCGAGCCGCTGGCGGCCGGAGGAGAGCGGGATTCCCCGCCCTTCGCCGCTCTCAAAATGCGCGCCGGAGGACTGGGTTGCGACCCAGTATCTTTGCCGCTGAAACGGATACGTTGGCAGGTCGAGCCGCTGCCGCCAGTTCGATTCTTCCTCCCAGAACGATTTCCAGTCGACGCTGCCGCCGGAGGCGTACCATTCGCCCAGGCTGCTCAGCATCTGCAGCCAATCGCTTTGGCCTGCACGAAGGCTGGGCAGCATGAGGGCGCCGGAAGCGGAGCTCATGCCGCTGAACGCATCGCTGAACACATCCTGCGCCAGATTCAGCAGCGTGGGCTTCGGACCGATCTCAAGGAACAGGGAGCAGCCCAGTTGCCGCACCGCGCGAACGCCATCGGCAAAGCGAACCGTGTCCCGCAGATGACGTCGCCAGTAGCCGGACTCGGCCAGAAGATCCCTTTCCGCCCCGCCGGTGACACTGGACACAAAAGAAATCTTCGGGTTTTCCAAAGAAACACCGCGGACAGCGGTTTCGAATTCGTCGAGAATGGGATCCATTAACGGCGAATGCGCGGCGCACAGGATCTTCAGCCGGGTCGCCTTCACGCCGGGCAGGCGTTTCAGGACTTCTTCAACGGCCTGAATCCCGCCCGAGACGACCACGTTTTGCGGGCCATTGACAATCGAGAGCGAGGCCTGTCCCGCGAATGGCTCCGTGGCCGCGCGGGCGGTCTCGTCGTCCGTTTCCAGCACGAACACCGCGCCCTCTGCGGTGGTCGACATGAGGCGGCCGCGGGTCGCGGTCAGGCGGAGGCCATCGGCAAAGCTGAAAACGCCTGCCAGACACGCCGCCGCGTATTCGCCCGCGCTGTGACCCATCACGACGTCGGGCCGGACGCCCCAGGTTTCCCAGAGTTTCGCCAGCGCATATCCGATGGCGAAGAGAGCCGGCTGCATAAACGGCAACTCGTCGATCCGGGAGGATGCGCCGTCCGAATCCGAATAAAGGACTTCCAGAAGACTCAGCCCGAATTCCGCCCGAAAAAGTTCGTCGCATTCGTCGAGAATCTGGCGGAAAAGCGGCTGGGTCTCGTAAAGTTCCCGGCCCATGCCGGCATACTGCGCCCCGCCGCCGGTGAACAGAAAGGCGGTTTTCTGTGGGCCGGCGGAAGGCTTGCCGGCGTACAGTCCCGGTGTTTCTTCACCATCGAGAAAGGCCTGCAACTGCTCGCGGAGTTCCGCCGTGGTGGCAGCGACCGCGGCCACGCGATGGACCATGTGAGACCGTCCGGTCGTTGCCGTGTAACAAAGGTCCGCCAGGCTTGCCGCCGGGTGGGAACGGAGGTAATCGATATAGCGAAGCACCAGGGTCCGGAGTCCTTCCGGATCCTTCGCGCTCGCGACGAAAAGCTGGCACCCGCGCGCCTTCCCGCCCCCGTCCTTCTCACCGTCCGCGACCGCAAACCGTGTCTTCCGGAGGGCAAGCCGCGTGAACCGGAGATTCGGCGGGGCTTCCTCCAGGATGACGTGCGCGTTCGTTCCACTGAATCCGAAAGAACTCACGCCCGCGCGCCGGGGTGTTCCCGCGTTCTTCCAGGCCATGGGCCGCACCGGAATGGTCGCCTGGAGCCCGCTCAGCGCGGGATTGAGCTGGCGGAAATGCAAATGAGCGGGAATTGTTTGGCGCCCCATCGCAAGCACAACCTTAATGACGCCGGCGATGCCCGCCGCGGCTTCCAGATGACCGATATTGGTTTTGATGGAACCGACAACCCAGGGTTCGGCGCGGCCCGTCCCATAAACTGCCTGCAGGGCATTGCCCTCAACCGGATCGCCGACGGGAGTGCCGGAGCCGTGGGCCTCGATATACGAAATATCGCGCGGCTGAAGACCCGCGGCGGTCAGAGCTTTGCGGATCACGGCTTGTTGCGCGTCGCCGTCGGGCATCGTCAGGCCGCGGCTGGCGCCGTCCTGATTGATGGCCGTGCCGCGCACCAGCGCAAGCACGTTGTCGCCGTCGTGCAGCGCATCCGACAGTCGCTTCAGAACCACAACGCCGCAGCCTTCGCCCCGCACATAACCGTTCGCGGCAGCATCGAAGCCTTTGCTGCGCCCGTCGGGAGACAGCATTCCCGCGCGCGCGAAGGCGGCGCTCAGGTTCGGCGTCAGGATCAGGTTGACGCCGGCGGCCAGCGCCATCTGACACTCGCCGCTCTGCAGACTGGTAACCGCCTGGTGGAAAGCCACCAGCGAACTGGAACTTGCGGTATTCACGGAAACAGCCGGTCCGTGCCACCCGAAGAAATACGCGATGCGCCCGGACGCCGTCGCCGCCGATGCGCCGGTGCTGTCGTAGAGGTGAGGATTTTCGCGCTGCTCCACCTGTAACAACTGGTAATCGTTGGTGAAAATGCCGACGAATACCCCGGTGTCGGAATCGCGCAGGGTTTCCGGATCGATGCCGGCGTGCTCGAGCGCTTCCCAACTCACTTCCAGCAGGAGCCTCTGCTGAGGATCGAGCGACTCGGCTTCTTTGGGCGCGACTCCGAAGAAGGCCGCGTCGAAGCGGTCCACGTCCGGAACAAAACCGCCGTGATCGGGAATCACGCCGTCATGGAGAGCCGCGTCCCAACGACCGGCGGGCACCGGCGTGATCGCGTCGACCCCGCTCTCAAGCAGCTTCCAGAGCTTCGCGGGTGAATCGGCGCCGCCCGGAAAGCGGCACCCGATGCCAATAATGGCAATCGGTTCTTTAAGTTGAGGAAAAATGGATTGCATGCGGGCTGTCAAACACACGCCGTGACCGGGAAATAGAACACATTTTTCGCGTAAACTAGGCAGAATAGCACGGGAATGACGCGGACCAGTCCCGCGGAATAAGAGAATACGGCATCGCTCCGAATCGGGGCGGGTTTCGCCGCCCCGGCGGTGCCCCGCGGGCTCCGCGCGCTGAACGAACCGAGCCGCCGAGTCAGCCGAGTCCGCACGCATTTCAGCCTCGTTGCGGCTGCCCGACCTGGTCCGTCTTAAGAACTGTTAAGACGAACGCGCGGTCGAAACCGCGCGAAATTCCTGCCCATCGATCCTCTGTCGGACGACAATTTATGGTCAGGAATAAAACCCGCTTCATGGTAGTGTGTCTTTCTCTGCTGGCTCCCGCTCTTCTTCCGTCGCAGGAGACGGGAAGTCTTCGGATCACCGTTACGGACCCCAGCGGCGCGATTGTGCCGGATGCACAGATCCTGTTGAGCGACGAGTTCAACGGAACGCGCCGGATCGCCGCCGTGGATAACGATCCCTCGTTCTGTCTGGTGAACGGACTCGATCCGGGAATTTACCGTTTGCAGGTCACCAAAGCCGGATTCGACGCCTACATCATCGAGAAACTTCGCATCCACGCGCGTGAGGGACAAGTGGTCCGGATCCCGCTCCGTCTTGCGTCGGCCGCGTCGCAGGCAATTACGGTAACCGGAGAGATCGAAGGCGTTTCCTCCGAACCGTCGGCGGGAACCACGGTAGATGGCAAGTACCTCTCGGACCTGCCCGTAAACAGCCGCGGGTTTGAAAGTCTCCTGACTCTTTCTCGCGGAGTTACCAACGCCGGCGATGGCCCCGACGGCGGTATCCATGCCAACGGGCTTCGCTCCAACACGAATTACTACATGGTGGACGGTGTCAGCGCCAATACCGGGGTCGGCGGCGGCGGTCCGGCGCTCCCCGCGGGTCCTGGAGGACCGGGCGGCTTCGGCGGTTCCGGAGCCAACGGCACGGGAGTCGCGACCAATGCCTCGGGCAGTTCGTCCGGCCTGATCTCACTCGACGCCGTGAAAGAACTGCAGGTGCAGGTCTCCGCCTTCGCGCCCGAATTCGGCCGCTCGCCGGGCGCGCAGATCTCCATCACGAGCCGCGGAGGGACGAATGAGCTGCACGCCTCGGCTTCCGGGTTCTACCGCAATACTTCGCTTAACGCCAACGACTGGTTCAATAATCAGAACCGCCTGGGCCGCGGAACCGAGCGTCTGGCGGACACCGCGCTTACGGCCGGCGGCCCGGTTCAGAAAAACAAGACGTTCTTCTCGCGCAGAATCAGCTGAACGTGATTTACGATGAGTCCGGCGTCGCGGGTCCCATCAGTGCCAAGGCCGGTATTGACTACCGTCTGCTGCTGCCGACGTATCGCGTCAAGCCCTATACCGAATTCGTCTCATTCAACGGCATCTCCGCCAACACGGACTCTCTTCTGTCCGGCAAGGCCCAGAATGCTTCCGTCACTTCGAACGTCACGGGCCGGTATCCGATCTATCACAATTTCGCGTTCTACTATCAGCATGCTTATAAGAGCCGCTCTTACACGACTCTTACCTATGGCATTCGCCGGGATCTGAATCCGGCGCCCGGCGTGCGCAGCGGCCCGCATATGCCGGGTCTGGACAGTTCCCAGAACCTGAGTTCGTCCGAGCCGCTTTATCACACCCGCTGGATCAATATCGCTCCACGCTTCGGGCTGGCAACGGAACTTACCCACGCTCCGAAGCCTGAACTGGTCTTCCGCGGCGGAATCGGGTTTTTTTTCGATACCGGCTGCGGGGCAACGGCGAGTGTCTTCAACAATCCGCCCTACTCGAATACGGTGGTGACCACGGAGCCCGCGTTCCCTCTCAGTTCCTCTGTGATACAGGCGCCTGTCCTGCCACCCCCGAAACCTTACGGAATGGTGAGTGGCGCCGATCCCTCCCTGAAATCCCCCGTGATTTATGAATTTAACGCGACCTTCGAACAGCGTTTTGGCGCGGGACGTGTCTTGAGTTTCGGCCTGATCGGCAGCCACGGCGGCGGGCTGCTCACCACGCAGACACAGCCCGGCTGTTTCTGCAACAGCTACAGCCTGCTGCAACTCACCGCGAATGGCGGCAACCGATTACCGCGCCCTGCAGACTCAATACCGGCAGACGGTCGGACGCTTTCTGATGACGCAGGTTTCCTATACTTTCGGACACAGCATCGACACACAATCCAACGACGCGGGTTTCTCGGGCTTCGCAATTTTGCAGGGGACAAACAAGGCGGATTCGAATTACGATTTGCGCCATTCGATGAGCGGCACGGCAAGCCTGGCGGTTCCTTCTCCCGGCGGATCGCTCGGTTTCCTGCGGCCCGTGCTGGGGAACTGGTATATCGACGCCGTGGTTTCGGCCCACAGCGTTTTGCCGTTCGACGTGCAGGGGCAAAGCGTGATCTCCGGCGCCAGTTGCCCCAGCGGCAGTGTTTCCAGCCTGCCCTTGTGTCAAAAGGGCTTCGCCGCGCTGGTTCGGCCAAACCTTACCGGCAAGCCGGCATGGATCGCCGATTCCTATGTCCCTGGGGGACGCCGGCTGAATTCCGCCGCCTTCTCGCTGCCGTCGAGTGGGCAGGGCAATGAGTTGCGCAACTCCCTCCTCGGGTTCAACTTCTCGAACGCCGATATCAGCCTGCGCCGGAAGATGCAGGTTACCGAACGCATTTCCCTGCAGTTTCGTCTGGACGCTTACAACGCGCTCAATCACCCGAAGTTTTCCAATCCCAATCCAACGGAAGGCGTGAACCTATCGAGCCCGAACTTCGGCGTGACAACTCGCATGCTGTACAACGCATTCGGAGGAGGTTCGGTGCAGCGTTCGGGCGCGCCGCGCTCGATGCAGGGATCGGAGCGGGTATCGCTGAACGTCTGGCCGCGGACGGAGCTTCCGTTGTTGTGAATTATGCGCGCGGCAAAGAAGGGGCCGACGCGGTTGTGGCGCGGATCACGGCGGCGGGTGGCAATGCCGTTGCGGTCCAGACCGACATTTCGCAGCCCGCGGCTATTCCCGGCTTGTTCGATGCGGCGGTTAAAGCCTTTGGCCATGTCGACATCCTGGTGAACAACGCAGGCGTCTATGAATTCGGCGGTCTCGACTCTGTTACGCCGGAGAGCTTCGACCGTATGTACGCAATCAACGTCAGGGGCCTGGTCCTGGCTACGCAGGCTGCTATCCGGCTTTTCCCGGCCGAGGGCGGAGTTGTCATCAATATCAGTTCCGGCGTGGCGAAGACGCCGATGACACAGGCTCAGGCGTACAGTTCGACGAAAGGCGCGGTGGACGTTCTGACACGCGGCCTTGCGCTGGAACTGGGGCCTCGCAATATTCGGGTTGTCGGTATCGCCCCCGGACTGACGGCAACGGATGGCACCGCCGGCATGGATCAACAAACGATCGATTTCGTTATTTCCCGAACTCCGCTGGGCCGCATCGGGACTACCGCGGACATCGCGGCCGCGGTTTCCTTCGTAGCCTCCGGGGATGGCGGCTGGATTACCGGTGAGACGATTCAGGTAGGTGGCGGCCTCATGTTCTGAGGAAGCCGCTACCCGCCGAATTCATCAGAGTGAAAGCTTATCTTTGTAAGTCATCTCCTTCGGCGTGAATTTGGCCTTCAGCAGCAGGGGGCCATCTTCACGCTGAAGATAATCTCTGTCGTTGACCGCGGGATCGAAAGCTCGGACCTTCGGAACCACAGGAGCGTAGATCCCGCCGGTCCCTCTCCGCGTGTTGCTTTCGAGGGATGCAGAACGGGCTGACCCTTCATTTCGAGCTGCGCCGACTGCCTTAGATTTTCGAGCATGGGCGATTCGTTCGCTTCCCCGCCGGGAGGGTTCACGCTGCTTCTGCCACCCCTATTCATCGTTTATGCCGGTCTAGCGGGACCGGCGGGCACGGAAGGTCTCTTGTCACCGTTCCGGTTTTCGGCCAGAAGGGGCGACAGGGCAATCTGTAAACCCGCAAGAATACTGACGGTATCGATGACAAAAGCCCCTAGAATACCCAGATGAAAGAAAAAGACGCCGCCGAAAATAGCGACGCCCGGAATAATCGAAGCCGCGAACCCGGCTTTCAGATTGCGGTCGAACGCGTGTCCCAGTTCAAAGAGCGTCGGCAGCAGTTGCAGATCGGCATTCATCAGCACGATCTGCGCGGAGTCCGTGGCAACGGAAGTGGCGCCCCGCAGCGAGACGGAGACTTTGGCCTTCTTCAGCGCGATCGCGTCGTTGATACCGTCGCCGACGAAACAGACCGAACGCCCTTCGGCCTGCAAGCGCTCGACAATCGCCGCTTTATTGCCCGGCAGTGTATTGGCGAAGTACCGGTCGATGCCAAGGTGTTCGGCGAGTTTGCGGGTGGGCGCTTCCTGATCGCCGGAGAGGATATACAGGCGAAGGCTGCGCCGGTGCAACTCTTCGATCACCGCCCGCACTTCCGGACGAACGGTCGGTTCGAGTTCGATTGCGCCCGCCAGTTGGCCGTCCACGGCCAGCATTACCATGGAGTGCCCCAGCGAATGGCGGGCGTCGACGCATTCCCGCGCCGCGGGCGAAAGCGCGATGTTCTCCAGCGCCATATAGCGGTCGCTGCCGAGGTGAATCAGCCGGCCGTCGATATGGGCGTGAATGCCATAGCCGGCCTCATAGTGCAGATCCGCGATGTCCGGCGGCAGCAGTCCGCGCGATTCCGCGGCATCCAGGACGGCGCGCGCGATCGGATGGGACTGGCGCCGCTCCACGGCGGCGGCATAGAGGAGCAGCGTCTCTTCCGGCAGTTCGCCGAAGACGTGAATTTCCGTCACGTGCGGCTGTTCCATCGTCAGCGTGCCCGTCTTATCGAAAATCACCGTATCGATTTCATTGAGCAATTCAAACGAACGAGAATCTTTTACCAGGATTCCGCGGCGCGTCGCGACATTCAGGAAATTGAGCATCGAAAGGGAGCCCGTCAGTTTCGCATTGCTGCCGAACGACGCCGCGGTGATGGCAACCGCGCCCTGATAGCCGACCAGCAGGTCAGCCAGGCCGGCCGTCAGCAGCGTGGGCACAACCCAGCCGTTCGCGAAGCGGATCGCCTTCGCTTCGATCTCCAGCTGGTAGCTGCCGGTCTGGCTGAGAGTCTTGCCGATCTGCATGGCAACCGTTTCCTGGCCCGCCTGTTCGACAAGAACGTGAATCTTACCCGTGAGGACCAGCGTGGCAGCCAGGACACGATCTCCAGGTCCCTTCTCCGCGGGCTGAGCCTCACCCGTAAGCCGGTGCTGATCGATCGACGCATGACCGTGCGTAATGCTGCCGTCGATGGGGATCGTCTGGCCGGCCGTCAGGACCACGGTGTCGCCTACCTGCAGCCGTTCAAACGGGATCTCCACTTCGGATTCCCCGGCGAGGACCCATACGGACCGGGGCTGCTGGCCAAAGATATCCACCAGTCCCTGCCGCGACCGGTCCTCGGTCATGAGCAGCATCTTACGGGAACAAAGTGAGATGACCAGCGCCACGCTGCCGACCAGATAAAAGCCGCCCAGCCAGGTGGCAAGCAGGGTCACCGTCGCCTGCGCGTTCAGGTCGATGCGCCGTTTCCGAACCAAACCGCGGTAAGCGCGCTGCGCGTAGGGCCAGGTCAGCCAGAGGCCGATCGGCAAACAAAGCGGCGAAAGAACCGGCAACACAGCCGAACCCGCGGTGGTGGTGGCCAGCAACAATACGGAGACTGCGAGGTGGCGGTTGACCATTTTCTCGAATTCCCCGATTTCCATGCCGCCGCGAGTGCCGACCAGAGTTTTCATCTGTCGATCGCGCTCCGCCCCGAAGAGCGGGTCGATATGTTTTTGAATAAAGCTTTGACAGCTCTCATCCAGTTCGACAAACGCCGGCTCAATGCGCGCGCGAAACCTGTCGAGAGCGGGAGTTGCCTGCCGGCGGATCTCGTCAAACCGGGCAATCCGAGGCTCCAGACCCTGCCGTAACTCCGACAAAGCGGGGTCGACACGCTCCGCCCGAAACGCACGCAGCGAAACCTGAGCGCGAGAGTACGATGTGCCCGCCACGGCCTTGACATCGCTGGCGACTTCTCGTGCTTCTTCGAGCCACGGCTTCAGTCCCGAAGGCGAAAGGCCGACCTGGCTGGCGGCCTTTTGCCACCAACGAAGCCCTTGCCCTTCAGGAAGCGCTTCAATTACAGATCCGGATTTAGTGAACGAAGGCAGAGTGATTCTCCTGATTCGCGATGTTGTTCCGTTTACTCCGGGTTCGACGCAATTCGTCAGCGACACTGTCACACAGCGGCACCGGCGCCTGATTCAGATAAAAATGATCTCCGGCAAACATCCGGATCGCGAAGCTCCCGGATGTGTATTTACTCCAGGCCGCCAGATCCTCACGCTCAACCAGGCGATCTTCCAGACCGCCATAAGCCGTGATCGGACAGGACAAGGGCTCAATTGTGGCAAGCTGGTAAGTCTCCACAAGCCGGATGTCCGCGCGCAGCGCCGGCAACATCAGCGACCGGAACTCGTCATTCTGCCACATAATGCTGGGCACGCCGCCGTAGCGCCGGTCGAGAGCCAGCAGGAAGTCTCGATCGCCCAGAGTGTGCAGTGGCGGTTCTTTTGTCTGCAGGTGGGGTGGGCGTCTGCCGGAGAGGAACAGGTGTTCCGGAATGAGTCCGTATTGTGTGCTGAGTTGCCGGGCAAGTTCATAGCTGACCAGAGCGCCCATGCTGTGACCGAAAAGCGCAAAGGGCCTCTTCAGCTCAGGCCGAATGGCATCGGCCAGTGCGCTCGCAAGATTTCTCAGATCGGTAAACGGCTCATCGGAAATACGAGTCTCCCGGCCTGGAAGCTGAACCGAACAGAGTTCCACGGTATCGGGCAAATAAGTTACCCAGCGGCGGAAAATGGAAACGCCGCCACCGGCGTACGGCAGGCAAAAGAGTCGCAGTGGCGCATCCGGATTGGGTTTGGGACGGCTTAACCAGTTGTTTGACATGGATGATCGATCAGGCTTTCCAGACAGGCGGTTAGTCTCCGGGCCAATTCGGATGCGAAGGGGTTTGCAAGCATTGTGAAATGATCGCCCGGCACGGGAACAATCTCGACATCCCCGGTGACAAGCGCCTTCCAGCCGGCGGAGGGGTCTCTTCGGGCGACGGCATCCCGCTCCGGCGTGCGCTCCTCGGCCTGGAACAGGGTGACAGAGACGGGTACAGGCGATTCGGGATAGCGCACCATGCCGTAGTTCGCCCTGTACAAAAGATCCAGAGCGAGAAGTTGTTCCGCATCCGTGTGCGCCGGGGTCAGATTGGCGCTCTTCAGAATCGTTAACAGACGATTCAGGCGATCGCCTTCCGGCACTGCGATCAGCGATTCGCGCACATCCCGCAACTGCCGTTCCGTGCCAAGTCCCATCGCCTGCGCGAGAGAAGTGAGCCAGTCGACCTCGCTCAAAGTGCCGGCTGCCGGTCGTGAGCCGGATTGAAGCCCCTCGACGTCCCAGTAAGTATCGAAAATGAATAGTCGCGGGACTTCGTATCCCTGAACAATCAGCTGGCGCGCCATCTCAAACGCGACTCGTCCGCCAAAGGAATGACCGGCGAGATAGTAGGGACCCCGCGGATAGCGGCGCCGGATGTCGGCGATATACTGTGCCGCTACCGCCTCCATGGTCGGGAGCGGCGCTGCCTTGCCGTCCACGCCGACGGGCTGCAAACCATAGAATGGCTGCCCGGCTTCCAGTTGGCGCGCGACCTGGCTCAGTGACAGGACATTTCCGGTAATCCCGGGCACGCAGAAAACCGGGGGGCGTTCGTCTCCCGCCTGCAGAGAGATCAGGCAGGATTGTACGCGTTCCACATAGCCCAGTCTGTTCGCGAGCGAGCCTGTGCTTTCACTGAGAAAATCTTCGGTATAAGTTCGTGCCCACTGCGTAGCGGCGTCGGGGCTGATCGCTTTATGGCGGTGGAACTTAGGATCGCCGATCATACGGGCGCCCTGGTGCACGCCGTCCGTCATTCGCTGGCCAGAGTCCTGATAGGGCTGTAAAAGGCTCGGATCGAAATCGATGCCGAGGAAACGGCACATATCCCGCATGACAGCTTCCGGCTGCGTGACCAGGTCTTCATAACGGATCTGGTGTTTCCGCGCCGAAGGAACGGACTCCAGGAATTCGAGAATATTCTCATTACACAGCGCCCAGGTGGCCTCGGCGAGCTCGCGGCGGGAGAGATGCGCGGCCGGAAGCGCGTTGTTCAGGTCGAGCCGCACTTCTTCAAAGGAGCGAATCATCCCGTAAGGATGCCGCAAAAGGTGAATATAGAGGGCGTCCTGGAAAAGCTCCTCGGCCCGCTGCAGGATCCTGGTATGAAAGGCGTAAAAAGGAGTCTTATCGACCAGCAACCGATCGCCGATTTCGGCCTGCATGATGGCGTAAAATTCCTGTGTCGAGAGTCCCTGCGCCGCATAGCCGGCAAACTCCCGCTCCGCCTGTTCCGCATCGCATCCGCGAATCTGCATCAGAGCCCGCACCGACCCGTGCCGGAGATAGTCGGCGCTGCTGTCGGTCAGCATGTCGGCGACATCCTCCAGCCCGAGCAGCCCCAGTTCGGGAGGGGCAAACAACTGATGATGACCGCTCAGCATCACCCGCAACAGCGTGGAACCGGCACGAGGAGGCGAGAGAAGAAACACCGCGCGCGGATTCTTCGTCGCAGGCACGCGGAAACGGGGCAAATTTGCGGCAACTTCACCGCGGATTCCGGACAATAGTGCGGGACCGATCTCATGACTCGGGGCATCCCGGCGCGTGACCACTGCCAGACCCAGAACCGACTGCAGCGCGTCCGGATAGTTCTGCTCCATATACGCGGCCATCCGCGCGATCGTGGGGGCATCGAAGATTGCCTTGAGATGGAGAATCGCGCCGAGTTTCTCCTGAATCTGGTTGACCAGTCCCATTGCATTCAGGGAATCCTGGCCCAGATGCAGGAAGTAGTCGTCGTTCACACCGATCTGTTCAATCGCGAGAGATTCCTGCCAGATCCCGGTAAGCCATCTTTCCACCGGCGTGCCGGGCGCAACATAGGGCACGCCCAGGTCAGGCCGGCTTTGTTTGGGAATGACGGCGCCGGGAGCCGGAGAATCCGGTTTGCGGTTCAGCCGCACCACCTGCCCGAACTCAAGAGTCGAGATTAACAGCTGTGTAAGCCCGCTGCCCAGCGCCTGGAGGAACAGTTTCTGTCCTTCCGCCCGGCTGAGACCATAATCGGCGGGGGGAGCGCGATGCCCGTCCACAAACTGATAGGCAGCCATGCCCACCTCCCGCCAGGCATCCCAGTTGAGCGACAGCACCGGATAAGACGCGGCGCGGCTGGCGGCAAAAGCGTCCTGAAAGGCATTGGCCGCTGTATAAGCCACCTGCCCGACACCGCCGAGAAAAGAACTCAGCGAAGAACACAGGACAAAAAAGTCGAGGGTCACATCGCGCAGCACCTCGTCCAGCACCAGGGTGCCGCGCATCTTGGGCGACAGTACCGAAGCGACGGCCTCATCGGTGGTTTGGGAGATGATGTTCGCGCCCCCGATACCGGCCGCGTGGATGACACCGTGAACCGAGCCAAAGCGGTTGGTTATTTCCGAGGTCGCGGCGCGCATTTCCGCTGCGTCGCTGACGTCCGCCGTCAGCACCAGAAGTTCGGCACCGCCGGCTTTCAGCTCCTGCACAGCGCGGATTTTCCGACTGGTTGCATCGTCCGCGCTATGTTCCGCCAGCCACGCATCCCACTCACCCTGCTCAGGGAGCGGGGAACGTCCCAGGAGCGCCAGCTTTGGCCGGTAGGGCAGCAGAGCCTCCGCCACAGCCAGACCGATGCCGCCCATTCCGCCGGTAATCAGATAGACGCCACCCTCGCGAATGGAGCCCCGCGATTCGGACAGACGGATCGGCTCCGCGGTTGCCAGCCAGCGGCGCCGGCCGCGATAAGCAATCAGAGGTTCGTCTGAAATATCCGCGAACTCGTTTGTCAGTTGTTCAACCGTCTGCCGGGCATCCGCTTCCGTCGCGAGCCACGGCACGTCGATCGCACAGCAGGCGACATTCGGATATTCCTGCGGCAACACCCGCACAGGGCCGACCAAAGTAGCTTTTACCGGTGTCACCGGATCGGCGCCCGTGACGTCATGCAATTGATTGGCGACTACGAATACTTCAAGAGGCGTGACCACGCGCTGTTGGCCCAGCGCCTGGGTAAAGTAGAGCAGACTGTAAAAGCTGTTGGTTTCAGCCTGGTCGGGGCTGGCCTCCTCATCCCCGGAAACACTCCAGAGATGGACCACCTTCCGCGGCATATTGGGGAGGGCCTGCAGCAGCGCGCTGTAGTCGCTCGCCACACCGGGACGAATCGCGAACGCACTGCCGGATAATTCCGCAAACGCCGGGCCCGCCTGTACCGTGATCACGGTTTGTCCGGTATGGCGAAGTGCAGAGGCCAGTCGTTCGCCTAATCCGGCCTGGTCGAGGAACAGCAACCACACTTCCGTTTCCGTCAATGCCCGCCGGGGTAAGGGAGCAAGCTTCCACGAGGGCGCGTAAAACCAGTCGGCGACCGGCAGACGGCGGAGCGTCGGGGATGTAAGCGGCGCCGCGGCGGAGGGTTCGATCCAGCAGCGTTGGCGTTCAAACGGATAAACCGGCAGCGGCACGCGCCGGCGGCTCTCATTCGCGTAGTAGGCGTTCCAGTCGATTTTCGCGCCGTGCCGCCACAAATATCCCAGCGCCGATTGCAACTGGCCCAGATCCGACACGTCCTCCTGCACCGCACGGAGCGAGGTGAATATGGGAACTTGCGGGTCGCGTCGGCCACGTCTGGCGAAAGTCGCCAGGGTATGGCCAGGCCCCACTTCCAGCAACACATCGACCGCGGCGCTGAATGAAGTGAGGCCATCGGCGAAGCGCACGGTCTCGCGCAGATGACGGGCCCAGTAGGCCGGGCTGGTCGCCTCTTCGGCGGTGATCCAGGTCCCGCTCAGATTAGAAACGTAAGGCGTGGCCGGCGGTTGCAGCGGAATCCGCGACACGCGCGACTCAAAGCCGGACAGGATGGGATCCATCATCGGCGAGTGAAACGCGTGGGAGACATGCAGAGGCCGACAGGTCAGCCCTTTGCGGGTCAACTCCGCATGCAGCGCGTCGATAGCGGCGCATGTCCCGGCAATCACACACCGATCGTTCTCATTGATGGCGGCAATGGCAAGTTCAGGGTTGAGGTAGGGGCTCACCGCTTCCGGTTTGAGCGGCACGGCCAGCATGGCTCCGGGCGGCAAGCCTTGCATCAATCGGCCCCGGGCGGCGATCAGCGCCAGACCGTCTTCCAGCGAGAAAACACCGGCCAGACACGCGGCGACGTATTCACCGACACTGTGGCCGATCAGCGCGACGGGCCGAACGCCCCACGCCATCCACAGGCTGGCCAAAGCATATTCGATGGTGAAGAGAGCCGGCTGCGCCATCGCCGTCTCCAAAAGATTCCGCTCCGCCGCGCTCCTGTCTCCGGTCGGATAGAGAACCTCGCGCAGATCGATTCCCAGGTGCGGCTGCAGCAAGACCGCGCAACGATCCACAGTCGCGCGAAATAACGGTTCGGCGTCGTATAAGTCGCGCGCCATGTCGACATACTGCGTTCCCTGGCCGGAGAACAGGAAGCCGACCCGGGCTTCTTCCTGCGCCTTGACCGGGGCCTCGCCCAACGCGGCCAGCTGTGTCACGGCCTGCGCGACATCTTTGGCGACAACGGTGTGCCGATAGGGCATGGGATGCCGCTGTGTCAAAGTGAAGGCGACATCGGCCAGATTGGCTTCCGGAAACCGTTGAAGACGATCCGCCAGATTGGCGGCGATTCGGGCCAGTGCCGACGGCGTTTTCGCCGACAAAGGCAGGAGCTGAGAGGTGCGGCTGGCCGCGGAAACGGCCGGCGGCGGCGCTTCCTCGACGACGACGTGCGCATTGGTGCCGCCAATACCGAATGAATTGACCCCGGCGCGGCGGGGCGTGGTGTCGCCTGGCCAGTCCTGCAGCCGGGTGTTTATATAAAACGGACTGGTCGCGAACGGAATATCCGGATTCGGCTCCGAAAAGTGCAGACTGGGCGGAATCTGCCGGTGCTTCAGCGCTTCCACGGTCTTGATAAGACCGGCCACGCCTGCCGCCGCATCGGTATGGCCCAGATTGGATTTGACCGAGCCTACGGCGCAATACTGGTTCGCCGTGGTGGCGGTCCGGAAGACTTCCGTCAGGGCCGCGATTTCGATGGGATCCCCGAGCGCGGTGCCGGTGCCATGCGCTTCGATATAGGAAATTGTCGCCGGCGAGACGTCGGCCATCGCCAAAGCCTCGGCAATGGCGGCCGCCTGTCCCTCCACGCCGGGAGCCGTGTAACCTACCTTATTCGCGCCGTCGTTGTTAATGGCGCAGCCGCGAATGACGGCATGAATGGTGTCGCCCTCGGCCAGTGCATCGGCCAGCCGCTTCAGCACCACAATGCCCACTCCGTCGCCCTCGACGGTGCCCTGCGCCCGCGCGTCGAACGCGCGGCAGTGCCCGTCGGGCGAAAGGATCATGCCCGCCTGATGAAGGTAACCGGACTTCGAGGGCAAATGGATGGCGACGCCTCCCGCCATTGCCATGTCCGACTGATAGCTGAGCAGGCTGTGGACGGCCAGACTTACCGCCACCAGCGCGGAAGAACAGGCCGTGTTGACGTTGATGCTTGGCCCGGTCAGATTGAGATAGTAAGAGACGCGGGTCGGAACGAAATCCTTGTCATTGCCGATCGACATCTGCAGAATATCGCTGATGGAACCGGGATTCTCACTCCGCAGAAGATTGTTATAGAGATAGTGATTGGCGCCCACACCCGCAAAAACGCCGATCCGGCCCGGATACCGGTCCGCATCGTAGCCGGCATTCTCCAGCGCTTCCCAGGCACATTCGAGAAAGAAGCGATGTTGCGGATCCATCGCCGCCGCCTCGCGCGGCGAAATCCCGAAAAAGCGCGCGTCGAACAGATCCACATCCGACAACGGGCTTTTTGCTTTTACATAATTGGGCTTCTTCAGGAGTTCAGGATCTATGCCGGCCTCCAGCAACTCTTCGTCGCTGAAAAACGTAATCGACTCAACCCCGTCGCGAATATTGCTCCAGAATTCGTCAATGTTGTCGGCGCCGGGGAAACGTCCCGCCATGCCGACGACGGCAATTGCGTTGAGGGCGTTGTCCGTATCCATATCCGTAACCGGAACTCCTGTCGACTTCATGACGCCACCGGCCTGGTCTGATCCGCATGCACCTGCCGGCGCTGCCGCAATGCATTTCGCTGTTTCTGCGCGCGCGACTCAGCCTGCGTGACCGTGGCGCTTCCCGCCTCGCGGGGTTGCGCCAGATGCGCGGCCAAAGCGCTGATCGTCGGATAGCGGAACAGGTCGACGGTGGCTACATCGCGCCGCAGGACACGCTGCAGTTCGCCACGCATCTTCACCGTGAGCAGCGAATGCCCGCCCAGATCGAAAAAATTATCGTGGACGCTCACTTGCGCCACGCCCAGAAGTTCCGACCAGATTGCCGCAATTTGATTTTCAATCGGCGTGACCGGCGCGACGTACTGGCTGGCGGTTACCAGGCTATCGCCGCCGGGCGCGGGCAGGGCCATCCGGTCGACTTTACCGCTCGGCGTCAGGGGCATTTTGTCCAGCTGAACGAAACGGCTCGGTACCATGTGCTCGGGCAGCTTTTCCATCAGAAATACGCGAAGCCGGAGCGGATCGAATAACTCGCCCGGTCCCGGTTTGACGTAAGCCACAAGCACCTTATCGTGGCCCGCGTCGCGCACCGTGACCACAGCTTCGCTTACCGCCGGGTGCTGCGTGAGAAGCGCTTCGATTTCACCCGGTTCCACACGCATGCCGCGGATCTTGACCTGATGGTCGGCCCGCCCCAGATATTCAATGTTGCCGTCGGGCAGCCAGCGCGCCAGATCGCCGGTTTTGTAGGTGCCATCGATAAATCTCTCCGCCGTCAACTCCGGCCGGTTCAGATACCCGTGCGCAACCTGGATTCCACCGATGTGGATTTCACCGGACACCCCAATGGGCACTGGCTTGCGCCGCGGATCCAGGATATAAATTTGCGTGTTGGCAATGGGACGCCCGATAGGAGGTAAGTGCGGCCACTCCCGCGCCGGCCCTTGCAGTTCATATGCTGTAACGACGTGGGTCTCGGTGGGGCCATACTGATTGACCAGGCTGCATGCGGGCATGCGCTCAAACCAACGCGAAAGTGCGGGCGTGACCTGCAACTGTTCGCCGGCGGTAATGACTTCGCGCAGGTAAAATGACCGCTGCCCTTCGGCCGCCAGTTCGGCTATCTGCTGCAGCGCGATGGCAGGCGCAAACAATCGTTCGATCCGGTGAACCGCGATAAATTCGACGAGCGCTTCCGGATTCCGTCGCCGCTCTTCGTCGAGAAAAAATAGCACGCCGCCGGCACACCATGTCGAGAAGATCTCCTGAAAGGAAACGTCGAAACTGATGGGCGCAAACTGGAGCGTTGCGGGTGTGGTGACCCTGCCGCTGTCCAGTTGCCAGCGGAGCAGATTCGCCAGCGCCCGGTGGGGCATTGGCACACCCTTGGGCAGCCCGGTTGACCCGGAAGTGTAGAGTACGTACGCCGGGATGTCGGGCGTGCATTCTGTCAACGGGTTCTCAGCACTGTTCTGTTCGATAATTGGCCAGTCCCTGTCCAGACAAACAACACGGGACGAAGATATCGGCAGGCGGTCTGCAAGCGTTGCCTGGGTCAGCAGAACAGGCGCCGCGGCATCTTCCACCATAAAACGCAGCCGTTCCGGCGGATAGGAAACGTCGAGCGGTACATAGGCCGCACCGGCTTTCAGGATGCCCAGAATTCCCACGGCCATCTCCAGCGAGCGTTCCACACAAATACCAACCAAAGATCCCGCGGTCAGCCCCTGGGACACCAGATAACGGGCTAATCGATTGGCCCGAGCGTTCAGTTCGCTGTAAGTCAACGAAGACTCACCAAACGTAACCGCCGTCGCCCCGGGCGTGCGGGCCACCTGAGCCTCCACCATGTGATGGACGGTTTGCTCCGGATAATCGACCGCCGTGTCATTCCATTCGATAAGAACCTGTCGGCGCTCGGCCTCGCTGAGCAGAGGCAGATCGGCCACACGCTGATTGGGCTCTGCCGCGATCCCGGCGAGTAAGACTTCAAAATGACCCAGCATTCGCCGGATCGTGACTGCGTCGAAAAGGGTAGCGTTATAGATGCACTTGCCGGTCAGGGTGTCGGCGGTTTCCCACAGATGCATCTCCAGATCGAAGCGGACGGGCTGCAGGCCCAGATCCAGTTCGTCAATCCGAAGGCCGGGAAGTTCCAGCTTCCCCATGCGATTATTCTGCAGTGCGAACAGTACCTGGATTAGAGGGTTGTAATTGAGGCTGCGGGCTGGCTGGAGTCTCTCGACCAGCCGCTCAAACGGAATATCCTGATGATCGTACGCCGCCAGCGTGGTCTCACGCACCTGAGCTAACAAGTCGGAGAACGCCGGGTTGCCGGCAAGATCGGCGCGGAGAGCGAGTGTGTTGACGAAAAATCCAATGAGTGGCTCGAGTTCCGCATGGTTGCGGTTCGCGATCGGCGAGCCCACCACGATATCGGTTTGACCGCTGTAGCGCGCCAATAAGATCTGAAAAGCCGCCAGCAGGGTCATAAACAGCGTCGCGTCGTGGCGCTGGCTCAACTGGCGCAGTTGCCGGCTTACTTCCGCGGGCACTTCAAAATGAAGCGTACCGCCCTGAAAGGTTTGATGACCCGGGCGCGGGTGATCTGTCGGCATTTGCAGAAGCTGCGGCGCGCCACTGAGGCGGGTCTGCCAGTATTGCAACTGCCGGGCTGAAGCTTCACTCTGCATCCACGCCCGCTGCCAGAAGGCGAAGTCGGCGTATTGGATAGGAAGCGGAGGCAAGGGCGAAGGCAGCGACTGGATAAATGTGGTGTAGAGGGTAGTAAGTTCGCGTATCAGAACGCCCATCGACCAGCCATCTACCGCGATGTGATGCAGGGTCAGCAGGAGGATCTGTTCTTCGTCCGCCACTCTTAACAGCGAGCAGCGCAACATCAGGTCCGCCGACAGATCGAACGATCGCGTCGCTTCCAGTCTGGCCAAACGCAGCATCTCCGCGTCCTTTTGGCCGGCCGTCAGGGGACGCAGGTCGATAACAGGCAGTTCCACCGGGCAGCCGGCGCGAATCCTCTGGCAGGCTTCGCCGTCCACCAGTTGCACGGTCGTGCGTAAACTCTCATGACGATCCACGATCGCCGCAAGGGCACTGGTCAGGGCATCCAAATCCAGTCGCCCTGTAAGCCGGAGCGCTTCGGGAACATTGTAGGCTTCGCCATCGCCCATCTGATCCAGAAACCACAGGCGCGCCTGAGCGAACGAAAGGGGCGGATTGGTATCGCGCGGTGCTCTCGATATGGCAGGAAGCGCCGCTCTGCTGCGGGTTAAGAAGGCAAGCAGCTCAGTTTTGTGAATCTGTAGCTGATCGCGCAGTTCCGGGGTCAGAGCGCCGCGAGGAGCGCGACAGCGCAACTGATCGCCATCCGGCAGAAGCTGGATCTCGCGCGCGCGCAAATCCGACAATAGCTCCTGGATGCCGCTCATAATTCGACTTCCTCAAACTCTCCGGACTGCTCTTCCGCCGGCTGCGCCGCCCAGCGCGCATTCTCAATCGCCTCGGACAAATGGGCGACAGTCGCTTCTTCAAACAGCGTGCGCAAAGGAAGATTGAGAGAGAAACTCTGGTTGATTCGGGAAATTACCTGGGTGGCCAGCAGGGAGTGCCCGCCCGCCTCGAAGAAATTGTCGTGAATGCCCAAACGCTCGATTCCCAGGACTTCCGACCAGATCTGCGCGACCGTCGCCTGCGTGGCATTGCCGGGTGGCGTAAACGCTGTCGCGAGCGTACCGGGCAGAAGCACGGGCGCCGGCAGCTTGCGCCGATCGACCTTGCCGTTCGGCGTCAGTGGCAGCGCGTCGAGCAGGACGTACGCGGATGGCGCCATGTAATCCGGAAGCTTTTGCTGCAGGAACTGGCGCACCGCGGGAATTAATGTGCGGCTCAGCTTACCCAGAAGCGGATTGTTTCCATATTCGCGCCACGCCCTTCGCGGAAGTTCTCTGAAGTCCAGCGCTTGTAAAGTGCTGCCCTCCGTATTGCGGGTGAACAGGACATCCATCGCGCCTTGTTGCGCGCCTGCATCGGACCAAAGCACCTGGACTTGATAGGGCAGTGCGTCGCTTAGAGCCCAAAGCGCTTCGGGATCGACAGCCCGGTCCGGATCCGGCCGCGCCTGACGCAATTGCGAGACGGTCTGGTGATGAGCATCCTTCAGCCACGCGAGCGTATGTGCGGCGCTTTGTAGCCGTGCGTTGGGCACGGACCGTAACCCGAGAACGGCAGGCCTTTCATTCGACAGTTTTTCCCGCAGAGTATCCAGTGTCAGCGTCGTCTGGCGCCAATCCTGCCAGCCGATAAGCCGGTCGGATGCGCCCGGGGCCGACGCTTCAGACTGTTGGGGCAAGGCTTTCGACAGAACAACCTGATAACGAAAGCGGGTCAGTTCATTGTGATGATGTCCCCGTTTGAGCCGAATCTGTGCCCGGTCGATTTGTGGAAGACGTTGCTGGAGAGCCGCAAAAAACGCCGGGGAAACCAGGAGTTCTTCCTCGTCCCTGACACGTTGCAGCACGCGCTGCGCAAGGTGTGAGCGCGTCAGGTCATCCGGCGCCTGATAAAGCTGCACTGAGGCGTGATAGGCCTCAAGTAAATCGAAATTGCGTATATCGCCGACATAGATGCTGCCGCCCGCACGGACGGAGCGCACAGCTCCTTCCAGAACCTGCATCAGATAATCGATGCCCGGAAAGTACTGAATGACGGAGTTGAGAATTACCAGATCGAAAGCGCCGGGTTCAATCCCTGTAAAATCGTCGGCCATGCGCTGGGACAGCTTTACGTG
Organism: uncultured Acidobacteriia bacterium; assembly: GCA_903851195.1. Lineage (GTDB taxonomy): Bacteria > Acidobacteriota > Terriglobia > Bryobacterales > Bryobacteraceae > BOG-234. The sequence goes on from CAINNJ010000058.1 coordinate 284,917, forward strand.
CGCAAGCCCGGGCGCCGCGGCTTTGATGCGTTCCACGTGTTGCAGCGCTTCGCGTGAATAATCCGTTCCCCAATATTCCGGAGCGTCGGGCGCAAGCCGCGACAGCAACAAGCCGGAGCCACAGCCGATTTCCAGGATACGCTTCGCTCCCAACGCCCGGATCTCAGCGACAGTGTGTTCCACCCATTCGGCCATTTCGGCCTCCGGAATGGGTTCGCCCGTGTAGCTGCTCTGCCAGCCGGTCAGATTAAACGTGGCGTCCTGTTGCTTCGGCGTTTTTCCGTAGGTCTCTTCGTACAGTGCCTGCCACTGGGTGACGTGTTCCGTCGCGGCCGCCGTATGGATCGTCGGCACAAGATAGCCGGTAAGCCGCTTTTCGCCGCCGCCCCCGCCGGCCGCCATGCCGTTGTCTCCATGTGCAACCACCACGGCTTCCCGCACCCCGGGGTGTTCCGTCAACACTGCCTCTATCTCGCCCGGTTCCAGACGGAAACCCCGAATCTTGAGCTGTGCATCGATCCGCCCGAGAAATTCGATGTCGCCCCCGGGCAAATAGCGCGTCAGATCGCCGGTGCGGTAGAGCGCGCCTGGCCCGTAAGGATTGGGAATAAATTTCTCCGCCGTCAGTTCCGGACGGTTGTGATATCCGGACGCGACACTGTCTCCCGCGATACAAAGTTCGCCGGGAACACCGACTGGGACAGGCTGCAGGTGCGAATCCAGAATGTAAACCCTTACGTTGGCGATAGGACGGCCAATGGGTGGAGCCGAGTTGCCGTTTGGTGGCACCGCGCAGGATGTCGCGACGACGGTGTTCTCAGTCGGGCCATAGTTATTGACCAGCTGAAAAGGCCTTGGCGAAGACCCTGCTGTATGAAGCTTGTCCCCTCCCGTCAGCATGATGCGCAGCGGAACTTCCCGCGGCCAGTCCAGCGCCAGCATCTGTTCCGCCAGCGGAGTAGGAACAAACGCAATCGTAATTGCGCGCGTAATAAGCCAATCTTTCAGCCGCTCTGGATCGCCTGCTATTTTGGATGGAACAAGGTGCAAGGTAGAACCGGCGGCGAGATAGGGCCAAATCTCCCAGCCGGCGGCATCGAAGGCGAGACTCGCCAGTTGAGTAGCGTGATCCTGCGCGCTGACCAGAAAGGCCCGCCGGTGCCAGCACACCAAATTCATCAGGCCGCGATGAGGAACTGTAACTCCCTTGGGCTTTCCGGTGGAACCGGACGTGTAGATGAGATAGGCGAAATCTGTTGACGCCGGCTTCCGAACCGGATTGCTCTTGTCAAAGGCCGCGATGGCATCCCAGTCCTTATCCAGGCACACGATATGAGCGTTCTGAGCGGGCAATCCGGCCGCCAGTCTTTCCTGGGTCAGAATGATGCGCGCCTGCGCGTCCGCGAGGAAAAAAGCCAGTCTCTCCTGGGGGTCGGACGGCAGAAGCGGCACATAGTATGCGCCTGCTTTCAGAATTCCGAGCAGTCCGACGATCGTTTCCGGCGAGCGCTCGGTACAAATGACGACGGGGGTGCCGGCGCCGGCTCCCCGTGAGATAAGGTAGTGCGCGAGTTGATTCGCCCGGGTATTTAGCTCGCCGTAAGTAAGAGACCGGATCGCGCCTGCCTCAGTGCCGGAGACGACAGCGATCGCCTCCGGCGTGAGGTGAACCCGTTCCTCGATCAGTTCGTGGACGCACTTGTCCGCGGGATAATCCGCGGCCGTTTTGTTCCATTCGACCAGCAACAAACGGCGCTCATCGTCGGTCATGAGCGGCAGGTTCGCAATATGTTGCCGGGGATTCCGCGCCAGCGCGGACAACAAAGTCTGGAAGTGGCCGGCCATCCGCCGGATTGTATCCTCGTCAAAAAGACTCGTGTTGTAAACCAGACTGCCGTCGATCCGGTCGTCTGCTTCCCACACGTGCGCTTCCAGATCGAAGCGCGCCACACGATCGCCGAAATCGAATACGCTGAACTGTAGTTGCGCCGCCGAGACCCGCGGTGTGGGCGGTTGTTGCAGAGCGAAAATCACCTGAACGATCGGCGAATAGGCCAGGTTCCGCTCCGGATTCAGTTCATCGACAAGCTTTTCGAAAGGCAAGTCCTGATGGTCATAGGCATCCTGTGTATTTCGCCGAACCTGCTCCAGGACGGCGTCGAACGTGGGATTGCCCCCCAGCTCGGTCCGCAGCGCCAGAGTGTTGACAAAAAAGCCGATGAGTGGTTCTATTTCCCGCCGGTTGCGATTGGCGATCGGAGATCCGACCACAATGTCAGTCTCACCGGTGTAGCGGCAAAGTAATACCTGAAATGCCGCCAGCAAAGTCATGAAGAGGGTTGCCCCGGCCTCGCGGCCCACCGCTTTCAACTGCCCGGTCAAATCCGCGCCCAGAGTAAAACTTACACTGCCGCCATGGAACGTCTGCACTGCGGGTCTTGGGCGGTCGGCGGGCAGGGACAAGATCCGAGGCGCATCGGACAAACGCGTGCGCCAGAATTCGAGCTGACGGGAAAGGCGTTCTCCCTGAAGCCACTGCCGCTGCGCGCAAGCGAAATCCGCATATTGAATCGGCAGCGGCTGAAGGGGACTCGGCAGGCCGCGCGCGAACGCGGCGTATAGCTGAACAAACTCCTCGATAAAGATGCCAACCGACCAGCCATCTCCGGCGATGTGATGCATCGTGAGAAGAAGAATATGTTCCTGCTCCGCTAAGCGCAGCAGTGTCACGCGCAGCATCGGGTCCCGCGTCAGATCGAAAGTGCGCAGCGCCTCCGCTTTAATAAGACGGTGCACCTCGTCAGCGCGGCCCTGTTCGGGAAATTGCCGCAAATCCACGAAGTCAGGGTTGAGCTGCGAAATCGGAGCGATTACTTGCCGCGGTTCGTTGTCGACCGCGGGGAAGGTCGTCCGCAGAATTTCGTGTCGATCGACAATCTCAGCCAGACTCCTGTTCAGCGCGGAATGATCCAATGGGCCATCGAGTTTCAGCGCGCCAGCCATGTTATAGGCACTGCCACTTCCGAGCCGGTCAAGAAACCACAGACGCTGCTGAGCGTACGAGAGCTGTAAGGGACCCGTGCGCGCAACCTGCGGAATCGAAGTGCCGCCGGCGTCCCCCTGGGCTGCCCGCAGGGTGGCGAGAATGTCCGTCTTGTAAGACTGTAATTCACGCACCAGGTCTGGTGTGAGTGAGCCTTCGGGTGCGCTGCAGCGCAGGTTCTCGCCTTCGACCCACAGTTTGACGTCGCGTGCGGTCAAGTCCTCCAGGAAATCGCGGAGCGTGGTCATATGAGGATCTCCTCCCTTCGCACCGAGGGCCGATCCGGCGTCTGATTCGGACCCGACTGCAACTTCCGTGCCTCCAGAATTGCCTCGATCCGTTCCGCCAGCGTTCCCACCGTAGGCACGTCGAAAAGCGTCCTCATGGGCAGTTCGATGGAAAATACAGCGTTGATCCTCGACACGACCTGAGTTACCAGAAGTGAGTGACCACCCAGATCGAAGAAATCGGAATGTATACCCACGCCTGGCCGCCCCAGAACCTCAGACCAGATTTCGACCAGTGCGATCTCGACCCGCGTGCGAGGCGGCGCCGGCGTTTCTTCAGCCAGTTGAACCTGCGAACTCAGCTCCTGCAGAGCCTGTCGGTCGACCTTGCCATTCGAGGTAAGAGGAAATTTCTCCACCTCGATAAAGTTCGCGGGAACCATATAGTCGGGTAGCTTCACGCGCAGGAAATTGCGCAGGTCATCGGGATTCACCCCCTGGTCTGAGACGATATACGCAAACAGGCGCATATCGCCTTCCTGAACACGATTCACCAGAATAATGCTGTCCCGAATGCCGGGATATTGGTTGAGTGTCGCTTCAATCTCGCCTGGCTCAACACGGAACCCGCGAATTTTTACCTGAGCGTCGATGCGCCCCAGATACTCGATATCGCCGTCCGCGCGGTAGCGAGCCAGATCGCCGGTGCGATACAGCCGGCCTGGACCTAACGGGTTGGATATAAATCGCTCCCGTGTCAATTCCGGTCGGTTCAGATAACCCTGAGCGACACCCGCACCGCCTACATAAATCTCGCCGGGAATACCGAGGGGAACGGGTTGCTGACTCTGGTCCAGAATGTAGAACCGCAAATCGGGAATTGGCCTGCCGATGAGGCTCGCCGATTGCGCCAGATCCGCTTCAGTCAGAGGACGGTAGGTAACGTGGACGGTGGTTTCCGTGATCCCATACATGTTGACAAGCTGCGGATTCGTCACGCCGTGTCTGGCAAACCACGGGGAAAGACTCCGGATATCCAGCGCTTCGCCGCCGAAAATGATGAATCGCAGGCTCGTCGGTTCGGCGCCGGACGATTCATCAACCTGGAGTAGCTGCCGAAACGCCGACGGAGTCTGGTTAAGCACAGTCACCCGTTCTTTCCGGAGGAGAGTGTGGAACTCCTCGGGCGAGCGGCTGACTGCGTGCGGAACAATCACCAGACGGCCACCGTGAAGCAACGCGCCCCATATCTCCCAGACGGAAAAATCGAATGAAACAGAATGGAACAGAGTCCAGACATCGTGTTCGTCGAAGTGGAACCATCCGGCGGTCGCGGCAAACAGGCGTGTCACATTGTAATGGCTGACAACGGTCCCCTTGGGGAGCCCCGTTGAGCCTGAAGTATAGATGACATAAGCCGGAGCGTCCGGCGCAGCGATTCTGGGGGGATTGGTGACGGGCTGTTGAGAAAACGCGTCGACATCGCCATCCAGACGTACCGTCTTCGCTGGAGAAGCCGTGCCCGTGCTGAGAACTTCCCTGGCAAACTTCTCCTGGGTCACCACCACGGTGGGCTGTGCATCACCCAGCATAAAGTCCAATCGTGCCGGAGGATAGGTTGGGTCGAGCGGAACATACGCGCCTCCCGCCTTGAGAATGCCCAGCAATCCCACGATCATCCCCACAGACCGCTCCATGCAGAGCCCGGCCAATGCGCCCTGACGGAATCCTGTGCTTCGCAGGTAATGCGCGAGCTGGTTCGCCCGTGTATTCAGTTCGCGGTAAGTTACAGTCTCATCTTCAAAGACCAGCGCAATGCTCTCAGGGTTTCGCTCCGCCTGGGCCTCGAAGAGATGATGAAGAGATTGACCGGCCCGATACTCCACGGCCGTCATATCCCACCTTGAAAGCAGTTGCCGGCGTTCTGCCTCGGTGAGCAGGGGCAGATCCGCGAGGCGACGGGCCGGATCGGCGAGAATACCCTCCAGCAAAGTCCGAAAATGACCCAGCCATCGTTGAATGGTTTCGGCATCGAACAGCGCGGTATTGAAGTCGCAGTCGACAACGATTTCCTGGTTGGACTCAATCGCGTTCACGACAAGATCAAAGGCCACCGCCCGCCGCGGCAATGAATAAGGCCGGCTTGTAGCCGAACCAAAATTAGGAGAGTTGAACGAGCGGTCGAGATTGAACGTTCCGGAGATCAATGAGGAACGATTATCTGCCCGGCGCTCGCGCAGCTCCTCCAGGAGCCACGCGAACGGATAGACCTCATGCTCATAACCATCCAACATCAATTTCCGGGTCTTGCTCAGGTGATCGGAAAACGTCTCTTTGGGGTCAATCTGACTGCGGATCGGCAGCAGATGCGTGGCATATCCAACCAGACTTCCGCTGTCCTCGTCAAAGCGGCCCGTCACCGGTATCCCGGTAATCAGGTCGGTTTGGCCGGTCAGGCGATGTAACAGCGCTGTGTAAGCGGCGACCAGCGTCATGAAGAGCGTGCAGGCCCGCTCTCTGCTGAGTTTTCTTAGAGATGTGACAAGCTGCGCCGAGAGATGTATCGCTTGGCGTGCTCCCTGATAACTGCGCTTCGCGGAGCGCGGCCGGTCGGTGGGCAATTGCAGCGTGTGAATCGGGCCGGCGAGTTGATGCAGCCAATAGTCACCATGACGCCTCATCTCCGGTGTATACCGTTGACTGTCCTGTCTTGCCGCATACTCCCGGAACTGCAACGCGGCTGGCAGAGAGATCGCCGTGCCCGTGTAACGGGCTGTATAGAAGAGGCTCGCTTCTTCCGCTATGACGCCCCATGACCAACCGTCCACAATGATGTGATGAGCCTTGAGAGCGAGCACATGCTCCCGGGAATTCAGCCGCAACAGATATGCGATAAAGAGCGGTCCCTGGTTCAGGTCGAATGGCCGTTCCCCCTCGGCTGACAGCCAGGTTTCTACCGCCGCGGCTGCGCTCTCACGCTCCAGAGAAAAATCGAGGATTGAGAGCTCCACGACAAAGTCGTTGTGGATCAACTGCAGATCGCCCTGAGCGCTGAACGTCGTGCGCAGCGCTTCATGGCGGTCCGCCACTTTTTGCAGCGCATGCCGGAGTGACGGGATATGCAACGGCCCGACCAGCCGGATCGCGACAAACTCGTTGTAAGAACTCGATTCCTCAGTCCCCAGTTGCGCCAGAATCCAGAGCTGCTTCTGGGCGGCCGTGAGTGGCGCGCTCGCTGGCGCCAATGGTTTAACTGGCACTGGCCCCTCTGGAGAGTATCGGTAATCCGTTCTGCGCGCGCTCGCGTAAAGCGTTCACCTTCGGAAAAGCAGCCCGGACCGAGGCCGGATCCACGCCGAAATCGACGAAACACGCAATCTCGTCCACGCCGGCCGCTCGCAACCGTTCCACCACGTCCAGACACGATCCCACCGTGCCGATCAGAGCGCGATCCTCCACATAGCGTTCATAGACGAGCGAAAGGAAATCGTCCTGTTGCTCCCCGCTCAGAGCCTCAAAATTATGATCCAACCCCATGTTCTCAGCTAAGGTCCTGAACAGGCCGAGCGTGGATCGTAAATAGTTAAAGAGCGGTTGGCGTGCCTGCAGGCGGGTTCTCATTAAATCTTCGCCGATAAACGTGTGCATCAAAACGGCCACGTGCCCCCCCTGGGCATCAAAGCCGCTTCTGGCCCTCGCCTCCCGATAAAGCCTTATACTTTCGGTCAGTTCCGCGACGCTCTGTCCCATCAGATTGGTGAGAATGCCCGCTCCCGCCTCACCGGCTTTGACGTAAGTATCGGGATTCCTAACCACCGTTACGAAAATCGGAGGCTCGGCCTGCTTAGGCTTCGGGTGGACCTGGATCTCTGCAAGGTTACCGGCGCCGTTACGGAACGATACCGCTTCGCCGCGCCACAGCTTTCGGATCGTCTCAATCTGAGAGAACATCAGGTCGCGATGAGCTCCGAACGCCTCGGGAGCGAAAATGAAGTCGTTGGGGTGCCAGCCGGAAGCCACGGAAAATCCCGCCCGGCCGTTCGAGAGATTATCGACGACCGACCATTCTTCCACAATTCGCACCGGGTGATGCAGCGGCAACACGACGCTGCCGGCCCGCAGTTGCAGATTTGTTGTCTCTCTGGCCAGCGCGGCACAAAGGACGGAAGGATTCGGAGAGAACCCCCCAAAGTCATGAAAGTGACGTTCGGGAACCCAGATCGAGGAGAATCCGTTCTGGTCCGCATACCGTGCGCCATCGAATAGTAAGTCGTATTTGTCCGGTGTGTACTTGTCTCCGTACACGCCGAAGTAAAAGAGGCTGAAGTCCGGACTCGCATTCTTTCGGGCCGGGCCCACCTGTGAAGCCTGCGGATGGATCGGTCCGGCGTCGGAACTGGTGCCGTTCCCGCCCGGCCGAAAAAGCGCCGGCGCTTCGGCCCGTTCGATATTCCGGAACTCAGACGGTGTAGCCTGGACCGCGCTTCCCCCGCTCGCCGCTACCTTCGCGGGGGAAGCCTGTGGAAAAAAACCGCCGGCTCTCATTTCTGCCACGGTTTCCTTTACCGCCTGAATAATGTAAGCGATGTCTTCGTCCGTGTGAGCCATGGATAAGAAACAGTTCCGCCATTCCCAGAGGGAAAGACCTTTTTCGAGGAGATGAAAGAAGAAGATCTCGAAATTACCCTGAAAGCGGAAAAGGAACAGCGAACTCCAGTGAACCACCCTTATCGGAACGGCTTCCGCTTCAAACCAGTTGTTGAGTTCGGCCGCGAAACGTGCCGTCCGCTCGTTCAACTGGGCGTATGCGCCCGTGCCGATTGCCTTAATATGGGTGAGTGCCGCCTTGGCCGTCGCCATAGCGAGGGGATGTTTGCAAAAGGTGCCGCCGAAAAAGATCGTTTCCTTGCGCGGTGCGGATTCATCGCCGTACCGCCACACCCCGCCGTCAATGTAATCCATGATCGGCGCTTTACCCGCGACGATTCCGATCGGCATGCCGCCACCCGCGATTTTGCCATAGGTTGCTAAATCCGCGCGAACACCAAACCATTCCTGCGCGCCTCCCGGACCAGGGCGAAAACCGGTGAGAGTCTCATCGAAGATCAGAACAACGCCCGTTTCCTCGGTCAGTTTGCGCAGGTCCCGAACGAACTCGATCGGTTGCAGTTCCGGACGGCGGCTCTGAATTGGTTCCACCAGCACGGCCGCCAGTTCATGCGCATGGTCGCGAATGATCTTCAGCGAGTCGACATTGCCATATTCGAGCACCATCGCATCCACAAGAACGTTGGGGGAGATGCCTGGGAAAAACGAAGTGGCGCGCGGGTCGGCATTGCCATCCGTCGCAACTCCCAGCGTCATATCCGAATGGCCATGGTAAGAGCCCGTAAAATGAACGATCTTGTAACGCCCGGTCACCGCGCGGGCCAGCCGGATCGCCGCCATTACCGCCTCCGTTCCGGAGTTGCAGAATGTGACGCGTTCCATGCCGGTTAACTCTGCAACCAGTGCGGCAACCTCGCCGGTTATTCTTAATTGAGGCCCGATCTCAACCCCAAGCTCCTGCTGATCGGCCAGAGCCTGTTGCAGAAAGGGCGGAGTGTGACCAAACATGAGCACGCCAAAACCCATGGTGAGGTCGATGTACTCATTTCCGTCCACATCCCGGAAGCGAGAACCCTCCGCGCGCTCGCCCATGATCGGATAAATCATTTCCTTCAGAGACGCGCGGAATCCGACCGCTACCCGACTGTCGGCGAGCACCCGCCGATGCTCCTGAGTCAACTGCTTCGACGTTCGGGTGCGGGTATTGAACCGGGCTATAAGGGCATCCAGGTGAGCCTGCTGTTGCGGCGCAAGCTGGCTCTTTTCGGTTTGAGCCGGACGCCACGGGCCCATAGTCACTGGTTTCGTAACCGGCTTGGGAGTTGGCGCTTGTTGTTCTGTCTTTATGGCAGGCGGAGTATCGGTCCGGCCGGGAATACGCAGGAAATCCAGCTGGCGGTTCATCAGCTGGATCTGGTCAAGAATAATACGCTCGAATCCCGACCCGCTTTCATTCACGGGCAAACCCGGCGAAGACGCACGCGGTTGGGCTGTCTGAGCCGGTAAGAGGCACACCTGATCGGTTTGGGACGGAACGGGTTGAATCGGGGCCTGCGTCACAGCAGGGACGTTGCCGGCTGCGGGAAGAATCTGGTCGAGATAAGCCGCGATGGCTTCGATGGTCGTAAGATCCTCAAAGAACCGCCGAATCCCGACACTGACCGAATAAGTACGCTCGATGGTCCGGACCGTATTCACCAGGACAAGCGAATCGGCTCCGACTTCGAGCAGCGGCGCGTCCACGGGCAAACTGTCTGGTTCTAACTTCAGCGCGGTAGCCAAAATGGCCTGAACTTCCTGCGTCAGGCGGCGCTGCCGCGTGGCTGATGAAGCAGGAGTGCCCGCGGCCTGAGAATCGACTGGTATATTCATTGACAATGTGTTTTCTGGGCGAAGATCCGGAATCCAATAACGAACGCGTTGGAAAGCGTAAGTGGGCAACGCGATCCGGGCGCGTTGATAACCCTCGTCAAAACCTTCCCAACGGACGTTTACTCCTCGGACATAGAGTTCGGACAGCGCCCCGAGGACCGCTCCCCAATCCTCTTCTCGCGGTGAGAGCGAGTGCAGCCAGGTTGCGTTATCGCTGTGCAGCTTTCCCAGGGCCGACAAAACTGGTGTCGGGCCGGCTTCTAAAAACAGCTCGTACCCGTTCCCTATCAACGTCCTGACGCCATCGGAAAACCGGACTGCTTCCCGGGTATGCCGTCGCCAATAGGCGGCATTTGGTGCGGTTCCCGCGGGAAACATATCGCCTGTGAGATTAGAGATCAGAGGAATTCGCGGCTCTTGATAGCCGATTTGAGCGGCCATCCGTTCAAACTCCGCCAGAATCGGTTCCATAAGGGGAGAATGGAAAGCGTGGGAGACCGGAAGGATTTTGGAGCGCACGCCCTGAGCACCAAGACCATCCAGGACAATCTGTACCGCCTGCCTCTCACCCGAAATAACGATGTTCTGCGGCCCATTCACTGCGGCGATGGCTACCGAATCGAGGTAGGGGCGAATGGCGGCCGACACGAGAGCTTCCTCCTCGAAGATGGCGGCCATCACACCATCCTGGACCAATCCCTGCATGAGTCTGGCCCTTGCAGCAACCAGCTGAAGGGCAACTTCCAGCGGGAAAACACCGGCTACACAGGCCGCCACGTACTCCCCTACACTGTGGCCTAAGACGGCATCGGGCTCAATTCCCCACGACTTCCAGAGTGCGGCCAGTGCGAATTCGATTGCGAACAGCGCAGGTTGGGTATAGATCGTATGATCGAGTCTGGATTTGTTTACCGCAGCGCTCTCTGTGTCGCCGGTATAAAGAATGTCAATTAACGACTCGTTAAGAATCGGCCTAAGAATTTTGTCGCACCGGTCGATGGCCGCGCGAAAAGCTGGCTGCGTTTCGTAAAGTTGGCGGCCCATATCCGGATACTGCGCGCCTTGGCCGGTAAAAAGAAACGCGATCGAAGGGCGATCCCGGCGACTGACTTCTCTCGCCAGGATGTTTGCCGGCGCGACGCCCGGCGCCAAGCCGGACAACGCGAAGCCAGACAACGCCGAGGCGGCTTCCTCCGCCGTTGAAGCCGTGAGTGCAAGCCGGTGTCGGAAGTGAGAGCGGCCCGTGCCGGCCGTGAAACAAACGTCCGCCAACCGCGGAGTGTTCGCTGTCAGAAAAGTCGCGTACTCGGCCGCCAACTGCCGGAGAGCGGGTTCTGTCTTTGCACTCAGGGCCAACAAATGCCGCGGGCGTTCCGGCGCTTCGCGGGTGAGACCCTCATCTTTCAGTGGTGGCGCCGATTCCAGCAGAACATGAGCATTGGTGCCACTGAAACCAAAGGCGCTGCAGCCTGCAAGGCGCCGCTCCGCGGTCCAAGGTGTGAGGGCGCGAGGAATTGCGAAAGGCAACTGCTCCCAGGGAATATAGGGATTTAATTCGCCCAGATGAATTACGGGAGGAATCTCTCCGTTCCGCAACACAAGAACGGTTTTAATCAGGCTGGCGACACCGGCGGCAGCCTCGGAATGTCCGATATTCCCCTTCAGCGTCCCGATCACTAATGGATTCGCGCGATCTCCAAAGACCGCGGCCAACGCATTTACCTCAATCGGATCGCCCAAAGACGTACCGGTGCCGTGGGCTTCAATATAGCCAACCTCATGAGGCGTGATCTGTGCTTTCAGCAGAGTTTGGCGGATTAGCTTTTCCTGGGCGGCTTCATTGGGGGCCGTGAGGCCGCTACTGGGGCCATCGTGATTGATTGTCGATTCGCGAATTACGGCAAGTATCCGATCCCGGTTCGCCACGGCGTCGGACAGCCGCTTAAGAACGACTACCCCACATCCTTCGCCGCGTCCGTAACCGTCGGCAGCCGAATCGAAGGGTTTACACCGGCCATCGGGTGCCAGCGCGCCCATTTGACAAAGGCTGATACTGCTGCGAGGAGACAGGATCAGGTTGACACCGCCCGCCAGAGCTAATTCGGACTCGCCCAGTCGCAGACTCTGGCATGCCAGATGAACCGCGACTAACGATGACGAACAGGCGGTATCCAGCTGAATGACTGGCCCCTGCAATCCGAGCGCATAGGCGATACGACCCACCGCCACACTGCGCGCATTTCCCAATATTGAATGGGGGCCGATACTCTTAGGCTCTCTGGACGCTTCCAGCTGGAAGTGGTCGTCCGTGCACATACCCATGAATACGCCCACGGCGCGATTACGAAGACCATCCGGCGATTGGCCGGCATTCTCGAGCGCTTCCCAGGATACTTCGAGTAACAGCCACTGCTGCGGGTCCATCGAGCCCGCCTCAAGAGGAGAAATCCCGAAGAAATGAGCGTCGAAGCGGTCTGCATACGGCAAGAAGCCGCCCTCACGGGTATAGCTGCTGCCCGGATGTTCAGGGTCGGGATGATAATAGGTGTCCACATCCCAGCGATCCATCGGCGCCTGCCCGATCGCGCTGGCGCCGTCGCGCAACAATTGCCAAAAGGCCTCCGGATTTTCCGCGCCCGGGAAACGGCAGCCCATGCCGACAACCGCAATCGGCTCCCTAAGCCTGTCTGTCTCCGGGCGGGACGATGATGACCCTTCCTGGGAACGGGGCTGACGAGCCAGCGCTCGTTGTTCCGGCACTTCGCTCAAAAGACGATCGACCAGCGAATATACGTTTGGATATTTAAAGGTCGCCGTGGCATGCAGAGATACGCCCGTGCTCTCTTTCACGAGGTTCAGCAGTTCGATGGCTTGCAACGAGCTGAAGCCCATATCGAAAAAGCCCTGGTTCGGGTCGATGGCGGATTGATCGATACCGGTAATTTCCGCGATCTGCCGGCGCGTCTTTTCGACCAGGAACTCACGGGGGTTATGGGCCTGAGCTATCTGCTGCAGGAAAGCCGACGGCAACGGCCGAGTGCCGGCCTCGGCTGCATCCTTCCCCTTTCGCACCTGCTCGGCCTGGGGAGACTCGTGCCAGTAACGTCGGCGCTGCCAGGGATAGCCAGGGAGCGCGGCGACAGTGCCGCCATTCGGATAGAGGCCGTTAAAGTCGACATCTTCGCCCGATGCATAACGCTCAGCGATGCCCTGCAGAAGCGGGTTGCCGTCAGGCCAACGGACATCGCTGTCCGGGAACGCGCCAAGTTGCTCGGCTGCTTCCGCGATCGTGCGCACCAAAAACACCGCGCGGTGCCGGTGATGAATCCGGCGCAGACTCGCCGTGTAACAAATGTCAGAAAGTGAATATCGTTGAGAGCCCGGTCGCCTCTGATCGTTCAGGAAGGCCAGATAAGCCGCCGCAAGCGCACGCAGAGCCTCCGGACTGCGAGCGGAAATCGGAAGCAAGTGCCAGCGCGGTCCCGCGGCCGCCTCGTCGGGCGATAAACTGTTCAGATCCGTCCGCGACGCAGGGGCGGGTGGTTCTTCCAGAATTACATTTGCATTCGCTCCGCCCACGCTGAACGCATTGACACTTGCATAGCGGCCCTCCCCTTCCGGATTGGACCATGCCGCCACTGCCCCAGGAACGCGCAGTCCTAACAGGGCGAAGTCAATCTTAGGATTCGGTGTCTGAAAATGGAGACTGGGCGGAATCTTCCGATGTTTGAGCGCCAGTGCGGCCTTGATTAAGCCACCGACGCTTGCTGCCGACTCGGCATGTCCGATATTGCTCTTGACCGAACCAATCCAGCAGAGATTTTGTCCTTCCCGATTATCGCTTACGGCAGACCCCAGCGCGTTCGCTTCCGTCGCGTCCCCTAGCGAGGTGCCGGTGCCCTGAGCCTCAATATAGGATATTTTCCCGGCTGCTATCCCGGCCTGGCGGCATGCCTCCAGCAGCGCGGCTTTTTGCGCTTCTCCGTTCGGCATCGTGGCATCCGCGGTTCGGCCATCGTAATTCTTCGCACAGCCCCGAATAACCGCATAGATCGGATCCCCGTCGGTCAGTGCGGCCGCCAGCGGCTTCAGCACGACAATCCCCGCACCCTCGGATCGGACGTAGCCATCCGCGCTCGCGTCGAAACTCTTACACCTTCCGTCGGCCGCTAACATCAGGGTCTTGCCAATGGCAATCGTGCCCTCGGGCTTGAGTATGATGTTCACGCCCCCGGCCAGAGCCAGGGTGGACTCGCCGTCCCAAATACTTTGACAGGCGAGACAAACCGCCACGAGCGATGAGGAACACGCCGTGTCAACCGGAAGACTCGGTCCCCGGAAGTCAAACATGTAGGAAATCCGGTTAGGAATCATACAACCGGCAAACCCGGTGACCGTGTATGCAGTCAGGTTTTCCCGCTCCATGGCGCCCAGTTGAATGTCGCCATAGTCGCACCGCGAAACGCCGGTAAATACGCCCGTCTTTGTTCCGACCAGGCGGTCAATCGCCTGACCCGCGTCCTCCAGAGCCTCCCACGCTACTTCCAGCAGCAGGCGCTGTTGGGGATCCATGCAAGCGGCTTCCCTCGCGCTTATGCCAAAAAATGGAGCATCGAACTGGTCCACCCGGTCGACGAACCCGCCCCAGCGGGTATACATCTTGCCGGGTTCCATGGGATCCGCGTCGTAGAAAGCATCCGCATTCCAGCGCTCCGCGGGAACCTCGGTAATCGCGTCTGTGCTGTTGCACAACAGATCCCAGAACGCCTTCGGATCGTTTGCGCCGCCAGGAAAACGGCAGCCAATGCCGATAATAGCGATCGGGTCCCGATTTTCTCCGCTAGGCATCGCAATCCATGGAAATGACAACTTTGCCGATCTGCCTGGTTTGCCGTATATAGCGGAACGCCTCAACTACTTCGCTCACGGGGAAGACGCGGTATGGGAGGGGCCTCAATTCATCCCTCGCGAAAAGCTCCATCATCTCTTCATTCAGCCCCGTTATTACGTCGGGATACACATCCCACGCCTGTTCCAGATCGATGGCGAAAAACGCGAGATTATTGCGAAACGGGTAAAGCCCCAGGGGCCGGTTATCGTAAATGTCGCGTTTCCCTATTTCCAGGAAACGACCGCAAACGCCTAAGGTGCCGAGACTCTTTGTCAGAAACTCGCCCGCCAGCGAATTGAGGACTACATTGACGCCGCTGCCTTTCGTAATCTCCATCACCTCATCCGCGAAGGCTAACGATCGCGAATCCATTACATGTTGAATACCCAGCGAGCGCAGATAATCGCGCTTTTCCGGGCTACCCGCCGTCGCGAAGATTTCCGCACCGATTCTCTGGCTCAGCTGGACCGCGGCCAGACCGACCCCCCCTGTGGCGGCGTGAATCAAAATTCGTTCGCCGCACTGCAGTCGCGCCAGATGGATTAAAGCGTAGTAGGCGGTCAAAAAGACCGCAGGTATGGTTACAGCCTCGTCGAAAGTGAGATGACCGGGCTTGCGGCTAAGGAATCGTGCAGAGGCCGTCACGTGCGAACTGTAAGTAACGGGGACGAAGCCCATCACCTCGTCTCCGGACCGAAACTGCGAAACGCCCGGGCCCACCGCTACAACCGTCCCGGCCGCATCTCCGCCAAAAGTGACAACTTCATCCGGATTCGCGCCCGGATAAACTCCCAGGGCTTTCAGGACGTCCCTGAAATTCAACGCCGCGCTGTGAAGCCGGATTTCCACTTCGCCGGCTCCAGGTCGGCGGCGCTCCGTGGGTTGCAGCGTCAAGTCGTCCAGCGAACCGGGATTGTGACTCTCCAGTCGAAATGGCGAAGCCGGGACAACGCGTTTCCTGAATTCCATGACTAGCCGGCTGTCGCGCCCTGAGCTTTGGCCGACTCCTCCGCAAGTTTCGAAGCGAACAGGTCAACCAGATCGTCGATGTTGCGAAGATCGGCGAGCGCCGGGCGGGGCACACGGATTCGCAACTGGCGCATGGACGTGGATACAACCTCCACAATATCGAGGCTGCTGGCGCCATACTCAGCCATTGCTCTGGAGGGATCGATTTCTGCCGTCTCCAGGCCACTTACATTATTTCTCAGATTGCTGATCACTACATTTAAAATATCGGCGCGAGCCATCATAAATAGGGTCCTTACCTTATATAACTCTCTTCAATGTAACTGCGTCCCTCGGGTCGGCTGAAACAAACCTGATGCATCAGTTGCTCATGCGATCTGGCCAGATGCAGGGCCTGCCGGCGCGGCAAAACCAGTGTCTCTTTCAGCATTTCGAGCACATGGCGCGGCTTTTCGGCCATTCGTCTCGCCATGTCGAGCGCCACCGGCATCACCCGATCCGCCGGAACAATATAGTTGAACAGGCCGCGTCCCTCAAGTTCGCGGCCCTTATAAAACTTTGCGGTCAGAATCATTTCCGCCGCGAACGGGTAACCCACCAGCGCGGGCAGCACGGTCGTTGTTCCCATCCCGGGCGTGAAACCCATATCGGTAAAGTTCACGCTGTACCGGCTCGTCTCACAGGCGACGGACAGATCGGCATAGATAGCGAATAGCAGCCCGCCGCCTACGGCGTGGCCCCGGGCGGCACTGACGATTGGCACCGGGAAACCGAGCATCTGGTCCGCAATTTCGAAGAAGATTGGCTCTCTTGCTTTCTCGCTGAGTTTTCGAAG
The DNA here is from genome assembly GCA_903851195.1 of uncultured Acidobacteriia bacterium. Lineage (GTDB taxonomy): Bacteria > Acidobacteriota > Terriglobia > Bryobacterales > Bryobacteraceae > BOG-234. The sequence goes on from CAINNJ010000058.1 coordinate 301,362, forward strand.
CGTTTCGAGACTTCCGCCGCCGCAGAAGACGTCATCGCAACCCGTGATGATCAGAACCTTGAGAGACGTTTCCTGGGAGAGCGCTCTCAGCTGAGCGAGAAATCCGTCGATCAGTTCGTCGCCCAGCCTGTTCTGGTTGAGAGCATCGTTGAGATTTAGCTCGCAGATATTCTCCTCCAGGAAGGCCACCGAAATCTTACTCACGCATTCCTCCAGTTCCCGTTGCCCCCATAGAGCGTAATCCATGCCACTGCGTCCCGGCGTTCGCTGCGAACGGCCTTCGCTGTCAGGTCCATGCGTACCGCCGCTCGTAGTTATCCACGCTTTCCAGAACCAATAGTCCCTGTCCGGCGAACAACTCTTCGTAAACGCCTGCAAGTTGAGAGCGGTCCGGAACAATATCGGGACAGTCGGCCTGCGCCTCGCGTGCCAGCTCATTGGACTCGTATTCCGAAAGAGACAGGCGTCGTCTCTCATCCAGATGTCGGCCGATATGCAGTGCTTTCGCGGACTCTCGCCCCGCGGCGCCGATGCGCCCCTGATAAAACTCGCCCTGGCAGCCGGATCCGTAAGCAAACAGAGAGATAAGATCGCCCGCCTCCAGATCGGTTGCCGACGCCAGCAGGCCAAGGAGGCAAACAAAGGTCGAGGAACCATATGAAGTGCCGATGCGCCGCGCGAAAGTCAGGCTTTCTTCGACCTTCGTCTCAAAACTCTTCCTGACCGTCTCCTTACTCACCGATACGGCGCGATTCAGCATGGACTGGTGCGCCTGCATGGTCATTCCGGGAAACGGTGCATGATAGATATGCTTCTTAAACGCCGCCTCGTAATCCGTTACGCCGGCTATCTGCTCGTAGTGATCATAGGCTCCGTCCAAAGCGTCCAGATAGGAGTAAATACTCGTCTCTCCCTTTAACACTTCACAACGGGAGGTAGGGCGAAACGTATCCGCGATCTCGGATGTCCAGTAACCCGCCTTTTCGAGGTCGAGTTCAAGCACTCCGGGGTCGGCACTGACCAGCATCGCAACCGAGCCCCCGCCTCCGATCGGCTCATGAGACATGTTAATAAAATTACGGCTGATGTCCGTCGTGACAACCAGCGCCTTCTTGCCGGGACGAATGCCGGACGCAACCCACGAAGCAGCCATCTTAAGCGCTCCGGTGCCGCCGTAGCAGGCGTGCTTCACCTCAAAGTTACGGCAGTTGCTGCGCAGTTTACAAAAGCGATGGACCCACGTCGAAATCGGCTTACCCAGATCGACACCGGATTCCGTGCCGACAATCAGGAGTTCGATATCCGCGATATCCTCCGGCGCCAGCATCCGCTTCGCGGCATTGACGGCTAAGGATACGGGATCCTCGTAGGTGGGGTAGACTGACCGTTCGGAAACCATCAGTTGCCGCGTAAGATATGCCGGGTCGATTCCCCGCGCGGAGGCAATATCGGAAAAATCCACGTAACAACGCCCCGCGTAAAGATTCAGTTTCTCGATGCCTGCCCGTGCCATCATGCTTCCTCTCTCTGAAAGCGGCGTGCTTCATGCGGTTCCAGCCAGCAGCGCCGATGTTCGAAGGGATAAGTCGGCAGCGGCACCTTATGCCGAACATAGTCGCGGTCAAATCCGGCCCAATCCACTCTGGCGCCCCCGAGGTAGAGCGCGGCCAGTGAACTCAGCAGCGTATTCCACTCGTCTTTGCCGGGCCGCAGCGAAGGCAACCACAATCCCCCATCCGGAAGGCACCGCTTTCCCATTCCGATCAGCGTGTCGCCCGGGCCGATCTCGATAAACGTGGTCATCCCGAGTTGATTCAGCGACTTCATGCCGGAAGCAAAGGAAACGGGTTGACGGACATGATCCCGCCAGTAAGCTGCCGCCGGTGCGTCCTTCATCTCCTGGCCGGTAACATTGGAAATAAAAGTTATTCCGGGCGCTTCGAAGGAGACTCGCCCCGCGGCCTCGGCGAACGCATCCAGCATGGGCTCCATCAGCGGCGAATGAAACGCATGCGAAACATTGAGTGGATTGGAAATGTAGAAGTCCCGTTCCAGGGCCTCGACTACCGCCTGTACCGTGTCCCGCTCACCCGAGATAACTGTCTGCTTGGGACCATTGACGGCCGCAATCGCTACCGCTGACGAATGGGGCGCGATCGCTTCCAGCACCACGTCCGCCCCGGCGAAAACCGCGGCCATCGCGCCGTTCCCTGGCAGCGCGCTCATCAGGCGCGCTCGTTCAGCCGTCAGGCGCAGTCCGTCTTCCAGCGAAAATATTCCCGCCACGCAGGCGGCCACATACTCGCCAACGCTGTGGCCCATCACGGCCCCCGGTACGATGCCCCATGACTTCCAGAGCTCGGCCAGTGCATACTCAAAAGCAAAGAGAGCCGGTTGCGAATACTCTGTATCGTCGATCGGCGAGCGCTTACCGGGTTCCGGATAAAGCACCGACAGCAGGGGTTGCGCCAGATCGTCTCTCAGCAGTTCATCGCACCGCTGCAGCGCGCGGCGAAAAACCGGCTGGGTCTCGTAAAGCCGATAGCCCATCCCGGCGTATTGACCGCCTTGTCCCGCAAACAGGAAAACCGGCCTGAGCGAATGGGAAGCCTGCTTCTGCGGCATCCGCTCACCGCCGGCAAACTCCGCCAGTTGCCGTTTCAGCGTCTCGCGCGACTCGGCTACTATTGCCAGCCGATGTTCGAAGTGCGACCGGCCGCAGTTAGCCGTGAAGCAAATATCGGCGAGAGATGCGGCCTCTTCACTTTCGACATAACTTTGGTAGCGGGCGGCCAGTTGAAGAAGAGCCGCGCCGCTCTTCGCGCTAAGGGTCAATATATGCGCCGGGCGCTCCACAGCGGATTGTTCAGGTTCATCCTGAGGACCCGCCTCGATCACGGCATGCGCATTGGTGCCGCCGAAGCCGAACGAATTCACGCAGATCAGATTCGGCCGGACCATCGACGGCTGCCCGGCTGTCGGCACCACAAGCCCCTGAAACGGCAATTTCGGATTGGGCCTGACCAGATCCGGTTGTGCGGGAATTCGGCCGTGTTGCAAAACCAGGATCGCCTTGATCACGCCCGCAATTCCGGCCGCGGACTCCAGATGTCCGATATTCGCTTTCAGCGACCCGATAACGCACGGCGTATCGCGGTCGCCCCCACCCAGCACGGCCGATAAAGATTCCACTTCGACCATGTCGCCTTGCGGCGTGCCGGTCCCGTGGGCTTCCACATAGTCGACCTGCTCGGGTGACCGTCCCGCATTGCCCAGTGCCCGCCGGATCACCGCCTGCTGCGCCACCGTGTTCGGCGTCGAAAGACCCGTGCCGCGGCCATCCTGGTTCACCGCGGTTCCGCGCAGGACGGCGAGAATGTTATCTCCGTCCCGGCGCGCATCCGCGAGGCGTTTGAGCACCACTACGCCGCAACCTTCGGCCCGCACAAAACCATCCGCGGCTGCGTCAAACGTTTTACACCGGCCGTCTTTCGCCATCATGTTCGCCTGCGAGAACATCACCATCGCGCGGGGAGACAGAATCGCATTCACTCCGGCCGCCAGCGCGACGTCGGATTCCTGAAGGCCAAGACTCTGGCAGGCCAGGTGAACCGCGACCAGCGAGGAAGAACAAGCCGTATCCACCATCAGACTCGGTCCGTGCAGATCGAGCAGATAGGAAAGCCGGTTGGGGACCAGGCTGCCCAGTACGCCCGTGCCTGCCCGCGGTGGCGCCCCCACCAGCAGTTCCTGGTAGTCGTAAAACGTGGCCCCCGCAAAAACGCCGGTCTCAGTGCCCTCCAACTGGTCCGGAGCCAGACCGGCATTTTCCAGCGCTTCCCAGCTGACCTCAAGCATCAGACGCTGCTGAGGGTCCATGTCGGCGGCTTCCCGCGTGGAAATTCCGAAGAAACGGGGGTCGAACTGATCGATATCCGCCAGAAAACCGCCCCAGCGGGTATTCATCGTATCGTCAAATTCCAGATCCGCGTCGAAATAAGACGGCACGTCCCACCGTTCCGGGGGAATTTCGACGATCGAATTTCCGCCGGCGCATAACAATTCCCACAGTGCCGCTGGTGTATTGGCGCCGGGAAATCGACACGCCATGCCGATTACCGCAACCGGTACCTGATGCCCTTGCATTTGGTGTGAATAAATATTTCTACCACACCACCGCGCCTCTGTGCTCAAAAGGCAGCGGATTTGTGACGTTATTCCCCCGCATAACCTGTGTTCCGTCGTTTGTAATTGGCGCGTCCGCCGCTCGACATCAAAGCCGCCGGGACCCGCGCCCACACGGAAGTTACGGAATATTTATGTGTTTAAGGAATTCAAGGTCAAAACGGGTGTTCCGCGATCTGAAATAATCCGCGAGTTCAGGTTCGGCAACCCGCGCTCCGGGGCGCGGAGTTCCGGCCCGTATGCGGCCGACGGGTTCCCCGGGCGCCCTGTCGTAATCTGTTAGCATGTCGGTTTCCGGTGCTGCCACGGCGGAACTCAGCGAGAGAGTTATCAACTGTGTTCGGGCTGCCGCGAAACCCGTCACCCTGAACGGCCTCACAAAAGCCACGAAGACCCGGAACGCCGAAGTCGCGGCGCTTCGTGAAGCACTCGCGTCGGCGGTCGATACCGGACAGGTGCATCGCTGGCCCGACTACAAAAGGGTTCAGTACTTCTGGCATTCCTCCGCGGATTCGAAGGCTCGGGAAGCGGTTCTGGAAGTCGCTTCCGCCAGAGCCCTCACGAAGACCGGCCTCCGCGACGCCGCAACCAAAGCCTGCCGCGGTTTTCCCGCGGCGCGGATGGAAAGCGTGATTTCGTCGCTGGTCGCTGAAAAACGGCTCACTGCTCTTCCGGCTTTTACGGGCAGTTCGCGGTTATTTGCGATACCCGGCGAGAACGCCGCATACTTCAATGCCGCCCGGGATTTTATGGAAAATAAAATTCGCAGGGCCGGCTTCGATCCGGCGGCATTTTTCATCGGAAATTCATCCGGTCATGACACACTGGCGATTCAGGCGGGTAACGCGGCCGATCTGATTCTCGATGCGGTCAGCGGCCTGGAGCCGGTGCGCGGCGTGCCGGTGCCCACTCTCCGTCTGCGCCGTCATCTTCCGAATCTCGGGAAAAACGAATTCGACTCCGGCGCTCTGGAATTGCGCAAACGGCAGAAGGTTTTTCTGAATCTTCACGCGGATCCTTACAATATCTCGCCGGCGGAAAAAGAACTTTTGATCGACGGCGGTGACGGAACCTACTATGTCGGCATTGCCCTCCGCTGAGAGTCCTGTTACGAATCCGTTCGGACCCCTCGTCGGCCAGCCGCTCGACGACCGGGGAGTCGATATCGAGGAGATCAATGGCGAAGCGTTCGATGCCTGCCGCCGCCTCGTCACGGATGTTGCCGCAGGCGGCTACTCGTCGGCCTTGACCGTTTTCGGGGACACCGGCACCGGCAAAACGCATCTTCTCGGACGAGTTCGCCGATGGCTCGAAGGCCAGCCGCAAACTCTCTTCGTTTTTGTCCGCATGGAAACCTCTGCCGGCGGAATCTGGAGGCACCTCCGCCGTCGCCTCGCGATCTCGCTGCTGGCCGCCCGTCCCGGTGATATCCGCCCGCTCGACCGGATTCTCGGCCGCGCGAGAGGCGAACTGGAGGCGCTGGAACATCGCGATCTGAGCATCGTGCTCGAACATCTTCTGGAAGGGCGCCACGCCCGCGATTGCGCGGCATGGCTGCGCGGCGAGGGTCTGCCCGAAGAAGCGCTCAGTGCCCTGCGTCTCGCGCTGCCCGGCCCGAACGACGATCCGGAAGTGATTTCGCAGCACCTCGTCATGGCACTTTGCCACCTGATCCGGCCAAACGCCGTAATCTGGTGCATGGATCAGATTGAAGCGATCCGGAGTTCGGCCGACGACCGCGACGGTCCGCAGGCGTTCGGCAGAGCGGTCTGCTGCCTCGTGGAGGAAACGAGAAATTCCGGCGTCATATCCTGCCAGCAAAGCAGCTTCATGAACATGATGGCCGAAATTCTGGACGCGGCGGCACAATCCAAGGTTTTCGCGCGCCGTGCCGTGATTCGCCCCCTCGACTGGGGACAGGCGGTGCGACTTATCGGCGCCCGGCTCGACACCGTCCCGGATCTCGCAATACAACGCAGAGGGCAGAGCCCCTGCTGGCCGCTCGCGGAATCGAAAATCCGTGACGTCTTCGTCGACAATGCCGCTCCGGCGCGGAAAGTAATTTCCCGCTGCAAGGATCTGTTCGATCTCTGGAGCAACCGCCAAACCGACTCCGAATCGCAGGATGAGGCGCTGCAGCGGGAACTCAACGCGCGTTTCTCCACCAAAGAACCGTCGGAAACGGAAGCGATTCTCCGCAATGGCCTGCCCCTGCTGGCCCGCGCAGTCGGCCTTGCCTGCAAGGTTCCCGGCGGGCGCTCTCCGTTCAATTTCCTGCTGGATAACGGCCGCGTCGCCATTGGCATCTGCAACGAGGTGGACGGCCGTTCCATAACCAGTCGGCTGAAAAAGATCTCGGACGCCTGGAATCCCGCGGAGAATCCTGCTCTCCTGCTCATGCGGGACGCGCGAACGGTCATCCCGCGCGGAGCGAACGTGGGCCGGCAAAAGCTCGCCGACATCGAACGCAAAGGCGGCCGCCTCGTCACCATCTCCCAGGAGGCGCTGGAGGCGCTGGCGGCCCTGCGGCGTTTATATTCCGATGCCGAAAGCGGAGACCTCGCCTGGCGGGGAGACCGCGTCGACCCCGGCACGGTCGAGAAGTGGATCGGCGGCCACCTGCCCGTCGCGCTCGACCCGCTGGTCTCCGGGTTGGGGTCCGCCCCCGCCCCGGTTGACCGGACCGCTGGGCTGGCGGAGTTGCTGGCCGAAAGAAAATTGGTAACGCTGGAAGACGCTGCTCGCAGCCTGGGAGTGACGACTGGTGAGATCGAAGAGTGCGCGCGTCGTGATCCGCGGCAGTTTGGCCTTCTTGGCGGCAGCGTGCCGGCACTATTTCAGCCGGTTGCAGCCGGCGCCCGCTGACCCGAAGGACTTATTTATGCCGCAGCTGTCCATTTCCGAAATTCGTCGTGAACTGCTGCGCACCGCCCGCGATTTTGAGTCGTCGGGCGCGCAGTCGAACGCCCTCGCCGGAACCCTCTTCCATGAGGTGTTGGCCTGCTTAATGGGGCCCGATGGCTGGCAGGCGGCACTGGAACCCGGGGAACTGAACGATACGCGTCGCCTCGTCCGGCATGCCTACGATCGCCTGCTTGGACCGCGCCTTACCGAACTGCAGGCCGGTCTGCGCGAAAGTGGCGCGGAAACCATGGAACTCTGGAAGGCCGTAATCGCGACCTGCGAGTGGCTGGGCCGCGTCCTCACCGCCGCGGAACGGCGGGGCGCCATACATTACGACCGCGGGACGCAGCGCTGGCTCGGCGCCGAACAACTCTGCCGGCCCGAACTGGAGCTGGAATGGGAAGTCCGTGAGCCGCACTGGACCGCCCCGGTCCGCGTCTACGGCATCGCGGATTCCTTATGGAAAGATCCGGAATCAGGCCGTTGGTGTGTTCTGGAATATAAACTGGGCAAGCTCCGGCCGGAAGCGGACCTCGGTCAGGCCTGCCTCTACCACGCCGCGCTTGCGGCGAGTGGTCTTTCACAGGCTGACGGCGCTCTGGCCGTAATCACCTTCGGCGTGGAAGCCGAAGAGCGCTTCTACCAGAGCGCCGAACTCGTGCCGGCGCAGGCGGCGCTCCGCGCGCTCATCGGCCGCCTGGCGAACGTCCTGCCTGGCTCGCCGGCGCCTCCCCAGCCTTTGGCCGCTGACGCCCCATCCGCCGAGGCCCACCAGAACCTCGGCAAGAAACTGGTGCGCGTGCTGCAGGGATATGGCGTCCCGGTCGACTGGAAAGGCGAAGTCACCGCCGGCCCCTCCTTCCTCCGCTACTTTCTGATCCCGAGCCGTCAGACAAAGATTAAGCAGGTGAAAGACCGGGCCGAGGATCTCGCCATGCAACTCGGTCTCGCCAGAGAGCCCATGATTCAGAACGCTGGCGGACGACTCGTCATCGACATCTCGCGCCCCGATCCCCAGGTCGTGACGTTCCAGTCGATTCTCAGTCAGATCCCCCGGCCCGACGGTCTGGGCTGCTCGCGCACGCCGCTCGGGGTCGATCTGAACGGTGTCCTGCAGTTCGTGGATCTGGCGTCCAGCAATAATCCGCACTTACTGGTAGCGGGCACCGCCGGCAGCGGCAAGAGCGAATGGCTGCGCTCGGCGGTCGCGGGTCTTTTGCTGGCCAACACGCCGGAAACTCTCCGGCTGGTCCTGATCGATCCGAAACGCACTGCCTTCAGCGAACTCAAAGGCTCGCCCTACCTTCTCGATTCCGGCGGCCTGATCTATCCCCCGGAGCACTCCGCCATCGACGCGCTCGATTCGCTGATCGAAGAAATGGAACGGCGTTACCGGATTTTCGAGCAAACGAACACGAGCGATCTGCCGGAATATCAGGCGAAAACCGGAAAACTGCTTCCCCGCATGGTCTGCGTTTGTGACGAATACGCGGACCTGCTTTCGGATCGCGCCGCCACCAGGGCCATCGAAGCCGCCATCGGGCGCCTCGGCGCCAAAGCGCGCGCCGCGGGAATTCACCTCATCATCGCGACCCAGCATCCGGATCGCAAAACGGTGACCGGCGCGCTGAAGATGAATCTCGGCGGCCGTGTCTGCCTGCGCGTGGGCGATCACCACCAGTCCAATATGGTGATCAACCAGTCGGGGGCGGAGCGCCTGCTGGGCCGGGGAGACCTCTTCTTTTTGAGCATCGGCGATCCCGTCCGGTTGCAGTCCCCCTGGCTCTCCCCGGAAGACCGGTCTCGCATTTTCGGGCAGTCGGCGATTTCCACCGCGCGCCGGTAAGCGCAAACTCAATAAAACAAAAGCCGCGCTTGCCCTCTCGGGAAAGCGCGGCCAAAGCAAACACCGGTTAAATCCGGCCCCGGTCAGAAGCCGAACCGCACCTCCAGCTGGATGGTGCGCATGCCCGCGGCGCCGGTCGCCGCGCCGAAGCCTGCATTTTTCGGCAGCGAACGGCCGGACGCGATGGAACCGTCGGCGTTGAACTGACTGTTCTGCAGCGTCATGGAAGTCGGGTTGTTGAACGTGGCCGTCGTGTTGAAGCCGTTGATGATCACGGCGTTCAGGGTGTTGAAGATGTCGGCCCGGAACTCGAACCGGCGCGCTTCCTGGAACTTCCAGAAGCGGAACCGGCGCACGACCGCCGTGTCGACGTTATCGATCGGGCAGCCGCGCATATACAGCCGGCCCGATTCCAGACCCACGCTGCCGTAGGTCGGACCCGTTACAGCCGAACCATTGAACTCGGCGAAGGGATTGCCCGAGCATCCGCTGCCGACGTTGTTGCCCAGAACCACTCTGCCGCCGTAGTCCGGAGAACCCGTGATATTCACGCTGTTTCCAGCCGAGTTATAGCTATAGCCAAGGCTGTAAGCCGTTCCCGAAGCCGCCGTCAGAATCCCGGAGAACTGCCAGTCCTTCGTCAGCTGGTGAAGCAGCATGCCCCTGCCGGAGATGCCGGGAGCTTCCCAGGTGGAGTTGACCTTCAGGAAGTGCGGCCGGCGGTCGAGCGTCGAGTTCAGCGCTTCATACTGCGCCTGGTCGGACCGAATTGAAACCGTCCCGTCCGAATTGTGCACGTACCGTTTGATCAGCCCGGTATTGCCCTTGAGCGAGATACCGTACGTGTAGGCCGCCGCGAACGACAGCCCGTGCGCGAATCGCCGGTTCACCGTCAGCTGCATCGAATGATAGGTATCGTAGAACTCCGTCGTATTCTGCCCGATTCCGCCCAGTCCGACGAACGGACGGAGCAGATTCGTCGTATATGCCGAAGCCCCCGGATACGCCGGCGTGCCCAGCGTCGGGTCCTGATACTTCGCCAGATACGCCGTGCCGAGATCGACCGCGTTCCAGTTTTGCGTGTCGCCGCCCTGCAGAGCACCCAGACGGTTGTACCCGTGGTTGCCCACATACGAAACGTCCGCCACCATTCCCCACGGCAACTGTTTCTGCACGCCGATATTCCACTGCACCGACGACGGAACCTTGGCCTTGTACTGGAAGGTGACCAGCGACGGAATCGGCTGCGGGTTCAGACCGCCGGAGCCGAGCGACGCCAGAGTGCCGTTGCGCAAGTCCTGCGCCGTCGCGGCCGGTGGATTGCCCGGAATCGAGAAGACCGTGTTGCCGTCGGGCCGGTCGTAGAACAAGCCGCCGCCACCGCGGATAACCCAGTCGGATTTCCCGGTTACGTCATAAGCAAAACCGAACCGCGGCGCGAACACGACCTTGGGCCATGTGTAATCCGTTTTGTCAATGCCTTTACCCGCCGCCACGATCCCGTTCAGCGCGACACCCGTGCCCGGAACGGGTGTTCCGATCAGAGCCTGCGTGTTCGCCGCGCCCACCGCCGAGATAATCGCCCCGGTGCGTGGATCCATGGCATTCCGGAGGTTCCCCGAACAGGCCGTCGCCCCGTTGCTGCAGCCCGAAACGTAAAGAACGGGCGCCTGCGACGCCTTCCACATTTCAGGGAAGAAGTTCGACATCGTCCCGTTAATGTCGTACTGCGGACCCTGATTCACAAGGCGCAGGCCGTAATCCAGCGTCAGGCGGTTGTTGACCTTCCAGTTATCCTGGACAAAGCCCTCAATCTGGTTGTAGACCATGTCGCCTTCGATGAACCGCGACGCCTGCAGATACTGCTGGAAAACGCCGAGCGCCGCGTTCGCATAGCCGAAGCCGCTGTCCAGCGTATTGGTCGTGTCGTTCCCGAAGTTCACGTACCCCTGGAAGCTCAGGTTCGCGATGCCGCCCGCGCCCACGTTCTGCGCCTTATAGCTGTGGTTCAGGTAGGCGCCCGCTTTCAGCGTGTGCCGTCCCATGATCTTCGTCACGCTGCCCGCCACATCCTGCGTTTTGTTGATGTTCAGCCAGCCCGGGAACTGCAGGTTCGGCGGAGCCGCCCCGATCAGGCTGCCCCAACCGAACAGCGGGGGCAATTGCAGGGACTTGCCGTCCCACGAAACCGGCTTTTCCGCCTGCAGGACTTTGTAATCGTAATAACTCGAATCCACCACGCCTGCGTTCGGATACAGCACGGGGAAAGCTCCCAGAGTATTCAGCCGGTTCGACGCCTTGCTCGTGTCGATACCGCCGTTGTTGCCGCCCGCCAGCTGGTTCTTGATGCTTCCGTAGGTGACTTCAAGGAACGTCGTGGGCGAAATTGTCCAGTCGAACGTAAGCCCGTAATTGTCGATGACGGGATACGGGACATACGCATCGTTGAAACCGGGGATCGACCCGATCTGCACCACCGGCCGCTGAATCTGTCCGGAGTACTTACCGGAAATGCGCAGATTCGGCGTGAACTGATAATCGAGGCGCACCGCCGGCTGCTGCGTCAGCTGGTTATAGCTGGCCGGATTCAGCTGGTAGTTGTAGTTGTTTCCCGGCGCCTGCGTGACATTCGGCAGCGGATATTGGTTGAGTACTGCAATGCCAGGTGCATACAGGCGGCTCTGCGGGATCATCTTCCCGGGGAATGCCTGACCCGTCGTGCTGTCCATGATCGCGGGAATCGGGTTTCCGTTCTGGTCGGCGCTCTGCGAGAAATCGCCCTGCCGTTCCGCCGCGGTTGGCAGGCGCAGGCGCACCACGTTACCGCTGTTAGCCAGAATCGACTGGGGTCTGAACTCATGAGCATAAAAGAAGAAGAACTTATTCCGCCCGTTATACAGTTTGGGAATGATCACCGGGCCGCCGATCGTGTAGCCGTAGGTCTGCAGACTGGTGAACACTGGTGTGTCGCCGTTCTTCTGCGCAACCCACGACCGGGAATTCCAGCTCGTGTCGGTGAAAATGCCGTAGCCGGCGCCATGATACTGATTCGTGCCGCTCTTGGTCACGGCCGTAACCTGCATGCCGCTCGATCTGCCGTATTCCGCCTGGTAGGCCTGCGTAAGGACTTTGACTTCGCCGATGGACTCGATATTCAGCGAAAGCATCTGGCCGTTATTGCCGGTATCCATGGCCGAAATGCCGTCCATCATGATGTTGTCCTGACCCTGGCCGCCCAGCCGCGCGGTGCTGCCGCTGCCCGTTTGTGAGCCGTCCACGCCAGGCGTAAACGCCACCGCGCCCGCGAAGTTTCCATGCGAGATCGGCAGGCTTTCAATCGACTTGGTTTCAATCGCATACGACCGCTCGCCGCTCTGCGTTTGCAGCAACGCCTGCTCGGCGGATACGGTCACCGTGTCGCTGGTGCCGCCGACGTGCAGCGTGATCGGGGGCACGCCGACGCGGTCTCCGCCGGTAACCAGAATGCCCTTCAATAACTCGGTTTTAAAAGCCGGCGCCGTGACCTCGAGGGAGTACGTGTCGGCCTTGATGTTCGGAATCGTGAAGTCGCCGCTGGCGTTGGTTTGCACCCCGGGACTCCTCGTATTCTGGGTTTCGCTGATGAGGACGACCTGAGCGGCAGGAATTACGGCGCCCGACGGGTCCAGAACTCGCCCTGTGACGGTGCCCGTCGTGACCTGCGCCAGTGCCGCGAACGGCAACAGGCACAGCGTCGCGACAAGGCACGCTGTTGTTTTTCTAAGGCTACTTATCATGGTAGCTATCAATCTCCTTTTATTGACACGCACACAGCTCCGCGATCCTGGATGCAAGGTTCCCCTCTGCATCAAAAAACAACCTCACTGGAAAATCGTACGGACCCCCATCCGTGTGGCTACCCTTTCGGCAAGATCGGTACCATACAAAAAATCAAAAATATGGGTCGGTGTCAAGCCCTGCTTAAAATTTGATGAAAAGTTTATGATTCTGAAACGGACTACGCCGCCCCGCGCGCACGCAAAATGCAACGCCTGACCGGGGCTTTTGGCCGGGCGTTCACATCCGGTAACCCGCCGGAGGGCCGATCAGCGAATCTCCCCGAAGTGCTGCTCCGATAAGGCCGGCGGATCGTCCGGATACTGGATGATCCACCCGGCCCCCAGCGCGGGATTCTTCCACGACCGCAACGCCCACACGATTTTCTTGTCCGGAGAAATCTCGATGGCCTGCACCGGCGCGCGGCTCTCCTCAACCCCTGGCGCAGGCGGTGCGTTGATCCCCACCAGAGTATTGCCGTTCCGCAGCCGCGTCGCGACGCACCATTTGGGCAGCACATAATCCGGAGCGTCTTTCGGCGAAAACTCCCACACGGTTCTGCCCTGTGCATCCAGTTCGCGCACGAACATATCGAAGCTCGCCACCAGCGTGTGGCCGTCTGGCAGGCGTTGAACCGACCAGGGCCGGGCCACGGCGGCGGACCAGATCTCTTTGCCGCTGACATCGAATTCGCTGATCCGGTTCAGATCGGTCCTCGCCAGAAGCAGCGTTCCGCCCGGAGTGAGCGCCGCCCGGCGCGTCTGCAAATGCGGGACATCCGGCTTGCCGACCGGAATCGTGAACAGCCGTTCCACCTTGCCTCCCGCTTTATTCGCCAGAAAAACTTCGGCCACCTCGCTCGCGCAGTTCTGGATGAACAACACCTTATCGCGGCCGATCGCCTTGGCCGTGTGAACCTCGCACTTCGGCGGCGCGGAATAGTTCCACACCACCTTCTTCTCCGTCGTGATCTCTTTCACGCCGGTCATGTAGGCCAGAAGGAAATTGCCGCCGGGCAGCATCGTCGCCTCCATCACATGACCGTAGGCGCCGGGCACCCGGTCGGACCAGACCACCTCCCCCTTGCGCACCAGATAGAGCGTGTCGTCCAGCTGACCGGTGAAAAGAAAATCCCGGTGCCGGATGCCGTCCCCCGGCAGTTCGGCGGGCGCCATCGGCCTGTCCGGCTGCCCCAAGCCGTTTACCACAACAACCGCGGCACAAATCCATTTCATTCGTTTCATAGTCACCGCGCGATCATGTCCGGATTGATTTCCACTCCCAGTCCGGGCCCTTGCGGAACGGGCAGAAATCCGTCTTTGTCCACCAGCGGCGGGTTCTGAAAGACGGCGAAATTATGCAGATAAGAGCCGATCGGCGGATCGTGGATCAGTTCCACATAATCCGCATTCGGGCTGGCGGCGATCGCGTGCAGATGCGCGATTGTCCCGATCCGCAGCAGTCCGTTGTGCGGCACCACAGGCATGCCGAACACCGCGGCCGCCGCGGTCACCTTGCGCAGACCCGCGATGCCCAGTTCCGCGCCCTCGGGGTTCAGGACGTCGAACACCTTGTTTCGCATCAGGGTCGCGAAAATACTCAGGTCGTGATGCACCTCTCCGCCCGAGATGGCCACCTCGACCATGCCGCAGAGTTTCGCCTGGCCATCGTAATCGTCGCGTTTCAGCGGTTCCTCCAGCCAGTAACACTTCATCGACTGCAGCGCGCGGGCCGTTTCCAGCGCCCGATTGAAATCCCACTCAATCCCCATCTTCACCGGAAAACTCTGGTTCGCGTCCACCATCAGATCCAGGTCGCTGCCGGCCGCCTTCCGCACGGCCTCGAAAACCCGCAGGTCTTCCTTCATCGTCGGAAAGTGAAAGCGAAGCTTGAACCCTTTCCACCCCTCCTGCTGCAACCGCACCGCCATCTCCGCCCGTTCCTCCGGCGTGGAAAGCGCCACCATCGAGGCGTAGGCGCGCACCTTGTCCTTGCCGCCGCCCCAGAGCTTGTAAAGCGGCTGCCCGCAGCACTTGCCGACCAGGTCCCAGCAAGCCATCTCCACACAGGCCGCATCGCGATACGACGTCGCCTTCGACAGGGCGGGGAAATGCACTTCCGCGTCGAACGGATCCTTGCCGGTCAGATACTCCCTGATGGTCGGAATAGCCGCCGCGGAAGGCGGGTGTCCGATTCCGATCGGCCCCTGATCCGTCAGAATCTCCAGATACGCGCCTCCGCCCACGGCGAAGTTCATCCGCGTCCCCAGCGCCCACGCCGGCTCCATGCTTCCGGCCTGCCGGATGGTCCGCAGTGGCACCAGCCGCACGCCGGTGACCCGGACCCGCCCGGGTTTCGGCGGCGGCGCCGCCTCCGCTGCCAATGCCGGGAATAACGGAACCGCCGCTCCGGCGAGGAAGTTTCTGCGCTTCATCTCTGCCACGCTTCTCCTTGCTTCCGGCTGTGACCGCATTCGCGCGCCGGCCAGTAAAGATCATACTGGCAACCGGGTCCGGGGAAAAGGGGATGTTCCCCGCTGAAGCGCACCGGAAACCGTGACATGATGTTTCTGGCAATGAGCGTCACACTGGGCGGCATACCCCCCGAGGAACTGATCCGCCAGCTCGATCGTGTCGGATCGAGCGCCGCCTTTCAACAGGTCGATCGTCTGAAACGCTTTCTCTGCTTCGTCGTCGGCGAAACCGTCGCCGGCAGGGGAAGTCAGTTGAAGGAATATGTGATCGGCGTGCAGGTTTTCGACAAGGACACTTCCTTCGATCCCCGCACCGACCCGATCGTCCGTGTCCAGGCCCGCCGGCTGCGCTCCCGCCTGGCGAAATACTATGCCGAGGAAGGCGTCGGCGACACCGTTGTGATTGAGTTGCCGAAGGGCGGCTATGGCCCGGTCTTCCGGCGCGGTGAAGGCGCCGCGCAGAAGCGCTCCATCGCGCACGCCCTGGCCAGCCGCAATACCATCGCGGTGCTGCCGTTCTCCGACCAGAGTCCCGCGGGCGACATGGGTTACTTCTGCCAGGGCCTCCGGCAGGAGATCCTGCATGCGCTCACAGCCAGCGAAACCCTTCGCGTGCTGGCTTCCGGGGATGGCGAACCGGCTTCCGCGGGCGCTCCTGTTAATCTTCGTGCCGCGGCCGCGGAACTCGATGCCGCCATTCTCGTGACGGGAAGCCTTCGAAAACACGGCCCGGCGGTTCGGATTACCGTGCAGATCATCGATGGCCCCAGTGGCTCCTATGCGTGGTCGGAATGTCTCGACGGCGCCGCCGAATCCGGCTTCGCCTTGCAGGAACTGGTGGCGAAGGCCGTGGCGGGAAGGCTGCGGGACGCCACGCGCGCCGGCACGGCGAAGGGCCTGACCAGGCCGGTCGAGAATCTCGCCGCGCGCAATCTCTATCTCCAGGGCCGGTTCCACATGAATCAACGCACCGAGGAAAGCCTCCGCAAAGCGGTGGAGTTCTTCGAAAGGGCGCTGGTGGAAGACGGCCAGTATGCGCACGCCTTCGCGGGCCTCGCGGACACCTATGGACTGCTCGGCCACTATGGCGTCATGGCGCCCGCCGAAGTTTGGACCAAGTCCGCCTCGAGCGCCGCCTCCGCTGTGATGGCCGACGAAAACTCGGCCGAGTCGCACGTCTCTCTGGCGCACGTCAAATCGACGCAGGACTGGGACTGGGCAGGCTCCGAACGCGAATTCCTCCGTGCCATCCAGCTCGACCCGCGGCATTCCACCGCCCATCACTGGTACGCGATCTCCTGCCTTGCGCCGATGGCCCGGCTCGACGAGGCGCTCGAAGAGATTCTCGTGGCGCAGTCGCTGGATCCGGTCTCCTCGATCATCGCGCGCGACCTCGCGCGGGTGTTCTGCTACCGGCGGGAGTACGAAGCCGCTCTGGAGCAGATCGATCACACCGTGGAACTGAACCCGCACTTCTCGCCGGCCTACTGGGCGCTGGCTCTCATTCAGGAACAGCGCGGCGAGTTCGACGAAGCGATCGCCGCTTGCCAGAGAGCCGTGCAGCTGTCACCGCGCAGTCCGCTCATGCATGGCGCGCTCGGTCGAACCCTGGCTCTGGCAGGCAGGCGCGAGCAGGCCGTGGAAATCCTGGAGGAGCTTTGCCGGCTGGCGGAGAAACGTTACGTGTCGCCCTTCGAACTCGCGCTGATGCACTTCGCGCTGGGCGACACGGAGCAGGGCTTTCGGTATCTGACGAAGGCCTATCAGGACAGATCTTTCGAACTGCTCTCCATCCTGGTGGACCCGCGATTCGATGCCATCCGGAAGGATCCCCGTTTTTCCGAACTGGCCACGCAGCTTGGCCTTCGCAACGCGTGAAGCCGGTATCTTCGCGCGTCAGTCGCGGGCCATTTGACGGCACCCTGTGTCTGTTGTCAGCGAGGCGAGGATGCAGGTGAGCGACGCCCAGCCCAGGATCAGGCCGAACGCGGCATGATACGCGGGAACACCGTAAACGCGGGTTCCGCCCGCCAGTCCCCCGGCCCACTGTTTGTCGAGCAGCCAGCCGATGGCGGGCTGCAGTAACATCGGCCCGATCATGTTGCCCGCATTGATCGCCCCGGAAATGGTGCCGAGAAATTTCACCGGCACGGATTCTTTGGCGAACGCAAAGCCAAGGATCACGGCGCCCGCCGCGAAGCTGGTCACCGCGGCCACGGTGGTGAACATCCAGAGCGGCAGGAAGTCCGCGTAGATAAGAATGGCCCAGCCCAGCGCCGCGGTCACGGCGCCCGCCAGATAAATCGGCTTCCTGCGGCCCACCCGGTCGGAGAGATAGCCGCAGATGGGGCTGGCCGACGCCCAGCACACAATCATCACGGAGCAGATTCCGGCCGCCGCCGCGGACGTGATGCCGTAGCGGGCCTTGAGGAACGGCGTGCCCCAGAGGCCCGTGAACGAAAGCATGGCGCCCACGAAGCCGCCCTGACCGCAGAAGATCAGCCAGGTGTTGCGGTAGGCGAAGATCTTCCGGAAGCCTTTCAACAGTTCGGTCAGGCGCTCAGGCTGCCTGTTTTGCAGGGCTACGGGCGCGTAGGTCAGGTAGCCCGCCTCCGCCGGATCGTTCCGAACCATCGCCATGGCGAGAATGCCCGTGCCCAGCAGAAAGAGCGCGGAACCGAAAGACACGGCTCGCCAGCCGAATGCTTCCACCAGCAGGCGAAGCGGCACCTGCGCGAACAGCGCGCCGATGTTGCCCACCAGCAATCCCAGGCCCGTGAGCGTTGCGAAATTCCTCGCCGGAAACCAGTGCGTGGCCAGTTTCAGCGTCACCACCCAGCCCACCGCCGTGGATGCCCCCATCAGCGCCCGCCCCGCGCAGGCCAGCGCGAAACTGCTGCTCGACGCGAAGAGCAGCGTTCCCGCCCCGGCGCAGGTTGCGCCGGCAATCAGCAGTCGCCGCGCGCCCCAGGAGTCCACCAGCACGCCCGTGGGAATCTGCATGAGTACATAGGCGTAGAAGTAGAAGGCGGAGAGATTGCCCAGGTCGCGGCCCGAGATGTGGAAGTCCCGCATCAGTTCCGACGTCATGACCGCCGGCGACACACGGATATAAAACGCCGCCAGATAGAACGCCGCCGCGATGGCCCAGATGGACCAGGAACGCCAGAGCGGCGGTGAAGCGATCGCCGTTCCCGGTTGCACGCCAGCGATATTACTGGCCATTGCGGTAAATGTCGTTGATATTCCAGTAGCCCGGCGTCGGCGTGGGAGCGTTCTCCATCGGCACCTGGATCACGGTGGGACCGCTGGCCGCGAGCGCTTCCCGAAGGGCGGGACCCAGTTCGTCGGCGGATTGGATCATCACGCCGCGCGCGCCATAGCCGCGGGCGATCGCCGCGTAGTCGACACGATAAGGCTGACCACCGGCCTCGAAGACACAGCCGAAACTGGAGCCGCCATAGTGCATGGCTTCGAGGCCCGCAATGGTGCCGAACGCCGCGTTGTCCATCACGACGAACACCACGTTCAGACCCGCCTCGATCGCCGTGGCGAGCACCGCGGGATTGCTCCCGAAACCGCCATCCCCGATGAGCGCCACCGAGGCGCGGTTCGGCTGCGCCACCTTGACCCCCAGCGCGGCGGACGGGCCGAAGCCCATGGTGCACAACCCGCTCGGCGTGATAAACGTGCCGGGCACCGTGATGGCGAACTGCTGCCCCACGCCGTTCTTGTTCCAGCCCACGTCCGTGACGATGAAGCCGTCTTCGGGAACCGCCTTGCGCACCTCGCTCAGAATGCGCTCGGGGCGGAGCGGGTACTGATCGGAAGCCCACTGCTCGGCCCAGTTCGCGGCGAACGCCTGCCTGCCCGCGGCAATCTCGTCGCGCAGCGACGCGCGCTTCGCGGGAGCGCGCTGCCGCAGCTTCCGGGCCGCGTCCACCAGAGCGCCCAGCGCGAGTTTCGCGTCGGCCACGATGCCCAGTTCCGTCGCCAGATTGCGCCCGATTTCGGCGATATCGGTATCGATGTGGAACAGCCGCGTGGGCGGCCCGGCGAACGTATAACGCGGATCCCAGGAGCTCGAACTGGCCTCGGCCAGGCGCGTGCCGATGGCCAGAATCAGGTCCGCCGTGCGGCACTTGTCGTTCGCAATCGGCGTGCCCCAGAAGCCCGTCATGCCGAGCAGCAGAGGATGCGCCTCGTGCATCACGCCTTTCCCCATCAGCGAATGGGCGACGGGAATTTCCAGCAGCTCCGCGAGTTCCGCCAACTCCGCCGTGGCGCGCGCGGAGAGCACTCCGCCGCCCGCATAAAGCACCGGGCGCTCGGCATCCGCCAGTTCACTCACAATTCGCGCGGCCGTCGCTTCGTCGATGCTGGGCCGGGTCATCTCCGCGGGAATCTGCCGGAAGGCGTCGACGGGAAGATCCGCCGAGAACATGTCCATCGGGACGTCGACGAGCACAGGGCCGGGCCTCCCCGCTCTCGCCAGATGGAAAGCGCGTTCGATCGTGCGGGGCAGGTCGCCCGGACGGTCGACGCGGTACACACGTTTGCAGAAAGGCCGGTAGACCTGAAACTGATCGGCATCCTGATGGAGATTCATCTCCTGATGCGGATGCCGGCCGTAGTAATAAGACGGAATGTCGCCCGAAATCACCACCATCGGAATGGAATCGAGCGCGGCATTGGCGACGCCCGTGGCAGCGTTCGTGAGCCCGGGACCCAGGTGGGTCAGCAGGACACCGGTCTTGCCGGAGGCGCGCGCATAGCCATCGGTGGCGTGCGCGGCCACCTGTTCGTGTCGCGTGGAGATGAAGCGGATGCGGCTCTTTCCCAGAGCGTCGAGAAACGCAATATTGGTGTGCCCGCACAGGCCGAAGATCACTTCGACGCCGAGGCGCTCCAGATATTCGGTCAGCAGATAGGCCGCGATGCGTGTGCCCGCGGCGGGCGCCTTCTGAACGGATTCGGTTTGCAGTTGCAATGCCATGTCGGTTTTTCCTGCGGTTCCTTAAAAAATTTCCGAGTTATAAAATTCGCCGAACAGTTCCGCGTCGCTCGGTCTGTCCTCCGGCAGCGGCTGACTCACCCACGTGACGTTCATGTAGTGCTTCAGGTGAATATTCTCGTTCGTGATATTGCCGCCCCAGATGCCGCAGCCCATGCTCGAAGTCATTGGCATGCCGTTGGTGAAGTGCCCGGCGTTGGCGCGCGACTGCGGCTGACGGACCATAATCCGGCTCACCGGCGCCATCAGCGCAAGCCGGTGAATGTGGTCTTCACTAAACGAATAAATGCCGCAGGAATGCCCCTTACCGCCCGTTTCAAAAATGCGCCGGATCATGTCCAGGCCGTTGTCGAAACCGGAGTAGCGGAATATCGAAAGAACGATACCGAGTTTCTCTGTCGAGAACAGGTGCTCTTTGCCGATTTTGTCTTCGGGCACGATGAAGAACGTCTTGCCTTCGGGCAGCGCAATGCCCGCTTTGGCCGCCACCACCGCGGCAGGCCGCGCGATGGTGTCGGCGGTGCGATGCCCTTCGGCATCCCAGTAAGCCTTTTCGAGCAACTGCTTTTCCTGCTCGCTGACAAGGTAGCCGCCTTCGCTTTGCAACTGCGCGAGGAAGGCGTCATAGATGGTCGATTCCACCACCAGATTGCCGTCCGCCGAGCACCCGGAACCGAAATCGTTCGTCTTGCTGATGCGGGTATTGCGGGCGGCCTCTTCGATATCGGCGGTTTCGTCGATCAGCATGGTTGCGTTGCCCGCGCCCACTCCGTACGCCGGTTTGCCGGAAGAGTACGCCGCGCGGACCATCGCCTGGCCGCCCGTGGCGTTGGTCAGGTCGCAGATCGCCATCACTTCCTGCGCCATCGGAATGCTCGGCTTCTCCACGCACTGCAGAAGATCTTCCGGCGCCCCCGCCTTCTTCAGTGCCGCGCGCATCATCCGCACCACCTCGCCCGTGGTTTTCCGGCTGGCCGGGTGCGGAGAAAAAATGACGGCGTCTTTGCATTTCACGGCATAAATAGCCACGCTCGCGGGCGTCACGTAAGCGCTGGTGACCGGGATCAGCGACGCAATCACGCCGGCGGGTTTCGCGTATTTCACAATGCCCTTCTCGGGGATCTCTTCAATCACGCCGATGCTTTTCTGCCGCAACGCGTCCCGCAGAATACCGAGGATCTTCGCGCGGCGCGTCGGTTCGCGGCTGCCCATGCCGCTCTCATCGACGCTCATGTTCGCCAGGCGCAGGGCAGCCGTCTCATTCCCCGAAGCCCAGGCGACCGCGCGGCAAAGCCGGTCCACCTGCTCCTGATCGTAATGTTCCAGGGCCTGCATCGCGGCTCTGGCCCGCGCCAGCATGTCCGCCGCGGTCTGTCGTTCTTCGGGTGTAATCTCTCTTGCCATATTGATGAATCCAGAGCTGCTTAGTCCAGCGCTTCAAACGGCCGGGCCGGTTCGCCATCGTACTCCACCGGTATCCGGATCCGCATCGGTTTCTCTCTTGTATATTCTTCGGCCACTTCCGCCGTCAGCCCCGCCACCCGCCCTGCGATGAACAGCAACATGCCTGCCGATGGCGGAAAGCCAAGATCGTAGAGGACCGCGGCCAGTGCGCCGTCCACATTGATCGGCAGCGGTTTGATCTTCGCTTTCGCGGCCGCTTCCAGCGCGACCATGAAACGAACTCCGTCGCATTGCATGCCGGTCGCCCGGGCCATGCGGAAGAGCACCTCCACCCGCGGATCCGTGGTATGGACACGATGCCCCAGGCCAGGCAGACGCGCGCCTTTCGTTCGGGCGTCGTCGATGGTGAGAGCCGCCGCGTCGTCAATCGAAATACTCTCCGCCGCGGCGCGCTCCACGCCGGCCGCGATCATCCGGATGCAGGCCGCCCCCGCGCCGCCGTGTTCGTCGCCGATGGCCAGCACTCCCGCCGCCACGGCAGCCGACGGGGACTGCCGGTTGCCCGACGCCGCCAGCCTTGCCGTGGCGCAGGATGGCGCGCCCGAGCCATGGTCCGCAACCGACACCAGAATCGCGTTCAGCAGCTTTCTTTCATGGCCGTTGGGCAGCCGTCCCTGGTGAAGCAGAAAGACGGTGTCCGCGAAGGTCGCGTGCTCCATCAGTTCCGTAATGTCGTAACCGCGAATCCGGATGGACGTTTCGTCCGAGGTCACAATCGCCGTGCGCCATGTCTGCATAAAGTCCAAGTATGAACCCCGGTTCGGAAGGAAGTCAGAACGCGTATTTGAGCGAGAACTGCATCACCCGCGCGGTCGTGTTGTTGCCCGGCGCCGAACTCTGCGCCAGCGGCGCGATCCGCCCGAAACTGGCGCTATTCAGTGCCGCCGTGGGCGGGCCGAACATCACACTGTTTGGAAGGTTGAAGGCTTC
Organism: uncultured Acidobacteriia bacterium; assembly: GCA_903851195.1. Lineage (GTDB taxonomy): Bacteria > Acidobacteriota > Terriglobia > Bryobacterales > Bryobacteraceae > BOG-234. Next base: position 323,994 of record CAINNJ010000058.1, read on the forward strand.
CGCCCGGAAAGTAGCCGTGCCGCGTTCACGAATGTTGAAAGACCGGGAAAGAGACAGGTCCACGTTCATCACGTTCGGCCCGGCAATCGTATACGGCCGTGTGGAAGCGTACACGCCCGCCGGAGCCGTGGACGGCGACTGAAACGCGTTGATGTTCAGGTAATTCGTGACGCTGCCATCCCCGTAAACATTCGGCAGAATCTGCTGCGCTCTCTGGTTGGTCGCGGTTGTCAGGGCGACGTCGGTGCCATACGTGGCCGACGTCAGATTCCCGTTGCTCCAGCGGATAATCGGCGCCGCCTGCCAGCCGTTCACCAGCAGCCCCAGCCAGCGGTCGTTGACTTTGGGAGAAGTGAGAGTGCCCGACAGGTTGATCTGATGCCGGTGATCCGAACTGCAGTTGGAACGGTCCGCCGAACGGTTATTGGGATCCACGTACGAAGGCCCGGTCAGTTCCGTGGTGGAGGGGTCGGCAATGCAGTGCGAGTAGGTCCAGTTCGCGAGCACGCTGAAGTTGTTCGAAACCCGGTGCTGCGCGGAGAGCAGCATCGCATTGTAAGCCGACGTAGCCCCGGCATCCAGATAGGCCACGGTGCTGTAGTAAGGCCCCCACGTGGGATTCTGCAGCGTAAAGGAACGGCGCGCCGCCGTATTCGTCGCGCTCGTGCTGGAGCAGGGTCCGGGAGCGGTCAGGCCGTACTGCCCCGCCGCGCAGTTACCCGGAATGTACTGATCGAGGTTGAGTTCACGGCTGCTCCAGAGGTGTGCCGTGTGGTTCCCGATATAACTTCCCGAAAGAAGCCACTTCCCCACCTGACGCTGAACCGAAAGGTTCCACGTATTCACCTGCGGCGATTTCAGATTCGGATCCGACACCGCATAGACGCCGCTGGTGGGGAAGAAGCCCAGCGATTTCGCCGTGCCCGACTGCGTGATGTAAGGGTCGCCGCCCGGATAGCCCTGCCACGGATTCGACAACGGGAACGGACCTCCCGCGCGGGTAAGCGTCGCGCCCCACGGCGGATTGTTCGAAACGCGCGTGTAGAAGAACATGTGCGGGTTGTCGTAAAGCAGGCCATAAGAAACCCGGACCGACGTTTTGCCGTCGCCGAACGGATCCCACACCACGCCGATGCGGGGCAGAAAATGTTCGGCACGGTTGTTGTACTGGTTGTTCGGCGGGTAGCCGGCGTCACCGGGGAAGATCAGTCCCGGAGGCGGCGTCAGCGCCGGACTCGCCACGGGCGGCGTGCCGATCTTACTCGCCAGGAAGTTACTCATGCTGAAGGTTTCCACATACCCGTCCGTGTTCCGCTGCGGCAGGTAGGGTTCGAAACGCACGCCCAGGTTGAGGCTGAGATGCGCGCTGACCCGCCAGGCGTCCTGCACATAGAGACCGTAATAATCGGACTTGTCGTTGTCGTAAAACGGCCTGCCCTGGCCGAACGCGTTGAGCTGCCCGGTGACGAAGTCGGCATAACCCAGCCCCGCCACGCCTCCGGCCGTGGAGTACTGACCGGTGAAATTCAAATTTCCATTCACGCCGCGTGTGTTCTGGGCGTGCAGATAGGCGCGGATATACTCGGCGCCGAACTGGAGCTGGTGTTTGCCTACCAGCAGTGTCAGGTCTTCGGCCCCGGAGTAAGTCAGCGTATTGAAGTAACCGGGATTGCTGGCGCCGCCCGCGAGAGTCGCGCCGTTCGTAATCGCGAGGTTCATCTGGGCCGGGATGAACGAACTGATCGGAATTCCGAAATCCGACGGCGACTTGAACGCCGGAATAAAACGCGGATTCAGACTCCGGTTGGCCGAGATGTGAGCGCTGCTGAGAAAGGTGGGGCTGAACGAATAGCTGTGGCCAATCGCCGTGGACTGGATGTTGTTCGACTGTCCGGTGGTGCTGCCGGTAAACAGCGGATTCGCGGGATCGTAAAACAGAGGCGTGTAGTTATTCGAAAGGATGTAGCGCACGAACACGCTCTGCTTTTGGCTGATGGTGTAATCCACCTTGGCCGGAATCTGGTACTGGCGCTGGTTCCCGCCCGTCGCATAATTGACCAGACCGCAGGCATTCAGCTGGTTGGTCGGCAGCAGTTTCGCGATCTTCATGGCGATAGGATCCATGAGAGACACCGGGATGACATTGCCGACAAACGGCGCGATCAGGTTAATCTGCTTCGGCTGGCACTGCGTGGACGCGATGACGGTGAAATCGCCGCTCAGCATCGCGGGTGTCATGGAAAAGCCGGTGGTCCCGCCGGGGTTCGAGCGCTTAATTGTCGATTGCTCGCCCACGAAGAAGAACAGCTTATTTTTGACGATCGCGCCGCCGATGGTGCCGCCGAACTGGTTCTGCTTCAGACTGTCGCGCACCAGTGCGGTAGCCGTGCGGCCATTGAACAGGTAATTGCGGAAATACTCGAAGGCGTTGCCGTGCAGAGAGTTCGTTCCGGACCTTGTGGCGACTGTGACCGATGCGGCCGCGTGCTGTCCGGTCTGGGCGCCCACCGAACTCGTCTCCACTTTGAATTCCTGCAAAGCATCGGGGAAGGGAAGCGGCTGGTTCAATCCGTTGAACGGCTCGTTCGCGGTTGCGCCATCGAGCGAGAACGAGATCTGATTCGCGTTGGCGCCCGCCACCGAAATGGTCACCGTGGGGTAATTCTTGTTCGTATTGAGGTCGGAAGCGTTGGCGCCCTGATTCGTCGCGCCGCCCACCAGCAGGATGAGCTGAGTAGGATCGCGGGCATTGAGCGGGAGATTGATGATCTCGTCGTGATTGATCACCTGGCCCACGCCGGAACTGCGGGTTTCCACCGCGAGCGTCTCGGCCTCCACCGTAATGGTCTCATTGATGGAGCCGACTTTCAGCGTCGGATTGATGGCGGGATTGGTATTCACTTCCAGCACAATTCCCGGCTCCACAAAGGTGCTGAAACCTTCCTTCGTCACTTCCATCCGGTAAGGGCCGATAGGCAGACTGGGAAGCAGATAAGCGCCGTCGGAACCGGTAACCGCGCTGCGGGAAAAACCGGTCTCGGTCTGGATCACCTTCACTGTCGCGGAGGGAACGGACGCTCCGGTGTGGTCATGCACGGTGCCGGAAATCTGTGAGGAGGAAGTCGCTTGCCCCCAGCCGGCGGCGCACGTCAGCAAGGCGGACAAAGCTACGCGAACGAAGAATTTCATCGATGAACTCCTGGGGTGACGGGAACACGTGGCTGCGTCGGCTCAGCCGTGCAGCGATCTCACCCGGACCTTGTAGGCTGACGCTATCACGCGGAAATTCCGCCTGACAAGAAAGTAACGGTGTCGATACGTTACGCCGTCAGCGGAGCGCGGCGCCCTGTAACGGTGGCGCACCGTAACAGGCGCGCTTTTGACACGCGACGGTGATAACCTCGATTCGCGGCCTTATGAGCGCACAGGCCGCTTTCGGCGGCACCAGGGGAAAAAAGTGGACTTGGCCGCCGGAAGCGAGTCCGTGGTGCGCGTGTTTCTCCAAAGGAGATCTTCGTTTGATCAGGAATCGTGTCACCGCCGCTGTGGTTGCGGCTTCTTTCTTGGCTCTGCTGGCTTTCGCGCAGAACCCGCCCGCCAGTCCGCAGGGAGCCCCCGCGCAGGGGCGGGGACCCGGCGGTGGCCGAGGCAGGGGCGGCCCGCGGCTGCGAAAGACCGTGCTGGTCTGGGCCGATACCCGCAACGGCATTGCCCAGCACGATTCCACGTCCCATGCCATGGCGCTCATCGAACGCCTCGGCTACGAATCCGGCCAGTGGGACACCTTCATCCGCACCGATTCGAATATCATTTCCTATCGCCCGCTCATGACCACCGGTCAGCCGGCGAGCGGCGGCCCCAGCCTCGCCAACGTGGACGCGATCTTCTACATGGGCCATCGCGATATCCAGCTCGACGACCAGCAAAAGGCGGATCTGCTGAAATTCGTTCACGACGACGGCAAGGGTTTCGTCGCGGCGCACGTGGCCCTCACGTCCATGCAGTCCTGGCCGGAGTTCGGCGAGATGCTCGGCGGCGTGTATGACGAACATCCCTGGGGAAATGTGGCCGGAACCGTGATCAACGAAGACCCCTCTTTCCCGGCTACCAAACACCTGCCCCCCAGTTTCGCCCTCACCGACGAGTTCTATCAGGCGAAGAACTTCTCCCGCGAAAAGAGCCGCGTTCTGCTCCGGCTGGACCTTTCCAAAATGCCGCCCAACCCGGGCGTGCACAGCACCAACGGGGACTTTCCTCTGGCATGGGCGAAGATGTACGGCAAAGGCCGCGTCTTCTACGGCTCTTTCGCGCACGCCGCGAAGACCTGGGATGACCCCGACATTTACCACATGTATTTCGAAGCCCTGCGCTGGGCGCTCGGTCTCACCGAGGGCGACGCCACGCCGCGCCCCTACACTCCCGTTGCCGCGACTCCCGCCGCACGTTAGGAACACACATGCGAACCCTCAATATTGCCATCGCAGGTCTTGGCCTGTCCCTTGTCGCGGCGGCACAAACAGACTGGCCTACCTTCGGACATGATCTCGCGGGGACTCGTTATTCACCCCTGAAGGAGATCACTCCGGGCAACGTCACGAAACTGACCCCGGCGTGGACTTATCACATGGACGCATCGGCACCGCCTGCCACACCCGCGCCGCCTCCACCGGAAGCCCACCCCGGCGATGCGCCGCCTCCACCCGCCGGACGTGGCGGCCGGGGGCGCGGCGGCTTCGGCGGTCCGCGCAACTCTGAGGTTTCTCCCCTGGTCATTGATGGCGTCATGTACCTGACCACCGGTTCCAACCGCGTGGTGGCGCTCGAGCCGGAGACGGGCAAAGAGATCTGGACCTACAGCGTGAAAGACGGCGCGCCTGCCACCCGCGGACTCGAATTCTGGGCGGGCGATAAACAATCGCCGGCGACCCTGCTCTTCGGCACCTCGAGCGGCAAACTCATGGCGCTCAACGCGAAGACCGGCAAGCCGGTGCCCGGCTTCGGGAACGAAGGCGTGGTCGACATGAAGCCCGGCGCGCTGAACGGCCTCGCCGATTCGACCTTCGGCCTCTCCTCCCCGCCCATCGTTTATAAGAACCTGGTCATCACCGGCGCGCACGTGCAGGAAGGCCCGAGCATCGGCGCGGCGGGCGACACCCGGGCCTGGGATGTGCACACCGGCAAACTCGCCTGGCAGTTTCATTCCGTGCCCCGCCCCGGCGAACCCGGCAGCGAAACCTGGCAGGGCGACGACTGGAAGAATCGTTCCGGCACCAATGTCTGGGGCTTCTTCACCATCGATGCCGAACGCGGCATTCTCTACATGCCGTTCGGCGAGCCCACCACGGATTACTGGGGCGGTGACCGCAAAGGCCAGAATCTCTTCGGGACATCTCTGGTGGCGGTCGACGCCATGACCGGCAAACTCAAATGGTATTTTCAGGCGGTCCATCACGACACCTGGGATTACGACATGGCCTCGCCCCCGGTGCTCTTCGACGTCACGCAGAACGGGAAGAAAATTCCGGCCGTGGCCGAGATGTCGAAGACCGGTTACCTGTACATCCTGAACCGTGTCACCGGCGCGCCCATCTTCGGGATGGAAGAGAAGAAAGTGCCCGTGGACGACGCGCTCCCCGGCGATTCGGCCTGGCCCACCCAGCCGATCCCTGTAAAACCGCCTTCCCTCGCGCGCAACAGCTTCAAACGCGAAGACATCGCGACGGTCACGCCGGAACTGCAGAAATACTGTCAGGATCTCTTCGACAGCATTCCGGGCGGCCTGCACGCCGGCGGACCCTTTACGCATTATTCGACGACGCCCAGCGTCATCTTCCCCAGTTCCATCGGCGGCGGCAACTGGAATCCGCCGTCGTTCGATCCCACGCTTGGTTACCTGTTCGTGAATACGATGGATTTCGGCAGCCTGAATACGATGGTGAAAAGCGCCGACGGGACGCGCTACAGCCGGTCCGGCTATAACGGGCTCAGCCGGTTCTGGAATGCCGACGGTAATCTGCCCTGCAACCAGCCCCCGTGGGGACGGCTGTTCGCGATCAATGTCAACACGGGCGACATCGCCTGGCAGACTCCCCTCGGCATCACCGATACACTGCCCGCCGATAAACAGAAGACCGGACGCCCGAACATCGGCGGCTCGCTGGCCACCGCGGGCGGGCTGGTGTTCATCGGCGCCACTGACGACAGCCGCTTCCGCGCGTTCGATTCGAAGACAGGCGCCGAACTGTGGGTCACGAAAATCGATGCGGGCGCGCACTCCGCGCCGATTACTTACAAAGGCAAGGACGGGAAGCAGTACGTGGTGGTCACGGCCACTGGCGGAGGTTTTCTGGGCGACCGAAGCCGGGCGGATTCGGTCCAGGCCTTTGCATTAAAGCCCTGACGGCCTGCGAAGATCGCTTACAAAGACAGCCGCAGAATCTCCGAAGCGATTCGCAGGAACGCGGTGTGGAGTTGCGCCGTCGACGGCGAGAAGACGTAGAGACCCTGCGCCTGCTTCGCGTTAAACGAAGGGGAAGCGGGATCGTTCGCGATACGCGCCATCAGGACATTGTCCGGGGGCGCGCCCGGATTCCCCCCCAGCCCGATGGCATAGATCAGCGGCGATAAGTTGGCGTCGCTGCGGATTCGGTTCGCGGCATCGTCGAAGGCATTCTGGCCGGAATTCGTCACATTGGTATTCGCCACATACGAATTGGCGATGCCCGCGCTGGTCAGATTGACGGGCAGGTAAGCTGTTGTGGAACCAGTGCCGTTCGTGGAATTGCCGTTTGCGTCCGTGGCGGGCAGTCCGCTCAGCGCGCCGGGCAGCGATTGCCCGGCGCTGAGTGTATTGGAATTCCAGAAACAGCCGGTACTGTTGGGCGCGGGCCGGTTTTCCGTGACGTCGTTCAGCGAGTGCGCGGCGGGGTCGGAAAGACCGCTGATCAGACTGCCGCCCGAAAAAGCCAGAACCACGCCCACCAGAGGCTTCGACAATCCCGTGCAACCGGAGACGGGCTTTGAGATCAGCGCGGTGAAGTCCGCTGTGTAGGTATTGGCAAGCCCGTCGGTAAACAGCACGATCACGTTCAGCGCGCCGGGCTGGTTCAGCCGTTTCAGCTCTCCGTACGCATCCCACATCGCCTGCGCCGTATTGGTGGCCCCGTTATTCGATTGCAGCTGGCCGATCATCGTGGTGACATTCGGAGAGTCGCTCTTGAAACCGGAGGAAAGATGATAGGCGACAAAAGTACTGCCCGTGAAGACGACCAGCCCCACGTTGTCTCTGCCCCCGGCGAACATGTTGGTAAAGTCTGTCGCCGCCGTCCGCATGGCGCTCATCGCATTGGCCATGGAACCGGAATGGTCGAGGACCAGAACCACATTCACGTCGCGCCGCTGCGCCGTGGCGGTTAACTGAATGTGGGCTGAGCTGTAGCCGGCCAGGGAACTCATGGAGAGCGGCACATCGGCGCTGGCCGTGATAGTCACCCAACGGAAGTGTGTCGAATTATTCTGACCCACGCTGATTGAGCTGGAGATATTCTTCATCTGCCACGCGGCGGCCGAAAGATTCGCGTTGAAGACTTTTTGCGCGACCGCCGTGGCATTGCCCGTTTGCGACGCGATGTCCTGGCCGACGTTCAGAGAACGGGCGCCCGCCAGCACGGCCGCGTCGAGAGCCGCGGACACCGCCGATCGCATCAGGTAAGCGGTCGCCCCGTCCACGGCGAGGCCGACCATCGGAATCAGCGCGAGGCACAACAATGCCGCCAGCACCAGTGCCGCGCCGCGTCTGCCGTCTTTCGCTCGCCGCCGGGAGCGTCCGTCAAATGGTATCCGCATTTAAAACATCGCCTTTGTATAAATACCCGTGCCGGTGAGAAAGCCCGCCCAGTCGTAATCGGAAGTGCTGAAATAGGTCTCGGCAAGATAAACCACGTCACCCTGCGACATCGGCATCATCGTCAGAAACGCCGCATTCACCCGCGCCGAAGGGTCGTTCAGATTGGTGACCGCTCCCCCGCTGTCCAGCACGGAGGAAGCGGGCGTGACGTAGGAACTGGCGCGCAGTGCCGCGTTCCCGATCACAATCCGGCGCGCGCAGACCGCCTGGCCATTTCCCGTCCCGTCGATTTCCGTCAGGAGGATGACACCGGATCCGCCCGAATCCTGGATGTGCAGGCTGCCCGCGATCTTCAGCACGAGATTTCGGTTGGCTGCCTGCGAAAAATCCACGCCCGTGGCAAACATATGAGCGACGTTGCGATTCAGAGCCTGGACTTTCATCGAACGCAGCATCGACATGCCCACGGTTGCAGTGCCGGCCAGCAGCGGCAGAAAGACAAACGACGCGGCGAGCGCGAATTCGAGGATCGTACTGCCCCGACTCCGTAACGGATGTTTCCCGCCGGTTCTCCGCCTCATTCGGTCTCTCATAGCGGAGGAGCCACGCCGCCGGGCGAGCCCTCGATCCTGTCCGCCGCGCTGACGTTCATCGGGATCGCGGCGCCGGAACGCAGCAGCGGAGCCAGCGGCGCGAACTGATAGCCCGAGATATCCACCTCGACCAGGTTGCCGCCCTGATTGGCTCCTGGTTTCGTGCCCAGGTCCGTCAGGCTGACCGGATCCAGAAAATGAACGGACAGCGTCCCGGATTGCGAACCGCTCAGCAGACCCATGGCCTGCGCGGTAACCACCGCCTTAATGGAGGCCACCTGACCCAGACTACCGGAGACCTGGCCGGTCACGGCGTAGCGAACTCCTTCCTGCACGGCATGCTGCAGGCTGGCCTTGACGAACAGGCCCCACGCCGCGTCGACGATCAGAAACGCCATGGCGAAAAATGGAAGCACCATCAGCATCGCCTCGACCAGCTGGGATCCGCGCCGCCGCGGGCTCTTCCGGTCATGCGGCCCTGTTTCTGCGATCCCCGCCGCGCCTCTCCTCACGCCGCGCCCGCCTTCGGATCGTCTCCATATCCGCGGCGCCGCTGCGGTTCCACCAGAACCAGGGAACGCAGCACGGGCCGGGCGCGGTCCTCATCGGCTTCCGTAACAAAGCCGTTCGGGCCGTCCCACGCGGCCTGGCCACAGTACGCGTTCTTCAGTCCGAAAACGGCGACCTCGAACCGATCCCGCGCGCCGATCTTCACGAACAGCTTCGAAAGGTAAATGCGCACGGTCCCTTCCGTGATACCGATACACGCGGCGATTTCTTTGTTTTTCATCCCCTGTGCGAGCAAAGTCACCAGCTGGCTCTCCCGCCTGGTCAGCATCACCGTTCTCGAATGCTCCGGTTCCGGAGCCGACGGCAGAACGCTGCCCCGGACCGCGCAGGTCAGCTGGTGGACAAATTCGTCCTCGGATATATCGCGCAGAATAAATCCGGCCACTCCCATTTCCAGTGCCTGGTGGCGAAGCTCTTCAGAGAAGGATCTTGCCCACAAAAGAAGCCGCGCACCGGGAGCCGCGCGGCGAAGAGCCGAAACCAGAGCGAGAGTCATCTCCGGGATGAGATCGATCAGGATCACTTCCGGAGCCGCTTTGCTGACAAGAGGCAGCAGGGCCGCAAGAGCGGGCTCCGCGGTAACCACGCGGAAGGAGGGGAGCCCGGTCAGTAAGGTGCGCACTCCCAGTGAGAGCAGCCGGTCGTCCGTGTAGAGAACGATGGTGGCGCCGTCGCGTTCACTGTGTTCCATAGCTCAATGTTATTGGAGAATGTGTGACGAATAACAGCGCTAATACTTGTTTATTTTAGTGGTTACTCGTGGCCACATTGACCTTTAGGAGTAACACCATCGCTGCTCCGTAATACAGTCTTTTCTGTCGCTAAGTGATCAACGGGAATTCCCCGCATACTATCAATCCTCAACCTGGATCTTTTTGCACGATTACCGTAAATTCAAATCACGCAATGATTTTGAGAAGAACAATCCGGGCAAGAGTAGAACTGCCTTGCTCTGTTTGGCTCCACGGGAACGACCTCGGCATCGTCCGGGGCGTTACCGAGGAGTTGGCCCGGGAGTCGCTGGTCGTGATTGTAAAGCGGTATTCCGGGTCAAAGCAGTTGACAGACCCGAAGCCGCTGACGGACACGCACCTGGCCGACGCGATGTGGCTGAAAAAGGGCCTGGCGGTCCTGATCTTCGTCGAACTCCCGTGCGCCGGGATCGGCCGGCCGCGGTTGCTGCAGTGCGCGGCGGTCGTAACCCGCGTTCTGCCGCTGCCCGGCGGTCTTCGCCTCGTCGCCCGGATCGGCCGGATGAAAGTTACCAGCCGCGATCCGGAGTCTCTGCTCAGAACCCGGACCGGCAGGCACTCGCAGGCGGCGGGTGTCATTCACGCGGTCGCCCGACCGCTTAACCTTCCACCCGTGATTCAGGAGAATCACCAAAACCTCACTCAATCCAACTCAGGAGAAAATCAAATGTCTTTCTTAAAGAATCTGTTCGTTGAAGAAGATGGCCAGGACATGGTCGAATACGGTCTGGTGATCGCGCTGGTCGTCATGGCGGCGGTCGCTCTGCTGACGGGGTTCAAGACGAACATCGCCACGGCCTACACCGCGCTCGGCACCAACGTCACCACCAACATCAAATAAAAGACCGCGCGCAGTGCCGGGGGGCTGTCACACAGTGTCCGAAGTGCTGACACACAGGATCGGCGGGGCTGTCTGTCAGCCCCTCCCGGCGCGGGGCGGCGGAAATGCCGCTCTGCCAAAGCCAGGCATATGCTCAAAAAATTTATCTACGAATGCGATGGCCAGGACCTGGTCGAGTATGCCCTGCTGGTGGCCATCGTGGCATTGGGCTCGGTTGCCGCTCTCACGGCATTCCAGAGTGCGCTGACCGCCGCATGGGCGGCCATCAGCAGGAATTTATCGGGTTAAGGGCAGACAGGCGGGTTAAGGGCAGACAGGCGGGTTAAGGACAGACAGGCGGATTAAGGACAGACAGGTATGAAACGGCGACTGATCACGGTTATGTTATTTGCCCTCGTGTCCGCGGCGGCCTCGAGCACGGTTCTGTATAAGATCATTGCGGCCGGCACCCGGCAGCCGTCCCGGCCGGCGACCTCGAAGGTGTTAGTCGCCTCCCGCGATCTCACTGCCGGGGCATTGCTCGGCGACGCCGATGTGGCCGAGGTCGAATGGCCCGCCATCACGGGCGCCCCGTGGCTCTGGCGCCGACAGGACGTGGTCGGCCGGGGTTTGCTCAGCGCGATCAACCGGAACGAGCCATTCGCCGAAAGCCGCCTGGCCGCCAAAGGCGCGGGCGCGGGGCTGGCGTCGTCCATCCCTCCCGGCATGCGGGTTATCGCCGTCCATGTGGATGAACAGAGCGGACTGTCCCGCTTCATTCTTCCCGGCATGCACGTCGACGTAATCTCCACGGGAAACGCGGCCGGACCGGGCGGCGCGGGAATGTCGGCGCGAACGATTCTGCAGAACGTCACGGTGTTCACCGCCGGCGGGGACATCGAACGAGACGCCAAAGAGAAGCCGGCCGCCGTGCCGGCGTTCCATCTCCTGGTCACGCCGCAGCAGGCCGAGGTGCTCAGTCAGGCGGTGGCGCAGACCCGCATTGAACTGGTGTTGCGCAATCCGCTGGACAAAGGCAGTTTCCTTTCGGCGCTCCCCCCGGCCCAACTGGTCGCGGCCGACACGAGGATCCCGAAAGTCATCCGGACGGTCCTCAATACGCCGGTCCCTCCCAAGATCGTTCTCCCCGCCGCGCCGCCGCCCCAGGAGATCGCGCCGGTCGTGGAGGTGATTCACGGCAGCAAAAGGACGTTCGCCACTGTCGGCGATGCCGCAGGTCAGGATTCCAAAAAATGAAAATCGTTTCCCTCATCGCCGCGCTGTCTTTGGGTGCGGGACCGCTGTCCGCCGCCGACAGCAAACAAATCACCCTCACGGCGGGCAAGTCGTTCGTGATCGATACCGCCGCGGATCTCGAACGCGTCGCCGTCGCGACGGAAGACATTGTGGAAGCCGTCGCGGTGACGAAGCGTGAGATCGTGCTGAACGGCAAGGCGCCGGGTGAAACGAGCGTGATCGTCTGGCTGCGCAACGGCGGCGCCCGGCAGTCTTACGACGTGCGGGTCGAGCCGTCGGCCGCGAAGGTGGAAATGCTCCGGCAGCGTTTAAAGACGGAGTTCGGCAGCGCGATCGAAGCCGATGTCGACGACAAGACGGTGCTGCTGCGCGGTCAGGTAAAAAATCAGGCGGAGGGCGAGAAAGCCATGGCGATCGCCGGCATTCTGGGCAAGCCGGTGAATCTGATGACGGTCGCCACCCCCCCGGCTGAACCGCAGGTCCTGCTGAAAGTGAGATTTGCGGACATCGATCGCACCGCCAGTATCGGTCTGGGCGCGAACCTCTTCAGCACCGGCGCCGGAAATACCTCCGGCAGCCTGACGACGCAGCAGTTCAGCGCTCCCACGCCGGGCGTCATCAACAAAGTCAATGAGACCTTCACGCTGTCCAATGCCCTGAACGTCTTTCTCTTCCGGCCGGACCTGAATCTGGGCGCCACCATCCAGGCTCTGGAAGCAAAAGGCCTGGTGCAGATTCTGGCCGAGCCCAACGTTCTGGCCACCGCCGGCAAGCAGGCGAGCTTTCTGGCCGGCGGCGAGTTTCCCTATCCGGTGGTGCAGAGTTCCGCGGCCGGCGCGAATAACGTCACCATCCTGTTTCGGGAGTTCGGTATCCGTCTCAACTTCACTCCGGCTGTCACCCCTCGCGGCACCATCCGGCTGGAGGTCGCTCCCGAGGTGAGTTCGCTCGACTACGCCAACGGCCTGACGTATCAGGGATTCAACATCCCCGGCATCTCCGTGCGGCGTGTCAAAACCGAGATCGAACTGGAGAACAACCAGAGTTTCGCCATCGCCGGTCTGCTGGATAACCGGGTCACCGAAAATCTGAGCAAGGTTCCGGGGCTGGGCAACATCCCGTTGTTGGGCAAGCTCTTCCAGTCGGAGTCGATCGTCAGAAACCATTCGGAACTCCTTGTGGTGGTCACTCCCGAACTGGTGCTGCCCATTCCCGCCGGGGCCGTTCCGCCGGCGGTCGCGATGCCGAAGGAATTCCTGAAAGGGGGCGCTTCAAGCTCGTTGCAGGCCAATCCGGCGGACGACCGGCCGCTTCCCGTGCTGCCGCAGGTGCCTTTCGTGCCGGCCGAAAAGAACTCCCCGGTGCAGCCGGCGCAGGATACCGCAGCCGGCCTGACCGGGCTTTTTAAAGAGAAAAAATAGTATGACGCCCACGATCTTAGTGCCAACGATCTTATCGGCTCACCCCAACGCCGCAACGGACGCAGCGCCGGACATCGCCACGGATACCGCCACGGTCGTCGCCGTGGCCGACGCCAACCTGCGCGGCCAGATCTGTGAAGCGCTCCAGCGCATGGCGGTGCCCGTGGTCGAACCGAACTGCGCCGCCGGCACTATAGAGGATCTGCTGGCCTCGGTGGAACGTTTGCGGCCGGCGATTCTGATCCTCGGTTTGTCCGGTCTGCCGGGCGACCCGGCGGCGGCGCTGACGCGCCTTGCCCGCCTCGATTACCCGCCCCGCGTGATCGCGGTGAGCGACAGCGCGGACCCCGAACTGATTCTCAAAACCATGCGCGCCGGCGCCGCCGAGTTTATTTATCCTGCCTCCGGATCGGGCACTCTCGAGCCGGGCGCCGTGACGGACTCCCTCCGCCGGGTTCTCGCCGACTGCGAACGCTTCAGGCCGCAGGACCGGTCCTCCGGCACGGTGATCGGCTTCGTGTCGGCCAAGGGTGGTTGCGGCGCGACCACGCTCGCCTGCCATGCCTCGGGATATCTGCGCCAGGCGGCAGGCAAAGACGTGCTGCTGGCGGACCTCGACTTCGCCTCCGGAATCATCGGAACCATCCTGCAGACGCCGGCGCGGTATACCGTGGACGACGCGTTGCAGAACCTGCACCGCATGGATCGGAAGCTCTGGAAGGCACTGGTCGGGACCACCGCCGCCGGGCTGGACGTGATGCCCGCGCCCGCCGACCAGCCCAGTCCCGTCCTGCCGGCGTCGCGCAAAATGCCGAAGATGCTCCGGTTCTGGCGGACGCACTACGATTTCACCATTCTCGACCTCGGTCACGGAACCACGCCCATGCTGCTCGACGTGCTCGATTCGCTCGACACGCTGGTGCTGGTGGCGACCCACGAACTGCCGGCGCTGCGCCAGGCGAGGCAGCTCATGCACTCGGCGCCTCTGCGGAACTTCGGCGCGAAGCGTCTGAAGCTGGTGATTAACCGGATGCCGCAACGAGCCCGGATGCCGCTTCCCGAACTGGAGAAACTGATGGGCCACGAGATTCATTCCGTTCTCCCGAACGATTACGAGCGGCTGACCGAGGCGTACTCGGAGCCGCGGCTGCTGGGGGCCAACTGCGAACTCGGCACGCAGCTGGGCAGGTTCGCCGCCCGCCTCGCGGGTCTCGCGCCGGCGGAAAAGAAGCCGCGCCGGTTCTTCTCTTTCGGGAGGTCCGCATAAATGTCTTATCCGGGTCAGACGGGTCTGCAGGTCGCCTCGGAGAGCGACTGGGTGGACCGGATCATGGAGCCGCGAGCCGGGGGCGCCGACTATCAGGAACTGAAGTTCGCGCTCCACCGGAAACTGCTGGGCCGCGTGCATCTCGAAGCGGTCCTCGCGCTGCCGGAAGACCGGGTCCGGCGGGAAGTCCGCATCGCGCTCTCGCAGCTGCTCGACGAGGAGGAAGCGCTGCTGAACGCGGTGGAGAGGCAGCGCATCCTCGACGAAGTGCTCGATGAAGTGTTCGGCCTCGGGCCCCTCGAACCGCTGCTTGCCGACCCGACCATCTCCGACATTCTGGTGACCACGCCCAAACTGGTGTACGTGGAGCGCAGGGGGAAACTCCAGCGCACCCCGGTCGAGTTCAAAGACGCCGCGCACGTGATCCGCATCATCGAGAAGATCGTGAGCCGGGTGGGGCGGCGCATCGACGAATCGTCGCCCATGGTGGATGCGCGCCTGCCCGACGGTTCCCGCGTGAATGCGGTGATCGCGCCGGTGGCGGTGGACGGGCCGATGCTGTCGATCCGGCGCTTCGGCAAGACACCGCTGCGGAGCGCCGACCTCGTTCGCAATCTGGCGTGGACCGCGGGCATGGCGGAACTGTTGCAGGCATGCGTCACGGCCCGGCTGAACATTGTCGTTTCCGGCGGCACCGGTGCGGGAAAAACCACTATTCTCAACGTGCTGTCCTCCTTCATTCCCGAAGACGAGCGCATCGTCACCATTGAGGATGCCGCCGAGTTGCGGCTGCAGCAGATCCACACGGCGCGCATGGAAACCCGCCCCGCCAACATCGAGGGCAACGGCGCCATTCATATCCGTCAGCTCGTCATCAACGCGCTGCGCATGCGGCCCGACCGGATTATCGTCGGCGAGGTGCGCGGGGAGGAGGCTCTCGACATGATGCAGGCCATGAACACCGGCCATGACGGCTCGCTCACCACCATTCACTCCAACAGCCCGCGCGACGGCCTGTCGCGGCTCGAAGTGATGATGGGCATGGCGAACGCGAGCATGAGCGTGCACTCGATCCGCCAGCAGATCGTCTCGGCCGTCGATCTGTTCGTTCACGTGTCGCGCTTCAGCGACGGAACCCGCCGCGTCACGCACATCACGGAGTGTGTCGGCATGGAATCGGACACCATCACCACGCAGGACATTTTCCTTTTCGAAAAGAAGGGCGTGCTCGCCAATGGCCGGGTGACGGGGCAGTTCCGGGCCACGGGTATCCGCCCGAAATTCTGCGAGACGCTGCGGACCGCCGGCTTCAACCTGCCAGGCTCTCTGTTCCAGGCCGTTGTGGAGATCGGATAAGCGCCCATGCTGCTCTGGACTCTTCTGTTTGCCGCGTTCGCCGTGATTTTCGGGGCCGCCGCGCTGGTCTGGTGGCAGGTGGAGGCGAACCGCCGCTTGAGCCGCCTGATGGGCGGTATCGGCCCGCATGGCGGGACCTCGCAGGCAACGGCCGGGCTGCTGGCGGGCGCGCCCGCGTTGCAGGTGGAAGCGCCCGCGCAGCAGGCGGACGCGCTCAAGCTGCAGGCGGACGCGCTCAAGCAGCAGGCGGATGCGCTCAAGCTGCAGGTGGAAGCGCCCGCGCTGCCGGATACCGCCGTTGCGGCCGGCGCCCCGGCTTCCCGCTTCCTCAACCTGCGCTCCTGGTTGCTGACCATGGGAGCGGGCGCGGCGGGCTTCGCTCTGGGGCGATGGCTCGAAGGCATTCTCGGGCCTTCCGCGCCCTTTCTCGCGGCCGTCGTAATTGGGTCGCTCCCGCGTATGGCCCGGGCGAACTCCCGCGATAAAAAGCTCGCCGCCATGGAAGAGCAGTTTCCCGACGCGCTCGAATTTCTGGCCCGGTCGGTCCGTGCGGGAAATGCCTTTTCCGTTGGCCTCGAACTGCTGGCGGGTGAAATCGGCGATCCTCTCAAACCGGAGTTCCTGAAGCTGACCCGCGAAATGGCGCTCGGCGCCGGACTGGAGGAAGCCCTGTACCGGCTGATCGGGCGCGTGCCGCTGCCCGAAGTCCGATTCTTCGTCGCCGCCGTGCTGCTGCAACGCGAGACGGGGGGTAATCTGGGCGAGGTGCTCGGGAAGTTGGCCGTTTCCGTTCGTGAGCGCATGCAGTTGCGGGGAAAGGTGAGGGCGGCCAGCGGACAGGGTCGTTTGACGGCGCGGGTTCTGACGTGCCTGCCGGTGGCGACCATGATTCTGCTCAAACTGCTCTCGCCTGCCTATATCGACGCGATGACGGACAGTCCGGTGGGCCGGAACCTTCTCGCCGCGGCTGTCGTTTCGCAGCTTCTCGGCTATCTCGCGATGCAGCGGATTATCCGCATCGAGGTCTGAAACATGGCACTTCCGATCGCTGTCGTTACCTTCCTGATCCTCGGTTCCATGATCGGGGTGTTCGGCTACCGGCGCTACGTCCTGGCAGGCCGCCTGTATGAAAACATCGATCCCGTGCCAACACTGCAGTCGCCGTCGCCCGATGCCGGAAGCCAGTCTTCCGGCGCCCTGCAGGGGCTGTATGCCGCGATTTTCCGGGCTGCGGCGGCCTTGGCGGGCAAACTTCCGCCGCCCTCCGGGGCGGCTTCCGCCCTGCAACTCAAATTGCTCGCGGCCGGCTACCGGGAGCCGAACGCCGTGACCATTCTCTACGGGCTGAAGCTGCTGGCGATGGGCGCGGTCACCCTGGCGATGCTGCTGCTCGAAACGCACTTCCCCGGCGCGCTGCTCCTGCGGCTCACCGGCATTGCGATCGGCCTTCTGGCCGGCTTCCGGCTGCCCGACTTTTTTCTCGCCAGACAAGTCACGCTCCGGCAAAAGAAACTCCGCGGAGCCTTGCCCGACGCCCTGGATCTGATTGTCGTCTGCGCCGAAGCCGGACTAACCATCGACCGTTCCTTCCGGAACGTGTCGCACCATCTCTCGATGGTGCATCCCGAACTTTGCGCGGAGTTCAGTCTCTTCACGGCGGAGGTCAGCGCCGGTCTGCGCCGGAAAGAGGCGCTCGAAGGCCTGGCCGTCCGTACTCAGGAACCGGAAATGAGAAAATTCGTCGCCGTTCTCTCCCAGGCGGACCGCTTCGGGACCAGCATGGCCGAAGCCCTCCGGACGCACGCCGAATACCTGCGCCGGCGGCGGCATCAGGAAGCCGAGGAGCGGGCCTCCAAGGTCGGCGTGAAACTCATTTTCCCGATCTTCTTTTTCATCATGCCCTGCATGATGCTGGTGACGGTCGGGCCCGCCGCCATCACCATTGCGAGTCAGATCACCGAGATCTTTTCCGGAGGCCGGTAATGCAGCGCACGGGCGCACCCTTTGTGGATTATTACGAGCTGATGCAGATCAGCCCGAAAGCGCAGCAGGAGACCATCCAGCGCGTCTACCACATTCTGGCCGGCCGCTGCCATCCCGATAATCCGAACACCGGGGATCTGGAGCGGTTTCTCCGGCTGAAGCAGGCGTATGAAGTCCTGAGCTGTCCGGAACGGCGCGCCCGATACGACGACGAGTACAGCGTTCAGCAGACCCTTCCGGTGGAACTGTTTAACCTGCAGGATTTCGCCACGGGAATCGACGGCGAGGCCAACCGCCGGCTGGGCCTGCTGTGCCTGCTTTACGATCGCCGCCGCGTCAATCCCGAGGAGCCCGGCGTGTCGCTGCTGCAGCTGGAACAGATGATGGTCTCGGCGCGGGAGCATCTCCTGTTCACGGTCTGGTATCTGAAGGACAAGGCCTATGTGCGCCAGACCGAAGACAGCAGCTATGCCATCACCAGCGCGGGTGTCGATCACGTGGAGCAGGGCTTGCCCCGCAACCGACTCTTGTACCGGCTGCTGAAAGAGGCCGAGGATGGTTCCGTTCGCTTTTCACCGCACACGCCGTTTACCGCGCCGCCGGTGCGCGCGGAAACTGAGCCCCAAAGAAACTGAGCCCCAAAGAATCTGAGCAGCAAACAAAGCTGAGCCCCCAAAAAGCTGAGATGAATAACTTATGATGCCCTTCGATTCCGCCACGCACACACTGGTTACAACGCTCGTCCTCGCCGCCGCGGTGACGGACCTGCACCGCCGCCGGATTCCAAACTGGCTCACTTTCTCAGGCGCGGCCGCCGGGCTGTTTCTGAACGCGATCACGTCCGGATGGGCCGGAGTGAAGAATTCCCTGCTGGGTATGATCCTGGGCTTCGGCTTTTACCTGCTGCTCTACAGCCTTCGCGCGATGGGAGCGGGAGACGTCAAACTCATGGCTGCCGTGGGAGCGATGGTAGGACCGGGACACTGGCTTCTGATATTCATGGCCAGCGCGGTGGCCGGGGGGGTGCTCGCGCTGCTCTGCGTGCTGTGGAAAGGGCGGCTCAAAACCACGCTCTGGAACACCTTCTTCCTCGTGCAGGAACTGGCGCATGGCAGAGCGCCCTTTCAGCGTCACAAACACCTGGATGTGAAGGACTCGCGCGCGCTCACCATGCCTCACGGAGTGGCCATCGCCGCGGGAACCATGGCGTGCCTGTCGCTCGCCGTGATTTGAAGTTTTTCGGACCGCAACTGGCGAGCCCGGCCGGAAAATCTCCGGCCGGCCCCCTGCCACTCTCCGCCTTCTTACTTCTTCGAAGGCGAATCGTCGGCCTTTAAATCTCCCAGCGCATACTGAATCCCGGCGCGGATATGTTCCAGCATCGGCGTCATCGCATACACCCGCGCGCTGTGCCCGTGTCCTTCATAAAACACCCGGCCCTTCCCTTCGCGGCGAATGTAGCTGAGAGCGTAATCGCCGTCGCTGCGCGGATTCGATTCCTTCGCCTTGTCCGCGTCGCTCATCTTCCCGTAATCGATGCTGGTCAGCACATGCACATTCGTTCGCGAAAACGAATCCTGCGCGAACGTATACGTCTCGTCGTGAATCTCGAATTCCTGCCCTTTGAACATCGTCGTCAGAGGACTCTTCGGATCGTCGATCTTCACCGTGATCAGTTGCGGATCCGACCAGTGGAACTTAAAGAACCCGCCGATCAGGTTATTGAACTCCGGCCACTGCAGAACCGGCGCCGCTTCCCCGCCACGCCCGCCGCCGCCCGCGCGCCCGCCGCCCGCCGGACCCGCCATCGCAACGCCGGGGAAACGCGCCTCGAAATCCGCCCGGCTGATCTTCCCGCTCTTCTCGGTGTCCAGTTTGTCGAACCACGCATCCGCCAGCGACGCGAACTCGGCGCGGCTCACGCTCCGGTCGCCGTCCTTATCGCCCTGCGCCAGAAACTGCGTGGCCAGCGTCGAGGCCAAAGGCGACGGGACCACGCGCTTCGCCGCCACAAACGCCGCCACGCAATCGGAGTGGTAAGAGTCCGTCGCCGCGTGGATACCCGCAATCCCCTTGCCGCTGCGCACGAAATCGAGGAAAGCGGCGCGCCGCGCGGCCGTCACCGCCGGATCCTCATCGTCGAGAAAACAAGCCGTCGTGCTGTCCAGAAAAATCGCGTCGTACTGCTTCAGATTGGCCGCGGTAATGTCTTTGGGATCGTAGCTGACGGTGGTGGTCCACAGGTTGCCCTGATTTCCCAGGGCCTCAACGGTCTTCGCGGCCAGAGGAATGGAGGCATGCACGAACCCGCCCGCGCCGGTGTGGCCGAACACCAGAACCTTGCGCGCCTTCGCCGGCTTCGCGCCCGGAGCGGCGGGCAGAGCGGCCATCATCGCATCCACTTCCGACTGCGTGGCCACCAGCGGCGTCGTATTGCCGGCGGGATTGAAACGTGACATCCCGCCAGGTTGCGCCGGAGGAGCGGGAAACAGACCATTCAGACCGGGCTGAATCTGCTCCTGTGCCAGGGCGCCGGTCTTCGCGGTATCCCAGTTCGTGAACCAGGCGTCGAAGGCCGACTTCATCTCGGCGCGCGACACCGTGCCGTCCTTGTCCGCATCGAACGCCGCAAACAGCGGAGCGAACATGGCGCCGCGTCCCCCGCCGCCACGACCCTGCCCGCCCGCGGGCGGCTGTGCGCTCCCAACGAAAACAAATAAACCCGCCAGGCCCGCGGCCATCGCGGTTCGCGTTCTGAATCCGGTCGATTTCATAGATCTGCTATCCCGGCAGTTAGCCTATCACGAACGCAAAAAGGGCCGCGCCCGTCGCAGTCGGTCGCTTAAATGGAGAACGAATTCGCTCCACTTACACCGACGCGAAACTGAATCGGATACGATTACCGGTGCAATTCGGGCGATATCATGGGAAAAAAGGATGTCGTCAGCGCCCGTCCCCCAACCCGAACAGGCCGTTACACGCCTGTTGCTCGAATGGAAAAACGGCAGCAAGGAAGCTCTCGACCTGCTCGTGCCTCTCGTCTACGAAGAACTGCGCCGCCTCGCGGACCGCTATCTCCGCGACGAGCGCTCGGCCATGACTCTGCAGCCGACCGCGATCGTCCACGAAGCCTATCTCCGCCTGGTCGCGCAAAGACTTCAGGACTGGGAAAGCCGCGCGCACTTCTTTGGCGTCGCCGCGCATCTCATGCGCCAGATCCTGGTCGACCACGCGCGCCGGAATAAGAGCGCCAAACGCGGCGGCGGCGCCGAAAAAATCCCCCTTCAGGAAGCCCTCGACGGCACACCCGCGTCTCCCTCCACCTCGATCGAACAACTCGACGACGCCCTTACCGCTCTCGCCGCCTTCGACGAACGCAAGGCCAAAGTTATCGAGCTCCGCTATTTCGGAGGTTTCGACCTCGAAGAAGTCGCCCAGGCCCTCGGAATTTCCTCGGCCACCGTCGTCCGCGAACAGCGCACCGCCGTAGCCTGGCTCCACCGCGAGGTCGCCGCAAGGAAAGTCGGAGCCTGACTTTGCCGGCGGAAGCGAAACGCTGGGAACGGGTCCAGGACATCTTCTGCCGCGCTCTCGACCAGCCGTCTGAAACCCTTCCCCGCTGGCTCGAAGAAGCCTGCGCCGGCGACCGGGAACTGCTCGCCGAGGTCGCCTCCCTTCTCGAAAGCGACCGCGTCGCCGAGGGCTTTGTCGTCGCCGAAATCGACCGCGCCGTTCTCACCGTCGCCGGCGACGTCGCGCGGGAGTCCCGCATGAAAGGGCGCCGCATCGGCGCCTACCGGCTCATCCGCGAAATCGGCGCCGGAGGCATGGGCGCCGTCTATCTCGCCGTTCGCGCCGACGATCAGTACGAATCCGAAGTCGCCGTCAAACTGGTGCGCCCCGGCCTCGACACCGATTTCATCCTCCGCCGCTTCCGCCGCGAACGCCAGATCCTCGCCCGCCTCGAACACCCCAACATCACCCGCCTGCTCGACGGTGGCACCACCGAAGACGGCGTCCCCTGGTTCGTCATGGAGTTCATCGAAGGCGCCTGGATCACCCGCTACGCCGCCGAGCGGGCCCTGAGCGTCGAAGACCGAGTCCGCCTGATTCTGCCCGTCTGCGAAGCCGTCCACTTCGCGCACCGCAACTTCGTCGTGCACCGCGATCTCAAGCCCGCTAACATCCTGATCGACCGTCACGGGACGCCGAAACTGCTCGATTTCGGCATCTCCAAGCTGCTGGTGGCCGGCCGCTCTGAACTCGCCGACACGGAAGCGGCCCACACAGAAACATCAATGCTGACCCCGGACTACGCCTGCCCCGAACAGATCCTTGGCGAACCCGTCACCGTCGCGTCCGACGTCTACTCCCTGGGCGCGGTCCTCTACGAACTGCTCACCGGCGTCCGGCCGCACCGCATCGAACAATGCAGCCCGCTCGCTCTCGAACGCGCCATCTGCCTGGACCCCGTCACCGCGCCCAGTGAGGCCGTCTCCGAGCGCGCGCTCTCCCGGCGTCTGCGGGGCGACCTCGATAACATCGTTCTCCGCGCCCTGCAGAAGGACGCCGCCCGGCGCTACGAATCCGCCGAACATCTGGCGGACGATCTGCGCCGGTTCCTCGAGCATCGTCCCGTGATCGCCCGGCCGGACTCCCTCGCCTACCGCGTTCGCCGGTTCGTGCGCCGGAACTACGTGGTGGTCGCCTTAACGGCCGTTGCCGCGGGCGCCGTTCTCGGCGGCGCCATCGTCGCCTTGCAGGAAGCGCGCCTTGCCGACCAGCGTTTCCGGGACGCGAAAAAGCTCGCCACCACCTTCGTCTTCGATGTCGACGAAGCGGCCCGCGGCATTCCGGGCGCCACGCGCATTCGGCATCTCATCACCAGCATCGGCGTCGAATACCTGAACGGTCTTTCCCGAAAATCGGCCGGCGACTGGGCACTGAAGCGCGAACTGGCCGCCGCCTACCTGCGGATCGGCGAAGTACAGGGCGGTACCGGCACCGCCAATCTCGGCGAAACGTCCGCCGCGCTTTCCAGCTTCCGCGCCGCCGACGCGCTCCTCGCCGAACTCCTGCGTCACTCCCCCGCCGACCGTCAGGCGGCGGACGAGCGCATCGAAACCCTGCAGCAGATCGCCCTCCTCCTCCGCGAAACCGGCCAGTTTAAAGATGCGGAAGCCACCGCGCGCGCCGGCCTTCGAATCGCCGAAACCCTGCTGGCCGCCCACCCCGCCGATCCCGCCGCCAATCTGGATGCCACCCGCTCCGCCGGCCTTTTCCACGAACTGCTCGCCCGCCTTTCCCAACTCGACCGCCGCCTCCCTGAAGCCCGGACCGAATGCGCCGCCGCCCTGCGCCTGCTCAGCACCGTGGCAGAAGCCCGGCCGGCCGATCGCTACGCGCAGAGCGAACTCGCCGACGTTCTCAGCGCTTCCGGCTCGCTCGAGTTGACCGTGCAGAACACGCGCCAGGCGCTTTCCGCCTTCCGCGCGCAGGCCGCCATCCTGAAGACACTCTGCGACCGTTACCCCGCCGACCCCGTCCTCCGCCGCGAGTCCATGCTGTCCTGGGGGCATATCGGCGATGTCCTCGGCAACCCCGAATACGAGAACCTCGGCGACCTGCCCGGCGCCTTCGCCGCGTACAGCCAGATGGTGGCCCAGGCCAAATCGCTGCATGACGCCGACCCCGCCGACGTCCGCGCGCTCGCCGATCATGGCATCGCGCTGCTCCGGCTCAGCCTGGTGGCGCCCGAGGGGCAAGGGAAGCGCGAGAGCCTGGAAGAGTCTGAGTCTCTCCTCGCGCGAGCAGCCAAAGAGAATCCGCGTTCCGGCAACATCGCCAGCTACAAATCCTGGGCCGAGGCCGATCTCGGAGCCCTCGCGCTCCGCCGCCATGACCGTCCCGCCGCCATCCGCTACTACCGGATGGCGATGGCCACCGCCGAAGACTACCTCCGGAACGCTCCGGCAGATGCCTCCGTGCAGAAGGGTCTGCTCGTCGCAGGCTTCGCCCTGGCGGTCGAACAGGCCCGCGCGGGCGAAAGTGCCGGCGCCCTTGCCACTCTGGAAACCGTCCTCGCCGTCGGCCGGTCGGTCGATACCCGTTATCCCGCCCCCTCGCTGCGGCGCGCCAACGTCGCCCGCGCGTGGCGGATTGCCGGGTCCGTGCACGCCCTCCTCGGAAACCCCGCTGCGGCGAAGGACTGGTACCGGCGGTCGCTCGACGAATGGAAGGCGCTCGAAAAACTCCAGGGTTTTCAGGCGCCGCTCCGCAAAGAAATGGAAGCCACGATTCACGCCGCAGAGGCGCTCCGATGAGCCTGGCCCTCACTCCGCGTCAGAAATGGCTGGTCCGCGAAAGTTTCGCCTCGGTCTGCGAATACTCCGACTCGGTTGTCGTCCTGTTCTACGGACGTCTCTTCGAACTCGCGCCACAGACCCGCGACATGTTCAAAGTCGACATCCGGACCCAGGCTCGCAAACTCACCGACATGCTGACCGCCGTGGTCGATGCGCTCGACCGCTTCGACCAGCTGCGGCCAATGCTGCTCGAACTCGGCCAAAAACACACGGGCTACAAAGTTCAGCCGGAGCATTATCAGGTCCTCACGGCCGCGCTCACCTGGGCCTTCGGACAGGCGCTGGGCGGTGAATTCAGCCGCGAAACCCGCGCGGCCTGGGAGCAACTGCTGCACGCGGTCTCGGCCGTGATGCTGGAAGGCGCCCGGTCGTAACTTCGCCTGCACCTGAATCGGACATATACTGGCTCGGAAGAATATGAACACGAGAATTACCGTGCCTGCCGTCATCCTCACACTGGCCGTCCTGGCAGCCGCCGCCCCGCCGCGGCCGCAGGGCCCCTGCGACATCTATGCTTCGGCCGGCGCGCCCTGCGCGGCCGCCCACAGCACCACCCGCGCTCTCTACTCTTCGTATAACGGACCGCTCTACCAGGTCCTTCGCCAGTCGGACCGGAAGACTCTCGACATCGGCGTCGTTCAGCCCTCCGACTCGCCTGTCCCGGATGCCGGCGGCTACGCCAACGCCGCCGCCCAGGACCGGTTCTGCGCCAACACCTACTGCTGGATTTCCAAAGTCTACGACCAGTCGCCCAAACACAACGATCTGATTCAGGTGCCCCGCGGTGGCTTCAGCGGCCCGGCGATGGGTGGATTCAACAACCTCCCGGTGGCCGACATGGCGCCGGTGACCATCATGGGCCACAAAGTCTACGGTGTCTTCATCGAGCCGGGCATGGGACTCCGTCAGAACGACGCGAAGGGCACCGCCGTGGACGATCAGGCCGAGGGTCAATACTGGGTGATCAACGGCCACCACTACAACTCCGGTTGCTGCTTCGACTATGGCAATGCCGAGATTGACAGCCGCGACGACGATAACGGCACCATGGAGACCACCTATTACGGCAACGCCACCGCCTGGTACCACGGCAACGCGCCCGGCCCCTGGATCATGACCGACCAGGAGAACAATCTGGTGGGCTGCGTCAACAACGATGCCTCCAAGCTTTGCAAAGACCTGCCCAACATCACCTGGCGCTTCGTGACCGCCATGGCCAAAGGCGAGCCCCACCACTGGGCTTCGCTGGGCGGCGACGCGCAGCGGGGTGCCCTTTCCGTGATGTTCGACGGGCCGCGCATCAACTCCACCTACGACCCGATGCGCAAGCAGGGCGCCATTCTGCTGGGCAACGGCGGCGACAATAGTGTCGGCTCCCAGGGCACTTTCTATG
Source organism: uncultured Acidobacteriia bacterium (assembly GCA_903851195.1). Lineage (GTDB taxonomy): Bacteria > Acidobacteriota > Terriglobia > Bryobacterales > Bryobacteraceae > BOG-234. The sequence continues at coordinate 349,617 of CAINNJ010000058.1, forward strand.
AAGGCGCGATGACCGCCGCGGGCACCTACCCCTCGAATGCGACCGACCAACTGATCCAGGCCAACGTCGTCGCTGCCCGGTACGACGTGCCGAGGCTGACGCTCGCGCCGGCTTCGGCAACCGCCGCTCCCACCGGACTCCAGACCTTCTCGCCGGGGTCGTCGCAGGACACCACCCTGACTTTCACGAACGCTACCGGGGCGCCCGCCACAGGCATCAAACTGAGCCTCACACTTCCCTCGAAGCAGTGGACCTCCACGGCTGCCGACACGATCGCCGGCCCGGTGGCGCCAGGCGCCAGCGTGAGCGCGACGTTCAAGGTGACGTCGGGTCCGACAGCCTTTAACGGCGATCTGATCGGCACCGCTTCATGGACGAACCAGGCGACCGGCAAGACCCAATCCGAGACGACAGTTGAGAAAGTGCGAAGCGTCAGCCCCGTCAGGATTAACGAGTTCCGCATCAGTTCGCCCGATAACTCCACGAACACTTTCATCGAGCTTTACAACGCCGGCGCCCGGGAAACCGATCTCTCCGGCTGGAGCCTGACCGAGCACCCTGCCCAGCAGCCCGTCTTCTCGGCGGTGAAGATTCCGGCCGGTACGAAGCTCGAGGCGAAGGGCTTCTACCTGCTGGGCCTTTCCACTTCGGGACTCGCCGTCCCGGCGCGCGCCGGAGATACGACCCTTCACCTCAGGAGCACAACCGGCATGTCGGCCGGCGATACGCTCGACATCGACTCCGGTGCCGCCGCCGAGTCGCGTAAGATCGTCAGCCTTGGAGCAGCCGCCGGTGTGGCCACGACTCTCTGGCAGCCACTCCCGGACGGCCCGGTGATCACGATCCCGGCTGGCTCGACGAACATCCCGGTCACAAGCGTGGCGGGCTTTGCTGTCGGCGAGAAAATCGCGATCGGCCACGGGGCCACCTATCCCGCCGCCGCAGGGTCCACGGAGAGCTACGAAGTCGCGACCGTCACCGCGATCGGCAAGCCCGGTACGCAGGCGTTTCTGGGAGCGGACGCCCGCGCCGACTCGACGAACATCAAGGTCACGGCGGTCGCCGCCATCTCGGTGGGCGACAAGATCCGGCTGGACATCGACAGCGTCGGCCACGGGATCGAGACGGTCACTGTTAAGAGCGTGGGCACCCCCTCGATCCGCACCGCGCTCACGGCCGAAGCCAGTGTTGGCGCGACGAATCTGAAGGTCCGGGGCGTGAACGGTCCGGGTCGCGGACAGCAGAGCCCGGTGCCGTTTGCGGTCGGCGACAAGATGAACGTCGGTACGCCCGCGAACCGGGAGACGGTCACTATCACCTCGGTCGGCTCGCCGGGACCCACCGGCGCGGGCATTGACTTTACACCCGCTCTGGCCCGCGTGCACGGGATCGGCGAGCCGGTGGTGGATCCCGGCACGGGTCTCGACCTCGCGGCGCCGCTGCGCTTCAACCATGCGGCGAACCTGCCGTTCAGCGCCCGGGGAACCGGCATCACCTTCACGCCGGCCACGGCTTTCGCCCATTCGAGCAATGAGCCCGTCCAGGCGCTCGGCACCGGCGTCACGCTCGACCGGCCTCTGACGAAGAGCCACCCGATCGACTCGGCCGTGCGTAATGCCATGGTCACGACCTCGGGCTACCAAGGCGCTCCGGCGCCCAACCAGTGGTTCGGAGGCCCCGCCCTCTCCGCCGGCGGGGGCAGCATGGTGCTGCGCGATGCCGCCGGACTCGTGGTGGACAGCCTGAACTACGGCCTCCTGGTCGACCCGTGGGCGGCGGAGGGGTATCAGGCCGCCTCCGGAGCCGGACAAGCGGGCTGCCGCGTGCCTTCGCCCGCCCTCGCCGGCGGCGGCTTCGGACCGCCCCCGCCCGCGTTCAACCGGAGCGCCGGCCGTTCCGCGGACGGAGTGGATACCGACAGCAACTGCACCGATTTCCAGGTGCAGCCCGCTACCTTGATGTCAGCCGCGTCGGCCGCCGGCGCGACCAACATCAAAGTCGCCGGCGTGGCGGATTTCGCCGCGGGACAGACCATCACCATCGACTCGGGCGCGAACGCCGAATCCGCCGTGATTGCGACGGTGGGCACCTCGGGCGCCACCACGATTGCCGCCGCGACCAGCGTTGGCGCGACGGTGATCCCCGTGGCTGGCGCGATGGGCTTCAGCGCCGGCCAGAGTGTTACGATCGACAGCGGCGCGAACCGTGAGACAGCGGTTGTCGTCGCCACCACCGGCGGACGAGGCGGCGCCACCATCACCGTCGGGCCGCTCACCCGCGCGCACGCGGCCGGCGCGCAGGTTTCCGGCAGCGGCATCACGCTCGCCGGCGCGTTGACCCGGTCTCATGCCGGCGGGGCGCAGGTGATCAGCGGCGCTCCGACGCCCGGCGCGCCCAATCAGTATCCGAAAGGCGGCCGCTGAATTGGCTCCGTAGTGGCGCCACGCAATCGAGTGGTATACCATGCAGAATTCATGCGAATCGCCTTGGGTGTACTCCTTTTCACAATCCCGGTGATATCTGCCGCCGCGGAACGACCCGTACTTCCGGACATCGGCTACCCCTTGGCCGAAGTGAAACCAAAGGAGTTACGCAGTCAGTTCAATGACCACCGGCGGGGCCATACGCACCACGCTATCGACCTGATGCGGCGGCGCGGAACGCCGGTCATGGCCGTGACCGACGGGGTGATTCGCAAGTTGTATCGCAGCCGGTCGGGGGGGATCTCGGTGTACCTCTTTGACGGAAGCGAGGAATACTGCTTCTTTTACGCCCATCTGGATCACTACGCCAATAATCTGCACGAGGGCCAGGAAGTCCACAAAGGGGACGTGATCGCCTACGTCGGGTCGACCGGCAACGCGAAACGCTCGTCGCCGCACCTGCACTTCGCGGTCAGCCTGACCGGTCCGGCGCGCCGGTGGTCCGGCGGAGTCGCAATCGACCCCTATCCGATTCTTCTCGCCAGCGTGCCGCCGCCCGGCAGTGCGTCTCCGACCGAAACTGCGTCCAGCGTCGCCGCGGCGGAAACCGAACCGCGCTAGTTACAGGCGGAACACTCTCCGGGCATTTTCGCCGAGGATGTTCCGCTTTTCCTGTTCGCTCAGAAACGGCAGTCCGGCGATCCGGCCGGGAACGTCGAAATCCCAGTGTGGCCAGTCGGAGGCATAGAGCAACTGCGTCCCGGCGTTGATGGCCTCCAGCGTAGCTTCGAGCAGCTTCATATTGGACGCTTCCATTGGCTGCGAGGTGTAGTACATCTCGCGCATGTACTCGCTGGGCAACTTCTTCAGCAGCGGCGCTTCGGACTGGCGCATCAGGTACTCGTGATCGAGCCGCTGCATCATAAACGGCAGCCAGGCGAGCCCGCTCTCGATCCAGATCACTTTCAGCCGGGGGAAGCGCTCGGGGAGTCCGTTGATGATCCAGTTGGTCAGGTGCACCATGTTGCAGGTAACGAACGACATGGCATGCACCGAGACGAAGCGGTTCATCTGTTTGCCCACGGAGTAGTCCGGTCCGGCGTGAAAGCCGAGCGGCAGGCCGCGTTCTTCGAGTTCGCGGTAGACGGGCATGTAGTCGTTGCGGAAGACCGGCGCCTGCCGCTGGCTGGTCACCAGAAAACCGACCACACCCGGTTTTTCGCCGAATTCGCGAATCGTGCGGAGACAGGCTTCGGGGCTGTTGAAGGGCAGGGCGAGCATCGATTTCACCCGCGCCTCGTGGGCCAGGATGCGTTCCGTGAACCAGCGGTTATAGGCGGTGATCAGCTGGTTTTCGACGTCCGGATTGGGGTGGAGGCCCACTTCCAGCATCGGTTGCGGGAAGACGATCTGGAGCGAGATGCCCATCGAATCCATGGCGCGCCGCACGAGCGTCAGGTCCCGGTGTTCGCCGGGTACGGGGTCCACGTGCTCGGCCAGTTGCGCCTGGTGCGGAATCCGGCCGCCGACGTCCTGAAACGTCAGTCCCGGCGGATGGTTACTGAGGGCCAGGCGTTTGGCGTTGGGCCACATCTCCGCCATGCTGAGGCCGGAGCGGCGCAGCACGGGATCTTCGATATAGGTCAGGATCTCGTCCCAGGAGTCCAGTTCCACATGGTGGGAATCGACGTCCACGATGAAGTAATCGCGGAGGCCGTAACGGTCGATGTCGCGGCGGGCGTTGGCCAGAATCTCGCGGGTGTCGGAGTGGATGGTGATGTGGGGCTCGCGGAATTCAGAGTTCGGCATAGACGATTCCTTCTTCTTCGGACACCGGGACGGACCGAAGCCGGATGGCTGCGTTGCCGGGGTGTCGGCCCGTCAGGATGCTGAACTCGTACCCGTGCCAGGGACAGACGACGCGAGGATCCGAAGGGTCGAAGCGGAAGCCGGCGGCCGTTCCGTCCTTGTTCAGGCGCTCTTCCACGGCCGGGATCAGGAGTCCCTGGCAGACCGGGCCGCCCTGGTGCGGGCAGGTGTTCTCGTAGGCATAGAGGGAACCGGCCGCGCGGAAGAGGCCGATGGTAGCGCCGGGGATGTCAATCACGATGCGGCCGCCCTCCGGGATGTCGGCGCTTTTTGCGATAGCCTGTTTCATAACGATGGCCTTGTGGGCAAAGGCTATGAAAGTCTATCGCAGGGTCAGCGGCGAGGGTCGATGAGCAGGCGGGCGGAGACGCCGGTCGCGGAGTCCGGGGCGACCCAGACATCGACCGGACCACCTTCCAGCAGCAGTCCGGATGGCGTGAGAGAAAACGTCACGGTCTTTTTTTCGCCCGGCCCCAGGTGCACGCGCTGGAAGCCGCGGAGTTCACGGACCGGCCGGCTCACGGTCGCGGTCCGCTGATGGATGTAGAACTGGGCCACTTCATCCGCCGCGATTTTGCTTCGGTTCTCGATATCGGCCGTGACGGTCAGGCGTTGTCCCGGCAGCAGGCGGGAGGTGGAGAGGCGCAGATTGCTGATTGCGAAATCGGCGTAGGAAAGGCCGAAGCCGAAGGGGTACTCGGGGGTGAAATCGACGTCCAGATATTTCGACGTGTAGCCGGTGGGGTTGACGGGGTTGCCCAGCGGGATGCCGAGGTCGGTGAGGGAAGGGGGCCGGCCCGTGTTCAGGTGCGCGTAATAGAGGGGGATCTGCCCGACGGTGCGCGGGAAGGTGATGGGGAGTTTGCCGGAGGGGACGGAATCGCCGAAGAGCAGGTCGGCAATGGCGGGACCGCCCATGGTTCCAGGGTGCCAGGCGTAGAGGACGGAGCCGAGGGCGGCGGCCGTGTCGTGAAAGGTGAGCGGGCGTCCGGCGAAGACGATGCCGACCATCGGCTTGCCGGCTTTGGCGACGGCCTGGACCAGTTCGGCCTGCGCGCCGGGTAAACCGAGGAAAGCGCGGGAACGGGCTTCTCCGGACAGGATCTGCTCTTCGCCGAGGAAGAGCAGGACGACATCGGCGCGGCGGGCCGCGTCTTCGGCGGCGGCGAAACCGGCGTGGTCGGTGTCGCGGCTGTTCTTCAGAGCGGGAACGTAGAGGACATGGTCGGGGCCGAGTTTCTGTTGGAGCGCCGCGAGGGAACTCTGGACGTCGGCGGGGCGGCCATCCATGGCCCAGGCGCCCATCTGGTCCATCGCGCTGTCGGCGAGGGGACCGATAACGGCGACCCGCGAAATGGAGCGGGACAGAGGCAGAAGGCCGTTGCCGTTCTTCAGAAGAACGATGCTTTCCGCAGCGAGGCGCTTCGCGGTCTCTTTCGCTTCGGCCGTGATCTGCGCTTCGCCAACGGGCTGCGGTCTGTGGTCGAAGAGACCGAGGCGGAATTTCAGGCGGAGGATGGTGCGCACCGCTTCGTCGATGGTCTTCATGTCGACCTGTCCGTCGCGAAGCAGGCGGGGAAGGTGGTCGAACCAGTCGGTGCTCACCATTTCCATGCCGACCCCTGCGTTCAGCGCCTTGCGGGCGGCGTCCGCGGAGTCGGCCGCGAAGCCGTGCTGGATCAGTTCCTCGATGGCGGTGTAGTCGCTGACGACGACGCCGTCGAACTTCCACTCGTCGCGGAGGATTTTGCGCAGCAGGAAGGCGTTGCCGGTGGAGGGGACACCGTTCAGGGCGTTGAAGGCGGTCATGAAGCTGGCGACTCCGGCTTCTTTCGCGGCGAGGAACGGCGGGAGATAGACCTCGCGGAGCAGGGATTCGGGGATCCAGGTGCTGTTGTAATCGCGGCCGGCTTCGGCGGCTCCATAGCCGGCGAAGTGTTTGGCGCAGGCGGCCATGGAATCGGGGGCGGCGAGCGAGTTGCCCTGAAAGCCGTGAACGACGGCTGTGCCAATTGCGGCGGCCAGCCAGGGGTCTTCGCTCGCGCCTTCGGAGATGCGGCCCCAGCGCGGGTCCCGGGCGATATCGAGCATGGGCGCGAAGGCCCAGTGGATGCCTTCGGAGGTGGCCTCGCGCGCCGCGGTGCGGGTGGCCTGGCCGATGAGGTCCGGATCCCAACTGGCGGCTTCGCCGAGGGGGATGGGGAAGACGGTGCGGAAGCCGTGGATGACGTCGCGTCCGAAGACCAGGGGGATGTGAAGGCGGCTCTCTTCCATGGCGATGCGCTGGGCTTCGGCGCGGTCGGCCGGTCCGCCGGCGTTCAGGAAAGAGCCCCAGCGGCCGCGGCGGATCTCTTCCTTTATGGAGGCGGAGATGGGGATCTGCATCGCGGTGGATTGCGACATCTGGCCGAGTTTCTCTTCGAGGGTCATCCGGGCGATCAGGCCGGTGATGCGGCGTTCGATGTCCTGTGAGAGTTGCGCGCTCAGAGGAGCGGTGAGAAGCAGTACCAGAGCAAAGGTGCGCGGGAGCATAGGCGACCGTCAGCTTCAGGGTAACGGAGAAAAACTGAATCGGGACGGGCGGGCGGTAGTCTTAACCACAGAGAGGTGCAAAACGATGCAGCCCGACAAAGTTTATTCACTTGAAGAGGCAGTTAAGGCCCAGAAGGCGCTGCGGACGCTGGCCGGTCTGGGGCCGGAGGAGTTTCCGGTGCAGGCGTTCGTCGGTATGATCAGTGACGAAATCGAACAGCTGCGGGCGATGGGGCGGACGGACGAAGAGATCGCCGGGGTGATCCGGGAGAATTCGGAGATTGAAATCAGCGCCGGCGAGATCGCGGAGAATTATGCGGGGCCGGAACTGCGGCACGGCCGTCCGGAATAGCACGAAAGCCCTGCTATTCTGTCGCAATGCGATTCCCGCCTGCGTTTGCGTTGTTCCTTTTCGCGGGGCTCTGCCCTGCCTACTCACAAACAATCGACTGGCCGAAGGTGGATCAGGAAGCCATGCAGGCTTATCAGTCCCTGGTCCGGATCGACTCGACGACGAGCGAGACCGGCGTCGCGGAGTTCCTGAAGAAGACGCTGGAAGCCGAGGGGATTCCGGTCACGATCGTGGCGAAAGATCCGGCGCGGCCGAACGTGATCGCGCGGATCAAGGGCAACGGCTCGAAGAAGCCGCTGCTGATCCTGGGGCACAGCGACACGGTGAAGATCGACGCGGCGAAGTGGACTTTTCCGCCGTTCAGCGCCACGCGGGACGGCGGGTATGTTTACGGGCGCGGCACGCTGGACGACAAGAGCAATCTGTTCGCGGCGCTGATGACGACGGTGCTGCTGAAGCGGAGCGGCGCGAAGCTGGATCGCGATGTGATTTTCGTGTCGGAGGCGGGTGAGGAGGGCGCTTCCGGGCTGGGGATCGGGTATCTGGTGAGCGAGCATTTTCCGGAGATCGAAGCGGAGGCTTGTCTGGCGGAAGGCGGCGGGGTGATTCGACGGGGCGGGGTGGCGCGTTTCGCGACGATCCAGACGATGGAGAAACGGCCTTCGGGGGTGCGGCTGGTGGCGAAAGGGCCGTCGGGACACGGGTCGCGGCCGACGCAGAGCAATGCGATCGCGCATCTTTCGCAGGCGGTGGCGAAGGTGGCGTTCTGGGATCCGCCGATGCGTTTGAACGACACGACGCGGACGTATTTCGAGAAGCTGGCGCAGGTGAGCGATCCGGAGGATGCGAAGAGGTTCCGGGATTTGCTGGATCCGGCGAAATCGGCGGCGGTGCGGCAGTATCTGGCGAATAACGAGCCGGCGACGTATTCGATGCTGCATACATCGATTTCTCCGAATATTATTCAGGGCGGGTTTCAGGCGAATGTGGTGCCGTCCGAGGCGAGCGCGACGCTGGATATTCGGGCTTTGCCGGATGAGAATCTGCCGGAATTCTATGAAACGATGCGGAAACTGATTAACGATCCGGCGGTGGAGATTGTGCAGAATGCGGCCGGGGGGCGGCGGCCGGCCGCGGCGCCGAGCAGCATTACTTCGGATGTTTATAAGGCGCTGGAGTCGTCTTATAAGCAGGTTTACGGGGTGATCAGTCTGCCTTTGATGGGGACCGGGGCGACGGATATGTCGCAGTTGCGGCCTCGCGGGGTGCAGTGTTACGGGGTGGGCGCGGCGCGGGACGATGAGGATGTGCTGAAGGGGTTCGGGGCGCACAGCGATCAGGAACGGATGCCGGAGGATTCGGTGGGGAAGCATTTGCGGTTTTACTGGACGGCGGTGACGGCGATCGCGGGGGCGAAGTTTTAGGTTCGCCGGGTTGAGAAAAGTGCGTTTTTATTGGGAAATCTAGGTTCGTTTGGAGATTTCGCGATTTTGGACGGCCTCTTTTCCGAAGGAAAAGAGGCCGTGCTGGGGGGATTCGGCGGGGCCTGGGCGCGGTTTGGGTGGGAGATATGCGGTTGTCAAGGAGCGAGTGTGGGGAGAGGTCTTCATCAGACTCGCCCTACACGCGATAGTTTGGCATGAGGCGATGAGGGGCCGGGGATGGGGCGGAGGCTAAAGCCTTTGTTTGCAATATCAAAAAAGGGTAAAATTGTTGTCACCGGAGATTTTGGCTAATCCGATGCAGCGGGAGAGTGGGCTGGAGAGCATAAGTTACAACGCGACCGGGCAAATGGCTGGAATCAGCTGGCCTGCCGATCTGAGCAGGAGGACGATCTCGGTTGCCGAAGCTCTCCAGGAAATCTCCAGCTTGTGCATGCGACACACCCGCCGAAACCTATGACTTCAGGCAAATCGATCCTGCTCTGTCTGGCCGTCGGTTTAGGTGCTTGTGGGCTATCTGCCCCCCCTTTGGTGAAATCGGAAGCGGCGACTCTGATTTCCGCGGCGCGGTCATTTAACGAATCGCGAAGGCTGGTGGCGATAGATGCGGTCGGGCAGAGCAAGGACTTGCTGGACCGTAAGTTTGCCCTGGTGCGCTTTTCCTTTCGCAATGCCATGCCAGCGCAGGCTTCTGACGGGGCGGTAGCGGCGATGGCACGATTCTATTACCGGGATGGGGCGTGGCGTCTGATGGACTTTTCATACGGAGAATACCCGGATCGCAAAGTAGTCGTGACGCCATGAGAAAGGCGCTAATTACCACTTGCATAAAATGAGGCACGAATGCTGAGCCTATCGCGTTTTCCGCTGACGTATTTGGCCCGCCTGGCTGTCGGACTGTGCATCTTTAGCGGAACTGCGGCTGCGGGGGAGTTTTGCGCTCTTTCGGTTTCCATTTCGACCCACGATGGGCGCCCCGCCAGACTCACACCTGTTCTTCTGATGGACTCATCCGGAAAGCGGGTTTTTGACGAGCAGGCAGACGGCTCCGAATTGAGGATTTGTGATTTTGGGTTTGGGCCACACAAGCTTGTCATCGGGTATGGGTTTTGCTATCCGGTCACAATTTCGAACATTGTACTTCGTCCAGGTCGACCCATACACCTGGCGGTCCGACTCAATGAGTGCCCGGCAGACGTGTGGAGGGGTAGCTGTTCGGCTTACTTTCGGGTTCGAAACTCAAAGGGGCAGCCCCTTGATCGCGTCCGAGTGACTTCCGACGGAAATCCAACGCCCATAATGACCGATCAGTTTGGGCGCGTCGAGGTCTTTGTTCTGAAGGGGAAGCCCAGCGTGATCACGTTCTCAAGAACCGGCTATAGCGCTCTCCAACTGTCCCTGACTTGCCCCAGTGCGGAAGAAATCGATAGAGAGATCGTTTTGACTCCGGATGAACGCTAACTTCTCTGACGTTTCCTGGGTGACGAACGCGCAGTATGGCTTCAGCAAGCGAACGACCAGCATTTCTCTGTATGACGGAGCGTCGACGGAAACGATGAGTTACAACCTGAATGGCCAGGGTGACGACGGCGCAGCGGTACCGGACGGGGAAGAACAATGTGGAGGACGGGTGCCAGCGGGTGTCTTATTCTTATGACACGAACCCTTATGATGCGACGTTCGGACAGAATACGACGGAGCGTTTGGCGGCGGCGCGGTACCTGTTGTGCGCGGCGAATGTGACGGTGACGGAGATGTATGCGTACAATCCGGCGGGCGAGGTGACGACGAAGCGGGTGCAGGTGGCGGGGCAGAACACGGCGAATTTCGACGTGGGGTATACGTATGACGTGGCGGGGCCGAAATCGGCGATGAGTTATGGGGTGGGCGCGCTGACGTATGGGTACGACGGGATGGGGCGGGCGGTGACGATGACCGGTACGGGAGTTACGCAGCAGCAGTACCAGTGGGTGAGCAATGTGCAGTACGATGCGGCGAGGAGGGTGGCGAGTCTGCAGCGGGAAGCTCAGGCTGCGGAGCAGGACACTGACGGTTGCCGGTGCAGTAGAGCAGATTCAAGGTCTCTGCAAGTAGTGCGTATTGGCGGATTCCCATTGCGCCGGTCTTTGTTGGGCGTGCTGATCTTCGAGCTGGGCCTCGCGGCGTGCAGTCCCAGACGACCCGAACTAACGAAGGCGGAGGTGCAGGGTCTTATTTCACGCGCTCCCGAATTCAACGAGTCGAGAGCGCTCGTGTCTGTTGACGATGTCGGTCAGGGCCCGTATTCGCAACGCAATTTTGCGCTTGCCTCATTCAGCTTTCGCCCCAAGTCATCGGGATCGCTTTCACACACGGTCAAGGCCACAGCCCAGTTCAGTTATACGAACGGAAGATGGCAACTAAGGAATTTTTCTTATGGAGACTTTCCTGACCGTATCGGAGTCGATGTGTCGATGAGGTGATGAAGAGTTTCCGTTTGTCCTTTCCGCGCGTTTTGGCCGACGGCGCCGCCCTGCCGCTTCGCGGCGGCCGGACTCCGCGGCCAGTGCGGGAATCAAGCCGGCCACAGGGCGCCGAAGCGCCTTGTGGCGATAGAACCCCATTGAGGGGGCAGGGGGTGATCAATGTTCTTCGCTGCCGGGGGCGGGCCCTGGCCGATGACATGAATGCGTTTATGGGAAGCCGCCGTTCGGCTTCGGACAAAACTCATCAGTGAGAGGCAGTCCGCACGCCCCGGCCTTCCAACCTCCTCCAAAACGGTATTTTTCAGGACACAAAACCCCGGTTTCCGTTTATAATTGACGCACCATGCGTTGGCTCCTGCTTTTTCTTGTGACCGGGCTCGCGCCGGCGCAGGATGGTTTCTGCCCCGCGTATCCCGAAACTCAGATGCTGGCCTACCAGCGCGGGATTGCGCGCACGCGGCGTCCGCCGCAACGGCCGGTTTTCACGGCGGGGGCGCGTTCCGCCTCCGATTACGACGCCTCCCTCGACGTCAACTTCCTCGACACCAGCCTCTTTCGCCAGATGGCGCTCGACGAGATCCAGCCGGCCGACGCCGCCGCGGATGCGGAGTTTCTGCGGCGGGTCACGCTCGACGTCACCGGCCATATCCCTTCGCCGCAACAGGTGCAGGATTACCTCGCCAACACCGATCCCAACAAAAAAGCCGCGCTGCTGGCCCGGCTGTTCGGCTCGAAGGAGTATATCGATTACTGGACACACTGGCTGATCGACCGCTTTCAGGTAACCAGCGATTATTACGGCTATATCGGCATCCCCGGGCGCACGCTCTTCTACAACTCCGTGCGCGATTTCGTCACGAACGACGGCTCCTGGCAGGATTTCGCCGGTCAGTTGATTACCGCCGCCGGGGACTCGCACCAATCCGGGCCGCCGAACTTCGTCATGCGCGGCATCCAGTACAGCCAGCCAATTCAGGACACCTGGGACGAGATGACCAACCGGGTGACCACGTTGTTTCTGGGCGTCCAGACCACCTGCATCTCCTGCCACAACGGGCGCGGCCACCTGGAGGCGATCAATCTCTACCTTTCGAAAAAGACGCGGCTCGATTTCTGGAAGCAATCGGCCTACTTTTCGCGGATGAATATCCTGTTCGAGTCGAGCGATCCGGCCAACAGCATTTATCGCGGGTATATCTCGGACCGCACCAGCGGTGGTTACAACAGCGTGCTGGCGGATCCGAATAACCCGGGTCCGCGTCCGCTGCGGACCGGTGGCCCATACACGCCGGTTTATCTGTTCAACGGGAGCGCGCCGGCCACGGGCGCGTGGCGGAAGGAACTGGCCGGCGCGGTGGTGAACGACCGGCAGTTCGCGCGGGCGTTCGTGAATTATCTGTGGACGCATTTCTTCCGGGTGGGCATTGTGGATCCGCCGGACGGGTTCGACATGGCGCGGATCGACGCGGCGAATCCACCGAAGGACGCGTGGCCCACCGATCCGTCAAAGCCATGGCCGCTGCAGCCGAGCCATCCCGAACTGCTGGAGCAATTGACGGATTACTTCATCGCGACAGGTTACCGGATTTCGCCGCTGATCCGGCTGATGACGGAGTCGCGGGCTTACGGGCTTTCCGGGAGTTATGCGGGGAACTGGACGCCGCTGCACGCGCTCGATTTCGCGAAGAGCTTTCCCCGGCGGCTGACGGCGGAAGAACTTTACGACGCGCTGATCACGGCGACGAACACGCCGGTGCCGATGACCGTGGAAGGCATCGACCACACGCTGTATTACGCGGGCGAACTGCCGGATGCGTCCGAGCCGCGAAGCGACGAAACCAGGGGGCTCGACCAGAACAATTACATCCGGGATTTCCTGGATCAGTTCGGGCGCGGCGACTGGTGGCGGACGTTCCGGGACAACTCGCTGAACCCCGCGCTGATGCTCTATTTCATGAACGCGCCGCCGGTGACGGACCGGACGTTCGGGAACCGGTTTGCGCTGGGGAGTTCGCTGGTGGCGAAGCTGGCGGCATCCACGGCGGGCAATGAAGAGGCCGTCAACACGATCTGTCTGGCAACGCTGGGACGGCTGCCGACCGAACGCGAGAAAGCCGCGGCGCTGGCGTATCCGCCGCCGGACCCGGCGCGCGACGAGTGGCTGAGCGACCTGCAGTGGGTGTTTCTGAATGAGGCCGAGTTCTTTTTCAGTCATTAGAGAAGGCGCGCAAATGGGGACGAAGAAGAAGTATTCGCACTGGGCCGGGAGCGACTGGCGGCCGAACCGGCGGGAACTGCTGCTCGGCCTGGGCTCCTTCGGGCTGATGGCGGGGCTGCCGGCGCCGGGCAAAGCGCAGGTGTCGCGCGGCGGCGTGAGCACGCGGTCCACGGCGGACGTCTGCATTTTCGTGAACCTGGCGGGCGCGCCGAGCCATGTGGATACGTTCGATCTGAAGCTGGACGCGTACCGGCCGCCGGGGCATGTGATCGGGGGGTCGGGGGCGATGGCGATCAACGCCACGCTGTTTCCGAATCTGGCGCGGGCGACGGGCGACATCTGCCTGGTGCGGTCGATGGAGAGCGTGGAGGAGGCGCATGAGCGCGGGCAGTTCGCGGTGCGGACGGCGCATTCGTCGAATCCCGCGTTCAACGCGGAGACGCCGCACATCGGGGCGGTGGTGGCTTATGAGAAAGGCGTGCAGAAGTTCCCGCCGTTTCTGGCGCTGAACGGTTCGGCGGGGCAGGGCGCGGCGTTTTTGGGCGGCGCTTATGGACCCACCACGACCTCGGGCTGCGGCTATCCCTACTTCCAGCACGATTTCTACGGGCCGGCGAGTCAGACGCGGTTTCAGAACAAGTTCAACCTGTTGCGGTCGCTGGACCCGGCGCGGCTGCCGGGCGCGGATTCGTCTCTGGCGGATACGGAAGCGTTCTACGACACGGCGCGGCAGACGATGTACGACTCTTCCATCAGCGACGTCTTCGCCTGCTCGGGCGACGATATCGGGCGGTACGGGGACACGGCCATCGGGAAGGCGCTGCTGGTGGCGGCGAAGGCGGTGCAGGCGCGCAACGGCGTGCGGTTCATCAACGTGGGGCACGGCAACTGGGACACGCACCAGCTGATGTACTCGCGGGGTTATTCGTTCGCGGGCGCGCTGAACAATATCTGGGATCTGGCGAATGAACTGGATCGCGGGCTGGGGGCGCTGCTGGCGGATCTGAAAGCATCGGGCGATCTGGCGCGCACGATGATCGTGGTGATGGGCGAGTTCGGGCGCACGCCGGGGCCGCTGAACGGGCAGGGCGGGCGGGACCACCACAAGACGGCGATGTGCGCGCTGCTGGCGGGCGGGGGCGTGGCCGGCGGCAGGGTGATCGGACAGACAGATTCGGTGGGCCGGAAGGTGATCAATCCGGGCTGGAAGGCGAACCGGAGCATTTATGTGCAGGATGTGGTGGCGACGATGTATTCGGCGCTGGGCATCGACTGGACTTCCACGGTAACGGGCACGCCGAGCGGCCGGGTTTTTCAATATACGCCGCCGATCAACAACGGGAACTCCGACACGCCGGCGCCGGTGGACGAGGTGTTCGCGTGAGGCGCCTGCTGTTCGCGCTGTTGTTTTGCCTGCCGGCGGCGGGGCAAGTGTTCAGCATCGGGGCGCCGAAAGCCGGGGTGCTGGCCGGAGAGACCATGACGCTGACGCCGATTCTGCGGGATGCCGGCGGCAACCTGATTCCGGCGACGGACTGGGTCTGGACGTCGCTGAATCCGGATACTCTCGCGGTGGATTCGGGCGGCAATGTGACGGGTCTGCAACTCGGCACCGGCGGGATCAAACTGGAATCGCCCTCGAAGGCGGGGACGCTGTTCGGCACGCTGCAACTGGAAGTGCAGCCGAAGAACGTGACGCTGACGCCGCAGACGGCGACGGTCAACGCGGGCGACAGCGTGACCTTCGTCGCGACCGCTTTCGACGTGAACGACCAGCCCCTTCCGAACGCGGGTTTCAGCTGGGATCTGACAGCGGAGGACGGGCGGCCGAATCTGATCCGAAGCACCACGTCGATCGACGCGAACGGCGTCTTCACGAGCACGGACGTGGGGAACTACACGGTTCACGCGCAGCTCACTTACACGCTGCTGCAGGCGCTGCCGTCGCATTTCGAAGTGCTGGCGCACGTGTCGGTGGTGCTGCCGCAGTATTACCAGATCGACCGGCTGCTGACCAGCGATCCGGTGACGGCGAAGAGACTGCTGCCGGCGCCGGGCGTATTCACGGGAAGTGAGTCGGGGGCGATGGCGTTTACCGCGTCGGCGGATGGCCTGTCCACGGCGATGATTGCGTACCAGGGCGGGAACTCGGAGGCGGTGGTCACCACCGGCTTTCCATCGCCGCAGCCGGGGGGCGTGATCGCGGGATTCCAGTCCGTGGCGATGAACGCGAAAGGGGAGGCGCTGATCGCGATCAAGGCCGGGGACCGGGCGAACGGCGCGTTGCTGGCTCGCAGCGGGCCGGTGACGCAGTACGTGCTGCTGGATAACGCGACAGGGTCGGACGCGAACGGCAATCCGGCGGCTAACCTGACGTTTATGCAGCTGACGCCGTACTGTCTGAACGACAACGGCACGGCCGTGATCAAGGCGCTTTATCTCCCGCAGGACCAGACCGACCCGCGCGACGGGATCTTCCTGTTGCGGAACGCGCTGGGGCAGGCGGTGAGTCCGCAGTTGCTGTGGTCGGCCGAGATGGCATTGCCGTCGGTGCCGCTGACGGGAACGCCGGGGCGGCTGCAGTTCATCTTCGACAATACCGAACCGGTGGCGGGATGGGCGGGCCAGAAGGGCCTGGGGATCGACAATCAGGAGAATGTTTATTTCATCGCGAGGTCGGCGCAGGGACGGGGATTATTTCAGGTGCGCGCGGGCGGAACGCCGCAGAAGATCATCGCGGTGGGCGACACGTTTCTCAACTCGAAAGTGAAAGACATTCAGGATCTGATTGTGACGGGGAGCGGCGATGTCGCGATCCGGGTGGATCTGACGGCCGGCGATGTGCATGTGACACTGTTCCGTCTGGGGAAATATTTCGCGGACCTGCTGATTCAGGGGAATCCGAATCCGCGATTGCTGGCCGCGAGCGCGGCTGGGGTGCTGTTCGAAGGCGTTCCCGCCATCGGCAAGCCGGAGGCGCTGTATCTCTGGAATTTTAAGACCGCGACTTCGGTGCTTGGTATCAGTGCGGCCGCGACGTATATTTCGACGGCCACGATGAATTCGAAGGGCTCCTTCGTGGCGGTGGTGCGGACGGCGACGAATAATTTCGTGCTGACGCAGCCGGGTGTGGGGACGCTGCTGATGTCGGGATCGGCGGCGAATCTGACGGCGGCGGCGGATCTGCAGAGCATCGTGAAGGGCTCGCGCGCGGCGCTGCCATCCATCGAAATGTCCGATCCGGCGAGTCTGTTCGAGCCGGACGGCGCCGGCAATGCCGTGCCGAAGGTGGTGCTGGGGCAGACGCTGAGCACCGGGTTGCTGTATGGCGGGGCCGACCGCTTTCCGGAAGATCTGGCGGGCAACCAGTACTTCGTCAGCGCCAATACGTTGTTCCGCTACGCAGGTGGTGTGACGACGCCGCTTGTTCTTTCGGGCGCAAAAGCGTCGGACGGGGTGCTGCTCACCCCTCGGCGCGCGCTGGGCGCCAACGGGCAGGGCGCGGTGCTGTTCGATTGCGCCACCAACGCGGTAAATGCCGAGATCCGGATGTATAAGTGGCAAGGCGGCGCACTGACGCTCGTGACGCGCACGAAGACGGCATTCGGGGGCCATCAGATCGTGGACTGGAGCGAAGCCGCGCTCGATGAGAGCGGCAACGCCGCCGTAATTCTGGCGCTGGACGACGGGTCGCAGGAACTGGCGGAATGGACCGGTGCGGCCGCGAAGAGCATTGCGAATACGCGCTACGGGGGGCAACTGGCGGGCGAACAGGTGGCGCGGTTCGACCGGCTGCGGGCGGCGGGTTCGGTGTTCTTCGCGCGGTTTGCGCTGGGCGCCGATTACTATCGCGCGACGGTGGTGAGGTTTACGTCCGCGGGCCTGGACGCGACGGTGAGATCGGGAGATATGCTGCCGGACGGAACCCTGCTGGGCGATTTGCGGCTGACGGACGCGAACCGGAACGGAGACGTGATTTTCACGTCGACGGCGCAACTGACGGGGACGCAGGTGCTGGGGATCCGGAGCGCCGATGGCAGGATCCGGATTGTGGCGGCGAATAACCAGGCTCTGCCGACGGGCGACTACCTGGAGCGCTTCAGCGACGCGAGTATCCGGGACGACGGGACCATTTATTTTCTGGCTCTGGATGTAAACGACCGGGCGATTTTATTCCGCGCGAAGCCCAACTGATCGCCTGCCCAATTCCGCACGCCGTTCGCATACAATTAGCTGCATGAAACGGATCCTGTTGTCCCTGGCCGGCCTGACGTTGCTGGCCGTTTCGCCCGCGCCGGCGCAGCGCAAGGCGACTATCCAGAATGTCCCCGAAATCCCGTTTACGTCCGCGCCGAATTTTCTGAAACTGCCGCCGGGCGAGTACCTGGGCGAGGCCGTGGCCGTGGCGACGAACTCGAAAGGCCACGTCTTCGTGTTTCACCGCAGCGCGAATAACCGGCTGTTCGAGTTCGATCAGACGGGCAAGTTCGTGAAAGAGATCGGCAGCGGCTTTCTCGGCTTCGAGTTCGCGCATTCGGTGCGCGTGGATAAGGACGACAACATCTGGACGGTGGACGAAGGGTCGAACATGGTCACCAAGTTCAGTCCCGAGGGCCGGGTGCTGATGGTGCTGGGGCGAAGGCCGCTGGCGGTGCTGGGCGTGCTGCCCGTGCCTCCCGGACCGAGCAAGCCGGCGCAGAAATACGAGTTCTGCCGGCCGACCGACGTGGGCTGGGATCCGCAGGGCAATATTTTTATTTCCGACGGCTATTGCAATAACCGCGTGGTGAAGTACGACAAAGACGGACGGTTCCTTGCGCAGGCGGGCAGCGAGAAGGCGGGCAAGGGACTGGGCGAGTTCAATCTGCCGCACGGTCTGCAGGTGGACGGGAAAGGCAATGTCTGGGTGGCCGACCGCACGAATAATCGGTATCAGGTGCTCGATAACAACCTGAAACCGATCCGGGAGATTACCAATCTGGGAGTGGGCTGGACGGTGTGCGTTTCGGGCGGGGCGCATCAGTACGCGTTTTTCTCGAATTCGAATCCGAACGGAAATATGCCGGGCACGTGGGACATCACGGGCGAGATTTATAAAGCGGAACTGGACGGGACGGTATTGGGCAAGTTCGGCCATCCGGGCAAGATGGCGCCGGGTTTCCAGGTGGTCCATATGATCGACTGCAGGAATCCGAACGAGATTATCGTGGGCGAGATTGAATCCTGGCGAGTGCAGAAGCTGATTCTCAAACCGGTTGCGGCGGGAGCCGCGGGGACGCGGTAAGGCGCGCCGCGAACCGCAGACCAAGGAGACTATCGATGAAAAATACCGCGAAAATTCTGACCCTGATTTGCCTGACTGGCGTGGCGGCATCGGCGCAGAGTTCGGCGCCCGAGATCCGGTTCGATTCCGTGCCGAATGCGCTGCAACTGCCCGCCGGCCTTTATCTGGGTGAAGTGGCGGGGGTGGCGACGAACTCGAAGGGCGATGTTTATGTGTACACGCGAACGGGGCATCCCACGGTCACCATCGGCACCATGCGGCCGTTCGCGCACGGCGGCTCCCGGCTGTTCCAGTTCGACCGCACGGGCAAGTTCGTGAGGGAAGTGGGCAAGGACACCTACGCGTTCATGGCGGCGGCGCAGGCGCGCGTGGATCCGGCCGACAATCTGTGGGTGGTGGATGAGATGAGCAATACGGTGCTGAAGTTCGACCCGCAGGGGCGCGTGCTGATGCTGCTGGGACGCAAGGCGGAATCGGAATTCGTGCCTGCGCGGACGTCCACGGGCGGCGACGGCTCGGGGCAGCCGACCGATCTGTTTAGCCGGCCCACCGATGTGGCGTGGGATGCGGCGGGGAACATCTTCGTGGCGGACGGCGCGGGGAATGCGCGCATCGCGAAGTTCGATAAAGACGGGAAGTTCGTGAAGTCCTGGGGCAAGCGGGGCAGCGCGCCGGGCGAGTTCGCGAACGTGCTGAGTATCGCGGTGGATGCGCAGGGGAACGTCTATGCGGGCGATGGCGGGAATAAGCGCATTCAGGTATTCGACAACAACGGTGTGTTCCAGAAGTCGATTACGGCCGTGGGCAATCCGCAGGCGATGTGCCTCACGAAGGGCGCGGATCCGGTTCTGTATGTGTCGAACTCCAATCCCTGGAACGATATCGAGGTGGCCGGCGAGATTTACAGGATGCGACTGGATGGCACGGTCTTAGGGAAGTTTGGCCGGGCGGGAAGAGTGATGAAGGAGTTCGGGGCGGTGAATTCGATCGATTGCCGCGTGGAGAATACGCTGTATGTCGGGGAACTGGCCAATCTGAGAGTGCAGAAACTGCAACTGCATTAAAGCCGCGGTTTCAGACGGGAACGCCGCCCGGGTAAGGCGGCGTTCCTGTTGCTTCAGTTTAGGTGCGGCTGAAAACGGGACCGCCGGCCGCGCCGGTGCTGTCGGAGAACGATTCCTGTTCGATCCCCAGAGCCCGCAGAATGCTGACGTGGACGTTGGACATTCGTTCGCCTTTGCTCTGCCAGTAGTTCCCGTGCTTCAGGCCCATGTTCGCGCCGCCGGCGACGAGCGTGGGGATGTTGAGCGGGTTGTGCGTGGTGCTGGCGCCTGAGCCGAAGAGCACGATGGTGTTGTCCAGGACGCTGCCGTCGCGATCCTTGTAGGTATTGAGCTGCTGCAGGAAGTCCGCAATCCGGTGGCTGAGGAAGAGGTCGTATTTCGCGAACTGCAACTGCCCTTCCTTATCGGTGGCGTGCGAGAGATTGTGATGCGTCTTTGACAGGCCCAACTTCAGCGGGAAGGTGTCGCTGATGCCCATGCCGTCTTCACGATTGAGCATGAACGTGATGGAGCGCGTGATGTCCGCATCGAAGGCCAGCGCGATCAGTTCGAACATGTTGCGGTAATACTCGGCGGGCTCGCCTTCGTTGGTGGCGTCGAGATTCAGGTGCGAGTAATCCTGCTTCTTGAGCGGGATGTCGATCCACTTCTCGGACGTGACCAGGCGCGATTCCACTTCGTTCAGCGAGGTCAGGTACTGGTCCATGCGCTCGCGGTCGGTCTTGCCCAGCTTTTCGTCGAGCGAGCGCGCGCTGGCGGCCACGGCGTCCACCAGTTTAACGCGTTTCTGCAGCTTCTCATGCTCGGACTGCAGGGAAGAGCGGTCGCCTTTGAAGAGGCGGTCGAAGATGCGGCGGGGGTTGTTCTCGGCGGGAATCGGGCGGCCGTCCAGGTTATATGAGATGGTTCCGGTCCGGGAGAGGTAACCGGTGCCGGCATCGATGGAGAGCACGATGGAAGGCTGCCGGCAGTACTGTTTGGTGTGGAGGGCGATCACCTGATCGAGGCCGGCGGTGTTGTAGGTGCCGGGCTTGGGATTCTGCAGCGGGGCTCCGGTGAGCCACATATCGGAGCAGGTGTGCGGGTCGGCTTTGGGGCCGTTGGGGTGATGCAGGCCGCCGAGGAAGCTTAGCTGCTTCCGGAACGGCACGAGCGGCTCCGTGGATTTGTTGAACGTGAAGTCGCCGTTGGGGCCCACCGTGGGGAACCACTTCCAGTCCTGCAGGCCGTGCTCATCTTTGGGAAGCGACATGCCGTTGGCGGTATAGATGGCGCAGAAGCGGCGAGGAATCTTGCTGGTGACCTCCGCGCCCATGGCGTCGAGTACGGGCAGCGCCAGGGAAATGCCTCCCAGACCTTTGAGGAAAGCGCGACGGTCGAGTGTAAGTGAGCGGCTCATGCTGTCTCCGGTATTTTACTATTTTTCGAGGAACATCGGACTGGCGGCGACATAGCGGACCATATCCTGCATCCGGTAGCCGTTCGTTTTGAGTTTCAGGCCATCCTTCTTCAGCCAGGCGACTTCGTTGTACGTCAGCGTGCGGCCCGTGGCGTAGGTGGCCAGGTGCTTCAGGAAGCTGAAGGCCACCTGATCGATGCGGTCTTCGGCCAGATAGCGTTTCAGGTCGTTCGCGCCGCTCACTTCGGTCTTGTCGGGCAGGGTGGAGCGGGCGTCCACCGACTGCTGCTTGCGGCGTCCGCCGGCGTCGAACTCTTCAAACGCGACGCCCCAGGGATCGATCTTCGAGTGGCACTGCATGCAGGCGGGCGCGCTGCGGTGCTGTTCGAGGCGCTGGCGCAGGGTCATACCCGCGGTTTCTTCCTTCAGGGCCGGAACGTTCGGCGGCGGATCGGCGGGCGGTTCGGCGATGATCTTGCGGGCGACCCAGGCGCCGCGCTTCACGGGATTCGATTCACGGCCGTCGGAAAGCCCGGCCATGATGGCCGCCTGCGTAAGCAGACCGCCCAGTTCCGGCCGGCCGTGCGGAATGGCGACGAAGCGGAAGCCGCTCTCGGTTTTGTCGCCGAGATCGTAATAGCTGGCGACCACTTCATTGGCGACCACGAAGTCCGAGGAGATCAGGTTGCGCACCGGCAGATTGTTCCGGATCAGGTACTGCACGAACTCCACGGGCTCTTTCTTAAGCTCGGCGCGGGTGTCGCGGGTGAGTTTGGGGTAGCGGCGCTTATCCGGCTCCAGCACCTGGAACTTGTCCAGACTCAGCCACTGCGAGGTGAATTCGCTCATGAAGCGGGAGAAGCGCGCGTCCGCGATCATGCGGGTCAGTTCGGTGTCGAGATGCGGGCGCAGCGTGTTCGTGGCGGCCAGTTGCAGCGCCTTGCGGTCGGGCGGACCGTTCCAGAGGAAGTAGGAAAGCTTGGAGGCGAGTTCGTAGGCGTCAAGCGGCTCCGGTGCGGGCGTGGCGCTGTTTTCGACAAGCAGAAGAAATTGCGGAGACGTGAGGACGACCAGCAGCGCGTCTTTGATGTGATCTTCGAACTTGCCTCCCGCGGCGGCGGCTTTCGTGTAGACGGCGAGCAGCGACGCTTCTTCGGCGGGAGTGACCGGTCTGCGCCAGGCGCGCGTGGCGAAATCGTGGATGATCTTGCCGGCGTAGGCGGAAAGATCGCTCTTGCGATCGAAATCGACGAAGATGTTGCGGTGGGTGGCGGGCGGCCAGGAGTCGTAATAAGGCCCTTCGAACTCCACGGAGCGGACCACCAGGCGCGGCATGTCGCGGCCGTCGGTGTACTCGCTGCGGACGGCGATTTCATGCATGCCCGCCAGATAGTTCACGTTGTCCTTTTCCACCTGCGGGGCGGGGAAGTTGTGCATGGCGCCTTCGAAGACGAAGCGGGCGGGTTTCTCGCTGGCGACGTTTTGGGAAGGGCCGACGGGCGCGAAGGTGCTGCCACAATCGCGGCGGAAGCCCAAATGCACGCCCACGCGGGGCGTTCGCTTCTCAAACGCGACGAAGCGCTTCGCCTGTTCCTGCGTGGCGGTGAGCGGCGTGAATACGATGCGTTCGGGATCGCGCACGCCGGCGTACTTCAGGGAGACAGGAAGCGCGCCCGCTTCGAGGCGGACCACGAGGAAGGCGGGCTGTGTCAGCGTGCCGGTGAACTGGCGGTCGCCCAGGTTCAGCGTGAGGTCCTGCTTCCGCTCCGCAGGCGCCTGCGCGAACTGTTTGCCGGGCTGGACCAGGCCGAGAACTTCGGCTTCTTCAAGAGGCCGCCGATAGAGGCGCGCGTCGGCGATTTCGCCGGTAAACGACGCGCCGCCGGCATGGCTGCCGAGTTCGAAATCGGAGGAGGTGTCGTCGAACTGGGCGTAACCGATGGAGGCGCGGCCGACCAGATAGCCGTTCACGTAAAGCAGGGTTTCGTTTTTGCCGCGGCGCGAAACCACGGCCACGTGCTGCCAGACCTTGGGGCGGATGGTGTTCGGCGCGGAGGAGACACTGCTGTTCGTGCCGTCCTGTCCGAACGTCTGCAGGCGGAGCGTGCCGCGGTTGTCGGGAAGTTCCAGACGCCAGCCGAGGCTGCGGCCGGAGCCGGCCAGACTGAGGATGCTCGCCCGTTTCAGCTCCGTTGGATGGATCCAGGCGGAGGCCGAGAAATCGCCCTCGCCGAGATTTTTCGGGTCGTCGGTGGGGAGCAGTTTGCGGGGGATGACGAGAGAGTCTTTGTTGCTCTCCATCGCGACGGATTTGCCGACCGGGGAATCGGTGAGGTGCGCTTTGCCTTCGAGGACTTCGGCGGGATTCAGCGAGGCGCCGGGCCAGACGCCGGCGAGGCCGTCGGTGAGGCGGGAAACGTCCGGCGCGGGCTGTTTGGTTTCCGGCGTGACGACGTCAACCTGATAAATCCCGGCGGCGGGAATCGTGAGGCTGGCGGGGTTTTTCGGATCCTGCCAGATCACGCCCGCCGGAGCCGTCTGCGGTTTCACGCCGGTATCGAGAAGCAAACCGTCGTTATATTTGGCCGCCGTTACCGTGACGCGGAAGCGGCCGTCGTCGGGAAGTTCCCGCACGGAGATCTTGAAGTTCGCCTTCGGGCCGTAAGTGCCATCGCCTTCGAACAGTTCATCATTGGGAATGGCGGGGCGCAGCAGCAGTCCCTGCGGCACGGTGCCGTACGGCTTCCCTTTGGGATAGCCGCCGCTGCCGCGCATGTCGGCGAAGACGGCGTGATAGATGCTGTCGTACTCGCGCCAGCCGCGAACGGTGTCGTTGCCCCGGTAGCCTTCGATGAAGCGGTATTTCGTCCGCATGAAGAAGGGGTCGAAGGGGAACGGCTTCACGGGGGTGAGTTGCGTGACCAGGACATCCGAGTTTTCGAGCAGCGCGCTGCCGGCGCCGAGCACGAGTTTTTCGGGCAGTGGCGCCGGATTGACTCCCGCGCCGAGATCCACGCGGAAGTTCTGGATGGAGGGTTTGGATTTCGGGTCGACGATGGCGCGGTTCAGCGCCAGTTCGGCGATTTCGAAGTAAGATTCGGTCAGCAGCGGCGAAAGCTGCAAGGTGTCTTTGTTATTGACGAAGCCGTCTTTGGAGATGGCGTCGGGAGGAAGGCCGCCCGTGAGATCGTCATCGAGCTGAAGAAGTTCGCGGAGGGTGTTGCGATACTGCGCGACGGTGAGGCGGCGGACCAGTCCGTTTTTGGGCGCGGGACGCAGGCGAGCCACTTCGATGGCCTGGGTGATCCAGTCGACCATCTGCTGGCGCTCGGTCGCGGAGGGTTGCGCCAGGCCCTTCGGCGGCATGGTGCCGTTTTTGACGCGCCGGAGAATGGATTCCCAGACGGGAATCTGACGGTCCTCCAGCTTTGCGTCGAGCTGATCCACCCGGACGCCCGCCGTGCTGGTTTCGGTGTTGTGGCATGTCATGCAATTCTTCTGAAAGAAGGGCTGCACGGTCTGCGCAAACCCGGGTTCCAGAGAGGCGGCGGTAACGGGAGCCTGCGCGGTGAGGTAACGGGCCGTCAGGCCGAGGCCGGCGGCGGACAAAACGGCGAGCGCCAGCACCGGGCGCGAACGGAAGCGGCGAGTCTCGGCGGTCATAACCGGTTTGGGATCCAATGCAAATACTATATCGTTTACTCCGGGTTCCGGGGGGAAAACGCCTGCCAACTACTTTTCGGCGAAGATCAGCGTCTGCACCGCCCGGCGATTGTCGTTTGGGTTGAGGCCCGTAAGGGTGAGTTCCTGGGCGCTGGTGGCGCGGTATTCGAAATCGAAAGTTTCGCCGACCGCGATCATCTGGTCGGCCTTTTTCAGGGGTGCGGCTTGCAGGTTCGCGGCGTCTTTGGCCAGGGGACGCCATTCCACGGGACTGCCGGACTGCGCGAGCGAAACGCGCAGATTGTCAATGGACGGCGTGATGTTGATGAAGCGGAACCGGTAGGTGGCGCCGACCTGCAGCCGCATGGTGCCGGGCTGCGGCACGCCGTTCATCAGCATCTGCGCGGCGCCGAACGGTTCGTTCGGACTCTGGCTGAAAAGGAAGCTCTTATCCGTGGCGGCGTCGTAAGTCTGGCCGGCGGGCAGCACGATCAGCGTGCCATGGATGCCGCCGGTCAGTTGCGCGTCGTCGTGCCAGTGCGTGTGATACATGAAGGTGCCGGCGCGCGGCGGAATCATCCGGACGGTGAAAGTCTGGCCTGGCAGCACGGCGGGCGCTTTGCGGTCGTCTTTGCCGCCCCAGCCGGGGACGCCGTCATAGTAGCTTTCGAGTTCGATGCCGTGCCAGTGGATGCTGGTGGGCTCCGTCAGATGGTTGACGATGGCGATTTCCGCGGGCTGTTTCTCCGTGACGACGATGACCGGACCGGTAAGACCCGTGCTCATCACGGGCTTCGCGGTCCCGGCAGACGCGGCGGCGGAAGGCGCGAGATCCCGCAGCGATAACTCGTAGAAGCGGGCGTCGCCCCTGCGCGCGCCGACGGTGAGTTCGAGGCGGCGTTCCGGCTTCCAGGAGGAGGTGGTGTCGATCTTTGAACGGCCCGTGATGGTAAGGCCCATGATCATGCCGCCCATGCCGGAATACTCGGAATTCATGTCGTGCATGTGTTCGTGATCGTGATTGGCGGCGGGTTCGGCATCGCCGGGGTCCAGCGGCACGGGCAGACGCATGTGCGGGATGCGATGGCAGTGGTAAAGCCAGCGGCCGGGCTCAGTCGGCACCCAGGTCATGTCGAAGGTTTCGGCGATCTGCACGGAGTGGGTGAATTCGAGCGGCTGGTTGCCCTCTTCGAAGACTTTGGAATGTTCGCCGTCGCCTTCGGCATCGAGCGCGAAATGAAAGCCGTGCAGGTGCATGGGATGGCTGAGGTCGGAGGCGTTGACGATGCGCCAGTGGATGCTCTCGCCGACCTCGTAATTCAGGCGTTCGGTATAGGGCCAGGACTTTCCGTTGATGGCGGTGCGGGTGGGGCCGTTCCAGCGTTCCAGCACGAAGATGCGGTCGTGCGGAGTGATGCCGGGACCGTCGACAACGAGCGCGCCGCCCAGCATGGCGTCGAGCACGCGGCCGTTGCCGCGGCGGCCGTCCGTGGTGCGCGCCCAGTAGAGGTACGTGCCTGGCAGACCGGCCGCGAACCGAATGTGCTGTGTTGCGCCAGGGGCGATGGTGAGGACGTCCGCGTCCGTGCCGGGGCGCTGGTGGAGGCCGTGCAGGGTGGCGGGGACGGTTAACGCACTGTGGAGAGTGATGTCGATGGTGGTGCCTTGCGGCACGCGGATGACAGGCGCCGGAACCTGGAGCGGCTTGCCGGTTTCGCCGAATGCGTAGACCTGCAGGGTCTCGCCGTTTTCGGCTTCGGGATGCCACTTGCCCTTGCGCATTTCGAGCTGGAGAGTGAGGACGCCGTCGCGCAGTTGGCCGGCGGCGATGCGGTTGTCGTTGGCGGCGATGGTAGTGAGGGGTTGAGCGGAAGCGAGGGTAGCGGCGGCGAGCAGAAATCCGGCGGCGGCGGCCGGGAAGATCCGGTAGGTGTTTCTGGTCATCAGGGAGTTCTCCTGGACGGGCAATCTGGTTTATATCACTTGGGGTCGAGTTTGGAGGGCGGAGTCCACACATTCCCGGTACGGAGCCAGCCTTCTCGAGCCTATGAATCCGGTTTGCGCCAACAGTATGCGGCGCATTCGGCCGGGCATTGTATCTGCCAGTCATGATAAAATTAATGAAAGGTAGAAACAAATGCCTATCAGCATCAAGAATCCACAAACTGAGCAACTCGCAAGGGATTTGGCACAAATAACTGGCGAAACCCTGACCGATGCGATTCGGACCGCTCTAATCGAAAAGCACGACCGGCTCCGGCGCGCACATTCCGGAGACTCCCTGGCTGACGAACTCAATGCGATTGCGCTTCGGTGTGCAAGGCGACCCGATATTTCTACGCTGACCGACGATGAGATCCTCGGCTATGACGAATTCGGAGCCCCAACACGGTGACTCTCGATACGTCCGCTATTGTGGCGATTTTGCGCAATGAGTCCGAAAGGCCCGAGTTTGTCGCCCGGATAACGGCAGCCAGACGGTGCCTGATCTCCGCCGTTTCAGTGCTCGAGGCCGCCATGGTACTGGAGGGAAAGAAGGGAGACGACGCGATCGGAGATTTGGATCTGTTCCTGTTTAAAGCGGGCATTGAGACCGTGCCTTTCGATCGCGAACAGCTAACCCTGGCTCGAACTGCATTCCTGCGTTTCGGAAAAGGACGCCATAAAGCCGGGCTCAATTTTGGCGACTGCGCTTCCTACGCGCTGGCAAAATGGTCCGGCGGGCCTCTGTTGTTTAAAGGAACAGATTTTGCGGCGACCGATATCTCGTCCGCGACTAGGCTGTGAAACCGCGACGACGGTCGCGCAGGTTCTGTTTCCGTGGTGCTCTAGGCCACACGCGCTGCAACCGCGATTCCTGAGACTCGCCTGTAAACCCGTGCCTCCAGGAGTCAGCGGTCCGGCATGATATCGCGTCAAGGACGATCGGCTTCAAATCGTTGTCGGCCTGAAACGGCGCGCGCTAAATCCCGGACGATTTACGCTCAAAATGGAAACTGAAGCGGGATGTTACCGCTTCCCCCCGCGAATGTTTGTATCGACCTCTCAGAGAACCGCGCGTTGCCCGAGTGACAACCGCGCGGTTCCCTCGTCTCAGCCGCGCGCGTCGGAAACTTTCCGCCTCCACATCGCGAATCCAACTGCCGTCGCGGCACCGTAAAGAGCCAGTTCCTGGAGCGGCGCCGGTTCCGGAACGTCGGTCCGGCAGGCAGGATCGTGGGAGGTCGGCGGGCACGCCGGTATCCCGCCGGGATTGGCGGCGAGTACCTGGCTGAACAATAAAGTAAGACCAATGACGAATGCGGGCGTTGCTTTCATACAGGCCAGTCTACGGGCCGCAGTCCACGCTGTAAATGCGACCTTGGGGCAGTTCTATAACGGCTACTCCGCGCGCAGGGTGTTCGCCGGATCCACGCGCACCGCCCGCAGTACAGGCCGAAGAGCCGCCACCAGAGCGACTGCCAGGATGCACGCCGCGGGCGCAAGCAACAGCCGCGGGTCCGCAATCCGCACGCCGAACAGCAGGGATTCGACGGAGCGCGCCGCAGCCACCCCAAGCCCCGCACCCGCAACCGCGCCACACGTCACCGCCGCGGACACACTGCCGGTTACGCTCCGCGCGATATCGCCGCCCCGCGCGCCGATCGCCATGCGGATTCCGATCTCGCGCGTGCGATGCTGCACGGAGTAATCCAGCACCCCGTACAGCCCCACGCCGGCCAACGCCAGTGCGACCACGGAGAAAAACGCGGCCAGCAGCGCGAGCAGACGCTCCCGCAGCAGGTGCGCCTGGCTGATCTCGGTCTGGGTGCGCAGACTGTTCAGATGAAAGCCGGGACGCGTATGCGCCACGGTGTCGCGAAGCGCTCCGGCCAGGGCGAGCGAATCGGGGCCGATGGTTCGCACCACGAACGTGGCGCGGCTGCGGGGTTGCGGGGCGCCTGCCGCGTCCGTAACGCGAAACGGCAGATAGACGGTTGGCCGGACCGGCGCGCGCACATTATCCCGGGACCGCGCATCGGCCACCAGACCGACGATCTGCACGCGCACACGCTGCGTTCCGGCGCGTTCGAACCACTTCCCCACGGGATCGACGCCGCCGAACAACTGTTTGGCGAACGCCCTGTTGACCAGCGCGACACCGGGCGCCGCATCTTCCCCGCGGAACTCCCGGCCGCCGAGCAGCGGGATCTTCATGGTTTCCACCCAGCCCGGCGAAACGTTAAGAAAGTCCACGGGCAGAGCAGAGGGCGCCGCGCCGGGGAGCGCCACGGAGCCGCCGGAGGCTTCGCCGCTCATCATGGGCCAGATTGTCAGGGCCACGCGCTCCACGCCGGGCGTTGCCCGCAAATGTTCCGCGACGTCCTCCCAGGCCGCGGCCGGCTGCGGACGCTGCGTGGTGGTTTCGAGATTCAGCAGGCGCTCGGCGGAAAACCCGTTCGGCTGTCCGGCGAGCCGGTCGAAGGTGCCGAGGAAGAGACCCGCCACGAACAGCACCAGGAAGCAGAAGGCCACCTGCACCGCGATCAGACCGTGCATGAGGCGGCCGCGGGAATGCGGATCGTCCCCGCCTTTCAGCGCCGCCAGCGGTTTGATGCCCGAAGCGCGCAGGGCCGGCGCCAGGCCGAAGAGAAGCGTAATGCCGAACGTGAGCGCCAGACTGAACACGACGACCCGCCAGTCCACGGTGAGCGACAGGCGCGCCGGATCGTCCGGCGGGTTGATGCGGCTCAGCACGAAGGGCGCGGCCCACGCGGCGAAAACAGCGCCCGCGGCGCTCGCCAGCAGCGCGAGTCAGCCGCTTTCGAGAATCAACAGCTGCGCGAGCCTCGCGCGGCCCGCGCCGAGCGAGACGCGAAGAGCCATTTCTCTGCTTCGCGCCGCCGTCCGCGCGGTCATCAGGTTGGCCACGTTCGCGCAGGCAATCAGCAGCACCAGCGCCACAAGAACGGCCAGGGAGGCGAGCGGACGCCTGTAATCGCGCTGCAGATTCGAACGGCCGCCCGCCGCCGGCGAGAGCAGCAGTTGCTCGGCGAAATGCCGGCGGAGTTGTTGCGGTGAGACGTTCGTGAAGCTTTTCGCGCGCTCCGTCTGGATCTCGCGGAAGGTCGCGCGCAGACGGTCGTAGACGGGCGCGGGCGACACACCGGGCTTCAGCTTCACAAACGTTCGGAGCCAGAAGTTGTTGGGGCTTTGAAGCGTCTGCGGATCCTTCATCATCATCGGGACAAAGATGTCCGTGACGCTGCCGGTTTCCGTTCCCGTGAAACTCTCTTCGGCAACTCCCACCACTTCGAACAGCGTCTCTCCACGGCGGAAAGTGCGGCCCACGATGGCCGGGTCGCCGCCGAAACGCCGCTTCCAGAAGTCCCAGGAAAGCACGGCGTAAGGGTGCGCGCCGGGTTGGCGGTCGTCCTCACCGGTGAGTAACCGGCCCAGGGCGGGACGCAGCCCGAAGAGCGGAAACAGGCGGCCCGAGACGTATTGCAGGTAAACGCGCTCGGTGTCCTGTTCGGAGCCGAAGGTAACGTCGGGGCGGTCCATGTAGGAAACCGCGAGCAGGTCGGCCTGGCTGCTCACCGCGTCCCGCATGCGCGTGAACATCGGGTAGGAAGAGCTGTCGTACTCCTGCGGATAGCCGTCCATGGAAGGCCCGGTGAACAGGACGACATGCAGACGTTCCGGATCGCTGACGGGCAATGGGCGCAGCAGCAGCGCGTCGATCAGCCGGAAGGCAGCCGTGCAGGCTCCGGTCGCGAGAGCCAGGGACAGGATCGCGGCGGCCGAGCCCACTTTGTTTCTGCGTAATTGCCGCCATCCGAATACAGCGTCGGCACGGAGTGAATCCACCCATTTCGGCATACTCAAACCTCTGTATACGAAACTGCGCGCCGGCCGAAAGGTTACCAACAGACGCGCCTAAAAAGACGGGCAGGGCGCCCCGGCCGGCAAGCGGTACTGGCTGCCGGGCAGGCGCTGCAGACACGCCCGGGCCGACTCGCGAACGGCCGCGCCGTCGCCGAACAGCCATAACCGGGTGGCATACGAATCCACCCGGGCGTCGTGCTCCGGACCTTCGAAAACGCCCGAGCGGGACGTGAACACATCCTGCAGCAGAATGTGCAGCAGTTCGTGAACAACCGTATTGACGGCGAAAAACGGAATGCGGTCGCCCTGCGCCTCATTGATGGAAACCACGCAGACGCAGTAGCCTTCGTACAGGGTGGCGACGCCGGGAAGCGAGCGGCCCTTGTCCCAGTCGAGCGGGACACGGTCCGTGATCACCACGTTGATCATGCTGCGGTCCAGACAGCGGAAGCGCGGCTTGCCGCTGGGATGCTTTAGCACTTCGCCGTCCCGTTCCACCACGCGCAGCGCGATGCCGCCATGCGCGAAGTCGCGGACCGCCTGATCCCAGATGGTCGCGAAGAAGGCGCGGATCTGCGCGGCGCCGCACCGGGTGTTCCGGTCCATCAGGCGGTGGACCGGAATCTCCAACGGGGCCGGCGACGGTGTTGCGAGCAGCGCGGAGGATCGAAGAAGTTCCCGGCGAGTCATGGCTGTCTGCTGCCGATCATACCCGTTGAGGGCCTGGCAAGCGCATCGGGTACGAACACCCGCCTATCGCTGTATAAATATTTCTAATCGAACTCCCCGCTTGCATTTCCAAAACTTACCCTTTACACTGAAGTTTCTGGCAATGCCCTTCAGCTTCTCAGGCCGAATTATTATTACCGTCCCCGTAACAGGTCTTCCTGTAGCGGGCGTACCGGTAGTAGTAAACATCCCCGTCTGAGGCTTTCGGGAAATCCAGTTCGGTAAATCCGAAGAAGATCCGAAAGGCCATCAGCGGGGTGAAAACCCGACCGGTGGCCTTTTTTTGTTTTTATATCGTTTTTAACAGGAGTCAAATCGAAATCATGCAAGCTCCCGACGTTTCTTCCACGAACGGCACCCCTGGCAGCGCCTCCAACACGGTCATCGCGAAACAGACCGGAAAGCTCATGACAGGCGCCGAAATGCTCCTCGAATGTCTCGCCCGTGAAGGCGTGGACGTCTTCTTCGGCTATCCGGGCGGCGTCACCATCCCGTTCTACGACGCCCTATACGATCACCACATCAAGCACATTCTGGTTCGGCACGAAGAGAATGCCTGCTTCGCGGCGGAAGGTTATGCGCGCGCCACCGGCAAGGTCGGCGTCTGCTGCGCCACCTCCGGCCCCGGCGCCACGAATCTGGTGACCGGTCTCGTCGATGCCATGATGGATTCCATTCCGCTGGTTGCCATCACCGGCCAGGTGCACTCCAAACTGATCGGCAGCGACGCTTTCCAGGAAGCCGACACGTTCGGCATCACGCGCCCGGCCACGAAGCACAATTTCATGGTGAAGACGCTGGCGGAACTTCCCCAGATTGTCCACGAAGCGTTCTATATCGCCGCCAGCGGCCGGCCCGGCCCGGTGCTCGTCGACATTCCGAAAGATGTCTTCCAGGCGCGCGGCCACTACACGCCGGTCGATACCATCCATCTGCCCGGCTATAAAGTGTTCACCGAAGGTCACACGGGACAGATCCGCCGCGCCGCCCAGCTGATCTGGGAAGCCGAGCGTCCGCTGGTCTACGCGGGCGGCGGCATCATCGCCGCGAACGGATCCGCCGAACTCACCGAGTTCGTGGAACTGGCCGATTCCCCCGCCGTCACCACGCTGATGGCGCTGGGCGCGCTCTCCGCCAGCCACCCGAACTACATCAGCATGCCCGGCATGCACGGCAGCTACGCCGCCAACATGGCGATGACCGAATGCGACCTGCTGATCGCCCTCGGCACCCGTTTCGACGACCGCGTCACCGGCTCGCTGCACACCTTCGCGCGTCACGCCCGTGTCATCCATGTGGATATCGACCCGGCCGAAGTGGGCAAGAACCGCAACCCGGATATCCCGATCGTCGGCGACGTGAAGCGCGTGCTGCAGAAGCTCAATAAGGTGGTGCAGGAACTGGCGCCCGAGTTCTCCGCGAAACATGCGCCCGCCCGCGCCGCGTGGTGGACCAAGGTGCGCGGCTGGATGGCCGAGCGCCCGTATGACCGTCCGCACGCCGAAAACGAGATCAAACCGCAGCACCTGATGGACGAGATCGACCGTCTCTCCGGCGGCCAGGCGATCGTCTGTTCGGACGTGGGCCAGCACCAGATGTGGGCCGCGCAACTCATCCGCTTCAACGAGCCGCGCCTCTGGATCAACTCCGGCGGCCTGGGCGCCATGGGCTTCGGCGTTCCCTCCGCCATGGGCGCGCAGCTTGCCCGTCCCGATAAGCTGGTCTTCGCCATCTGCGGCGACGGCGGCTTCCAGATGTCGATTCCCGAACTGGCCACCATCGCGACGCACGCGCTGCCCGTCAAGATCATCTGCATGAACAACGGCGTGCTCGGCATGGTCCGCCAGTGGCAGACGCTGTTCTACAACAACCGCCTCAGCGCGATCGACCTGCAATGCTTCCCGGACGCCGCCAAGCTGGCCGCGGCATACGGCTTCCAGGGCCGCACCATCGACAAACCCTGGCAGCTGACCGAAGCGCTGCAGGAGGCGATCAACGCTCCCGGCCCGTATCTGCTCAACGTGATGGTGACGCCGGACGAGAACGTTTATCCGATGGTCCCCGCGGGCGGCGCCATCAATGAGATGGTGTTCGCGCCGGCCGCACCGGTGGCCGTCTAGCGCCGGGGCGTTATTACAAGGACAACTGAAATGCTTCAGACCATAACGATTCTTCTCGAGAACAGGCCCGGCGCGCTGCTGCGCGTCACCGGCGTCCTCTCGGCCCGCGGCTACAACATCGAGACCCTGACGGTAGCGAAGACTCTCGATCCCGAGCTTTCCCGCATGACAATCACGGTGGACGTGGAGGACCGTCTGCGCGGCCAGGTGGTCAAGCAGATGAACAAGCTGATCAACGTGCTGCAGGCGACCGACCTGACCGACGCGCCGGCCGTGATCCGCGAGATGGTGCTGCTGCGCGTTCGCTGCCCGCAGGAATCCCGCACCTCCGTATTGAAGGAAGCCGAGATCTTCCACACCCGCGTCATCGATTCCTCCACCGAAGGTTTCGCCATCGAAGCCACCGGAGACCCGGAAAAGCTCGACGAATTCATCGACGTCATGCGCAGCTATGGCGAGATTGAAGTCGTGCGCTCCGGCGGCGTCGCCATGTCGCTCGAAACCAAGAAACTGCGCCTGCAGCCCCCGGTTCAGGCGCCCATTCCACAAGCCAGCTAAGGATTCTCATGCCACAACGCTTCTACGAAAAGGACGGAAACGTCGCCCCGCTGAAGGGGAAAAAGATCGCCATCATCGGCTATGGCAGCCAGGGCCACGCGCACGCCCTGAACCTGCGGGATTCCGGTCTCGATGTTGTGGTGGGTCTTCCCGCCAACAGCAAGAGCCGCGCCAAGGCGCAGGCCGCCGGACTCACCGTCCTCGACACCGCCGAGGCAGCCAAAGTTGCCGACGTGATGATGATCCTGGTTCCCGATCACATTCAGGGACCGCTCTATGAGAGCGACATCGCGCCGCACCTCACTCCCGGCAAGACCCTGATGTTCGCGCACGGCTTCAGCATCCACTTCGGCGCCATCACGGCTCCCGAAGGCGTCGACGTGTCCATGATCGCCCCGAAAGCTCCGGGCCATCGCGTCCGCGAAGTATTCACGGAAGGTTCGGGCGTT
Source organism: uncultured Acidobacteriia bacterium (assembly GCA_903851195.1). Lineage (GTDB taxonomy): Bacteria > Acidobacteriota > Terriglobia > Bryobacterales > Bryobacteraceae > BOG-234. The sequence goes on from CAINNJ010000058.1 coordinate 384,052, forward strand.
CCGGCTCTGGTCGCCATCGCGCAGGATGCGAGCGGCAAGGCTCTGGAAAACGCGCTGGCTTATGCGACGGGCATCGGCTCCATGCGCGCGGGCGTGATTCAGACCAGCTTCCGCGAAGAGACCGAGAGCGATCTTTTCGGCGAACAGGCCGTGCTTTGCGGCGGCACCGCCGAACTGATCCGCGCCGGGTTCCAGACCCTGGTGGATGCCGGTTATGCCCCGGAAATCGCCTACTTCGAATGCCTGCACGAGCTGAAGCTGATTGTCGACCTGATTTATGAGGGCGGCCTCAACTATATGCGCTTCTCCGTTTCCGATACCGCGGAATACGGCGATTACACCCGCGGCCCCCGCATCATCAATGACGACACGCGCGCGGAAATGAAGAAGATTCTGGCCGAGATCCAGTCCGGCGAATTCGCCCGCAACTGGATCGCGGAGAACAAAGAAGGCCGCCACAAGTTCCTGCACATGCGCGATTCGCAGCACGGTCAGCTCATCGAGACCGTGGGCGCCGAACTCCGCGCCATGATGCCGTTCCTCAAGAAGAAAAAAGAAGAAGGCATTCCGCAGGAAGCCGCGGTAACCGCTTAATTTCTCAATCCGGTGCGAGTGTGGGGCAGATTGTTAATCTGCGCGCCGGTTGGTAACCGGCGCTTTTGGCGGGTTTCCAACCCGCCGCAGGATGACATCCTGCCCCACATCGAAAGAACATTGTTTTTAAAGAAGAAGCCATGCGCATTCATACGTTCGATACCACTCTCCGCGACGGCACGCAGGGCGAAGCCGTCTCATTTTCGGTGGAGGACAAAATCCTCATTAGCCAGAAACTGGACGAACTCGGTATTGATTACATTGAAGGCGGATGGCCCGGTTCCAATCCCAAAGACAGGGAGTTCTTCGCGCGGGCGCGTGACCTGAAGCTGAAGCACGCGAAGCTGACGGCGTTCGGTTCCACACGCTTCGCGAAGAACCCTGTTGAAGAGGACCGCAACGTACGCGAACTGGTGGACGCCGGGACCCCGGTGGTCGCCATCTTCGGCAAGTCCTGGGATCTGCATGTCCATCGCGCTCTGGGCATCAGTCTTGAAGAAAACCTGCTGCTGATTTCCGAGACCGTGGCTTACCTGAAAGCGCACGGCAAAGAAGTGATTTATGACGCCGAGCATTTCTTCGACGGCTACATTCACAACCGGGAATATGCGTTGCAGACTCTGGAGGCGGCGAAGGCAGCCGGCGCGGACGTGCTCTGCCTGTGCGATACCAACGGCGGCACGCTGACCGAGTTTCTCATCGAAATCGTCCGCGACGTGCGGTCGAAGTTCGAAGGCGAAATCGGGATTCATCCGCACAACGATTCCGATGTCGCGGTGGCCAATACGCTGGCGGCGGTCAAAGAAGGCGTAACGCATGTGCAGGGCTGCCTGAACGGCTATGGCGAGCGCTGCGGCAACGCCAACCTAGCCAGCGTCATCGCGAATCTGGAGCTGAAGCTGGGCTATGAAACCATCGGCCCGGACAAGCTCCAGGGACTGACTTCCGTCGCGCGTTATATCGCCGACCTCGCGAACCTGCAGATCCCGCGTGGACAGGCGTATGTCGGGCCCAGCGCGTTCGCGCACAAGGGCGGCATTCACGTCAGCGCGGTGCTCAAAGATTCGAAGACCTACGAACACATCGCGCCGGAACTGGTGGGCAACCGCCAGCGCGTTCTGGTCAGCGATCTTTCCGGTCGCAGCAACGTGGATTACATGCTGCGCGAGTACGACTCGCTGGCGGGACGCCTGAACAACGAAGCGCGCCGCGCGCTGGTGGATCGTGTGAAGGAAGCCGAGTACCAGGGCTACGATCTCGAAGCGGCGGACGGCACCTTCGAACTCTTCATCCGCCAGGCGCTGTATCCGGGCGTGCAGTTTTTCGACGTGCAGGGCTATGAGGTGATGATTGTGGGCGGGCGCGCCAAATCGACGCGCGCCACGGCCACCGTCAGCATCGGCACGCGCAGCGGCGACAGTATCGAGACCGCGCACGGGCAGGGCCCGGTTAACGCTCTCGATACCTGTCTGCGAAAGTGTCTCGCGGCACTGCCGGGCGTCAGTCAGGTACGACTCACGGATTACAAGGTCCGTATCCTCGATTCCAAAAAGGGCACCGCGGCGAAGACGCGCGTTCTGGTGGAATGGACGGACAACGAGCGCAGTTGGTCCACGGTGGGCGTTTCCGAGGACGTGATCGAAGCGAGCTGGGAAGCGCTGGTGAGCGCTTTGCAACTGGAACTTATGCGGTTGCTCGAAACCAACGCCGGCACGGATAAAGCCGTGGCCGATTACTGCTGGACCGTCTGACACCGGCAATCGCCGGAACTCATTCCGCCGCGCCGGAGTATATTTGAGGTGACTCCGATGAAGACCCGTCTCGCTCTCTGCCTGCTGGCTGCCGCGGCTTTCGGCACTGCCGCGAAAATCGATTCGCCCTCCGTGACCACCATTCGTGTCCCGGAAGGTGGCATTCAACCCCAGGTGATGGAGCGCGACGGCGTGGTTCATCTGCTGTACTTTACCGGCGATGCGGCCAAGGGCATTCTGTTCTACGTGAAGTCGACCGACTACGGCCAGACGTTCTCGAAGCCGCTGCAGGTTAATTCGGCCGACACCGCGGCCATGGCCCTCGGCAATATCCGCGGCGCGCACCTCGCGCTGGGAGGCAACGGCCGCGTTCATGTCGCCTGGAACGGCACGTCGCCCACCTCGGCGATCCCGATGTACTACACGCGGCTCAACGATGTCGGCACGGCCTTTGAAACGCCGCGCAATGTGATCCACGAGGCTTACGGTCTGGATGGCGGCGGGTCCCTCGCGGCGGACACCCAAGGCAACGTCTATGTTTTCTGGCACGCGCCGCTTCCCGGTCAGAAGGGCGAGCAGAACCGGCGGGTCTGGATGGCGAGATCCTCCAACGACGGCAGGGACTTCGAAGCGGAACGACTGGCTTTCGATAGTCCCGTGGGCGCCTGCGGCTGCTGCGGCCTGAAGGCTTATGCAGATGCCGCCGGCAACGTCTATGTGATGTTCCGCTCCGCCGACCAGATCGTCAACCGCGATATCTGGCTGCTCAGTTCCACCGATCACGGCAAGACTTTCCAGGGCAGCAACATCTCGCACTGGAATATCGGCGCCTGTGTGATGAGTTCGGAAAATTTCGCGACTGCCCCCAACGGAATCCTTGCTGCATGGGAACAGGAGAAGCAGACCTGGTTCGGGCTGATTCAGCCGGGCACGAGTAAGCTCTCCACGCCTGTCGCCGCCCCGGGAGTTCCCTCGAACCGGAAATACCCGGCGCTGGCCAGCAACGGCCGCGGCGACACGCTGTTTGCCTGGACGGAAAGCATGGCCTGGAAGAAGGGCGGCAACGTCGCCTGGCAAATTTACGGCAAGGATGGTCAGGCGAAATCCGGCGGCGGTAAAGCGGAAGGCGTGCCGGTCTGGAGTGTGGTGGCGGCTTTCGCGAAACCCGACGGGAGCTTCGTCGTAGTCTATTAGGCGGACCGCGAGGAGCGTTATACTGAGATATAACTTTTACGGCTATGCACACTACAAACCTGCGCAAGGTCGGCGGCTCGATTATGCTGGCCGTTCCTCCGGCTCTTCTCGATGTTCTTCACTTGCATGTGGGAGCAAAGGTGGGGCTCGCTATCCAGAGCGGGCGTTTGGTTGTTGAACCGCAGCAGAAGCGCCGTTACAATCTGGCCGAGTTGCTCGCCAAATGTGATCCCAAAGCTCCCCGCAGTAAGGAAGAATGCGAATGGCTGGATGGCAAGCCTTCCGGCGAAGAGCTCCTTTGATGAAGCGCGGCGAAATCTGGCTGGTGGGGCTTGATCCCGCCGAAGGGCACGAACAAAAAAGCCGTCGTCCGGTCCTGATCGTTTCGCCGGAGTCGTTCAATAAATTGACGAACGTGCCCGTGGTTCTCCCCATCACAGGGGGCGGAGAGTTCGCGAGGATGGCGGGGTTTGCTGTGCCCCTGACTTCCGCGGGAACCAGGACAACGGGCATTGTTCGTTGCGACCAGCCCCGCGCGCTCGATCTCAGTGCCCGTAAGGGCAAGAAACTGGAAAGCGTTCCAGGCGAAATTATGGAAGAAGTGCTGGCAAGGCTAATACCGATTTTTGAGTAAGATCCTGAACTGACAGAGTCCGGCACCATCCTCGTCGTAGTCTATTAATCAGTGCAGACCAGCGTATTCGATCTGTTTAAGATCGGCGTCGGGCCTTCCAGTTCGCATACGGTGGGACCGATGCGCGCGGCGCTCGACTTCGTCACCAGCCTGGGCGACCTGCTTGATCGCGTCACCGCGGTGCGGGCGGAACTCTACGGCTCGCTGGCGCTGACCGGCAAAGGACACGCGACCGATTCGGCCATCCTGCTGGGCCTCTCCGGCGAAACTCCGGCGGATGTGGATCCCGAGACCATCGCGCCCAAACTGGCGGAAATCCGGCAGACCCGGACGCTTTCCCTTCGTGGCTGCCATGCCGTGCCGTTCGAAGAAGCGCGGGATCTGCTCTTCCACAAAGACTTGGTGCTGCCAGGACATCCCAATGCCCTGCGCTTCACGGCTTACGACGCGAACCACGCCGTCCTCCGCGCCCAGACGTATTTTTCCGTCGGCGGCGGCTTCATCCAGCGCGAAGGACAAAGCGCCGCAGCCGAGCAGCGCGGAGCCGTGCCGTATCCGTTCCAGTCCGGCGCGGAACTGCTGGCGCACGGCATTCCGATCTGGCGAGTGATGCTCGAAAACGAGAAAGCCTGGCGCCCCGAGCAGCAAGTCCGCGAGCATCTCGCGCAGGTCTGGCAGGTCATGTCGCAGTGCGTGGAGCGCGGGCTGCGGACGGAGGGCATCCTGCCCGGAGGATTGAACGTCCGCCGCCGCGCGCCCCGGCTGCATCGCAGGCTCCTGCAGACCGGCACCGCGGACCCCCTCGCCGTGATGGACTGGGTCAACGTCTTCGCCATGGCGGTGAACGAAGAGAACGCCGCGGGCGGACGCGTGGTCACCGCCCCCACCAACGGAGCGGCCGGCATCATCCCCGCCGTCGGTCACTACTATCTGCGCTGGCATGCGGGCGCGTCCGAGGAGGGCATCTTCCGCTACCTGCTGACGGCCGGAGCCATCGGCGTGCTCTACAAAGAAAACGCCTCGATTTCGGGCGCGGAGGTCGGCTGCCAGGGCGAAGTGGGCGTGGCCTGTTCCATGGCCGCGGCGGGTCTGGTCGCCGCGCTGGAGGGCACCAACGAAGAAGTGGAACATGCGGCCGAGATCGGCATGGAGCACAACCTCGGCATGACGTGCGATCCGATCGGCGGCCTGGTGCAGATTCCCTGCATCGAGCGCAACGCCATCGGCGCCGTGAAGGCCATCAACGCCTGCCGCATGTCGATGCAGGAAACGGGCGGGCATAAAGTCCAGCTCGATCAGGTAATCAAAACCATGTATCAGACGGGACTCGACATGCAGAGCCGGTACAAAGAAACTTCACTCGCGGTGCTGACCGGGGCCGGCGTTTCGGCCGAGAGCGGCATCCCCACCTTTCGCACCAATGGCGGCCATTGGCAGAATGCGAGCCTCGAAGATCTAGCGACCCCACAGGGGTTCGCGCGGAATCCGAAATTCGTCTGGGAATGGTACGAGGAGCGCCGGCGCGGCATGGCGCTGGCGCAGCCGAATGCCGGTCACTACGCGCTGGCTGAAATGGAAAAGCGCGCGAAAGCATTTACCCTGATCACCCAGAATGTGGACGGGCTGCACGATCGCGCGGGCTCGACAAACATCAACAAGCTGCACGGCGATATCTGGACCGTGCGTTGCCTGTCCTGCGGGATGGAGAAAGTGGAGCGCGCGCCTCTCAATGACCTGCCGCCCCGCTGCGCATGTGGCGGCATGCTGCGTCCCGGTGTCGTCTGGTTCGGCGAGTGCCTTCCCGAAGGCGCGATGGAAGCCGCCGAAAAAGCGGTCGGCAGGGCCGAGGTGCTGATTGTGGCCGGAACTTCCGCACAGGTTTATCCGGCGGCGGGGCTGATTCCGCAAGCCCTCGCCGCCGGCGCCACTGTGATCGAAATCAACCCCGAAGAGACCGATTATTCCGGTGAGGTCACGTTCGCCCTGAAAGGCCCGTCCGCGGTCCTGCTGCCGCGCCTGCTCTAACCCTCAGCGCGGAATTCGCATGCTCGATTGCCGCACCACGAGGCGCGGTTCGAGAAGCACCGTCTTCGGCTTCACCGGCGTCTTCGATTCGATCATGCCGAGCGCGATTTTCGCCGCGCGCTCGCCGATCGCAATACTGTTCTGGTCGATGGTGGTGAGCGGAACGCGCAGGAAATCCGCGTGCTGAATATTGCCGCTTCCGATGAAGGCGACATCTTCGGGAATGCGCAGGCCGGCGTCGAGCACCGCCTTCATGGCGTTGACCGCGAACTGGTCGTTGAAGCCGAAAACCCCGTCGGGCGGCTCGGAAAGCCGCAGCAGTTCCTTCATGGTCGCGTAGGCGGCATAGTCCGTGGCATCGCCTGTTTCATCGTGAGGGCGGACGTACTCCGGGCGCAAGGCAAGGCCGTGCTTTTCGAGCGCCTGCCGGTAACCCTTCAGCCTTCCCAGCGCCGGACTCAGACTGGTGCCGTACATGAACGCAATTCGTTTACAGCCGCACTGGATCAGATGTTCCGTGGCCATCAGGCCCACGGACTGGTCGTCGACGCCCACGAAACTGGCGTCGAGATCCTCCAGTTGACGGTCGATCAGCACGTAGGGCACGTTCTGCTCTTCGATTCGCCGGAAGCTGTCGGCCGAGACCTGCGTGCTGGCGACAATCAGGGCGTCCACGCGGCGCGCCAGAAGCTGCTCGATCTCCTGCTGCTCCAGTTCGGGCTCTTCTTCGGAAGTGGACATCACCAGCCCATACCCCTTCTTGCGGAAGACGTTGGTCAGGCCCTTGGCGACTTCGCCGAAGAAAGAATGCAGCAGCCCGGGAACCACGAAGCCGACGATGAACGAGCGTCCGGTGACCAGCGCGCGCGCCGCCAGATTGGGGCGATAGTTCAGGTCCCGCATGCGCTGCAGCACCCGCGCCCGTGTCTCTTCGCTGATATCGTCGTGGTTGCGAAGAGCTTTCGAAACCGTCACCACCGAAACGCCGAGTTCGCGCGCGATGTCTTTCATACGGACTACGGCCATGATGCTAAATTGTAGCGGACATGAGAATTCTTCGCGTTTCCGCACTTTGTCTGGCGGTATCGGCCGCGGCGGCGGTTAACTGGCCGCAGGCCGCCGGGCCCAACGGCTCCTGGATCCTGGCCGACGCCAAACCACCCGTCAGCTGGAGCGTGGCGCGCAATCAGAATATTCTGTGGCGCAGCTCTCTGCCGAACGGCGGACAAAGCGGCATCGCGGTCTGGGGCGACCGGCTCTTCCTCACGACCTTCGAACCGTACCAGCCCGGATCGCCCAAATTCAGCACGGTGATTCTGGGTCACGCCATCGATGCGCGCACCGGTAAGATCCTGTGGTCGGTGCGCCTCGAAGGCTCCGTCAAAAGCCCGCTGATGTACGCCTACAGCGATTCCACTTCCCCCACGCCCATCACGGACGGCAAGCACGTCTGGTTCGTGAATTCCAGCGGCGAGATGGGCTGCTGGGATTTCAGCGGCAAAGAGATCTGGCGGCGCAGTTACAAGCCGTGGGGCGAACCTTATCCGTTCAATAAGCAGCATGAGCCGATTCTCTATGGCGACGTGATTCTTAATGTCGAGCCGCTGGATGGAAATCCTCCGGATAAGACGGGCTGGAATTATATTCGGGGCATTCATAAGCTGACGGGTAAGACGGTCTGGATTTCCGACGATGGCGCGACCACTTACACAACGTCGGTTTTCGGACACACGCGCGACGGGATTCCGGCCGTGATGACAGCGCGCGGCGGCTGGCACGATGTGCCGGAGCGCCCGGTCGGGCTGAGCCTGATCGATCTGCGTCCGGGCACCGCCGGCAGGACGCTCTGGCGCTACGTGGCGGATACCGACGCGGACGGCAAGCCGCTCGCGGTTCCGGGTTCTCTCGCGGCGCCCACATGGCAGGCGCTTTACGTCATGCACTGGGACCGGAAATATGCGTACTGGTTCCGGCTCAATCCGGAAGAATCCCATCTGGTAATCGACAGCGGGACCGGCAAACTGCTGCGCGAGCAGTCTCTTATCCGCAATGTGGATTACCGCCAGTGGGATCCCGCCGCGGGCCGCTACCTGGTTCACACCAACGTCAATCTGCGGGAGATTCGCGACCTTGCGCCGCGCAACCAGATGAAGCCGGACGAGGTGATCCGCGTGATGCCCGCTTGGCATTGCAATATCGTGGTGAGCGGTTACCACTACTTCCTCACCACCACCGCGCACCGGCGCAACGGGCACGCGCCCGCGGGGAAGGCCGGCCCTTCGCACTCCATTGCCCGCGTGAATGTGGAGACCGGCAAAGTGGAATATCTGGAAGTTCCCGTGACGGTAATCCGGAAACCCGGCGAACCGGACCAGAAAGTCTGGGGCGCCGCGGTGCGAACCAGGACTGAAGACGCGCACGGCAACGATGTCGCGGCCGAAGATCGTTCGCGCACCGATGGCTGGGAGATCCCGGCGTTTTGGGGCAGTCCCGTGGCGCTGGGCGGCAAGGTCTATTTCACGACGATGCTGGGCGTGACTTATGTGGTGGACGCGGCCGCGAAGGTGCTGGATGAGAAGGCGGTGCTGGCGATCAACGATCTGGGCCCTTCCGGCGAAACCTGGAGTCTGAACACGCCGAGTTACAGCGATGGAAAGCTCTACCATCGCAGCCTGAAGGAACTTGTCGCGATTGGCGGCCGCTGAAGGAACCCCGAAATATCGCGGCCGCTTCGCGCCGTCTCCCACGGGACCGCTGCACTTCGGCTCGCTGGTGGCGGCCGTCGCCAGTTACGTCGATGCCCGCGCGCACGGGGGCGAGTGGCTGGTGCGGATGGAAGATGTCGACGTGCCTCGCTGCGTGCCCGGCGCCGATGCCGATATTCTCCGCACGCTGGAAGCCTTCGGTTTCGAATGGGACGGTCCCGTGATGTACCAGAGCACAAGGACCGGGGCGTATGGCGAGGCGCTCGACCGGTTACGCAGGGACGGGATGGCCTATCCCTGTTCTTGTTCCAGACGAGAGGCGGGGACCGGCGTCTACCCAGGAACCTGCCGGGCGCGCATGCAGGACCCGTTGAGGCCGCCCGCCTGGCGGGTTCGGGTGGACGATGCCGTGATTGCGCTGGAAGATCGCCGGGCCGGCGCGATCCGGCAAAACCTCGCGCGGGAGGTGGGGGATTTTGTTGTGCTCCGGGCGGATGGTTTGTTCGCGTACCAGTTGGCGGTGGTGGTGGACGATGCGGCACAGGGCATCACGGACGTTGTTCGTGGAGCCGATTTGCTGGATTCCACGCCGCGCCAGATCTGGCTGCAACAATTACTCGGGTTCGCGACACCTGAGTATCTGCACGTTCCGGTGGCGACCAACCCGGCCGGCGAGAAACTAAGCAAACAGACACTCGCGCCGCGACTCATCGCAGCGGATGCGGGAAAGGAACTGTGCTCGGCGCTGCGGTTTCTGGGAATGCCGGTTCCCGCGGACGCTTCCCTGTCCGCCCCGGAAATTCTCAGATCGGAAATCCTCAGATCGGAAAATCTCAGAAAAGCTGCGCGCGGTCCCGACGCAACTTCCGCTAAGTTACTTATTTAGTTTCCTGCGAAATTTTTCCGCGAAACGGCTCAAAAAAGCCCGTAAAAAAATAAAATGCGCTAACTTGCAGAGTTTCCGTTTAGGTTTCCACGAGAAGCGCAGATATAGCTTGCGTACTTTAGATAACAAACGTATCCTGAATAGCGTATCGAGAAATACGGAGGATACATGCGCTTAATCACAGTTGCGGCAATAGCCGCTTTCACCATGTCTGTCGGCGTTGCCCAAGCCGCCAGATCATTCACCTACAACTTTGCCGAGGATCTTCATTTCTCCTGGAGCGATCCAGCGGGAGCCAGCATCGGAGGTTACACCGGTCAGACCTCAGTCAGCGATTTCGGCGACTACCGCGTCGACCCGACCGCGGCGAACTCAGGAAATGAAGTGACAGCTTTCTATTTGCCCGAATATGTAACCGCGGGGGCCTGGGCAATCTACAAACAGGACGGCGTCACCCTGTCGGACGTGGTCGTTTTCACCAACATTAACGACTCCTATATCTCGGGTACTTCCATCCCCAAAGGAACTCTTACGGGCTCCTATGCGGACACGCTGCTGATCTACTCCGCGGACGATGCCGACGGCCCCCCGTTCCCGCTGGGAATCCCCGCGGCCTACATCACCACTCCCCCTACCAACTCCGTAACCGAAGATGCCAACGGCCATTTCACGATTACCGACGGAACGGGCACCTTCAACGGAGTCTCGCCCGTGCCGGAGCCCGCGTCGATGGCTCTTTTCGGCAGCGGGCTTATCGGCCTGGTTGTTGCTTCCCGGAAGCGGAAAGCCTAGTCTTTCTCCGGCTTCGGAACACAAAAAAGGCCCGCGCTCCGGCGCGGGCCTTTTTGTCATTTATGCACGCGCGCGGTTGAACCACTTCCAGGCGGTCTCCACAATCCGGTTCAGACCTGAATCCACCGGCTTCCACCCCAGATCGCGCTGCAGCCGGCTCGAATCCGCCACCAGCAGCGGCGGATCGCCCTCACGGCGCGGCCCGAACGTGTACGGCACGCTCCGGCCCGTCACCTCTTCCACCGCCCGCAGAACCTCCTGCACCGAATATCCCTGGCCGGTGCCCACATTGTATTTCGCCGAAGGGCCACCGTTCACCAGCGATTCCACTGCCGCGATATGAGCCCGCGCCAGATCGGAAACGTGAATATAATCCCGGATACAGGTCCCGTCCGGCGTCGGGTAATCGCTGCCGAACAGCGTCACCGGCTTACCGGTTTTAATCGCGAGAAACAGCAGCGGGATGAGGTGCGTTTCAGGATCGTGCTCTTCGCCCGTCCGCCCTTCCGGATCCGCCCCGGAGGCATTGAAATACCGCAGGCAGATGCTGCGCAGCTGGTGGAGCTGGTCGAACCAGTTGAGCATCTTCTCCACCATCACCTTCGTCTCGCCATAGGCGTTCACCGGGGCATAAGGCTCGGATTCCGGAATCGGCACCGTGGTGGGCATCCCGTAAACCGCGGCAGTAGAGGAAAACACCACGTTTTTAATCCCGGTCCGGATCATGGCCGTCAGCAGCGACAGCGACCCGGCCGTGTTGTTGTGGAAATAAAGCTCCGGCGTTTTCATCGATTCGCCGACCGAGATATACGCGGCGAAATGAATCACCGCATCGAAGGGCTTCTCGTTCATCACCCGGACCAAACTCTCGGTATCGAGAAGATCAACCTCACGAAGCCGGGCCGGATCGACAGCCTCCCGCCGTCCCCGGGACAAGTTATCCACGACGACGACATCGTAGCCGGTATCGAGCAGTTGCAGAGTTGTATGGGAGCCAATGTAACCCGCGCCGCCGGTTACCAGAATTCGTCTGTTGGAAGAGGGCATTGTTCGCATTGTAGTAGCAGCCCGAATCCCGCGGTTCAGGGAGTGGCGGGCGTTGGCGAACGAAGGGCGTAGATCACCGTCGACCGCGTGCGCCCGACTTCCCGATAGCCGGCCAGCCACGGCCGAAGTTCCGCATAATGGTCCATTGAAAGCGCCGGATTAAACAGGCTCAGCCCGTCGATCACAATGTCAGGACGGGAATGCGCCAGTTCTTCGCGCGCCTCGTGCGTGCCCGCCGTGAGCACCACGGTGGATTGCGTCAGGTGCCGGTCCGCCGGCACGCCCGTCAGAGCCTGACTGTCGAGATAGCGCGTCGCGGGCCGCAGGCCGGTATAGACGAAAATCTCAGGGCGGTAGCCCCAAACGTAGAGCGTACTGCCGGGGCGGGCCAGATCCAGCGCTAGTTTCGAGGCCTCCTGGCTGTCCCGGTCCATCGCCAGATCGTTCCAGCCGCTGAGTGACGCGTAACGCGGCCCGAAGCGCACCAGCGGAATCGCCAGTGTGACAATCGCCACCGCCACAGCCACACGCGGACGAATCGATGTCAACCCCCGCGCGGCAGGGATCGCCAGAGCCGGCAGCAGCAGGAAGAAATAGCGGGGGAAGAAGCGCCAGCCGAGGACGACTCCGGCAAAACACACAGCCGCCCAGAGCAGGAAGCGCCAATGCCGTTCCCGCCACCAGAAAATCGCCGCGCCAACGCCGAGTACGGCATGAAAACCAAACCAGTTGGCGGTGCGCAGCAGGCCATTGCGGACAGGATCCGCCACCAGCGGACTGTTCGCGTAGAGCGCGGGCCAGCGCCAGGCCTGATCCAGATAGGGCGTCATCGCGCCCGTACCTGCCAGGTAAGCAAGAACTACCGCGACCGGCGTGCAAAATCCCGCCAGAAGCGGAAGCAAAAGGGGCCAGCAGAACGCCGCGCAGACCGCCAGCACCACCACCCCTTTCGCATTCAGCAGAAAGCCGATGCCGGTCGCGATGCCGCACCGAAAGGCCTGCCTGCGGACCGCAAACAGCACAGCCGCGAGGTGCGGGACCAGCAGCAGCAGATCCGCCGCAAGCGGCAAAACGGCCGAGTGGGTGTCAAACGTGAGGAAGAACGCCAGAAATCCCGCCGCGATGTCGCCTTCCCGTTTGCCCCAGAGCCGTTCGCCGATCGCCCACGCGAGCAGGCAGGCGAGCAGCGCATACACCGCTCCCGCGATGCGCAGGACCGGGCCGATCGCCGCCCCCCACAACAGGTACACCGCGGGAACCAAAGGCGGCTTGTCGAACCAGGCGTCGCGATAAATCACCGCGCCGTGCTTCATCTGTAGCGCGACCGCGAGCGGCAGCACCTCGCCCTCCCACAAAACACCGCGATGCGCCAGATGCGCCGCGAGCACTATGACGAAAATGATGGAGAAGTAGAGAAAACGACGCAGATCTCCTAGTATATTGGACATACCGGCAGGCGAAAATGCGGCGAACATGAATATCCAGGAACAACTCGCGTATTTGCGTCAAACCGTGGCTCGGATCGACCAGAAATATGCGGATTCATCGGGCGACGCACCGGCCCCCGCCCCGAAGCCCGGCGTGTTCGTGGAGGAACTTCTCTCCGGGGAGGTGATCGAAACCCCGCACGGCCGGCACTTCGAGACCGAAAAGCTCTATCCCCATCACCAGCGTCACGGGAGTTACGAAATTTCCGATCTGATCGCGCTGCAGCCCGACCTGCTCGAAGCGCTGTCCGACGGCGCCATTCGCCACGCGCACCCCACCCGCTGGGCGTTTCTCGACACCGAGACCACCGGTCTTGCGGGCGGTTCCGGCACCTACGCGTTTCTGATCGGTCTCGGCAGCATCGATGACGAAGGCTTCCGTGTCCGCCAGTTCTTTATGCGGGATTACGCGGAAGAAGCTTCCGTGCTGCACTCCCTGGCCGCGCATCTCGCCCGCTTCGACGTCCTGATTACCTACAACGGCAGAACCTACGACCAGCCGCTGCTCGAAACCCGCTACACCATGTGCCGTGCCCGCCATCCCTTCGCCCGCATGGAGCATCTGGACCTGCTCTACGGCGCGCGGCGCCTCTTCAAACTCCGCCTTGAAAGCTGCCGCCTGGTGAATCTGGAGAACCAGATTCTGGGCGTGGAACGTACCGGTGACATCCCTGGCGAGATGATTCCGTACGTCTTCTTCGAATACCTGCGCACGCGCCGCGCGCATCGCCTGCTGCCGGTGTTCCACCACAACGTGCTCGATATCGTCTCGCTGGCCTGCCTCACCGGAATCATCCCGGAAGCCTTCCGCGACCCCGCCAATATGCGGGCGCGCCACGGGATGGATCTGCTGGGTCTGGCACGCTGGCTGGAACTTTCGGGCCGCCGGGAAGAGGCGCTGAGTCTGATGCGCCGGGCCATCGACATGGGCCTGCCGGATTCCCAGTTGTTCCGCACCCTCTTCGAAGCGGGCAGCATCGAGAAGAAACTCGGCCTCGAATTCGCCGCGGTGGCGACGTTTACGGATCTTTCGCTCTCGCCGAATGCTTACCGCGTGAAAGCCTACGAAGAACTGGCCAAGCATTACGAACACCGCGAGCGCAATTTCTCCATGGCGATGGAATGCGTGCGGGCGGCGCGGGACGTGGAAGATTCCGAAGCTCTCGCCGCGCGGCAGGCCCGCCTCGAAAAGAAGGGCGCGGGCCTGCCGCGCCAGCCCCGTCTCGGCCTGACTCTGAAGCCCGCGAGATAATAAGGAAAATACGGTCCGGCCGTCACTCATGAACAGAATCCCTCGTCTGCTTGCCGTCTTCCTGGCCTGCTTCTGCATGGCGCGAGCGGCCGATCCGGAAACCGACGAAGCCGCCATGAAGCGCTTCATCAACGTCTTCCGCATTCTGGAGGAACGCTCGGCGGACCCCGTCGATATCGACCAGGCCTTCTACCAGGGCATCATCCCCGGCATGCTTCGCCATCTCGATCCGCACTCGTCCTTCTTCGATCCGGATCAGTACGGGCAGCTGAAGCAGATGGAAACCTCCACCCGGAAAGGTTTCGGCACCGTGGTCTCCATCCTGCCCGGCCGCGTGCTGGTGCTGCAGACGCTGCCGAATACGCCGTCCGCGAGGGCCGGCATGATGCCGGGGGACGAGATCCTGGCCGTCAACAACTACCGCCTCGACCGCCTGGAACTGGAGCAGATTGTCGGCCTGCTGAACGAATCGAAGCAGAAGCCGGCGCAACTGGTCGTCCGTCATCCGGGCAATATCCGGCTGGCGGAACTGACGCTGATCCCCGAAGAGATGCAGTCGTCGAGCGTCGAGCGCGCCTTCGAACTGCAGCCCGGCATCGGCTACATTCGCGTGGGCAGTTTTGAAGAGAAGACCGGCCTGCAGATTCGCGAAGCCATCGAAAAACTGGGCGGACGCAAGCTCAAAGGGCTGGTGCTCGACCTTCGCAACAACCCCGGCGGCCTGATGACGGCGGCCCTCGAGACCTCGTCTTTTTTCCTGAAGCCCGGCCAGATGATTCTCTCCGTCAAAGGCCGCAACGTGCCGGAAAAGATCGAGCGCGTGCCGGAAGATAACCATCCGTTCACGTTCCCGCTCGCCGTGCTGGTGAACGGCAAAACCGCCAGTGCCTCGGAAATCGTTTCCGGCGCGCTGCAGGATCACGATCGCGCCATGATTGTCGGCGAGCCGAGCTTCGGCAAGGGGCTGGTGCAAAGCGTCTTTCCGCTCTCGGAAAACACCGGCCTCGCGCTCACCACGGCTCTCTACTACATCCCCTCCGGCCGTTCGATTCAGAAGGCCTTCAAATCCGCCGACTTCGCCCTGGGCGCCACCGCGGCGCACCCCAACGAGCGTACGGATTTCAAAACCGACAGCGGCCGTCCCGTCCCCGGCGGCGGTGGCATCATCCCCGATATCGCGGCTTACCCGGTCGAGATGACCCAGTTGCGCACCGTGCTCGAAGCAAGCGCGTCTTTCACTACGTTCGCGTCCGAGTACATCCGGGACAATAAAATCGCGGCCGGCTGGCAACTTTCGCCGCAGGTGCTCGACCAGTTCCAGGCCTGGCTGGCCGCCCGCCAGATCCAGCCTTCCCTGCGCGAGTGGATCGCCAATCACGACTACCTTTCGTCCCGCCTGAAGACCGAGATCTACAACCTCGCTCTGGGCGTTGAAAAGGGCGACGAGGTCGAGGCCCAATACGACCCACCGATCCAAAAAGCTCTGGATGCCGTCCTGCATCCCGTTCTTCCCGCCCCGCGGGCGCAATAATCAAACTGTAATCGGGAGATCAAGAACATGCTGGCCACGCTGCCTCTGGAGCAGGAGAAGAATCCCTGGCTCGCCGCCGAAGTCCGCTTCAACCGGGCTGCCGAAAAACTCAAAATGGACGACGGGATGCGCAAAGTCCTCAGCATGCCCGCGCGCGAGATCACCGTCTCCATTCCGGTGATGCTCGATGACGGCAGGCTGGAAGTTTTCATTGGATACCGCGTGCAGCACTCCATCGCGCGCGGCCCCGGCAAAGGCGGCATCCGCTACGCACCGGACGTTTCGCTCGACGAGGTTCGCGCCCTCGCCTCCTGGATGACCTGGAAGTGCGCGGTCGTGAACATCCCGTTCGGCGGCGCCAAGGGCGGCGTGATCTGCAATCCGAATCTGATGTCGGACAACGAACTGGAGCGGCTCACGCGGCGCTACACGGCGGGCATCATCGAGATGATCGGCCCGGAGCGCGACATCCCCGCGCCCGACATGAACACGAATGAGCGCGTGATGGCCTGGATCATGGACACCTACGCGATGCACGTGGGCCATGCCACCACGGCGGTGGTGACAGGAAAGCCGATGGAACTGGGCGGCTCGCGCGGCCGCAAGGAAGCGACCGGCCGCGGCTGCATGATCGTGACGCTGGAAGCGCTGAAGAAGTTCGGTCTGCGCCCGGAAGACACGCGCGTGGTGATTCAGGGCTTCGGGAACGTCGGCGGCATGGCCGCGCGGCTGATGGCGCGCGCCGGCTTCCGCATCATCGGCATCGTGGAGTACAATGGCGCGGTTTATAACCGGAACGGTTTGGATATCGAGGCGCTGATGCTGCACCGCCAGGAGACGGGCAGCATTGTCGGCTTCGACGGCGGCGAGGATATCGACCGGCATGAGGCCATGTTCCTCGACTGCGACGTGCTGGTGCCCGCGGCGACCGAGAATGTGATCACCTCGGAAAACGCCGCGAATCTCAGGTGCCGCATCCTCTGCGAAGGCGCCAACGGGCCGACCACCGCGATTGCGGACGAGATTCTGGCAGACAAGAAGATCTTCGTGATCCCGGATATTCTGGCCAATGCCGGCGGCGTGACGGTGTCTTACTTTGAATGGGTGCAGGACCGCCAGGGCTTCTTCTGGAATGAGGATCTGGTCAATTCGCGACTGGAAGAGATCATGGTGGGCAGCTTCGGCGCGGTGACGGCGTACGGGGAAAAACACCGCGTGGATAACCGGACCGCCGCGTATATGCTGGCGCTGGATCGCGTGGGTTGCGCGATGCGTTTGCGCGGGTTGTACGCGTAGAATCGACCCGGAACCCTATGCCACGCCGGCGTCACTCAGCATCTTCGAGAGCGTGTCGAGGGAAAACCGGCTGATCTTGCCGCGGGTCAGATCCGAGATACGCGGCTGACTCACGTTCAGCAGTTTTGCCGCGTCGGCCTGGGTCAGGCCTTCCTTATCGATGAAGCTGCGAAGCGCGGTCATCGTCTCCGAGCGGCGGCGCAGATTCGCGGACTCGGCGGGCGAGAAACCGAGGTCCGCGAACACATCGCCGCTGCCCTCGGTGATGGTTGTCCGGCTTATCGACTTGATGTCCGACCTGAGTATACAAACTGGACATATCCAGGTGACGCATGCCGGGCCATCATTTGTGTGGGAGGATATCGGTGGAACGAGGTATGAGTTCGCAGGCCCCGACACGGAACACTGAGGCTGCCATTCTGGCGCGCGTGATTCAAGCGGCCGCCACGGAGATCACGGCTGAAGTCGCCCGTTATCTCCGCTCCATGTAACTGCCCGACGCCGACCGCGACCGTGTTGACGAACTCTCGGCTAAGGCACGGGCCGGCACGTTGACCGCAGCCGAAGAGGCCGAACTCGATAGTTATCTGCATGTCGGAAGTCTTCTCGGGGTCATGCAGGCAGGAGCGCGAAGGCTCCAGCACACGGATGAACCGGAACAAGGACTCCATCGGGCAGAGTCGGTCCGGCCCCGCTAAAATCAGGACAGGAAAAAGCCATGCAAAGCGAATACATTGAACAGCGTAACGGAGGCTACTACATTGCCGGGACGCCTATTTCGCTGGATTCCGTGGTGTATTCGTTCAACGAAGGGCAGTCGCCGGAAGCCATTCAGGAAGACTTCCCCTCGCTGAAGCGAGCCCAAATCTACGGCGCGATCGCCTTCTACCTGGATCACCAGACCGAGATTGATCAGTACCTCGTGGACACCCACCGTGAATTCGAGGGGAGTGCCATCCGGCTGGAACAGGCCAACCCGGCCCTCTGGGAAAAGATCCAACGCGCGAAAGCCGAGGCCGCCCTGGGTGAACGTCGTCCTTGAGACTCCGCTTTCAGGCTGACAACGACCTGAGGTTCGGAATCGTCAAGGCCGTCCGGCGGCGGGAGCCGGCCGTCGATTTCGCGTCGGCCTTGGAGGCTGGGCTGGACGGAGTTCCCGATCCGGTGTTGCTGGACCGCGCGGCAGCCGAAGGCAGGGTACTGGTTTCACATGATCGACGCACGATGATCGATCACTTTCGTGACCACCTGGCGGCTCGCAAGTCCAGCCCCGGGGTGCTCATTGTCTCCCAAGGCTCGGCTATCGGTGAGGTCGTCGACGCCCTGGTCTTGTTGTGGGCGCTTTCAGAACCCGCCGAACTGCAGGATCAGGTGCATTACGTGCCCTCCATATCGAGGCACTTCTTCACGCAGTGAACCGATCCGCCTCGATGTGCCGGTGGTCTCAATGCTCTCTTTTGTTGGATCACAGCACGCGGATTAGTCGTAGCGATCGTTAGCCGTGTTCGGCCGTGCTCACCGAAGGTCCTTCAGCACGTCTTCCACGCTCTCCGGGTGCTTCGCAATGACCGCCAGCAGCACGCGCGTCGGCGCATCCGGGCGAGCCCGCCCCTGCTCCCAGTTTCGAAGGGTCGCCGGCGGAAAACCGAATTTCATGGCAAACTGCGCCTGACTCAGTCCCATCCGGTGCCGCAACGCCGAAACGTCCACGTCCGGGATTTGAATCTGCGTGACCCGCGCGCCAACCTCTTCGCCCTTTGACCAGGCGATTGCTTCTTCAAGGCCTTCAATAATCCGGGCGCCCACGCTCGGACCCTGTTTCGCGCGGACCTTCACGGCAGTCTTTTCCATCTTTTCCGGCTCCCTTCCGAATAGCTCCGGACCAATTCAGGCACCAGCCTTGCCATTGAGACTCGTTCCGCCCTTTGAGAGATTAGCCTTCTCGCTTTTGCCATAAGCGGCCAGCAGAAGACCGGGATGCTCTCGTTGTGGAAGTAGTAAATCACTCTCGCGCCGCCACTCGAATCTTCCTGACACCGCCGGTTTCCGGGATCAAATCCCCTGCCTTCGGGTTCGCGGCGAGGAAGCCAACCAACTCCGCGCGATCCGATTCGGGCATCAGGCGCTCCGCGTCTTTACAGAAAGCGGCTCGTTTCTACGACCGTGGTCTGTGGGCGATGCAAACCTCAACTATACGCAATTTGCATATAGCCGACAAGTCAGATTCTGTCTTTACAAGGGTTTGGCTGAAAAAGAGAACTTCAGTTGAAGTGAAAGGGAAAAGATGGTCGGGGCGAGAGGATTCGAACCTCCGGCCTCCTGGTCCCGAACCAGGCGCTCTACCAGGCTGAGCCACGCCCCGAATCTTCAATTGTAGCGTCTTCCCCGCTCTGACACAACCGTAATACGTCGCAATCCACCAAATCCCCCCAAACCGCTACAGTGAGGAGGATGACTCCGCGGGATCTCCCCTCCGTCCACGAACTCCTGACGCAACTCCGCGTCGCCCCCCACCACCACGCCCACGCGCTGGCCGTCGTCCGCAAAGTCCTCGACACCGCCCGCCAGACCCTCCTTCGCGGCGAACCGCTCCCCCACCCCATCGAACAAACCGCCGCCGCCGCCCTCACCGCCTGGCAATCCGCGTCCCTGCGCCCCGTCATCAACGCCACCGGCGTCGTCCTCCACACCAACCTCGGCCGCGCCCCCCTGCCCGGCCTCCCCCCCGCCTCCGGCTACACTAACCTCGAATACGACCTCGCCACCGGCAAGCGCGGCCGCCGCGACGTCCACACCGGCGCCCTGCTCGAAGCCATCCTCGGCCGCCCGGCCATCGTCGTCAACAACAACGCCGCCGCGCTCTTCCTCATCCTCAACGAACTCGCGTCCGGCGGCGAAGCCATCGTCTCCCGCGGCGAACTCATCGAAATCGGCGAAGGCTTCCGCATCCCCGACATCATGCAGCGGGCCGGCGCGCAACTCCGCGAAGTCGGCGCCACCAACAAAACCCACCTCGCCGACTACCGCGACGCCATCACGGACCGCACCCGCCTGCTGCTCCGCGTCCACCCCAGCAATTTCCGCATCACCGGCTTCACCGGGCGCCCCACGCTCGAAGAACTGGTCGCCCTCGGCCGCGAGCGCGGCATCCCCGTCTACGAAGACCTGGGCAGCGGCTGCCTCGTCGACCTCCGCGCCCACGGCATCCACGAACCCCTCGCCCAGACCAGCCTCGCCGCCGGCGTCGACCTCATCTCCTTCAGCGGCGACAAACTCCTCGGCGGTCCGCAGTCGGGCATCATCGCGGGCCATCCGGAACTGGTGCGGCGCATTCGCCGCAACCCGCTCTTCCGCGCCTTCCGTCAGGACAAACTGGTCTACCAGGCGCTCGAAACTACCCTGCGCCACATCCTGCTCGGGGAACACGACGAAATCCCCGCTCTGCGCATGATCCGCCTGACCCCGCAACAAATCCGCGACCGCGCGGAGCATCTCGCCGCCCGCCTGGGACCGCACGCAACCGTGGAACCGGGCGAATCGGTCATCGGCGGCGGCTCCACGCCCGACCTCTCCCTGCCCACCTTCCTGATCGTCCTCGCGCCGCCCGCCCCCCCTGCCAAAGCAGCCGACCTCGAGCGAAAACTCCGCGCCAACAACCCGCCCGTCATCGTCCGCGTGGAACGCGACCGCGTCTTACTCGACCTCCGCACCGTCTTCCCCGAACAGGAAGACGCCCTCGCGCAGGCCATCACCCGGGCCCTCGCTCAGTTGTAAGCCGGATTCTTCCGGAGACTGATCATATTCCCCAGCAACCGGTACGCGCCCGGCACGCCCGAAGGCAACTGCCGGTAAATCGCGAACGCGTCGTAAATATAAAAGCCCTTACCGTACCGCGCCACCAGCAGACCGCCCTTCTGTTCGTCCTGCTCCGGATCGTGCGTCTCCACCAGCGCCGTGTACTGCTTGTCCCACGTCTTCATGAACCCGTGCCCGCGCTCTTCCTCCCAGCCCTTGAAATCCTCCGGGCCGATCTTGTTCGGCCACGTGAACATCGGGTGATTCGGCTCCAGGAACTTCACCGTGCTCGCCTCATCCACCACCTTCTGCGGATTCGACCCCAGCTCGAACGGATACGGCCCATAGTTATGATCGAAATCCTGCAGGTTGTACTGCACCACCAGCACGCCGCCGTTCTTCACGTAATCGAGCAGCCGGCCATTGGCGGATTTCAGATCCGCGCGCACCGCATAGGCCCGCACGCCCAGAACAATCGCGTCGTAGCCGGAAAGATCCCCCTGCGTCAGATCGCTGGTGGCCAGCACGCGCACCTCGTGCCCCAGATTCTCAATCGCTTTCGGCACCTCGTCGCCCGTGCCCGGCAGATAGCCAAGCCGCAGCCCGGAAACGGTCTGCACATCCACGCCCGTCGCACGATACGTAGCCGCCGTGTAAAACGGATAGCTGCGCACGCCGGGATAGCCGGTCATCCGGTACCCTTCGCTGTACTTCCGGCCCTGATACTCGGCCACCGCCGAGATCGTATAGGTCTGCGCTTTCACCCCCGCGGGAATCACGTTAAACGAAATCACCCGGTCTTCTCCGTCGCGCGCCGTGCTGAAAGGCGCCTCGGCTGGTTCCGACCTCCACCCCGCGGGCAGCGTGAGCCGCAACGTCCCCTGCGCCGGTCCCTTCACATTGCTGTGTACCGTAGCCGTCAGCGACAACGACTTCGCCGTGAACGGCAGCGCGCCGCCCGGCAGACCCAGGCTCACCGACATCGCCGGCGCCAACATCAGCGGCTGCAGCACCTGGCCGATCCCCGCCACGCGCTCCGACGTCTGCACCACCTGCTCCATGTCGAACCGCACCCCGTTGTACGTAAACGTGGCCCGCGCGCTCAGCGGATAGGGCGCTGTCGAAAGATTCCGGTACCGCTCGTCCAGCAAATCGTAATACGGCTGTTCCAGCGAATCGCGTTTGTAGTAAGGGCGCGTCGGCGGCGCATCCGCCGGAACCTTCACCGCCATCCTCCACATCGCCTGCTTGCCCGGCCCCAGATCGTGCGACGGGCTGCCCTGCTGTTCCACGCCCCAGTCCTTATTTTCAGCAGGCACTAAAGCCACGCTGTCCAGCGTCACGGCCCCGGAACCCAGATTGATCGCCGTAGCCTCCACCGCAAACGCCTGACCCGGAATCGCCATCGTGAACGCGGCATTGCGCATCATCCCGAACCCGCGCCCGCGGCCCCCGGCATTCGGTTCCGGCATCTTCACCTGCGCCGAGACCGCGGTCTGGAAGGAAAGTTCGAGCGACGCCGCCAGTGCCTGCCGGAACTGCTTCTCCTTCTGGTCCAGTTCGAACACCACATCGCTTTTCCCCGGCTCGGCCAGGCGGCTTTCGCGCACAGCGGCAATCAGTTCCCGGGTCGCCTTCAAACCCTCCGCGAGCAACGGCGCGATGGCGCCCGGCTTCTCCGGCGAATACTGCGCGAAAGCCTGGTCTGCCTTCGCGGAAATCGCCGCCAGCCCGGTCTTCAGGAACTGCGTGTCGCCCGTCGCCAGCGTGGCAATGCCGGCCAGGCTCGTGTCGATCCCGTCGAAGAACGTCTCCTCCTGATCCGTCGTCTTCACCCGTGAGCCGTACCGGTGATACGTCACCGACGCCGGCCCCGGCACTGGCAGCGTGCCCCCGCCGTTCTGCGACTTCTGCAACCCCCAGCCTTCCCGCGCGATCTGCGTCGCCGTCAGCCCCGAACCCGCGATCAGCCGGTTCTCGTCGATCGTCAGATTCACCGGCGGCTTCTCCGTGGTCCACTTCTGCGCCACGTAATCGAAGAACCGCACCGGCACGTACTTATCGATCGCGTAATCATACATGCCGTCCTTCGTGATATCGAAGAAAGGCGAACGCGCATACGACTTCAGCGGCGACCACGGCCGCAGCCCTTCCCGCAGCTGTTCCGGGAACTTCGTCGGATCCCCCGCCGCCACATACGCCTCCTGCGCCATCTGCCCGGCCACCTGATGATTCCCGTGCCCGTCCGTCGCATTGCCCGTAAACACCGAGGCGACTACCAGCGGCCGAGTCATGCGGATCACCCGCACCACATCCGCCAGCACGCGGTCATGCCCCCACTTGTCCAGAGCCTCTTCGCGCGTCTTCGAAAAGCCGTAATCGATCGCCCGCGTCCAGTACTGTTCCACGCCGTAATAACGCCCGGCCTGGAGCAACTCCTGCGTCCGCACCAGCCCCATCGCGTCATACGTGTCCGCCGACATCTCGTTCTGCCCGCCCTCGCCCCGGTTCAGCGTGAGCTGAATGGCGCGCGCGCCCACCCCGCGCGACTCCCAGACCAGCATGCCGCCGTCCTCGTCGTCCGGATGCGCCACCACCAGCGCCAGGCTCGCGCGCGTGCGGATCTCCCGCAGCAGTCTCGCCATCCCCGCCGCGCCGCGGTCGGGCGCAATCGGCTGCGCATCTCCTTCCGCCGCCAGCCTGTGCACGGCGACACCGAAAATCAGCGCCGCGAACGCGGCGCACACGGGAACAAAACGGGACTTGCGGATTAGGTTCATAGCTGTACCGGGCGAATCGCTACAATAGTTTCCCATAGGAGTTCCTTTTGGAGTTCCACTCGCTTCGGGGCCCGCGACGCAGCCGGCCGCGGCACCGTAAACTACTTCGCACTTCCCTGGAGGTTCGTCCATGATCGTCCGATGCCCGCTACGCGCGGCCACGCTTTTCGCACTTGCCGCATTCACCGCTTTCGGCCAGACACAGGCCATTAACGGCACCATTCGGGGACGTGTTACCGACCCCGCCGGCGCTCCCATACCCGGCGCCGCCGTCGAGACAACCAGCGCCGACACCGGTTTCGCGCGCACCTTCCAGACCCCCGAAGACGGCTATTTCGTCTTCCCCAACCTGCCTCTCGGAACCTGGACCGTCACCGTGAAGAAGGAAGGCTTCCAGACCCTGCGCGCCGCCGGCATTGTCCTCAACGCCGGCACCCAGGCGGAGATCGAAGCCAAGCTCGTCGTCGGCCAGGTCAGCACCTCCGTGGAAGTGACCGGAGGCGCGCCCGTGCTGGAGCCCAGCAGCCTCGAAACCGGCCGCACCATCTCCCATGAAGAGGTGGATAACCTTCCCCTCACCTCGCGCAACCCCTACAACTTCATCATCTTTCAGCCCGGCGTCAGCGGACATCCCAACGCCGAACTGGGCATCCCCCGCACCATCAACACCAACGGACTCCTCGACCGCATCAACTACCAGATGGACGGCATGGTGAACACTGAGAGCGACCGGTACGGCCTCCGCCTCTTCCCCATCTCCGACATTTACGTCCGCGAAGTCCAGACCGTCTCGAACAGCTTCGCGCCGGAATTCGGCGGCACCTCCGGCAATATCTTCAACGTCATCACCAACTCCGGCTCCAACCAGACCCACAGCGAGTTCTATTACATCGGCCGCCCGGTCGACGCCAACGCGCGCCCCACCCTCCTCGCCCTCAGCCAGCCCAAACCGAATCTGACGCTCACCGATTTCGCCGTCAACGGCGCCGGCCCCATCGTCAAGGACAAGCTCTTCATCTTCGGCGGCTACGAGCACCTCACGCGTGGCCTGCCCAGCCCCAACACCATCGACCCGAATCAGGCCTCCCAGATCGGTCTCGCTCCGTCCCTGCTCGCCACCGCCCCGGCCGTCCAGCACGCGCAGTTTCTCAACTTCCGCCTCGACTGGATCATCAGCCAGAAGCACCAGGCCTTTATCCGCTACAACTACTTCCGCAACGAATACCCGTTCAATACGGCCGTTGGCGGCAAAAACGCGCTGGACGTCGCGGCCGATTTCCGCGACCGCGCGCACATTGCCGGCTTCCAGCTTCTCTCCACCTTCACGCCCAGCCTGCTGAATGAATTCCGCGCCTCCGATCCCTACCGCAACGAAGCCCACATCGCCGACCCCATCACCGCGACCGGCGTCCAGATCGTCATTACCGGCGTCGCGACGTTCAATGGTTCCAGCGCCATCGGCGACCACTTCGCCGAGAAGATTCCGAGCGTCAGCGACAACCTGACGTGGATTCACGGCGGGCACACCTTCAAGGCCGGCTACGGCTTCCAGGCCATCAATGACAACCAGGTGGGCAACGTGTACAGCCGCTACACCTTCGCCGATATCGCCTCGTACCTCGCCGCGAAATCCGGCGCGAAGCCCACCGGCTACAGCACGTACGCCACGGTCCTCGGCACCCCCGGCACGCATTACAAATCCCTCTTTCAGGACTTCTTCATCCAGGATTCCTGGAAGCTCCGCCCCAACCTCACGCTGAACTATGGCGTCCGCTACGACCGTTTTGCCGGACCTCCCGGAGAGTCGAACGCGCCCTTCGCCTGGACCCAGCACTTCCGCACGCCGAACGGCGACTTCGCCCCCCGCGTCGGCCTCTCCTGGTCCGTCGACAACCGCACCGTGGTCCGCGTCAACGCCGGCATGTTCTACGAAGCCCCGCCCACCAACCTCTGGTACAACGCCCTGAATAACGACGGCTCCACGCGCTCGTTCGTCAGCACCCTGTCCCCGTCCTCTCCGGGCGCGCCGTCGTTCCCCAACGTGCTCACGTTCATCGCGGGCGCCGCGCCGGTCACGCCGGCCATCACCACCGTCACCCCGAATTTTAAGAACGCCTACACGCTGAACGCGAACATCCAGGTGGAGCGCCAGCTCAGCAATCACGACAGCCTGATGGTCGGCTTCACCCACACCGGCGCGCGCAATCAGGGTTATCTGCGGAACCTGAACCTGACGAATCCCACCGGCATGCTGGCCGACGGCCGCCCGGTTTTCTCCACCTCTGTCTCCTCGCGCCTCTACCCGCAGTTCGGCAACATCACCCTGCAGGACATCGGCGCCATTGCCGATTACGAAGCGCTCGTCGCCCAGTTCAAACACCAGTTCTCCCAGGGCTTCCTCGCGAATATTTCCTACACCTGGTCGCACTCCATCAGCGACGCGCCGGACGCGAACAGCTTCGAACAGAACCTCGCCATCGAAGACCCCACGAACCGCCGCCGCGACCGCGGCAACAGTTCCGTCAACCGCCCGCAGGCGCTCACCGGCAGCTTCTTCGTCCAGCCCACGTACAAGCTGAGCAATGCGCTGCTGCGCCGCCTCGCCAACGACAACCAGCTCACCTTTCTCGCCACCGTCTCCTCGGGCGACGAAGTGAACTTCACCTCCAACAAGAATCTGAACAACGATACTCTCGCCACCAGC
Organism: uncultured Acidobacteriia bacterium; assembly: GCA_903851195.1. Taxonomy (GTDB): domain Bacteria; phylum Acidobacteriota; class Terriglobia; order Bryobacterales; family Bryobacteraceae; genus BOG-234. The sequence continues at coordinate 410,525 of CAINNJ010000058.1, forward strand.
CGTCCCCTCTTCTTCGGCCGCAACACGGCGCGCGGCGCGAATGTCTACCAGCTCGATTCCCGCTACACCCGCACGCTCTTCACCCTGCATGAACGGCTGAAGACGAAGTTCTTCGCGGAAGTGAACAACATCTTCAACCACAAGAACATCACGTCCTACAACGGCACGCTCACCGTGGATGCCACCGGCGCCGCCACCGCTCCGTCTTTCCTGACCCCGACCTCGACGGTGCTCGAAAGCCGCATCGTCCAGCTCGGCCTGCGGGTGGACTGGTAATTGCCCGATTTCCCGGCCCCGGTTTACGCCGAAACGGTCCTCAGCCACAACTTCCGCGACGCGCAGCGCTTCTTCTTCGAAGCGCTGCTCGAAATCCACTACGCCCACACCCGGATGCTCCGCCGCCAGGGCATCATCCCGGAGGACGCCGCGCGTGCGTGCCTTCAGGCCCTCGACGCGCTCGACCGCGAAGAGATCCGCAACGCCGTCTATGACGGCAAATATGAGGATCTCTTCTTCTTCATCGAGTCCCGCCTCGAAGCCCTGGCGGGCGCGGATCACGCCGGCCGCATGCACACGGCGCGCAGCCGCAACGATATCTGCATCGCGCTCTACCGCATGAAAGCGCGCGCCGAAGCGCTCGAAATCCTGCGGGACGTTTCCGCCCTGCGCGGCGTGCTTTTAAACCTCGCTCGTCAGCATGCGAACACGCTGATGCCCGCCTACACCCATACGCAACCTGCCCAGCCGACCACACTGGGCCACTACCTGATGGCCTACGCGGAGGTGCTGGGCCGCGACGAACTGCGCCTGCAGGCCGCTTTCGTGACCATCAACCGCTCCCCTCTGGGCGCCTGCGCCATCACCACCACCGGCTTCCCCATCGACCGCGAATACGTCGCCGCCCTGCTGGGCTTCGAGGGCCTGCAGCTCAACTCCTACGGCGCCATCGCCGCCACGGACTACCTGACCGAACTGGCGGGTGCCGTGGCGGGCGCCATGGCCAGCCTCGGGAAGTTCGTGCAGGATCTGCTGCTCTGGTGCAATCCCGCGCTGGGCTTTCTCCGTCTGAACGACGCCTGGGTCCAGATCTCCAGCATCATGCCGCAGAAGCGCAATCCGGTGCCGCTGGAACATACCCGCATCCTCGCCAGCCGCGCGCTCTCGGAAGCCCAGGCGGTCTTTACCTGCGTGCACAACACCCCGTTCGGCGACATCAACGATTCCGAAGACGATATCCAGCCCCTCGTCTTCACCATGACCGCAAGCGCCCGCCGCGCGCTTCGCCTTGCGGCCGGGATTCTCGCCGAAGCGGAGTTTCAGACCGCGCGCATGGCCGAACAGGCCGCCGCCGATTTCCTCACCGTCACGGAACTGGCCGACACCCTGGTCCGCGCCGAAAACCTCAGCTTTCGCGACGCCCACCACCTGGTTTCGGCGGCCGTCCGGCATCTGCGCGGGCAGTACAGCGTCGCCGGAATGGCCCTGGCGGTGCGCGAATTGGCGCTCCAAACCGTCGGTAAAACGTTGAGCCTTTCCGCGGCGGAACTGGAAAGATCTCTCGATCCGCGCTTCTTCGTGGAGACCCGAACCATCCCGGGAGGTCCCGGCGCCCTCAACGCCGCCCTTCAGGAAGCCGAAGCCGGCCACCGGCAATCCCGGGCGTGGATCCAGTCAAAGACCGCCCTCCTGACAAGCTATCGGGACGCCCTCCGCGGTTAGCGCCCTTTCTGTTTCGGCCTCCGCCGGTGCCGAATCCATACACCAGCATCTCGAAACGGCCACAAGGCGGTCGCCCCAGCCTTGTCCGGACTTCCCCGCCTGCGTGCCGCAAAATATTGATTTCCAAATGCGTACGAGTTCGTTGCAGCACGTCGGCGCGAAAAAAGCACAACTACCCCGTTCCGAATTGCAACGCTCTCCAGCAATTTAACTGCCAATCCGTCACATCCTGCACAAATCCGGAGATCGTTCGTCCCGTTCGCGCTTATAATGGCGGTGTGAGTATGCTGTCTCCCCGGCTTCAACTGAAAGTCGCGCAAAAACAAATCCTGACCCCCGGCCTGGTTCAGATGGTCACCGTCCTCCAACTGAACCGCATGGAGCTGAAGGAGATGATCAATCAGGAGATCGTCAACAATCCGGTGCTCGAGGAGTCTCTCGACGGGGGCGAGGAAATTACCCCCGAAGAGCTGCAGCCGCTGCTCGAAACGGAACGGTCCTCTGAACCCGCCGACAAAGAGATGCTGGCTGCCGCCGACATCCAGCTGGAGTCGAACGCCCCCGAGATCGTCGCCAGCGACCTGGTCTTCTCGGACGCCGAAGCCGCCGCGAACGGACCTTCCGGCGCCACCGACGCGCCGGAGATGACCGAAGCGCCCGACAGCTCCACCACCGACCCTTTCGACGAGATCGACTTCGGCTCTTTCTTCGACGACTACCTCGATCCCGGCTACAAGAGTCCGGCCTCCGAATCCGTCGAAAAGCCCTCTTTCGAAACGTTCCTTTCCCAGCCGCAGACCCTGCCGGACTACCTGCACTCCCAGCTCAGCGTCTGCCTGCTCGACGAAGACACGCGCGACGCCGCCGAATCCATCATCGGCAACCTGGATGAAGACGGCTACCTGACCGCCTCGCTCGACGAAATGGCGAGCCAGGCCGGCTGCACGCGGGAGGTCATGGAAGCCGCTCTGAAAGCCGTACAGGGCCTGGACCCGGCCGGCGTCGCCGCCCGCGATCTTCGCGAATGCCTCCTGCTGCAGATCGAAAGCCGGAACGGACGCGGCGGCGTGGCCTGGCAGATCGTCTCCAGCCACATGCGCCTGCTCGAAATGCGGCAGTTCCGCGAACTCGCCCGGCATCTCGGCCGGCCCCCGGAACACATCGAAATCGCCGTCGCCATGATCCGCGGTCTCAATCCCCGGCCTGGCATCCGCTATTCCGGACCCGGCGCGCGCACCGTGGAACCCGACGTCTACTACATCCGTGACGGCGACGATTTCATCATCCAGATCAACGACGACGAACTGCCCCAGCTTCGTCTGAACGCCCAGTACAAAAAAATGCTCGACCGCGACAATGGCGCCACCCGCGAAGTGCGCGATTATGTCCGCGAGCGTTACACCTCGGCCATCCAGCTGATGAAGAATATCGAGCAGCGCAAACAGACCATCATTCGTGTCTGTGAAGCCATCAAGCGCCGCCAGATGGAATTTCTCACCCAGGGCATCGACTCTTTGAAACCCATGATGATCAAAGACGTCGCAGAAGAAGTAGGGGTTCATCCCTCCACCGTGAGCCGTGCCGTCGCCAGTAAATACGCGCACACTCCACACGGCGTGTATGAACTGCGATACTTCTTCTCAGAAGCGGTGCAAGGCCCTTCCGGCGGCGATACACCTCTTCTGCTTTTGAAGCGTAAGGTGAAAAAGATGATCGAGGAGGAGGACCAGCGCCACCCGTTGACGGATGAGCAGATCACCGCGCGGCTGCAGGCAGAGGGCATTGAAGTCACCCGCCGGACTGTCGCCAAGTACCGCGAAGACCTGAAGATTCCGTCCACGCACCAGCGCCGGGTCCGCAACTGATAACCATGAAGGTAACTTATACGGGACGTCACGTGGATTTGGCTCCGGCACAGGCAAAAAATCTGGAGCTCGAATTCGGGAAAGTCGGGAAGTTGCTGGATAACGGCAAGGGTGAGGCGCAGGCCCACGTTATCCTCTCCCATGAGAGGCACCTGAACCACGCCGAAATTACGGTGCCGTACCACAATCATGAGCTGATCGGTCAGGCTTCCGACGTGGATCTGTTTACCGCCATTCACGCCGCGGTGGGCAAGCTCGAAGCCCAGGCCATTCGGGTGAAAGAGCGATGGCGTGACGGGCAGCGGTCGCCCGCGAATAACGAGTAACCTACACTGGGCTTTGCAAGCCTGTACTTTTTAAGCCATTCCTTAAGAAGCCTGGTAAAAAGAGAAGCCCGGTGAAACCGAACCCCAGCGCACAGCAGCCCGGCCCGCCCGCCGGAGCCTCACCTTCGGAACTCGTGATCATCACGGGCATGAGCGGCTCCGGCAAGGCGTCCGTGCTGCGCGCGCTCGAAGACATCGGCTACTATTCCGTCGACAACCTGCCCGTCGAACTGATCCCGAAATTCGCCGAACTGGTCGGTGATGCCGCTTCCAACCGCAAGGCCGCGCTCGTCGTTGACGTGCGCGAAGGCGAAGGACTCAAACAGCTTCCCGCCATCCTCTCAACCATCCGCCGGTCGGTGAACGTCCGTCTGATCTTCCTCGAAGCCGACGATGAAACCCTGATGCGGCGCTTCAGCGAGACCCGCCGCCCTCACCCGCTGGTGGGCGACGACCTCTCCATCCGCGAGAGCATTCGCCGGGAACGGGCCATGCTGGAACCGGTCCAGGTCATCTCCGAACTCACCATCGACACCTCGAAATTCAACGTTCACGATCTGCGGGACTTCATCAAACAGAAGTTCACCGTCGAGGGCGAAGAGGCCAGAATTCTGCTCTACGTGATGAGCTTCGGCTTCCGGCACGGTCTCCCGCCCGATTGCGACCTGGTCTTCGACGTCCGCTTCCTGCCCAATCCGAACTACATTCCGAAGTTCAAAAAACTCACCGGGCGCAATCCCGGCGTCGCCCGGTATATCCGCTCCTTCCCGCAAACGGGCGAGTTCATCCAGCGGATCACCGATCTTCTGGTGTACCTCTTACCCCATTACATCCGCGAAGGGAAGAGCTATCTCACCATCGGCTTCGGCTGCACCGGCGGGCATCACCGCTCCGTCATGATTGCCGATCAGATCCACAAGAATCTCACCGGGACCGGTTACCACGCCAAGATTTCCCACCGAGATCTCTTGAAACCGGTCTGACGCCTCACGGCACCCAGGCCAGTCCGATCGTCGCGAAGAACATCACGATCAGCCCCACCAGCGACGCCAGAATCAGCGAGTGCGGCAACACCTTCCGGAAAAGATCGCCTTCCCGGCCCTGTTCGCCCACCGCCGCCGCCGCCACCACCAGCGACTGCGCCGCGATCATCTTGCCCATCACCCCGCCGGCCGAATTGGCCGCCGCCATCAGAACCGGAGGGATTCCCAGCGACCCGGCCGTGATCACCTGCAGACTGCCGAACAGCGCGTTCGACCCCGCGTCCGTGCCCGTGAGCGACACGCCGATCCACCCGATCAGCGTTCCAAAGAACGGGAAAAGCCGCCCGCTGTGCGTCATCGCCAGCCCCAGCACCGCATCCATCCCGCTGTACCGCGTCACGTAGCCCAGCACCAGCATCGCCAGGATGGCCAGCATGCTCTTGCGCATCCGGTAGCAGGTCCGAAAGAAAACCTGCATCGTCCTGCCGAAGCTCAGCCCCAGCACCGGACCCGCGATCAGCCCGGCCAGAAACGCCGCAGTGCCGGAATTCGCCAGGAACGTGAGGTCGAAGATAGCGGGTTCGGCGTGCGGCTTCGGAAACACGGGCGGCATCCGGAAAACCAGGTTGTGCAGTCCGGGCACGGGGATCACGGGCGTCGTCGCGTTCAGGAACGTCACCACCGCGGGCACGCCGGTGAGCACCACGAAAAGCGAGAGCAGCAGAAAGCCGGACCACGCATGCACAATCTGCGGCAGAGTGTGCGGCCGGATGCTGACCGTGGGCGCCGGTTCCTGCGGGAAGCGCCAGACTTCCTTCGGCTTCCAGACCTTCAGGAACAGCGTGAGGCCGATCAGCGTGACCATGCCGCCCACGATATCCACCAATCCGAAATCCTGATAATTCGCCCAATAAAACTGAATTCCCGCGAAAAGCGTGCCCGCCAGCAGCAAACCCGGCCAGATCGCGAAGACATTCTTCCAGGACGTCACCAGACGGCTCATCCAGAACGGCAGAATGAAGGCCACCGGAGGCAGAATGCGCCCGATCATCGCGCTGATCTGAGCCGCCGGCAACTGCGTCACCGCCACCAGCGCGCGCACCGGATTTCCCACCGCGCCGAAGGCGACCGGCGCCGTATTCGCAATCAGACACAGCATCGCCGCCGCGAACGGCTGGAACCCCAGCCCGACCATCATGGCCCCGCAGATCGCCACCGGAGAGCCGCCGCCCCCCGTCCCCTCCAGCACCGCGCCGAACGCAAACGCGATCAGCAGCGTCTGCAGCCGCCGGTCCTCCGTCACGCCCCCGATCGACTGGCGAATCACCTCGAAATGGCCCGATTCCACCGTCAGTTCGTAAACGAAGACCGCGGCCAGCAGCGTCCACGCAATCCGCACCGCCCCATAGACGATTCCGTTGGCCGCCGCCCCCGCGATCTTGTCGAGCGGCATGTGAAACTCGAAAAACGCCAGCGCCATGCAGAGAATGGAGGCGAAGACCGCGGCCAGATGTGCGGGCGTGCGCCGGATCGCCAGAAGATAAAAGAGCAGGCAAACCGGCAGCGCGGCGCTGAGCGTCGAAAGGACGACGTTTCCAAGAGGATCGTAGATCTGTTGCCACGGCATATTTTTATAAAGGCGAAAGGTTAGGATGTTATCACAAGGCATGAGCCGAATTCTTTTCGTCGCCGCGATGTGCGCTCTCATGCTGGCCGGCTGCGGGAAGAAGAAGGTGAAAGCGCATCTGCCCGTGCCCCAGGCCCGCCCCGCCGCCCCGCCGGCCGCCCCTCTTCCGGTCGGTACCACCGAACGCGGCCTCGCGAGCTGGTACGGCGTTCCCTACCACGGCAGGCAGGCCGCCGACGGCGAAATCTACGACATGGAAACCATGGTCGCCGCGCACCGAACCATGTCCTTCCAGACCTGGGTGCGGGTGCGGAATCTCTCGAACGACAAGACCGTCGACGTCCGCATCATCGACCGCGGGCCGTTCGTGGGCGGCAGAATCATTGATCTGTCCCACGCCGCCGCCCGGCAGATCGATCTGATCGGCCCCGGTGTGGCGCAGGTGGAACTGACCGTCATTTCCGCGCCTGCCGTTCCCGAAGCAGCCCTCTTCGCCGTCCAGGTAGGTGCCTTCCGGGAAAGAGCCAATGCCGTCCGGATGGAGCAAAATATGGCCGCGGCCTATGGCGCCGCCAAAACGCTGTCGCGTCCCGAAAATCCGGGCATCTGGAGGGTGCTCGCGGGCCGGGAGACCTCGGTCGAAAACGCCGAAGCGCTGGCGCGGCGGGTACGGGAAGAGCAGCACCTTCCGGAAGCCTTCGTGGTACGCCTCGATCCCTAGCCAGTCTGGACCGGCACACTAAAGTTTCCTCCCAAAACTGTCGAATTGCCGGAAGAGAGTGATCCCTCTTCTTGGCATCTTCGTGGTCTTCTTCTCGGTCCTGGGCGGATTTCTGCTCGAAAACGGGAAAGTGCTGCCTTTGGTGCAGCCCGCGGAAGTCGTCATGATTGTCGGCTCTGCCGCGGGCACGCTGCTGACGGCGAACTCGCTCCGGTTACTTCGGCGAGTCGCCCAGGGGGTAGCGCAGGTTTTCCGCCGGTCTCCCCGGTCCAAAGCTTTCTACCTTTCCACCCTCGTCATGCTGTACGCCCTGTTCGACTTCTCCCGCCGGCACGGCCCGGCAGCGCTCGAAGACGAACTCGACCGGCCGGAGCAGAGCGCGTTGTTTCGCCGGCACGCCGGCGCGGTGAGCGGGGCGGGAGTACTGGACTTCATTTGCGACACCCTGCGGCTCACCACGTCCGTCAGGATCGATCCCTACCAGCTGGACAATATGCTCCAGCAGGATTGCGAGATCCGGGAAGCGGTCTCAAGAGCGCCCGTCGACGCCGTCGCCGCCCTGGCGGATGCCCTGCCCGGCCTCGGAATCCTCGCCGCCGTGCTCGGCGTGGTCATCACGATGAACTCGGTAACGGACCTTCCCAAAGTGATCGGGCAGAAGGTCGCGGCGGCCCTGATCGGCACCTTCCTCGGCATCTTCGTGTCCTACGGACTGGTCTCCCCCCTGGCCGCTCACATGGAGCACATCCGCAACGCGGAAATCCAGTATTTCCGAATCCTTCGGAGTTCCATCGCGGCCTACGCCCGGGGCATGCCGGTCGCCATCGTTCTGGAATTTGCCCGGCGCTCGATTCCCCCCGATCTTCGCCCCGGCTTCCTGGAACTGGAAAAGGCGTGCCATCGCGCCCAGGGAAAAGTGGTGGAGATGCCGCCGTAGTACTGGAACTAAGACCTGAAATCATGCTGAGAATTTTTTCGCCGGATCGCACTACTATCCTGAAATGAAACCGGCCGGAGAAGTGCTCCCCACGGGGTTCCTGGGACGGTCTGCCCGCATCGTGCAGTTGCGGGCACAGATCGAGAGGATTGGGATGGGCCGGGCGCCCGTCCTGATACAGGGTGAAAGCGGCACAGGCAAGGAAGTGGCCGCCAGGTCTTTATACAATGCGAATCCGACCGGCCTGTTTGTGCCGATCGATTGCGGCTCGCTGGTCGGGCCGCTCATGGAAAGCGAACTGTTCGGCCACGCCCGCCATGCGTTTACCGGAGCCGGCGAAACCAAACGCGGCCTCCTCGAACTGGCCAACAACGGCACCGCTTTCTTCGACGAAATCGGCGACTTGCCATACGAATTGCAGGTCAAACTGCTCCGGGTGTTGCAGGAACGGGAGTTCCGCCCGGTCGGGTCTCTGCAGCGCGTCCGGGTCGACGTCCGGATTATCGCGGCCACGCACCGGAATCTGGAGCGCGAAGTGGCGGCGGGCCGTTTTCGCGAAGATCTGTTCCATCGCCTGAATGTCATTCGTCTGACCCTTCCCCCGTTGCGGGAACGGAAAGAAGACATTCCGCTGCTGGTCGAACGCTTTCTGCTCCACCCCGTGAACCGTTACACCATCACGAACGAAGCGCTGGAGGCGATGATCCGGTACGACTGGCCCGGCAACATCCGCGAACTCAAGAACTGCATCGACCGGATGATGACCATGAATACCGGACCTTTGCTGCACTTCACCGACCTGCCGTCGAACGTGATCTACCACGTCCGGGCGGGCACCGGTATGGAGATCGCGGCAGCTGCGGGCGGAGGCGCCGGAGGCGGCGCAGCAGGCGCAGCCCGCGGCATCCCTCTGCCCCGCGCCACCTCTTTCACTCACGGCGTCGTGCCGCTCCAGGAACTGGAGCGCCGCGCCATCGAGCACGCCCTGCAGCAAACACGGGGCGACCGCACCGAAGCCGCCCTGCTGCTGGGAATCGGTCGTACCACCCTTTACCGCAAGCTCAAGGAGTACCAGGGCAGCGAAGACGCCGCCGGTTCGGCGCGGTCCGCCGCCTGCTAGTCTCGATCTTTGAGAATCGCTCTCGACGCCACGTACAGTCTCGGGGACGCGCTCTCCGGCGTGGGCGTCTACTCGCGGGAACTGCTCCTCGGACTGGCCGCCGCCTGTCCGGACGACCGCTGGGACTGGTTCTATCGGACCAAAGCCTTTCGCGGTTCGCTTTTCTCGCCCAGGCCCGGCAACGTCACGCGGCGTCTGCTCACCGACCTCGTGGGCAGTCGCTCCGCCGGCCTCTTTCACGGCCTGAACCAGCGGCTGCCGCGCCGCCGCTTCCGGCTGCAGGTGGCGACCTTCCACGATCTCTTTGTCTTCTCCGGCGACTACAGTTCCGCGGCCTTCCGCCATCGTTTCGTCGAACAGGCGCGCGGAGCGGCGGCGGGCGCGGATCTGATCGTCGCGGTTTCGGAATTCACCGCGGGCCAGGTGCAGAACTATCTGAATATTCCCCGCGATCGCATCCGGGTCATCCACCACGGCGTAGTGCCTCGCCCCATTCCGGACTTGCCGCGCGAAAAGGTCGTCCTTTGCGTCGGAGCCATCCAGCGTCGCAAAAACCAAACGGCGCTCGTGCGGGCTTTTCGCGCACTGCCGGATGATTGGACACTAGTCCTGGCCGGATCGCAGGGCTACGGCGCCGAAGAAACCCTGCAGGCGATCGCCGACAGCCCCTGCGCCTCCCGCATCCGCCTCACCGGCTATCTCTCCGAACCGGAAATAGCCAACTGGTACGCCAGAGCTTCCATCTTTGCCTTCCCCTCTCTCGACGAAGGCTTCGGCATGCCCGTGCTCGAAGCCATGGCGTCCGGTATTCCCGTGATCACCGGAACCCGTTCCGCCCTGCCGGAGGTCGCGGGTAACGCAGCCATCCTGGTGGATCCGGAACGGGATGAGGAACTTGCGGAAGCGCTGCGTCTACTGGCGTCGAACAACGACGTCCGGAAACAGTACACAAATCTCGGAAAAGCACAGGCCGCACGCTTCGAGTGGGCGGACAGTGTCAGGCAGACAAGAAACGTTTACCGCGAACTGCTGTAGCGGAAGCCGCGCTTTTCTGACGGCGTCGTTCAGGCTTCTTCGTCGACGGCGATGCGCAGCGCCTTCAGGAAACGCTGGTCCTGGGTCGTGAACCGGACTTTCCCGTTGGTCTCGATTTCCTGCGGCTCCGCGAGAGGTTCTTCGTCGTCCGTGTCGTCGTTTTCCCGCTTATTAAAGCCGATCGTCGCTTCCAGAACCAGAAAAACGTCGTAGCCCGCACGTTTGATCTCACCGATCGCTTCCGCGATCCGTTCCGAATCGGAGAGCGATTCGTTGATCGCGTTGCCCAGGTCCTGCATCAAGCTCTTCAGACGTTCTTCCACGTTTTGCCCCTTTCATTGGGCGCCTACCAGTTCTTGTGATGCAAATTCAGGGCCATCGGTTCCAAACCTTGCCCAAAGGTTTCCTTCGATTGTACAAGCCGCTCGCGGAGGGTTCAACCCTTTGTTTTGATAGTATGGAGGCGTGGCCAACCAGGAGCAAATAGCGCGGGCGGCGGGGCGATTCGCCCGCAAGTGGTTGCCGGTGGCGAAAACCTCGGCCCGGGTTGCCCGTAAGCAGGTGGAAAAGCAGTGGATGCCCACCGCCCGCCAGTCCGGCATGTTCTTCAAACATGTGGTTCCGGCCGCGGCCAAACCCATCCACTCCCTGTGGCACGAAATCCTGGGCTTCACCTTCCTCGTCTTCGCCGCAATCGGCGCGTTCAAGATCTGGCAGCACCCCGGCGCGCTCCCACCCGTTCAGTTCGGACTCGTTCTGCTCTTCGTTCTGGTCATGGCTGGCTACGGTATCTCGTCCATCCGCAAGGCGCGCCGCATCTCCCGCTCCTGAACGATGGTGTTTTAAATGATGGATATTCCCGGCGCCTTCCCGTACACCCGGGGCATCTATCCCGAGATGTACCGGTCCCGGCTCTGGACCATGCGGCAGTACGCCGGCTTCGGTTCAGCCGCCGAAAGTAATGCCCGCTACCGCTACCTCCTCGAACAGGGCACCACCGGCCTCTCCGTCGCCTTCGACCTCCCCACCCAGATCGGCCTCGATCCCGACGACCCCATGGCCACCGGTGAGGTGGGTCGCGTCGGCGTCTCCATCGCCTCCCTGGCCGACATGCGCCGGCTCTTCGAGGGGATTCGTCTGGAGCAGATTTCCACCTCCATGACCATCAACTCCACCGCCGCCGTGCTGCTTGCGTTTTATGTGCTCGTCGCGCGCGAGCAGGGTGCGGACATCCGGAATCTGAACGGCACGATCCAGAACGACATCCTGAAAGAGTACGTCGCCCGCGGAACCTACATCTATCCGCCGCGTCCCGCCATGAGGATCGTCACCGACCTCTTCGCATGGGCGGCCAAAGAGCTTCCGGAATGGAACACCATCTCCATCAGCGGTTACCACATCCGCGAGGCCGGTGCCACCGCGGAACAGGAAATCGCCTTCACGTTCGCCAACGCGATCGCCTACATCGAAGCCGCCATCCACGCCGGACTTCCGGTCGACAGTTTCGCGCCCCGGCTTTCTTTCTTCTTCAACTCCCATTCCGATTTCCTCACCGAAATAGCCAAATTTCGGGCCGCCCGCCGTCTCTACGCAAGGCTGATGCGGGACCGCTTCGGCGCGAAGAAAGAAGCCTCCTGCATGCTGCGCTTCCACACGCAGACGGCGGGCTCCACCCTCACCGCCCAACAGCCCGACGTCAACCTGGTGCGCACCGCCATCGAAGCTCTGGCCGCGGTTCTGGGTGGCACGCAGTCCCTCCACACCAACTCGCGGGATGAAGCGGTCGGCCTGCCGACCGAAGAGTCCGCCCGGCTGGCTCTGCGGACCCAGCAGATTATCGCCCACGAGACCGGCGTGACCAATGTCTCCGATCCTCTGGGCGGCAGCTACTACATCGAGGAACTTACGGACCAGATCGAGCGGTCCGCCATCGACTATATCCGCCGCATCGATGAGATGGGCGGTGCCCTGCAGGCGATCGAAACGGGCTTCCTCCAGGCCGAGATTCAGAACTCCGCCTATCGGCACCAGCGGGAAGTCGAGCGCGGCGAACGCGTGATCGTCGGCGTGAATCGCTTCCGCCAGGAGACCGGTGAACAAAGCCCTGTCTTCCGCATCGATCCCGACATCGAACGCGCCCAGGTCACGGCCGTCCGCGAACTCCGGACGCGGCGGGACGCGGCGGCCTGCGAAAAAAGCCTGCGCGCGCTCAAGGCCGCGGCGGAAGGCTCGGAGAACCTGATGCCTCTCATCCTGACGGCCGCTGGCGCGTACGCCACGGTCGGGGAGATCTCAAACACCCTCCGCGGTGTTTTCGGCGAACACCGCGATATCGGTTAGCCGGGTGGCGCAGAATAGCAGGATATGGCGGATTCTTTTATTCCTTACCTGACCGTTGCCGACGCCGGCGCGGCCATCGCTTTCTACCAAAACGCATTCGGCGCCACCGAAGTCTACCGGATTCCGATGCCGCGGCCGGATGGTTCCACCGCCGTGGGCCACGCGGAACTGACCCTCGGCGAAGCGCGCTTCATGCTGTCGGACGAAGTGCCGGACAGCAATGTCCTTGCCCCGCGCGGCAGTTCGCCGGTCTGCATGCACCTCTATGTCCATGATGTGGATCCACTGTTCCAACGGGCGGTGGCCGCCGGGGCGACCGTTCTGCGGCCGCTCGAAGATCAGTTCCACGGCGACCGGGGAGGCAAGCTCCAGGACCCGTTCGGGCACGTCTGGTATTTTGCGACGAAGAAAGAGGACCTCTCGCCGGAGGAGATTCAGCGCCGCGCGGCCGCGTTGTTCGGAGCCTGAGGCTCGAAGGCGCGCCGCAGGGCAAGCGCAACCTGCCGCAGCAGTTGGCGCGAGTCTTCCAGCGCTTCGGCCATCAGCAGGAAACCGTGGATCATGGCGGCATAGCGCGTGATTTCCGCCGGCACTCCGGCCTGTCGCAGCGCCATCCCATACGCCTCGCCCTCATCGCGCAAGGCGTCGTACTCCGCCGTGATCACCAGGGCCGGGGCGAGACCGCCCAAATCCGGCGCTTCCAGCGGCGCGGCGTCCGGATGCCTCCGTTGCGTCGCATCCGGAACATAGCGGTTCCACGACGAGATTCCTCGTTCCAGAGTGACCACCGGGCCCTCGGCGAATTCGCGCCAGGACGGCGTGTCCAGAGCCGCCGAAGTCACGGGATAAATCAGAACCTGCAGCGCGAAAGCCAAATCCCGGCAACGTCGCGCCACCACCGCCGCCAGGGCGCCTCCCGCACTGTCGCCAACCACGGCCAGCCGCGACCCGTCCACCCGCAGTTCCCCGGCGTTCGCCGCGACCCACCGCGCTGCCGCAACGCAATCTTCCGGGCCGGCCGGAAAGGGATACTCCGGCGCCAGGCGGTAATCGACGGCCACCACCGCGCACCCGGCCTGCGCCGCGATCGCGCGGACCGCCGAGTCGTGGGTTTCGAGGTCGCCCAAACAGAACCAGCCGCCGTGAAAGAACAGCGCGCAGGGCAGCACGGCGTCGGACGGCCGGTACACGCGAATGCCGATCGGCCCGTTCGGCCCCGGTATCTCCCGGTCCCGCACCTCGAAGAGCGCGGCGGGCGGACCGGCCAGCGCGCTCACCTGACGAAGATAGCGGCGTGCCGACTCCACCGAGCCATCCCGGTCGTCCATCCTGGCCATCGCGGCCAGCACATTGCGAATCGCATCGGTGAAGGTCATATTTCCCGTAGCATGACACGCCAACAAAACAGTCAAAGTGACCGTGTGAAAATCGATACAGGCTCTTGAGCCCCGAATTGAACCCGCTCCTGAACACGACAGCCGCAGAACTCCGCACGCCCTGGACGTATCAGCCGATGTCCGGCTTCTACGACGAGATGATGGGGGGCGTGGGAGTGGTGCGGCCCCACTGGCAAACGCTGGTGGAGTCCCTCAATCAGGCGGGTCCCTCCGGCCTCGCGGAACGGTGGCGGGAAGGGCAGCGGCTCATCCGCGACAACGGCGTCACCTACAACGTCTACGGCGACCCGAAAAAGACGGAGCGGCCCTGGCCACTCGATCCCGTGCCGTTCCTGCTCGAAGGCTCGGAATGGGCCAAAATCGAGTCCGCCATCGCCCAGCGCGCCACTCTGCTGAATCAGGTGCTGCAGGATCTTTACGGCCCGCAGGAGCTCTTGAAGAAGAACCGGCTGCCGGCGGAACTGATCTTCGGCCATCCCGGCTTCCTGCGGCCCTGTTCCGGAATCACGCCGCCGGGCAATATCTGGCTCCACAGCTACTCGGCGGATATCGCGCGCTCTCCGGACGGGAACTGGTGGGTGCTGGCGGACCGCACCCAGGCGCCATCGGGTTCCGGCTATGCCCTCGAGAACCGGCTCGTCTCGCTCCGCGTGTTGCCGGACGTCTTTCGCGCCGGCAACGTGCAGCGGCTGGCGCCGTTCTTTCAGGCCTACAAGGACATGCTGCGCTCGCTCGCCCCGCGGCGCGAGAACCCCCGCATCGTGCTCCTGACTCCCGGCCCGTTCAATGAGACCTGGTTCGAGCATGCCTTTCTTGCCCGTTATCTGGGCTTCTCGCTGGTCGAGGGCGGCGACCTCACCGTCCGCAACAACAACGTCTATCTGAAAACGTTGGGCGGGCTGCTGCCGGTTGACGTGATCGTCCGGCGGCAGGACGATACGTTCTGCGATCCGCTCGAACTCCGCGGCGACTCCATGCTCGGGATTCCCGGGCTGGTGCAGGCGGTCTGGTCGGGCAACGTGGCCGTGGCCAACGCGCTCGGCACCGGGCTGGCGGAATCGTCCGGTCTCGCCGCGTTCTTACCGGCTCTGTCGCGGCACATCCTCGGCGAAGAACTGCGGATGCCGAATATCGCCACATGGTGGTGCGGCGAGAGCGCGGCCCGCCAGCAGGTGGAGAACCGCCTGGGCCATCTCGTGCTGAAACCGGCCTCCCCCGCGCTCGATTTCGAACCGATTTTCGGCGCGCGCCTCGGCCCGAAGCAGCGCGCGCTCCTGATCGAGAAGATCAAGGCCAACCCCGCCGCCTACGTCGCCCAGGAACAGGTTTCGCTCTCCACGGTGCCGGTGGCGCAGGACGGCCGTCTCGACCCCCGGCACCTCGTGCTGCGCGTCTTCGCCGTCGCCTCCGGAGGCGGCTATGCCGTCATGCCGGGCGGGCTGACGCGCATCAGCACCTCCCTCGACAGCCTCGTCGTCTCCATGCAGCACGGCGGCGGCAGCAAAGACAGCTGGGTGCTGGCGGAAACTCCCGCGCCTCCGTTCAGTCTGCTGCGGCGCTCGGCCGGGCCGCTGCCCGTCAGCCGCGCCACCTTCGATCTGCCCAGCCGCGTGGCGGACAACCTCTACTGGCTCGGGCGCTATCTGGAACGGTTCGAGACCGCCGTGCGCACCGTCCGCGTGGTTCTGCCGCGCCTGCATCAGGAGGCCGACGCCCCGGCCGCCGCCGCCCTGCAGGCCTGCCGCAACATCCTCGCCGAAGGCGGCTGGGTGAAAGCCGGCGACGAACGCCTCAACGAAGACGAGATTTTCTCCACCATCCTCGATGCCGAGCTGAAGACCAGTCTGCGCGCCAGTTGCCGCGATATCCGGCGCCTCGCGCGGCTGCTGCGGGACCGCATCTCGGCCGATGCCTGGCGCGTCCTCTCCCAGCTCGAAAAGCAGTTCACCGGCGAACTGCCGCCCGAACCGCTGCGGAACAGCTGGTCCCGCGAACTGCTCGACAACGCAGTCATGTCGCTTTCCGCCTTCAGCGGCCTCGCGACGGAGAACATGACACGTGGCCACGGCTGGCGCTTCCTCGACATGGGCCGCCGCCTCGAACGCGCCATGCAGACCGTCCTCCTGGTACGGCACGGGCTGGGCTTCGTCAATGAGCCGGGCGAGGCGGAACTGCACACCGTGCTGGAGATCGCGGACAGCTCCATGACCTACCGGTCGCGCTATCTGAACTCCATGCAGGCCGATCTCGCGCTCGACCTGCTGCTGCTCGACGAAGGCAATCCCAGATCCGCCGCCTACCAGCTTTCGAAACTCCGCAAGCATGTGGACCGGCTGCCCGAAAGTCATCCCCCCAGCGGCACCCCCCGCGAGGCGCGGCTCGCCCTCAGCCTGCTGACCTCGGTGCAACTTGCCGAGACGCGGGATCTTGTGCGCCTGCCCTGGCTCAACGAGTTCACCGGCCGGCTGGAGGGCGACCTGGCGCTGCTCTCCGACACCATCAGCCGCGTCTATTTCATTCATCAGCTGCCCCTCCAGGCACGGACGTAGAGATGACGGTCTCCACCACCCACACCACCACGTATCTCTACAGCGACCCCGTCTCCATCTGCCACACGGAGGTCCATCTCGCGCCGCGCGACTGCCCCCATCAGCGGCTCATTTCGCATGAACTGAGCGTCACGCCCAATCCGGCGTTCCGTGTCTCCCGCCGCGACTACTTCGGCAACGAAATCACCATCTTCACGATTCAGGAACCGCACCAGACCCTGAACATCACCGCCCGAAACGAAATCGAGATCCGCTCCGGGCCGGAATACTCGTTCCCGCCCGCCGCGGCGCAGACCCCGCCCTGGGAGCAGATCCCCCGCGAGATCCGGACCGGGAAGACCGACGAGATCTTCCGCGCGTCGGAGTTCCTCTACCGTTCGCCGTTCGTCCGGCCCAGTCCCGACTGCGAGGCCTACGGACGCCAGTCGTTCACGCCCGGCCGGCCGCTCCTCGAAGCCAGTCTGGATCTTTGCCACCGCATCTTCTCCGATTTCCGCTATGACCCGCGCGCGACCACCATCTCGACCCCCGTCGCCGAGGTTCTCGCCAAGCGCAGCGGCGTCTGTCAGGATTTCGCGCACCTGATGATCTGCTGCGCGCGGTCTCTCGGCCTGCCGGCGCGTTACATCAGCGGCTATCTGCGGAGCAATGCGAGGACGCTGGGCGGCGAAGCGTCCCATGCCTGGTGCGCCATCTTTTGCCCGGAACTCGGTTGGCTGGAGTTCGATCCCACCAACGACGTGATGCCGGCGGGGAATCACGTGACCATCGCGCACGGGCGGGACTACTCGGACGTGGCGCCGGTAGTGGGTGTGGCTCTGGGCGGCGGCGAGCAGTTGATCAACGTCTCGGTCTCGGTGCTGCCTCCGGCGGCCAATTGACGTGCCCGCTCCGGAAGAACACGAACGGTGGATGAGAGAAGCGCTGGCGCTCGCGCGGGAAGCCGCCGCCGCGGGCGAAGTGCCTGTGGGATGCGTGCTGGTGGCCGGCGGCGAAGTGATCGGCAAGGGGCGCAATTCGCCCATCGAAATGCTCGATCCCACCGCGCACGCCGAAATGCTGGCCCTGCGCCAGGGAGCGTTCGCGCTGAGCAACTACCGGCTGAGCGAGGCGACGCTGTACTGCACCCTCGAACCCTGCCCGATGTGCGCCGGGGCGCTGGTGGCGGCGCGGGTGCAAACGCTCGTCTTCGGAGCCCGCGACCTGCGCTTTGGCGGCGTGCGCAGCAAGTTTCAGATTGCCGATTCGCCCCTGCTGAACCACCGCGTCGAGGTGATCGAGGGCGTGCTGGGGGCCGAGTCGACGCTGCTTCTGCAGCGCTTCTTTAACGCCCGCCGCGGCTCGGCCGATACCAGGTAGTTCTTTGACCGGGTAAAGTTGTTCTCTCGACGTGGGGCAGGATGGCATCCTGCGGCGGGTTGGAAACCCGCCAACACCCAGGTTGCCAACCGACGCGCGGATTGACAATCCGCCCACATGGACACCCGATTACACCGTCGAGGAACCAGCCAAAGCGGGGAGCACCGCGGAATCCGCGCGCAGGGAACGCCTGTGCTCCGAACGAATGCGGCGATCACCTGACAGAAGCACGGCTTCGCTGAGCACGCGCTCGCGAATATCCGGCCGCAGCATCCGCTCGGTCGTAATGTCTGCTTTCGTATTTAGCTGAGCCTGAAGCTCCATGAGAAGGCCGCCCATGTCCATCGGACTCCGATCGCCATCCAGATCAACCAGCAAGTCCGGATCGCTCAAATCGTCCGCGTCGCCTCTCGCAACGGATCCGAACACGCGCACGTTGCCTGCGCCATGGCGGGCGGCGGTTGCCAGAATGGTCTCGCGACTCTCCGTCACAGGCTTTCGAGCGCCATGACTCTCTTATTTGGACACGACAGGGCATTGGAGGCATCCTTCGTTCCGGGCAGTTCAGCGCATAGCGCGTTTTCGACAAAGTGGTCGCGGTCTGCCAGACCGCGGTTGATAACTAATGTACGGGGACATAGCGCCGATGCTGAGCGCGTACGATTTTCGCTTGCTGGACCGAACCCTCTTTGAAGGGTTCAGTCGGGCAGATCAGGAAGTCGGCGAAAAGGTTTAGCATGGACGCGGGGCTGGCGTACCTGGTCTTGTCCGGCTCTTTGACGCCAGCCTCAAGCCAGCTTACAACTCTGGCCCAGGACGATTCATCAGGTGTGTAATCGTGATGCGTCCCGATGCGCCAAACCCGAAGTTGGCCATCGCCGCCGTATAAGTGTGCTCTTCCATGAATTGTGAAGCAGGCCTCGCCTGCTTGTAATTGAAGAGCCACGAAGCAAACCGGAAAGAACAGTAAAAGCCCTCGCAGACGAATTGTGCGCAATATCAATGAGTATGCATCGCAGGTCTCCGCGTCAGGTGAAATAAAACCCTGTGCGCCGCATGACGGGCAGGAATGGATGAGTGCCTCAGGCCAGCGCCAGCATGCGGGGCGGCTCGATTTCCACCTTTGTGTGAAGTCGGACGTCGAGCGCATCGAGGATCTTGATTGCCCGCTCCACCGTGATCCCGAAGTACTCATTTCGCTCGTCTCTGGAGACCTGCGATTCATGAACGCTCAGCCCCCTCGCCAATTCGCGCTGTGACACTCCCTTCGCAATACGAATCGAGATGAGCAGATGCCCGAATCCACGAAAATTCTCCAGCTCGTCGAACTCGCCCCGCTTCAGCCGCTCGTAACTCTCAACTTCCTCGGCCAGCTGCAGATGAAAGGATTCCATCGGATCGATAACACGCTGAATCTCCTCATCGCTGAGGCCCGCCTCTTTCAGTCTCGCGCGGTGATCGATGAGCCGTTCACGCTCATCCGCGACCCGAGTGGAGGCTTCCTGATATTCATTCTCGTTGCGGATCATATCGAATCTCCATATCTGATTTTCACCATTCCCCTGGGCTTACCGTTGCGCCGGCACTGACGAAACGCAGCGGGAAATTCCAGCTCGTTGCCGTGTTTGTCGGAAATGCCGCTGCCGATACCGAGACCTGGAATATGGGGATAGAGTTCGACTCTGTACCGGTGCCACAGCGGGAGCTGTCGCTTCGGGTAACCACGGTAGGAGCGCCGCGAGGCTGGATCCCAAGTCCACACCTTCGATGGGTCCAGCCGATTGAGCTGCCGCTCCAGCTCGCCCGTTATCAGTTGCCTGAAGTCGCAGACGAAATATCCGTCAATATCGTTCGGGTGCCCCTTATCCTCTACGAACGAGCCGTCGGCAAAGATGTCGCGAACGCCAACCGCCCGGAGCTGCCGGGTCAGAACTTCAGGATTATCGACCAGTACCGAGCGCCACGCGGAGTCCCAGCTCTCGTGGTCGGTGCCCCCGCGCGGTCCCAACACCAAAGGCGACGCGCGGAGTTCTCCGAACGAGACTTCATAGTCTCCCGGAGGAAGCAGCCCATCCACATCGAAATCCGGAATCATGGCACCATTAACATCCTGGCCGTGCTTGACGCAGATTTCAAGTGCGTGATGGTTTGGGTGGGGTTGTTTGGGTGGTGTCGTTTGGGTGCAGTGATGGAGGATCAGTGGCGAGCGATCAGCCCCGCCCACACCCCCTCAGCGCTGATCAGCCAGCCCAACCACAATAAGCACCGCGTAATCCT
Organism: uncultured Acidobacteriia bacterium; assembly: GCA_903851195.1. Taxonomy (GTDB): domain Bacteria; phylum Acidobacteriota; class Terriglobia; order Bryobacterales; family Bryobacteraceae; genus BOG-234. The sequence continues at coordinate 430,780 of CAINNJ010000058.1, forward strand.
GCTTCCGGCATCCGTTCACCACGGGCATCGCCGCCTCCGGAGTCACCGGAAAACCGGTACTCCGAACATTCGAAGGCGAGCACGCATTCTTATCCGCAACCGGCGTGTATCGCGCCGACCTGCATCCCAGATGCGTGACATCGTAAAGCGTCGCGCCATCCCCCAGTTCCCACCGCTGATTGCCGTCCTTATCCTTGGGCAGAATCGTCAGCACCGCCGTCACCTGCCGGTCGCCCGTGACCAGGTATTTCCCGGCCGGCAGCGGAAACGTCGGCTTCTCCATAATCAGGCCGTGCTCCTCCAGCCACCAGTCCGCGGCGTCGAATTTCCACTGTGCCGGCGCCACGCCGCCCGCCGCCTTCAACTTGTCGTAGCGGTCCAGTTTGCAGCCGCGCGGACCCGGATCCTGGCTCCAGAGTCCCCACGCCTGCGCGCCGTTCCCGGACGTAGCCCCAGGATCTCCCAGCGCCGCGATGTACTGCGGCTCGATGCGCCGGAACTTCGAAAAGTCGGACCCCGCAGCGTGGACCGGCTGCTGCAGGCCGGCAGCCAACAGGAGGCAGCCCATATGCAGATGCAGGCGACTAACGGACGGCACGAACTGGCGGACGTTCATGGGATCATCCTACACCAACCCGCGCGCCTCGGGGCCATCACACGGAGGCAGCGGCCCGTTGTCCCCTTCCACAGCCCGGACCGGACGCTCTCACGGTCCGGGAACCACATCCGTGAGTGCCCGCGATTTCCCAACTTTCTTCCCCACAAAATCAACCACTTACCCCACTCGCCCATCATCCGCTTCCACGCCCCGAGCCATCCTCGGCCCAGGAAGGAACCACTATGTCCACACCGCAAACCGACATCCTCGACCTCTTCTACACCGGCAATTTCGTCCTCCCCCAGGACGAAGCCGAATACGCCAAACTAACCGGCCAGCTCTGGGACCGCCTCAACCCCCAGGACGCCCTCGAAGGCGCCTACGCGATGGAAATCCTCCGCGCCACCTGGCGTCTCCGCCGTTGCGCCAACGTCGAATCCGACCTCGCCGAAAAAGCCCTCGCCCGCGCCGAAAAAGACGCCGCCAAAAACGGACACAACGATCCAGCCGACGCCATGCTCCACGCCAGCCTCAACGAAATCCAAACCTCCGTCGACCGCGCCCGCGTCCAGGCCCTCGGCATCCTGAAAAGAGCCACCGCCGAACTCCGCCGCCTGCAA
>CAINNJ010000059.1 GCA_903851195.1 uncultured Acidobacteriia bacterium
GAACGGAAGGAAACCTTCGGGTTGTGCTTTGCCAGCACTTTCGTGATAGCAGCCGTCAGCGTGGTCTTGCCGTGATCGATATGGCCGATCGTGCCAATGTTCACGTGCGGCTTACTGCGGTCAAATTTCTCTTTCGCCATGGTGGGGAGTGTTCCTTACAAAAGCCTGAAAAATCTGGAGCCGTTGACCAGGATTGAACTGGTGACCTCGTCCTTACCAAGGACGCGCTCTACCAACTGAGCTACAACGGCTTTCTCAACAAAAGGCTTTTCTTAACGAAAAACCCTTGCAACAAAAACTCTGGTGGACAGGGGAGGATTCGAACCTCCGTAGCTCGCAAGGAGCGACAGATTTACAGTCTGTTGCCATTAGCCGCTCGGCCACCTGTCCGGGTATTCAGTCCTGCGCAGTCAAACCGGTTTGTGCCGAGTTGCAACTGTTTCGCCGCCGAATTCTCTATACTACCGCATGCGATCTCTTCGGTGCGAAACTTCTAAACCGAGTTCTGCTGAACCAGCCAGAAAATCGCAAAACGAGCCAGTAAACCGACTGTCCGGCTTGCGGCGGATCCAAAACATTCAGACCGCTTTCCGCTTTGAAACTATCATAGCGCCTCGCCATCGCTGTGTCTGCAATGGCACGCAAAGTTCCTGGATCGGGGCGCGCAAAATCGCTCCGGAGAGCGGGATTGGCGCGGAAAAACCGCATTCCCGACCGTGAAAAGTATCGGTTTGCGCAGGGTGGATTCGCGAGCGGTGCGCAATAGCGCTTTTTGCCTGGTAAGGAGTATTGCTACCCCCTTCGCAACAGCGTTTACTACTGATTGAAACCCAGCGAAAATTTTTTGGGCAAGGAACGATTCAACCAATGAAGAAGACATTGTTAGCTCTGGTGGGACTGCTGGCCGCATTGCCGGCACAGGGTTCCATTATCTATCTGTTTCAATCGGTTACACCCGTAGGCAGTTCATTTGACTGGAAGTACACGGCACAACTGGCGGCGGATCAGAAGATCAATACTTCGATGTCTCCGGCGTTTGCGGTGATCTTCGATTTTCTGGGCGCAACCAGCGCCACGACATCGAACGTGGTGGCCGGTCTTACGCTGAGCACAACGCTCGAAAACACCACGGCAACGCAGGCGTTTTCGCAGAATGTGGCGGACTCGGCATCGACCCCGAACGTCCGCACCACGCTGACCGGCACGTTCAGTGCACCGACCAACTCCGCGCTCTATACGATCGACATTGTCTCGACGGTGGGCGCGAATTTTCAGCGGTTCATTGCTCAATCCGCGCAGGCACTGAAGAGCGCACCGGGCGATCCGGCGGATAATTCGATTACCGGGAACACGGCGCTGATTGTCGGCCCCACGAGCGCCACTCCCGAACCGACGACCCTCGGTTTGCTGGGGCTTGGGCTGTTGGGCGTCGGGATGGTTCGGGCTCGCAGGACGCGCGCCTGATCTTTTCCCTTTAAGGAAGTTCTGCAACTGGCGGGGTGCGGGGTTGTTCCCGTGCCCCGTTTTTTTTGTTTGGGGAGATGGAGCCCGGTGCCGGGATTGAACCAGCGACATCCAGTTTACAAAACTGGCGCTCTACCAACTGAGCTAACCGGGCCTGAGGCGGGACTAAGACGACCTTCCGATAATACCAAAGCGACGCCTTTTGGGGCTACCGTCGGGAGGCGACGGTTCGGGCCGCCTCCCGTGTTTCGTTGTGATTTATCGCGCCGACGTGAGCGCAAACGGCGTGACGGTGACGCCGGGAACGTCGATGACCAGTTCATCCGGCAGGGCGGCGGTGGTTTTCCGGGTGAACATCAGGCCGGCGGCGCAATCCATGGTGTTGAGTTGCATCCGCTCCGCCAGAGCGCCGCGGTCGAAGTTCAGATACTGGTGATCCGGCACGTCTTTGGCGAATTCGGGCACTACGGCCTGTAATAAAGCCTGAATGGCCGGCAGCGTATTGCTCAGCACCGGCCCCAGCGTAACAGCCTTGGAAATCACCAGAAAGTTGACGATATTCAGGCTGTGCGTGGAGTTCCGCAGCAGGATGTTCTTCCAGGTGCGGTTCTCGGAAGACTGCATGGTGGAGATAGCGGCATCGCGGGAGAGCGCCTGGATGCCGTTCCGGCGAAGCGCCTGGACGATTCTTCCGTTCGAGAGCAGCAGAGTGGCGGGCGTGTCGTTACAGGCGGTTACCTCGATCAGCGAGACGTCATTCGGAAGTCTGCCGAACATCGACGTCACGACGGACGGCGACGGGAAATTGACGGTGACGTGGAGCGCGGTCGTGGGAACGGCTCCGGTTTGGCTGCTGGCCCGCAGGCAGCAGAAGACGGCGGCGGCGATGGCCCGAATCCGGACTTTCATAAAAAGCTCCTGAAAAAGCGAAGCCGGCGATCCGCTTGCGAGGTGCGGATGCCGGCCGGACTTGCTCGATTTCTGACAAGCGCTTTCGCGCTGCCCCTACTGTGTCACGGGGCCGACGGATAAACGCGTACGGCGGTGCCTGCCGCGATCGGCCAAGTCTTTGATTTCAGGAGGAAAAACGAATCGGGAAAAAGTGCGGACGGCCTGTGATCGCCGATCGTTACCTCTCCGACGGCGCGAGCGAAAGCTCGGGTCGGACGGCCAGGTGACCGGCGCCGTTATCTTCCACGCGTTCGCGGTAGTGATAGACGTCGGCACAAAGAAGATCGCCCACCTGATCGTGACGGAGGTAGCGGAGCGGCGCGTTCTCGGGAATGCGTTGTAAAACCAAAGCCAGTCCGGCGAGCGTGGCCGATTCGGTCGGGTTCGGCTTTTGCCGGACCAGTGTGCCCACGCCTTCGATCAGAACAAAGGGTTCGTCCACGCCGGACAGTTCGCCGGGTAAAACGTCCGGGCCGAAACGGCGAGCCTGCACCGTCAGAAAAATGGCCTGACAGGGGTACAGAATACCGCCGCAGACGATACGCCTTGAAACCGGGTCCGTGCTCATGGCGTGAATGGGCATGCTGGGCGGAATCCGCCAGGCAGCCTCCGTGAGGCGTGCCAGTTGGGCCCACCCGGGTTCCATGGCCCGGCGGGGCGGGGTCGCGACGCGTTGCTCCACCTCGCGCAGCAGCAGTTCCGCGGAGCCGCAGTCTTCGCCGCAGACGACCAGGCCGTGGTTGGCCAGAACCAGCACCTTCGTTTCCGGCTGGTTGCGAATCGCGCTTTGCACGGCGTGCGCCAGGGGCAGGCCCGAGGCCACGTAGGGAATCCATTTCCACGGGATGCCATCGAGCAGGCGCGCCAGACCGAACGGTCCGTCTTCGCGCACCGCCCAGGCGATGGTGGCGACCGAGTGCACGTGGAGAACGACCCGATGGGGCAGCACGGCGTGCATGGCGGTTTCGACGGACGTGCCCAGTTCTTTCGCGCCGACCTGAACGGTCTGACCCGCGGGATCGACACCCCGGTCGATCCTGTTTCTGGTTTCCTGCAGGTTCACGGGGATGAAAATCTCGTCGCGGCGGGCGTGCGCGAGCCAGGTGCCGGAGGCCTTGATCCAGAGGACGCCGTTCAGTTTGAGGGACGTGTTTCCGGTACCGGCCTGCACCAGGAGCTGTTCGCTTCCCAGGCGGGCCGACACATCAAGAAGCGAATCGATTTCGGAAGCGGCGCTCACTGACAAATTCTTTATTCCACCGTGGCTCTTATTTGACTTGATTCGGCGCGATTATTCAAGGGCAGATACGGATAATCGCGGACAAAGTAAGCCAGAGTACTTTGCATCGAAAACCGGTCTGGCGGGTCCGGCCGATTCACGATTATTTCACAATCTCCACGTAGTCGAGTCCGGCGGGATCCGAGCCGTCGGGAAAGCCCTCGATGCGGATCTCGTCGCCGGGGCGCAAGGCGAGGCCGGAAATGGTGCGGCGGGCGGAGGAGGAACTGTCCATCTTGCGGGCGGGAGTGCGGTCGGAAGCCGTCCATTCGTCCACCACCTGGCCCGCGACGGTGACACGGAAGCGGGCTTCGCCGGTCGGCTGATCGAAGTACTGAATGCGAAGCGTGCGCCAGCCGGGGGCGTCCTGGTAACGCCATTGCGCGGCGCATTTCGAGGCTCCGGTGCAGGTGACGGCTTTACCGCCGGACGCGGCCTCCCACGGGTTGATGTCAACCGGCTTGTAGCCTTCCAGCTGCATCGCTTCGGCTTCGAGGCGGCCGGGGAAATGGCCGGCGCGACCCTGAGCGTCGGGGACTCCGGACGCCCGCAGAAACCAGTTATTGACGGCGTCGCGCCAGACCTGCGCCTGGCCCGCCTGATAGTTCAACTGCGCGAGGACTTCACTAAAGCGCTGGTCGTCCACGCGGCCCCGCAACGCCTCCCACTCGCGGGGAAAGCCTTCGGCGGCGGCAGCGCCTTCGTAGTGCGAGTCGTAGAGCGACTGGATCACGGTTTTGCCGGAGTGCAGCTTGTGGGTGTAGGGGACGTGGTGAAAGAAGAGCAGCAACTCATCCGGGCACGTCTTTTCCGATTCGTAGATTTTGGCCACGGGATCGCGGTACTGCCCGGCATAGCCGGTGCCGGTGGCGACGGAACGGTCCATGCCGACGCCCTTCTCGTCGGCGCGATGCCACTGGCCCCAGCCGTTGCGCTCCGAGGCTTCCACGGCCACGGAGTAGTGGTTGCCGACGATATCGGTCAGGGTCTGGAGCCCGAGCGGCCCGGTGTAGTTTTCGTAGGTCCGCCAGGATTTGAGTTGCAGGCCGGCGATGGTTTGCACGACTTTCGGATCGGCGCCGAAGGTGAGTTTGGTCCATTCGTCCGCGATGCGTTCCGAGGTGAGGTCGGGATTCCAGGCGAGACGTCCGAAGCCATACAGATTGGCCTGCGAGAGATGGTTGCCGAACCAGTTGGGGGACAAGCCAACGTTGGTGACGCCCACAAAGCCGCCGGCGGGACGGTGGAACGTCTTGCCGGCCGCGAGGGCTTTGACCGGCGTGGCGCCCGTGGTGGCGTGCTCGTCGAAATCCAGCACCTGTTTCCACTGGGGCACAAGGAAGACCATGTGGCGGGCCTGGCCCATATACTCCTGGGTGACCTGCAATTCGATGGCCTGGCTGGTTTTTTCGAGAGCGCCGAAGAGGGGAGAGGCGGGCTCGCGCACCTGGAAATCGATGGGACCGTTTTTGATCTGGATCACGACGTTCTCATCGAACTGGCCGTCGAGGGGTTTGAAGTTGTCGTAGGCGGCCCGAGCGCGGTCGTTCTTCGGATTGTTCCAGTCCATGTGGTGGTCATAGACGAAGCCCCGGTAGAGCAGCAGCCCGCCATGAGGCTTCAGCGCGCGGGCCACCACGTTGGCGGCGTCGGCATGCGTTCTGCCATACGCGGAAGGGCCGACACGGCCTTCGGAATCGGCTTTGAGGACGAAGCCCGCGAGATCCGGCACGGCCTTGTACAAGCCGTCGGCGGTGGTCTTCCACCACTGGGCGACTTTGGGGTCGACGGGGTCGAAGGTGTCGAGTCCGCCGGGATTTTTGGGACTGCCGAAGTCCACGGAAATGGCCACACGGACGCCCCACGGCCGGAAGGCGGCGGCGATGCGGGCAATCTGCGGGATGAAGTCTTTGGAAAGGATCACGGGATTGGCGTTGACGTTGTCGATGGTGCAGGCGTTGATGCCGATGGAGGCGAGCAGGCGGCCGTAGTCGCCGACGCGGGAGAGGTCCTCACGGACACGCCCGGCTTCCCAGAAGATGGAGCGGCCGCCGTAGCCACGCTCGATGGAGCCGTCGAGGTTGTCCCACTGGTTGATCCAGCGGATGGGCGCGTAAGGGGTCTGTTTCTCGTCGAGGGTGGCCAGGGAATCTCCGGCGGCGATTTTGCGGAGCAGCGCGAAGGCACCGTAGAGAGCGCCGCGCTCGTCGCCACCGGTGATGGTGATTCCGCGCGCGCCTCCCCTCGTGACGGTTTTCAGGACATAACTGTCGGCGGCGAGGGATTTCGAGGTTTCGAGGCGAATGGCGGCCTCTTGTGACGCGCCATCCTCCGCGCGCAGAGTGCGGCCGAGCATCCCGCGGACGCCGCGCACCAGTTCGTTCCGGGCGTTGACGAGGAGCGGGGACGTGCTCTCGATGGTAACGGCCGCGGGCAGGGCGGCGCGCGCCTGGCGGAGGGCTTCGCCTTCCAGCGGGGCATAGCGCAGCCAGGCGTCGTAGCCGGTTTCCGCCTGCAGGCCGGTGATGAGGAACAGAAAAACAGACAGACGAAGGCGCACGGGAGATTCTCCAGAGTAGATGGACGGATTGACGCGCTACTGATTCACGCCGGAAGCCAGATAGCCTCCATCGACGGCGATGCATTGGCCGGTGAGATAACTCGCGGCATCGCTCGCGAGCAGCACGGCGGTTCCCACCAGTTCTTCGGGGCGGCCGAAACGGGCCATGGGGGTGCGGGCCATCAGTTCCTGGCCGCGCGGCGTGCCGGAAATCAGGTGCCGGTTCAGTTCGGTAGGAAAGATGCCGGGCGCGATGGCGTTGACCGAAATGCCGTCTTTGGCCCACTCGACGGCCAGGCTGCGGGTGAGCGAGAGCAGCGCGGTTTTGGCGGCGCAGTACGCCGCGACTTCCTGAAACGCCAGGTGTGAGCCGAGCGAGGCGATGTTGATAATCCGCCCGCGGCCACTCGCCTTGAGCGCATGATAGAACGCCTGGAAGCAGCGCAGGGCACCGGTCAGATCGGTATCGAGAAGCGAGTTCCACTCGTGGTCCGTGACGGCGGTGGTGGGCTTGCGGAACGTGTAGCCCGCCGCGTACACCAGAATGTCGGTGCGCCCATATTCCGCGAGCACCGTCTGCTGAAAGGACGCTACGCTGTTGTGGCTGGTAACGTCGCACGGCAGATTCACGGCGCGGCGTCCGGTGGGGATCACGGTCGCGCCGTGATCTTTCAGGCCAACCGCGATCGCGTGCCCGATCCCGGAAGTGCCCCCGATGACGACGGCCACGCGGCCGGTCAGATCGAAACAGGTCGCCATTTAGAAAGGCACCGGGACGGGGCGGGAGTCGTGCTGATCTGCCCAACGGTCATTGGGGAGAATAGGGGTCCAGCCGGGGCGGCCGGGATCCTGATCGTACGGGTAGCCGCCGAGGCGCTTGTAGAGTTCGTTGTACTCGCGGAGTTTGTCGCGGTTGAGTTTGACGCCCAGGCCCGGGCCGGTGGGCACCTGGATGGCTCCGCCTTCGTAGGGCATCAGGCCGCCTTCGATGATGTCGTCCGTGAGGTGATGATAGTGGGCGTCGGCGGCGAACGAGAGGTTGGGAAGAACGGCGCCGAGGTGCAGCATGGTGGCAAGCTGGATGCCAAGTTCGCCGGAGGAGTGCACGGCCACGCCGATCTGGAACGTCTCGCAGATGCCGGCGGCTTTGACGCAGGGGCGAATGCCGCCCCAGAAGGTGGTGTCGAGCAGGATGACGTCGACGGCGGTGTTCAGAATATTCGCGGCGAGTTGCTCGAAGTTCACGACCACGGTGTTGGTGGCGAGCGGGATGCGGACCATCTCGCGGGTGCGGCGCATGCCGTTCAGGCCGTAAACGGGATCTTCGAAGTAGTCGTTGCGAAGGTCTTCGATGGCCTGGCCGAAGCGGATGGCCTGCTCGGTGGACCAGACGCCGTTGGGGTCGAAGCGGTAGGAATCGCCGGGGAGGGCGGCGGCCAGCGCGCGGTAGGCTTCCAGTTCGTAATCGGGATGGAAGACGCCGGCCTTGAGCTTGTGGGAGCGGAAGCCGAAGCGCTGTTTGAGGGACAGGGCGTTTTCGACCAGTTGATCGATGGTGCGGACTTCGCCGGCGCCGGTCCGCGGATTCGGATAGCGGAAGAAGCAGTAAGCGGCGAAGGGCACGCGATCGCGCAGGCGGCCTCCCAGGATGTCGCAGACGGGCAAGCCCCAGGCCTGGCCCAGGATGTCGAGGCAGGCGAATTCGAGAGCGGCGAGCACCTGCGTACGGTTGTTGTAGAGCGAGGCCGTGGGATTGGCGATGAGGAAGCGCATCTCCTCCAGACGGGCCGGGTCGTGGCCGACCAGATAGCCTTTCATGGCGCGGAACACCGCTTCGGCGGACTCGCCGCCGCCCCCCATTTCGCCCAGGCCGACGAGGCCGTTGTCCGTTTCCACCTCCACGATGGTGCGCACGAAGCGGCCCCAATGGCAGCCGTTGGCATGGCGCAGGGGGGCTTCGAGAGGCACCGTGACGGTGGTGGCCCGGATATCCGTTATCCGCATAATCTGATTTATGTTACAGGACGGGTGGATTTTCCGTTTCGCTGAAAACTTTTGTTACGTATTGAGGTGTTTCACTCACAATGCGATGTGAACGTTATCACTTCGAAAAGGAAACTCACCTTGAAAAAACTCAACGTTACTCTTGTCTGCGTGCTGATGCTCGGTGTACCGGCGGCAATCCGGCTCGCGGGAGCTTCGGCGCCGAAGGTCACCTGCGATACCTGCCCGGTTTCGGGAATCGACCCGAAAGCCTCCACGCCGTTCGCGAAAGCCGATACGAGCCAGGGCTGTAAGACCCGCACCAAGCTTGGGTTTCCGGTTCCCGATCCGAAGTGCACGCCGGGGGCGATCAATCCGACGGTGACTCTGGAAGTTCTGCAAAATCCATCGTTTAAGACCGGCTGTATTCGGGATTGCGCGACAAAGGAGACAGATAAGAACGTCACGTACGGCTTCTATTCGATCCCGCATCCGAAGGTCAACACGGGAGAAAACCAGGTTTGCGAACTGGACCATCTGGTTTCACTCGAACTGGGCGGCGCCGATACGCTGGACAACATCTGGCCGCAGTGCGGACCGGCCAGTGAGACGGATCTGAACAGGCGTTACTTCAAACAGAAAGACCTGGTGGAGAATTATCTGGCGGCGCGGGTGAAGAGCGGGAAGATGAAGCTGGCGGACGTGCAGAAGGGGATCGCGACCGATTGGACCCAGTATTTACAGCAGGCAAAGAAATTCTGCGTGGGCAATCCGATCACCTGCGGCATCGCGAAACCGGCCCAGCCGGGGCTTTAGCGCACCGGGAGGTTACCGTTCGCCCCACTTGAGCTTCTGGCGCAACACGTCGAAGAAGGTCTTGTGGGGCGGGCGGACAAGCAAGACATCGAAATCCGAGACCACGCACTCGACGGAATCGCCCACTTCGAGGGGGCTTCCGATCTGCCCGTCCACGGTGAGAAACGCTTCTTCTTCCCGCGCCCTGTTCACCACGCGAACGCCCATTTCCGCCGGGATGATGAGCGGGCGGTTGGTGAGGGTGTGCGGGCAAATGGGCGTGAGGCAGAGGGCATTCACGGTGGGATAGATGATGGGGCCGCCGGCGGCGAGCGAGTAGGCCGTGGAACCGGTGGGTGTGGCGATGATGAGGCCGTCCGCCTTGTATTGCGAGATGAAGCTGTCGCCGATCCAGGCTTCCAGATCGACGATGCGGGCGATGGAGGACTTCGCGATCACCACGTCGTTCAGCGCCTGATATTCGGCCACCAGGACGCCTTCCCGGATCAGCGACACCTTCAGCATCTTGCGGCGCGTGACCCGCGGGGTGCCGGAGAGCACGCGCTGCAGTTCGGGGAAGAAATCCTCGATGGTGATAGCGGTGAGAAAGCCGAGGCCGCCCAGGTTGACGGCGAGAATCGGGATGGAGCGGTTGCCCACGGCGCGGGCGGCGGAGAGCAGGGTGCCATCGCCGCCGAGGACGATGGCGAGATCGCAGCCCTCCGGCACATGGTGGCGGTCGAGTCCCATCAGCATGCCGGCGTAGTGCGCGGTTTCGGTATCAAAGCGGGCTTCAATGTCGCGCTGGGCCAGCCAGCCGAGCAGTTCCGGCACGAGCTTCACGGCTTGCGCGGAGTTCGGCTTGGCAAAGATGGCAACTTTGCGGACTGTCAACTTATCTTGCATATAAGAGGAACTCCTTGTTGCCTTCAGCCCCGGTAATCGGACTGTCCATGATGTCGGCGGCGAGGCCGAAGTCTTCCACGCAGGCCTTCAGTTTGGCGCAGGATTCCAGATGCTGCGCGGGGTCGCGCACAATGCCGCCTTTGCCCACCTGGCCCTTTCCCACTTCGAACTGTGGTTTCACGAGTATAACGAGACGGCGGCTCTCCGGCTTCAGCACGCGCACCATGGCGGGGACGATCAGCGTGGCGGAGATGAAGCTGACGTCGCAGACGGAGAGGTCGACGGACTCGCCGAGGTCGGACAGATCGACGTAGCGGGCGTTGACGCCTTCGTGCACGGCGACGCGCGGGTCGTTGCGGAGTTTCCAGTCGAGCTGGCCGGTGCCGACGTCGATGGCATGGACGCGCGCCGCGCCGGATTGCAGCAGGCAGTCGGTGAAGCCACCGGTGGAGGAGCCGAAATCGGCGCAGACGAAACCGGTGACGTCGATTTGGAAACGGGCGAGCGCGGCTTCGAGCTTCAGGCCGCCGCGGCTGGCGTAGCGGAGTTTCGAGAGCGCTTCGACGCGATCGCCATCGGCGACCATCTGGCTGGCTTTGCTCGCTTTTTGCCCGTTCAGCAGGACTTCGCCGGCCATGATGAGCGCCTGCGCTTTTTCGCGCGTCCCGGTAAGACCGTGCCCGACCATCCAGAGATCGAGACGAAGTTTCGGCATTTTCAAAGTGTTCCGGGCCGGCGTGTTCAGGACTTCCGCTGCACGATCAGGTCGGCGATTTCATGCAGCCGGATGGCGCGGCCGCCAAAAGGAGCGAGGGCCTCATGCGCTTCGCGGCAATGCTGCTGGGCCATATCGCGCGAGGCATCGAGGCCATAGACGGCGGGGAAGGTGATCTTGCCCTGCGCGACATCTTTGCCGGCGGTTTTGCCGAGCGCGGCGGAAGATTCCTCAATGTCGAGAATGTCGTCCACGATCTGGAAAGCCAGGCCGATATGCTCGCCGTAGCGGGAAATGGCGTCGAGTTGCGGGGCGCTGCCGCCCGCCGCGATGGCGCCCATGCGGACGCTGGCGCGCAGCAGGGCGCCGGTCTTCGCGCGATGGATGCGGTCCAGCAGTTCGGCGGTGGGCGGCTGGCGTTCGCCTTCGATGTCGGTTACCTGGCCGCCGATCATGCCTTCCACGGTGCCGGAGGCGAAGGCGAGTTCCTCGATGAGCGCGAGTTTGCGCGCGGGCTCGAGGCCCTGGATCCGCGTGAGTGTCTGCATCGCCAGCGTGAACAGCGCGTCGCCCGCAAGGATGGCCATCGCGTCGCCGAAGACTTTGTGGTTGGTCAGTTTGCCGCGGCGGTAGTCGTCGTTATCGAGCGCCGGCAGGTCGTCGTGAATCAGCGAATAGGTATGGATCATCTCGAGCGAACAGGCCGCTTCGAGAGCGCCGGGGGCGTCGTCCGCGATCGAGGCGGCGGCCTGCAGACAGAGCACCGGGCGGATCCGTTTACCGCCCGCGAACAGGCTGTAGCGCATGGCGCGATGGATCGTTTCGGGGAGCGCGGATTCGGGGGGAGTGAAACGGTCCAGGGCTTCGTCGATGAGTCGCTGCTGCCCGTTGAGGAATTCGGCGAGAGAGATCATTTCTCGGGCCGGAACGGTTCCGGCTGGTAAACGCCCTCTCTGCGGATCAGCGCTTCGACGCGGGTTTCCGCCTCTTCGAGTTGTTTGCGGCAGGTGTCGCTGAGCGACATGCCGCGCGAGAAGAGTTCGAGCGAGCGGTCGAGCGGCAGGTCGCCGGCTTCGAGCGCTTTCACGACTTTTTCGAGTTCGTCCAGACTGGCCTCAAAGGTGACGCCGGTATCGATTCCCTGTGTGTTGCCGGGAGCCATTCGCAGGGATTCCTGACCTTCTTCCATTCCCCGTCATTCTATCGTGGCGGCGGAAACGATTACGCGACCTGCAGAATGAGGCACTTCAGGTAGTGCGTTTCCGGGACGGTGAGCAGGATGGGGTGGTCGTGCGCCTGGGTGCGGCGTTCCAGCACGCGGAGGCTGCGGCCGGCGTCGAGCGAGGCTTCGGCCAGGATGGAGAGGAGCATGCCTTCGCTCATGTGGTGGGAGCAGGAGTTCGTGACCAGGATTCCGCCGGGCTGCAGCAGTTTCAGAGCGCGCAGGTTGATGTCCTTGTAACCGCGGGTCGCGCCGTCGAGCTGGGAGCGGGATTTCGCGAAGGCGGGCGGGTCGAGGACGATGGTGTCGAAGGTGCGATGGGCGTTGGCGTAGCTCGACAGGAGTTCGAAGGCGTCGGCCTCCCGGAACGAGATGTTTTCCACGCCGTTGGCCTGGGCGTTGATGCGCGCGGTGGCGAGGGCGGCGGCGCTGGAATCCACGGCTTCCACGTGGTCGCAGGTGCGGGCCAGGTGTAGCGCGAAACCGCCGGTGCAGGTGAAGCAGTCGAGCGCTTTGCCGTGGCCGTACGCGGCGGCGGCGAGATAGTTTTCGCGCTGGTCGAGAAAGACGCCGGTTTTCTGGCCGTGCAACAGATCCGCTTCCAGACGGAAGCCGTTCATCATGAGCGGCACGGGTCCGTCGAGTTCACCGGAAAGCAGGCGGATTTCGCGCGACAGTTCTTCGAGCGTCCGCACGGCGGCATCGTTGCGGGCGACGATGGCGCGCGGTTCGAACTGCTCCTGCAGCGCCGCCTTGATGGCCGGCAGCGCGCGGTCCATCCCCTGGTCGAGCGCCTGGACGGAGAAGCAGTCGTGATAGCGATCGATGATCAGCCCGGGCAGGAAATCGGCCTCGGCGTAAACCAGGCGGTACGCGGTGGAATCGGTAACCACCTGTTCGCGGAACAACTGCGCGGCGGCGATGCGTTCGGCGATATCGAAGATCTCGCCGGCCCGCGTAAGCCTGCGCAGGACGATCTGAGAGGCCGCGCTGTAGTGGGCGAGGCCGAGCATCTTGCCGCGGTGGTCGATGACGCGGACCACGTCGCCGGGGCTGGCTTTCGCGATGGCCGTGACGTCGGAGCGGAAGATCCAGGGGTGCCCGTCGTCAAACCGGGCCGCGCCTTTGCGGGAGACACGTACTTCGGGCAGTGCCGCTTGGTAGTCCAAGTTCTTATGATCTCAGTCTCCTGTTACGGCCGGGGGCGGGTCTGGCAAACTGGGATGTTGATGAGCGCACCCTTTCACTACGCGATGTGTAATGAGGCCTTTGAAGGCCAGCCGTTCGATGAGGTGTGCAGGCTGCTGCGCCGCGCCGGGTATGAAGGCATTGAGATCGCGCCGTTCACGCTGGCGGCGGATCCTCTCGATATCGCGCCGGCGCAGCGCGCGGAGTACCGGTCGGTGATGGCGGGCGAGGGACTTCGCTTCGTCGGTCTGCACTGGCTGCTGGTGACGAAGAAACCGATTCACGTCTCCACGCCGGACCGCGATCTGCGGGAGCGCAGCTGGCAGCACGTCCGGAATCTGGTCGATCTGTGCGCCGATCTGGCGGGAAACGGGGAGTCGAACGGGGTCATGGTTTTCGGCTCGCCGAAACAACGTTCCTCCACCGGCGGACTGACGGCGGCGGAAGCGCGCCGCAATTTCGTGGATGGCCTGGCAAGCGTGGCGCCGCACGCGGCGGAGCGCGGCGTCACCATCCTGATGGAAGCCCTGCCGTTTTCGCAGAGCGACGTGGTGCATACGCTGGCGGAAGCGGCGGAGGTGGTGCGGGAAATCGGCAGCCCCGGCGTGCGGACCATGTTCGATACGCACAACGCGGAGGACGAAACCGAGGCCCATGGCGCGCTGATTGAAAGATATTACGACGTCATCCGGCACGTTCACGTAAATGAAATGGACGGGCGTCATCCCGGCACCGGAACCTATGATTTCGCGGAACTTTTCCGCGTTCTGAACCGGCTGGGATATGACAAATGGATTTCACTCGAAGCCTTCGATTTCTCTTATGGGGGTGAAAAAATCGCCTCTGATACGATTAAATATTTGAAACTACAGGAAGAAATCGTGAAAAGAGACTCGAAATGAGCGGAAATTTTCTGGTGACGGGGGGCGCGGGGTTTATCGGTTCCGCGCTGGTTCGGGGACTGCTGCGCGAGGGCGCGGGCCGGGTGGTGGTGGTGGACAATCTGTTGTCCGGACACCGGCGGAATCTGGATGAAGTGAGCGGTTCGGTCGAGTTTCATGAGACCGATATACGGGATTACGAGGCGCTGCGGGCGGCGATGACCGGTGTGGAGACGGTGTTCCACGAAGCGGCGATCCCGTCGGTGCCGCGGTCGATCCGCGAGACCCTGCCGTCGCACGACGTCAATATCAACGGGACTTTCAATGTGCTGCGCGCCGCCAAAGACGCGGGCGTGCGCCGGGTGGTTTACGCGGCTTCCTCGTCGGCTTACGGCGACACGCTGGTGCTCCCGAAGGTGGAGACGATGCAGACCAGCCCGAAGTCGCCTTATGCGGCGCAGAAACTGATGGGCGAGTATTATATGTCCGTTTGGGCGTCCTGCTTCGGTCTGGAGACCGTCAGCCTGCGGTATTTCAATGTGTTCGGTCCGCGGCAGGATCCGTCGAGCCCATATTCGGGCGTGCTGTCGCTGTTCATGAAAGCGATTCTGGACCGGTCCTGCCCCACTATTTTCGGGGACGGCGAGCAGTCCCGCGATTTCACTTACGTGGAAGACGTGGTGGCGCTGAATCTGAAAGCCGCGCAGGCGCCGGCGTCGGTATCCGGTCGCGTTTTCAATGGCGGCAATGGCGGGCGCATCACGCTGAACCAGGCATGGACGCTGCTGCAGGAGATTGAAGGCGTGCACATTCCGGCCAACTACGGCCCTCCCCGGGAGGGCGACGTGCGCGACTCCCAGGCGGACACCACGCAGGCGGTGGAATATCTGGGACACGCTCCGCAGTACTCGTTCGAGCAGGGAATGCGGGCCACGCTCGAGTGGTATCGCGCGACCCGCTGAGAATTAATTCTCGACTTCGAAACCGATGGTTCGCGCGTACTGTCCGCCGGTGGCGTCCAGCGCGTTGACCTGCAGTTGATAAGAGCCGGCGGCGAGTTCCGCGAGTGGAATGCGCAGGCCGAACGGAACGGCGGGGTTGCCCGGCTGGCCGGGAGCGCTGAGGCGGATCACGCCGTAATCCTTGTTGAGTTTGCCGGTCTTGCCGTCGAGCAGGAGCATCTGCACGCCCATCGCAGGGTATTCTTTCTGGTCCGGCACGGTGAGCGCCGGCTCATAAAGTTCGGCGTAAATAAAGCCGGTTTCCGATTTGTGGAAACTCTTCGCGCCGGTCGGCGTGATGCGAACGCCGTTGACGAGCAGGGGCACCAGATCCTCCAGCAATTCCGCGTCGAAGCCGACGCCCACGGCGTTGGCGGGGCGGGCCGATTTGCTGAGAGCCAGGCCGCTCAGGAAGAATTTCGCGGGCTCCCAGGGCTCAATGGTCACCGGCAGTTCCAGTTTCCCGAAGGCATTCGCGGCCGTGCTGAACACCACTTTCAGCGCATAGGTGCCAGAGGCCATCTCGAACTGTTTTTCGTAATGGAAGGGCTTTTCTGTGAAAGCCTCCACCTGTTTTTTGTCGTCCAGCACGAGTTTGACGTTGTCACTGAAGCGCGCGCCCACGCCGCCGTCCGGCAGGTAGGCGATGCCGATGACGTTCATGTTCATCTGGAACTTGCCCTTCTCTTTGGTGAACGTGAGCGCGTCGCCGGGGATGTCGAGCGTTGCGCTGACGCGTGCGGTATTCGGCGAAATATAGAAAAACGGCGCCTGCATGGAAGCTTTGATGGTCGGCGTGGCGCCCGCGGTCAGGCGCGCTTCGAGTTCGCGCTGCGTGGGCGTGCCGGAGAGAACGTCCTGCGTTTTGGCGTCGCAGTAGCCGGTCCGGTAGCGAGCGGTGGCGCCGCCGCGATCCACCTTGAGCTTGATGGTGTGGCAGGCGCCTGGCTCGAGTTCCTTGGTGGGGACGTAGCCCAGGATGTAATATTCGTTCTGCTCCTTGCCGATTTTCTCCAAGCCGCCCAGCAGATCGTTCGTGTTCACGATGACGAAGCCGCCGGTGCCGCTGGCGAGCGAGTAGAGCACGGACTCCGGGCCGCCAATATCGTGTTCCATGTTCGGCATCAGGGCACGGAGGCGATTTTGATTCGCCGCGTTCTGGCGATTGAACTGGCTGTTATCGATGCCGCCGCCGTTTGTGTTGTTAATGACGGGGTTGCCCCGCGTGTTGTTGCCGGAATTGGGATTCGTCGGAGCCGTGTTGCGGCCGCTTCCCGCGCCGGAGTTCGGATTGGTGGGCGTGGGGTTGACAGGCGTCGGCGAAGGCGCGCGGACGCCTCCGCTGTTGCCGCCCGTGCTGCCACCGCCGCCGGGCGCGATTCCCCCGCCGCCGCCTCGTCCCTGCAGGGCCAGGCTGGACGCGATCTGCGCGGCTTCCAGCAGAATCGTTTGCGGCGCATGCAGCAGGCCGAGCGGTCCGAGAGGCCCGACAGACGGACCGACCAGACCGCGCACGTCGATCGGATAGATCGCCACGTTGGCGTGGTTGCAGGCGTCGATGGCGGCGGTGAGTTCGGACGTATTCTCGGCGGGCACGCGAAATCCGGCGGAGAGGAAGACCAGCGTTTTGCGGCCCGGAACCTGCGCCAGTCCTTTGGCCATGTTGCGAAGAGCGCCGAGGACGCTGCGCGTGGAGTAATTGGTGAAGCCGCGCGAGAGGGCTCCCGAGGCGCTGTCGGTGGAGGTGTTCGCGAATTTCACGCCATTCGCGACCTTCTTCAGCCGGTCCACATCGTCGGTGAAGTTCTGCGTGATGCGCAGAGAGCCGCCGAACTCGACGATCGACATCAGCTTGTTCGGGCCGGCGTTGGTTTCGATGAACTTCGTGGCGGCCTGCCGGGCATAAATCTGGCTGGCAGGGGTGGCGCTGGAGTTATCGAAGAAGAGAACCAGGTAATGCTTCTGCGCGTTCGCGGGATCGGCATCCGATTGAAAGGTGAAGCTGGAGATCGGCTGTTCTTTACCGTCTTCCCAGACCTTGAAGTCCTTTTGGGTCAGGCCTCGGATGTAGTTGCCTTTCTTATCGGTGACCACCGAATCCACCAGCACAAGGCGGCTTTCGCTGCGAATCGTCGTGTGGCTGTCCACCGGCTCCTGGGCCGGGGCGGGGAAGCCGTTAACGAGGCAGGCCGCCGCGATTGCGAGCGCTTTCAAAAGGTTTTTCATGACGCCGTCTCCATCCGTTTCATCACTACGGTATTTCCACCGCGCCGTTTTGCGCGGCCATCATCTGACCTTCCGCGTCCCGCAGGACGAGGCGGATCACGTACGTTCCCGGCGGCACCTTGAAATCGGAGCGGACCGAGATGCCGCCGTTCAGCTTGTTCTGGAGCGTGCCATCCAGCAGTTTCATTTTCAGGATTTTCGTCACGCTCTGCAGATAGTTGCCGTTCCGGTCAAAGAGCGCGGAGACGATCTGGACGTCGTCCACGTTGCGGCCGTCGCTCTTGCGGAACTTCAGTTTCCGGACGTCGATACGCGAGATGAGCGCCAGTTTCGCTTCGGTCTCGCTGGTTTTGAAGAACTGCGTGTGCAGATCGACGCCGATGTCGCGGATCTCGTCGCGCGAGAACAACGCCTGGGTGATTTCTTCTTTGGCGTCTTCATCGGCGGTGGAGAGATGGCGCGGGGCGTAGTAGCCGCGCCGGGCACGGACGGTGAGGCCCGGCGGAATTTTCACCATGACGCGGAGTTCGTGATAATTGCCGTCCAGTTTCAGATTCTGGGGCGAAAATCCAAGGATATAGTAAAACTCCGGCGCGGCCGACACTTCGCGAAGCCCGCGGGCGAGGTCGTTGGTGTTCTGCACGAAGGTGCCGCCGGTGCCTTCCGCGAGTTCGGCCAGAACGTCCGCCTCGGCGGAGGCGGCCTGCCGGTCGAGCTGCTGTTTCACCTGTTCAGACGCAAAATTGATGGTCCGCTTGCTGACGTCCGGCATGCCGGTATAGAGGCCGCGGGCGTCGAGAGCGCTGATGGTGACGCTGGAGCGGATCGCCTGATCGATGATGGCGGTTTCGTCCTGCAGTTGATCGTTGAGCCGCAGGAAGCCGGGAGACGCGAGCACGATCACGCGCTGGCCCGGCATGAGCGCCATGCGGCGGACCAGATCTTTGAGGCTGATCAGAGTGACGCGGGTTTCGTGTTCGCCGGCATTCAGCACCTGCGTCGCCTCGGTCTGCGCGATGGAGACAGCCGTGCGCATATCGGGCAGATTCATGCATTGGAACGCTTCCTGTGCCGCGGCGTTCAGAGCCTGATCGTCGTGCCGGTTGATGATGGCGTTGGCCATGTAGAAGCTGATATCCGGGCAGTGCTGCGTTGTGGTGCGGGCAATTGGTCGGGACGCGAGCCGCAGCAGGGTGGCGTGGAGTTGTTCGCGGTCCGCGGTGAAATCGAGCGTGGTCTGGCCGGAGGTGGTGAAGATGGCGGCGCGGTCGGTGGGCTGCAGGTTCGCCCGGATGTGCTTCTCCGCCGCTTCGCGAACCTGGACGAGATCGCCGTGGCTGAGGTGCACATCGTCGAAAAGAAAAGCCACGAAATGATCGGGCGCGATGATATCCGGCTTGTCGGCGGCGGCGGCTTTCTCGTCCGGGGTGCGGTCGATTTCCGGCGTCCGGACAATGGCTTTGCCGCCGGATTTTTCCAGCGAAAACTTCGTGATGATCTGCGGTTTGCCTCTGTCGGTGAGGGTGAAGTCCTGCTGGCGAAGCGTGCCGACGGGCTTGCCGCTTTTATCGCGCACGATGACAGGCACCAGGACCAGGTTGACCTTGGATTTGAACGTGACCGCTTCTTCCTGTGTGGCCACTTCAGCGGGTTGGTTAGCGGCTGCAGGAGGCTGGATGGCCAATGCAGCGGGCGCATGATCCGGGGTCTGGGCGCTGGCCGTGGTGGTTAGCAGGGCGAGGATGAGAAAAATTCCGCTGCGCTTTTTTCGCAAAGTGTCGGTTCCGATTGTATCCGGTTCAGATGGACACGAAGCGCGCGTGTTCCCGGTCTTTGCGGGCGCGCTCCACGTCGAACACCTGGTTATGCATCACGATCCAGACGCCCGGCGGCAGGATCCGTGCGCCCAGCAGGCTTTCGGTCAGATTCTGCAATCCGTCGGAACGTTCGAAGCCCAGCGGCGTCATCGCGCCGGTCAGGATCACCGGGTACTGCAGCCCCGGCAGGCGGGACTTCAGCAGTTTCCCGGTTTCGACCATGGTGTCGGTGCCGTGCGTGACCACGACGGGCGCCTCGGACGCCTTCACGCGCACCACGGAGACGATCAGGTCGCGGTCTTCGGGCGTCATGTCGAGGCTGTCTTTATTCATCAGCGGGGTCACTTCGACACGGGTATCCGGCAGGCGCAGCGACTGCAGATAGCGATCGATCCTGGCCACGACGTTCTCGACCTGGCCGGACTGCTCCGAATAGATTTTCTCGATGGTGCCGCCGGTGGTGACGATGTGGATTTTCATTTTGCTTCTCCGGAATTGTCCCCGGACTCGCCAAAAAGAAATTGCAGCACGGACGGCATACGCCGGCCCCAGGCTGCCTCATTGTGCAGCGCGCCGTCGTCTTCCACATAAGCGAGATCGACGCCTTCCCGCCAGCCTTTCCGGCAAAGAACCTCGCGGAGATTCCGGGTGTCCCGCAGAATGGAGTGCGGATAGCGGCCCTCCGCCGTTCCGATGTCCACCCAAAGCCGGGGCCGCGCGGGGAGCGGCGGCAGATCCCGGATGATGCGCAGAATCACGCCGCGGTTCCACCAGACCGAAGGCGAAAGCACCGCCAGTTTTCCGAAAATATCGGGCCGCCGCAGGCCGAGATAGAGCGTGACCAGACCACCCAGGGAGGAACCTCCCATGGCGGTATTTTCCGGCCCCGGCGCGGTTCGGTATTCGGCGTCGATGAAGGGTTTCAGGTCTTCCACGATCATGTCCCCGTAGAGCCGCGCCTTGCCGCCGGAGTGGCCGTGCGAGTCGGGCGTGGGGGTGTATTCATCGATGCGGTTTGCTCCGGTGTTGTAGATGCCGACCAGGATCACGGGCTGGATAACGCCTTCGCGGATCAGTTGTTCGGCCGTCTCGTCGGCGCGCCATTCCTGACCGCAGAAGGCGGTTTCTTCGTCGAACAGATTCTGGCCGTCGTGCAGATAGAAGACAGGGTAACGGCGCCGCTCCGACTCGTCGTAACCGGGCGGCAGATAAACGATGATGTCGCGATCCTGGGGCAGGTGACGCGAGTGGAATCCGGTGTGCAACCGGAAATTACCCGTGAGGCTCTTCAACTTTTTTCAGTCTAACCGGAGGGCAATCACTGAAACCCCGACCTGCGCGGTGCATCGTAGTGTTATGTCTTTCTGTGTGCGTGCAGCGGTCTGCCTGTTGACCGTGTGTCTCCCTCTCGCTGCGGCAGAATTAAACGATCCGAAGGAGATTGTCCGCCTGTCTCTGAAAGCCGATAACCGGAATGAAGAACTGCGGAGCAACTACACCTACAAAGTCCTGACGGTGGAGCATGACCTGGATGGCGCCGGGAAGGTGAAGGCGACACACAGCACGCTGGCGGAGGTGCTGCCGATCGGCGGACGATCTTACGAACATACCCTGGAAAAAGACGGCAAACCTTTGCCACCGGACGAGTCACACAAGGAACAGAAAAAGCTGGACGACGCTGTTCGCGAACGCAACCGTCTTTCCGCGGCGGAGCGCAAGGCGCAGACGGAGAAGGCACGGACGCGCCGCGCGAAGCGGCGGGAGGAGATGCAGCACATCCTCGAAGCGTTCGATTTCCAGCTGCAGGGCGATGCCGACGTGAACGGCCGGCCCGCCTGGGAGATCCATGCGACGCCGCGCCGCGACTACAAGGGACCGAACGCATTCTTTTTTCGGAATGTGGAGGGCACGCTCTGGATCGATAAAAAGGATTATCAGTGGGTGAAGATGGAAGCCGATACCCTGGACACCATCTCGATCGGCTGGTTTCTGGCGAGAATCGGTAAAGGTACGCGGATTACCTTCGAGAATGTGCGCCTTAACGGCGAAATCTGGGCGCCGAAGCACGTGAGCCTGCGCGCGTCGGCGCGGGTCGCGCTGTTCCGGAAGCTCAACGCCGATCAGGACCAGACCTACAGCGATTACCGGAAGTTCCAGACGGATTCGCGCCTGGTTTCCACCGAGGAAATTCCATAGATCGCGCGCAACGCTAAGATGGCCTCATGGCGCGGCGACTCCCGATCCTCCTTCTGACGATTCTTGCCGCCACGGCGCAAACCAACCGGTACAACTTTGAGGAGTCGAAGGTTCCGCCTTACACGGTTCCCGATCCGCTGACTCTCAACAACGGAGAGCACGTCCGGGATGCGCGAACATGGACGGAAAAGCGCCGTCCCGAACTGATGGCGATCTTCGCGGACCAGGTGTATGGGGCCACTCCTCCGCCCGCGCCGCCCTTGCGGACTTCCCAGGTATTCACGGACCGCAAAGCGCTCGACGGCAAGGCGATTCGTAAGCAGGTCACGCTCTACTTCACGCCCGACGACGCCGGCCCGCAGATGCACCTGCTGCTCTATCTGCCCGCGGCTGCGAAAGGGCCGTCGCCGGTGTTCCTCGGTCTGAACTTCAACGGGAATCATACGGTCAACGCGGATTCCGGAATTCTGCCAAACGAGGTCTGGGTGCGCGATCCGGCCGATCTTTCGACCACAGGTCCGAAGAAGATGTTGCATCTGCCCCCGGACGACCGCACGCGGGGCCAGAACGCCGCCAACTGGCAGGTGGAAAAACTGCTGGCGGCCGGATATGGTCTGGCCACCGTTTACTACTACGACATCGAGCCGGATTTCACGGGCGGCATGAAGCTGGGCGTGCGCCCGGTGCTGGTGAAAGATCCGGAAGCCTGGAGCGCGATGGGCGCGTGGGCCTGGGGGCTGAGCCGCGCGCTCGATTTTCTGCTGACGGACCGCGCGATCGATCCGGCCCGGGTGGCGCTGATGGGGCACTCGCGCCTGGGTAAAGCCGCGCTGTGGGCCGCCGCGCAGGATCCGCGATTTTCCCTGGTGATCTCGAACGAATCGGGGAAGGGCGGGGCGTCGCTGCTGAAGCGGGGTTTCGGCGAGACGACAGATCACCTGAATACGGCGTTTCCCGAGTGGTTTTGCCCGAACTACAAACAGTACACCGGACATCCCGAGAAACTGCCGGTTGATGGCAATGAACTGCTGGCTCTGATCGCGCCGCGTCCCCTCTATGTGGCGAGCGCTGCCGACGATCTGGGTTCCGATCCGAAAGGCGAGTTTCTGGCGGCCGTGAATGCCGGGCGCGTGTATCAGCTGTTCGGCAAGAAAGGCCTGGGAACGACGCAGATGCCGATGGTCGATCAGGCGATACTTCAGGACATCGGTTATCACGTTCGTTCGGGAAAGCATGACGTCACGGAGTTCGACTGGCGGCAGTATATTGCTTTCGCGGATCAGCACTGGGGAACCGCGGCGACTGCTCCTGCAAAAACGTCGCCCACAAAAACGACATCCAAATGATTCGACACCTGATTCTGATCCCCGCTCTGACACTCTGCGCCCAGGGTCAGACCGTCCCGCAGCTTCGCGCCACCATTGCCGGGACCACGCAATACAAAGAGTCGGTGCTCTCGCCCGACGGGCGGTGGCTGGGCTGGACGGTGAACCTGCGGAACAAGGACAACACGGAATCGCGGAACTCGGAAATCTGGCTGCTGGATCTGTCGCAGCCGGGGGCGGCGGCGCGCCGGGCGGTGGCTTCGAACGATTCGCACCAGGACGCCCCGCACCAGGAGCAGGGCATTTCTTTTTCGCCCGACAGCCGCAGCTTTGTATTTCTTTCCGACGCGGAAAAGACGGGGCAACTGCAGCTCTACATACAGTCCGTGACGGGCGATTCGCCGGCTCGAAAGCTGACCAGTCTCACGGGTTTCCTGTCCACGCCCCGGTGGTCTCCGGACGGGACGCATCTGGCGCTGCTTTTCACGGAGAATGCACCCCGCGCCGCCGGTCCGCTGGAGCCTTCCACGAAGGATGCCGGTCCGGTGGAGGAGCATGTTTTCGAACAGCGGCTGAACGTGCTGGATCCGAAAACCGGCGCGGCAAAGGCGGTGACTCCTGCCGACACCTATGTGTATGAGTACGACTGGGCGCCGGACAGCGGGCGCCTCGCCTATACCGCGTCAAAGGGCAATGGCGATAAGAACTGGTGGGTGGCGCAGCTCTTCACGGTGACGCTGGCAACGGGCGAGAACAAGCAGATCCACAAGCCGGCGCAGCAGATTGCGAATCCGCGCTGGTCGCCGGACGGGAAGCAAATCGCGTACATCGGCGGCATTATGAGCGATGAGGGCTCCACGGGCGGGGATATTTACGCGGTTTCGGCAACGGGTGGCGCGGCACAAGATCTGGCTCGCGATCTCACCCCGGGCCGCAAGAGTTCCCCGTCATGGCTGAAATGGCTGCCCTCGGGCCGGATTCTTTTCACGGAAACGCTGGACGGCGGCACGGCGATGGCGAGCCTGAACCCGATCGATCGGGTGTCCGAGACGCTCTGGAAGGGCGATGAATCGCTGAAGGCGGGCGACGAGGTGCTGTCCGTATCGGGCGACGGCAAGGTGATCGCCACGGTGCGCAGTTCCTGGACGATGGCTCCGGAAATCTGGGCCGGACCGCGCGGCGAGTGGAAGCAGCGCACGCAGGCGAATGAGGCGCTGAAGCCGCTCTGGGGCCAGGCGGAGAAGCTGCACTGGCGCAGTGAAGGCGCGGACGTGCAGGGCTGGCTGCTCTACCCGCTCAACTACGACAAATCGAAGAGGTACCCGCTGGTGGTTTCGGTGCACGGCGGTCCGGCGTCGGCGAAACGGCCCTCGTGGCCGGCGGGGCATTTCGATATGTCGACGCTATCGAGCCAGGGTTATTTTGTGCTGTTTCCAAATCCTCGCGGCAGTTACGGGGCGGGGGAGAGTTTTACCCGGGGCAACGTGAAAGATTTCGGGCACGGCGATCTGCGGGACATCCTGGCCGGCGTGGATCAGGCCATTCGCACGCTGCCCATCGATCCCAACCGGCTGGGCATTTCCGGCTGGAGCTACGGCGGTTACATGACAATGTGGGCGGTCACGCAGACACATCGCTTTCGGGCGGCCGTGGCGGGCGCGGGAATCGCCAACTGGCAGAGCTACTACGGCGAGAATCTGATCGATCAGTGGATGATTCCGTATTTCGGGGCGTCCATTTATGACGATCCGGCCGTTTATGCGAAGAGTTCCCCGATCAACTACATCAAAAACGTGAAAACGCCGACGCTGATTCTGGTGGGTGATGGCGATGCGGAGTGCCCGGCGCCGCAATCCTACGAATTCTGGCACGCGCTGAAAACTCTGGGCGTCAAAACGCAGCTGGTGGTTTATCCCGGCGAGGGCCACGCCGTTCGCAAGCCGGAACATACGAAGGACATACTCGAACGGACGATCGCCTGGTTCAACGAGAATCTTTAGCGGGCCAGACCGGGGTGGCGAGTTCGATCCGCGTAGCGGGCAGGCCGGCGTCGAGCGGTCCTTCGCATCGGACAAAGACAGGGGCCTCTCCGCCGAGCATCCAGACGTCGGTATTCGGCGGTGTCTTTCCGAAAATCTGCGCAAGCACCCCGGTAATCCCGCCGATTTCCACTTTAATGACGTAGTGCTGGGCCTTGCGTGCCAGAGACCCGGTGGAAAACGCTTCCTCGCCCATCGGGGTGACGAGCAGTTTCACCAGGCGAGGTTCGGGGGTGGCGACCAGCATCGGCAGTGTGGCACGCCCGTCCGTCGGCCGGACGTTTTTCAGAAGAATCGGGACCAGACCGTTCGCCAGGTCGGCGGGCAGGTCGAGATGCTGCGAGATCACCTGATTCCGGCCGTGATCGTCCGTGTAATTCACGGTTACCTGTCCGGTTTTGCATTCCACGTCCGTGCGAAGAGGCTGCCGGAACGCCGGGCCTTTCTCGGTGAGGTGAAAACTCACCAGCCGAAATTCCCTCTGTTGGGAGAAGATCGCGGTTTGATCGAAATCCGAACCATCGCGATAGTGAAAAGCCAGACGGCTGGTCACCAGTCCCCGCCGCAAGACCTGCGTCATGTCGCCATCGGCGAGCATGGCTCCGGCTATGGTTTTCAGAGAGAGGAACGCGTGCAACTCGCCCTCCACGTGGCGAACCGGAACCGCCGCGGCCGCGAGCGGAATAAACAGTACCAATGCCGCCGCTTTCCGGCTGTTTTTTGACATCGCAAATTAGAGCCCGCGGCGTCAGAAAAATTTCATTCTTTTTCAGGCGAGGGCCAGATTTGGTTCCGCCGCTGCATCCAGCGCCGCGAAATCGCCACGCCGGAATTTCGGAAAGGCGGCCGCGGCGATCATCACGGCGTTGTCGGTGGAGAGAGCGGGGGTGGGGAAGTAGACCGGAATTCCGGTGGATCGCTCCGTCACGGCCTTGCGCAGGCCCGAATTGCAGGCGACGCCGCCCGAGACAATGAGCGATCGAACGCCTTCCAGTTGGTCCGTCGCGCGGACTGCGTGGCGCAGAAGTTCGTCGACCACGGTGCCCTGAAAGCTGGCCAGCAGGTCGAGCGTGGCCTGCGGGGTGACGGCCAGCCACTCTTCCACGGAAGGCGTCAGGTTGTGGCGCAGCAACTCCCGCCGCGCCGCGATTTCGGCGGTCATGTCATGGCCCTCCACCCAGCGCAGGACGGCGGTTTTGAGGCCGCTGAAGCTGAAGTCGAGGGTGTTGCCTTTCATCTTCGCGGAGGTGAAGCGGATGGCGTGGGAGTCGCCGTAGGGCGCCAGGCGATCCACCACCGGCCCGCCCGGATAGCCGAAGCCGAGCAGCTTGGCCACTTTGTCGAAGGCCTCGCCAGCCGCGTCGTCGCGCGTGCGGCCCAGCAGCCGGTAGCCGCCTTCCGCGCGGGCTTCGAAGAGATGCGTGTGGCCGCCACTGACGATCAGCGCGAGCGCCGGAAATTCCACGGGTGTGCCGCGCTGCGCGGCTTCGAGGATGACGGCGTGAATGTGTCCCTCGATATGGTTTACGGCGATGAGCGGAATACCGGTGGCAAATGAGATCGCTTTGGCGTAGGTGAGCCCCACGAGCAGCGCGCCCGCGAGTCCGGGGCCGGACGTTGCGGCCACGGCGTCGAGATCGGTCCAGCTGAGCTTCGTGATCGAAAGCGCCTCGCGAACCACGGGAACGATCGCTCGAAGGTGTTCCCGCGAGGCCAGTTCCGGCACCACGCCGCCGTATTTGGCATGTACGGCAAGCTGGCTGGCCACCACGGAGGAAAGCACCGAGGTTTCGTCTTCGATCACGGCGGCGGCCGTTTCGTCACAGGAGCTTTCGATACCGAGGATGCGGGCCAATCTTTTACTGTAGCTTTCGTTGTCGAGCTATGACTAATGCGCCGCGACCGGCTTCGCGCCGCGCTGCGGCCGCTTCATGATCAGCACCAGCGGCACCATGCAGAGAATCCCCACGGCCATGGCGGAAATGACGTCGATATAGGCGAGCGTGGTGGCCTGGCCATAAATAATTCGCTCGATTACCGCGTAGGCGCGGGTTTGGGCGACGCCCGCCGGGAATCCCTGATTCGTGAAATTCCGCGTCAGGCCGTCCACCCGCTGCTGGAACAGCAGATCGCCGGGGCCGGTGTGCGCGCTCAGGTAGACCTGATGTTTCTGCCCGAGGCGCTGCAGGTAGGTGCTGAGCAGCGAGATGCCGATGCCGCCGCCGAGGTTCCGGAACAGGTTCGTCATCCCCGCGATCTGATTGCTCTTGTTGGGCGGCATCCCCACGTAAGAAAGCGTGTTGATCGGAATGAAAATAAACGCCAGTCCGATGACCTGATAAACGCGCAGCATCGCCGCGGTGCGGAAATCGATCTGCATGTTCAGGATGGTCATGTGATACAACGCGGCTGCGGTGCCGAGGAAACCGATGGCCACCAGCAGACGCGGATCCACGCGTGTCACCAACTGACCGACCAGAGGCATCATGAAGACCAGCACGATGGCGCCCATCGAAAGAGCCATGCCCGCCTCCTGCGCCGAGTAACCCATCTGCACCTGCAGGAACTGCGGGATCAGCACGGTGGTTCCGAACAGCACCATGCCGAGCACGAACATCATCAGGACCGCGGTGGCGAAGTTGCGCTGCTTGAGCAGGCGGAGATCGAGGATCGGGTTCTCATGATTCCACTCGCGGAACACGAAGAGCGTGAGCGCCACAAGGCAGATGGCCGTGAGCGTGACGATCATGCGGGAATCGAACCACTCCTCTTCCTGACCTTTATCGAACACGAACTGCAGGCAGCCGATGCCGACCGTGACCAGGGCGAGCCCGATAAAATCGATGGAATTCTGCCGGATTCGGATGCCTTCCTTCTTTAGATACGGCGGATCTTCCACGATTTTGTGGGTCAAGTAGAGCGAGAGCACACCGACGGGAACGTTGATGTAGAAAATCCAGCGCCAGCTATAGTTGTCGGTGATCCAGCCGCCGAGCGTAGGCCCGATGGCCGGCGCCATCACCACCGCCATGCCATAGACGGCGAAGGCCATGCCGCGCTTTTCGGGGGTGAAGGTATCGGCGAGAATCGCCTGCTCGCTGGTGGCCAGGCCCCCTCCGCCAAGGCCCTGCAGAATACGGAAGAAGACCAGAAAACCCAGGCTCGGCGCGAAGCCGCAGAGAAAAGAGCTGCAGGTGAACATCACCACGCAGGTCATGTAAAAACGCTTGCGGCCGAGCATCACGGAAGCCCAGGCGCTGATGGGAAGCACGATCGCGTTGGCCACCAGATAGCTGGTGAGCACCCAGGTGGATTCATCCTGGGTAGCGGAAAGGCCGCCTGCAATGTGGGGCAGCGCGACGTTCGCGATGGAGGTGTCCAGCACTTCCATGAACGTCGCGAGCGTCACGGTGAGCGCGACGATCCACGGGTTATAGCGCGGACGCCAGGGTTGTGTGGTGTCCGGCATCGTCAGGGCTGAAGAGCTTTATGCAAGTGTCTGCTTGCATTTTCGCACGCGGGTTCGCAAATGCCGTTCAGGAAAAGTTCCACGCAGGTGGTGAGGTAGGCTTCCGGTGAATAACCGGGGCAGTACACGGCGCGGCGCAGAACGGCCGCGAAGATCATGCCGGTGAAAGCATCCACCGCGGGGGTGAGGTCCAGATTCTGCCGGATGATGCCGCGCCGCTGGCCTTCGGCAAGGTAGCGGATGAACTTCTCGCGCAACGGCTGAATCACCTCGCGGACAATCTCCTCGGTGAGTTTCGGCTGCATGCGGTGGGCGAGAATGGTGCGCAGAAACGCCTGGTAACGATGGTGTGTGTCGTAAAAGACCTGGGCGACGCGGGAGATATCGCGGTGGATGTCGAAGTCTTCCAGGTCCACCAGATCAAGCGCCTCCGATTCGGCGCGCACCACCTCCCGGACAACGGCCGCAAGCAATCGCTCTTTGCTTTCGAACAGGCGGAACAGCGTGACTTCGTTCACGCCGGCGGCGTCCGCGATTTCGCGGGTGGTCGCAACCATACCGCGCGAGGAGAACATTTCAAGAGCGGCCTGGATCAGCCGGTCGGCGGTGCTGGTTTTTGCAAGCACGTCTAATTCAAAGATTACCTTGACGGTCCCGGACCGTCGGCGTCAATCGGCGCGGGCTGAAAGCCCCGGCAGGCGCGAACCGGAAGGCGCGGGTACTTGGGGAAGTCGCTATCGGTCAGGCCGCGCCGGCACATGTGGAAGACGCTGCCGCGGTCGGACCGGATTTCTTTTTGCCAGGCGCATTGTTCGCAGAGTCCCGCGGGAGTCATGTCTCTATCGTCGCAGGCACGCCGTAGTATAAAGAACCGAGATGACCGATCCGAACATGATCGTCCGGGAAATGGATGCTTTCGCGTTTATCGGCAGGGAGATCCGAACCACCAACGCCGCGGAGGCCACGGGGCAAGGCAGGATTCCCCTGGAGTGGCAGCGCTTTATGGAGGAAAACCTGGCGGCGGCGATTCCCCACCGCGTGGACAACAGCATTCTGGCCCTCTATACCGATTACGAGAACGGGAAGGACGGCGAATATACGTTTGCGATCGGCGCCCGTGTGTCGTTCGAAGCGGAGTTTCCCGATGGGCCGGGAGTGCCGGAGGGGATGACGTTCCGGCGAATTCCCGCGGCGCGCTACCGGGTGGTCACCACGGAAAAGGGGCCGGTCTGGCAAGTGGTGCCGGACGCCTGGGGACGGATTTGGGAGAAATCGGAAGAGATCGGGCGGACGTTCCAGGCCGATTTCGAGATTTACGACGAAAGAGCAGCCAATCCGGCCGACGCCGTGGTGGAAATCCGCGTCGGTATTCTTTAGCGGATCCGGTTCTAACGAACGCGGGCGCGCTTGAAGAAATACGCCGGATAGGTTTGCGTCACCACCGGGCGCGGTCCGTGCATGTCGCCGTTGTTCCGCTCTTCGTTGCGATAGACGAAGGGCGTGACGCCGACCAGTTCCCAGCCCTGGTCGGCGAGGGCTTCCAGACGCCGCTGGTCCACCTGCTGATAGACGCCGGGCTGTGTTTCGGACGGGAAAACCGACAACATTTCCATGGGCGGGTGAGCGGCAACATCGGGCCTCAGCCTCTGGCCGACAAGGAGTGCGACCGCGGCAAGAGCGATCAGGAGGAGGGCGGCGCTGCGTTTCATCTGGAACTCTGACGGGCCGCTCAGCGCCGGCGTGCAGGACTTTCCGCGCGAATGATATTCTGATCGGGAACTCTTACCACGTTCTTTGCATCCAAAGAGGCGGGTAAGCTCAGGGGAGATCAGGTCTTAAAATGTTGAAACGAATCGCGGCCATTGTGATGATGTCGCTGATGTTGTTGCTGCTCATGGCCACCGCCATTTTCGCGCAGAAAAAGGAAAAGACGCCGTCGGAGAAATCTGTGTCGGGCATTGTCACGGACGCGGAAGGAAATCCGGTTCCGGGCGCGGTGATTCAGCTCAAGAATATGAAGACGCTGCAGGTGCGGTCGTTCATTGCCAAAGACAAGGGCGACTATACGTTTACCGGACTCAGCACCGATGTGGATTATCAGTTGCTCGCGCAGGCCAACGGTAAACAGAGCGCGCCGCGCACGGTGAGCACGTTCGACAGCCACACGCAGGTGGTCATTAATTTTCAGGTGAAATAGTTTGAACGGCCGTTTCCGGAAGACCGGAGGCGGCCGTTTTCCGTACCATCATTGGTATGAGATGGGATGACGACACGCTGTTCCGGCAGTTTCTGCTGCGGGATCCAGCTTTGAACGGCAAGTTCCTCACGGGCGTCATCACCACCGGCATCTACTGCCTGCCTTCCTGTCCCGCCCGCCGGCCCCGGCGCGAAAACGTGCGCTTCTTTCGCACACCCGTGGAAGCCGAAAAGACCGGGCTGCGGCCGTGCTTCCGCTGCCGGCCGGATTTCTTTTATCGAGGCGCGGAGTGGCACGAGAGCCTCTTCGCGCAGACGGCGCTCAAGGTCCGGCAGAACCCCGCCGCGATCGGGGATGTGGGAGCGCTGGGCCGCGTCGCGGGCGTGAGCCGTACAGCACTCAACGACCTGTTTCGTGACCATGCGCACGAATCGCCCGGGGCCTTCCTGCGGCGGGTGCGGGTGGAAGAGGTCTGCCGGTTGCTCCGCGAGGGCCGGAAACCGGCCGATGCGGCCGCCGCGGCGGGTTTCGAGAGCGCGTCGTCCTTCCATGAACAATTCGTCGCGAAGACCGGACTGACTCCGGGCGCCTACGCCGGTCTGGGGTCGGGCGGCGGGCAGTTCAGCATCCGTTTGCCGGGCGGATACCGGACGCGCACGATCCTGGATTTTTATGGACGCGACAAGGAAAGCAGCAGCGAAAGCGTGTCCGAAGACGGCGTGCGAAAATGCATTCTCGCGGGAGACAAGCCTGCGATTCTGGACCTTCGCTTCGCCGGCGAGACCGTTTCCTGCCACACGGATGCCGCGGATCCGTATGCCGCGCACGCCGCAGCCGTCCGGATGCTGGGGCTCGATTCCGATGCGGCCGGTTTCGAGCGGCATTTCGGCGCCGATCCTCTGCTGGGCGCGGCCATCGGCCGGCAGCGCGGCCTGCGCATTCCGCTGACTCCGGCGCCGTGGGAAGCGCTGGCGTGGGCGATCATCGGCCAGCAAATCAACCTGCGCTTCGCGGTCGCGCTGCGGCGGGAACTGATCCTGGCGGCGGGAGCGGTCCATCCCTCCGGATTGCGCGCCCACCCTTCGCCCGAAGCCGTGGCGGAACTGGACGTGGATACGCTCCGGAAGCTGAAATTTTCCGGTTCGAAGGCCGAATATCTGCTGACCGCCGCCCGTGCCGCGGCGAATAAGGAACTGGATTTCACAAAATTGCGCGAAATGTCGGCGGTCCAGGCCGCCCGGCAGGTTGGTTCGCTCCGGGGAGTCGGCCCGTGGACGGTCCAGTATCTGTTTTTGCGCGGCCTGGGTTTTGGGGATTGCCTGCCCGCCGGCGACGCGGGTCTGGCACAGGGACTGGAGCGTCTTTCCGGCAACCGGCCGGCCGAGAAGCAAATTCGGGAATTGATGCTCAGATATGCGCCGTGGAGAAGCCTGGCTACGTACCATGTCTGGGCGTCTTTGGCGGAAATCGCGGGATGAAAGAGGAAACGTATGAAAATCGACACGCCTTTTGGACCGGCTTGGGCCGCCCTGAATGACGCCGGAGCCATCACGGCCTTCGGTTTCGGAGAGAAGGCCCGAAACACAATTGGGGATGCGGCAGCCGAACACGCGGGTACCGGCGCCGAGTTGCGGCGGCAATTGGAGGAATTCTTCGATGGAAGGCGCGCCCGTTTCGAACTGGCGATGGAACCACGCGGCAGTGTTTTCCAGAAGCAGATCTGGGAGGAACTGCAACGGATTCCCGCGGGAGAAAGCATCTCCTACGCGGAACTGGCCAGGCGAGTCGGGCGCCCCGGAGCGGCGCGTGCCGCGGGCCGCGCCAACGCCACCAATCCCATCGCGCTGCTGATTCCGTGTCACCGCGTGATCGGCTCAGGAGGAAAACTGACGGGTTACGCTTACGGGCTGAAACTCAAAGAAGAACTTCTGAACTGGGAACGCTCACAGCACGGATTCGAGAAGTCGGCGTAATTCCGCCACTTCCACGCGCAACTGCGCGACTTCCGCTTCGAGGATGGTCAACCGGTCGCCGGCATGCGCGCCGCCGGCGGACGCGACAGGCGCACTCGCCACGGTCTGTTCCACGGGTCCGCTCAGTGTCTGCGCGTAGCGGGGTTCTTTCATGCCGGGAGCGGGAAGCAGTTTTTGCGCGAGCGGCCCCTCGGCCCGGTCGATCAGCTTTTGCAGCACGATTTCCACTTCATCCAGATCGCTGAAATCGTAGATTCGTTCGGCGCGGCCCTTAATCTCGCCCAGTGTCTGCTGTCCCCGCAACAAAAGCACGCAAAGAATGGCGGTTTCGCGGCGTCCCAGATTCAGCTTCTCGGTAAATCGCTGCGCATATTTGGGCACGCGTCCGCTGCCGCTGATTTCCGCCGCGAAACCGTGAGTCCTCAGACCGTTCAGGCCATCCAGAATGTCCTGATCTGTATAATCGGTCACGGGCCAACGATTGGATTTCTGATTACACGCAGCGACCAGAGCGTTCAATGTGAGCGGATAATACTCCGGTGTAGTACTCTCCTTCTCAATCAACGCGCCCAGTGTGCGCAA
This sequence comes from uncultured Acidobacteriia bacterium, assembly GCA_903851195.1. Lineage (GTDB taxonomy): Bacteria > Acidobacteriota > Terriglobia > Bryobacterales > Bryobacteraceae > BOG-234. The sequence continues at coordinate 32,770 of CAINNJ010000059.1, forward strand.
TTCTACAGAATCTAGTGCGAAATACACCTAAACACAGTAGAACACAGGTGGCGCGGCAGGGGCCAAGTGGCATCTACTGGAATTACCGAACTGATGTTGCAAAATGATCCTCCCTCGCGAAGCAGACTATTTTCCGCGGCTCGCCGGCTATTCGCGGAGAATGGTTACGAAAGCACCAGTACGTCCTCCATCGCGCGCGCGGCCGGCACCAGCGAATCGCAGTTGATTAAACATTTTGGCGGCAAAGCCGGTCTGCTCGAATCGATTTTTATCGACGGCTGGGAAAAGCTGCGGCCGTGGTTCGACGAGAAACTGCGCACGGAACTCTCCCCGGTGGAACGTTTACGCGCCATTCCGCGCCTGATGGTGGAAGCCCTGGAGAACGATCCGGATCTCCGGCTGTTGCTTTTACTCGAAGGCCGCCGGGTGCGGCGCGAAGGCGGACAGGCGAATTTCACGGACGGCTTTACCGGCATCGCGACACTGCTCGACCAGACCCTGGCCGATATGAAAGACAGCGGCGAACTGCGCGACGTGGTCAGTCCGCAATCGGTGCGCGCGGCGCTCATCGGTCTGACAGAGGGCGCCATGCGCGATCAGTTGCTTTCCGAGCGAGCCGGTCATCCCGCTGAGTTCCGGGTCGAGAACATCGGAAGTCTGACCGATGCCGTGGTGGAAACCGTGCGCAATCGCCATGGGCAGGGGCTGGCCGGCAGCCTCTGATCCGCAGCGACTTTCGACCGTTTCAGCCGGGCCAGGGCTCGACGTGAATGAGCACGTCGGCCACCCAGGTCAGTTCTCCGCGGATCTTCTCGCGGACCCGCGCCGCGATATCGTGCGAGGCGCGCACCGTAATATCGGGATCCACTTCCAGGTGCAGATCCACGTGGTATTTCAGTCCGGTCTTGCGGGCGAAACATTTCTCGACACCCCGCACATCCCGCACGGTCATCGCGACCTCCCGCACCTGCGCCATGGATTCATCGTCCGGCATGGTGTCCATGAGGTGGAGTGAGGATTCCTGCATCACCCGCAAGGACGTCGCAATCACGATCAGCCCGACAGCGAACGCGCCATAGTGATCGGCGCGCGCGAACTCCACGGGCTTCCAGAGCGTCAGGGAGAGGGCGGCCAGGGCGACCAACCCGGACAGCATGTCGATCGCGTCATTCGCCGCGTCGGCCCGCAGCGAGGAACTGCCGATTCGGCGGCCATGGCTGTATTTAATCCCGACCAGACCGCCTTTCGCGAAAAATGACACGATCAGAGGCCACAGCGCCCAGGCGTGCGGCGGAAGAGGATTGTCGGCGCCGAACAGCCCCTGCCGCGCGATCAGCACGCCGGCGCAAAAGAGAAAGAAGCCCAGCATCAGGCCGGTCAGCGTCTCCACCCGGCCATGCCCGTACGGGTGATTCTCGTCCGCCGGGCGGGCGGCCAGGATGAGCCCGACCAGCACAAGTCCGGAGGCGAACACATCGGCGCCGGATTCGAAACCGTCTGCCACTACGGCCGCCGAATGCCCGTTCAGGCCGACAACAATCTTCAGGACTGCCAGCAGGCCGCTGACCACCATACCGAGGATTGCAATTTGCCTGGCGCGCCGCATCGGGTAGTCCGGGGTGATCGCGGCGCCCGTGTTACCGGCCTGCACGTTCGAGAAGGCCGGCGACGAACTTTCTGCTGGCCGCGACGAGTTCCCAGGATCCGGCCCAGAAGCAATGGTCAATGGTCCACCACTCGATTCCCGGCACGGCGAGCAGTTTGGGTGCCAAGCGGCTGAAGTCGATTAAACCTTCTCCGAAAGGGCGGTGCGTGCTCGTTTCGTCACAGTGCAGCGTGCCGTCGCTGTCGATCAGGTGAATGGCGCCGATGCGTCCCTGCAGTTTATCGAGGAACTCCGGCAGACCGCCGCCGAGCACATCGCGGTCTCCGTGCTGGCGGGCTCCAACGACCGCGCACATGTAGGCGTGGGAGGTGTCGAACAGAATGGAGAAGTTCGGGTGGCGGACTTCCTGGTGCATGCGGACGATCTCGGCGGGCTTGTTGAAGGCGAACCCCGGCTCGAACTCCCAAACCAGCCGCACGCCGGCGGTCTGCGCCAGTTCCGCGCCTTCCGCCCAGAGCCTGGCAATGCGGTGGAACGACTGCTCGTACTCGTCTTCCGGTATGGAACCCGGCGCGGCGACGGTGTCCACGCGCAACGTCGGACTGCCGAGGTCCACGCTCATCTGGAGATTTCGCTTCAGCAGGTCCGCATAAGCGGCTTCGTTGGATTCCGCGATCGGATTGACTTCCGAAAAATCCGCCGAATAGCCCGAGACGCCGAGATTGTTGTCCTGCAGCAGACGGACCACCTCGCGCCGCGACTCCGCCGACGGGTAGGCTTCCAGCGAGATATGCGGCGGGAAACCGCAGATATCGATGCCGTCGTAACCGGCCGCGGAAAGATGTTTGACGGTGTCTTCGAACGAGACCGGATCAGCCGCGTACGGTCCGAAGGAAAACGCCCAACTGCCCAGTGAGATCTTCATTCGCAAAAACGTCTGATCGGTTTCACTCTAGCGCACTCCTCGCGGTGGCGCTTTCGATTCACGTTCGGGAAGAGCGTTTGTAAGGCGTGCCGATATATTTCGCGGATTCCCGCGCGGCTTCGGCTTCGGGCGCGAAAGCCATGGCCTGTCGATAAACCTTCACGGCATCGGCATGGCGATTCTCCAGATCGTAGATCTGTCCCTGCCGCATCAGGGCGAGCACGCCGGTATTGAGGTCGATTTCCCGCAGTTGTTCCGGCGTGGCGGTCACTTTTTTCAGATTGTCCAGCGCGTGGTCCAGATCGTTGAACCAAAACTGCAAATTGCCGGTCTCGTAATAGATTTTCTCCCACGGGATTCGGGAGAAGCCCGGCTGATTCTCCCGCTTGCGCCGGGCGACTTCCGCGAGCGTGTTAATGGCGTTGGCGCGCTGTCCGATCGCTCCGTACATCTGGGCCAGTTCGAAGCGCAGCAGATAATTGCGGGGAAAACGCTCGATCAGGCCCACCACCATCGGAATGGCGCGCGCGGTTTGCCCCTCACGGCGATAGAGAGCACACAAAGTCATCTCGGCGTCGTCCCGGTTCTCCTTGCCTTTCTTCGCCACCTCGGCGATGGTGTTGATGCCCCGCTGTTTATCGCCGTGAAATCCGGCGACGAAACTCAGCGCGCGCCACGACCAGGGAAGGCTGCCGATGATGTAGTCGTAACCGCCCTGCAGAAGGCGCGCGTCATAATTGCCCGGGTCGATATCGGTCACCTGCGTGTCGAATTTGTGCGCCCTGGTGGAATCGGAGAGGGATGCCGTCCAGGTCTTTTTCACGAAAAAGCCGTAGTTGGCGCGCAACGCGTAGGAAATGGCCAAAGCGTGCAGAGCTTTGGTGTCGCGCGGCTGTTTATTCACCGCGGCCTGGCTGATCGCCATGGCCTTTTCGATCTCACTGGTGAAGCGGCGTTCCACGTCCGGCTGCACCTCCAGCTTCGCGCGCCGGATGAAAGAATTGTTGCCCGTCACCATCTCGCTTTCGAGCGCTCCATTCCGGAAAAGTTCGCGGTAAAGCAGGGTGTGCGCCACGTGGTTGTGGATCTCGGCGTCGTTCGGATTGGCCGCGGAGGCGGCTTCGTAGAGCGCCAGAGCCTGATCGAATTCCAGATTGTAGAAAGCTTCGGAAGCGGCTTCAAGCGGGGTGGCGGCGGTGAGCGCGGCGGGGCCGGCGGCCACAAAAAACAGCACGGCCAGGAGCACAGCAGAACGGTTTTTTATCGACACTGCTCTTATTCTACGGCCAGCCCGCCCGATACAAAAACGGCCGATTTCCCTTTCGCGGAATCCGATGAGGCAAAATAGGCTGGATGAAGTTCCACGACCGTCCTTCACGCCTGACCACGCTGGCTGTCACGCTTTGCGCTCTGCCCCTTATGGCCTCCGCTCAAAACTACAAAGCTCTCAAGACCACCGATCACGGGGTCGATATCGTTCGCCTCACGGATGCCGCGCACGGCATCGAAGTCTCCATCGCGCCGGGAATCGGGAACCGCGCGTATGAGATGAAAGTCCATGGCAAGAATATTCTGCACCTGGGCGCGCCGGATGTCGCGCAGCTGAAAGAACGGCCGGGACTGAGCGGCATTCCGTTTCTGGCGCCGTGGGCGAACCGGATGACGGACGGCGGCTTCTGGGCGAACGGCAAGAAATACACGTTCAACAGCGGACTGGGCTCCGTGCGGGTTCCGCCCAACGGCATCGCCATGCACGGCATGGTTTCCGCGTCCCCGCTTTGGGAAATGACGGAGGTGAAGGCGGACGGCAAATCGGCGCGCGTGACCAGCCGTCTGGAATTCTGGAAACACCCGGAACTGATGGCCAACTGGCCGTTCGCTCACGAGTACCAGATGACGTACAGTCTGGCGGATGGCGCGCTCGAAGTGATCACCACCGTGATCAACCACAGCGTTGAGGCGATGCCGCTCGCGCTCGGTTATCACCCCTACTACACGCTGCCGGACGTGCCGCGCGATCAGGCTTTCGCGCACATCCCCGCGAAGACCGCCGTAGTGCTGGACGACCGCACCGTCGCGACGGGTGAGATGAAGCCGTTCGATCTGCCCGACAGCATTCCGCTCAAAGACCGCACGTTCGACCATGGCTTTACCGATCTGATCCGCGATAAAGACGGACGCGCGACATTCTCCGTGGAAGGCGAGGGCAAGAAGATCGAAGTGGTGTACGGACCGAAGTGGATTGTGGCCGTGGTTTGGGAGCCGAAGGGACAGAACTTCATCTGCTTCGAGCCGATGGCCGGTATCACCAACGGCGTGAATCTTGCGCACGATGGCAAGTACCCGCAACAGCAGACCCTCGCGCCGGGCGCCACGTGGCGCGAGAGTTTCTGGGTTCGCCCCAGCGGCATCTAAAAGAGACTTACGCCAGGGGAAATGGCACGTGGTTGATGGCCATCAGCGCCACCACCACGATCAGCCAGCCGCCCACCGCAACACCGATATCCACGCCGCGATTGGCGATCACCTCCTGATCGCCAAATCCGGCGACGGAGAATTCGAAGCACTCCCACATGATGACGATCATCAGCACGTAGATCAGAGGCACCAGCCAGATTCCGAAAACAACCCCGGCCAGAGTGTGGACGATTGTCCATCGATCAACCGGTGTGTCATCACGGCCCGCCGAATCGCTGGAGAGCACGAAGTCGATGAGACCGAAGGTGAGAGTCAGGCCGATAAAAGCGGCCGTGATGATCCATCGGACACTGGGCGGCGCGATGGTTTTGTGAGTCATGAGAGAAATTCCCAGACTCCACACAAGTTCGAGTCCGAGAAACAGCCAGCTATACCACTTAAACGAAGATTGAACGTCAGTCGCCATGATGCATTCCTTTGTCACGGTGCCTCCGATTCGGGCACCCGTTCGATTGAATCGTGCAGTTGGCGAACAGACTGTTTCTTCAGCGTACTTCCCGGAAGTCCTTTTTCGCTCGTTCCGGGGCGTGGAGTTCCTTCCGCACCGCCGCGAGAATCGCCGCATCGTCCATGCGGGCCAGTTGCGGGAAGGTGGCGCCGTTCGTCAGCATTTCGCCCACGGCCAGCCATCCGGCATAGTAGGCTTCCCGCTCGATTCCCGCGCCGCCTTTGCCCATCGTGTAGCGCATCACAAGGTCGGGATCGTCGGAAGCGAGGTGCGGCTCCAGGTCCGCGAGAATCCGCTCCCGCATTCCCTCGCACCGGGCCAGCCAGTCTTTCGAGAACTCACCTGTATAGCTGCTGTCCGGCCTGCCCGGATGCAGCCGCTGTGCCGCTCGCGTCGCCAGGCCTTCCACGAAAATCGTGTGCGCGATGGTGCGGCGCCAGCCGAGCGAAAGGTGCGCCAGTTCGGCATTCGCCACGTGCGCGAATTCGTGCGTCATGACGAAGCCGGTGTCCACTTCGACAGGCAGCGCCGTGAAGGGCTGCGCCTTTTCATCCTCCGCGCTGTAAGCGTTGCCGTCGAAGTCCCCGACGTAGGCGATCAGCCGGACGTGGAGCGGCACGTCCGCGCCGAAAAGGCGTGCCACGTCCGCAAAGGCGGCGGAAGGCGCGGGACTGAAGACGCCCGCTCCCTGCCGGATTCGCGGCAGCGCCGCCGCGTACTTCGGCCATGCCTGGTTCAGCATTTCCCGCGCCATCCGGTCGCCTTCGGGTGTCGGCGGCACGGCGGCGAAATGATACAGAGATTTCCAGAGTTCCCACCGGCGCGCCTCGCCGGCGTTTTCCGCCTGCGCGCGGGAGTAGAAGTCGAGGAACTTCTTACTGCGGTCGTCGATCGTCACCGTTACCGGCGCCGTTGTGCCCGAGTGGCATTGAACCAGGGAAAGCACCGGGATTCCAAGCAGGCAGAGTCGCGTCATGGCGTGCCAGCCCGCCAGGTGCATTTCAAGGTCCGATGCGAATCCGCTTCCCGTCGCTGGAGATCGTGATCAGACCGCGCTCGTCGGTGCGGAACACGTCCATATGGCGCTCGCGCAGGGCATCGAGAGTGGCGCGATGCGGGTGTCCATAACTGTTTTCAAACCCGGCCGAGATCACACCGAAGGCCGGGTGGACGGCGTCCAGCAACTCCGCGGTGCTCGAGGTGCGGCTGCCGTGGTGCCCCACCTTCAGCACGTCGGCATGTTCCAGCAGTCCTTCCGCAAGCAACTGCTGTTCGATCTTTTTTTCCATGTCCCCGGTCAGCAGAAAGGCGGTGGAACCGAATTGTACGCGCATCACCAGCGAGTCGTCGTTCTTCGGTTTGTCGGCCGCGCGGTAATCCGGGCCGGGCGCGAGAACGGTCAGAGACGCGCCGCCGTACGGGGCCGTCTGGCCGCGCTGCAGCAGCCGGATGGGAATCCGCAGTTCGTTCGCGGTGCGGCGGACGCCGATCCACTCCGGACTTTCCTGCACCGCGCCGGCCCATAGCTCGGCAGGCCGGAAATTCCGCAGCACCGCGCTCATCCCGCCCATGTGGTCTTCGTGCGCATGGGTCATCACAACTACGTCCAGTCGCTTGATGGAGCGGGTCCAGAGATAGGTGGACACCACGTCCTCGCCGATATCGAGACCGGATTTGTGCGTGCGCCCGAAGGACGGGATGCCGCCGGCGTCGACCAGCATCAGCTTGCCGTCCGGAAAAGCCGCGAGCAGCGAATCGCCCTGTCCCACGTCGATCGCGCTCAGCTCGAAGTGCCCCTTTTCCACCTGGGGCGCGAAAGGATGGAGAACCATCGCGGCCAGCGTTGCGGCGACACCGCACCACGCCGCGGCGCGGAACCAGGTGCGGCAGGTTCGCACGGCAGCGACCATCAGGGCGAGCGCGAAGAGCGCCGCCAGCCAGAACGGTGGCCCCGGGATGCGCCAGTCTGGTTCCCAGCGGGCATGGAACTGCACCGCGGTCCGGGCCACCGCGAGCAGCCACGCGCAGACCGCGGCAAGCCCGTGTGAGTTGAACACGATCGCCAGAAAGCCCAGTGGCACCAGCGCGCTCAAGACCGGCACCACAACGGCGTTGGCGGAGAGCCCGGAGGCGGAGAGACGGTGAAAGTAGAGGATGGTCGGCAGGGCCAGCCCGATCTGAATGAAGAACGAAGTCACGAAGATTTCCCAGCCGTAGAGCGAGACGCGCGCGGTCAAAATCACCAGGGCGCGCGCTGCCGGACCGGGCAGGCGAAGGGCGAGTTGCAGCGTGTCGGCCAGGAGGCGCATTTCGATTCGGAACTGGGCTGCTTTGGGCTGCATGCGGATATCCCGCCTGACGTCCGCAAGGCCACCCAATGCCCTGGCCAACGGGGCCGACGTACTTTCCAGCAGCGGGAGCACGAACGCTCCAATCAGCGCGACAGCCAGGAAGGAGAGCTGAAATCCGGGATCGAAAAGCTGCGGCGGATCCGCGATCACAAACAGAATCGCGACAGCCGCCAGGATATTCAGCAGGCGTCCTTCGCGAAAGAAGAGCCGCCCCAGACCGAAAAGCGTCATTCCGGCCGCGGAACGTAACACCGGCGCCTGCCAGCCGGCGATCCCCGCGTACAGCCAGGCTACCGCGATAGTGGCTGCGAGCGCGAGCGTGCGGGGCGCCGCGCACAGCCGCAGGAAGAAGAGCAGCACGGCGGTCAGCACGGCCACGTGGCTGCCGGAGATCACGAGGGCGTGGAAGGTGCCGGTAGAGCGGTAGTCGGTGGTCCAGAGCCGGTCCAGCTTCGCGGTGGCGCCAATCAGCACGGCCTGCATCATGCCGTTGGCGTAGGCATCGTTCGCATATAGACGATCCAGGCGCTCCAGTGCCGCCATGCGGACAGCAAATATCTGCCGGGGCAGCCAGCCGCCACATCGGCCGGGAAGGATGCGCACGGTGGCGGCATCTCCCGAGGCGTTCCAGAAAATACGTTGCCGCGCCAGATACGAGACGGCGTCAAAGGCGCCCGGGTTGGCATAGTTATGGGGCCGGCGCACCTTTCCTTCGAATTCCAGTCTGGTTCCGTACGATAAAGAAGGAAAAGGCATACCGGGTTTGGCGAAAAGCGAGACCTGTGTCCTCGCTTCGGGCGCGAGTTCCAGCACAAATTTCTCTCTGTCGGAAGCGAGTAACGCGGGATCCACCACGCAACCTTCGAGAATTGTGGGTGTATTATCCGCTACTGATAAACCGGGAGTTCGTTCGGGTGAATGATAAAGAACACACAAAATTCCGAAAAATACGAGGGCGAGAAGCCCGCCAGGCAAAACCAGTCGAGGCGAAAATCGCGCCGCGATCCAGCCGATTCCGGCAGATGCGGCCAAGCCGGCCACGGTTTCACCGAGGTCAAACCGGACACAAGTGGAAAGAGTGATACCAAGGGCAACGGCAGCGAAAGGAAGAAGAAGAGGTTCCCGGAATCGCACGCTACTTTAGTAGCCGGAAACGGGAAAATTCTCAGGGGGCTTTTATTTCTCAGGCGGCTTTTACAGAAGCGGAACGGGTTCTGCCGGCCGGCTTCATTGTTCTGTATTCCAGCCAGGCCAGCACTACAAACGTCTTATGCGCGCAATCGTCGGTGTTTTGCCAGCGCTCCGATGTGACCGGATCGAAAAATGGAGGCAGAAGGCGATACTGGCTGAATCGTTGTGTTTCCAGCGACTCCAGCGCGCAGGCTCCCTCGAAATCCGCCAGACATTCCAGCTCGTCGCGCGATAAGCCGCGCAGAAAATCGAGAACAAGAAGCCTGTTTACAGGTACCGTGCGTAGTAAAGCACTGATCAGCGAAGAGCGAGAGGCTACAACGGCCAAGGTAAGCTCCAGGGTACGTGCGAGTCCGTACTTACCTTTGATTATCCTGGAGTAAGCTCCTGAAAGCAAGAGCAGCCTCTCCGCCCGCTATTTAATTGCAATGGTGGTGGTAGCCGAAGTATTACTCGGATCGATATTCGGTATGCTGTTCATAAAGATTTTCAGCGGCACCGAACCACCGGTCTGCGCATCCGACGGAATCAGAAGATTTAGCTGCCACACGCCCACCAGTCCGGGTGCGAGACCCGAGTACTGCACGTTGGCGTCCGGCACGAAGGTCTTCGACGATCCGATCAGAACCTGCGGGTTCACCGGTCCCGGTGTAGCGGCCGTCGCCGCCGTGCCATCCGGAGGAGCATTTTGCACCGGCCCCAGCCCGGTTCCGTAAAGGATGAGAATCTGGCCGCGCGCCACCGGGTTCCCGGCCGTGTTCAGACTGAAATCCACGAAATTCTGCGCGATTACCTGTCCGGTTCCGGCCTGATTACCCGTGAACAGAGCGGGCGAAGCGGAGGCCAGCTGCAGTTCCACGCCGCCGTAGATCTGGCCCGTGGAGGGCCTGACGACCTGCACATCGACCGATCCGCCTGTGGGCAGAGCGTTCGGCAGAACGGTATTGATCTGACCGGGCGACACGAAGAACAGCGGAGCGGGCGTGCCGTTCACCAGAACCTGAGTATCGGTGAGCAACTGCGGCAGCGGGGAAGCCGTGGCCGACGCGGTGCCGGACGAAAGAATGTTACTGGAAATCTGCCCGGTTGCCGAATGCGGGAAAATCGCCGCGATGGAACCGCCCGTCAGAGGACGCTGCGAGTAGTTCGCCGCACTCACGATGTCCAGCTGCGGCACGAAATAGAGAATCCGGTTGGCGGCATCCGCAGCCACGATGTTGCTGTAACTGTCCATGAAAACCGAAAGCGGCGCGTAAACGGGAAGGCTTGCATCGGACGCGTTGTTTTTCAGCGGCAGTTGGTCGATGGAGGGGAAATGAACGATGCTGCTCTGCCCGAAATCGGCCACCCAGAACCCACCCGCGTTGGAACTGATTCCTACCGGCTGACTGAACGACGTCAGACTGGTGGGCGGCGTGTCGTACGTGTTGACGGCCGCGGCGCGGTTAAAAATCTGCACGCGACGGTTGCCCGTGTCCGCCACGATCACCCGGTCCTGAGGATCCACAGCAACTGCCCTTGGCGCCGAGAAACGGGGCGCATCGCTGCCCCCCGTAACGCTGTTGAAGTTCGGCTGGCCGAGCAGTTTCACCGCGCTCATGCCGTTACTGAACGGCTTGGGATAAAACAAAACGCGGTTGTGCGCGGCGTCCGCCACAATCAGATAGCCGCTGTTCGGAGTCGCGGTGTTGGCCGCGTCCGCCGTCAGCGCAAGGGAAATCGGGGCGCTTAACGTGCGATCCGTGGGGTCCGTCACGGACACCCCGAAGCTCGGCTGACCGATCACCAGATCCGCGGTTTCGAGTGCCGTCTTGCCGGAAGCGAACGGGGCAGGGAAGCGCAGTACCCGGGAGTTTCCGGTGTCGGTGACGTACAAATTGCCCGCCGAATCCACCGCGAGCGACGTCGGCGACCGCAACCCGTTCGCGTTGGGCTGCAACGGATCGCCGGAAGGATAGTTCACGACCGAGCGGTACAGATCCGGCTGGCCGATCACCAGGTCGGCCTTTTGGCCGTTCTGCAGGCCTGTGAAATCCTTAAAGCCAAGGATTCGGTTGTTCTGGCTATCCGCAACATACAAATGGGGCGGAGTCGAGCTCAGGTCGAGGATCGCCGAGCCATTGGCTCCGTTGGAAGCCTGGATATTGAACTCTTTGCCTTCGATCAGATTGGCGCTGTAGTACTGGAAGTCCAGTTGGCCGATCACGCGCGTCGCGGTATTGTTCAGGCCGGAAGGGGAAAACGGGAAGACCAGCACGCGGTGATTCTGGGCGTCTACCACCCACGCTTCCGAGCCCGACGAGACGATGTCGACCGGCGCGTTAAACGACGCGTTGGACGAGTCGCCGTTTCCCTGGTTGGCCTTTTTCGCCGTGTAGCTCCCCTGCCCGATCACGGCTGTCGCCTGCGGAGAAGGCTGCGCCGATTCGACGGGCCAGTTATCAAACGGCGGGAAGACCATCACGCGATTGTTCGCCGTATCCGCGACCAGCACGCCCGCCGCGTTGGCCGAGACGCCCAGGGGAGTTCCTGTCCCCAGCGCGATCTGCGTGGTTCCGCCGACCGTCGTCAGACTCGGATCCAGGCCCAGGACCCGAAGCGCCACGGCGCTCGACGTTGCATTGGCCGGGTAAACGAGCACGCGGGAACCGGAATCGCTGACCAGCAGCCGGCCCCCGGGGTCGAAAGCAAGGCCCTGCGGCGCGGCGAGGGCGGTCTTGGAATTCTGCGTGGTCGCCTGCAACCGCGAGGTGAAATCGCTCTGACCTAACACGAGATCGGCGGACGGACCATACTGGTTGCTTTTCAGAACGGATGCGGGGAAGCGAAGCACGCGATTGTTTCCCGTGTCCGCCACCCAAAGGTTTCCCGCCGAATCCATCGCCAGTCCCGCACGGCTGGCGGTGCTGCCGCCGGAGCTCAGAGCCAGTGTGGACGCGCTGATGCCGCCCGTATTCGCGCCGCGGCCCGAAGACGAGGTCTGCCCGATAATCAAATCCGGAAACTGCTGCCCCGCGGGTTGCGCGAGGGGCCGCGGATACCGCACCACCCGGTTATTGCCCGTGTCCGCGATGTACAGGTTGCCCGCGGGATCCACCACCATGCCGGACGGCACATTCAGCCCGGTTGTTGGCCGGCCGTTCTGCGTGGACGCCAGATTTCCGAACCGGTCGATCTGTCCGATCACGATATCCGCCATCGCTCCCGGTTTCAGCTGCGTCGCGTACTGGAACCCGAGAACGCGGTTATTTCCGGCGTCCGCGATATAGACGTTGGGCGGGTTCACCGAACGGTCGAGCGCGACGCCGAAAGGCAGGTTGAACTCCCGGCCTTCCACCCAGTTGGGTCCGTTACTGGTGAAAGCCGCGGGGTTGGCGGCCGTGCCGGTATACTGCGGATCCCCCAGTACTTTCACGGGTTTACGGTAGAGAGCCTGGGCCGAAAGATTGCTGTAGCAAGCAATGAAGAGGCTGGCGAAAATCAGAATGCGTTTATAGAGCAAAGCATCTAAAAGATAACATGGGAAGCAGGGATACTCCCCGCTTTAACCCGTCCGGAAGGTCCGGTATAGCCCCGGTTCTAGGCTTTCGGCCGATCGGTTTCGGTAGCGGCTTGTCCCCGTCGGGCGCGAAGTTCGTCGAGCCGTTCCCGGATTCGCTTTTCGATGCCCCGCTGCGTCGGGAAGTACCATCGCCTTCCCGCCAGAGACTCGGGCAGGCACTCCATTTCGTTGACCGCATCCTCAAACTGGTGCGCATGCTGGTAGCCTTCCCCGTACCCCCAGCTCTTCATGGCGCGCGTGGGAGCGTTGCGCAGGTGCATCGGGACCGGCTCGGCCCGGCCTGTGCGGACTTCCTGCAGCACTTTGCCGAGAGCCTGATAGCCCGCGTCCGACTTCGGCGCGATGGCCAGGTAAATCACCGCCTGCGCCAGCGCCAGATCCCCCTCGGGCATGCCCAGAAAATGTACGGCCTGTTGCATCGCCATGCACTGCTCCAGAGCGCGCGGGTCCGCGAGGCCGATATCCTCGATGGCGATCCGCACCACGCGCCGCGCGATATACATGCGGTCTTCGCCGGATTCGAGCATCCTCGCCAGCCAATACAGCGCCGCGTCCACGTCGCTCGACCGCACCGATTTGTGCAGCGCGGAGATCAGATTGTAATGTTCCTCGCCCGTTTTGTCGTAAAGCAGGACCTTCCGGCCGAGCGAGTCGAGCAGCGTCTGCTCTGTGATCGCCCCGCCGGGACTCGCCGCCGCAACCACTTCGAGGGTGTTGTAAGCCGACCGCGCGTCGCCGTTTGAAGCCTCCGCGATCTGTTCCAGAATGGCATCCGGCGCGGTTGCATTTACCATGGGCAGCGCCCGCCGGAGCAGTTCGACAATCTCCTCATTGGTGAGCGCGCGCAACATGTAGACTTTGGAGCGCGAAAGCAGCGCGGCGTTGACTTCGAACGAGGGGTTTTCGGTGGTCGCGCCGATCAGCACGATGTCGCCGCGTTCCACGTACGGCAGGAAGGCGTCCTGCTGGGCGCGGTTGAACCGGTGGATCTCGTCGACGAACAGAATGGTGCGGCGGCCGAGTTTGCGCAGGCGCTCGGCATCGGCCATCACCGTTTTGATCTCTTTAATGCCGCTGAGAACCGCGCTGAAGGGCAGAAACTCGCTCTTCGTCATGCGCGCGACGATCTGCGCCAGCGTTGTCTTGCCCACCCCTGGCGGGCCCCAAAGGATGATGGAGGTCAGCCGGTCCTGTTCGATCTGGCGGCGGAGGGGCTTGCCGGGACCGAGAATGTGTTCCTGCCCGGCATACTGGTCGAGCGTTTCCGGGCGCATCCGGTCCGCCAGCGGACGTTTCGCGTCTTCCGGAGTCTTTCCCGCCAGAGGCACGCTTCCGAGCGGGGAAGCGTCGAACAGACTCACCCGAGCCCCCGCTGCCGGCGCGTTTCATACAGCAACACCGCAGCGGCCACGGCCGCATTGAGGGATTCGACGCCCGCCGTCGGAATGGCCACGAATTCCGCCGCGGCGTGCAGTTCGGGACTGATGCCGTGCCCTTCGCTGCCGACCACGATAGCGCAGCGACGCCCGAAATCCACATCCTCCGCCAGGTGTTCCGAACCGGTGTAAGGCATGGCGGCGTAGATCAGGACCCGTTCCTTCTGTAAGGCAGCGAGCGCGGCGGGGACGTCCAGCCCGGTGACGTAAGGAATCCGAAATAACGAACCCGCCGAGGCGCGCAGCGTTTTCGGATTGTGCGGACTCGCCGTGCCTTTCACGAAGATCATGCCGGTCGCGCCGAAGGCCTCGGCGGCGCGCGCGATGGCGCCCGCGTTGCCGGGATCCTGAATGCCGTCGAGCACCAGCACCAGACTCTTTCCCCGGAATACGCGGTCCAGCGTCCAGACGGGCAGTTTCACCAGCGCGATGACGCCCTGGCTGCTCTCCGTTGTCGTGATGGTCTGGAAAAGAGCGTCCGGCAGGACCAGCGTCCGCAGCACGCGTTCGGTGCCCGCCTTCGCCTGCGCCGATTCCGCTACCAGGACGGTGGGCACCTCGCAACCGCTCCGCAGGGCTTCTTCCAGCAGGTGGAATCCTTCCGCGATGCAGAGACCTTCGGTTGTCAGGCTGCCGCGGCCGATGGCCCGGCGCAGTTCTTTCACCAGAGGATTGGCCGGGCTGGTGACGCTTTCGGTTCGCGGAGTCGTAATCACGTGCTGAAATGTTTTCAAGTGCCCCCAGAATAACGCACCGGAAACGGACAGGGTCTGTCCGGGGCCGGACATTAACGTTCGCCCGTCCTCGCGCAAGCCGTTGAAAATCAAGGCTGACGGACTGGATCCGCAGGTGCCTGACAAGCGCCATCATGGGAAACATACCGCGCGATCTTCGCTTCGCTCTTCGTGTTCTGGGCAGGAACCCGGGCTTCGCGGTTGCCGCGATCGGGGTTATGGCGCTGGGAATCGGCGCGAACACGGCTGTATTCAGTGCCGTCTACGCGGTATTGCTGAAGCCGCTGCCTTATCAGGATCCTGCTGGTCTCGTGGTCGCGCTTCACGATGGCCGCTCGCCGGTTTCGCCGGCGGACTTTGTCGATTACAAAACCAGCGCCACGGTTTTCACGGAACTGGGGGCCGCGCAGTCGTGGGGCGGGGCATTAACGGCCGGCAATCAGTCGGAGGTCATCCCCGGCCTGGAGATCACCGCGAATATCCTGCCGATGCTCGGCGCGCGCCCCCAACTCGGCCAGGGCTTCTCCCCGGAAGAAGCAGAAGCGGGCGATCGCGTCATCCTCCTCAGTGATCGTCTCTGGCGCGCACGGTTCGCCGCCGACCCGAATATTACGGGAAAGACCGTCCCGATCGGTGGCAAGCCCTATACGGTACGCGGCGTGATGTCTCCCGGCTTTCGCTTCGCCCCGTTCTGGCAGACCGAAGCGGAGATGTGGCGCCCGCTACAGCTGTCGTCCCGCACGAACGACCGCAGTGGCCGGTCTCTCCGTGTCTTCGGCCGTCTCCGCCCGGGCGTTTCCATCGCGCAGGCGCAGACACAGATGTCCACCATTGCGGCGCGCCTCGCCGCCACCTACCCCGCCAGCAACACGGGGCTGGGCATCACCGTTCTCTCCCTGCAGCAGAAGGTGGCCGGGCCGATTCGCCCTACTCTCCTGATTCTTCTGGGCACGGTGGGTCTGGTGCTGGTGATCGCCTGCGCGGACGTTTCGAATCTTCTGCTGGCCCGCGCGGTAGGCCGGCGCAAAGAAATGGCAACCCGAATCGCCGTCGGGGCGAGCCGTTTCCAGTTAATTCGGCAACTGACGCTGGAAAGCCTGCTGCTCGCCGGCGCGGGGGGCGCCATGGGCATCCTGCTTGCGCATTACGGCCTCGAACTGCTGCGCCACAATATACCGGCAGCCGGTCTGCCCCGCGACGGCGAAATTGCGCTCGACCAGACCGTGCTCCTCTTTGCCTCGGCCCTGTCCCTGTTGGTTGGGTTGGCAGCGGGTCTCATCCCGGCGTTTCAGGCGTCCGGAATCGACGTGAATGAGCATCTCAGGGAATCCGGGCGCGGCGCCTCCGGCGGCAGAGCGGCGGGCCGGGCGCAAAACGTCCTGGTAACCGCTCAGGTTTCGCTCGCACTGGTGCTGCTGGTCTGCGCGGGATTACTCGTCCGGAGTCTGCAAAATCTTAACGCCGTCGATCCCGGTTTCAACCCCGCGCATCTGCTGACCTTCGAAATCGCTCCGCAGGCCCGCTTCGATTCGCCCGTCAAACGCTCCGTGCTCTTCCGCCGGATTGCCCAAAATCTGGCCGGCACGGAGGGTGTGGAATCGGTCGGCGCCATCAACCATATCCCGATCAATGGTGACGTCTGGACGTATCGGTATGAGATCCCCGGCCGTTCCGCGCCTCTGCCGGGACACGAGTACGGCGCCGCTTATCGCGTGGTGCTCCCCGGTTATTTTGAGACCATGCGGATGTCCTTTGCGAGCGGGCGCGCTCTTACGGAACACGATGATGAGCAGGCGCCGCCGGTTGTGGTCATCAACCAGACCATGGCGCGCCACCAGTGGCCCCACGAAGATCCCGTGGGACGGCAGGTGGTGTTTCCGGAGCGCGGGCTTCCGCGGGTTCCTTTGACTGTGGTCGGAGTGGTCCGTGATGTCCGGCAGTCCGACTGGACAGGTCCGGCGGACGACGAAGTCTACTTCCCGTATGCACAACGCCAGGCCGCGTTCGGTTCCAATACTCTGACGTTTGTCATCCGAACCAAAACGGCGCCCGAAACCGTGGCCGCTCACTTCCGGGGCGGGGGCATGCGGGAAGGCTCTGGGCATCGATCCGGATGTGCCGGTTTCGCGTGTCCAAACCATGGAACAGGCGATCGGCGAGGCGCTCTGGCGATCCCGCGTCACCACGATGCTGCTTTCCGCGTTCGCCCTGATTGCCCTTGTGCTGGCGGCGGCCGGCATTTACAGTGTGATCTCCTGCTCCGTCCGCCGGCGGACACGTGAACTGGGTATCCGCATCGCCCTTGGCGCGTCCCCGGCGGCGGTGCTGCGGATGGTGTTACGCGAGAGCCTGGCGCCTGTAGGGGCCGGACTGGCGTTGGGGCTGGGCGGATCTGTTATCGCCGTCCGGCTGCTGAGCACGCTGCTCTATCAGGTACCCCCAGCCGATCTGCTGACCTTCTCGGCCGTGGTCCTCGGTCTCGTCGCCACCAGCGCCGCCGCGATTGCCGTCCCGGCTCTCCGTGCACTCCGGTCCGATCCGCTGGCGGCGCTGCATCATCTGTCCTGATGCGAACTGAGCAAACTGAACTGCGCAGCATCGCGCAGTCTGCGCGAAATCGCGTTCAGAACCGTCCGCGCTGCACGAACTCGTTGTACAGGAAAAACGCCAGAAGGCCGATTCCGTAGAGAGCCGTCGCCACGGTCAAGCCCATCCCGACGCGGTCGATCTGGCTCAGAGTGTGTTCGGTTTTGAGCTGACCGCTGATCTGTTGACCCGCCGAATCAGCCATATGCAGGAAATTGTCCTCATTTCTCGCTACCGCGTAGCGATAGATCGCGAGCGCCGCCACAACCACGGTCAGAACGATCAGAAGAATCACAGAAGCCGACATGCAGTTACCTCCTTTAAAGGTTTGCGTTTTTCAGAAATGCAAACGGAGTGCCGCTTTCCGCTGTTCGCGAAGGCACGGTAAATGCGCAAGGGAAGGCTGTCATGCGCACCCGCTTCCTTTTCTGTTTGTGGCTCGGCGGGGCCGCCTTCGCGCAAAAGCCGCTGCCGGATCCTGAATCCGTGCTGCTGATCGAATCCATTCAGGGGCCCGCCCTCTACCGGGAGTACTGCGCCGTCTGTCATGGCCTTGATGGCAAGGGCGATGGCCCCATGGCGGCTTCGCTCAAAACCCGCCCCGCCGATCTCACGCGGATCGCCGGTCCCGGCCGGAGCGACTTTCCACTGGATCGCGTCGAAAAGGTGATCTCCGGAGCCGAAGCCGTTCGCAAGGGACACGGCACCAAAGAGATGCCGGTTTGGGGACCGGTCTTTTCGCAGATCGCGTGGGACCAGGACCTGGGCCGCGTGCGGATTCACAATCTGGCGCTCTATCTCAAGGCCATGCAGCGGAAATAGCCGAAAACCCCGGTTGCCGGTCACCGCCTCCGATCCCTTACAATATGGGAATCATACGAACTCACCTTAAGCGAGCGGCCACGTTGCTGGCCATGGTCCTGGTGACGTTTGTCCTGGGTTATCTCGTCGCGCTGACCGTGCGCATCGGCCGGGAAAGCACGCTCGACGAGGCCCGTCCCGCCGACGTGATTGTCGTGATGGGCGCCGCCGAGTATCGCGGCCATCCTTCGCCCGTTTTGAAACTCCGCCTCGACCACGCCGTGCAGCTTTACGGCAAACGTCTCGCGCCCTACATCATGACCACCGGCGGACCCGGCGGCGACCCGTCCTTCACGGAAGGCGGCGTCGGACGATCCTACCTGATCGACCGCGGCGTTCCCGCCGAAGCCGTGATCGTGGAAGAAGAGGGGAGTTCCACGGCCTGGTCGCTGACGGCCGCTGCCGAGATACTGCGCCGCATGGGCCTCCGCTCCTGCATCATCGTCAGCGACGGGTACCACATTTTCCGCGTCAAGCGCATTCTCCAGCAGGAAGGTTTCACCGTCTACGGCTCCCCCCGGGAAGCGGGGGATCAGACCATTCCGAAACAATGGTGGCTCTGCTTCCGCCAGGCCGTCGGGTATGGTTTGTGGAAAATCGGCGTGCGCGTCTGACGCTTTCCAGCCCTTCCCGCGCTTTGCCGCACATTCCGCACTAACCGCCCGTCCCCGCGCCAGTCTAATCTGACAACCGGATGCTGAACACGCAGGTGGCCGAAATTCCGGCCGCTCAAAGCGAGGAATTTGCCATCGAACGGGTGCGCCGCGGCGACCGCGACGCGTTCCGTGTGCTGGTGGATCAACACGCCCGCGCCCTGTTCCGCCTGGCCTATCGTATGACCGGAAATGAAATCGATGCCGAAGACATGGTGCAGGAAACCTTTCTGAAAGCCTGGAAACAGATCGCGAAATTCGACGGTCGTGCCTCTTTCGGCACCTGGCTGCACCGCATCTGCACGAACTGTACCCTCGACCATCTCCGCACGCGGCAGCGCCGCCAGGAGACGCAGCCTGCGGTGCATGCCGCGAAGGAAGACCAGAGCGATCCTTTGTCGCAGATTGCCGGGGAGTCGCCCTCGCCCGAACGTCTTGCGCTGAGCGGCCAGGTTTCGGCGATTCTGAGCGCCACCCTCGCGGATCTCACGGTAATGGAGCGGACCGCTTTTATTCTGCGCCACTACGAGGGCATGGGGATCGAGTCCATTTCGAACGTTCTCGGCGTCCAGCCCGGCGCCGCGAAACACAGTGTATTCCGGGCTGTCCAGAAACTCCGCCAGGCTCTGGAACCGGTGGCGGGCAAATAATTTAATGAACACGCAACCTATCCATCTCACGGAAGAAGATCTCGTCCTGCTGTACTACCGGGAGCCCGGTCTTCCCGGCGGCGCCCGCGAGCACCTGCGGACGTGCGGCACCTGCAGTGCCGCCGCCGAATCGCTGGCCAAAACCCTGAACGCCTGCGACGAATGGACCGTTCCGGAGCCGCCCGTCGATTTCAGCCGCGGCATCTGGGCCGGCGTTGCGCCGCGCCTCGAACCTCGCGCCCGCCGGTCCTGGCTGCTGCCTGCCCGGTGGCTGGTGCCGGCGTTCTGTGCCCTGCTGCTGGCCGCTTTCCTGATTGGCCGCGTCTCGAAAAAGCCCGAGCCCGCCCTCGCCGCCGGTCTCTCTGACCAGGCGCGCCAGCGCATCATGGCCATCACTCTCGCCGATCATCTGGACCGCGCCGAACTGCTGCTGACGGAGATCTCGAATGCCACCGACACGGCCCCGGACTTCTCGTCCGCCCGTTACCGCGCGCAGGATCTTGTCGGCGAAGGCCGTCTCATCCTGCAGACTATCTCGGCGGAAACCGGCGAAACCGCCACCACTTCCTTGCTGGACGAAGTCGAGCGTTTCATGCTCGAAGTCGCCAACTCGCCCGACCGCGTGACCCCGGAAGAACTGCAAACGCTGCAGCGCCGCATGAATTCGGGTTCTTTGCTTTTCAAAGTCAGAATTATTCAATCGAATTTCAGGACCGAAGGACAAAAATCATGAATTACTGGAAAATTGCGCTGCTTGCCGGAGCCCTCGCTCTGCCTCTCCATTCCCAGGAGAACCTCCCGGACGCCCGGGAAGCCGTGGCGAAAGCGAAATCGGCCGCGGCCATGACGGGCGAGATCCGCGAAGCGATCAAAGGCCGGATCGAAACGGAGATCGCGGTTTCCCTGGCCAACGCCGAAGGGAAGGCGATGGCCCGTGCGATGGCCGGCTCTCTTCTGCCGCAGGTCAAAGTCCGCAGCTTTGGCGGCGATGGCGCGTACGAATCCGGCACCCGTCTGCTCGACGAACGCAAATACGACGAAGCTCTGCTGCGGTTCAACGCCGTGATCGATTCCAAAGGTGCCCGTGCCGATGGCGCGCTCTACTGGAAGGCCTACGCGCTGAACCGGCTCGGCCGCCGCGACGAGTCCCTGGCCTCAATCGCCGCCCTGCGCCGCGATTTTCCGCAAAGCCACTGGCTCAATGACGCGCAGGCGCTCGAGGTCGAGGTCAAACAGGGCTCCGGCCAGGCCGTGGCCCCCGCCGACGAGACCAACGAAGAACTGAAGCTGATGGCCATCAACGGCCTGATGAATGCCGATCCTGAACGCGCCATTCCCTTGCTCGAAAACCTTCTCAAGGGCAACAGCGCGCCCCGCGTGAAAGACCGCGCCATGTTCGTCCTGACCCAGAGCCGCACGCCCCGCGCCCATCAGGTGCTTACCGACTACGCGAAGGGCGCCGGGAATCCGGACCTGCAGATCCGCGCCATCCGCTACATCGGCATGTCCGGAACTACCGAAGCCCAGCAGCAACTCGTGACCGTCTACGGCGCGTCGTCCGATACCGCCGTGAAGCGCGAAGTCATCCGGTCGCTGATGGTGTCCCGTGCCCGCGACCCGCTCTTCAATCTCGCCAAAACCGAAAAGGATGCCGAACTCCGCCTCGAAGCAATTCGCCAGCTCGGCGCGATGAGGGCCGGCGATCAGCTCACGCAGCTTTATGCGTCGGAGGCGTCTCCGGAAAACCGCATCCAGATTCTCCGCAGCATGTTCGTGGCCGGCGCGGCGGACAAGATGCTCGAAATCGCGAAGACCGAGAAGGATCCGAAGGTTCGCAGCGAAGCGATCCGCAGCCTCGCGATGTCGCGCTCCACGTCTCTCGACACGCTGGCCCAGCTGTACACATCCGATACGGATCCGAAAGCCAAACGGGAACTCATCAACGGCCTGCACTCCCGCGGTGACGCCAAACCGCTGATCGATTTGGCGAAGAAAGAGTCCGACCCCGCCATGAAGAAGTACATCGTGGAACGGCTCTCCAACATGCGCAGCAAAGAGGCCACCGACTACATGATGGAGCTGCTCAAATGAGATCGCTTTTGCTTCTGACAACGGCCTCCGCGCTGCTGGCCCAACAGCCGCAAATCGAAAACGCGAAGCTCGAAACCAATGCCTTCTCGGGGGCGCTGGAATCGCAACTTCGTCAGTTCGGCACCGGCCCCTTCTGGGCAGGCTATACGGAACCGATCATCCCCGGCCGCCACGGTGACATGTGCTGGAACACAGGGGACGGCCTGAACGACCAGCAGCACGCCACCGGAGCGCCGGTGCGTCTCGAAGGCCCCACGGCGCTGGTCGTGCTGATTCGGATCGACAACTCGCAGGTGGAGCAGCTTCGCGTCACCTCGCCCGACTGCCGCCTCGACGGTGGGGGTCTTCCGTTCCACTGGCTGACCGGTGTTTCGTCCGACGCCAGCATTGCCTGGCTAAAAACACAGGCCACCGGCGCCAAACCGGACCGCGCGCTGCAGGTGATCGCGCTCCACGCCGGGTCCGCCGCCGATCGCGCTCTGGAGGACCTGACCACTGCCGCCCAGCCCGAACGCGTGCGGGAACGCGCCGCCTTCTGGCTCGGCAATTCCCGCGGCGCGTTCGGAGTCACCATCCTCAAACGAATGCTGGCTGCCGATCCGAGCCTCAAGGTCAAAGAACAGGTGATCTTCGCGCTCTCGCAAAGCAAAGATCCGGCCGGGCTCGCCGCCGTGATGGACGCCGCCAGGAACAACGCCAGTCCGCAAATTCGCGGCAAAGCCCTCTTCTGGCTGGCGCAGAAGGCCGCCAACAAACAGACCGAAGACGTTCTCAAGCGCGCTGTCGCCGAAGATCCGGAGCGCTCGGTCAAAGAGCAGGCCGTGTTCGCGCTGAAGCAGCTTCCGGAATCTCAGGGCGTGCCGCTGCTGATCGAGATCGCAAAGACCCACCCCGACCCGGCTGTTCGCAAAAAAGCCATGTTCTGGCTGGGGCAATCGAAAGACTCACGCGCCCTCGATTACTTCGCGCAGGTTCTGAAGCCCTGAGTCAGTGTTAGAATCGGCGAATCTGAATGCGCCTGCTGCCGATTCTTCTTCTCGCCACCACTTGTATCGCCGCGCCGAAAACCGAGATCCTCTGGGACCAGTACGGTGTCCCGCACATCTTCGCCGCCACCCGTGAGGCCATGTTCCACGCTCACGGGTGGGCGCAGGCGCAGAATCAGGCCAACCTGTTGCTGCTTCTTTACGGGGAGTCGCGGGGCCGCGCCGCGGAGTACTGGGGACAGTCGCATCTGGACCTGGATCGCTGGGTGCAGACGAACGGCGTTCCCGAACGCGCGAAGCTCTGGTATGACGCGCAGGATCCTCAGTTCCGCAAGTACCTGGACGCCTTCGCGGCCGGCATCAACGACTTCGCCAAAGCGCATCCCGATTCCATCGGCGCCGAGTACCGCGTGGTCCTCCCGGTTACCGGCATCGATGTCGTCGGCCACTCCCTGCGCGCCGTCCACTATATGTACATGGGCTCGCGCGAACGCATGCAGCGCGAGGTCACGGCGTTCCAGCGCGGCCGCACGGTAGCCGAACTCCGCACGCCTCTCGATGACGAACTGGCCGCCGGCTCCAACACCTGGGCCATCGGACCACCCCACTCCGCCAGTGGCAAGGCGATGCTCATCATCAACCCGCATCTGGCCTGGGGCGACACGTTCTACCGCTATATGGAAGTGCATCTGAACGGTCCCGGCTACGATCTTTATGGCGCCCCGCAGATCGGCTTCCCGGTGCCCGTGGTCGGCTTCAACCGCCGGGCCGGCTGGGGCCGCACCGTCAACACCATCGACACCGTCGATTTCTACCAGCTCACCGTGAAAGACGGGCAGTACGAATTCGACGGCCAGTTGCGCCCCTTCGAGCACGAAACGAAGACGCTGCGCGTCCGGCAGGCGGACGGAACTCTGCGCGACGAAAAACTGGAGATTCGCCGCAGTGTGCACGGTCCCGTCGTCTTCAACGACGGTACGCTCACCGTCGCCATGCGCGTGGCCGGACTCGACCGTCCGAAGATGCTGGAACAGTGGTTCCGCATGGGGGAAGCGCGCAATCTGGAAGAGTTCAAAAACGCGCTCCGCATGATGGCCATTCCCATGTGGAATGCCAACTACGCCGATGCCGACGGGCACATCATGATGGTGTTCGACGGTCTGGTCCCGAAGCGCAACGCCGGCGACTACCAGGCGTGGCAAAAGGTCATGCCGGGAAATTCGTCGGCCAACCTCTGGACGGAATACCTGTCCTTCGACGAACTCCCGAAATCCATCGATCCGCCTTCCGGCTGGACGCAGAACACCAATGAGCCGCCGTGGACCATGACTCTGCCCCCGCTCGATCGTTCCCTGTATCCCGCGTATGTGGCGCCAGCCGGCGATACCATGCCGCAGATGCGCACCCTGCGCTCGCTCCACATGATCACGGAAGACCCGAAGATCAGCTACGAAAAGCTGGTGGCGGACAAACTCTCCACCCGCATGGAACTGGCCGACAAGGTCCTGCCCGATCTGCTGAAGGCCGCGGCAGGTGGCACCGAAGCCGCGCGCGTCCTCGAAAAATGGGACCACCTGACGGAGACCGACAGCCGGGGCGCGGTGCTCTTCCAGTTGTTTGCGGACCGCTACCTCGGGGGCAACGGGGGCATCGCCGCCCGCATGCGCGTGAAGTACGATCCCGCGAAGCCCCTTGAAACCGGCTATGGTCTTGCCGACCCGGCCTCCGCACTCGAAGCTCTTGCCGCCGCCGCCGAGCAGTGCCGGAAGACGTACGGCTCTCTGGATGTGAAGTGGGGCGATGTGTTCCGCTTCGCGAGCGGCACGGGCGACGTGCCTGGCAACGGAGGCTCCGGCAATTCCGGCGTTTTCCGCACCGTCGCTTTCACGCGCAAAGCGGGGGACAAGTTCTATGCGGCGCATGGCGAGACGTTCGTCTGCGCCATCGAGTTCTCCGCCACGCAACGGGCACAGTGCTCGGTCAGCTACGGAAATTCGAGCCAGCCGGGCTCGCCTCACCTCGCCGATCAGTTACCGCTGATGACGGAGAAGAAGCTGCACCCGGTCTGGCGCGATCGCAAGGAGATTGAAGCGCACCTTGCCAGGAAAGATCAAGCCGGCAAAGACCGGTTCTGATGCGCTACAGGACCGTGGTGCCGGCGTAAGGCGCCACCGCTGCCCGCAGGTCGTTGCGCGGCATCACCGCCCAGCCAATGAAGTACAGCACCAGAGGCACGCCCGTGAAAATCACGGCGAGAATCCAGCACAGCCGGACCAGGGTAACGTCCGCGTTCAGGTAGTTCGCAAGGCCGGCGCAGACGCCGCCCAGCTTCTTCCGGAACATATCGCGTTCCAGCGGCCGGGGCGGTGCCACATAAGTTCCCGCGGGGACGCCGGCGGGTTTACCGCAGGCTGCGCAAAAACGATCCTGATCGAGCATCCGAACACCACAAGTGGTACAGAACATAAGTCTTCCTCGTCTCACCAAACGCATTCGGCGGCGCGGAAGTTCGGGATAAGATCAACTCATGCGTTTTTTAGCACTTGCCGGCCTGCTCGCGACGGCGGCCTTCGCGCAGGACTCCGGCGCGCCCCGCTACGCGGCAAACGGCTCACTCCGGTTTCCGGCCGACTACCGCGAGTGGGTCTTCCTCAGTTCCGGACTCGGCATGACCTATGGTCCCGCCGCCCCCGCCGCCGGTGAAAACCCGCGGTTTGACAATGTGTTCGTCAATCGCGCCGCGTACCGGGCCTTCCTGCAGACGGGGACGTGGCCGGAAAAGACCGTACTCGTGCTGGAGATCCGGGCCTCGCAGTCGAAAGGCTCGATTAATCAGGGCGGCCATTTTCAGGCCGATACGGCGGCGATCGAGGTCGAAGTAAAGGACGGGGGGAAGTGGACGTTTTACAGCTTCGGCAAAGCGGAAGCCGACGGCAAAGCGGAAGCCGACGGCAAACCCTTTGCCCGCACCGAAAGCTGCTATGCCTGCCATGCGGCCAACGGCGCGGTAGACAATACCTTCGTCCAGTTCTATCCGACTCTGCTGCCCGTCGCGAAGGAGAAACACACGCTCGCCGGCACCGGTCTGCCCTTCACGGAACACACCATCGCGGCGGACCTGAAAGGCGGCTACCAGACCGTGGTTGCCGACATGAATCATGACGGCAAGCCCGACATCATCGCTCTCGCCTCAGGCGGTCTGGATCTGGTCTGGTTTGAAAACCCTACCTGGCAAAAACACGTTCTCGCCACCAACCTGCCGAAGACCATCAACTGCGCTGCCGAGGATATCGATGGCGACGGCATCCCCGAAATCGTGCTGGCATGGGAGTTCGCCAATAATGCCGCGAACAGCATCGGGAAAGTCGGCGTGCTGCATCATGAAGGCGACCCCCGCCAGCCCTGGAAACTGCAGCAGATCGATACTTTGACCACCTCGCACCGCTTGCGCTGGGCCGACATCGACGGCTCCGGAAAGAAGGTCGCCATCAACGCCGCACTTACCGGCGCCCATGCCGCCCCGCCCACTTACGGCGGCGATCATGCCCCCCTGGTGATGTATCGTCCGGGGGACTGGAAACGGGAAGTCATCAGTGAGGCGAATGAGGGCGTGCAGCACGGCATCCTGATCACGAAGTGGGATCCGAAGGACAAGCGGGACAGCATCCTGACCGCAAGCTTTTCCGGCATCCACCTGCTCCAGTACGGCCAGAACGGCTGGACACGAACCGAACTTTCGAAGGGGGATCCTTCTCCGTGCCCGAAGTGTGGTTCGAGCGACATTGCCATCGGCTATCTCGGCCGGGACAAGCTGGCCAAAGACAAGTTCCTCGCCGCCATCGAGCCCTGGCATGGCAATCAGGTGGCGATTTACACCCTGCATGGCAAGACCTGGGAACGCACACAGATCGACGATTCCCTCACCGACGGTCATACCATCCTCACCGCGGACCTGGATGGAGACGGCCGCGACGAAGTGATCGCAGGCTTCCGCCAGGGAAGCAAAAGCGTCTTCGTCTACCACGAAACGAAGAACGGCTGGGAGAAGCAGATTCTGGATAACGGCGGCATGGGCGCGGCTTCCTGTGCGGCCGCCGATCTCAATCACGACGGCGCGGTGGACCTTGTCTGTATCGGATCAACCACGCTGAAGTGGTACGAGAACACCCGACACTAACTGTTTCGCCGGAGGCGCCTCTGCGAAATCCCGACCAGCAACAGTCCCGCGCTGAACAGAATCCAGGTGGAAGGTTCCGGCATGGAACTTAGCGGAGAAATGGGATCGGCGCCCGCCGGCAAGGTTCCGTTGAACAGCACATCGTGTAGTTCGGTGGTCCCGGCGATCGTGTTTGCAATCAGTTGCCCGTTGATCTGTCCCCAGGTGCCCGTGAACCCGGCATAGGGCGCAAGAATCGTCCCGTTAAACGCAATGGCACTCAGGGACAGACTCGTGGCGCTGCCGAAATTGAAGATCACGTTATTCGTCTTCACGCCACTGATGTTGATGGATCCGCCATTGAATGAATCCGCGGTGCCCGCGACGTTGACAATCACCGTGGAACTCTCCGGCGCCGAGATGTTAATGGTCTTCCCGGTGTAACTCGAGTCTTTCAGATTGAAGATGTTGGTGGTTTCGCTCTGCCCTTTTAACGTATAGGTTCCGTAGCCGTCATCGCCGACAACTCCGTTGGCCTGTTGGGAGGCAAGAGTGGCCGAGAGGGACCGAAGATCGGTCTTGGCGCTGAGGAAGTCGATCGGGGATGCCGCGGGCTTCGACTCTTTCGCGTTTTTCAGCGTGGTGCCCGATGAATAAGTCCCTCCGTAGCTGATGGTCCCGCCCACCGATCCGCCGCTTGCCGGATTGTTGAAGTTGCCGTTGACCACCGCATTATTCGGCAGGGTTGGTCCGGTCCAGGTCATATTGCCGCCCACGAAGGCATCGCCTCCGCCCAGTGAGGCGTACACATTCGTGAAGTTCCCGCCGACCACCAGATCGTAAATGCCGGCCCCGTCCGCCCCATGCTTGCTGGCGATGGTAAAACTTCCGCCGGCCGGAGCGAAGTTGCCGCCGACCGCGAGTCGCCCTTCCGAATCCGTGCCGGATTCCGTGAAGTCGCTGAAGGCGAATGCGTTGTAGCCGGTCGCGGCGCCCAGTGTCAGCACGGACGCCTGCGCCGGCCTGAAGGCTCCGAGAAGGAGAATCATCATCATCGTCCGGCCAGCCCGTCTTAAGGAAGCTCTCATGCCGGTGTCACCTGTCAGAAGTCCTGTGTCGAAGCTCACATTCCGGAGTCTAGTCACTTATCCGTACGGGAAGATAGGGGCGAAGTCATGGAACTAAGGGGTCAAACGGGTACTGGACCCGGCCAAATGTTCCGAGTCCCGAGCGTGCCACAGAACGGCTTCCGGGACCCCGGAAGGTTTTCCCGATGCTCCTATACTGGAACAATGTCCTTTCAGCTCGCCGTGTCTTACAGCCCGAAGGGCGACCAGAAGACCGCGATCGCGGAACTCGGCCGCGGCCTCGAAGAAGGCGAAAAGCATCAGGTTCTGCTGGGTGTCACGGGCTCCGGCAAGACCTTCACCATGGCTAAGCTGATTGAACAGTCCGGACGCCCCGCGCTCGTTCTCGCTCATAACAAGACGCTGGCCGCGCAGCTTTACCAGGAGTTCAAGTCTTTCTTTCCGAACAATGCTGTCGAGTACTTCGTCAGCTATTACGATTACTACCAGCCGGAAGCGTATATTGCGTCGAGCGATGTGTACATCGAAAAAGAAGCCACCATCAACGACGATCTGGACCGCCTCCGCCTGGCGGCCACGAAATCCCTGTTTGAACGCCGCGACTGCGTGATCGTCGCCAGCGTGAGCTGTATCTACGGCCTCGGCTCGCCGGAAGCGTATTACGGCATGCTGCTCATGCTGGAGAAGGGCCAGAAGATCACTCGCAAAGAAATTATCTCGAAGCTGGTGGATATTCTTTACGACCGGAACGAGCACGATTTCCGCCGAGGGACGTTTCGCGTGCGCGGCGACGTGATCGAAATTTTCCCCACCTACGACGAAAATGCCTACCGGATTGAGATGTGGGGCGATGAAGTGGAGTCGCTCTCGCAGATCGACCCGCTGCTCGGACAGGTTCTGCAGACGTACCACCGGCTGCCCATTTACCCGAAAACGCACTACGTGATGTCGCGCCTCACCAAAGAGGCGGCCATCGATTCCATCAAGGCGGAACTGGAGGCCTGGCGGCCCCAGCTGGAAGCGCAGGGCAAGCTGATCGAGGCGCAGCGGCTGCACCAGCGCACTATGTTCGATCTCGAAATGATGAAGGAGATCGGCTACTGCCATGGCATCGAGAACTATTCGCGGCACTTTTCCGGGCGCCTGCCGGGGGAGGCGCCGCCCACCCTGCTCGACTATCTGCCTTCCGACGCGCTGATGTTCATCGACGAGAGCCACCAGACCATGCCGCAGCTGCATGGCATGTATCACGGCGACCGCTCGCGCAAAGAGATTCTGGTGGCCCACGGATTCCGTCTGCCCAGCGCGATGGATAACCGCCCGCTCACGTTCGAGGAATTCGAACACCGCGTGAACCAGATTGTCTACGTCTCGGCCACGCCGGGGCCTTACGAACTCACGAAATCCGAGGGCGTGGTGGTGGAGCAGATTATTCGCCCCACCGGTCTGGTGGATCCGGAAATCGAGATTCGTCCCATCAAGGGCCAGGTGGACGATCTTCTCAATGAGATCCGCAAACGGGTTGCCCTCAACCAGCGGGTGCTGGTGACCACGCTGACCAAGCGCATGGCGGAGGACCTTTCCGAGTACTACGCGGAAGTGGGCGTCAAATGCAATTACCTGCACTCGGAAGTCAGCACGCTCGACCGCATGAAGATCCTGCGCGATCTCCGGCTCGGCGTCTTCGAAGTGCTGATCGGCATCAACCTGCTGCGGGAAGGCCTGGATCTGCCGGAGGTTTCTCTCGTCGCCATCCTGGACGCCGATAAGGAAGGTTTTCTGCGCTCTGCGGGCTCCCTGATTCAGACCATCGGCCGCGCCGCGCGGCATCTGGAAGGCCGCGCCATTCTTTACGCCGACGTCATGACGGACAGCATGAAACGGGCGATCGACGAGACCGCGCGCCGCCGCGTTACTCAGGTACAATACAATATCGACAACAATATAACGCCGCAATCGATCATAAAACCGATCGATTTAACGCTGGTCCGGATCGCCGAGGGCGACTATGTGACGGTTCCCGCGGAGCCGGACAGGCCCGAGGAGGAATTGAATCCGGAAGAGCGCGGCAGGTATATCGCGGAGCTGGAAGAGAGGATGCGAGGGGCGGCGAAGAACTTTGAATTCGAAAAAGCGGCACAGATTCGGGATAAAATCAAACAAATTCGTGCGAACGCCGTATAGACATTTGTGTTTACACGGATAAACCTGTCCTGTCATGCGTTCGCCTTCCGCAGTCCAGACGAGTATTGAGCCCGAGTACGGAATCGTGGGCGCCGGAGCGGTCAGCGCCAGCCTCGCGGGGCAACTGCCGCGCAACGCGCGCGCTCTGGGCCCGGTAGGCGCCGTTTCGTTCCGGGTCGCGAGCCGCATCGCGAACACCCTGCAGGGCGGATGGCCGGCGCGCTCACTCACGGAATTCAACGACATCCGGCTGATTCTGTTTTGTTCCCCCCGGGAACAC
The DNA here is from genome assembly GCA_903851195.1 of uncultured Acidobacteriia bacterium. Classification (GTDB taxonomy): domain Bacteria; phylum Acidobacteriota; class Terriglobia; order Bryobacterales; family Bryobacteraceae; genus BOG-234. The sequence continues at coordinate 63,036 of CAINNJ010000059.1, forward strand.
TTTTCCGCCCTTTGGGGCGCGCTCGAATCGGCCTCGATTCAGTGGGCAGGAAAATCGCTCATTTTCTGCGACTGCGATCCGGGCGCCGCGCTGATGGGGCAACTCCGCGATGCCGGCGCCAGTGTCGCCAGACTGAAACACTGCGGACTGCCGGGTCGGCTGGCCGTCGACGGAAGCGCGCCCGCGCTGACGCACGCGTACCGGTTCGTTCGTGAGCTCAAAGCGAAACCGGTGTCGATTCAGCCCGGCTCCGAGGCTCTCTTCGATGCCGCCCTGACTCTCGGCACAGCGGGTTTTACGCCTCTGCTCGACGGCGTGGCCCGCATGCTGCGCCAGTGCGGAATTCGCGACAGCGACGCGAATCAGCTCTCCGCTGCCCTGTTTTCGCGCACCGCGGAGGATTTCGCGCATTCCGGGCGCCAGAGCTGGGCACTGCATGTCGATAAGCCCGATCCCGAAGAACTGCTCGCCCAAATCCACACGCTGGAGGAACCCTTCGGGTCTCTGCTCCGCGAGTTGCTCCTGCTGGGCTTTGGCGCTTTCGACCGGCATCCGGCGGCGGCCCGGGTCATCCAGAATGCCCCCTCACGGCCGAACGCACTCGGTTTTCGACGGTCGGGCTGAAACTGGTCACCGCGCCGGCGGGACGCCCCCGCCTCTCAGTGTAACGATTGTCTTAATGTAACGACTGTCTTAATGTAACGACTGTCTTAAGGTAACGACGGTCGCGCCCCACCCGCCCGCTTCGGGCGGCGCATCTGCAAAATTGGTCACGAACTCGGTCCTCGCCAGAACTCTCCGCACCGTTTCGCGCTGCACGCCGATCCCGCGGCCATGAACGATCCGAAGGGCCGTGAGTCCCAGACGCCGCGCCTCGGACAGATACTCCTCCACCACGGCTTTCACATCGCGCGGCGGAATGCTGTGCAAATCGAGAACGTCGGTGACAGGAATTCGAACGGGTTCTTCCGGAAATTCCGAATGCATAAAAAAAGCCCGGCCGCTTCAGGGGCTGGCCGGGCGTGTCGACTTTCGTCGCGGTGCTGGCGCACCCGATGTTCTTCAACTTACAGCGTGTTGAGGCGAATGCTCTTTCACCATCTGTTCCATTTGGTCTTTCAGATGGAGTTTGAGCTTTTTCAGACGATGCTCTTCCAACTCTTCTTCGGCTGTCAGGACGTGTTTCCCTTCCAGCGCCTCGACCAGCGCGTCGTACTCGTGGTGCTGTCGTAAGAGTTCCCGATACTGCTCATTCGTCTGCATCAGATGCGCTTTGGTCTCTTCGAGCGTATTCCTGTCCATTCCGGGCATCTCTCCTCGAGTGGAGTTGCCTCGCCTGGCCGCGTTCTGAATTCCGCGACCCGGTGGGAAGCTTCACTTCAGTTGAAGTGCAGGCCGATCAAATGGCCTGTCTAACCAGGACTTTACCATGAACGTTTCTTCATCACAACCGCGTTCACGCGGCCCGCTTCGTAATAACCTTTGCGGATCGCGACAGGCTCCCAGCCGAGCTTGCAATAAAGCGCAATTGCGGGGAAATTCGGCTCCGCGACTTCGAGGAAAATGTCCCCGGAAGCCGCGCCGCAAAGCGCCCTTAAGAGCGCCTCCGCGACACCCTGGCGCCGCGACGCGGGCGCGACTCCTAGGTTGAGCAGTTCCGCTTCGTCGGGCGCCGTTTGCCGCCACGCGCAGAAGCCGGCGGAACCCGCTTCCGTGACCGCCAGCAGCGTCTGAAAACCGGAATAATCGCCCACGGGCCACTGCGCCGCTTCGGGACAGGAAGCCTGGATCCGGGCAATTGCGGGATAGTCCGCCTCGGTAGCGGCGCGAATCGTCACCAACCCTCATTGTGGCCGAAGGGAACAGCCGTACGCCATCCCGGCCGTTTGTGCGTCAATAAAGAAGTGACGTGGACCGGACATTTTCGCGCGTTGCTCTGTTTCGTGGCTGCAGCCGTTCTGCCAGCCGCGGCGGAGACGCCCGCTGTCGGCACGCAGTCCGCTTTGAGTCAGTCCGCCTGGCAGAAGCTGGAAAGCCTGCAGCGAGGCCTGCCGCCCGGCGCTTCCGTTCGTTTTGGGCCCGCCGAACTGGATGCCTGGGTTCGCGACGTCGCGCAGTCTCTGGCCCCGCAGGGCGCGCGCAATCCTCGTCTGGTGCTTGGCGCGGGCCAGGCCACCGGCTATGCCGAGATCGATTTCCTGAAGATGCGTCAGGCGGCCACCGGCGAGCCGGCCGGATGGCTGCTGCGGAATCTTCTCGCCGGCGTCAGACCGGTTCAGGTCACGGCTCTTGTGCAGTCCCGCAACGGGCGCGCGCGCGTCGATGTCGCCCGGGTGGAAATCTCGGGCGTCGCCATGGAAGGCGCGGCACTGGATTTCCTGATCGACGCCTTCGTCCGCCCGCTTTTCCCGAACGCCACCGTGGCCGAGTGGTTTGACCTGCAGCACCATGTCGACCGGTTCACCGTAAGTCCCGGCGGCGTCGCGGTCTACGTCCGCCGTTGATGCTTCAGCGAAAAGACAGGCCGGCGAAACTCACCACGCTCTGCTCATCGATGTTCCACTGTTCGTAACGCTCCACCGCGCCGCGCGCCTGTGGTACGGCTTTGAGGAACGTGTAGAGCGGCGACGAACCGCACCATTTCAGGTCGTCCCGGTTCTCCTGCACCAGATCCCAGAAGCCGGCCGCGTCGCCTGCAATTACCCGGTCGATGCGCTGCCGGTCGCGCGCGGCCACATCCTGCATCTCGTCCCGATTCGCGGTGGCATCGAAGAGATCGCCGTAGCGCCGCCCGATGTGCGCCAGATCGATTCCCAGCACCCACCGCAGCCGATCTCCCTCGCGGGCCGCGATATCGCCAAGCACGTCCAGGAAATTGTTCACCGCATCGTCGGCCTCCGGCTTGCCGCCGAGGTAAATACTGTGCGCGTAAGAGCCGCACAGAACGGGCAGAATGCGCACGTTGGGGCCAAAAAGATACTGCAGGAAGATTACCTGGAACTCGATGGAATGTTCGAAGGAGTGGCAGTAGTCTTCCGTGGCGATGGCCGGCCGCGCCCGGCGCGTCAGTTCCTCCACCAGCGCGCGATCGGTCCTCGCTTCTCCCCACGGCGTGCGGTAATCCTTCCGGGTCAGCCCGAACCGCTCCGCGGCGCCGTAGTGCGAGGTTCCCAGAATCACGAAAGTCTTGTCGCGGAGCGAAGGACCCAGCTGCCGGTAAGCCGCGCGATAGCTCTCATAACCGCCCTGCGGGCTGACGTGCGGAGCGGCGATGCCGAGTATACCTTCCCGGCCTGTCGCGGCTGCACAGGGCTCCGCGGTCGGCCCTTCAGCCATCCACGCATCGATCACGCCGCGCAGTTCCTCCTCATGATCGGGATAAGCGCTCCCGGCATGGGCGGGTTCGCGCACCGGCGATTCGGCAAAGGCCCGCTCCCGGTCCGCCTTCATGCGCAGGAAGACTTCGTCTTCCAGAAAGCCGCTCTGCGCGAGCGCCTCCATCAGGCCGGCTTCCAGTTCGCCCACCTGAAAATCGCCCGTGATCGTGACCAGCAACTGCCGCAGATCGAGTGTCGTTTGCTCGCCGTCGAAACAACTCAGGCACTCCACCAGCGCCGGAGGAATGATCAGAACGGATTCGGAATAGTGCAGGGAATCGCGGATGAGCAGACCCGGCCGGTCTTCCACCGGAGACGGCATGAAGTCGAGATCACTTCGCAGGCGCGGAAGCAAGGCGGACATACTGCTACCGCTATCGTATCGCGGCATCAGGGTAAGACCGCATCCCGCTATGCAGCCTGGTGCCTTCCCGGCGGTTTTTTATTCTAAGTACAGATGCATGCCTGCGATGTTCGTACTCTGACGGACGCGGACCGCGCCCGCTGGGAAGTCTTATGGAACGGCTACCGGGAGTTCTACCGCTCGCCCCCGGATCCTGCTGTCACGGAACTGACGTGGCAGCGATTTCACGACCCGCGGGAGCCGGTCTTCGCGCTTGGTGCGTTCGTTGAGGGCCAGCTGCAGGGGATCGTTCACTATATCTTTCATCGCTCCTGCTGGACTGCCGGACCTTACTGCTACCTGCAGGACCTGTTTACCGCGCCGGATTTTCGCGGCGGCGGCATCGGCCGGAAACTCATTGAGGCGGTGTATACGGCCGCGGAGGAAGCGGGCGCGAGCCGTGTCTACTGGCTGACACACGAAACCAACACCGCCGCGATGGGCCTGTATGATCAGGTCGCCGAGCGCACCGGTTTCGTGCAGTATCGCCGGCTTTTGCCCTGATGCCGGCACAGAACGTAAAAAAGGGGAGCGACCGAATGGCCGCTCCCCTTTCTCATCCGGTCTGATCCCGAATCTAATTGTCCCGGCGCTTTAAAGTCGGGCGATCTTCCTGATCCGTCTTCGGGGCTTTCTCATCCCCGTTGGCGTCGATCTGACCATTGGGATTCCGCCGCAGCGTGGGACGTCCCGCATCCTTCACGTCGTCTACCTTCCGCCGGTTGTGCATCGCCATCACACGCGTCTTCACGTCGTTGAACTCGCTCGTGTTGACCACGTACTCCGGCTTCTCTTTCAGGTACTTCTGAATCACGGCCTGCGAGTTTTTGATCCGGTCGTCCGTCGGCGGATGCGAGGAGAACAGCTTCGACACGCTCCCCGGCTTCCGCTTTTCCTGCGACTGCACTTTTTCGAAAAAGTCGACGAAAGACTGGGGATCGTAACCCGCCTTGTACATGTATTCGAGGCCCAGCATGTCGGCTTCGGATTCAAAGCCGCGGCTGAACTTCAGGAAGCCCAGCGGCACCGCGAGGCCCATGCCCTGATAGATTGCGTAGCCGGTGATACCGCCCATGAAGATCAGCGGCAGCGTGCCGTACTGCACCAGTTGCCCGCGCGTCGCCTGCCGCGTACCGTGCCGCGCCGCCACGTGGGCGATCTCGTGCGCCATCACGCCCGACATTTCCGCTTCGTTGTCCGCATTCAGCAGCACGCCCGTGTTCACGAAGAAGAATCCGCCCGGCAGCGCGAACGCGTTGATTTCTTCCGAATCGATCACCTTGATGGTGAACGGCACCTTCGCGTCGGAATTGCGCACCAGGTTCTGACCCACGCGATTCACGTATTCCGCCACGATCGGGTCATCCACGATCTTGGCCTGGCGCTCCACTTCCTGCGCCATCTGTTTGCCCATCCCGATCTCTTTCTCGATCGAGTAGAAGTTCACACCCTTGCCGACATCGCGATTCCCGATTTCGTCGGGATCTTTCTTCTTGTCGGCGGCGAAAGTCGACAGGGGAGCGAGCAGGGAGAATACAGCGGCAACGGCGATAGATTTTTTGACAGGCCGGAAAGCCTGGACGGGCCGGAAGAGAAAGTTCATCGGAGGGCGTCTCCTGTTTCTGAGTATAACCCCCGTGCGGGGACTACGGTTCCTAATAGTGTACGCGGAACAGGTAAGTTGCGTTACGGAGAGAAATGAGCACGTTACTCGGTCGCGGTATGGAGCAGGGAAGCCAGGCTGCCCAGGGTGGACCCGATCGTTTTCGCCAGTTCCAGCAACGGCGGGGTTTCCTCACCCCGCGCCCTCGCCAACGCCTCTTCGGCCCGAAACCAGTCGACCTCAGGACTGCCGATCGGCGATCCGCGCTCCTGCCAGAACTGAAACGCCAGGCGTCTCGTGGTTTCCGGTGTCGGGCTTTGATCCTGAATCGAAGTCATGATGGCCTCGGCCCTCATTATCCGTCAAACCGCGCCGGGAATCACCCGCTCCACCGCCACAAAAGTGATGTCGTCCGTCTGTGGCATATTCCCCGTGAACCGCCCGGTTTTGAAGCGGGGAGGAAGACGTATTATCGAAGTGGGGTGCCGACGTGATGGTGCGGGTTCACATGACGGAATCGGAAGCGACTCGGGATTTTCATGCAGTGCTGGAGCAGGTGCGAGAAGGCAATGAGGTGCTGATCGATGCTGGGCATCGCTCGGTGGCCGTGATCAGAGAACTGCAAAGTGCAGGCCGTTCCATCGATGAGTGTATCGCGATTGCGGAGGCGTTTGAGGCTCGCCTGGGGTATGCGCCGGTGCCGGATGAAGACTTCGCGCGGGATGTTCAGGAAGGCGTCAATTCGAATCGTGAAGCCCTGGAACCTCCGGCTTGGGACTGATCCTCGATTCCAGCGTTCTGATCCAGGCAGAGCGAGGCGCCGAGACGGTGAGCGGACTGCTGCGAAGAATCAAAATGAGCACGGGACACAAAATGATTGCGATGTCGGCAATCAGCGTGATCGAACCGGGACACGGTATTTGGCGGGCCGACACGGCGGAACGGGCCGAAAGACGGAGCCTCTACCTGCGGGAGGTCTACGCGGCGATCCGGGTGGAACCGTTCACCCAGGGAGATGGGCGAGCGGGCGGCACAGATCAACGGGGAGGCAAAAAAAAAAGCAAAGTGATCCCGTTTGCAGATCTGCAGATCGGTGTCACGGCGTTAGAGTCGGGGTACGAAATCGCAACGTACAATCAGCGTCACTTCGGGATGATTCCGGGCCTGGTAATAGCGCTTCTTTAGGCACTCAGGAACCGCACCGACCGGAGGACCCTTCCCCCTCCCGGTATCATTCTCCGGTGGTTCGGCCAGAGCCTGCAATCGCAGGACGTGGCGGGCCAGCGTTGCCGGCGTGCCATGGTCAAACAAAACCCTCATCACGGACGGGCCGCCGGTGTCCGCGGCAGGGCGTTGTGACCAGTCCGGATGACGTGCCATGAAGCGGACTCCTCCGCTTCAGGTTATCGGAATCACTCGCTCCACCGCCACAAAAGTGATGTCGTCCGTCTGTGGCATATTCCCCGTGAACCGTCCAATCTCTTCCAGCAGACTGCGCTCGATCGCGGCGCCCCCCAGCGCGGCGTTCTCCCGCACCGCCTGCATCACGCGCCGGTTCCCGAACGTCTCGTCCGCCTCATTGCGCGCATCCGACAGCCCGTCCGAGTAAACGAACAGAATATCGCCGGGATCCAGGCTCAGCGGACGCGCCGTATACGTCGCGAAATCGAACATGCCCAGAAAGTAATCCTCGCCCCGCAGTTCGTCCGTCTTCCCGCTCGCCGCCCGATAAACCACCGAAAGATTGTGCCCCGCGCTGACGAACTGACCCGTACCCGCAGCGTCCAGCACGAATAAAAACAAGGTAACGAACTGCCATTCGAGCGACTTCTCGCAGAGCAGCTGGTTGACCCGTTTCACCACCTCTCCCGGCTCCGTGCTCGCCTGAAACGCCATCCGCAGCGCGCCTAAAGCCAGCGAACTCAGCAGCGCCGCCGGAATCCCTTTGCCCGAAACGTCCGCCAGCGCCCCCATCCAGTGGCCGGATTCCAGCTCCAGAAAGTCGTAAAAATCGCCGCCCACGTAGCGGGTCGGGCTGTTCCAGGCGCGGATCCGGTAGTTCCGGAAATCGGGCAGAGTCACGGGCAGAAGGCTGCGCTGCGTCTCTTCCGCCTGCGCCAGTTCCTGCTCCATCTTTTCCTTTTCGGCCAGGTTCTTCAGCCGGATCACTTCCCGGCTCTCTTCCAGCTCCCGCACCGTCTGTTTCAGCTCCAGATGCAGCAGACGGACCTGCAGGATGTTGTGAACGCGCGCCCGCAATTCGGAAGAATCGAACGGCTTGCTGACGAAATCCTTCGCCCCGGCCTTCAGCGCCCGGATCTTGTGGTCCGGCTGCGCGGTGATCACCAGCACGGGCAAATAACTGTCCGTCTCGATCTCCTTCAGCGCCTCCATCACCTCGAAGCCGTCCATTCCCGGCATCTGCAGATCGAGCAGGATCAGCCCGTAGCTGTTCTGCTGGTGGAGTTCGCACGCCTGCCGAGGATCCGTGATCGCGCTCACCGACGAGTAGCCCGCCGAACGGAGCATGCGCCGCAGCAGATCGATATTCAACTCCTGGTCGTCGACGATCAGGATCCGCGCGGCCAGAATGTCGGCTTCGGTAACCATAGCTTCCACGTCCGGCGCGCGCGTCAGGCGAGCCGGATCACGATTTTGCCGAAATGCGCGCCGCTCTCCTGATACTGCATGGCGGCCACGGTCTCCTCGAGAGGAAACACCCGGTCCACCACCGGCTTCAGCGCCGCATTCGAAATGGCGCGATTCATTTCCTCGAACATCTCACGGGAGCCCACGTAAATTCCCTGCAGCCGGATCTGCTTCAGCATCAGCGCGCGCGGATCCATCTCGCCCGTCCCGGTCAAAACTCCGATCAGCGCGATGTGGCCTCCCCGGCGAACCGCTTTAATCGACAGCGGCAACGTGCCCGCGCCGCCCACCTCGATCACATGATCGACGCCCACGCCGCCCGTAAACGCCCGCGCCGGTTTGTCCCAGTCCGGATTCGTCTTGTAGTTAATGAGCAGGTCTGCGCCCATCTCGCGCAGACGTTCCAGTTTCGCGTCGCTCGATGAAGTCGCGATCACCTTCGCGCCGGCCATCTTCGCGAACTGCAACGCGAAGAGCGAGACGCCCCCCGTGCCCTGCACCAGAACGGACTCGCCCGGCCGGAGTGCGCCCGAGCGGAACAGCGCGTTCCAGGCGGTCACGGCCGCGCAGGGCAGGGTAGCCGCTTCTTCATAGGAGAGGTGTTCCGGGATCTTCACCAGTCCGGACGCGTCCAGACACACCTGTTCGGCCAGCATGCCGTTCATGGCGCCGCCCATCGCGGACGCGGATTTGTCGTCGTCCGGCCCGCCCTCGACCCACCGCTGCATGAAGATGCCGCAAACGCGGTCCCCCGGTTTCACGCGCGTCACGCCCGGCGCCACCCAAAGCACCTCGCCCGCGCCGTCGGAAAGCGGCGTCAGCGGCGCCTGTACCGCCCTGCCGTACCCCCCGCGCGCCACCACCAGATCGCGGTAGTTCAGGGAGCACGCGTGAACCCGCACCACCGCCTGTCCCGGTCCCGGCGCCGGATCCGGAAGTTCTTCCAGACGCAGGTTTTCGAAGCCAAATCCGTCTCTGAATCGTTGTGCCCGCATGCTCTTCTCCCGAGGGTCCGGTAATCCTTCCCCCATCTTTCCCGATGATATACTTGGAGTTTCCGCGTCTTCCTTATGCCTCTCAAGCCTATCGCCGGCAACCCCGGTGACCAAAAGAAAATCTATCTTCTGAAGCCGCGGGGATTCTGCGCCGGCGTCGTGCGCGCCATCGATGTGGTGAAAATCGCGCTCAACCTCTATGGCCGCCCGGTCTATGTCCGTAAGGAAATCGTGCACAACAAGCACGTCGTGGAAGAACTGCGGGAGATGGGCGCGGTGTTCGTGGAAGAACTGGCCGAGGTGCCCGACAACGGCCGCGCGATTTTCAGCGCCCACGGCGTTTCGCCCGAAGTCCGCCGCCAGGGCAAACAGCGCGGACTTTCCATCATCGATGCCACCTGCCCGCTGGTCACCAAAGTTCACCTCGAAGCCGTGAAATTCGCGCGGGAAGGCTACACCATCGTCCTGATTGGTCACAAAAATCACGATGAGGTGATCGGCACCCTCGGCGAAGCGCCGGACAAGATGGTTCTCGTGGAATCGGTGGCGGACGTGGACGCACTCGAGATTTCCGATCCCACGCGCGTCGCTTACCTTACGCAGACGACTTTAAGTCTGGATGAAACCAAAGACATCATGGCGCGTCTGGTAGAACGATTCCCCATGATCCGCGGACCGAAATCGCAGGACATTTGTTATGCGACCGAAAACCGTCAGATGGCCGTGAAAGGCGTGGCGCAGTTCTGCGATCTGCTGCTCGTCGTGGGTTCGGCGAACAGTTCGAACTCCAAGCGCCTGGTGGAAGTCGGCCATAATTACGGTGTCCAGTCTTTCCTCGTGAACGACTGGAGCGATGTCGATCCGGCCTGGCTGGTGTCGGCGCGCAGCGTTGGCGTGACGGCGGGCGCTTCGGCGCCGGAGCACCTGGTGGACCAGATCGTGACAGCCCTCCATGCGGAAGGCTATCACCAGCTGGAAGAAGTGGAAATGATCGAAGAAGACGTGCGCTTCTCGCTGCCGCCGGAACTGGCGGGCGCGGCCGCGCAATTGCATCGTATCGTGGGCGTCGGCGCACCCGCCGCGCCTCTCAGCAACGCGTAATGACCTCGAGCCTTCAAATCAGCGACGCGCTGGTCGCCTCCGCCCAGCAAACCCTGGAGAGGGCGGCCCGTCACCTGGTCGAACTGCAGCACCCGGACGGTTACTGGTGTGCCCTGCTCACGGCCGACACCACGCTCGAATCCGATTACATCCTGCTCCAGATCTGGCTCCACGCTCCGGTGGACGGCGTGTGGAATCCGCCCAACCGGGCGCAGATCGGGCGCGCCGCGGATCGCATCCTCTCGCAGCAGTTGCCCGATGGCGGCTTCAATATCTATGTGAAAGGACCCAGCGAGATCAGCGCCAGCGTCAAAGCTTACTTCGCGCTGAAACTCGCCAGTCTGATCTACGACAAACTGCCTCCGGACGACCCGCGTCTGGCCCGGCTGCGCGACCGCATCATCGAACTCGGCGGTATCCAGGAAGCCAACAGCTACACCAAGGTCAACCTGAGCCTGTTCGACCTCTACCCGCGAGAAGGCACGCCCAGCATCCCGCCGGAAGTTCTCCTGCTCCCCGGCAAGCTTCTTTACCAGATGTCGTCCTGGACGCGCGCTATCGTGGTCTCGCTTGCCATTGTGCATGCGCTCGATCCGCGCCGCCCGGTCCCCGCGGGCTTTAACCTCGAAGAACTATTTATTCCCGGCAAAAGCATTTCGTTTGAGAGCGATGGCGCGCTGCTGAGTTGGCGCAAGACCTTTATCCAGTCGGATAAGATTCTGAAGCTTTGGGAGAAGTACGGCTTCGCGCGCATCCGTCAGACCGCCCTCCGCAAGTGCGAGCACTGGATGCTCGAACGCATGCGGCACTCCGAAGGCCTCGGCGCCATCTATCCGCCCATGCAGTACTCCATCATGGCGATGGACGTCCTGGGCTACAAAGCCGATCACCCGACGCGCCAGGAAGCGCTCCGCCAGTTCGAACGCCTGATGGTGGACGATGGCGAGAAACTCTTCTTCCAGCCGTGTTTTTCACCGGTCTGGGACACCGCGATTGGCGCCTATGCGCTGGGCGAGGCGGGCTTCGGCAACTCCGCCGCTTTGACGAAAACCGCCGACTGGCTGCTGCGGCGCGAAATCCGCCGCAACGGCGACTGGTCGGTGAAACGCCCTTACACGGAGCCTTCCGGCTGGGCCTTCGAATTCGAGAACGACTGGTATCCCGATATCGACGATACCGCCATGGTGATGCTGGCTTTCCCGCACATGAGCGCCTCCGACCCGCGCGCCCAGGAAGCCACTCGGCAGCGGGCGCTCGACTGGTTGCTGGCTATGCAGTCGAAGGACGGCGGCTGGGCTGCGTTCGACGTGGATAACAACTGGGAAATCCTCACCCACGTCCCCTTCGCGGACCACAATGCGATGCTCGATCCCACCTGCGCGGACATCACCGGGCGGACTCTTGAAGCACTCGCGGCCAACGGCTTCGACCGCAATCACCCCGCCTGCCGGCGCGCCGTCGACTACCTGACGCGCACGCAGCTTTCCGACGGCAGTTGGTACGGACGCTGGGGCGTCGCTTATATCTACGGAACCTGCTTTGCCCTGCGCGGCCTTCGTGCCATGGGTGAAGACGACCACGAACCGCATATCCAGCGAGCCAACGAGTGGCTGCGCTCCATCCAGAATCCCGACGGCGGCTGGGGCGAAAGCTGCGCCAGCTACGACAACGACCTGTTCACTCCCGCGGAGAGCACGCCTTCCCAAACCGCGTGGGCTCTCATGGGACTCATGGCGGGCGGCGATACCTACAGTTCCAGCGTGCGAAACGGCATCGAGTACCTGATCACCCGCCAGCAGGAAGGCGGCTCCTGGCAGGAAGACCTGGCTACCGGAACCGGTTTCCCCAAGGTCTTTTACCTCAACTACCATTACTACCGCCTCTACTTCCCGTTGCTGGCACTGGCGACGTTTGTCAGGCAGCACGCGGGCTGATTCGGACTCTTTGAGCAGCGCACGGCCCACTCTTGTCACTGGTGCGTCCGGATTCGTCGGATGGCACGTTGCGCGTCTGCTGCTGGAGCGCGGCCACAAGGTGCGGGCTCTCGTCCGATCCGGCAGCCGGATTCCTGCCCTCGATGTCGAACGCGCGGAAGGCGATCTGCGGGATGCCGACTCTCTGCGGCGGGCAGTCGCCGGCTGTGAGCGCGTCTTCCATGTCGCGGCCGACTACCGTCTCTGGTCGAAGAACCCTCAGGAGTTGTATCAGTCGAATGTGGACGGCACCCGGAACATGCTCACCGCAGCTCGTGACGCGGGAGTAGATCGCTTCGTTTACACAAGCACCGTCGGCTGCATCGGCGTGCCGAAGGACGGAGTCGGCGATGAAACGCAGCCCGTCAGCATGACGGAGATGGCAGGCGCCTACAAGCGGTCGAAATTCCAGGCCGAGGCCGTCGCGCTGGATTTTGCGCGCACCGGTTTCCCGGTGGTGGTCGTGAACCCGACCGCACCCATGGGCGATCATGATTTCAAGCCGACCCCCACGGGACAGATCGTGCAGGACTTTCTCCGCGGCGCCATGCCGGCCTACATCGATACCGGACTCAACGTCGTGAACGTACGCGACGTTGCCCTGGGCCACCTGCTGGCGTGCGAACACGGTCGGGTGGGTGAGCGCTACATCCTCGGCGCGGAAAACATGACGCTCGGCCAGATCCTGGGCGAGATGGCGTCCATCACGGGCCGTACCGCGCCGAAAATCCGTCTGCCGTACTTTGTCGCCTGGACCGCCGGAGTCGTCACCACCGGGCTCGCGCATCTCACCGGCATCCCGCCGCGAGCGCCGATGGAAGCCGTCCGCATGGCGAAAAAGAAGATGTGGGTGAGTCATGCGAAAGCCGCCCGCGAACTCGGCTTTCAGCCGGGCCCGGCCAGAGAGGCTCTGGTGGAGGCGATCGGCTGGTTCCAGAGGCCGACGGCGTGACGGCCCCCCTCCTCTTCGTGGCGGCCGACCCGCGCGAGTGCGAACCCTGGGTCGCGCATTGGAAGGGCCTGGAAAAGCTTTCGCTTCCCGTGCATTGGGCCAGGGCAGGGAAGTGGCGGGATTCGCCGGTAATTGCGCTCGCTAACGGCGCTGGCTGGGAACGGGCTTATTCCGCCGTTCAGACTGTCCGCGATGCCCGCGCGGTTTGCAATATCGGCTTTTGCGGAGCTCTGGATGAAGCCCTCCACATCGGGGAGATTGTCCTCGCTACCAGCATCCAGGGTCCCGGCGGCGACTACAAGGTTGCCTCGCCCGAAAGTCCGGCCGCCGCAACCGGCCCGTTAATCTCCGTATCACGCATCGCGCAAACCGCCGCCGAAAAACGCGATTTACGAAAATCCGGCGGTCTTGTCGTCGAAATGGAAGCGGCGGGCGCGGCTCGCGCATCTGAAGAACTTGGCGTTCCGTTCTTCTGCGTGCGCGCGGTCAGCGACCTGGCGAACGAAGATTTTGCCAATAACTTTAATGACTTCTTTATGAGTGACGGGCGAATTCATATTCCGCGCCTGCTTGCGGGCGCCCTGCACAGTCCGGTAAAACGATTTGGAGAGCTGATTCGTCTCTCCGGGCGCGCCGCGCTCGCATCCAAAAACCTGGGAGAATTTCTTGCCAACTGCACCTTCTGATCTCATGCGCGCCGCGGTCTATCGGGGCGACAGCGTGGTTTCCGTGGATGAGGTCGCGATTCCCGACATCGGTCCCGGCGAGATTCTTATTCGCGTGGAAGCCTGCGGCGTCTGCCACACGGATCTGAAGAAAATTGAATACAACCTGCTGACGCCGCCGCGAATCTATGGACATGAGACGGCCGGAGTGGTTGCGGCGGTCGGCGCGAACGTCACCAAATACCAGCCAGGCGACCGAGTGATTGTCTTCCACCACATCCCGTGCGGCGCCTGCTTCTACTGCAGCCGGAAGCTCTACGCGCAGTGTCCGGTCTATAAAAAGGTCGGCGTTACGGCGGGTTTCGAACCGGCCGGCGGCGGCTTCGCGCAGTACGTTCGCGTGATGGACTGGATCGTCGAACGCGGCGTCGAAAAGATTCCGGACGGCGTGCCTTTCGAAACCGCGGCCTTCGTGGAACCGGTCAACACCTGCGTCAAAGCGGTGGAACAGTGCGATCCGCAGCCGGACGATGTAGTTCTGGTTCAGGGACAGGGGCCTATCGGCCTGATCTTCACCATGCTGCTGAAACTGCGCGGCTGCACCATCGTGACGACGGATGCGATCGCTTCCCGCCTGGCTCTCTCCCGTGAGTGCGGCGCCCATTTCGCGCTCGACCCGCGCACGGAAGACGTCGCCGCAAAACTGAAAGAACTGACCGCTGGCCGAGGCGCGGACATGGTCTTTGTCGCCACCAACGTGAGGGGACTGGTCGAAGAAGCCATCCGCTCCACCCGCCCGGGCGCCAAAATCATGCTCTTCGCCCAGACCTCCGATAAAGAGCGCATCGAGCTTTCCGGCGCCAGTATCTGCGTCGGCGAACGCTCCCTGCTCGGCTCCTACAGCGCTTCGGTCGATCTCCAGGCAGAGTCTGCCGACCTGGTTTTCAGCGGGAAATTGCCGGTGCATTTGCTGATCTCGCACCGCGTTCCGCTTGATAAGATCGACTTTGCATTCCGCCTCGCAACGCATCCCGGCGAATTTCCGGAGGAGAATCCTCTGAAGATCGTGGTGCAACCGCAATCGCAGTCCGCCAATCTTCCCGCGGAGTCGTACTCTTGAACGAGACTATGCTCGCCGCCGTTCTCTACGGCAAACAGCACGTGCAGGTGGAACGGGTTCCCGTTCCCGACGTTGGCCCGGACGATCTCCTGGTGCGCGTGCGCGCCGCCCTGACCTGCGGCACGGACCTCAAAGTCTTCCTGCGCGGCTACCACGCCCGCATGATCATGCCGCCCGCCCTGTTCGGCCACGAACTGGCCGGCGACGTGGTGGCGGTGGGCGAGCGTGTGAAGGGCTTCGAGATCGGCCAGCGCATCGTGGCGGCGAATTCCGCGCCCTGCCTGCGCTGCTTCTACTGCCGTCGCGGACGCGTCAATCTCTGCGAAGATCTGCTGTTTAATAACGGCGCATATGCGGAATTTATCAAAATTCCCGCGCCGATTGTGCGCCTGAACACGTACGTTATTCCCCCCCATCTCGACTACCGGGACGCCGCGCTGGCTGAACCCCTCGCCTGCGTCGTGAAGGGCGTAGAAGATTCGGAGATGCGCGCGGGCGATACGGTCGTGGTTTTGGGCGTGGGCCCGATCGGCTCCATGTTCATTCGCCTCGCCAAACTGCGCGGTGCGCGCGTCATCGCGGTCGGACGCCGCCGGCTCAAGCTCGATAAAGCCATGCGACTCGGGGCGGACCGTTTTGTCGCCACCGAAGAACTCACCAACCCCGTGGCAACCGTGCGCGAACTCACCGGGGGACATGGCGCCGACATCGTTATCGAGGCCGTGGGCAAACCCGAAACCTGGAACTGGTCCGTCGAAATGCTGCGACGCGGCGGCACCGTCAATTTCTTCGGCGGTCCCCCCAGCGGAACGCGGGTAGAACTCGACACCAACCTGCTGCATTACTCGGAAATCACCTGTAAAGCAAGCTTTCACCACACCCCGTCCACCATGCGCGAGGCGCTCGACATCATCGCCAGCGGCGGCATTTCCGCGCGGGATTTCGTGGACGCCGAAGAGCCGCTCGAAAACCTCTCGTCCGTGCTCTTTCGGCTCGCCGAAGGCACCAACACCCTGAAGACGGCAATCATTCCGTGAACGGGTTTCTGGAACCGAAAGACTTCGTCCGCGACCCGGCGGCCAGGGATCGGGTCTGGACTCCCGCCGAAAGCCTGCAGTACACCCGTTGGCTCGCCACTCACCACTACGAGAACTTCCACGTGGTGAGTTTCCTGCTGCCCAAACACCTGCACCAGGATTTCTACAACGTCTACTCGTATTGCCGCTGGGCCGACGATCTCGGCGATGAAATGGGCGACACGCAGGAGAGCCTGCGTCTGCTTGCCTGGTGGTCAGGCGAACTCGACCGTATGTACGCCGGCGAGACGCAGCATCCCGTTTTCAACGCCCTGCTCGGCACGGTCCGGAAATACGGCATCCCCCAGCAACCTTTTTCCGACCTGATCCGCGCTTTTATCCAGGACCAGACCGTCACCCGCTACGCCGATTGGCCGGAGATCATCGAATACTGCGTTTATTCCGCCAATCCCGTCGGCCGCCTGGTGCTGTACCTTTGCGGTTATTCCGACGCTGAACGCCAGCGCCTCTCCGACGCCACCTGCACCGGTCTGCAACTCGCCAACTTCTGGCAGGATGTGACGGTCGACCAACAGAAGGACCGCGTCTATCTTCCCCTGAGCCTGCTCGCGAAGAACAACTACACTGTCGACGATCTCTTCGCCCACACGGTTGACGACCGCTTCCGCGAAGTCATGCGCGAGGCGGTGGCGCGCGCGCGGGATTACTTCCACACGGGGCTTCCCCTGAACCGCATGGTGAACAAACGCCTCTCGGTGGATCTGGAACTGTTCAGCCGCGGCGGACTCTGCATCCTCGATAAGATCGAAAAGCAAAACTACGACGTGCTGTCGCGGCGGCCCAAAATCTCGAAGGGCGAACGCGTGCGCCTTCTGATTGGTACGCTGGTTCGAGTGGGTCTGGGACTGAGCCGCGCCGCATAATGTTGTCTCTCGAAGCCTCGTACGCGCACTGTCGCGCGGTCGCCAAAGCGCGCGCGAAAAACTTCTATTACTCGTTCGTCCTGCTCGATAAGGACCGCAAGAACGCCATGTGCGCCGTCTACGCGTTCATGCGCTACTGCGACGACCTCAGCGACGAACCTGGAGCCACCCGCACCGCCATGGACCGCTGGAGCGCCGCGCTCGAAGAAGCCCTCGCGGGCCGCCCTGATTCCAGTCCCGTCTGGCCGGCCTTTCTCGACACCGTCGAACGCTACCACATTCCCCACCAGTACTTCCGCGACATGATCGCCGGTGTCGCCTCCGATCTCGACGGCGGCGGCGCGTCGCTCCACGCCATCCGCACCTTCCCGGAGCTTTATCAGTACTGTTATCGCGTCGCTTCCGTCGTCGGACTCACCACCATCCACATCTTCGGCTTCACCTCCGCCGAAGCTCTGCCCCTCGCCGAAAAGTGCGGCATTGCTTTCCAGCTCACCAACATCCTGCGCGATGTCAAAGAGGATGTCGATCTCGGCCGCGCCTACCTGCCGGCGGAAGACCTCGCCCGCTTCGGCGTCACCGAAGACGACCTCCGCCAGGGCCGCCGCACCGAACGTTTCGGCGCACTGATGGATTTCGAGATCGCCCGCGCCCAACAGTATTACCGGGAAGCGCGCCCGCTGCTCGGCCTTATTCAGCCCCGCGCCCGCGCGTCCATGTGGGCGCTCATCCGGATCTATTCGAGCCTGCTCGACCGCATCGCGGAACAGTCTTACGATGTCCTCCGCCGCCGCATCTCGCTCGGCGTCACCGAGAAGGTCTGGATCGTCGCCCGCGCGGCTCTCGGCTGGATGTAAGCGGATTCGTCCGGGCCTTAGTTCGGGACCGGAACGCGAACGATACGGTCAATCACCAGCACGTCTGCCGGCCTTTCTTTTTTCTCGAGTTTCAGACCGAGTTGCTGGTCGAGCGCTACGGATAAAACCGGAGGAGCCTGGTCGGGAGACGGCGGCGCCGATGGCGGAACCGCCCCATCCGGTCCCCCTGCAGTGCAGCTCTTACAGTCGTACAGCGGTTCGTAGGTCAGTGCGAAGTCATAGGTTGCCGTGAGGCCGGTTTCGTCGAAAACAAAACGTCCTTCCGGATGGCCGAGCATCTTCACGAACTCGCCGACAGTGCAGTTCCCGCATGTGATTGTCCGGGTGCCGGGCATGGATCGCTCTTTGCGTGAAGGGTTGGCCGCGGCATCCTTCGGGGCGGGCAGCCGCGCGCGGCCTTTGGGAGCGACCAGAACATAGGCTGGCAGCATCTGCTTCTCGCGATGCGCCGCCAAACGAAACCGTTCCGCCAGCAGGTTCTGCAGCATGCTCCGCATCTGGTCTTTGGTTGCGTCCGGCGGAAGCGTGGCGGCAATATCGAACATGTCGATGTTGAACCACTCGGGCCCGCTGATTTTTTGGCTGTCCTGAAGATCGAAGGCAACCCGGAGAATCATCGTCAGGGTGGCGTTCGAGAAGGTGAGGTGGGTGGGATCCTGAGTGCCGGGGCCGCCGGCGGTGGCGATGTGGATCGGGCCCCCTTTGTAGGGCGCGGCGGGCTTGAGTGAGGCGACCTCGAATGTCTGAGCCACTCCGAAACAGCAGGTAAGCACGATCAGGCAGGTGAGCCGCACGGCTCCAATATATCTCTCCTTCACCCGTTTTCTCCGAATCCGGAACGGAATGCGAACCGCCGTGATAAACAGGTAAGTTCACATGTCGAACAGCACCACTCCCCAAACCGTCGTCACTTTCGGCGAAATTATGCTCCGCCTGGCGCCTCCCGGCTTCGAGCGCTTCCTGCAGAGTCCCTCGTTCGTCGCCACCTGGGGCGGAGGCGAGGCCAACGTTGCGGTCTCCGTCGCGGGCTTCGGTCTTCCGGCCTCGTTCGTTACCGCCGTCCCCTCCAATCCCCTTGCCGACGCCATGATCGGTGAACTCCGCCGCTTCAACGTCGGGACCTCTCACATCGTTCGCGGCAAGGGCCGCATGGGCGTCTACTTCGTCGAGCCCGGCGCGAACCAGCGGGCCTCCAAAGTGGTCTACGACCGCGAGAACAGCTCCATGGCCCTCGCCAAACCCGGCGACTTCGACTGGAACGCCATCCTCGAAAACGCCGGCTGGTTCCACACCACCGGCATCACCCCGGCCATCAGCGCCTCCGCCGCCGACCTCGCTCTCGAAAGCGTCAAAGCAGCCCGTGCCAAAGGCATCACCGTGTCCTGCGATCTCAATTACCGCAAGAACCTCTGGAAGTGGGGCAAGCAGGCCCACGAAGTGATGGGCGAACTCGTGAAGCATGTCGATGTCGTGATCGCCAACGAAGAAGATTGCCAGGCCGCTCTGGGCATTCAGGCCGATGTGGACGTCCACTCCGGCCACCTCAGCCACGACGTCTATCGCGCGCTCGCGGAGAAAGTGGTCAGCGCCCACCCGAACATCAAAACCCTCGCCATCACGTTGCGCGAGTCGAAAAGCGCCTCCCATAACGGCTGGTCGGCCTGCCTGTTCGACGGCAAGGATTTCCTGCTCAGCCGCCACTACGAAATCACGCACATCGTGGACCGCGTGGGCGGCGGCGACTCCTTCGCCGGCGGCCTGATCTACGGACTGCTTACGCTCGGCTCCAAACAGGAAGCGCTCGAGTTCGCGGTGGCCGCGAGTTGTCTGAAACACTCCCTGCCCGGCGACTTCAACCGGTTCTCCACGGACGAAGTGAAGACCCTGCTCAAGGGCGACGGCTCCGGCCGCGTGCAGCGTTAATCCACGGGCCACACGCAGATGACCTGCCGCGTCTGCCGGGTTCCCATGAAAGAACTGAAGGGGCACATCTACCACAAGAAGCGGAAGTGGAAGTGCCCCTTGTGCGCCCGCATCCGCATGCAAAAGCCCGCTTCGTAGAACCACAAGACACGCCGGACCTGGGCGCGTTCCCTGAACGTCCTGCGATACCATCGGCATACCATCTCTGATTCATGACCGGGCGCACCGTCGGACCCTACGAAATCCTCGACAAATTAGGCGAAGGCGGCATGGGCGCCGTGTACAAAGCGCTCGATACCCGCCTCGGACGGGAACTCGCGCTCAAATTCCTCCCCGCGGACGTGGCGGCCAATGAGGAGCGCCGCCTGCGCTTCATCCGCGAAGCGCAGGCGGCATCCCGCCTCAACCACCCCAACATCATCACCATCTACGACATCGCGGAAGAGGGCGGCGACTACTTCATCACCATGGAGTATGTACAAGGCAAGACCCTCGCCGAAGCTATACCGTCCGGTGGCCTCCCGGTGCTGCAGGCCGTCCGGCTCGCGCAACAGATTGCCGCGGCGCTCGGCAAGGCGCACGGGGCCGGCATCATCCACCGCGATCTGAAGCCCGCCAACATCATGCTCACCGAAGACGGGGAGGCCAAGGTTCTCGATTTCGGCCTGGCCAAGCTGGTGGATTTCGGACCCGTCAGCGGCACCGCCGTCACCGCGACGTCCAACAGCGGCATCAACGCCACGCAACTCGGCGTCGTTCTGGGCACCGCCGCTTACATGTCTCCCGAGCAGGCGTCCGGCATGACCGTGGACGCCCGAAGCGACATCTTCTCCTTTGGCCTGGTGCTCTACGAGATGCTCAGCGGCGAGCGTGCCTTCCCCGGCCGGACCCCTCTCGCCACCGTCGCCGGCATTCTGCACGCCGAACCCCGGCCGCTCACCAAAGCGCCCTTCGCCCTTGCCGAAGTGGTTCGCTGCTGCCTGCGCAAAGAGCCGGCCGACCGCTTCCAGACCATGGCGGAGGTCCGTCTCGCTCTCGATGACGCATCGCTCGCGCCGCCCGCGCCGCCACCCGTCGTCCTCGTGGAAAAAGTGCCCTCCATCGCAGTGCTGCCCTTCGTCAACATGAACCACGACGAAGAGAATGAGTTTTTCTGCGATGGCCTCACTGAAGAGCTGATCAACGCTCTTTCGCAACTCGACAACCTGCGCGTGCTCTCGCGATCCACCGTTTTTCAGTTCCGCGGCCGCACCGAAGACATTCGCGTGATCGGCGAAAAGCTGCAAGTCTCCACCGCGCTCGAAGGCAGCGTGCGCAAAGCCGGCGTCCGCCTTCGCATCACCGCGCAGCTGATCAACACAGCCGACGGCTGCCAAATCTGGTCACAACGTTTCGATCGCGAGATGAAGGATATCTTCGACGTGCAGGACGAGGTCACGCTGGCCATCGTCGAGCACCTGCGCGTTCGCCTCACCGGTGCGCCCCAACCGAGGCGCCCGCACGAAAATCCGGAAGCCTACACGCTCTATCTCAAGGGCCGTTACTACCAGCACTGGACCACCACGGAAGGCTATCGCAAAGCGCTCGGCTGCTTCGAGGAAGCCATCGCGCTCGAACCCGGTCTTGCGAAAGCGTGGGCGGGAATCGCCGAAATTTTCACGTTCATGGGCATCGTCGGCATCGCCCCGCCGAACGACATCATGCCGCGCGCGAAAGCGGCGGCCATGCGCGCGCTCGAAATCGACGAATCCCTCGCGGAGGCCAACTCGGCTTTGGGCCTGGTGCATCTCTGGTATGACTGGGACTGGCTCTCCGCCCAGCGCCGCCTGCGCCGCGCCACCGAACTCAGTCCCGGCAATCCGGACGTTCACACAAATCTGGCGCTTCTGCTCACTCGCCTCGGCCGTTCCGAAGAGGCCCTCGCGGAGACTCGCCGCGCCATCGAAATCGACCCGCTGGCTCTCAACGCGCAGTTCGGCCACGCCGACGCTCTCTTCCTCGGCCGCTTCCCCCTGCGCCAGCTGATTGCCCAGTGCCGGAAGGTGATCGATCTGGTGCCCCAGGCGCTCTGGCCGCACTGGTATCTGATCGACGGCATGGTGGTCAACGGCGACCTGGAAGGCATTCCGCAGGCGATCGAAACTGCGCGGCCCATCGCCGCCGGCGAGCCCATTTCCGAAGGGATCTTCGCCTGGGCTTACGCGGCGGCCGGCCATACTGCCGAGGCTCTGCGCATCCTGGAATCCCTGCAGGCACGCCGAAAAGAACACTACTGCCCCGCCGTGCCGATCGCCTGGATTTATCTCGGGCTGAAGCAGTACGATCTCGCCATCGACTGGCTGGAAACCGCCTGCGCCGAGCGCGATCCGCTGCTGACCATGATCTTCGTCAACCCGTCACACGATGCGCTGCGGTCGGATCCGCGCTTCGAGAAGCTGTTGCTTCGGATGAACTTCGCGAGCGAACTGCCGACCGTTGCATACGACGCCAATCGCTACAATTGAATTCGCGCAGGTGACAAACCATGGTGAACATTAAGCAGGCAACCGCGAACGCAGTGACTTTTGCCCGCGAATCGCTGGGCGAGAGCCGGGCATCAGGAATTCGGCTGGAAGAGATCGACTCGGAAACGGTCGGGGGGCGCGATCATTGGTTGATCACGCTCAGTATGCTCGATATCGACGCGCCCGGGAATCATTTTGCCGCGATCACGGGTATGCACGGCAATCGCGAGTACAAAGTCTTTCATGTTTTAAAAGATACCGGTGAAGTGACAAGTATGAAGGTCCGGGAGTTCGCTACGAACTGATGCTGGACGTTCCGGGTCTGCTGCGAAAGCACAGGGGAAAAGGGGTACTGGTCGATGCCAACCTTCTCGTGTTGCTTCTCGTCGGGACTGTAAACCGAAGGCGAATAGGGGATTTCAAGCGCACGCAATCATTTACCGCTGAGGACTTCGATCTTTTGCGGAAACTCATTGCTCACCTCGGTCCGCGCATGGTCGCAACTCCTCATGTGTTGAGTCAGGTGAGCGATCTGACCGATCTGAAGGGGCGCGAGCTCTGCAGGCAAGAGAGGTAATGAAGGCGCTGGTTAGGAAGATGGAGGAGACTTACCATCCGGCACTGGATCTCGTTGAGCACCCCCTGTTCACGCGATTCGGCCTCGCGGATGCCGCTGTAGCAGCTATACACCACACGGGTGCTCTGATCCTGACGGCGGATCTGGATCTATACATCGGGCTGCAGCGACTGAAGATCGAATCGCTGAATTTTCACCACATTCGTATGTCAGGCTGGAAATAGCGTCGGTCCTGGATCGACAACGAAACGACTCCTCCGGACGGTACTTTGGAGGAGAACTACCGAACATCACCCACGTGACGGACAGATCAGACCGATGGTTAAAGTGGACCCCTGTGTCAAGACCAATTTGGTTCGGCAATAAGCTAACGCTCAACGGGTCGGGTTTTGAGTTTTGGGCGGCGCCAGCTTCGGAACCGCCCGTTGCCATTCCGGCACCCGCCGCGGCGCTCAGGTCGC
>CAINNJ010000060.1 GCA_903851195.1 uncultured Acidobacteriia bacterium
ACCTGATGGCACGAAATCAGGAGCCACGACGATACGTTTGGAAAGCCAAAGGCGAAGAAATCCTCGCGAAAATCCAGCGTGCCCGCGAAGCGCTCTCCTCGGCACACGTTAAATGAAGCTATTTGTCGGACATGACACTAGTCTGTTGTGTGACTTGGTTAGAAACCAGGGTTCACTCGTGCTATTGTGCGGCTGCGTACACTCCTTACGCATCGGCAGGCCTACCCAATTCGGGATGGGTAGTCTTATGTATTCCGTGATGCGTACGGGCGCGTAGAAGTCGGCTTGGGACGGCGGGGCCGAGCCTCTTTACCCACCAGGCGCGCCGGGGTCAGCCCACGATGGCTTTGTATACCTCGGAAATCCTGATCATTTCCCGAATATCCTGCTGCAGTGCCTGAAATGACGGCAACACATCAAGGCAGGAATAGTCGTCGATGTAGTTCGGGATCAGATGTATCCTTTTCTCAACGGGAAACCTCGATCTGCGCCGCGCGCTCAACCCACATGCGATAACCAGCGCGTCGTGAAGCACTTTCTTGGGATCCGGAATCTCCTCCACCCGCCGAATGTCCGGCAAGCGCAGTTCTTCCGTCCCATTCGGATTTCCGGCAGCCGACCGAATCGCCTTTTCCTGTGGCAGTAGCCAGGCTTCCGTCATTCGGACCGGCACAACCGGTATGTGACGAACCCCGGCCCGGACCACAAGTCCGGCAATCTGCTCCCGCCTGAGTTCCGGAGTCTGCTTCTCGGCGTCGCGGTGCACAAAAAGAACATCGCACGGGTATAACTCAGCGGCAATCCATTTCTTCTTCGGGACTCTTCTGCGCGGGAATTCGTCCGAAGTCGGCCCATTGAGAAACCACCGTCTCACAACACCACCGCTTCAGAGACCATGTGAGGAGCGCAAGAAGGACTCTGTCCGACGAGCCCTCCGCGGCAAGCGTGTAAATCACCTGGCGATCTCGGCAAAGTCGAATCTGTATTGCTGAATGTCGGGACGATCGATAACACGACGACTGCTTTGGGGGCTGTCTTGACCATCCCGCGCTACCGGATTCAGATACGCCAGCAGCCGCCCTTTCGAGATAGTGCTCATACAGCCGGTCTTCTCACGCCAGGTGCCAGTGAGACTGCGTAACTGGAGCGCCTTGAACGTATGATTTCCCCTGGTGATTTCAACGGGTTCAGCCATTACCAGGCTGTCCTCCGGAACCTGCATGACCACGGACGGCGAGTGAGTGTTGATGATGACCTGGCGAAGACCGTTTTCCTGATGTGGCTGCTCCATTTCACCGACCTCGGTAGTCAGGTCACGAAGCAACTGAATCATCGCCGGTATGCTCTCAGGATGAATTCCGTTTTCCGGTTCTTCCATGCAAATGACCCCTCTCGAATCGGGCTCGATGGACAACACAGCCAGTGCGAGGAACCTCAGGGTGCCGTCTGACAGGGAGCGGGCAGGATAGGTCGTTCCGTCCCGGCCCCCGACATAAACGGTGAGAAGCTGGCGCCGTTCATCACGATCGACATGCACGGATCGGACATCGTCCAGAAGTTGGGACACGCGGTTGGCCAATTCGGTGTAGACTGCGGCGGAGTCAACGTTCCCGCCGTTGGGAAAATTGGCAAGGTGATACATGGCTGCGGGAAGATGCGCGCCATCGCTCGCCATCTCCACCGGAGCTGTGAAATGATCGGGCTCTCGAAGTGCGGATGGCTCCAGTTGCAACAGGCGCCACGACTGCATCTCCCGCTTGACAAGTGTCGCCGTCGGAGATTCCGCCGAATTGGATGCGGACAGAACCGTACGCGGCAAATTTGCGGCTCGCAACTTTTGGGGTTTCCCGCTGCTGCCGCCATCTTGGTGGACATTAATTACCCGATCTTCGCCGGAACCCTCGGTCGAGATGTACTTTGGCGTTCGGCGTTGATTCTTGATAAACCTGTTACGCCATGCGCGCGAAGGTGCAAAGGGAAGGTGTTGGGTCGCTTCCCCGAGCGTGATGTGCTTCAGTTCCTCTTTCACAAGTTCCAGAGAACCCATCGCGCGGGAACCCTCGTCTCGTCTGTATCGCAGACTCACTGCGTATTGCACGAACGTGCTGCTTGCCGTGGCCTGTTGACCCAGATCGTCCGTTCCGGTTTCCGGAATAATCATCTCCGCTTCAAACGTCATCTCCTCGACGTACTCCTCACCGACGTGGTGAAAAAGGCCCCGAATATCGCCGGTCCGCGCTCCCTGATCTCTCACCGAAAGAGCGGCCTCGTTGAGAGATCCGTCAGACAGTTTGCTGAGAAAGACGATTGCATCCAGCAGGTTGGACTTACCGACTCCGTTGGCCCCGGCAATACACGTGAATGGGCCAAAGCTGATATCGATGTCGACCAGATTCTTAAAACCGGACACGCGAAGACGAGTCAGCATGGTTCTTAAGATATCGCCACACAGACCGGCGATCAGACCTGAAACGATCACAACAAATCTCCTCAATCCTTTCAACAACTTACCCACCCACCCCGCGAACCCCGTGCTAAAACCTCAACCGAGGAGCAACCCATGTCAGCACCCGCCGCCATCACCGAAGCCCGGCTCGCCGCCAACCGCCAAAACGCCCAGGCCTCCACCGGCCCCCGCACCCCCGAAGGCAAACAGCGCACCCGCCTCAACGGCATCCGCCACGGCCTCACCGGCCAGACCGTCCTCATGCCCCACGAAGACCAAAAGGCCTTCGAACGCCACACCCGCCTCATCGTCGATTCCTACCACCCCGCCACCGATACCGAACGCAACCTCGCCAAAGCAATCGCCAACGACCAGTGGCGCCTCAACCGTGCCCGCGCCATTGAGGAGAACATCTTCGCCCTCGGCCAGCTCAACAATCCCGTCGAACTCGAAGACGCCGACGAACGCACCAACAACGCCCTCACCCAGGCGCAGACGTTCCTGAACGACGCCAAAGAGATCGGTCTCCTTTCCCTCTACGAAGGCCGCATCCACCGCAATCTCCAGCGCAACATCGCCGAACTCAACCGCCTCCAGGCCGAACGCCGCGCCTCCCGCGCCGAAGCCCTTGAACAGGCCGCGCTCCTCGCCCGACTCGCTGCATCCAAAGGAAAGACCTACGATCCCCAACCCGATGGCTTCGCTTTTTCAGCTCCCGAAATCACCCGCCACCTCGACCGCCAAACCCGCCTCGCCGAAGCCCGGCGCCTCGCCTCGAAGCCCCAGCCGCCACTCAAAAAGACCGCCTGACTCTCCGTCCGCTCTCATAAGAAGAAAGACCCTCCCTTTCCTCGTATGGCATCTCAACAATCCGGTATTAATAGGCAGGCAAATATAAGAAGTCTGTTCATCGGATCTCGCTGGCCATCGCACACGCGAGGACAAGTCGGCATCGTTCGTCCGGCCGCTGCCCTCTCAGAGCCCACCAGCAGGCTGAGCCGCTCACCCGCCTGGGCTCGCTACCCAGGGGTCCGCCGGCTCCGTGCAACCCCGGCGCGCCTGACGCCCCGCGCCTTTCTGGCAGGATCAGATGGTCGGTCACGTCCTCGCTGTTGCCGCCCGGAACGCTCCAGGTGCGGACCAACCCGAGGGATTCGTCGTTACAGGACGGATCTGTTGTGATGATGTTGGGAGCCTTGCGTTCCCTTCGGCGGCGTGATTCAATAACCTTCGGCCACCCCTTCTCCGCTTTTTTTCAAGGCCGCAAGATTGTCCGTGATCTCCTTCGATGATTCTTAAACTTCTCGACCCTCGCCGCCGACTGGACTATTCTGTCGCCGCAGCGGCCGGCGCTTTGCCCATTGTCGCCGCGCTGGCCACCGGAGTCGTGGGGAACTACACGAAAGGCGATGTGGTCGTCTACGGGTTTCTGTCCAAAATCAACTGGATCCTGCTCTCGCTGTTCCCCGCAATTCTGCTGTTCGCCCTGCGGCGACTGGCGTACCGGATCGCACCGGTAATAGACGAAAAGCCGGCTGCGGATTTGCCGAAAATCGTCACGCTGGTGGACACGGCAAAGGGACGGGAGGCCGCCTATGCCCTCCTGCGCCGGGCCATCCTGTCGCCCCGCCTGGCCCTGACGGCGGCCGGAATCTCGGCGGCCATCGATCTTGCCGACGTAGCGCCCGTTCTGTATCTGTACTGGAAGCGATTGTCAGGCGCTGACCTGTCCGCGGATCTGCCGCTCGCCTACGGTTCGGACTGGACCACCATGTTTCTCGACGGAGTAACCGGGCCCTGGCAGAACCTGCTGGTGGTGGTCCTTGCCTACAGCCTGCAATTCTGGGCGGTCTTCGCGGGCGTTTACTTCGCGCTGCTCTGCCTGCGCCACAACATCGTGTTCCTTGACCTGATCTACCAGCGACGAGTGCACACGGGGAAGCGGGCCGAACGGATTGTCATCGACCTCGACGACCCGGAACGCTGCTTCGGCTTCCGGCGCGCGAATCAGCCGCTCAACACGCAGATCTCCTGCGTCGCAATCGGGGCACTTTTCATGATCGCCAGCCGCTTCGTGAATGTCTGGTTTCCGGCTGGCTCACACCCCGATCCACTGGTGTCGTCGTGGAAACAGTTGTTCAGTCTCGGCGGACAGATTGCCATGCCGGCCGGCCTGGCCGCGGGGATGCTCATCCTCTCGCTGCCGGCCGCCATCAAACTCCTGCCCCGTATTCCCCGAAAGCACGCGTTGACTCCGGAGGCGACCGTCACGGCCTACCTGCGCGAATTCCTGCCGGACTCGCTTTGGCCATACGGCGAACAGCCCTCCGCTCAGGAAATCGACTATGTGGCCGCGAAGTTCGCATCCAATGCCTTCTGGCCCACCGGCGACAATCGCGCGACATGGCTGTTCTTCTGGGCCTTCTTCTTCCTTATGGTCGTCGCCTTCCCCGTAGTCAATCCCGCGCACGGCCTGTACTTCGCGGGCTATCTCGCGGCGATGGGAATGCTTGCCTGGCTGCTGACCGCTGTTTCCCTGCGCCTCTTCCGGATGCTCCTGGCGACGGTCGACGAACGGCTGGTTCGTCCGCCCTCCGTGCCGGTGGACCCGCCGGAGAAAGCCGCTCTGACACGCCGCGGTGGACGGATCCGCTGCGGTGTTTTCATCAGCTATCGCCGCGCGGATTCGTCCGCCTATGCGGGCCGGCTGGAAGAGGATCTTTCCGCCCACCTCCATGCTTCCGGCGACATCTTCATGGACATCACCGATATCGCCGCGGGCACGAACTTCGTGACGGCGATTCACGAAGCCCTGTCAAGGTCGAAGATCGCTCTGATCCTGATTGGGCGCCACTGGATCTCCGCGGAAAATGACGCCGGCGTCCCCCGACTACACGATCCGGACGATCTGGTTCGCACGGAAGTTCGCCTCGCCCTGGAGAAAGGCCTGAAGGTGATTCCCGTGCTCCTCGGCGGCACCCCGATGCCGTCCGCGAAGGATTTGCCCGAAGATCTGAAGCCCCTCGCATTTCTCAACGCACTGGAAATATCCGACACCCGCTGGAGTTATGACGTCGAACGGCTGACGGACGCAGTTTCGCTGGAAATAAAAACTCCCGGGGCGACCAAAGTTGCAGGTTCGGGGAAATGACCGGATTAATTGCCGCTGAGGCAGCCCTTTTGGCCCGACCTGTTGGGGTAGCCGGTACCCGCCGTGTAAGCCGCATTGGACCATTCGCCCTGAATTTTCCACTGCGAACTGTTCGAAAATGTGACGAGCGGAGCGCCGAACGACCAGGCGCACTTATCGCCGTTTTCGTTGCCCGACGCGTCATACCAGCCCGGCTTTCCGGTGGATGAGGTCGTGCTGGGGTCGGAGCGGGCTTCGGAGAGTTCGTGGCCGCTGACGTTCGCTATGGCCGCAAGTCCCTGGGAATGGAGTCCCGACGTATCGCCGGGGTCGCACCCCGCATCGCCATCCAGCTTAAAGAAGTAGGCAAACTGCAGAACCGTGCTGCTGCCGGGGCAGGTGCCGGAAGCGTGCCAGGCGCAGTAACCAGCGCTTCCGCGGGGAGTATCGGTATAGACCGGATAATAGCCGTTGCCATGTGGTTCCGGCGAGTTCTTAATGACTTTGCACACCTCGGCCAGAATGGTTGCCGTGTTGCCGCCGCCGGCGCTCGCGCTGGTGTCGATGACATGGCCCGTGTAAGATGTGGTCGCGCCGACTGTCCCGTTGGCCCCGGTATATTCGTCGACAGTTTTTGCGTAGTTGGAGTTAGAAAAACCGGTGTACCAGGCGTCCATGCCGGTGATCTTGTCGCCGCTGTAGCTGCCCCAGGAAGTACCCCAGAAGATGCTCTGAATGACGGCAGTGGGCATGATGTTGCCGTTGTGGTACAGCATGTTCGCCGACCTCGTACCGGCGTTGCCGGGGCCGGCGGCATTGTCGGGGCCGGCGGCGCCTGGGTTGGCGCCCTTCGCCCAGTTAATCCCCGCATTCTGGGGCACCCTCGAATTTTCGGAGCCCCGATCGTCTCCCTGGCAGAAAGCAAGCAGGGGCAGGAACAGCGCGCCCGATAAGACACTTGTATATTTCATCAATTTTCCTCGGTTTCAGGTGGAGTCAGCATCTCACACTTTCGACCATCCTGCCTTTGACCGGGCAGTTAATAGGTATCGGGCAGCACAGTAACAAACTTCGATTGATGCCCCACTTACTTGCGAGCCGGTTGGGTGGCCCAGTCGTAGAGTGCCGCGGCCTGACCGACTACGTCCGGCAGATCCTGGGGAAGCAGCAACCGGTCGCCGATCATTTGCCGGGCTAAGGAGGAGACTTTGGCCAGGTATTCTTCGCGGCTGGTGTAGCGTTCCTCGATGGAGAGGCGCGAATCGCCGCTTGCGAGGCGCCCGGCTTTTGTGCGCGCCAAGGGGTGAAAAGAGCCGATCTCGCCGAAAAGCTGGTCGGCGGAACCAATCGACGGGCTGCGGAAGTTCCAGCCGCCGTAGGTGCCGACGGGCAGTTCGATGGCGGGGAGGCGGATTCCGGCGCGGCTGTTCCCGTCCCGATCGACTGCGGGCACCAGGCCGACGAAAGGCTTGCCGGTCTTCGGCGGCTCGTTTCCGACGATGCCCTTCTCCCAGTCCGGGCCGAAATCGAGGCGATAGGTCTTCAGATAAGGAACCGGGAATTTCACGCCGGGGATCACCGGCCAGCCGGCCTTTTCGGTGGGCACCAGGGTTCCGTCGGCGATGTGCGGTATGCGGCTCGGAGGCGCGGGGGTTCCGTCGATTACCCAGGCATCGAGGTCTTGCAGTAACGCCCTGACGACGGGACTGCGGTCGACCGGATTGTTCAGTGCGGCCGCGCCGGCGGGCTGTGTGGGCGGGAACGGACCGGCTCCGTGAGGTCCGGAAGAGATGAAATAGATACGCGAATCGGCCGGGGGCTCGAGGTCGCGCGTGCCTGCCGGGTCGGTATGAATCAGCGAACCGGCGCGGTTGAAATACTCGGAATTGCTGAAAATATGAATGATTTTTGGCGCGACGTGGCGCGCGACGGCGCGGCCCAGCAGGGAATCCGTCCGGCCGGTTTCGGGATCGGTCTCCGGTCCGTCGGTGAAAGGAAACATGTCGGCGGGGTAGAAGACGTTGAAGAACTGCTCGGCATCGCGAGAGGCCTGCGCGAAGCGGTGATTGAACGAGCCCCGGCCCGCGCCGCCCACTTCGTCGATGACGCCGTCGAACACCTTGCGGTGTTGCTCGTCCTCGTTGAAGCCTTCGTAGAGAAGATGCCGCAGCAACCGGCCGCTCTGCGACACGCCCCAGCCGTAGGCGACATGAATATTGGGCAGAGGATTCGCGTCGGTCTGGTCGTATTTGAAGAAGCTGACGATGTCGCGCGTACCGGCGAGACCCGTGCCCACCACGCGCGGATCGCGGGCGCGGTAGACGACATCGTAGATGCGGCCTAGTTCGAAGCCGCCATCGGCCGCGACGCCGGAATCGCCGACGAAGTGCCACTTCGAGCGAGCGATGGTGCGCGGGGCGTCGGCCGGCCGGTCGCGCACGGTCATGAAATTGTCGGGACTGGCGGGGTCGTCAATCGGGTAGGCGCGATGATTGCGGTCCGCGAGGGGCTGCACGGGCGCGTTCGCGTTGGGAATGAAATTGCCGCGGACCAGGCCGGTGATCGGTTTGCCGTTGTCCGTGGCGATGGGCATGTCCATGCGCATCTGGCCATCGGGCACGTCCCACTGCCAGCCCATCCAGAGCAACGCGTAGCCCTGGTTCATCAGGGCGCCGTCGCCGAAGTCGGCTTCCGTTTCCGGATCGGGGCTGTTTTTGGCCTTCTGAAAGGTTCGCAGCATGCTCTTGCCGCCGCGGTTGCCCACCTCATAGAACAGGCGGTTATTGCCGCGGGCGGGGTCCACCGGCTTGAGCAGGTAAAAATCGGCGGTGAATTCGACTTCGCCGCGCGCGTTGCGCGGGGCGAGGCTGAGATCGACAATGTTTTTGTTCAGAGGCAGAGACGGGTCGAGGGCGAACTCCGCTTTGCCGGCGAGTTTTTCGTAGGGGCCCGCGGAGCCGAACGGTCTTCCGTTCAGGACTTTCGCGCGACGCTCAACGCGAAGTCTGACGAGGCGCGCTTCGGCCCCGGGGGAAAGGAATAAGACGAGGAGCGCGCCTGTTCCGATGAATCTCAGTCTCAGAAAGCACCTCCGCTTCCGTTTGAAAAATAGTCCGAGTATAGCAGCGGCGAAAGATAAAACCTGTCTACGAATTGAGGCAATCAGACGAACCCGGGCGGTTGCGAATCGACAGCCAGGTGCCGGTCGCGATGTAAAGGGTCATCATCAGGGTGAGGATTTCCCAGGCGGAGACGGGCGCCACCAGGCCCAAATGCTCCGCGGCTGCCCGCAGGAAGAGAAGCGCCTGACCGATGCCGAAAGTGACGGCGCAGGTGAGCAACAGGAGCCGGCGAAGGAACTCATCGGCGCCGCGCCAAAGCATGACGTTCGCGCTGGTCTGCAGCGCGAACAGGATCGCGATTCCAAGGAAAATGAGTTCCCGCATATTCGGGATCGCGGACAGCGACCCCATGGCGAAAACAGGCAAGAGCATCATGATTCCGGCCAGCACTAACGTGACGGACTGGAGCCGCGAGGTCCGGACCTCGGACGGCGTGGCGGGCAGCCGCGCCTCCATGCCTTCCAGATTCCGTGCGAGTTCCTTTCGATTGAACGAAATGGCGTACGTGGCCAGTCCGATTCCCAGATAGGTGATCCCGATCCAAACGGCCAGGAAATCCGCCCAGGTCATGCTTTTGGGAGAGACGTGCAGGCTCGTGGCGGACTTCATCACGGCGAATCCGAGAGCCGCTCCGGCGACGCCGCCCGCCATAAATCGGGTCGCGAGTTTGAGGCTCATCGGCCTCGGCGAATTCACATTCTGAAGAACTGACATATTTTTCTCCTTTTCTGATTTATTCCGTTTCGGGTGTAAAGATCTTTTCTATGGGCAGTTTGAACAGCTTCGCCATCCGGAACGCGAGTTCAAGACTGGGATCGTGTTTTTCGGTTTCGATGGCATTGATGGCCTGCCGGGAGACGCCGAGTTTTTGAGACAGTTCACCCTGACTCCACTCCCGTTCCGCCCGCAATACGCGCAATCTATTTTTCAACAGGGCCTCTTGCATGGTGTCGCATCTTTTTGACTTATTGTAATGTTTACCTTACCTCAGCAGAGCCCAACTGTCAAGTCAACCTGACAGAAAATTGAGCGGTGGGTCAGAGACCGGGATGGCCGGGCGTGGCCGGTGGTGCGAGGCGATGTCCGGCGCGGATGAGCCGCTTTTCCAGAAGATAGTAACTGGCGATGGCGCAACCGAATGGAGCCAGATAGTTCAGGGGAAAGACCTGCAGGTGGGCCAGGCCGGCGCCGATGGGGCCGCCGGTTCGAATCACGAAGATCTGTTGCCACAGGTACAGACTGTACGACAGCCGGCCCACAAACCGGAGCGGGGTGAATTCCAGAGCGCGTCCGAGAAGGGATTGCGGGTGGAGCATGGTGCTCGCGACGATGAGGGGAAAACAGATCGGGATGACGATTTGCCGGATGCTTTGATCAGGTCCGAAGCGGTGAAACAGGAAGTAGAATCCGGCGAACAGAGCGAGGGCGACAGCCGGGTGCAGCCATCGCCGGAAGAGGTCGCGGGCGGCGGGTTGAAAGAGAATGACAGCGAGCAGCGCCGGAAACAGAAGAGAGTGCAGACGCATGTCGGTGCGCCAGATGAGAACGCCGTCGTTTTTCCATCCCGGAATGAGCCACATGGACCACAAGCACCCGGTCACGGCTAAGACCGCCAGCAAGAGTGCCCTGTGGCGGCGAACCAGAACGAGCAGGCCCGGAAGAAGCAGATAGAAGTGTTCTTCCACGGAGAGCGACCAGAAATGGTCGGTGTAGATCTTCGGGGGCGGAATAAACCCGAAGAAGTTGCGCACCATCAGGATCGCGGCGGCCCAGCCCGTGAAATCGAAGACAAGCTGCCCTGTGAGGCAAAGCAGCAGATAACCGAACAGAAAGGCGTACGCGGCGGGGAGAATGCGGAAGGCGCGGCGGACGTAGAAGCCGCGCAGCGAGATGGCGCCGCGGCTTCGCTCTTCTTCGAGCAGCCGGGAACAGATGAGAATGCCGCTGATGGCGAAGAAGAGATCGACGCCCGCCCAGCCAAACACGTGGAGCGGCCGTGTGGAGAGAGGTCCGAGCCGGTGAATTTCCGGGTCGTGAACAAACATGACAGCGAGGATCGCGATGGCCCGCCATCCGTCGAGAGCAGGCAGATAGCCGGACTTTGCGTTCGCCGCAGGGACGCGGGTTTCGCGGTTGAGAACAGCACCGCGCGGCGACGCTTCCGGAAGACCCGATCCTGCCACGAAACTCATCGCCTCCCCTGGATTATGGCTGAGGAAGGCAGGACAGCGCAGCTTTTGGGGAGGCGATTCGGTTAGCGGGCTTACATGTGCCGCCGGGCGCGGCGGCGGACCGGTTCGACGTCAGGCGGCTCTGCGGGCGACATACAGAGTGGAACCCGAGCGCCCGAACCGGTTGGAGAGCCAGGCGAGCGGCGAGAGCAGAACCCGGAGCACGAGAGATTCATGCAGGCGCGACGGGTGTCCAAACGCCTTCAGCAGAAAGCCGATATCGAAACACCAGTCGACTCCACCCGATTCCGGCACCACGGCGTGAAGGCGAAACCCGGCCCGCTCCAGCATGGACGAGATAGCGGCACGGGAGTAGGTGGCAATATGGCGCGGGACATCCCAGCCACACCAAAATCTGCCGAACAGGCGGGCGTCGAAGCTGTGCGGATTCGGAATGGAGATGAACAAATAACCCTCCGGACGGAGGATCGCGGCGGCATTGCGCAGGGCCTGGAGCGGGTGATAAAGATGTTCAAACACATGCCACATGGTGATGGCGTGCACGGCTTCCATGGGGACGGGTTCGCGGTCGAAGTATCCGGTGTGGAACTCGCCGGCGCAGGGAATGTCGACAGGCAGCGTCACGTCCATTCCGAACTTGCGCCATGCGGCGTCGTCCAGCGCGGCGAGAAACGCGCCGGTCCCGCAACCGACATCGAGGATGCGGCCGCCTGCAATGAAACGCTGGATGCGACGGCGTCTTTTTTGGGGAATGGCGAGGGCACCGGCCAGGCGGTAAATCAGTGAACTGTAGCGGACCGGGCGCCAAGGGGTGTAGGTAGCCGGATAGTAGCGGTGAATTTCAGTTTCCGGCACACGCGAGGAGAGAAAGAACAAGTCGCACGCGGCGCAACGGCTCTGCTCAAACTCGCCCTCGCAGCCGCAATAGAGATCGCGCTGTTTGAAGACCGGCGTGCCGGGGGAGCCGCACAGGGGACAGGTGGCGGTCTCGGGAACCGGCATCAGAGCTTTTTCCAGTAAGCGCCGGACCAGTCGATTTGGAGAACGGGTTCGCGAATCCCGTGACTGGCCCGATAATCCTCCACGGCCTGGCGGCACGCGGGAACCGAGAAGAAGTCATCGATCACGGCATAGCCGCCGGACGAGAGTTTGGGATAGAGGGTCCGGAGGCTGTCCATGGTGGAGGAATACATGTCGCCATCGAGACGAATCAGCGCGAAGCGATCGAAGGGCGCGGAGGGCAACGTGTCTTTGAACCAGCCTTTGAGGAATCGGACCTGATCGTCGAGGAGGCCATAACGGCGGAAGTTCGTCTGAACCTGATCGAGGGAAACAGCGAGAACATCGCTGTAGGTCCAGAACTGATCGCCCGCATCCTGGGCGTAGCGTCCGTCCGGCCGCGGGAGTCCTTCAAACGAATCGGCGACCCAAACCGTTCTGGACCGGTCTCCGAGCGCTTTCAAAACGGCGCGCATGAAGATGGAAGCGCCGCCGCGCCAAACGCCGGTTTCAATAACGTCGCCGGGAACACCCCGGACGAGCACGTCGGTCAGGCAATCCTGCAGGTTCTGCAGCCTTGCGAGGCCAACCATGGTCTCCGCTTCGGCGGGCCAGTCTTTGCCCTGCGCGCGGCGGTCTTCGCTATAAGCACGCGCGAGTTCAAGACCGAAAACCGCCAGCAGGGGCTGCAGTACGGCGCACAGAGCGCGGTGGAGGGGCTGGGTTCGCGCCGCCGGGTCTCTGGCGACGGACTGCAGTTTTTCGGGAGCCACGGAGCGCGTCAGGACGTGTTTCAGTAAATCCAGATAAAGAGTCGCGGCGGAGTCCTGCCGGAAGTGAATCTCGTCGGCGCCTGCCAGTTCGCGATTCCCCGCAGGAGCTTTTTCACCCATTTCATTCAAATTTATCAGGCAGTTCAGATTCAGCGGCAAAAACGGGACAGACGAAGACTTCCCGTGACCGCTCATGCCGCGAGCCGGGAAACATCCGGGCAGCCGTCCGCTTCGTATCCTCATTATCACGTGAGATTCAGACTTTGAATCTCCGGTTCGTTGCCATCAAAACGAACCGCTGACGCGCGGGGCCGGCGGCGGTGGAAGATGACCAGCGCCACTGCCGCCGCCGCGAAGAACGGGAAGCCATATACCGGATGGTTTTCGATCAATCTCTCCAGATCGGCCATCCGGAACCCGTATTCGGTGAAGCCGTACAGATAGACACCCGCCAGCAGCGCGAGGCTGACTTTACCCGGGAACCACGAGCAGGTAAAAGGCACCTTGTCGAAACTCCAGAACAGAATTTCCACCAGCACCGCGCCGGTGGCCAACTGGAAAGCGGCATGGTAAGCGCCGGCGACCAGGCCCCAATGCGCCATTTCGAACGGAAGGAACAGCACCAGAGCCGGAATCAGGCCGCTGGCAAGTACACGGATTCTGGTGGCGCGGCGAGAGGTTTCCGCCCAGCGGTCCTCGGTGATGCGGAATAACCAGTTCGAGGACAACTCCGCCGGGAACTGGAAGGCGGCGCGGAAGCCGGACACGACGAAGAATGCGATCAGCAACGGCAGGGACCGGAGTCCGTCTTCGGACAGGCCCACGTGTCCGCCGCTCACCACCACGGCGGTGAGCAAACCGATGGCAAGGCCGACGCTCCAGTAACAGGCCAGAAACAGCCGGTGCGTGGCGCTGCGGGCGAGCATCCGGCCCGTGAACCGGAAGATAGCGGACTGTTCCGGGGAACCGGAGAGCCGGTCGAAGAGACTGGCGCGGGGTGTGCGGATTTCGGTATCTTCGGCCTCCAGCGTGCGCCGGTAATGGCGCCGGAATCCCAGTGCCCAGGAAGCGCAAAACAGCGCGACGACGGCGCCAAGCGCCTTTAGGGCAAACCATCCCAGAGGCAAGAAGAAGGCGTTCCCGGGCGGCAGCAGCAGATCGTACCAGCCGGTAAACCAAACCGGCGGGACGAGCCAGACCCAGCGCGCTCCGGTCATCATGGCGGCGGGCAGGAGCATGGCGCACACCGGGTAAAGCAACAGTGCCAGGATCATCAGGCACATGCCGGCCATCTGGATCCACGGCGAGATTTTGCGGAACACGTAAGGCGTGGTCACATTAATCAGCACGCCCTGCAGGGCCGCGACCGAGAAGAACGCGAACAGCGAGGCTCCGGCGGTGGATCCCACCTGCGAACCGACCACTCGCAGATACCCGGCCTCATGAACCGCCGGGATGGCCAGCATCAGCAGCGGACCGAAGACGTTGGGGAAGAAGTTGATCGCGCCGATGAGCATCAGGAGGAAGACCGCCAGCGTGTAAATTTTCGCCGCAAACATCGTCCGGAGGCGGATGGGAAAGGGACCGAGGATGAGGAAATCGCGGCGGTCCGGAAAGAGTTTGTCCCATTCGAAAAACGTCGCGAAGCCCACCACGGCGAACGAGAAGGCCGGAAAGAAGAGCCGGAAGATCCGCAGCGCGCTCTGGGTGCCGGGGCTCTGGTGTTTGGTGGCCATCTCCAGAAGTGCGGGCATGAACAGGTAGGTAATGAAGAAGCC
The DNA here is from genome assembly GCA_903851195.1 of uncultured Acidobacteriia bacterium. Lineage (GTDB taxonomy): Bacteria > Acidobacteriota > Terriglobia > Bryobacterales > Bryobacteraceae > BOG-234. The sequence continues at coordinate 14,441 of CAINNJ010000060.1, forward strand.
GGGCGCGGCCAGGAAACCCATTACCTGATAGACATTGGTCTCAAAGCCGCCGTCGGGCGAGACGTCGTCATTTTCGAAGAACCGCGCCTGAAACAGGTTCACCAGTCTGCGGAAGGGTGTCATTTCCATCTCAACATCAGCTCCGCTGTTACCTCGAAATGAGCTCCGCGATATCGCGGGCCCGCGATTCCATGTCTTCCTGCTGCACCAGCTGCGCGAAAATCTGTTCCAGGCTGGGTAACTGCATCAGTTCGCGCAGACGGGCGACCGAATCATCCGCCACGATGCGGCCCTTGAAAATCACGATGATGTGGTCGCAGATTTTCTCCACCAGTTCGAGCACGTGCGAGATATAGAGCACCGCTTTTCCGCGCGCGGCGAGCGCCCGCAGAAGATGCCGGAAGAGCAGCGCATTGGCGATATCGAGACCCGACTGCGCCTCGTCGAAGATCAGCAGATCCGGATCGTGCAGCAGCGCCGCGGCGATCAGCACACGCTGCTTCATCCCCTTGGAGTAGGACGAGATCGGCGCCCAGCGCGCGTCGCGCAGGGACAGCAGTTCGAGAAGCTGATTGGCGCGGTCGTCCACCTGTTTTTCGGGCAGGCCGCGCAGGCCGCCGGCGAGCTGCAGGTATTCGAGGCCGGTCAGGTAGCCATACAGATGCGGCTCCTCCGGCACATACCCGAGCCGCTGTTTAAAGACCGTGGAATCCTGCCGCAGATTCTTGCCCAGAAACAGGATTTGGCCTTCGGTGGGATGCAGCAGGCCGGTCATCATTTTGACCGTGGTGGATTTGCCCGAGCCATTCGGGCCGAGGTAGCCCGCAATCTCTCCGGCGCGCACCGTAAAGCTCACATCGTTCACCACCGTGGTGGCGCGAAAGCGCTTCGTCAGATGAACCACTTCAAGCATGATGGCCTCCGAGGCGCAGGGGCGAAGGCAGACTGCGCCCGCCCGCGTAGACGACCGCCATGGAGGTCAGGGCACTGGCCAGACTGGGCACTCCCACCACGAAGGGCACCAGATGCAGCGGGAAGATTCCGGGCTTCGCGTGGGTTGCCAACAGCATTTGCAGGCTCCACATGGTTTCGCTCACCGCGAAGATCACCAGCGGCACGGCCACCATGGGCTTGCCGAACTGAGCCGGCAGGGCGATGTGCACCAGTTCCCGCGCGGCGCGCCACCAGACGCGAACCACGGCCGCGATACCTCTTCGAAGCGCGGCGTCCTCCAGATCTTCGGCGAAGGCAGCTGTCATGTCCGCGCCGAAAGCCTGTCGCAGTTCCGCCGGATACAAGGGCAGCAGCGCCGCGTAAATCCATATGCTCCACCGCATTAAACCGATCATTGCGCCGGCTCCGCGCGCTCCAGTCGCAGCGCTTTCGATTTCCGCACCATCGCCTCCATACGTTTCAGCTCCATGTCGAAAATATCGCGGCCCTGCTTCGTCAAGTCGTAATAGCGGCGGCGGCTGTCGCCGCTTTCCGGGCCGGTCACCTCGACGATCCACTTCGAATCCAGCAGCCGCTGAATCGTCGTGTAGAGCGTGGCGGGCCCGAGCTCGAAATCGCCTTCCGACAGTTCACGCGTTTCGCGCATGATGGCGTACCCGTGCTTCTCTCCGCCCGCCAGCGCGAAGAGGATGAAAAACGCCGCCGGGGGCAGAGGAAGTCCGGTTCGATCCATACTCAGGAACGGTTATATCACAAACCGATAGAGTTGCGAAAAATATCAGGATCCGGAAGTCTGCTATGATTTTGGACAATCGCGGTGTTTCAGCCGCCGGAGACGGCCGAATGGGAGGCCACGCTTTGCGGTGCCGCGCCCGACGGCTCCTGAACTTCTTTGGAACTGCGGATTCGCCGGACACCGCGACGGAAGCCGTTCCGTCCCGTTCAGCCGAGTCCGACGGCTGCAACCCGAGCGGTTCCTCAAGAAACGGCATTTTACATTTAGCAAATTTGAAACAAAGTGCCGATTTTACAGTTTCCCCGAGGTCCGGGAGGGCGGATCGCGAGTGAATCGCCGACCGGTTGTGTTTTCTCGCGCCGCAATCACGACGGTATTGCTCATCACGGGCTCACACGTAGAATAAGGTGAACGGCACCGAAAGGCGGACGAGAATGCCAGGGGCGAACCCAGACGAGGAATCCACCGGGAGCACACCCGAAAACACGATGAATTCGAACAAACTCAGGGAGTGTTTTCTGGTCGCGCTGGCATTCTCCCTGCTGCTGGCGGTAACCCGGCCGGTTACCCTCTCGGACACTCCCTATTACGCCTTCAACATCGCCGAACACCTTGGCAAATCCCCGTTTGGCCGAGGCAACACATTATGGGAATTCGGGCACTTGCTCTGGAGGCCACTGGGGTGGTCGCTGGCCACGCTCGGCGGTTCGGCGTTTTCCGCGTTGACGGACTGGACACCCTATATGCAGGCGTCGGCCTCTCTGATGCTCGTGTCGCTTCTGAGCAGCGTGGTGAACGTGGTGGTCTGGTACCTCATGCTGACCGACTGGACGACATCGCGCACGGCGGCTCTCGTGACGCTTGCCATGGCATGTACACACCCGGTCTGGCTGTTATCACAAACCGGGACCGCCTATATTCCGGGTCTGGCGTGCCTGTCCCTGAGTCTTTATTTTCTCCGAAAGAATGCTTCCATCAAAGCGGCGGTTTTCTATGCCTTGTCCGCGCTGGTCTGGTTTCCTTATGTGCTGGCGGGGCTCGGGCTCGCCTTCGTTGCCGCGTTTCCGGGTGACCTCCGCCGGAACGATCGCGAAACCTTTTCCAAACCCGACTTCCGGCAGTTCATCCGTTTCGCCGTGATTTCAGCTACCGTGCTCATTGGCGCTTATTGCCTCGGAGGCGCGGCGAGACACCTGAAATCCGCGGCCGAGGTAAAGGCCTGGTACGACGATTCGGGTCACCAGTGGGCTCAGAGCAATCGCCTGTTGCGGGCTGCCACGGGGGTGCCCCGCTCGTTTTATTTTCTTGGAAAAGAAGGAATTCTCTTTAAGCGTTTTCTGCGGCACGATCCGTACGCCCCCGTCACGATTCCGGATCTGGCGCCGACAGGCCTGAAACTGGCCGCTTTTTACGTGTTTGTACTCTGCCTGCTGCATGAACTGTGGAGGCGATCCGCCACTCGCTGGCCACTGGTCGCGCTGCTGGCGGGTCTGGGCCCGGTTCTGTATTTTGCGATTTTCATGTTCGAACCGGGATCGCCGGAGCGTTATCTTCCGGCCCTGCCATTTCTTGTGCTGAGTGTCGGGTGGATGTTTCGGGATTTTCCGGCGAATCGCCGGGTGGCACAGATGGTTGCGGCCGGAGTGCTGCTGAGCGTCGCGCTCAACAACGGCTATGCTTTCATTGCTCCGCGGGTAAATGCCGAAAACGCTGTCATGTGGCGGCGGGTAGCCGGGTTGCGCCAGCGGATAGGCCCGTCCGTCGTGGCCTTCTTAGTTTCGAACCAGGACGATCTGGAGGCCTATGCCGGGCGTAATGTGTTCGAGGCGATTAACCGGCCCGGACCTTTGAAGCTTTATGACATTGTTGAGCCCGGAACCCTGCGAATGCTGCAGTGGAGGGAGGAGTTCGCCTTCATGACGCTGAAAACGTGGGAAAAAGGAGGCGAAGTCTGGATAACGAAACGGGTCCGAAGCGCCAGGCCAAAGCCGGAGTGGAACTGGGTGGAGGCCGACCACCCCTATGAGATCTGGGCCGATATTTCAAAGTTCGTTTCTTCGCTGCCGACTGACCAGGAAGAGGGCGACGAGGATGGATTCGCGCGGCTGGTGAGGAACGACGCAACCGTCGGTTACCTGAAGACGCTGAGCATGGCCTACAAAGCTCCGGCCGTCGCAAAGCAGGAGTAATCCGGCCGGTCGCTGTTCACCGGTGTCAGAGAGCCGGTCGCGAAACCCCTTGCACGGTTGTTTGCCGAAATTTCCCGAAACCATTTCCCCGGCATGAGGTTTTTTCCCGAAATGCGTGCTTGTGCGGCACTGTATAATCGCGCCATTTTACCGACGCGGAACTTCGGGAGCTTTTCGCAAAATACGATTCGGTGGTGACGCGCAGACCGCGCATGAAGAGATCCTGGCGGGCAATGAGGAACTGGAGAGCCTGAACGAGGAACTGGAGAGCGCGAAAGAAGAACTGGAAGCCACGAACGAGGAACTCGTGACGATTAACCAGGAACTGCATATCCGCAACGACGATCTCGAACAGGCCGGGCATTTCGCGCAGTCCGTCGTGGACACCGTTCGCACCGCAATCGTCGTGCTGTCGCCAAGTCTTCGGGTGCTCAAAGCAAATCTTTTCTTTTACCGGGAATTTCACCTTTCCGCCGCGGATGTGCAGGACCGGTATATCTACGAACTGGACGGCGGGCACTGGGCGGACTCCCGGCTGCGGCAGTTGCTGGAAGAGGTTTTGAAGGCAAACCGGTCGGTGCGTGATTTTGAAGTGCAGTACAGCGTCCCGTCGAGGGGTTTGCGCACGCTGGTCGTGAATGCATACCGGTTCGAGGCGGAGGAACGAATCCTGCTCTCGATCGAGGACGTGACCGACGTCCGGCGCGCCGAGGAGCAGTTGCGGCAATCCCAAAAAATGGAAGCCATGGGATATCTGGCCGCGGGCATCGCTCACGATTTCAATAATCTGCTGACGGGCATTATGGGAAGCGCCAGTCTTTTGCTGGAGGACATGCCGGCGGAGGGGACAGCCCGGTCGGACGTCCAGGTGATTGTCAGCGGCGCGGAGCGGGCGGCGGAACTGACGCGTCAACTGCTGGCTTACGCGGGCAAGAGCAGGTACTACCTGGAACGGCTAAGTCTCACCGAGATGGCGATTCAGACCAGCCGACTGGTCAACCGTTCCATTCCCGACCGCGTGCAGCTTCGGCTCGACCTCGATAAGCACCTGCCCTTGCTGCTGGCCGACCCGAGTCAGATTCAGCAGGTGGTGATGAACCTGATCATCAACGCGGCGGAAGCGATCGGCGACGCGGGCGGCGCAATCCGCCTGCGGACGGGCGTCAGAACGCTTACCAGCGAGCCCCTGCCGGATTCCTATCTGACGGACGCGGTCGCGCCGGGCGATTACGTTTCTGGAGGTTCAGGACAACGGCTGCGGAATGGACGCGCAGACGATTCGGAGAATCTTCGATCCGTTCTTCACGACCAAGTTTACGGGCCGGGGTCTTGGTCTGTCGGCTCTTCCGGGGATTGTCAGGCAGCATAAGGGAGCCATTCAGCTTCACAGTATTCCGGGAAAAGGGACGTCATTTACGGTGTATTTTCCGTCCGCCGGGCCGGAACAACAGGCGGCGCGGGATGTTGGCGCCAAAGATCCGCGGGGCACGGGTACGATTCTGGTGGTCGACGACGAGGAAATCGTCAGGAGCCTTACGCGCGCCACGCTGGAGCGTTATGGGTACCAGGTGCTGACCGCGGTGGACGGTCCGGAAGGGATTCGTGTATTTCGGGAGCGATCCGGAGACATTGCGCTGGTGATTCTGGACGTGGCGATGCCTGGCATGGACGGGGCGAAAACGCTGGAACGAATGCTGGAAATCCGGGGGGACGTCCGCGTTCTTATCTGCAGCGGATTCGGCAATGTGGATCTGGAAATGCGTTTCGCGGGGAGGAAAGGGGTTGCGTTTTTCCCGAAGCCCTACACCGCAGTACAACTGGCCGGCAAGGTCAGGGAGTGTCTGGAGGCGGGCGCCTGATTTATCGGGGCTTCTTTATCGGGGCTTCTTCTTTATTTGGGCTTTCCGGGATAGAGCCAGGACGGGCGACAGAACGAGAGAGTGATGGCGGTTCCGGTAATCGCGCCCAGAACGAAGAAGGTCAATAGTACGGCTGTAACAGGCATGGCGTTCCAGCTATCATTGTATGCCTCTCAGGACGGGATTTGGCGAATTGAGGAACCGGAGCAGGCGATGCGGCATGACCAGGGACGCCGGCGGTACACTACGCGGCATGAGGTCTTCCTGAAATGCGGGCGTGTCCGGCAGGCTACGCCCGTATCGTGAGATTCTCCCTCGCGCTGTCGGGGATGCTGTCTTACGCATCCGCGTTCGCACAGCCGAATTCCGGGCAGAAGTACGTGATTTCCGTTGGAAATTCATCGGAGAAGGTCGCTTCCGGCAAGATTTGGCTGTACAGTTATTCGTGGTACGGCCTGCAAAGAGCGCAACTGGCGGCAATCGAAAACGGTGTGGCTTCGCTGCCACCGGATACAGCGAAACTGAAGCGCGAACTGAACCCGCATCCAAACACGGAAGGCTACGTGGTGGCGCTGCAGTTGGGGGAGCATTCGTGGTGTCGGACGCCGGATATCTCACCGGAAGTTTTGTGGAATGACTTAGCAGCCGCTGTGAACTCCCTCGGGCGGGCAACTAGGGTATCGGCAGGCGAGACGGAGTTGATACTTCCTCCTCTCACGAATCGTCACATCACGCTTCTTTATCCCGACGGACGTCCGGCAGCCAGCGCGAATTTCGAGACCTCGATCTACCTGTGGGACAGGAATCATTGCGGATTTCACGAAGGTTTGCCGCTTGGAACTCTTCGCACGGATAAGACCGGCACGATGGAAGTGTTGGCGCCACTGGTTCCGCTTTACTTCGACGGTGTCTCTTATTTCGAAGAGAACGGTGAAGGCCCCGCGGGCGTTGCCTACTCCGCCAACACCGGACTGAAAGCCGGCGCCGAAGCGAACCTGGTTCTCAGGAAAAAGTGGAACCTGACCGAGGAGGACGAGCTTTTCGATGACGTCGACGTGCGGGTACTGAACGGCAATGGGCGTCCTCGCAAAGACGTCGATGTATTTGGAAATTGGGCGACCAATACGTGCGGCGGCTTTGGCACGATTGGCCGGACAGACGCGAAAGGCGTTGCGCGAATCCGTATCGACCCGAGTTTCACGAAGCTGAAGTTAACGATCGGTGGCCCGTATGGCGCCGACGATCCCGCGGCCGAGGGCAAATCGCGCGATTTTACCGACGCCGAACTTCGCGAGCTTTTCGCGAAACATAAAATCACGATTCGGTGGTGAGGCGGGACTGAGAGCGAGATGGCCTGTGTCAGGCTCTGGATTATGAGGCGAGGATGCGTTCGCGAAGTTCTTCCAGTTCGGCGGCGGATTTCCTCGCGGCACCGGTGAAGGCGAGCCAGACGAACAGGAGCAGGCAGCACGTCGCGACCATCGGCCAGACACTGGTCAGGTAGCGATACCAGAGCGACGCGGGGTCGAGTCCCATGGCGCGCGCTTTCAGGGCGGGGCCGCCGCCCCACCAACTCGCCAGCATGGCCGGGATGGTCAGCAGAACGACGCGGCGAACGGCAAGGAACCCGTCGCGCTTCGTTTTGAGAGAGCGCAGCAGGAACGCGGCGCATGTTTCGTCCGGGGCCTTGCGGTTCGTGCGATTTCGAATGACGCTCCCAAGGTATAGGGTCATGACGATCAGCATCCAGCCCTGGCCCGCGCGGACCCAGGGCTGATCGACTTCCCATGTGTTGTGGGCGAATGCCACCGCCAGACCGGCCAGAGCCAGCAGGGCAAGTCGCCTTTGCCAGATGTTTTCTCGCTCGCGACGGCGGGCCAGGGCGCAGATTCCGGTCGCGGAGGGTTGGGGCGGCAGAGCCGTGTTGTGGTTGTTCCAGAGTTCGTGGGGATGATTATCGGCGTCCATGGGAGGCTCCTGAGAAATCGCGACTGAGTATTTTTTTAATGCGGTGTATTTTGGTGGCCGTGTTGCCGGGGGTCAAACCGGTGACATCGGCGATCTCGGCGCCGGTCGCGCCTTCGAGGTAAAGCAGGATGACCTGGCGGTCCAGGGGAGTGAGCTGGTGAATCAGGGCCTGGAGTTCGGCTATCTCTTCGCGATGCCGCTCAAGGGCTTCGCCGGCGTGGGCGGTGGGGTCGGCGGCAAGGGCGTCGAGTTCGACGAGGCGTTCCGATCGCTTTCGGCGTTTGGTGAGGTGATCGGCGCCGACGTTGTGGCACACCCGGTAGACCCAGGTGCGAAGGCTGCAACGCCGATCGAACCGCTGCAGGCTGCGCCAGAGTTCGATGTGCATTTCCTGGAGAAGGTCGCACTGCCGGTCGGCGTCGGATTCATAACCGCGGACCAGACGGCGCATGGACTCGCCGTGTTCCGCCTGGGCTTCCAGGTAGAGCCGATCCTGATCGCCCGGTGTTGAGGCTGGCATCTAACCCCATAGTCTTTCGCGGCGGGCGGTTTCTTACAGCGGTCGCGGGTTGCCGGGGGCTGTTTCGTTAAGTAAACTGTCGGAAACGTATGGTTTTCTTCGCCGCGATTTTTGCCGCAGCCGCCCTCCCGGGACAGGCTTTGAAAACCGAACACTTTGCGGTGAACGTGCCGGCGACGTCAAACCCGTATCTGGCGCGAATGCCCGCGAGGACTGCGGCGCGCGCATGGGAGACAGCGCGCCGAAGCAATCGCCATTCCTTATTAAGCTCACGCTGGCGCATGCGGTTGCGGTTATATTCACGGTCACGGGCGGAATGGAGCATGCGCCGGAGTGCCCGCCGGTCTGCATCGGTCCGAAAGGCGGGACGCCGGTTGGACATCTCGACGGGGCGGAACACGGAATCTCCGATATGTTCGCCCCGTTAGACGCGTTAGTGGGCGTGTTTCCGAGCGACAAATCGCCCGAGGCTGGCAAGACTCCGCGAGCCCTCAATTTTCTGTGGAAACCGACGCAATTTCGCCAGCCTGTCACCGCGGTTGAGGGAGGTGTTTTTAATCGGCGACGGGAAGACGCCGCGCGGCGCCGTGCGGCGTTATCTCATACCGCCGGGAGCTACCAGCCTGTACCTTGGCGTGATGGATGGCTATGAGTGGAATACCAACTCCGGCTCCTTCACCGTTCAGGTGGCAATAGAGCGGGATCAGGTTGACAGCGCTCCGTTCAGCGTCGACTCGAGCGTCACCTTTGCACGGTGGGCCTGTCTTCCGGACCGGGCCCGCTGCACACCGGACAGGCCAGTCGCTAAGGAGAAAGCACCGGGGGAGTTCCACGTGATCCTGCCGGCTTCTTCGGAGTGGAGTATCAGCGTGCCGGACGCCGCGGGCAAAGCCGTCATTCAGGGCTCGGAAGGAACGGTGTGTCTGCGTTCCGATGCATGCGCGGGACCGCAGCGAACGGGCGGCGCGGCGGGTGCGGGATTTCTGGCGGAAGACCGGCCGGCAGGAGCGCTGATTCCCAGGGTTGTTGAGGGACGCCCTTACTTTTCCGTCAACCAGAGGAAGGGAGCGCCGTTTCGCCATCACGAAGGATTTTTTGATTTCGACGTGAGAACCCGATAACGGTTGTTTTACTTCAGGAAAGTGGTCATGCGGTCGGACAGATGTTGCAGGATGCAGCTGAACCGCAGCTCATCGGAGAGAGGCGCATTGCAAGCACGCCTGTAATCGGCGAACCATTCTGCCTGCTGCCGCCGAAGGATTTGTTTACGCTCATCGGACGCGCCGTTGATCGCGTTCCGATACGAGTCGGCCATGGTGCTGTCCATATAAGACAGATCGGCATCCCGGCAGATGAGACGCTCGACCGGAGTAGCGGCTTTCGCGCAATCGAAGCTCGGAGGATCGATCTGGTGAAGTGGTTGGCCGACTACGGAGAAAGACGACCCATTCCATCGATACCGCGTGGTTATGCTTCCGGAGGAACAGCAATCGCCCTGGGCGTGATCGGGATCGTTGACCACGAGGATGAGTTCGCCGCCGGCAATGGACACAGCGCGGAGCCCGTAAGTGGACCTGGATCCTGTTTCCAGCCAGGCCAGGAGCCTGGGCCCGGAAGACTCCAGAGCGAAGACATAGACGTACTGCCAGTTCTGCGTACCGCCGGTGTGCCAGGTCAAAGCGACCGCGGCAACCGCAGGCTTCACTCCGGTCAGCGTGCCGTGGCTGACAGAAGTCCAGGTGATCAGCGGACATTGGTGTATGTCATCGGCGCAGTCGTCCGGTACGACATATCTGCCGTCGATCAGAGCCACGGTTTGCTTCGCACGCGTCGTCATCCAGCGAACCTCGCGAGCGACAGCGGAATCCACCATCGGATAAGTGAAGTTTTTCCAGTCGACATCCGGCGGCGCTCCGGAAACGACCGCGCAGAACAGAAAGATCAGCAGTTGGCGCACTTGCCGTTTCAGTGTAAATGATCGTTGGTCTCCGGTCGCGTATATACGTTGACATGCATATACGATTCAGAGTATATACAGAGAGTGGAATCCGTTTTCGAGATCATCGCGGAGCCGAACCGGCGCGCGATATTGAGCCTGCTGGTCTCCTCCGAGCAGTCGGTGGGAGAGATCGAGCGGCAGCTGAAAATGCCGCAGCCGGCGGTGTCCAGACACCTGCGGGTGCTGCGCGACGCCGGTTTCGTGGAAGCCACGGTGGACGCACAGCGCCGGCTCTATCGATTGCGGCCGGAACCGCTGCGGGAGGTGGAGGCATGGCTGGCTCCGTTCCGCCGGTTCTGGTCCGCTCATGTGGATGCGCTGGAACGTCATCTCGACCGCATGGAAAAGGCGACGGCAGCGAAAGCGAAAGACGAAGAAAGCAAAGGAGACAAGAATGCCCGATCACAGTCCGTACACCCCGGGAACCGCAAGCGGAGCGCAGGTACAAAAAGACGGCGATAAGTGGACGCTGATTCTGGTGAGAGAGATGCGGCACTCGCCGGAGAAGGTCTGGGAGGCGCTTACGAATCCCGCGGAATTGCGCGAGTGGGCGCCGTTTGAAGTAGACGGGAACCTGGGCGCTGCCGGGAGCACGGTGAACTTCCAGTGGGTGGGAGCGCCAGTGGCCATGGCGACCACGGTGACGCGGGCCGAGGCTCCGCGGGTGCTCGAGTTTGGCGAAATCCGGTGGGAACTGGAGTCTTTGGGCGGCGGCACGCGACTGACGCTGTGGCAAAGTATCGACCGGCGGTACATCTCGATGGGCGCGGCCACGTGGCACATCGGTTTCGACGTGCTGGATCACCTTCTCAGCGGAAGTCCGATTCCACGCACGGTGGGGCCCGACGCCATGAAGTTCGAGGGCTGGCAGCGGCTGAATGGCGAGTACGCGAAGCTGTTCGGCGTCGAGTTGCCATCGTGGTCCCCCGCCCCGAAGGCGTAAATTATGGAAACGACTTTGCAAAAGCCGGCGGTTGCCGCCGGAAGGATGTTCACAAGCCGAACGACGGCGTATTGGGTGGTGACCGGGCTGTTCTGTCTGCAGATGGGCTTTACGGCATGGGCACAACTGAACCTGCCGCAGGTGGCGGATAGCTTCCGCCACCTCGGCTTTCCCGATTACTTTCGGGTGGAACTCTCCTGGGCTAAGTTTCTGGGGATCGCGATGTTGGTGGCGCCGGTGCCGTCGCGCCTGAAGGAGTGGGCTTATGCGGGCTTCGCTATCAATCTGATCTCCGCGCTGATCGCTCATCTCGCGGTGGGCGATGGCCCGGCGGCCTGGGGATGGGCGGCGGGGACAGGAGTGCTCTGGGCGCTGTCGTATGTTTTGTGGCGTGTCCGGTCTTAGAGCGCGATCAGATTGGAGCTGAACATGAAGGAACCGATACCGGCGGAATCCGCCACGGCGCTGATCGACGAGAAGATCCGGACACTGGGGGACTGGCGCGGTGAGACGCTCGCGAAAATGCGCCGGTTGATTCATGAGGCCGACCCGGACATTATCGAAGAGTGGAAATGGATGGGAACACCTGTCTTTTCTCACAGCGGCATTGTCTGCACGGGCGAGACTTATAAAAGCGTCGTCAAGCTGACCTTTGCCAAAGGCGCTTCGTTGCCGGATCCCGCGGGGCTGTTTAATTCGAGTCTTGAGGGGAATGTCCGGCGCGCCCTCGATATTGCAGAAGGCGGGAAGGTCAATGAGAAGGCTTTTAAGGACCTGATTCGGGCCGCGGTGGCGCTCAACGTGGAGGCGAAGAGCAAGCCTAAGCCGCGGAAACGTAGCGGCTGATGATTTCGTCGAGCCGCGGATCACCCGTGGGATACGCGGAGGGGCTGAGGGGACTGCCGGCGCGGAGGAGCGATTCCACAACCGCCGGGAAGTCGCCTTCCGGGTGGCGCTTTTCGACCAGGCAATCGTGCAGTGCGTAGCCGAGCGGGGTCGCGTTGTAACCGGGGTCTACCAGGTCGACGGGATGACCACGTGAGATCAGGAGATCGACCAGGGCGGCATGGCCGGCCCAGGCGGCGTTGTGCAGGGGCGAGTAGCCGTGACTCCGTTCGGTGTGCGCCACGGGAAAACCAAGGTCGAGCATGAGGCGAACCGCCTCGTAGTTCAGGTTGGTTTCCCAGCAGTAGCGGGGCAGAAGTTCGAGGTCGGCGGCGGGCAGGCCCGCAACCATCTCGGGAAACACACCGGCGATAACTTCGGCTTCTTCACGGCGAGCCAGAACACAGCAGACAAGCAGGCGCGTTCGCGCATCGCTCTTTTCGTACAGCAGATCGAAGAGGTTTTGGTGGCCCTTCAGAAGCGCGATTTGGTGGGGATACGAGTTGAAGGCGAGGGTCCACTGCAGGATGGTGCCGCCACGTCCCCGATGACCGATGGGCGGAAATTCCGGCAGACGACCGATGCGGTGGGCCGGGCAGTTTGGGTTTTCGTGAATCAGGCGTTCGGCGAGAGCGATGTCGCCGAGGGCCGCGGCGAGGAAAATATCCGGCGCCGCGCCGTAATCGAGAAGGCAGCGGCTTACCGCCGGTGATTTTCCGATGCGCCACTGCGCGGGAGTCGAGTCGTGGTCCTCATCGCGGGCATGGACGTCCGCGCCGTTATGGAGCAGGAGTTCGGCGGTGGCGACGTCGCGGGCGAAGTGCAGCGGCGTGCAGCCGTCACCACCGGGCGCGTGGACCAGCGCCGGGTCGGCGCGCAGCATGTCGGCCAGGTAATCGGTGAAACCGAACGCCGCCGCGGCGTGGATGCTGAGCGGCGCGCCACGGTCCACAAGCAGGCGGGCTACGACAGGCGGGATGTGGTCCGTCGAGAAGCCGCCGGCCCAGGCCGTGCCGACTTGTTGCGGCAGGTCGGGGTAGTCGCGGATCAGCGTTTCGACATTGGCGACCGGAGAATCGGAAACGAGAGCTTGCCGAAGGAGATGGTCGGGCGCTTCCGGCATGATGTTCTGCTATTCGGTGACCTGTTCGAAAATCGCGAAATCGCCCGGATTCCAGGCCTGCGCGATCACGTAAAGCTTATTGTTCATGCGCTTCATGACCGCGTTGTGCACGTGGGTGAAGTTCTGCAGACCCAGGTCCTCTTTGGGCATAAGCGTGGAAACCAGCTTGTCGTTATCCAGGATGTAGATGGGAGCGCCTTTGCTGCGGTCGGCGCCGTCGAGAGAGCCGACGACGGCGTAGTTGTCCAGGTAGTAGATATCGCAGGGCAGCGAGCCGAGCGGCATTTTCAGGGTGGACAGGTACTGGCCGCCGCGATTGAAGCGGTCGATCTCGGAATTCAGACGATCGGCCACGTCGATGCGCGTGGTGCCCGGAGGAATCGTGATGCCGTGGCCGGTGCCGAACTGGCCTGCGCCGGTGCCGCGGCCGCCGAAAGCAAGGTCGTTCCAGACCGCTTTGAACGGCGAGGTGCTCACGATTTTCGCGGTGAGCACGAAGTCGAGCTGGGAGTAGCCCGTCGTGATGTACATCAGGCCGTCGAGCTGTTCCACGTCGGTGGGGATAAAGTTGCCGCGGCCCATGAAATAGTCATTGACCTGCGGATGGCCCATTTCCGTGCCGGCGGGCGGGGTCTTGAGTTCGTGCACCATCTTTCCGTCGAGCGTGGTGGTGAACACCTCATTCGCTTCATTTCCCGGAAAGAGCAGGAACGGCGTGCCGTCCTTCGCCAGCATGATGTTGGCGTTGTGGAGATTCGTGTTCTTCATCTCCGGCGAGGTGGGCAGCATGCGGGTGGTCTTGAAATCCGAACTGATCTGGACGATGCCCGCGCCTTTCAGGGCGAAGTAGATTTCGCCGCGGCCAGGACGGGTATCGACGGCGAAGCCGCCGTGCGCGCCCTTAATCACCGCCTGCGCTTCCTGCGGCAGGTGACTGGTGGTGTAGATGGCCTTGAACTTCAGCTTCCCGTTGCCGGTGACGCCGTGCGGTTCGCCGGAGTACGAGGACGTGGTCTGACCGCCTCCCCTGGTGTTATTTCCGAAAAACCAGGCCACGGCCAGCAGCCCGAGAAAAACACTGTTCATGGAGAAGCGCATGCGCTACAAGATATCAGATGACGGTAAACGGGACGGAAAACAAGCGATATTAGGACGAGGAGAGAAGCCGTTTATGGATATTAAAAGAGCGGGCACGGTAGCTTCCGTCAAAGGGCCGGCGGAGTGGTTCACGGGCACGGTGCGGATCGACCGGTTGTTTGAGGCTCCGGATCCCGCGTTTGTGCAGGGCGCCAGTGTGACTTTTGAACCGGGTGCGCGGACCGCATGGCATACGCATCCGCTGGGACAGACGCTGATTGTTACCGCGGGGTGCGGGTGGGCGCAGCGCGAAGGCGGACCGGTGGAAGAGATCCGGCCGGGCGACGTGGTCTGGTTCGCACCCAACGAGAAGCACTGGCACGGGGCGGCACCCACCACCGCCATGACGCATTTCGCGATTCAGGAAAAGCTCGACGGCAAGGTGGTGGAGTGGATGGAGCACGTGACCGACGAACAATACAGTAAGTGAGGCGGCTTTCGGGATGATGCTTTCCAACGAACAGAGAAAAGAAGCGGCCCGGAAGTTCCGGGAAAAGAAGTGCAGCATCGGGGTGTATGCGGTGAACTGCGCCGCGAGCGGGAGGGTGTGGGTGGGACCGTCGCGCAATCTGGAATCGGCGCGGAACAGCGTTTGGTTTAGCCTGCGGCTGGGAGCTCACCGGGAGCCATCGCTGCAGGAGGAGTGGAAGGCGCGGGGCGAGGAGGCGTTTACGTTCGAGGTGCTGGAAGCGGTGGAAGAGGATACACCGGCGCTGCTGGTTCCGGATCTGCTGCGGGAGATGAAGAAGCGGTGGATGGCGGAGAGGGACGCGGTGGGGCTCTTATAGCGATCGGGCTGTAATCACAGACCTAGCCCCGGGTCCGGCTGGAGGGCCGCGGTTCGCGTTGCCGCGAAGCGAACCGCGAGGTACAGCAGCAGGCCGGCCGGTCCGAACAGGAAAGTCAGTAACAGGCACGGCACGGCGATCAGGTGCGGGATGCCGCGCTGGCGGGCGTCGCGGAGTTCCCAGCAGCCGATAAAGAGATCGAACGTGAGGTAGTGCACCCAGCCCGCGACAAGCAGCCACGGGTTCGAAAAAAGCGCGGTGACGCCGGCGAGGGTGCCGAAACTACCAGCCGTTTCGCCCCAGTGGGCGAGGATGAGCCAGGCATAGAGGGATGCGAGCAGCACCGGGACGATGAGGCCGCAGACGAGATTGGCGGTCCAGCGGGCGCGGCCGCCGAAGATCAGCAGGATCCAGCCGGCGAGGGCGACGGAGTTGGCGAGAGAGAAGACCTGTTCGGGGTGCATGCGGCTGCAACCATTGTGGGGCATGGCGGGTGTATGCTCAGGGAAAGTCATGACTATGCACACTTCGAAAATTGTCGCGTTCGCCCTGCTTGCGATCGCCGCTCCGCTGGCCGCGCAGGCTCCTCCCGCGAAGGGAAATCCGAAAGACACGGAGGTCTGGACTCCGGAACCGAAGGTGGTGACGCCGGGCGCCACGGACGCCGCGCCGCCATCCGATGCGGTGGTTTTGTTCGACGGCAAGAACCTGGACCAGTGGATCACCGTGAAAGACAAGTCGCCGGCGCAGTGGACAGTCGCGAACGGCGTGATGACGGTCAATAAGAACGGCGGCGGGAATATCGAGACGAAGCGGTCGTTTAAGAATTATCAGCTGCACATCGAGTGGAAGGTTCCGGAGAATATTACGGGCTCCGATCAGGCGCGCGGCAACAGCGGCGTCTTCCTGGCGTCCACCGGAGCGGGCGATGCCGGTTATGAGCTGCAGATTCTGGATTCCTATAACAACAAGACCTATGTAAACGGCCAGGCGGGCAGTATTTATAAGCAGGCAATCCCGCTGGCGAATCCGAACCGGAAGCCTGGCGAATGGCAGACTTACGACGTGATCTGGACGGCGCCGAAGTTCAATGACGATGGCTCGGTGAAGACTCCGGCGTATGTGACGGTGATTTTCAACGGCGTGCTGGTGCAGGATCACTACGAACTGAAGGGCGAAACGCTGTATATCGGGAAGCCGGTTTATAAGAAATACGATTCGGCGCCGATCAAGCTGCAGGCGCACGGCGACAAGAGCGAACCGATCAGTTTCCGCAATATCTGGGTTCGGGACCTGCCGTGAAGTCCGGAGTTTCGCGCAGAGGTCTGATGCAGCTGGCCGGAGCCGCGGGGGCGGCTTCGGTGGCGGCGGTGGTGGATCCGGAGACAGCGCGGGCGGCAACGGCGTGGCCGGTCGATGTGATGGGTCCGGGCATACCGAAAATCTGCGCCTATGCGGGGCGGGATGCGGCGGCGAACCGGGCGCTGCAGCAGGTGGGCGTGTTCCATGTGATCGCGGCCGCGGGCGGCAGGGCACCGTGGACCGAGGAATCGCTGCGGCGCACTCTGACCACGCTGAAGGACCAGGGGATGACCGTGGTGAACGCGATGATCGGGGGGATGAACGACATCATCCGGGGCGGTCCGAATCGCGATCAGGAAATTGAGAATATTATTCAGTCCACGCGGGCGGCGGGGAAGGCGGGGCTGCCGTGCATCGAATACAACTTCTACGCGCACCGGATCACGGAAGGGTATGAGGAAGAACTCGGGCGGGGCGGATCGGGGCTGACGCGGTTCAATTACGCGCGCGTGAAGGATTTGCCGCCGACGCCGCAGGAAGGGGCGCATACGCTGGAGGAATTGTTCGGAAGGGCGGAGTATTTTCTGAAGGCCGTTATTCCGGAAGCCGAGAAGGCGAATGTGCGGTTCGCGCTGCATCCGAACGATCCGCCGGCGGCGGTGTCGCGGGGGTCGCAGCAGTTATTCGCGAGTCTGGAGAACTGGAAGCGGTATCTGGATCTTGTGAAAAGCCCCTATAACGGGATTACTTTCGACTGCGGGGTGACGCGGGAGATGGGCGAGGATCCGGTGGCGGTTTGCCGGTATCTGGGGCAGCGGGATGTGATTAATCACGTGCATTACCGGAATGTGACGGTGCGGCAGCCTTATGTGGATTACACGGAAGTGTGGCTGGACGAGGGGCAGGTCAACATGCTGGAAGTGATGAAGGAACTGGTGCGGCAGAAGTATCCGCGCAGTGTTCTGCCGGAGCATCCGAGGGCGATCGATATCGACCGGGAACGCGGGATTGCGGGGCAGTACGCGGGCGTGGGCGGCGGCGGGTTTGTGGGGGAAATTTATAATTACGGCTTCGCGAAGGCGATGCTGCTGGCGGCTTTGTCACAGTCATGAAACTGTTAACGATTTTGATGGTGGCGGTGGCAGCGCCGGCTTCCGCGCAGGTAGCGCAGGATGGCTGGATCCAGCTGTTTAACGGAAAGGATCTGACGGGCTGGAAAATCGGCGGAAATCAGAGTTCTTTTCAGGTTCAGGATGGCGCGGTGGTGTCGCACGGGCCGACGGCTCACGCTTACTACGACGGGCCGGTGAACGGGCACGATTTCCGGAATTTCGAACTGATGGTGGATGTCTCGGCCGCGGCAAATTCAAACGGCGGGATTTACTTTCATACGGAGTTTCAAGAAAAGGGTTTTCCGGGTAAGGGTTTCGAGGTTCAGGTGAACAATACTTATGAGCGGGACAAGGTGAAGTCCGGCAGTTTGTATCACGTGAAGGATATCGGGGCCGAGGAGATTCAGGGGATCACGAAGGACGATGAGTGGTTCACGGAACGGATTGTGGTGCGGGATCAGACGGTCACGATCTTTCTGAATGAGAAGGAAGTGGTGAAGTGGACGCAGCCGGCGGACTGGAATGGCGGGCGCGAGGGGCCGGGGCGGGTGCTGGGGCACGGGACGTTCGCGCTGCAGGGGCACGATCCGGGGAGCACGGTCCGGTATAAAAATATTCGGGTTCGGGTTTTGCCGTAGAGGGGGGAGAGTTCGTGGCGGTGGAGAGTTCGAGGATCACGGTGGAGCCCGGGAAAATGGGCGGGAAGGCGTGTATCCGGGGCTTGCGTTTTACGGTTTACGATCTGGTTTCTTATCTGGCTTCCGGGATGACGGAGGAGGAAATTCTGCGGGAGTTTCCTTATCTGGAGAAAGAGGATTTTCTGGCGGTTTACGGATTTTTCGCCGAAAGGGCGATTTGACAGACGCAACGGGAAGAAGTTTCTTTTGTTATCGGAGCAAGCGCAAAGACGATAACGCGCTGGTGATCGCCGCTCAGCGCGATCACGGAATTCCGACATGGCACGATGAAGACCTGGACGAACTGCCGGTGGAAGAGGAAATCCGGCGAATTCTCAGGGACGAGAATCTGGTCGCCAACGCAATCATCTGGGTTACGCCGGACGCGGCGGAATCCGGTTTTATCAAAAACATCGAGAGCCCTGAAATTCTCGGCCGCAGGGGAGAAGGCGATCCGTTTTTCGTGTTGCCCGTTTTTGCCGGAGGCAGCACTTTTTGTCCGGAAACCGACGAACGTTTCCGGGGCTGGAAGGTTCTTCAGCTTGAGAACAAGGCTATTGGCCCCGATGAGGCGGCGGCGATTGCACGGCGGGTTCTCGACCGGCGAGTCCGAGCGGTGGAAGCTCAACTGGAGCCTGGATTTCCGCACCGGATCAGCCTGCATACCTATGAGAGTGCCCCTTTTCGGCCGGGCACTACGCTGTCGCTCGATTGGTCGGGACGTTGTCCTAACCGGGAGATCAGCGGGGAGGTGTGGAGTGAGCGGCTGCTTCCCGCACTTCGGGCCGTCGCCAGTACCATGTATCAGTGGGGCGGAGGCAGGCCAATTGTTGCTGGTGGGTTGGCCTCACTTCCCGCGGTAACAGCCTTAGGCGCGGCATTTCCGGAGCAGCGCGGCCAAACGATTTGCTGGAATCAATATACGCCTGGAGTGCCCGACCAGCATTGGAGCCTGGCGGTGCCCGCGGAAGAAGCGGGATTCGAGGTAAAGATCACTCCGGGAGACAGTCGAGCGGTGGATCTGGCCGTATTGGTCTCCGTCAAAGAAATCGCACAGCAGGATTTTTCCGACTGCAAAGACAGCCTTCCCGCTTTTCGGGCCGAAGTTCATATTGCGCGCAAAGACCTGCGCCCATACGTGATTCCGTCGCCGGGACAGGCGACCTGCATCGCGCGCCAGGTTGCCGCAGCCATGCGAGAGGCGAGGCGAGAATGCGGGGCAATCGGAAGAGTCCACCTGTTTATGGCGGTTCCGGCGGGACTGGCGATGATGATCGGCCAGTTGCTCAACACCTTTGGCCCCGTTCAGACGTACGAGCGCTTCGCCACCGGAACGCCTTACCGGCCCGCCGCGCTGCTCGGACAATAAGTCAGCGCGATTTGGCGGAGGGCTTATCCGGTTTCAGGCGGCCGTAGCCCGAACTGGTCTTGCCGCCGACGCCGGAGGTCTTCAGCGCTTCTTCGAGAAGTTGCAGGGCGAATGCGGACCAGCGGGCGCCCTCCGGGCCGGGTACGTCGCACTCCACAACGACGCGGAACCGGCCTCTAACAGAGAGAAAGGCCACCGGATTGGGATCTTCGCCGTCGTGCGGCGCGATGGAGTCGCCGGCATAATACTTCGGGTGGTGGCTGGTCATCACATCGCGCAACAGGCCTTCGCCGTTGGCCGTGAGGCTGTCCGGCATCATCCAGGCATCCTGAAACCGGATGTGACCCGCATTTCCTGCCGTCCCGAAGAGCGCCTGCCGCACTTCCGCGGCAGGAAAGTCCGGCGATTCGGGGTAGGCCTCGCGGCAGTAGTGAGCCACCGTGCCCTTCAGGCCGGAGCCCGGGATGAGCGGTATGCCGTAGGTGTGGTGCAGACGAATTCCGGTTTCGAGAACGCCCTTCGCTCCAAGGCCCGTAATAAGGCGGGTCTGCACGCGGAAGAGCGCGCTGGTCAGGTCTCGGGTCTCTTCGAGCCAACGGTCCCAGGCCAGCCGGTAGATCCCCTGCGCGTTGCGGCAGGCGCGAAGCGTGTGGTCGAACAGGCGCTTCTTCCCGTCCTCGGTCTGCTCCTCGAGGTAGCGGCCGAAAATGAGGCCGGCGTGGGCGCCATTCCCCGCCCTTGCGACGCGGACAAGATTGTCGCGAACGGCTGTCATGGAGCGACGCTTTCCTTCTTTGACTCAGCCGCCGCGTCGGCGGATTTCAGGAAGGCCTCGGCGTAGCGCTTCAGGTACTCGCAGTAGCGGATGGATTCCATGGCGAGGTGCTGGTAGCGGTTCAGGTCCGCCTCGCGAACGGCGGCGCCAAGGCGATCGTAGTCCGCGTTTTCCGGCTCCCCCAACAGGGCTTCGCAAAGGCCGGCGAGCACGCGGAGATGGTGGTCCTTTTTCTTCGCGCGAAGAAAGGCCACGGTTTGACAGAGGCCGCAATCGTGAATCAGGGCGGGAAGGCCGAGGACCAGCGAGCAGTAGTCGCTCTGCCGGTTTTCCGGCCATTCCAGCACCGTCTTAGTGGATTCGAAGGCTTTTTTTGCGCGTTCCTGATCTTTCGTGGCCATGTTCTTCTCAATTCGTGAACAGGCAGCGCATGCGGCCTCTGCCCACGGTCGCTTTACCGCCGATCTGGAGGGAGAGTGGTTCCCCGCAGATCGCGTCGAGGAGTTGCCGCTGCGTGAACGCGCCCGACTTTTTGGCGAAGACGCGGTCACACCACACGAGGCCGCAAAGAATGGATTCCGCCGGGAGGGCTTCTTCGTACCAGAGTTGACCGGCAGCGACGGTTTTGGTTTCGCTATCGATCCGCACCCGCGCCTGGACTTCGCAGGCGGTGCGGCTGAGGTAGTTGAACGTATTGTCCGGAACGACGACGAAGCGCTTCGGAAATTCTTTGCGCCATTCGCCGGGCGGGAAGACGGCTTCGGCGATGGCTGTGGCCCACTTCGCGGCAACGTCGGAAGGCTGGGTGTCCAGATCGAGGTCGGTCAGGTAGACGCGGTTTTCGCCGGAGGCGGCAAGAAGAACGGAACGGTCCGCTCCTGACACGCCCGGTACAAGGGAGATTTCTTTGGGCGGAGCGCCGCAGGAAGCTTCAGGAAGGTTTCCCAGGCCGACGCCCGCCAGATCGGCATCGCGGCGGGCGCGGCGAAGCGCCATGGGCGAAGTGACCCAGGCGAAGGTGCCGTAGTAACTGGCAACGGGAAGGCAGAGAAGGCGGGCGTCGGTGAAGACAACAGCGCCTGAGTTGGAACCAGGTTCTTCGCCGTTCTCCGCCTGCCCGAAGGCCAGCCGGAGAATCTCATTTTTGTCTTTGATGGGGGCGTGCTGCTCGAACTGGTCGCGGCGGACGCCTTTGATGGCGGAACCGGGGATCAGGGGCCAGTCGGTGGTCTTCTCTCGCATGATGGGGAGGTCGATGAAGCCGGCTCCGGCGCCGGTGCCGACATGCGCGGGAGTGATGGCGTGAAGCCAGTACATTTTCGTGTTCACGTTGTTGGTGTCCTTCATGCGGTAGTCCATTTGCCCCAAAGAGCAAGGCCGAATCCATCGAACCGGGCCTGTTCGCCATCGGAAACGGGCTGAAGCCAGAGCTTGTCGGCGGCAAGTTCGCCCCCGAGGCGCTCGAAAAAGTAGACGGCGCCGGCCGGGACAAGGCGGCGCACGGGTTTCTCGCCAAAGTTACGGGTGTCGAGGCTCCAGCCGGAGACCGGCTTCCACGGTTCCAGGCAGGCCGAGACCAGGCGAACCCGGCAGGAAGAGCCGGGAATAGTGCCGCAAAAATGGCCATCGAGCCAGTCCGGCTTCCAGCCGTGTCGGAACAGCGCCGGGGTAGCGAGAATCAAACGAATCCTTTCGGCGGATTCGAGTTTTCCCGCCAGCCCCCGCGGGCAGTCCCACAGTGCAGAGGAGTCGCCTGACCATGCGGCCAGCCTGCGCTCTCCGCCAAAGGGATGGATGCCGGGGGTGGCGGCAAGGCTGCCGGTAACGCGTACAGCCAGACGCATGTGCTCATGGAACTGAAAGCCGGCCGTCTGGAAGAGCATGCCATCGACATTGGCGCCGCTGTCATCGTTCAATTCGAGGTGCGTGCGGAGATCGGGTTCGGGTCCTGCGGCAAAGCCGTTTTTCAACCAATCTTCCCGAGCGCCGGGAGGGTGAGGAAGTTCGTCGAGCAGCCACTCCGTCATGCGTGGGGCGGTCCACCAGGGCGGAGCGGGACCGGGTTTGCAGTCGTCCACCGAGGGGTCGAGCCCCGCCGGGAGCAGACTGCCGGGAAAGTCCGCGCCCTCTCCTTCCGCGAGGATCTCGGGGCGAATCCGGACCCAGGTTGCACCACCTGCGTCTTCGCGCAGCACGAGATCGCGGGGCGCGGGGAAACAAAGATGTTCCGCTACGACGGGGAGCGGTCCGGCGACGGCGGTACTTTTCAATTCTTCGATGAGATCCGGCGTGAAGCCGCCGTCTTGCTGTTTTCCAAGGAAAGTTCGGAAGCTGCCTGCGGCGACCGAGGGATAAAGCCACGGCGCGAGGCGCATGCGGACGCCGCTGTTATTTCCGAAGGGGCGGCCGTCGCGGGCGACCAGGGAACCCAGCGGTGTGACGAGGAAGGCGCTCATGCAAGGAGTCTCTTTCCGGCGGCTTCGCGGCGGGCACCGGCGAAGCGGCGCGCGACGATCAATTCACGCGCAGTTTTGTGGAGTTCGTGCGCGCTGGTGGCGTTTCGCAGCAGGTACTCAAGTTCGGGCAGCAGCGCGGCACCACGCTTTCGGCTCAGCACGAAGGCGGCTTCGCCGGGCAGAGCTTCCTGCAGCCAGGCTTCACCGGTGAGGCCGTCATAGCGGCGGGCGCAGGTTTCCAGGTCATAACCCGCCTTTTCCCCGAAGGATCCGTCCGTGTAGAGAGCGATAAACATTTCGAGACGATCGGGAAATTCGGAATCCCAACGGCCGCGGATTCGGGAGGGTTCACCGCCGCGGGTGTGGAAGTGGATGGCAAGACCGTTGCGGTCGGGTAGTTTGGCGTCCTTTTCGGCCTCTGCGGCATAGCCCAGGAGGTCTTCAAGAGGTTCCATGAAATGGCCAATGCCAATGCCGACAGAGAGAGTAGGCTGAGGTCCGGTCGCCTGGATGCCGCGCAAACACTCCTTAAAGGACCGCTGGAGTGCGTCGGCGCAGGCAAGGGCCTGGTCCACGGGAAGGAGGGCGAGGACATCGTCGCCTCCGGCATAGACGAGGGCCCCGAAATGTTTTTCGACGAGGGTGCCTGCATTTACCGAGAAGCCGGCAAGCTTTCTGGAAAATTCCCGGTGCCGCGCGGCGGAGGAGAGGTCCGCGATGAGAGCGCCCATTTTGTCGCCATCGGCGCGGAGAACAGCCAGATAAGGCGAGGGTATACCGGCGGTTTTCTGGAGTTCTGGAATGTTCAGTCTTTCCAGTTTCCGTGCGGCCTCGGGGTCATCGGCCTCCTCGATCAGGTCCTCATGCCGGTCGGGGTAGAGCACGATGCCGTCAAAAGGAAAATGCTGGTATTGGCTGGCGGCGATGCGAGTCAGGAAACCGATGCCGGAGCATTGCGCGGTGAGGAGCTTGAGAATTTCGGGCCGACTTTCGAGAAGCCCGCGGAGCCAGCCATCGGCGGCGATCCTCGCGACTGACGGGTAAAGTTGAAGCCCGGCGCCAAGCCGCTTGGTGAGCCCGATCGCGTCGAGTTCTTCCCCCTGGTTGAGGCGAAGGGATTTGGGGCGAATCTCGCCCTTTCGAAGTTCCTTCAGGACCGTTTCGCGGGCGCCGTCGAGAGAGCTCTTGGGGATCCGCATCTGCGTTTCGATGGAAGGCTGGAAGAGGCGCATATGCTTACGGCCTTCCAGCAGGCGCATGACGCGGCGGCGCTGCGTTTTATAGCCCGCATCGTCGGGATAGAGCACCCAGGCGGCAAAGAATTCCAGAAAATCGTCGATCTGAGATTCCCAGCGGGTTTTTACGATGGAGGCAGAGACCCCGGGATTGGTCAGAACCCTTTCCGCAACGTTCCTCCAGCGCTTTCCGGCGGCTTCGCGGGCCGCTTTGGCGACAGCGGCGGGATCCGCCGTCTCAATCTCAAAGAGAATGATGTTGGCTATGTTTCCGGAAATTTCGTGAGGGAAAATCAGAATGCCGTGTTGTTCCTGAATGGCACTGGCGGCTGCCTGGCTGATATCGGAAAGTATTTTGGAACCGAACCACAGGTCGCGGGTGCGGCGCGCGGCCGCGATGAAGCTTTGAACCGGCCCCAGGGAGATTGCCATCAGGTGGCGCATCAGGATCGGAAACCTCTCTTATCGGCGAAGGCCAGGAAGGCGTCCACGGCGGAACCGCTGGCAGAGCCCTGAAGGGGTGAACGTGGGTATTTTGCCAAGTCGGGGCGAGCCACGGATGCGGGACCAAGAGATTTCTCTCCGAGTCGTTTTTCCTTAAACACGACGCGGACTCCGGCTAGAGTGGGCCGGGAGACCAGATGAATTGCGGACACGGCCTGTTTCCCGTCCCCGAACGCGAGAGGGCGCAGGATGAGAGGGCTGGCGAGGCGGTTCGATTCCTTGTCCTCAGGCAGCAGGGTGCAATTATTGATCTCATCCAGAGGGCTCTTCGCGCGCGAGCGAAACGTGATCTGAATCGGCAGACCGAACTCGGCGCGGGGAAAGGCATCGGTCGTGGTTTGCGGGGTCATGTGGCCGGGGATCCCTTGGCCGGTGATGGCGCGAAGGGAGTCGGCTTCAGGCCAGTACGAGCGCGAGTAGGTGGTGGCCTGACCTGCCGTTCCGCTCCGGCCGATGGGTGGCAACTGCCGAAACTCTTGCAGGAGGCGAAGGCCAGCGAGCCAGGCGGAAAGGGGATCATTGGGCTTGACCGCTTTCACGAGGGGAGCGCGGAAAAGCGTGGCCCAGTCCGGCGGGTCATTACCACTCCTGATCAGGTAATCGGGCTGGTTGCGGAACCAGGCGGAGATATTGGCCGCGACGGGTGGAGCGAATTGCTGACAGTAAAGTGCGCCGCAGCCGCGGCGCGTGCGGGCGCCGATGCCGCCGAAATTCGACCAGGCCCACAGCGCGGCTTCAGCGTCCTTACTCAGATTTTCCGGGCAGGTGAGGCGGAGGCCGAAGGAGAGTGAGGACCAATAAGGAGCGGCGGACTCACGGCCCATCTCGTTAAACGGGAACAGAGCGTAGGTCAGATCGGAATTTTCTCCGATCAACACGTCTGCGGTCGATCTCTTCGTCTTAATGTCGAAGACTTCGACGGCAATGGGGCTGCGGGTTTTAGTGTCGCCCCAAATGGCGGATTCGGCGGCACGGAGTTGTTGCGCGTTATTGAACTGGCGGCCGCGGGTAGCGCGCCACCAGAAGCGGAGATGGCCGCGGACAGTTGTGCCGCGAACCGGGGTGTAGTCGTCCGGGATGCGGCCCTCAACTCCAGCCCCGAACGCGGGCGTGATGGTGCGGAAGTCGTATTCGGTGGTGAGTTTTGCGGCGGCGGGGGACGGGAGGCTGGAGGGGAACGGGGGGAGAGTTCGAGTTTTGCGTGGCTGCAAGGTTCTTGTGTCCTGGTGGAGACTGATTCGAAAGTCGGTATATGACGGTGGCGATGCGGAAAAGACCGACGATTCAGGCGGGCGGCACAGGAAGACCGGCGAACGGGATGAGTGGCGATCCGGGGAGAAAAGCGGCGCGATTATCCATCAATTTGTGGTCCATTGCATGCGAAAGGGCGGCTTCCCGGATGATTTTTGAATCAGCCTGAAGAGACATTAACAGCGATTTTTATGCGTGTCAAGAATAATATCCGACATGGCGGCGGAGTATTCTATTGAAGGTTTTGGGAGTGGAAAGAAATGGCGGAGATTTTTCGGGACGCGCCGCTCCGATGTTTTGGAGGCGGGGGCGTGCACGATATCCGGATGGGCCTGCCGGGGTGAGGTGGAATGACGGCGATTCCGGTTCCGGGGTGGTTCGGGTGTTTTTGGCAGTCAGCGCAAATTCGGGGGGGCGGACGAGAATAAACCTCTTAGAATCAATACTGTCGGGTAAATGAGAAAAGAGCGAGCGGGAGGTGGGGGTTGCGTCCTGGTGAAGAACTGCTTTGTTTTTATTCACTTGGCAAGAATTCTTGAGAGGAGGCGTCGCGACGGAACGTCCAAAATGCAGTTTGACATAGGGGATGCGGAAAACTACAATCCTAAAGTATTGATTCTTCGAGGTTAAAAACCGGAAGGGTCGGAAACCATGCCCCCATGCGAAGGGGATTGAGACGGATAGCTGCATAGTGCGGGGCCGGAGGTCTTCCAGTGCGTCGGAAACCATGCCCCCATGCGAAGGGGATTGAGACGCGAAGGGTGCCGACCCCACTGACGCCGACCAGTTCCGTCGGAAACCATGCCCCCATGCGAAGGGGATTGAGACCTGAAACCCGACCGTCGCATTCGACGTGTTCGACATACGTCGGAAACCATGCCCCCATGCGAAGGGGATTGAGACGGCGTCCAAGCGACTACTTCGTCTGCAATGTCGGGTCGGAAACCATGCCCCCATGCGAAGGGGATTGAGACGGAATCGTCGGTTTGCCTGTGAGATCCGAATAATTGCCAGGTCGGAAACCATGCCCCCATTCGAAGGGGATTAAGACGGGATCTGGATTGCGCTTTCAGGAAGGGGAAGATCGTCGGCCCCCCTTGCGAAGGGGTCAGCGCCTCCGGTAAGAGTGACGGCTGATTTGCTGGCACTTTAGAACAGGGGCCGGGTTCCGATTCGCTCTCCCCATTTCGCTCAGCCGGCGCTCAACGTCCTGCCAATCAGGCACACTACATTGCGTAGCGACTCCGCCCACTGCCCACTGCGAGGCCTCCACTTGTTTGTCGGGTACATGCGTGATTGAAAAGCCGCGGCCCAAAGAGATGAAACGTTCGGGGAAGAGTTTCTCCCGGACACCCTCAGCGACTATTGCTTCACCGCTTTGAACGTTCCGCTGGCCTGACCGCCTAAATCGCAGGTTCCGGTGATCGTCTTCCCTGCTTCGTCGAGCTTGCCGATGTAAACGATCGGCGCGCCGGCGTTGAATTCGATGGTGACGTCCTGGCCGGTGACCGTGCCGGTTACCTTCGCTTCGCCGAGGGCTCCGGAGTAGGTTCCGGTGAGTTTGCCGCCTTCCTGCTTCAGGACGAATTTCGGGGTGCCGTTGCCGGCGTCGGTCTGGACGTCGGCGAGCCAGGTGCCGGTTAGGTCGGCGCCGAGGGCGGACGAGGTGAGCAGGATCAGGGTGGCGAACGCGCGGCGGAACATGACTGAATTGTAGCCGGATTTTGGGGGCAGCGGAAAGCCGGTCACAGCGATTTTCATTTATTTTCTGAACCCGCCTGCGCGAGGTAAAGCTTTGTGCGTCCTCAACTTCCGGGCCGGAGGCGACGGGATCCGTATCCAGTGAAGGCGCGGTTTTTTCACGCGTCTGTGGTGTTTTTGGGTATGAGGTTTGTCGCGGGCCTGGATCTGGGCCAAAGTTACGATCATTCCGCGCTGGCGGTGGTGGAGGCAAGCGACGGGCTGCTGAAGGTCCGGTATCTGGAGCGGGCTCCGCTGGGAACTCCGTATACGGAAGTGCTGGAGTGGGTGCGGGCCGTGCTGACGAATCAGGAACTGCGGGGGCGGTGCGCACTGGTGGTGGACGGGACGGGCGTGGGCGCGCCGGTGGTGGATATGCTGCGGGCGGCGCGGTTGGGGTGCGAGATCACGGATGTCCGGATCACGAGCGGGGGCGTGGAGCGGGATGGCAGCGAGGAGTACAACGCGCCTCGCCGGCACGTGCCCAAGCGGGATCTGATGGCGGGGCTGCAGTTGGCGTTCGAGAGTGCGACGCTGCGGATCGCGAAGGACTGCATCGACACGCATGCGCTGGTGCACGAACTGGGGGACATGAAGATGACCTACGGCAGGCGGGGCGTGCGAATGGGGGCGGAGGGCTACGGGCAGCATGACGATCTGGTGATCGCGCTGGCTCTGGCGGTGTGGCGGCTGCGGCGCAAGGAAGCGCCGAAGATCAACCTGGGCGGGGGGCGTTTGTTTTGAGGCGGCGAAATGTACGGGAGAAAACGAGATGAGTCTTGCAGGGTATCTGACCCAGCCGGGAGAGCGATTCTCGCGACGGCTGCGGGACGAGGAGTTCCGGGAATTGGTCGGGGGACGAGAAGATCCTCTGGCGCGGGTCCGGAGGCTGGTGGAACGGCGGATCGCGGAATACGGACCGGCGAATTACCGGCGGGTGGAGGATTACGATCCGGTGCTGCGGGCGCATTGCCGGATCGCTGAATAAATCACGCTCCGGGCGCGGGCGGTTTGGGTTCGAGGGCAATCCGGGCGCTCGCCACGATGACGGGCCAGGTCGGGCTGCCCAGGGCGTCCTGAGCCGCTTTGTCGAGGAGTTTCCTGTAGGGCTCGTAAGCGGCGAGAATTTCCCGGGCGGGCAGGCTGGGGGGATTGAAGTCCGGCTGGAGGCTGAGCCAGTCGGCGACGCGCTTGATGACGCGGGCGGGAGTCTGGTCGTGATCGTAGGGGTCGTAACCGGCGAGGTCCGAGATGAATTTCTGGTGGACGAAATTCTCGGGCACCAGGGCGACCCAGTTGTGTTCGGCGGCGCGCAGGTGGCGGATGCCAAGAGCCATGCCGAGTTCGAGCGGCATGTTGAAGCGGGCAATATTATCCGCGCCTTCGCCCTGGTAGCGGGAGAGATCGTGAATCGAGTATTTGGATTCGGCCAGGCCGGTGGCGATGCGGACGATGCGCGGGCTGGCCTGGCCTTCGGATTCGCGGGCGCAGCGGGGTTCGAAGCCGCGCGCCACGATGGCAAGGACGATGGCGTGGAGGACAGGCTCAAAGGCCTGGTCGAAAGGGCAGTTGATAAAGACGGAGCGCGCGTAATCCGGCACGTTTTATTTGAGCGCTCGCAGGGCGGCAAGCTTTGCGTCGTCGATGCCCAGGTCGCGGACAAATTCGTCGAAGCTCTTCATCGCTTTGGCGCGGGCGTCGCGGCCACGCTGCAGTTTCTCTTCGTCGACATTGTCCTGCGGACTGGCAAGGGCGGCGGCGATGAAGTCGGCGGCTCCGGCGAAGTCCGGCGAGGCAGCGTCCAGCGGATAAGCTTTCCGCACGCTCAGGAAGCCGGGCAGTTCCGCGTCGCCGATCACCACCGGAATGAGAGGCCGGGTGGAATCGAGATAAAACTCCTCCTCCACCACCTGACGAAGTTCGAACTGCTGGCCCCGGTCGGTTTCATTGCCGGGTCCGAGGACAAATACGAGGGCGGTAGAGGCCCGGATGGCTTCGGCGACTTTCGCGGTCCACTCGACGCCCGATTCCAGATCGAGGACGTCGAGCCAGGTCGGGACATTGCGCTTGTTGAGTTCGTTACAGAGCTTCAGCGCCGCGCTGGCATTTTGCCGTGAGTGCGAGATGAAGACCGACATACGACCATCTTAAGCCGCGGCGTGCTCGTTGTGGTGGAAGCGGACGCTCACGAGTTTGGACACGCCGGCTTCCTGCATGGTGACGCCATACATGGCCTGGGCGGATTCCATCGTCTTCTTCGAGTGCGTGATGACGATGAACTGGGTGTCCACCGCCATCTCGGTGAGCAGGCGCGTCAGACGCCCGATGTTCGCTTCGTCGAGCGGGGCGTCCACTTCGTCCAGCACGCAGAAAGGGCTGGGCTGGTATTTGAAAATCGCCATCAGCAGGCTGAGCGCGGTGAGCGCTTTCTCACCACCCGAAAGCAGCAGCACGTTCTGCAGCTTTTTGCCGGGCGGAGAGGCGATGATGTCGATGCCGCTCTCATTGACGTTGGTTTCGTCGGTGAGGCGCATCTCGCCGGCGCCGCCTCCGAAGAGCGTCTGGAAGCACTGTTTGAAATTCTCGTTGATGACCTTGAAGGCTTCCGAGAAGCGGGTCTTCGAGAACTCGTCGATTTCGTGGATCGCCTTTTCGGTGTCGCGAATGGAATCGATCAGGTCCTGCCGTTGGGCGGTGAGGAAGTCGAAACGCTGCTGGGCTTCCACGAATTCCTCATACGCGGTGGGGTTGACGGCGCCGAGGTTTTCGATTTTGGTCTTCGTTTCCTGATACGACTGTTCGGCCGCCTGGATGACGGCGGGATTGGTGTTTTCGGGGACTTCGAGTTCGGCGACCGGAACGTTCAGTTCCTTGCGGCTGGTCTCATCCAGGAACTGGAGTTCGGACTGCCGCCGGGTCAGTTCGACTTCGATTTCGGACCGGTTGTGATGGCCCGCTTCAATCCGGACGCGGAGTTCGCGCAGCACCTCATCGGAGGCGGCGAGCGATTCGCGATACTGCGCTTCCTGCTGCGCCATTTCAAGGACGGCGCGGTCGGCGGTGACGATCTGTTCGGTGAGTTCGGTCAGCTTCTGGTCGAGCGCGATGTTCTCGTTGAGGATGCGCGCGCGGTTTTCGCCCCAGCGCTGCACTTCCGAAGCGATCTGCTGCCGGCGGTTGCCCATCTCGCGGAAGAGATTTTCGAGGCGCGCAAGGGCGGCGCGTTCACCCCGGCTGCGCTCTTCAAGACCGGCCAGTTTGGCGCGAAGCACGGCATGCTCCTCGCCCATTCCCTGCGCTTCGGATTGAGCGAGTTCCAGCTGTTCGCGCAGGGTTTCGAGGGCCTGTTCGCGATCGCCGCGCTCGGCATCCTTCTGTTCCACCAGTTGCTGGTTGCGGGCGCGGTTCTCGTGGGCGCGCTCTTCTTCCCGCTTCAGGCGTTCGAGTTCCTGGCGCGAGACGGCGATGCGGGAGTTGGCGCGATTCGTTTCTTCGGTGGCGCGGCGGCTTTCGTGATCGAGAGAGACGGCGTCTTTCTCGCGGGCCTGCTGCAACTGGCGGAGCCGTTCGAGGTTGGCTTCGAGCGCGGCGGTCTGGTGCTGCAGGGCTTCCTGTTCACCGGTCTTGAGGGCAAGCAGGCGTTCCTGCTCTTTAAGCTGGGTTTCGAAGTCGCGGAGTTCGCGCTTGAGGACGAGCGGCCCGGAGGACTTTTTGCGGCCGCCGGTGAGCATACGGCCGTGATAGCTGGCGCCATCGGGCAGCAGGAAGTAGCTGCCTGGGTGCGCTTCGGCCATGCTGCGGGCTTCGTCACGGTCGGTGGCGAGATAGCAGCCGGAGAGGCGCGGCAGATTGCTGGTCTGTCCGGTGAGACCGTTCGAGAAGGTCAGGAAGTCGGTGAGCCGCGGCAGGTCGATCGCGGGAGCAGCGGTTTCCTGCGCGGGTGATGTCGCAACTTCCACGTAGAACGTGGCGCGGCCTTCCAGTTCCGTGCGGAGCAGGTTCATGCTCTTTTCGGCCTGGTTCCATTCCTTCACGACGACGTATTCCAGCTCTTCGGTGAGGAACTCTTCGACGGCGCGCTCCCATTTGGGATCGACTTCGACGAAATCGGCGAGGACGCCTTCGGGACGGAACTGGCCGGCGCGGCCGTTCTCCATCGCGGTGAGCAGCTTCTTGGTCGATTCGGTGGTGTAGCTGTGGTGCGAGAGGATGTTTTCGAGCGATTCGCGTTTGGCGCGGAGGCGGGAGCAGTCGGCGCGCAACTGGTCGATGCGCAGGCGGATTTCCTGGGCTTCCCGGCGCTTGTCGGCGAGGCCTTCTTCGGTCTCTTTCCGATCCGAAATGATGGTCTGGATTTCCTGCTGGCGCTCGGCGATCTTTTGCGTGAGCTGACCTTTGAGTTCGCTGAGGCGGGCGACCTCGGAAGAGGCAATTTCCTCGTCCTTCTGCACGCGGGCGCGTTCGCGCTCGATGCCGGCGAGGTACGTTTCGGCTTGGGCGAGCTGATTCTTGATGGTGGAGGCTTCGCCGAGCAGGCGCAGAATCACGGAGCGGGCAGCCTCGATGGTGCGCTCGGCTTCGCGAACGCGCAGCTGGATCTGGTCGCGCACGCGGTTCTTTTCCATCAGGCCGGCGCGAACTTCCTGCATCTCCTGGTCAAGATCGGCGGCGCTTTCGGCGAGGGCGGCGCGCTCGGTCTGGTTCTGCGCGATGCGGTTTTCGAGGTCTCCCGACTCCTGGTCGGCGCGGGTCATGCGCTGTTCAATACCGGCGGATTCGCGCACCTGGGATTCGAGGCGGCCTTTGGTGCGCTCGGCATCCACCGTCATGGCGGAGAGCTGGCGGCGCGCTTCGGTGAGCTGGGCTTCGAGCGCGTAGAAGACTTCCTGCGTCTTCTGGCGGTCGGCGTCTTTGTCGGCGGCCTGGATGGTGGCGTCTTTGAGTTCGGCGGTGGCCTTTTCGAGCTGCGCGGCGGCTTTTTCCGCTTCCATTTTGAGCGTGATAAAACGGCCCGCGAGCACGGTGCGGAGCTGGCCTTCGAGTTCGCCCTTCAGTTCCTGATAGCGCTTCGCTTTGGCGGCCTGGCGCTTCAGGGAGTTCACCTGGCGGGTGACTTCCTCGAGGATGTCGAAGACTCGCGAAAGGTTCTGTTTGGAGCTTTCGAGCTTGGCTTCGGCGAGGCGGCGGCGGCTCTTGTATTTCGTGATACCGGCGGCTTCTTCGAGCACGGCGCGGCGGTCCTGCGGTTTGGAGGAGAGAATCTGCCCGATGCGGCCCTGTTCGATGATGGCGTAGCTTTCCGGGCCGAGGCCGGAGCCCATGAAGATATCCTGAATGTCCCGGAGGCGCGCCTGGCGGCCGTCGATCAGGTATTCGGATTCGCCGGAGCGGAAGAGGCGGCGCGTGATGGTGATCTCGCCGGGTTTCGTGCCGGCATGATGGACAACGCCGTGTCCGGAGGCGTTGTGGATCTCGTGAACTTTGAGCGTGGCGGGGTCGGCGGTGCCTTCCGCGGCAGACTCTGCTGCCGGGGACTCGGCTGGCTGAGCTTCGGCGGATTGGGCCTGGCCTGACTGAGCCTGGCCTGCCTGAGCCTGGTCTGCCTGAGCCTGGTCTGCCTGAGCCTGGTCTGATTCGGCCTGGGCTGCCGCATGAGCCGCGGCGAGAAGCGGTGCCTGCTGTGCAAGCGGGTCGACGAGCACCATGGTGACGGACGCCATGCCCACGGGTTTGCGGGACTTGGTGCCGGCGAAGATGACGTCTTCCATGCGAACGCCACGGAGACTCTTCGCGGATTGCTCGCCCAGCACCCAGCTGATGGCGTCACTGAGATTCGACTTGCCACAGCCGTTCGGGCCCACCACGGCGGCAATGCCACCCCCGTTGAAACGGAGCTCGGTCCGATCACAGAAGGACTTAAAGCCCTGCAGCTCAACCTTTTTCAACTTCAGCACAACAACACCTCGGACACAGAAGCTCGGGGGAGAGCTTCACCATCCTACCGGACCCCAAGAGAAATGTAAAGGGGGGCGGCCACTGCAGATTGTGGTCGAACGCGCGCGACCACCATATGTAGAGGGCGACACGAAGTTTTAGTTTGTGTACGTTTCCGCCGCGTCCGGCCGGAGGCGGAAAGAATTCTTTGTGCCCGCCGGGAAAAGCCGCGCCGTCATAAATGTTGTGATGCAAAATTCTTCCTCCCTAATCCGGGCCGTGATCAATTTCGGAGACGGTTCGCGGCTGCATACAACCTGGTATGAAAAAGGCAACCCGAAGCTGATTGAAGCGATGATGCGGCTGGCGAGGCGGGCGCGGCGCGAAGTGTCCAGAGTGAAGTGGGAAACCAAACCGGTCAAAGAACAGTAAGAGCGATTTCGCCCTTGCCCCAAACGGCCTGGCGGCCGACGCCGGTCCAGCGGGCGGCTTCCAGAAAAGGGAGAAATTCGCTCAATTCACCCTGGTATTCGACGGCACCGAGGAAACCACCGATGGGATGTGTCTGGCCGGTGCGGCTGCTGTGGCGAAGAACCTGTTCGTGGCGGAGGCTGCAGTGAACGACTTTAACGTCGGCGGAGCGGAGCCCGCTGCCCTGATAATCGATGTCGAGCGCGCCCGCGCCGTAGAGACGGCGCAGTGTGCTGATGCGGTCGCGAATCCGTCCGAAAAGGATGGGGAATTCGGGGCGGGTGGCGATGCGGTGGTCATGCTTGAGCTCGGTAGGGCTCAGAAACTCGATGCGAAGGCGGTCCGGCGCCGGGCCGGACGGCGCCAGACTCAGGGAAACCGGTTCGGGCGCCACGGCACTGAATCCGCCGTCGTAGCGGTAAAGCGCCGCTTCCGGGAAATCTCCCGCGGGAAGACGGACCACGCTCCGGAGTTCGGCCTTGCCGCGGCGCGGTCCCAGGCCTTCGTGGGCGAGAGCGGCGAAGGTTTGAACGAAGCAGGCGAGCGTTTCGGCGTCCTGCGTAAAGACGTGCAGGTCGAAGTGGAAAGTCTGGCCGGGCGCCATGGTTCGGCCGTCAAGGTGGCGGGCCCGGAAGACGAAAGGGCGGGGGGCATCGGCGAGACCGCTGGGTCCGACGCCGGCGTTTTCGGGCGCGAAGATACGGCCATAGGGGCAGGTGTGGCGCCGCGGGCATACACGGGCGTCGTCGCAGGCGGGCGGGCAGGCGATCCCGCGGAAGAGCATGCCGAGCGCGCCGCGAAGCACGTTGGCGGCGTGACCGGCAGGCAGGAAGATCGGCTCGCGGGCCATGAATTCAAAGCGGAGAGGATAAAAATCAAACCGCACGTGTCGGGTCATTATACGATTCCGGGCCTGCCGGAACATTTCTATACCGATCGGTAAAAAATCCGAAGCCGTCCGGATTTGAAGCTCATCTGTGTTCGTGTAAGGAGAGCAAATGGCAAACGGAAACGGCAAATTGCAGGGAAAAACAGCGGTGGTGACGGGCGCTTCCAAGGGAATTGGCGCGGGCATCGCGAAGGCTCTGGCGAGCGAAGGCGCGCGGGTGGTGGTGAACTACTCGTCCAGCAAAGAAGGCGCGGACCGCGTGGTCGCCGAGATTACGGGCAAAGGCGGCGAAGCGATTGCCGTGCAGGGAGACATGTCCCGCCAGGCCGATATCGCGAACCTGTTCGCGGAGACGGAAAAGGCCTACGGCAAGCTGGACATCCTGGTGAACAACGCCGGTATTTACGAATTCGCGCCGCTTGAAGGGATCACGGAAGAAAGCTTCCACAAGCAGTTCAATCTGAACGTTCTGGGTCTGCTGCTGGCCACCAAAGAAGCGGCCACGCGGTTTGGCGCGGAGGGCGGCAGCATCATCAACCTCAGTTCTCTGGTGAGCAAGACGACGCCGGCGAACACGTCCGTTTATTCCGCGACGAAAGCCGCCGCGGACGCGCTGACGGGCTCGTTCGCGAAGGAACTGGGGCCGCGCAATATCCGGGTGAATGCGATTAATCCGGGGATGATCGAAACCGAAGGATTGCAGTCCGCGGGTTTCGCGGAAGGCGACTTCCGGAAGTGGATCGAGGCGCACACGCCGATGGGCCGCATCGGACAGACGGACGACATCTACCCGACCGCCGTTTACCTGGCTTCCTCGGATTCGAAGTACATGACCGGCGAAACCCTGGTTCTGGCCGGGGGACTCCGCTGATGTCGGCGGAAGCGCGCGTGGTGAACGGCGCCGTCAACTCCTGGAAACAGGTGATCGCGCGTGCCGATAAGGCCTTTGCGGGTTTGAGCGCGGAGCAACTTCAGAAAGAAGTTGCTCCCGGCAAAAACCGGCTGATCTATCTGCTCGGGCATCTGACGGCGGTGCACGATTCGATGTTCGCCGCGCTGGGGTTGGGCGAGCGGTTGCATCCGGAACTCGATGCGATTTTCCTCAGCCAGCCGGATCGGGCTGTCGAGACTTTGCCGTCCGTCACGGAGCTACAGGCGTGGTGGTCGGCAGTCAACGCGCGCCTCACGGCGGCGTTCGCCGGACTCACCGCCGAAGACTGGGTGCAGAAGCATGCGCTGGTTTCCGAAGAGGATTTCGCGAAAGAGCCGGATCGCAACCGACTCGCGATTCTCCTCAGCCGCACCAACCATGTCTCGTTTCATCTGGGACAGACCGTGCTGGCACGCACCTGATGCATCACCGGTCCGGAAAATCTCTATAATGGAGACCCCGGATGTCCGACGATACGCAGCGTGGCCCCGACCGGGGCGCGGCATTGCCCGACTGGGGCGCAGCATTGCCCGACTGGGGCGCAGCCCTGGAAGCTTCCGACCTGGGGCTCTGGGAACGCAACCTGATCACCGGCGAAAGCACCTGGAACGCTCGCTGCGCTGCGATCCTCGGCTATGAAGCGGGCGAATTGCCCGGGCGGAGCGTGCATCCGGAAGACGAACCGGAGGTCGAACGTCTCTGGGAGGCTCATCTCCGCGGCCTGACCGCGTCCTACCGGGCGGAATTCCGGCTGCGGCACGCTTTTGGCCACTGGGTGTGGGTGCGGGAGCAGGGTCGTGTCTACCAGCGCAATCCGGACGGCACGCCCGTCAGGGCGGGGGGAGTTCTGGAAGACATCAGCCGGCAGAAAGCAGTGGAAGAAGAACTGCTCCTGC
Source organism: uncultured Acidobacteriia bacterium (assembly GCA_903851195.1). GTDB lineage: Bacteria > Acidobacteriota > Terriglobia > Bryobacterales > Bryobacteraceae > BOG-234. Next base: position 51,084 of record CAINNJ010000060.1, read on the forward strand.
TGCGGGAGCGGTGTACCAATACGGTCCGATTGACGACGCAAATTCCCTGGACCGCTTCGCCGGACGGCGCAATTCTGAGCTGTGAGCCGGTGTGGGAGACGTTTACGGGCTTGCCCATTGGCGAAGCACTGAACGAGGCCTGGGTGGAATCCATTCATCCCGACGACCGGCGGCGCATGGTGGACCGCTGGATGCACTCGGTGCGCACCGGCGAGCCCTATCGGGTGGAACATCGGCTGCGGCGCTTCGACGGGGAGTTCCGCTACGCGGAGTCGCGGGCCTTGGCTCAGCGCGGCGCGGACGGTACGATTCGGCTCTGGTATGGGTCGACCGAAGATATCCACGATCGGGTGATGATCCAGCGTTCTCTTCAGGAGAGCGAAACCCGGCTGGAACTCGCGCTCGAAGGAGCGGGACTTGCCACGTGGGATCTGAATCTCCGCACAGGCGAAGTTTTGCGGAGTCCCCGCTGGTTTCAATTGCTCGGCTATGAAGAGACATCCCGCCCGATCCCAGGCGAGTTCTGGTTTGAGCGGGTGCATCCCCAGGATCACCGGGCAGTGCGGGAAGCGTGGGCGGCGCATCTGGCCGGACGGGCGGAGAGCTACCGGGCGGAGTTTCGGATTCGCCACCGGTCGGGCATGTGGCGCTGGATGGTTTCTCATGGCCGCGTGGCGGAGCGCGACGAGAAGGGTCCGGTTCGCGCCTGCGGCATCAACCAGGACATTACCGAACAGCGCCGCACGGCGGAGGCGCTCGAGAGAAGTGAGCGCTTCAGCCGGCTGCTGCTCGACGCGAGCCAGGATTGCCTGTGCCTGCTCAACCCGGCTGGGCGAGTGGAATACATCAATCCGGCGGGGCGGAAGCGGCTCGCATGGGCGCATTCCGCCCTGCTGTCCGGATTCTGGCTGGATCACTGGCGGGCGGATGACCGCGCCGCTCTGTCCGATGCGATGGCGAAAGCCTTCCGCGGCGAGACCAGCGCGATTCAGGCCTACTCCGCTCCGGAGGAAGCCGCCCCGGGCTGGTGGGACGTCGTCTTCTCCCCTCTGTCTGACGGCAACGGACAAGGGCGCCGCATCCTTGCCAGCGCCCGGGAAATTACCGCCCTCCGCGAGCGCGAAGAAAAGCAGCGGGCTCTGGCGGAAAAGGAGCGTCTCCAGGCGATTGTCGAGAATCTGAATGAGGGGATCCTGATCGCCGAGCCGGGAGGCGCCGTGTTGCTGATGAACCGGGCGGCCCGGCACATGTACGGTTTCGACGCTGCCGGATTGCCCTGCGAAGAACTGTTCGCAATGCTCGATGCGAGCAACCGGTTCGGAAAGCCTTTTGCGCATGGTGAGCGGCCTCTTGCAAGAGCGCTGCGAGGCGAGCCCTTCGAGGGTCTGGAAGCCTTCTTTCGCAACCGCGCTTCCGGACGCGAGTGGATCGGGAGTTGCGGAAGTTCGCCGGTGAGAACGGCTTCCGGGGCTCTGCTCCTGGCCGTGCTGAGCGTCCGCGAGATCACGGCGGAAAAAAAGGTGGCGGACGAGATTCTGCACAGCAACGAGATGCTGCACGCCTTGTCCGGCCAGTTATTGCGCCTGCAGGACGACGAACGGCGCCGTATCGCGCGGGAACTGCATGACGGCACGGTGCAGGTGCTTTCGGCGGAGCTGATGAACCTCAATCTGCTGGCCCGGTCTCCCGCCATACAGGAACTGAAGTCCGAACGGGAACTGCTCGCCAAGACGCTCGGGCTGGCGCGGCAGTGCGTGACGGAGTTACGCACCATGTCGTATCTGCTGCACCCGCCGGCGCTGGAACAACTCGGGCTGATCGCGGCCCTGCGCTCGTGGATCGACGGATTTTCAGAGCGCACGGGGATTCCCGTCGATGTCGAAGTGGCCGCACAGAATATCCGGCTCGGAGCGGACGCCGAAACCGCGCTGTTCCGCATTACCCAGGAGGCGCTGGCGAACGTGCACCGGCACTCCGGCGCAAGCACGGCCACCGTGCGGCTGACCCTGCAGCCCGGCCGGGTCGAACTGGAAATCCGGGACGACGGCAAAGGTTTCAACCCCGACTACAAGTCGCGCGAGGAAGCGCCGCGGCTGGGCGTAGGCCTGCCGGGGATGCGGGAACGGGCACGGCAACTCGGCGGCGAACTGCGCGTCCGCAGCGGCTCCGAAGGTACCGTCATCCACGTCCGCTTGCCCGGCCCTGAACCACATGTCTGAAAATTTCGCCCGCTTTCCGCATCGCGGAGAGGCGTGTTTCTTCATTCACACGGTTCGAATCCGGTCCGCATGGAGTTCCCCCGTTTCCGCCTCGCGTGGCGGTGTGTATTCTGAGGAGATGCCCGGCAGGAAACCTTACAGCGCCGGGAGGGGCCTTTTCCAATGTGCGGAATTCTGCAGAGCATCCGGATCGGGACGGCGGCGCGGCACGCGCGCGTGGAAGCGCTGGTGCCTGTTTTCAGCGAAACGTTCGGGTTCGGCGATTATGTTCAGCTTCTGGAGCGCTTTTACGGTTTTTACCGGCCTTTCGAAAAAAACCTGCGCCTGGTTTCCGGCCTGAACACGATTCTGCCCGACTGGAGCGAACGGCTGAAACTGCCCCTGCTCGAACGGGATCTGTTCTGGCTGGGACGCACGCGCGCCGAACTCGACAATCTTCCGGTTTGTTCCCGCCTGCCCCCGCTGGATTCCGACGATCTGCTGGCCGGAGCGTTGTATGTCACCGAAGGGTCGACCCTCGGCGGGCAGATCATCACGCGGCAGCTGGCGAAGGCGCTATCGCTGCATCCCGGGCAGGGTTCGTCCTTCTTCGCGGGACACGGGCCGGAGACCGGTTCGAAGTGGCGGGAGTTCACGGCGGCACTTTGCCGAATCGCCGCGGCGGGTGACGAAAGCCGTATCGTCAGCTCCGCGGAGGATACCTTCGAGGCCATTGAGAACTGGCTGGCCTCCGCCGTGGAGCAGGGCGGACCAACGGAGTCCGGGCTGGTGATGGAGCGTGCCTGAGGGAGCGATGACAGTCGATTTGAGTGCCTGCGACCGGGAGCCGGTTCAGTTCAGTGAAGCGATTCAGCCGCACGGAGTTTTGTTGGCTGTGGAGGAAGCGGGCTGGCGGATCCGGGCCGCGAGCGGAAACGCGCACCGTTTGACAGGCGGCGTCACGGAATTCCTGGGCAGGCCGCTCGCGGATGTCCTGCCGGAACAGGCGGTGTGGCTCGATGGCAGGATCCGCGAACTGGACCCGGCGGCGGCGCCCGTGCATCTCGGCGCCATCGCATCTTCCGGCGGCGGTTACGAAGTCTTCGCGCACCGATGCGATGACCTGCTTGTGCTGGAGTTCGAGACCATCCCGGAGGGCAACCCCTCCGGAGCGGCTCTTTACGCGCAGGTGCGGGCCTGTATCGCGAAACTGCGGAGCACCCGGGATCTGGTCGGGGTGCTGGATGTCGCGGTGCGAGCCATCCGGGACATCACCGGCTACGACCGGGTGCTGGCTTATAAATTTCTGGCCGACGGCACCGGGCACATTCTGGCCGAGGCCCGGCGCGACGATCTGAGCAGTTTCCTCGGCCTGCACTTTCCGCCCGGCGACGTGCCCGCTCCGGCAAGGCGCGTGCTTTCTCTGGTGTGGGTCCGGTATCAGCCCGATATCGCCTATGCGCCCGTGCCGCTGCTCTCGGACACCGGCCGGCCGCTCGATCTCAGCTATTCCGCGCTGCGCAGCACCTCGGCGATGTGCAACCGGTACTACCTCAATCTCGGCGTGCGTTCCAAGCTGGTGCTGGCGCTGCTCAGCGAGGGTGAGATGTGGGGCGCGGTGATCTGCCAGCACGAAACCGCGAAACACGTGCCGCAGGAAGTCCGGATGGCGTGCGAGACGGTGGGGCACACCGTTTCCATGGTGCTGATCGAGCGGGAGAAGGCGGATCTCGCGAGGGACGAGGCGGAGACGCACAAGAGCGTCGGCATGCTGCTGGGCAGTCTCTTCCGGCAGACCGGCGGGAGCGAATCGCCGGAAGGATTGCTGGCCTGCATTCCGGCGGGCGGCGCGGCTCTGGCGGGGCGCGGGACGATCGCTGCGGCGGGAGATACACCGCCCGTGGAGGAGATCCGGAGTCTGGTCGACTGGCTCGAAAACCGCGAGCCCGCCGCTGAGGAAGTCTACTCGACGAACTGTCTGCCGGCGCGCTTTCCGCGGGCGGCAACGTACGCGAACCAGGCGAGTGGTCTTCTGGCGATCCGGCTGGCGGCCGGCGACTATGCCCTGTGGTTCCGCCCGGAAACCGCGTACGAAGTCTCCTGGGCAGGCGATCCGCAAAAACCAGTCGAAGTAGATGAACGGAGCGGCCAGTTGCGTCTGGCGCCGCGCACCGATTTTGTGATGCGGCGCGCGCCCCTGCGCGGTCTGGCGGAACCGTGGAAACACAGCGAACGGGAAGCCGCCGCGGCCCTGCGGATGGCGATCATCACGTCGCGCCGCATCGGGGAACTGCAGTCCGGCCAGGAAACCATGATGGCGGCCAACAGCGAACTGGAAGCCTTCACTTATACGGCGGCGCACGATCTGCGCGAACCGCTGCGCGGCATTGCCACCGCGTCGCAACTGCTGGAGCGCAGTCTGGGCGAAATCGGCGAACCGGAAAAGAAGCGCCTCACGATGATCCGGCGCCTGGCGATTCGCATGGACAACCTGCTGCAATCCCTGCTGGAGTGCTCGCGTGTCGGCACAATGGCGCTGCAGCCCGCGGTAACCGATATGAACGCTCTGGCTGCCGAAGCGGCCGGTTCCATCGATGAGCGTCTGCTGGCGAACGGCGTTTCCATCCGGATCAGCCCGGGCCTGCCGGCGGTCGAGTGCGACGCCGGACAGATCCAGGAATTATTGACGAATCTGATCGTGAACGGAATCAAATACAACGAAAGCCCCCGGAAAGTGATTGAGATCGGCTACCGGCACGGGCCGGAGGTGGCGTTCTATGTGCGGGATAACGGCATTGGCATCGCGCCTGAGCATCAGGCCGCCGTATTTGCCCTGTTCCGGCGCCTGCACGACCGCGACGCCTATGGCGGCGGCTCCGGGGCAGGTCTGGCGATCGTCCGGAAGATCGTCGAACGGCATCGCGGAAAGATCTGGATCGAGAGCCGGGAAGGCGCGGGTTCCACGTTCTTTTTCACGCTCCCGACCACCGCGCCGCAGGCCGCCGAGGCAGCGGCGAAATAAACGTCCAGGTATGCGAAGAAGGCAAACCCTATGGCACCAGACGCCGGAAGAAAGGCTGCGGACCCGGCCGTGGTGACCGCGGCGAATGTCGACCTGACCAACTGCGACCGGGAGATGATCCAGTTGTCCGGCGCGGTGCAGCCTCACTGCGCCCTGCTGGTGATTGAGGAGCCTTCGCTGCGAATCCTGCAGGCCAGCGCCAGCACGGAACCGCTGTTTGGTCTCGCCGCCGAATCGCTGGCCGGGCAGCCCCTGTCGGTCCTGCTCGATGCGGGTGAAGAAGCCGAACTGCGCGCCGGAACGGCCGATCGCCCGCTCGAAGCTCCCGTTCATCTGATGCGTCTTGAGCGAAACGGCGAGCGCTTCCACCTGTTCGCCCACCGCATCGATGGCTTTCTGATGCTGGAACTGGAACGAAGTCCGGGCGAGGCGGATCGTCCGCTGCAGGACCTCTACGCGGAACTCCGCAACCACCTGGCAAAGCTGCAGCAGACGCCCACGCTGGAAGCGTCCCTGCAACTCGTGGTGCAGCAGGTCCGGCAGTTCACGGGCTTCGACAGGGTGCTGGCCTACCGGTTCCTGCCGGATCTGAGCGGCCAGGTCGTCGCGGAGGCGAAGACCGAAGAGGCCGAACCTTATCTGGGACTGCGCTATCCGGCCTCGGACATCCCGGCGCCCGCGCGAAGACTGTTTTCCATGCTCTGGCTCCGCCATCTGCCGGATGTGAATTACACGCCGTCGCCGCTGGAGCCGCAACTGAACCCCGTCACGGGACAACCAGCCGATCTGAGCTGCGTGGCCGGCAGAAGCGTTTCCGTGATGTACTCCCGATACCTGCGGAACATGGGTGTGCGGGCCACCATGGTCATCACGCTCCTGAAGGAGGACAAGGTCTGGGGCCTGATCTCCTGCATGCACCACAGCGGGCGCCGCCACATTCCGTACGACGTTCGGGTCGCCTGTGAGTTTCTGGGTCATATGGTTTCGCTGCTGATGGCCGCGAAAGAGGAAAACGAAGAAAAGGCCCGCATGCTCGCCCTGCGCGAAAGGTTGGGGCGTCTGACGGACAGGCTGGGTAAGGGCGATCCGTTCTACCAGGGTTTGATCGGGGAAGAGTCCGAGCTTCTGTCCTTGCTGGATGCGGACGGCGCGGCGGTCACGATCGGCCCCTCCGTGCACCGCTTCGGAAACTGTCCGGACGACGAGCAGGTCCGGCGGATCGTCGCCTGGCTGGAGATGACGGCGGGTGAAGAAGGCGTGTATTGTACGTCCGGACTTTCCGTCGAAATGGAAGGCGCCAAGGCCTTCCGGGACACAGCCAGCGGTCTGCTGGCCGTCTGCCTCGCCAAAGCGGCAAAAATCTGGGTACTCTGGTTCCGGCCCGAAGTTTCCCAAACGGTGGTCTGGGCCGGCAACCCCGCCAAGCCGGTGGAAACCGAATCGGTGGACGGCGAAGTTCGCCTCACGCCCCGCGGGTCGTTCGCGGCGTGGAAAGAGGAGGTAACCGGCAGGGCGCGGGAGTGGACCAGTTACGAGATCCGGACCATGGGACTCCTCAGGCAGTCGGTTTCCGAGGTCATCGCCAGACGCTCGGAAGAGATGCTTTGGCTGAACCGGGAGTTGCGGATCAGCAATATCGAACTCGATTCTTTCGCCTACGCGGCGAGCCACGATCTGAAGGAACCGCTGCGCGGCATCCACAACTTCTCCACGCTGGTGCTCCGCCAGTCCGGCGAACTGATGGATCCGGACAGCCGGGCGCGCATGAAAGTCATCCGGAAGCTCGCGCAGCGCATGGACGAACTGATCGAAGCTCTGCTGCACTATTCCCGGATCGGGCGCACGCCCATGCAGTTTCGGAAAACGGATCTGAACCAGCTTCTCGAAGACACGCGGGAGATGCTGAGCGGGCGCTTCGAAGAAACGAAAACGGAACTGCGCGTGCCGCGTCCGCTGCCGGTGGCTTTCTGCGACCCGGTGCGGATACGCGAGGTCTTCGCCAATCTGTTATCGAATGCGCTGAAATTCAACGACAAAGGGGCCAGGTGGATCGAAGTGGGATGGCAGGACAGCGACCCGCTGCGGATCTGGGTGGAGGATAACGGAATCGGCATCGAGCCGGCACAGTACGAGAATATTTTCCGGATCTTCCGCCGGCTGCACGGAAGAGATGAGTGGGGGGGCGGATCCGGCGCCGGTCTGACGATCGTCCGCAGGATTGTGGAACGGCATGGTGGCGAGATCCGGGTGGAAAGCCGGCCCGGCGAGGGCACCCGTTTCCTGTTCACCCTCTCGCAACAGGCTCACGAAACCGTACCGCCTCCGGAGGTCCCGTTTTGAATACCGGTTTGCCGCCCGTGCTGTTGGTGGAAGACAGCGATGAGGATTTCGAGATCACCGTCGGCGCGCTCCGCCTCGCGAATATGCGCCATCCGATTCTGCGCTGCGCGAACGGAAATGACGTCGAAAAGCTGCTGGGGCGCGAAGCGCCCTTCGAGCATGTCCTGTGTCCGGTTCTGATTCTGCTCGACCTGAATCTGGGCGGAACCAACGGCCGCGACCTGCTGGCGCGGTTCCGGGAAACCGAATGGCTCAGGACGGTGCCCATCACCATTCTGACCACGTCTTCCAACCCCGCCGATATCCGGAAGTGTTACGCCTCGCACGCCAACACTTATCTCGTGAAGCCCGTCGACCTGGAACGTTTCGAGATCATGATTCAGAACTGGATCACCTTCTGGTTCGATACGGCGTCGCTGCCCGTTGGCGCACGCGGAGATCGGTCCGCCGCCTTCCGCTACTGAACGGCTTCCCGCAAAGCGCGCCGGCTGACCCTTAACGGAGCCCGCAGGCTTTCAGGCGCGACGTGAGCGTGGCGGGGTTGAGGCCCAGCAGGTCGGCGGCGCCGCCCGGTCCGGAGATGCGGTTCCTGGCCTGTTCGAGCGCTGCCGCCAGATTGGCGCGTTCGAGTTCCCGCCACTCCCTTTCCGGTATCACGTGCCCGGATTTCGCGGGAGCGGGAGCCAAGGGCGCCGGGCGCGATTCCTGCATGGGAAGCTGCAGTTCCATCGAGCCGCCACGGGCCAGAATGACGGCTCGTTCCACCACATTCTGCAGTTCCCGAACATTCCCCGGCCAGGGGTAACGGCGGGCCCGTTCGAGTTCCCGGAGCGAGAGTCGCGGTTCCGGCAGATGGAAACGCGCCGACGCCTGGCGAATAAAATGCGCCACCAGTTCCGGAATGTCCTCCAGCCGGTCGCGCAACGGCGGCACTTCCATGGGAAAGACGCCGAGGCGGTAGAAGAGATCCAGGCGGAATCGGCCTGCGGCGACTTCGGCCCGAAGATCGCGGTTGGTGGCGGCGATGACACGCACGTCGACGTGGCGGGTGCGGTCTTCGCCAACGCGCTCGAACTCGCCCTCCTGCAGGACACGGAGCAGTTTGGGCTGCAGTTCCAGCGGAATCTCGCCGACTTCGTCGAGGAACAGCGTGCCGCCGTCGGCTAACTGAAACCGGCCGATGCGGTCTTTCACCGCTCCGGTGAACGCGCCGCGCACGTGCCCGAAGAATTCGCTCTCGAAAAGTTCGCCCGGCACCGAACCGCAGTTCACCTTCACTAGCGGCCGGGCCGCGCGCGGACTGCGCTGGTGGATGGCGCGGGCAATAAGTTCCTTGCCGGAGCCGCTTTCCCCCAGCACCAGAACGGCTGCATCGGTGGCGGCGACCAGTTCCACCTGGCGCAGCGCCCGGTCCAGAGCCGGGCTGCGGCCCAGAATCTCGCCGAAGGCGCCGGCTTCGCGTACCTCTTCCCGAAGGTAGTCGCGCTCCCGCTCGAGTTCCAGCCGCAGGGCTTCGGCTGCCTCGAAGGCCCGGGCGTTAGCCACGGCCACCGCGGCAGCGTCGGCAAGAGTGGAAAGCCACCGCAGACAGACGTCGTCCGGCTCCACGCGCCGAAAAACCGCAAGCACCCCGAGCGTCTCGCCGCGAAACACCAGCGGGCGTCCCGCGAAGCCGACCAGACATTCCTCTTTCACCCAGACGGGGTCGCGAACCCACTGCCGGTCGGCGGCGAGATTCAGAATCCGGATCGACTGGCCGGTCCTGGCGATGTAACCGAGTTTCAGCGGACTCGCCGGGTCGACCCGGTGGAAAGATCCGGTGGTACGGGACCAGTCGGCCCCGGAAGCCAGGGGATAGCCGGCACTCGCGCGAAGATGCAGCGCGGGCGTGGTGGAAGTAGCCGATGCGGAACAATGCGGGCACGTCTTATCCGGTTCCAGAAGCCAGAGCCGGGCGAGAGCCACGGCCGGTTGCGATGCGACCGCCTCGATGATGGTGGTGAGCACGGCGTCGAGCGAACGCTGTTGCGCAAGGGCGACGAGTATACCGGGAAGGAGCGCGAGGTCCAAGGAGTCAGGATACACGAGATTTCGTGATTCCGGATCGTTAATTTTCGCGAATCACGAGATTTCACGACGCGACACCGAAGCCATTCGCTTTTCTTTTGTTGGACTTACGGACTTTTCCCGGTTGGCCTGCCGAATGCTTTACTGTACGGCGAAACGGAGAACCAACAACATGTCACGAATTCACGCAATCGATCCCGCCGAAGCTACCGGCAAAGCGAAACAGTTACTGACAGCCGTAAACACCAAACTGGGATTCACGCCCAACCTGATGAGAACGCTGGCCAACGCGCCGGCGGCGCTGGAGGGGTATCTGAACTTCAGCGGCGCTTTGGGCAGCCCGGCGAACGCGGTCCTCGACGCGAAATTCCGCGAGATGCTGGCCCTCGCGGTCGCGCAGGAGAACGCCTGCGAGTATTGCCTGTCGGCGCATACTGCGATCGGCGGTATGGTGGGTGTCACGCCGGAAGCGTTGGCCGACAGCCGGGAGTGCAGGTCGTCCGACCCGAAACAGGAAGCGGGTCTGCGGTTCGCGCAGCAACTGGTGGAGCGGCGCGGCATGGTTTCGGACGACGAACTGGCCGCGGTGCGGCAGGCCGGTTATAGCGAGGCCGAGATCGTGGAGATTGTCGCGCATACGGCGCTCAACATCTTCACGAACTACTTCAACCACGTCGCGCAGACGGACGTGGACTTTCCGCGGGTTGCCGTGCACGCCAGCGGAGCGCGGGCGTGAGCGCCGGCCCCGGCTTACCGGCCTTGCTGAGGCCGCCCTTCCTTACCGAAGAGGCGGCCCGGGCCAAGGTGCAGGCGGCGGAGGACGCGTGGAACTCGCGGGATCCCGAGCGTGTGGCGCTGGCCTATACGCCCGACTCCGAATGGCGCAACCGGACCGAATTCCTGCATGGCCGGGAGGAGATCAAAGCCTTCCTCCGGCGCAAATGGGCGAAGGAACTGGACTACCGGCTGAAGAAGACTCTCTGGGGCTTTCGCGAGAACCGGATCGCGGTGAGCTTCGAATACGAATGGCACGATGCGGACGGACAGTGGTACCGTTCGTACGGGAATGAGCTGTGGGAGTTCGATGAAGCGGGGTTGATGCGGAAGCGTCTGGCCAGCATCAACGACGCGGCCATCGCGGAAAGTGAGCGACGTTTGTGAACGAGATGTTTGTGAAAGAGTTGTGGCGTTACCCGGTGAAATCCATGGCCGGGGAACGCGTGAAAGAGACCGAGGTGGGGGAATTGGGATTCGCCGGCGACCGGCGAATCCTGGTGCGCGGAAAGAACGGGCGCGTGATCACTTCGCGCACGCACCCGAAGCTGCTGGGTCTGAAGGGATCGATCGACGGTGACGGGCACGTCCTGGTTTCCGGCCACCCGTGGGACTCGCCGGAAGCGCTGCAACTGGTGCGGCAGGCGGCGGGTCCGGATGCCGAACTGTTCGCCTGGGACGGACCGGAACGCTTCGACATCCTGCCGCTCCTGGTGGCGACGGACGGCTCCATCGGGCGCCTTGGTTTCGACGGGCGGCGGCTGCGGCCGAACATCGTGATCGGCGGCGTGGAAGGTCTGGCGGAACGGGAGTGGCCCGGCCACCGTTTGCGGATCGGCGAGGTGGTGGTGCGCCCGGCGCAACTCCGGGGGCGGTGCGTGATGACGACTTACGATCCGGACACGCTCGTGCAGGATCCGGGCGTGCTGAAGAAGATCGTGCGCGAGTTCGGCGGGAAGATGGCGCTCGACACGGAAGTGTTAACGGGCGGGCGGTTGCGCGAGGGCGACAGCGCGGTTTTGATTTAACTTCCGGTGCTGCTCTGGCTTCCGGCGAAGCAGTTCGTCCGCCAACATCGCGCACGCGGCCAGGCTCAGAAACGAAAACGGGTGCAGATAGCGATACGCGGACTCCGCCGCGCCCAGGCACACGGCCGCCAGCACCAGGACGCCCCAGCCAAACAGCAGCGCGGCTCCCTGCGGATTCGCCGAGCGCAGCAGACACGCCAGGCCGGCGAGGAACGGCGCGAGCAGCAGAAACACCTGCCATTTCGCGTTGGCCACGTGGTACCGGCGGCTTGGCGTATGCCACTGGTCCTGCGCCGAGACGTCCACGTGAAAACCCGCCCGGATAGCGCGGAGGTCGTACGGAAGTATCGTGTTCGGAGGCTGCATGCCGTTTTCCGATTCCAGCATCCAGCGCGATTTCGGCAAATGTCTCCAGTAATCCAGCCACGTGTTCGCGGCGAGTTTCAGATAGCCGAAGGGATTTCGCCGGATGGCGGCCACCGCCACCTCCCGCGCGGCTCTGTCCGTGACGCTTTCGTCGTTGCCGTAAACCGCGCGGATCCGGGCGATCAGACCGTCGGGATCCCAGAGCTGGCTGGCGCGGAAATCCATCGACAGACGAGCGCGGCTGCTCCTCTGTGCTTCGATGAGTTGGGCGACGCGCGGATCCCGGCTGTCGGCAGGCTCGATCAGGGGTGACACGCTGGCCAAAAGAAAAGCGCCCGTGGAGTAGTGATACGCGGGTTCCCGGTGGGCCAGCCGTCCTGTCAGGTGTTGATAACCGGATTGAAACAGCAGCGTCGCCAGGCAACTGACCGCCAGAGCCCGGACGAGATGCGGGAGCTTCTTCACGGGAGATGCCGAAAAGCCTGCCAGGGGAAGCAGGACGGCAGCCGCGAGGACAACGGGCAGGTATACGATCCGGAGACTGACGAGAAAAACTCCCTCCAGCGCCAGAGCCACCAGTTTTAGGTCGGTGGGTCTCTCCAGATACCAGAGCGCCGTCACCAGAAGAATCGCCATGGCCAGCAGCGTGGACGTTTCGGTCATGACCATGCGCTCATGGACAATCTGAACGGGGTCGATAGCAAAGACCAGCGCCGCCAGGATCCCGATCCAGTGCCGCACCCCGAAAAAGCGGAGGAGCGCGAAAGCGAGCAGCCACGCCGTGATGGCGCCCATCGAGACCTGCATGGCCACAATGGCTGGCAGCGCATGGAAGGGAAGGGCGAAGATCCGAATCAGATCGCCGTATACGTAGGACCGGAGAGGAATGAAAGCCCATCGCACGGCGTTGATTACGTAAGCGCCGGAGTCGGGAAAGAACAACGCCTGGGAATCGGCGGCGAACTCCAGAGCCTTGACAAGCGCAATCAGCACGGCAGCCAACACCAGCGGCCGGCGCAGAGCGGCGGGCACAGGACGGGATGAACCAGGCATGATGCCGCACTCCCGGACGGCGCCATCTTTCCAGCAGTAATGCCCCGCCTGCCAGCGCCGGGAAAGCAAACGGATGCAGGTAACGATATACGGGTTCGCAGGCGCCCAGACAGGTTGCCGCCAGCAGTGCCATGGTCCAGACAAACAGCAGCGCGACACCCGGGGGATTCGCGGGCTGCAGGCCCCACGCCAGACCGGCCAGGAATGGCGCGAGCAGCAGGAACATCTGCCAGTACGCGGCGGCGATGTGGTAGCGCCGGCTCGGCGTTGCCCACGTGAACTGATTGCTCACATCCACGGAAAAAGCGTCGCGGATCATGGCAGCGTCGCGGGCCTTCACCTGGTTCGGAGCGCTCATGCCGTTTTCGGACCTCAACCTCCGCCGCAGCCGCGCAAGCTGCGTCCAGAAACCGCACCAGGTGCGAGCGCCGAGTTCCAGATAGCCGAGCGGGTTTCGCCGGATCGCGGTGTCGGCGACCCGATGTGCCGCGAGATTCGCGCTGCGTTCGTCCTTTCTGTAAATCGCCGTAACTTTGGCGATCAGACCCTCCGGATTCCACAGCTGTTTGACACGATTGCCGTCTGTCAGGGGCGTACCGCCTCTCCTCTGCGCCTCGATGGCGGCGGCTATACGGGGTTCCGCGGCGTCCGTCGGCAGCACGAGAGGAGACACGGCGGATAGCAGGAAAAAACCCGTGGTGTAGTGATACGCGGGTTCCCTTCCGGCCAGCCACCCGGTCAGGTATTGATAGCCTTCCTGAAAGGCAAACGCGGAAAGACAACTCACCGCCAGAGCAAGCGCCAGTTGCCTCGGTCGTTTCACGGGAAAATACAGAAAAACCGAAATCGGGAGCAGAACGGCGAACGCAAGCACGACGGGAAGGTAAACGATCCGCAGGCTCACCAGGACAACGCCGAGGAACGACAGCGCCACCAGTTTCCACTTCGCCGGCGAACGCAGATAACCCAGAGCGGTAACCAGAAAAACCGCCTCCGCCAGCAAAGCCGTCGTTTCCGGTAAGACGAGGTGCTCATGGACCACCTGTTCGGGGTCCACGGCGCACAGCAGCGCGGCCAGGATACCGATCCACGGCCGCACCTGCAGAAACCGGATAAGCGCGAAGGCAAGCAGCCACGCCGTGACGCCGCCCATCAGAACCTGCATGGCGACAATCGCCCGCAGGGAGTGTAAAGGCGCCGCGAAAATTCCGATCAGACCGCCGTACGTGTACGACCGGTAGGGAATGAATTCCGTTCGCAGCGCATTCCGAAGAAAAGTAGCGGAATCGAAATAAAACAGCGTCTGCGAATCGAACAGGAATTCGGCGCCTTTCACAATCGCAATCAGAAGTGCGCAGGCCAGGAAAACCCGGCCTTGGAAGAAAGATTGGAAATGGGGCGCGCGGGGCAGAGAATCAGCAGTCCGTTAAGTGAATTTTATCACCCCGGACGGCCCGCGAAAGCTCCGGCGAACCGGATTCAACCCGCGCCGGATATCAGGCGGCGGTTCCGGCGTTGAACGACGGCGGATCGCTGGCCGGGAAGGAACCCTCGGACGCTTCATCCACCACGTCGTCGGAAATCTGGCTGCGGGAGCCGACGACGTTGAGCAGATTGGCGGCTTTCCGAACGTCGGCGGGCTCCACCGCGATCAGCGCGCCGTTGACCGAAACGATGGAGACGTCGTCCCGCATCAGACGATCCAGATAGCTCGCCGGCTGGTTATAGCTCCTGAGAAGAAAAATTGCCTTTCTCTCGCTGAGCGGCAGGTTGAGTTCGGCGGCGGAACTTTCCAGCGCGTCGGGATCCTGGGCCACCAGATCGAGTTGCGTGCTGCCGCTGATTTGCGGCGCGGCCGAGAAGGAATGAAACTTAACGCCCGCCTCGGCCAGCGAGTCCAGAATCCGCACGGCCTCGCCCGGACCTCCCTCCACCGCCATCGAGTGATACGAGATTTGTTCGATTTCGTTTTCCATGTTGGATTATTTGAAGCAGGTCTCGGGCCAACTTTGTGACAACACCCCTATTGGCGCGCTCGCGGTGGCGGCGAATCGTAACGCAGATGTGGGAGTGTAGAAACACTGGCTGTGGCCCTGGACATTGCGGAGATCCGGAGGAGGGCCGAGGAGGGCAACGCTTACAACGAGTGTGCGCTCGGCCTCTGCTACCTCTATGGCGTCGAAATCCAAGTCGATTACTGGCGGGCGTTCGGACTGTTGTTCAACGCGTCCCAAAAGCACGTGCTGCGCGCCTGCCTGCACCTGGGTTTTATGTACGCCCACGGCTGGGGAACAAAACGCGATCTGAGGGAAGCGGCACGGCTCTTCGAACGGGTCGCGGCGGAAGACGACGGGACCGATGCGTTCGAGGCCTGCATCGCGCTGGGCCGTATTTATTCCGGCGCCATTCAGTCCGCTTCGCTGCCGGATGTGGCAGCCGCTCTGCAGTGGTACGCCGCCGCCATCACAATGGCGCCCGATAGCGACGGGGATGAGATGAATGAGGCCCGGGCTTATCTCGCCCGGTACCGCAGGGAAGGCTGATGCCGGCGGTATTTTTGAAGCTGATCGCGGCGCTCAGGAGATACCACGGCGAGCCGAAGATACCGCCGGCAAAAGGTCCTTTCGAACTGGTGATCTGGGAGAACGCCTGCTACCTGCTCTCCGAAGAACTCCGCCTCGACGCGTTCGAGGCGCTCCGCCGTCATGTGGGACTGACGCCGGAGGCGATCCGGAACGCGCCGGACGACGTCCTTTTTCAGCTGGCGAGCCTCGGCGGGATGCGACCGGATGTCCGCGTGCTGCGCTGGCGTCAGATCGCGCGCATCACGCTGGAGCGGTTCGGAGGCGATCTGGAACAGATTCTGCAGTGGCCTTACGAGAATGCCTGCAAGGGACTGCGGCAGTATCCCAACATGGGCGGCCCGGGAGCGGAAAAAGTGTTGCTGTTCTGCGGAATGACGAACGAACTCCCGCTCGAATGGAACGGCGTGCGGGTGCTGACACGCGTGGGGTACGGAAACGCCGGGTACGGAAACGTGGGTTACGGAAAAGTAGGTTACGGGAAAACGATGCGGAGTTACGGCGAGACCTGCCGTTCCGTCCAGGAAAGCCTGCGGGGAGAAGCGCCGCCCGATACGCTCCTGCTGCAGAAGGCCTACCTGCTGTTGCGCGAACACGGCAAGATCCTCTGCCGGGACAAGCGCCCGCTCTGTCCGGCGTGCCCCGCCGTGAAACTGTGCGGGTTCGGCATGGCGGCGAGCGCGCGGGAGAATAAGTAGAGAACTATCTCGCCGGCCCGGAAGGGTTGGCGGCCGGACGCGGCGCCGGAATCCGCTGGACCTCACGTCTCGCCCGGTCAAAATCGCCCGTATTGTAACCGTAGGAATTTTTCGGCAGCGCTTGCGCTTCCAGCTGAATCGCCTGCTCCCGGTTTTCCGGGTTCGGGTGATCCGAGAGGAACTGCTGCAGAGACCGCGAAGCCGTGCCCGCGCGGGCTCCCGCCCCGTTCAGCTTCAGAAAGAACGAAGCGAGTTGTGCGGGATCCCAGCCGGCCTCCGCCATCAGACGCGCGCCCAGGGCATCCGCCTCACTCTCCGCGTCGCGGGAGTAGTGCAGCATCCAGGAGTTGGCGCCCAGGCTGATGGCGCCGTCCAGCACCTGCGCCATGGTGGATTTATCGCCCACCGCCGCCTGGGCCAGAGCGGCCACCATGCCCACGCCCTTCGCCTTGGTCGCTTCATGCGTCCCGTGGCGAAGAATCACATGCGACATCTCGTGCGCCATCACGCCGGCCAGTTGCGCTTCGTTATCGAGCGCGGTAAAAAGACCCGTCTGGATAAACATCGGGCCGCCCGGCAGCGCGAAGGCGTTCACGGAAGGCTCCACGATCATCGTGAAGTTGAAAGGAAAGCCGCTGGCGCGGGCCTCGGGAGTGGCCGCCAGACGGTCGCCCACCCGTTTCACATAGCCCTGCAGAAACGGGTTGTCGACAATCGTGTACTTCTTGCGGACCTCCTTCGCGGCCTCGGTTCCCAACTGGGCGTCCTGCTCTTTACTGAAGAGGTTGAAGCCGGGTTTGAGGGGATCGCCGGGCTTGCGTGCGAAACCGTATGCGGTAACACAGGACAGTAAAAGACCGGTGGCGGCAAGGGAATGGAAGAAACGCGCCTGCATAGAGAACGGACTCCGCTCTCTATTTTGCCGCACGGGATAGCCCGCGTTTTATTTCCGCACGAGTATCCACTACAATGAACGTTTTATGCCTGTGTTCCGCATTCACCGGATGAAAGACGTGCCGCGGCAGCAGTTCCGCTTTGCGCCGCATGTTTCCGGCGCCGCGAACGTGCGGCCGAAGGACTACGAAGCCTCCGGCGAGATCGCGGCCGATAACGAATACGCCGCCTGGGCACTGCTTCGCAACTCAGAGCGTCCGCTGAGTGTGGGGGATCTGCTCGAACTGCCCGCCGGACAGTTGCGGATCTGCAAGTATGTCGGTTTCGAAGAGGCTGGCTGGATAGTTCCGGAGGCGCCGGCAGGTTCCGCCGCCGCGCCCGCGCCGGGTCCCGATAGCCCCTCTGTTAACGTTGTCAATGCCGCCGCGCAAAGTCCGGCTCCCACGCCGCAAGACGCGCAGGCCTAATCCAGGGAGATTCCTATGCGCGCCAGGCTCGGCGACGATATCGACGATTTTTGTGTAAAGTGCAAGCGCATCATGAACCATGCGGTGGTTTCGCTGGTCGGCGAGGAACCGGCGAAAGTACGCTGCCGCACCTGCCACAGCGATCACGACTACCGGCATGAACAGGCGCCCCCGCCCAAGGTGGATTCGCGAAAAGCCGCGCTTTTCAACCAGGTGCTGGAGAACGCGACCGGAGGCATTCCTGCTCTTGCGCCCGACTCCGACGGTACCGCGCCGAACGGCAACGGAACGGCGGATGGCACGACGGCCGAAGGCGCCGCGGCGGGCACGGGCGGACAAACGGTAAAAGCCAAAGGCCGCGCAAGGAAAGCCTGATGACTCCTTCCCGATCGGGCTGGCTGGCGGCCACCGCGCTGCTGCTGAGCGCCTGCTCATCCGAGCATCCGGCCGCCGCGCCGGAAGCGGCCGCAAAGCCCGCGCCGGTGGTCCCGGCCCCGCCGCCCGTGGTGGACCACACCGCCATCCTGCCTTCCGCCGGACTGGTCGGTTCACGCGTGGTGCCCGATCATATTCTGGACGTTGCGAAACTGCCGGGCGGGAATCTCGGCGAATATGCCGTAAAGGGCAAAAAATACCAGATCTTTATCGTGGACGCGGGAACGAATCAGAAGGCCGCTTTTTACCTGCTCGATCTCAAAGCCACGCTGCAGAAACCGGAATATCTGGCCTATATGGGCGGATACGCGGGTTCCGACGGCACGCGGGATCTTTATATCTTCGCCAAAAAGAAGTTTCTGGCGGGCGTGGTGGGCCTGCCAAAAGCGGCCGCGGACCCCGTCGCGATCGAACTTGCCGGGCATCTGAACTAGTCCCTCGACCGGATAAAGCTGTCCTCCCGACGTGGGGCAGGATGGCATCCTGCGGCGGGTTGGAAACCCGCCAATCCGCCCCACATTCGCCGACAGTTCCGGGAGCGAAAGCAAACCCGGACGGACGGGATGCGTCTCCCTGCATCCGTCCGTTCGGAATTGGCTTTGGGTTCCAGGGAGATTTAAACGACCCGTGCGGACCGGCGGCGCAGGTACCCGCCGAGCGTCAGCCCCGCCGCGGTCAGCGCGAAAAGTCCGAAGGTGGAGGGCTCGGGAGTCGGCGCCACGATCTGCAAGGTGAAAAAGTCAGTGGCTCCGCCACCCGGCGCGGTCGGCGCAACTGGCAACATAACAGTGCTCCACGTCCACGTGTAGGTTCCGGGCGTCAGGCCCAGGTCAGCAAGCGTGGTTCCCGACCAGGTTGAGCTGCCGGAAAGCGAACTACCGGACACATAACCAGCTGGAACATAGATGTCAGTGTAGCCGAAAGCACCGAAATAACCAGTGATGTCGCCGCTTCCGGAAGACGCAAAAGTGATACTTCCCGAGCCGAAGGACGACGGGCCTGAAATGCTGCCCGGATACAAGTCATAGCTCAGAGTGGAAGCGGGACCAATTCCAATAGCAGCCATGCTGGCCAACACCACGGCCGCCATTTGAGTGTTCGTAGTGTCGTAGGACAAGCCACTGAGGTCGAGCGAACCACTGCCGGTTGCGACCACGTCGCTTCCCTGCTGCTGCATGGTGACAACGTAGCCGGCCTGCGCCTGCGAAGCCGCGGCAAGAAATGCAGCGGCGGCCAAAACCGAACTGACGATAGACGTGCGATTGTCTAAAAGCATACGAGTCATCCTATAGCATCTCTGTGACTTTTGCATGACAACTTCAGTCTTATTTAAATATCCGCCGTTATTCCGCCAGGATCACCACCAACAGACGAAGATTAATAAAAACTCACGGGCCGCAAAGCGCGCGCTCATACCCGTACCGCGCCGCCCGCTGTGCATCGCACCGCCCTCCTGCCTTAACCAGGCCTGGTCAGTTCTTTTCGAATATGCAGTTAAGGCCCGGAAATGCAAAACCGGACGGACGGAATGCGTCTCCCTGCATCCGTCCGTTGGGAATTGGTTTTGTGCGCCTGGGAGATTTAAACGACGCGAGCGGACCGGCGGCGCAGATACCCGCCAAGCGTCAGCCCCGCCG
The DNA here is from genome assembly GCA_903851195.1 of uncultured Acidobacteriia bacterium. Taxonomy (GTDB): domain Bacteria; phylum Acidobacteriota; class Terriglobia; order Bryobacterales; family Bryobacteraceae; genus BOG-234. The sequence continues at coordinate 70,645 of CAINNJ010000060.1, forward strand.
CGGTCAGCGCGAAAAGTCCGAAGGTGGAAGGCTCGGGGGTCGGGGCCACGATCTCCAGGGTGAAAAAGTCGGTGGCTCCGCCACCCGGCGGGGTCGGCCCAACCGGCATTGTAACAATATCCCAGGTCCACGTATACGTTCCGGGCGTCACTCCCAGGTCGGCAAGTGTGGTTCCCGAATAGGTTGAACTGCTGGAAAGCGAACTGCCGGACGTATAACCACCTGGCACAAAGACGCCGGTGCTGCCGGTGACGCCGACTACACCAACGGTATCGCCGCTTCCGGAAGACGGATAATAGTCAGTCCCCGAGCCGAAGGACGTCGGGCCTGAAAGGCTGCCGCTATAAATGGAGTAACTCGTGTTGGAAACGGGACCAACTCCAAAAACACCGATGCTGGCATTCAACCCGGCTGCAATGTTGTTAAATGAACTCGAGTAGGACAAGGCACTGATGTTAAGCGAACCACTGCCGGTTGCGACCACGTCACTTCCCTGCTGTTCCAGAGTGACAACGTAACCGGCCTGCGCCTGCGAAGCCGCGGCGAGAAGCGCGGCGGCGGCCAAAACTGAGTTGGCGAACGAGATGCGATTGTGTAAAAGCATACCGAAGATCCTACAGCATCTCAGTGAATTTCGCATCACAAACTTCAGTTTTACTTAACAATCCGCCGTTATTCCAGCAGGATCACCACTAACAGTAAAGGATTATTAAAAACTCACGGCGCGGGCTCGACGATATTACACACCACCAGACGGTGGTGCTACAATCCGGTCATGGATACCGTTGTCCAGCGCCGGGTTGTCCAGTGTCGGGTTGTCCAGTGTTGGGAGGCGTACACGCCCGCCGAACACGCGACATGGAACTCGCTGTATCTCCGGATGCTGCCCCTTTGGCGCCAATACGCGACGCCACCCTTCCTGCGCGGCCTCGACGCGCTGCAGTTGAATCCCGATCGCATCCCCCGCCTTGCCGACGTGAATCGATGCCTGCGTCCGCTGACCGGTTTTCGCGCGCAGCCAGTCGCCGGTTATCTCGCGGCGCCGGACTTCTTCGAGTGCCTGCGCCGGCGCGAGTTCCCGACCACCGTCTCCATCCGCGACGCTTCCACCCTCGACTATTTGCCCGAACCCGACATCTTCCATGACGTCGCCGGACACGTTCCCATGCACACGGACCCCGTCTTCGCGGACGTGCTGGCGCGCTTCGGCGAGTGCGCGCGCCGCGTCGGGCAGACCGGCGACAAAGACGTCGCGATGCAGGCCCTCTCGCGCTTCTTCTGGTTCACCATCGAGTTCGGCCTGATGCGATCCGGAGACAGTCTGAAGGCCTACGGCAGCGGCCTGCTGAGTTCACACGGAGAACTGGAGCATGCCCTCGAATCCGATGCGGTGCGGCTTCTGCCCTTCGACATGGACCAGGTGATCGCGCAGCCGTTCGAGATCGATCATTATCAGCCCGTGCTGTTTTACGTGGACAGCTTCGAACACCTGTTCGGGCTGGCGGAACGCTTCGAGTGCTTTTTGAGAAACTGCCCGGCTCCCAAGCTTATTTCCCGGTAAGCGCCTGCTGGATCGCGGCGGCGGCCACCGGTGCCAGCAAATCATAACCCTTCTCGTTCGGATGCAGGCCATCCCGCGACATCCCGTCTTTCAGCATGCCCTTCTCATCCACCAGCGCCGTGAAGTAATCGGCGTACACGGCATGCGTGCGGGCCGCGTACGCCTTCAGCCAGGCGTTGAGCTTCAGGATGTCGGAAGGCGGCCGGCCATCGGTCATCTTCCGGGGACCGTAGTCGCTGACAGGCGTGACGGCGCAGAGAACCACCTTGATACCGTGCAACTGCGCCAGTTCGGTCATGGCCTGAAAATTCTCCTCCACCATTTCGAGGGTGGACGGGCCGGTATTCCGCGCGATATCGTTCGTCCCCGCGTAAATCAGCACGGCGCCCGGCTTCAGGTTAATCACGTCTTCGAACCAGCGGGCGAGCATCTGGGGCGTGGTTTGCCCGCTGATACCGCGATTAATATAAGGTTTCCCGGGAAAATACTGGGAGAGTTTCCAGCCGTCGGTAATGGAATCGCCCATAAAGACAACGCGATTCGGGTCGGCCGGCTGGGATTTCAGCTTTTCGTTATCGGCATGATAGCGGCCGTACTGGTTCCAGTCGAGCAACTGATTCGCGAGAGTCTGCGCGGCGCTCGCCAGACAGCAGTTGGTGCGCGGCGGATTGTAATCTTCCACCAGTTGCGCGGAAGCGATTGCGGGCAGGAACGCCGCGGGCAGGAAGAAAGCGGCGAAAAGCGTGTGAGCACGGCGGAACATATGGTGGATTATAGCGGGCGCGGCCTTCAGGACGCGTTCGCCGCGACCGCACGCGACGCCACCGCCGCGTCGAAGAGCGCGCGGGACTCCCGATACGTCACCGTATAAAGCAGCGAATTCGCCTTGGCGAGAAACGAGCGCTCCGTGAGCGGCTTCCGCAGCAGATCGATGCGGCCCGACAGAAGCTTCCCGAATAACCTGAAGTCCGCCTCCGGCCATCGTTCCAGCGGCTGGTCCGAGACCAGCAGCAACGGCATTTCCGGGCAGGCACGCTGCAACTGCACTGCCGCATCCATCTGCGATTCGCTGCCCTTCAGCGGCACGTCGAGAATCGCGAGATCAACTGGCGCCGCCTTGCTCTGGCAGGCCGCGATGGCCTCCGGCAACGTCGCGCAGCGATAGACGATATAGTTGCGCCGCTCCATGACTTCTTCCATGGGATGCAAACTGCTCAGTTCGGTGTCGAGTATCACTACAGCCTTCATCGGTACCTCCAGCGAAGTGCTCTTGTCACCGGTACTTCGTTCCTATATTCTAGCGGGCGTTATGACTCGCAGGGAGTTTCTTGTTTCTTCGGCGATAACTGCCGCGATAACCGGGGCAACCGTCCGGCGCCTCTTGGGCGACGAACCGCGCTACCGGATCGGCTACACCACGAACACGCGCGGCGGCTGGGAAAGCGATCCGTCCACCGGCTTCCGGGAAGCGCGGGAGGTCGGCTTCCGGTATGTGGAAGCCTTCGCCACGGCGCTGAGCGACTACTATCCGCATGACGCGGCGGGGCTGCAGAAGAAAATCGACGAGATCGGCGTTCGCTTCGTGGCCATCACGGGCGGCGCGCGCGGGGGCGAGACGGCCTTCGAAGATCCGGCGAAACGGGCGGCGGTGATCGCGAATCATCTCGGCGCCGTCCGATTTAGCCGGAAATTCGGCGCGGATCATCAGAAGCGCACAGGCCGCTTTCGGCGGCACCAAGGGAATGAGGAACTCGGCGGATTTGGCCGCCGGAAGCGAGTCCGTTGTGCGCGAGTTCCTCAAAAGAAGCGCACAGGCCGCTTTCGGCGGCACCAGGGGAATGAGGAACTCGGCGGATTTGGCCGCCGGAAGCGAGTCCG
>CAINNJ010000061.1 GCA_903851195.1 uncultured Acidobacteriia bacterium
CCTTGCGGTCGCATCTCACTCCCTGACAGCCGCCTACGCCGGGGACACGAACGACGCGGCCAGCATCTCCGCGACGCTGACACAGACCGTCAACCAGGCTTCCACCACCACAACCCTGACAGGATCGCCGAATCCGTCTTCGTTCGGGCAGACCGTAACGCTCACAGCAACCGTCACCCCGTCCACCGCTTCCGGCACCGTCACCTTCAAAGACGGCACCACAACTCTGGGTACTGCCGCACTGAGCAACGGGATCGCGACCTTCGCCACGGCATCGCTTTCCGTGGCAACCCATTCGATAACGGCAGCCTACTCGGGGGACACCAGTTATCTGTCCAGCGCGTCGGCCTCCCTCGCTCAAAGCGTCACTCAGGCTGCGTCGGTCCTCACCCTGAACTCCTCGCTCAACCCTTCCACCGTTGGCCAGACCGTCACGCTGCGAGCCGCGGTTACCCCTGCGGATGCCACCGGCATCATCACATTCCGGGACGGCTCCGCGGTGCTGGGAACCGCCAGACTGGCAGGCGGCGCCGCTAACCTCGCCGTGTCCACTCTGCCCCCGGGCGCCCACACCCTCAACGCCTCTTACGCAGGGGACACGTCTTACCTGGGCAGCAGCGCTTTGCTGAACGGAACAACGCTGAGTTTCTCCGCCGCGGTCCCGGGCACCCTTGCCGACAGCAACGGGCTGGGCACGGGATTCACACAGCGCCTTCCCGGAACCGGCTCTGCAATTGCTGCGAACGACCCGAATCTGACGGTCAATACAGAAACCGGGACACTCACCTGGCGGGCACCGGTCTCCGACCTGAATGGCGCTGTCAATCTGGCGGGCGGCGATTTCCCGGGTGTTCCCGTGACCAGTGACGATTTCACTATGACCGCCACGTTTCGAAACGTCCGGTTGGGGCAGAACAATGACCAGTTTGGCCTCTATGCCGGCACCGCCGCGTCGAACGTGTTTCGTGGCGGCGTTCGCTATTCCGATGGCGCCGTAATCTTTACCGCGCAAACGTCGGGGACCGCGGATCGGAACGTCATGACCGGAAACCCGGATCTCGCGCCGCGCAACGGCGACGACGTGACCCTGACGCTGTCGCGAAGCGCCGGGAACTGGACGCTGTCGCTCCGCAATCTCACCGCCCCGGCGCGTTCGGGCAGCGTGCCCCTCGCGCAGCCCGCGTTTCTGAACGGTGTTACCGGACTGGTGGCCGGACTCTTCGCGTCGAGCGGCGGGAGCACCAACAGCCAAACGGTCACCGTCAGTTCCTTCCTTTCCGACAACGGGATTCAAACGGTCAAACAGATTGCGACCACAACCATTCTGACGTCCGCGCCGAACCCTTCGCACCCGACATCGGCCGCGACCTTCACCGCAACCGTAACACCCGCGACCGCGACCGGCTCCGTCACGTTCAAAGAAGGCGGCACCACACTCGGGACAGCGACGCTGGCCTCCGGAGTGGCGACATGGCAGACCACTTCTCTCGGCCTGGGCACGCACTCCATCTCGGCCACGTACGGAGGAGACACCAATAACTCGGGCAGCACCTCCGACGCCTACACCCAGTCGGTGGAAGCGTACATGACTTCCGTGGCGCTCAACTCCTCGCTGAATCCCTCTTCCTTCGGACAGAACGTGACCTTCCGGGCGACCGTGGCGCCCGGGTCGGCCACCGGCACCGTGACGTTCCGGGACAACGGCGCGCCGCTGGGTTCGGACACGCTGGTTGGAGGCGTCGCCACGTTCAGTTCAGCCGGCCTGACCACCGGCCAACACTCCATCACGGCCGCTTACGGGGGCGATCTGCTCAACAGCGGCAGCACTTCAGCCCCCCTCACCCAGACCGTCAACCTCGCGACGTCGAGCACGTCCCTGACGTCCCAGGCCAATCCGCTCCTGGTCGGACAAAATGTCAGCTTGGCGGCTGCGGTTACGCCGGGCACGGCCACGGGGAGGGTGACGTTCCGGGACGGATCCACGACCCTTGGCGCCGCCACACTGGCCGCGGGCCGCGCGGTGTTGTCGGTTCCACTTCCGTTCGGCCTGCATCCGCTGACCGCCTCGTATGAAGGCGATCCGAACACGGCGCCCAGTTCTTCGGCCACGCTGAACCAGAGAATGACCTACCCGCCGTTACTCATCAGCACCACGAGCCTGCCCGCGGGCATCGCGGGACAAGTCTATGGCCCGGTGAGCCTGGCCGCAACGGGCGGCTCGGGCGATTTTGCATGGTCGGCAACGGGGCTTCCCGATGGACTCGGACTCGATGCCGGTGGCACGCTGAGCGGCACGCCGACGGTCAACTTCAACGGCAGCGTGACGTTCACGGTAACGGACAGAAAGTCCGCTCTCACGGCCACGGCTACACTGACGCTGAGCGTTGCATTCCCGCCACTGCTCATTTCCGGTCCCGCCAGCCTGGGCAGCGTGGTGGCCGGCGGAACGGTCGCCGGAACCTTCAGCGCCTCCGGCGGCAAAGTTCCCTACACGTGGACCGTTTCGGGATTGCCGGGCCTGTCGGTCAGCGCAACCGGAACCGTGAGCGGTTCGCTCCCAAACGCGGGGACTTTCACCCTGGTCGTCACGGTCACGGATTCCCTGAACAGTTCAGTCAGCCGAACCGCGACCGCTTCCGCCTTCGGCATCACGACCGGCAGTTTACCGACCGCTTCCACCATCAACGATTACAGCGCCGCCATCACCGCGGCGGGCGGCACACCTCCTTACAGCTTCTCCGCGAGCGGACTGCCGGCGGGAATCACCTTTACAGGTGGCGTGTTCGGGGGCAGGCCGATGAACCCCGGTTCGGCGACGATTGCCGTGCAGGCCAGCGATTCGGCCGGACTCTCGATGTCGGCCAGCTACTCGCTCACCATTACCGGGCCCGCCGCGCTGAAAATCTTCTCGACCAGTCTGATCGATGCCACGGTAGGACAGGCGTACTCGGACACGCTCAGCGCCACGGGCGGCACCGCGCCGTACAACTGGACTCCGAGCGGAGGCCAGTTACCCGGCGGACTCAGCCTCAGTTCCACGGGCGCCGTGACCGGATTACCGACGAATCCCGGAGCCTACAGCTTCGGCGTCAAGGTGACCGACGTTTCCGGGAACAGTGCGGTGGGAACCATTGGCATGACCGTGAAGCCGGCGCCGGTTTCCATCACCAGCGGCGCGGCGTTCCCGGCGGGTGTTGTCGGTTCCGATTATCCGGTCCAGATCCTGACGGCCGCGGGCGGCGTGCCTCCGTATACGTTCAGCGTGCGGGGTTCCCTGCCGGACGGGCTTTCTCTTTCCAACAGTCAGATCGGCGGCGTTCCGACGACCCCGGCCGAAGCCTCTTTCACACTGGTCGCTACCGATTCCTCAGTGCCGCCGATGACCGGACTGCTCGGCATCAGCGTGAGCGTCCGGCCTGGCGCGGCGGATCTGGTTGTCGCCGCCGGTACCGCGGCGTTTGCGATCACCGCGGGCACGTCCACTACTCCTCCGCCGACCACGATCGGTATCAGTTCGAGCCGGGTGGCACAGATCCTCGCGTATACGACAAGTGTCAACGTACCCTGGCTGACGATTACGGGCGGTTCCAATACGCCGGACGTGGTGTCGCTGGGAATCAACGAGGCCGCGCTGGCGCTGTCGCCGAGCGGGTCGCCGTACTCGGGCAATGTGGTGGTCACGTGCACGTCAGCCGCCTGCAAGGGAAAGTCGCAGACGATCGCGGTCACGCTGACGGTGAGCGCTCCGCCCGCGCAATTAAGTCTGGGGACGACGCTGCTGTCCTTCGCCTCCCTGGCCTCCAGTCCGCAAGCCTCCACGGCGTCTCTCACGCTGCTCAATTCGGGGGGAGGCACGCTGCTCATCAATTCCGTCACCTCCGACGCGCCGTGGCTCCGGATCGGGGCGTTTCCGGCGTCCGTCCTGCCAGGACCGGGCGGCGGTGTCAGCGTCACGGCAGACCCCTCGGGACTGTCGGCTGGTTTTTACCGGGGCACGATCACGGTTTCCAGTTCGGGAGGAACGGCGGCCGCAGCCGTGACGCTGGTCATCTCATCCGCGGCCACTATGTCTCTGGGACCCTCGGGCGCGCAGTTTTCGCTGCCCCAGGCGGGAGTGCTCGGCAACGGCACGGGCACATTCAACGTCAGCGTGGCGAATGGCGCTTCCGTGCCTTTTTCCGCCAGTCTGCCCGGAGGACCGTCCTGGCTTTCGCTGATCGCAGGCGTGGGCGCCGCGACACCCTCGGTTTCCGGGGTTGTCAGCTACTCCATAGACCCGGCCGCGGCAGCTGCGCTTCCGGCGGGCGCGTACTACGGGACCATCCGCGTCAGCGGTTCGGGCGTGATCAACTCGCCTCAGGATTTCCAGGTAGTTCTGAACGTAACGCCGGCCGCCACCGCCGTGATTCCGGACCCGCAACCCGCCGGCCTCGTTTTCGTGAGCGCGGGAACCGGGCCGCTGGCCGGACAGTCCATCAGCGTCTATGCCAGTTCGCGGACTCCCCTTCCCTTCCAGGCTTCGGCCACGGTCGAAAAAGGCAGCTGGCTGACCGTCTCACCGACCCAGGGCTCGGCGTCCGGCGGTTCCCCCGGCAACGTCATGGTGACAGCCGATGCCACGGGTCTGGCCCCGGGCGCGTACCGGGGAACCGTGAGTTTCGCCTTCGGAAGCGCTGTCCGGGCGGTGAACGTCACGCTGATCGTGGTGGCTCCCGCGGCTCCGGCGACTCCGGCTCAGGCGCCTGCCGTTTCGGGCGCTCTTCGACCCTCGGCCGCGGGGCCGATCTGCAGCAATGCACAACTTGTGCCGACGCAGACCGGTCTGGTCAGCAACTTCTCGGCGCCCACGTCGTGGCCGACGCAGATCGCCATCCGGTTGTTCGATACCTGTGGCAGTGTCATCAGTAATGGCACGGTCTACGCGACATTCACGAACGGCGATCCGCTGCTGCCTCTGCTGCCCGTCAGTTCCGGTCAGGGCCTGTATTCCGGAACATGGACGCCGCGCAGGACTTCCAACGCGGTGACGGTCACCGCGACGGCGACCGTGCCGGGCTATCCGGCCACCGCGGTTAAGATCGGCGGTCAGGTCTCCTCGAATCAGGCTCCGGTGCTGGCCCCGAACGGCACCGGTGATGTCTTCCATCCGCGGGTGGGCGCGGGACTGGGGCCGGGCAATATCGTCCAGATTTACGGTTCAGGACTGGCGTCGCAAATTTCGGCGCCGGATACTTTGCCCTTGCCGACGGCCCTGAGCGGGACGAGCGTCATTATAGGTGGCATTGCCGCTCCGCTGTTCTACGTGAGCCCGAACCAGATCAACGCACAGATCCCGTTCGAACTGACGGCGGGAAATCAATATCAGCTGATCGTGAACGCCAATGGCGCCCTGACCACCCCGCAACCGATCCAGCTCAACAGCGGCACGCCGTCCATTCTCGACTTCAGTTCGGGAGCCGTGGTGGCGCAACACCTGGACGGCAGCCTGATCGCCGATTCGTCACCAGCGGCGCCCGGGGAATCCGTTGTCATCTATTCGTCCGGCCTGGGCCTTACGGATCTCCCGGTAGCGAGCGGGGCCGCTTCGCCGTCCGATCCGCCGGCGCGGGTGGCGGATCCGCCCGTGCTCACTCTCGACGGCAACACTGTAAGCGTGCTTTTCGCCGGTCTGACGCCGGGCTTCGTGGGCCTCTACCAGGTCAACTTCCAGGTGCCGCCGGAAATGCCAAGCGGGAATCACGAACTGCTGCTCACGCAGAGCGGCACGGCGAGTAACAAAACGGTGCTCACGGTGCGGGCGACGACTCCGTAGCAACCCCACTTATAATTCGGTAAGCCCGGTCGGCAGGAGCGGCGAAGCCAACCGGAGAAAGGTGGTGTGTAACACTCAAAACTTCGCTGCTTACGCACGCCACTCGACACACGAACTATGGTTGGAACCACCATCTCGCACTATGAAATTCTCGGAAAACTCGGAGAAGGCGGGATGGGTCTGGTTTTTCAGGCACGGGATCTTACACTGGGCCGTCTGGTCGCCATCAAGGTCCTGCTGCCGTCCGCGACGGATGCCTCCGACCGCCGCGCCCGCTTTCTGCAGGAAGCCCGCGCCGCCTCTTCGCTGAATCACCCGAACATCATCACCATTCACGACATCGTCACCATCGAGGAAGGCGACTGCATCGTGATGGAACTGGTGAAGGGCCAGACCCTGAGCGACATGATCGCGGCGGGAAAACTTCCCGCGCTCGACTGCCTGAAACTGGCGATGCAGATTGCCGATGCGCTCTCCGCCGCGCACAACATCGGCATCACGCACCGCGATCTGAAACCCGCCAACGTCATGGTGACCACGCAGGGTCTGGCGAAGGTGCTCGATTTCGGGCTGGCCAAACTGGCGGATTCCGGCGGCGCGCTGGGTTTTGAGGAGAGCGATTCCACGGTATCCATTCACGTGGATGCACGGCCCCGGACAGCGGAGGGCGCCATAATCGGCACGGTCGCCTATATGTCTCCGGAACAGGCCGAGGGCCGGAGGGTGGACGCGCGGTCCGACATCTTCTCGTTCGGCTCGTTAGCGTACGAGATGCTGACCGGGCAGCGCGCTTTCCACGGAAATTCGGGCCTCGAAACGCTGGCGGCGGTGCTGCGGGACACCCCGCGCGACATGCAGAAAGCCGGCGCGGACGTACCGCCGGAAGTGCAGGAAATCGTCTACCGCTGCCTGCGCAAAGATCCGGACCAGCGGTTTCAGTCGATGAGCGACGTCCGGCAGGCGATCGAGCAGGTCTATTTCGCCACCCGCTCCGGCATTATGACGCCCACCTCCGGCGTCTGGAAGCGGCCGTTGCAGGCGAGAATCATTCCTTCCATCGCTGTGCTGCCGTTCCTGAACCTCAGCTCCGATAAGGAAAACGAGTATTTCAGCGATGGCCTGGCGGAAGAAATCATCAATGCGCTCACGCATATCGACAATCTCCGGGTAACGGCGCGCACTTCGGCGTTTGCGTTTCGCGGCACGCAGCAGGATGTGCGGCAGATCGGCGAAACGCTGAAGGTGCAGAGCGTGCTGGAGGGCAGTGTCCGGAAATCGGGCAATCGGGTGCGGATCAGCGTTCAGCTGATTGGCGTGGCGGAAGGCAACAATATCTGGTCCGAGCGGTTTGATCGCGAAATGACCGATGTGTTCGAGATTCAGGACGAAATCTCGCAGTCGATTGTCGCGAAACTGAAGGTTCGCCTCGCCAGCCAGACGGGCACGGGCACGGATCTGGCGCAGCCCGTGGCGCCCCCCGTAAAGCGGTACACGGAAAACATGGAGGCCTACAACCTCTATTTGAAGGGCCGCTACGAGGTTCATAAGATGACCCGCGAAGGCCTCGACGCGAGCAAGCAGCTTTTCTCCGAAGCGATCCGGCTGGACCCGAACTACGCGCCGGCGCACGACGGTCTGGCGTACTGCTGGTATTCGCAGGGCTTTCTCGGCTTCGTGGCGCCGAAAGAGGCGATGCCGAAGGCCAAGGCGTCTGTGCGGCGGGCCATTGAACTCGACGAATCCGTCTCCGAAGCGCACGCCACTCTGGGCGTCATTCTCGCGCTTTACGACTGGGACTGGGCCGGGGCCGAGCGGGAACTGATGCGCTCCATCGAACTCAACAGCGCTTCGCCGGGCGCACGGGACGTCTACGCGTTTTACTACCTCCGCCCCGTTTGCCGGCTGCATGAGGCCATCATCGAAGTGCAGAACGCGCTCTCGCTCGATCCGCTCTCCATTCTGTTCCGGGTCCATCTCGGCTTTCTTTATTACCTGCAACACCATTACGAGTTGTCCATCGCGCAGTTCCGGAAAGTGCTGGAAATGAATCCGCAGTACTATCTGGCGCACGCCATGATGGGCCCGATCTACACAGCCGCGGGCAAGTACGACGAGGCGCTGGCCTGTTACGGGCGGGCCCGCGTGGCGGACGCCGACAGCAAGTTCGTGGATTCGCTGGAAGCCATGACCCTGGCCGTGGCCGGCAAGCGCGAGGCCGCGCTGGCTCTGCTCGGAGAAATCAGCCGCAAGGCAGCGACGGAGTACATCTCTCCGGTGAGCATCGCCTATATCTATACAGCTCTGGGTGACCGCGATGCCGCCTTCGATCATCTGGATCAGGCGATTATCGATCGCGACCCCAACATTCTGGGGCTGCGCTCGAATCCAATATTCGACAGCCTTCGGGAGGACGAACGATACCATGCGCTGCTGCGCAAGATGCAACTGGAAGGACCTGTCAGCTAAAACCGTTTTGCGAAACGTGCCATTCCCGTTTTCCGTCAGCAGTCCCATGGGAAAACGGGGCGTTAGCGTACTGTTCGCGCTGCTTTTGGCAAGTCTTTGTGGGGGTTCGCTGTTCGCGCAGAAAAGCCGCCTGACCGGCGCGCTCGAGAACACGAACCGGGTGCCTCTCACCGGGCATCTGCAGCCCCGCGCGACGCCGGCCAACGACCAGGGTCCCGCGGAATCCGAACTCACGCTGCGGAACCTGAGCCTCGTCCTGAAACCTTCGGCCGAACAGCAGGCGGCTCTCGATGCCTTGCTGTCCGCGCAGCAGAACCCGTCGTCTCCGGACTACCACCACTGGCTCACGCCGGAGGAATACGCGACGCGCTTCGGTGTCGCGCAGGCGGATATCGACCGCATCACGGCCTGGCTGCGCGGCCGGAATCTGACCGTGGTGTCGGTCGCGCGCGCGCGCAATTCCATTCAGTTCAGCGGACCGGTCCGCCAGGTGGAGGCCGCTTTTCAGACCGAGATCCATCGCTATCTGGTCGGCGGCGAACTGCACTTCGCCAATGCGACCGAGCCTTCCCTGCCCGCCGCACTGACCGGCATGGTGACCGCTGTCCGCGGCCTGCACGATTTCCGTCCGACCGCGAGAAAGATTCGCTACGCGCCCGCCTACACGTCCGGCGTCGACGGCACCACGCACTATCTCACCCCGGACGACATTGCCACCATCTACGACGTGAGGCCGCTGCTGAATGCCGGGTTCGACGGCGCCGGTCAGAAGGTCGCGATCGTGGGGCAAACGCAGGTCGACGTGGGCGACATCCACCAGTTCCGGACGGCGTTCAACCTGCCGCCGAACGACCCGCAACTGCTGCTTGTGCCCGGCCTGCCGGATCCCGGAGTCAGCCAGAACGATCTCGGCGAGGCCGACCTCGATATCGAATGGACCGGAGCCATGGCGCGCAAAGCCACCCTGATCTACGTTTACTCGAATGACGTGACCGATGCCGCGCAGTACGTAATCGATCAGAATCTGGCGCCGGTGATGACGATGAGTTACGGGCTTTGCGAGTCACTGACCGGGCGCGCAGACCTTACTACGCTTCGTACACTCGCCCAACAGGCGAACGCCGAAGGGATGACCTGGCTGGCGGCGGCAGGCGACAATGGCGGCGCGGACTGTTACGACACCACCTCCAGGACAACGGCTCTGGCCGGAGTGGATGCCCCCGCCAGCGTTCCGGAAGTGACTGGCGTGGGCGGCACGCAGTTCAACGAAGGGAGCGGGACGTTCTGGAACCTGACGAATGACGGCAATCAGGCGTCCGCTTCCGGCTATATCCCGGAGATGGTCTGGAACGAAAGCGCTTCCCAGAATTCGCCGGCTGCCGGGGGCGGCGGCGTCAGTTCATTCTTTACGAAACCCGCCTGGCAGACTGGTCCGGGCGTGCCCAACGACGGCGCGCGCGACGTTCCGGACGTCTCCTTCTCGGCCGCGGCCGGCCATGACCCGTTCCTGTTTTTTTCGGGCGGAGCGCGCGGGGTGGTCGGGGGCACATCCGTCTCGTCGCCGGTTTTCGCGGGTATCCTGGCGCTGCTGAATCAGTATCAGGTAAAGAACGGATTTCAGACGTCGGCCGGGCTGGGAAATATCAACCCGCAACTCTACGCGATGGCGCAGAGCGCACCCGGCGCATTTCATGACGTGACGGTCGGGGACAATCTGGTGAACCCGTGCCCGGCGCGGAACCGGGCCTGCGGGGCGAAGCCGGTTGGATACAGCGCTGGTCCGGGGTATGACACGGCATCCGGTCTGGGATCGCTGGACGCCTTCAATTTGATCACGGCGTGGCACCTGAAGAGCACGTTGCAGGCGACGACCCTGAGCGTGATCTCGAGCGCGACCAGCATTTCTCTGTCCGGCAGTGTGACTCTCACCGCTACGGTGGCCGGCGCCGGGAGCGGCACGCCGACAGGAACGGTCACCTGGTCGCTGGCGGGGGTGACTCTGGGGAGCGCACCGCTGGCTTTGGTGGCCGGAAAAGCCACGGCGACGCTGAACGTGCCGGCGAGTCAACTGACGCAGGGCATCGTTTCGATCTCGGCGGCTTACGGAGGGGACAGTCTGTTTGCCGGTTCGGCCGGCACGGTCAGCCTGACGGTGCTGCCGCCCGCGCCGCTCACCATCACCGGCATCACCAATGCGGCCTCGTTCCGACAGGTCTACGCACCCGGGATGATTCTGGCCGTTTTCGGCACGTCGATGGCTGGCGCCACGCAGAGCGCGCCGCTGGTCCCGCTGCCGACGCAACTCAACGGGACGGTCGTGACCGTGAACGGGTACCTGTCCCCGCTCTATTTCGTCTCTCCCACGCAGATCAACGTGCAGATCCCTAACTTCACTCCGGTGGGCGCGGCAGTGCTGAAGGTCAGCTATGCCGGTCAAAGCGCGACGATTCCGTTCAACGTCACCGCCGGGGCGCCCGGCATCTTTACCGATGCCGCGGGAGCGCCAGTGCCGAACGGCACCGCGAAACGGGGCGACACGATTACGCTGTTCGTAACGGGTGAAGGCATCGTCACCCCCGCTCCGAGTTCGGGGAACGTGCCGACCAGCGCGAGCATCCCGAAACCCGTCCAGACCGTGTCCCTGACCGTAGGTGGCGCAACGGCGGTTCTGCCGTTTGTCGGGGTGCCTGCCTGGGCGATCGGCCTCAGTCAGATCAATTACACGGTGCCAATGAACGCCGCGCTCGGACCGCAACCGGTCGTGATTACGGTCGGCAATACGGCCTCCAGCGCACCGGCGATTCTGACCGTCACGCCGTAGCGCTTACTTGTTCTCGACGAGCCAGACTTTGGGCTCGACGCTCATGCCCGGGCGCAGGCGGTGTTCCGGATCCTGGCCCTCTTTCAGTTTGATCCGGACCGGGACGCGCTGCACTACTTTGACGTAGTTGCCGGTCGCGTTTTCGGGCGGCAGCAGGCTGAAGCGCGCGCCGCTCGCCCCGGCGACGTTCTCGACGTAGCCTTCGTAATCCTTCCCATACGCGTCCACATGCAGCGTCACACGCTGGTTCGGAGCCATGCGCCGCAGCTGCGTTTCCTTGAAGTTCGCCGTCACCCACAACCGGTCGAGCGGCACCACCGACATCAGTTGCTGTCCCGGCGCCACCTGCTGGCCCGGTTCAGCGTTCTTCTTGCCGACCACGCCGTCCACCGGGGCCACAATCTTCGTGTAGGAAAGATTGAGCAGCGCCTGATCGAGCATGGTCTGTTCGCGAACGGTAGCCGCCTGCCGGCTCTGCACCATCGCGTTCTGCAACTGGATCTGCTGCGGGCGATTCTGGCGGGCTTCCAGCGCCCGGATCTCCGCCTGCTGCACCTTCGCCTGCGCGGCGTCCACATTGCGCGCTGCCGCCTCGGCGGTTGCCTTGCGCACATCGGTCATGGCCGCCATGGATTTCGCGGCGGCTTCCACCTGATCGTACTGCTGGCGGCTGATCTCGTCCTTCGCGATCAGCTGTTTGTAACGGGCGAGATCGGCCTGAGCCTTGATCTGGTCCGCCTCGGCCTGACGGATTTGCGCGACGGCGGATTCGTAGTCCCGTTGCGCCGCGGCGACGTTCGCGCGGGCGGCCGCGATATCCACCTGCGAGGTCGATACGGTCGTTTCCGTGGTCAGTGAGGTGATCGAAACGTTCGGGCGAACGGCGGCCACCTGCGTCCGGGATTCATTGACGGAGGCGCGCGCCTGGGCTACGGCGACGTTGTAATCGGAGGGATCGAGATCCACCAGCACCTGACCGGCTTTGACCATCTGGTTGTCCTCGACATAAACCGCTTTGATCGAACCGCCGATCCGGCTGGTGACGGCATAAATATCGCCATCGATCTGGGCATCGTCGGTTTCTTCATAGGACTGCAGGTAGTTCCAGAGCATGGTGCCGCCAATTCCTGCGCCTGCCAGTACGACGGCGAGAACCACCCAGCCCACCGGACCCAGTGACCGGCGGGGCTTTGCGTCTTTAGCTGGCTCCTGAGGGGCCGGTTCTTTCGGCTTTTCACCCGGTTTCGCGTTAGCCGGCGCATCCGGCTTTTTCTCGTCCGCGGCTTCTTTGGTTTCCGCCAATGCTGCTTGGTCCGCCATGGTCGCTCGGTTTTCCCTTATCCTCTCAGCGTGTTCGATGCTGCGCCCGGAGTGCAGGCTGCGTCAAAATGAAAGTGACCACTTGCATCCTGTCCCCCCACTCCACAATACAGTGCCGATGATCTTTCTTTCGCCTACGCGCCCGGTCGGTCCGGAGCCGGGGCGGAAGCGTAGAAATCTGCCTGGACGCGTGCAGTCAGCTCATGAAGTAGTTCCGTCACCCTCTCGTATGAAGGGGAAGCAACGATCATGCCGACGTGATGGTCCTTACTCAGCCGCCATGTGATTTCGGGATCCGTGTAGGCGGAAGTGTCGGGCGACTGCTGTTTTGCGAGCGAGACAAGGAGCGCGGCGTAATCGCCGCGGGGCTCGGGTGGCGCGTAGGGAGCCTTCCCGCCCGCGACTTCGACTTTGGCCCATTCCGCCCAGAGATTGATCCCGGTTCCGGCCTCGATGAGGTCCGCCAGATGGGCGCCGCCGACACGCGCGGAAGTCTCCAGAAAGTACAGCTCACCGTCTTTCGACCGGATGTACTCGGTATGGGAAACCCCGCGCAGCAGTCCTAAAGCCGGCAGCGCGCGTGTGTTCATCTCCCGCAGCGCGGTTTCCGTTTCCGAACCGCGCTCCAGCAGTCGGGAGGTGAAAATACCGCCGTCGTGCGAAACCTCCATCGGGGGACGGCCATACTGGCTCGCCACGGCGAAGAGAATCTCCTTTTCATAAACGATGGAATCCACGTGAAAGACATCGCCGGGAATGAACTGTTCCAGCAAATAGAAAGACCGCTCGTCGCCGAACGCGCGGTCGAAGGCGTCGAGTTCCTCACGCGAGTTGACCTTTTTGATCCCGATCGCGCCCGCCATGGACCGGGGTTTCAGCATCCACGGCGGCGGGACACGTTCCGTAAACTCGCGGACACTCGCGTCGTTCAGGAGATGGACGAAGGCCGGCACGCGCAGACCGCCTTCCGCGCCGCGCATGCGCATCGCGAGTTTGTCCCGGAAATAACGGGTGGTCGACTCGCCCATGCCGGGAATCCGCAGGTGCTCCCGGAGCGATGCCGCGATTTCGAGATCGAAATCGTCCAGAGCGACGATTTTGTCGATCCGTTCGGTTCGGGCGAGGTGACTGATCGCGAAGATCGTCTGGTTGTGATCCCACTGCTTATTCTCGTCCGGCATGTAAAAGATGTCGTCCAGCGCCTCTCGTGGCCAGCGGGCGGAATCTTTGAGACTGAGCGACGTCAGCAGCAGTACGCGGCAGCCCTGCCGCTTGCAGGCGCGCAGGAAATCGTGGCCTTTTTCGTAGCTGGCCAGGCACAGGATGGTCAGAGGAGTCATCGGGTCACCAGATAAAAGGTTCGCGCATAGCCGGCGTCGCCTTCCATGCCCGCGTCGCGCGCATCGCAAAGCGCGATGTCCCGAAAGCCAGCCTCGCGCAAGGCGTCCTGCACGTCGTAATCTTCATGGCAGGTCTGCCGGATGGTGAAGTCGTCGCGCTCCCAGACGCGGTCTTTCCGGAAAGTGGTCATGCGGCACGCTCCCACGCGGGTCTGTTCGTCATAATCCATTCGCAGCACGCAGACATCCTCCTCGGCCACAAGGGCGTCGACGGTATTCCAGTACAGGATAAATGCCGGCTCGCGATTCAGGTCGAAAAGGAACGGCGCGCGCGGCTTCAGGTGTTTGCGGACCGCGCGGAAAACGCTCAGCAGCCCTTGCCGGTCCGGGATGTGATTGAGGCTCTCGAAGACGGAGTAGGCGGCGTCGAACTTGCGATCGAGCGAGAACGAGCGGGCGTCCGCGACCGTCAGAGCCGCGCCCGGTGCGTTTTGCGCGGCGAACGCAATCATTTCGCCGGAGGCGTCGATGCCGGCAACGTCGTAGCCCAGCGTCGTGACAGATTGGGTAAACTGGCCGGTCCCGCAGCAGACGTCCAGAACGGCGGCGCCGGGAGCGAGGCGGGACAGCAGGAGCTTCTCGACGATCGGCAGCGCCTCCGCCCGGTAGTCCTTGCCCCAGTGGCGGTTGTAGACGCGGGCGAACGGATCGTATTCTGTATTCCGAACGGGTTCGCTTTTTCGGACGGTGCGTTTCATCGGCGGGGCTTAGATTCAATCCTACGTCTATACTGGAATTCGAGCATGAGCCAGACGATAACTGTACCGGGCACCTCCCCCGGCATCGAAGTCTCCGGCGAGGAAGTGAAAAGCCCTCTCTTCCGGGTGGTGCTGCTGGACGACGACGATCACACCTACGACTACGTGATCGAAATGCTGCAGAAAGTCTTCATTTTTTCGAGTGAGCAGGCCTTGCGGCATGCCCAGGAAGTGGATGCCATGGGCCGGACGGTGCTGATGATCTGCCACCTGCCGGAGGCGGAGTTCGGGCGGGACCAGATTCATGCTTTCGGACGGGACTGGCGGCTGCCCCGCTCCAAGGGTTCCATGTCGGCGATTGTGGAACCGGCGCCGGTCTGAAATCCTGTTCGTTCGGTATGCGGAAGCGTACGAAACAGCCGATTTTGCTGCGCTAACATGGTGGAGTGAAATTCTGTACTGCCATATTGGCACTAACCGCAATCCCCGCTCTGTTTGCGCAGGGCACCTCCATGCCCATGATGCCGGGTTCCAAAGCTCCGGGCATGGCCGGCCCGGCGCCAGCCGCTCCCGCCGACCCGAATAAGGTCATTCTGACCATCGGCTCGGAAAAGATCACGGCGGGCCAGTTCGAGACTCTGGTCGACGCGCTCCCGCCGCAGTATCAGAATATTGCGCGCGGACCCCGCAAGCGCGAGTTCGCCGAAAGCCTGATCCAGTTGAAACTTTTGTCGCAGGGCGCCGAGAAAGCCGGTCTCGAGAAGAGTTCCAAAGTGCAGCAGCAACTGCAGTTTCAGCGGGAAAACCTGCTCGCGCAGGCGATGTTTGAAAACCTGCAGCAGACTTCGAAAGTCGACGACGCCGCGCTGAAAACGTATTACGACGCGCACAAGAACGAGTACGACAGCGTGAAAGCGAAACACGTCCTGATCCGGGTGAAAGGCGCGCCCATGCCGGGAGCGGAAGGAAAGCCGGAACTGACCGACGAACAGGCGCTTGCAAAGGCGCAGGACGTTGTAAAGAAGCTGAAGGGCGGAGCCGATTTCGCTGCCGTGGCGAAAGCGGATTCGGACGATACCGGTTCGGCGCAGCAGGGCGGCGACCTGGGCGAGTTTCATCGCGGCATGATGGTGCCCCCGTTTGAAGACGCGGCTTTCGCTTTGAAAGTCGGGGAAGTCAGCGACCCGGTGAAGACGCCTTTCGGATACCACGTGATCGTCGTGGAAGCGCACAACACCAAGACCCTGGCGGATGTGAAGCCGGAGATCGAAAAGAGCCTGCGGCCGGAAATTGCCCGGAAAGAAGTCCAGGCCCTGCGGGACAAAGCCACGGTGCAAATCGACGACGCCTTCTTTGGGCCGGCTCAACTGGCGCCGGGCGCTCCTCCCGCCGCGAAGTAGATCGTCATCATCCGACAAACCAAACGCAACGCAAAAGGGCCGCCGGAAGGTTTCCGGCGGCCCTTTTGCGTTGCGTGTTCGACGATCCGTTGCGGTCTATTGTCCGGTAACCGCGATGGTCGCAACCGGACTGTTAACCCCGCCCACCTGGACGACCACGGGAATCGCACTGGCGGCCGCGAAGCCCGAGGGAATCTGCACGTTGATCTGCATCAGGCCGGCCACCAGCGTAGGCGCCGCTCCGGCATAGTTCACGACGGCGGGCAGGCCGCCGATGGTCACATTCACCGTCTGCACCGGCATGGGAAGGGTGGAACCGGTCGCCAGTTTCCCGTCGACTCCACCGGGAGACGTCTGCCCTTCACCGGTCGCATAAAGCGTGATCACGCTGCCGACCTGGGCAGGATTGGACGCGCTGTTCAGCGTGCCGTCCTGATTCAGAGCCGCAGCCTGGCCCGAACCTGTCGAGTTGGCGGTGAAGATGCCCGGCGCCGTGGGAGCCACGGGAAGCGTGGTCACACGGGAGGTTTTTCCCTGGTAGAGCACGGACACCTGCGCGGAACTGAGACCATCCACGGAATAGGGCACAATCGCCGCTACGGCGCCTGCCGAAGAATAGATCAGCGGGGCGGCCTTGCCGTTGATCAGAACCTGCGTGCCGCCAACCGTCGTGGGGAAGAAACCGCCCTGCGGAGAGGCGACCGCCAGCGTATCGGGGCCCATGCCGGCGCCGAATAAAACCACAATTTCCCCGGCCGAGATGGGATTCGAGGCATCGCCGACTCCGGCGACCGGAGGCGCGAAAGCCTGCAGATTCGCGGCGTTCGCCACCGCGCCGACCGAGAAGGCCACCGGCGTCAGTTTGCGGATCACCGCATTGCCCGCGTCGGCCACATAGACCGCGCCATTCGCGTCGACGGCGACGCCGTAAGGAGAAGTAAACTGCGCGGAGGTCGCGGGACCGCCATTGGCGTCGTCCCATCCCGCGGTGCCATTGCCGGCGATCCAGAGACGCGTTCCGCCCGCCAGAACCTTCTGGACGGTATTGGTCCGGTAGTCCGCGAAGTAGATGGTACCGGCCGCATCCATGGCGAAGTTCTGGGCCACGAAGTTCGAGACGTAGGTGGCGATCTTGCCGTCGGTCCCGATCCGGCGAATACTGCTGGTGCCGATATCGCCGATATAGATGTTGCCGGCTTTATCGACGCCGACCGAGTAAGGCAGCGAGAGGAACGCTTTCGTTGCCGGACCGCCATCGCCCGGCGCGGAGCCGAACACCGAGTAACCGACGCCCGCCACGGTGCTGATGACGCCTGTGGATTTCGTCACCTTGCGGACCGTCGCATTCCCGTAATCGGCGATGTAGAGGTTCCCGGCCGGGTCGAGTGCGAGGCCTGCGGGGAAATACAGATTCGCGTCCGTCGCCGCGCCACCGTCGCCGCTGAATCCGCGCGAGCCGGTCCCGGCATAAGTACTGATGGCGCCGGAAGCGTCAACCCGGCGCACCCGGCTGTTCAGGGAGTCCGCGATATAAACGACGCCGGTGGGATCGACCACGACATCGAGAATATTGGAAAGCTGCGCGCCGTCGCCGGAACCGCCGTCACCGGAAAAGCCGAGGGAGCCGTTCCCCGCGAGGGTGGTCACGATACCGGTGGATTTGGTCACCTTGCGCACGGAATAATTCGAGTAATCCGTGATGTAGAGGTTACCCGCAGCATCCACCGCCACGCGCAGCGGGTTGGTGAACTGCGCGCTCAGCGCGGGACCGCTGTCGCCCGACCAGCCCGGCGAGCCGCCGGTGCCGGCTATGGTGGAGGAAAAATATTGCTGTGCGAAGGCAACGCTGCCCGCGAGCAACACGCCGATCAGAAGCTGGAAACTTTTCATGAATTTCAGTTGTTTGTAGACGCCGGACGGACCGGGCACGTTCCGAATTTTGAGCAGCCGGCCAGCCCCGTGAAGTGAAAGCGGACCTGCTACGCCTAATCTGCGATGATACCAATCGGCGTATGGCTCAACTGTTTGCCGGCACATCCGGCTTTTCCTACCCGGCGTGGAAGCCGGATTTTTATCCGAAATCGGTTCCGGCGAAAGACTTCCTCGGCCACTATGCGGGCCGGCTGAACAGCGTGGAAATCAACTACACGTTCCGGCAACTGCCGTCGGCGAAGACGCTGGAAGGCTGGCTGAAGGCAACGCCGCCCGGCTTCGCGTTTGCCTGCAAAGCGCATATGCGGCTGACGCACATCATGAAGATGAAGGAAGCGGAGAGTTTCACGGAACTGTTCCTGAAGACGCTGGAACCGCTGCGGGCAGCGCGCCGCCTGGGACCCATCCTGTTTCAGTTCGCGCCGACGTTCAAGGTGGATGTCGAACGCCTGGCCGCCTACCTGCCCCTGCTGCCGCGCGATATGCGGTTCGCGTTCGAGTTCCGGCATGCGTCGTGGCTGGCCGATCCGGTTTACGAAAAGCTGGCGGAACATGGCATTGCGCTATGCCTGGCGGAATCGGACAAACTGGAAGTGCCCAAAGTCTTCACCGCCGATTTCGGGTATTTCCGGCTGCGCAAGGGCGATTACTCCGAAGAAGCCCGCGCGGCGATTGTGGGCCAGGTAAAGGAATTGCTGGCTGGCGGGCGGGACGTTTATGTGTATTTCAAGCATGAGGAAGATCCCAATGGGGCGTTGTGGGCGGAGCAAATGCTGCGGGCCTGCGCCTGATATCGGGTGCAACCGTTCCGGCGGGACTGCGTTACTAAGAAGATGAGGAACCGGCGGGATTTTCTGAAACTGAGCGCGGCGCTGACGGTCGCTGGCGCCGCGGCGCGGGCACAGCAGGAAGGCGACGCGGTGTTTTCCACGGACGTGAAAGTCGTCAGCGTCCTCGCCACCATTCTCGATAAACAGGGCCGCATCATCCACGATCTGAGCAAAGACGATTTCCAGATCAGCGAAAACGGCCGCCCGCAAACCATCAAATACTTCTCGCGCGATTCGGATCTGCCGCTGACCATCGGTCTGATGGTGGATACCAGCATGAGCCAGGTGCAGGTGATCGCGGCCGAACGGGGCGCCAGCTTTCGCTTTCTCGACCGGATCCTGCGGGAAGACAAAGATCAGGTCTTCGTGATGCAGTTCGATATGAACGTGCAGACGCCGCAGCCGCTCACCTCGTCCCGGCAGCAACTGGAAAAAGCGCTGGTCTACGTGGACACGCCAACGCGCGCGGAACTCCGCAGCCAGGTGGGCGGCGGCACGCTGCTGTTCGACGCCGTGGTGAACGCGTCGAAGAACATCATGACGAAGCGCCAGGGCAGGAAGGCGCTGATCATTATGTCGGACGGCGGCGAGAACGGCAGCGATGCCAGCCTGACCGATGCCATCGAGGCCGCGCAGCACGCCGACACCATGATTTATTCGATCCTGTTCGGCGGCACGGAAGGACGCGGCATTTTACAGCGAATGTCACGGGAAACCGGCGGCGGCTTCTTCGAGGTCACGAAGAAGCAGTCCATCGATCAGATTTACGACGTGATTCAGAACGAACTGCGCGGCCAGTACAGTCTGGGCTACGTGTCCGACGAACCGGTGCGGATTTCGGGATTTCGAAAACTACAGCTCACCACCAAAACGAAGGGCCTGACGGTGCAGGCCCGCGATCGGTACTGGGCGCAGAGATAGCTATTTCTTCGCGATGTACTGCTTGTAGAGATCGGCGATCTTCGCCTGCGCCGCATCGCCCGGATGAATCACCACGCGATAGCGGAAGTGCAGCTTCTCGCCCGGTTTCAGCGTCATGGAGCCATCCGGCTCGGCGCCTTTGGTGAACTGCTTCACGCCGAAAATGTTGTTCGCGAAGAGGCCGTAGCCGCGCGCGTGCCAGTAGGTCGGGTAGCGGGGATTGCCGGGGGTGTCGAAGATCGCGAGACCCACCTGCTGGCCCTCCACCGTGCCCGAGTAGTCCATCCACTCCGAGCGTTTGCCCCAGCATTCCGCTTCCGTTTTGCCGCCCTGCGCGTTCGTCATCAGGCCGGTGCGCTTCGGCTCGGCGGGCTGCTTCGGGCCGGGCTCTTCCAGACCGGAAGCGACGCGGATTCCAAACACGCCGTCTTTGCCGTCACCGAACGTGACCGTTTCTTTGGCCGTGAGCGTGAAGTCGAAATCGATCACGCGATTGGGGCCGCCGGCGTGGAAAATCATTTTGCGGTCTTCGTTCAGGACCACCTTGCCGTCCGACTGTTTCCACTCGGAAGTCTCATCGATCTCACCCATTTTCGCGCCGCCCTCGACCTTGCCGACTTTGGTGACGAAGATGTGACCGCGCTTCACCTTGGCCTGCTTCGGATCGGTGTCGTAGGCGAATTCGTTGTTCCAGTAGTCGAAACCGTTGACGGAATCGTGCGCGAACCAGACGGCGCGCTGGTGGGGATGGTCTACCGATTCGCCCTCCACTTTATCCATGGGGAACGAGCGCGTGACCGCGATTCCGGACGGCGCGCGCAGCGGGTAAAGATACGGCTTGGCCACATCCGGACCGTAAAAGAACGTGGTGTAGGGCTTGCCATCGATCTCCACGGCAATCCGGTTGTTTCCCTGCGTCATCTTTACCTGAGCGGCCGCCGGCAACATTGCCAGAAGGCCCAGCGCGAGCAATTTGTGCATGTAAATCAGTTAATCACAACCGGGCTTATCGCGGACGGGCGGATTCCGTTTGCAGGGAAAAGCCGAGTCCTTTCGGGATCCGGATCGATTCCCCTTCCACGTAGAAATAGCCAACTCCCGGGCTCAGCTTTTCGGGCGGTCCGGTGGCGTAGCCGATGGCGGTGCGGTGATAACCGGAGAAAGGGGTCATGTCGTCGGGCTTGCCGAAAAGCGCCGCGTGGTGCGTTCCGTACTCCGCCTCGTTGAACTCCAGCCCGACCTCGAAATAGGGCAGATTGCCGCTGTGGCGATCGAGACGGCGGATCACGCCTTTCACGAGGGCGCCGCGGGGCAGCAGAACCTGATCGCCGAAACGGACCGCCTTTGTGACCACGGCGCGGATCTCATCGCCGACGGCCGCATGCTGCGAGTCGATGGGGAGGTCGAGACGCAAAGGAATGCTGAGGCCGCCGGGCAGCGCGCCTTCGTCGACGGAACCGGGCAGCGCGGGGGCGTTGGCGGGTGCGTCCTCATCCGTAAAAGAGATCTTCGATTCCGCCGTGTACTGCCGGCATCCCGTGAAGGTCGCGCGGTTGCGAAAGCGGCTGCCATCGAACAGTTCCGATTCCAGTTCGACGGCCAGCGGCAGCAGCGCGTCCGCGTCGCCGATCCGGACCCGACCGTAATCCGCCGTCTCCTCGATCCGCTTGTCCTGGCTGAAGGGCGGCAGATCTTCGGCGGCGAAGTGCAGCCGAACCAGATCGAGCGTGCCCGCATCCACCCAAAACGATCCGATGGCGCCGACCACACCCGAAGCCCCGCGCGACTTCACGGTCCAGCCGCTCATCATCTGGGGGATGTGGAAGTCGTAGCGGAGCAGGTTGCGCGATCCCTCCGTTTCCGGGCCGGCGAAATGGATTTCGGCCGAACGGCCCATGAAAATGTTGTGGGACATGGCGGAAAATTCGCCATCCGAAAGAAAGCCGCCGGTCACCATGGTGTCCAGCTTGCGGTCGTCGAAGCTCTTCGCTCCCGGCCATGAGTAGAGTTCCCTGCCGTCCACGATGGCGACCAGAACCCGGATCCGGTCGAACGGCTTGATTTTTCCGCCGGGCAGAGCGCGGTAGCGGTCGATGGTTTCGAGGCAGGTGTAGTTGAACTGACGCTTCAGTTCCGCTGTCATCAGGTGTTCGATTCTGGCGAGATTGAGAATGTGCGGCGGGATTTCGTCGCTCCGGCCCGGACAGGCCAGCCCGAGCAGAATGAGGACGAAAAGGGTTCGCATGACCAGCCTTGTATACGGATTGTAGCTCCGGGCGATCTGCTACAGTGACGGATTCTAATGACCCGCGGACATTTTGCCCTTCTCTGCTGCGCTTTCCTCGGCGGCGTTCCCGCCGGACTTGCGCAATCTCCCGCGCCGTACTGGCCGGGCACGACCTACAATCCGGCGATTCCCACCGTGAAACAGGTGCTCGGCTACGAACCGGGTGAGCGGATCACTACGGTGGAGGGAATCGCCACCTATCTGGAAGCGCTGGCCAAGGCCTCGCCCCGCATCCGGCTGTACTCCTACGGGCAGACGTGGGAAGGCCGCAAGCTGATCTACGCGGTGATCGCGTCGGAAGACAAGATGCGCCGTATCGACGAGATCAAGGCGTCCTGGCAGAAATTTACGGATCCGAAGATCACGAAGCCGGCCGACGCGAAGAGGCTGGAGGCTTCCCTGCCCGCTCTGGTGTGGCTCGGCTACGGCGTGCACGGCAACGAGATTTCGTCGAGCGATGCGGCGCTGGTGACCGCGTATCACCTGATCGCGGCGCAGAACGATCCGGTGGTGGAAAAGATTCTGAAGAGCGACGTGCTGCTGCTGGACCCCAGCCAGAATCCGGACGGGCGCGACCGCTTCGTCCATTTCTACGAGCAGAACGTGGGGCTGGAGCCGAATGCGAGCCAGATCTCGGCCGAACATACGGAGCCGTGGCCGGGCGGCCGGACCAATCACTATTATTTCGATCTGAATCGGGACTGGCTCACGGCGACGCAGCCGGAATCGCAGGGCCGGATTCAGATGCTGCGCGAGTGGATGCCGGTGGTCGCCATCGACCTGCACGAGATGGGCAGCGACTCCACCTACTACTTCACGCCGGAGGCCGACCCGTACAATCCGTTTCTGCCGTCCGATCTGAAGAAAACGATGGAAATCATCGGCCGGAACAACGCGAAGTGGTTTGACCAGTACGGCTTCGATTACTTCACGCGGGACACGTACGACAACTGGTATCCGGGCTACGGCGCTTCCTGGCCGATGTACTACGGCGGGCTGGCGGCGACTTACGAGCAGGCTTCCGCGCGCGGCTTAGTGGTGCGGAAGTCGGATGGATCCGTGATGCCGTATCGCGATACGGTGCGGCACCATTTCGTCGCGTCGATTTCGACGCTGGAATCGGCGGCGGACAACCGGGCGAAGTTTATCGACGGGCTGTATCAGTACCGCGCGTCGGCTTTGGAGGCGGGCGCGAAGGATACGGTCCGCGAATATCTGCTGCCGCCGGGCCACGATCCGTCGACAACCACGAAACTGGCGTCGGTGCTGGCCGGGCACGGCATTGAGATCCGGCAGGCGAAGGCGGCGTTTCAGGCGGGCGGCAAGAGTTATCCGGCCGGAACGTATGCGGTTTCACTGGCCCAGCCGCAGCGTTTGTTGATCCATACGCTGCTCGATCCGCAGACGCCGTTCGAAGAGAAGTTCCTGCAGGAGCAGGAGCGCCGCCGCGCGCGCCGGCTGCGGCACCAGATTTACGACATCACGGCCTGGTCGCTGCCGTTCCTGTTCAATGTGGAGACCATTGCGGTGGCCGAAGCGGTGAAGGGCGACTTTGCGGCCGTGCATCCGAAGGCGGTGACTCCGGGGACCGTGCAGGGCGGCAAGGCGAGCGTGGCGTATCTGATTCCATGGGGAACGCAGGCGGCCGGGCGGTTCCTCGCCGCCGCCGAGCGCGAAAATATCCGGGTCTGGAGCGCGGACGAGGCGTTCACCATCCCCGGCCGGAAGTTCGCATCCGGAACGCTGATCGTCAAAGTGCACGACAACGCGGCGACTATCCATGATCGTGTGGCGAAGCTGGCGGAAACCACCGGCGCGGACGTTTATGCCGTGGCTTCCGGCTGGACCGAAGAGGGTCCGAACTTCGGCAGCCAGTTCGTCCAGCTGATGCGGAAACCGGAGATCGCGATCGCGTGGGATACGCCGACGGCGGCTGGTTCCGCGGGCGCGGTGCGCTTCGTGCTGGAGCGGCAGTTCGGGTATCCCACGACGCCGATTCGTACTACCAATCTCGCCACGGCGGACCTGAGCCGCTTCAATGTGCTGATTCTGCCGGACTCCGCGGCGGGTGGATACGGGCCGAACATCAACGCGGCGGGCGTGGAAAATCTGAAGCGCTGGGTCGCGAACGGCGGCACGCTGATCGGCATTGAGGGAGCGCTGGCGTTTCTGACCGAAGCCCGCGCGGGATTCCTGTCGTCGGCGGCGGAAGGCAAGGCGACGGGGGTCGCGGAACCGGCGAAGGGCGGCGCGCCGGCGGCGACGACCGGACCTCCGACGGCGGCCGCGGGAACGCCTGGCGGGCCGCCCGCCGGCAAGATCTTCGCCACCGAGGCGGACTACACGAAGGCGGTCCTGCCCTCCAGTGAACCGCCGGATACGGTGCCGGGCGCCATCGTGCGCGCCAAAGCGGATCAGGAATACTGGGCGACGGTAGGGGTTCCTCCCACCGTCTACGCCATGTACACCGGGCGTGGCATTTACTCTCCGCTCGCCACGGACAAGGGCGTGAACGCGGTGCTCTTCGAAGCGCCCGAACAGGTTCTCGCCTCCGGCTACATGTGGGAAGAGAACAAGAAACAGCTGGCCCGCAAGCCGCTGATGATGGTGTCGACGCAGGGGCGGGGCGTGGTGGTCGGATTTACGGCGGATCCGAATTTCCGCGCGTTCCTCGACGGCCTGAACGTGTTGTTTCTGAATGCGGTGTTCCGCGGACCGGCGCACTCCCGGCCCGCGCCGTAACCCGTTCGCCGGGCCTCAGAGCGGCGGGGCCGGTTGCTGCTGCAGTTTCACCTGCGCGGTCTGGCCGGCCTCGACCGACGCGGCAGCGCCTTTTGCGTTGCGCGTCATCCAGTCCGGGTTCGCGTATTCCACCGGTTGCACGTCGTCCCAGGCGTAGACCTGGTAGTCGCCCGGGGGGAGATTGGAAACCTTGAAGTGACCGTCCGCGCGGCTCATGACGTTGCGGGGCGCGCGGCCCGCCTGCAGAACCATCACCCAGCCGGATATCGGTTTGCCCGCCGCATCTTCCACCTGGCCTTCGATGGAGCCTCCGTCGTCGGCCAGCACCACGTCGATGGGTCCGGCGGCCTGGGTGATGGGGATTTCCTCCTTCGAGATATCGCGCCCGGCCAGAGTGGCGGATTTTAAGTAATAAGGGCCGTTCGGGAACACTTCCAGGCGGTAATTGCCGGGCGTGAGTTCATTGACGGAGAAAGACGCGCGGGTCTTGTCCCAGGTGAGTTGGCCGCCACCGGTGAGCGGGTCGGACGAGCGCAGACTGAGGCCCGGCGCACCGGGCCCCGGCTGGCCCTTCTTCAGATCGAAGCGCACCTGGCCGGTGACGGTGAAACCCGGCTCCAGCCGGACGGTGACGCCGTCGATATCCGAAGTGCCGACTTCGAGCGGCAGGCGCGCCACCAGGCGCTTGCCCGACTCCCAGAAGTCGGTGGTCAGCAGATAAGAGCCGGGCAGCACGCCGTGGATCTCGAAACTTCCATCGGGACTGACGTTTCCGGGCAAAGTCCGGTTCATCCCGTTGGCGCCCCGTTTGGCAAGAGAAACGCCTGCCCCGCGCACGGCGCCCACCAAATTGCCGCGGATTCGCACGGCGGGCACGCGGCTGATAGTAAAGTCCGCGCGGTTATCGGTGCCCCGAACGTCCAGCGCGCTGGCGGCGCCTCCTTCCGGAGGGCCGGGATAACAGCGCACGCCAGGGACCGTGTTTTTTTCTCCCGGATCGAAGCCGTTGAAGGAATTGTTCGGGTAGGCGCAGATAATGTACTTGCCGGGCTGCAGACCGGCCAGACGGTATTCGCCGAGATCGTTCGTACTGGTCGCCGCGCCGGGCTGAAAGCTGCGGCGACCCTCGACCACCCGGGCGGCCAGCGCGGTGATCTGCACGCCCATCATCGGGTCGCCCTGCTCATCGAGCACTTTGCCCGTGACAACCGCCTGCGGGGTGAGCGAGATTTTGAGGTCATGCGCGGCCTCTCCGCTCGCGAGGATCAGCGGTAAGAAGAGACCGCCGGGGCGCGGGACGCCGTAGCCGCCCTGCAGGAAGCCCGGTTTCATGACCATGATCTGCGTCTGCCCGCAGGGGATGCCGGTAAAGCGGAAGCGGCCGGCGTTGTCCGCCGAGAGACCGTTCTGGCCGCGCGGTCCCATCAGCATCACCCGCGCGCGAGCGAGCGGCTCGCCGGTAACGGCGTTGACGACGAAGCCGTCGACGGCACAGTCCGACGTGGCTATGGGCTGGCCTTCGGGGGGCTGCGCGTCCAGGACTGCAGCGAAAACAAGCAGGGCGGAAAAAAGCCGCATCACCCTGAGTATGACGCGGATTTTTCTACAGGAACGTCTTGAATTCCATCACGTCGCCATCCTGCACGACGTATTCCTTACCTTCCGTCCGGAGCTTACCGAGTTCCCTGGCGCGCGCGAAGCTGCCGGCGCTCACCAGATCGTCATAAGCCACCGTTTCGGCGGAGATGAAGCTCTTCTCGAAATCCGAGTGGATCACGCCGGCAGCCGCCGGAGCTTTGTCGCCGGCTTTGATGGTCCAGGCGCGGGTTTCCTTCTCGCCCGTGGTCAGGTAGGTACGCAGACCCAGCAGATAATAGGCCTCTTTGGCCAGCTTCGAGGAGCCGGACTGCTCCACGCCCAGACCCTGCAGATACTCCGCCTGCTCTTCGGCCGGCAGCGTAATCAGTTCCGCTTCGATCTCGGCGGAAACCACCACCGCGCGCGTGCCGTGGTGATGGGCCACGTAGTCCTGCACCTTCGCCACCCACGGGTTGGAAGCCGGATTTCCGAGTTCGTCCTCCGCCACGTTGCAGGCGAAGAGGGTGGGTTTGGCGGTCAGCAGGAAGAACGTCTTCAGCAGCGCCGTTTCGTCCGGCGCCATGTCCATGCTGAAGGCAAACTGGCCTTCGTTGAGATGTGGCTCCAGGCGATCCATCAGGGCGATTTCCGCCAGTGCCTTCTTATCCCCGCTTTTGGCGGCTTTCTGCTGTTTAAGACGCCGCTTCTGAATACTGTCGATGTCGGCGAGAATCAGTTCGGTGTTGATGACCTCGATATCCCGAATCGGGTCCACCGTGTCCATCACGTGTTCGATATCCGCGTTTTCAAAGCAGCGGACCACCTGCACGATGGCGTCCACCTCACGGATATGCCCCAGAAACTGGTTACCGAGCCCTTCGCCGGCGCTCGCGCCCTTCACCAGACCGGCGATGTCCACGAATTCGAAAATCGCGGGAATCAGCTTCTGCGAACCGCTGATTTTCGAGAGCACTTCGAGACGTTCGTCGGGAACCGTGACGATGCCCTGATTCGGCTCGATGGTGCAAAAACGGTAATTGGCCGCCATCGCCTTGCGGGACTGCGTGACAGCATTGAACAGGGTGCTTTTCCCGACGTTGGGAAGACCTACGATTCCGGCGCTTAACATTGTAAATTTCAGTTTATCGGGTGGGTCCGGACGGCAGGCGGGATACAGAGCGCGGCGCGGTGCACAATAGAGGTTTCCCGTGTCGCGAAGCGCAATGATCCAGGGTATTCATGAGTGAGTCCGGCGAAGCGGCGTCCACGCCGCTGATGCGCCAGTACCACGCTGTGAAACAGCAGGTGCCGGGCGCGTTGCTGATGTTCCGGCTGGGAGATTTCTACGAGCTTTTCTTCGAAGACGCGGTGATGGCCGCGCGCGAACTCGAGATCACCCTGACCGCCCGGAACAAAGAAAAAGGCGCGGCCATTCCGATGTGCGGCGTGCCGTATCACGCCGCCGAGAATTACATCGCGAAACTGATCGGGCGCGGGTATCGCGTCGCCATCTGCGAGCAGATGGAAGAGGCGGGCGCGGGCAAGAAACTGGTGCGCCGCGAAGTCACGCGCATCGTCACGCCGGGCACCGCGACGGATGCCCACCTGCTGCGCTCGCACGAGAACAACTACCTGGCCGCCGTGGTGCGCAACGGCGCGCGGGCCGGGCTCGCGTACGTGGATGTCTCCACCGGTGAGTTCCGGGCTACGGAAGTAGACGCCGCGGAACTGCCGGGGCTGCTCGAGAGCGTGGGCCCGCGGGAACTGTTGGTAGCCGCCGAAGCGCCTCTGTTTCCCCAGGCGGAGCAGCGGAAGTGGATCGTTACGGAACTGGAAGACTGGGTCTTCACCACGGACTACGCGGACCGCATTCTCCGGGAGCATTTCAAGCTGCTGTCGCTCGACGGGTTCGGCCTGGCGGGCAAGCTCAGCGCCATCGCGGCCAGCGGGGCTGTGCTGCACTACCTGCGCGACACGCAGCGGGCGGCGCTCGACCATCTGGATCCGCCGCGGCATTTCGATCGCGCCGACACCATGGTGCTGGATGCCGTGACGGTGCGGAATCTGGAACTGGTGGAGCCGATCTTCTCGGACGGCGGCGCCACGCTGATCGGCATTCTGGACCAGACGTCCACCGGGATGGGCGGGCGTTTGCTGCGACAGCGTTTGCTGCGGCCTTCGCTGGAACCGGCGGAGATCGAAGCCCGGCTGGATGCCGTCAGCGACCTGGTGCGCGAAACGATTCTGCGGGCGGAACTGCGCAAACAACTGGCGCCGGTGCTCGACGTGGAGCGCCTGCTGGCCAAGGTGATGATCGGCAGCGCGGGGCCCCGCGACCTGCTGGCACTGGGGAAATCGCTCGACCAGATGCCGAAGCTGGCCGATGCCGCGCGGCTGGCCTCGCGCGCGCTTTCCGTTCGGCTGGCCAATACGTTCGGGCGGCTGGATTCGGTGCCCGAAGCGTCGTTCCCGATTATCGCCGCGCTCTCGGACACCCCGCCTCCGCAGGTCGGGGACGGACAGACCATCCGGCCTGGTTATGATCCGGAACTCGACGAACTGCGCGACCTGAGCCAGAACGGTAAGCAGTACATCGCGCAGATCGAGACCCGCGAGCGCACGCGCACCGGCATCGCTTCCCTGAAGGTCCGGTTCAACAACGTTTTCGGCTATTACATCGAGATCTCGAACGCGAACCGGCATCTGGCGCCAGCCGATTACGAACGCAAACAGACGCTCGCGAATGCCGAGCGCTTCACCACGCCGGAACTGAAAGAGTACGAGCGTAAGGTTCTTGTCGCGGAAGAGAAGATCCTCGAAATCGAGAAGCGCATCTTCGCGGAGGTTCGCCAAAAAGCAGCGGGCGAGGCCCAGCGCATTCGCGCCACCGCGTCCGCCATCGCGGAACTGGATGTTTCGGCGGCCCTGGCGCAGGTGGCGGCGGAAGGGCGCTATGCCCGGCCGCAGTTTTCGGATACCGGCGAGATGCGGATCATGGCGGGGCGGCATCCGGTGATCGAAAAGCTGGCGGGCGAAGAGGCCGGACGGTTCATTCCGAACGACCTGTTCATGAACGACGCCACGGACCAGATCGGCCTGATCACCGGTCCCAACATGGGCGGCAAGAGCACTTACCTGCGGCAGGCGGCGCTGATCGCGATTCTGGCCCAGATGGGGTCCTGGGTGCCGGCGGATTCGGCGCTGCTGCCGGTTATCGACCGCATTTTCACGCGCATCGGCGCATCCGACAATCTGGCGCGGGGCCGTTCTACCTTCATGGTGGAAATGACCGAGACCGCCGTGATTCTGAACACCGCAACGCCGCGCAGCTTTATTATTCTGGACGAAATCGGCCGGGGCACCGCGACGTATGACGGACTCGCGCTGGCGTGGGCGGTCGTGGAGCATGTTTCGAACACCACGCGCGCCAAGACGCTCTTCGCGACCCACTATCACGAACTGACCGAACTGGCGGAGGCGCTGCCCGGGGTGCGGAATCTGCAGGTCTCCGTGAAGGAAGCGGGGGACAAAATTATTTTTCTGCGCCGCGTGGAACCGGGCAAAGCGGACCGCAGTTACGGCATCGAAGTGGCGCGTCTCGCCGGGCTGCCGAATTCGGTCATCGAACGCGCGCGGGAAGTGCTGAAACTGCATGAGCGCACCGAGCACCGGGCGGTGGAGAAACTGGCGCCGCGCGCGGAAACCGGGCCCATTCAGATCCGGCTTTTCGAGCCCGGCAGCGATGAGATCAAACAGAAAATCCGGTCGCTGAAAATCGACGAGATGCGGCCGGTGGAAGCGCTGCGGTTCCTCGAAGAACTGCAGAAGGAGCTGGCGTAATGCGTGTCGCCGGAATCATGAGCGGGACGTCGCTCGATGGCATCGATGTGGCGTTTGTCGATGTGACGGGAAAGCGCGTGCAAACGGCCGGACATGCGTCGTTTCCTTATCCGGCGGCCGTGCGGCAACGCATTTTGGACGTCTCGAACACGGCTTGTTCCACGGCGCAGATCTCGCGGCTGAACTTCGAACTGGGGGAGCTTTATGCGACGGCTGTGGCGCGCGCCTGCACGAAGACCGGCGTGCCGCTCTCGACCGTGAAACTGATTGGCTGCCATGGCCAGACGGTGTATCACGAAGGGGCCGGAGCGGCGAAGAATACGCTGCAGATCGGCGAGGCGGCCGTGATCGCGGAGCGCCTGGGAATTCCGGTGGTGTCCAATTTCCGCACGCGCGATATCGCGGCCGGCGGGCAGGGCGCGCCGCTGGTGCCTTTCGTGGATTACCTGCTGCTCGGCAGCGCGAAGACCGACCGCGTGGCGCTGAATATCGGGGGCATCGCGAACATCACGATCCTGCCGAAAGGCGGGCGTCCGGAACACGTGATCGCCTTCGACACGGGGCCGGGAAACATGGTGATCGATCAACTGGTGGAACGGTTGACCGGCGGCAAACAGCACTTCGACCGGGGCGGTTCGATCGCCGCGCGGGGCAAGGTCGACAAAGCGCTTCTGGACGCACTTCTCAAAGACCGGTATTTCCGAACCAAACCGCCGAAGACCGCGGGGCGCGAACAGTACGGGGCGGAATTTATCGCGCGCCTGCTGGCGACCGGGCAGGCTTTGGAAAACCTGATCGCGACGGCGACAGCATTCACGGCAGCCACCATTGCAACGGGCATCCAACGCTTCGCTCCCGCCACGCGCGAGGTCGCGGCGGCGGGCGGCGGAGTCCACAACCACCAACTGATGGCGCAACTGGCCGCGTTCCTGCCCGGCGTGCAGGTGGCGACCACGGCCGCCTACGGGATCGATCCCGACGCGAAAGAGGCCATCGCCTTCGCCATCCTGGCCCACCGCACATGGCGGAGAGAGCCGGGAAACTTGCCCTCCGCCACCGGAGCGAAACGATCTGTAGTACTGGGCACAGTCACGTAATTAACGCTAGAATGGCGATTTGACTCCTGAAGCTGAACTGACCGCCGCACAACCCGAGTTGCAGGTAAAACGGGTTTCCATCGTCATTGTCTCGTTCAACCGGATCGAGAGCCTCCGCAAGAGCCTGCGCGCGCTGGGTGATACCCATCAGGTGCTGGTGGTGGACAACGGCTCAACCGACGGCGCCGCCACGCTCGACAGCGAGTTTCCGGGAGCGCGCTTTATCCGGCTGCCCAAGAATTTCGGCCTCACCAAAGCGCTGAATATTGGCATCCGGGCGGCGGAGGGCACGTATGTTCTGCTGCTGCACGACGATACGCAGATCACGGCCGAGAACGTGACGAAACTGGCGGATTATCTGGAAAACCATCCGGACGCGGGCGCGGTTTGCCCGCTGCTCACCAGCGATTCGGGCGCGCGAGCCGCACAGGTCCGGCCGCTTCCGGTCCCCTCCGCCACGGACCCTGCGCCGCAGCCCGCCTCCGGTTCGGGCGAGATCGCGGTCCCCTGCGTCACGGGAGCGGCGATCCTGGTCCGTTCTTTCTTTCTTCGCGCGCTGCGGCAGATCGACGAACGCTACGGCAACTACGGCTCCGATATCGAACTGTGCGCGCAGGTGAAACGGGCGAACCGGAAACTGATTATCCTCGAGGATGTCCCGGCCGTTCATGAGCAACTGGAATCGCCCATGAAGAAAGGCTCGCTGGCGGGAGACCGGGCGGTCGGTACGGCCGTCTTCCTCTGGAAACATCACAGTTTTGTGACCTCGATTCTCTACCGTCTGAAGGCCGGTCTGGGCGGCCTTGCGACGTTCCGCTTCGGCCTGGTGGCGGGCGCGCTGGGCGACGTCAAAATCGACGGCACGAGTTAGTACTACAATTGGTTTACACTGCAGGTATGAACCCCCTCCTTTGGGTGGTGTTACCGGCAGTGGTGTGCTCCCTGGCTACCGGCCTGGTCATGTACGTGGTGATGCACGCCCGCTCGGCGGTGCTGCTCTCGAAACAGCGGGAGGAACTCGCGGCGGCACGCGCCGAACTGGCAGTCCGCAAGGAGACGATTCTCGATTCCCTGAAGAACGTGGAAGAGTCCACGCGCCGTCAGGCACTCGACGACTTCATCGGGCAAATCCGGACCGAGGAGCGGTCGTATATCCGCGAGCACAAAGCGTTCTTTCTCTCGCGCAAGATTCTGGTCCGGCAGGAGCGGATCTTCTTCCGCAATATTCCGCTATCGAACTGGGTGGAACAGGAGATGCCGTTCGAGGAAGGCGCGGATCTTCAGAAGCTCGCCGAAACCATGTCGGTCTTTGCCGCGGAAATACAGGGCGCGGAAAAGCCGGCTCCCGTCCGAAAACTGTTGCGCTGAGTGTTGCCGGTTGGCCCAGGCTGTGCCCCGGAATCTCACGGGCGCGGGGGGTTGAGAGGCGGGCAGATCAGTAGCGGGGAACGGAAGGATCGATCTGCAGACTCCAGAGATCAATTCCTCCGGACATGCTCTGGCAGTTTTCCACGCCCTGCCGCCGCAGCCAGTCGACGACGGTCAGGCTGCGCACGCCATGGTGGCAGAAGACGATCAGGGGCCGGTCTTCCGCGTCCAACTCCTGCAAATGCTGCGGGATAGAGTTCATGGGCAGCAGTTCCGCGCCGTCGATCCGGCAGATGCGGTGTTCCGGAATCTCCCGGACATCGATCAGCCGGAGCGCTTCGCCGCGTTCGATTCGTGCCTTCACCTCGGCGGGGGTAATCTCGATCGCGATATCCGGCATCACGAGTCAGTGTAGCAATCGGGCGGGAGATGCCTCCCCCGAAACCGGGACTGCGGAGCGGTACGTCACATGCCCTTGTTATACTCAGGTGTTAAATCGTCATTCCGTCAGGTCTCTCTATATAAGATGAAGTCTTTCCGTGCCCTACCCTTCCTGGCCGGTGCAGTGGCAGTGTGCGCCTCCGCGCAAACCCCGGATTTCAATACCGGCCAAGCCGCCCGCCTCGTCATCGGACAGAAGAATTTCACGTTGGCGGATTATGGTGCCACCAATCAGCTGATTGGCTCTCCGGCCGGCCTCGCCCTCGCCAACGGCGTCCTCTG
This sequence comes from uncultured Acidobacteriia bacterium, assembly GCA_903851195.1. Classification (GTDB taxonomy): domain Bacteria; phylum Acidobacteriota; class Terriglobia; order Bryobacterales; family Bryobacteraceae; genus BOG-234. Next base: position 33,236 of record CAINNJ010000061.1, read on the forward strand.
GGTTGTTGATTCCAACCGGCTGGGTTCCACGCCGAACAACAACCGCGTTCTCCGATTCAGCGACCTGAATACCTACCCTGGTCCGAAAGATAAGCCGGATCTGGCGGGCAGCACCTGTGGCGCCTGCCGGGGAACCGCCAGCATGGTGGTGGGCCAGCCGGATTTCGTCACCACGAACCGGAGTCTCAACGCCAACGGCCTGCGCAACCCGACCGGCGTGGCCAGCGATGGCAAGATTCTTGTGGTTGCCGATACGGATAACAACCGCGTCCTGATCTGGAATTCCCTGCCGAAGGCGAACGGACAACCCGCCGACGTGGTGATCGGCCAGCCCGATTTCACCCACAACGGCACGGCCGTGCCGCCTACCCAGACCTCCTTGCGCGGTCCGGAGGGCGTGTGGCTCAGCGGCGGCAAGCTGTTCGTCGCCGATTCGCAGGACAACCGCGTTCTGATTTACAACAAGGTCCCCACGTCGAATAACGCCCCGGCGGACGTCGTGGTGGGGCAGAAAAACTTTACGGCTTTTGTGGAACCGGATCTCACGTCGAAGCAGCCCACCACGGCGGCGGACAACATGCAGACGCCGGTGGCTGTCAGTTCCGATGGGGTTCGTCTGTTCGTCGCCGATCTGGGGCAGAATCGCGTGTTGATCTGGAACACCGTTCCCACGACCAATGGCGTGGCGGCGAACGTCGCGATCGGTCAGCCAGACTTGGTTTCCGCCGGGGAGAATAACAGCTACACGGTGGTGGACGCTACCGTCGATTCCGCCGGCAATCCGACCAAACTGACGCCGGTTCTTTGTCAGTCGAACGGCACGGACAGCGCGGGCAACGCCACTTTCCCCACGCGTTGCGCCGCGACGCTCTCCTTTCCGCGCTTCGTGATTTCGGACGGCACCCGCCTGTTCGTCGCCGACGGCGGTAACGACCGCGTCCTGATCTTCAACAAGATCCCGACGGCCAATGGGCAGCGCGCCGACATCATTATCGGCCAGCCCGACGAGTTCAGCGATAACACCGGTCTTAATCCGGACGGCACCGATGCCTTCCAGACGCCGACGTGTCTGGCGTGGGACGGCACGAATCTCTTTGTCAGCGACGGCTATAACCGCCGGGTGGAAATCTTCTCGCCCGCCGTCCAAAACGTGCCGCTGGACGGAATCCGGAACGCGGCCAGCCAGCAGATTTACGCGCTCGGATCGGTGACGATTTCCGGTTCGGCGACCGCCAAAGACACCATCACGATTACGATCAACGGCACCGCTTACACGTACACCGTGAAGGATAAAGACACCCTGGAACTGATTGTTCAGGGCCTGGTGAACGCGATCAACCAAGGGACCACGCCGGATCCGAATGTGGTCGCGACCGTCAACCTGTCGGCGCTCGCCGTGGTCCTGACCGCGAAGAAACCCGGCGCCGACGGCGGAAACATTACGCTTGCCACCAGCGTGTCGACCAGCGCGACCGTTGTGGGAACCACCAGCGGCGCCACGCTCAACATTTATCTCGAAAATCCGTCGCAGATCGCTCCGGGCACCATCATCGAAGTGAACGGCACGAATCTGTGCGACAACACGGCGACATCCGACTTCACGCAGGCGTATCTCTCCACCAGCCTGAAAGGCTGCACGGTTTATGTGGACGGCGTTCCCGCGCCCCTGCTCTACGTTTCGCCCACGCAGATCAACGTGCAGATGATGAACGAAGCGCAGGACCGGACGAGCGTCAGCATTTACGTGCGGTCTGAACATGCCGACGGCAGCGTCACGGTGAGCACTCCGGTGGCAACGACAATCGTGCCGCAGAACCCGGGCCTGTTCGCCGAGGCGGGCAACGACCCCCGCCGCGGCATCATCTATCACGGCTCCAGCAGCGCGTTCGACCTGGTGGGCGTGGACGGCACAATCCAGGCGGGCGACGTGGCCAATATCGTTATCAACAGCACGACTTACACGTATACGGTCGTCGCAACGGACACCCTCGCAACCGTTCGGGACGCGTTGATTTTAGCCATTAACAGCGCGCCGGACCCGTATGTCCATGCCTCGGTGGCCAACGAGTATTACCGCATCGCGCTGACGGCCAACACGCCGGGACCGCAAGGTGAAGGCGTGACGGTGACGCAGAGCGTCACCACGGCCAGCACCAATACGGCGGGCGCGACGCTGCTGCTGACGGTGTACAACCCGACGCTTTGCTGCTCGAACGTGGAAGGCCAGCAGGTTACGGCGGATAATCCGGCCGTGCCGGGAGAACTGCTGTACACATTCGCGACGGGCATCGGCGTCACCGAGCCACAGACGACGAATACCGGACAGGTCTTTCCGGGTGGTTCCGCGGATCCGCCCGCGGTGGCGGTCGACTCGATTCTGACCGGCGGCACCACCGCGAATGTGGTGAGCGTCGGCCTTCTGCCGGGCACCGTGGGCGTCTACTACGTTCAGTTCCAGCTCAATTCGGGCCTCGCCTCGAATACGGCCACGCAGATGACGATCGCCCAACAGGCGTTTGTCAGTAACGTGGTCACCTTCCCGGTGGCGGTTCCCGGCTTGGGCACGCACCTTGTGGTGCGTCCCGATGTGCTGAGTACCTCGGTGGGCGGAACGGTCAACTTCACCGTTACGGCACTCGACTACAAGGGCAACATCGCCACCAGCTATACGGATACGGTTCACCTGACCAGCACCGATGGTAATGCGACAATCCCGGCGGATGCGGGTCTGAGCGCCGGCGTTGGCACCTTCGCGGTGACTTTCAACACGGCCGGACTGCAGTCGCTGACGGTCACGGATACGGCCGCTTCTTCGATAAACGGAACGTCGCCGGGTATTCAGGTCAAATAGCTTTTTGAAAAAACGCTCGGGGTTCAGCCGCCGGACACGGCTGAACGGGTGGTTGCCCGGCCTGACGGCGCCACGCCCGGCGGCTCCCGAGCTTCGTTCAGTTCTGGTGTTTAGTTTTTCGTCTTTCTCGACGAAGTCATCCAGGATTCATGCGGGCGCTCCAGCAGCGCCTGCGCGATTTCCACGCGGGCGAAGACGGCGAGATCCCGATCGGCGATGCGGGTCAACAGAGTGTCCGCACCCACGCCGAAAACCTTCACGCCCGAGATGACGATGTGACGGTAGGCGTTCGTGGACGGCCATTCATCGCGCGGCGCGGGGTTCGGCTCGTCCGCATCCGTATCGAGCTTGTAAAGTTCTTCGGCGTCGTCGAAGGCGTGGTCCAGGGCTTCCCTCGCGAGTTTGTCGTTTTTGACGGCGTGGGCGGCTTCCGCAATATGCGCCCAGGCCTGCGCGCGCAGTTGCGGCTCTTTCGTTTCTTTTAAGAGGTCCATGCATTCGCTCAGCACGGACTCGGCGGTGCCCGGATCCACCGCGGCAGCCTCCGCAATGATGCCGGATAACAGTTCCAGGCGAACTGCGGGAGCCTTCAGGGCCCGGACGATTTCGAGCGACCGAAGCAGTCCCTTCCTCTGCGACTCCGGAGTTTCCGAATCGCCCATTTCCTTTTCGAGCGCTTCGAGTTGGGCGATCGCCTTACCCATCTCGGAACCTCTGGCGCCGGCGGCGCTGGTGTCGCCCCCATCGGACCGGGCGGAGTTCCCCAACTGCCCCATGTCTTCCGGGCCTTTCGGGAAGCGGTCGAGCGCGGCCTTCAGTTCCGGGCGGCGATCCAGGATTTCATCGGCGCGCTTCGGATCGATGGCGCGAACCACATGCAGAATGCGGAACAGTTCCACGTTCTGCCGCCCGTGCAGCGTCACGGAGCCCTTCTCGGCCGACAGCGTTTCGTTCAGGTCGCCGTCCTTCAGGCTCAGAATATGCGCGGTCACCTGGTTGACAGAAGCTTCGGCCGTCGATTTCGGAATCTCCTTCCAGCGCTTCACCAGAAAATCGCCGAAGGCTTCGGCGGGCCGCAGGGTGTAGGCGGAGAGCGCGTAGGCGAAGATCGCCGGGCGGCGCACGTCGTCCCGGGGCAGTTTGTCGAAGATCTGCCCCGCGGCCGCGAACGGATACTGACCGGTGGCGCCGACGGAATTCATCAGATCGATGGCTTCATCGAACTGCTTCTTTTCCAGCAGGCGTGCGACAACAGCGTCGATGGCGGGTTGCCGGGGATCCTCGTCCAGCAGGGCGCCGGCGACGGAAGGCACGATCTGTTTCAGCATGGTGACGGCATCCGGCAGGCTCACCGGAGCCGTTGTGGCGGCGATCTGACTTTGCGCGCGCTCGCGGCGCGGTTCCTCGCCCGGGGGGATTCCCGCCGCGGCGGAGAAGGCTCGTTGCAGCCCTTCGAGAGCTTTGCTTCGATCCAGAACTTCGTAGTTCTCGCCCACCCGCATCAGCGCCATCGCCGCGACTTCGGGCTGCGCGCCGGGCGCGGCGTCGAACGCGGAGTCGAGAAGTTCGCGGGCCTTTTCGCGGGGCGAAGGAGTGGCGTTTTTTTCTGGAGGAGCGGCCTGCAGCAGCAGGGTGGCTAAGACTACCACATGGAAAGCAGGCATATGTTTAATTCGCTGAGGGTCATTGTGACATCAAATCGAGCAGAGTGACTTACCGGCTTGAATGCAGCATGACGACGGCGGTCCCGCTGGCGCGGGTCTTTCAGATTTTCGAAGACGCGCGCAATCTGGAACGGATCACGCCGCCCTGGCTCAACTTTCAGATTCTGAATCCGGACGCCATCCGGATGCGGGCGGGCGAGGAAATCAATTACGTAATTCGGTGGATGGGCGTGCCGATGAAGTGGAAGACCATCATCCGGGCGTACGATCCTCCGCGCATGTTCGTGGATGAGCAGGCAAAAGGTCCTTATCGGCTTTGGCACCACGAGCACACGTTCGAGGAGACCGCGGCGGGGGTGGTAATCCGGGATCGGGTGGATTACCGGTTGCCTTTCGGCTTGCTGGGTCAGGCGGCGCACGCGCTGTTGGTCAAGGGGCAGTTGCTGGAAATCTTCCGTTACCGGCAGGCCGGCGTGGCGAAGATGCTGGCGCAGCCCGTGGTGGCTTCCGAAGACCCGGTGATCCGTCTTGTGCAGGTCGGTTCGTAGCGGCCGCGGCTTCCTTTTCGAGCACTTCACCTCGAAGATCCGCCAGGTGCTGGCCTGAACGGGGAATAGGTCCGTTTTGGCATCGGTGCAACTTGCGGTAAGGGGCCTGTTTCGGTTGTAATACAACATATCTCCCGTTGCGTCATCCGTCTGAACTTTCGTTTTACGATGAACTCGGCGTAGCAAGCGATGCTACGCCCGAGGAGATCCGTAATTCCTTTCGCGCGCTCGTCCGCATCGTGCATCCCGATCACCAGCAGGATGAACAGCTAAAGACAATCGCGGAACGGCAGATGCAGAAGCTGAACCGGATCTATGCCGTTCTGTCCGACCCGGAGAAGCGCCGCCGCTACGATGAGGTTCTGGCGGAAAGCAGTTTCCCTTCCACCATCATCCTGAGTCCGAACGCCAGTATCAACGTGCAGCGTCTGAAGGAGCGGCTTGCGTGGGTGGGCGCGATGGTGCTGACGGCGGTGATGCTGGTCTGGCTCGCCTCGGAAAGTCCGGCCGCCCACACGGTGCAATCGTCGGAGCGCCCCGCGCAGGCAGCCCCTCTTGCGGTGAAGGGTCCCGCTCAATCCCCCGCCGGTGAAAATGGGCAGTTACTGGCCGAACTCAGGACGCTCAAAGCGGAACGGGATCTGGCTGTCAAAGAATTGCAGCGTCTGCGCAATTCGCGGGTGTCGGCAACTTCGCCTCGCGACGCGGAACTCCTGTCACCTTCGCCGGCCGCCACGACGCTTACCGAACTGCCGTCTCTGGGATTGCCGCTCTCGGGCTCAAGTCTCGCCCCGGCGCGTGTCGGCTCCGTCCGGTCAGTTCCCGCCAACCGCGGGTTCACAGGCTTTTGGTTTTACACCATCCAGGAACCCGCGTCCCGGGTGAAATCGTCCCTCTATCCTCCGGAATTTATCGAGGCCAGCATCTCGGAGCAGAATGGACAGATCCGGGGAAAATACCGGTCCCGGTATAAGATCGTGGATCGCGCGATCTCTCCGGACGTGAGCTTCGAATTTTCCGGAGTTCCGGCAGGTGCGGTCCTGATTGCACCATGGAATGGTCCGGGAGGGTCGCGCGGCGAGATTACTCTGAAAATGGCAGGGGATAACGCTATGAAGGTCGACTGGACTACGTCTGAACTGGGCAGTATCCAAGGACTGATTACCGGAACCGCTACCCTCACGCGCAAGCTGGAGTAGCGGTTCTCCGACCCTGTTCAGCCGAGTTTCGCGGCCGCCTGGCGGTCCACATACCAGAACATTTCCGGAGACGAAATCTGCGAGGGAACCTGTAGCGGATCGCGCGGACCGCGAAGCACGTTGAAAAGCGGTTCCGTCTTGTCGCTGCCGGTCACGAGGCAGAGCGTCTTTCGCGCCCTTTCCAGCACGCCGGGCAGCAGCGTGACGCGATGCTGCTGGAACTTTTCCACCCAGACCGCGCCGGCTAAACCCGTCCTGTCTTCAATCAGCGGTTCGCCGGGGAACAGGCTGGCCGTGTGCCCATCCGGTCCCATGCCGCGCTGCAAGACATCGAAGACCGGCAGTTCGCCGTTGGCCAGACCGAACGTCCGGTTGACGTCGGCTACATAGCGCCGCGCCGCTTCTTCGGGCGGGAATTCCGTCTCCACACGGTGAATTCGTGCCGGATCGAGGCCGATCCTGTCCAGCAGGGATTCGCGCGTCATCCGGTAATTGCTCTGCGAATCCGTGACGGGGACGCATCTTTCGTCCACCCAGAACAACTCGATCCGGCTCCAGTCGAAGGGCTGCCGGGCCATCCACTCGAACATGATGCGGGGCGTCCCCCCGCCGGACACAGCCAGCCTGGCCACGCCTCGTTCCCGGCGCGCGGCAGCCAGAAGATCGAAGATGGCGGCGCCACAATTCTCGGCCGCCTCCTTCGCGCTGTCGAAGATCAGAAGTTCGTCGCTCATGCCGTGATCTGGTTCAGAACACGCTCGAAGACGCGGTCATGCACCACAATGCTGAGTTCCGCGTTCAGCAGTTCCTCATCGGCGCCCAACGGCAGGCTTGCCCGTTGTTTCAGCTCGCCGATGCGGACTTCCGCGCACCCGCTCATCAACTGCACGGTCAGATCGCCGTCCACGCGGATCATGAGCGGTTTGCCGGAACCGGCGCTGCCGCTTCCTTTCAGACCGACACGGGCATCCGGGAGCGAGGTCTCGAGCCAGGCTTCGAGGTAACGGGCTTCAGGACCCGCCTCTTTGCCGTCGTATTCCACCGTAACCGTGCCGATCTTGCGGCTTTCGAGCAACTGCGCCAGCAACGAGCGGATCTCCGTGATACGGGTCCAGGCCAGGTCGCCCGCGATGTGCCCGGCGTCGAGCAGACCGCCGAGTTCGCCGAAGCCGGGAGCGCCGGTGCGGGACGAATCCACGATAATCTTGTCGCCCAGCGGGAGAATTTTGCGAATCCCGCCGGAACGGACCACGCGCGCCGAGCGCAGCAGAATCACGCGGGGGAGATCCGGCACGGCGAGCGGGCTCACAATCGCGGCCACATCGGCCAGACAATCCACCGTCGCGGTGATCTCCACCTGTTCACAGCAGATCTGCCGGCGTTGTCCGAACGGCATCCAGCACTGCGCGAACACCCGGGCGGAGAGGAAATCCTCCCCTTCCCTGACCCGGACCACCACCGCGCGGCTGGGGTGTTCCTTCATGAGGCTGGCCAACGTCTCGCCCAGCGATACCGGATCCTCTTCGTCGTCCACAAAGCTGATCAGCGTCATGGCGCAGGCGCGCAGCAGACCGCCGCCGTGCGACTGATCGTCGCCCCCGGCAACCTCCTCTTTCCCCATGTTGGTCCAGAGTTCGCCCAACTCTTTGAGGATCTTATCGGGTTTGATCGGCTGACCGGACATTTACGGCTTCCTCCAGGTATGGCCCCAGCGTGCCAGCATTTCGTCGGCCGCTTCGGGTCCCCAGGTTCCGGCGGCGTAATTCGGGAAGTTGAATTTCTGGGTGGCCCAGTAGTCCATGATGGGCTGCACGGCGGTCCAGCTGGCTTCCACCATGTCCTGACGCGTGTAAAGCGTGGCGTCGCCGGAAATGGCATCGAGCAACAGCGTTTCGTAGGCCGAAGGCGACCGTTCCCCGAAGCTGGAACCGTAGTTGAAGTCCATGGAGACGGGGCGCAGCTGCATGCCGGAGCCGGGACGTTTGGAAACGAATTTCAGAGAGATGCCTTCTTCCGGCTGGATGCGCAGAATCAGCATGTTGGGGACTGTCTCGGCGCCTGCGGTGGCCTTGCGGAACATCGCCAGCGGCGCGGTCCGGAACTGAATGGCGATCTCGCTCACGCGTTTCGGCAGCGCTTTGCCGGTGCGGATGTAAAACGGCACGCCCGCCCAGCGCCAGTTGTCGACGAGGAATGTCACGGCGGCGTAGGTATTGGTCTGAGAGTCGGGGCTCACGCCCTTTTCGCCCAGGAATCCGCCGACGCGTTCGCTGCCGGAGCGACCGGGCCCGTACTGGCCGGCGACGGCGTTATCGGCCACCTGGTCGGGCCGCATGATGCGGATGGCGCGGAGCAGTTTGGCGCGTTCGTCGCGCACGGCGTCCGAGGTGAACGAAGACGCCGGCTCCATCGCCACGGTCGCCATCACCTGCAGCAGGTGGTTCTGGATCATATCCCGAAGCGCACCGGCCTCCTGGTAGTACGCGCCGCGCCCTTCCACGCCGATCGATTCCGCCGCCGTGATCTGCACGTGGTCGATATAGGTCCGGTTCCAGAGCGGCTCGAAAATCCCGTTGCCGAAACGGAACGCCATGATGTTCTGGACGGTCTCTTTGCCGAGATAGTGGTCGATCCGGTAGATCTCACTCTCGTTGAAGCACTTTTGCAGGCGGCCCTGCAGCACGCGGGCGCTGTCGAGATCATGACCGAAGGGTTTTTCGATGACGATGCGCCGCCAGCCCTGACCTTTGTTCAGACCCGAGGCGGCAAGTCCTTCTGCGATTTCCGCATATTGGCTCGGCTGGGTGGAGAGGTAGAACAGGACGTTGTCTTCGGTTTTCCGCGCTTCGGAAATCCCGGCCAGGTGCTTGCCGAGTTCCGCGTAGGAAGCGGGGTCGCCCACATCGCCGGCGATGTAGGAAAGACCCTGGGCGAACGACTGCCAGAGTTCCTCATCGAAGGGCGAATCTTCCAGAAATTTCCGGACGGAATCATGCATCCGATCCCGGAACTCGTCGTCCGTCATGGCGGTGCGGGACACGCCGATCACGGCGAAGCCCGGGGCAAGCCTGCCCTCATAGGCCAGCCTGTAGAGTGCAGGCATCAGCTTACGTTTGGTGAGATCGCCGTTGGCTCCGTAGATCACCACCGCGCACGGCGGCGCCTTCCGGTGAAACCGGAGCGGATCCTGCAAAGATGTTTCTTGAGACATCACGATCACAGTAACAGAAACGCGCCGGAAATTGTGAGTGCCGAAACCGATCCGAAACACGAAAGACCATGCCGATTCACATCGTGCGAATAATCGCGGCGGCGACCGCGGCGATCTGGATCTGTCTGGCCGTATTCCGGGGATTCTTCTGGAGATTGCGGGAGAGATTGCACGCGGCGCCGGACGCGACCGGCGGCGGGGTTGCCGTCACCGTGGTAATATCGGCGCGAGACGAGGCGGAGTTGATCGGTACGGCGGTACGGTCTTTGCGTTCGCAACGCTTTCCGGGAGCGCTCCGCGTTATCGTCGCGGACGACGAGAGTTCCGATAGCACCGCGGAGCAGGCTCTGGCGGCGGGCGCTGATCAGGTGATCCGGGTAGCTGCGAGGCCGCCGGGATGGAAGGGGAAGTTGTGGGCGGTATCGCGGGGAATCGCCGCCGAAACGGGTGCGGCTGACTATTTTCTTCTGACAGATGCCGATATCGAGTATGTTTCCGGTGATGTGCTGGCCGCGCTAATCGCGCGGATGGAGACCGGACCGGGCTTCGACCTGGTGAGCGTGATGGTGAGGCTTTCGTGCCAGTCACTGCCGGAAAAACTTCTGATCCCCGCGTTCGTGTTTTTCTTCTTCATGCTTTATCCGCCGGGGTGGGTCTCGAACGGCCGGGGAGCCGCGGCCGCGGCGGGCGGGTGCATGCTGATTCGCCGGACCACGCTCGAAAAGATCGGCGGCATCGAGGCTATTCGCGACGCGTTAATCGACGATTGCGCCCTGGCGCAGCGGGTAAAAGCCGCCGGAGGACGCGTCTGGCTGGGCTTGTCGGATGAGGAAACGGAAGTGCGCAGTACCCGGACTTACGGTCACGCGGCCGAGATCCGCACGATGATCTCGCGCGCGGCTTTCTCGCAGCTGCGCCACTCCGTGTTCCTGCTGGCCGGGACTGTTGCCGGCATGCTGCTCACGTACGTTGCGCCGGTGGCGCTGCTGTTCTCGCGCGATGTCTTTTCGGTCGCCTGCGGCGCTGGCGCGTGGCTTTTGTGCAGCGCGATGTTTTTGCCCATGGTGCGGTACTATCGCGCGCCGCTCTGGACCGCCGTCAGCCTGCCTGCCGTGGCGCTCTTTTATCTGGCCGCAACGCTCGAATCCGCCGTGAATTACTGGAGTGGCCGCGGCGGGGCATGGAAAGGGCGCGTGCAGGATGAGATAACATGACGCATTCTTCGAAAACACATGAAAACAGCTGTTATCTTCCTCGCGGCCGCCATCCTCGCCCAGGCGCAAACTCCCGGAGAACTCGCGGCCGGTTATCTGCGGGATCTGATCCGGCTCGACACATCCAACCCGCCCGGCAATGAGACGCTGGTTGCCAACTACCTGAAGCAGGTCGCGGATCGAGAGGGCATCCCGGCCGAGTTGGCGGGCAGCGATCCGCAACGGCTGAATTTCATCGCTCGTCTCGCCGGCACGGGAAAGCAGCGGCCGCTGCTCCTGATGGCGCACAGCGACGTGGTGCCGGTGGATCGATCCCAGTGGACGGTCGACCCGTTTGCCGCGATCGAAAAAGGCGGCTACATCTACGGTCGCGGGGCCGAGGACGATAAAAACCTGCTGGCGGCGGAACTGGCGGCGATGGTGGATCTGGCGCGGCGTAAAGTGCGGCTCGACCGGGACATTATCCTGCTGTCGGAATCCGATGAGGAGTCCGGTTCCAGCGGGGCGAAATGGGTGATTGAACATGCATTCGAAAAGATCAATGCCGAATTCGCGCTGAATGAGTTTTCCTATATTCTGCCCACGGCCTCCGGTGTGCCCGTGTTTCAGATTCAGACCGCGGAGAAGGTTCCAACGCGGATCCGGCTGACCGCGCATGGCACGGCGGGGCATGGTTCGCTGCCGCGCGACGACAATCCGGTTTATCACCTTGCGCAGGCAATCGTCCGGCTGACCGATGCGGCGCAACCGGTACTGCTGAACGCGACCACGCGCGCCTATTTCCGGGAAATCAGCCGGCTTCCGGAGTACGCGTGGCTGGCGCCACTGATGCCCGCGCTGGAGAACGCAGCCACGTCGTCGGAAACTGCCGCGCAGATTCAGAAACGCGAACCGGAGCTGGGCGCCATGCTGCATCTGAGTATTTCGCCGACCATGCTCAATGCGGGCGTCCGCATCAACGTGATTCCGAATACGGCCGAAGCGCAGATGGATGCCCGGCGTTTGCCTGGCGAGACCAGCGACGAGGTGTTCGCACGGCTGCGAAAGATGGTCAACGACCCCGCCGTGTCCGTCGAGCCGTTCGAGACCGGTTTGCAGAGCGGCACGGAGCCCAGTTCGCTGACGACTTCGCTCTATCGCGCCATGGAAAGCGTGTTCAAAGAGAGCGATCCGCGGGCGATGGTGGTTCCGTTCCTGATGCGGGCCACCACCGACGGCGCGTTCCTGCGGGCGAAAGGCATGGCGGTTTACGGCGTGCCGATTTTCCGGAAAGACGGCGAGATCCGCATGCACGGGAACGACGAGCGCCTGGCCGTGGAGAATCTGCGCCAGGGAGCCGATCTGCTGGAGAAGATTGTTCTGCGGGTCTCGGCGGCGAAACCGTGAAAAAGCGCAACACGACGCTGCTGCTGCTGGTGGCGCTCGCCATCATTACATTTCTCGATCGCATCAGCATCGCGGTAGCGGGTCCGCGGATTCAGGAAGAACTGCACATTTCTCCCGAACGGTGGGGATGGATCCTGGGTGCGTTCGTGCTGGCTTACGGGCTCTTCGAAATTCCCACCGGCGCGCTGGGCGACCGAACGGGACAGGGCAGGGTGATTACGCGGATCGTGATCTGGTGGTCGGCGTTTACCGCTCTGACCGGAGCGGCTACCGGATTCTGGTGGCTGCTGCTGGTCCGGTTCCTGTTCGGAGCGGGCGAGGCGGGTGCGTATCCGAACGCGTCCGGAGTGATTGCCCGCTGGTTTCCGGTTCCGGAACATGCGCGCAGCCAGGGCTTCATCTGGGCGGCGAGCCGGTTCGGAGGCGCACTCTCGCCGTTGCTGGTGGTTCCGCTGCAGGCCGCATTGGGGTGGCGGGCGGCGTTCTGGATCCTTGGCGCGGTTGGCATTCTCTGGGCCGTGATCTGGAAACTCTGGTATCATGACCGGCCGGAAGACCAGCCGGGCATCACGGCGGAGGAGTTGGCCGAGGCGCCCGCCGCGGGCGATGCGCCGCGACACTGTGCGCTGCCGTGGAAGACCATCGCCGGCAATCCGCAGATTTGGGTAATTGTGGCCATGTACTGGTGTTATGCGTGGGGATCCTGGTTTTACTTTGCGTGGTTTCCGACGTATCTGGTCAAGTCGGCCGGGTTTTCGGAGAAGCAGATGGGCGTGATCGCCGCGCTGCCGTTTTTGATGGGCACGCTGGGGAATCTTATGGGAGGCGTTTTGAGCGACCGGCTCGTCGCCCGGTGGGGGCTCCGGCTGGGGCGCGTTGTTCCGGGGAGCCTGAGTCTCGCGCTGTCGGCGGCTTTGCTGGTGGGCATGACGATGACTCACGAAAAGACGGCGATCGTGATTCTTTCTTCGCTCGGATTTGGGGTGGCGGATCTGATGCTGCCGGTCGCGTGGGCGATCTGTCTCGATATCGGCCGCGACTACGCGGGCGCGGTGACCGGGACGATGAATACGGCGGGCCAGCTGGGTGGATTCGTCTGTTCGGTGACGTTCGGATATATTGTGCAGGCGACCGGGAGTTACAGCGTGCCTGTGTGGATTATCGCGGCTCTGGTGCTGATCGCGGCGTTTCTGTTCACGCGGATCGACCCGACGAGACCTTTGGCATAAACGAGTGGCTTAAACGAGAAAAAGCCCAACCCTGAGGGGTTGGGCTTTATTAAATTAACCGGGCGACTTCCTAGTCTCCCACACACCTGCGCGTGCAGTACAATCGGGGCTGAGAGGCTTAACTTCCGTGTTCGGGATGGGAACGGGTGGGA
>CAINNJ010000062.1 GCA_903851195.1 uncultured Acidobacteriia bacterium
CTCACCGACGGTATCGAGTACGAAAAGAAGGCTCTCGCGGTCGATCCCGAATATGAGAACGCCATGGCTTACATGAACCTTCTCATCCGTTATCGCGCCGACCTGGACGACACGAAGGAAGAATTCGTGAAAGATTCCAAGGAAGCCGACGACTGGGTTCAGAAATCGCTCGAAACCACCAAGATCAAGGCCGACCGCAAAGCGGCGAACCCGAACGCGAAGTAGTCGTAACCGGATCCTGGCAGTCATCAGGGTTATCAACAAAAAGGGCGGACGCCGTAAAAAGCGTCCGCCCTTTTTGCCGTTTGGCCAGCTGCCTGAGAAGCCGAAGGATGGGAGAATTAGGTAATTCGGGGCAAATGATTCTGGGCGGGACCCGCTTGTAAACAATACGTCTCGCCGAAAAAAACGACCGCTTAGAGGCGTCTTAAATCGGCGGCTGCAACCGGACTTTCCGGTCCTCATCGTGTGTGAGCGGGCAGCTTCTCCGAGCGGCCGGCGACTCGCTCCGAGTGCGAACGGCACTTCCCACAACCCCGTTTGTGGGTTGCTCACCGGATCACCGGGCCGCCGGCATTTAAAACGTCTGGCTGTCGACGATGCCTTCCCCTTCGCGCACGACGATCAGGCGATCTGCTTTGACTTTCAGGAACTCTTCGGCACCGCCGCCGATCCATTGGACTTTGATGTCGACCGCGGTGAATTCCCCGAGGCCGAAGTGCAGGCGAGGATCGTTCACGGAGAAATAGCTCGACTGCGCCGAGACTTCCTGCGCCTGCTTTTTGCCCCCGTAGGAGACCGTAACGCGCGAACCGATGGCGCTGCGATTGGCTTTTGTGCCAATCAGCTTTACTTTGAGCCAGTGGCGGGGATTGGGTCCGCTTTTTAAATCGTTGCGAAGCAATGAGGGCGGCTCATTCATATTCATGATCAGGATGTCCATGTCGCCGTCATTGTCGAAATCGCCAAAAGCGCAGCCGCGGCTGGAATGAAGAGCCGAGACACCGGAACCTGCCTCACCCGGCAGTTCCTCAAATTTACCGTTACCCAGATTGCGGAAGATCACCCGCGGCGTGCGGTCCGGCATGGCAGGGAGATGCTTCCCGAGACCGGGATACGGGCTTCCGGTCACCAGAAAAATGTCGGGCCAGCCGTTGTTATCGAGATCCACGATTCCGGCTCCCCAGCCGACGTATTTTGTTTCCACCCCGAGACCGGCGCGAAGTGTTGCCGTCTCGAAGCTGCCGGCGCCGTCGTTCCTGTAGAGTTCACTGGTGTCTTCGGCAAAGTGCGTTTTAAACAAATCGAGATTGCCATCGAGGTTGAAATCGCCGACCGCAACGCCCATGCCTGCCTGCACCTGCCCGTTTTCCGACAGCGCTATGCCGCGTTCGAGCGCGTCGTCATGGAAGGTTCCGTCGTGACGGTTGTGGAAGAAAAAACTGGGCGTGGAATCGCAGGCGACGAAGATGTCGGGCCAGCCGTCGTTGTCGAAATCGGCTGCAACGGCAGTCATGGCGAAGCTGTTCATGCCGTCGAGTGGGCCGAACGCGTCGCCCGTGGAATCGCGAAACGTGCCATCGCCGTTGTTCTTATACATGTACTGGCGGGGCGGAGTGAGGCCACGCGGCCCGCAGAAGACGGGGTGCGTCTTGTAAGTGCAGCCGCGGTGGGCTCCGGGCCTGGGAACTTTGTCAACGTCGAAATCGACGTAGTTGCCGACGAACAGATCGAGGTGTCCGTCCCTGTCGTAATCGATAAAGGTACACCCCGCGCCCCAGCGAGTCCCTTCGTGGAGCAAACCGGCAGCTTTTGTCACATCGGTAAAGGTGCCGTCGCCGTTATTGCGATAGAGGACGTTCTGGCCATAGCAGGTGATGAAGATGTCCTCGAAGCCATCGTTGTTGTAGTCGCCAATGGTGACGCCAACGGACCAGCCGGAACGGACCAGCCCGGCCTTTTCGGTTACGTCCGTGAAGGTGCCGTTGCGGTTGTTCCTGTACAGGCGGTTGGTGGTGTCAGGCGGGATTGATGCGGTGTCCAGGCGGCTGCCGTTGAGCACGAGGATGTCGAGCCAGCCGTCGTTATCGTAATCGATGAAGGCGACGCCACAGCCGGTGGCTTCAAGAATGTAATCGGCGTGGTCTGTGGGGCCATAAATGACGGGGTGAGTGAGACCGGCGGAGGCCGCCACGTCGGTGAATTCCGCGAGGAAGGGGATGCCCGTGGGTTTGGGGCGCGGTTGGGCCTGGATTCCGCGGGAGGCGGAACCCTGGGTGGTTTGCAGGGGGCTTTGAGGCTGTGCAGTTGCTGCAAGGAGCGCGGCGCCGGCGAGCTGCGAGGTTTTGAACAGGCACCGGCGCCTGGATATGGGTTTCATGGCAGTGTCGCAAACGCAAAGGGGCCGATACGGTAACCGGATGTCTCAAAGCCGGCCTGCCCTGGGACGCCAATTCGACAAAGCCTGTTGACACAACACGCGCGGCCCTTCCGGTTGCGGCAGCCTCCCGATTTATTTCGCGGCGCCCGAAGCCGGGAGGGCGAAGCTCATAAAGTTGCCGCCCGAAGCGATGAGAATGTGCTGATGCCCGTCCAGCATAAAGGTGATTGGCGGATTCCCCGGAGATGCGTTCGACTGGTGCCAGAGCGCCTTGCCGGTCTTTGCGTCGAAAGCGATGAAGTTTTGATATCCATCGGTGCCGAACAACAAGTCGCCGGCGGTTGTCATCAGATTTTGCGCGCCGGCGGCCATCGGATGGGTCCAGACGATCGCGCCCGTCTTATAGTCAATCGCGCGCAGTGAATTGCCCAGACTTGCCACGGCGTGCTCCTGTGCACCGTAGCCTTCGGGGTGCGGATCGTTATCGGTTCGGTAGAAGATCGCATAGTTCTGAGATGTGCCGACGTAGAAAAGGCCCGTATCCGGGTTGAAGGCCGGACTGGGATAGCCGGTGGCGCCGCCTGACGGAGGGGAAGTCAGCGTACCGGCCGGCGAAGGTTCCTTCGTTTTGTCGGGTATCGGCTGGCCATTGGGCGCGATCCCGGTGTACCAGTTGAGGTTCTCGACAAACGGTTTGGTCAGGATGTTCTTTCCGTTGGTACGGTCGAGAACAAAAAAGAGCCCGCCACGATACGCCTGCGCGAGGAGCTTCCTGGGCCGGCCGCTGATGACGCCATCGATCAATACGGGAATCTGGGAGGCGTCCCAATCGTGCGTGTCGTGCGGAGAAAACTGAAAGTGCCAGGCGCGTTTGCCTGTGTCCGGATTGAGGGCGACCACCGAGCACGTATAAAGGTTGTCGCCCGGGCGGCTCACACCCACCATCGTCGGTTCCACGTTACCGACGCCGACATACAACAGGTTGAGTTCAGGATCGTAGGTCGGCGCCGTCCACACGCCACCGCCGCCATGCGCTGCCGCAGCCTCGTTCGGCCAGGTATTGGCGCCAGGATCGCCCTTATGGGCGGTGGTGTAAAACCGCCACTGCAGATCGCCGGTTTCCGGATCGCGCGATTCGACATAATTCGCCATGTCGAGAAAGTCGCCGCCGATGCCGGCGATCACGTGATTGCGGATGATGGTCGGCGGGAACGAGCAGAAATGATCCTGCTTGACGTCGGCGAGGACTTTGTTCCAGCGCTCCCTGCCGGTTTTGATGTCGAGCGAAACCAGATGGCAGTCCGGCGTTTCGAAATACAGCCAGTTGCCATAGATGCCGGCGCCGCGATTGCCCAGCTGAAAGGCAGGCAATCCCTTCCAGACATAGTGCCAGATCTCATGGCCGTCGCGCGCATCGATTGCGTAAACGGCATTCGGAACCACAGTATAGAGAACACCGTCGACAAGCAGCGGCGTGCCGCGGGGGCCAACCTGTCCACCGCCCTGCGGCAGTTCTCCCGGACCGCCCTGAAACGTGGGAGGTGTGCCTGCCCCTATTTTGGTTGACCACTCGAGTCTCAGGTCCTTGACGGTGGTTGTGTTGATTTCCTTCAGCGGGCTGTAACGGCGGCCGGAATAGTCGCCGTTAAAGGTGGGCCAGCTATCGGGCTTTGGCTTCTGAATATCGGCCTGAATCAGACCCTGGGAATGCGCGAGCCCGGCGAAGGCGGCAACTGCCAGAAGAAGCGATTGGAAAGTTCTCATTTTTACGGGCTCCGCTATTTCAGGGTTGCAAGATAAGCGGTAAGATCGTGCATCCGCTGATCCGTCATCGTTTTCAGAATTTCAATGTGCTTTGCCAGGGGATCATGGGTCTCCACGCCGGGGATGCCGTCTTCACGCGGCCAGGTTTGTTGGGTGCCATCGGCGAGCCGGAGGGTGACTTCAAAGTCGGTCACCCGGACGGGCGTTCCCTCAACCTTCTTACCGTCGGCGAGCGTGACTGTCGCTGTGATTGCCAGTGGACCCGGAGGTCCGGCTGCGCCGCCTGCGCCACCACGCCCACCGCCACGTCCGAGGGGGCCACCACGCGAAGGCATGGCCACGCGGTCCTGCAGGGTAACGATGTCATATTTCGAACCGATCCCCTTCATGTTGCCGTCAATGCTATGGCATTGGGTGCAGCCGCCCGCGCCCTTGAAGTAGGCTTCGCCAGCGTTGGCGTTCCCCGCGTTCGCGACCGCATCGACCAGTATCCCGTCTCCGCGCTGGGTGGCCGCGTTGACAATTCGTGAGTGAATGTAAGCCGCAATATCGGAGACCAACGGCTGCTGCAAATCGAGTTTGACGGCCTTCTGGTGCACGGCGCCCTTCAGGTATTCCGCCAACCCGATGCCGTCTTCATCGCGCAGAGAGACATCGGACCGGATCAGATCGGGGCCAACCTGCCCACCCTTGGCTTTCTCGCCGTGGCAGTAGCCGCACGTTTTGTTATACGAATCGTTCCCGCGGGTAACCGCTTCAGGCGGATAAATCTTAAATCTGCCGCCGCGCTGCGCTAAAGCGGCTGGAGCAAAAGTGAGCGCCGCGCAGAGCAGCAAGGTGGCATGTGTCGTGTGGAATGGCATGAATGTCTCCGTTACTTCGGGGCGGCGACCATATCGGCCACCCGGTTCCCATACAGCATTTGTGATTCGCGCGCCTGACTCTTTGCCTGCCGCATGACCGGTCAGGAATCCTGATACGATGCTGACCGCAACACCCGCCGAGCGGCGACCGTTTCAATCGTTGGTTTACGGTTTTGGGATATCTTTCCGGTTTCGCTCATGAGCACCTGTGTGAGGTCCTGCCTTGGCTGATGGTCCAGTGTACCGACAATACTCTATCATTCTGACCTGTACGCGCGTGACGCGCAGATGACGACTCGTCGTCTCGAAACCAACGGCACCGAAAGTCCGGAACGGGCTGTTTCACCAGCCAGCAGGCGCGCCGCCCTGTGGACGCGGGCCGGAAGTCCGGTTGTGGGCCCCTGGGCGGACGATCACGTGTCCGCCAGATCGATACCATCATTCACCGCGTTGCGCAGTCTCTGTTTGCAGCCGAGATACCGCTCGGTCGTCTGGACTGAGACATGTCCGAGCAGGAATTGGATCTGCTCCAGCTCTCCACCGGCGAGATGACACAGGCGGGCGCAACTACGGCGGAGGTCGTGCGGTGCCAGGTTTGCGATGTCGGCGCTTCTGGCCGCGCCCTTCACGACAAGCCATACCGCTTTAGGCGTGATGTGTTCGCCCCAGATAGCTCCGGTTCTGCTGACTGCCCGAAAGATGAACCCGGTGGCGATTCCGGCAGCGTTCGTCCAGTCATCCACCGAGCGTTTCACCCAGGTCGGCATTGGAACCGTTCGGACGTGCTTTCCCTTGCCGATCAAGTCGGCTACACTCCAGTGCTCCTCCCGGACCTGCAGGTCGGAGACCCCGAGCCCAACCAGCTCCGCGCGCCTGAGGCCGCAGCCGATCAGAACTGCCAGAATACCCCGATCACGCTTTCCGCTGAGACTATCGTAAGCGTCAGAGCAACGGCATCTTTCTTCGTGGGTGCAGTTCTGATGAAGTGGGAGCGTGGTCCAGAAGCAAGCAGCAAAGAAGCATCGGCGGCACCTGAGTCGGGCGGAGGCAGATC
>CAINNJ010000063.1 GCA_903851195.1 uncultured Acidobacteriia bacterium
CACCCACCTCGGCATCTCCGACACCAAACAAATCACCACCGGCATCACCGCCGCCGTGAACGCCCAACTCGACCTCGCCAAAATCGAACAAATCAAACTCGAAAACGCCGTCCACGCCGCCGCCTTCTCCGCCATCCCGCCCATCCCCGTCGACACCCTCATGAAACGCTACGACAAAAAGCCCGCCGAATCCGCCCCCGCCGCCCCCGAAACAAAACAAACCCGGACGCCCCACAGCACCCCCTGCACAACCGAAGCCGCCGCGCCCCCGGTCCTGCACCAAACCGCCGCCCAGGCCTGCGCTGCCTGATTCGTCCCGAAATCGGTCGCGTCACTCCCTATTAAGGACAATCCTGAAAAGGCCTCTGTCCGCATGATCTTTGCCAATTGAATATTGAATTTGCCGCGCCGCAGCCCAGGAGAGGCCGCATTGCCGGAATGCGCCCCGAAGCCCGTCGTCTTATCAACGTCGGCCCCCTCGATTACCTGCCCATTAATACTCCACCACTCCCCGCCTCTACTCACCCGCCGATATCCGCACAATTTTATGTGTCGCTTATTCTGCCGTTGCGTGCCGGGCAGAATTCCGGAAAGCAAAAAATACTTCACGTGTAGGAGAAAAATCGTGGGTCGAAAAATACGTGTCTTATGGTACAAGTGAACCCTAGTCTTATTTCGGAGAAGTGGTATGACCAAAAAACAAGGCCCAAGTTCGTCGCTTATTCTGGTGGGATTTATCCTGCCTGCCTCCCTATTTGGCGCCACTTCCGCACCGGATCCTCGCGTCCAGGAATATCTGCATGTGCCGCTGGCCTTCGAAAGGCAGGGACAGGGTCCGGGAGAGCGATATGTCGCGCGTGGACAAGGCTATACCGTAGGCATAGACGGGACCAAGGCCATTATCGGCGTGGTATCGGAGCAAGGCGAGGGTAAGGATGTCCGGCGTCATGCGGTCTCCCTGGAGTTCGCCGGAGCAAAGCGGGTAGCCGCCTCACCCGGGCCCGAACTTCCGGGGAAAGTGAACCGGATTCTGGGGAAAGATCCGTCCAAATGGGAAATAGGTCGGTCGACCTACGGGAAAGTGGTGTATTCCGGAATTTATCCGGGAATCGACGTCGCCTACTACGGCAATCAGCAGCAGCTGGAATTCGATCTCGTGGTGAAACCGGGCGCGGATCCGCGCGCGATACGCCTGAAGCTCCGAGGCGCCGGAAAACTGTCGGTGGACAGTTCGGGCGCGCTTGATCTGGGGGAGGCGGCCGGGGGATTGCGGGTCGCGCTGCCGCGGATTTATCAGGATGTGAACGGGACGAAGAAGAGCGTCGCGGGGCACTTTGCGATTGTTGGCCGGGATGAAGTGGCTTTTCGGGTGGACCGTTGGGATCGCAGGCGGGCGTTGGTGATCGATCCGACGATCGTGTATTCAGCCATATTCGGAGGCGGGCTGTTCTCGAGTGGAGGTTATGGGATCCGGGTCGACGGCTCGGGCAATATTGTGATTGCGGGCTACACGTATGCAGCCGATTTTCCTACCCTCAACGCGGCGCAGAACGGTTTTGGCGGCAACAACGCCAACGACGCATTTGTCAGCAAGATCAATCCCGCCGGAACCGCATTTATCTATTCCACTTATCTTGGCGGTTCAAATTATGACGACGCCCGCGGTCTGGCGCTCGACTCGAGCGGATCAGCGTGGGTCGCCGGTTACACACAATCCCCCGATTTCCCCCTCCTGAACGCCTCTCAGACAGCCTTTGGGGGAATTGCCGACGCGTTTGTCGCCAAACTCAGTCCGGCAGGAGCTCTGCAATTTTCTACTTTTCTGGGTGGCAGCTCGAGCGATTACGCATCGGGCATCGCGGTCGACAGTTCCGATAACGCCTACGTGGGTGGCTATTCAAACGGCGGGGTTTTTCCCACAACTTCGGGAGTCGTTTCGCCCTCCAGCTCGGGGTTTACCGATGTTTTCATCACTAAGTTCTCCCCTTCGGGTGCCGTTCTCTACTCCACTCTGTTAGGCGGGAGCAGTACTGACGTTGCGGAGGCAATCGCGGTGGACCCAGCGGGTAACGCCTACGTCACGGGCTACAGTTACTCCAGCTCCTTCACAGGCGCCCCCGCCGGCGGCGCGCAAACGACCAACAGAGGAAGTGGAGATGTATTTGTAGCCAAACTCAACGCGAACGGCACCGCTTTGCTCTATTTCACTTTCCTTGGGGGATCGGGAAACGATCAGGGAAAAGCCATAGCAGTCGATTCATCGACCGGCTCGGCCTACATCGCCGGACAGACAGCGTCTGCCGGTCTGGCCACCGCGGGAGCCGCCCAGACCACGATCGGGGGAGCCTCGGACGGATTCATCGCAAAGCTGAATGCCTCCGGAACCGCGTTCAACTACGTGACGTACCTGGGGGGCAGCCGCAACGATTACCTCACAGCCCTGGCGATCGACGGATCGGGCAATGCCTATGTGTCGGGCTATACCGAGTCCGTCAATTTACCAACGGCGTCGGCTTTGCAGCCGGCGCTTCCGGGGAACGGTGTGTCCCTGTTTAACAGCAGCAGTTCGGGCGCCGTCTGGTCTCCTTTCGATGCGAACATTCCGGGCGCGGTCACCGACATTTCGATCAATCCAGGCAGCGGCTCCGAGGTCGTCCTGACCGATGCCGGCATTTACCGGAGTGTGAACGGAGGCGCTTCCTGGAGTCAGCAGTCCGGGGTTTCCTTCTCTTCTTTGTCCACCAGCTTTCTTTCGCGCAGTCCGGTGGCGCCTGCCACCATCTACGCAGCGAGCTGCTGCAGTTCGATTTATAAGTCCACGGACGACGGAATCACGTGGAATTTCGTCGGGAATGCCCTGGGGCAGGCTAAGGGGCTGCTGGCCGATCCTCTGTCAGCCTCCACGCTCTACGCGTACACTTATACCTCCCCCTATGTCTTCAAATCCACGGACGGCGGTTCGACGTGGAACTCCGCCACGACGGGTCTGCCGGGATCTCCGGTGAACTCGATGGTGGCGACCACGGACGGAGCTATCTATGCAGGCACGAACGGGGCGGGGATTTATAAGAGCGTCAATCAGGGTGGATCGTGGACGGCAGTCAACACGGGGCTCTCGTCCGCTTCATATGTGAATTACAGCCAGTCTCTTGCCGCGTCCGGAACTACCTTGTATTTCGCCGGGAGCACCATTTACAAGAGTACCGACGGCGGCGCGAGCTGGTCGGCCACTTCGGCGTATGTGGGCACTTATTCGGTCGCCGCGTCCGCGCAGAATCCCTCCGTTCTTTATGCGTACACGTATAACAATTTCGTTCAGAAATCCACCGATGGCGGAGCGACGTGGAACGCGGCGGGAACGGGTCTCCCAACGACTTCATACTATTACAACTCCAAACTCGTAGTGGACCCCGGCAACAGCGCCCATGTTTCTGTTGTCGCGCCGGTGAACACAGCGGCGTTTGCGGCCAAACTCAACAGCGCCGGGTCCGCGCTGACTTGGTCCACGTATCTGGGCGGCTCGAGTACATCCTACGCCTACGCCATGGCAAACGACGGGACGGGGAACACCTTGATTACCGGCTACACGAGCGGGAGTGCCTTTCCCCGAACCTCCTCGGCTTTGCCGGCCGGGACCTACGGCGCTTTCCTGACTAAGATATCGGATTCCACGGCGGCGTGTTCCACGCTCTCGATCAGCCCCGGAAACCAGACAATATCCCCTTATGGTCAGACACTCACCTACAGCGTGGTTGCCCCGAGCGGCTGCAACTGGACTGCGTCGCTGAATCAATCCTGGGCGACAATCACATCCGGCGCTTCCGGTGCGGGATCCAGCATCGTCACGGTTCAGGTCAATTACAACTCGAACAGCGCGACGCAGACGGCGATTCTGACGGTTGGCTCTCAATCCGTCACGATCACTCAGCCCAGCAGTTCATGCGTCTTCAATCCGGATCAAACTACTTATGCCGTCCCGGCAAATGGCGGAACCATTCCCGTAACGCTGACCGCGACATCCGGTTGCCCCTGGAGCATCACGAACAACTATTCCTCGGCGGTGTCGGTGGCGCCTGCTTCGTCCGGCTCCGGCAATGCCGTTCTCAGTCTCACGGTGACACCGAACCGCTCCCCTTCGGCGCGAAACTTCTACCTTCCGGTCGGAACGGCCCAGATCCAGCTCGTCCAGCCGAGCAATATCCTGACCGTGACCACCACTTCCGTGCCCGGCGGCGCCATCGGCGCTTACTACGCCACAACACTGTCGGCCAGCGGTGGCGCCCCGCCTTACAGCAACTGGACCGTGGCGACCGGATCTTTACCACCCGGCCTGACTCTCAACCCGACGACCGGCGTAATCAGCGGGATCCCCTCCACACGCACGGGAAGTCCCTATGCGTTCAGCGTTACGGCGAAAGACAGCACGAATAGCGTGACCTCCGCGAGCAGTCTCTCGATCGCGATCGGCCCGTTCGCAACCTCGCCCGGTCAGAGCGAAGCGCTGGCTTCGCCGCGGATGTCGGGCCAGTTGTTATTCCCGTTCGTAACCGATTTCTCCGGTTTCGACACGGAACTCACCATTTCGAACACGTCTCTCGACACTCTGGGCAGCGCGGCACTGAGCGGCACCTGTACGCTCAGCTTCTACGGGACCGGCGCGCCTTCGCCCGGCGTGAATGTGGCTCTGCCCGGCGGAGCGCTGGCGGCGGGATCCACCCGGGTGGTGCAACTCTCCAGCGTCGCCCCGGCATTTCAGGGCTACGTGATCGCCAACTGCACCTTTCCTCTGGCGCGGGGCACGGCGAGGTCGGTTTACAACGCAGGGCAGCCGAACAGTCTGATTCTGCCCTCCGACGCGCAGGTAATCACCTTGCCCCGGACGGTTCCTTCGACGACAAGCTTTCTGCTTCCGTTCGTCACGAATCAGTTGGGATTCGATACGGGAATCTCCATTGCGAATACCAGTTCCGATCCGTTTGGCTCCAGTGGAGCGACACCAACTTCGGGCAGTTGCACGCTGAATTTCTACGGTGTCGGCGCGCCTTCGCCCGGCACCGGCGTCGCCCTTCCGTACGGGCCAATCGCAAGCGGCACGTCCCAGGCGTTTACGCTTTCCAGCGTCGCCGCGGGCTTTCAGGGCTACATTATTGGCCAGTGCAATTTCGGCGCGGTTGCGGCATATGCATATGGCATTTACGGAGCCGGGCAGCCCAACGGATACGCTTTTGCCGACGTGCCGGAAGTGCTCGCTCTGCCGCGAAGCGCCAGTCCCCAGCCGCTGCTGTTTCCGGCGGTGACCAATCAGAACGGCACCGAGACCGGCATCGCGATCGCGAACACCTCTTCCGATCCTTTCGGCAGTGTCACCGCCTCGGGCGCCTGCACGCTGAGTTTTTACGGGACCAACGCGCCGTCTTCGTTTACCACTCCGACTATCCCCGCCGGCACGGTTTACACCGCAACCCTCTCGGCGATGGGCGCCACCGGGTTCAAGGGATATGTAACCGCGGCCTGCCCGTTCGGCCCGGCGCGGGGATTCGCTTTCGTGCTTCCTCCGGTTACGAGCAACACTTATTCGGTAACGCCGGAAGTGGTGAGCACACCGCGGAACAGTGCCGCCTCCTCTCTTCTGTTCTCCAACGTGACAGCCGTGAACGGCTATGACACGAAGATCGACATTTCCAATACTTCTCTGGACACCTTCGGCACCGTTGCTTCCGCCGGCTCCTGCAAAATCTCCTACTACGGCACGGTGAACGGCGGCAGCGCGCCCTCGCCGCAGACATCCGTCAGCATCGCCGCAGGGAGCCAGTTGTCGTTTTCGCTCTGGCAGGGCAACACCAGCCAGGGAATCGCGGGCGCACCCGGATTCCGCGGCTATATCATCGCGGACTGCGCTTTCCCGCAGGCCCGTGGCACGGCGGAAATCACCGGCGCGGTGGTGGTTGGCACGTCGGCGTTGCCTGCCGGCAGCGTGGGGACGGCGTATTCGCAGACGCTGAAAGCCGTCAATGGCTTTTCGCCGTACAGCAACTGGACTGTGGCGTCCGGCGCGCTGCCTGGGGGACTGACCCTCAACGCCGCGACGGGTGTCATATCCGGAACGCCGGCGACGACCGCCGGAAGTCCGTTCTCCTTCGGCGTCAGCGTGCAGGATGCGGCGGGCAATGTTTCCGGCGTGCGCAGCCTGTCCATTGCGATCGGAAGTACGAGCATTACCGGCAGCGTGAAGTGGAACGGCTCGCCGGTTCCAGGGGCCACGGTGCAACTGAAAGCCGCCGGCGATTATTCCACTCAGCCGGTGCTGGCGAGCGCGACGGCGGGCAGCGACGGAAGCTTTGTGATCGCGAACGCTCCGGCCGGTTCGTTCACACTTTATGCGGTGAGCCCTTCGAGTGACTACTGGTCGTGGTCGGCTACCAGCATCACGGTGGTCGCCGGACAAACGAACAATGCGGGCACTCTCACGTTGTCGAAGATTCTCCAGTTGAGTTCCCCCGCGAATAATGCCACCGGCGTGTCGCTTACCCCGACTTTGCAGTGGGTTGCATTTTCGGGGGCAACCAGCTACCAGGTCGGCGTCTTTGACAACTCGACCGGCGCGAGCGTGTTCACCCAGACGACCACGGGCACCCAGGCGACGATAAGTCCGGCGCTGACAGGCGGCCACAACTACCAGTGGAGTGTCTACGCCAACAACGCCAGCGGTCAGATTGCGTACTTCAGCGCGTGGTCCTTTACCACGTTAGCCGCGACAACCACTACGCTGACATCGGCATCAAACCCGGCTGCCTTCGGTCAGCCTCTGTACCTCACAGCAGCCGTATTGCCCGCGACGGCAACGGGCACGGTCACGTTCAAAGATGGCGGGGTAACGCTGGGCACAGCAACCCTGAGTTCGGGAACCGCGTCTTTCACGGCCTCCGCGGGCGCGCTTGTGGCCGGGTCTCACGTTCTGACGGCGGTCTACGGCGGAGACACGACGAATCCCCCCAGCACCTCCGCCGCTTTGTCCCAGACCGTCAGTGTGGCCAGTTCCAGCATCGTAGCCGCGTCTTCGGCGAACCCATCGCTTTCCGGTCAGAGCATTACGCTCACCGCCGTGGTGACGCCTTATGCCGCATCGGGCACCGTGACGTTCCTCGACGGCTCGAATGTGCTGGGAACGGCAACTCTGAATCTGGGGACCGCGAAACTGGCGGTGTCGGGTCTGTCCGCCGGCGCGCACAGCTTCGTGGCGAACTATTCGGGTGACGCGAACGACATCGGATCGGCGTCTACCTCGGTGGCCCAGATGGTTTTGGCTCCGACGATTGCGACGACAACCACTCTGGCCTCGTCATCAAATCCCTCGAAGTTCGGACAGAGCGTGACTCTGACCGCGACCGTCGTCCCTTCGGGCGCGACGGGAAACGTGACGTTCTATGACGGCACCACGGTGCTGGGCACCAGCGTGGTATCGGGCGGCAAGGCGACGCTGACCACAAAGCTGTTGCCGACAGGCGCGCGCTCGCTGAAAGCCTGGTTCGCGTTTGGGTCCACGTACTCGTCGAGCGGCTCCGCCGTCCTGAGCCAGGTGGTCGGCGCCACTCCAATCGCATCCAACGGCTTCCTGCCAGCGGTTACCTATCCGGCAGGAACCTTTCCGGAAGCTGTCGCCGTGGGAGATTTTAATGGCGACAACAAGCCCGATATGGTCGTGGCGAATTTCTCCACGAGCGATGTCAGTGTGTTTCTCGGGAACGGCGACGGGACGTTTGGCGCCGCGGTCAGTTACGCCGTGGGTAGCAATCCCTTTGGCGTGACAATCGGAGACTTCAACGGCGACGGCAAAGCGGATCTGGTGGTGGGTAACGGCAACTCCAATAACTTGAGTGTGCTGCTGGGGAATGGCGACGGTACTTTCCAGGCGGCGGTCAACTACAGTGGGGCATACGACTGGGTCGTTACAGGAGATTTTAACGGAGACGGGATCACCGATCTGGCGTCTCTGGGCGCCGGGGGCGCAAGCGTCATGCTCGGCAAAGGCGACGGAACCTTCTTCCCCCAGGCGATCTATCCGACCGGGAGTGGTTCTTTTGGAATCAGCGCGGGCGACTTCAACGGGGATGGACGAGTCGATCTCGCCGTTTCGAACAACGGCGACAACGATGTGACGATCCTGCTGGGCAATGGCGACGGCACATTCCGGACGGCGGGGCGTTTTGCCACCGGAGGGAGACCGCGCGATGTGACGGTGGGCGACTTCAACGGCGACGGCAAGGCGGATCTCGGGATCGCCAATAACCTGGACAACACGGTCAGCGTGCTGACGGGCAATGGCGACGGAACGTTCCAGACGGCCGCGAATTATCCTCTGGCGACCGCGTTTGGCTGGCACGTCGTGGCCGGAGATGTGAATAGCGACGGCAAAACAGATCTTGTCGCGGGCAGCAGCGTGCTCCTGGGTAACGGAGACGGAACGTTTCAGTCCGTCGTGAACTACTCGACCCTGGGCTATCAGGCCAGCGCGCTGAGCGATTTAAACGGCGACGGCGTGCCCGACATTGCGGTAGCCGGTTCCGGCGCCACCGTTTTACTCGGAAAGCCGTCCGTCTCGCCCTATACCATCACCGCTCTGACGCCGAACTCGGCCCCGGCCGGCGGCGGCGATGTCGCGTTGTCGATCGCGGGCTCCAATCTTGCGAGCGCAACCAGAGTGGCCTGGACCAGGCCAGGCGGCACGACCGTCCTGCTCGCGGCAAGTTTCGCGTCCGCGGCCCAGATAACAGCCTCTCTGCCCGCGTACCTGATGACCACGGCGGGCCCCGTTCAGATCGCGGTGAGCGATTCGACGGGCACGGTGATTTCCAACCAGCTGCCCTTCACCATTACGTCGCCTTATTCCATCACGTCACTGACGCCGAATACGGCAGCGGCCGGCAGCGGTCCTGTCTCGTTGTCGATCGCGGGCTCCAATTTGTCGAGCGCATCCAAAGTGGCCTGGACCAGTCCCGGCGGCACGACGACGCTGCTTTCACCCGGCACGATTGCCGCGGCACAGATGTTGGCCACACTGCCCGCGGCGTTGTTGACGACGGCGGGTACCGCTCAGGTTGCGGTGAGCGACGCCACGGGCGCCGTATTTTCCAACCAGCTGCCCTTTACCATTGCGGGGCCGTCGATCACGTCGCTGACGCCGAATACCGTTTCGGCGGGCAGCGGTCCCGTTGCGTTGTCGATCGCGGGTTTCAATCTCACGGGCGCAACCAAAGTGGCCTGGACGCGGTCCGGCGGCGCCACGGTTCTGCTTTCGGCAAGTTTCACGTCGGCGGCACAGATAACAGCATCCCTGCCCGCATACCTGATGACCACGGCGGGCGCCGTTCAGATCGCGGTGAGCGATGCCGCGGGCGGCGTGGTTTCCAACCAGCTGCCGTTTACCATCACGGCGGCGCTTCCGGCACTCACCATCACCACCGGGAGTCTGAATCCGGCGACGCCGGGGAGCTTCTACTCGCAGGCCCTCGGCGCCAGCGGCGGCAACGGATCCTACACGTGGTCCGCGTCGGGCCTCCCTTCGTGGCTGAGTCTGACTTCGGCCGGCGTCCTGTCCGGCACGCCGACGACTGAGGTCGGCCCCGTATTCGTGGTCACCGTGACCAGCGGCAGTCTGGTCACCTCCAAAACGTTCACACTTTCGGCCGCGACACAAACGGGCACGCACAACTACCGTATCGATACGATCGCGGGACAGCTGCGTCCGAGCGGAGTGCCGGGCACCAGCACCTTCCTGCAGGCTCCCCAGGGACTCGCATTCGACGGCTCAGGCAGCCTGTACATCGTGGAAGTGGATGGCGCCATCGTTCGTAAAATCGATGCGGCAAATACATCGGTTTCCACCGTGGCGGGCACCGGGTTCCTGCACCGCCACACGGGATCGGGCGGACCCGCGCTTTCCGCGTCCTTTAACGCCGTCCGTTACGTAGCTGTCGACAGTTCCGGAAATCTCTTTCTTACGGAGTGGGGAAGTTGCGTTGTCGACCGGGTCGACGCGGTGACGCAGGTGATCACCGTGTATGCGGGAACGGCCGGCACTTGCGGATTTGCGGGCGACGGCGGACTCGCCACCAGCGCTCAGTTCTCGTCCAACGTCCGCGGCATCGCGGTGGATTCAGCCGGCGTGCTGTACATCGCCGACAGCGGGAACTCGCGCATCCGTACGGTGGATCCGGTTACCGGGATCGTGGCGACCTTCGCCGGCAACGGAGATTCCTACAGCGGCGATAACGGGCAGGCCGCGGCGGCCGGGCTGGGTAGTCCCGTGGGAATCGCGCTCGACGCCTCGGGCAATCTGTTTGTGGGCGCCTCCAGCCGTATCCGGCGGATCGACAGGACGTCCGGCATTATCACCACCTACGCCGGGACGGGATCTTCGACGTACAACGGAGAAGGGGTTGCGGCCACCAGCGCCAATATCGGCACTCCCCGGGGCCTCGGTTTCGATAACTCCGGCAACCTCTATTTTGCCGACTCGGCCAACCTTCGCATCCGTCGCGTCGACGCCGCGACCCGACTGGTCACCACCATCGGGGGCAACGGCACCGCCGGACTGAGTGGCGACGGCGGACCCGGGCCATCGGCACAGATGACGAATTGCGAAGGGCTGGCCGTGGATGCTTCGGGCAACGTGTACTTCTCGGATTTCTCCGGCGGACGAGTCAGGAAGCTGACGAACAACGGCGGTGGTGTCTGGACCATCGGCCCCTTCGCGGGCTCGAACGGCCCGGAAAACGTGGCTCCTCTCGCTGCATTAACCCCGTATCCCCTCGGAGTCGCGACCGACGGGAATTCCAACATTCTTATCAGCGGCGGGACCGACGGCCGCATTCGCAAGGTCACCTCCGCTCTCACCAGCCTGCAAACGATCGCAGGCGCCGGATACTACGGCGGGGATAGCGGCGATGGCGGCCCGGCGACCGGCGCGGTGCTGAATTTCCCTGGTCAGATTGCCCGGGACGCCGCGGGGAACATCTACATCGCCGAGAGCCTCACGGTCAGAAAGATCGACGTCCTCGGAAATATTTCGACCGTGGCGGGCTCCTACACGTCCACAACCAGCGCCACCGATGGCGCGGTCGCGACATCCGTTCAGTTGATCATCGGGGGAATCGCCGTAAATTCCTCCGGCGCCGTGTTTTTCTCGGACACGCTAAACCACAAAGTCTGGGGAATCGCGGCCGGAAAGCTCTATACGGTCGCGGGCACCGGAACGCCAGGGACCAGCCCCAACGGCACCATGGCAACCGCGGCCGCGCTCAACACGCCCTTGGGCATCAGGTTTGATGGCGCGGGCAATCTGCTGATTGCCGATTATGGCAACGCTCTGGTCCGAATGATCCAGAGCGGCGGCCAGATACTCACCGTGGCCGGAACCGGCGTTCTCGGCTACTCCGGAGACGGCCTGCCCGCAACCATGGCACAGATTCGGGCCTCCGACATCGCGGTCGCTCCGAACGGAGATTTGTTCCTTGCCGCAGGCTCCGAGATCCGTCTGGTAACGCATGCAACCGGCCTGATCGAAACGGTCGCCGGCACGGGAATCAGCGGGTTCGGCGGAGATGGAGGCCCGGCACGCTCCGCGCAGATCGCATCCGGCGCGATCAATCTGGACGCCGCGGGGCGTCTGCTGATCGCGGACACCGATAACAACGTCATTCGCCGCCTGTCCCCGACATCCTCATCGGTGGCGATCACGACCGCGTCGTTGCCCGACGGCACCGTGAACAACGCTTATTCCGCAACCCTGGCGGCGACCGGCGGGTCGGGCGGCTATGCAAACTGGACCGTCGTATCGGGCGCCCTTCCGCCCGGCCTGACTCTGGACCCGGCAACCGGGATCATCGGCGGTATTCCCTCCGCCGGATCGAGCAGTCCTTATACTTTCTCCGTCGCGGTGCGGGACTCTTCGAATACTTTTTCTCTGCCGGCCAACCTGTCGCTCCGCATCAATTCCTTCGCCATTACGTCGTTGAACCCGACTGCTGTTCCGGTCGGCAGCGCGGGCACCCGGGTCACTGTCACGGGATCCGGTTTGTCAACGGCGGGGGCGGTTGTGTTCACCAGCCCGGGAGGCGTCGTCACCGTGCTTCCTCCCTCGCTGATCGCCGCCGCGCAGGTTGCGGCCACCATTCCGGCGTCGCTGCTGACGTCCGCCGGCACGGCTCAGGTGGCATTGTCGGATGGTTCGGGCGTGCTTTCCAATCGGTTGCCCCTGCAGATCACGCCGTTCACCATCGCTTCAATCAGCCCGGCCACGATACCGGCGGGCAGCGCGAGCACTTCTGTCAGCATCGCGGGAACCGGTCTTGGGACCGCGGCGAAAGTGGCGTTCACCAGCCCCGGCGGCGCGGTCACTCTGATTACTCCCTCGCTGATCGCCGCCGCGCAGGTCGCCGCGACCATCCCGGCGTCGCTGCTGACCACCAGCGGCACGGCTCAGGTGGCACTGGCGGACGGTTCCGGCGCGCTTTCGAATCAGTTGCCGCTCACAATCTCGTCGTCGGCGGTGACGCTGTCCCTTGGCGACGGATCGGGCCGTCCAGGACAGACCGTGGAGATTCCGCTGCAGATGACAAGCACGGGAACTCCCGCGGCCACCGGTTTCCAGGCGGATCTCAGTTTCGACTCGACAAAGCTGACGTACCTCTCCGCGCGGGCCGGCGACCAGACCACAAGCGCCGGCAAGAGCCTCTCAACCAATACTCTCGCGGGCGGCGACATCCGGCTCCTGGTGGCGGGCCTGAATCAGACCGCGATCGCCAACGGGATCGTGGCGTATGCCAAATTCACGGTCAACTCGTCGTTCACGTCCGGCAGCACCGTGGTGACGCCAAAGAACTGCAGTTCGACCAACGCGGACGGCGGAGCGCTGCCGACCGCCTGCACGGCCGGGACGATTCGCACGGCCTCCTGCGACATCAACGGAGACGGCACGGTAAACGTGTCCGACGTGCAGCTGATCATTAACGAAGCTCTCGGCCTCATACCGGCGGCCGACGACCTGAACGGAGACGGCACGGTGAACGTGGCGGATGTGCAGAAGGTGATCAACGCCGCGCTCGGGCTGGGATGCATTCTTCCATGACGGGCGCGGCGGCGGTGAACGGAGTCTTTTGGCAAAAATGCGGACCGGAAATGTGAATTGCGGTTTATTTGTCATGCGCGGACGGTGTGCAGCGCTCTGCAGGATGAATCCTCCCGGTTTTTCGCGGATTCTTTTTCCGGAGACGGTTTTGCGCCGGGCATTTCGGGCGATTGCGGGATTTGAAAGGAAGTATTGAAGATGCGACATCGATTCGGCCTGTTTCTTCTGCTGCTGTCCGGTATTGCCCGGGGCGCTGAATTAAGCATTGATTCCGGCATCGCCGGGCCCCATGAGCCCGTCGCCCTGAACGTGCGGCTCTCGGAGGCGACGGAGGCCCTCACCGGACTCCAGTTCGACCTGGAATATGACGCGTCGGCGCTGGACGTCACGGTGGAAATCGGACCGTCGGCGGAGAGCGCGGTGAAGATTCTGCAGACCGCCCGCACCGCCAAATCCGGCCAGAGAGTAATGATCGTCGGCTTCAATCAGAACCATGTGTCCGATGGCGTAGTCGCGGTTCTGCACGTTTCGGCCAGAGAAAACAGCGGGACGGCCGCCGATTATCCCATTC
Source organism: uncultured Acidobacteriia bacterium (assembly GCA_903851195.1). Taxonomy (GTDB): domain Bacteria; phylum Acidobacteriota; class Terriglobia; order Bryobacterales; family Bryobacteraceae; genus BOG-234. The sequence continues at coordinate 13,698 of CAINNJ010000063.1, forward strand.
GCCTGACGGCGACGGCGGGCACGAACGCACGGGCGGAATCGATCCGGGTGACCGGGCGCGAAGGAGTTTTAAGAGTGTCGGCGAGGAATTCAAAGAAATGAGATTGCTGAAGAGCGTACCTCTGTTTTCATGCCTGGCGTTTTTGAGCCTGGCAGTGGCGGGAGCCAATGCCGCCAGCGTCGCGCTGGGGACCGCGACGGGCGCCGCCGGATCGGTAGTCAATGTCAGTGTGCCGCTCACGTCCGCCGGCGCGCAGGTCGCCGGGGTGCAGTTCGATATTACTTACGACAACACGGCGCTGAGCTTATCCGTCGCCGCCGGAAGCGCGGCGAATGCCGCCGCCAAATTCGTTTCGACCAGCAACCTGTCGTCCGGCACGGTTAAACGCGTGATTGTGTCGGGATTCAACACAAATATCATTGCGGACGGAAGCGTGGCCGAAATCTCGGTGACGATCGGCGCGGGGGCGCCGGCGGGAACCTATGCTCTGACGGTATCCAATCTGAGCGCCACGGACCCCAACGGTGCGTCGCTGCCGCTGACCGGGACGAGCGGCTCGGTCGTCGTGCCGGCGACGCCGCAATCGATTACGTTCGGAACCCTCAGCCCGGCGACACTTGGCGCGGCACCCTTTACTCTCTCGGCGACCGCGACGTCGGGCCTCGCGGTAAGCTTCGCATCCACCACGGCGTCGGTCTGCACCGTATCCGGCTCCACCGTCACCCTCGTGGGAGCGGGCACCTGCTCGATCACCGCGAGCCAGGCGGGCAACGCGAGTTACAGCGCGGCGACTCCCGTGGTGCAGACGTTCACCGTCGGCAAGGGAAGCCAGACGATCAGTTTCAGCGCTCCGGCGGGTCGTGCCTTCAATGCGCCGGCATTCACGCTCACCGCAACCGCGAGTTCCGGTCTGGCGGTGGCATTCGCTTCCGCCACGACGTCGGTTTGTACGGTGTCCGGTTCCACGGTGACTCTGGTCGCGCCCGGGAACTGCTCGATCACGGCCAGCCAGGCGGGCGACTCCAACTACAATGCCGCCTCCCCGGTCTCCCAAAGTTTCACCGTCGGCATGGGCTCGCAAAGCATTACGTTCTCGCCGCTTTCGAGTGCGGCCTTCGGATCGGCGCCCTTCGCTCTTACCGCCACCGCGTCTTCGGGTCTGCCCGTGAGTTTTGCGTCGACTACCATGGCGGTCTGCACCGTTTCCGCTTCCACGGTGACGATCGTGGCCCCTGGCGCCTGCTCGATAACGGCCACCCAGGCCGGCGACACGAACTACACCGCTGCTGTTCCGGTGACACAGGGTTTCACGGTCACGCCGGGTTCGCAGACCATCACCTTCGCGGCTCCCTCGGGCGTGACTTTCGGCGCGGCGCCTTTCGCGCTCACCGCCACGGCCTCTTCCGGACTGACTGTGAGTTTCGCTTCCACGACAACGCCGGTCTGCACGGTGTCCGGTTCAATGGTGACGATCGTGACGGCCGGCACCTGCTCGATCACGGCCAGCCAGGCCGGGAATACCAATTACGCGGCCGCCGCCACTGTCAGCCAGTCGTTTACGGTAGCCAAAGCGTCGCAAACAATCAGTTTCGGGGCACTCACCGGGCAGACTTACGGCGGATCTCCATTTGCGGTGAGCGCCACGGCATCTTCGGGTCTGACGGTTTCCTTCGCGTCGACGACGCCCGGAAGCTGCACGGTTTCCGGCGGGCAGGTCACACTGGTGAGCGCGGGAACGTGCACGATCGCCGCCAGCCAGACGGGCGATTCGAACTACAGCGCCGCCACCACCGTGACGCAGAGCTTCACGATCAGTCCCGGTTCGCAGACCATCACGTTCGGGGCTTTGACCAGCGTTACCTATGGGGTTTCGCCGATCGGAATCGCCGCGACCGCTTCTTCCGGTCTTCCGGTCGCCTTCTCCTCGACCACACCCGCCGTCTGTACGGTTTCCGGCGCCAGCGTGACGATCACCGGAGCGGGAACCTGCTCCATCACCGCGGCACAGGCCGGAAACGGCAACTTCAGCGCGGCGGCCAGCGTGACACAGACCTTTTCGGTGAGTCCGGCTTCGCAGACGATCACCTTCGCGCAGCCTCCCGGTCAGGCACTCTCGGCGCCGGCCTATATGCTGAGCGCCACGGCGTCTTCGGGCCTCACGGTAAGCTTCGCCTCCACGACGACGACCGTCTGTACCGTCTCCGGAACCACCGCGACGATGCTGGCCGTCGGCACCTGCTCGATTACGGCGTCGCAGGCGGGCAATTCGAATTACAACGCCGCCGTGCCGGTGACGCAAAGCTTCGCGGTCAGTCCCGCGTCGCAGACCATCACATTCGGGACACTGAGCGGTTCGGTCTACGGCGCGGCTCCGATCACGCTGACCGCGACGGCGTCCTCCAGCCTGCCGGTGAGCTTCGCGTCCACGACTTCCGCGGTCTGCACGGTATCGGGTTCCACTGTCACCATCGTGGGCGCGGGCACCTGCTCCATCACGGCCAGCCAGGCGGGAAACGCGGGTTTTGGCGCCGCGCCGAACGTGACGCAGAGTTTTAGCGTTGCCAAAGCCGCCCAGACAGTCAGTTTCGGACCGCTGGGCAACCGGGCCCTCAGTGCATCGCCGGTCACGATAAGCGCCACCTCCACCTCAACGCTGGCGGTCAGTTTCGCTTCCACAACGGCTTCCGTCTGCACCGTTTCGGGAAGCGTCGTCACCCTGCTCACCCTGGGCACGTGCACAATCTCGGCGAGTCAGGCGGGCGACCCGAATTACAACGCCGCGGCCTCCGTCAGCCAGAGTTTTACGGTGACGGTGGGATCGCAAACGATTACCTTCGGACCTCTGAGTAATGCCACCTTCGGCGATACGCCGATCGCGCTGAGCGCTACAGCCTCCTCCGGACTGTCCGTATCTTTCGCCTCGACAACGCTGACGGTCTGCACGGTGTCGGGTTCGGTGGTCACGCTTGTGGGCGCGGGCACCTGTTCCATCACCGCCAGCCAGGCCGGAAACGCGAGTTATTCCGCGGCGCCGGGTGTAACCCAGAACCTGACGGTCGCCAAAGCGTCGCAGACGCTCAGTTTCGGTGCGATCGGCGACCGGCCGTTCAATCCGGCTTCGTTCGCGTTGACGGCTTCGGCGAGTTCCGGGCTGGGAGTTTCCTTCGCGTCGGCCACCACCGCTGTCTGCACCGTATCCGGTTCATCGGTCACCATGCTGGCGACCGGAACCTGCTCTGTCGTGGCGAGCCAGACGGGCAACGCGAACTACAACGCCGCCACGGCGGTGACGCAGAGCTTCACGGTGACGCCGGGTTCGCAGACCATCACCTTCGTGCCGCAGAGCAATGTGGCGGCGGGAACGCCGCCGTTCCAGATCGGCGCGACATCTTCCGCCGGGCTGCCGGTCACGTTCGCATCCATGACGCTGCCGGTCTGCACCGTGTCGGGGTCGCTGGTGACCATCGTGGGCGCGGGCACCTGCACACTCGCGGCCTCCCAGGCGGGGAACGGAGCTTACGGCGCGGCGACGACGGTTACCCAGAGCTTCACGGTTCTGGCCGCGCCGGCCTGCATGTACTCCCTTACCTCATCGGCTGCGAGTATTCCGCTGGGTGGCGGCAACGGATCCTTCAATCTGCAGACTACGCCCAACTGCTCCTGGACGGCGGTCTCGAACAACTCGTGGCTGACCGTCACCACTGGCACCGCGGGCACGGATTCGGGCACGATCGCTTATTCCGCGGCGCCGAACGCCACGACCAGCCAGCGCTCGGGCACCATCACCGCCGGCGGCCAGACGTTCACCGTGACGCAGTTCGCCGCCTCGTGTTCCTTCGCTCTCAGCGCGGCGGGAGTGGATCTGACGGCCGCCGGGGGCTCGGTAACCATCTCCATCTCCGGTTCGACCACCGGATGCGCCTGGTCGTCCAGCGCATCCGCCGCGGGTGTCACTATATCGCCGGCCAGCGGAACGGCTCCGGGACAGGTCACCGTCGCGGTGGGATCCAACACGGGAGTCCCGAACCGGGTCCTCACGCCGACGATCGGCGGCCAGACATTCACGATCAACCAGGCGGGCATCAACTGTGCCGTGACCCTCGGCGCGACAAGCGCTTCCGTCGCGGCGTCCGGCGGCTCCGGGTCGGTGGGCGTTACGGTTCCGGCCGGCTGCAGCTACAGCACGGTTTCCAGTGCGACCTGGATCTCGGTCACTTCCGCCGGTTCGGGATCCTCCAGCGGAACGCTCCTTTATACGGTGAACGCCAACTCGACGAGCGTGACGCGCACGGGGACACTGACGATCGGCGGCACGCCTCTCGCCATCACGCAGCAGGGATTGGCCTGCACCGTCAGCCTGGATACCTCGTCGCTGGGAAGTCCTTTTGGCAGCGCCGGGGGCACGGGCTCCGTCGCAATCTCCGTCAATTCCGCGGGCTGTTCGTGGCTGGCCAGGAGCGGGGCGCCCTGGGCCGCGGTCTCGCCGTCGGAGGGAACGGGCGCGGGCACGCTGTCTGTCACGGTCGCCGCGAATTCCAGCGGAAGCCCGCGCTCCGGCGTGCTGAACGTCGGTGGCCAGGCCATCAACATTTCGCAGGCGGGTCCCGCCTGCAGCTATAGCCTTCGGTCGGGCGACGGGTCGACGCCGGAGTCGGGCGGGACCGGCACGGTGGGCGTAATCGCGGCCAGCGGCTGTTCGTGGACATCGGCGACCAACAATCCGACATGGCTGACGATTGTGTCGTCGGATTCGAGCGGCACCGGTGAAGTGAAGTTCTCGGTTGCGCCGAATACCACTGCCACAACCCGCACGGGAACCTTAACAGTCGCCGGACAGACTTATACGGTGACCGAAGCGGGAGCGACCTGCGCGTACAGCCTGAATCTGGGAAGCGCGGCGATCGGGTCCGGCGCGACCGGCGGCTCGGTCACGTTCTCGACACCGACGACGGGATGCGCGGGGCCGGTGGTGACCAGCCGTTCGCACTGGCTGACGTTCACGCAGTCATTCAGCGGGAGCGCGGGCTCGGTGAATTACACGGCTGAGGCGAATTCCTCGGGCAGCACCCGCACCGGCACTATCCAGATCGGCAAGCAGACATTCACGGTGAGCCAGGCCGGCGCAAGCTGCTCGTACACGCTGAATGCAAACGGCGCCGTATTCGGGAGCGCGGGCGGAACCGGCAGTATTTTGGCGACCGCGAGTTCCGCGGGCTGTACTCCCGCGGTAACCAGCAGTCCCCCGGGCGTCGTGCCACTGGGTTCTCTGACCGGGCCCGTGTCGAATGTCTATACACAAACCTACACGGTTCCGGCGTTCACGTCGGCGACAAATGCCGTGCGGGTGGTCACGATCATGCTTGGCGGACAGGTATTCCAGATTAAACAGAGGTCATTTTGAGACCGGAGCACAGTATGTCTAAAGGTGGCGTTTGGCTGATTGCGCTGACTTCGCTTCTTGTCTGTCCCGCGGGGCGGGCAGCCACGCAGGGTCCGGACGGTGGCGGCTACACGGCAACCGACGGTTCCGTTTACAGCTTCGTCAACATTGCCGGCGGGGGAGGAGGCGCGAGCGTACTGGCCGGAACGGACGACGGCACGGCAGTGATTTCGCTGCCTTTTCCCTTCACGTTCTATGGCACCGCGTATCGGCAGATCTGCGTTAGCACGAACGGGGCCGCGTACTTTGTGACGGATCCCTCGGTCTGCCCGGCGGTCAACGATTTTGCGAATGTCGATCTCACGTCGGCGAGTCCTTCGAGCGACCTGCCCGCGATTCTGCCGATGTGGAGCGATCTCACGTTCGACGTTCCGGGCGCGGGCGCCGTTTTTTATCAGACAATCGGCGCGGCCGGCAGCAGGCGCTTCATCCTGCAGTGGAACAATGCCTTCCCGCAGGGTTCTCCCAATCCGGTCACCTTTCAGGCGATTCTGACGGAAGGCACGAACGCCATCGCCTTCGAGTATCAAACGGCGTCTCTCGGCGCCGGCAATCCTGCCGGCGGAGGGGCGCAGGCGACGGTTGCAATCCGGTCCGCGGGCGGATCTGGAAATGGCCGGCAACTGCAGTGGAGCTTTGACTCGGCGGCGCTTTCCGACAGCTCCGCGCTGCTGTTCACGCCGGGCGCCGGACCCTTGCCCGTGACGCTCACGGCTCCGGCCAACGGCGCTACGGGGGCGAGTGTGCCGTCCACCCTGAGCTGGACCGCTTCGGCCGGCGCGACATCCTACGACATTTATCTGGGCACCATGTCGCCACCGCCTCTGGCGGGAAATACGGTCTCGACCAGTTTTACTCCGCCGTCCCTGCTGAGCGGAACCACCTATAACTGGCAGATTGTGGCGAAGAACGCGGCCGGATCGAGCCCCTCGGCAACCTGGTCCTTCACCACGGCCACGGCCGCCGGCGGAGGTGGAGGCGGTGGCGGTGGCGGTGGTTTTGGCGGTGGAGGGACAGGCGGCGCGCTCCCCGGCACACTGACAGTGTCGCCAGCCATCCTGAACTTCGGCGCCCCCGCCAACAGCGGTCCCCTGAGCCAGACGCTTACTCTGACTTTCGTGTCCGCCAACAACTACTCGGACGTTCCCTTTCAGGCCGCGGCCTCCGATGGTCTGACGGGCTGGCTTCACGTTTCGCCAGGCGGCGGGAGCATTCCGTTCCTGTCCGCCAACGGGAGCTCTTACACCTACCAGACGACGATTACCGTCACGGTGACCCCGGCAGTGGTGGATACCGGAACGTACACCGGGCAAATCCAGCTGAATTATGGCGTGAACGCCACGGTCCAACTGACCAAAAGCGACAAAAACGCGGTATTTACCGTGAATCCTTCGTCGCTGAGCTTTACTTACCGGCAGGGAGATGCCAGGGCGACGCTCTCCCAGAACGTGAACGTGAGCAGCGAACCGTCGGGCGCGGCGTTTACTCCGCAAGTGCTGCTGCCGGGCGGCGGGAACTGGCTCTCCGTGCCCTCCGGGGCCATCACGACACCGGGCACCGTGGCTGTCACCGCGAACGCGGCGAACCTGTCTCCCGGCGTGTATTCGGGCAAGGTACGGCTCGTATCCGGCGGCGTCGCTCTGGACGAGCCCGTAACCCTGACCGTCATCAGTAAAGACGCGCCGATTGTCAGCAAAGGCGGTATCGTGCCCGTGTACAGCAGTTCCGCGACAATCTCACCGGGTTCCTGGATTTCAATCTACGGGACCAATCTGGCCGGCGCCACGGCGGTGTGGAACGGAGATTTCCCGACTTCACTGGGCGGGGTGAGCGTAACGGTGAACGGCAAGCCGGCTTACCTGTGGTTCGTCAGTCCGACCCAGATTAATCTGCAGGCCCCCGATGACACCGCCACCGGGACGGTCAACGTCGTGGTAACCAATGAGAACGGGAGTGTTACGTCTACGACGACGCTTGCGCCAACGAGTCCTTCGTTCAGTGTTCTGGGCGATGGCAAGCACCTGGCCGCCGTAATTCTGACGCCGGACGGATCGGGCAGCTATGGCGGTGGGCAGTATGACCTCTCGGGCCCCGCCGGCGCGTTCGCTTTCAATACCCGACCGGTAAAGCCCGGCGAACAGTTGGAGTTGTTCGGGGTGGGATTCGGGCCTACGAATCCGATGGTGCCGGCCGGTCAGAATCCGGATCAGCCGGCTCCGGTGGTGAATCCGGTATCGATCACGATCGGGGGCGTTCCGGCGGAGGTTTCATTCGCCGGGATTACGTCGGCGGGTCTGTACCAGTTCAATCTGACTGTTCCCAACGTAGCGAGCGGGGATCAGACCGTGACGGCTACGGTAGCCGGGGTGGTCACACAGACCGGGCTCGTTATCGCGGTGCAATAGCCTCCCGGCAGCTTCGAGTGGTGGTGAATGGCGGGATTCCGGACCGATATGGCCTTGTTGGGCGATTCGGTCCGCGAATCCCAAATATCCCCGAATTTTATTCCCCTCAATATCAACCACTTACCCCGCTCCCCCCACCAGCCGCTTCCACGCCCCGAGCCATCCTCGGCCCAGGAAGGAACCACCATGTCCACACCGCAAACCGACATCTTCGACCTCTTCTACACCGGCAATTTCGTCCTCCCCCAGGATGAAGCCGAGTACGCCAAACTAACCGGCCAACTCTGGGACCGCCTGAACCCCCAGGACGCCCTCGAAGGCGCCTACGCGATGGAAATCCTCCGCGCCACCTGGCGTCTCCGCCGCTGCGCCAACGTCGAATCCGACCTCGCCGATAAAGCCCTCGCCCGCGCCGAAAAAGACGCTGCCAAAAACGGACACAACGATCCAACCGACGCCGCGCTCCACGCCAACCTGAACGAAATCCAAAACTCCGTCGACCGCGCCCGCGTCCAGGCCCTCGGCATCCTGAAAAGAGCCACCGCCGAACTCCGCCGCCTGCAAACCGAACGCCGCCTCCGCGTCGAAACCCTCCCCGCGCAATTCGAACCCACCCACCTCGGCATCTCCGACACCAAACAAATCACCACCGGCATCACCGCCGCCGTGAACGCTCAGCTCGACCTCGCCAAAATCGAACAAATCAAACTGGAAAACGCAGTCCACGCCGCCGCTTTCGACGCCATCCCGCCCATCCCCGTCGACACCCTCATGAAACGCTACGACAAAAAGCCCGCCGAATCCGCCCCCGCCGCCCGCGAAACAAAACAAACCCGGACGCCCGGCAACGCCCCTTGCACAACCGAAGCCGCCGCCGTCGCCGCTCAAGCCTGCGCTGCCTGATTTCGCCAGGAAATCGCGCGGCATTCCGAAATTAAGGACAAGCCTGAAAAGGCCTCTGTCCGCATGATCTTTTCCAATTGAATATGAATAACGGGCGTGAGAATCGGCATCGCCGTACCGGCCGTCTCGTACAGGCCCGATGCACTGCGGGGAGGGGGAGCGAACGCCCGGTCACGAAGCGTAAGCTTTGAAATCTGGCGGAGGAAGAGGGATTCGAACCCCCGAGAGCCTTTCGACTCTAACGGTTTTCAAGACCGGCGCATTCAACCGCTCTGCCATTCCTCCGTCTCCTATCGTAACCGATTCACTGCCGCCATTTCCGCAGCGCCGGCGACAGCCCGGCGCAGATCCCCACCACCGCCAGCGTCGCCACTCCGCCGCCCCAAACGCTCATCACCGGTCCCAGCCACGCCGCCGACCAGCCCGATTCCACCGCGCCCAGCTGATTCGAACAGCTGATGAAAATATTGTTCACCGCCAGCACCCGGCCCCGCAAACGATCCGGCGTTCCCGTCTGCAGCAGCGAATGCCGCAGCACCACGCTCACGTTATCGAAAACGCCGGTGAGAAGCAGCATCGCGAGCGACAGCCAGAGGTTCCGCGACAATCCGAAGCCGATCGTCGCCAGACCAAAGCCCACCACCGCCGCGATCAGCGCATGACCAGCCCGGTGAATGCGTGGCAGATGCGCCATCGTCACCGCCATCAGCACCGCGCCCACCGACGGGGCGGCCCGGAGCCAGCCCAGCGCTTTGGGTCCCGCATGCAGAATGTCCACCGCGAAGATGGGCAGCAGCGCCGTCGCCCCACCAAACAACACGCCAAAAAGATCCAGACTTACGGCGGAAAGAATCAGCTTGTTATCGCGCACAAAACGCAGGCCGTCCAGCACGGAGCCGTGATCGCGCCGCGCGGCGTCCGTCTTTTCCGGCGTGCGGCTGCGAATCGAGAGGAAACAGAGCAGCGTCAGCACCGCGCAGACGCTCTGCAGGCCGTAAACCGTGCGGCTGCCGGTAACGGCCAGCAGCAGGCCGGCCAGCGCGGGACCGCTGACATTCGCGATCTCCTGCGCGCTGCTGTTCCACGTGATGGCGTTGCCGAGAGTTTCCGTGGTAACGATCTGCGGCAGGATCGCCCCGCGGGCCGGACCCTGAAAAGTCCGGGCAATCGCGGTCAGCAGCAAACAGCTGTAGATGACCGGAACGGAGTGATTACTGAACACCAGAATCAGCGAGACCGTCATGTAGACAACCTGGGTCACCACCATGACCAGGCGGCGGTCATGGCGGTCCGCCACATGCCCCGCGAACAGGGAAAGAAGAACGAATGGCGCCACCTGGACAAAGCCCACATTGCCCAGCACCAGCGCCGACCGTGTCTGCAGATACAGATCCCAGCTCACCGCCAGGCTCAGCATCTGCAGGCCGAAGTTCGAAAGAAAGGCCCCCGTCAGCAGCAACCGGTAGTCGCGCAGCCGGAACGATGAGTAAGCTCCCAACTTAGAGCTTCGCTCATCGGCCCTGCCGCGCGCCGCGAGCAGCGGATCACGAGTTGCCGTTCCGGCCGTCCACCGGACCCACCACCAGCGGAGCCGAGGCGTCGAAGCGAACGAGTTTGAGCGAAACGCGGTCCTTGTCGAGCATGTGGAAGCCAACCGTCATGTATTTGCGTTTGCCGTCGACCATCTGATAAACGGAGGGTTTGTAACGCCAGATGGAGCCATCCGCGCGCGTGATTTTCAGCGTGCCCACGTCGCCGAATTCCACCTTCTGCGCGCCCGCGAAATGAAGCACCACCGCGCCCGGATCCGCGCCCGCTTCCACCACCAGATCCTTCACCGTGCCGCTCCCGTTGCGGTCCACATAGTCGAAACCCGCGTGCTTCGCGTGGCCCGCTCCGGTGGCATGGATATCCGCCGCCATCGCACTCCCGCCGACGGCCAGAGCGAGCGCCGCCGAGACCGCGGCCGATACGAAAACTCTTTTGTTCATTGTCGTTTCTCCTTTTTGTGACCACCCTCAGGGCGGCTCTGTCCCTACACGCGCGGGTTTTCCAAAAAGGGGATCAAAATATTTTCACCCTGCGATAATAAGCGCGGATGTCTGAAGCGGAACCCGCCCCGGAGTTGACCGCGCTGCTGGTCAACTGGAGCAACGGCGACCAGCGCGCGCTCGACGAACTGATGCCCCTTGTCTATGGCGAACTGCGCCGTCTGGCGGGCGCGCATCTGCGCCGGGAGCGCTCCGATCACACGCTGCAAAGCACGGCGCTGGTCCATGAAGCGTTCCTGCGCCTGGTCAATCAGCGGGACGTCCACTGGCGCAACCGTGCCCACTTCTATGGCATCGCGGCGCAGATGATTCGCCGTATCCTCGTGGATCACGCCCGCGCCCAGCAGGCGGGGAAGCGCGGTTCGGGCGCCGTGAAAATCGAACTCGACGAGGCGATGGCCGTGTCCCGGCAGCGCGAACTCGATCTGGTGGGTCTGGACGACGCGCTGCAGCGGCTGAGCGCCCTCGATGAGCGCCAGGGGCGGATTGTGGAGCTTCGCTTCTTCGCGGGGCTCTCCGTGGAGGAGACCGCGGAGGTGATGCATCTCTCGCCGGCCACCGTGAAACGCGAATGGAGTTCCGCGCGCGCCTGGCTTTACCGGGAGATACTCAAAGTTTGAGCATGAGTTCGCCCGAAGAAATCACCCCTTATCAATTAACGCCGGAAGGCATGCAGATTCTGGAGGGAGCCCAGAGCCTCCGGCGCCGCCTGGTTGCCGCCGCCCGCGCGGAAAAGGAAGGCACGGTCGCGCTCGATCCGGCGCGGGCGGCTCTCACGCAGATGGTGGGCGCGATGCGCCAGTCCGGCTTCGACATCCTCGACGTCGATCGGGTGCTCGATGAGTTCGAAGACATCAGCGATCGCGGCAGCCGCGCCTTCGAACTGCACTTCTTCGTCGGTCTCCCGCCGGAACGCATTGCGGCCGTGATGCGGGTTCCCGAGCGCATCGCGGAGCGCGATGTCGCCGTTGTGAAAGCCTGGCTGCTGGAGCGGCTGAAACTTCTTTCCGGCGCCGCGCGGCCATGACCCCGGAAGAATGGCGCTGCATCAAAACGATTTTCGACGCAGCCGCCGAACTTCCGCCCGCCGAACGGGACAGCTATCTCGGCGCCGCCTGCGCCGGTAACACACGCTTGCTCCTGGAAGTCCGTTCCTTGCTCCAGTCTCTCGACGACGCGGGCGACTTCATCGAGCCCGCGGCGCCCGCCGGTCCCGGCTCCGATCCGGCGTTTCACACCGGCATGAGCTTCGGCCCTTACCGCATCGTTCAGGTCATCGGCGAAGGCGGCATGGGCATGGTTTACCAGGCGGTGCGGGTGGACGACCTGTACCGCAAGCTGGTCGCGCTCAAGGTGGTGCGCCGCGGTCTTTGTACTCCGCTCACGCTGCGCAGGTTTGAAACCGAGCGGCATATTCTGGCTCATCTGGAGCATCCCAACATCGCCCGCCTGCTGGACGGCGGCACCACGCCGGAAGGCCAGCCGTGGTTCGTGATGGACTTCATCGCGGGCACGCCCATTGACCAGCACTGCGACGAACAGCGGCTGCCGCTGCGGGAACGGCTGCAGTTGTTTCTCACCGTCTGCTCGGCGGTCCGGTACGCCCATCAGAACTTCGTGGTGCACCGCGACATCAAGCCGCAGAACATTCTGGTGACCGCCGAAGGCGCCATCCGGCTGCTCGATTTCGGGGTGGCGAAACTGCTCGATCCGGAAAGCGATGCGGGCAGTGAGACCACCAGTGTCGTCCAGATGATGACGCCGGAGTACGCGAGTCCGGAGCAACTGCACAATCAGGCCGTTACCACGGCCAGCGACACGTACTCGCTGGGAGTCCTGCTTTATGTTCTGCTCACCGGGCACAAGCCGTTTGTGTTCAAAACGCGGTCGGTGCAGGAGATCTGCGACGTGATTCGGGATACCGAGCCGCGGCGTCCCTCCGTGGTGGTGAGCGGCGCTCCGGATCCGGATGCGGTGGCCGCGGCGCGCGGGGTGAAGCCGGCAAAGCTGGCGCAGGAGCTGAGCGGGGACCTCGACACCATTCTGCTGATGTCGCTGCGGCGCGAGCCCGAACGCCGCTACTCTTCGGTGGAGCAACTGGCGGGGGACATCGAACGGTACCTCGACGGACGTCCCGTGACGGCTCGCGAGGACACCTTCGCCTATCGCTCCGCCAAGTTCATGCGCCGTCATCAGGGCGCGGTAATCGCGGCCAGTTTTTCGGTCTTTCTGCTGATTGCCGGAACCATGGTGACTTCCTGGGAGGCGCATGTCGCGCTGCGGGAACGCGAGCGGGCGGAGCGCCGCTTCAACGATGTGCGGCGGGTGGCGAACTCGCTGCTGTTCGATGTACATGACGCGATCCGGAGTCTCCCCGGGTCGGCGCCGGCGGGACGGCTGATCTCGGTCAAAGCGCTCGACTTTCTGGATCGCCTGGCGCAGGATGCCGGGGACGATCGGTCGCTGCAGAGGGAACTCGCCGCAGCCTATGAGCGGGTGGGCGACGTGCAGCGGCAGAGCGGTGAGGCGACACAGGCGGGGCCGGGTGGCGCGGTGGCCAGTTACCGGAAAGCCCTGACGCTGCGGGAGGCGCTGGCGGCTTCGGCCGACCTCGAAGCCCGCCGGGAACTGGCGCCGACTTACGCCAAGCTCAGCGACCTGCTGTGGGGCGCGCCGGATTCGTCTGCTTCTCTGAACTACTCGCGGAAGCTGCTCGCGCTGAGCGAAGCGATTGCCGCGGCTCCGGGCGCCACCGCGCAGGACCAGCTACGTCTGGCCAGCAGCAATCTGGACTACGGTTATAAGCAGAGCATGGTCACGGCAGAAAGCGCGGCCGGACTCGACAAGTGCCGAAAGGCGGTGGGGCTCTTCGATCGGCTGGCCGCCCGCAGTCCGGCGGACACGAGACTGCTCCGTCTCCGTGCCGTGGCGCGCGACCGCACCGCGGAGATTCTTGCCCGAACCACGCCGGACCGGCCGGAAGAAGCGGTGCAACTCCGGCGGGCGGCGCTCGAAATCAAGATGCGCCTGGCGGCGCTGGATCCGGCGGACGCGGAGTTCCGGCGTCTGGTTGCGTGGGGGCATTACGACCTGGCGGTGTTGCTGCAGGCTTCAGGCGACCTGAACAGCGCCAAAACGGATTACGAACTGGCCGTGCGTGGCTTCGCGCCCGACGGTGTGGAGTCGCGCGAAGACCTCGCCCTCGCGCGACTCGGTCTGGCTTCCGCGCTGCTGCAACTGCACCGGTCCGGCGAGGCGAAGGCGCTCTATCGACAGGCCATCCCCGTGCTGGTTGCCGCGCGGGCCGAGGGCCGGCTGCCGGCACTGCACAGCCGGGCCCTCGAAACCGCCGGACAACAGTTCGCCGAATCGGAAAAGCGTCGGCGTCCGGGCGCTTAGCGCAGAATCACCAGAATGGCGACGCCCACGGCGCGGGGATTCGCCACGCTCTGGGCCGAGATGGTGACTGTGGTTGCGCGACGGACCGACGCCGGCGCCTGGTAGAAGCCATCCGGAGTGATGGTCCCGCCGCCGGGACTCACGCGCCAGGTGACATGTCCGTCCTGGGCGTTGGTCACGGTTGCCTTGAGTTGCAGAGTCGCTCCGGCCTGCAGGGTGGTGTAGCCCGGCGAGATGGTTACGGTCACCGGGCCCGTGGGTGGCGGCGGAGCCGGCACGGGCAGCACGAGTGTGGCGGTGGCGCTTTGCGTCGGGTCCGCAACGCTGGTGGCCGTCACCATGACCATCTCTCCATTGGTCGAGGCCGGCGGCGTGTAGAGCCCGCTCGGGCTGATGGAGCCGAGAGCCGGGCTGAGAGACCAGCGGACGGATTTGTCCACCGCGCCCGACACCGCTGCGCTGAACTGCTGGGTGGCGGAGGCGGCCAGAACGATCCGCGCCGGTGTTAGGGAGACGCTCACCGGAGCGTCGAGGGTCACCAGAGCGCTGCCGCCGATGGCGGGATTTGACGTGACCACGGCCCGCACCGTGATGGTCTCTCCCAGCAGCGCATCGGATGGCGCGGTGTAAACACCGGAGGCGCTGATGGAGCCTCTGGCGGGCGTCAGGCTCCACGTCACCTTGCCGCCGGCCGGAGTCGTGGTGGCGACGAACTGCAGCGTCTGAGAAGGCTCCGCGGTGGCGAGACCGGGCGCGACGGACACGCTGGTGTAGACGGTCGGTGGCGGCGGCGGAACAATGCCGCAGCCCAGGACTTCATTGGTCTCATCGACGCCCGCCGGACGCGGACCATAAGACGGCAACGGGCAGCCGAGTTCCAGCGCGCCGAGATCCGGGCCGGCACCCCGATAGGTGTCGTTGACGTTGGGCAGCAGGCGACCCGCATCGAGCGCCACGGAGCCTGCCGCCAGCGTCACGTCGGCGCTCGCCACCAGTTCGGTATAAGAGGCGGGTGGCACCAGGCCGCTGGCGAAGGGGGAGGCCGTTACCAGCATCCCGTGCGGTTCCATGCCCGCGCTCTTCAGCGTCGCGAAGTTCCGGCTCGAAAAGAGGCCGCCCCGCAGCGGATCGTTGAAGCGGAAGACCCCGTCGGGGTAATAGCCGTTGTAATCGAAGACGCCATGATCGATCGGGCCTGTCCAGTCCACCACGAACGGGCCGCCGCCGGGCGCGGAAAGAAAGAGATTATTTTCGATTTCGAAATAGTGGCTGGTGGCAGGGGTCTGCACATTGAGTTCCCGGCCGCCCGGCGTCAGGAACGTGTTGTTGTAAACCAGGACGCCGCTTGGTTCCTGCGGCGGCGTGACGGCGAGAGCGTGAAATTTCAACTGCTCATCCACGACATTCACCACGATATTCCGCAGAAGGTAAGACGGGCCGCCGTGGATTGGCTGGACGCTCAGCGTCGCGAAGCAGTTCAGAAACAGATTGCGGAGAGCCCGGGTGTTGCCTTCGCTGCCGTCGAGTTCGATCCCGTTGTCGTAGCTGTACAGGATCTGATTTCCGTAGAAATCGTTGGCTCTCGCGCCATCCTGCTGGGTTTTCATGGCGTCGCCATAGCCGCCGATGCGATTGTGGGCGACGACGTGGCCGGAGCCCCAGACCGCTATACCGTCGTCATTGGCGTGCGCGGCGTTATCGTCAAGATCGTTCTGCGGCCAAAGCAGACGGCCTTCGAGGATGTTGTCCGCAATATAGAAATCGAACTGCCCCTCGCGGCCGCCGATTCCGAGCGTGGTGTTCCGGATATGCACCTGGCGCACGACATTGCCGGTCGCTCCGGTGGACTGAAACCGGATCCCCCGCACGCCGTTCTGGATTGTCATTCGTTCCAGATGCACATAGCCGGCGCCGTAGACCTCGAACACATTGCAATCCGGACAGTTGCCCGCGTCCACGACGACGCCGTCCTGGCTCTCGCCGCGAATCACGATGGGATTGGCCGGCGTGCCTTCCGCCACCACGCGGAAAGCGCCCTGGTAGAAGCCGTTGGCGAGAGTGATGATGTCGCCGGGCGCGGCCGCGCCGACCGCACTGGCCAGAGAGGCGGCATCCGTAACCCGCCTCTGGCGGGGATTCGCCGGATCTTTCGGGACATCCCGTGTGGTCTGCGTCAAAGTCCAGGTCTGGTCCAGGCCATCAGGATCGACCGCGCGCAGACGGATTTCATAAGTTGTCGCGGGTCGCAGATCGAAGACGCTGCCACTGAACTGCGGCGCCACCGTATACCCGGCGACCGTTTCCGGATGCACGCGGAACAGGGGCAGGGCCGGTTGCCAGGCCTGGGTTCCGGCGATCCGGTAGTCCATGGAGACCGATGCATTGAAGTTGTCGTCGCCGCTCACAGGGAGCTGAACGCCGAGGGCAGTGAGCGTGGGGCGATCCAAAACGGGATCGCCCGGATGGAGGAGGTTGTCCCCATAAGCGGCGGCGCAGATCAGGCTGAAGACTGCGAGCAGCCGGAAAATGTACATGAGTTGTCCTTAAAAATGGCGGAAATCGCGGCGCGGCGGAGGCCCGGTCAGGCAGTGCGCCCACCCACGTGTACGAACGTTAACAGAATCGGAAGACCGGCTTCAAACCACCTGACTCCCCTTTTTACCGGTTTTTGACCTGCCCGTTTGTCTGATGCGCCGGGCGGCGGAACAATCAAAACTGGAGTCAGAGGAATCTGAATGTCTACTACGCTCTCCAGTCTTTCGAACGATCTTGCGGCGGCGGTGGCGCGCGTCGCGCAGTCCGTGGTCGCGGTGCATGGCCGGCCGCGGCTTTCTTCCAGCGGGATCATCTGGCGTCCCGGCCTGGTGCTGACGGCGGACGCCGCGCTCCGCCGCGATGAAGACCTGCGGGTTACGCTGCCCTCCGGCGAAACCGTGTCCGCCACGCTGAAAGGGCGGGATCCGGCGACCGATCTGGCGGTGCTTGCCTGCGAGACGGGCACGGCGCCCGCCGCGGCGTTCTCCACGGAAGCGCCGGCCGTGGGGCAGATTATTTTGACGGTGGGGCATACCAAAGACACCGGGCCGATCGCCACCATGGGAATTGTCAGCGGCGTTTCCGGCGAGTGGCAGACCTGGCGGGGCGGCAAGCTCGACCAGTTCGTCCGTCTGGACGTCTCCGTGTACCCCACGTCGGCCGGCGGCGCGGTGGCCGATGCCGCGGGAAACATCTTCGGGATTGTGGCCGCGGGGCTCTCCCGCAGTTCCGTTCTCGCGATCTCCACGCCCACCATTGCCCGGGTTGCGGAGGCGCTCTCCACGAAGGGACGGGTGGCGAAGGGGTATCTCGGGATCGGACTCCAGACGGTGCCGCTGCCGGAAACGCTGCGCGCAAAGCTGAACCTGGAGCAGCACTCGGGCGTGATGGCGCTGAACGTGGAAGAGAACGGACCGGCGGCGCGGGCCGGGGTGTTCATTGGGGACGTGATACTGGCGCTGGAGGAGCAGGAAATCACCAGCGTGGAGGTGCTGCATGCGGCGCTCGGCCCGGCCACGGTCGGCAAGGAGATGCAGGTGCGGATTTTGCGCGGCGGAGAACTGCTGCCGGTTGCGGTTACGGTCGGGGAACGGAACAGCCCGCGCGGCTGAGAAGGAGCAAGGCTGCCATGAGAGACTTCGGACCCGTCTCGGAACAACTTCGCCGCAGCACGGTTCAGGTGCTGGGCGGCGGTTCCGGCTCCGGCATCATTCAGGAATCCTCCGGCGTGATTCTGACGAACGCGCACGTGGCTCGTCAGGTGAATCCGGAGGTGGAACTGTGGGACGGCACGCGCCTTCCGGCCCGCGTGACGCGGCGCGACGCGAGGCTGGATCTGGCGGCGCTGCAGGTGCAGGCGACGGGGTTGCCCGCGGCTTCGTGGTGTAAAGCCGGGTCTCCGCGGCCGGGTGAACTCGCGATCGCCGTGGGTAATCCGCTGGGCTTCACGGGCGCGGTGAGCACGGGCGTGGTGCACACAGTGGGGTCGCTCGGCGGAGTCGGCGGCGGCCGGGAGTGGGTGCAGAGCACCGTGCGTCTGGCGCCTGGCAACTCCGGCGGTCCGCTGGCGAATGCGCGCGGGGATGTGATCGGCGTCAACACGATGATCGTCAGCGTGGAAGGCGGCGGCAGCCTCGCGCTCGCCATTCCCGCCGGCGTCGCAACGCGGTTCCTGACGCGGGCCGGGGAGGACGCGAACCGGATGGGCGTTACGGTGCGGCCGGTTCGCTTTCCGCGGGACGGCGGAGTGGGATTTCTGGTTCTGGAGACCGAACCGGGAAGCCCGGCGGAGCGGGCGTCGCTGCTGATCGGGGACCTTCTGGTGGGCGCGAACGGGCGCCGTTTCCGGGGCCTGTCCGGTCTGGAGGACGAGATCGCGGAGGCTTCGGGTCCTTTTCCCGTGCAGTTCCGGCGGGGCGGGGCGAAAACGGAGCGCACCGCGACGCTGTTGATGCCGCGTTCCGGACAGGCGCGGGCCGCGTGATCCGGGTCCTGGTGGCGGCGGCGTCCCCGGTCATGAGGGCTGGGCTGGAGTCCGTGGTTCGTGGCAGCGCCGCGCTCGAATTCGCCGGGGCGTGCTCACCGGGCGAACTCGAGACGCGGATCGCGGCGGTGGCTCCGGATGTTCTGCTGATCGAGGCGCCGGCGCTCGATCTCGCTGTCCCGGATGTGCCGGGGTCCGAGACGTTCAGTCCGGGGGACGACTGGCATTCGCTGCCGTCCGTGATCCTGACGGAGGCGGCGGAGCCGGCTTTGGTCGCTGCGGCGCTGCGGGCCGGAGTGAGGTCGGTGCTCAGCCGGGAGGCGGGTTCGTCCGAGATCGTCGCGGCGCTCGCCGCAGCCGCGGCGGGTCTGGTCGCGCTGCCGCCCGGCACGTTCGAGCAGTTGCTCAGCGATCCGCGTCCGGTTCCCGCCGAACTCGAAGAGCCGCTCAGCCGGCGCGAACTCGAAGTTCTGGCGATGCTGGCGGAAGGGTTGAGCAATAAGCTGATCGCGCACCGGCTCGGCATCTCGGATCATACGGTGAAGTTCCACGTCACCTCGATTCTGAGCAAGATGCGGGCGGGGAGCCGGACGGATGCCGTGATGCAGGGAATCCGGCTGGGTCTGATTATGGTTTGACAGGGGTGGTTTGACGCTAAACTGGGTGAGGTCCCCCATGGCCGGTTCAAACACCTCCGCCGCCCCGTCCCGTCCGCCTGACGCGACGCCGGACACCGCTACGTCGGCCACCGCTACGTCGGCCACCGCTACGTCGGCCACCGCTACTTCGAAGGACGCGCTCTCGCGGAGCGGGATGCGGTTGACGCGCCAGCGGCAGATCCTGCTCGATCTGATCGACAAGACCGGCCAGCATCTCGATGCGGAGCGGCTCTTCCAGCTGGCGAAAGAGAAAGATCCGAAACTGAACCGGGTCACGGTTTACCGGACTTTGAAGCTGCTGAAAGAGGGCGGCCTGGTGGATGAGCTCGACCTGATGCACCAGGCGGGCGAGCAGCATTTCTATGAGACGCGGCGCAAGCAGGAACATGCGCACGTCATCTGCCTGAGCTGCGGCAAAGTGGAAGAGTTCTTTGGCGAACCGCTGCTCCGGCTGAGGCGGCAGGTGGAGACGCATTTCGGGTTTCAGATTGTGCTCGCGCGGACGGAGATCGGCGGGTACTGTTCGCACTGCCAGGCGCTGCGCGCGCGTGAACTGGAAGAGGCCGCGACGGAAATGGCACCGGCCGCGCCGCTGAAAAAAAACCGCGGCAAGTCGAAATGAAACCGTCGGCGCCTGGCTCGGGCGGGGGCCCGGGCTCAGGCGAAAGCAACGAAAGCCTCGTGGTGGTGGATCCCAACGGCCGCCGCACGCGTGTCCCGCTTTATCCGTTCCCATTCCGGATCGGGCGCGCGCCGGATAACCATCTGGTTCTGCGGGACAGCCGCGTTTCGCGCAATCACGCCCAGGTTTCGCACCAGGACGGCAATTGCGTTCTGGAGGACATGGGCAGCCGCCACGGCGTCTGGGTGAATGGCGAACGCATCTTCAACTCCGTGGTGCTGCACGGGGCGGAACGAATCGAATTCGGGGTGCCGGACGGGTACCAGCTTCGGTTCACCCGTTCCAGCGAAGAGCTTCAGCATTTGCTCGCGAAGCCGATTGTGCCGGCGCCTCCCGCTTCCGGCGCCGCGCCGAAGTCGGGCGGCACAACGAATCTGGAGCGGCTGCGCGCCGTGCTGGAAGTGGCCCGCTCACTGCAGAGTTCTTTCTCGGTGGACGACGTTCTGAATACGGTCGTCGACGCGGCCACGGCGGTAACGGGCGCCGAACGCGGGTTTCTGCTTCTGTTCGACGACGCCCATGAACTGCAGGTCCGAAGCGGCCGGGCGCGCGGCGGCTTCGAACTTCCTCCGGGCGACCTGCGGGTGCCGCGCCGGCTGATCCAGCATGCGCTCGAAAGCCGGCGGGATCTGTTCACGATGTCGTTCGACCCCACGGCACTGGACGAGCGCTCGCCTGGCAATACCATCGCGGACCTGGAACTCCGGAGCGTCTGCTGCGTTCCTCTTGTCCGCGTGAACCTCAGCGGCGGAACCAATACCCAACTGATTGCCGCGGCGCGTTCCAACGCCGGGGTGCTCTACATGGATTCCCGGCTGACGGCGGTCGATCTGGCCGGAGGCAACCGCGAACTGCTGCAGACGCTGGCTATCGAGGCTTCCACGGTGCTGGAGAACGCACGGTTGCTGGAAGAAGAACGCGCCAAACAGCACATCGAAGAGGAACTGGGTGTGGCGCGGCGAATCCAGCAGAGTCTGCTGCCGCGGGTTCTGCCGGAGACCGGTTGGTTTCGGGTGTGCGGGTCCAGCCATGCGACCCACGAGGTGGGGGGCGATTACTTCGACGTGGTCAACGTGACCCGGGACATCTGGTCCGTGGTGGTGGCGGACGTCTCGGGGAAGGGAGTGAGTTCCGCCCTGATGGCGAGTTTCTTACAGGGCGCTTTTCTGGGGGCGGCGCCGGGAGGCAGCATTCCCGCCGTCCTTTCCCGGATCAACGATTTCATGAGTCAGCGGGCGGAACACGGCAAGTACGCCACGTTGTTTTTCGCGACTCTGCATGCCGGGGGGAAGCTCGCGTACGCCAATTGCGGCCATTGCGCGCCGATTCTGGTGCGCGGCGCGGCCAGCGGGAATGCGGGGAATATGGAAAGCCTGACGCCAACGTCGATGCCGGTGGGGCTGCTGCCCGGCGCGCCGTTCATCGAAGAGCACCAGGAGCTGTTTCCGGGCGACCGGCTGGTTCTTTACAGCGACGGCGTGACCGAAGCGCAGAACCCGATCGGGGATTTTTTCGGCAAGGACCGGCTGCGCGACGCGATCGGCCGGGCGGCGGCGAAAGATTGCGGGGGCATGCATGATGCGATCCAGCAGGCGCTGCGGGATTTCACGGGCGGGGCCGAGCAATCCGACGACGTGACTCTGGTGGTTGTCGAGTACGCCGCGCCTTAGGACGGATCCAAAACCGGCGCGAAGGGATTGACGCTGGCGGGGTCCGGCGGCTGCGTAATTTTGGGCTGTTCGCCGCGCAGGCGAGGGTAGATCTCGCGGATGGAGAAGTCGTTCCCCTGGCTCTTTTCGGAGAGTTCCTTCCAGACCGGCACAGCTTCCTGCCGCTTGCCGTCCAGTAACAGCGCGTAGCCGACGGCCAGTGCCCTCACCGGGGCGGCTTTGGGGTCGGGCAAGGTGCGGTCGGCGCGGGTGACCCACTCGGCGGCGCTTGCCGAGGGCAGAGTGCAGAAGCGGACGATAAACGATCCGGGCGTGGTGGGCGGTCCGGCGGCGGCGGCGTCTTTGGCGGCGGCGATCCGGTCGCCCGAGAGCAGATCGAAGATGGCGAGTTCGTCGTAAATGGCGGGCTTTTCGGCCGGGTTTGCGGCATCGAGAGCGGCGCGGAGTTCGGCTGCGGCTTCCTTCCGGCGTCCGGTCCGACAGAGCCAGTCCGCGGCGAGCAGCGCGAAGCCGCCGCCCTTCTCCCGCGCTTTGCGGAACTGTTCGAAGAGAGCATCCGCGCCGGGCTTGTCCCCCGCGCGAAACTTCGCCCAGGCGGCTTTGTAAAGATCGCCGCCGCCCTGGAACGCAGGGGCTTTGGCGCTGGCCTGCAGGTAGGCCGCGGCCGCTTCCGGAAATTTCCGGTACATGAAGTGGATATCGCCGAGGGAGTCGAGCGGATTCGGCTCGGCGGGCCGGAGGAGCCCGTAGGTTTTCATCGCCTCCACCGCGCCCTGGTAGTTGCCGTTCCAGGCGAGCGTGTAGCCCAACTGGTTGCGGGCGTCGGCGTCATCGGGAAGGACCTCGGTCAGCTTTTTCCAACTGGCGGCGGCCGCTTCGAACCGACCCTCGGCGGTCTCTCCCTGGGCGAGCGAGCGCAAGAGGACGGTGTCGCCGGGGCTCAGTTCGGAAATGCGTTTCATGGCCTCGAGACGCCCCGGTCCCTGATCTCCGTTGAGGGCGTCGGAGAGGAAATCGAGGTAGGCCAGATTCAGGTCGTCGAGCTTCCGCAGGCGGGCCGTTGCGATCGTTTTCGCGGCCGCGGCATTGTCGCCGAGGGCGCGCTGCCCTTCGGCCAGCGCTACCCAGGCGTCTCCGAAATCGGGCTCGGCGGTGACGGCCTGTTCCAGCGCGGAAACGGCTGATTGAGTGTCGGTTTCGCGGCTGGTGAAATAGAGCCGGAGGGCCTGTTCATTCCGGATTCCTGAAGGGGCGGCTTTGTCGGAGAACGCTTTGGCCAGGCGGTCCATGGCGTTCAGGGGATCGGGGGCCATGGCGACCACGGAGCGCACCGTCGTGCCCGAAGCGAGGTCCCGTTCCGCGCCGCTGATTCGCAGCCCGGCGGCGGTTTTCTCGATGTAGCCGGTGATGACATGCGTGGCCCCGGCGGCCTGTGCCGCCGCGAGTTCGGTGGAGATACCCGGGACTGCCGAGGGACGCGCGCCGAGGGACAAGCCGAGCCGGGATACTGCCGGGCGGGCGAGGAGCGGTCCGTCCAGCGCCCGTGCCAGCGACTGGGAGAGCAGATCGCTCGCGGCGCGCGCCGTCCATTCGAGCGCGACGTCGCCGGTCAGATTTTCAAACCGCACAACCGCGTAACGGGGAGCAGGTCCTGCCGCTTTCTTACCGCAACCGCCCGTGAACGCGGTCAGGGCGATGAAGAGGCCGGGAAGCGCGAAACGCGCCGGCTTACAATACACGCGGCTCCATGGTCAGCAGGAGCTTAAATTCATCGGTCTCGCGCAGTTCGGCGAACTCGGGAACCTGGGTCATTTTGAGCTTGTCTTTCAGTCCTTCTTCGAGAGCTTTACGCAGATACTGGAGGGCGAGTTCGTTCTTTCCCGAGTTCGCGTACATGCGGGCCAGTTCGTAGTGATACCGGGCGCGGTCCGCCACGGTGCGATCCTGCAGTTCCGTGCCGACGGTGCCCCGGTGTTCGAAGATGTTCGGATCGAGCGAGAGCGCCTTCTGGTAGGCTTTCGCCATGTCCTCGAAGCGGCCGCGCGAGTAATAGGCGGTCCCGAGATTGCTCCAGAACGAGGCGGAATCGGGCGAGAGATCGATGGCTTTTTTGTAGCGGGCGATGGCGCCGCGATAGTTTTTCAGGGCGTAATAAACGGTGCCCACGTTGTTGACGGCGTCGGCATACTTCTTGTCCAGCTTCATGGCGCGCTCGTAGTTCTTCCGCGCGGCCACGAAATCGCCGAGCTGGTGGTAGGCGATGCCGATCTTGTTGTTCACAACGGGAAGGTTCTGCGGGGCTTCGCGATAGGCATCGATGGCCTCGCGATACATTTTGCGCGCCATGTAGACATTGCCACGCTGCTCCGGCGAGAGCTTCTTCGCGGGCTCGGCTTCCGACAGGCGTTGCGGGATACTGCGTCCCGGTTCAAAGGCATGCTCCGTCAGTTGCCCGTAAACACGGGGCAGGACGGCACAGTTGAGGGCGAGAAAGGTGAGAGCGAAAGTTCGACCGGAAACCATATTGGCCTCCCTGAGTACCTGGGTGATTCTATTGGAGCACATTCCAGGCACCACAGATGTTGTCTACTTGAACACATCCTTGAGCTTGCCGAAAAAGCCCTTTTTCTTCTTCTGGTCGGCCGGTTGGCCGTCCGGGCTCTGGTAGGGCAGGGGACCGTTGCCGGTATTGGCGTTGTCGGCGCGGCGAGGCGTTCCGCTCTGGCCCGGAGAGGCCTCGCGGGTCGTCGACGTGTCGTCCCAGCTGGAGACGGTCAGATCGCGCTTGCCATTGCCATGCAGCGTGCAGGAGCCGACGGGCTCCGTGCCGGCGATAAAGACCTCGGCCTTCTGTTCCGGGCAGGCGGGCGTGGCCGGTTTGCCGGACTGGGGATCGATGGTGACGGTCACCACACCGTCCGGCGCGGCGAATTCCTTGGCGTTGGCGTACTGACGGAACTGGAGGGCGCGCTTCATGAACTCGGTCCAGATGGGGAGAGCGGAGTGCGCGCCTTCCAGATTCAGGTCGCGGTTGTCGTCGAAGCCCACCCAGACGATGCAGAGCAGGTCGGAAGTAAAGCCGGCGAACCAGCCGTCCTTCGATGTGCCCGTCTTGCCCGCGGCGGGGACCGTGAAGCCGCGTCCGCGAACGCCGGCGGCGGTGCCGGTCCGCATGACTTCTTCGAGCATGCTGACCATCAGGTAGTTGACACGGGGGTCAAGCACGTTTTTGGTCTGCGGTTTCTGGTCGAGGAGAACTTTGCCGCTCGGTTCCTTGATGAGGGAAATGAGGGTCGGGTTGACGTGGACGCCTTTGTTGGCGAAGACGGTGTAGGCGCCGGCCATTTCGAGCGGCGTTGCGACGTAGGAACCGATCGCCATGGCGGGCGTGGCTTTTACGTCTTCACTGATGCCGGCTTTGTGGGCGAGATTCACGACGGCTTTGTAGCCCACCATCTCCGCGACCTTGATGGTGGCGATGTTGCGGGATTTGGCGAGGGCGGTGCGAAGGGTGATGGGCCCCATGAAGTCGTGTTCGAAGTTCTGGGGGCTGTACTCATCGCCATCGAAGAGGAACGTGGTGGGTTCGTCGACCACGATGGAGGCCGGGGTCAGGGTGGTGGTGCCGCCCGCGACCGCGGTGTTGAGGGCGGCGGCATAGACGAACGGCTTGAAGATGGAACCGGGCTGGCGCTGGGCGAGAATCCGGTTCAGCTGACTGATACCGTAATTCCGGCCGCCCACCAGCGCTTTGATTTCGCCGGTGTGCGGATTGAGCGCGATGAGGGCGCACTGCGGTTCCACGAACTTCGCGGTTTTGAAGCGCTTCTGTTTGCGAACCAGGTCGTCCACCTGCTTCATGCCGGCGGTCACCGCTTCGTTGGCGGCGCGCTGCAGATTCAGGTCGAGCGAGGTGTAGATGCGGTCGGAATTGACCTGAAAATCGTAACCGGGGAAACGCTTGTCGAGATCTTCGTTCAGCAGGTCGACGAAGTAGGGGGCATCGCTCGATTCAGTGGCGCCGTTGACGACCCGCATGGGCTTTTCGGTGGCGACGGCGTACTCGCGATCGGTAATGTAGCCGTTCTGCCGCATCATGCCGAGGATCCAGTTGCGGCGGTCGCGCACGCGGTCGCCGTGGCGATAGGGATTGTAGAAGCTGGCGCCGCGCGCGATGCCGGCGAGGGTGGCGGCTTCCTCGACCGAGAGCGATTTGATGTCTTTGCCGAAGTAGACCTGGGAGGCTTCGCCGAAGCCGCGGATGGTGAAACTGCCGTGATAGCCGAGATCGATCTGGTTGCAGTAGAGTTCGAAGATCTGCTCTTTGGTGAGCTTCTGTTCCAGCTGCAGCGTGATCATGACTTCGGCGAGTTTGCGGCGCCAGTTGCGATCGAACGTCAGGAACATGTTGCGCGCCAGCTGCATGGTGAGGGTGGAGGCGCCCTGTTCGTTCCGGCCCCGCTTGATGTCGATATAGGCGGAACGCGCGATGCCGATGGGGTCGAATCCGGAGTGCTGGAAGAAGCGCTTGTCTTCGGCGGACAGGACGGCGTTTTTCAGCGACGCGGGGATATCCTCATAGCGCACGACGCGCTGCTTTTCCCGGTTCCGGTCATAGAGATTGGTGAGGAGCTGCGGTTCCAGTTCGTACATCGGCCGGTCGGTGTTGTCCCCGAGAGAGACGATGCGGTGCACCTTGCCGGCGGCGAACTTGACCGTGAAGGCGTCCTGCTGAAAGTACGACTGCGCGCCGGGGAAGATGTCGACGGAGTCCGGCCGCAGCGTGTAGTAGCCGATCGGATTGTTGCGGTTTTCGTTGTAGCCGGCGTGGCGCAGCGTGCCGGCGAGGTCGCCCGGGGTGGTCTGGTCGCCCACCGCGATGGTGCCGGGCGCGGCGTAAATTCGGGACGTGGTGGTGTAGGGGCCGCCGCGCAGGCGCTCGTCGATGAGAGCCGCGTACTTCCGGTAGTAGTGAACGAACACAACGCCGAACGCGATCACCGCCACCAGGCACAAAGCGAGGAATGCTTTGCCGACCGGGTGCAGGAAAAAGCGAACCAGCAGCGCGTTCTCGGCCACCCGGACTTTGCGTTCGGGCTTGCGGGCCGGGCGGTCTTCAGCGACCTTCATACTCTTCAGGATAACGGTTATCTGGTGGAGGCTTCCGGGTGGAAGTGGAGATCAAGGCGGGAGAGCACCAGATCCTTCTGTACTTTGTATTTCGTCAGAAGGCGGACTTTACCGCCTGCGTGTGTGATCTGGACATCGCCGGGATGCACCGGAAGACCAAGCTGGCGGGCGCGGGCGAGGATCTTCGGGCGGAGGATTTCATCGGGCGCGGCGGCGGTGGAAGGCTCGGCCGCGAGGGTGTGGATGTACTGCCCGAGTTCGTAATTCTCCACATATATGGGAGCGAGCGACAGCAGAACCAGGACCAGGCTGCCGAGGACAGCGAAGCCGGAAACCGCGCGCCAGACCGGAAGCCGTTCCCTCACCGTGTCTGATCGGAGTCTTTGTCCGGACCCATCTCGCTGGTTGCGAAGAGCTCACTCCAGATGTCGCCGTGCTCGGTCCATTCGGGCTGCACGGTGCCGGAAATCTGCAGTTCCTCGACATTCAGCTTGCCGTGGCCATAGGGGCAGATGTACTCAAGACGCGGGCGGCCGAGTTGCAGAATGTAACTCCAGGAGCCGGTTTCCACGGGCATGACAAGCTGCCGGAGGCAGGTACGGCAGCGATAACGCTGATCCCAGATGGCGAGGTAGAAGAGCCCGTAGGAGAAGAGAAACCACACGCCTGCCAGCGTGGTGTACGGCAGGTCGAAGCCGAACTGGTAGGGGTTGATGTGGAACCACCGTGTGCGAGGTTCCCAGAACAGGTTGAGAAACTGGAGAGCGACCGCCGAGCCCAGCGCGGCTCCGGCAAGTTTCAACAGCAGGAAGCCCCAATACTTCACGTGACCTTTGACCGCCTGGAGCATAACCAGGTTTCCTCTTCTTTCACTATACGGCAGTTTTGCGCGACCGGGCTTCCGGTCGCGTTGTTACAATGGAAAATTCGCTCTGCAAGCAATGATTCTCAACAGCCTGGAGTCCGCCTAAAAATGTTAAGCGCAACGAAAATCCGCCCCGGAATGGTGATCAAGTTCAACAACGAACTGTATTCCGTATTCGCCATGACCCACCGCACGCCGGGCAACCTGCGGGGCTTCGTGCAGGTCCGGATGCGCAGCCTGCGCAACGGTTCGATGAACGAGCATCGCTTTTCCACCGACGACAAAGTGGAGAAGGCCGTGATGGACGAGCAGAACATGGAGTATCTGTACCAGGACGGCGAATACTACTACTTCATGAACACGGAAACGTACGAGCAAATCCATCTCACGCAGGATCTGCTGGGCGACGCCACCGAGTATCTGATGCCGAATCTGAATGTCGCGGTGGTGTTTTACGAGGGCAAACCGATCAGCGTGGAGTTGCCCCCCACGGTGGACATGAAGGTGATGGAGACCGAGCCGGGACTGAAGGGCGCCACCGTTTCGAACGTGTCGAAGCCGGCCAAGATGGAAACCGGACTGGTGGTGCAGGTGCCTCCGTTCATCAATGAAGGCGAGATGATCCGCATCAACACGTCCGAAGGCACCTATCAGGAACGGGCCTGATTCGTTTTACGGGGTGACTGGCGGACGCCAGTCACCGCCCGCTGATCCGTCCGGACTCGCGACCACGACGACATAGCCGTCCGGGTCGCGGAGCCAGCACTCCCAGTGGTTCGGCCCGCCGTCCCCGTCGGGCGGATTGCGGTGTTTTGGCAGCACTATCTCCACGTTCATCTCCTGCGCTCGCTGTATCACCGTGTCAAAATCATCCACTTCGAACCAGAGCAGCAGGCCGTTGCCGTAGGGCTTGTCGCGCGGATCGCCGATGGGGCCGTGATGGTGGTCGACCTTGAAACTGTGCAACTGCAGGACGAGGCGTTCGTTCCAGAGCAGGCGTTCGTAGTCGGGGCCGCCGTGATCGCTTTTACAGCCCAGCAGGCGCTGGTACCACCGGCTGCTGGCTTCGACATCGGTGACGGCAAGTAAAGGTTGAGGGCGCATGACGACTAACAGGGTAATGCATCGCGGCCCGGCGGAATAGCTATCGTCTTTGACCGGCCAGCGATGAGGACACGCCGATGTGTTCGAAGAGGCCTTTTTTGACGAGACTCGGGTGGCCGGTCCTCTTTTTGAAGTCAATGTGTTCGTCGATCAGCCAATCGACCGGCATTTCGTAGTACATCAGGCGTAAATACGCGGCCAATTGTTCCAGGCCCGCGCTTTGAAAGGCGATGGCGCAGGCGCCCAAAGGGGAAAGTTTGATGCTGAACCAGTTGGGAGGAGCGGCCTGGATTATCCGGCGAACGGCGCTCAGACAGCCGTGAGAAGCGACCATGTCGTCTTCCAGATGCACGTAATAAGGGGCGAGGCCGGAATACTGCTGCATCAGGTACGCAGCGTCGAAAGCCTGTTTCGACCGCCATCTCACGCGGGCTTCGTCGTCTCCGAAATTGCGGACCAGGCCATCGAGCGGCGGCTGTCCGCCGCTGCAGCGGGCCAGGGTCAACTGTCCGGCGTCGATAAAAGGCGCGAATTCCCGCGCAACTTCGGTCATATTGGCGGAAGGCCGGGCGCTGAAGTCGCAAACGGCGATTTGTGTTCCGTCGAGAGGGTCGCTGTTCACGAGGCTCCGCACGGTTTTCAGCAGGTAGTTCTGCGGCCGTTCGACATGGGGAATGGCGATGCACAGGGGCAGATCGCGAGGGTTCGGCGCGCCGCGGAAAAACATGAATGGCTCCTGTTTCACTTTAATGGTTGCGGACAGCGCGTCCCGCTATACTGGGGCAAACTTCCCCGCCGGCCGATGAAAGTATTCGTGATCAATTTAGCGGCCGCGACGGAGCGGCTGGCGCATATGCGGGCGGCTCTCGGCAGCATTGGCGTGGCTTTCGAACGGTTCGAAGCACTCGACCCGGACCGGGCCGCGCGGCATCCCTGTTTCTCTCTGATTCGACCTTTGCAGGGGCGTGCGTGGGTTCCCGGCGAGATCGCCTGTCTGCTCTCGCATTACGAAGTGTGGCGTTCGATAGCCGCGGGCGCCGATGAGTTCGGCGTGGTGCTGGAGGACGACGTGCTCGTCGATGCCCGCCTGAAGAAGGTGGTCGACGGCGAGTCCGGAATTCCCGGCGACGCGGATGTGGTCAAGATCGAGACGGGCGAGTATCAGAAGGTGGCCTTGTCGCGGCGCTCTGTTGCCACGGCGGGAGGTCCCGCGTATCATCGGCTGCTTTCGGTGCATTACGGGGCCGGCGCTTATGTGTTGTCGCGCAGGGCCGCGCGGTTTCTGACCGATCGCGTTGCTTCCTTCGATATGCCCGTGGACGATCTGCTGTTTGCCGATGAGCATCCGGCGGCGAGAAAACTGCGCGTGTACCAGGCGGTGCCGGCGGTCGCGATCCAGAGCGTTAATCTGCGCCCCGAAGATCAGCTCGCGCATCTGCGGAGCGGACTGGACGAGGCGAGGCGTCTGGGCTGGAGCAGCGCGCGCTACGAGAGCCGGACCTTGCGGGCAATCCGGCGGAGATGGAAGAAGCGCCTACGCCAGGTGTACTTTCGCCTGTTCGCAATGCGGATGATTGTCCCGTTTGGCTGGCACAACTCATGAAGGCTTACGTCA
Organism: uncultured Acidobacteriia bacterium; assembly: GCA_903851195.1. GTDB lineage: Bacteria > Acidobacteriota > Terriglobia > Bryobacterales > Bryobacteraceae > BOG-234. Next base: position 44,140 of record CAINNJ010000063.1, read on the forward strand.
TCAATTTACCGGAGGCCGAGTCGAGGCTGGCGCACATGCGGGAGGTGCTTGCCGGCATCGGTCTGCCGTTCGAGCGGTTCGAAGCTCTTAACCCCGCCCGCGCCGCCCTGCATCCGTGCTTCGCGCAGATTCCGCCCATGAAGGAACGCAACTGGGTTCCAGGGTAAATTGCCATCATTCTTTCTCATTTTGAGGTTTGGCGTCTGATTGCGAACGGCGAAGAGAAGTTCGGCATGGTGCTGGAAGACGATCTGGTGGTGGACCCGGCGTTAGCGCGGGTGCTGAACGGCAGTTGTCCGATCCCCGAGGACGCGGATCTCGTCAAACTGGACAGCGGGCAGCACAGCTTGGTTGCGCTGTCCCGCCGCTCAATGGCCACTCCGGACGGGTTCGCGTGGCACCGTCTTCGTTCGCTCCACTATGGAGGGGCGGCCTATCTGATTTCCCGCCCGGCGGCCCGCAAACTGATGGAATCCATTGCGCTGTTCGACATGCCGGTAGACGACGCCCTGTTCACGCCCGGCCATCGGGTGGGACGGATGTTGCGCGTGTGGCAAGCCGTGCCGGCGCTGGCGATTCAGCACCTCAATCTCCCGCCGGAGCGCCAGGTGCCGGAACTGGGCGAGGGAATGAACGGATTGCGGGCGGAGGAACGGGCACGCAGCCTGCGAAAGAGGTCGGCCCGGGATGTGGTTCTTTATTCCTGGCGCTTGCTGCGGAATCATGTGCTGATCCGGTTTTTCTATTTATACGCGCCGCCTCGCGTGATTCCGTTCGGAGTTCCCCGCCGATGAAGGCTTTTGTCATTAATCTGTCCGGCGACGCGGTGAGGTTGCGGCACATGCGGGAGATGTTTGCCCGCATCGGCGCGACGTTCGAGCGTTTCGACGCGCTGGATCCCGAACGTGCGGCGAAGCATCCTGGTTATTCGCTGGTCCCGCTGCTGCGAGACCGCGAGTGGGTGCCGGGCGAACTGGCCTGTCTGCTTTCGCATTATGAGGTGTGGCGCGCGATCGCGGAGGGCGAAGAGGAGTTCGGCATGGTGCTGGAAGACGACGTGTTTGTCGATCCCGCACTGGCGCGAGTGCTGGACGGCAGTTGTCCGGTTCCCCCCGGTGCGGACGTGGTGAAACTGGAGACGGGTGAATACAACGTGGTCGCCTTGTCGCGCCGCGCCGTGGCCACGCCGTACGGATTCGGTTATCACCGCCTACACTCGGTCCACTACGGGGCCGGGGCTTATGCGATCTCACGCGGGGCGGCGCGGGTCCTGATCGGGTCGATCGGGCTCTTCAATATGCCGGTGGACGATCTTTTGTTCACGCCCAGCCATCCGGTTGGCCGCAAACTGCGTGTCTGGCAGGCGGTGCCCGGACTGGCGATCCAGAATATCAATCTTCGGCCGGAACTCCGGAGCGCGGACCTGGGCGACGGCATGGCGGCGATCCGGGCGGAAGTACGCGCCCATCGAGAGGCGCGGAAAACGGCGCTGGAGTTGTTCCGCGACAGGGTTTACCTGTTCCGCGACCGCTGCCGCGAGCGCGCGCTGCATTTCTACGCGCCGGCGAGAGTGGTGCCGTTCGGGGTCAGCGTCAATTCCATCAAAGCAGGCGGGACAGGTTCAGGACGGGATCGATGAGCCGGTCCTGGATCGCACGCCTGAAGTGGATCGGCAAAGCCGTTCGGTACGCTTCGCGGAGTTTGCGAACCGGCCACGAGCCGGAACTGTTGTAGACAGCCTGGAGAGAGCGCCCGAAAGACGGCGCGTTCTCCCGCATGAGCTTTTCCCGCAGGGGGCCGGTGACGCGATGCTTGTCGAGCACGCGGAGGAAGGTGGCCATCATGTCGTCTTGGTGCCGGGTGGTGAGGCGCTCGCCTTCATGGTCGCGGCAGTTGTAGAGTCTTTGTTCCACGATCGAGACAGTCGCGCCGTTTTCCAGAAGGCTCCAGGGAAGATCCCAGTCGTCGATGCCAGGCGAATCGCCGAGCGACTCATCGAGGCCGCCGATGGCTTCCAGCGCGGTTCGCCGGTAGAGGAAGAAGTAGCTCAGGTAGTGCGCTTTCTCTGCGAAGGTGGGCCGGCGGTCGTACTCGGCGCGGGTCCAGTCGCCGGTGATGTGGCGAAGGCGTGTTTTGCCGTCCGCCTTCCAGGCCTGCAGGCCGGTGCTGACGATGTCGGTGTCGTGGCCGAGGCAGAGTTCGACGGCGCGCGGGTCGAGCCAGTCGTCGGAAAGAAGAAAACCGACTCGGGGCGCGGAGGTTGAACGGATGCCCAGATTGAGCGCGGCGGCGAAACGCATGCCGACGGGACGCTCCAGGATGCGGAGGGTCGGATAGCTCGCCTGCAGTTCCGCGAGGACCTGCCGGTTGGAGGCGGGGGTGGCCGGCGAGAGGACGACAAGGACATCGCATGCTACGGTCTGGTGCAGCGCGGAGAGAACGGCCTGCCGCAGCCACGCGTCGTTCTGGCGGAGCAATGGCAGGATCAGGCTGACTTGCGCGGCTGTTTGATTCGCGTTCAGGGTGGATTCCACGATTTGCAAGAGATTCTCCATAAAGCGGCCGGAACTGAAGCGTTCCGCGCTGCGACTCAAAGCCGAGGCGAGGTCGTGCCGCTCGGCGGGGTTTTGCGCGACATGCAGAATTCGCGATTGCAGATCTTCGGCGGATTGGTAGAGAAGTCTCGGTTCATTGTCGACGATTTCCACGGCGCCGCCGCTGTCATGCACGAACGGAATGCAACCGGCGCGGAGGATCTCCGCGATGGCGATGCCGAAGTGCTCATCGATCATGGCGTGGATGCCGTAACGCTGGCGCACGGCGAGAGCTTCGAGGTCCTGCCGCGAGAGATCGGGGTACAGCGTGATCCAGCCGGCATCGGTTGCGTGTTGCCGGAGTTGGCGAAAGTACTGTTGTTCCCCGGCCATGTCACCGACTTTGCCCACGATGTGGAGATGCAGGTCCGGTATTTCGGCGCGGAGAGGCTGGAGGGCGTGGATGATCCAGTCAAGCCGCTTGTCCGGGTGGATGCGGCCGATGCAAAGGAAGCCGTTCTCGCGTTCGTGCCAGGGGACGGCCGGGAAAACGCCGGTAGCGGGCGGGTAGAGAGTGGTGGTGTTGGTCCGGTACGCGGCCTGGAAATGGGATCCTGTCCAGTCGGAATTGACCAGAGTCTGGTTGGCGCGCATGCGGCGCAGGGAGAAATCGCCCAGCCACATCCAGGGGCGAAGAGAGCCGCGGCAGAGGGCGATGAACTTTCGCCATGCGGGCAGATTTTCCGTCGCCTCAAGTGCCTGCGAGAATTCGCCGAGCCAGGGGTAGTGGATGTACTGGAGTCCGGGGGGGGCCGAAGTCGGTTTCCATTTCGGTGGCGATGGTGAGGCGGAAGGGTTCGCGAACACGCCTGGTGAGCCGCATGAGAAGCACGGCGGGAAGGATGCTGGCGGGGTCGGGGTCCAGGGCTGCAAGGAGGCGGGCGTAGGCGCGCAGAGGCCACGCGGGGCGCAGCAACTGGATGTCGGTTTGGCGCAGCGAGGTCCCGTACTGGCGGTTGAAGCCCGCTGTGTCGACGGAAGAACTCCAGGTGAAGACCGTGACGTCACAGGCGGAACAGAGCGACTGCAGAGCCCAGGCGAAGACCGCTTCTTTGCCGCCGATCGGTTCGGTTTTCGCCTGCATGAAGAGGATGCGTGGTTTACCGCTCATGCGTGCTGCAGAGCCGGGGCGCGTTTGCCGGCAAGGAGGTCTGCATAGAGCGTCAGGTGCGCCTGCGCGCAATCGTCCCAGCTGTAGCGCCGCTCCACGAGCGCCCGGGCGTTTTTCCGGAGACGCTGGCGGAGAGCGCGATTATCCAGTAGTTCCGTCACGGCTCGGGCGAAATCCCGCGGGGTGTCGGCAAGCAGGAGGTGCTCGCCGTGGCGGGCTTCAAGACCTTCGGCTCCGACCGTGGTGGAAACGACGGCGCGCCCGAAGGCCATCGCTTCGAGGATCTTCAGACGGGTTCCGCCACCGGCGCGCAAGGGGACGACGGCAACATCGCACCGGCGATAGCAGGGCTCCAGTTCGTCCGCTCGTCCAGCCAGGTTCACGCCGGGGCGGCCTACCAGGGAGGCCAGCGTTCGCAGCGGGTCGTCGCCCACCAGTTCAAGACTACAGTCGGGATGAGTTTCCCGGACCAGAGGGAGGATCTCATCGACTATCCAGCGGGCGGCGTCCGCGTTGGGAGGGTGGACGAAGAGGCCGACGAATAAGAGCACCGGGGGCGCGGGATCCGGTTCTGGAAGAAAGACTTTCGTTGTGAAATCGACGCAATTCGGCAGCACCTGAACTCTGGCGCCCGGATGTGCGCAGTTCCCGATTGCCGCGCTGTCCCGGGACGAGACCGTGATGCAGGCATCGTACGTGCCCAGGAGTTTTCTTTCTGCCTTCGCGAGTTGCCGGGCATTCCACGCACGCCAGAGCCGCCAGAGGGGATTTGCTTCAATTCGCGCCATCCGGGCGTAGGCAACGGAAAGAACATCGTGAAGAATCATGGCGCGAACCGTCTCGCCCGATGCTTCGAGCAGTCTGGCGTATCCGGCAAGTTCGAAGTGCTCGATCTGGATGACGTCGAACGGCCGGGCGGCGTGCAGTTGCGCGAGACGCATTTCGAGTTCGCGGGAGCGCCGGAGGGCGAACAGAGGCACGCCTCCGGAGAGCACCTCGCGAGCCGCGGTCCAAATCGCGCCCGCGCCCGTATTGATGTGGCCGGTAACGACCGTGAATCCCTGCCGGCGAACGGCTTCGGCGCGGTCCTGATCCGCCTCGCCGCGTACATGAAAGCCGAAGGTGACCTCGTGTGTCCGCTGCATGCGCCGCGCAATTTCCCAGGTGCGGATACGGGCTCCGCTGTCGGGCGGAAAAGGAATGAAAGAAGCTACAATGAGGATTCGCACAGAGGTCCGGCAGCGCGCCGGTCAACGATTGATAATCCCGCTAGTTTATCAGAAAAAACTATTAAATCGTAGTTCCGGCAGTCTTTCGCGCTTGTCCTGCAGGGCGGCCAGCATTGGATAAAGCCGAATATTCGGCTTCCGTGGTTATACCTTCGTCCGGCCGGCCCGCGGTTCTGGAGGCGACGCTGGAAGCTTTATGCAATCTGGACGCGCCCCGCGGATCGTTCGAAGTCATTGTGGTGGATGACGGCGCGGTCCCGCCGCTTCAGGACCGGTTGCGGCCTTATCGGGAACGGCTTGTGCTTCGGTCTCTGCGGCTGGAGGGAAGGGGCCCGGGCGCGGCGCGCAATGCAGCCGCGGGCATGGCCTTTTCGCAGCTTCTGATTTTCCTGGACGACGACTGCGTGCCCGTTCCGCACTGGCTCCGGGCTTATCTGGACGCCGGCGCGGAGTTCCCCGATTGCGCGCTGGCGGGCCCGATTCTGAACGCATTGCCGGGGAATCTCTGTTCGGAGGCCTTCCATCTGATTTTCGGCTATCTGTATTCGCGCCACGTGGCGGGCAAGCCGGAAGGGGCAGGCACCCATGCGCCCTTCATCATCTCCGCGAATTTCGCGGTTCCCGCCGAATTGTTCCGTTCTCTGGGAGGATTCGACGAGCAATTCCGGGTGGCGGCGGAAGATCGCATGTTTTCAGAAAACTGGTTACGGAGCGGGCGGAAATTTCGCGCCGTGGGGGATGCGCGCGTTTATCACAACCGGCCACTTACGGCGAGGGCTTTCGTGAAGCAGCAGTTCGTGTACGGACGCGGCAGCATGGTCTTCCGCCGGGCGGTCCGGCAGCGAGGATGGCCGGACCCGACGGCGGAATCCGCCTCGTTTTACCGCGATTTGCTGCTGGTCGCGCTCCGGGATCCGGACCCGCTCCGGAGGCCGGTGATATTTCTGCTTTTAGCTCTTTCTCAGATCGCCACCGCCGCCGGTTACTTCACTGAATACGCGAGCGGGGAACGGGCATGATGAGGAGCGCCGAGGTCCGGTGAAAATCCTGTTTTCTTATCTCGGGCGACACGCAGGGGCGATTGTGTACGCTCTCGCGATGGCGACAGTTGCGCAGTGCTGTGTTCTGCTCGATCCGCTGATCATGCAGCACATTCTCGACAAATACTCGGGATATCCGCGAACAGCCGCCTGGCGCGATTTTCTCTACGGCGCGGCGCCCTGGTTCAGCGCGATCGGGGCCAGCGTCGGTGTCGCCTGGTTTGCCAGGAGTCAGCAGTTTTCCGTGGTGGACCGGGTGAGCCACAAGGTGGGCGCCAGGATGTTCGCGGACGGCGTGCGGAGTTGCCTGCGCATGCCGTTTTTCCGGTTCGAGTCGCAGCGGAGCGGGGAAAGAGTGGACGGCCTGAACAGGCTGAAGCGGGATGTCGAGGTTCTGCTGAAGAGTTTCATCAACAAGATTTTCACGTCGCTGCTCGCGATTATTCTGATCGTGGTTTATACGGCGCGTGTGTACACCGCGCTGGCTCTTTGTTATCTGATCGTGGCTTTCATCCTGACCTATATGAGCATGGTGCTCACGCAGCGCCTGAACAAGGTGAACCGCGAGATATATCTGCGCCATGCCAACATGGCCGGGAGTACGACGGAGACCCTTCGCAATATCGAACTGGTCAAGAGCCTCGGCCTGACCGAACAGGAGATCGCGCGGTTCGAAGACGAGTCCGAGGCGATTCTCAGACTGGAACTGAACCGGGTAAGAGCGTCCCGCTTCTATACGTTCTTCCACGGGGCCTGCGTGCACTTGATGCGGCTTGGCCTGCTGATGCTGCTGTTCTATCTGAGATTCCGGAGCCTGATTACCGCGGGGCAGTTTTTGTCCGTCTATCTGTATTCGTATTCCGTCTTTGGTCCCATGCAGGAGCTGGGAAGTCTGATTCTCGAATTCCGTGAGAGTGAGATGTCTCTCAAGGAATTTTCGAGGGTACTGACGGAGTCTGCGGAACCTCAGAGCGCCGGGGCGGTGCTGCCGGCAATCCGTGAACTGGAGTTCCAGTCGGTTTCTTTTCGCTATCCGGGGCGCGAGAATTACGTCCTGAAAGACGTCTCACTACGGATCCGCGCCGGGGAGACGGTGGCTTTTGTCGGTCCGTCGGGAGCCGGTAAAACCACGCTCGTGAAACTGATTTCCGCTCTCTACGCGCCGGTTGGGGGCTCGATCTCTTTTAACGGCGTCCCGGCCGGCGAACTTGATTCCGAAGGCCTCAGAATGCGCATGGGTCTGGTTACGCAGGACACGCAGTTGTTCTCGGGATCGATCCGGGACAATTTGCGGGTGGTGAAGCCGCATGCGGGCGACGACGAACTGCTGGAGAAACTAACGCAGGCCTCGGCGGCGGGGATTTTGCAGCGCGCGCCGTCCGGTCTCGATACCCTGCTGGGCGAGGGCGCGCTGCGTCTTTCGGGAGGGGAGCGGCAGCGCATCGCGATCGCGCGGGCGCTGCTGCGGGAACCCGATCTGATCATTTTCGACGAGGCGACTTCGTCGCTCGATACGTTGTCGGAACGGGATATTACGGAATCGTTCGTGAAGGCCGCTCGTACCCGGAAGATGATTTCCATCGTCATTGCCCACCGGTTATCGACGGTGGTGCGTTCCGACCGGATCTATGTTCTTGATAAGGGACAAATCGTGGAGAGCGGAACGCACGGGGAGTTGCTGGACTCCGGTGGACTGTACCGGCAGTTATGGAGGCAACAGACCGAGGCGGAACAGGTCCGCCCCAGCGACGTCACTGACCGGATGGAAGCGATTCTTAGCTAAGCGGCTGCAGACGTGTTTGCTGCACGATCGTCAGTTCCCGTTGCAGGCGGAGAAATTCCCGTTCCTGTTCCGGCGTCCGCTGATAACCGCTCCAGGCAAGATTCACGGTTTCCATCGGATCGTTCGCGAGATCGTACATCTCCCATTCGCACGGCACGCCGGAGTGTTCGGCGTCATAGTATTGCGCCAGTTTATAGCGTTCTTCGCGAATGCTGACGATGTGGTTATTGGGTCGCGGGTAGACTTGGGTGGCGTTGCCCGACTGGAAGTCGTCATAGGTAAAGACGACATATCTCTGTGGTGGCTCCGCGGCGGGATCGAGGACAATCCGCGAGTAGTCGACGCCCTGCCAGTTCGCGCGGGCGGATGCGGGTGCGTTGAAGAGGCTGGCCAGCGTGGGCAGGAAGTCCACGTGCGAAACCATGGCCTGTGAGACGGCGGGCTCGGGATAGAGTTTCGGGTTCGACCAGATCATGGGCACACGGAGCGTTTCTTCATAGAAGTTGAAGTTTTTTTGCCGCTGGCCGCCGTGCGCGAGGCCCATTTCGCCGTGATCGGACGTGCGGACGATCAGGGTATTTTCCAGCAGACCCTGCTCTTCGAGGGTGTCCAGCACCTGCATCAGATAGCTGTCCTGCAGCTTCATCAGATTGCCGTAAAAGTTCAGGTATTTCAGTCCATCCGCCTCCGTGTTCAGCGTTCCCAGGCCCTGGTTGGTGAGTTGCAGGAACTGTTTCTGTGCGGAAGGCTTGGTGGAGAGGTCTTCCCCGGCGGTGGAGGGCATGCCGATGTCGCCCACGAACCAGGACGGCGCCGTGTAGCAGTTGGTGTAGTCCGGAGTTGCGTTCGGAAACGCCAGCACATCATGCGGATTCACCAGCGAAATCACCATCGAAAACGGCTTTTCTTTGGCCTGGCCGGAGGTCAGCCAGGCAATGGCGCCCTGCTGGCCCTGCATCGCCTGCCCGTCCTGTGCCATGAACCGTCCGTCGTTGTTCGCGGCGCCGCCACCGTACTGGTCGGGATTCTGATTTTCGCCGGCGTCGGGGGCGTCCCAGCCCTGAAAGCCGTAGCGGTTGACGTCCTCGGGTTTCCAGTTGTCCGGGTTGAGGCGCGACGGTTTGGTGACGTGAAATTTGCCGCGGTAGGGAGTTGAGTAGCCCGCCGCTGCCATCACGGTGCCGAGGTTTGGCAACGAGGTGGGAAGTTCCTGCTGCGGATACCGGACGGAGTCCATGTTCGTCTGAAGGGTCCATTTCACGCCGTGCTGGGCGGGAAAGTAGCCGCTGAGCAGGCTGGCGCGGCTGGGGGAACACATGCAGGCGCTGCAAAACGCGCGGGGAAAGGTGAGGCCGTGTTTCTTGAGACGCTGTTCGGCCGGGAGGTTGGCTTCGGCCCAGCCGGGCGGGAAATGCTGGATAGCGCGCTCCTGATCGGTCAGAAAAATCAGGAGGTTCATGCCCTGGAGATCAGGTGTCTGGCTCATTTGTTTGTATTTGTCTGTAATGGCCTCGGCACGGTTCTCCGAGCGTGTTCCATCGTTCCAGGATCAAACCTGGGTGCGTCTTCCCGTTCTGCCCGAGTAAGGATTATCGGACTGTCGGGTATGTGATGCCCAGTTGTTCCAGATAGGTGTTGTATTTGGAGGGATCGTAATAAAGCGCCTTCATGCGGGGCCTGTATTCCTCCATGATCTTCTGGTTCAGCCAGATTGCCGGTTTGTCGTCGGGGCGCAGCAGACTTTTATATTTCACGGTTTTGGTCTGGACGTTCCGGAAATAGTCCCAGGCTTTATCGACAAGTTCCGGATGCAGCAGGATATCCAGCATGGTCATGGCCTGCACTTTGGCGCCGGCGACAACGCCTTTGTGCGCGATCGGGGTCGCCATGGCGATGCCGTTGGCCCAGTTATGGCCGGGTCCGCCGGGGATGTTGGATGGGTAGCGCAGCGTTACGGTGGGCACGTTCCAGGAGACGTCGCCGATATCGTCCGAGGGTCCGCCGGTGGGTTGCGGGCCGAAGCCTTCGCCCTCGCCTTCGGTTCTCTCCGCGGCGGGCGGGCGCAGGGGAGGAATTCTGGTGGCGAGTCCGTTCACGGGCACGTTGAGTTCTTTCTGCAGCGCTTTGGCGAGAGTCTGGTCTTCCGGCGACCATTCCGGCAGGCCGACCTTGCGGATATTGGCGTCCATGGCCTCCGCGATGGGCTCGTTGAAGTAACCGGGCCAGGCTGTTCCGAGCACGCGCGAGGTCCATTTGGTGTCGGTCATGAGCGCCGCCGCGGTGGCCATGTTGTCGCCAATCTTCCACAGATTCATGATGTGGTCGTAATCCATCTCGCGGTAGTAATACCAGCTGGCGGCGTTCGGCGGGACGACGTTGGGCTGGTCGCCGCCGTTGGTGATCACGTTGTGAATGCGCGTTGCGAGGCGGAGGTGTTCGCGGCGGAAGTTCCAGCCGACGTCCATCAGTTCGACGGCATCCAGAGCGCTTTTGCCGCGCCAGGGCGCCGCCGCCGCGTGGGCACTCTCGCCCTGAAACATGTATTCCAGAGACACCAGTCCACTGCCGCCGGAGGCTCCGTAAGAGACGCCGAGATTGTTCGCGACATGCGCGAAGAGCACCACGTCGACATCCTTAAAAACGCCCGCGGACGAAGTAAGCCTTCGTGCCGAGGGCCTCTTCGGCCACGCCGGGCCAGAGCCTGATGGTGCCGTGCAGGTGCTCCCGCTCCATCACCTTTTTCACGGCCAGAGCGGCGATGATGTTCATCGGCATGCCGGAGTTGTGGCCCTCGCCATGGCCCGGAGCGCCGTCGATCATGGGCGCGTGATAGCCGACGCCCGGTTTCTGGGAAGCCTGCGGAATGTCGTCGATATCGGAACCGAGCGCGATCACGGGCTTGCCTTCGCCCCACGAAGCGACGAAGGCGGTGGGGATGCCCGCCACGCCACGCTCGATGCGGAAGCCTTCTTTTTCGAGGATGCCGGTGAGGTACTTTTGCGTCTCGAACTCCTGGAAGCCGAGTTCTCCGAAACTGAAGACGCTGTCGACCATGACCTGTGCCTGCTTCTTCATGGCATCGATCTGGCCGGCCAGATCCGCCTTCATGGCGGCTTCCCGTTCCGGTGTGGGCGATGTCTGGGCGAACGAGTTGCAGACAAGAATTACCGCGGGAAGACAGAGTCTTCGGATCATGAGTTCTCCTTCAGGAATTTCGAACGGGATCCTCGGACTCGGAGGCGGCTGGCGACGCTTCGTCGTAATTTAGCACAGGGTTCGCCAGCGTGCCGGAATATCGGAAGGAATCCATACTCCGCACGACCAGCGCGTTGACAAGAATGGCCGCGAGTAAGCCGATGGCCGATTCATTGACGTGATCGGCGAAGCCCGCTATGCGCCAGGCGAGGCCCGTCAGGATGCCGGTGAGGATCGCGCAAAACATGCTGAGTCCGTTGCATCTCCAGCCCATGGCTCGAATCAGCACCGCGCCTCCGAGACCGGCGCCGAAAAGGGATGCCGTGACGATGATGGTTTGCGCCACCGAGCCGGGCAACAACAGAGAGGCCGATGGAGAGAGCCCCGACGAGAGCGACCGTAAACTCATTTCGCGCGGCGCTGGTCTTCATCAGCGAGGGCAGGAGATTGCGCCGGAAAATCTGGGCGATGGCCACGAGGATGCCATTCGCCGTCGCGGCGATGGTGGCAAAGATATCGGCAAAGATGACGCCCGCGAGGAAGGGGTTCATCTTTGCGGAAAAGAACGCGCTGAGACCGGTTTCGGGATCGGCGAGGCCAGGGATTACGCCGCGCAGAAGAATGCCGAAGACGGTCATGGCCACCCATGTGCCCTGCACGAAAAGAATGTAGATCCAGCGCGCGGCCTGTGTTTCGTCCGGACTTTGGCCGGCGAGATAGCGGGAGGTGACCTGAGGCTGGCCGAGGCCGAAGCCAATGGCGGCGCCCGCGAACCCGAACAGAATCCCGAGGACAGGGTAGAATCCGGGCGAGAACATCGATAAATAGGCGGGGCCGGCCGCGCGGATATTCACGGCGAAAGCCGGCATATTCGCGGCATAAAAGACAAGACTTCCCAGGGCGAGGAGAGTTCCGCCGATCCGGATGACGGCCTGTACCAGGTCCGTGTAGACGGAGCCACGAAAGCCGCCGATGGTCGAGTAGGAAATCACCAGGCACGCCACGACCAGAATTCCCTGCCAGGGGGGAAGGCCAAAGACGCCGCCGACGATTTTCTGTCCGGCCATCCACTGCGCCGAAGCATACGGCATGAGAAGGCAGAAGATGAGGATCGCCGAAGCCGCGATGGTGAACTGTTTCCAGCGTCCCGAGAAAGGATGGGCGATGAGTTCCGGTATGGTGACCGCGCCGGTGTCGCGGGCCAGAGCGTTGAGCCTGCCGGGGAACAGAGCCCAGAAAATCAGATCTCCGGCCAGCCAGCCGAGCGGCAGCAGAAGGGCGCCGGCGCCTGTTGTGTAGCCGAGGCCGACGGCTCCCGTGACGATGAAGCCGCTGGAGCCGGTGGTTGCTGCGCTGAGGCCGACCGCCCAGCGGCCGAGCTGACGACCGGCAAGTTCGTCGCCTCCGCCGGAAGCGGATCTGCGCCGTGCCAGGAAGGCCGCCGCGACGGTCGCTAAGAACGGCACGAGAAAACCCGGCACCGCGTAGCCTGCCTGACTCCAGTCCATTTCTTCCTCTGTTTCGGGAATTGGCGGTCCGGACCGCGAACAGGCGGGCCGCTAATTCGTACTCGATTTTAGCAGCGGCTCAAGTGAAATAGTCCGAAACCGGACACGGCTGGCCTTAATGGCTACAAAATGTCGCGCACGCGCGCGAAACCGTGCACACGGGTGAGAATTCGGGTCACGATTTCACCGCCCGGATCGGTGACGGGATTGATCGCGACAAACAGAGTCGTGTCTTCGCGGCGCGCCAGAACATTACTGACCACCATCGCGCGCATCATCCAGATGGCTGCCTTCATGTCCGGGCAAACCACCCCGAACCAGCCGTCGCAGGAGATTTCCGAAGCGACCAGTCCGGTAGCCGCCTGGATGTTCGAGGCCATCTGGTTCCGGACCTGCGGATCGATATTAGCCGGCCCGATATCAACCGGCCCGCTGTCAGGCAGTACGTCAAAACCGGCTGCGGCGGGCTGGATCAGCGGCGACTCCGCCGCTATGGCCCCGAAGAGATCTTCAATTTGCCGTTGCTGGGCGGCAGGCGTATGGTCCAGCCAGTAATGGCAAGTTTTCGCCATCGCCGTGATTACGTTTTTAATTTCTTTTTCGATTCGGTACGCGGGTCCGGCAGGTAAGTAAAGATTTGTTCCTTCACAACGCGCGGAGACGTTCTCCATCACAATCGCCCGGGCGAGCCATGCGGCAGTTGTCGCGGTGGCGCATTCCACGCGAATCCAGCCAGGAACCGGGGACGCTGCAGCAGGAAGTTCCGTCAGCATCGTGATTCCGCGGCAGATCTCGTCCACGGCGTGTTGGTAGCGATCCGGATCGGCCTCGACTTCCGTTCGCGAGCCCGGCAGCAGCAGCCGGCCTTTGTGAGGTGGCCCACCGGCCATCGCCAGGTCGCAGAAGGTGACCCACATGTCCTGCCACGCCACCTTGCCGTCCCGCCCGAATTTCAGGCTTGCCGAGCCCATGGACACGGGCTCTACTTCGTCATAGCAGTCCTGATACTCCTCGGGAAGGATCGCCCGGACCCTTAGTTCCAGCGATTCGAAAGCCCGCCGTTGCTCCGGATTCATCCTGATCATCCTTGCCGCCACTCTGGTCTCTGCCCACAACTCACCCAAAGACAGCACGTTTGCCTCCTCATGCCGATGAGCAAATTATAGTTGGGTGAAGTTGGGGGACCGGGGAATTCGGCCGCTCTCGCGGTTCTATTCAGGGAGATGATGCGACGACTGACGGTGCGCCTCCTGCGCCAGTTCAAAGGCTTTCGTTGCGTGGTCCAGTGCCTGCCTGGAAGACTCGTGTGCGCTCAGGTGGTCACCTTTTGCGTGATGTTCCATGGCCGCGTTGTGAGCGTGCGCCGCGAGTTGGTGCATTTCGGCGGCTTTCTGATGCGAATCGTTCATCGTGTCGGACCTCGGTTACATGGTACTGCCGATCGGCCACCATAGTTCCCGTCCGGATGGCCAAAAAAATCTGAGCCGGATCCGCGCGACGGGCATCAACCGACAAAGGGAGCGAAAAGATGACGACGAATCCAGTTCCTGCAAAGGCGTCTCCGGGGCTTTCTCCCGAGGAGATGAAGCAGTTTGTCCTGCATCATTTTGAGGTGTTCGTGAACCAGAAGGACTCCTCCATTGCGTACCGAAGTTTCAGTGAAGACTTCCTCGATCACGACGAGCCGGGTGGAGAAGCCGTCGGTCCGGAAGCCGCCAAAATCATGATGGAGGGCGTTTACAGGAAGTGGCCGGATATCCGGGTATCGGTGGAGGATATTCTTGCGGAGGCGGATAAAGTGATGGTTCGCAACATCTGGCGCGGGACGGACAGCGCTTCGGGCGTTGCAGTCGAGTTTCACGGGTTCGTGCTCTGGCGCTTTGCCAATGGAAAGATCGTGGAGCGCTGGGCCACCGTTACGCCCCCGACGCCCGTTCGATGAAGGTGGAAAATTCGCGGAGCCTGGAAAATCCTGCGTCATTGTCGGGGCGGGGATGGCGGGCCTGACCGCTGGCCGGACACTGCAGGCGCGCGGCTGGGAAGTCACCTTACTGGATAAAGGGCGCGGTTTCGGCGGCCGCATGGCCACGCGATCGGTGGGATCCGGGCAGTTCGATTACGGGGCGCAGTTCTTCACGGCGCGGGACGTCCGTTTCGGGGAAGCTATTCGCCGGTGGGAGTCCGCCGGTTGGGTGGCGCCGTGGTTCACCCAGGATGGGTTCGAGCACGAAGCGCACACGCGATACCGGGCCGAGGGCGGCATGAGCGCGCTTGCCGGCCATCTGGCGGAGGGGTTGGATGTCCGAAGGGCGAGTCGGGTTGGGAGTGTGGAACCGTCCGGGGCCGGCTGGAACGTGATGGCGGATTCGGGCGAAGTGTTTCGGGCAGGCGTGTTACTGCTGACGCCGCCTGCGCCGCAGACGGCGGAGTTGCTGGCGGGTATCGCGACGCGCCTGCAGCCGGATGTCATTCCTGTGCTCAACAGCATCGTTTTCGACCCCTGCTATGCCCTGCTCGCAGCCCTTGACGGACCGGGCAAGGTGCCGTTTCCGGGCTATATTCGGCCGACCAGCGGACCGATCGAGTGGATTGCCGATAACAGCGCGAAGGGAGTTTCCCGGGGAAATGCGGCGCTCACGATTCACGCGCGGGCCGATTTTTCCGATCGCTATTTCGATTCACCCCGCGATGAGGTTGCGGCGGTACTGCTGGAGGCGGCGGCGCCGTGGATGGGAGGACCGGCCACCGAATGGCATCTGCATCGCTGGAAATACAGTAAGCCGACAACCGGGGACCTGCCGCTGTGCCTGTTTTCGCGCGAACCGGCTCCACTGGCGATCGCGGGCGATGCGTTCGGCGGATCGCGGGTGGAAGGCGCTTTCCTGTCCGGGCTCGCGGCGGCGGGAATTTTCGCGGAAGGATTCTGAGATGACGAGAACGCTGGCTCTGGTGGTAGCGATGATTGCGTGCCTTTCGGCGGATTCGAGGGGCCAGGAGTCTGCCGGGGCACTCTGCGTGAAGGATCTGGAGGTGATTCCCGGATTTCTTCTGGAAAATGATACGGGCGCGAAAGATCATCTGGCCCAGTTCGGACAAAAGCACTTTGACGACGCCTTCGCCGCGGCCAGAAACGCAGCGCTGAACGCGAAGGACGCGGCGGGCTGCGAAACGGCGCTGCGCAGCTATCTGACCGCGTGGCGTAAAGGGCATCTGGGACTGCAGACGCTCGGTGTCGCTTCGGGAGGACCGGAGCCTTCACGGGAGGAGATTGCGGCGCGGCGCCGCAGGAATACACCCACCCTGGAAGTGCTATCGCCGAAAACGATCCTGATTACGCTGAAAAACTTTGAGGATTACAATCGAGAGCCGCTGATCGAACTGCTGAAGAAGAATCATGGGACGCTGGCCGCGCATCCGGACTGGATCATCGACGTGCGCGCCAACGGCGGCGGCAGCGACAGCAGTTACGCACCGCTGCTCGCCTGGCTCATGGCGGACGAGGTGGCGACGGTGAGCGGTGAGTTGCTGGCAACACCCGCGAATATCGATGGCTGGACGCGGTACTGCGGAATCGCTTCTCCGGGAGACACAGTGTGCGAGAAGGCGCTGCAGGAGGGCGCGGACCGGATGCGGAAAACCGCCACGGGTCAGTATGTCGCGCAGGATGACAGTGGCGCGCTGGATCTCGATCGGGTCAAGCCGCTGGAACCGCGCCGCCCGTCGAGGGTGGCGGTTCTGATCGATCATGACTGCGGGAGTTCGTGCGAGGAGTTCGCTTTGGTGGCGCGTCAGAGCTTTCAGGTGAAGCTGATTGGCCGACGGACTTACGGCTCTCTCGATTATTCGAATCTGCGTCCGTTCGAACTTCCTTCGGGACAGCGGCGGCTTTGGTACGCGACATCCCGGTCGAAACGAATTCCCGGTAATCCGGTGGACATCGCGGGAGTTCCGCCGGATATTTATCTGCCGCGAGAGACGGGAGCGGGCGCCGACCGGGATGAAGTGCTGCGAGTGCAACGCTGGCTGGAAGGCGGCTCGCTCGCCGTTGAGAAAAGCGCCCGTAAATAAAGCCGCGGCAATTTAACCCGAGATTTCAGCGGTCTGTTCAGCCGGCGATTTCCAGATCCGTCCAAGAGCGCGCAGCCGGCTTTCAAGGAGTCGCGAGCCGGGGCCATTCATGAACGGCTTCTCGGTCAGCAGGTAGATCGGCACACAGATGGCGATCATGGCGGGGACGATGAGCAGGCAGTAGAGCAGGATGCCGCGCGTGTAGCTGAGAGCGAAGAAGAGTTCCTTGAGGCGGTACGGCAGCGACATCAGAATCAGGCCGTGCCAAAGGTAGAGCGTGTAGCACATGCCGCCGATTGCGGTCAGGGCCCGCAGTCTGAAAAGCCGGTTCAGAAACCTGCCCCCGAATATTCCGGTGAAGATGAGGAGGATCAGGATCGGATCGAGCCAGAAGAACGAGGCGGCCGGTCTGCTTATCAGAATGGCCAGCAGCGCGGAAGCGGCGATGGCCACGATATCCCAGATGAACCGCGCGGAGCGCCGAATCAGGCCGGAGGCGTAGAGGTCCGCGAAGAGAATGCCGGCCAGAAAGTAATTCATCATTTGCGCGAAAGTGGATTTGAAGCGAGGCATCGGGGGACCGAACTGCGCGAGCCATGCCACCGCCGCTATCATCGCCAGTTGCAGGAGCCACCGAAGCCGTTTGTTGCGGAACCGGTAGATTCGGGTAAGCCACGGAGCGACCAGGTAGAAGCTTACCTCCACTTCGAGGGACCACGTGAATATGGCGAGAGGGTTGGCCGCGCCGAAGATCAACATGTGGGAATAAATGAGTCCCGCGGCGTAATCCGGCAGGAAATGGCGAAAACTCCAGGGCTTCAGGTACATCGCCGTCAGAGCCATGATGTACGGGGGTTCGATTCGCGTCAGGCGGCGCAGGAAATAGCGGCTGATAGCCGGAGCCGGGGCGCCCTGAAACCGGTGCAGCGCGAACGGCAGCGACACGATAAATCCGCTGAGCACGAAGAAGAGCTCGACTCCAAACCAGCCCTCGCCGATGAGGCGCAGTAAGAGCCCGTGACCCTGGGACCAGCCGACCTGGTATCCCTGTCCGCGCGCCACAGCCAGATCGATGCCGGCATGTTCAAACATCACCGCGAGGATGGCGAAGAACCGGATACCGTCGACTTCCGGAAGGAATGTGCCGGACGAGGTTCTGCGGGACAGAAGGCCAAAAAGGCGCTCGGATAGGTTCGACAGTGGCACGAGCCTGAGCAGTCAGGATAACAGCCGCGGGTGTACTGGCCCAACCGGAATTTCGGTAAGGCGTGGATTCCGACCGAATCTAATCCGCGGATGTCCCTGCGGTCAGATCCGGCCTTGATGGTGCAGCGTGGAAACGTTCCCGAAAGGCCCCGTTGTTCGCATACCAGGCGACCACGTCCGCGATGGTCTCTTCCACCGGCCTGAACCGGGCCCCGAGTTCTCTCTCCGACCTGGCGTGATTGAAGTGAGACCGGTCCGCCTCGCGGGTCATCAGCCTTACGGTTGCCATGCCAAGCAGGACGGGCTGTCCGGTCAGCCTGGACCAAACCTCGCCGGCCGCCGCCATAAGGTAGAGCAAAGCGGCGGGAATCTTTCGCCGGGGCGCCTTGATCCCTGTCACCCTTTCGAGGACTGCGAAATGATCCGCCATGGTCGAGTGGCGACCGGCGGCCAGGTAACGCTCACCGCGACGCCCTCTCTCCGCGGCGGCGATCAGAATGGCAGCGACATCACGCGCGTCCACCACCGAAAAACTGCCGGGAACGACGCCCGGAAGCTTTCGGTTGACGAAGTCCAGAACAACCTGGCCGGCGGATGTGGGACCAAGATCGCCGGGTCCGTGCATCCAGCCGGGGAGAACGAAAGTTGCATGGAAATCCGGGTGCGAGGTCAGGAAACTGTCCACTTCGCGGTCCGCGAGGATCTTGCTCCGGTAATAGTCGTCGGCGTCTTCCGTCCGGCGGAGCATGGTCTCGTCCACAAGCGTTCCGGGCGGTCCATCCAGAACAGCAATGGAACTGGTGTGAATGAACCGGCGCACACCCGCTGAATAGCAGTGGCTCAGCAAACCGGAAGTTCCTTCGACATTAATCCGCCGGAGTTCTTCGGAATGATTTCCCCCTTTGTAGCTCTCGCGAAAACAGGCCGCGGTATGAAACACGACGTCCTGATCGCGCAGCAAGTGCGCAAAAGCCGAGACGTTCTTCATGTCTCCCGACACGACTTCCACGTCCAGCCCCCTGAATTGTTTCTCCGCCTTTTCGGGGGATCGGGCCAGTGCCCGCACCCGCACCCCTCTGCCCGCGAGTTCCCGCGCCAGGTTGTTGCCGAGCAATCCGGTGGAACCGGTAACGAATGCCGTTCTGAAAGTCATATAGTTCGCGTGGTAAGTCCGATACCAACTGGTATTTGGATTACGTCTGGTATATTCAGGATTCGGGATTCGCGGAGGAATTTTCGTGGCGAGGCTGAGCAGAGAACAGAGCCAAAAGCGCACGCGCGAGAGCCTGCTGGAATCGGCGCGGGAGATTTTTATCCGTGACGGTTTCGCGGGCGCCTCGGTCGATCAGATTGCGGAGCACGCCGGCTATTCGAAAGGCGCGATCTACTCGAATTTCAGGAATAAGGAGGCGTTGTTCCTGGAGCTTCTCAGGGAACACATGCGCCAGGAACTGAACGGCTTGCAGTTCCTTCTGGAACAGAGCGGTTCGGCGCGGGAGATTCTGATCGCTCTGAAGAGCAAATACAGCAGTCCCGACAGCCAGGTGCCGGCGATGCTCTCGCTGGAGTTTCAACTCCACGCGGTCCGTCACCCGGAATTTGCCGAGCCTTTCGCGGCGCTTTATCGGAACCAGCGGAAAGCCATCGCGGGGCTGGTGAGATTATTCGCGAAGAAAGCGGGAATAGCGGAGCCCGCGAACGCCGGGGAGATTGCGACCGCTTTAATGGGACTGACGCACGGCGTGGCGCTGCAACGCGCGGCCGATCCCGGATCCGTGCCGGCCGCGGCAGCCGGCAGGGCTATTGAGATGCTTCTTTCCGCGATTCTGATTCAGAGCCCGGCCGATGCCTGGTAGCTCACCCCGATCCGGAACCGCCCCGCGACGTCCGCCTGGCATGGGACCATGTTTCACGCGATTTTCACGAGTTGCGTTTTATCATCAGGAATATATTCCGTTATTCGTCGGGAGCGAAGGTCAAAAAATGAAAAATTCAGGTAGAACGCGGCGTGTTTCCGGGCAGCGCAGTCCGCGAAAAGCGTGGCTTGCCGCGGCGTGGCTTGCCGCAGTTCTTGCGGGGGGACCGGCGGCGCGCGCCGGCGAACTGGAAGTCTACAACCTCTCCGGCCGGCCCGTTACCTGCCTGATCGATGGCTACACGAAAGCCAGCGGGGCCGACGCAACCGTCCCTTTCCGTGTCGAGCCGGGACAAACGCTCCGGATTCCTCCCGCCGCCGGGTCTAAAGATCGCGTTCTCAACACGGCTGACTGCGGGGGACTGCAGACGCGGGCGATGAACATCACGCCCGAGAGTCCGGACCGCGTTCTGTTTCTCAACGGCCGGCAGCGGCGTGTCCTCAATGTGCTGCTCTACGCGTCGATCCCGACAGATCCCAGGACGGGCTTCACCGCGATGATCCGATGGCTGGCATCGACGTATCAGGCCGCGCACTCCGACGTGCTTCTGAACCTGGTTATCGATCCGTCGATCGACGTCTACAGTTTCAGCAGTCTCAGGGACAATGTGCTCGCCGCGAAGGGTTTCGATGTGGCGGAGATCGACACGGTGTTTCTGAGATGGCTCAAAGATAACCAACTCATCACCCCCGCGCGAATCACCGGCGATGAGCCATTGGCCGTGGCGCGGGCGGCGGCGACCATCGACGGCCAGCCTTACGGCGTGCCGAGCTGGCTCTGTTCCGATTTTCTTTTCAGTACGGAGAGGGACATGGCGGGAATCCGGACATTCCCCGATTTGCAGGCTTACCTGGACAAAACCGGGGCCGCGCGACGCGGACTGGTCGGCGATCTTAACGGAACCTGGACGACTCCCGCCCTCTACCTGCAGGCGCACGTCCAGAACCACCCGGACGGGACGGCCGAAGCCGCGGCCGCGGCGCCCATCGACAGCGGCGTCATTAAGAGAATCGCGAAGTTCGGCGGCAACTGCTCTCTGTTAAATGTCGATCCCTGCATCGACGGTACTTTCCACGACGCCGCGGATGGAGCCGTGGAAAAGGACTTCCTGAGTGAACGCGCCGCCACCGACCTTGGGTTTTCGGAACGATCGTTTTTTCTTGCCTACTTCCAGACCATGCCCGCGTCGCTTTCCCTGACGCCGCTGCCATGGGGAGACAAAGCGGACGCGCCCAGGCTGGTGTATTCGGATGCATTCGTCACGAACCGGGCTGCCTGCGGCAAAGATCCGTGTGGCGCGGATGCCGCCGCGTTCACCGCTTTCATGACTTCGGCTTCGACCAAAAAATACATCGCTCTGGCGAAGGATCTTCCGGGCGGCGATCCGGCCCGTCATCTCATCGTGGCTACCAAACCCTTCTACGACGATGAGGAAGTCAAGGGCGATCCGGTGTACGCGCAGCTTGCAAGCGGTTTTCTCCGCGGCAACCTGCAGCCCTACCTGACCTCGTTCACGCCGAAGCTTCAGTACGATCTGCTCTCGGGGATCTGTCCTGTTCTCCGGCAGGAGAGTCCGGGCTGGAAGTGCAAAGTTCCGAAAAAGCCGGAGTGATTTCCCCGGCGCATCAGCCAACCACGTTAAAACAGGCAATAAAACGAATGGAAATTCCTCTTCTGGACCTGAAGGTCCAGCACGACGCAATTCAGCACGAAGTACTCGCCGCGCTGGCCGAAGTCTTCGAATCGCAGGTTTTTATCGGAGGGCCGAAAGTTCTCGAACTGGAACGTAAAATCGCGGACCTTTGCGGATGCCGGTTCGCGGTGGGCGCCTCAAGCGGCACCGATGCGCTGCTCAACTGCATGATGAGTCTGGATATCGGACCCGGCGACGAGGTGATTACCAGTCCGTTCAGCTTCTTTGCTTCCGCCGGCGCCATTGCACGAACCGGCGCCCGGCCGGTCTTCGTCGATATCGATCCGCGCACGTTTAATATGGATCCCGACAAACTGGGCGCCGCCATTACGCGAAGGACCAGGGCCATCATGCCGGTGCACCTGTTCGGACAGGTATGCGACATGGACCCGATTCTCGCTGTCGCCGGAGCCCACGGCCTCGCGGTGGTGGAAGACTCCGCGCAATCCATTTCGGCGACTTATCGGGGACTTCGCGCGGGCAGCATGGGCACAGCCGGATGCTTCAGCTTTTTCCCGAGCAAAAACCTGGGCGGAATCGGCGACGGCGGCATGATTGTGACGAACGACGAAGCTTTGTTCGAACGGCTCGTGACGATGCGGAATCACGGCGCGAAGCCCAAATACTTTCATCGCTTCGTTGGCGGTAATTTCCGGCTGGATCCGGTGCAGGCTGCCGTCCTGCTGGTGAAGTTGCAGTATCTCGACAGTTGGTCCGGGAAGCGCAGGGCGAATGCTCTTTATTACGACGAGCGATTCCGGGGATCGGCTGTGGAAACGCCCCACGTTCTTCCCCAGTGTGTCAGCGTTTTCAATCAGTACGTGATTCGGGCGCACGATCGCGACCGGCTGCGCGAGCACCTGACGCATAGCCGGATCGGGAGCGAGATTTATTATCCCGTCCCGTTGCATTTGCAGGAGTGTTTCCGTCCGCTTGGCGGCAGGGCCGGCGATCTTCCTCATGCGGAACAGGCTTGCCGCGAAGTGCTTGCTTTACCGGTTTATCCCGAACTGACCGGGGAGATGAGAGCTTACGTGGCGGACCAGGTGCTGCTTGTAGCCGGAAAAGGTGAGGGGGTCGCTTATGAAGGTGCTGACCGTAGTCGGAGCGCGGCCGCAGTTCATTAAAGCGGGCCCCGTCAGTCTGGCGCTTCGGGCGGCGGGAATCGTCGAATCGGTGGTGCATACGGGGCAGCATTACGACGCCGCCATGTCACAGGTCTTCTTCGACGAACTGGGACTCGGCGCGCCGGATCGTAATCTGGAGGCCGGATCCGGCACACACGCTGAACAAACGGCCAGAATGCTGGTTGGACTGGAGCGCACCATGCTGGAGTACACCATGCTGGAGCACCAGCCGGACTGGGTTCTGCTCTACGGTGACACCAACTCCACTCTTGCCGGGGCTCTTGCCGCGTCCAAGCTTTGCCTGCCGATCGCCCATGTGGAGGCGGGCCTGCGCAGCTTTGACCGGCGCATGCCGGAGGAGATCAACCGGGTTCTGGTCGATACCTTGTCGGCCAGGCTGTTTGCGCCGAGCGCTGCTGCGGTCCGCAATCTGGCCGCCGAGGGGGTTTCCGGCGCGCGGGTTGAAGAAGTCGGCGACGTGATGGTCGACGCGCTGCTGTTTTATCGCGAGCGGGCGAAAGCGCGGAGCCGGATCCTGGAGTCTCTGGCGCTGGTTCCGGGCAGCTATGTTCTTGTAACCTTGCACCGCGCGGAGAACACAGACGATCCCGAAAGGCTTGCGAATCTGCTGAGTGGCGTCGCGAGAATCGCGGAAAATCACGTTGTTGTCTGGCCCGTTCACCCGCGCGCGCGGAAGGCGCTGCAGACGTGGCCCGGGGCAGGGCAGCCAGCCGGTTTGCGTCTCATGGAACCGGTGGGGTATCTCGACATGACTCTGTTGACCGCGAGTGCGGCGGTGGTTCTTACCGATTCGGGCGGTCTGCAGAAGGAAGCTTTTCTTCATCGCGTTCCCTGCGTCACCGCGCGGGATTCCACGGAGTGGGTCGAGACGGTGGAACTGGGCTGGAATCGCCTGGCCCCGCCACGGTCGGCCGCGCGGGTGGTCGAAGCGGTGGAGGCGGCCTGGGGCAGCACCGGCGAAATCGGCCAACCGTATGGCGATGGCGCCGCGGCTCGCCGCATCGCGGAAAGTTTGCTGCGCTATTAAGGGTGAGTTCGGACAGGCAGCGCGGTGTCCCGCAGTTCCCGTGCGTAGTTCCGGAGCGCCACCGGTGTGTAATACCGCGACAGAGTCCGCAGTTGAAACTCCAGCAGTTCCATTTTCCGAACGGCCGATAGGGACATCCCGGAGAGAAACCCGATGCCGGAATCATCGTCGGCGCCGAGAATGTCGGGCGGGTGAATCACGAGCGATGGCCGCACGCCGGTCGCCCGGCACGCGAGGACCGCGGCGCTGAAGTAAGTCCGGGCCAAAGCCAGCGACGTCGCTCCCAGTGCCCCGATGTAAGAGGGGTGAAACGGTATCTTCAGTCCGGGAAATGTTGTTACGGGGATTTCGAGAAGGCGGGCATTTTCGGCAAAACGCCAGAAATACGGTCGAATGGAGCCGAATCCGTTGAGAAAAGACCCGCCCAGTTGCCGGCGTTGCGCCATTTGTTCCGGGGTCAGGTGAACGCCGCGAAGGTAAAGGTTACGCGCCACGGGAGCGAGCAGATTCGGGCAGACCGAGGCGTCATACAGGTATCCCATTCGGTGCAGTAGAGGAACCAGCGTGGGCGCAAGACTGTAACCGGGTCCGCGGAAGCCGACCGGCGCCGAAGACGTGGCGGCCGCGATCGTGTCGTGGCTGCGCCGCAGGTCGTCCGCCAGGTCTCCGGGCCGGTACAGATGCAGCCAGGGTTCATGCTCGAACGAATGATTCGCGATCTCGTGGCCCGATGCCGCGATGCGGGCGAACAGTTCCCGGTTGCGGTCCATGGCCGCATCTTTTCCCACCAGGAAAAATGTGCACCGAATCCCGTGACGTTCCAGCAGAGTGAGCAGGCGGGGCACTGCAAGCTGCAGATACGAAGGGGCGGATTCCCAGTTCCGGTCGCCGCGGGTGCGCAGGTAGGCCCAATGGTCATCGAGGTCCACCGAGAGTGGGGCCACCGGTCGAGGTGAATTCCCCACTAGATGAGACCGGGCAAGACTTTCGTGAGGTGTTCAACGACCGCATCATTGTTCAACGTGTTGGTCGCGAACTGCGCGCTGTTGATCAGGAAAAGGGAAGGGTGTCCGGTCGCGACGGGCGGCGCCGGATTTGCCTGTCCGAGGGTCTGGATGGGCTGAACGCGGCGCGCCATATGCAGGTGGGAAGATTTCAGGATTCCTTTGCTCAGATCGGGGAAAAGCCGGGACGCCGCCTGAAAAAACATCTCGGAAAGCTTTTCGGCCGGCCGATCAAACAGAGGATCGTTCATTGCCAGATATTTCGGGAAGTAGGTCAGATAAGAACCGCCGGTATGGGCGGGGCCAACGACATTCGATACGCAGACAATCCCGGTGAACGGAATGGCGGAGTCGGCAAGATTGGTGACGTAGAAGGGCAGCAGCGGCTGTTCGGTGACCAGCACCAGACAGATGACACCGAGGTACAGCGTTTCGGGGGCAGGCGGCAGAAAGCCCGGCGGCGTTACGGCGCGCAGGGCGGATGCCGGTCCCGTAAAAAAGACGCGGTCGAAGAGTTCGCTGGAGTTGGCGGTGTCGACCGCGATGGCTCGGTCGCGGGCGGGTTTGACGGCCAGCACCGGGCTGTCGCAACGCACTTCGCCCCCGGCCGCGGCGATACCGGATTCCAGCCGCGCCAGAATGGCATGGTATCCGCCGCTGACATGGCCCAACATCTCGCGGCGGTTCGCGCCGCTCCGCGCGGCATAGAGGCGGCGCAGGTAGGTCCACAGAAACAACGCCGACGTTTCGCGGTACGCTTCGCCCAGTTTCGCCAGCAGCAACGGCTTCCAGAACTGTTCGAAGACCGCCTGGCCGAAGACCGGTATCAGCCAGTCGGCCAGGGAGATGTCCCGTAGTTTTGCCGGATTGGCCAGGCGCGCCGCCCACGCGGTGCCCAGCGCCAGGCGCAGTTTCTGCGGCAAAGAGAGGTGCGGAAAGCGAAGCAGATCCGCGGGCGTGGTGAAGGGATAAAAGGTTCCGGCAACGTTAAAGCCGGTTTGGGGCCGCGACCACACCAGCGTTTCGCTCAGACCCAGTTCGCCGATCAGGCCGAGCAGGTGGGCGTCCTGCGGAAGAATCACGTGATAGAAGCGGTCCCAGAGGAAGCCGCCGTAGTCGTGGTACGTCGCCAGCCCCCCTGGTTGCGGACTGTTCTCGAAGACCGTGACGGCGCGGCCCTGCCGCGCGAGGCGCCAGGCAAGAACAAGGCCGGTAAAGCCGCCGCCGATCACGGCGATTCTGTCCGGGTGCGGAACTGCGGTCTCCGGCATTTTACGACCGATTGGAGGGCGATTCCGTGCCGGCAAAACGATGGAGGAAAAGTGGCCCGAGAAAGCCGATGTAACGGGATATGGTCCGGGAAACCTGCATGGAACTCACTCCCTGACGGTGCCGCCAGTCCACGGTCACGGGAACTTCTTCGATGCGGAACCCGGCGCGGTGCAGCAGGTACAGCACTTCCACCATGCAAGTGAAGCCGGACTCGGAAATGAGCGGCAACGGCTGCCGGGCGAGGGCGAACCGCCGCAGCGGACCGCACCGGTGCAGCCGAAAGAAGGAGGAGCAGGTTCGATACCGCGTGAGCCCCAGGGCGTACCGGACGAGTGTGTTCGCTCCGGCGCTCAGCAGGCGCCGGCTCGCGGGGCAGTTTCGCAGCGCTCCGCCTTCGGCATAACACGAGGCCAGCACCACGTCGGCGTATTCCGACCTGGCGAGCATGGCGGGAAGAACGCTGAGATCGGCCGTGTTATCGGCTTCCATCGTGATAAGGAGGTCATCATCCTGTGCCTCGGCGAGAGCATGCGTAAACGCGGTTTGAAAGGCCGCGCCCGGACCGGCGTTGGCGGGATGGTCCAGAACCCGGACGGGCAGTTCGCCGGCAAGGGAGCGGGCGGCGCGGCTCGTTTGATCGGCGCTTCCATCGTTGACCACCACGATCGCCGCCAGGTCGCGCGTGCCTGCGTGCAGCCGGATGGCAGCCAGGGTGTCGAGAATATTGTTCTCTTCGTTGTAGGCGGGTATCAGAAACCAAAGCGCCACGAGACCTCAGGACCTCCGGGCGTGGGAGGCCATGGTTTCGGCCAGCCCGCGCGCGAGCGGAACGCGCGGCACGAAGCCGAGAATTCGCTCCGCTTTGGCGGAATCCGCGAGTTTTTCGAAAGGAAACGCCGGCGCGTTCGTCAACCGGAGTGCACCCGAGCAACCCGCTGCGTCCCAAACCAGCCGGGCGAGTTCGTCCACGGCGACCTTGCTGCCGACTACGGAGATGATCTCGCTCTCCCGCGGCGCCGCGAGGGCAAGTCGCACGGCTTCCGCGGCGTCGTCCACGAAGGTGAGCCTCACTTCATTTCCGATGCCCCCAAGCGGGTTTTCGACACCGCCAAGCGGCAGCGGTTTGCCGGAGGCGGCCGCTTCGAACAGCGGATCCAGAAAGGAATTCGCCTGCCCCGGACCATACGCGCCGAATACGTGTAAGACCGTCACGGGGAGATCGTGCGCCGTGCTCCAGCCAAAGCACAGCTGTTCGGCCAGCATAGGCAGCACCGCCGGGGCGTCCGGCGAAGTCAGCGTCGCAAAGGCCTCTTCGTCGGGATTGTCGAGCAGGGGATCGGCATCGGCCAGAAGAACGAAGCGCGAGCGGGAGGACGCCGCTTGTTCGAGCGCGGTTTCCAGAGCGTCAAGAGCTCTGTCCAGCTGCGCCCTGTCCAGCGACTGCCCCAGCGCATGCACGGCGGTTTCCGGCGGCAGTGGAAGGAGGCTTCGCATGAGCGGCGAGAGCTTACCGGTCAACTGCACAGCGCCTCCTGCTCCAGCCGGTTTCGCTGCCATTCGGTGGTTTTTTGCAGCCCTGTTTCGAGGGGCATTTTCGCGGTAAAGCGCAGGTATTCGCTCGCGCGCGTCACGTCCGGCACGCGCCTGCGGACATCCTGATAGTTGCCGAACGTGCGATAGGGGATGAACTCCAGACGGGGCTCGCCTCCCCGTGCCACCGCCCAAACCAGCGTCGCCAGGTCCCGAATGGTGATTTCCCGCGTCGAGCCGATGTTAAAGACATTGTGTTCGGGGGGCGGCGTCAGGATGGCCCGCAGGAACGCATCGACATGGTCGGAAACGTAGGTGAAACTGCGAGTTTGTTCCCCGTCGCCGTGAATCTGCAGCGGTTCGCCGCGCAGGGCGGCGCCGATGAAAACCGCCTGGGGTCCGCCGCGCCAGGTCAAACTTTGCCCCGGTCCGTACCCGCCGAACAGGCGCAGGATTGTGTAGCGCAGAGCGGTGTCGCGGGCATGCGTCCGGATGATCTGTTCCCCGTAGACTTTGGAAAGAGCGTACGACCAGCGGCGCACGTTTCCGGGGCCGATGACGAACGCGGACCCCTCATGGAAAGGGACGTCGGGATTGCAGCCGTAAACATCCGAAGTGGACGCAAAAACCAGATGCCGCCCGTGCCGCGATGCGGCTGCCACCACGGTCCGCGTTCCCTTCATATTCACGGACAAGGTGTCCAGCGCGTGTTCATAACGGGGGATCTTGCCGGCCGCGAGGTGAACCACCGTGTCGGCTTCGGCCACCAGGGGCTCCACAACGGAGGCGTCGCGAACGTCGCCCTGGACCAAACGAAACAGCGGATTCCGGAGGCAGGTTTCGAGGTTCAGCCGCGTGCCAACGGAAAAATCGTCGAGTCCCGCGACCGAATGCCCCTGTTCCAGCAGCGCCTGCGCCAGGTTGGAGCCGATAAAACCGGCGACGCCCGTGAGGAAGACATTCATGAAAAATCAGGATAACGCGGGCTGCTTTTTGTGCTCTATTTAAAGGACCGGAACGAACGGGTTCCCTTGCGGAACCGCTCCGGAAGCGCCGTCGATTCCGGCAGATCGAGACAGGTCAGCCGGCCGGAACCCTCGTCGCGATAGGTAAAACCGGATTCGGGGCATCGATAGAGTCCGCCGTGGTCCGCAATGAGCCGGTGGCCGTGCCGGCTCATCCATCCGACCTGGCGGGCGGGAACGCCCGACATGAGCGCATAAGGGGGCACATCCCTGGTGACCACGGCGCCCGCCGCGATAAACGCATAGGAGCCGATTTCCACGCCGCATACGATGGTCGCGTTCGCGCCGATCGAGGCTCCGCGGCGCACCAGCGTCGGTTCGTACAACGCTTTCCTCTCCACCTGCGAACGAGGGTTCGAGACATTGGTGAAAACGCAGGAGGGACCGAGGAACACATCGTCCTCAATGGTCACGCCGGTGTAAAGGGAAACGTTGTTTTGCACCTTGACGTTATGGCCGAGCGTTACTCCCGGCGCCACAAAGCAGTTCTGGCCCAGCGAGCAACCGCTTCCGACGGTGGAGTCCGCCGAGACGTGACAGAAGTGCCAGATGCGGGTGTCCGCGCCGATCTCCGCTCCTTCGTCGACGCAGGCTGAGGGGTGAATCGTGGCGGTCGGGTGCACACTTCGCGGCGAAGTCGCTTTTTGCCCCGGCTCGGGGTCCGCGGGACGGGCGGGTTCCGGCTCAAACGCCGTACCTGGGACAGATAAAGCCTTTTGGCACGCCTCCAGCACGCTGAGAACCCGAAGTCCTTCGTCACCATCGGTCAGGGGCGCGCGTCTCGTCTGGATGCACTCCAGAAAATGGCTGCATTCCCGCTGCAGAGGTTCCGCCGGGTCGTATTCGACATTCTCGGTGGCCTGCGGAGCCAGTTGAGGATTCGCCGCTTCCGCCTCGTAAGTAAAAGGATGGAGGACTAATTTGCCGGTCGTGGCGAGATCGTTGAAGACCGCCATCCTGCGCTCGCCCACGACCACCAGTTTTTGTTCCTTGAACGGGTGCAGCCACGACACGAAGATGTGGGCCTTCACGTTGTTGGGGAAGCTGAGCAGGACCACGGTGGCGTCTTCCACCTGATGGTGCAGATAGCGCCCGCCGTGTGCCTTGACCTCCAGTGGCGGCTGCCCCGTGAGCGCCAGGATTACGGAGATGTCATGCGGCGCGAACGACCAGAGAACATTCTCCTGCTTCCGGACTCGTCCCAGATTGAGGCGTTGGGAATAGATGTAGCGGATCGCGCCCAGTTCGCCCGATGCTACGAGGCGTTCGAGCGACACCACGGCCGGATGGTAGCGCAACAGATGGCCGACCATGAGAATCCGCCCGAGGTCCCGGGCCAGATCGACGAGTTCACGGCCCTCCCGAGGGGAAAGACAGAGCGGCTTCTCAACGAAGACGTCTTTCCCGGCGAGTAAACTCGCCCGCACCAGGGGTGCGTGGGATTCCGCGGGCGTCGCGATGGCGACGGCGTTCACCGCCGGGTCCCGCAGGATTTCGTGAAAGCTTTGGGTGAGGCGGGCGCCGGGCGCCAGTTTCGCGGCTTCCGCGAGACGGCCGGGGTCAACGTCGCAAACGCAATGTAAGCTGCCCAAACCGGCAAAATTCCGAACTAAATTACGACCCCAATTTCCCGCACCTACGACGGCAATTCCCATGCGACTCTGTAGTGTAACATCCGGAACGAGTGAGAACCCTAGTCTTTCAGGCTGCTTCAGCAGCCGTCTGCATCGTGTGGATTGTCCTGCTGCCGGGCTGCGCGCAGCGCCGAACGTTTCGCGCAGACGGTAAGCCATGGCCGATTCCCGGGCGGATTGAAGCCGAGAATTTCGACGACGGCACGCTGTTCGATTCCGCTTACCATGACACCACCTGGCTCAATGAGGCGCCGCAGGACCAGCGCTACCGTGATTCTTCCGTGGATATTGGCGTGGACGCGAAACTCGGGCTGGTGGATGTGGGCTGGATCGAGCCAACCGAATGGCTGGAATACACGGTGGACGTGCAGAGGACCGGGCGCTATCGCCTGATCGCACGTGTTGCGACACCGGAAAACGGCCGCAACTTCCGGGTGGCCTTCGCCGGCACCGACAGGACAGGGCCGATCGCCGTTCCCAATACCGGTTGTTGGGGCAGCGATCTGAAGGGCGGGCACTGCTTTGGCGAAGCGGTGGCGCATCCCATCCGGCTTGAGAAAGGAACGGTGCGCATGCGTCTGCTGGCCGGCACCGGACACTACACGATCGACTGGATTCGCTTCGATTGGGAGGGCGAGTGATCAACCGTGGCTTAAAACCGGCTGTTCAGATGAATCAGCCGGTAGGGTCCGATCACTTCGACCGATTCCGTCCGTTCGGTAACCATCTTTTGCACCGCGGGGAAGGTGCGGAGCGTGACGTCAAAGTAGGGGTGGCTGCCTTCCAGGACGATGGTTTTCACCCGATAGCGATGCAGATTCGCGAGCAGGTGGGATTCGTAGGCTGACATCCACCGACGCTGAAACGCGGGTTTCACCAGGCCCTCGTGTATCCAGAGCGAAGGAAGAACGGATGGTTTACCCGTCAGTCCATAAAGGATGCTGTAATCGCCGAGCAGGAAGAAGTTGTCCGGAGACCGGCGCAGGTTGTCGATGACGCGGTCGAGATCCGGCGCCGTGATTTCATTGGCTTTGTCCCAAATCTGATAGCGCATGAACTGCAACTCCGGCGTCCGGAAAGGGATCACCCGGGCGGGTTCGAAGACGATGTCGGCAACACTCCGAATGGCGTCATAGTGCCGGAACTGGACTGCCTCACGCATTGTGAGCAGCGCCAATGCGGCGACCGGAAACAGCGTGCGATGCCGGAACGCCGGCATCCGGCGCACGGCTGCATCCAAAAAACCGAGGGACAGGAAGAGAAACGGAAAGGCATTTTCCTTCTGGTTCACCGTATTCCTTGCGAACAGCATACAGGCGACCTCGAGCGAAGCGGCCAACGCCAGGAAACCGATGGATTTTCGGATGAAGGGAATCTGCGCCCGGCTGGCCCCCCGCAATGCAAATGGCGAGGCGGCGAACAGAATTGACGACAGGCCGACGGAAATCAGAGCGAAGTTTTGCGGAAACAGCGCACCGAGAACCAGTTCCAGCCCCGTAAACCGGCCTCCGCCCACCAGCAGCGGGATCCGGATAAACTCCAGTTCCAGTGTGGAAAGTGAAATCCCGAGGGCCAGTGTGGCGAGCCAGCAAAGGAGCAGCGCAAGGCCGGCGCCGGCGGTGAGGAGGCCCAGTTTCGCGCGCGCGTCTTTCTTCCGCAGAAAGAGCGCGGAGAGGGTGAGAAGGGGCAAGGCGGCGAAAAGCGCGACGTTCTGTTTGGAGAAACACATGGCCACGAAGGACAAAGACGCCGCCACGCCAAGACACAGGCCAGTCCGCACGCGGCGGCTGGTAAACAGATGAACCAGCGCCAGCATGGTGACGAGAAGGAAGAAAAACCCGTGCTGCTCCATGTAGGGCGTTCCGACCGGCGTATAGAAGGCCAGTCCGCTGCAAAGGGCGTAAAAGAAAGAAGACGCGACCGGCAGACGGAAGACGCGGAGCATCCAGTACACCAGCACGCAAAACAGCCCGTTGAAGAACGCGGCGTGGAGACAGTAGGCAAACCAGTTGACGCCAAAAATGCGAAAGAAGAGAGCCTGGACGACCGAGGGAGTGGTCCCCGTCAGCGCGGAGAAGTCCCGGAAGGGGACCTGGCCGGAAAGAATACGCCAGCCGCCGTCGAAAACGATCGATTGATCCAGCGGATTGAAGCCGTTTCTGCCGAAATGGAGACATACAACCGCGCCGAAACACATCAAAGCGAGGACGATTGCCGGCGTGCGTACGGCGCGGAGCTTCGGGAACACTGGGTTAAGATAGCATGGCCTGGCGGGTCGGACGGGGGCCGCCGGGTTGCCGGAGCGATGAAAGCCGGCGAATAAGCGTTCGTTTTGAGGAAAGTCCCGGATTTATCTGAAATCGTGGCGCCGGAGGCGGGAAACCAGAAGGTTGATTCCGGACTGCAGGGCGAGTGACGAACCGTTTTCCCGAGGCCTGGGGCGCCGCAGGCCGTGTTCGCGAAGCGATTGAACAATCGATACGGGAATGTTCTCGTCAGCGTGGCGGCACATCGACGCCCGAATCGGCCCCGGCCGGGATTGGCCAGGCTCTGTATTCGTTAGAAATCAGGCGGCCCCGTCCAGCCGCGCCGCGCCGGATCCGTGGCCTCGTTTATGGCATAATTATCACACTGCGGAATGAATATCGTAACGGGATTTAGTCGAACAGCCGAAGACGCACCCGATCTTCTCGCTGTTTCGGTCGAGGGTCTCGAATACTCTTATGGCACCCTGCGCGACACTGTTTGTGCGTCGGCGGGGTGGATTCTGGCTCGTTGTGGCACCCCCCGGCATGTCGCCGTGCTTGCGTCGCGGAGTTATGGAGTCTATGCGGGGATTCTCGCGGCCGGCTGGGCGGGCGCTGCATACGTTCCTCTCAGCCCGAAACTGCCCGAGATTCGTTTGAAATCGATCCTGAGCCGGCTTCGGCCGGAGGCCATCATTGTCGATAATAACGGCCTGTCGCGGGTGAGTTCGCTACGCCAGGGCGAGGATACTTTCCCCCCGGTGCTTCTGATATCCGGAAAGAACGCGGCCGAAGTTTCCGAAGAGGGCTCGGCAGTTATCGACACGGAGCCCGCGTTGAAACCGGCCGAGCGCTCGGCTTCCGACATCGCCTACATCATGTTCACCTCGGGCACCACGGGCGAGCCGAAGGGCGTGATGGTCCCCTGCGGCGCGGTCGAGCGCTTCATGAGCGTGATGCAGGAACGTTACCGACTGACGCCCGCCGATCGGCTTTCGCAGACTTTCGAGACCACTTTCGACCTTTCGGTTTTCGATATGTTCATGACCTGGCGCTCCGGAGCTTCGCTTCACGTGCTTCCGGCAACGCAGCTCATGGCGCCCCGGAGATTCATCGTGCAGAACAATCTGACGGTGTGGTTTTCGGTGCCTTCCACGGCGGCCCTGATGGATCGTATGAACATGCTTCCCGCCGGCATATTCCCCTCTCTCAGGCTCTCGTTGTTCTGCGGGGAAGCCCTGGGTGAGAGCACGGCGCTGGCGTGGCGCAGAGCCGCTCCGAAATCAGTTGTTGAGAATCTCTACGGGCCCACCGAGGCGACGATCGCCTGCACTCTGCAGCCGGTGGACGATCCGCCTTATTCCACCCCCGGGCGGGGCGTGATCGCGATCGGCCAGCCCTATCCGGGCACGGACGCCGCGATTTTCGGCCCGAATCTGCAGCCCCTGGAGGATGGCCAGAGCGGAGAATTAGTCCTGGGCGGCGCGCAGCTGGCCGCGGGCTATTTCGGCGATTCCGAACGAACGGCCGCCGCTTTCCCGGTTATCCACGGAAAGTGCTGGTACCGGACGGGCGACCTGGCCTACCGGGATTCGCAAGGCGTCTTCCATCACCTTGGCAGGATCGACAACCAGGTGAAAGTGCTGGGCAATCGGGTCGAACTCGAAGAAGTGGATGCGCATCTCCGCCGCGCCGCCGGAACCGACCTCGCCGCCAGCGTGGCATGGCCGCTTGAAGACAACGGCGCCGCATCCGGTATCGTGGCTTTCGTGGCCGGAAGCGATCGGCCGGCCGACGACATTCGGAACGCCATGCGCGCCGCCGTGCCCGCTTATATGGTCCCGTCCCGGATTTGCGTTCTGGATCGGTTGCCGCTGAACGCCAGCGGCAAGACGGATCGAAAGGCTCTGGTTGCCATGTTAAAGGAAGGCGTATGAACGATCGCACTCAGGTCCGTGACCTGTTTGATGGCCTGCTCTCCCGCAAAGGGGATACTCGTGGTTTCGAAGATTCGGAGTCGCTGATTCTCAGCGGCCGGCTGGAATCTCGCGACACCGTCGAGATTGTGATGTTCCTGGAATCGCATTACGGTGTGGACTTTTCGACCACGGATTTCGATCAAACCCAGTTCGATACCGTCGACGAACTGCTGAACTTCATTGCAGCCAATCGCAGCTAAAGAAACCTCACAGGGAGCGAATCCGCGCCCGGCGCGCGGATTCCGCCTGATACCGGCGGTCGACCAATCGCCGCGTGCGGTCCGATTTGTCTCGACCCCCCTCGGCAAGATTGTGGTTTTGTGTCTGTTTGGCGGGCTGCTGCGGCTCCGCGAGGCTCCGGCGGCGATGGAACTGACGGCCTTCGCCGCGCTTGCCAGTTTTTTTCCGTCGCGCCGCCGCATACTGGCCGCCGCGGGAACGCTCTGGTGGTTGTTCCGGTTCACGATTCCGAACATGACGTGGATCGGACTCCGAACCATCCTCGAACGCGAGCGTTTGCCGGCGGCAATGGCGACGCCGATCGAATACGCCGCCACGGTCGGGGCTCTGGTTCTTTGGGCGGCTTTCACCGCCTGCGCCTTCCGAAATCCCAAGTCGGGGCTCATCCGGCGTCCGATCGTGTTGATGATCGTCACGGTGGTGACGCTTGCCTGCCTTGCGGTGGAACTGCCCATGCCCGGGCTGGCGCGAGCCTGGATGTGGGCTGCGACCGCAGCGCTGGCCTGGTTTCTTTGGTTCGCCGCGTACTCTGTTGCGGACCGGGGCGCCCGGGGTCGAAGTCCCCTGGCGACTCAGTTCGGAACCTGGCAACCAGTCTGGTACGGAATGGTGGTAACGCCGTTACCGATCCCGAAGGGAGCCGCGTACCTGCGGCGGATTGAGGCGAAGTCCGCGGAAGATCTCGCGATCACTCAGATCAAAGGGCTCAAGCTCATGGTGTGGCTGATGTTGCTGACCGCGATTCTGCGCGTCCTCCAGTCTTTGGTGCACGGCGAGATGGCCGAGAGCCACTCATTCGGCCGCCTGCTCGGAATCGGAGCCGGACTCTCCGTGCCGCCGTTCGCCGTGGTGTTCCGGGACTCGATCATGGGGCACCCCGCCCCGTGGCTCGTTCGCACGATCGCTTACTGTTCCGACCTTGTGGAGACTTTTTTCGCCACGGCGATCGGGCATGGCGTGGTAGTGGTCTACGCCCGAATGTTCGGATTTCGGGCTCTGCGCGCGATGTGGCGTCCGCTCTCCGCCGGTACCCTGGCCGAGTTCTGGAACCGCTACAACTATTACTTCAAAGAACTGCTGATGGATTTCTTCTTTTATCCCTGTTTCACCCGGTACTTTAAGAAGAATCCGCGCGTCCGTCTGTTTGCGGCGACTTTCGGGGCCGCGGGTGTCGGCAACGCCATCTACCACTTTGTCTACAATATCGACGCGGTGGCCTCTTACGGTGTGCTCAAAGCGATCACCGGCTACCATGTGTACGTGTTTTATTGCCTGGTGCTGGGCGTGGCGATCGCCGTCTCCCAATACCTGCAGAATTCCCGCAAAGGTCCGGCGCCGGCGTGGCGGCGGGCACTCGCTCCCGCGGGGGTGCTGGCCTTCTTCGCGATCATACACATTTTCGACGATCCGGGCCGGGCATACTCGCTGGCGGATCATTTTCGCTTTCTCGCCGGCCTGTTTGGGATTAGCGTCTGAGAGCGGCGACGGCCAGAGCCGCCCGCAGCCCCAGTGACCGAGCCCGCCACGATGCGGGGCGCCCTCTCAACCGTGTGTCGGATGTTCGCCTGATGTGAAATCGTTTGCCGCAGCTGCTCGCTCGGGACGCCGGTTGAATATCCGATCGCGAGTCAGCCACCCGCGTGCAGAAGAACTAGTTCTTTGACCGCTTGAAAAAGTTCTAAAAAACAATTTGAACCGAAGATGTTTTGGTGCATACTCATGGTATGGCCCGACCACCCCTGCGCGTTGACGTGTCAACTGATGATCAGAATGAGATCCGCGGTTTGCTGAGCGGCGGCATTCAGCAGGTTCGCGTCGTGCTGCGGGCGCTGGCTCTTCTGCGACTGTCGCAATCTATGGCAGCTCCACAAGTGGCTCGATTATTGGAGCTTACGCCTCAGGCGGTGCGAAAGATTGCGCACCGCTACATGGAAGGGGGGCTCGACAGGGCGCTTTATGAAAGGCCACGGCCCGGCGCGAGCGAGCTGCTTGCAGATGCCCAGAAGCAACGTATCGTGGCGATGGTCTGTGGTCAGCCTCCGGAAGGCCACGCCCGCTGGACCGTCCGATTAGTAACGGAACAGGCGGTCAAACGAAAGCTCGTGCCGCGTGTCGGCCGCGAAACAATCCGTGTTCTGCTGCAGAGCCAGGACCTCAACAAGCCGTGGCGGGAAAAAAATGTGGTGCGTCCCGGAACTCAACGATGAATACATCGCGAAGATGGAGGACGTGCTCGAAACCTACGAGCGACCGTACGATCCGAAAGAGCCCGTGGTGTGCCTCGATGAGAAACCAGTCACGCTGCATGCCGAGGTCAGGCAGCCGTCCGCTGCCGGGCCAGGGCGCGAAGCGCGTCGGGACAGCGAATATGAGAGACGCGGCACGGCTAATGTTTTCTGCGCGGTAGAACCGAAGGCCGGACGCCACTTCACCTGGCCAACGCCCGACCGGTCCGGCTTTGAATTCGCTAAAGTGGTCTTCGATCTGGCGCTGCGGTATCCCGAAGCCCACACCATCCACCTGATTGTGGACAACCTCAACATTCACCGCAGCAAGTCGCTCACGGACCTGCTCGGAGAAGAAATCGGGACTGAAGTCTGGAACCGCTTCACCGTCCACTACACGCCTTCACACGGAAGCTGGCTCAATCAGGCGGAGATCGAGATCGGCATGTTCTCGCGCCAATGCCTCGGGACCCGCCGAATCCCGGACCTGGAAATTCTCCGTCGTGAGGCAAAGGCCTGGAACAAGGACGCCAACCACCGGCGCGTTCGCATCAACTGGCGGTTTGACCGCAGGTCTGCTCGCCGCTGTTTCGGCTAAGGAAATCCATCAGGCGGTCTACGAACTAGTTGTACAGATTTGAGCCTGTCGCTTGAAAATCGGGAATTTTTCCCGATTCAATGGCGGCGATCCAAGTATCGAAATGAGTCGGCGCAATTTTCCAGAACGTGCGGATCTCCTGAATGAACCGGATGACCGTTTCGCGGCTTTGATCGTCGCCGTTTTTCAGCAACTCCAACGCGAGCGAAAGATTAGGGCCATAAGAACTCAGCGCGGTGCCGCCTCCAATGTTCCCCGACGCGAGAAGATACTTCTCAGCGCCCCGAATGTCGCCGTTCAGGACCGCAATTCTTCCCAAGACAAAATTTCCGAAAAAATACCCTTCGGGGATACCCCTCCGGAGGTTGAAGCGACCAGGATCGGTGCGCCTCAACTTCGCCTCGACCAAGATAGCTGTCTCGATGGCTTCAGTCGCATATTTGGCGGCTTTGTCAAGAGCACCAGCCTCCAATGCCGCTTTCGCCGCCAATCCCACGGTATGGGGTGATCTGCGGCCCGGGATTCCAGAGGGCACGTCCATCTTTGACTCTGCTTCCGCCAGATACTCTTGCGGATCCCGGTGCATAAACAGCGCTTGGCTGTAGGTTGGGTTGTTACGATCCGGCGGTGGGCCAGCCGTGAGCGGGCTAACGGCACAAATGCCAAAACACATGCATAGAGGAATGCGTCTTCTCATAATTCCCCAGAACCATTCTTGCCCTCAGATTAAGGCCGAAATATACATGATGCAAAGTTGTTAGAAGGCATTTTGGTCAAGAATATTACCCTGGAGTGAACCTGTTTGCTCGCTGCCAAAATGCGGAATTCTCCCCGAATAGGCCGGGGCTGCGCGGATAGGCGAAGGAGCCGTATGGCTACTGGCATCAAGAACACTCGTTCGGGCGGACAGATGCGGCGTGGTGATCCGGGATCGCGTGGATTATGTTCTCGTCGGCGAGGAGGCGCATCTACGCCGGGATCGGCCAGGCTCTGTATTCGTGGGTCAGATGGCTGGCGTAGTATAAACAAGCAAGGATGTCGTCACGAGTCAGACCCGGATAGTTTGTCAGGATCTCGCTTTCAGCCTGGCCCTCCGCGAGAAGCTCGAGAATGAACTCCACAGTCAGACGTGTGCCCCGGATCACCGGCTTGCCAGCCACGATGTCCGGATCAACGATGATGCGTTCCGAGGTCGGCATGACCATAGGCTAGCGCGTCGCGCCAACGCAGATCACTCAACCGATGAGACCGACGTTGACGTTGCTCCAGTTTTCAGAGGAGGCGGAACCTGGGCCGGTGATTCCGGAAAGAGTGCTCTCTGGCATCCGACACGGAAGGAATCAGGCACACTGCCAAAAACGACAAAAAGCCGCTTCCGATTTGGAGGCGGCTAAATACAACAAATAGTGGCAGATAAGGTGGTGAGCGCGGTAGGAATCGAACCTACAACCTACTGATTAAGAGCGAGTAGGTGTCAAGTCTCTTTTGTCGCATGTATGTGTTTTCTTGTGCTTGGGAATCAAGGGAGGAACAGTTTGGACTCATGAGGCGGGAAACGCCGAATGAGACGGTCCCGCGCGCTGACAAGATAGCTGACAAGGATTCGGTGCCCCCAACCTACTGAGGTCTCGTCAGTAGGTGCGGAGCAAGGGAAGTTTTCGGTCGAGTCCTTTTGCCTGCGTACCTGTGTCTACATGCCGGGTTGCACTCGGAGAGTGGGAAATAGCACGAAGATCGAGAATGTCACAGGTATGAAGTCGGAGATCCGGCAAACGGGTACCGCCGTTCGCCCTTAAAGCGATACGGCGCACCGGCTTCGCCCTGTGTGCGTCCCGATGCCGCTCAATGCGCAGCATAGGGTCGCCGAATCGCAAGTGAAAGTCGCGATCAGCTCGCTCGTGTCGAGGTCCCAGACCCTTTAGCGTCTTGTCCTCAGAGGCAGAAACGGCGCGCCTCCCGCCCCGCTCACCGTCACTCCAGGGACTGAGGAGGATTGTCCCTCCAGCGTGCGGAGTTCGACTCCGGTGTCTCTAGAAGTGCCGGACCCTTTCTAATGACGAGGAAATCCGAAGCCTTCAGGATCGCTATCCTGTCCTAAGCTGCGGAGCCACAGCAGGTCCTTATCGCCGGTGTCGATGTAATCGGCCCCGGCGCTGACGACGCATTCGAGGATGCGGTTCGTCCGCTGGGTGTCGAGCACGGGGCCGAGGAACTCCAGCGGCTTACCGCGCCGGAACGCCAGTGCGGAAACGGGCACGTTCGTGTCGGGGGTGACATTGAGCACCTGCTGCCCCCGAGCTTCGTCTTCGCGGCGGCAGCGGTGGGGTAAGGGTGGAGGAGCGGCTTATGCCGCCCCTCGTTTCTGTGCCGCTGTCGGTACAGTTGCTCTGCTTTTCGGCTTTGTGGCGTAACGCGCCGCTGTCGCGACCAGGAGATCGCTTGGCTGGAGTTCTTCGTCGGAGTTGCCGGAGGATAGCAGGGCAATCTCGATCAGCATCCGGATGAGCTGGGCTTCGGTCGCCTTCTGTACTTTCTTATTCAGCTCGAAACGCGCGGCGTCCGGTTCGCTGGTCTCGTCCGTCTCGATTCCGTGGCGCTCGGTGATTGCCTCCCAATCATCACAGTCGAGGCGCTCAATGCTCGCCAGGACCAGCATCCGGAAGTCGTCGCGTGTCAGCGTGGCGGGCGCATTTTTCAGAACGCTGTCGAGGAGGCGGCGGTTGTTCGCCCGGTTCTTCTTCGCCAGCCGTTCGCGGCGGTCCCATTCGTCCTGTCGGGCCTTCGCCGCGGCTTCCTGCTCGGCGCGATGATCCGGCTTGCCGTGCACTTCGCATTCCGGGTCCGCACAGATCTGGACCACTTCGCCGCGCTTGCCGGGGCCTTCGACCACGATTGCGCTGGTTCCGTTCGGACATGGTTGGTTTGGCGGAACGATGGTGTACTCGTTTTGCGTCAGCACCTTCTCACCGGACTTCCCGTCGCTCTAGTAGGCGCGCGTGATCTGCACCAGACCTTCCACGGTCTGCTTCTGGCGCCCGATGTGCGCGGTCACTTTGGAATGGAAGCATTTTCCGTCGAGGCAATCGTCCTGCGGGTTGTCATCGAACAGGAACGCGTTGGCACCCGTTCGTTTTGCGCACGCGACGCAGGAGCCGGCGGCGGGCACGAGTTCGGCGTCTTCCCGATCAATAACAGCTTCCGCTAGAGAGAGCATCAGGTTCTCGCGAATTCACTGGCTCAGCTCCCGGACGGAAACGGCGTGCTTCTCTTTCGTCCGCCAGTCCTCCCGGAACGCGGCATCGAGCGCCTGTTCCTGTTGCTCCCGCGGCAATCGGGCGATCAGGGCGGCGTGACCCGCCGTGATCTTGTCCGTCTGGAACGCCTCGGCGGCGGCGGGAATCAGTTCCGCCATGCGCAGGCGTCCATAGATGTGGTTCACGCTGCGGCCCGTCTTTAGTGCCAGGGAACCCACGTCGTAGCGCGGTTCGGAGGACTGCAGCAGAGCTGCGTAGGCCATCGCTTCTTCGTACGGATGAACATCAGCGCGAATGGCATTCTCGACTTATATAGTGTTCGCCGGAACATCGTCTTTATTATCAGCAAGATGACGCTGTTGTCATCGCTACAACGATTGTTGTCCCAAGATGACTTACTGTCCAGTTGCTCGCGAGCCAAGCGCCGGGATGAGAATCGATCCCGAGGGGGAACAACTATGCGCTGAACCTTCATTGGCGCGGGCTCCTGCTTCATCATTACGCAGAAGAAGAGCCACAGTTGGCGCCCTGCTGCCGCAGGTCTGAGAGAAAACGCCCAAACTGCCGCTTACCGCGTTGAATCCAGCCATCAGATAATGCGTCCACGACGTCTGCAAACAGGGAAAAGATCTACTTTGTGTACATCGTAGATACCCCCGGACGGACTCCAGATAATTCGACCAGCTGCAGAGTGAGCGCTTCGGAGTCTGTCAGTTCGACGACGCGCACCGGAACCGCGAACAGTTCCGCCCGTTGCGCCGCCCGGAAGCGCCGTGCACCGGCGACTACTTCGAAGGATTCCGGGGCGGTCGGCCGAACGATGAGCGGGACCAGAACGCCCTGCGACCGAATGCTCTGCGCAAGCTCCTGCAGCTTGCTCTCCTCGAATGTCCGGCGCGGGTTGGTGGAGGACTCCCGCAACTGATCGATGGCGAGAGTCCGGAAG
>CAINNJ010000064.1 GCA_903851195.1 uncultured Acidobacteriia bacterium
CAGCAGTCGAAGGATCAGCCCCGGATCCGCGGCCACCGCTTCCGGGCCGAGCATCGTCAGAAGTGCCAGAACGCGGGCATCCACCGCGTCCAGAGCCTGCCGGATCAACGCGGAGGGCACGAAGCCCGGTTCCGGCGCTGTACTCCCGCTAGCGGCAAGGGCTGTCCGGAGTGCATCGCGCACCGCAGCAGGAACCATCTCCTCAGGCGGATCCCACTCCTCGAGCGGGATCCGGTGAATGAGCAACGACACAAGGCCAAGACGCGCCCCCGCAGGCCACCGCAGCATGACAAGATCGCGCAGGCGTGGATGCGTGGTCAGTTCGGCCAGTGCCGGGGAGTTCGCCGTTCCTCCCGCAGTAAGGCTAAGGAGATCCGCAACGAGAGACAACGGCGGCGTCAGATCCCCCCGGAGAAGCTGCGCGAGCGCAGTAGGGAGAGGTTGAAGTGCGGCGGGAACGGGGTCGTTCGGCAGACCAGAATTATCTTCCGCGAGAAGATCCCTCGTATCCCAGATGTGCGTCTTTCCGGAATACTCGCCGGAAACCAAGAAACTGCCGTCAGATGACCAGTCCAGAGCGCTGCCGCCCCCACCGAACTCCGCAACGCGCTCACCGGTGTTCAGATCCCACACCCAAACCGATCCCTCGTTCGAGGCGGCTATCAAGCTGCTACCTTGCCTCACACGGACTCGCAGGACTTCACCAAGATCCGAATCGACAACGGACGCTGTTCTGCTGGAGAGATCCCAGCGACGAACGGTACCATCAGTGGAAGCTGATAAGAGACCGCTCGAATGCGGCAGCCACGACACGTCATACACTGATCCGGAGTGTCCTTCCAAGCGTTGCAGCAAATACAGGGAGTTGTTCAGGATGTGCACCGAGCGATCCCCCCCCGCCGCGAGGATCCGTCCGTCGGGCGACCAACTAATGCAATACAGAGATTCGTCGGCACGGTACTCGCCTAAGTTCTGTCCAGTAGCCGCGTCCCAGACGCGGACAGACTGGTCATCCCAGCCTGCTGATGCTAACAAATGCTCGTCGGGAGACCAGCAGACGTAGCCCGAACGACCCTCGTGGGCAGATATCGTCTTCTCAACGAATCCATCGAACCGACATATCTCCAGCGTTCCGGACCTAAACATCACGGCCAGACGCAAAGTGCGCGGAGCACAGGCCAAACCCCAAACGTAGTATTCTTCCTGCTTTCGCTCCCAGAGAACCGCTCCGGTTTCTAAATCCCGGCAACGCAGGTACTCGTGACCTGTCACGATACGTCTTCCATCCGGCAGGAAAACCAGTTCCAGAGCTGGGCTGTCGATCACGCCGAGGCAGCGACCTTCCGCTGCCGGCAGATGCGGCACCCATCGTGGCGCCGCACGCCTCACCGCTTCTCGTCCGACAGTTCGTAATTGCCGCGAGATGTAATCGCTAGGTACCGCTACCGATCGAGCGGCGGGTTCGATGAGATCGGCGACATCAAAAAGTCTCAGACTCCCGCTACCTATTGCAGCCAA
Source organism: uncultured Acidobacteriia bacterium (assembly GCA_903851195.1). Classification (GTDB taxonomy): domain Bacteria; phylum Acidobacteriota; class Terriglobia; order Bryobacterales; family Bryobacteraceae; genus BOG-234. Next base: position 1,519 of record CAINNJ010000064.1, read on the forward strand.
CACCTCTCCGTCCGGTGAAATCGCAGCATCCTCAACAACCTTTCCATGCTCAAAGCGAAACACTTCGATGCCCGTCGACACCTGCCATATTCGAATCGTTCCGTCCGAGGATGCCGATACGACATGAGTACCGTCAGGCGACCACCGGACGGATTCAACCTCTCCTGAGTGTCCGGAGCAAATCGTCCGACAGGAACTCTTGTCGACATCCCAAATTCTCACGCTTTCGTCCGCGGATGCGGATGCGAGTAACGTGTCGTCAGGCGACCAACTCAGCCGCCGAACGCTCTTTGCATGTTCTCCGATTTCCGCAGAATCTTCGCCCCGCACATTTCGTATCTTAATTGCACCGGAACTCATGCCTGCCGCTACTACTTCGCCATGGGTCGACCATGCAACAGACCACAGGGAGCCGCCTAAAAGGGAGCCGCCTAAATCCCACCGCAGCACGGTCTCGCCCGATCCGGCATCAAAGATCACCACAAATCGGCCACCGCTCCTTGCAACGTGCGAACTACCCGGGTTCCAGGCGCACCTGCCGATATCGGCGACATCGGTGAACCGAGTCCGAATAACTCCCGTCCGGCTGTCCCAGGTGATCGTGGTGCCATCACCTCCGTACGAAGCCAGCCACCGACCGTCCGGTGACCATGCAACATCCCATACCGTACCGGAATGTTCCGACCGGCACCACACGGGTTCCCCGGAGCGGGTCAGCACTTCGACTGATCCCGCCGACTCAAGATTCGAGATCGCCAGCCACCGGCCGTCCGGTGACCACGCGGCAGACGTGCCGCTTACGCCATTAACCTCCCGAATCAGCCTCCCGCTCGGATCCATGTGCGTTCACCTTTGCGGCGAACTTCAGTCGCCCGTGGCGGCGCGCTCATACAGCCGGCCCGCGCGTCCCGGTTCATTCGCCTGTTCCAGCAGTTCCGCCGCCCGCCGCAGGTTGCCCGCCAGTTCCAGCCGCGCCGCCTCCACCAGCAGCGCCGGACGGTCGATGGAGCCACCCGGAACGCCTTCGCGAGCCGGCTTTTCTTCCGCTTTCAGGGGTTTCGCGGGAGTCTTCATCCGCGATGCCAGCGCTTCGATGTAGCGCGCCGAAGGCGCCGGCATGACATCCGAAACGGCAGGCGCTTCGCCGACCCACAAGGACCAGACCGGAACCAGCGAGTCCATCCGGAAGCGAAACGCGTGTTGCCCGGTAACCGCCACCACCGTTGCCGCGTCAAGCCCGAATCGCTCGCGGCGCGCGCCCGCGGGCAGCGGAGGATAAAAAGTCGTCCCGGTCTCGATGTAAAGACCGCCAGGCCCGATGCAGGTAAGCGGAATCCCGAACGGAAGCGTCATCGCGAGCCCTCCCGGCGCCATAAGAAGATGAGCACCCGGCCCCGGCAGAAGAAAACCCACTTCACCGAGAGGACACGTCATCAGAAAACCGCGCAGCCAGTTCAGTTCCGAATCGTCCAGCAGGACGGCGTCGAGCCGCACGGTCCCCGGGCTCCGGATGAGCTGAACCGCAATCGGTTTGGGAAGCACTGGAGCCGTCGCCGGCAAGTCTGGCGTGACAAAGTTTTGCTCGCAAACGAGCAGCGTTGCCCCGTCGATTTCCGCTCCGGAAGTTTCGAGCACCCAGTGGCCGACGTCCGGGGTACCGAGAACCCACGTTTCGTCCTGAGGGATAAGAGGCAACAGCAGATGGCTGGGAACCGGCGGCCTGAGACGGACATCGACCAGCAGTCTGGTCGTTTCCTGCCCGTGTTGCACGCCGACAAGCGTATAAGGCTGGCCGGAAAGCGCATAGACCAGCGAGGCGGGAATGGGCCTTTCTGAGTGGAGTCGCAATAACAGCACGCTCCAGATTTTTGCGCCGCTCGATTTCCCGCCGCCCAGACTGCGGCACTTTGCCGGTGTGATCGTCACGCTGACGCCAGCCGCCATGGTCCGCCGCAAAACAAACGCCGCCAGCCCGCCGGGGATGATCACCACCAGATTCATGGCGGGAGCATAGGATACCGAGCGAAGGCCGGCAGAGACCAGAGTCTCGATCAGAGTCACGGTTTTCCACGCAGACACGTCGAGTGGGTTACGCGCCGATACAGAGGAAGGAGCGCCGGAAGGGCCCAGCGGAATCCAGACGGGATCCGCCCAGCCGAATGGAGTGCCGCCCGCGGCCAGGATCAGATTGGCCGTCGCTTCTGGTGCCAGCGGAAACTCGGCCCACCAGCCGTCACCCCTCCGGAGGTTGTAACTGACGGAGAACTGCTCCGGGGTCAGTGCGCCGGCAAAGGCAAGCAGGGCTGCCGGAGTTCGGAACTGTCCGCCAACGCGGTCGGCGGCGACCGTTTTCTTTCTCTTCTTTGTCGGCGTTGTTACCGGAGCCGGAGCGGTAACGGTCTCGGCCAGCGGGGCCGGCGGGCGTGGCGGAGGCGGCGCAGAGGGCGTCGCGGCCGCGGGCGCAACTCGTCGCGCTGTCACAGGGGGCGACGGCGCAAGCGCCGGCTGATTTCCCCTCGGCGGTTGGCTATCGACTCTCGTAATTTTGAATGGTTTGTCTCCGGCCACGATTATTCTTCCTTAAAGAACTGAAACGGATTCTTTCGCCTCGTCGGAGGTCTTCTCGACACATGAGGCGGGCGCGGAGTGAAGACCGCCCTCGCCAAATCGTTCTCGTGACCAGCTTTCCCATCCAGCCTCAGCGTCGGGCAGGTTCCGCGCCACGGCTACGGAGAATGCCATCTGCTCCAGATCGGGACGGCCGAGACGGCGAGCCACGGCGCCGCATCGAACCAGTAACTGGTTTTCGGCAAATGAAAACCCAAAACTGGGAAAGTCATCCAACAGTCGACGAAGCCGACGGGATGCGAGGCCTTTGTCGCCGCCGGAGGACTCACACAAAGCGCGCACTACGGCTCGTTCGGCCGGAGTGTGCGACTCCTCCTGGTCCAGCATGGCCAACAACCGGAGCGCATGATCAATCCGGCGGACCTCCAGAGCCCAGAGCCAGGCGGCATCGAGGCGCTCGCCGGCCTGTTCGAGGGCCCGCGCCGCCTCCTCAAATCGGTTCGCTCGCTGGTAGCACGCGGCGGCCTGACGCCAGTCGCTCGCCTGCTCCCACGCGTCGCCGGCCTGCGCCCAGAGCCCCCGCTGTTCGTAACAGTGCGCAGCCTGCCGGTAGTCTCCCAAAATTTCGAAAAGACGAGAGGCATCCTCGAAATACCGGGCGCTCAGATAGCATTCGGCTGCTTTCCGCAACAGCACCGGCACCTCTTCCGGGGAGACAGGCGCTGCAGGCTCACCGCGGCGCCGGGGGCTCAATCGCCCCAGCCATTTTCCGAGGCCAAAACCGCTCACGACTGTGTCCTGGGACGTAGTCCCCCTTCGCCAGCAGAATCGCGGACGACGGAATCGGGTGCCTCAATTTCCGGTTCGGGGGCACTGCCTGGCAGTACCTCCTCGACCCGGGGATTGTGGAGAATCGATGAGCCGACTTCGGCAGTAATCCTGTCGTGTTCGCGGTTATGCTCGTCGTGCGTGAGCGTCGAGCCGAGGTCGTCGATTTCGAAGATCTCGACTTCACCAGTGCGCTTGTTGTAACGAAACCGGACGTTTACTTCCATGGAACTTCCCTCGTATTGATGTCTTGCGAAGCGCCGGCGCCGAACTCCGGCACCGAAAGAAGCGATATCCGCTGTGCTCTGCGCAATAAGCCGATTACATCGTCGAGGCCCTGATCCAGAACGGCTTCCACCGCCCGCATGGCATACGCTTCGATCGTATTAGCCATGAGCATCAGCTTGCCCGCGATGGTCGGAGTAACGCGGAGTTCAGCGGCGTCCTTGCGAAGCCTCAGCCGTCCGGTGGAAATTTCGAGCCTGAAGCTCTCCTCCATCTCCACCCAACCGAGGTCGACGGCAGCGTGCCGCAAAGCCGCCAGATCAAAGCGGTATTGGCTGCTCAGGCTGCTGATGTCCAGGCTGCCCGTGACGGACTCATTTTCCGCGAGACAAAGAACAACTTCCGGCAAGGACTCCCGTCGTTCTTCCTTCCCACCCTGCCCTTCGGGAATTACCTGCGAGGGCGGCGCACCCGGTGGTGGATTTCCGGAAGTGTCGTCATGAAGGATCGCTTTAGGCGACCTTGCTTCACTGACACGGGGTTCATGACAAATCGCCGAACCGATTTCCCGCGCGAGAGCGTCGTGGAGCCGGTTGTGCTCCGCTGCGGGCAGATGTGAGCCTGGAAGAACGATCTCGAACACCTCCACCTCGGCCGAATCTATACGCACTCGAAAATGGATCGCCGCTGTCATACGACCGACCCGCTAACGGGTGACACGGAACTCGATGTCGATAACATCGTCGCTCTCCGAACAAACGAGCCCCGCGGCGTTGTTGTTGCGGGCATACGCGAGAATCGCATCGCGATAGGCGCGCGCAAGCGCCCGGTGAAAGGCATGCCTGCCGCGCTGACCAACGGACTCCAGATGATGCCGTGCCGCGCCTTCCAGTTGAGACCGCCGGGCTTCCAGGCGCCGGCTGAGGTCGGCCGCGGCGCGCTCTCTCGCCTCATTTTCCAGCGCTGGCGTCGCCGCCCGCTCTGCATTGCGCCGCGCGCGTTCCAGGTGCAATCCCGCGAGGCGTTCGAGTTTCTGCCCTGCTTCTCGCTGCGCCTGGCTTTCTCCCGCCGACTCGTCGCGGCCGCCGTAGCCATCGTCGTAGTAACTGCCTTCGCCGCTGGCGTTGATGTTGCGAGTGACCCGGCCTTCGATCTGTCTGGTCGCTTCCCCCAGAGCTCGCACCTCATCGCTTTCGGTCGCGACGATCTCCAGCGCATGATCGTCCGCGAGGTAAGTCACCGCCCCCCCTTCCACCTCGAGCCGGTACCCCCCTTCGACTTCCGACCAGCCGGATTCGGGATCGGCGAGAGCCATTTCGAGCGCCCGTAAAGTGGGTCCGGAAAGTTCCGTGCCGAGCGGTTGCCTGACCCTGGCCTCGCCCGTGACAGCCGCGGAAAGCTCAATGGTGCGGGATACCTCGTGCTGCCAGGCTTCGTCCAGTTGACGGCTGGCCACAACCCGGATTCGTCTTGGATTACACATTTGCCACCTGCAGTTTTTCGATATTTCTTTGAATACCGCTTTCGATCTCTTTTCGAAGATCGGTCGCGCGGGGGTGATTGACGATGAGTTCCCGGCGCAAATCATTGAGCCGGCGGAGATGAGCGCCGATTGAAGTCTCCGTTCGCAACATGGATTCCTGAGCTACCAGCACATCCAGATCGAGCCGCAGGTCCTCCGTGGAGCGGGAGCCGGAAGTGGCCGCCCCCGTCTGCGCCAGACGAGGCTCCACGACCCGGCGGAAAACGTCTGCCTCTTCGACGCGGCCCCACATATGAAGCACGGGCCAAAGGTCTTCCATCTGCGCCTCGGTTCCCGCGCGAAGCACTGCGGCGCCGGCAATGAGCTTCAGCCCTTTTACCAGTCGCCGGTCGGACAACCCGACGCCTTCCGAGCGCAGTTCGCGGACGATCTGAATGTATTCGTCGCGGATTGCGGTGACGTTCACCTGAGAAATCAGTCCGTTCAATATCGTCAGTTCCTGATGAGTAATGGCGGAAACCTGACCGAAGTTACCGTTGCGATCCTGCTCGAGCGCCCAACCCTTGGCGATCAGTTCTTCCATTTGATCCTCTCTGGAGGAAGTTACTTCGAGTCGCAGCGCGAAGCGGTCGGCAAAAGCACTCAGCCAGGGATCGTCCGGTATGAAGTTGGAAGCGCCAATAAGGGAAATCAGCGGCGACGCCATTTTTTCCGGGCCGTTAAAAAAAATGCGTTCATTGACCAGTGTTAAAAGAGCGTTCAGAATGGCACTGTTACCCTGGAAAACCTCATCGAGGAAAGCAATTCGCGCGTTAGGGAGCATCCTCTCTGTGCGGATGTAATATTGGCCTTCCTGAAACTTCTTAACATCGAGTGGTCCAAAAAGCTCCGATGGCTCGGTAAACCGCGTCAACAAATAATGAAATGATTCGGCATCCACCAGCTTGCAAAAACGGGAGATCAGATCGGTTTTGGCCGTCCCCGGCGGACCGATCAGCAACATGTTTTCCCTCGACACCGCGGCGAGCGCGAGCAGATCGACCACCGTGTCCCGCCCCGAGAAAAGATCCTTCAGAGTCGTCTTCACATAATCGAGCTTCCGGATAATCCGGATAACGTCTTCCTGCCAGTTCATCGTGGCTCTCCTTGGTTAGTCTGAATTTGAATCTCTGCGGCCGGCCCGGCTTTTGACGGGCCATCCGAACCCTGTGCCGAAACTGCGGTCGCCGATGTCGCAGACCTTGCGGCGGGCCTTAACGCCAGCGGCTGCATGGTTCCTGAAGGACGTGGACGATCCCCGGGGCGCAAGACAACCCCCGCCGGAGTAAGGCGGCCCGTCTTAACTGCGTCACGGTCCTGCTGTTCCTGGCGGATCCTCCCGACCAGTTGGCCAAAGCGGCGCGCCGTCGCCGGCTTCTTTTCCAGATGCACGGATACATAGGCGTCGCGGAACAAAGACCGGATCTGGTCGCCATTGAAACGGTTGGTGCTGGCCGCAATCACTTCCAGGAGTTCATCCGGGATGTCCAGCTTGAAGCGCCGCGAGTGCACCTGCGCAATCGCACGCCGCGCTACAAGATCGGGCAGGCCGATCGGAATCGCACGGAAGCGGCTGGGACGCAGCAGTGCCTCGTCGATTATGTCCAGGCGGTTCGTGGTCCCGATCACCAGCATTGGCACGTCAGGCCGGAAGCCGTCCATCTCCGTCAGGATCTGCGCCACGATCGCGTTGCCGGCCCTCGATCCGCCATCCTCACGGCCCGAACGTTTGGTTGCAATGGCATCGAACTCATCGAATACCAGCACGGCCGGCGCATTCCGGCGCGCTTCGGCGAACAGTTCCCGGACTTTCCTTTCGCTCTCGCCGACATACATATCGGTGACTTCGGGTCCGGAAACAATCTGAATGGTGGCATTCATCCGGTTCGCAACAGCCTTGGCGAACAGAGTTTTTCCCGTGCCCGGAGGCCCGTGCAAAAGGAAACCGCGGGGGATTAGTTCCTGTCGCAATTTCTCATCCGGGATGGAAGCGGAACCGTCTATCATCTGGATGGCTCGCAGAATCTCATCCTTGACGTCTTCGTAACCTCCGATCTGCTCGAAGCTCACGTCCGGCACTTCAAAACTGTTCGACGTTTGCGCTTTGAACGCCCGAATCGCGTGGTACAGCCGCGAGACCGGAACCTTTCCACCGCCTGCGTGTTCTTTGACTGCATAAATCACCGCATGGCGCAGCCGGACTGGGTTCATCCCGGCCACGTTCTTGTACAGCGCTTCCGGATCGAAGCCCTCGAAATGAGAGGCTTCGTCCGCCGTGACCAGCACGGATCCGATAGGTTGCTCTTTGCCGTCCGGCGTCACGACAACGCGCGGAACACCCGATATCGACAGCCTCACGGCAAAGCGCGACGCCAGCACTTCGGGAATATTGAGGGAACGATCGGCAAACCCCAGCACCAGTCGGCCCGGCTCTTCGTAGACCAGCTCAATCAGTTCTCGCGACTCGGTTGGCAGGTTTTGGTCTGAGCCGCCCGCCAGGAGATCAAGGTGCGGAATTACGAGCACGTCTCCCGCTTTCAAATCGCGGATCGACGTTTTCAGCTTCGCCAGTTGCCTTTGACGGAGCCCCCGGGGAACCAGTCCACCTTCGTCCTCGTCCGGCACCTTCAGAACCACGGCGCGTTTGGCAGCGCGGCGGACGATCTCTTCCGCGAGATGGTCCACGACCAGTTTCTCGCAGACCACCAGCGCCGAGAGGCCGACTCGCAGAAACGACGCAACACTTTCGATCTCCTGACGGTAAGCCATTCTCACGGCAAACTCGTCGTTAATCTCGACTGGCATCGGGACAGAAACGTCGACCGTTGCTTGCCCTCTGCCATCGGTGTTCGTACCGGCGACAGTGGCTGCAGTTGCCGTCGCTGCGGCGGCAGTCGAAGGCCCGCTTCCTTCCGGCCCCGCTGTCACGCGAAGCCCAGGCGGGATGTAGACAGGCGAGTTGGGAGCAGGCGTAACGAACATAATGTTCAATTGACCCAAACGCATGCGCATCTGTTCCGCTGTAACAGGTGAGGCGCTCAAGGCGGGCACTCTGGACAGGAATTCGGCAAGGGACGCATCGGGATTCGTAATCAGATAATCCGAAGGCTCTGAGGGGCCGCCAATTTGTATGAGGCGAATCTTGTCTTTCAAACCGCTCTCCTGTTCTGACTGGCGAAGAGCCGGATTCCGCGCCGGTAGGCGTAATCGAGGTAGGGCCGTTTCGTCAGCAACGTCATATGGGTACGTTGCAAATGCCACAGAGGTCCCCAGAAAGCCGCGATAGAGCCGGCATCCTCAATATCGCGATTCGTTGCGCCGGGAGCACCCGACGAAATCTGCCGCGCCCACTCGGTTTGAGCCAGCGCTTCTTTCGAATGGTGTACCAGCATGGCCTCGTAAACGTCGAGGACGAAATCCAGATCCTCGGAACTGCCAATTCGCCAGCGATCCAGCACGCTGGCGCGCCGACGCCGGACGAACTCCGATTTCGTGGGCTGTGCGAAGGTCTGAACCAGCAATGCCCGACCGGCGGGATCCGCCCGGAGTTTCGACAACAGCGCGTCTGCCGCGCCTTCCGCCCCCGGAGCGGGAACTCCCAGTGCGGCCGTCAATGAGGAGCGTCGCAACAGTTCTTCCCCGACACGAGGATGCAAATGGGCTAGCGCCGGTCCCACCACCCCGTGCCGCGCCACCAGTTCAGGACCGTGGACAGACGGCTGCGCCTCCGCCATCACTACCTGGGCGAAGTCTGGTGCGGCGCGAACGGCGATCGCAAGCGCAAGTAGCGCCGTGTAAGGCGTTGCCGGGGTATTGTCCCCCAGCGGCGGAGAACCCAGCCTGAGCCTTGCCGTGGTGCATGCGATGAGCCTGCCAATCCCGGTCCGGATGCTTTCCGGGGGACGCACCAGTTGTTCAATCGCCGAGGCGTCGCCACCGGGAGGCGGTCCCGCCGGAGCGATCGCCCATTCAATCACCCGGAGAACGGAATCAACGCTGCTCATCGCGAACCCAATAGGGGCACAGCGCCATGGTGTCACCCTGCCTCGTGTAGAAGCGAAGAACCCGCTGTCCTCCCTCTATATTGATCAGGCCCGCGACCTGCCAGGGAAGGGTAAAGGTACTGAGATGCAGCCTGACATCAATGGACGAAAGTCCCATCTTGTCCGTTGCCCCGAAAAGGTGTGTGTGATACCAGCCCAGCAAACGGGTACCCGACTGCCCTTCGCGCAAACTCTTCTTGATCGCGGTAAATGAATCGCCGGTAAAAGTAAAGTGAAGGAGCGAAGCGCCCGTCTGCTCCGCGGTCGGCGCGCTTTGAACGCTCACAATGAAGCTGCCCTCAGCTTCCGAATCCCGATACACCTCTCCGGTGAGAAATCCGCCTTCCTCCACTTCGAGGGACAGAGATCGACTCACCAGCAATTCCGCATGCAGGGCAGCCGGTATGACCACCTGCACCGGTGCGCGCTTCGCCGGGATCCGGGCATCCACGCCGAAGTCCGAAAGCGTCGCCGTTTCCGGGTTGGGATCCGCCAGCCGCCGAATTCCGAACGCCGGCCCTTGCCCCTGTTCATAGGGCAAAATAACCGTAGTGCCCTCGATTGACGGAGCCGGAAGAACGATTCGCCGGGCGAGTTGCGGGACCGCGATCCGGAATCCCCAGATCGCCTCATCCGGGTATTTGGCTGCTAGCGTTTGCTGGAGGGGCTGACCGATCAGTTCGCTCAACGGATGAGGATGGCGGTAAATCATACGGCCGCCGACCCCGACAGAGACGTAGGCGTACCCGAAGTCGGGCACGAGGTTGTAAACGACGGGGCACCCTTTGACCGCTGGTTCGTCAACAATCTCCATCAGTTCCAGCCGGATGTTCGCTTCCGGCAAATCAACACCCAGCATGCGCTCTAAGGTCGGCCTGAGCACCGACGCCAGCGGCAACGTGCCGAAGAGTGGAAAGGTTGGACCCGAGTACAACTCGATCTGTGTGCTCATTGTGGTCGCTCTATTTAATCCGCTTGATTTCGAGTGGACGGGGTTGCAGACGCCCGGTCAGCGTCCGGCGAATCAGTGAAATACCGCCGCGGGCTTCGATTGCTTCCTGACCGGGAAGCGATACGGCCCATTGCCGTGCTTCTCCGTTAAAAACACCCTCGATGCTGTAGTTCTGGTAGGACGCCAGATCGACGAGAAGTTGACACAGATCATGAAAGTCAAGGCCGGGGCGGTAGTCGTCCCCCAAGTCGCCGAGGCACACGTAACCGGTTTTCGGATCGATGTTGGGATGAAATACCGGCGTCTGCCAGAACGCTTGCGGAGCCTTGATCGGAAAATCGGCCGGAAGGACAAGGAATACAACGTGATCATCCACCGGTTCCGGCGGCTCGCCGGGCGCAGCGGGAGGTGCCCAACTATTGGCACTGAAGCGGAACACATACTCATGCGGAGCGTGGTCGTTATCCGTGTCCACTTCGAATGCGGGGTGATCGGTCATATAGGACTGCACCTGCAGGCGCGCGCGAACCATTGCCGCCTCCCGTTCCTCAGGGTCGATACCGGCAGTGCTCTCCGGCGCCACATGCAGAGTCGAGTCTTCCCCCACGCCGCTGTCGTGCAGAGTCCCCCCGGGCTGCAACCGGACGGACGATCCGTCGGCCCGAACATGATCCACGACTGCCGTTCGCGGCTGCCCTTTTGCGTCGCTCCATATTTTGGGATCGTACTCGCTGGCGACGCCGCGCGCCACCTCAGCCACCCGGGTCGACGCTGCTACATCGGTTAATTCAAATCTCGCCTGGTCAGGCCCTTCCACATAGAGCCTGCGGATCAGGTAGTCCCGAAACTGAGCGGCGGCAGCGCTTGCCTGGATCTGGATATTCCGGTTTCGCAGGTCGGCTTCGAGCCGGGTCGCCAGTTGAGCAGCCTGCTCCGGCCTCATGCCTGGCAGATCCAGCAGAATCCAACCCGCGGAAGAAATGCCGAGGTTCACCTCTCCGTTCAATTGCATCTCCGCGGCCACACGACGGGCGGTGTCGAGGATCGTGAAGGGATCCTGGTGGCCCTGCACGGTGATGCTCGATCCGTGGGGTGATCCGTTGCGCTCTCGCCCGTCACGAAGCTCCTCGCGGACGGGAGAGACAGGTAGTGGAGGATCAGCAGTGTCAGACATCTGCCGAAAGAGCGCGTTCCCTGGATACATTCGTGAGGCGTTTCGTACCAATTCGCGGAATCCGTTGTCAACAATTCCATGGCCGAGTTGCGCGAGTGCCGCGTTCCAGAATCCGGCCGCGTTCACGGCGTCCGCTATCTGATCCTCGGGATAGCCGATCTGTGCCAGCAGCGTGCGAGCCTGTGTGCCATTCCCGAAAATTACCGCCAATGTGCGGGATATACCTTGCCTGGTAAATATCTGAGCCTGATCCGGAAGGTCGAGAGTGGACCAACCAGGCGGCGGACCGGAGCCGGCAGTACTCTCCGGAGCCACGTGAAGCGTGGCATCCTCCCCGATGCCGCTTTCGATCAATGTGCTGTCAGGCATCAGCCTGCATGATCTGCCATCAGGTGTTACGTAGTCGATAACCGCCGATCTTAACTGTCCGCGCGAATCGCCCCAGACCTTGGGGTCATATTCGCCAACGATGCCGCGGGCGATCTCAGCTACCCGCGTGGACGCCGGAAGGTGGGTGACTTCAAAAAGGGCTTGATCCGGACCTTCCACCATGATCCTGCGAAGGAAATGTCCCGGCCCGGACAGAGCCGTCACTTCGATTTCCGATCCTGATTGCAGCGCATCCAGACGTATCAGATGGGCAAGGATCACGGCAGTCTCCAATGGCAGCTCAAGCTCGACAGAGATGGCTTCACCTTTGGCAGCAACCGGCAGCGGAACACATTCGATACCTTCGCGGCTCAGAACGGATCGAATCCGGTCGAGAGTAGCATACAGCCCAGAATAACCCCGGACCGTCATCACGGAAAGGGGGCGGGAGCGAACAGGGCTCCGAACCTCCTCGCCAGCCATTTCCGAGAATACCCGATTGCGCGGATACCTGTGTTTGGCAGCGGCCAGTAAGCGGTGCGGCCCTTTTTCGACAATACCCGACGAAAGAGTCCACCAGACATGGCGCCAGAACTCAGTTGCATTTTCACTCCGAGGCACAAGGTGCCGCGGATAGCCAATCGCCTCCAGAAGGGCTCTGGCCTGATCATCTTCTCCGAATACGTTACTCAGTTCCGCTGCGATCACATCGATGTCGTTCATATTTCACTGCCTTGCCTGGTGTGGCGCCGGTGCTTTTCGACAACTGATCGGACGCCCGCGACGATATTCTTGTATGCCTCCTCTTTTCGGCGCCAGCGGCTTACGGGTCCTCCCGTATCCGGCAGGAGTTTGAGGGTTGCGAACTCCGAGCCGGTTAAATCAGCATCGCGGATCAGAATCGGAACAATCTCGCAGTCTCCCCCACGCATACGTTGCAGCGCACAGGTGAGTACGGAATCTCCATTCATGGCAGAATTCAGAAAGGGTTGACTGAGGCAGATAAGGACTACCTGTGCGCGCTGCAACTGGTTTTCAGTCTCAGTCCTGACGTTGGTTCCCGCGAGAATTTTTCCCGGATGCCAGATGGAAATGGCGTGCGTCGATTCCAGCGCCCGCAAGTAGGTGTACATCTCATCGAAGAGCCTTCTGTCGCTTTCGACATAATGAACGGCGAGCGGCAGAATGGATCGAACCGGAGGCAAAAACTGGGGGCCGGAAATCGGGATGTCGGGGGAATCGATCAGTTCGGAAACGCCGAGTACACGAAAACCGTCGACATTAGACAGCTTTCTGAGCCGCTCCAGAACATCCGGTGTCGTTATGATCGTCACCACGAGAGACCCTGGGCTGCTCCCCAGAATAGTCATTTCCGAATCGCCTGCCAGCACTTTCAGCCGCTCGGCAAGTTTGCCGAAAGCAGCATGGTCCAGGACGTCTCCTTCCACGTCGATCCGAACCTGTGCCAGTGTCCGGATGGCCGGCAGAACCGTCCAGAAAACCGTGAGGCTGTAGCCGCGGCTTCGCAGATCGCACCGAACATGCTCCCGCATTTCGGCAGTCGCCGGCTGTACGGTGCCGATCACAACCGAGTCTCGCGAAGCCAGCAGGAGTTCCGCCGGCCGTTTCAGACCGAAACGTTCGCGATTGCGGCCAAGGAGCGACAACAGGGCGTAGCTTGCTGCAAAGTCGCCTACCCCCGACTCCGCATTCGGTCTGCGCCCGGATGTTGGCAAAGTGCGACGGGAAGCGGCGGAAGCCCGTCGTTCCGCGGAATTGAGTTCTGTAGAGGAGAGAAAATCGGATTGCCCTTGCTCTGAGGCAACAAGCTTCTTGAGGTAACCCGTATGGGGAGAGCACTCGGATTCCGGCTCGCCTGCCGCAACACCCCGATACCGCAGGAATTCTGCAGAACCAACCGACACTCGGCAACTCGTCTCACGCAGGGCCTGCGCGATCGCCTCCGCAACGTCCAAAAGAGTTGCCGTCGTGCTTGCGGAAAAAAGGAATATAACGGCGCCTCCGGCTTCCATCAGCAGACCGGGCCGCGTCGCCGCCGGAAACAGGCGCCGGAGTCCTTCCGCCCATGCGGTGAGTTCCGGACAAGAGCTTTCCGGCTCCATGATCAAGGCCACGTCATAATTCGGCTCGTCGGCGCGGGAGTTCAGGCTACCGAGTGTGGTCGCCAGCTCAGGTGTGACGGTAAACCCGAAACCACCTGAAGCGGGCTCCATGGAACGTTGAGGCGACCTGAATGCCGGTTCAAACGGAAGCCAAGGCGCCCCGAGATACTCAGCGACGCGTTCGGGTGCGACGAGCAGAGTCGAATCTTCGGCCACTCCGCTGTCATGCAGAGTTCCGCCCGGTTGCAGGCGCACAGACGAGCCGTCTGCACGAACATGATCGATAACCGCAGTCCTCGGCTGCCCCTTGGCATCCATCCAGATTTTGGGATCGTACTCACCGGCTACGCCACGGGCCAGTTCCGCCACCCGAGTCGAGGCTGCGACATTCGTTAGCTCAAACCTCGCGTGGTCCGGCCCTTCGACCAGGAGTCTGCGCATCAGATAATCCCGCAAATGAGCGGACGCGGCCCTTGCCTCAACCCGAAAATTTCGGCTTTGCAGGTCGGCTTCGAGATGCGGCGCGAGTTGCGCAGCCTGTTCCATTCTCATGCCCGGAAGGTCCAGCAGGATCCAGTCCGACAAAGAGATGCCCAGATTGACCTCAGCCCCAGGTTGCATTTCCGCAGCCACACGGCGTGCGGAATCCAGAACAGTGAAGGGTTCCGCATCGCCCTGTACCGTAATGCTGGAACCGGGCAACTCCCGCCTGGTAACCGGTTGCGAAGGAACGCCCAGCCAATCAGTCAGTTCCCTGAACAACCTGTTCCCTGGATACATGAACAGGACCTCTTGCAGCAGTGCCCTGACCCCGTCGGGCAGGATTCCGGAGCCTAATTCGGTAAGCACCACCCGCCAGAACGTTTTAGGCTCGGCATCTGAGCTTATCCGATGGGAGGGATATCCAATACTCGCCAAAAGGACGAGCGCTTGAGCACCGGAACCAAAGACTTCGGCCAGATGAGCGTCAAGTCCATGTCTTAGGAGAGCTTGCACCTGTTCCCGCAGCGGGAGAGTTGACCAACTCAACTTTGAAACACCCGCGATATGCCCTCGGATTTCACTTTCCGGGGAGCGGACGAAACCCACCGAATCAATCTCGTCACTGTCGTGCGGCGTACTCACGGCTCGTTTCTTCCCCTGTCCCTGAATCGCCCGCTCGCTTCGCAAACTTTCATGGCGATCTTCAGTTCCGCTTCCCGATCAAACGGCGCAATTGATCAACGATATCGGTGAATGCTTCATCCGGTGAATTCCAAGTACTCACCGCCTTCGCTCCCGTCGGCAGAGCCTGCAGTTCGCCAAGAGGACTGCTCCGCCAGTCGCAGGGACGAACCACAATCGGCACCACAATCGCTTCCCCGGCGCGCGCCCGCGCCAGAGCCCGCCCCATCTCTTTTGTATAGGCGTAATCCGAATTCATAAAATCGGCGCTTACGAGCGCCAATATCAGGCGCGCCTTCTCGAGCTGATGATCAATTTCGCCTCTCCAGGGGGTGCCCGGGTCGATCAGCCTGTCACTCCAGGCCGATATCAGGTTCTGACGCTGCATCAATGCGAGAAAGACCAAGAGATCGTCATGATATTTTTTGTCTTTGTGGGAATACGAGATAAACACGCTGATGCCTTCCGGAGCATTGGACGTAACCGGCGCAGCGGTGGCCGTTCCTTTGGACTCCGGATGCGCGGCAGCGCTTCCGGCCTGAAACATTCGGTTCCCGGGATATCGACTCGCCATCGCTTTTCGCAGCAACTCGGGACCGTTCAGCAGAATTCCGTGCTCCAGGTCCTTGAAGACCAATTGCCAGAAAACTTCCGCATTAGCGGGGTGGCTTGGGATCTTTCCTGCCGGGAAACCGATTTCCAGAAGGAGAAACCTCGCTGAATCGCCGTCCCCCATGAGCGTCACAAGTTCCGTTATCATGCCGTCTTTCCACCACTCCTTCGTCAACATGTATTGAGTCTAAACCTGTCGAGATACTTCGCAAAAGCCGGCTCTATGCGCCTCGCATCGACTTCACCAGTTCCACAATCTCCTCGGCGATCTCGGTGTAGGTCGAGTCCGGGTCGGGATGTTGCACGATAGCCCGACCGCCCCGCGGAAGACGACCCAGCATCGAAAACGGAGCCTGGATGGTGGTGACCCGACCCAGCACAGGTATTACACCAGTTCGTTCATTTATTTTGGACGCTCTCGTATTCACCAATGACTTTTCCAGCGGGAAGAATGGTTCGGGGTGATCGGTTCTGAAGTAGTCGGCGCTCATGATCGCAATAATCAGGCGCGCCCGCCCGAACTCGCTCTCGATGGTGTCTGGAATACGGGCGCCCGGTGCAATCATCCCGCGGTGCCAAATGGACGTGTTGGCGCATGCAGGATGCGAGCGCAGCCGGGTGGCCAGTTCTCTGCAGATGGCCGCGTCTGTCTCGGCAGGCGAGAAGGAAAACACGATGCGGAAATCCCGGTCGGGCCAACTGTAGTACAACGCGAGCGTATCGCCTGTCCGAACCTCGTTGGTGTGCAGAGTCGCCAGCGGGTCCAGAACGCGTGCGGTTCCATCCCCGGGTTCTCGGTAGACTCTCACATTCGCGTCGCTGAGATCCAGCGGACGAAGGTTCTGATCGGCCAGAACTGCATCCAGCAGACGACTCACCGGCGTCGATGCGGGTACCTCCCGGACGTCCAGATCGATCTCATTATTGATGGAAATTCTGAGTTTATCGACGAAGTAATCCCGAAAGGGGCTGATCATGACTTCCGCGTCAAGGTTTGTCTTCCGAGCAAGGAATCCGGCGAGTTGGCGTGCTTCGCTTTCGGAGATTTCCTCGAGTCGGACGTTGATACTTCCGGCCATCGTGAAGGGCCCTGCCACACGCCCCGCAAGGCCCATGATCCGCGCGATCTCTCTCGCCTCCGCGATGACCGCAAATCCGTCTTTGACATTGCGGACCACGATGGAAATAAACGTTTGTTCACCCATAGTCTCCTTAGGCCGTTCCGCCTTCACCAGCCAGTTCCACATACTCGTACCCTTGAGGCGTCCGCACCGGCAGGATCTCCCGCGGCGGAATGCCAAGATCGCCTAACATCCGCCCCCGCGGCGCTTCCTGCAGGTCGAGCACGGAGCCGTGCGGAAGATTGGCCCCGCAGGACGGACAGGTCGGCGGCAGAGCGGGAAGCCACGGTTCGTCCCGAAAGCCGCATTTTCCGCAGCGGCGGAAGCGGCGCACCGGATACCAGAGCACCGGAACGCGTCCGCCCAGTGCCAATGACAGTTCTCCCAGAGTGGCGCGATGATCCAGCGGGATCTGTCGCGCGGAGGCGAGTCTGGAGTGGAACGGGCAACCGGCGTCCCGCACCAGTTCCACCGACGAACTGGATCCGCGGCTCATATCGATGTGGACCGCACCCGAGGGCACAGCAAGACCCATAAGATAGCGCACGGCAAGAGCGGCCAGCCATGCGCCAACGAGCGCGGAGGACGGCGCTGCCGCCCCCTCGCCGCCTTGACGCGGAGGAGCCGCGCAGGATTGCGGCGTGTCGGTCTCGGCGCGCTGTGCAGGAGTCATTCCGCAACCGTAACAGGGTCCGGTCTCTTCCAGAAAGAGCCTCACTTCCCCTCCCCATGGATGGGTCCCGCCGTCAATGGACCTGGCGCCCACCAAAGAACAGCGGGCGGCAACGTCTACACGCGAAGCCCGGCTGTCGAGGCAACCGATGACCAGCGACGCGTCCCGCAGATCGGCCAAACCAATGGCGCGCTGAAAGAAATCCGCCCGGGCGTCGATCCGGATGCCTGGAGCCAAGCCTCGCAGATAGTCTGCCGCAGCGTCCGTTTTATATCGGCCAATATCCGATTCGCGAAATAGCGGCGCCCGGCTCAGGTTGGACTCTTCTACCCGGTCCGGGTCAGCCAGGATAAGATGCCCAACCCCGCTCATGGCAAGAATGCGCGTCACCTCGCTCCCCAGCGCGCCCACACCGGCCACCACGACGGTCGCAGAACTGAGGTTCTCCTGTCGCCAGTCGGCGATCCGAAAGTGCCTTTCGAACCGCCCGGCGGTTCCTTCGCCGGTCTTCATTTGTCCAGTTTCCGCGAGGTAACAGGGCAGTGCGTCCGCGATCCGCCCGGATTCCAGGTTTCGAGGCAAAGCAAACCGTGAACGGGATCCCGATGGACGCCCACCTCGCATAACGGCTCGGAGGGGCTGCAAGGACAGATCACAATCTGATCCAGGGATCTGAACGTGTGCGTGCAAACAAAACAGGTCCTTCTGCGAATCGCCCCGACCGGCGGAGCTAGCAGACGATGGCCTGGTTCCAGGCGGGTGACCTCAACATCGACCGGGGGGGGCCATTCCTCGTCGAGACCCGCGAAGAATTCCCGCACCGCCGGTGTTACGTCGAAAGTGGATCGCTGTTCGGTGGCGCAGTTCAGTTCCCCACCGGAATGCACCAGTTCTCCGTTAACCCGTCGCACGACATCGTTTACGCGAAATGTATGACTGCAACGGGAACAAACGCTGTGGAACCATGTCGACCGGAGAGTGGTGCGGGCAGTTTCGCTGCTGTCGAGCGCCGCGGTTCCGGCTTCGTCGCGAGCGGCTTCCAGTCCGCGATCAAATTCTTCCTGAAATTCCGGCATAAACACTTTCCTTCGGCTTTAATTTCCGGAGAGGGCCCGGTTCAACCACAAGTCAGGAATATATCTTAACCCGGACGGTCGAGGATGGCGCCGACTGTTTTTCCGGGCCGGGGAGTTGGACGGAGTTAAAATGGCGTAGATTCAGGTGTTGATGGAACCCGATGTACCAGCCACGGAACAGCCACACTGGCGCCCTGCCCAGTTTTTTTCCCGCGAAGGCAATGGTGTTCGCTGTACGTTGTGTCCCCATCTGTGCAACTTGAGAGACGGAGAAACCGGAATCTGCGGTGCCAGGCGGAGGATTGGTGACATCATCGAAACGGCTTCGTATTCCGCTACCGTAATTCACCTCGATTCGATTGAGAAGAAGCCTTTCTATCACTACCGCCCCGGTAGACCGGTGCTAACGGTGGGGGCTCCCGGATGCTCGATGGCCTGCCGCTATTGTCAGAACTACAGGCTGTCGCAGGCCGGAAAGCCCACTGGATTGCCGTGGCGCGCTGCCCCTTTGGAAGCGGAAGACCTGGCAACGCGAGCGCGCATTCATAACGCCGCGGTCGGATTCTCGTACTCCGAAGCCTCACTCGCCTCAGAACTGACAATTGACGTGGCTCGACTTGGTAAAGCACACGGAATTGATGTTGTTTGGAAAACCAATGGCTTCCTGACGCAACATGCGGTCGAAACTGTTGCGCCTTATCTGAGCGCCGTGAATATCGACATTAAAGCGGCAGACGAAAATCGCCACCGCAGGCTTACCGGAGCTGCTCTCGCGCCAATTCTCGAAACGTTTCGTTACCTCGCGTCTTCGCGCGTCTGGGTGGAAGTCAGCACGCCGATGATTCCCGATGTCAATGCGGACGCCGAATCGGTCCGGCGCATCGCAAATTGGATCGCAGAGATCAGCGTCGACATACCGTGGCATTTGGTGCGATTCAATCCGGATTTCGGAATGATGCAGGCGCGGCCTACTCTGCCTTCGGAGCTGGATGCAGCCGTCGAGATCGCTAAGGACGCCGGTTTAAATTATGTCTATGTTGAGCGCAGCATGGGCGGAAGGGATACGACCTGCCCGAATTGTCACGCGCCAGTGGTGCAGAGAGACATCTGGCGCACAACAAGTAATGTGCTTATAAACGGCGGGTGCCCGGCATGCGGCACCGCTATTGCCGGAAAGTGGTGAAAACGTGGACACACAATATAAATTTGTCGAACTTCTTCCCGACCTGATCAAACCCGAGGATTATGCATCTGATCCGGAAGGGCGCACGGTCAGATTTCGCATTCTCGCGGGCTCGAATGAAATCGAGTTACTGGGTGATGCTATGAAGCCAAAGTTTCTGGAAGATATTCTTGAGGAACTGACGCCTGCCGTAATCGAACAGATGCTGTGCGGATAGATCAGGGAGGGCAAGCCCCAGGTTGCCCGATTACGGGTTTGCTCCATTCACCTGTGGCATAACTGTGCCAAACTCCGACCCGATCCGGGATCAAAGCCGGGGATCGACCGGCTCGCTTTCGAGCGCGAGTACTCCGAACACGCATTCATGAACACGCCGCAGCGGTTCGCGAGCAACGAAGCGCTCCAGCGCCTCGATCCCCAAAGCAAATTCCCGATTCGCCAGAGCCCGCTTGCCGGAAAGTCCGCGGTTTCGCAGCCTCGGTAACTGGTTGTCCGCCGTATATTCCGGTCCGTAGATGATGCGCAGATACTCCCGGCCACGGCATTTCAATGCCGGCTGCACCATCCCCTTCCGGCCTGTGGCGACGAAGTCAAGAGGTTTTACCACCATTCCCTCTCCCCCCAACCCAGTCAGTTCCTCCCACCACCGGCAAGCAGATTCCACCGCTGAATCATTGGCCAACTCGATTTCTAGGAAGGGCGTCGCCACAACGAAATTCGGATCCGCCGCCGCGAAGCGGTGCAGCGTCTCCATGTGCCACCGATTCGTCTTGTCTGCGTGAACTGCTCCCTCGGACGCCAACAGATGAAATGGAGCCAGACGATAGTCCGCCAGGCAGTTCACAGGCCAGCAATACCGGCGATACGCTTCCCGATATTTCTTCAACAACTCCAATCGTTGCCGATAAGCCGAGCCGAGATCCCGGGCCGCCGCGCTCATCGCAAGCGCCGCCACCGCCGCTGTCAGTGAATGCTCGCCAGCCGAGGCAACGGAAGCGTACTGACGCTCGATCAGTTCGCGCGCCTTTGCCGACCATGGCATCAGCTCGCAGTCAAAGCAGAACCAGTCGGATTGAAATTCATCCCAGAAGCCGGCCTTCCCGATCGCCGCCTGCAATCTCCCGATCAGCCCTGCCTCGTCCGCCGGATCTGAAAAGAACGGCCTTCCTGTTCGTGTGTAGCAAACGCCAGCGCGCCCGTCCACCGAACCGAATCGGGCGCGGGCTGACTGGCGGTCCCGGCAAACAATCACCACCGCGCGCGATCCCATGTGCTTCTGCTCGCAGATAACCGTTGAAACGCCATTCTTTCTGAAATAATCGAAACTCTCGGTCGGATACTCCAGATAATCCCCGCGGGACGAAGTCTCACTCGGAGACATGGTTGGCGGCAGATAAATCAGCCAGTGAGGATCCGTTGCGAAGCGGCTCATCACCTCCAGCGCGGCAACGGAATTCTCTTCGCGGATCGTAATCGTGCGGTGAAGACGGGTTTCTACAATCCGTTTTCCGGTAACGTCTTCGAGGTCGAGAACGTCGTCGAGCACCTGCTGGCTGCTGCGCGATTCCGCGGGGGGAACGGCAATGGGACGGACGGGAACGGAATACTCACGGGCTGCCGGCACACTCACGAACTCCCGTTCCGGATACCGCAGCGCCGTCAGAGCGCCACCGAAAACCGCGCCTGTATCGATGTTGACCGTGTTGTTCAGCCATTCAGGTTCGGGAACCGGCGTATGGCCATAAACGACGGTTGCCTTGCCGCGATATTCCGAAGCCCAGTTGTAGCGCACGGGCAATCCGAACTCATCGGTTTCACCAGTCGTCTCTCCATAGAGACAAAACTCGCGTACAGCCGCGGCGCCACGGCCATGCATGTCCTCACGCAATCCTGCGTGCGCGACCACGAGGCGCCCTTCGTCCAGAACATAGTGGCTGACCAGGCCATCGAGAAAGGATCCTATCCTTGTTCGATCTTCAGCCGCCAGTCGCTCCATCTCGGCAATGGACCGTTCGAGCCCGTGCTTGACCTGCACCTGCTTTCCCCGAAGCCAGCGCATCAGCTTGACGTCATGATTTCCCGCAACGCAAAAAGCAGTGCCGGCCTTAACCATATTGCGTACGACGCGGATTGTATCGAGAACGCAGGGCCCGCGATCCACAAGGTCCCCAAGAAAGACTGCCCGTCGCCCTTCCGGATGTCGCCAGCATTCCGCGCCCCATGGAGATTCGGCCTGCTCCGAATCGTAGGATTCCCACCCGAGTGTTGTCAGCAATTCGCGCAGCTCATCTGCGCAGCCGTGAATGTCACCGAAGATATCGAATGGCCCTTTCTCGCTCTTCTTGTTATTCCAGAGCGGCATCCGGCGTACCTCAACGTCATCAGCCCCATTCAAAATGTGGACCTGCCGGAAACCCTCCCGTTCCAGACCCCGAAGGCCGCGCTTCAGGTCGGTAACTTGCCGGTGCACCACGTGAGGACCGAAGGATCTGTCCGGACGCTGCTGATTGCGGTCCTGGCAGACGCGTTCCGGTGTATCGATGACCAGTGCCACCGCGAAGCAATGGTATTTGCGGGCATGTTCCACCAGTCGCTTTCGGTCTTCGGCTCGCACGTTGGTCGCATCCGCCACAGTGAGCTTTCCGCGCGCGAGGCGCTTTTCCAGCAAATAGTACAGCGCATCGAACGCGTCCGGCGTGGCGCTCTGGTCGTTTTCGTCGTCACTGACCAGACCACGGAAGAAGTCCGATGACAGCACCTCCGTCGGCCGAAAATGCCGGCGCGCAAACGTCGACTTTCCCGAACCCGAAGCCCCGATCAGGACGACCAGTGCCAGGTCCGGTATCTCAATCGTCTTCATTGTCTGTCCGCCTTGTCCGTGAGCCTGTCGGCAAGAGTAAAGATTGCCATCTGCGATGGCGCTCCGCAGGCTCCGTCCACCGGACCTACGGGTTCGAACACAACTTCATAGCCAAAGCGCGTCCCTGTTGCCCGTGCCCACATGGCGAATTCCAACCGGGTCCACTCGAACCGGTGATCGCCGTGGCGCATCTTACCCGCCGGCAGACCCGGGAACAATCCGTTGTACTCGCGATTGGGGGTTGTGATCACAATATGGCGCGGGTGGGCGAACTCGAAAAGTACTCGCTCCATCGCGGCAAGCCTGGCCGGATCCAGATGCTCGATCACCTCGACCAGCGCCGCGGCATCGAACCCTGCCAGACGCCGGTCCCGATAAAGCAATGAGCCCTGGATCAGATCGATCCGTTTTCTCTGGCGTTCGGGCATTTGTTCCAGGCGGAGCCTTGTCGATGCGACCTCGAGCGAGCGATGGCTGACATCCATTCCCAGGATGCCCTCGAAGCTGCGATCCGCGAGCAAACGCCGCAACAATCTGCCTTCACCGCAACCGAGATCCACTACCCTTCTGGCACCGCGTTCTTTGAGGCGGGTGGCGACCTGATTCAATCGCTGCGTGTGCAGCGTGAGTGGTCGCTCCAGGTCCTTCTCGGCAAGCGTGGATCGTTCCGATTTAGACTCCGCCGCTTCCACCGCGGCGTTTTCGTCATCGAGAAGTCGAGCGAACACCTGGTCTATCAGCGACGAGCGCCGCTTCAGATAACGGCTCACAATCAACTGCCGTTCCGGATGCCTGCTTAACCAGCCTTCCCCATGGCGCAACAACTTTTCGACTTCGTCGTCCCCTACGTAGTAATGTTTTTCATCGTCAAGCACCGGCAACAGTACATACAAATGGGAAAGCAGATCATGTACGGTCGTCTCGCCAGCCATCGAAAACCGGTAGTAGCCGCTTTCACCCCACTCGGGAAATCGTTCATCGAGCGGTAACCGGGCCGTTTCAACTCTGTAGCCCAGGGGCTCAAACAGCCTCCGCAGCACCTCGCCTCCGCCTCGCGCGCGGATTACTTCGACATCGACTCGCAGAGGAAGTCTGGCCGCGACAAGTTCCGGCCGCTTTTGGCAGTTCCCGGCGAGCGCCGTTCCAAAGACCCGGCCGATTGCCACGGTCATATAGGACGACGAGACATAAGGGCGGTCATTGACATAGTCTTCCGCCTGCTGTGCCCCTCGCACCAGATCCACGGGGTCGATCTCCAGCAGCAGACACGCGCTGCACACATCGCTTCCTGCCGCCGTATAAAACACCCGCGCTTTGCCGAATGGCAGGTCCGCGGTATGCAGATTCGCCGGATTTTTGTGAAGCAGAAATCCAAGGTCGGTGGCGTCCGGAGCCGTGTTGGTTATGGTAAGCAGCATTTATCGTGTGACCTGAATCCGAGTGAAACCGTCCAAAACCACTGTCTCAAAATGTACAGGGAGAAACTTCGCGATCACTTCCATGTTGGTTCGCGCATGAAGGTTGACTTTGACAGCGGTAAACGACCCCGCACCGGCAAGTGCCATCGGCAAAAGCAACTGGTCTGTCAGGTGCTCACAAGCTACAGCCTTTGAGACCAGGTACTCCCGGGCTTCACGTGCCGCATTTCCGGCTACCTTTTCAGCACTGATGCCGAGTTGGCCGAAGGCGGTGAAAATTGCGGTCGTCTCGTCGGTTCCGATTTCAATCATCGTTACGTTGCCGGGACCGGACGACTCCCGCGTCGCCTCAACGGCGTGAAGCTCCGCGCCCCAGTTCAGCATGGATGCTGCGGTCTCGGCCTCCCGCTGCGCGATATGCCGGGGCAGATTCGCGACAATCGCGACGACACGCCGCGAAGTAATCTCTCCCCGAGCGCCGAGATGGAGCGGGCTGAGCGCTGCCGCCGGCTCAATCTCCGCCGAGAACCGGCCGCCCCCGGCGGGATAAAATCCATAGCGCTCAAAGTGCAAACGAATCTTCGGCCCCAGGCGTTCGACCAGGGGCAAGAAGGTTCTCGATAGAAACTCGTAAGGCGGAGCCGCGGTATTGTGCGTGCCCCCTTCGATAGCCACCCTGCTCGAACCGTTGGCCAGCATCAGTGCGGGCAGCACGGTCTGGAAGACAAGAATGCCGCTTCCGGCCGTGCCCACCGCGAATCGGTAATCCCCCGGACGCACCGGGCCGGGCGTAAAGGTCAGGCAGGACGAACTGAGAGTCGCGCCTTCCACTTCGGCTCCGGACACCTCGGCGGCCGCCAGAACCGCCGTAAGGTGCTGGCGAAGCAGTCCCGGCCTCGCACGCCCGGCGCGGACATTCTCGATACGGAACGGCTTCCCTGTCACCAGCGAAAGGCTCAGCGACGTGCGCAGAATCTGCCCCCCGCCTTCGCCGAGTGTTCCGTCAATCAGAATCGGCATCGTCTTACCCTTTCACGCAGACTACCTGTCGCAGCGTATGAACAATTTCGACCAGATCGGTTTGAGCAGCCATAACGGCATCGATGGATTTATAGGCGGCGGGCGTTTCGTCGATCACATCCGCGTCCTTACGGCACTCCACGCCTTCTGTCATCCGCATGTGATCCTCTACAGTAAACCGCCGCTTCGCTTCGTTGCGCGACATGGAACGCCCCGCGCCATGACTGCAGCTGCAGAAGCTGTCCCGGTTACCCTTGCCGCGAACGATATAGGAGCGAGTGCCCATGCTGCCCGGAATGATCCCCATGTCACCCTCGCGCGCCCGCACCGCGCCCTTTCGGGTAATCAGCACATTCTCGCCGAAATGGGATTCGCGCGAAACGTAATTGTGATGGCAGTTGATCGCTTTGACCTCCGCGCTGAAAGGCGGCAGTTCACCGCAGGTCCGCACGGCAGCAACCACCTGTTCCATCATCAGGTCCCGATTGCGGCGCGCGTAATCCTGCGCCCACCCGACCGCCTCCACATAATCGTCGAAATGCGGCGTGTGCTCCGGAAAATAGGCGAGATCGATATCCGGCAAATTGACGAAAAATTGCCGCATATCTTTCCGGGCCAGCTCGATAAAGTAGCCGCCCATGCGGTTGCCCACGCCGCGCGATCCGGAGTGCAGCATGAACCACACCGACTCCGCCTCATCGAAGCAGACTTCGATGAAGTGATTACCCGTTCCCAGCGTCCCCAGATGATTTGCGTGATTTCCACGATCGAGCCTCGGATGTTTGGCCAGGATCGCCTCGTACCGGGCTTTGAGTTCACTGCACCAGACGGCTCCGTTACGTTCCGGAATGTCACGCCACGCACCCCTGTCGCCCGCGCCCCCATGATTGGTGCGTCCATGAGGCACGGCGGTTTCGATCGCCGCACGGATGTTCTTCAAACTATCGGGCAGGTCGCGCGCGTTGAGACTGGTCTGCACTGCCATCATCCCGCAACCAATGTCGACACCGACGGCCGCCGGAATAATGGCGCCCTTCGTCGGGATCACGCTTCCCACGGTTGCGCCCACGCCCCAGTGCACGTCCGGCATCGCGGCAATCCATTTGAAGATAAAGGGAAGCTGAGCCGCATTTGTCAATTGCTGACGAGCCTGATCTTCTAACTGGACCCCCTTCGTCCATGCCTTGATCGGCACGCCGTTGTCCGGTGCGATTAGGTTGTAGGTGCTTTCCGACATCTTCTTTTCCTTCCTTCGGGCACTTAGGCGGCGACAATCAGATGAAGAGACTTTGCTCTACCGGGTTGAGCTACTGTTCCGGATGTTTCCGCGAAACAGCCCGGATTCGAACCGTGAACCCATGTAGTCCCTTCGGCATTCGCCGCCGGCAATCAAAATCCAGCCTCGCCTGCGGCGACAACCAACGGAGAAACCGTTCTGCTGCTCTGTCCCACTGAGCTACCGTACCAGTGAAGGGACGTCCCGGATTCGAACCGGAAACCTGCAGATTAAATGTAGTTCCTCCTGCATTCGGCGCAGGCCCACTCATACTGGCGACAACAAGAGCGAGAGTTCCGCGGCTCTTGAGCCGGGGCGGGTCTCGAAACCCGCAGCACCATGTACTCACGCTGGCATTCGCCAGTTTCCGATAAGGAGCCGACAAGTAGTTCGGAGAGACGTGAACATGTTGTAGATGTAGTCCCTCCGGCATTCGGCTCCGCTGCAGCAACTGCGGCGACAGATTGTCGAGCGAGACGATCCCAGCCAGACTTCTCTCCTCAGTTTTGAGATGACCCGAGGAGGGGCGGGAGTTGAACCCGCAAGGATTTGTAGTCCCACCCTGCATTCGCCGCAGACACCGCTTTACGCCTCAATCTGTTCGAGACGTCCGATCCAGTGATCCGGCTGGAGTTTTCCTGAAGCAAAAGCGGATATTACCTCGAACACCTGATCCGAGAACCCGCCGATGTTCAAAATGTCCTCTCGTTCGGTTGCCTGCGTTGTCTGGTTCGGCTGGATATCGATGCAGACCAGACGCGCTGACGGATTCCGGCGGCGAAATTGGGACCACTCCGCCAGCAACGCCGTGCCCCGACCCCGACCCTGATCAACCCATGACTCGTTATCGGACACGAAGATGACCAGATCCGCCTTGCCTTTGGCGCTGTTCAGAAGACCGACCGGCGCACTGCAGTTCGTACCGCCGCCACCGATCGAGTTCAACCGCAGCGGAACCACAGCTTGTTCAAACGGCAGGACCGCAGCCGATGGATTCTTGCGCAACACAGCTGCCGCAACCAGCGCGGCGACATCGATGCACCGAACACTTGTCGCAGACCCCGCTCGGTACCCAGTGACCGGGCTCGACATGGAACCCGAAACATCAGGACATACCACGACCGTTGCTTGAATGCTCGGAACGTTCTCGATCGCGTGCTCCATCGCATCCTGCAAAGCTCCTTTTATCTCCTCAGGGACCGACGCATCGCAGTTCCGATACGCCGCCAGCAGTTGATAAGGGAAGACCCGAGCTTTGCCGATTTCACTGGCGTCCTTGAGTCGGTCCGCAACGATTCGAACAAGTTCGGAGTCTTCAAACACCTCATGACGCGTGAAAGTATTCAGGTTCATCCTCGTGGTCTGCCAAGAGGCATTTCGCGCAATATTGGTCCACTCCTTGCGGCTCAGGGGCAGCGCGGAAAGCATCGTGAAAGGCAGGTCCGGAACTTCGGTAGCTTCGCCTGTCTTGAACTGTTCGAACTGAAGCACCATCTTCGGGAGTGCGACGGCTTCGTGCGGACGGCCAAGCATGTACCCGTAGAACGCTTCCCGACGCTTACTGGACGGCTTAGGATGGACCATCTTCAGGATGTCGGAAAGAGAGGGGTTCTGTCCCACGCTCGAACTGAACAGAGCGTCTTCGTCACGACCGGCAAGCCAGTCGCGAACCAGCCGTTTGGGAGCACTTCCCAAAGATTTCCGCCCGACAACGCCGGACCGGAGAATCTGGACATAGTTCCGCAACATGCGAGCGTTGTCGATCACCCGGGCGAACACAGCCGCGTGCAACCGCGCATCACGCACGGACAGCCATGCGCACAACAGCGCCGGCATATCCTTCATGAAAGACTGAGTGCGGCTATAAATCGCAACCTTTGCCACGAATTCCAACTCGCCCTCAGCCGCGAGGACTTCGCAAAATTCGAGAACGCGGCTCAATTGTTCCTCGGCTGTCGCATAAAACGTCCGTCCGAAGCATCCGGTGGCCGCGAATTGTGCCAGCGCTTGTTTCGGCGCGAGCGCGTACGCGGGTGCGTTTTCCGAGTTTGTGGCGTCGATCCGGGGAATCAGCGCGTCACGGAGGCTTGCGAAGAGAGTTTTGTTTGCCACGTTCGTACCCTGCTTTCAGGTTGTACTAAAGCAGGTGGGCGGCCAAAGCATAAGTGATTGATAATATTCAACTTATACGCCAACCACGCTCGGGTCGACTATCTTTATGGATAAATATGTAGAATATAATCTATGCGGCACCGGCCATTGGTCGTCATCGGTCTTCTGGGAACCACCATCGATCAGGGCAAACACCCGGATCGCTGGCAAACCTGGCGTCCTTCCGTGTCTCTCTGCCGGCAGCCCGATCTCATCGTCCATCGTTTTGAGTTGCTGCATGGGCTCCGCGATCTATCTCTTTCCCAACTGATTGGGCGCGATATTCAGTCGGTATCGCCGGAAACCCAAGTCCGCCTCCACCGGGTTGAATTCGGCGATCCCTGGGATTTCGAAAACGTGTATGAATCGCTCTTCGCCTTCGCCAAAAGCTACCCCTTCGACGATGCCGAAGATTATCTGGTTCACATCACCACCGGCACGCACGTCGCGCAGATCTGCCTCTTTCTGCTCACCGAGGCGCGCTGGATTCCGGGCCGTCTCGTGCAGTGCTCGCCGGAACGGGACCGCAGCGCGCCGGGCACAATCAAAATCATCGACCTCGACCTCTCCCGTTATGACGGCATCGCGTCCCGCTTCCAGCAAGAGCAGCGCGAGGGCGCGTCGTTCCTCAAAGGCGGAATCGAGACGCGCAATCCGGCCTTCAACCGGCTGATCGATCGCA
This sequence comes from uncultured Acidobacteriia bacterium, assembly GCA_903851195.1. Classification (GTDB taxonomy): domain Bacteria; phylum Acidobacteriota; class Terriglobia; order Bryobacterales; family Bryobacteraceae; genus BOG-234. The sequence continues at coordinate 30,559 of CAINNJ010000064.1, forward strand.
TCGAACAAGTGGCCATCGCCACGCGCGATCCGCTACTGTTGACGGGGCCCACAGGCGCTGGTAAATCCCGCCTGGCGCGCCGTATCTTCGAACTGAAGAAGGTCCGGCACGCCGTCAAAGGGGAATTCGTCGATCTGAACTGCGCAACGCTCCGCGGTGACGGCGCAATGTCGGCCTTGTTCGGCCATACCAAAGGCGCTTTCACCGGAGCTCTCAAAGACCGGCCCGGCCTCTTGCGGGCGGCAAATGGCGGAGTGCTGTTTCTGGATGAGATCGGCGAACTGGGTCTCGATGAGCAGGCCATGCTCCTGCGCGCGCTCGAAGAGAAAACCTTTCTCCCTCTGGGCTCCGACCGGGAAAGCAGCAGCGACTTTCAGCTCATCGCCGGGACGAATCGCGACCTGCCCGAAGCGGTTCGGGAAGGGCGCTTCCGCGAGACCTGCTGGCGCGCATCAATCTCTGGACTTTTGCGCTGCCGGGACTGCGCATCAGGCCGGAAGACATTGAACCAAATCTGCAGTTCGAACTGGATAATTATGCTCAAAGAACGGGAAGGCACATCACGTTCAGCAAGGAGGCCAGACACCGTTTCCTGGAATTTGCGCTCTCCCCGTCGGCCACATGGAAAGGAAATTTCCGCGATCTGAATGCCGCCGTCGCGCGCATGGCCACGCTTTCGTTAGGTGGCAGAATCTCCGTGGATGCGGTCGATGAAGAGGTGGGGAGGCTGACTCAATCCTGGGCGGATCCCCAATGTTCGGTATCCCCGGACTTCCTCCTCGAATTGCTGGGACCGGACCAGCTCGCCGGGATGGACCTTTTCGATCGGGCACAGCTGAACCACGTTCTCGACGTATGCAGGCGAAGCCGATCGCTGTCGGACGCCGGGCGGACACTTTATAGCGCGTCGCGAGGACGCAAGACCACGCCGAACGATGCGGATCGCCTCCGAAAGTACCTCGCTCGGTTCGGAGTCGAATGGTCGCAGATACCGAAAACGTAAGGCTTCAGAAAACCACTCTCGACCGGGTCGTTTGGCACCCGATGTCAACTGCGTTCCTGTGAGGTGTGCCAGATGCGCCAGACCTCGATTGTCTGTTCCCTGACGCGATACACCGCGACATAGGGCATAGGAGCAAACACGATCTCCCGCGTGCCTTCAACGCGGCCAGGTCTGCCGATGAACGGCGTCTGTTTCAACCCGCGGATTCCGTCGTACAGTTTGCGCATGGTCGACTGCCGAAACTGCGGGTGGTGCTCTTTCAGGTAATCACTGATGCTCTGCAGGTCACGTGCCGCGGGCGGGGTCCACCGGATACGCATTCAGGAACGGAGCATTTCTTCAAAGCGGGCGTCCATCTCGTCTTCCTCAATGAACTCGCCCCGCCCGGCACAAGCCTCAGCTTCCAGCACGGCCGCCCGGAAGTTCGCGTCGTCGATGAAATGGAGCGCCGCGTCCCTGACGAGACGTTCGGCCTCCGTGCCCTGGCTTTTCGCCGCCCGGATTATCTGTGCTTCCTGCTCAGGCGTAAAACGCACTTCCATGCTAAACAGCGTAAGGCATCTTCCGTCGCGTGTCATCTTGCCTGGCTGAATTCACCTGTGGCAGAACTGTGCCCGAACCCGATCTGCTGAGTCCACTTAGGTTAGCTTTCGAGCGAAAAGCAGATTCCCCAAGTTGTTGTAAACACAAAGAACAGGCGCAAACCAGAGGAGCCGTTGGAAGTCACCCCGATCCCTTGGGCGCAGGGGGTCGTGAGTTCGAATCTCGCCGCCCCGACCATTTCCTAATCCTCCCGATATTCAAACCACCCAAAATCCGCCACCCTCCCCGCGCCCGACAAATCCTGACACGCCATCCCCATGAACGCCCCCGTAAAATTCGGCAATCCCGGCCCGGTAGCTTCATCCGACAAAATACTCGCATCAAAACTCTGCGGCAGCAAATTCCATTCGCCTCCCGGACGCCGCCACCCAAAACGAAGAACATCCAGACAAATCTCCGCCCGAAGCTCCACCGGACCCTCGAACTCAACCGGAACCGGCTCCGTGAACGCATCCGCCGAAGGCTGGTCGGGCAGCGCCGACATCACCCGCAAATGCTTCCCGTGCGCCTCGTCCCGGCACAAATAAAAATAATGAAACTTCGCCGCGTTGTAATAACACACCAGCCCGGCCATCTGCTGAAAATGTTCCGGCTCGAACTCAACTGACGTCTCCGCCACACACCGGTGCGCCTGTTGCCGCCGCGCCACCAGCGCCTGCCGAAACAGACTGCCGATCGTCTCGCGTCCGTACAATCGCAGCCAGCCCGGGCGCTCCGTCAGACAGAACAGTTCCTCCGGATAAGGCGACCGCAGCCACTGGAACCCAGCCGGCAACCCGGGACCGTCGAACACCACGCGCGACCCTACGCTCTCCCACTCGTGCCTCGCAAGCGAAGGCGCCGGAACCATAACCTCCGGAATTGCCGAACCGGAAACATGATAAAGCCACCCATCTTCCTTCCAGATCATTTTCTGGATTGCAGTCTCCCGCCCCAGCGTGCATCGCCCCCGGCCCGGCAAAGGCCTCCCGCACAGATGCACCATGTAGGTCTCGCCCGCCGGCGTCTCCACCAGGTCGGCATGTCCCGCGCGCTGCAAGGCAGCCTCGGCATGACCCCGCGACGTCAGAACATACCGGTCCGGATGCAGTTCATATGGCCCCCGCAAATCGCGCGAACGCGCCATCGTAACCGCATGACCCCACCCCGTGCCGCCTTCCGCCGTCAGCAGGTAATAATAACCCTCGCGCTTATAAATGTGAGGACCTTCCGTGAACCCGATATCCGTGCCGCGAAAAATCACCTCGCGCTTCCCGATTAAACGCCGTTCCTCAGGCGAGTATTCCTGCAGCAAAATCCCCGCGAAACGATTCTGTCCCGGCCGGTGATCCCACAGCATCTGCGTCAGATATTTCCGTCCGTCGTCATCGTGAAACAGCGACGGATCGAAGCCCGTGGCATTCAGATAAACCGGATCCGACCACTCGCCGTGAATCGTCGGCGACGTCACCACGTAGTTATGAAAATCGCGTAGTGACGCCCCCGAAGCGCCCGCCTGCGTGGTGCGCCCATAACGCTTCACATCGGTGTAGACCAGCCAGAAAAGTCCGTCCGCCCAGGTCAGACACGGCGCCCAGACGCCACACGAATCGGGATCGCCCAGCATATTCAGCTGCGAAGCCCGGCGCAGCGGCTGTCGCAGCAACCGCCAGTGAACCAGGTCGCGTGAGTGATGAATCTGCACGCCCGGAAACCACTCAAAGGTCGACGTGGCGATATAGTAATCTTCCCCCACCCGGACGATGGACGGATCCGGGTGAAAACCCGGCAAAATCGGATTCGTAATTTCAGGCATTTTTCGATGCGGGATCTCTCACCAGTATCCAAAGCAGCGCAGCCCCAACCAAATCCAGCAGCCCCAGACAAACAAAAAACGGCGAATATCCCACCGTGGTCACCAGCCCCCCGATGGCAAGCGAAAATAACAGGAGCCCCAGATTCCCGAACACTCCCGCCATGCCCGCCACCGTAGCCACTTCGCTGCGAGAAAAAAGATCGGACGACATCGTGATTACCGTCACAGAAAGCGTCTGGTGCGCAAAACCCGCCAGAGACAGCAGCGCAAGGGCCGCGTACGGGCTCTCCACCGTGCCCACGAACGCCACGCCCACCATCAGCAACGCTCCAAAGGTAAAAGTGGCCCGCCGCGCATTAATCAGCGTGAGCCCGCGCCCCTGAAACACCCGGCTCAGGAATCCCCCGAAGACACACCCGATATCCGCGGCGAGAAAAGGCAGCCATGCCGTGAGCGCAATCTGTTTCAGTTCCATATGGCGCACGGTCGATAAATACAGCGGCAGCCACACCGTCAAAGTTCCCCATGTTGGATCGGCCAGAAACCTCGGCAGCGCGATTCCCCAGAAATTCCTCTGCCCCGCGATCCGCAACGCCGAAGGCCGCTTGCCTCCGGCCAGTGCCGGCTCCTGCCCCGCCGCAATATACTGCCGCTCCTCGTCTCCCAGACCGGGATGCGTTGCCGGCGGATGATAAAAGCGGAGCCAAAGCAACACCCAAACCAAGCCAAGCGACCCCGTAATTACAAAGGCGAACTGCCAGTTATAAAACAGAATCGCCCACGCAACCAGCGGAGGCGCGAGCATCGATCCCACCGAAGCGCCGATGTTGTAAATTCCCCCCGCGATTCCCCGTTCGTTCGCCGGAAACCACTCCGACGTGGCCTTCATTCCCGCCGGATTTGCCGAGCCCTCTGCCAGCCCCAGCATGCCCCGCAGAACCGCGAACATCGGCCAGTTGCGGGCGAAGGCATGCGCCATGTTGATGAATGACCACGCCACCGCGAAAATCGCGTAACCCGTCTTCAGCCCCAGCACATCGAGCGCGTACCCGCAAAACGGCTGCAGCATGATGGCGCCCTGAAACGCCGCGTTGATCCACGAATACTGCTGCGGACCGATGTGCAGATCTCTGATCAGCGTCGGCGCCGCGACCGAAAGCGTGGCGCGGGTCAGATAGTTAACGGTCGCGCCCAACATAATGAGGGAGATCATCCACCAGCGCAGGCTCGGAATTCTGGATTTCGTCATGGAATTAGCGGGAAAGGAGATTGGGCCACGTCATTATTTCACACGGCCCGTTCGAAAATCGCCGTGATCCCCTGGCCCACGCCGATACACATCGTGCAGAGCGCATATCTCGCGCCGCTCCGCTGCAACTGATATATTGCCGTCGTCGCCAGCCGCGCGCCGCTCGCGCCCAGCGGATGCCCCAGCGCAATCGCGCCACCCTGTGGATTCACCCGCGGATCGTCCTCTGCCACTCCGAGTTCCCGCAGCACCGCAACCCCCTGCGCCGCGAACGCTTCGTTCAGCTCGATCACATCCATCTGCCCGATCGTGAGCCCCGCTTTCGCCAGCGCCTTGCGCGTCGCCGGCACCGGACCCATGCCCATCAGGCGCGGAGCCACCCCGGCGGTCGCCGAAGCGACGAAACGCGCCCGCGGCTTCAACCCGAACTCCCGAACCGCCGCTTCCGATGCCAGCAGCAGCGCCGCCGCGCCATCGTTCACCCCGGACGCATTGCCCGCCGTCACCGTGCCGTCCGGCTTCACGATCGGCTTTAAACCCGCTAACCCCGTCAGCGTCGTGTCCGGACGCGAATGCTCATCGGCGGCCACCAGCAGCGCCGGGCCTTTCTTCTGTCCCACCGGCACGGGCGTAATCTCCTCCGCCATTCGCCCGTCCGCGATTGCCCGCGCCGCCTTCTCCTGGCTCCGCAACGCGAACAGATCCTGATCCCCCCGCGATACCCCAAACCCGGCAGCCACGTTTTCCGCCGTTTCCGCCATCGAATCCGTCCCGTACAATCGCTTCATCGCCGGGTTCACAAACCGCCACCCCAGCGTCGTGTCCTCGAACTTCAGCTCCCGCGCAAACGCCGACTCCGCCTTGCCAACAACGAACGGCGCGCGCGACATACTCTCCACCCCGCCCGCAATCGCCATCTCGATCTCACCGCTTCCAATCGACCGCGCCGCCAGCGACACCGCATCGAGACTCGATCCGCACAGGCGATTAATCGTCGTGCCCGGGACCTCTTCCTTCAGCCCGGCCAGCAGCAACGCCATCCGCGCCACGTTGCGATTGTCTTCCCCCGCCTGATTCGCGCAGCCGAGAAAAACCTCGTCCAGACGCCCCCAATCCACCGCAGGGTTCCTCTCTACCAGAGCCCGGATCGGAATCGCCGCCAGATCGTCGGTCCGCACCCCGGACAACCCGCCCCCGTAACGTCCGATCGGCGTTCGGATCGCATCGCAGAAATAAACGGTTCTCATCAGCCCTGGCTTACCCGGTTTTCAGCTTACAACCGGGTATATGCCATCATGTTTTTTCTGTCAAGACTGCGGCTTATCTTTCTTCTCGACGCTACCCTGCTGATCGCCATCTGCGCGCTCGAAACCGTCAACTTCACGGGCCTGATCCTGCACGAGTGGCTCGGCCTCCTGATGCCGTTCCTGATCCTCGCGCACCTGTTGTTCTCGTGGACCTGGATCGCCGCCACCACACGCCGCCTCTTCTCCTCCCGCAGCGGCCGCGCGGACACCCGGACCCGCATCAACTACTTTCTGACGCTCGCCCTCTTCGCCTGCATCACCGCGCAAATCCTCTCCGGAATCCTTATTTCCCAACAGGCCATCCCCTTCCTCACGAAGAAACCGGCGCTCGCTCTGACCGAAAACCTCGCGTGGGGCCGCATTCACAAGAACTCCTCGGATTTCGCCGTCGCTCTCGTCTCGTTCCATCTCGCGATCAACTGGAACTGGCTGGCGGCCGCCGTGCGCTCCCGCCTCGGCTGGCGAAAAGCAGGCGCGCGATGATGCCGTTCGTCCGCACCCTCGGCCGCATCGTGCTGATCGCGGTTGCAGCCACCTTCTTTGCCGGTCTTACCTTCGTTTATTCCCGAACTGTCCGGCCCCGTGCCGAACGGCGCGAGTTCCGGGGCCGCGGCCCGCGCGAACAACGCGATCCGCACCCGCGCCCGACTGAACCCCGGCCAGGAGCCTTCCCGGTGTTCCTGCGGCAATGCGGAGTCTTCGCCGTGGTCACCCTTGCCGGACGAAAGATCCTTCGCCTGCGTCTCTGATCTCCGTCACAAGCAGCGCATCCAGAGCCATCGCGCCCTGGCCCGCCGCATACACAACCACCGGATTCACATCGATCTCGACGATGGAAGCGTTCGACAACAGCAGAGCGCCCACTCTCGCTACAATCTCCGCGGCGGCCCGGACATCCGCAACTCCCGATCCCCGAAATCCGCGCAGCAGCGCAGCCCCTCGCAAAAGGTGAAGTTCCGCCTCGATCCGTTCCACCGGAAGATCCGGTGCCAGCAACCGGACATCCTGCAACGCCTCCGCCACCACGCCACCCAGTCCGATCATCAGCACGGGGCCCCAATCCCTGTCATGACGCCCGCCCACGATCAGTTCCACCCCGCGTTGCCCCATCTTTTCCACCAGCACACCATCCAGCGGAAGCCTTGGCATCGCGCGCGCCACATTTCCGTGGAGCCGTACCCACGCCGCGCGCAGAGCGTCCGCATCGGTTAAATTGAGGATCACACCGCCCGCTTCGCTCTTGTGCGACAACGCCGCCACCTGCGCCTTCAACGCCACGGGGAAACCGATTCGCTCCGCGATCGCTACCGCCTCCTCCGGGCTTTTGGCCAGCGCGCCCGCGGGAACCGGAATTCCGGCGTACCGCAGGACTTCCTTGCTCCTGTATTCGGGCATGACTCCCGCCGGCAGCGGCGCTCCTTCCAGCACCTTCGCCGGCGCCGTCCCGAACCGCGCTCTCGCCGCGCCCCGCTCCGTCACGATCGCCAGAGCCTGCAACGCGCGCTCCGGCGAAACGAAAAACGGAACGTTCAGCGCCCGCAGTTCCTCCACGAAGACGGGCGAGATCCGCGCCCCCTCGTCCATCCCCGCGAACACAATGGGCTTACGCCGCGAGGCCTCCGGCAACTCGCGGATCGCCCCGATAATCGAGGGAAACTTCAGACCGCTCGTGCTCTCATCAGTCAAAATAATGACCAGCAGCAGACTGCCGAACTGTTCGTCCGCCAGAATCACCGGCAAAGTACGGCGGTACAGCCCCGGATCGACCAATGCCTGCGCCGTCAGGTCCATCGGATTCGTCGGCGGAATAAACTCCGGCAGCACCGCGCGCAGCGCATCCGCCACGCTCCCGCTGAACTCCGGCAGCCCCAGCCCGGCCCGGTCGCAGAAATCCAGCGCAATCGCCTTGAACGTGCCGGATTCGGTCAGCACGGCCGCGCCTTTCACCGGGAATGCAGGCTGCGGCAAACACGACATCCGCAGCAGAAGTTCCGACACGTCGGTGAGTTGTTCGAGCGTATCCACCACCACCACGCCCGCCCGTTCCACCTTCGTGCGCATCACCATGTAGTCGCCCGCCATCGCGCCGGTGTGCGTGGCGGCCGAGGCGCGCGCCGCGCCGCTGCGCCCGGGATGCAGCAGCACGATGCTCTTCCCCCGCTGCAGCGCCCGTTCCGCCAGCGCCAGAAACCGACGCGCGCCACGGAACTGCTCCACGATCATCGTGATCACGCGCGTGTGCGGATCGTCGATCAGGTACTCGACATAATCCTCCACGCCGCTTGCCGCTTCGTTGCCGCTCGAAACCGAATACGAAACACCCAGCTTTCGCGCCGCGAAATTCGCGATCAGCACCGCCGCCATCGCGCCGCTCTGCGATACGATCGCAATCCCCTGCCGCCCGGCCTCCAGCGTGACCTCCGGCGTCGAGATGAACGTGAGCGCCACGCCATCCACCGAATTCACCATTCCCAGGCAGTTCGGGCCCAGGATGATCATCCCGCTTTCCCGCGCAATCCGCGCAATCCCGTCCTGCTCCGCGCGGCCCGCTTCGCCGCTTTCCGCGAACCCGCCCGCGAACACGATCGCCGCCCCCACTCCTCGCCGCGCGCACCCTTCCAGCGCCTCCCGCACACCTGCCCGTGGAATCGCCAGCACCGCACAGTCGATCCCCGCGGGCAAAGCGTCCACCGAGGGATAACAGGGGCGCCCGCCAATCTCGTCCCGTTTCGGATTCACCAGGTAAATCTCACCCCGATAACCCGCACGCTCCAGATTCGCCAGCACGCCCGCACCAAGCGAGCCCCGATTGGGCGATGCCCCGACAATCGCCACCGACGCCGGGCGCAGCAGCCGGTTCATCTTTTGTAAGCCTGCAAACCCGGCTTGATGCTCTTTTCATCGAGGAACTGTTTCATCCCCTGTTCGCGGCCATGTTCCGGATCGCGAAGCTGTGCCTGGTCCAGCTTGGCGTAGAGATAATCCTCGCTCTGTTCCCAGGTCAGTTCGCGGCAGCGCTTAAAACCATGCTTCGCCGCCCGCAATACCACTGGATTCTTCTCCGCCAGCTTCCTCGCCAGTGCAATCGTCTCCTCGCGCAACCGCTCGAGCGGCACCGCGCGATTCACCAGACCCATCGACGCCGCCTCCACGCCCGTAAACGTATCCCCCGTCATGATGTACTCGAGCGCCTTCCGCTGCCCCACCGTGTCGGCCATCGCCTTACTAACCAGATTCCCGGGCGGAATACCCCAGTTGATCTCGGACAGCCCGAACACCGCCGTTTCCGCGACAATGGCAAGATCGCAGGCCACCAGCGGAGAAAAGCCGCCGCCAAAGCACCAGCCATTCACCATGGCGATGGTCGGTTTGCTGTACATCCGCAGCAACTTCCACTGCCAGGTGGAAGCGTCGCGCCGAACCCTCTCCTGCACAATCTCGGGTGCCCCGTCGATTTCCCGGAAATATTCCTTCAAATCCATCCCGGCCGTCCACGCCGAGCCCGCGCCGGTCAATACGAGCACCTTCACCTCCGCGTCCAGTTCCAGCGCAAGCAAAATCTCGCACATTTCGCTGTTCAGCGTGGGGCTCATCGCATTGCGCTTTTCAGGCCGGTTAAAAGTCACCCAGCCGATGCCGTCCTGCACTTCGACCAGCACCGTCTTCCATCGGCCCGTGTAGTCGCTCATCTCTCCGTCTCCAGTCTTCGTCGATGACACGAAACAGAGGGGTGCCGCATCCAAAGCGGGGTCCGTGTCATCGCCACGTGCATCGTATAGCACGCCGCGGACGGAATGCAACCAATTCACGGGGAGCCTGTCACAATAGGCCTGCATGAGCCCGTGTCCACCTGAACTCGTCCAGATCTTCCGGCTGATCGCGGATGTCGGCGAACCCGTCACGATTGAAGGAACCCTGCACGGAACACGGCGCCTGATCCCGATCCTGGGTGGCGAAGTCTCCGGCCCGCGCCTGCGAGGAAAGGTGTTGCCGGGCGGTGCCGACTTCCAGACCGTCCGCCCGGACGGCGTCATCGATCTGCATGCCCGCTACATTCTGCAACTGGAGGATGAGGCTCTCGTGTACGTGGAGAATTCCGGCTTCCGCCACGGCGCCGCGGATTCCGTCTACTTCTGCACCGCAGCCCGCTTCGAGTGCGCTGCCGGCCCGCACGACTGGCTGACCAGGCATATCATCGTCGCCCAGGGCGTCCGGCGGCCGGCACAGGTCGAACTCGACTTCTTTCTTCTCTCCCGAACACCGACGGCCTGAAAGACGGCCTGAAAACAGAGATTGCGCCGGGATCCCGCACACCGCGATCCCGGCCAACCGGAACCAACTCGTCCGATCTTCAGACGCCGGACCGACGCGAAGCCCTTCGGCAGCACCACAAAAACAACCCCAGCGCGCCCATGTAAATCGCGAGCGTCGGCATCATGCCTGGCTCCGGAACGCGGACCACCAGCAGGGCCCCGGCCCGGGACACGAAGTGGTTCGAAAGCGCGAAATCGATTGCATTAAGCATAGGATTTAAACCGAGTCTACCCTTCCATCAAACACACTTCAAGAAAGTTCTCTGATGGTCCGGCGCGAACTGTAATGCATGAGGAAAAACCCTCTCCGTTCCGGCTAGCTCCCGGTTATTTTCGGAGGTATGTGAGTCTTGCAATACCCCATAAACTTCTTCCCGCTTTTCACCGATATACAACTGGTGCCCACTACTCAACAAGACAGCAGCCTCCCCTGGTACGCCATCCGGATTCGCTCCCGCGCGGAGATCTCGGTCGCGGCAATTCTCCGCGGGAAGGGCTATGAGGAATTTCTTCCCCTCTACCGCTCGACTCGTCAGTGGTCAGATCGGCAAAAGACCGTTGAACTGCCCTTGTTTCCGGGATATCTCTTCTGCCGCCTCGACATGAACGACCGGATCCTGCCCATCCTGAGCACCCCCGGAGTCATCGCCTTCGCGGGCGCGGGCAGGACACCGGTCGCAATCCCGGAAAATGAAATCGCGGCGATTCAGTCGATCGTCCGGTCGGGCCTCGCCGCGCTGCCCTGGCCGTCATTGACGGCGGGCGCCAATGTTCTCATTGAGCGGGGTCCCCTGACCGGCGTTGAAGGGGTCACCGTGAAAGTGGACGGCAAGCAGCGCCTGGTCGTGTCTGTCCCTCTGCTGCAAAGGTCCGTGATGGTGGAAATCGACCGCCGCTGGATCCGCCCGATCGGCCCGCCGAAGAGCGGCCCGAGGGACAACGCAAAGCTCGGCGAAAAACGGAGTGCTTCTTATGCAGGATAAGCGGAATAAGTTACTCTTCTTATCTGACCTATCACCAGATGCTAAATAAGTTCTATATAGGTACTGCAGGACGTGACACAAACGAACTATGTTGACTCGCTCACATAGCCGGACTATCCTGAAACTCAGCACAAAAGCCCGTATTTCTGGAACCTTCTGTCAATGGCCGATACCTTGAATAACCTGTTATGCGGATTGCTCTAATCTTACCGGCAACCGCCGGAATTTCCGTGGAAAGGATCCCCGACCTCCATGCATTTCCAGCCCCTGAAGAACGCCGGCAAGAATGAACAAATTATCCTGATTGGACAACTTCCCATCGGAAGCGAGGAGCCTGAAGCGCGCCGTTCGGCTTGCCGCTCCTGTGCAGCGCAAGGGCCGCTTCCGGCTGCGCGAAACGAGCCGGAAACACCCGCAAAGCCGCTATCGGCGGCCAGGTCCTGCGCGTGTTCCTTAGAAGAATTCGTCCGTTCTCTCGGCTATCGCGTCCACACAGCCCGGGGCGAAGACAACGTCCTGAGCTTTCTCCGGAACGCGGCCGCCCAGGTCTCAGCGGTTCTCCTGGACGTCGTTGTTCCGCAAAGCCCGGACATGCTCCTGCCAGAACGGGCTGATTTGCTCGATTTCGGCGTCGGGCAAGAAGAAATTGAGCAGCAAGAAGTCGGGCAGGAAGAAGTCGCTGCCCTCGGCGTGCTGCAACGCATCCGGGACCTCGATCCCAAACTGCCGGTAATTGTCCTCTCCGGGCGAGACTCCGCCGCAGAGGCCGTCGCCGCCATGAAGAGCGGAGCGGCCGATTACCTCTCCAAACCCGTTACACAGGACCAACTGGCCCGAGTGCTGCAGGGCGTTCTGCAGGGCGCACTGCAGAGCCCTCTAAAGGCCGCGTTCGACAGTCCCCGAATCGGCAGTTCCGGCGGAAAACAAGCCCCCGGCAGACTGGCGCCCCGTGACTCCGGCATGGGCGGCTCCGGAATCGGCCTCAACGGCGATGGCCACGGTTCCCGGTTTCGCGACTTGCAGTCCAGGGTAAGACAAATTGGCTGGTCCGGCGTTCCGGTCGTCATTCAGGGAGAGACTGGCAGCGGCAAAGAAGTCCTCGCCCGCGAACTGCACGCCGAGTCCGCGCGCGCCGCCAAGCCCTTCCTCAAATTGAATTGCGCCGCCCTACCTTCCGAACTGGTGGAAAGCGAACTGTTCGGCTACGAGCGGGGCGCTTTTACCGGCGCCTTCCAGAAGAAACCCGGCATGTTTGAACTCGCCGATGGCGGCACCCTGCTGCTCGATGAAATCGGCGACATGGACGTTCGGCTGCAAGCCAAGCTGCTGCAGGTTCTGCAGGACCAGGAGTTCCGTCGGGTCGGCGGCAGGGATCTCGTGACCGTGGATGTCCGTGTCCTCGCCGCCACGCACCGGGACCTTGAAAATGCCATCCGCGCGGGCACCTTCCGCGAAGACCTCTATTACCGGCTGAGTGTCGTCACGCTCCACGTGCCGCCCCTCCGCGAACGCGGTAACGAGGTTCTCCGTCTCGGTGAGTTTCTGATACGGAAGTATTCCGGCGCCGGCACAACGCCACCGTCTCTCACACTCCCTTTACAAAAAGCGATGCTCGCCTACGACTGGCCGGGCAATGTGCGCGAACTGGAAAACTACATGCGCAAACTCGTCATTTTCAACGATCCCGATTTCATCGCTTCGGAACTGGAAACCCGCCGCCACCGGAGGGCGGCCACAGAAAACCTCCGCACCGGTCCGCATTCCGAAGCCGCCGGAACGGGCAAAAGCCATAGCGTTCCCGTTCTCGAACAGGTCAATCAGGTCAATCGCCGCGCGGAATCGGAGGCGATCCTGGCCGCGCTCAATTCCACCCACTGGAATCGCAAGCAGGCGGCCATAATCCTCAAAGTGGATTACAAGTCCTTGCTCTATAAAATGAAAAAGCTGGGCATCGACGACAGCCCGGTCCTGTCGCCCGAATCTGCATCGGAAAAGACTGCGTTGCGACCGGAAACCTCTGTGGCCGCCAACGGGGACTGATCTTTGTCCCCTTCGGTGCCGCGCCGGGCCGCCTGGACCTCGAAGCGGCTGCGTGCGCCCGGCAAAGCGCTCCGCGGCCGCCTTTCTCTACAGAGCGCCGGCCCCGCCCAGCACGGCCCGCGGCGTCTGCAGCAGAATTTTTATGTCGAGCCAAAGCGACCAGTTTCTCGCATACTCCAGATCCATCCGAACCATCTCGTCGAACCGGACACGGCTTCTTCCTTCCACCTGCCAGAATCCCGTGATGCCCGGTTTCACCGCAAGCAGCCGCCTCCGATGCCAGGCCTCATAAGACTCGAATTCATATGGCACCGGCGGCCGCGGTCCGACCAGCGACATCTGACCCGCCAGCACGTTGAAAAACTGCGGCAGCTCATCGAGACTGGTCCGCCGCAAAAAACTGCCTACGGGTGTAATTCGAGGATCGGCCTTGAGCTTGTATAAGGGCGCCGCGCCGCCCGACACATCCGCGTCCGGCTTATTCTTAATAAAATCTTTGATATAGGCCTCGTGAATGGCATGATCCGTCTTCGCGTACATCGAACGGAATTTCAGGAACGTAAAGCTCTTTCCGTACTGACCCATTCGTTTCTGCCGGAACAGAACGGGCCCGCTCGAAGTCAGTTTCACCGCCGCCGCCACCAGAATAAAGAGAGGCGCCAGCAACACCATCGCCGCCAGGCTTCCCGCAACGTCGAGCCATCGCTTCAGCAGCAAAGAAAACCGTTTTGCCTTTAGTTCCAGCATCAGATCCGGATACATAGTCGAGACCGCCGCCATCCCGCTTCTCGCGATCTCGCCGTCACTGTCGTTCTCCGGAAACGAATAGAACGAGATCCCGATCTGGCGGGCATCCGCCTCGCCCAGCCGCTCCCGAAGCCTCTCGCCGACCTTCTCCGATAAAACCCTGACTACCGCGGTCTCCGATAGCGGGATCTCCGTAAAGATCACGCCCACCGACGTGCCTTCGCGATACCAGCCCTTGATGTCGGTCTCCCTGGTGGTTTGGAATAAGGCCTCCCGGATCCCGGCGAGCGCTCTGCCCCGCCGCTCTCCCTTCAGAAGATGCGGCGCATCGAGCAGCATCAGGATCAGTTGCCGCCCCGATCGCTCCGCCCGCATTCGTTCCATGCAGAGCATTCTTGTGAACAGGGGCCGGGAGAGCAGTTCCGCGTTGCGTCCGCTCTCGGCCTTGCCTCCACCCTCCGCCTTGCCTCCGCCCTCCGCATTGCCCGGTTCCGCCGTGACCAGGTTGGGTTGCCGTTGCAGCTTCAGTAAGTTTTGCAATTTTTTGCGCCTTGATTAGGAATTACAGGTCCGGGAGATGCCGCCGCCTGGTCCGCCCCGGGGACTTCCGCTCCGACAGCGACGCACCTGCCCCACACGCCAGTAACGGGTGCTTGGTGGCCGCACGGCATCTTTGTCCAGGTGGCAGTCTACATGCACTTTTGCTTCCATGCTGCCTCGTTCGGAGACCGGCCATTCTTCAGGAATTCAGGGCTCGCGCGCTCTCTTGTCACCGGAAGGGCCGGACGAAAGTAAGAGGTTTGGTGACTTATCCAGAAGAATGGGACTTCTCTTTCCCGGCTCTTACGGGAGATGACTTCCGGTTCGCATCAGGCAGAGTCAGCCGCCTTCCGCGGAGCTTCGGAACGGTGTTCCGATATGAGACCTTGGTCCCATTAATCGGAAGAAAGTGAAACTCTTCAGTACCAACCGAACAGCCTCATTTTGGCCCTTTTCAAGCAAACACAAGGCTTATAGATTCCGTCTGCTTTGGCACGCTGACTGCAACCAGTTCAGCGTCCCGGCGTTACAGAGAGTACCCGGTTGGGGCTAAAAGGGCGGCAGCCTGCCTTCTTAGAGATCACTCAGCCGAACGCGTCTTCTTTGCCCGCCGCACTTTGCGGGCCGGCAACCATCCCTCTCTCGGGTTCCTGGCAACACCGGCTGATCCAGTCACTACTCATTCCGGCAATCTCTTCCTAAAAAGGCATTCGTAAATGATCAGAACAGCGGTTATCGGTTACGGTTATTGGGGCCCGCGCATTGTCAGAAATTTCTCCGCCGCAAAGGACTGCAAGGTCGTGGCGATCTGCGATAAGAGCCCCTCGGCGCTGCAGAGAGCGGCACGCGATTTTCCCGGCGTGAAGGTCGATGGCGATCTCGATGCGGTGATTTCCTGTCCGGATGTGGATGCCGTGGCAGTCGTCACGCCGGTCTGGACGCATTTCGAACTCGCCGAGAAGGCACTTCGAAACGGCAAGCACGTATTTGTCGAGAAGCCCTTCACGTCGACCTCGCAGCAGGCGGAGATCCTCGTCGAACTGGCCGAGAGCCGGAATCTCCGGATCATGGTCGACCACACGTTTCTGTTCACCGGCGCCGTGCGCCGCATCCGTGAGATGGTCGCGGAGGGCACGCTCGGGAAGCTCTATTACTACGATTCAACGCGGGTCAATCTCGGCCTTTTCCAGCACGACGTGAATGTCATCTGGGATCTGGCGCCCCACGATCTGTCCATCGTGGATCATCTGACCGACAACGCGCCGCAGTTCGTGACGGCGAGCGGGCAGAGCCACCTGAACGGCCTCGAGGACGTCGCCTACATCACCGTATATTACGGCGACCGCATGATGGCGCATATCAATGTGAACTGGCTGTCCCCGGTGAAGGTCCGGACCACGCTGATCGGCGGCGAAAAGAAGATGCTGGTCTGGAACGACCTCGAAGCCGACGAGAAGCTCCGCGTCTATGACAAAGGCGTGTCCATCACCAGCGGCCAGAACCTGTACGACTTGCTGGTCAGCTACCGTTCGGGCGATATGTGGGCGCCACGCATCGAGCAGAACGAGGCGCTCGCGGCGGAAACCAACTACTTTGTCGAGTGCGTTTCCAACAGCCAGCGGCCTTTCAACGACGGCCTCGCCGGTTTGCGCATCGTCCGGCTGCTCGAAGCGGCCGACAAGTCGCTGAAGAACCGCGGCATCCCGGTGCAGCTATGAACAGCTTCCTCGCGGTCGCGCCGGATGTCGTCCTCGGCCAGGACGTCCGTCTGTCGAAGTTCATCAACCTGTACGGCTGCCGCATCGGCGACGAAACGAAAATCGGCGCTTTCGTGGAGATTCAGAAGAATGTCGAGGTCGGCAGGCGCTGTAAGATCTCGAGCCACACCTTTATCTGCGAGGGCGTCACCATCGAAGACAACGTCTTCGTGGGCCACGGCGTCACCTTCATCAACGACATGTACCCCAGGGCGACCACGGCGGGTGGCGAATTGCAGACCGAAAGTGACTGGAAGGTCGCTCCCACCGTGGTCCGGAGGGGCGCTTCAATCGGTTCGGGAGCCACCATTCTCGCCCATGTCTCGATCGGCGAAGAGGCCATTGTCGGGGCCGGCAGCGTGGTCACCAAAGACGTTCCGCCCCGTTGCATTGTCGCCGGCAACCCCGCCCGCGTCATCCGTCAAATCCCCCGTGAAAGTGCACAAGGAGCACGACATGAATATGCCTGAAAAGCTTCCGTTTTTAGACCTGATCACGCCCCACCGTGAGCTCCGCGACGAGTTGTGCGCAAGTTTCGGGCGCGCGCTTGAGGGTGGTGCGTTCGTCGGCGGGGCCGCCGTCGAGAGTTTCGAGCGGGAATTCGCCGCCTTCTGCGATGCCAGATATGGCGTCGGTGTCGCGAGCGGCACCGACGCGCTGCGGTTCGCCATCATGGCAGCCGGCGTTCGCAAAGACAGCATCGTCGTCACGGTGCCGAACTCGTTTATCGCCACCGGCGAGGCTATCTCGCAGGCGGGCTGCCTCATCGACTTTGTCGATATCGATGAACAGACGTACAACATGGACCCGGCCAGACTGCGCGAGTACCTCGAAGAAGCCTGTGCCGTTGATTCCGCCACCGGCGAACTGATCAACAAGCGGCTCAACCGGCCCGTCGGCGCGATCATTCCGGTGCATCTCTACGGACAGACCGCGGACATGGATCCAGTCCTCGACCTGGCCGAACGCTACGGTCTCGTGGTCATCGAGGATGCCTGTCAGGCCCACGGCGCGGAATACTTTTCCGTCCGGCGCCAGAGGTGGATGAAGGCCGGTTCCATGGGTCACGCCGCGGCTTTCAGCTTTTATCCGGGCAAGAATCTCGGCGCCTGCGGCGAAGGCGGCGCGGTCACGACCAACGATCCCGAAATCGCGAAAACCACCCGTATGCTGCGCGATCACGGCCAGAGCCAGAAGTACTTCCATGAAATGGAAGGCTTCAACGGGCGTCTCGATGCCGTGCAGGCCGGCTTTCTGCAGATCAAACTGCGCCATCTGACGAAGTGGAATGAGGAAAGGCAACAGGCCGCGGGCCGTTACAAGTCGCTGTTCTCCGAGTCGGGCGCCACGCTCCTCGCGCCGTTCGCGCCCGACTGGGCCAATTGCGTCTGGCACTTGTTCGTGGTTCGCGTGCCCGATCGCCACGGGCTCATCAAACACCTGAATGACGCCGGCATCGGAACGGGAATTCACTATCCCATTCCGCTCCACCTGCAGAACGCATACCGGTCGCTGGGTTACCAGGAGGGAGACTTTCCCGTCAGCGAGCGCGTCTGTGCCGAGATTCTGTCCCTGCCCATGTTCCCGGGTCTTCGTCCCGATCAGCAGGAACGCGTTGTGCGGGAAGTCGGCGCTTTTCTTTCAGGCGGCGATTCGCTTGCCGATCGCGCCGCGGCCGAAGGCCTGAAGCTCGCCCTTACTAACTGATCCCTCCCGAACATCCATGATCGCGTTCCGTTCCGACCGCCTGGCCACGCTGTATCTTTTTCATCCGCTGCAAAAGTTGCCGCGCCGCGGACCCGCCGCGAAAAAGATCCCGATCCTCATGTATCACGGAATCCGGGACGGCGAAAGCCAGGCACGCCACCCCTACTTCCGGACCACCACAACGCCGGCGGTCTTCGCGTGGCAGATCGGGTACCTTGCGCGAAGCGGCTACCAGAGCGTCCGTCCCGACGAGGCTGCCGCGCTCCTGCTCCGGCCGGAGCGCGGCCCGGCCAAACCGGTCGTCATCACGTTCGATGACGGGCTGCAGGATTTCTACACTGCCGCCCTTCCGGTTCTCCGCAAATACGGGATGTCCGCCACCGTCTATCTGCCGACCGCGTGCATCGGCCAGACCGCGCGCAAGTTCCACGGCAGAGACTGCATGACCTGGGCGCAGGTACGCGACTCGCACCGGGAAGGGATCGCTTTCGGCTCCCACACGGTCACGCATCCGCAGCTAAAGGCCCTTGCGGACGGCGCGATCCGCCGGGAACTGGAAGACTCGAAAAAAACCCTCGAAGACGAACTGGGAGCGCCCGTCAGTTCGTTCTCGTATCCATATGCCTTCCCCGAAACCGACATTCCCTTTCGGTCCCGGCTCCGGGCCATGCTGGAAGAGACAGGTTATCGCGATGGGGTATCGACCATCATCGGCACCGCCGGCCGCCGCAACGACCCGTACTTCCTTCGGCGGATTCCCGTCAACGCCTGGGATGACATTCGGCTGTTTCAGGCCAAGCTCGAAGGCGGTTATGACTGGTTACGATCGCTACAATATCTCTCCAAATTGGTATCTTAAAGCTCAATTGTCGGCACTTTGGAGGAGTTTTTGTAGTTGTCACTGGCGAAATCTTCGTACACCGCAGTCAAGTGGGTTGGCTGTCCGGCAGCGGCATGCCTATACTCGCTGAAGAGAATCCTTTCGAGTTGCCCTCAACGTAACGATGATCAACAAAATCACATCATTGGGCCTGCCGCGCCGACGCGGGTTCCGTACCCGCATGCTGGTTTCGCCGGCATTCCTGACCATCTGCCTCGCGGGTGCATCCGCGGCGAACGCCAAAGATTTCTATATCGCGCAGACGCCCGCGGGAACAGGCACCGGACAGAACTGCGCCAATGCGCTCTCTTACTCATTCTTCAATACGTCGGCCAACTGGGGGGCCGGGGCCACGCAGATTTCTCCGGGCTCCACCGTGCATCTCTGCGGTGTGTTCAACGCCCCGGCAGGCGCCTCCGGCTTCCTCCGCTTTGCCTCGGGCGGCAGCAGCGGCAACCCCGTCACGCTTCTGTTTGAGAGTGGCGCGATCCTGCAGGCGCCCTACTTCGGTGCGAGCGGGGGAGCCATCGACACGGCGGGGAACGCTTTCGTCACGATCGACGGCGGCTCCGGCGGCATCGTGCGCAACACGCTCAACGGCTCAGCGGGCGCAGTCTGCCCTGGCGGGCCCTGCACCAGCCAGCAGGACTCCCTGGCGATCAGCATGATCGACTGCCAGAACTGCACGGTCCGTAATCTCTCCATCGCCTCCATGTACGTCCATGCGTCTCTTTCCGATACGGCCGACCACGGTGTGTACTCGCTGCGGATCATCGACGGGAACAATGTGACGATCGGCCCGGCCAATACGATCACGGATTGCCGCTGGTGCGTCTTCTATGCCTACGGCAAGCAGGACACAAACCTGACCATCGCAGGCAACACGATCGCCAATGCCCAACATGGCATGGCGATTGGCAACAACGGCGGCACTCTGAACGGGGTGGCCGTTCATGACAACACCATCCACGACTGGACGAACTGGGACGACAGCGCCGATACCAACCATCAGAACGCACTCCACATCTGGGCCGTTGGCGGGGGCGTGATTTCGAATTTTTCGTTCTATAACAATTACCTGTACGGCGACATGGGAATTCATGCCACCGCAATGCTGTTTATCGAGCAGAATGGCGGCGGCGTCATCAGTTCGCCGCTCGTCTACAACAACATTTTCGATTCCACCAGTGCCGCCCACGCGCCGGGAAACGGCCTCCTGTATTCCCAGGCCGGAAGTTGCGGTTTGTACAACAACGTGTTCCGAACGGCGACCAGCGCCAGCGCCACCATCGGTGTCGATCTGGCCGCATCCGGCTGCACACTCGAAAACAATGTCTTCGAAAACATCTGGGTGGCCGTTTACCTCGAAGCCGGCAACTCCCTGACGTCCGATTTCAACGATTATTTTCAGATCGGCAACTGGGATTATCGGGGGAGCTTTGAAGGCTCTTTCGCGGCCTGGAGTTCCGCCTGTGGTTGTGACGCTCACGCCATCACGGCAGATCCCGCGCTCAATACGGCGTTCCAGCCCGCCGCGGGCTCGCCGGTTATCGGCAAGGGGACGAACCTGTCCGGCCTGGGAATTCCGAATCTCAATCTCGACAAAGCCGGTGTGGCGCGTGGCGCAGCCTGGGACATGGGCGCTTTCGCCTTCTCCGGCGGAGCCCCGGCAGTCGCTCCCGCGCCACCGACCAATCTGACCGTTTCCATCCAGTAGGCGCTTCTCTGTTTGACCCCGGCCGCGCCCACAAGGCGCGGCGGGCGCCGCGGATTCTCATGTCCGTCTTTTCCACCCAGCGCCTTGCGCACTCTATCGCCCGCAACACCCTGTTCGGTGTTGTCGCGAAGCTCGCCCAGGTGAGCACTCGCCTCGTCACGATCCCGATCGTGATCGCCCATTTCGGACTCGGCGGCTACGGGGTCTGGTCCCTGATCATGACGGCGGCCGCCTACATGCGTTTTGGCAGCGTCGGCATCAAGTCCGCGTTTCAGAAGTATGTCGCGGAGGCGACGGGAACGGGCGATTACACGGAAGCCAACCGGCTGCTCAGCACCGGTTGTCTCCTGACAATGGCGTTTTCCTGCGCGCTTCTGATTCCGGTGGCCTTGTTTTCGGGAGCCCTTGCCCGGGTGGCGGGCGTGCCGCCCGAATTCCTCGGGGCCGCCGCGAACTCCATGTCGGTTCTCGCTGTGATCCTGCTGCTTTCCAACGGCGGCGCGGCGTTCGAAGCGATCGTCATGGGGGGACACCGGGTCGATCTCGCCCGCCACTTCACCACCCTCTTCACGATTCTCGAGGCGGTCGCGATCGTGCTGTTGCTCAAGCTTGGATTTGGCCTGTTTGCCATGGCTTGTGTGATGGCCGTGTCCGAGGTCGGATTCGTGGTCTGCTGCGCGGTGGCGGCGCGCCGCGTCGTGCCGGAGATCCGGATCCGGCGGGAGTTTGTGACGGCCCGTGTCGTCCCTGAACTGTTTCGCTTCGCCGGGAGTTACCAGATGGTGAACTTCCTCGAGATTCTGTATGTCTCGATTCTGCCCATCACTCTTTTGCGAACCTTCGGAGCCGAATCAGCGGGAATCTATGCGGTCGCCAACCGCTTTGTCAGTTCCGTCCTGATGGTGCCGGATGCCCTGCTGATCCCGGTGCTCTCGGGAGGGACCATGGTCTACGCCTCCGGCAAGATGGAGGACATGCAGCGCGTCATCTCCAAAGCCTTCAAAGTGACCCTTGGCCTGAGCCTGTTTCCGCTCGCGTTCCTGTCTTTGTTCGGAGCGGGAGTGGTCACCGCGTGGACAGGACAGGTGAATCCGGCCTTTCCCCGGGTCCTGCCTCTGGTCGCTCTGAGCGGGCTGTTCTATGCGCTTTCGCTTTTGCAACTGGTTCTCTACCGCATTTCGGGACGGGCCTCGATGGACAACATCCGCCAGGCGTTGCGGATTCTTGTGCTCTTTTCTCTTTCGGTCTTCGCGCCGCGTCTGGGTTTTTACGGTGTCCTCGGCGGCCTCGCCATGGCCGAACTGGCCGGGATGCTGTTCATGCTGTTTGCCCTGACGCGCGTCTTTAAGGGCTTCCGCGCCCGGTATTTGCTCGATGACACCTGCCGGCTGATGGTGGCTACGGCTTTCGCGCTGACCGCCGGGATCGCGGCGGCCCGGCTGCCGCTGCCGGCCATTCCCGGATTGCGTCTCGCCGCACTGGTCCAGCTGAGCGTGGTGACTCTCGCCTGCCTTGCCGCGGGCGGGCCCGCCGTCTGGATGACGAAGCTGCTTTCCGCGGCCGAGGAGCAGGCCGTCCGGAACGCCCTGCTGCCCCGCCGCCGTCTGGCCACGGCCGGGGCCGGGACGCAACACTGAGCGGCAACCAAACCTTATGTGGAAAGAACCTCGAAAGCGGGACGCCGCGGCGTCACTCGCGGAACACTCGCCGCGCGAGCAGGCTCCGCCGGGGGACGCGGCGGAAGAACACCCGTTCGGGTACGCGATCGTCGAGCACACGGTGAGCGATCACCGGATCGGCGAAGACCCGTTGAACCTGTTTCCGCGAGCCCTCACCAAACTGAATACCCTTTGGAAGAAGACGACCTATCCCTTCGCCGCCTTCGGCCGGGGTTGTTCCGTTCACAGTTCGTGCGATTTGCTGCGCTCCCACGCCCGCTGGATTTCCCTCGGCGATGGCGTGTTCATCGCCCCGCATGTCTGGCTGAACACGGTGGCCGAAACACCCTCGCGCCATGTCCGCATTGTTCTGGGAAACGGTTGCCGCATCGGCCGCCGGTCGACCATCTCGGCGCGCAATCAGATTACCCTCGAACCCGACGTTCTGCTGGGCCCCTCGGTTCTGCTCATGGATCATAACCACGCGTATGCGGATCCGGAGAGGCCGATCCACCTGCAGGGAGTGACCACCGGCGGCCGGATCGTCATCGAAAAGAACTGCTGGCTGGGGGCTGGCGCCGTCGTCGTCTGCGGCCACGGCGAACTCGTCATCGGCCACAACAGCGTGATCGGCGCCAATGCCGTGGTGACGCAAAGCTGCGCGCCGCGCAGCGTGCTCGCGGGCAACCCCGCCCGCACCATCCGCGCCTACGACCGGCAGTCGGGACAGTGGTTAAGATCTTATGCTGAGCAGTCCCGTTGAATCCGTCGCTCCTTCGCCGCCCCCGGTAAGCCCGGCCACCGGCCCCTGCCCGCTTTGCGGGTCCACCGATGCCGCGCCCCGCTGCGGGGCCCCGGATCGTTTCCATGGCCGGAAGCAACCGTTCCGGCTGGCGCGCTGTCGCGCCTGCTCGGGCGTCTGGCTCCCGGATCCGCCGCGCCCCGAGGAGATGTTCCTGCACTACGACGAGGAGTATCACCGGGCAATCACACAAGCCGGAGAATCGGATCTTTTCGAGCGCTGGCGGCGTCCGCGGGAGCTGATCTCACGTCACTGCCGGTCGGGCTCTCTTCTCGATATCGGCTGCAGTTCCGGCGCCTTCCTCAGCACGCTGCGTGGCGGTGACTGGAAACTTCACGGTATCGAGATGGAGCCGGAAACGGCCGCCAAAGCCCGCCTGCGAACCGGCGCCCAGGTATTCGTCGGAGATGTCATGGGAGCCCCCTTCGCCGAAGGCGCCTTCGACGTCATCACCTGTTTCGATCTTCTCGAGCACGTCTACGATCCGCGCCTGTTCCTCGCCCGCGTGCATCGCTGGCTCAAGCCGGGCGGCATTCTTTGCGCCGTGATGCCGAACATCGAGTCGTGGGAAGCCCGTCTGTTCGGCAGCTACTGGTATGGCCTCGAACTGCCGCGGCATCTGTTTCATTTTTCCCCGCGTTCCCTTCGACGTCTACTCACCTCGCTCGAATTCACCGAGCGACACCTCGAAACCAACACTTCCTACGCAGAGCGGAGCGCGGGCTATGTCACCGCTGCGCTGCTCGGGGGCGCCGGCTTCCAGCCGCCGCCCCCCTCCGCGCCCCGCACCCCGGGTATCGCCTGGCGAGGCGTGCGGAAACTACTCCGGCTGACCCTCGTGCGCCCGTTTTCCGCGGTCGCCTCGCTTGCCGGCGCGGGAGCCAGCATGGAAATCGTCTTTTCGAAAAACGCCCGCTGAGACCGCTAAAGCCCGTGGTTCCGGAACATCTGAAATTTGGCGGCGGGTCTCTGGAAAGCCGGATTCATCCGGCCGTGCTGGTTACTCTCCTCGTGGTCTGCGGCCTGATCCTGCTGCTGCCCAGGCGATTCGTGATTGTGCCCCTGCTGATGGCTTCGCTGCTGATTCCGGTTGGCCAGAACATTGTCCTCGGCGGCCAGCATTTTCTGGCCATCCGCATCCTGACGCTGACTGGACTGCTGCGCCTCGCCCCGGCGAAACGCACGCCCTGGGAGCCGATCGACAAGGTCTTCGCGGCCTGGGCCCTGCTTCGCGCCACCGCATTCTGCCTTCTGTTTCTGGACGCCGGCGCGGTCTTTAATCAGGTCGCTTTTCTGCTCGATTACGTCGGCGGCTTCTTCGTGCTGCGGCATCTCCTGCAGGACCGCGACGATGTCCGCCGCGCCATTCGAACCCTCGCGCTGATCGCCCTTGTGCTCGCTGCCTGCATGACCAATGAAAAGCTCACGGCGGTCAACGTCTTCGGCTATCTGACCGGCTCCACGGAGGTCACTATCCGGGACGGCGCCCTCCGCGCCCAGGGGCCCTTCGCCCATGCTCTGCTGGCGGGCAGTTTCGGCGCAACCCTGCTGCCCCTGTTCGCCTGGCTCTGGGTCGATGGCAAGGCGCGCGTCCTCGCGCTCGCTGGCTTCGGCGGGGCCACCGTGGTGACTCTCACCTCGGCGTCCAGCACACCGGTTCTCGCTTATGCCGCCGGAATTCTCGGGATTCTGCTGTGGCCTCTCCGCAATCACCTGCGGATCCTTCGCTGGAGCTTCGCCTTTCTGCTGACCGCCGGTCATCTGGCCATGAAGGCCCCGATCTGGTTCCTGATTGCCCGCATCGATCTGGTCGGCGGTTCCTCCGGTTTTCACCGGGCCATGCTGATCGACCAGTTCATCCGACACTTCTTCGACTGGTGGCTGATCGGCACCAACTCCAACGGCAGCTGGGGCTGGGACATGTGGGACACCTGCAACCAGTTCGTCACCGAGGGTTATACAGGAGGCTTCGCGACCTTTCTCTGCTTCCTCGCGCTGCTGCGTCTCTGTTTCCGGAAACTCGCGGCGGCACGGCGCGCCTGCTCCGCGCATTCGGCAGCGGAATGGCAGTTCTGGTTGCTCGGGGTGGCTTTCTTCGCTCATGTCGTCGCCTTTTTCGGCATCGTCTATTTCGACCAGACCCGTATGGCCTGGCTCACGCTGTTGGCCATCGTGCCCGCCGCCGTCTCCTCTCCCCCGGCGGCGGTCACCACCCGTTCTCCCGGCGCTCGCAGCGTGCCGGACGGCCCCGGGGAATGGTTCCTTCCGGCGCTCCGGGACGCGTGGCCCGACCTGGCCGATCCAGATCCGGCCCGCCAACATCCGGCGCCACAGCAGGTTGCCCGTTAAAACCGATTTCCACCCTGGCCGCAACTATGTCCCCACCGGATTCCGCCACCGCTTCTCCCGAGCTGTCCGTCATCTTCGTGAACTGGAACTCGACCGGCTATCTGCGCGACTGCCTGGCGAGCCTGCTCCGCCACACTCGTGTTCGATACGAAATCATCGTCGTCGACAACGCTTCTTCGGTCCAGGACGTGGGGATTCTGACCGAAGAGTTTCCCGGGATCACTCTGATACGGAGCGCCGTCAACCGGGGCTTTGCCGGAGCCAACAACCTGGGCTTCCGCCACTCCCGGGGAGAGTTTCTGCTGTTCCTGAATCCCGACACCGAGCTGATTTCACCGGCCATTGACCAACTGCTCCATGCCGCCCGATCCCTCCCGGACGGGGGCATTTTCGGCTGCCGCCTGCTCAATACCGACGGTTCGGTGCAAACCAGCTGCATCCAGACCTTCCCGACCATCCTCAACCAGGCGCTCGACACGGACTTCCTGCGCGCCCGCTGGCCACGTAGCCCGTTATGGGGCACCGCGCCGCTCCTCGCCCCGACCCTCGCGCCGGTGCGCGTCGAAGTCGTCTCCGGCGCCTGCATGCTGGTACGCCGCTCCGTCTTTCTCGCCGCGGGCCAGTTCAGTGAAGACTACTTCATGTACGCCGAAGATCTGGACCTGTGCCGTCAGGTGGCCGCCGCCGGATTTCCCAATTACTTCCTCGGGCAGACGGAGCTCGTCCACCATGGGGGCAAGAGCAGTGGCAGCGCGCCACGGGCCGCGATCGTCAACAAGTGGCGCTCCATGGTGACCTATTTCGCCCGCAATTACGGCAACGGCCACGCCACGCGGTTCCGCGCGGTCATGGCCTTCGTCGCGCTGACCCGGCTTGCCCTGCTGGCGCCTGCCACTCTGACGCCCGGCAAAGCCCGCGCGGCATCGACGGCGGCGTTTCGCAAATGGCGGACCATCCTGGTCACGCTCCTCTCCCCTTCTCCGAACGAACAGCCCCGTCCCAGAACCAGCTCCGGAGTCCGAGCCGAATTATGAATCCCGCGAATGTCCGCTACGTCGTCATCACGCCCGTGCGCGATGAAGAAGCCTTTCTCGGCCTCACCATCGAATGCATGCTGCGGCAAACCGTGCGCCCCGCCGAGTGGGTGATCGTCAACGATGGCTCAACCGACGGCACGGCCGCCGTGCTCGACGGCTACGCGAGCCGTTATCCCTGGATCCGCGCCTGCCACCGCGCGAACCGGGGCTTTCGGAAAGCGGGCGGCGGCGTGGTGGAGGCGTTTAACGACGGTTACCGCGCGCTTTCCGTCGAAGACCGGGACTTCGTCGTCAAGTTCGACGGCGACCTGTCCTTTGCCCCCGACTACTTCGAACGCTGCTTCCGGCATTTCGCCGAAGACCCCTTGCTCGGCATTGGGGGCGGCGTCATCTGTCACACAATCGACGGCCAGGAGCGCCTTGAGCCCTGCCCGTCGTTTCACGTCCGCGGCGCCACGAAGATCTATCGAAGTCCCTGCTGGGAGGCTCTGGGTGGTCTCTGGCCCGCGCCGGGCTGGGACACCTTCGACGAAGTCAAGGCCAACCGTCTCGGCTGGACCACGCGCTCCTTCCCGGAACTCCGGCTGACACACCACCGGCTGACGGGCACCGCCGAGGGTCTCTGGTCCGGTATCGTCAAGAACGGTCGCGCCAACTACATCTGCGGCTATCATCCTCTGTTTATGTTTTTCAAATGCCTGAAACGGTTGCCGCAAAAGCCCCGGCTGGTCGGTTCTCTCGCATTGTCCTGGGGCTTTCTGAGCGGTTACTGGAAGCGCATTCCACGGGTCGACGACCCGCTCACCATCGCGTATCTCCGGCAGCAGCAACTCGGCCGTCTCTCCGGCGCCAAAACGATCTGGCGCTAGCGGCACGGCGGCAGGAAAACACTTTCAGCAAAAGACGGAAACACTATGTGCGGCATCTGCGGAAAACTGCTGTTTGACCCCGGCGCGAGCGTCTCTCCGGGCCTGCTCAGGACCATGGCGGACACCCTCCGGCACCGCGGCCCCGATGACGAAGGCTTTTATGCCGCCGGTCCCGTCGGGCTCGGTTTTCGCCGTCTCTCCATCATCGATCTGACCACCGGCCACCAGCCGGTCCCGAACGAAGACGACACCGTCTGGCTGGTCTTCAACGGCGAAATCTATAACTACCGGGAACTGCGCGAAACCCTCGTGGCCCAGGGCCATCAGTTCCGCACTTCGACCGATACCGAAGTGATCGTGCATCTCTACGAAGAGCTGGGCGAGAACTGCGTCGACCAACTCCGCGGCATGTTCGGTTTTGCCCTCTGGGACGCCCGCCGAAAAAAACTGTTCCTCGCCCGCGACCGCGTGGGCATCAAGCCCCTGTATTACCGCATCTCGGAGAGCGGGATCCACTTTGCCTCGGAGATCCGGGCGATCCTGGCCGATCCCGCCGTGCGGCCCGAGGTCGCGCCCGCCCTCATCGACCGTCTGCTCACCTTCGATTACCTGCCGGGCCCGGAAACGCTCTTCAAAGACATTCGCAAGCTCGAACCTGGCCACTGCCTGACGGTGCAGGGCGGCCGGGTCAACATCCGCCCTTACTGGGATCTGCGCGTCACGCCTTCGCGGCTCTCGCCGGCCGATGCCACCGCGCACCTCGCCAAGCTTCTCGAAGAAACCGTCCGGCAGCACCTGATCAGCGACGTTCCGCTTGGCCTGTTGCTGAGCGGCGGCTTCGACTCGACCGCGCTGCTCAGCCTTGCGACCGAATCGGCCGGCCATCCCCTGCGCACCTTCACGGTGGGCTTCTCGGATCCCGCGGTCGAAGACGAGCGGCCCTGGGCGCGGCTGGCTGCACGGCATTTCGGCGCCGAGCACCATGAGATGACGATCAGTCCCCGCGAGTTCGGGGACTTTCTCCCGCACTATGTCCGGCACATGGAAGAGCCGGTCTGTGAGCCGCCCGCCGTGGCGCTCTATTACGTGTCGAAGCTCGCCGCCCGATCCGTGAAAGTTCTGCTCTCGGGCGAGGGGGGCGACGAAGCCTTCGCCGGCTATCCGAACTACCGCAATCTGCTCTGGCTCGAACGGCTGAAGAGCTTCGCCGGCCCGCTCGGAAAGCCCCTCTCTCGCGGTCTTGCCGGGCTCAGCGGTCCGCTCCGGTCACCCCGGCTCGGCCACTATGCCGCGCTCCTCGATACGCCGTTTGAAGACTACTATTACAGCCGGACCTCGAGCCCGGACCGCGTGCTCCGCCAACGGCGGGAAGAGCTTTATACCGACGGCTTCGCGCGCGCGGCCGACACGGCGTTCTCGCTGGAACCGGTGCGCGGGTTGCTGCGCCGCGCGCCGGCGGGCGACCGCGTCAACCGCATGCTTTACGTCGATTCGAAGACGTGGCTGACCGACGATCTTCTCCTCAAAGCCGACAAGATCACCATGGCGAACGCCGTGGAACTGCGCGTGCCTTTTCTCGATCACAAAGTCCTCGAATTCGCCGCCTCGCTGCCGGGTCACTACAAAGTACGCGGCCTGACGACGAAACACATCGCCAAACAGGCGCTCCGCCACCGGATCCCCGCGGCAATTCTGACCCGCAAAAAAGCCGGTTTCCCGGTCCCCTACGCCAAATGGCTCCGGACCGGCCTGAAAGACTGGCTGCACGACCTGCTGCTCGACGCCCGAACGCTCGGCCGGGGCTACTTCCGGCGGCCCGGACTGGAGCGGATGCTCGCCGCCAACGCGGCCTCCGGCGCGTTCCCGAAAGAATTGTTCACCCTGGCCGTGCTCGAACTCTGGCACCGCGAATTCCTCGATGGACAAGCGTCGCGCTCCGCGCGGGCGGAAGTGTCTCCGGGACTGCTCCGCGCCCGGTAACGCAACGCTTTGGCCGGGTCTCCCGGAGGCCTCTGCCTCCCGAAGGCGACGCTTCTGTCACAGGTGCCGCTCCGGCTGCGCGGCGGGATCCGGACCCGCGCCGGGCGAATCGTGGCAGCGGCGACGACATGTGGCCAAACCGTCCGGCCGCGCCTCGACGGCTTTCCGCGACGCGCTCGCCGGCAAACGTCATCCCGAAAAACAGAAAGTGAACAACTCCATGTCCTCGTTCGGAAACCAAACCGGCGCTCTCGTCGTCGGCGGCGACCATCCCGGCCTCGGCGTGGCGCGCAGCCTCGGCCGCCGCGGCATCCCCGTCGTTGTCGCCGACGATCAGTACTCGGTCTCGCCGTTCTCCCGCTACGTCAGCCGCACCATTCGCGTGAAAGACCTGCTCGACGAACGGAAGACGGTCGACGCTCTGCTCGACATCGGCCACCGGCTGGGTCTCAGGGACTGGGTGCTCTTCCCCACCCGCGACGAAACGGTCGCGGCCATCGCCCGAAACCGCGCGGAACTGGCGCCTTATTTCCGGGTCACGACCCCCGAGTGGCAGACTGCGAAATGGGCCTGCAACAAGAAGAACACCTATGAACTCGCCGGGCGACTCGGCATCCCCTGCCCGCAGACGTTCAATCCGCGCACGCCCGAAGATCTTTCCGCGCTCGACAGCCGCCTGCCGCTCGCCCTCAAACCCGCGGTCAAGGAGAATTTCTTCTACGCCACCGGGGCCAAGGCGTGGCGCGTTAACACGCCGCGGGAACTGCGCGACTTCTTCGTTCGCGCCTCGCGCCAGATCCGGCCCGAGGAGATTCTCCTCCAGGAAATCATCCCGGGCGATGGCAGCCGCCAGTACTCGTACTGTGCCTTCATGAAAAACGGGGAAGCCCGCGGCAGCCTCGTAGCCCGCCGCCTGCGCCAGCACCCCCGGGAGTTCGGCCGCGCCGCCACCTACGTCGAGACGCTGGAAATGCCGGCGGTCGAAGAACTCTCGCTGCGCTTCCTGAACGCCATCGGCTACTACGGTCTGGTCGAGGTGGAGTTCAAGCGCGACCCGCGGGACAACCGCTATAAACTGCTCGATGTCAACGCCCGCACCTGGGGCTTCCAGTGTCTGGGCGTGCCGGCGGGAGTGGATTTCGCCTACCTGCTCTACGCCGATCAGCTCGGGCTGCCCGTTCCCGGCTGCCGCGCCAAACCCGGCGTGGGCTGGCTCCGGCTCGTCACCGACGTGCCGACGGCGCTCGCCGATCTGGCCGGCGGACGGCTCTCCCCGGGCGATTACGCGCGGTCGCTGCGGCGCACCGGAACCGAGTCCGTGTTCAGCAGCCGCGATCCGCTGCCGTCGCTTGCCGAACTGCTGCTGCTCCCCTACACCGTTTTTAAACGAGGCTTCTGATGCCGGAAACCAACCCGTCTCCCGATAAGCTGCGCCTCGCGGCCGGCGTGCTCGTCCGGGGCCGCTGGCACCTTCTGCTGACCCTGCTCACCGTCACCCTGGCGACCGTCGGCGTCCTCTACCGGATCCCGAACCGCTTCACCTCGGAGGCCACCCTGCTCGTGGTGCCGCAGCAGGTGCCGGCCCGTTACGTAACGCCGACCAGCGAAACCAACATCGCCGACGCCCTGCAGGCCATGACGCAGGATGTTCTCTCCCGGGCCCGTCTGATGGAACTGATCGAACAGTTCGGGCTCTACCCGCGGGAGAGGCGGCGCCTGGCCCCCGAAGAGCTCATCGCACTGATGCGGAAACAGATCGAGATCCGGCCCCTCGACCCCGCCGCCGGACACAAGGACATCAACTCCTTCCGCATCTCCTTCGTGGCCGACAAAGCCGCGCTCGCCCAGGAAGTTACCAGCAAACTGACCTCATTCTTCATTCAGGCGAATCTGCGGACCCGCGAAGATCAGGCCACCAACACGACGAACTTCCTGCGCGAGCAGCTGGAGGCCACCAAGGCTCGTCTCGCCGTGCAGGAGGACCGCGTGCGGGATTTCAAGACACAGTATCTCGGCGAGCTGCCCGAGCAGCAGCAGGGCAATCTGGCGATCCTGAGCGGCGCGCAGCTCCAGTTGCAGAACCTCGGCGCCAGTCTCGACCGGGCCCAGCAGCAGCGCGTCTACCTGAATTCCCTGCTGAGCAGCTACCGCCGGGTCGCTTCGCGCGCCGCCGCCTCGCCCGCTCCGGCGGCACCGGACGGCAGTGGACGCCCCGTCACCGCGCTGCGCCTTGCCGAGGCGGAACTGGCCCGCCTCCGGACCGAGCAGGCCAGTCTGCTGAATCGCTACAAGCCGACCCACCCCGACGTTGTCGCCAACCGGCGGGCGATTGCCGCCGCCGAACTCCAGGTCGCCACGCTGGCCCAGGCGGAGAAGGCTCCGCGGGCCGGCATTTCCCCTTCGGAACCAGTCCCGACGGAAAGCACCACCGCCGAGTCCGCGGAAGACGACAACGCCACCGCGCAGCTGCGCAGCCAGCTCGAAGCCAACCGGCTCGAAATCGAACACCTCACGCGCGACGAAGCACAGCAGAAGAGCGTCATCGCCGAATACCAGAAACGGCTCAACCTGACCCCGGTCCGCGAGCAGCAGCTCGCCGGGATCCTGCGCGACTACGAGAATTCGAAAAAGGATTATGCCGACCTTCTCGGCAAGGAACAGCAGTCGCAGCTCGCCATGAGTCTCGAAAAGCAGCAGGGCGGCGAGCAGTTTCATCTCGTCGAGCCGCCCAGCCTGCCGGCGCTGCCCTCCAGCCCGAACCGGCTGAAGCTCGGCATGGGCGGCGTGGCCGCCGGGCTGGTGCTCGGTTTGCTGGCGGCTCTCCTGCGGGATCTCGCCCGCCCGGCGTTCTACAGCGCCGGCGAGATTGCCCATCGTTTCTCCGCCCCTCTCGTCATCGCCATCCCGGTCCTCCGCACCCCCGCGGAAACCCGCCGCCGGATCGGGCTGCGGCTGCTCGAAGGGGGCGCGGCGGCCGCCGTGCTCGGCGCCGTCGGCGCGGCCGGTTTCTATGTCCTGCGCCATCCCTAGTTCCGGAGCGCCCGGAACACACTCTATCGCTCCGTTTCTCCCCAACATGCCTGCCTATTCGCACCCTTGCCGACCCGCCCGGAGCGTCGCCTCCCGATTCCCGCGGAGCATGGCCAGGTGAGCCGCATCTGGGATCTCCTCCGCCGGACCGAATTCGCCCCGACGGAATACGGGAGCGCCGCCGCCCGGGCCGGCGTCTCTCCGGCGGGCGCGGCGGTCTGCGCCCCGGCCGCCGACCTGCGCCGGATCCCGGTCGAGTCCGTCCGGATTCGCCCGGACTGGCGGCTTTTTGCCGCCGACGACCCTCGCGGCGCCGCCGCCGAACGCCTCCGCTACCTGCGCCTGCGCCTCAACCAGGTGTGGAATCCGGAGAAGGTGAAACGTCTTCTGATCACCAGCCCGCTGCCCCACGACGGCAAATCCACCATTGCTCTCAACCTCGCGGTCTGCCTCGCCGAAGAGGGCAAACGCAACGTGCTGATCCTCGACGGGGACCTCCACCGCGCCTCTCTCAGCCGCCTGCTCTCGCTCGACGGCAGGTCGGGCGTCGCCGAGTGCCTGACCAGCCGCGCCGATCCGTATTCCCGGATTCGCCGCATCGAGCCCGCGGGCATCTTTTTTCTGCCTGCGGGCAGCGCGGCGGGCAATCCCGGTGAACTGCTCCAGGGCGAGTCGCTGCCCCAATTGATGGAAACGCTGTCCCGGCCTTTCGACTGGATTCTCATCGACTCGCCGCCTGTCGCGCCGCTTACCGATGCCCTTTCCTGGAAAGAGGTCGCCGACGCCAGCCTGTTGCTGGCCCGGGCGGGCCACACGCCTCCCCGGTCCCTCGAAGAAGCCCTGCAGCTGATCGGCCGCAAACATGTCCTGGCCATTCTTCTGAACGGCGCCGAGGGTCTCGATCGTTTGCACGCCCGGTATTACAAAGCTTATCCGGGTGCCGGCCCGCGCTGATCAACGGCACACGTCGCCTGCTGCTTCCATGTCTGCCTGTTCCTCCGCCACTCCCCCGCCGGTGCGCGTCCTGCTGGCCGCCGCGGACCCGTCTGTCCGGCAATCGCTGCGGGCGCAACTCCGGGAATCAGCCGCCGCCGGACAGCCCGCGCCCAGCCCTCTTGCGCAAGTGATTGGCGAAGCCTCCGGCGGGCGGGCCGCCGCGGAACTCGCCCGTCTGCTGCAGCCGGAGATTCTCCTGCTCGACAGCCCACTGGCCCCGGATTTCGCGCGGGAATTCCGGCAACCTCCCACGGCCGCCGGGCGCCCCGCGACAGGCATCGTCCTGCTGGTCGCCGAAACCGGTGTGACACCGGTTCTCGAAGCGTTTTCTCTGGGCGCGACCGGGGTTGTCGCCCGCGCCTCCCTCGCTCAGCTCTGGAGAACCGGCATCGAAAGCATCCTGGCGGGGAATCTCTGGATCGGTGAAGACAGCCTGCCGCCCCTCCTCCATGCCTTGCTGGGACAAGCCGTGCTGGGACAAGCCGTGCCGGGACAAGCTGTGTCGGGACAAGCCGTGCCGGCAACGCCCGCTGTGCCTCCTCCCGGCGGCCTCACCCGGCGGGAACGGGAGATCGCCGCCCGCATCGCCCGCGGTCTGCCCAACAAACATGTGGCCCGCGAGTTTTCCATCCGCGAACGGACCGTGAAACACCACCTGACGAATATCTTTCGGAAACTGGGGATCTCGAGCCGCCTCGAACTCGCGTTGCTCATGCGCGACCGTTCTCCGGCGCTCCTTTCCGGACTGCTCGCCGGGGCCGACCTGCTCTCCGGGAGTGACGGGTTGTGCTGAATCTCTTCCCCGTATCTCCGGCCGAGAGCGCCGGCCCGCGCGCGCGGCTGGCCCTCTTTCTCGCTGCCCCCGCGCTCGCGCTGTGGTTCTTCCGGGCGCCTCTCCAGGCCTGGCTCGATCTGACTCTCCGCGACGAGCGCTATGCCTGCGCGCTTCTCGCGCCGCTGCTGGCCGGCGTTCTCCTCGTTGCCCGCGGCGCCAGGATATTCGCCGGGGCACAGGCGTGTCCGATCGCGGGCGTGCCGCTGCTCACCCTCGGCGCCGCCCTGCTAGGCCGTTGGGGAGCAGCCCCGGGCGCCGCCCTGCCCGTCCCGGGCGACAGCGCTTTCTCCCTGCGGATTGCGGGCATGGTCATTCTCCTGGCGGGCTCGTTTCTGCTCGCTTTCGGCCTTCGGCCGGCGCGCGCCGCCGCCTTCCCCCTGTGCTTTCTTTTCTTGGCCGTGCCCCTGCCACTCGCCGCGCTCGATCGCCTCGTGCGCTTTCTCCAGTATGGCTCGGCCGACGCGGCAGCCCTCCTGTTCCCGCTGCTGCGCATCCCGGCCCTGCGCGAAGGTCTGGTGTTCTCCCTGCCGGGCTTCGACATTGAAATCGCCGAGCAGTGCAGCGGCATCCGCTCGAGCACCTCGCTGGTGCTGGCAGGCAGCGTCGCGGGCTATCTGTTTCTGCGGTTCCCGGCAGGCCGCCTCGCCTTCGTCCTGCTCACGGTCCCGGTCGTCATCGTCCGGAACGCCCTGCGCATCGTGACTCTTTCCGGCCTTGCCCTTTACGTCAGCCAGGGCTTTCTGCACGGCCGCCTGCACCGTTACGGCGGCCTCGTCTTCTCCTTGCTTGATCTTGCCGTCCTCGGGCCGCTGCTGCTGCGGTTCCGCCGGATGGAAGAGCGCCGATCCGAACGCGGCGAAAAATGCCATCCATGACCATGTCCTGTCCTGCCATTCATGAACTGAACCCTCTCGAAGACGCACGGTGGGACGATCTCGTCGCCGCGCATCCCCGCGCCTCCGTCTTCCACTCCCGCGCCTGGCTCGAAGCGCTGCGCCGCACCTATGGCTATGAGCCGGTCGCCATCGCCACAGGCGCGCCGGGCTGCACCCTGCGCGGCGCCCTGGTTTTCTGCCGCGTCGACAGCTGGCTGACCGGGCGGCGCTGGGTCTCGCTGCCGTTTTCCGATCACTGCGAACCCCTCGTGTCCGGGCCGGAAGAACGGGACGCCCTGCTCGGCGGTCTGCCTGCCGCCATGCGGCGCGAGAAACTGCGGTACCTCGAAATCCGCCCGCGCACCGCACCGGCGGAGGCGTCGGCTTACCCGCCCGCCG
Organism: uncultured Acidobacteriia bacterium; assembly: GCA_903851195.1. Taxonomy (GTDB): domain Bacteria; phylum Acidobacteriota; class Terriglobia; order Bryobacterales; family Bryobacteraceae; genus BOG-234. Next base: position 66,030 of record CAINNJ010000064.1, read on the forward strand.
GCTGGCGTCCGGACCGGACTTACTTCTTTCACGAGATCGATCTGACGCCACCGCTCGAAACTCTGCTCGCGCACTGCCACAAGGACTCGACACAACGCAAGATCCGGCGCGCCGAACGGGAAAAGCTCGTTTACGAAGAAGGTGCCTCGCCCGCTCTTCTCGACAGCTTCTATCACCTGCTGATTCAGACCCGGCGGCGTCAAAGTCTGCCGCCGCAGCCGAAAGCCTGGTTCCGCCACCTGGCCGCCTGTTTCGCCGGCGACCTCAAGGTGCGCGTGGCCTCGCGCGACGGCCGCCCCCTCGCCGCCATTCTTACGCTCCGCCACAAAGACGCGATGGTCTATAAATACGGCTGCTCGGACGCGGCTGCCAATAACCTGGGCGGCATGCATCTGCTGCTCTGGACCGCCATCGCGGAAGCCAAAGCCGCCGGGCTGCGCGCCTTCGACCTCGGCCGCTCGGCCCCCGACAATCCGGGCCTCGCGACCTTCAAAGACCGCTGGGGCGCCACGCGTTCCACCCTCCGGTACGCGACGCGCACGGCCGCCGGCACGCCCCGGCCAAACGCCTTCCCGGCCTCCAACTCGGCGCCGAGGCAGGCCTGGAAGGACGCCGCGACCAAATACCTGTTCGCTTTTCTTCCGGACCCGTGCCTGCGTCTGATCGGCACCGTGGCCTACCGGCACATCGGCTAAAGACCTCCCGCGCCCCGACCGCGCGCCAACTAACCACCGCGCCAACTAATCAACGCGCCAACTGATCAACAATGATGCTCACGAAGGCTTACTACCTGGTCAAACCGCTTCTCCCCTGGCGGATCCGGATCGCGCTGCGCCGCCACCGGGCCAAAGCGGCCCGTCTTGCCGGGGCGGATGTCTGGCCAATCTGTCCGCGGGCTGCCACCGTGCCGCCCCACTGGCCCGGCTGGCCGGGCGGCAAACGTTTCGCCGTGGTCCTCACGCACGATGTCGAGGGCCCGCGCGGTCTCGCCCGTGTCGAAGCCCTGATGAAAACCGAGCAGAACCACCAGTTCCGTTCCTCGTTCAATCTGGTGCCCGAGGGCGACTACCGCGTCCCGGACACACTGCGCGAAACGCTGACGGGGGCCGGTTTCGAAGTGGGTTTGCACGGTCTGCACCACGACGGCAAACTCTACTCCTCGAAAGCCGTCTTCTCCGCCCGCGCCGCGCGCATCCGCGAGTACGCACGGCGCTGGAACGTGGCCGGATTCCGCTCGCCGTTCATGCACCACAACCTCGCCTGGATCGGGGAACTGGGCTTCGAGTACGACTCGTCCACCTTCGACACCGACCCCTTCGAGCCGCAACCCGACCCGGCCCGCACCATCTTCCCCTTCTGGGTCCCGGTTCCCGAGCGGGGCGGCTACGTGGAACTGCCCTACACGCTCGTGCAGGACTTCAATCTCTTCACCATCCTCGGCGAGCGCAACATCGACGCCTGGAAAGTCAAAGTCGACTGGATCGCGGCCCACGGCGGCATGGTCCTGCTGAATACGCACCCCGATTACATGTGCTTCGCGGGCCAACCGGGGCGCGATGAATTTCCGGTCGCCTGGTACGAAGAACTGCTCCGCTATATCCGCGACAAATACGAGGGCTCGTACTGGCATGCTCTGCCGAGGGATGTCGCCCGCTACTACCGCGACAGTCTTCCGCCCGAGTCGCGCAATACGCGCCGCAAAGTCTGCATGATCGCCTACAGCACGCACGAAAGCGACAACCGCGTGCGCCGCTATGCCGAAGCGCTCGCCGCGCGCGGCGACGACGTGGACGTCATCTCCGTCGCCGGCCCCGGCATCCCTCTCGGGGAAGACACAATCTGCGGTGTCACGGCGCTCCGCATACAGCGCCGCGACCGGCCCGAGCGCGGCAATGCCGAATACGCCGGACGGCTGCTGCGCTTCCTCCTCGCCTCGGCGCTCTGTCTGGCCCGGCGCCATCGCCGCAACCCCTACGACGTCATCCATGTGCACAACATGCCGGATTTCCTGGTCTTTGCCGCTCTTTATCCGAAGTGGACGGGCGCCAGGGTCATTCTCGACATTCACGACATCATGCCGGAGCTCTATGCCAGCAAGTTCAACGTCCCGCTGGCGGACTGGCGTGTCAGCCTGCTGGCCCGGATGGAGAGGCTCTCGGCGGCCTTTGCCGACCACGTCATCGTCTCGAACCACCTGTGGCACGAGAAGCTGATCCGGCGCTCCGTCCCGGCGCGAAAGTGCACGGTTTTCCTGAATCACGTCGACCCGGCCATCTTCTATCCCCGCACCCGGACCCGTCACGACGGCCGATTCATCGTTCTCTTCCCCGGCAGCTTCCAGTGGCACCAGGGTCTCGACCTCGCCATCGAAGCCTTCGCACGGCTGCGCGACGCCGCCCCGCAGGCCGAATTTCACATCTACGGCGGCGGCCCGGAGGCCGCCTCGCTCATCGCCCTCAGTGAGCGCCTGGGTCTCGGCGGACCCCACGGCGCCGTTCGGTTCCTCGGCGGCGTCTCGCTCGACCAGATGCCGGTCGTCATGGCCAACGCCGACCTCGGCGTCGTCCCCAAGCGTGCCAACTCCTTCGGCAACGAGGCATACAGCACGAAAATCATGGAGTTCCTGTCGCAGGGCGTGCCGGTCGTCGTTTCCCAAACACGCATCGACCAGTTCTACTACCCGGCCGACACGGTACGCTTCTTCCCTTCGGGCGACAGCGCGGCCCTGGCCGACGCCATTCTCGAACTGATCGCCGACCCGGCGCAACGTGAAGCCTTCGCCGCCGCCGGACACCGGTATGTCGCGCGCCACTCCTGGGACGCAAAAAAACAGGAGTATCTCGATCTGCTGGATGGCCTGATTATGGACGCGCCGTTGCCCGCGCCCGCCGCCAGTCCTGTACCTGCCGCCCTCGCGAAACCGGAAACACCGGTCCGCTGACCGAACGACATTCCGGAATACCAAAACCACAAGCAAAAACCGCGACCCCAACACCATGATCCCCACCAACTGGAAGGCCGGCGACTGGGTCGAGATCCTCGGCGCCCCGGAAATCGCCCGCACCCTCGATCCCGCCGGCACGCTCGACGGCCTGCCCTTCATGCCGGAGATGGCGCCCTTCTGCGGCCGCCGCTGCCAGGTGCTTCGCCTGGCCGAAAAGGCCTGCATCGAGTACCCCGGGGGCGGCTACAAACTCCGCCGGTTCCGCCACGACGACGTCTTGATTCTGGATCTGCCCCGCTGCGACGGCCGCCACCACGAAGGCTGCGGACGCGCCTGCGTCTTCTTCTGGAAGACCGCCTGGCTCCGGCCCGCCGCCAGCCCCGCCGTCCCGGCTCCCGCAGCCCCGGCCCCCGCAGCCCCGGACTCCGTTGCCCTGCAAAGTCCGGACGCCGCCTGGGTGGAGAGCCTGCGCACCACCGTCGCCCCCGGGCACTACTTCTGCCAGTCGACCGAGATGGCCCGCGCCACCGAACCGTTGTCCCGCCCCGGCATTTTCCGCCAATGCGTGGCCGTGGTCCGCTCCGGCAGCCGAAGCCCCGCCGAAATGGCCGGCCTGATCCTCGCCCCCCTCTGGCGCAAAGCCACCCGGCGGTTCCCCCGCCGCAAACTGGCCGGCACCCTCCGCCGCACCCCGACCGCGGAACTCAACCTGCAGCCTGGCGAATGGGTCCGGATCCGTTCGGCCGAACAGATCGCCCAAACCCTCGACGCCAACGGCAAAAATCGCGGCCTCCTCTGCGATCACGGCATGTGCCAGTACAGCGGTGGCCGTTACCGGGTCCGCAACCGCCTTGACCGCATGATCGCGGAACCGACCGGTCAGATGCGGCAGGTGCAGAACACGGTAATCCTCGAAGGCCTGCAGTGTCTTTGCTGGAACGTCGTCGGCGGCTGCCCTCGCGCCGACTACATGTACTGGCGCGAGATCTGGCTGGAACGCGCCGAGCCCGATCTGGTGCAAATCAGCCCCGCTCCGGCCTCCGAATCCGAGCCCGTCCCGCTGTCCCGCTGACGCTTTCCGAAAAGGTTCCTCATGAGCTTCGCTATTGAACGCCGCCACCGCCTGTCTTACGAAACCTTCGCCCGGGAGTATCTGTATCCCTGCAAGCCGGTCATCGTCACCGGCGCGCTCGATCGCTGGAAAGCCCTCGGCCGCTGGACCCCGGAACTCTTCCGCAGCGAGTTCAGCGGCATGAAGGTCCGGATCAAAGACCGCGAATATGGCCAGGCCGGCGCGGGCGCCGCCGCTCCAGCGGAGTTCACCATGCCGGACTTCATCGACCGCGTCCTCGCCTCCACGGAAGCCAACCCGGCCCCGTACTTCCGCAACCAGGATCTGTTCGCGCTTTTCCCCTCGCTGCGCGCGGACGTCGAGCCTATGCCGGAGTACCTGCGGCCCAACTGGCTCTCCGACCGCTATCTGCACCCGCGCGTCGGGAGCATCCTCAACCGCGGCGCCGTCATCGAGCTCTACATCGGTGGCGCGGGCGGCAGTTTCCCGGTCCTCCACTACGACGGCGCCGGCACCCACGCCTTTCTCATGCAGATCTACGGCCGCAAGCGCTACATCGTTTTCCCGCCCGACCAGGAGCGCTTCCTTTATCCCTCACCCGAAAAGATCAATCTGTCCCTCCTCGACGACGCCGAGCATCCCGATCCCGCCCGCTTCCCCCTCTTCGCCCAGGCCACGCCAACCGTCTTCACGCTCGAGCCCGGCGAACTCCTCTTCGTCCCCAGTCACTGGTGGCATACCGCGACCATGCTGACCCCCAGCATCACTATCTCCGCCAACGTCCTGAATCAGTCGAACTGGAAAGAACTCGTCGCCTACGTCAGCCACCGCCAGCCGAACCCCCTCGCCGCCTTTGCCAGCCGCCTTTACCTGACCGCCGCGGGTGCCCGGCGGGCCTGGCGCGACCGGGCCTGGCGGGACCAGGCATGGTTTGCACCTGTGGAGCCTGCACCTGTGGAGCCTGCACCCGCTGCGGTCGGCGAGGGGCACGCCGGCTAACGCCCCGCCAAAACGAACGTCCGCTTTCCGAGCCGAGTCATCCCCATGAATTCCACGCCCTTCGTCTTTACCGTCACCGCCAACTTCACCGCCGAGCCCCTGGGCGATGTGCTCCGCTTCTGGGCCGGACGAGTGGGTCTCGATCCCGCCCGGATCCTTTTCTCCGGCTACAACCAGGTGCTGCAGGCCCTGACCGATCCCGCCGGCCCGCTCTCGACTTCCGAACCCGGTGCCAACTTCCTCCTGCTCCGCCCCGAAGACTGGGCCCGCCACCAGGACAGCGGGCGCCGCGCGGCCACCGTCGAAGCCGCCTCCCGCGAATTCGCCACCGCCGTCTCCGGTTTCGCGACCCGGGCCCGCCGTCCCACGCTCGTTCTGCTCTGTCCGCCCTCCCGCCGCGCTCTGGCCGACCCGGAACTCGCCCCCTCCCTCGCCCGCGCCGAAGCCGGCATTCGGGAAGCCCTCTCCGCCTGCCGCATCCCCCTGCTCACCACCGCCGACCTCGCCGCCCTCTATCCCGTCCCCCTAACCGAGGACGCGGCCAGCGACCGGCACGGCCATATTCCGTTTACGCCGGACTGGTGGACCGCCGCCGGTACGCTGCTGATGCGTCATGCGCGCGCCCTGCTGCAGCGGCCCGGCAAAGTCATCGCCGTCGATGCCGACAATACCCTCTGGGGCGGCGTGGCGGCCGAAGCCGGCCCCGCCCAGGTCGACTTGTCCGGCCCCTGGCGCGAAACGCAACAGTTCCTGCTCGACCGCAAGCGCCAGGGCATGCTCCTGGTCTTGCTCTCGAAGAACCGCGAGGAGGATGTGGAGGCCGTCTTCGCCCGCCCCGATATGATCCTTCGCCGCGACGACTTCGTCCTCTGGAAAGTCAACTGGCAGCCCAAAAGCCAAAATCTTTTCGCCGCGGCTGCCGAACTCAACCTCGGGCCCGACAGCTTCCTCTTCCTCGACGACAACCCGGTCGAGTGCGGCGAAGTGGCCGCGCACTGTCCGCGGGTCACCGTGCTCCCGCTCCCCGCCACGGACCCGGCAGCCTTCCTCCGGCACGTCTGGGCCTTCGACCTGCCGCCCGCCACCGCCACCGACGCCGGCCGCACGGAAAAGTACCGGGAGCAGGCCGAACGCGCCCGCCTGCTCGAAGCATCCCCCTCTTTCGCCGACTTCTTCGCGCGCCTCGAACTGCACATCGAACTCGCCGCCCCGGCACCCGCCCAGTTCGAACGGGCCGCGCAGCTCACCCGGCGCACGAATCAGTTCCATACCACCGGTCTCCGGCGCACCACCGCCGAACTGACCGCGCTGCTTGCCTCCGGCGAGCGGCAGGCCCTCCTCGTCACCGTGCGCGACCGCTTTGGCGACTACGGCGAGGTCGGCCTCTGCATCTACCGGTTCGCCGGTCCGGTACTCGAAGCGGATACGTTCCTGCTGAGCTGCCGCGCGCTCGGCAAAGGTGTCGAACACCGCCTGCTCGCGGCCCTCGGCCGCCTCGCCCGCGAAGCCGGCAAGACGTCCGTGACGATCCTGTTCACGCGCGGCGACCGCAATGAGCCCGCGGCCCGCTTTCTCGAATCGGTCGGCCACGCCTTTCGCGAGAACGGCGGTTACCGCTTCCCCGCCGCCGTCGCAGAATCGGTCGCCTTCGACCCCGGACAGGACGCACCGGCGGCGTCCGCCGAACCGGCCCCGGCGCAAGACAGGATCCCTCCCGCCGCCTGCGACTTCGCGCTCCTCGCCCGCACGCTGCAGACCGTGCCCGCGATTCAGTTCGCCCTGCGCCAGGCCCGCTTCCGTCCGCGTCCGGACCTCGCCATCCCCTACGCCGCGCCCCGCACCGCCACCGAACAGACACTCGCCGCCCTCTGGGCCGACACCCTCGGCCTCGACCGGGTCGGCATCCACGACGACTTCTTCGACCTCGGCGGCGACTCCATCCGCGGCGTCCAGCTCCTCTCCGCCGCCCACGAGGCCGGTCTCGCCATCCCCCTGCAGCAGCTCTTCGAGCACCCCCGCATCGCCTCGCTCGCGGAAAACCTGCCGCCCGAGGCGCTTCACCGGTCCACCGAACCGGCGCCCGCGATCGCCGAAGATCCCGTTTCTCCCCTGTCGCCCCTGCAGCAGGGCATGCTCTTCCAGTCCCTCCAGTCGCCCGGCTCCGGCGTCTGCTTCGAACAGAACCTTTACACCCTGCGCGGCCCGCTCGACCCGGATGCGTTCGCGCGCGCCTGGGAACAGGCCATCGCCCGCCACGCCTCGCTGCGCACCACCTTCGTCTGGGACGACGCCGCCGAACCCCGCCAGATTGTCCACCCCGCCGGCCTCCTCGATTTTCACCAGGAGGACTGGCGCCACCTCTCCCCGCCGGACCAGGAGATCCGCCTCGACGAATTCCGCGCCGCCGACCGCCGCCGCGGCTTCGACCTGACCGCACTCCCCCTCCTGCGTCTCGCCCTCTTCCGCCTCGCCGGAGACTGCCACCAGCTGGTCTGGAGTTTTCACCACACTATCCTCGACGGCTGGAGTCTTCCCGTCGTCCTCCGAGACGTGCTCGCCTTCTACGAAGCGGCCGTCACCGGCATCCCGGCGTACCTCCCCGCCCCCGTCCCGTATCGCGCCTTCCTCGCCTGGCAGCGGCGGCAGGACCCCGCCCGCGCCGAGGCGCACTGGCGGCGGCGCCTCGCCGGCTATACCGAAACCACCCCGCTCGCGGTCGAACGGCGTACCGCCCCCGCCGAGCCGGCCACCGGCGAAACCTTCCGCAGCCGCTTCCACCAGCTCCCGGCCCGCGTCACGGCCACACTGCACGAATTCGCCCGCCGCCACCAGCTCACCACCGGCACGCTCGTCCAGGGCGCCTGGGCGCTCCTGCTCGGCCGCTATGCCACCGCCGAGGAAGTCGTCTTCGGCTGCAATCTTTCAGGCCGCCCGCCGGAACTTCCCGGTGTCGGCGAGATCGTGGGCCTCTGCATCAACACCCTGCCCCTGCGCGTGCCCACCTCGGCCAGTCCCGTTTTGGCCTGGCTCCGCGGCCTCCAGGCCCAAGTCCTCGAAACCCTCGACTACAGCTTCAGCTCCCTCGCCGACGTCCGCCGCTACAGCGACCTCCGTCCCGGCCAGCCGCTCTTCGACACCATCGTGGTGATCGAAAACTATCCGCCCCTGCAGCGGAAATCAGGTCATCAGCCGGAGGTCTCGTACCAGTCCTGGACGAAGCACTCCAAGACCGGCTACCCGCTCACCCTCCTCGCGCTGCCCGGCGACGAACTCCGCCTCGAAATCCAGTTCGACGACCGCCTGTTTGACGTCGCCACCGTCGACCGCATGCTTCGGCATCTCGCAACCTTGCTGCAAGGCCTGGCCGCGGATCCCGACCGCGCCCTTGACGACGTTCCCCTCCTCGAAGCCGCCGAACGCCACGAACTGCTGGTCGGCTTTAATACCCCGACCGCCGCCACGAGCCGGTTCCTGCTCGCCGACGGCGGCGCCACGCTCCACCAGCTCTTCGAAGCGCAAGCCGCCCGCCGCCCGGACGCCCTCGCGCTCACCGGCGACGGCATCGCCGTCACCTACGCCGAACTCAACGCCAAGGCCAACCGGATCGCCAGCCGGTTGCTGCCGTATGGCTTCGGCCCCGATACCCTCGTCGGCCTCTGCATGGATCGCGGCCCGCACCTCGTCACCGCCCTGCTCGGCATTCTCAAGGCCGGCGCCGCCTACCTCCCGCTCGACCTCGCGTACCCCGCCGACCGGCTTGCCTTCATCGTCGAAGACGCGCAGGCGCCCGTCCTGCTCACCCAGACGCATCTCGCCGCCCGACTGCCGCCCACCGGAGCCCGCCTTCTCTGCATCGAAGATCTGCTCCGAAATGCCGCCGACGAAGACGCCCCCTCTCTCTCCGTTCCCTCGCACCCGGATCATCTCGCCTACGTCATCTACACCTCCGGTACCACCGGCAAGCCCAAAGGATCCCTGATCACCCACCGCAACGTCACGCGCCTCTTCGCTTCCACCGACCACTGGTTCGGCTTCGGCGAACACGACGTCTGGACCCTGTTCCACTCCTGCGCCTTCGACTTTTCCGTCTGGGAAATCTGGGGGGCGCTCCTCTACGGCGGCCGCCTCGTTGTCGTTCCGTTCCTGGTCAGCCGGTCGCCCGAACTCTTTTACCACCTGCTCGCCGACGAGAACGTCACGGTTCTCAACCAGACCCCGTCCGCCTTCCGCCAGCTCGTGCAGGCCGAAGAACAGACTCCGGCTCGCTCTCTCGCGCTGCGCTATGTCATCTTCGGCGGCGAGGCGCTCGAAATGCAAAGCCTGCAGCCCTGGTTTGCCCGTCATGGCGACCGCACGCCGCGCCTCGTCAACATGTACGGCATCACCGAGACCACGGTCCATGTCACGTACCGGCCGCTTTCCAAAGACGATCTCGCGGGCGGCAGCGTCATCGGAACGCCTATCCCGGACCTGCAGCTCTACATTCTCGACCCGCGCCGGCGACCCGTTCCGATCGGCGTCCCCGGCGAACTCTACGTCGGCGGCGCCGGACTCGCCCGCGGCTACCTCCGCCGCCCCGAACTGACCGCCGAACGCTTCCTTCCTGATCACCTTACCGGCCAGCCGAACGCTCGTCTTTATCGCACCGGCGACCTCGCCCGCTATCTCCCCTGCGGCGACATCGAATACCTCGGCCGCCTCGACTCCCAGGTCAAGATTCGCGGCTTCCGCATCGAACTCGGCGAGATCGAGGCCGTCCTTCGCCGTCACGCCGGGGTCCGCGAAGCCGTGGTCCTGGCCCGCGAAACCTCGCCCGGCAACAAACGCCTCGTGGCGTGGCTTGTTGCCGGGCTCATCACCGGGCACCCGGCGCCCGAACCCGCTGCCCTCCGCGAACACCTGAAACAGAAGCTGCCCGATTACATGGTGCCCGCCGCCTTCGTCTTCCTCGATAAACTGCCCCTCACCAACAACGGCAAAATCGACCGGAAAGCCCTGCCCGAGCCCGAAGAACACCGTCCCGAACTGACCGCCCTCTACGTCGCCCCGCGCACGGACACCGAACGCGCGCTCGCCACCATCTGGGCCAAAGTCCTGCGCCTCGAAACCGTCGGTGTCCACGACAACTTCTTCGAGCTGGGCGGCGATTCCATCCTCAGCATCCAGATCGTTTCCCTCGCCCGCCGCGAGCATCTCCCGCTCACCCCGGCGCTCCTGTTCGCTCACCAGACCATCGCGGAACTCGCGCAGGCCCTCGCCGTCGCGACTCGACCCCAAGCCGCGCCTTCCGAGCCGGAAACCGAATCCGGCCCCGTGCCGCTCACGCCGATGCAGCACTGGTTCTTCTCCGGCAACCCCCTCGACCCGCACCACTACAACCAGTCCTTCCTGCTCGAACTCCGCGAACCCGTTCCACCCGCCCTCCTCGAACAGGCTCTGCAACTCGTGAGCGAACAGCACGATGCCCTGCGGCTGCAGCATGCCGTCTCCCTGACCTTGGCCGACCTCGCCTGTCTCGACGAGACCGCCGCCGCCACCCAGGCCAGCCTCGACCTCGACCTCGGCCCGCACTGGCGCGCCGTGCTGTTCTCAAATGCCGCCGGCCAGCGGGACCGCCTTCTGCTCGCCATCCACCATCTCGCCGTGGACGGCGTCTCCTGGCGTCCGCTGCTCGAAGATCTCGAAACCGCCTGCCGTGCCCTCCGCGACGGCACGCCGGTCCGGCTTCCGGCGAAAACGTCTTCCTTCGCGCTCTGGGCCCGGCGCCTCCGGGAACTCGCGGAATCGGGTGCCCTCGACGGCGAACTGCCCTGGTGGCGTTCCGTCACCGACGCCATCCCGCAAGCCTTCCCCCCGCCTGCCGACAATACGGAAGCGGGCGCGGTCACCACCACCTGCGCCTTCACCGCCGACGAGACCCAGGCGCTCCTGCAACTCGTGCCGGCCGCCTACAACACGCAGATCAACGACGTTCTGCTTACCGCCCTCGCCCGCGCCTGGCAGCTCTGGACCGGCCAAAATACGCTCTTCACGAACCTCGAAGGGCACGGCCGCGAAGACCTCTTCCCGGATCTCGACCTCTCGCGCACCGTCGGCTGGTTCACCTCCCTCTTCCCGGTCCGCCTCGAACTGCCCGCCGTCTGGCAGCCCGGTGAAGCCCTGCAGTCGATCAAAGAGCAACTGCGCCGCATCCCCGGCCGCGGCATCGGATACGGCATCCTCCGCTACCTTCGCCAGCACCCGGACCTCCAGGATCAACCGGAGCCCGCCCTCGTCTTCAACTACCTCGGCCAGTTCGACCAGGCTCTCGCCGCCTCCACCCTCTTCGCCTTCGCCCCGGAACCGACCGGCCCCTGGCACAGCCCCCGCCAGCAGCGCCGCCACACGCTCGAAGTCAATTGCCTGGTGCTCGCCGGCCGCCTCGAGTTCCAGTGGAGCTACCCCGGCAGCCTCGCCGAGCCGGACGCCGTACCGGCCTTCCGCGACCACTTCCTGCGTTCCCTGCGCGAACTGACCGACCACTGCCGCCAACCCGGCACCTTCGGCCGCACGCCGTCCGACTTCCCGCTCGTGCGCCTCGACCAGAGCGCCGTCAACCGCCTCACCAACGCGCACCGCGATCTCGTCGATATCCTTCCGCTCTCGCCCCTGCAGACGCTCTTTCTCTCCGCCGGCCAGGCCACCTTCGACCAGTGGCAGGCGACGCTCCAGGGCGACCTCGATCCCGTTCTCCTCCGCCATGCCTGGCGCGAGACCCTGCGCCGCCACACGATTCTGCGCACCTCCGTTCACACCGATGGACTCGCCGAACCTGTCCAGATCGTTCACCGCGACGCCGACCCGTCCTGGACCCTCGAAGACTGGCGCGCGCTCGATCCCGCGCAGCACGAAACCGCCTGGGCCGACTTCCTGCGCCGCGACCGCTCCCGGCCCCTGCCGCTCTCCGACGCGCCGCTGATGCGCTTCGCCCTGATCCGCCTCCGTCACGACACCGCAAAGTTCCTCTGGAGCGTCCCCGCGCTCCTGCTCGACGGCTGGTCCTGGCCACTCGTCTTCCGTGACGTCAGCCGGATCTACGCGAGGCTCTCCGGACAACCCGCGACCACCGGACAACCCGCACACGGCCCCGATCCAGTCCGCCCTTACCGCGATTACCTCGCGTGGCTCACCCGCCAAAACCAGGCCGATGCCCAGGCTTTCTGGACCCGGCAACTCGCCGGCTTCACACGCCCGACTGCCCTGCCGACCGAAACCACCGGCGAGCCTTCGACCGAGCCCGCCACGGAACGCTACCGCCGCCAGGAAGTCCTGCTCCCCGCCGAGCCCACCCGCGCCCTCCACGCCTTCGCCCGCCGTCTCCAGGTCACCCCAGGAGCCCTCGTGCAGGCCGCCTGGGCGCTCCTGCTCGCCCGCCAGACCGGGGACGCCGACCTCGTCTTCGGCGCCGCCTTCTCCGGCCGCCCCGCGGATCTGCCCGCCGTCGAGACCATCGCCGGACCCTTCGTCAACAACCTTCCCGTCCGCGTCACGGCGGACCCCGCTGCATCTCTCGATGACTTCCTCCGCCACGTGCACGCGCAACTGCTCGCCTTGAACCCCTTCCAGTTCACGCCGCTCGTCGAGATTCAACGCTGCACCGAAGTCCCCTGGCGCTACCGCCTCTTTGACAGCCTCGTCGTCTTCCAGAACTATCTGGTCGACGACGCGGCCCGCCGTCTCGGCAACGGCATCGAACTGCTCGATTTCGAGGGGCCGGTCCACACCAGCTTCCCCGTCCTGCTCCTCGCCGAGCCCGGCAACTCCCTGCGCCTGCTCCTCCTCCACGACCGCACCCTGCTCTCCGCCGCTACCGCCGAACGCTGGCTCGCCGACCTCTTTACCCTCCTCCGCCAGTTCCCGGATCTCGCCGCCCGCCGCCTCGCCGAAGTGCAAGACCTGCTCTCCCCGCCCGTCCGGACACCGCCCCGTCCCGCCCGGCCGGCGCTTCGAACCACGCGCGAGTATGTCCCGCCCCAGACCAGCACCGAACGCCTCATCGCCGGCATCTGGGCCCCCATCTTCGGCGTCGAAACCATCGGCGTGGAGGAGAACTTCTTCGACCTCGGCGCGCACTCCCTGCTGCTCGTGCACGCCCACGCACAGTTGCGCGCCGCCCTCGGCACGTCGCTCCCGCTCGTCGCGCTGTTCGAATTCCCCACCATCCGCTCGCTGGCGCGCCATCTCACGGCCGCGCCCGCAGCGAAGCCCGACACCGGGCAGCAGTTCCGCGATCTTGCCGGCCGCCGGAAACAGGCCCTCGCCCGGCTGCGCGCCAAATCCGAAATTTAGACGTTCACCGACCGAAGGAAGACAAGAACCATGGAATACGAAGGCATCGCAATCATCGGCATGGCCGGACGCTTCCCCGGCGCCGCCACCATCGAGGAGTTCTGGGCCAACCTGGTGGCCGGAAAAGAAACCATCTCGCTGCTGAGCGACGCCGAACTCGCCTCTTCCGGCATCGACCCCGCCGCCGCCCGCGCCGCCGGGCACTACGTCGCCGCCCGCGGCATTCTCGACCACGCCGACTGCTTCGACGCCGCCTTCTTCGGCATCCACCCCAAAGAAGCCGAGGCCATGGACCCGCAACACCGCGTGTTCCTCGAAGCCTGCTGGACCGCCCTCGAACACGCCGGCTACGCCCCCGACGAGATGCCCGGCAGCGTCGGCGTCTTCGCCGGCGCCACCTACAACACCTATTTCAAAACCGTCCTGCAGCAGCGGCCCGACCTGCTCGACCTCCTCGGCTCCGACCAGGTCATGCTCGGCAACGAGAAGGACTATCTCGTCACCCGCGTGGCCTATAAGCTCGGCCTGCAGGGCCCGGCTCTGGCGATCAGCACGGCCTGCTCCACCTCCCTCGTGGCGGTCGCCCAGGCCTGTCAGGCGCTGCTCACTTACCAGTGCGACACCGCGCTCGCCGGCGGCGTCTCCGTCAGCGTTCCCCAGTTCCGCGGCTATTATCACGACGAAGGCAACATCGGTTCGGCCGACGGCCACACCCGCACCTTCGACGCCCAGGCCTCCGGAACGGCCTTCGGCAACGGAGTCGGGGTCGTGGTCCTGAAACGTCTCGAAGACGCCGTGCAGGCGCGCGACACTGTCATCGCCGTCATCAAAGGCGCCGCGCTCAATAACGACGGCTCCCAACGCGTCAGCTTCGGCGCTCCCGGCATCGAAGGCCAGTCCCGCGTCATCGCCCTCGCGCATGCCCTCGCGGATGTCGAACCCGGCACCATCTCCTGCGTGGAAGCCCATGGCACCGCCACGCCGCTGGGCGATCCCGTCGAAGTTGCGGCGCTCACCAAAGCCTTCCGGCTCGGCACGGACGCCAAACAGTTCTGCGCCCTGGGCTCGGTCAAGACGAACATCGGCCACCTCGACGCCGCCGCGGGCGTCACCGGCCTCATCAAGATGGCGCTCGCCCTGCACCACCGCCAGATCCCCGCCAGCCTGCACTTCACCGCGCCCAACCCCCGGCTCGATCTCGGGAACAGCCCCTTCTACGTGAACACCGCCCTGCAGCCCTGGACTCCTCCCCCCGGCGTGCCGCGTCGCGCGGGCGTCAGTTCCTTCGGCACCGGCGGCACCAATGCCCATGTCGTCCTTGAACAAACCCCGGACCTGACCCCCTCCGGCCCTTCGCGGCCCGCTCAGTTACTCCTGCTCTCCGCCAAAACCCCCGAAGCGCTCGACCGCGCCAGCGCGAACCTCCGCGACCACCTGACCCGGCTTACGGACCACCGCGAGTTCGCGGACCTCGCCTACACGCTCCAGACCGGACGCAGCCGGTTCCGCCATCGCCGCGCCGTAGTCGCGACCGACCCCGCCTCCGCCGCCGGCACGCTTACCACCCTTTCGCCCCAGCGCGTCTTCACCCGGCACGCTCCGCCCAACCCCGGCCCGGTTGTGTTCCTCTTCCCCGGCCAGGGCGCGCAGTACGCCGGTATGGGCGCGGATCTCTACCGCGCCGAGCCCCTCTTCAGAGACATCGTCAATCGTGGTGCCGAGCGGCTCACCCCCGTGCTCGAAAGGGACCTCCGCGATCTGCTCTTCCCCGCCCCCGGCGCCGAAGCCACAGCCGCCGCGGAACTCGCGCAGACCCGCTTCACCCAGCCCGCGCTCTTCCTCATCGAGTACGCGCTCGCCCGGCTCTGGATGTCCTGGGGCATCGTCCCCGCGGCCCTGCTCGGCCACAGCGTGGGCGAGTACGTGGCGGCCTGTCTCGCCGGCGTCTTCACGCCCGACGACGCCCTGCTGCTGGTCGCCCGCCGCGCCGCGCTCGTGCAGGCCCTGCCCGGCGGCTCCATGCTCGCCGTCCGCCTGCCCGAAGCCAAACTGCTCCCGCGCCTGGCCCCGTCTCTCGCCATCGCCGCCCTCAACGGCCCGGAACTCTGTGTCGTCTCCGGCCCCGCCAAAGCCGTCGCCGAACTCGCGCGGCAGCTGGAAAGCGAGGACATCGGCCTGCGTCCCCTCCCCACCTCGCACGCCTTCCACTCGCCCATGATGGAGCCCGTCGTCGAGCCCTTCACCGAAATCCTGCGCCAGGTGCGCTTCGGCGAACCGGCCATCCCCTGGATCTCCAACACCACGGCCCGCCCGATCACCACCGACGAAGCCCGTTCTCCCGAGTACTGGGCCGCCCACGTACGCGAAACCGTGCGCTTCGCTGACGGCCTCTCCAACCTCTTCGAAGACCCGAGCCTCGCCGGCATGACCCTGCTCGAAGTCGGCCCCGGCCACTCTCTGGCCGGGTTTGCGCGCCGCCACCCGGCGAAAACTCCGGAGCACACCGTGCTCTCTTCGCTCCCCCCCGCCGGTACGCCCGAAGTCCCCGGCCTGCTCGAAACCCTTGGCCAGCTCTGGATGGCAGGCCACCCGATCGACTGGACCGCATTCTACGCCGCCGAACAGCGCCACCGCACCGCCGCCCCGACGTATCCGTTCGAACGCAAACGCTGCTGGCCCGAACCCGCTCCGGCGACCGCACCCCGGCCCGCCGCCCCCGCTGTCGAGCCCACGCCCGTTGCCGAGGCCGTCCCGAGTCCGGCAGCCCCCCGCAAAGAACGCCTGCTCGCCGCCGTCCGCGCCCTCGTCGAAGAACTCTCCGGCCACGACCTTTCGGGCACGGATCCCTCCACCGGCCTCCTCGAAACCGGTCTCGACTCCCTGCTTCTCACCCAGGCATCCCAACTTCTGAAGCGCAAATTCGGCGTGCCCGTCAGCTTCCGCCAGCTCATGGAAGAACTGAGTTCCCTCGACGCCATCGCCGCCTATCTGGACGCCGCGCTGCCGCCCGAAGCCTTCACCCCAGCCGCGCCTGCGCCCCCCGTGGCGACGTCCACAGCACCGCCCGGAGCGGTCACTCTCGAACAACTCCTCGCCCGGCAGCAGCAACTGACCAGCGACCTTCTGCAACTCATGGGGCGTTCCCCCGCATCTCCGCAAACAACACCCGCACAAACGCCCGCGCTGCCGCAGTCCGCGCCCGCTTCGCACGGCCCCTTCCGCCCCTACGACCGCACCCAGGAAACCGACCTCACCCCGCAACAGCGCGCCGCCCTCGACGCCCTCATCGCCCGCTACACCCGGCGCACCGCCGGTTCCAAACGGCTCGCCGCGCAGAACCGCCCCCTGCTTGCCGACCCCCGCACCGCGGCGGGCTTCAAACCCTGGTGCAAGGAGATGGTCTACCCCCTCTACACCGACTACTCGGAAGGCGCCCGCGTCCGCGACGTCGACGGCAACGAGTACATCGATTTCGTCATGGCCTTCGGCGGCAATCTCTTCGGCCACCGCCCCGCCTTCGTCGTCGACGCGATGCACCGGCAACTCGATCGCGGCTTCGAGATCGGCCCCATCCACCCGCTCGCGGGCGAGGTCGCCGCGCTCGTGTCCCGGCTGACCGGCATGCCGCGCGTCGGCTTCACCAACACCGGTTCGGAAGCCGTCCTCGCCGCCACCCGCATCGCCCGTACCGTCACGGGCCGCGACAAGATCGCCGTCTTCTCGGGCGCCTATCACGGCATCTTCGACGAAGTCCTCTTCCGCGCCGTGCCCGGAAGAGACGGCCAGAACCGCACAGCGCCTATCGCCCCCGGCATCGCCCCGAGCGCCCTCGAACAGGTCCTCGTCCTCGACTGGGCCAATCCGGTTTCGCTCGACATCCTGCGGGCGCGCGGCCACGAGATCGCCGCCGTCCTCGTCGAACCGGTCCAAAGCCGCCGGCTCGACGTCCAGCCGCAGGAGTTCCTGCGGCAACTCCGCGTCGTTACCGAACAGACCGGCGCCGCCCTCATCTTCGACGAAGTGGTGACCGGCTTCCGCCTTCATCCCGGCGGCGCGCAGGCCTACTTCGGCATCCGCGCCGACATCGCCGCTTATGGCAAGGTCATGGGCGGCGGCCTCTCGCTTGGCGTTGTCGCGGGCGACCCGAAATACCTCGATGCGCTCGACGGCGGCGCCTGGCAGTATGGCGACGCGTCGTTTCCCGAAGCCGGCGTCACGTTCTTCGCCGGCACCTTCGTGCGCCACCCGCTGTCTCTCGCGGCCGCCAAAGCCGTGCTCACCCATCTTCTGGAAGCCGGCCCCGAACTCCAGGCCAAGCTCACGGAACGCACCGCCCGGCTTGCCGACGACCTGCGCGCCGCGCTCGCCGAGTTCTCCGCGCCCGGCGAAGTGACGCAGTTCTGCTCCCTGATTCAGCTCGCCTTCCCGGCCAGCCACAAACTCGCGGGCCTCTTCTACTACCTGCTGCGCGAGCGCGGCATCCACATCTACGAAAACCGCGCCTTCGTGCTCACCACCGCGCACTCCGACGCCGACCTCGCGCAGCTTGTCCTTGCCTTCCGCGACAGTCTCCGCGAGATGTGCGCCTCCGGTTTTCTGCCCGGAAACTGCCCCTCCGTCCCGCCGCCCGAAACAACCCGCGACGGCATCCGCGAGTTCCCTCTCACCGAGTTCCCCCTCACCGAGGCCCAGCAGGAAATCTGGCTGGCCGCGCAGATGGGCGGCGAGGCGGCGCTCGGTTACAACGAATCCCTGCGGCTTGATTTCCGCGGCCAGTTCGACCCGGCCCGCTTCGCCGAGGCGCTGCGCCTTGTGATCGACCGGCACCCGCTCGTGCTCGCCTCCGTCGCCACAGACGGCCAGTCCCAGCGCATCGACCGCGGGCGCCGGATCGAAACCACCTTCGCCGATCTGAGCGCCAACAACCTCCAAATAGAAGCCCTGCTCGAAGAAGAGATCTCGACTCCCTTCCCTCTCACCGGCCCACTCCTGCGCGTTCGCGTCGCCCGCCTCGCGCCCGATCACCACGTCGCCGTCTGGACCGCCCACCACCTCGTCTGCGACGGCTGGTCGAACGGTCTTCTGCTCCGTGAACTGGGCGCGTTCTACACCGCCCTCGGGCGTCAGGAATTACCCGCTCTCGAAGCGCCCGCGGCGTTCGAAGACTACGTCCGGGAGACCGCGTCCGACCGCCCCGAGGTCCGCGAAGCCCTGCAATGGTGGACCCGCGAGTTCGCCACGCTCCCGCAGCCGCTCGATCTGCCCTCGGACCGCCCCCGGCCGCTCGTGCGCGCCGGCCGCGCCGCAACCGGCAAACTCCTGCTTGACCCCGCGCTGCACCAGTCTCTGCAGCGCCTCGCCGCGGCGCAGCGCACCACCCTGGTCGTACTCCTCATGGCAGCCGTGAAAACCCTGCTGCACCGGCTCACCGGACAGACCGAAATCGTCCTCGGCCTTGGCACGGCCGGTCAGGCGATGACGGGCCACACCTGCCTCGCCGGCCACTGCGTCAACCTGCTCCCCATCCGGACCGTGCTCCGGCCCGAAGCCGCTTTCGAAGACAACTTGCGGGAAGTCCGGCGCAAAGTCCTTGACGCGTATGATCACTACCAGGCCACGCTCGGCGGCATTCTGCGGACCCTGCGCGTTCCCCGCACCGCGGGTCGCGCGCCGCTGGTCGAGGTCATCTTCAACCTCGATCGCGACGCCGGCGCGGCGCCGTTCGGGGACCTCGCCTTCACCTGCGACCGGAACCCCAAGCGCGCTCTCCACTTCGACCTTTTCTTCAACTTCAGCGAAGGCCCGCGCGGTCTGCTGCTCGAGTGCGACTACAACACCGATCTGTTCGACCCCTCCACCATCGACCGCTGGCTGCAACAGTTCACGACCCTTCTTACAGCCGTCGCCGCGCAGCCTTCGCTCGCGCTCGGGCGCATCCCGCTGCTCACCGAAACCGAACAACGCAGCCTCACCACGGAAACCCGCCCCGAGGCGACGCATTTCCCCAAAGACCGCACCCTGCACCAGTGGTTCGAAGCCCAGGCGGCAGCCACGCCGGACGCGCCCGCGCTTACCTTCGAAGGCACGCACCTCTCCTACCGCGATCTCAACGCCCAGGCGAACCAGCTCGCGCACTGGCTCGCCCGTTCCGGCGTCGGCCCCGACGTCCTCGTCGGCCTGCTGACCGATCGCTCGCCCCAGCTCGTCATCGCGATCCTCGCCATCCTCAAAGCGGGCGGCGCGTATCTGCCGGTGGACCCGGTTTACCCCCCGGAACGGATCGCCTTCATGCTCGAAGACGCGCGCGTGCCCGTAGTGGTGACGCAGTCCGCGCTGCTGTCGTCCCTGCCCCGGCACGCACTCGCGCCCGCCACGACGGTGCTTTGCCTCGATACGGAAAAAGCGCTTCTCGCCCGTGAACCGGTCACGAACCCCGCGTCCACCCCCACGCCCGACAACCTCGCCTACGCCATTTACACAAGCGGTTCCACGGGCCGGCCCAAAGGCGCGCTGATTACGCACTACAACGTCGTCCGCCTGATGCAGTCCACCGAGAGCCTCTACCGCTTCGGCAGCCAGGACGTCTGGACGCTCTTCCACTCCCATGCCTTCGACTTCAGCGTCTGGGAAATCTGGGGCGCTCTGCTTTACGGAGGCCGCCTCGTGATCGTGCCGTACCTGACCAGCCGCTCGCCTGCCGAGTTCTGCCGCCTGCTCGCGGAGCAGAGGGTCACCGTGCTCAACCAGACCCCGTCCGCCTTCCGCCAGCTGGCCGAAGCGGAAGCGAGCCTGGTGCCCGCCCCGGCGCTTGCCCTGCGCGCCGTGATCTTCGGCGGCGAAGCGCTGGAGATGCAAAGCCTGCGGCCCTGGTTCGACCGGCACGGGGACGGGAAGCCGCGGCTGTATAACATGTACGGCATCACCGAGACCACCGTCCACGTGACCTTCCGGCCCCTCTCGAAAGCCGACGTTGACGCGCCCAGCGTCATCGGGCAGCCGCTGCCGGACTTACAGCTCTACCTGCTCGATCCGCTCGGGCAGCCCGTTCCCGTCGGCGTCACCGGCGAGATCTACGTGGGCGGCGCGGGCGTGGCCCGCGGCTACCTGCGCCGCAACGAACTGACGCGCGCCCGCTTCCTCCCCGACCCGTTCGGCAACCAGCCCGGCGCCCTGCTCTATCGCTCGGGCGACCTTGGCCGCCGCCTCGCCAATCACGACATCGAGTACTGCGGCCGCCTCGACAGTCAGGTGAAGATCCGCGGCTTCCGCATCGAACTCCACGAGATCGAGGTCGCGCTCGAACGCTTCCCGGCTATCGCCCAGTGCACGGTCGTCGCCTTGCCCGCGCCATCCGGCGGGGGCGACAAGCTGCTCGCTGCCTACTTCACGGTGCGCCGCAACGATGTCGCGCCGACCGGCGGCGAACTGCGCACCTACCTCAGCGCCTCTCTGCCCGACTACATGGTGCCGTCCGCCTTCGTGCTGCTCGACCGGCTGCCGCTCACCGCGAACGGCAAGATCGACCGCCAGTCGCTGCCTTCGCCCGACGGCCGGCAACTGGGGACCGGCGGCCAGTTCGTCGCCGCGCGCGATCCGCTCGAACAGGCGCTCTGCCACCTCTGGGCGGGCATTCTCAAAGTCCGCCGCGTCGGCGTCCACGACAACTTCTTCGCCCTGGGCGGCCACTCGCTGCTCGCCGTACGCCTCGTCATCGAGATCGAGAAACGCTATGACCGCCGTCTGCCGCTCGCCACTTTGCTGCAGACGCCCACCGTGGCGGGCCTCGCGGGCATTCTGCGCAGCCGCAACTGGACGCCCTCCTGGTCTTCGCTGGTGCCGCTCCGTCCGGGCGGCTCCAGACCGCCGCTCTTTCTCTTTCACAGTCACGGCGGCAACGTGCTCGAATACCACCCGCTGAGCGAACGCCTCGGTCCCGATCAGCCCGTCTACGCGCTGCAGTCCCGCGGGCTCGAAGCGCCGCTCGTGCCCGATGTCTCGATTGAACAGCTTGCCGCCGATTACCTGCGGGAGATCCGTACCCTGCAACCGGAAGGTCCCTACTTCCTCGGTGGTTTCTGCTTCGGCGGTCTGGTCGCCTTCGAAGCCGCGCAACAGCTGACCAGTGCCGGCGAAAAGGTCGCGCTGCTGATTCTGATCCAGACGGTTCATCCCGCCGCGGCCCGTTTTCGCGAAGATACGAATTTAGCCCGGCGCTGCTGGTACCGCGCCTCCAAACGCTTTGATCTCGAACGCGAAAACCTGCTCTTCCGGGGACCCGGCTACCTCACCGAACGCTGGCGCCGCGTCTGGAACTTCGCTCTCGCCAGACTCGCGATCGCGGCCGGGCGCACGCCCGACCCGAAAAGCCGCGCCTCCCTGGAACAGATCCTTCAGTTACTGGGCCTTGAACACGATAAGGCGTATGAGACTTACCAGCCACGGACTTATTCCGGTGACGTCCTGCTCTTCCGGGCCGCTAAGCAGCTGCGCGGACGATTGGCCGATCATTCTCTCGGCTGGGCCGCCCTGGTTCGTGAATCCCTCGATATCCGCGAAATCCCCGGTCATCAGCAGAACCTGCTCGTGGAACCGCATCTGGAGTCTCTGGCCCTGTGTCTTTCCGCTTCTCTTGCGGAGTCACAGCGAAAGTACGGCTTAGTGGAAGCTTGAGCACGATCTAACTCTCAGCAGTTTGCTTTTGCCGGGTTCTCCTGTCAGAGTGTAGGGTTACCGCTTCGACTTTCTGTCTTAGCGGAACTCTGACTGAGCTGATTTATGAGACCTGGCACTTCTTACCGAAAACTGCTTTTACAGCGCAATTCTTACCGGATCACAAGCGGCACACATCTTTTCCGGAACCTTACCACCGCGGCTCTGACCGCGCTCGTTCTGCCGCTTGCCGCCGGCGCGCAGATCAGCCTCGTGCACGTCACCGCCTGCGGCCCCCAGAACTTCCCCTCGTCCTGCACAATTCCCGCCACGGGCTCCGGCAATCTGCTTGTGGTCGGTTTCCAGATGGGCGGCGGCGTCAGCACAGCCATCACTCTCAGCAAGATCACCGACAACGCCGGCAACGCCTGGGCGGAAGCCGGCGCCGCGAGGTCGATCGACGCCGCAGCAGGCTCTGTCGCCGATCTCTGGTACGCCAAAAACACGGCCGCCGGCGCCACGAGCGTGACCATCGGAACGTCCGCGCCCATCGCCAACGGCGCCGCGGTCGTCTGGGAGTTCTCCGGCGCCGACCCCACTGTTCCCCTCGATCAGACGGCCGTGCTGAACAGCCAGCCGTCCACCGCCTCGCCCGCGGCTCCGGCTTTCACCATCACCGCCGCGAACGAGGTCATCCTTTCACTCGCTGCCGTATCCGGAAATATCACCGGCATGGCGGCGGGCAGCGCGTTCACCAGCGACGCGACGCTGAAGGGCAACGGCTGGGCCCGTCTCATCGCGACCACGGCCGGGACGTATCAGGCCCGATGGGTGGGGAATCCCGCCGGCACCTATGCCGCCAGCGCCGCGTCGTTTCGCGCCCGCGCCTCGCAGACAACCAACTCCTGCGACGTGAATGCCGATGGCGCCGTCGACATCGTGGACGTGCAGGTCGCAGCCAACATGGCGCTCGGGTTGCAGCCGTGTTCCATCGCGGGCTCCAATGTCTGCACCGCGACCCAGGTGCAACAGATCCGGGATGCCGCTCTCGGCGCGACCTGTCCGATCGCGCCCGGCCCGGTCGTCCCCCCGCCCCCCCCCCCGCCCGCGACACACTCGGTGACGCTCAACTGGACGCCGAGCACCAGCCCCGGCGTCTCCTACCACGTCTATCGCTCCACCACACCGGGCGGCCCCTACACGAAGCTGACTGCCGCCGGACCGGTCGCCGCCGCCGGTTACAAGGACACTTCGGTGACGGCAGGCCAGACTTACTTCTACACGACCACGGCGATCGACCCGGCTACGGCCCTCGAAAGCACCCGGTCCAACGAGGCGAGCGCGGCCATTCCGGTTCCCTGAAACACGCCGAGCTTCACTTCGATTGCCGCGCCACCGTTTCGAGCGCGGCGCTGGCGCTGCCGGCAAACCGGAAGTTGCGGTCCTGGCGCAAGGAAGCCCGCAGTGCCTGGCCCGCCAGATCGAACTGCCGCGCCGAGAGGTACGCCATTCCCAGGTGGTACTGGTAGAGGGGGTTCGCCGGCGCCCTCCCGGCGCTCTCCCGCAGTTCCGCAATGGCCCGGTCCACCGAGCCCAGCTTGTAATAGGCCCAGCCCAACGCATCGGCCGTCACCGGTGAGTTGGGCGCCTTCTGTTTCGCCGTCTGCGCCAGCGTCACGGCCTCCCCCACATCGCCGCCGTTCTCGAGATACAGGAACGCCAACTCCGCCGCGACAAAAGGCGCCGACGGGTCCAGATCGTGCGCCTTCCGGAACATGGTCTTCGCCTCTTCCCAGTTCTTCTCCTCCTCGAACCGGTTCCCCAGCGCCACATATGCCGCCGGATTGCGCGGGTTCGCCGCAATCGCATTCCGCAGGTCCGCTTTCGCCTCGGCCGTCTTCCCGCGCTCCAGATCGATCCGCGCGAGCAGGGCATACGCGTCCGGCGTCCGCGGATCCAGCTCAATCGCCTGCCGCACGCTCTGTTCCGCCAGATCCGTCCGCCGCAGACTGAACTGCCCCAGGGCTATCAGGAAGTACAGTCCGGCATTCCGGGGATGCTGCGTGCCGAGCGCGGTCAAACGTCCAAGAATTTCTTCCGTATTGCCGAGCGCCAGAGACAGCTTCATCCGTGTCGACCAGGCCGCCATCGACAGGGGTTCTTTCGCGATCGCCTCGTCGAGCAGCGCCGCCGCCTGCTTCAGTTCGCCCTTCGCCATCATCGCGCGTGCCTTGGCCACCGAAGCGGCCGCCAGACCCGGGGTCTCCGCGAGCGCCAGATCCGCGAGGCGCGCTGCCTCGTCAGGACTGCCCGAACGCAGGCTGAGACTGGCCAGCGCGGCCTGCGCCTGTCCCATTCGCGGCGAGAGCGCCAGCGCCTTCGTGAAGGAAACCTTCGCTGAATCCGGCAGTCCCGCGCTCTTCTGCGCGACACCCAGGAAATACTGTGCGGCAGCCAGACGCGGATCGGCCTCCAGCGCCTTTTGCAGCGTCAGAATGGCCTGCTGGTAGTTGCGCCCCGCGAGCAGGATCCGCCCCCGCGACAGCAGCAGTTCCGCATGACCCGGGTGCGCGCGCAATGCCTCATCAGTCAGCGGCGCCGCTTCTTCCACCCGCTCCAGATCGAGCAGGGTCTCGATCAGCGAAACCCGCACGGACAGGTCCTTAGGCTTCGCCGCGAGTAAGCGCCGAAACTCCTCCGCGGCCTTATCTTTCCGGCCGCCCGAGAAGTAGAACATCGCCAGCGCCCGGTAAGCCTCCGGGTCGTCGGGCGCTCTTGTCTGCAGGTCGCGGTACAGCTGCTCCGCCTCCTCCGCTTTCCCGGCCGCCACTCTTGTCCTCGCCAGCAGCAAACGCGGCACCACGGCCTTCGGATCGAGATCGCACGCGGCCCGCAGCGTTTCCGTCGCCTCATTGAGCCGGTGCTGCGTAAAGAAAAACCGGCCCAGCGCGACCCGCGCCGCGAGCGATGCCGGCGCTGCCTGCACGGCCGCCTGATACACCGCCTCGGCCTCGGCCGTCCGCCCCGCCGCCTGATACACGGCACCCAGCGCCATGGATGCTTCCGCGAACGTCGGCTGCGGCTCCAGCGCTTTCTTCAACTCTCTTTCCGCGGCGGAGAAATCCTGTTTCGCCGCATAGTTCTCGCCGAGTATCGCGTGCGCCCGGACATTGCCCGGATCTTTACCCAACACCTTCTCGGCCAGTGCCTGCGCTTCGGGATACTGCTGCTTTCTTATCAGAAGACTCGCCAGTTGCAGCCGGGCTTCCTGATTCGCCGGATCGAGCGCCACGGCATTGCGCATTTCCTTCAAGGCTAACTCCGTGCTTTTCAGACGAAGGTAAGACAGGCCGAGATGATAGTGCGCTTCCGCGAACCGGGAATCGGCCTGCAGCGCGGCACGAAATTCGATCACCGCTTCCGGATACTTACCCGCCGAGTAATATATCTTTCCCTCATTCAGGTGCTTTCTCTTGCTTACTTCCGGACTTACCTGGCAGGCACTAAGAAGGAGAAGAATCAGGACAGAAAGGCCGATGTTTTTCGCCGCGCGGTTACTCATTCCAAGCGGAGTATAGCAAGTATCGGACAGAACATACAAAGGAATAAAATCGCCGTCGTACCGGAACGGGATAGCCGCTGGAAAGGCTCTCCTGACGCGTCGGAATTAATCCCGAAAGGTGGGACAAGAAGGCGCTTTACCCTAAGCTCCGATCTGTCTTTTCATAAGCTTCCCGTTTGGCTGATCAAGTGCCTCTGTGCTGGAACGCAGTTGGGCATTATTTGACTGCTCAGACAGCCGGATTACACGGACGTGTCTTTTTAATGATTTTTTCAGGAGGAAAAATGAAGGTTATATCACCGGGAATCGTCGCCCTCGGCATCTGCTTCGCACTCAGCGCGGCGGCCGCCCAGCCGACCGTCAATTTCGGAATCACGGCGGTCGGTGCGGACAATCTCGCCGGCGTCTATACGGACCCTTATCACGGACTTATCAACGGCACGACGGAGATCGCCGCATTCTGCGACGATTTCACCGACGACGTCTCACCCCCTCAGTTCTGGACGGCCCTGGTCACGAATCTCTCCGAGCTTCCGAACAGCCCTTCCAGCGTCTTCTTCTCCGACAGCAACATTGACGGCAAATCCTATTCCGAAACCACCGAGTACATTGCCGCGGCTATGCTTGCCGTCCAGTCGCTCGAATCTCCCGACGCCGATACCAGGAGTGAGCTGAGCTTCGCGCTGTGGGGGATCTTCGATCCCCCTGTCCTCGCGAACACCTGCCCGCTCGGCTGCATGACGCAGACGCAGCTGGACAATGCCGTCGCCTTCCGCGGCAACGCCCTGCTCGCGGCCTCCGCTTATGCCAGTGGCGCCGCTTACGAGGCCGCCAACTCGGTGAACGTGGTCATCTACACGCCCACCCTCGACAACACAACCCCGTCGGTTGCCAGCGACCGGCCCCAGGAGTTCATCACGGTGCAGGTGCCGGAGCCTTCCTCGTGGGCTGCTCTTGGCGTGGACGCTTTCGGAGCCGGACTGCTCGGACTCGTATTCCTGCGCCGACGGCAAGCTCTTCGCTAAAACTCATCCTGTCTGCCTGAGCCGCACCCGCGCCCCACACGGCGCGGGTGCTTCTTCGTGTTCATGCCTCTCACGGCAGCGTCACCGGCACGGTCTGCTGCACGGCGTGTCCGAAGACATCCTGCGCGCTCACGATCAGCAACTGCGGCCCGGTCAGGTCGGTAGTCCAGAGAGACCCCGAGAACAGACCACCGCCGCCTGGATAAAGGAAAGTATAGTTATAACCGACGCCCGCCGTCACGCTCTGCAGTGCGTAGTACGAATCGACGGTCGCCTGAACGGAAATCTGGCTACCGATGACCGAATTGGGCAGCGGGTTCGTCACCCGGATCTGGGCAGAGCCAGGCCCGAGATAGCCGTCCGCCGTGCCCTGGCCGATGGCCAGCACCGCATTGCCCGCCGCGTAATACCATTGCCCGTTCACGTAGAAGGGCACGCCGGGCGCGTTGCTGACCGTCACCGGCAGCACGCCCGCATTCGAGATCCGCTGCAGATAATAACGCGCGGTCTGGCCAGGCTGCTGCGTCCGGAAGTAGACGTCGCCATTCGGCGACAGCAGCACCGGATCGGTCTTCGAGCCGAAGTACGACAACTGGCCGCTCCCGAACGGCGTGTTCAGGTAGAGCTGCTGCGTCGAGAAGGTGTCGGAGTCGGTGTAGACCAGGTTGGAATTGGCTGCCTGGTACTCGTAGAGGAAGCCGGTGCCGCGGTCGGCCATCGCCTCGACCGGCGTCTCGCCGAAGTCACCCGAACTGTAGAGGCCAGCGGCCGTGCCGCCGCCGCTTTTGACATACACGGTGGTGGGTCCGTCGGTGACCGGCCGGTCGTTCACACCATCGAAGGTGAGCCGCGTCATGACCCCGCCCGACCAGCGATAGATATCGCCCGCCTGCACCAGTACGACAGTGCCGTCGCTCCCCAGGTCGGCGGCCGAGGGCGCCGGCGCGATGGCGCTCGTGACACCGGCCAGCAGGTCGCGGAAGTACAGCGTCGCGCCCCCGGCCGCGATGTCCGTACGCTGGTAGATCGCATAGTTGCCCTTCACCAGCAGGCCGGCGTCGCGG
This sequence comes from uncultured Acidobacteriia bacterium, assembly GCA_903851195.1. Lineage (GTDB taxonomy): Bacteria > Acidobacteriota > Terriglobia > Bryobacterales > Bryobacteraceae > BOG-234. Next base: position 93,673 of record CAINNJ010000064.1, read on the forward strand.
ATGGCCCTGTTGCCATCGTTCCACGTGTGGCCGAAGGAGAGCAGGCGTCCGTCGCGCCACTCGTAGAGCGCGCCGTCCGGCGTGGAGGTCGACGCGGTGGCCGGGTTCTGCAGCAGGAAGATGGCACCGTGCGCCGTCAGATAGCCGCTCACCGGGTTCGCCGCAACCGGCCCGATCAGCGTTTGGTCGGCGCCGCCGGCCACCGGATGCAGCAGCAGTGCGTAACTGCCGCCGCCGCTCAGCCACTGCGCGTAAAGCACGTTCGTCCCGTCGAAATCCAGCACCTGCTGCCCGTTGACCGAGGTCACCGGCATCAGCGCGGGGGCGGGCTCGTACAGGATGGCGATGCTCACCACCTGGTCGTGTCCGGCGCTGTCGGTGCCATAGACGGAGAGCGTGCCGCTCCGCGCCGAGCCCGTCACGGAAATCGTCTGGCTGATCGAACTGGCGCCCTTGGCGACCAGCGTTCCGTCGAGCAGGGCGCGCATCGAGACACACCCGCCGCACGAGGCGCTGATCGGCAACGGTCCCTGGGTCAGCTGCCGCGAGATCGGACTGTTGACGGTGACAGTGAGAGGTGAGTTCAACGCGATGGGCACGGTGGTTGACGCCGCGTGGCCGAAGATGTCGGTGGCTGTGATCGCGATGGACTGCGGACCGGTGAGACCGGTGATCGGAAGCGAGCCCGAGAAGACGCCGGGCTGCGCCGCCGTGAGATTCACGGTCCGTGTGCCTGCCGACGCGGTCACACTCTGGAATGCATAGTAAGACGAGATACTCGCGCTGACCGGAACGGGGTCCGTCACCACGGCGCTGCCCACCGGACTCACGACCGAGATCTGCACCGAGCCCGCGCCCTGATAGACATTCGGCGAGCCGTTGCCGACCTGATAAACCGTCGCGCCTTCGATGTAATACCACTGGTTATTGACGTTCAGCGGCACGCCCGTGCCGGTCGAGATGAGGGTCGAGTCGGTCTGGGTCGTCCTCTGCAGCAGCAGTCCCGCGGCGCTTCGATAGGCCACATCGCCGTTCGCGGCGAGCGAAGAGAGAGCATTGTTCGAGCCGAAGCGGGAGACCGTGGCATTGCCGGTAGGCGTCGTGAGGTAGACCTGCTGGTCGGCGAAGGCGTCGTTGGCCGTCCACGCGACGGAACCGCCGGCAGCCTGGTAGGTGAAGTCGAAGGTCGCGCCCCGGCTGGCGAGAGGCGCTATCGCCGTGGTTGCCGAACCGTTGAACTGATAGAGCCCGATCTGACCGGCGGAGGCTTTCTCATACACCACGTTACGACCGTCCGTCACCGGCGCGCGATTGAGGGCGTCGCTTGTCAGGGGCACCGTATTCCCCGCCAGCCAGCGATAGATATCGCCGGCGTTCGCGTAGACCACTGACCCGTCCGGCCCCACATCGCCCCCGGCGCTGCCAGCCTGCGTAAAGACCGTATTGGCGCCGGCCGTGAGATCGCGGAAGTAGAGCGCGGAGGAGGCTCCCGTGGTGCGGCGCCACAGGGCGAAGTTGGCCTTACGCACCAGCGCGGCATCGGTGGTTGCGGTGCCGTCGTCGACGTTGTGAGCGAAGCTGAGAAGCGCGCCGTCGCGGTATTCGTAGACCGCCTGATTGGGGCCGCTCACGGCGAAGATCGCTCCGTGCGAGGTCAGGAAGCCGACCGGGAAGGTAACGCCCGCGTGGGTAAACAGGGTCCTGTCGCCGCCTGTCGCGAGGTCGTGCAGCAGCAGGGTACCGGGTTGCGAGAAGAGCACGGAGGCGCCATCGAAGTCATAGATCTGCTGGCCGCTCACCGAACTGATCGGCGTCAGCAACTGCGCGGGCGAGGGCGCGAGGATGGTGCCCGCCGCGCCCGCAGCAACAGTCAGCCCTTTTGCATTCACGTCCGCCCCGAGCGCCCTGGAAACCTGGATGGAGGACGTGGTGACACCGGGCGCTACGGTCGCGGTTACGTAGGCCACGACGCCCGGCGTAAGTCCGGTGTTGTTGAGGCCGGCGAGAAGACATGTCGCTCCCGTCGCGGTGTTGACGCAGCCCAGTGTTTTGGCTCCCGCGGAAGCGACCGGCCCCGCCGTGACCGATACGGCGGAGAACTGCGCGGCGGGATAAGTCAGACTCCATTGCAATCCGGCGGGACTGGTGGTGACCGCGTTCAGAGTAAGACTAAGAGTCGCTGTCCCGGACGGGTTGGCCACCGCGGAAGTAAGACTCAGATCCATCGCCTGCGCAAGGCTCGCAAAGGCGCAGATCACCGCCATGGCAGCGCCGTTTCTGTAATCAGACATAAGAACAGGAACCCGTCATTCTACGACTCCTTTCAGCGGACACGGGTCCGCCGAGTGTTCCCTTACCCACCCGGATTTATGGCCGGCGTGTGTAAGGAGACTAAGCTGAAACTAAGATGATCTCCGTATACCTGGGAAGCGGTCAGGTACAAGTACAGAACCTTCCTCTTCCGGAACGCCCGGAAGGATTCGCGCTGATCCGGCTGCTGACGGGCGGCATCTGCAATACCGACCTCGAACTGCAACGCGGCTACTACGGTTACTCGGGAACGCCCGGCCACGAGTTCGTGGGCGAGGTGGTCGAGTCCGATACGGCGCACCTCCGTGGCAGGAGGGTTGTGGGCGAGATCAACCTCGCGTGCACGCACTGTGCGTGGTGCCGGCGGGGGCTGGATCGCCACTGCCCGCACCGGACGGTGCTGGGCATTGTGCGGCATCCCGGCGCATTCCGTGAGTTCCTCACGCTGCCGGACCGCAATCTCCGCGTGGTGCCGGAGTCGGTTTCGACCGAAGCGGCCGTGTTCACGGAACCGCTGGCCGCGGCCTGCCGCATCCTCGAACAGGTGCGGATTCCGCCGGGCAGCCCGGTGGCGGTGCTCGGCGACGGCAAACTCGGACTGCTGATCGCGCAGGTGCTGCAGGCCGGCGGTTGCCGGGTGCACCAGTTCGGGCGACATGCCGACAAGCTGCGCATCGCGGCCCGGGCCGGGGTAACGACTGAAGTCACGACCCAGATCGCGACAGACACGCTGCCGGAGGGCGAGTACGAGTGGGTGGTGGATTCCACCGGTTCACCGGAAGGGCTCCAGGCGGCTGTCCGGATGGCACAGCCGTGTGGCACGGTCATTCTGAAGTCGACGGTCCACGGCACGGTGGCGGTGGATACGGCGCCGGTGATCGTCAACGAGATCACGCTGGTTGGTTCGCGCTGCGGACGCTTCGAGCCGGCGCTCGAACTGCTGGAACGGGGCGCGGTGGATGTGACCTCGATGATTTCCGAGGCGATGGCGCTGCGGGACGCCCCGCGGGCGTTCAGCAGGGCTGGAACGAAAGGTGTTTTAAAGGTACTGTTAACCGCTTAGACTACTTTTTCGGCGACGGCCGCCAGTCGGCCGCTTTCCGGCCGAACCAGCCCGCCGCGACGGACGCGACCAGGATCACGGCGAACAAAATCCACTGGCCGTGGAGCGCGCAGTACAGAAGCCCGCACGCCACCACGGCCAGAAAGAAACAACCACAAGCACACACGGAAATCGGCTAAGCCTACGCCTTGGTTTCAGCCAGCAGATGCGTGCGAAGGTGCTCGGCTTTATCGGTCTTTTCCCACGAGAAGGTGTCGCCGACGCGGCCGAAGTGACCGAAGGCGGCCGTCTTCTTGTAGATGGGACGGCGGAGCTGCAGGTGATCGATGATGCCCTTCGGGGTGAGCGGGAAGTGCTCCCGGACGATGGCGGTCAGTTCGGTTTCCGGCAGCGCGCCGGTGCCGAAGGTGTTGACCATGACCGATACCGGATCCGCGACACCGATGGCATACGCCAGCTGGACTTCGCAGCGGGAGGCGAGGCCGGCCGCGACGAGGTTCTTGGCGATGTAACGGGCCATGTAGCAGGCCGAGCGATCGACCTTTGTCGGATCCTTACCCGAGAACGCGCCACCGCCGTGACGGCCCATGCCGCCGTAGGTATCCACGATGATCTTGCGGCCGGTGAGGCCGGTATCGCCGTGAGGTCCGCCGATGACGAAGCGCCCGGTGGGGTTGATGTGATATTTGGTGTTCTCGTCGACCATGTCCTGCGGAACAACAGCGTCGATGATGTGCTTGCGGACATCGGCGCGGAGTTGTTCGGTGGTGACGTCGTCGCCGTGCTGGGTGGAGATCACGACGGCGTCGATGCGAACCGGTTTGTCGCCCACGTACTCGACGGACACCTGGCTCTTGCCGTCCGGACGGAGGTAGGTGAGCGTGCCGAATTTGCGGACTTCCGAGAGGCGCTCGGTCAGACGGTGAGCCAGCTGAATCGGAAGGGGCATGAGCTCTTCCGTTTCGTTGCAGGCGTAACCGAACATCAGACCCTGGTCGCCGGCGCCGCCGGTATCCACGCCCATGGCGATGTCGGGCGACTGGCTCTGGATGGTGTTGAGCACGCCGCAGGTTTTCGAATCAAAACCGAAGGCAGCGTCGGTGTAACCGATCTCCTTGATGGTTTCGCGGGCAATGGTGGGAACATCGACGTAACAGGTCGTGGTAATTTCGCCCGAAACGACACAGATACCGGTGGTGACCAGCACTTCGCAGGCAACGCGACCCATGGGGTCCTGCGCCAGCACCGCATCGAGTACGGCATCCGAGATCTGATCCGCGACCTTGTCGGGGTGACCTTCGGTGACGGATTCAGACGTGAAAAGATACTTTTGAACTTCTGCCATGAACTCTCCGATTTTATGATTAAAACGCGTTTACCAGAACGGAACAGGACCACTGCGAGCGCGCTGCGGGCAGGGGATGAACAAACTTTCAGTCTACCGGATTGTTTGACACCACGTCAATTCGCGCGGCGAATTGCGGGGTCATCCGGAGCTCCGGTATATATTTAGTTCAAGGGAGTCTCTGGCTGGATGGTCTTTTCCGGCAGGCAGCTGAGCACGAGAGAACGCGAAATACTGCACCTGATTGTCCGCGCGTATATCGATACGGGCGAGCCGGTGGGTTCCCGCACGCTGTCCCGGCTGCGTCATCTGGCGCTGAGTCCGGCGACGATTCGCAATGTGATGGCCGATCTGGCGGACGAGGGGTATCTGGCGCAGCCGCATACTTCGGCCGGCCGCGTTCCCACGGACCGGGCTTTTCGCGACTTTGCCGGAACGGTTTCCGGCAAACCCCTTTCCCACTCCGACCGCGACCGGATCTTCAGTCAGATGCATCTGGGCGAATCGCTCGAGGAGCGCATCGCGATCGCTTCGAAAGTGCTGACGGAAATGACGCGGAATGTCGGCATCGCGGCGGCGCTGCCGAATACGAGCCAGGAACTGGAGCACCTGGAACTGGTGGGGCTGTCCGAGCGGCGCGTCCTGATGATTGTGGCGACACGGGACCGGATGGTGCGAAACCGCGTTGTGACGCTCGACCGCGCGCTGACCACGGACGAACTGACGACCATCCGCAATTACGTCAACATCAATTTCTGCGGCTGGACGCTGGAGCGGGCGCGGGCGGAACTGCTGCGGCGGATTGAAGAAGAGCGCGCCATGTACGACGCGGTGCTGCAGCAGCTGACGCTGCTGTGCGAGAAGGGTCTGCTGGTGGTGGATTCGGACCCGCATGTGGAGATGGACGGCGCGAGCTGGCTGATCGGCCTCGATCTGCATCTCACCCGGGAACGGATGCGGGATCTGTTCCGGGCGCTGGAAGAGAAGAAGCGCGTGGTGGCGCTGCTCGACCGGTTTCTGGAAGAGCCGAGGGGACAGGTGGGTATCCACGTGGGCCTGGAAGACGCGCACCCGGCGATGAGCGAACTGACGCTGATCGGGGTGACGGTGGACCTGCCGTCGGGCGCACAGGCGCGGATCGCGGTGCTGGGTCCGATGCGGATGCAGTATGAGCGGGTGATTTCCGCCGTGCAGCAGATTGGCCGGACTTTCGAGGCCTTGTAAGGCGCGCGGACGGACGGCGGCGGGCGCGACGATTCGCTTTCCGGCTTTCCGGCGCGATGATAACCTGAAATCTGGACGTGGGAACCGAACGTGAATAACGAAGATATTAAGGCGGACGATCTGGCAGAAGAAGCTTCGGCGCAGGGCGAGTCCGCGGCGGACCAAATCGGGCTGCTGCGGGCGGAACGCGACAGCATTAAAGCGGACCGGGAAGAATTGCGCGAGCTTTTGCTGCGGCGGCAGGCGGAATTCGACAATTTCCGGAAACGCACGGAGCGGGAGCGCAGCGATTATCTGCAATATGCGAGCATGGACGCGGTGCGGGATCTGCTGCCCGTGCTGGACGACTTCGACCGGGCGCTGAAAGCGGAATCGGGCAATGCGGACTACGCCAAGGGCGTGGAGATGATTTACAGCCGCATGTACGAATCGCTGAAGAAGCTGGGTCTGGAACCGATTGAAGCGGTGGACCAGCCGTTCGATCCTCATCTGCATCAGGCGATCGAGCGCGTGCCGACCGAAGATGCTCCCGACAACACGGTGCTGGGCGAATTTCAGCGCGGCTACCATTTCAAAGGCAAACTGCTGCGACCGTCGATGGTGCGCGTCGCGGTAAAGCCCTGAGCCAATATATAAAACTAAATGCCGGCGACGAAACGCGATTATTACGAAGTCCTGGGTGTCAGCAAAGGGGCGGGTGAACAGGAACTGAAGAGCGCTTACCGGAAGCTGGCGCTGCAGTTCCATCCGGACCGCAACCCGGGCAACAGTGAAGCGGAAGAGAAGTTCAAGGAAGCGGCCGAGGCTTACGGCGTGCTGTCCGATGCGCAGAAGCGGGCGGCTTACGACGCCTACGGGCATCAGGGCCTTTCCGGCATGGGCGGCGGAGGCGGCTTCGACCCTTCGGCGATGGATCTGGGCGATCTGCTGAGCCAGGTGTTCGGTTTCGGCGATGTGTTCGGGCAGCAGCGCGGCGGGGCGCGGAACCGTCCGGCGAAAGGCGACGATCTGCGGTACGACCTGACGCTGACGTTCGAGGAAGCGGCGTTCGGGAAATCGATCGAGATTCAGGTGCCGAAGCTGGAGCCGTGCGCGCGGTGCCAGGGCAAGGGCGCGGAGCCGGGCAGCGGCAGCATCACGTGTCCGGGTTGCCACGGGCGCGGCGAACAGATCTATACGCAGGGCTTCCTTTCCGTGCGCCGGACGTGTTCGCACTGCGGCGGCGCGGGGCAGATTGTCAAGAACGTCTGTAAGGACTGCAAGGGCGAGGGCTACAAGCACGTCCAGAAGAAGCTGAAGGTCACGGTGCCGGCGGGCATCGCGGACGGCAACCGGCTGCGCGTTTCGGGCGAAGGACAGCCCGGCGCGAACGGCGGGCCGAACGGCGATCTGTACATCTTCTTCGCCGTGAAGGAGCATCCGGTATTCGAGCGGCACGAGAACGATCTGCACTGCACGGTGCCGATCAATATCGTGCAGGCGGTGCTGGGCGCGACGATCGAGGTGCCGACGCTGGAAGGTCCGCACAAGCTGGAGATCCCGGAGGGCACGCAGAGCCAGACGGAACTGCGGCTGAAGGGCCGGGGCGTGGCGGAAGTGCAGGGGCGCGGGGGCCGGGGCGATCTGGTGGTTCACGTGGTGGTGAAGATTCCGACCAAGATCACGAAGGATCAGCGGAAGATCTTCGAGCAGCTGGAAGACACGCTGCCGGTGAACAACGAGCCGCACGAAAAGGGCCTGCTCGAAAAGGTCAAAGACTACTTCATGTAGGGCGGGGTCCGGGCGCGGTTCAGGGTTTATACGACCCGAAACCGCCGGACGACCCGAAACCGCCTTCGCCGCGGAGGGAGCCGGAGAGGTCGCCCTCTTCCCATTCGACGGCTTCATAGCGGGAAACCACCATCTGGGCGATGCGTTCGCCCGGTTCCACGGTGAAGACGTCGCCGCCCAGGTTCTGCAGGATCACTTTGATTTCGCCGCGATAGCCGGGATCGATGGTCGCGGGGCTGTTGGGCAGCGTGATTCCGTATTTCAGAGCAAGGCCACTGCGGGGGCGGAGCTGCGCTTCGAAGCCGGCGGGGAGTTCGATGGCGAGGCCGGTGGGGACGAGCTTGCGCTCGCCGGGCGCGAGCTGCACGGCTTCGACCGCGTGGAGATCCATGCCGGCGTCTTCGAGGGGTCCGTGGGCATAGCGCGGGATGAGGGCGTTGGGGTGGAGGCGCCGGATTCTGAGCTTCAAACGTTATGATAGCCGTTTGACAAGGCGAGTTCTTACAGTCGCTCCGATGCCACCGGAGAAGAGTGCATATGCGCTGGCGCGGTACAGCCGGTCGGCGGATTCGATACGGCAATCGATCGAGTGGGTGCGGTCTCATAACGCCCAGCAATTCCTGGAGAGTTACTACTTTCAGTACGGCCACCAGTCCATCGCGGATCTGGGGCATACAGTGCTTTGTTTCGAGGGCGTGAGCGAGCTGGCGGCCAGCGAAATCGAAGACGAAACGCTGTGGGACGGGCAGGCGAAGAGCTCGCGGTATCAGGACTTTTCGAAGGGCGGATTCATTGTGCCGCCGGAGCTGGACGGGGCGGGGGCGGAGCGGTATCGCGCGGCCGGGGAGGCGCTGCTGGCGGCCTACAAGGACACGCACTGGCGCATGGACGCGCATCTGCGGGAGAAGCTGCCGCGTCCGGAGACGATGAAGCCGGAGGCTTACGGGCGGAACATCGCGGCGCGGGCGTTCGATGTCGCGCGGTATCTGCTGTTCTGGGGCGTGCCGACGAATGTCGGGCAGGTGACGAGTATCCGGACGCTGGAGAAACAGATCCGGCGGCTGCGGGTGTCGGAGTATGGCGAGGCGCGGGAGCTGGGGCTGGAGGTGGCGCAGGCGTGCGCGGAGGCTCCGGACTGCGTGTGGGACGCGGAGCGGAACGAGCCGCTGGCTCCCACGCTGGCGCGTCATGCGGAGCCGGACGAGTACCAGCGGCAGGCGCGGGCGGATCTGGAGCTCTGGGCGCGGCAGAACCTGCGGGTGGAAGAGGCGGCGGCAGGGCGGGTGGAGCTGATTCGTCCGACGGACACGCTCACGGAGATTGCGGCGACGCTGCTGTATCCGGTGTGCGATGCGCCGTTCCGGGCGCTGTACGAGACGGTGCGGGAGTGGAGCACGGCGCGGAAGAAGGAAGTGCTGGAGGCGGCGGGGCGGTCGCGGGGCGAGCGGGACGATTTGCTGCGCGGATTCCGCGGGGGGCAGTACTGTTTCGACATGCTGATCGATATCGGGGCGTACCGGGATCTGCACCGGCACCGGCGGTGTCATCAGTATCGGCAGGCTTATGCGGGACAGCACGGGTATGAGGTTCCGGCGGCGCTGACGGAGGCTCCGGGGGCCGAGGCGGTGTATCGGGCGGCGATGGACGCGGCGCTGGGGGCGATGCGGGAGTTGCCGGATCCGGCGCGGCAGTATCTGCTGCCGTTCGGGGCGCGGGCGCGGTTCCTGTTCAAGATGGACTTCGCGGAGGTGGAGTACATCGCGCGGGTCCGAAGCGGGGTAAAGGGTCATTTCAGTTACCGGGAGATCGCCTGGGAGATGAAGCAGCGGGTGATGGAGACGGAGCCGGAGCTGGGGGCGCTGATTGCAGCTACGCCGCCCTGGGTCGAGGACCCGCTGAAAAGGTAAGCAGGCGGCGGCGGCGTTCGAGTTGGCGGGTGATTTCGGCGGGTGAAAAGGCGAAGCCATTTTGCCGGGGGAAGTCCGGGGCGGGGTCGTAGGGCTGGTTGCGTGAGCGGGCTTCTTCGGCGAGGAGTTCGGCTTCGCGGAGGGCCTGTTCGAAGGCGGCGCGGCGGGCGGCCTGCAGGGCGTGAAGACGCTGTTCGTTGCGCTGGACCCGGCGGGCGATGCGCTGTTCATAGAGGGTGAGCAGGGCGAATTTTTCGGGGGTGCGCCAGAAGGTCCGGGCCTGGGTGAAGGCGGCGTGGATCTGGGTGTTTTCGGCGATGACGTCGGCGTCGGGGGTACTGTGTCCGAGGGCGAGGACGTTGTTTTCGATGGCGCGGGCGCGGTTCAGACGCCATTCGTCTTCGGCGATGGACTGGGCGATCTGGGTTTCGAGAGCGCCTTCGGGCGCGTAGGCCTGGCGGATGTCGGCGGTGAAGCGGGTGAAGACGGCCAGGTCTTCGTGCGGCATGGTGGCGACCTGACCGGTGAGGCCGTGACGCCAGGCGTTGAGAGAGGCGCGGCCCTTGCCGGCTTCCGTTTTCGGGCCGGTGGAGTGTTGGGCGTTGCGGCGATTGGCGTCGATTTGTTTCTGCGTGGCGGCCATGTTGTCCTTTCGTTCGCCGGCCACGGATGGGGGCGGCCGAACTCTTATGCCGTGAGATTTAGCAGGGGAGCGGGGGAAGTTCGCGCGGCTCCTTCGAGAGAAACGGGTTAAGTGTTTTGAAATCAGAGCGAAAAAATATTTTTTCATTTTGTGAATCAAAGCCAGACCGGGATTGTTTATAGTTTCTACGAATGGCCGACGATCCGCTGGTATCCGTAGTGATTACGACGAAGAACCGCATTACGCTTCTGCCGAGGGCGGTCAAGAGCGTGCTGGAGCAGACGGGTCCGTCGCTCGAAGTGATTGTGGTGGACGACGGTTCGGACGTGCCGGCCGCGCTGGACATCCAGGATCCGCGACTGCGCTTTGTGCGTCATGAGGTGTCGCAGGGCCTGACGAACGCGCGCAACGCGGGTTTTCGGGCGGCGCGGGGGCAGTTTTTCTGCATGCTGGACGACGACGACTGGTATTTGCCGGGAAAACTGGAAAAGCAACTCGCGTTTCTGGAGGCGAATCCGGAGATCGACATGGTGTTCTCGCGGGTGACGGTGCGGGACGCGGAAGGCAAGGACCGGTATTATCTGCCCGCGGAGCATGTACATAGTCCGGAGATCAACCTGTATGCGTTCAATGTGATTCATCCGAGTTCGGTGCTGATGCGGCGGAAGGTTTTCGAACAGGTGCCGTTCGAGCCGCGGATTAAGAAGTATGAGGACACGCTGTTTTTCATCCGCGTCACTTTCACGTTCAAAACGGCGTATTTGCCGATGGAGGTGTCGGTCTGGATGCAGGACGGGCGGCCGGATCAGCTGACGCGGGTGTTTTACGAGCGCAATTTCGTGAATTTCCGGATTGTGTGCGAGGGGCTGGCGGATATTCTGGAGCGGTATCCGGTGGCGCGGCGGAAATACTACGGGCGCCTGGCATTTCAGGCGGCGCGGTGCGGCCGGGTGTGGGAGTGCGCGAAGGCGGGGGCGAAGGCGCTGGGTCTGGCGCGGGGCACGCGGCTGGCTCCGGCCGCCTGAGAACGGCGAGCTGAGTAAAGCGAATGGACGTTCCGGCGCAGGCGGTGTGACGGGGGAGACACCGGTTTCCGTGCAGCCGGGTTCGGCGGCGAGCGACGGGGTTCCGGTGCGGGCGTCGCGTTAGCTACACTCAGGGTTGTTTCGATTCTTCCTGGCTTTATTTGCGATTCCGGCCGTGCTTTTCGGGCAGACCGGGAATAGGCTGCTGGTCCTGTCGATCGACGGGCTGGATGCGCCTTTTCTGAACGATCCGGCATTACGGGTGAAGGCTCCGAACCTGAGGCGGCTAATGCGGGAGGGCGCGAGCGCCACGGTGGTGGGCGTGACGCCGTCGGAGACGTGGCCGGCTTACGCGTCGCTGGTGACGGGGGTGGCGCCTTGGCTGACCGGCGTGCTGACGAACGATCTTCCGGCGACGGCTTTTCGGGCGACACCGTTGTGGGAAGCGGCGTCCCAAAAGGGTCTGACGGCGGCGACGGTTTACTGGCCGGGGACGATGGGCGCGAAGGTGGCGTTTAATCTGCCGCAGCTGCAGGAGAGTCAGAAGGGCGGTTCGGCGGCGTTCGATGCGATTGCGCAGAAGAGCAATCCGGCGGGGCTGGCGTCGAGGATCGAGAACAAATATCCGGCGTTCGGGAAGGAGTTGTGGACGGATTCGAATTCCGCGCAGGCGGCCATTTATCTGTTGACGACGGAAAAGCCGGACGTTTTATTCGTGCATTTTTCGGAAGTGGAAGCCGAGCAGAGGGAAACGGGCGCGCGGAGTCTTTATGCGCGGGAGATTCTGGAGAATTCGGACGATTTGGTGGGGCAGGTGCTGGCGAAGGCTCCGGCGGGCACGTTGACGGTGGTGGTTTCCGATCACGGATTCGAGAACAGCAACCGGACGGTGCGGCCGCGGGTAATGTTGCGGCAGGCGGGCGTCAAGGGGCGGGTGGAAGTGGCGGACGGGCTGATCGGCACGGCGGACGCGGCGGTGGCGGGGGCGTTGCGGGCTCTGCTGGTGGACGGGCGCAAGTACGGGCTGGCGCGCGAGGTGCCGATGGCGGAAGTGAAGGCGCGGGCGCAGGGTCATGCGAAGTGGGTGGCGGCGTTCGATACGCTGCCGGATTTCGTGGCGACGGAAGAGGAGCGCGGGGCGGCGGTGGGGAACGGCAGCCATGTGGCGACGCACGGGGTGTGGCCGAACCGGCCGGGGTACCGGTCGATTTTTATCATGGCTGGGCCGGGAGTGCGGAGCGTGAAGCTGGGGGAGATCGAAATGCTGCAGATCGCGCCGACGCTGGCGGAGGCGGTGGGGGTGAGGCTGCCGGCGGCTAAGGATTCTTCGTTGTGGCGGCAGATTACGCGGTAGGGGGTCGGCAGGGTGATCGCGTAATGTTTGCAGGCTACTCCCTGCCGCGCAAGATGGCAGCGAGAACGCGGGGGTTGCGTCGTGCGTGCATCACCGCGACAATCCACAATGGCTTCTCATCCGGCGCGCAGGCAATCAGATATTCCCGCACCAGAATGAACCGCAACGGTCGCCCGTGAGGTCAGGCCTTCTATGACCTGATAGGGGGGTACAACACGACGGCGCGAATCCGGCACAGAATCTCCTCGCGGACACGTCGAGCCGCGAGCGGGCTGTCTTCCGCGATGTACTCCCAGATCTCTATTACTCACAGATCTCTATTACTCACAGATCTCTATGACGTCTTGCGCCGCGAGGGGATGAAGAGCAAAGCCGCGCTCTGCGATCATTGTTTGCTGAGCAGGTCATTCTCACGGCGACGAAGGCCCTCGAAGAATTCCTCGCCGTCGATGGGCTTCACCCTGCCGCTTTTCAGGTCGTCATAGCGGCTGTCGAGCATTTCGCGGGTCTGTGCAAGCTCGTTGATATATTCGCCTACAAGATCCTGCACGAACGCGTCGGCGCTTTCGCGTCCGCTCAGGGCGGCGAGGTCGTTGAGCTTCTTTTCTACATCCGGGGCGAAATGTACATCCATGCCTTCAAAGTACGCGAAAAGGGATTTGGGGCAACATTTGAGGGGCCAGCTGAGGATACGGCGCCAGATTACGCGGTAGTCATCCAGAGGGAATTCGAGCAGGCTACGGATTGGTCACCGGAGATGTTGACGGGTTTCCAACCCGCCGCCGGATGCCATCCGGCCCCACATCGGGAGAACACATTTAATTGCGGCGAAGTGTGGGCCGGCTTTCGGGCGCAGGCGCGTCGGGCGGCGGCTGGAAATCGATGAGATCGAAGATGCGCCTTTTGCCTTTCGGCGGCTCGACTTCAAGAACGAGCGCGATGTAGGGAACGGGTCCCTGGAAGTAGGACACGCGCATCTCGTGCCATCCGGCCGTTAGCCGCACGCGGCCTTCTTCGGTCTGGGCGGCGTGGACACCGTCGTTGGCCACGACCGTTTTGCCGTCAATTTTGACCTGCCCGCCGTCGTCGACGGTGAGCTGGAAGTAGTAATCTCCCGGCGTGGTCACGTAGAACCGGCCGGTGTAGTCGATGCCGAACCACTCGTCGCCGTAATTCTGCAAGGGGTAGTTCAGTCTGGTTGTGTAGACTTCTCCGACCGGCTTGAAGGTCGCGAAGTTGGGCAATGCACTGGTATTTTTGGGGAGACGGTAGACGAGGCCCCGGAATGCGCCGGGAGCGGGTGTGGTGCTTCCGAAAACCGGTCCGGCGGGCTTCTTTATTTCAGCCGCTTCGATGGCGGTCTGCGTCGCGAGCAGCGCCAGAATGACCGGAAAAAGGTGGCGCGACATGGGGAACAGAATATCAGTCGCGGCGGGGTTCGTGCCAGGATTGTGTCTGTGAACAACTGGATCGACGTAACGGTTCCGGTCCGCAACGGCATGGTGCACTGGCCGGGGGACCCCGCATTCCATATCAAGAGATTACTGGATCAGAAGAACGGCGATATGTGCACGCTTTCGCACATTGAACTCAGCGTGCATACGGGGACGCACATGGATGCTCCGCTGCATTTTCTGCAGGACGCGCCGACCATCGACACCATGCCCATTGAGGCGACGGTGGGGGCGGCGCGGGTGATCGAGATTCCGGACCGGGATTTCGTGGATCGGGACGCGCTGGCGGGGCACGGGCCGCAGCGGGGCGAACGGCTGCTGATCAAGACACGGAACTCGGCGGGGTGCTGGGACACGGATGAGTTTCAGGAAGACTTCGTGTACATCAATCAGAGCGGGGCGGAGTATCTGGCGGAGTGCGGCGTGCGGACAGTGGGCGTGGATTATTTGTCCGTCGGCGGATTCGGGAAAGATATTACGGAGACGCACCAGGCGATTTTGGGGGCGGGGATCTGGATTGTGGAGGGGCTGGATTTGGGCGCGGTGGCGGCGGGTGCGTATGAGATGATCTGCCTGCCGCTGAAGCTGGTGGGGGCGGACGGGGCTCCGGCGCGGGCGGTGTTGAGGAGGTCGGAATGAAGGCAGCGGCGGTATTTCCGGGGACGAAGACGCTGGGGGTGGTGAAAGACTTCGCGGAGCCGAAGCTGACGAGTCCGACGGGCGTGAAGCTGCGGATTCTGAGTGTGGGCGTGTGCGGGACGGATCGGGAGATTGCGTCCTTTGTGTATGGCACGCCGCCGGACGGATCCGATTATCTGGTGCTGGGTCATGAGGCGTTCGCGGAAGTGGTGGAAGTAGGCGCGGCGGTGACGGATTTCCGGCCGGGGGATCTGGCGATTCCGATGGTGCGGCGCCCGTGCGCGGCGCCGGGGTGCGTGGCGTGCCGGGCGGAGCGGCCGGACTTCTGCATGACGGGCGAGTACACGGAGCGGGGAATCATGAAGATGCATGGCTTCATGACGGATCTGGTGGTGGAAGAGGCGCGGTACCTGAACGCGGTGCCGGCGGCGATCCGGGATGTCGGCGTGCTGGTGGAGCCGCTGACGATTGCGGAGAAGGCGCTGCTGGAAGCGGTGAAGGTGCAGAGCCGGCTGCCGTGGGAGTTTTCGGCGTATCCGCATCGGGCGGTGGTGCTGGGAGCGGGTCCGGTGGGGCTGCTGGGCGCGATGGCGCTGGTGAATCACGGGTATGCGGTGACGGTGTATTCGCTGGAGAGGGAGCCGAACGCGTCGGCGGAGATCGTGAAGGCGATTGGCGGGAAGTACATTTCGTCGCAGGACCGGACGGTGGAGCAGATGGCGGCGGAGGTGGGGGCGATCGATCTGGTGTATGAGGCGACAGGGGCGTCGAAACTGGCTTTCGATGTGTTGCGCGTGCTGGGGCCGAACGGGCTTTATGTATTGACGGGAGTGCCGGGGCGGCATGGTCCGACGGAGTTCGATACGGACACGATCATGCGGAATCTGGTGCTGCACAACCAGTGCGTGATGGGGACGGTGAATGCGGGGAAAGACGCGTTCGAGCATGCCATCGCGGATCTGCAGGCGTTCGATGCGAAGTGGCCGGCGGCGGTGCGGGCGCTGATTACGGGGCGGTTCGGGATCGACGATTTCGCGACGCCGGTGCTGCACCCTAAAGGGATCAAGAATATTATCGAAATCGCCCATTAAAAGGGGGACGCATGAATCCGGAACAGGTTCGCCTCGGAGAAGACGCGCGGCGGGAGCAGGACTGGAAGCGGTGGGGCCCTTATCTTTCCGAGCGGCAGTGGGGCACGGTGCGGGAAGATTATTCGGCGACAGGGCAGTGCTGGAAATATTTTCCGCACGACCATGCGCGGAGCCGGGCTTACCGGTGGGGCGAAGACGGGCTGATGGGGTTGTGCGACCGGCAGGGGCGGATGTGTTTCTCGGTGGCGCTCTGGAACGGGAAAGATCCGATTCTGAAGGAGCGGCTGTTCGGGCTGACGGGCGAGGAAGGCAATCACGGCGAGGATGTGAAAGAAGCGTATTTCTTTCTCGATTCGACGCCGACGCATTCCTACTTAAAGGGGCTGTATAAGTATCCGCAGCGGGCGTATCCGTACGAGCGGTTACTGGCGGAGAACCGGCGGCGTTCGCGGGAGGAGCGCGAGTTCGAGTTACTGGACACGGATGCGTTCGAAGGGAACCGTTACTTCGATGTGCAGACGGAGTACGCGAAGGTGTCGCCGAACGATTTGCTGATCCGGGTGCGGATTTCGAATCGGGGTCCGGAGGAGTGGACGCTGCATGTGCTGCCGACGGTGTGGTTCCGGAATGGGTGGAGCTGGGGGCGGACGGGAGAGGGCTACTGGCCGAAGCCTTCGATCCGGCAGACCGGTGCGGGGAGCGTGCATTGCGAGCACGAGTCGCTGGGAGCGTTTTCGTTTGAAGCAATGACGGCGCCGGCTGAGTGGCTGTTCACGGATAACGAGACGAATACGGAGCGGCTGTATGGCGTTCCGAATGAGAACCCGTATGTGAAAGACGCGTTCGACCGGTATGTGGTTCAGGGGGAAAGGGGGGCGGTGAATCCCGCTAAGACGGGGACGAAGGCGGCGGCCTATTACCGGGTGACGATTGCGGCGGGCGGGGAGACGGAACTGCGGTTTCGGTTGCGCGCGGACGGGGAGCGGCGCGAGGTGGACTTCGGGGCGGTATTCGCGGAGCGGCTGCTCGAGGCGGATTTGTTTTACGGATTCGGCCATGCGGACGAGCAGGTTCCGGTGGAGCTGAAGATCGCGCGGGAGGCTTACGGGAGCCTGTTGTGGTCGAAGCAGTTTTACCATTTCGGGGTGCTGGAGTGGCTGGAGGGGGATCCGACGAAGCCGAAACCGCCGGAGAGCCGGTGGAAGGGCCGGAACGCCGGGTGGACGCATCTGTACAACCGGGACGTGGTGTCGATGCCGGACAACTGGGAGTTTCCGTGGTATGCGTCGTGGGATCTGGCGTTCCATATGGTGGCATTCGCGGAAATCGATCCGCATTTCGCCAAAGAGCAGCTGATTTTGCTGCTGCGCGAGTGGTATATGCATCCGAGCGGGCAGATTCCGGCTTATGAGTTCGCGTTCAGCGACGTGAATCCGCCGGTGCATGCGTGGGCGGCGTGGCGCGTTTATAAGATTTCCGCGCCGGCGGGACAGCGCGACCGGGGATTTCTGGAGCGGGTGTTTCAGAAACTGCTGCTGAATTTCACGTGGTGGGTGAACCGGAAGGACGTGGACGGGAACCAGGTGTTTTCGGGAGGGTTCCTGGGGCTGGATAATATCGGCGTGTTCGACCGGTCGCAACCGCTGCCGGAGGGCGGCGTGCTGGAGCAGGCGGACGGGACGGCGTGGATGGGGTTCTACTGCCTGACGATGTTCGCGATGGCCATGGAACTGGCGGTGGAAGATCCGGTATTCGAAGATATCGCGTCGAAATTCTTCGAGCATTTCATCGCGATCGCCGATGCGATGAATACGCTGGGCGGGCACGGATTGTGGGATGAGGAAGACGGCTTTTATTACGACCAGGTGAGAATAGGCGGGGAGACGGTGCCGCTTAAACTGCGGAGCATGGTGGGGCTGATTCCGCTGTTCGGCGTGTCGATTCTGCATGAAGACCGGATTCAGCGGCTGCCGGGATTTCAGAAGCGGCTGACATGGTTCCTGCGGAACCGGGGGGATTTGTATCAGCAGATTTCCATGCTGGATGCGTGCGGGACGGGCGAGCATCAGAGGCGGCTGCTGGCGATTCCTTCGAAGGAGCGGCTGACGCGGGTGATGCGGCGGTTGCTGGACGAGAAGGAGTTTCTGTCGCCGTTCGGGATTCGGGCGTTGTCGGCGGTTTACCGGGATAAGCCGTACACGTTGCGGATCGACGGGGAGACGCGTGTGGTGAGTTACGATCCGGCGGAATCGACATCGAATGTGTTCGGGGGGAATTCGAACTGGCGGGGGCCGGTGTGGCTGCCGGTGAATTATTTGTTATTGGAGGCTTTGGAACGATATCACCATTTTTATGGGGATGAATTCCGGGTGGAATGTCCGGTGGGTTCGGGGAAGATGCTGACGCTGCGGCAGGTGGCGCAGGAGATTAACCGGCGGCTGTGCACGTTGTTTCTGCCGGATGCGGAGGGGGGCGCGCCGTGGCAGGGAGGGCGGGAGATCTGGAAAGATCCGCACTGGAAGGGAATGCGTTGTTTTAATGAATATTTCGACGCGGAGACGGGGCGCGGGTGCGGGGCGGAGCATCAGACGGGGTGGACGGCGCTGATTGCGCGGTGCATGCAGGATTTGCTGGAGCGGCGGTCGGAGTAGAGGGGCGGGGTTCAGGTTTCAGACGGTCTTTTGGAAACAGCAAAGATGAGGAAGCAGCCGCTGGCGAGGGCCACGGCGGCCCCGGCGCGGAGGACGGCAGTGCCCTGCGCGTTCTCCCATTCCATGACCGTGCGCGCGCGATCCGGTCCCAGAAGGGCCGCGGAAAGAGCCTGCAGGCACATCACGGTTGCTAAAGCGGTCAGGATGCGGGGCCAGCGAGAGCTCGGGGCAGCCAGAAAGAGCCCCAGACCCATGGCGTTGCGAACAGCGATCAGCGCGTAAAACAGGCCCGGCGTGGCGTAGTAGAACCGGCGGAGCGCCGTTCCGCCATCGGGGGAAACGATACCGCCTATGCCGATGGCGATGCACAGGATCGCGACTGGCCAGGCGGCAAATCTCAGGTCTTTTTTCATTGGGATGGAGTAGGGGGCAACCGGAAGCTGATTTCGGCCCGGACTTTGGAGGGGATGGGACCGAGGGAGTTGGTGGCGGGGTGGAAACGCCACTGCTGCAGGCATTCGACGGCTTTTTCGTCGAGGCCCTTGCCGAGACTGCGAAGGACGATGATTTCGGAGGGCGTTCCGTCGGTTTCGACGGTGAAGGACAGGAGGACGGCGCCTTCGAGTTTGGCGTCGAGGGCTTCCTGGGTGTAGGTGGGACGGGCGGATTTCAGTACACGGGCCGGGTAGGTTGTGGGGAATGTCTGGGAGTCCGCGGCGATGACGAGAGACAGCAGGAGGCCGAGTTTCAGGAACGGCTGTCTGAGCGTGCGCATGGCAAGAGGCTTTCAGGCCGCGGCCGGACGTTCAAACTGCAAGGCCTGACGGGCGCGCCGGATTTCGGTGTCGAGGTCACTCTGACCTTTGTCGATGAGCGGTTCAAGAATGACGGGAATGTCTTGGGGTATCCATTTCGCGACACGCTGGAAGGCGGAAGTCGCGTTGAGCGAAATCGGATCGTGCCGACTGGCCGTATTGACCTCACTGATGTGAACTTCGGCGAGCCGTTCGCCAAAGGCCCGCAGGAGAAAAGCGGCTTCTGTCATGGTCGGGTCTACCTGTCTGGCGTGCCCGATGTCGAAACAGAATTTTGCGTCCGGAAGGAGGTCGAAAACAGTTTGCAATTCGGCCACGGTTCGTCCCACCGATTTGCGCTTGTCCATGTTCTCGATCAGGAGTCTGCCGCCGAATCGGCGCCACAGAGCGGGGGTGAAGATAACGTCCGGATGGACCACTATGGGGTAGTCAGCGGCTTGCGGGGAACTGAGAATCTGAATTACGCCGGACTCGGCTTGTAAATCAAAGCGGCTGGGCGCGTGGATCGAGGTGAAGGTGAAGTTTTGGAGATCCAGGTCCGGGAGCGAGGTCACGAGCGGCTCGAGTTCGTCCATGCGGAGGGCTGAAAGTTCCACGGTGTGGACGTGGTGATTTTGCAGTAGCCTGAGCGCGCGGCGGAAGTCGCCTCGCGCCAGAGCACCGGTGGAGAAACCAATTGGCCGCATCAAAACACCCCGTATTCCAGCGTTAAGTTTTTTAAGTTCTCATCCTCTCTGAGGAAGAGTGAAATGAGAGATTCGTGAAAAGGCCGACTCACCTCCCGCACCTCGTCCCAAGCTTTCGAGTTCCGCAGTTCTTCGTGCGTGTGGGCACCAGCCAACTCTGCCCGCTTACCCTTGTCATCGAGAATGCCGAGAAACCGATCATACGAATTGAAAAGATTCCGGGATGTCACGTCACTTATTTGCAAATTCAGACAAGCTTCGGCAATAATCTCCAGCGGCGGCTTTGAGAGCTGGTCTTCCAGGTACGCCGTCAAAGGGTTCAGGTCCAGTTCGCGCAGGCCGGCACGAGCGGCACTGGCCTCTTCGTCAAGATGGCAAAAGAAGCAATGCAAAAGTCCGGCGGCAAACACGAGTTTCCTGGACATGCGTAGTTTCGCATTTCTAAGTGCCCATTTGTGGTCGTCGTCAGCGCGCTGCTTGTAAACAAAATCGACAGTCACAGTACGCCAGTATCGGGTCAGATCGTTTAGGAAGAACCTTGGTACGCGAACTGCGCCACTGGCGTAAAGTAAGCCCCGGTCATCCTCTATATAGCGCCGAATGATTTGGCGCCGGACCCGATCATAGGCCTCGCGGTTGGAGACAGGCAGCGACTCGAGAAGAAGAAGTACGCGCCGCGTGGTGTTAGAGTTCAGATCGTCTTCGCCACCGATATTATGGACGAGGCCATGGCTGCCAACCATCTTCCCGAACACACCACTTCTTCCTGGTTCGATGTACTTCCCGGCAGCTAACGCGCGTTCGATCTCGCGTTCCTGTTTCTTGTGCTCGGGAACCGCAGAACCATCGACCAGGAGGATCCAGTCCAGATCGCTGCTTGAAGTCACCTCTTGTCGAGCGACGGAGCCGAAGACAACAACGCTTGTATCCGGAGAGTTGCGATCGCGGAAAAGATGATCCAGATCTTGTCGCCGTGAGGTCGTGTCCTCGCGAGCCTTGCGAATTGCGGCCCAATCGGCCCCCAGCCGACTCTCAAGCCTCTCGATACTGGACTGTCCTTCGCGCATCAGTTTGTGTATCTATCGTACGACGCAGGATCGGCGCAGTTCCGAGACGCGTTGGGATGACAGCGCGCGCCGGAATCCGCAGCAAAATCCCCGAAGCATCTCGTATTCGAAAGAAAACAAAGATGGTTGATTTGGTTCTGGTCCCCGTGTCCGCGTACCCGAATCGCCACTGGCTCCGGGGCGGCTATACTGCGGAGATCATGAACTTCCGCCTGGCCGCTTCCGCTCTGGTTCTGATTTCCGCATTTGGCTGCTTCGCACAAACTCCCGCGCCTGGTCCGCAGAAGCTGGACGAGGAATACACCAAACTCATCAAAGAATATCTGCAGGATCCGCGAATTACGACGGAACTGGTGGATCATATGCCGGCTTCGGCGACGGTGCCCTCGCCTTTGAAGTTTTTGGGGCGGATTCCGGGGAAACCGGGCGAACTGACGTACGCGAAGGACATCAATCGCTATTACGAAGCTTTGGCGAGGGCGTCGCCGCGGGCGAAGTTCTGGAAGATCGGGCAGACCGAAGAGGGCCGGGACATGGTGGTGCTGGCGATCGCGGACGAGGCGACGATCCGGCAGCTGGACCAGTACAAAGACAAGCTGGCGAAGCTGGGGGATCCGCGGACGGTGACCGAGGCGCAGGCGCGGGAGCTGATCCACACGGCGAAGCCGATTTACTGGGCGATGAGCGGGGTGCATTCGCCGGAGACGGGCGGGCCGGAGATGCTGATCGAACTGGCGTACCGGCTGATTGTGGAGGAGACGCCGTTCGTGCAGTCGATCCGCAGCAATGTGATTACGTTTCTGACGCCGGTTGTGGAGGTGGACGGGCGCGAGAAGCAGGTGGACACCTGGTATTACGGGAAGAAGACGGGCAAGCCGCGACCTCCGCTGATGTATTGGGGCAAGTATGTGCAGCACGATAACAATCGTGACGGGATGGGGCAGTATTTAAAAGCCACGCAGAACCTGACGAAGATGTTTATCGACTGGCATCCGACGGTGGGGCATGACCTGCATGAGGCGCAATCGTATCTGTATATTTCGACGGGGACCGGGCCTTACAACAATTCGCTGGATCCGATTGCGGTGGATGAGTGGTGGCTGCTGGCGGAGACCGAGACGATGGAGATGGCGAAGCGGGGCGTGCCGGGCGTGTGGACGTACGGGTTTTACGACGGCTGGGTGCCGAATTATCTGTTGTGGATTCCGATGACGCACAACGCGTTCGGGCGGTTTTACGAGGTGCAGAGTTATGGGCCGGATGTGACGGCGAATCTGCAGTTGCAGCCGACGGTGACGAGCCGGGAGTGGTACCGGCCGAATCCGCCGCTTCCTTCGATTAAATGGGGACCGCGGAATAACACGAATATTCAGGAATCGGCGTTAATGATCGCGATCCATAAAGTGGGCGTGGACAGGGAACTGTATCTGGAGAATTACTACGCCAAGAGCAAGCGCGCGATCGAGAAGGGGAAAGAGGGTCCGACGTATGCGTGGCTGGTGCCGGCGGGACAGCAGCGCAAGGTGGATGCGGCGGATCTGGTGAACGCGCTGCGGAAGCAGGGCGTGGAGGTGCATCGGGCGGACGCGGCGTTCGAGGCGGGGACGCAGCATGTGGCGGCGGGGGACTATGTGATCCGCGCGGATCAGCCGTACCGGACGCTGGTGGACATGTATATGAGCGTGCAGAATTATCCGCCGGCGAATCCGCGGCCGTATGACGATACGGGCTGGACGATGCAGTATATGCGGAATGTGAAGGTGATTCCGGTGGCGAGCAAGGCGGTGCTGGATTCGCGGATGACGCTGCTGGCGGCGGATGCGAAACCGGAGGGCGGGGTGGATGGCGCGGGCAGCACGCTGGTGGTGGAGCATACGACGGACAACGCGCTGATGGCGTTCCGGTTCCGCAATGCGGGGGTGAAGATGCTGGCGGCGGAGGAGGATTTCGAGGCGGGCGGGGTGAAGTTCCGGGCAGGGGCGTTCCTGATTCCGAATGCGCCGGCGGGGGCTCTGGAGGCGTCGCTGAAGGATCTGGGATTGCGGGCGAAGGCGCTGGCGGCGATGCCGGCGGTGAAGACGCATGACCTGAATGTGCCGCGGATCGGGTATGTCCACACGTGGTCGCGGACGCAGGACGAAGGCTGGGTGCGGGCGGCGCTGGATACATATGGCGTGCCTTACACGTATTTCGCGGATCAGAAACTGCGCGACGGGAATTTGCGGGCGAAGTACGACGTGATTCTGTTTCCGCATACGGGGGCGAATCTGCAGGCGGCGCTGGCGGGGGTGGCGATGACGGGGACGGAGCCGATTCCGTATAAGAAGTCGGAACTGACGCCGAATCTGGGGGCGCTGGATGAGAGCGACGATATTCGCGGCGGGATGGGGCTGGACGGGCTGGCGGAACTGGAGAAGTTCGTGCGGGCGGGCGGGACGCTGATTACGGAGGGGTCGACGTCGGCGCTGCTGACGGAGGCGGGGGTGACGCCGGGGATTACGGTGGAGCATCCGGGGCAGTTGTTTGCACGCGGGTCGATCATGCACGGGGTGTTTACGGATCTGAAGAGTCCGATTGCGTATGGATATTCGGAGAAGGATTTGCCGGTTTATTTCAATCAGGATCCGGTGTTCGCGGTAGCGGCGGGGGGCGCGGCCGGCGGTTTTGGCGGAGGAGGCCGGGGCGGGGCGGGGGTGCAGGGTCCGGGGCAGGATGTGACGCCGAACGCGAATGCGGTGCGGGTGGCGACGATCGAGACGATTGCGGGATTGCCGCCGGCGCCGGTGCTGGGCGGGGCGGGTCCGGTGACGGCTGCGGCGGGAGCTGCGGGCGGCGGGGGTCGTGGCGGACGGGGCGGTGGTGGTGGCGGGCGCGGGGGGAATGCGGATCAGGCGCAGGCTCCACGGCCCCGGGTGGTGATGCAGTTCCCGGGGAATGCGAATGACATGCTGCTTTCGGGGACGCTGGCGGGCGGGGAGACGCTGGTGAACCGGGCGCTGGCGATCGATGCGCCGGTGGGGAAGGGGCATGTGGTGATGTTCGCGCTGCGGCCGTTCTGGAGATGGCAGACGCAGGGGACTTATTTTTTGGCGTTTAATGCGATTTTGAACTGGGATGATCTGGATGCGGGGAAGGTGGTTGCGGGGAACTGAGGGTTGGCGGGTTTCCAACCCGCCGCAGGATTCCATCCTGCCCCACACCGGAGAACAGCTTTAGCTGGTCGGAGAACTAGTTGAGGGGGCGGTAGAAGGTGGAGAAGTAGTCCCCTGCCCTGAGGTTGCCGGAGGTGCCGGCGGATTTCCAGCCGGTGGTTTCGGCCCACTCAGGCACTTCGTCGGCGATGGCCCATTGGGCTCCGGCAGCGCGGAAGGCGTCGAGAGCCTGCTGCTGTTCGGCGGGGGTGGCGCGCCAGTAGGCGTCGGTTTTGCGGAAGCTGTATTGGAGGGGGCGTCCGGGTTTGGAGTCGTCATGCGTCGTGCGGGTGGGGATGAAGGCGACGATTTGGGCGTCGTCCAGGACGACCCAGGCGGCGGAGAGAGCGTTGCCGATGTAGGCGACCTTGTCGCCGGGGTGAAGGCCCTGGCCTTTCATGTGGTCGGCGATCTGGGCGTTGTGGAATTCCCAGGGCATGGCGTGGGTGAAGGTTAGTTGCAAGTAAGTCGAGGGGATGCCGATGAGTTCGTTCCAGAGAACGGGGATCGGGAGAGTTAGTAAGAGGAGCGCGGCCAGTTTGGTCAGGGGTGGTGACAGGCGCACGTTCCAGGCGGCGGCTAACAGGGCGAAGGAGAGCAGGGCGAAGGGTCCGGCTACGTAGCGCGGGAGAACGTAGACGAGGCAGTAGGCGCCGGTGAGGGCCAGGGCGGGCAGCCAGAGGAACCAGAGGATCGCGAGTGTTCGGCGGACGGGACGGAAGGCAGCGATGGCACAGAGGGCGGCTAACCAGAGTGTGGGGCTTTGGATGAGGATTGAGGCGGAGTAAGTCAGGTTGTTGCCGAGGATGAAGAATTGGCGGGCGGGGTCGAGGCGGACGGGGTAACCTTCGCTCCACCAGGCGGGATCGAAGTGAAGAGGGTACCAGCCGACAGGGTGGTCGGCGAGGCTCAGGACACGGGGGTAGTCGAGAAGGACTTTTAGCGGGTGACGGGCGGCGGGGCCGGCAGAGTGCGCTTCCTCTTTGTAGCCTTCGACGCTCATGCCGGTGACTTGCCAGGAGTAATTGACGGGGCCGGCATCGCCGAGCGTGAAGCGGTGTTGGTGGAGAGAGAGAGCCGTGATGAAGGGGGCGATTACGGCGAGGAGCGCCATAGTTGCGAGGGCGGTGCGAGTGGGTTGCCGGGTCAGGATGAGAAGGCCGAGCAGGATCACGGGTATGGCGGTGAGCAGGGCGGCTTTGGTGAGGAATGCGAAGCCGAGGGTAAGTCCGATTAAGAGGTAATTTCGTCGGCTAAGAGGTGTGCGGTAGATCCGGATGAGTAAGGCGGCGCAGACGATGAGTAAGTCCGTGACGAGAATGTCGCCCGAGGTGAAGGACATCCCGTTCAGTTTCAGGCCGACCCAGGCGAGGGTGAGATAACTCGCGGCGTTTATAAGACGCGGGTGCGCGGGGGGTCCGGTGAGGCGGCGGTATTCGCGCAGGAGCCATTCCCAGGCGGCGATCATCGCGAGGAAAGCGACGAAGCTGATGAGGTGAGGTATCCAGAGTTGCCAGCGGATGCCGGGGCGGAAAATGGCGAGGCAGAGGGCGAGCAGCCAGGAGTAGAGCGGGCTCCAGTAACTGTTCAGGGCCTGCGGCCAGTCATGACGTAAGTAAGCTTTGGCGATGTCGAGATAAGAGGAGCCGTCGGGATCGAGGATCCGGCGGGCGAAGGTCGCGTGGATGAGCGCGAGAGCGATGCAGGCGGCTCTCAGGAAAGCCATTTGAGAAGGCGAATGACTCCCATGTCGGCGGCCTGACGGTGCGCCGAGACGTCGGTGAGGCGCTCGATGCGGCTGCGGTTGTCGTGGTAATACTGATAGGCGCGCCAAAGCATTTCATCGTTGGTCAGGGTGGGCCGCCAGCCGAGTTCGCCTTTGATTTTCGCGGTGTCGAACAGGAAGTTCTCGGCGATCATTTTGTAGTGGTACGGGCCGAGGGGCGAGATCTTCAGGTGATACGCGAGTTTCATGCCGAAGAGCGCGGGGGCTTTTGGGAGTGAGGCGACTTTGGCTCCGGTGCCGGCACGGTTAATGACATAGCGGTAAGTGTCGGCAATGGAAGTTACATTGTCCGAGCCGATGTGGAAGACGGCGGATTGCGGGTAAGACGCTGCGCGAATACAGGCGTCGGCGAGATCCTGCGCGTAGATGAACTGGTAGCGGTTTTCGCCGCCACCGACGGCCCAGACGCGGCGGCCTTCGTTGATGAATTCGAAGAGGATGGTGAGGAGACCGAGCCGGCCGAAATCGATGATGGTAGGGCAGCGGATGATGGCGATGTTCAGGTCATGCCGGTATTCTTCGAGGACCTTCTCGCCTTCCCATTTGGAGCGGCCGTAGATCTCGATGGGGCAAGGGGCTTCGGCTTCGGTGAGCGCGTAATTAAAGCCGCGGCCCCAGAGACAGTTGGAAGAGGTGAAGACCAGGTTTTTGACACCACTGGCGCGGGCTCCGGCGGCCACGGCGCGGGTGCCATCGACATTGGAGGTCCAGAGGAAGTTCTTGTCGTTCACCGCGTGGGCGAGGATGGCGGCGCAGTGGTAGACGGCGTCGAATTTCGTCTCGGAGTAGAGTCGTCCGAGGAGTTCGGTGTTGCGGATATCGCCCTTAACGGAGGTGAGGAGAGGGTGGTTATCGTCGTCCTTCTGCAGGTCGATATTCACGACGCGCGTGCCTTCGTCGAGCAGGCGGCGTTTGAGGATACCGCCGAAGAATCCGGAGCCTCCGGTGATGAGTACGTTTTTCATGTGGGTTGGTTAGTGTTGAATTCCGGGCGGGTCATAAAGGCGATACTGCATGAAACTCCACTGAGCCTCGGAGATATCCGGGCGGCGGTAGACTTCGAAAAAATCTCTCTCCGCGAAGGAACTTCTCATCACTTGCGAGCCGGTGAATAAGGCGGCGCGGGTGTAGCCGGTCGCTCGCAGGTAATCCTGCATTTGGATTGCCGAGGGCGAGAGAGTCGTGGAGATGAGATAGCCGAATTGTGCGTTCTGATGCCAGGAGAGGACGACGTAATCGGGGCGTTCGAAGACGATGCGGTTCATCTGCAGGTCAGTGGTGTTGGTGTTGCTCCAGGACCAGTACTGCGTGGGCTGGTTTTGGAATATTGGCGCGTCGAAGAAGGCGCTTACGGCTACGGTGAAGTAGTCGTAACCGAAGACCTTGCGGCCGGCAGCGTGGGTTTTGAGGTAATCGGCACAGGCGCGGCTGCCGCTGTAGTTTTGGGTGGCGTCGTAGTGGATGGCGCGGATGGCCCAGGCGACCTGGGGCAGACAGATGAGGAGGAAGATCGCGGCGCAGGCGAGGTCCGGCGGAAGATAGCGGCGGAGAGGGACGGTGCGATCCGGCCAGACGAGCCACAGGGCGGCGATGAGGACGAGCAGGAAGAGCCCGGTGTGGCGGGGCATTTTGTAGACGAGTTCGAAGCTGACGATGAGGCAGGCTACGGGCACCAGTGCAATCAGGGTGTGTCGCCTGGCCGCCTGCCAAACGATGACTCCGAGGAAGAGGGCTCCCAGCCAGAGGCTGTGAGAGAGCGGGGTCGTGTATTCCTGGACGCGCTGGCGAAGGGGCGGGTCATAACTGCCGCCGATGGGCGGGGGAACAGGGAGTCCGCGATGGCGGGCGAGGGCGTCGCCAAGAGGGGTGGGGACGAAGCGGAGATCTTTGGGCGGGATGGCTATGGCTACTGCCGCAGCGACGAATAAGAGCCAGGGTGCGAGGACTTTTGCGAACAGGACGAATCGGGCGGGGTGGTTCCGGTTCTGCCAGAGGTAGACGAGCACGAGTCCGGAGGAGATGAAGAGTCCGAAAAGGTTGCAGTTGGCGAGTAAGCCGGTGACGAGGCTGAAGAAGAAGGCGCGGCGGGGGTGATTGCGCAGCAGGTGGACAGCCGTGAAGATCAGCACGGGCATCAGGACGTAACTTCGCGCCACTATCGCGAACTGATAAGACAGATAGAACGTGAACGGGATGAGGGCGCGGAGAAACAGGGGGAAAGGCGAGTAAGTGAGTAATACCCAGGCTCCCGCCACGGCAGCGGCCCAGGAGAACCAGAACATGGAAGCGTAGGGCAGACCGGCGTGAGAAAGAGCCCAGAGTATGCTGTGCCATAAGCCGGGTGTCCCTTCATAGCGCACCTGACCCAGTAACATGCGCCAGAAGGGCAGAGCTTTGGCGATCAGCCAGGCTTGTGCTTCGTCGGCCCAGGGCTCGTGACGAGTTACCGTGAAGCCTACGGCGATTGCGTAGAGAACAAGCAGGAACCACTCCGCAAAGCGTTCGCGACGGTGTTTGCGGATGTCGGTTGGGACCGGGGCGCCGAGGTCCGGCTGAGCGGCATTTCCGTCCAGCAGCAGTTCGTCCCCGCTGTAAGTTGGCACGTCTGTCAGATCGACCTTTGTAAGAAGTCTGGCGGCTGCGACGGCTAAGTTGCCGAACTCAAATTGTTACATCGGGATGTAGAAGAGCGCTATCTGCAAAGGGACGAAAAGCCTCATGGCGCTACGGCCATAAGTAAGCAGTTTCACGAGTCAGGGAGAACGGGTGAGATTCAGGTGGCTTTTGTGACGGGACTTACGGCCGCGATGGCCATAGCGACGAGATAGAGGGCTCCGCCAATGAGTAACGTAGCG
Organism: uncultured Acidobacteriia bacterium; assembly: GCA_903851195.1. GTDB lineage: Bacteria > Acidobacteriota > Terriglobia > Bryobacterales > Bryobacteraceae > BOG-234. The sequence goes on from CAINNJ010000064.1 coordinate 122,549, forward strand.
ACCAATCCGAGGTAGAGGGCGAGAACGAGAGCCGCGACGGAGCCCAGCACGCTGGCGGCGGCGTTCAGCGACCAGGCCCAGCGTACGGAGGGTTGGTGGCGACGTTCCAGCAGGCGGAGTCCGGTGGGAAACGGCAGGCCCATGACGAAGCCGAGGGGAGCGAGCATGGCGACGGTCGCGAGGACTTTGACGATCCACGGCAGGCCGACGCCTCCGCTGAGGACTGGCTGGAGGATGACGGCGAGAAGGCCGACGAGCACCGCAGTGAGGGCGAGGGCGCGCAGGAGGTGACCGGATCGATCGGCCACGAGTTTGCGGCTGAGTAAGCTGCCTGCGCCGCTCGACACCAGCATGGAGAAGATGACAACCGTAAGGGCGTAAGTAGGATGGCCGAGGAAGAGGACGAATTTCTGGATGAGGGCGACTTCGATGAGGATGTAACCGGCGCCGATGGCGAGGAAGTAGAAGAGGAAGCCGCGGGCGGCGGAATCGGCGGGAAGGCGGGCTCCGAGGACGAGGGGCGGCAGGACGAGGATAACGACGATGGCGATGACGCTGACGAACATGGCGTCGAAGAGTTTGGGGACGGCTACGTTGACTTTGGCGTCCGCCGGTCTGCCGCCGGTTTCGAGGATGAAAGCGGCGATGTCGCGGGGCTGGACGGTGTAGAAGAAGAAGGGGCGGTCGTCGGTGACGGGGGAGATGTCGAAGAGGTAGTTGCGCTGGTAAGCAGCGGGATCTTTGGCGAGGAGTAACCGGCCGAAGGGGTTGGCGGCGGGATCGCCGGGGAGGTAGACAGGCGTGAGATGCGCGGCGTCGAAGGCCTGGCGGGCGCGGGCGATATCGGCGGAAGAGAAGGGTTTGCGGGAGAAAACGACGGTGTCGGTGGCACCCCAGCCGGCGAGTTCAGATTTGCCGCCAAAGCGGCCGACGAGGACGTGGCGCGCGGGGTCGGTTTCGCCGAGATCTTTGAGGGCGCTCATGGCGAGGGAGAGCAGGCGCAGGGATTCGCGGGGGGGATCGAAACCCCAACGGGTGAAGGTCAGGATGCCGTCGTCGGTGAGGTGAGAGAAGTAGTCGCGAAAGGCGTCGGTGGTGTAGAGGTTGTTTTCGGAGAGGGCGAAGGCGCCGGCGGCGGTGGAGGCCCAGGTGTCGACGAGAGTGGCCTGAATGACCTGGTATTTGGCGGGGCTGCGGCGGATGAAGCTGCGGCCGTCTTCAATTTCGATGTGGACGTCGGGACGGAGGTAGAGGTTCTGGCTGAGTTGCGGGAATTTCTGCCGCATGATGGTGGTGCCGATGATGGGGTTGATCTCGACGCCGGTGACGTCGTGGCTGCCGGAGGCGAGGGCGCGGGAAATGTCCCAGCCGCCGCCGGGTCCGATGACGAGGGTTTTGGCGGCGGGGCGCAGGGTGTAGGGGATGCCGGGGCCCTGGTTGACGAGGTAGTCGAGCTGGTCCGGCGTGAGGTGCTGAAAATCGAAACTGGCGATGGCGGTGGAGGCGTCGGCGTCGATGTAGATCATGTCGCTGCCGGTGGCTTTGTCGTGGGCGAGGCCGATGCGGGAGATGGGATTCCACTTGACGAATTGCTCGTTGTGGAGCCGCATGCCCTTGGCGTAGCGCACGCCGACGACATGGTACTTGAGGTTGGTGATGACGAGCAGGGTGAAGGCAAGGCCGAGCAGGACGCTGAAGATGCGGCCGGGTTTGAAGCCATCGAGACTGAACCAGATGGCTCCGGCGGCGGCGAAGAGGACACCCACGGAGATGACGGTGTTTTCGCCGCCGATGGAGGTGAGCAGGGCGACGAGAGCGAGGCAGCCGATGGCCGCGCCGAGGAGGTCGAAGAAGTAGACCTTATCGACGCGGCGGATGGTTTCCGAGATGACGAGAGAGACGATGATACCGGCGCCGATGAAGGGGAGCGAGTTGGTGAAGTAGATGAGAGCGAAATCCAGCGTGCCGACTTCGGCGCCGCGGGTGAGAACGACGAGGAGGCTGAGCAGGGCGAGCAGGGCGTTGGCGAGACTGAGCCAGCCGAGTTTGCGAAAGAGGCGGCCCTGCCAGGCGAGGACGACGTAGGAGAGGACGCCGCCGACACCGAGTCCGAAGAGGGCGGTGGAGATGGCGAGGAAGGCGAAGTGGTAGTAGAAGACGACGGAAAAGATGCGGGTGAGGGCGAGTTCGAGGAGGAGAGTTGCGCAGGTTGTGAGCGAAACGGCCAGGTAAAGCAGCGGCCAGTTGGACTGGCGCGAGAGGGGGCTGTTGGGCAAGGACTATTTTAGATGATGGACAGATCGAGCTGTGTCAGATCGTCCAGGAGATGGTCGGGGCGGGAGTGTTCGAGATCGGCGGGAGGGGTGATTCCGGTGCGGACGGCGATGGACTGGATGCCGTTTTCCTGCGCGGCTCGGACGTCCTGCGGGGCGTCGCCGATGAGGGTGATGCGGGATTGGGGGCCGATGAGGTTTTCGCGGCGGGCGCGTTCGATGGCGAGGCGGGCGAGGCCTCCGCGGGTGGGGGCCATTTCGCCGAAGGCACCGAAGCGGAAGTGGTGGTGGAGGCCGGCGCGTTCGAGTTTGCGCCAGCCGATGCGGGTGAGGTTGCCGGTGACGAGGGCGAGGGCGATGTCGCGGGTTTCGAGTTCGGCGAGGAGCGCCGGGACGCCGGGGCAGGATTTGTCGCGGAGGTCGGGGACGGAGGCGAGGTAGGCGTCTTCGGCCGCGGTCTGGATGGCGGGGAGGTGGGCGGCGATTTCGGGGGCGGGCAGGTTGGCGGCCTGGAGCATGAGGGTGAGGATATCGGGGTCGAGCATGCCGTGGACGGGGATGCCTTCGGTGGTGGTGGTGAGGCCGGTGATCTGGCGGATGGCATCGACGAGGGCCTGGCGGTGGTACGGGCCGGTGCGGCGGACGAGGGTGCCGTCGATATCAAAGAGGATGAGGCTGGGGTGCAAGGTCAGGCTCAGGCGGCGCCGCGTTCGAGAAGGGCGATGCGGCGATCGTGAGTTTCGGCGATTTTGAGGAGCGCGTCGAGTCGGTCCTTCGTGCTCTTTTGTTCGCTTTCGGACTGCAGGCGGAAGTCGTTCAGCTTGTTTTCGGTGCGTTCGGAAGCATTGAGCGCGCGTTCGGAGGTGACGGCGAGGGCGGTCACGAATTCACGGATATCGCTCATCTGGCGGTCGGTGCGCTTCAGGTTGTCGTTTGTGCGTTCGGAATTCACGAGCGCCCGTCCGGAGGCGGCGGCAAGGGAGGTCACGAATTCCCGGAGATCGCTCATTTGGCGTTCGGTGCGTGCGTTATCTTGCTGCACGTGGGCGCGAAACTGTATCAGGTTTTCTTCGGTGCGTTCGGATTTGTCCAGCGCTTTCTCCGAAGCGATGAGGAGACGGACGGAGGTGTCGGCGATGGACCTAACGGAATCCCGGAGGTCGTTCAGTTCGAGACGGGCAAGAGCGGCGTCCTGCTCGCTTTTTTGTCTTCCCTCTTCAATGCGGAGGCGCAGTTCTTCGATGCTGCGACCGAGTTCTTCGGTGCGGCGACCGAGATCCTCCATGCGATGGCCGAAGAGTTCGAGGTTCATCGCGATCGCGTCGAGACGTTCTTCAAACGACATTGCCCTCATTGTAACCAAACCGGCGGGGGCGAATTCTAGAATGGGAGGAGTGAACTCCGACAAATTCCGTATCGGGCTGGTGCAGATGGCGTGCGGTCTGGAACCCCAGGCGAATCTGGACCATGCCGTTGAAAAAATTCGAGAAGCGGCGGCCAAAGGGGCGCAGATTGTGTGTCTGCAGGAACTGTTCCGGTCGCAGTATTTCTGCCGGGAGGAGGACGCGCGGCTGTTCGATCTGGCGGAGAGTATTCCGGGGCCGTCGACCGCCGTGCTTTGTCCGCTGGCGGCGGAACTGGGGGTGGTGATTATCGCTTCCCTGTTCGAAAAGCGCGCGACGGGGCTTTATCACAATACGGCGGCGATTATCGACGCGGACGGGACGCTGCTGGGGATCTACCGGAAGATGCACATCCCGGACGATCCGCTGTTCTTCGAGAAGTTTTACTTCACGCCGGGGGATCTGGGATTCCGGGCGTTCGATACGAAGTTCGGCCGGATCGCCACGCTGGTTTGTTGGGATCAGTGGTATCCGGAGGCGGCGCGGCTGGCGGCGCTGACGGGCGCGAAGATCCTGTTTTATCCGACGGCTATCGGGTGGCATCCGGCCGAGAAGGCGGAACTGGGCGCGGCGCAGCACGATGCGTGGCGGACGGCGCAGCGGGCGCATGCGATCGCCAACGGGATTTATGTGGCGGCGGTGAACCGGATCGGATTTGAGGGGACGCCGGAGAACGGGCTGGAGTTCTGGGGGGCGTCGTTCGTGAGCGATCCGTTCGGGCGGGTGCTGGCGGAGGCGTCGCACGACCGGGAAGAGATTCTGATTGTGGATTGCGATGTGAAGCAGATGGAAGAGACGCGGCGCGGCTGGCCGTTTCTGCGGGACCGGCGGATCGACGCGTACGGGCCGATTACGAGCAGGTTTCTCGCTTGAGCAATTCCGGGGGGACGCCGCGCGAACTGGGCTACCGGATGCCCGCGGAGTGGGAGGCGCACGAGGCGACGTGGATCGCGTGGCCCCACAACGAGGAAGACTGGCCGGGGCGGTTCGAGCCGATTCCGTGGGTCTACGGGGAGATCGTCCGCAAGCTCTCGCAGGTGGAGCGGGTGCGGATTCTGGTAACCGATCGGGTGGCGGAGGATTCGGCGCGTCCCGTTCTGGATAAATGCGGGGCGAACTGGGACGCGATCGAGTTTTTTAATGTCCAGACGGATCGGGTGTGGGCGCGGGATTTCGGTCCGCTGTTTGTAAAGGACGCCGCGGGCGCGGTGGCGGCGACGAAGTGGCAGTTCAACGGGTGGGCGAAGTATCCGAATCATCTGCAGGACGAGGCTGCGGGGCTGGCTATTCCGGGGCTGGTGGGGTTGCCGGGCTGGCAGCCGGAGATGGTGCTGGAGGGCGGGAGTATCGACGTCAACGGGGCGGGGCTGCTGCTGACGACCGAGGAGTGTTTGCTGAGTCCGGTGCAGGCGCGGAATCCGGGGCTGACGCGGGAGCAGATCGAGGCGCGGATGCGGGAGTATCTGGGGATCGACCGGGTGTTGTGGCTGCGGAACGGGATTGCCGGGGACGATACGCACGGGCATGTGGACGATCTGGCACGGTTCACGGACGCGGAGACGGTGGTGCTGGTGGCGGAGGAGGATCCGGCGGATGCGAATTATGCGCCGTTAAGGGAGAATCTGGAGCTGATGCGGGAGTTTCCGGTGCGGGTGCGGACGCTGCCAATGCCGGCGCCGCTGGTGTTCGACGGGGTGCGGCTGCCGGCGAGTTACGCGAACTTTTATGTCGCGAACCGGCTGGTGCTGGCGCCGGTGTTCAACGATCCGAACGACCGGATTGCGCTGAATATTCTGGCGGAGTGTTTTCCGGGCCGGACGGTGGTGGGGATCAATTGCGTGGAACTGGTTTGGGGGTTGGGGACGCTGCACTGCATGACGCAGCAGCAGCCGGCGGCGGGGTAGGTCAGGAGGGCTGTTCGGCGAGGGCGCGACGGAGCCAGGCTTGGCCCAGGGTCAGGTCGCGTTTCATGGTCGCCAGCGAAATGGAGAGCGTTTCGGCGATTTCTTTGAGTTCCAGACCTCCGAAGTAACGCAACTCGACGACCTGCGCCACGCGCGGACTGTGGCTCCCGAGTTTTTCGAGCGCATCGTGCACGACGAGCATGTCGAGACCGCGGTCGGGGGCTCCGACATCGAGGTCGGCGTTGAGTTGCAGACAGCCGCCGGCGCCGCGCTTTTCGGAGTGGCGGACACGCGCGGCATCCACCAGGATCTGGCGCATCAGGCGGGCTGCAAGGGCATAGAAATGGGCGCGGTTGTGGAGCGTGCCGCCGTCCTGGCTGACGAGGCGGAGATAGGCTTCGTTGATGAGGGCCGTGGGCTGGAGGGTATGGTTGGGACGCTCATTGCGCAGGTACCGGGCGGCGATTCGGCGCAGTTCGGCGTAGACCACCGGAGTGAGCTGTTCCATGACGCGGGGCCGGTCGTTATCCCAGTCCTGGAGTATCAGGGTGATGTCCGTTCCGGAGGTCATGGGCTGCGTCCCCTGAATTTTAGCAATGGCGGATGTGACAGATTGCACGCAGGACGATGCGGTTGCGGGGAAAGGGTGAGATATAGGTCAGGCCGGAAGTGACCGGATCAGGTTGCAGGCCCAGGAGAGATGGGCGGCGTAGGTTCCGGTGCAGGGAGCGAGGTCGGATGCGATGCGGGGGTGGCCGTCGGGCGGGGGGCCGTAGTCTTTGCTGTTGGGTGTTATGAAGACGGCCGGCTGGTTGAACCCGCGCCGGCGGAGTGCGGTGAGGAGTTCGAGGAATTCTTCGAAGATTTCGCAGTCTTTGTATTGCTGACCGGATTTGGATGCAGGCGGAAGCGCTCCGAAGACGCGATTACGGGCTCTGAAAACACAGTCCGGGGTTCCCTCAAAGATAACGAGCGAGTCCGCCAGTTCATCCATCACCTTCAGCAGGCGATTTTCGACAAGGTCGGAAAGCCGATCCTGCACGGCAGCCTCTTCTCCGGCGGGAGATCCCGCGAAATGTTCGGGAAACAGAAGGGTGGCAACGGCGGAGAGCCGAGACAGCGCATGGTTCAAAGATTTCATGTGAGCCATGAGTTCGGCGGCGGCGCGGGTGCGAGCCGCCCCGAACTCCTGCAGAACATTTGCGGTACTAACAGCCCATACCTGCCTGGGGCCGGACCGGGCATCCCGCACGATCGTCGCGGCAGCAGTGACGATGTCCGGTTGGAGTTCATGGCGTAAGGGAACGCGGATGACGTCCAGAATTGCAGCCGTGTCCAAAAACAGCAACGGCCGTGGACAGGCGAGTACGGAAGCAACAAGCTGCCCGCTTGAGAGCGGTACGCCCGACATCAGGCGGGCTGAGACTCGTAGACGTTCAGGAGGTCGCGGGCCCGTTCATAGTCACGGCCCAACTCCGATGCCTGATCCTGACTCCAGCCTTCCTCCTCGACGAGCCAGCGCTCGAGTAAGGAACTGCTGAGGGTGGCCCCGTCGCGATGGGCAGCCGTCACAAACTCGTTCCAGCGTTGGCGATCCGGGCGATACGGGAAAGACCGGTTAGCGAGTCTGGAAAAATTCCGTAACAAGGCCGCCGTGTCGACGGAAAGGAAGTCCTCTATGTGCGTTTCGGCAGGTCCGAGCCGCGCGTCGACACCGGTTAACCGTGCGGCCGGGGATACGAACCGGAGATAGAACTCCTGCAGGATACTGTTGTAGCGATCAAAACGGAGAGACGGATGTCTCGCGGACAAGATGTTACCGACGTATAAGTTCCCGTCGGGACGTTTCGCCAGCCACAGGTTACTTTCCGGGCGCGTTCCGGAAGCCGTGCAGTGGAAGCAATACATGTCGCCCAGCATGGAAATCAGGACTTCCTTTTCGAGAGGACGGGATCTTTCCCAGCCGTCGGACAGGAGTTGCTCCAGTTGATCGATGAACCGGGCGAGTTGCTCGCGGGTGCCGGGAATATCGAGGTCCTGGTAAAGCTTCATACCGTGTCCGGTTTATGCCGTCTTGCGCTTGGCGGCGAAGGTTTTGCGGAATTTGGCGAGCTTCGGCGCCACTACGAAACGGCAGTAGGACTGGTTCGGGTTGTTGGCCAGATAGTCCTGATGGTAGGCTTCGGCGGGCCAGAACTGCTGGGCGGGCTCGATGGAGGTGACGATGGTGTCGCTGTAGACTTTGCTCGCGGTCAGTTCCGCGATGAAGGCTTCGGCTTCCACCTGGTGGTCGGGCGTGTGGCAGAAGATGACGGAGCGGTACTGGGTGCCACGGTCGTTGCCCTGGCGGTTGAGGGTGGTGGGGTCGTGGAGAGTGAAGAAGATTTCGAGGATCTCGCGGTAGGAGATGACGTCGGAATCGAAGGTGACCTGCACCACTTCGACGTGGCCGGTTGTGCCGGAACATACGGCCTCATAAGTGGGATTGGGCCGGGCGCCGCCCATGTAGCCGGACACCGCCGATGCCACGCCCTGCGTTTCCCGATAGGGGGCTTCGAGGCACCAGAAACACCCACCGCCCAACGTTGCGATCTGCTGCATACATCCTCAGCATAGAATGTGCAGGTGATCCTGACCACTACCGTAGGTTCTTACCCGATTCCCGAATGGCTGGCCGCATTGCCGAGCGAGCAGGCGCGCGAGGACGCGACGCGCGTCGTTTTCGATATTCAGAGGCGGGCGCGCATCGACCTGCCGACCGATGGGGAGCTCTATCGGTTCGACGTGAATCATCCCGATACGAACGGGATGATCGAGTATTTTGTGCGGCCGATGGAGGGGATCCGGACGCAGCTGGGGCGCGGCGATTGCGACCGGTTCGCGCAGCTGGCGCAGATGCGGTTCCGGCGGAAACCGGCGGCGGCGGTGGTGAGCGCGCTGGGCGAGGGCGGGCTGAACCTGCTGGCGGATTGCGAGATGGCGGCGAAAGTGGCGGGCGGGCCGTTTAAGTTCACGGTGACCAGTCCGTATATGCTGTCGCGAACGCTGCTCGACCTGCATTACGGGGATTTCGAAGAGCTGACGATGGCGGTGGCGGGGGTGCTGGCGGAGCAGGTGCGCGGGCTGCCGTGCGACTGTGTGCAGATCGATGAAGCGAATATTCCGGGGAATCCGGAAGACGGGCCGCTGGCCGCGCGCGCGATCAATGTGGTGCTGGACGCGGTGACGTCGAAGCATCGGGCGGTCCACCTTTGCTTCGGGAATTATGGCGGGCAGACGATTCAGACCGGCGAGTGGGCGCGGCTGACGCAGTTTCTGAACGCGCTGCATGCGGATCATGTGGTGCTGGAGCTGGCGCGGCGTCCGGCGGGGGAACTGGAGGCGCTGCGGGATGTGGAGGCGCGGATTTCGCTGGGGATCGGCGTGGTGGATATCAAGGACAACCACGTGGAGACGGCGGAGGAGATCGCGCGGCGGATCGAGGCGGTGGAGAAGGTGGCGGGCGCGGGGCGGGTGGGATGGATCCATCCGGACTGCGGGTTCTGGATGCTGAAGCGGAGCGTCGCGGACCGGAAGATTGCGGCGCTGGCTCCGGGGCGGGATTTGTATTTGGGGAAGAGATAGGGCGCGGGGGCGGCAGGCGTCTCGCATTTTTCAGCGCCGGCGGGAATTAAGGGCTGCTCAGAATGGACACCCGCGCAAATGGCCGGGCGAACCGGACGACGCCGGGTGTCCTCGCCTGTTCGGCGAACCTGCGAGTCAGAGTGGCTTGCGGGTCCACTTGAAGCGTTCGTAACCTTCATCCATACATCGCCTAAACAGCTCCTTTGTGCGCACGAAACTATAATTCTCGCTCTCGATCTTTTGTTGGTAGGCCTCAGAGCTGAGCACCGCTTTGAGGATCGGCGTCACTCTCGATGAAGCCAACTTCCGCGTTAGCTGGCGGAAATCGTTCTCCTTCTGAAGACCACGCCCGTAAAAGTCCAGGTAGTCGTTCACCTTCGTGTCGTTCAGCAGAGCCTGAATCATCAGGGCAAAAATGAGATTTCGCGCTTTACGCACGGCGATCCGGAGCTTCGCCGGCGCTTTGGTCTCGACTTCCTCCATCGGGCTGTTCAGCACCAGATTGACCTTATAGGCCAAAATGATTCTTCGGGCATCCGACTGGAGGTATCCGTCGCTGAAAGTTTCTGAATAATATTTGGGATTATCAAACACTTCGCGCAAGCGCCAAATCCTGTCCAGTTCTCCCTGCGCCGCAAGAAACGTCTGAGCTAACCGCTTGATTTCAATGTCGCGGGAATCTCCGAATCCCATTTCAGCCAGTTCATTGTCGGACAGGCTCTGAAATGAATTTTCCTGTCTGGAGTAAAAAATCCCGAGTTCATCTTTAAACTTGTCGAAGAGATCGCACTGTCTTTTGTCGTTTGCCCGGAGATGCCAGGGTTCGACGGGGTTCTGCTGGTTGTTCGACACGGTGATGTCACTCACGAAGGCGCTCATCGGATCGTGCTCGACAATTCTGGTGAGAACCTGAATCGCTTCGAGACGGCACACATTGGCTCTGAGCGCCGGATTGCCTTCATTGTCGTCGAGGAATCTGGCAAGGCTTGTGACGGTCTGGGCGCCATTCAGAAGCCGTGGGACCCGGAGGATAACCCGCCCATCGAGGAACTCTACTTTTCCGGCTGCGAGCGTGACCCCGTTGTGGTTAAACGTGAAAAGTTCGGGCGGTTTCTGCTCCTTCAGGACGATGTCCGACAGCGCTGCCCTTATTCGCTTGTTAGGAGGATTTTCAGCCGACAGGCCGGCACGAATGTTTCTATCCAGGAAAATCGGGCCAAGTTCCTTATGTATCCGGTGCAGGTCCATGATCGGGACGAAACCAACGTGGAGCACCGTGTCCCGGTCAGGCATTCGCGCCGATACTGTGCCGGAGGTGAATACCACAGTGTGGGAATCGCGGGACGGGGGGACCGGAGTGGAACGCCGATCAGAGACGAATTCCGCGTCCTTCACGTCGACTTCGCGGCCTTTGAAGTACGCCCGGATGAACCACTTTTTCCCGGCAAGCCTTTCCCTCCGCTCCTGAAGCCCTTTACTGCTTTCGGCGGCGTTCAGGTCGCCTTTAAAGACGAAGTGAATGTAGACCCGATCGATTAAAGCCTGGTTCTCTTCAAGGTCGGCCTTCAGCCTCGCAAGGAGTTCATTTTGCGTGGGATCCTGGAACGGGTTGCCAAAGATGCGAGGGATTCCGGCGTCGGTAATGCGATCCAGGGAATCCCTGAAAAGACCATGATTCTCCGACCACTTGAACTGATAAAGAAACAGATTCCGCCCGTTCCTGTCGATATGGTAGGCATCAATGCCGTAATCGTTATTGCCGAATGCAACGCAGCTAACGAAATCCTCCGCATGCCCGCCGAATTTTTTCGTCAGGTACAGCAGCGCGAAATAATCCTCTTTCAGGCCCCTGTACCGAGGGTAAAACTCCGAATGCAACTGATCCAGTTCCTGTTGATCCCGATTTGTGATTGCCATTTTGACCAATCACCACATATATCGCCTCAAGACTCCATCATGTGGCAGGGATGTCATCCGGCATTCGTGACGATAATTTCCGCACGAACTGTGGTTGTATCACCGATTTTAGTGCATCAGCCCCAACCTGTCGCAGAAAGCAGCGATCCACTACCGATTAACCGACGAGGGGCGTCAGGCGGCGATGCGGGTGGGCTTCGGGCTGCGCCCGCGCAGGCTTTCGACGATACCGCGCCATTTGCGCATGGCGAGTTCGATGAGGTTCAGTAACAGCGCGAGGGCGAGCAGGCCGGGCCAGAGGCGCAGGGTGGATTCGATGTAGTGGCCACCATCGTCAAAGAGCTGGCGGGCGGAGGGATTGAAGCGTCCGCCGGTGGCGAGGGCGATGGATTTCAGCAGCGCCTCGTTCGAGCCGTAGTCGGAGAGTTCGGATTCCTGGCGGTAGAGGCCGACTTCGGGGAAGGCGCGGGTTTCGTTGAGCGGGCGGACGCGGAAGAGGCCTTCGAGTGCACCGATGCGGATGCGGCCGCGGAAGTTGCCGGGGGAGACGCGGCTGACGTCGAGCGGTTTGCGGAAGTTGCCGGGGCCTATGACGTAGAGGTCCGGGGGGACGGTCGGTTCGAGGGCCTGGGTGGAGAGGTGGTAGTCGACGACGAGTTCCTCATTGGGAGCGTCATAGCGGGCGACCGCTTCGCTTTCGTTGCCGTGCGGGAGCAGATCGCGGAAGATGTTGGTCCAGAGGCGGTCGAAGCCGTTCCAGCCGACCCAACTGGCGGCCCAGCGGCTCTTGGCGTCGGAGGCGAAGACGGCGGAACGGCCGAGGCCGTACTGCCAGCGGACGAGGAGCGGGTCCTTTTCGTCGACTTCGAGGATCTGGTCGGCGGACGGCTTGGGGTCGAAGCGGACGTAGCCGGCGAGGACCGGGGCGGAGGGGATGTCGACCTTGTCGAGCAGGTCGGAGGGGTGGCGCACGAGGGCCTTGATGGGCTTCTCGATGGCGGTGGTGCCGGTGTGCTCCTTCACGTCTTTCAGCAGGATCTGTTCGAGGCCGGTGGGGTCATTCAGGAAGTACGACTTGCCTTTGGCGTTGGTGGCGATGTGTTCGAGGTAGGCGCGGTTGACGTCCTGCCCGAGGCCGACGGTGGAGATGGTCACGCGGTTGTTGGCGGCTTCGCGGGAAAGGGTGAGGCTGTCGCCTTCCTCCGAGATACCGTCGGTGAGCAGCACGATGTGCTTGTAGGTGGAGTTCAGGGGCGCGATGCGGTGGTAGGACTCGTTGAGGGCGGGCGCGATCTGGGTGCCGCCGTCCGGGGTGATGCCGCCGATGAGGCGCTTGAGCAGCGGCTTGTCGTCGGCTTTGCGGATGGGCACGGCCCACTGGAAGGAGTTGTCGAACATCAGGACGCCGACAAAATCGTCAGGGCGAAGGTTTTCCACCACGCCGATGGCGGCGGCGCGGGCGAGTTCGATCTTCTTGCCTTCCATGGAAGACGATTTGTCGATGATGAGGACGACGGCGGTGCCTTCGGGTGACCGGGGCGGGGCGAGTTTGGCGGGGAAGGTACGGTCGAGAGCGTCTTCGGGCTGTCCTTTTTTATCGACGTAGGCGCTGCGTTCGCCAGCGATCCAGAGAGCGCCGCCACCGCGCTGGACGAACGCTTCGACGCGCTGTTTGTCGGCGGGGCGAAGGGCTTCCATATTGTCGTTATTGAAAACCAGGAGCTGGGCGTCGTCGAGGTTCGCGGGCAGGGCTTTGGCTGGCGAGAAATCGAACTTGTTGGCGGTAAGCACGCCGACGATGTGCTCTTCGGTGCCGGCGGGGTCTTCAGAGACCCAGACGACTTTGGGACGGCGTACGGCGACGGCGTTTTCGAAGCGGGACTCGCCCATGCCGGGGGCCTGGACTTTGCCGCTGAGGTCGATGGCGCCGGCGGCGTTGAGGCTGGCGCGGATGCGGACGCGATTTTCACCGGCGGCGAGGGCGACCTGATGGGTGCCGATGGTCTTGCCTTCGGCGGCGAGGTCGATGGTGGCCTGGGTGGCTTTGGGGGAGAAGATGGTGAGGTCAACGGGGAAACGCTCGCCGGTGAAGACGGCGCCGGGGACGCCGACGGCCTGGGTCTGGAGTTGGGGCTGGGTGCGTCCGGCGAGGGCGATGGTGTCGATGGGGATGCCTAACTGCTGGGCCTGCCAGGCGGCGCGGGTGGCGGCGCCTTCGTTTTCGTTGCCGTCACTGACAAGGACAAGGCGATGGATGGTTCCGGCGGGCAGTGAGGCGAGGGCGGAGCGGATGGGGGTTTCGAGGTTGGTGCCGCGTCCGTTGCTGCCGGTGGTGCGGCCGATGTGCGAACCGATTTCCTCTGCGGTGAGCGCGCGGGGAGTGCGGGCGAACGGGATGATGCTCAGGAGGTTGGAGCCGCGGGCGCTGTCCATCTGGCGAAGCAGAGAGGCTTCGCGGGTCAGATCCTCGTCGGTAATGCTGGCCGAGGTGTCCATGAGGACCGCGAGGGCGACTTTGTGGTCGCGGGACTCGAAGACGGGTTCGGCGAGGGCGAGGACAACGGCGACGGCCATGCCGCCTTTGAGGAGCAGCGGGGCGTGGCGAAGCTGACGGCGCCATTCCCAGGCCAGCCAGCCGAGGGGCAGCGGGAGCAGGAGGAGTGCCCAGAGGCGTTCGAAGATCATGCGGCGCTCCCTAAACCGGATTTTACGCTGGCCGATTTCACGACATGGATGCGTGAGCTGGCGAAATTACCGTAGATAATCCACTCGGCAAGGAGCAGGCCGAGTCCCGCGAGGGCGAGCCAGGGCCAGATGGTGTGGCTGCGGCGGAAGGTGTCGGTCCAGGCGGGGACGCCTTTGCGGGCGTTGGTGGGCGCGGTCCATTTGGTGTCCCACATTTCCGGGAGGGTGAGGGAGAAGACGCGTTCGGAGTTCCCGGCGATGACGCGGACGCGGGCCGGTTCGCCGGCGAAGAACTGCACGGCGCGGTCGCGGATGTTGAAGGGGAGAACGGTGCCGTTATCGGTGAGGACCTGGACGGCGTTGCGTTCGGCGGGCCGGGTGAGCGCGGCGGGAACCGGGGCGGAGACGGCTCCGGTGCTTTGGGTGGCGACGTCAACTTCGCGGAAGACGCCCGGTTCCATCCAGCGCAGGATGTTGGCGAGCAGCAGCGGGGTGGTGAGTTCGTAGCGCATGGTGCCGGCGAAGGGGTTGAAGCCGATGACGACCGTGCGGGTTTTGCCGTCGTCGCTGGTGCGGGCGACGAGGACGGGACCTTTCTCAATTTCGGCAATGCGCTGGGTGCCCGGGCCCATTTCGAACACCGAGGCGGACTCGATCTGCGTGTTGCGGGCGCGGAGGCCTTCGGTGAGGGGCTGGTCGGGGATCCAGCGGAGACCTTCGGGTTTTTCGACGCGTTCGCGGATGGGGATGGGGGGCTTGTCGGACGGCGGATCGATCCAGAGTACGTTGCCCTGAGGGCTGGTTTGCGGGTGGAAGCGGTCGAGGATAACGAGGCCGTCGTTGGCCGGGGTGTATTGGGATTTGGGCCGGAATTCGGCGTTGACGCGCGGGTCGGAGGCGAGGGCGGGGCGCATCAGGTCGGGCTGGTCGGTGTAGGCGACGACGTGGAGGACGCGTTGTTCGGGGAGTTCGAGGGCGGCGTAGTTATCGGCGGCGAAAGCATCCTTCGGGTAGAGGCGGGCTTCGAGGATGCCGGCGGCGCGGGTGCGGACCTTGAAGACCGTTTCTTTCTCGGCGCCGGGCGCGAGCTCGAGGGGATGCAGGCCCATGGGGGCTTTGCCGAAGTTCAGAGTGACGTTGGCGAGTCGGGCGGTTTTGCCGTAGTTGCGGACGCGGACGAGGATGTCCCAGGTGCCCGGGTCGGTATCGGAACGGCGCGCGCCAACGCTGCGGAGACCGGCGTTTTCGACGGTGTCATCCACATTGAGGATGCGGAAGGCGGGAATGGGAGGCAGGCTCATGCTGTTGGCCTCCCGGGCGGAGATGCGGCCGGGCCCGGCGTAGACGATTTCGCCGGCGGTGGCGCCGCTCTGGCGCTGGAGTTCGCGGGCGAATTCGAGGTTCTGGGAGAGATTGAGGGCGGTGGCGCCGGGCTGGGATTCGAGGATCGCGCGGGCGATTTTGCGGCGGTCGGACTCCCAGGAGGTGGCGGGGGTGGCGAGGCCATCGGCGCGGACGACGAGGACGCGGTCGGAGGGAGGGACGGCGCGGAGCCAGCCGAGGGCGTTGGCGCGGACCAGATCCATGAGTGTGTTGCCGTTGTTGGCGCCGGGCAGAGAGGCGCCCATCCAGGCGCTGGTGTCGAGGACGAGGACGTGGTCGCGGCGTTTGTTCAGCGTGCCGCCGAACTGGAATTCGGCGATGGCGAGCAGGAGCAGCAGCATGCCGAGCAACTGGAGAAGTAAAGAGAGCGGCTGGTTGACCTTGCGGTTGCGGGAGACCGGGGCGGGCTGGCCGGGCGTGACCCAGAAGCGGAGGGTGGAGACGACCAGGCGGCGGCGGGTGCGGTCGAGCAGGTAGAGAGCGACGGAGAAGGCGGCGACGGCCCCGAAGGTGACGAGGAACTGCGCGAGGGTGAGGTTGAGGAACTCCACTTAGGCAATGCTCCGGGTTCGGGCCATGCTGCCGAAGATGGCTTCTTCGAGAGACAGGGAAGTGGGCAGGCCGGTGTACTTGCCGTTGTTCCGCATGGCAACGGTCTTGATGGACGCGGAGAACAGGTCGAAGGCCTCGGTGTAGTGACGCCGGGCGTCGGCATCGACGTGAATGTGGAGGCGGGCGTTGCTTTCGGCGTCCACGAAGTCGAATTCGCCGGACCAGGGCGGGGTGCGGTCTTCGTCGGCCCAGAGCTGGATGAGCATCAGTTCGTTGCCGTAGTCGCCGATGTACTGGAGGGCCTTTTCGCAGCCGGCTTCGTCGAGGAAGTCGGAGATGACGATGACGAGGCCGCGCTGGGGGAAGTCATTGAGGAACTGGCGGGAGACCGCGAGGAAGTTCGTGGAGCCAGCGGGTTTCAGGCCTTCGAGAAAGCGGGAGAGCGGGGTAAAGCGATGGCGTCCGCCGCCGCAGGTTTTGCCTTCGTGGATGGCGTTCGAGAAGGGGAGGACTTCGATGGTATCGAGGCGGACGAGGCCCACATAACAAAGAGACGCAGCTAACTGGAGAGCGTAATCGAATTTGTTGGGCGTGCCGGTGGCCGACATGGACACCGAGGTATCGAGCAGCAGGCGGACGGGGACGCGCGGCTCGATCTGGAACATCTTGAGGAACATTTTGTCGAGGCGCATGAAGGCCCGCCAGTTGACGGCGCGGAGGTCGTCGCCACTGTGATAGTTCCGGTGATCGAGAAATTCCTGGCCTCCGCCGGCGAAGTTGGAACGGTTGTGTCCGCCCACAAGGCCTGGGAAGGAGCGCTGCCAGTGAATGGTCAGACGTTCGAGCCGTTCCAGAAAGTGCCGGTCGAGAAGCGGATTGGGCAAGCGAAACCTTCCGTAAATTTAGGTTCGCCCGGACTACGCTGCGGCAGTCTGGGCGGATACTCCGGAAATGATCGAAGCCAGAATCATGTCTGGCGTCTTGCCGTCGGCGTGGGCGTCAAAATTCAATATCACACGGTGGCGGAGCACGGACACCGCGATTTCCTTAATGTCGTCGATGCTGAGGTGATAGCGGCCACGCATCAGGGCGAGGACGCGGCCGCACTCCACGAGCGCCTGGGCACCGCGGGGAGAACTGCCATAGCGGATATATTTCTTCGTATCCTCGTGCGCTTCCTTCTGATCGGGCTGCGTCGCCATGACGAGGGAGACGGCGAAGTCCTGCACGTGGGGGGCGATGAGCACCTCGCGGCAGGTGGCGCGGAGTTCGAGGACCTGATCGCGGCCGAGGACGGCGTGCACGTGATTTTCCTCGCGGGCGATGGTGCGCTCCACGATCCGGCTCAGTTCGGCGCGGGAGGGATAGGGCACGATGATTTTCATCAGGAAGCGATCGAGCTGGGCTTCGGGCAACGGGTAGGTGCCTTCCATTTCGATCGGGTTCTGGGTCGCCATGACGAGGAAGGGCGATTCGAGCTCATGGGTGGTGGTGCCGCTGGTAACGGTACGCTCCTGCATGGCTTCGAGCAGGGCGGACTGCGTCTTGGGAGTCGCGCGGTTAATTTCGTCGGCCAGCACGAGGTTCGCGAAAATCGGCCCGGCCTGGAAACGGAGGACTTTGTGGCCTCTTTCGTCGGTTTCCATGATCATGCTGCCGACGATATCGGCGGGCATGAGATCGGGCGTGAACTGGATGCGGGAGTAACGGATGCTCAGCGCGCGAGAGAGCGTGCGGAGGAGAGTTGTTTTGCCGAGGCCGGGAACGCCTTCGAGCAGAACATGACCGGATGCAAGCAGGCAGATGAGGACGCCGTCCACGACGCTCTGCTGCCCGACGATGATTTTGCCAATTTCGGCACGTACCTCATTGAGTTTCGCGACCGCCGGGTTAATGGCGGCTTCCGTAGCCATAAGTTGATTCTATACGGGCGGTTCGCCCGACCGTTTGTTCCGTGAATTTCTGCACGGAATTGTATGAAGAATCAGTTGCGGAAGCTCTTGACGGCGTCCTGCTCACTGGTGAAAGACGGGATCAGGCTGCTGATGCCGGTCATTTCGAGGAGCCTGGTAATTTCCGGGGTGGCGTTGACGACCTTGAGGCCACCCTGGTTGCGGACCAGGTGGGAGTAGCAGCTCATGAGCTGGCCGAGGCCGGCGGAATCGATTTTGGTGACGCGGCCGAGGTCGATGATGACGCGGGAGTCGGGTTGCTCCAGGACTTCGCGGCGAAGGTCGTCGAGGGTATTGGCGGCGTGGGTCAGTTCCGAGGCGTTCCGGAACTGGAGGACGGCGACGCCCTCCGTACTGCGCCAGGCCATGTTCGACTGCGACCGGCCGGGCGAATCGCGCAGATCCGCGGCGAGAAGTTCGCTGACGCGCAGTTCGTCAAAGCATTCGTCGCAACCGAGGTAGTGGCCTTCAAACTCCTCGACGGCATCGGAATCGAGGGATCGCGAAAGGTATTTCGCAATAATCTGTTCACGCTGAATCGGTTCCATCCTGCAGTTCATGCTCTTCTTCCATTCACAACGTGCCACTTCGACCCGCTTCGTTTCACCGGGGTCCGTAAGCTCTTCGAAAACGTTCCTTGGCCCGAAAGAGGACCACGCGGAACTGCGCATCCGACATATTCCATTCCTGGCATATTTCGTCCTTTTCCCTGCCCTCCAGATAGAGAGAGCGGAGGATGGCGCGATCCCGTTCGGCCAGTTCGGCGAGGCCATTGTCGATGGCGTCGCGCATTTCGAGAATTTCCGCTTCGGGGCGGATGCCGGTGTCGGGGATCGGCATATCCTGATCGAGATTCGGTTCGCGCCGCATGCGGCGGCGGTATTCCAGAATCACATTCCGGCAGACGCCGTTGAGGAAGGCGCCGAGTTCCTCGGTATTCCGGATTTGCTGGCGCTGGCCGGCGCGGATGAAGCGCGCGAGACTTTCCTGCACGAGATCGTCCACATCAGCGCAGCCGTGTCCGACGTGATAGAGGACCTTGTAACGAAGTTTAAGCCGGAGACGCTCTAAGGACGGTTCGCTGAGATCCATTGGGTTGTTAATGATGGTGGTTATTCTAAGGAACGCGGCAGAGAGGGGTAAGAGACCCCGGAAAAACCGGTCCGGCTTTTGCCTAAGGATATTGCAAAGGCGTCGAAATCTCAAGGCACCTGAGAGCGGATGAAGATGGCGGGCCAGATGCAGCCGCGTTCTAACCGGCGGCGGCGCCCGTGGTTCGCCGGCTCTGGAAGCATTCCCGGCAGAAGACAGGGCGGCCCTGGGTGGGGCGGAAGGGCACGGTGGTGTCGCGTCCGCACTGGGAGCAGATGGCGGAAGTTTCGACGCGGCCGGGAGGTCCGCTGCGTTCCCCGGCGCCGGACTGGCGTTTGTTTTTGCAGGCCTTACACCGTTTGGGCTCGTTCCGGAAGTTTTTATCGTGGTAGAACTGCTGCTCGCCCGAGGTGAAGACGAAATCGGCGTCGCAGTCGACGCATTTGAGAACGCGATCCTGAAATTCGGCCATGGTACCCATCCTGCAAAATCCCGCTTTCGCTTTTTGCAAATCCGGGTTTGCGCCCGGAATGGAAAAGGCGAAGCGACTGTAAGGCCGCTTCGCCTTTCCGGTTATTCGACTTCCCGGCGACTCTTCTTCCGGTTGCGTTTGCGGGCAAGCGCTGCCTTAACCCGCTTTTTCTCGCCCGGCTTCAAATAGAAAGAATGCCGTTTGACCTCTTTAATGATGTCTTCCTGCTGCACTTTTCTTTTGAAGCGGCGGAGGGCGTTTTCCAACGTTTCCCCCTCCTGTAGCCTTACTTCAGCCAATGAACCACACCCCCCAACTCATCCTGAATTGCCCTTCGCCAATTCTTAACAGAAACGGGCGAAGGTACTGATATCATATGGACTTGATCGCAAAAGTCAAGCCCGATAAACTTTTTCGACGCCCGGCCGGTTTTTAATCGACCCGACCGGAGCCGCCCTGCCATGGAAAACCTCATCAGGAACTACCTAACGGGCACAATCTCATGGTGAATGTGCTGGCGGTGCTGCTGGCGGGAGGAGCGGGCGAACGGCTGTATCCTCTCACCCGAGACACCGCAAAACCGGGCGTGCCCTTCGGGGGCGTCTATCGAATCATCGACTTCACGCTGTCGAACTGCGCAAACTCCGACATTCGCAGAATTTTCATCCTAACACAATACAAGTCACTGGAACTAAACAGGCACATCCGGGACGGGTGGCAGATCTTCAGTTCCACGCTGGGCGAGTTCATCGAGGTGCTGCCGCCGATGAAGCGGGTTTCCGACGAGTGGTACCAGGGGACGGCGGACGCGATCTACCAGAATCTGGAAAGCATTCTGACGGAGGCGCCGGATTACGTGGTCGTGCTGTCGGGCGACCACATTTACAAGATGGACTACGGCGACATGCTGGCGTGGCACCAGAGTCAGCGGGCGGATATTACGATCGCGACGATTCAGATCAATCCGGCGGAGGCGGACCGGTTCGGGGTAGCGGAGATCGACGCGGATTACCGGGTGCGGGGGTTCGAGGAGAAGCCGAAGCACGGGCGGCCGGTGCGGTCGGCATTCGACCCGGAGATGATCAGCGCGTCGATGGGGATTTACGTTTTCAACACGAAAGTGCTGGTGGAGGAACTGCGGGCGGACGCGCTGGACCCGGCTTCATCGCACGATTTCGGGAAGGACATTCTGCCGCGGTGCCTGGGGAAGCGGCGGGTGGTGGCCTACGATTTCATCGATATCAACGCCAAGGCGGCGCGGTACTGGCGGGACGTGGGGACGCTCGACGCTTACTACGATGCGAATATGGATTTGATCTCCGTCTCGCCCGAGTTCAATCTGTACGACCTGCACTGGCCTATCCGGATGCGTCCCGTCCAGGCTCCGCCCGCGAAGTTTGTATTTGGTGAAGAAGGTCAGCGAATGGGCTCGGCGATCGATTCGATGGTGTCGCCCGGTTGCATTGTATCCGGGGGCCGGGTGAGGCGGTGCGTACTGGCGCCGTTTGTCCGGGTGAACAGCTATTGCGAGGTGGAGGAATCGATCATGATGCCGCATGTGGTGATCGGGCGATACAGCCGGGTGCGGCGGGCGATTCTCGACCAAGGTGTGATTCTGCCGGAGAACAGCAGTGTGGGATTCGATCCGGAGGAGGACCGGGCGCTGGGGCGCGTGGTCACCGAATCCGGAATCACGGTGGTGCCGGCTCCGCGCGCCGGACGTTAACGCCGCAGCGGTAAAGCGCGAAGAAAAAGTTCAGAAACAGGAGAAATCATTGTCAACAATCATTCGAGTAAGCGGAACGGAGATCCTGGATTCCCGCGGTAATCCGACGGTGGAAGCCGAGGTTTTTCTGGCGGACGGCAGCGTCGGGCGCGCGGCGGTTCCGAGCGGAGCCTCGACGGGCGAGCATGAAGCCGTGGAGCTTCGCGACGGCGACAAGAGCCGGTATCTGGGCAAGGGAACGCTGCAGGCGGTGGCGAATATCAACGGGCCGATTTCGGCGGCGCTGCACGGCCACGACGCGACGCTGCAGGCGAAGCTGGACCAGATCATGATCGACGCCGACGGGACGCCGAACAAGGGCCACCTGGGCGCGAATTCGATGCTGGCTGTTTCGATGGCGATCGCGCGGGCGGCGGCGGCTTCGCAGCGGACTCCGCTCTATCGTTATCTGGGCGGCGTGAGCGCCTGCATGCTGCCGGTGCCGATGATGAACATCATCAACGGCGGCGCGCACGCGGACAGCTCGGTCGACATGCAGGAGTTCATGGTGGTGCCGTACGGGGCGAGCAAATTCTCCGAATCGCTGCGGATGGGCGTGGAAGTGTTCCACAACCTGAAGACGGTGCTGAAGAAGCGCGGCTATTCGACGGCCGTAGGCGACGAAGGCGGTTTCGCGCCGAATCTGAAGTCGAACGAAGAAGCGCTGGAAGTGGTGCTTGAGGCGATCACGCTGGCCGGGTACAAGCCGGGCGACGAGATCGGCATCGCCCTCGATCCGGCGTCGAGCGAGTTTTACCAGGACGGGATGTACGTGTTCAAGAAGTCCGACAAGAGCCGGCGGACGAGCGAGCAGATGGTGGAGTTTTATGCCAACTGGCGGCGGCAGTATCCGATCGTCTCGATTGAAGACGGGCTGGCGGAAGACGACTGGGCGGGCTGGAAGCTGCTGACGGACGCGATCGGCTCGAACACGCAGCTGGTGGGCGACGATCTGTTCGTGACGAATACGGCGAGGCTGACGCGGGGCATCGAGACGGGCGTGGCGAATTCGATTCTGGTGAAGGTCAACCAGATCGGCACGCTGACGGAGACGCTGGACGCGATGCAGACGGCGTTCAAGAACGGCTATACGGCGGTGGTTTCGCACCGTTCGGGCGAGACGGAAGATCCGTTCATCGCGGATCTGGCGGTGGCGACGAACGCGGGGCAGATCAAGACGGGTTCGGCGAGCCGGACCGATCGCATCGCGAAGTACAACCAGCTGCTCCGGATTGAAGAGAGACTGGGCGCGGCCGCGAAGTTCCCGGGCCGGAAGGCGTTCCGGCAATAATGTCCAGGCACAAGCCACTGATTCTGACGATCCTCGACGGCTGGGGTTTTTCCCCTGCCGTGGAGGGGAATGCGATTGCGGCCGCGCGCAAGCCGACTTACGACATGCTGCTGCGGGAATTTCCGAATACGCTGGTGCAGACTTCGGGCCCGTCGGTCGGGTTGCCGGAAGGCCAGATGGGCAACAGCGAGGTGGGGCATCTGAATATCGGGGCGGGGCGCGTGGTCCACATGGACGTGACGCGGATCGACCTGATGATCGCGACGGGCGAGCTGTATGAGAACCCGGTGCTCAAAGACGTGATGCACCATGCGCGCGCCGGGCGGCGGCTGCACATCATGGGCCTGCTGAGCGATGGCGGGGTGCATTCGCTGCAGGAGCATCTCTACGCGATTCTGCTGATGGCGAAGAAAGAAAAAGTGGAGCAGGTGTTCGTGCACTGCTTCATGGACGGGCGGGATACACCGCCGGAGAGCGGGATCGACCGGATCCGCGAACTGCAGCAGAAGATGCGGGAGCTGGGCACGGGGACGATCGCGACGATTTCCGGACGTTATTACGCGATGGACCGGGACAAGCGCTGGGAGCGCGTGGAGCGGGCTTTCGACGCGATGGTGCTGGGCACGGGCGAGAAGGCGACCGACGCGGTGGAAGTGATGAAGCGGTCGTACGCGAAGGGCGTGACCGACGAGTTCGTGGAGCCGGTGACGATGGTGGACGGCCGGAACGAGCCGGTGGGGCTGATCCGCGAAGGCGATGCGTGTTTCTTCTTCAATTACCGGGCGGACCGCGGCCGGGAGATGACGGAAGCGCTGACGAGCGCGACGCTGGAGCAGCCGGCGCGGAGTAAGGCTCCGCGGAACCTGAAGTTCGCGACGATGACGGTATATGACAAGTCGCTGAACATTCCGGCCGTGCTGATGCGTGAGCCTTTGAACAACATCATGGGCTACGTGTGCCAGGAGCTGAACTGGAAGAATCTGCGCATCGCGGAGACGGAAAAGTACGCGCATGTGACGTACTTCTTCAATGGCGGGATCGAGAAGCCGTTTACCGGGGAGGAGCGCGAGATGGTGGCGTCCCCGAAGGTAGCGACGTACGATCTGAAGCCGGAGATGAGCGCGGACGGCGTGACGCAGATTGTGCTGGATGCCATGGGGAAGAAAGACTTCGACGTGATCGTGATGAATTTCGCGAACGCGGACATGGTGGGGCATTCCGGGAAGATGGAGCCGACGGTGCGGGCGGTCGAGAAGATCGACGAGTGCCTGGGCCGGATCTGGCAGCGTCTGAAGGAAAAGAACGGGCGCTGGGTGATTACGGCGGATCACGGGAACGCGGAGACGATGATCGATCCGATCACGAAGGGGCCGCACACGTATCACACGACGAATCCGGTGCCGTTCATTCTGGTGGACGACTCGGCGGATAAGTTACGGATGGGCGGGTCTTTGCAGGATATTGCGCCGACGATTCTGGGGGTGCTGGGGGAACGGCAGCCGAAGGATATGACGGGGCGGGATTTGCGGATCCGGTAGTCCGGGCGGAAGTTTTTTAGTTCCGCTGAAACGGTTGAGGGAAAGGCGCCGATGGCATCCGCTGTCGGCGCCTTTTTGCGTTTGGATGGCGATGCAGTTGCACGGTTTGGGTGCGAGGAGTAAAGAATTTTATGAACTGGGATCAGGTGCACGGCAACTGGAAGCAGATGGGGGCGGTTTTACAGAAGAAGTGGGGCAAACTGACGGGGAACGATCTGGCGGTGGCGAATGGCGACCGGAATCTGCTGTTGGGGCGGTTGGAGGAGCGGTACGGGCTGGAGAGGGAAGAGGCGGAGCGGGAGCTGAATGAGTTCGTGGGGGCGCAGGAGGAGGGGGCGGGTCCGTACGACAAGGAGGAAGTGGCGACGGAGGGGGCTCCGGTGGATATGAAGACGCTGAAGATCGGGATGCACGGGGGCGGGTCGGGGGCGGAGAGGTAATGTTTTGAGTGGTTTGGGGGATGGCGGAGGGTGGTAAGGAAAAGGCGCGATTTGGTGGTGCGGGCGACGTGACGCGCGTGTTACTATGAAGAAGTTCCGACACATAGCGGGGACGTAGCTCAGTTGGTTAGAGCGCCGGCCTGTCACGTCGGAGGTCGCGGGTTCGAGCCCCGTCGTCCCCGCCAAATCCTTCCTTTTTATCTTTTCAACAGTTCTTTATTTCTTCGACGAATTTCTTCGTCTTTTCCTTTTTGGTGTGAGCAGGTTGGGGTGTTGCGGAAGGAGTGGTGGGCCCTGCAGGACTTGAACCTGCAACCAACGGATTATGAGTCCGCTGCTCTAACCATTGAGCTAAGGGCCCGCGGGAAGGTGATGACGCGCTGCCTGAGGAAACGTCATGTGGTTCGGGTGGCAGTCTTCATGATACTGAACAGGTTCGCGCACTCGCGGGGCTGTTCCGGATTGCGTTCGGCGCATGACGGAATCTCCCGCGGGGCAGACCACTTCCCGGCCTGACCCGCGTGCAAATCCGGCCTCATAGCAGACGCCTGCCCAACGTGAGATCAACTGCCGGCTGCACTCGCATACTCTTTCAGAGTTCGGATGGAAGGATTACTCCCTCCGCGTTTCAACCGAGCGACCACCGCCCAGGTCGTCTTCGTTCGGGCCGTTTGCTGCTCCTGAGTCAGTTCGGCAACTCCCGTCCGGAAGCCTTCTGAGTTTTCCTGATGAAGTCCGAAGTACAAATGCCCGGCGTCCCTGGATCGTCCTGCATATTCGTCGTGGTTGGTCAGATCACTTTGGCAGGCTCTGCCGAATGCTGTACTCGCTATACCAGTAAGGCGTTCGTCTGGCCCATTCCGACTTCGGAAATCTGCGGTGAAGGAGCTGAAAGGCGGATCGACTGATCTCCGGTGTAGCGATGTCGGCGCAACCGAGATGGGTCGCAACGACCACGCGGTGGAGAGCCTCCGCCACGCGGGTGTCTTCGGGGTGATCCTTCGCCCAAGAGAGCACGATTCGTCCGAGGAACTCCGGGGCATTGCCCTCCTTTTCGATGAGAGCGATTTCTAACGCGGCCGTGCCTGTTTCGAGGAAGTCGGGTTGGGGTGTCGTGCGGATGAGGAGACGGCGAAACTCCTCCTGACGACGTTGCAGGGGCTGGACGATATCCATGGGACACCACCAGTTGTCGCGATACGTGTCGAGGATGCCGGGTTTGGAGAGGCGGGAAATACCGGGTTTCAGGTAGGGTCTGGCTTCGGGCCGGCGCAGCAGGAGCAGGGCCGCCATGAAGCGTTTTTCTGCCGGGGTCGCGGCGGCCCCCCACTCCGCGATAGCTGGTTTCAGGTCCGGCGTGGCGGCCTCGAGGGCATTTGCGGTTCTAGTGAGGTCGCGGTTCAGCATCAGGCCGCGGACGAAGGCGGTCAGGGCAATTTCCTGTTGCAGTACAGTGGGAAAACCGGCGGAGCGGGCCGCCTGTTCGAGGAGATCGAAGGGCGTGCTGAAATTCAGCAGGGTGGTGGCGTCGCGGTCCAGCGAAGCGTGCGGTGTCCACGCCGCGCGGAGGGAGTCGGCAGCCTTTTGGTCCGGCAATTCGCCCAGGTTGTCGCTGTAGACTACCAGGACCGGGTTGCGCAAGGCGAAGTGCAGGAACTCGGGGAAGTCCGCAGCGGCGACCATACGGAGGCTGAGAAAGAGATTCAACTCAGAGGGAAGATCCCGCAGTTCGGGAGAATTCAGCAGAGCGTCGAGTTCGCCGCGGCTTTCGGCGGCGCGGCCACGCTCCGCATTCAGACGGATTCGGTGCCAGGTTGCCGTGAGATATGCGGGGGATTGCCGCGGAATCAGGCCCGCAGCGTCGATGAGAGCGGGAGCGTCCGGCTCTTTGCCGTTTGCATGGGTCAACGCGGCGAGGAGCCAGGGGATGGAACGGGAGCGTTTCCATTCGGCAAGAGTTCGCGCATGAGCGGCGGGGTCACGAGACTGGAATGAATGGATCCAGTCGGTCATCGGGACCGAACGGAAGCGCTGTTCGTCGGGAGGTTGGTTATCCGGGCCGTACCAATACTCCCGGTTCGGATCGGCGGGACCGATGATGCTGTCGTAAATGTCGGTGTAATTCCAGAGCTCCTCACGGAAGCCATTGTCCTGCCCCGGGGAGGAGAGAAGGCGGGCCAACTCCATGAAGTAATTCTGGTCACGCTCGTGCAGCCCGGCGCGCTCCATGAGGTTCCACGTCATGCCATGGATTCCGGTGAGAGAGAGGTCCGCGAGAATTCGACTGACTTCTCCCTTCACCTCGGGCATACTGCCCAGACGGTAAAGAGTCCGGGCAATCAAATAGTTCGAGATTGCAGACCAGGGCGATTTCTTTTCACTTGCGATGGCGCGGAAGCGTAAGAGGGCTTCCGGATAGTGCGCGGCGTAGAAGAGAGCCGCGGCGATCTGGTAGTCGCGGTCTTGCTGAATCACGACCGGAAGGTCCGCGGATGCCGTCACAGGCAGGAAGAGCCGGGTTCCATCGCAATTGGAAAAAACCGTGTCCTGAGCGGTCAGCCAGGATCGGAAGGCAGTGCTGGAGGCGCCGAAGCGGTTGCGGCGGCTATCGAAGGTATGAACGGCGGTCCGGAAGGCGTCCTCCGCGCAATTCAGCGAAAACTGATGGGTGTCGGGATCGTACGCGATTTGGCCATTGGTGACCGGAGAAACTTTCGGGGGCGGCGGATTCGGGACTGAAGCGCGGAGTTGGCGCCATTTGGCCGGCCAGTTCTCGGTCTCTTTCACCCAACCCTGATAGAGGGAACCCTGCTGGCGGTCGCGATAATATGAACGCGCCTGCTCGGTTTCCGACGGTGACATACCTGTCCCGTTCGTCCAGCGCCAGGCGACCACCAGCCAGGATCGGGCAAAGGTGGGTTGCACAACTCCGAGACGGCCGTTCAGGAAACGGGAAATCGGGAGGTTGGGATGTTTTCTGAAACTGAATACGGGGACGGGTTCTTCCACCGCGCAGGCTGCTGCGTACCAAGCCGCGGACAGGATGCCGGCTGTGAGGATCAGGGCCGAAATTGTCTTCGTGTAATGCCGTTCCAGGGTTGTCCTCCATTGAATCGATAAATCCGAACGCCCGGTTTGGCGGGTATGTCGGAACTTGACTGCCTGATGCCAAGAGTTGTGCGGCAGCCTGGAAACGGGAATTCCCCGCCCCGCTTCAGCAGGGTCAGGACCGCGTCGCCGGATTGACCCATATCGAAAACCATGGGCACGAATTCGTCGACCGGAAGGGAGGCCAGCCAGCTTTTTGGCTCCATGCACCAGGACGCCAAAGCGGTAATTGAGAGGTAAGTATTCCCCGGCAATTGCGCACGGAGAGATCGCAGGAGATCCCGATAGAAGGGGCGAGCCGATTCGGGTGCGTCGAAATCAAGCTGGAGCGAGGTGGCGCCGGTGAGACGCACCAGGTCCAGAATGCTTTGTTCGGCCTGGATGCGCTGGCGCGGATGCCAGGAAGAAATACCGGCAGGCGGGTATTCGGACGGCTCAAAATTGAAGCGGACGACCGCCATTTCGTACATTCCGCGAGGGGTGCGCAGGCTGGCGGCGCGAGGTGCAACGGAGACACCGGAGCGGCTGAACTGCAGGCTCATGGCGAGCCAGGCGACGCCGGTTCCGGATGGGGCGGCGGGGCGGAAGTCATCCTCGGCGAACCAGGACCAGAGCATATTCTGCGGGGGAGAGAGGCGTGCCGGAGGCTCGGCGCTCCCGGCCACGGCAATCAACGGCAGCGCGATAAGGAGACAGAGGCTGCAGCGAGACATCGGCGCGGGGACTGATGAAGAGTATAGCGCTGTGGGGGGAAGAGGCAGGCTTTCAGGATGGCTTAGCCCGGAAGTCGGCTGGCGTCGAGAGACAGATGCGATTACAGACCTGAGTATTTCCGATAGCCCGCTTGGCAGTGATCCTGTTTGGCCGGTTCTCAGTGATCACTGAGGAGCATGGGATCCAGCCCTGCCGAGCCTCTCGGAAATCTGCGGAAAGCCGCGGGCGCCGGATAACGGTCATCGCATCCGGCGCCCCCAGGCTCAGGGGATCAGCGGCGGCGGTAACCGGCGAGCAGCATTCCGGCGGCGGCGAAGGTGAGGAGGCCGAAGGTTGCCGGTTCGGGTGTGGCAGCCTCAACCTGCAACTGGAATGAGTCGGCAGTCGGGCCGGTTCCCCATGTCCAGGTGTAGGTTCCCGGCGTGAGTCCCAGACCCGCGATGGTTTTGTCGGAGTAGGTTGAAGTATTGGAAAGCGCCTCGCCGGAAACGTAGGTGGTTGGCAAATAGAAGCCCAGATTGGCGATCAACACCAACGGTGTCGCCGCTGCCCGAAGACGTGGTGCTAAGGGGCCCGCGCCGAAACTGGCAGGGCCGGAAATACCGGACCAGGCTTCCAAGGTCAGCGAATCGGTCGGGCCACCGACAATGCCACTGCCGAGGGGAAGGGATGGATACACGAGGCTTCTGATGATCGACGTGCCTCCGTCGGAAAGAGCGGTCAGGTTGAGGGTACCACTGCCGTTCTCCACGACGTCGGTTCCTTGCTGCTGGATTGTCATGATGAATCCGGCTTGTGCCTACGGCGAGGCCGTGAGGAAGGCAGCGACGGCGACGAGGGAGGTGGCTAGGATACGGTTAAGGGGTAATCGCATACGGAGGATTGTACCGCCGAATGTGAATATTCTTACTTTTTGGAATTCACCTGAGGCTCAGGCGAACGCTGTACTTGCCGGATCAGTACGCGCTGCTGACGACGGCCGGAGCGGAGGTGGACGGCGCGGCCTGAATCCGCAGCGATAAACGTTTCAGCATGGCGGCGAGTGGCCGAAATTACTGGCTGCGTGGATTGAAAACAATGGTGAGCCGGGCGGGGCTCGAACCCGCGACCACCGCATTAAAAGTGCGATGCTCTACCAACTGAGCTACCGGCTCTCTCTGGAGAGGATTGAAGACGAAGACACCCGGAGGGGCCTGCTTCAGTCAGATTAGCATAGCCCTTCCATTCGGGCTGTTCCGCCCCGTCCGTTGCTATAATTCAATCGACGCTGTGCTCGTTTTTCGGCGGCATCGCGCGAACGTGGCGGAATTGGCAGACGCTCTGGATTTAGGTTCCAGCGCCCGAAAGGGCATGGGAGTTCGACCCTCCCCGTTCGCACCATCGATCTCTTGTTTCAAACCGGTAACCACCCCGCCTCCGCAAACGCCTTGCAGAGATTGCCGCGCCCTGCGTTAGCCTGAATTCCAAAGGAAAAATGACGAAACTCCTCTCCCTCTGTCTGGCGAGTCTAATGCCCGCGATCTCCGCCAGCCCCGCCGCGCCCGCCAAGGTCAAAGCTTCGAAACCCTCCGGCCCGGCACTTCCGGCCTTCGGCAACGCGGAAGCGATCAGCGAGGAGCAACTCAGAATTTACTTGTACTTCCTTGCCTCCGACCCTCTGGAGGGCCGCAATCTGCCGTCGCGCGGCTTCGACACCGCCGCTCTTTATGTGGCCAGCCACCTCGCCGAATGGCATCTCAAACCCGGCGGGAGCATGACCGGCACCACCGGCCCGCTGCAGCCTTACCTGATGCCGCTGGAACTCCAGAGCAAACAAATTGTGCCGGCGGAAAGCAAGGCATCCATCACCGCGCCCGCGGCGGGTGGCGGACGGGGAGGCCGCGGTCCGGCACCCGCTTCCGGTACCGCCGCCGCGCCCACGCCGCGCACGACCGAACTCGAGTATGGCCGCGACTGGAGTGTTGCCGCCGGTGGGCGCGGCGGAGCGCCTCTCGAACCCTTCGACATCTCCGGCAACCTTGTCTTCGCCGGCAATGGTTACGTGATTCCGAAGACGAATACCGATCCGTTTGCGGGCCTCGATGTGAAAGGGAAGATCGTGGTCGTTGCAGGCCTTCCGGCTGAACTGGCGCGGCAGCAGAATGCCGCGCAGGGCCGCGGCGGCGCGGGTGGCGGGGGACGCGGCGCGCCGAATCCGCTCGGCGAAAACTGCACCGACTTCCTGACGCCCGAGCAGGCTGCCGCCAAACAGGGCGCGCTGGCCGTTATCACGGTTGCCGGCTTTCAGGAACTCAGCGCGCTGGCGAATCCCAATGCGGCGTTTGGCTTCGGGGGCGGCGCGGGCGCGGGACGTGGCGGCAACGCACTGAACGGCCCCGCGTACCGGGTTCCGAAACTGCAAGCCTCGGCGGCGTGCCCGGCGGTGCCGGTGGTCACGGCCGCCCTCGGCATGACGAACGCTTTGTTTCAGGGAGAGAAATCCACCGCGTCACAGATCTTTTACGGCGCCGGTTCCAGCACCAAACTCGACTCGTTCGCGTTCACCGCGGCGAAGAAGATCAGCCTCAAACTGGTGACGCGGAGCGAACAGTCGCATGGCGAGAACGTCGTGGGCATTATCGAGGGCGGCGACCCGGTTCTTAAGAACGAGTACGTCGTGATCAGCGCTCATCTCGATCACACCGGTCTGGCCGCTCCTCAGCCCGACGGCCACAATATCAATAACGGCGCCGATGACGACGGGTCGGGTTCGGCGGGCATGCTCGCCATGGCGAAGGCGTATGCGGAAGGCGCGGCTCAAGGCATGCGCCCCAAACGCAGCATCATCTTCCTCTGGAATGCGGGCGAAGAAAAGGGCCTGTGGGGCTCCCAATATTTTGCCGAGTACCCGCCCTTCGATATCACCAAAGTGGTGGCGAATCTCAACATGGATATGATCGGCCGCACGAAGGGTCCCGGCTATACGGATCCGGATCCTACCCACGTGCTGGTGAATCCCGGCGAGGTGCTGGTGGTGGGACCGCAGATCAGCAGCGACGATCTGGGGAAGACGATCGAGACCGTAAACAGCGGCTTCCAGAAGCTCACGCTCAATCATTTCTACGACACCACGGCGCCCGACGCGACGCACGACAATCTCGGCCCTCAACCGAACGGCCAGCGTATTTTCTATCGCAGCGACCACTACAATTTCGCGAAAATGGGCATCCCGATTGCGTTCTTCACAACGGGGCTCCATCCCGATTACCACCGGCCCACGGATACCGCGGATAAGATCGATTACAAGGAAATGGCCGCCGTATCGAAGACCGTGGCGGCCGTGGCCTGGGTGCTGGGGAATCAGGACGGCCGTCCGCAGATCAATGCAAAGCTGCCGGATCAGCTGAAGAAGGACATGAAAGCCGCGAAGGATCAGGGCTGGGGTACGCTGACGCCGGTTCTGGCGCCGTTACCGGGCATGCCGCGATAGCCGATGAACGTGATAAATTCACGTTCGTATGCGATGGCGGAGTGGTGTTTGTCTGCTTTTCTGCCTCGCGGCGCTCGGCGCCTCCGCAACGGATTCGGCGGAGGAGGCCCGGAAGGAAATCGTCACGGCGTACCAGCATTCACTCGATGCCCTGCGCCGGGGCGACGCCGACGCCGCCATGGAAATCGACACCGCGGACTGGATCAGTATCACGGCGGGCCAGAAGCCGAGAACGCGCCAGGAACTGGAACCGTTTACTCGGCGCGATATCGCTTCCATGAAGCCACCACCCGGCTGGTCCGCCACCTGGAAGCCGGATTATGAACACACCGGGACGCTTACGGGGATTCAGATCTACGATTTGAAGCGGGATGGCGACAGCGCCATCGTGCTGTGCCTTGTTGGCGGAACAAGAACCGAGGTGATTGACGGCGTGCCGCATGCCGTCTGGAGCGGCTCTCATGTTCGCGACACGTGGATCCGGACGAGCGCTGGCTGGCGGCGCAAAATGCACGAAAAGCTGACCGTCAATGAACGGATGATCGACGGCCATCCGGCCTCGCGTTGAAAAGAATTCGATGTGGCGAATGGCGGCTTATTCCTGCCATACTGCCGGAATGTCTGTTCATCTGCGGGTGGCGGTTCCGGCGGATTTTCCTGCCGTTGTGCGGCTCATGAACGTCGCGTATCGGGGCTCCGGGCCCGGCGCGAGCTGGAACACGGAGAGCACGTTCCTTGCCGGGGATCGCACGAGCGAAGCGTTGCTTCGGGAAGAGTTGTCCGCCAGTCCTGACGCGGCGCTGCTGGTTATTGACGATCCGGAAGACGCTGCGGTGAAGGGCTGTGTCTTTCTCGAACCGGTCTCTGGCGGCGTGTGGTACCTGGGCTCTCTGACCGTGGATCCGCGTCTGCAGGCCCAGGGTCTGGGCCGCCAACTGCTTCACGCGGCCGAGCAGTGGGTCGCTCAACAGGGCGCACGCACCATCCGGATGAAAGTGATCCACGTTCGCGATACGCTGATTGCCTGGTATCTGCGCCGCGGGTATCTGCTGACCGGGGAAACGCACCCGTTTCCCTACGGAGACGACAGGTTCGGCATTCCCCTGCGCGACGATCTGACCTTCGTGGTGCTGGAGAAAAGACTGGCTGGCTAAAATAACGACAGAGCCCCCACCCTGTCCCCAGCCGCCCCCATCATCAGAATCCAGAACGTCACCAAAGCCTATGAAGGCGGTGTCGAAGCGCTCCGCGGCGTCTCGTTCGACTTCCCCGCGGGCAAGGTTACGGCGCTGCTCGGGCGCAGCGGTTGCGGGAAGACCACGCTGCTGAATCTTTGCGGGGCCATGGATTTCCCGACCACGGGCGAGGTGCTGATCTCGGGGAAGCCCACCGCGAAACTGACGGATGGCGAACTCACCGCACTGCGGCGACAGGAGATTGGATTCGTCTTCCAGTTTTTTCAGCTGCTGCCCTCGCTCACGGCGCTCGAGAACGTCGAACTGCCGCTGCTGCTTTCGGGCGCGAAGAACACGGCGGCTACGGCTCGTGAGCGGCTGCGATGGGTGGAACTCGAAGGCAAGACGGGTTCCCTGCCCTTCCAGCTTTCGGGCGGCCAGATGCAGCGCGTCGCGATCGCGCGCGCGCTGGTTCACGATCCGAAAATTCTGGTGGCCGACGAGCCGACCGGCAACCTCGACACCGCAAGCGGCGACCACGTACTGAAGCTGATCCGGCGCGCGGCCGACGAGTTCGGCGCCGCTGTCGTGATGGCCACACACAGTGCCGAAGCCGCCGCTATCGCCGACATCCGCGTCCGCATGCGCGACGGACGCATCGAGAGCGTGGATTGTTGAAGCTCTTCCGCCGGCTGATTCTGCGCCCGCTGCGCGCCGACCTCACCCGCTCCCTGCTGACTCTGATTTCGATCGCGCTCGGCGTGGCGGTGGTGATCGCGATCGAACTTGCGGGCGACGCGGCGACCGGGTCGTTTCAATCTTCTCTGACCACACTGGTGGGCAAAGTCGATTTCGATATTACGGCGAACGGCAGCGTGGACGAGCGGTATATCGGACAGCTCGCAGTGCTTCCGCTGAACGCGAGATTCGCTCCGGCGATTGAGCAGCCCGTCGTGATCGCGGGCCACGGGTCCACGACACTATACGGCATCGATGTGATTGCGGCGGGAATTCAGGGCAGTGGCGGGGCTGCGTCCGGATCGCTCGAAAATTCGGCCGTCGTTTCGAGCGACCTCGCCGCTCGGATCCATGTGAAGCCGGGCGACCCGATTACGCTGCGGGGCCGCCGCCGTTCGCAGACCTTCACGATTCAGAGCATTGCCGCTGAACAGAACACCGGCTGGGTGGGGATCGATATCGCCGCGGCGCAGACATTGTTGGATATGTACGGGAAGCTGGACCGCATCGAGGTTTTCCTGGGACCCGGTGAAGATCCGGAGGCGGTGGGCGCGGCGATCCGGCACATCGTTCCCGATACTTACAACGTCCAGACACCGGGGGCGCGCAGCGAAGAGAACCGGCGCATGCTGCGGGCATTCCGGTGGAACCTTCGCATTCTCAGTTATATTTCGCTGCTGGTGGGCGCGTTTCTGATTTACAACACGATTGCGGTCAGCGTGGTTCGACGCCGCACGGAAATCGGGATCCTGCGCGCCATCGGCACCAGTTCGCGGGGCGTGCTGGCGATGTTCCTCGGGGAAGCGGCGATGCTGGGGCTGGCCGGTTCGGTGCTTGGCGTGGCCCTTGGCCGGGTGCTCGCCGCGGCCATTCTCGGCATGATTTCGGATACAGTGAACGCGCTGTTTACAACGAGCGCGCCCGGTGCGGTGCAGTTGGACTTTGCGTCGATTGCAACGGCCCTGCTCACCGGTACCGGAGTGGCCTTCTTCTCGGCGCTGATTCCGGCGCGTGAAGCCGCACGGGTCGCTCCGGCCGAAGCGATGCGCCGGGAATCGCGTGAGCACGAAACGCGGGTCCACTCCACCCGGGATCTGGCGTTCGCCGCTCTGGCCGCTTTGCTTGCCGTGATTCTCTGCCAGTTCGGGCCGATCGCTGGACGCCCGGTTCTCGGCTATGTTGCGACTCTGCTGTCGGTGGTCGCCACGGCACTGGTCGCGCCTTCGTTTGTGAAGGTCACGATCGCGGTTCTGGGCGGCACGCTGAAGCGCACCATGGGCGCGGCGGGGCTGATCGCGGGACGGAGCCTGGTCGCGGCGCTCGCGCGGACTTCCATCGTAGTTACGGCGCTGGCCACCGCGGTCTCGATGATGATCGCGGTCGGGATCATGGTCGGCAGTTTCCGCGAGACCGTTCAGGTCTGGCTGGACAGCCAACTGCGCGCCGATATCTACCTGCGCGCCGCCGGACCCGCCACGGCCGGCATTTATCCGCCGATCGATCCGCAGGTGCCGGCGCTGATTGGGGCCACGCCGGGCGTGGAGGCCGTCGATATCTTTCACGCGTTTCCGTTCCGTTATGAAGGCACGCAGGCGACGTTTGGCGCCGGGGTGATGGAGATTGTCCGGCGCAAACGTTCGCTGCGGTTCCTTTCGGGAGACGCTTCGGAAATTCTGGCGTCGTTACCCGGCCGGGACCGCGCGATTGTCAGTGAGCCTTTCGCGAATAAACACCATGTTCGGGCGGGTCAGGTGCTGCGAATTCCGCTGGGCGCTACCACGGTTTCGTTGACTGTCGCCGGCATCTACTACGATTACGCGAACGATCGCGGCTTTGTCCTGACCGACCGCCAGACGCTGCTCCGCTATCTGCCGGATCAGCCCGTCACGAATATTGCGGTTTACGTGAAGCCCGGGGCCGACGCTCAAAAAGTCCGCGGCGATATGGAAGCGCGGCTCGCCGACTTCCCCCTGATGATCGCTCCGAACGAAGTTCTGCGGAACGGCGCGATCAAGGTATTCGACCGTACTTTTGCCGTCACTTATGCGCTGGAAGGCGTTGCGGTTCTGGTGGCCATGCTGGGCGCGGCATCCGCACTGCTAGCATTAGTATTGGATCGCCGCCGCGAAATCGGCCTGATCCGATACCTGGGGGCCGCCCAAAGTCAGGTCCGTAACATGATTCTGACCGAAGCCGCGCTTCTCGGTTTGCTGGCAGGATTGCTGGGGCTGGTGCTGGGCACGGCTCTTTCGCTCGTCCTGATTTACGTGGTGAACAAGCAGAGTTTCGGGTGGACGATTCAGTTCCATCCTCCGGTGATTCTGCTCGGCGCCGCATTGCTGCTGGTCTGGGCTTTTACAGTCCTGGCGGGCGTCTGGCCCGCGCGGTTTGCCGCAAGGCTCGAACCGGCCGAAGTCGTTCACACCGAATAAACATAGACTCCAAAATGAGTGAAAACATCCGCAATATCGCCATCATCGCGCACGTCGATCACGGCAAGACCACGCTCGTCGATGCCCTGCTGAAACAGAGTGGCATTTTCCGCGCCAACGAAGCCGTGGAGGATCGCGTCATGGATTCCAACGACCTCGAAAAGGAGCGCGGCATCACCATCCTTTCGAAGATCACCGGCGTGCGCTATAAGGGCACCAAGATCAACATTGTCGACACGCCCGGACACAGCGATTTCGGCGGCGAAGTCGAGCGCGCCCTCAAGATTGTCGACGGCGTGATGCTCCTGGTGGATGCCAGCGAAGGGCCTCTTCCGCAGACGCGTTACGTTCTGATGAAAGCGCTGGAAGCGAAGCTCAAGCCGATTGTCGTCATCAACAAAATCGACCGTCCGGACGCGCGCCCGCAGGAAGTTCTCAACGAAGTCTACGACCTGTTCATCGATCTGGAAGCCCAGGAAGATCAGCTCGATTTCCCGGTGCTCTATGCGGTTGCGAAAAACGGCGTCGCAAAGGCCACTCTGGAAGACCCGTCGGAAACGCTGGAGCCTCTGTTTGAAGCGATCATCAAACACATTCCCGTGCCGGCCGGCGATCCGGATGCGGTGCTGCAGTCTCTGGTGGCGAACCTCGACTACAGCGAATATCTCGGACGGCTCGCGATCGGCCGCGTGTTCCAGGGAACGCTGCGCCACGGCGACGAAGTCGCCATCTGCCATCTGGACGGAAGCATTCAGAAAACCCGCATCACCAAGCTCTATTCGTTTGAAGGCCTGAAGCGCGTGGACGAAACCATCGCGCGGCCCGGCGACATTATGGCCGTGGCCGGCGTGGAAGGCATCACGATCGGCGAAACCATCACGAGTGCCGTTACCCCGATGCCGATGATGCGGATCCAGATCGACGAGCCGACCATCGGCATGACGTTTACGGTCAACACGTCGCCGTTCGCGGGCAGAGAAGGCAACTTCGTGACGTCGCGCAATATCCGCGATCGTCTGGACAAAGAACTCCTCACCAACGTTTCGATCAAGGTGGAATCCACCTCGCCCGAGACCTTCCGCGTGATGGGCCGCGGCGAACTGCAACTGGCGATTCTGATCGAAATGATGCGCCGCGAAGGGTTCGAGCTTTCCGTAGGAAAACCGGAAATTCTGACGAAGACCATCGATCACAAGCAGATGGAGCCGAACGAACTTCTGGTTATCGATTGTCCGGAAGCGTACATCGGCGTGGTCATCGAAAAGCTCGGCAGCCGCAAGGGCAAGATGAGCAAGATGGTGAACAACAGTTCCGGCCGCGTTCGCCTGGAGTTCCACATTCCGTCGCGCGGGCTGATCGGGCTGCGGAGCGAGATTCTGACGGACACCCGCGGCACGGCCATCATGAACTCGCTGTTCGACGGTTACATCGAGTGGCAGGGCGACATCCCCACGCGCCCCACCGGAAGCCTGGTTTCCGACCGGGCCGGCAAAGCCACCGGCAACGCCATCTGGAATCTGCAGGAGCGCGGAGAGATCTTCCTGACGCCCGGCACCGAGGTTTACGAGGGGATGATTGTCGGCGAAAACGCCCGGCACTCCGATCTGGACGTCAACATCGTGAAGGAAAAGAAACTGACCAACATGCGCGCTTCCAGCGCGGATGAGGCGATGCGTCTGGTTCCGCCGCGGCTGCTCAATCTGGAACAGGCGATTGAGTTCATCCGCGAAGACGAGATGGTGGAAGTCACCCCCGTTTCCATTCGTCTTCGCAAGAAGATCCTCAAAGCCAACCAGCGTTAGGCCGTTTCGCCCGACCGTGCCGGCTGAAACAGGGCGAAGACCGCGCCCTGGGGATCGGCCAGCACGGTCAGAGTTCCCGCGTTCGGAATCTCCACCGGACCTGCGAAGATGCTGGCGCCCAGTTCCTTTGCTTTCGCGGTGCTGACCGCGGAATCCTCAACCTGGATGTAAACCAGCCAGTGCGGCGGCGCGTTCGGGTCGCGCTGCGCGGCCGCGAGCATGCCGCCAATAAACGCTTCGCCGTTCCGGATATGCAGATAGCCGCCTTCGCCGGGAGGCAGTGTGTACCCGAACAGGTCCCTATAGAACGCCGCGGCGGTGGCCTGATCCGGCGTGCTCAAATCCGCCCAGCAGACCGCTCCGGGCTCGCCGACGAGGCTCACGCCGGGATGGTCGCCCGCCTGCCAGACGGAGAACGCGGCACCGGTCGGGTCGGCTATGAAGGCCATGCGGCCGTGGGTGGAAACGTCGAACGGTCCGCCGAGCACTTTCCCATCCAGTTCCAGGGCGCGCGCCACGGCCGCGTCGGCGCTTTCAACCGCGATATAGAGGTTCCAGTGCGGGGGCACACCGATGGCGAGCTGATCTTGCTGGAGCGTATAGGTGGCTCCGACCTTTTGTCCGTCGAGCTGGAAGGTCGTATAGAAGTCGTTCGGGCCCATGGGGCTGTCGTAGAACGTCCACCCGAAAAGGGAGGTGTAGAAGTGTTTGGCGGCGTCCTGATCCGTGGTGGCCAGTTCAAACCATGAAAACGATCCGGGTGCGTGGTGCGCGACAGTTGGCATCGAACAAAGTATACGCCCGGAATCGGTTCAATTCAGCCACTCCAACCACCGGCCATTCTGCTCTACGCGCGCGAAGTGCGGAGCCGGCGGCCCTTTGAATTGGCACGGTAATTGCATTTAGGCAGGCGAGGTGTTGAATTATGAACAAGTCCGTCTTCAAGATGCTGGCCGGTCTCACTCTCGCTGCGTTCGCGGCAGCCGCTGAAAAAGATCAGCCGAAGGTACCGCAGCATCAGGATCCCTACGTTAACGGAGCCACGGATGAGAGCCGGATCGCGCGCGAGGTGCGGCACCAGTTAGTGACGCTGCCGTATTTCGGCGTGTTCGACGATCTCGGTTTCACGGTCAACGGCGGCACCGTCACGCTGGTGGGCGAAGTAACCAGGCCGACGCTGAAATCCGACGCAGGCAACGTGGTGAAGAAAGTCGAAGGGGTGACCGAAGTGATCAACAATATCGAGGTTCTCCCGCTTTCTCCCAACGACGACCGCGTCCGGATCGCGGCTTATCGGGCCATTTACGGCGATCAGGTCTTATCGATGCGCTACGGGTTTCAGGCTCTGCCGTCCATCCATATTATCGTGAAGAACGGGAATATTCGCCTGGAAGGCGTGGTCGCGAACGAAGGCGATAAGAATATCGCGGGCATTCGGGCCAACGGCGTTCAGGGGGCATTCTCGGTGGTCAACGACCTGCGAATTGAGGGTAAAAGTAATCCGGGTGGCAAGTAAGGGCGTCAGTAAGCGGCGCGGGAAGGCCCGCGCCGCCGCTCGTCGACTTCGGCGTCCGTAAACTACGCGCGTCCGCCCGCGTGAGACACTGAGAGAGGAGTGCGGAGTCCGGCATCCGGCGCTTCAGCCCAGGACCCGCAAGCCATTGCGATCAAATCCAGACCATACTGACTGCAGTGACGATATCCGCTTCTCATGAATCTATGGCTTCTTATGAATCCGGGGCTGACAACCCGCTTCTCTCGGTCAACTATTCCATTCCGTTCGATCGCATTACAGCCGCGCACGTAGAACCGGGCGTTCGGCAACTGATCGGCGATGCCGCTCGCCGGATTGCCGCGATCGTGGAAGACACGGCGCCGCGGACCTACGAAAATACCCTTCTCGCTCTGGAACAGGCAACGGAGAATCTGGATTTCGCGCTGGGCGTCGTCAGACATCTCGAAGCCGTGGCGACCAGCCCCGAGATGCGCGCGGCGTGGAATGCCGTAGAACCGGAATCGAGTGCGTTCTATTCTCAGATTCCCCTTAATGAAGGTCTCTGGCGGCAATTGAAGAGGTATGCCGAAACGTCCGAGGCGAAGGGGCTGACGGGCCCCAAACTCCGCTTTCTCACGAAAACGATCGACTCTTTCCGCCGGCATGGCGCGGACCTGGACGCGGCTGGTAAGGAGCGTCTGGCTGCAATCGACGTGGAACTCTCGCGCGTGACGACGAAGTTTTCCGAGAACGTTCTCGATTCGACCAACGCGTTCGAACTGATTATCGAAGACGAGGCAAAACTCAGCGGTCTGCCTCCGAGCGCGCGCGACGCCGCGAAGCAGAGCGCCGAGTCCAAGGGTGTCGCGGGCTGGCGCTTTACACTGCAGGCGCCGAGCTATGTTCCGGCGATTACTTACCTCGATGACGAACAGATCCGCGAGCAACTGTACCGCGCTTTTTCGGGCCGCGCCACCGAACCCGAGCGCGACAATCGCCCGCTGATTGCCACTATTCTGGAACTGCGCCGCGAGAAAGCGCAACTGCTTGGTTTTGCCGACTTCGCCGACTTCGTCTTACAGGACCGGATGGCGCATCGCGGAGAACGCGCCGCGCGGTTTCTGGAAGAGCTGAAAGCGAAAACCGTTCCTTTCTACGAGAAGGAAAATGCCGCTCTGGAAGCTTTCGCCGGCCGCAAAGTGCAGCCCTGGGATATCAGCTACTACGCCGAAAAGCAGCGGCGCGCGCTCTACGATTTCGACGAAGAACAGCTACGGCCCTATTTTCCCGCGGGCAAGGTTGTGGACGGCATGTTCGATATCGTCCAGCGGCTGTATGGTATTCGCGTGGAAGCGCGCGACGGCGTGCCGCTCTGGCATCCCGATG
Organism: uncultured Acidobacteriia bacterium; assembly: GCA_903851195.1. Taxonomy (GTDB): domain Bacteria; phylum Acidobacteriota; class Terriglobia; order Bryobacterales; family Bryobacteraceae; genus BOG-234. Next base: position 163,159 of record CAINNJ010000064.1, read on the forward strand.
TCCGGTATTACGAGGTAAAAGATCTCGACGGCGTGCTGCTCGGCGCTTTCTATGCCGACTGGTTTCCGCGGGAAACCAAGCGCGACGGGGCGTGGATGGACGCCTTCCTTACCGGTGTCGAGAAGCCGGAAGCGCCCGAGCCGCACCTCGGCTGTATTTGCGGTAATCTGACGCCGCCCATCGGCGATAAGCCCGCTCTTCTGACGCACCGCGAAGTCGAGACCATTTTCCACGAATTCGGGCATCTGCTCCATCACGTTCTCAGCCGCGTGCCCGTGAAAAGCCTGGCCGGCACGGCGGTGGCGTGGGATTTCGTGGAACTTCCCAGCCAGATCATGGAGAACTGGTGCTGGGAGCGCCAGGCGCTGGACCTTTTCGCGCGGCACTATGAATCGGGCGCGCCGATACCCGAGGAACTGTTCGGGAAGATGGTGCGGGCGCGCACCTACCGCGGCGCGAATGTGCAGATGCGGCAACTTGGCTTCGGCATTGTCGATCTTCAGCTGCACCGCGAGTTCGACGCGTCCCGGGATGGCGACGTGGTGGCGTACTCACGCGCCATTCTGCAGTCGTTCGTCCCCGCCGAGTTGCCGGACAATTACGCGATGATCGCGTCGTTCTCGCATCTTTTCTCCAGCCCGGTCGGCTATGGCGCCGCTTATTACTCCTACAAATGGGCGGAAGTGCTGGACGCCGATGCGTTCACGCGCTTTCGGGATGAAGGCATCTTCAGCCCGGAAACCGGCGCCGCTTTCCGGGAGAATATTCTCTCGAAGGGCGACAGCGAGGATCCCGCCGAGCTCTACAAGCGCTTCATGGGACGCGACCCCGATCCGGACGCTTTGCTCGTCCGGTCCGGTCTGATCGCCGTCGGCTGATATTCTGGGCTTGGATGCTGCTCAAGATCCTCGCCCACCCGATTTTCACGAATCTGAACTTCCACATGCCGATGCTGGTGGATCTTTCGCACCCGCTCATCATGTTGTCCGGTGAGAACGGGTCGGGAAAGTCGACCCTGCTTCACTCAATTCAGTACGCGCTGCGCAGCGAGGCTGCGCCGGGCTTTCTGTATACGATGGACTGGCGCGGAACGAAGCAGGGCAAAGTGTTTCTCTTTGACGCCGAACAGCACAATCCGCGCATGCAGCTGGAGCTGTTTAAAGATCAGCCGGAAATGCTGGAATTTCTGCAGCTCGCGAGCCACGGGCAGGTGATGCTGGCCATGTTCCAGCAGAACTTCCCGGCGCTCGATCGCGGGATCACGCTGCTGCTGGACGAGCCGGAGATGGCGCTTTCCGTGTCCAACCAGCGCCGCATTCTGAAGATGATGATGGAACTGGTCGACAAGCGCGATTTCCGCATCATCTGCGCCACGCACTCGCCCGTCCTGCTGGACGCGCCCGAGACTTACGTGATCAATCTGGACCGCCACATTAACCGGAATGTGGTCACGGAGTCGATGGGTGTCGAAGGCGCCAGCACCATTCAGTAGCAGACAGCTACATTTCCAACGAGCATAAAAAAAGCCGCGCTCCCCGTAGTGGGAAGCGCGGCCAGAAGTAACTCCCGCTACAGGTCAGAAGTGGAGTTTCATCGCGAACTGCAGAATGCGCGGATCCGACGCGGTCAGGATTCGCCCGAAGTTCGAAGAACTCAGACTCGTCGTCGGATTGCTGAAGTTGCCGTGGTTGATCGAGTTGAATGCTTCCGCCCGAGCTTCCAGTTTGAAGCGTTCGAGGATCGGGAACGTGCGCGAGAGGGACATGTCGACGTTGACGATCACGGGACCGCTGATGGTGTCGCGCCCCAGATTCCCGAAGGTCTGCGCCGCGGGTGTTGCGTACGCGCCCGGATTCAGCCACAGACCGCTGGAACCTACGCTGCGGGTATCGGAATACTGGCTGGTCCCCGCCTTATAGTCCGGACGATCGAGGCCAATGCCGGTCAGGGAAACGTCTTTGCCGAGAGTCACGTTCAGGGCGATGCCGCTGCGCACCGAGAAGATCGGCGCCAGTTGCCAGTCTTTGAGCACTTTGCCCGCAAAGCCGTTGCCGTGAATCGGGCTGGTCACAATCAGCGAGGTGTTGCTGTTGTGGCGCACGTCGAAGTTGCAGCGGCCGCGATCCTGCGCGCGACTGAAGGGGTTCATGTACTGTGAAGCCGCCAGTTCGCCGGTGAAATCGACGTCGCTGATGCAATGCGACCAGGTGTAGTTGCTGAGGAGGGTGAAGCCGTTCGCGAAGCGGTGCTGGATGCTGCCCAGCAGGCCGTTGTAGTTGCTGTTGCCGTTCTGGTCGCTTTGCGTGATGCTCGAATAGGCCGCTCCGGCGGTGGGGTTGGCCAGGTACAGCGGGCGACGCTGGTTCTCATTAGCCAGCGTGGCGCTTGCCGAGTAGACGGGCACGTTAATGTCCTCGCCTACCCAGAGATGGGTGGTCTTGTTACCCAGGTAGCTGAGGGAAGCCAGCCAGTTGGCGGTCAGTTGCCGCTGGTAGCTCACGTTCCACTGCGTCATGTAAGTGGGCTTGGTGGTGAGCGGCATGTTGACGTAGACGCCGGCGGAGGCCGGGAAAACGGCGGTGCCGGGGAACGGATTGCCGCCCGGATAGCCCTGGTAGGGATTCGTCAGACCACCGGCCGGGGCCGGAATGTCGATGGCGGAGGCGTAGGGGGCGTTCGTGGTGAGACGCTCCGGATAGAAGAGTTCGGCGGTGTCGCGGAGAATGGCGGCGGACACACGCAGGGTCTGCTTGCCGTCGCCGGCCGGATCAAAGACCATGCCGAAACGCGGCGAGAACAGGGCGAGGTGACCCTTTGAGAAGGCTTTCGGAATATTGGGGTCGCCGTAGAACAACAGGCCCACCGGCGCATTTTTGAAAACGGAACTGCGCTGGCCCGCGTTGAATGCCGACTGGGAGAACGAGTCGCCGTTGGCGAAGTAATCGTAAGCGGGAATCGAAGGCTCCCAGCGGATGCCGACATTTATGTTGATGCGCGAAGAGAGCTTGAAGCTGTCCTGCGCGTAGGCCGCGAAGACCGGCACGCGCGTTGCGTTCTGCAGCGGATTGCTCTGCGCAAAATCGCTCAGCCTGCCCAGCATGAAGTCCGCCAGCGAATCCCCCGTGAACGTTCCGTTCGCGGTAAACGAACCGTTCTGCTGGTAGCCGTTGATGACATTCATCTGGTCGCGAATGAAGTTCACGCCAAATGCCATCTGATGGCGTCCGCGGATCACATCGACGTCGTCGGAATAGTGGAAGGAATTGACGTTGAAGTGTCCGGGCGCGCAGGTGCCGCAGCCGACGCTGAAGTAGTTGCTGACGGCGATCTGCACAAAGTTCGGAATGCCGCTGAACGTATTGATTCCCAGCGCTGTCGGGTTGGTGATGCCGGAAGCGACACCGCGGTTATCGCGCCGCCGCGTGACCGTGGCGTGCGCGGAATTGACGATCGACGGGCTGACGGTAAACGTGTCGCCCAGCGTCAGGGTCTGCGCCCGCTCTTCGTTACCGGGAACGGTGGTGGTCAGCAGGTTTTTGCCGTCGTACACCGGCGGGTTCACATAACCGGAGGTGAAATAGCGGCCATAGATGGAGTGCCGCGCGCTCTGCACGTAATCGATGCGACCGATGTACTGATCTTCGTCGCCGGTCGTCGGAATGCCGTACGTCAGCTTGCCGCAGGGGTCGGCGGACTGCGGAACATATTTCTGAACGAAGTTCAGAGCCTGCGCATTAAAACGCGAGACGGGGATGATGTTGCCGGCGAAGATCGCGCCGGTATTGGCCGGATCGGCCAGGATTTTGGCCTTGCCGCCGGACACGCACGAGCCGGAATCGATGGCGCTGAAATCGCCCTGCAGCGTTGCCGCGGTGGGCACGAAACTGACGGTCTGCGGCGGGTCGCTGCGGTTGCGCGTCCCCTGGTAGCCGCCGAAGAAGAAGAGCTTGTCGCGTTTGATTCGGCCGCCGAACGTGCCGCCGAACTGATTGCGCTTCAGCGTGTCGTGCGCGGGCGCGAAGTAGTTGCGGGCGTTCACGTCGCCGTTGCGAAGAAACTCGAAGGCGTCGCCATGCCAGGCGTTGGTGCCGGATTTCGTCACGGCGTTCACCACGCCGCCGGGATGCAGACCGCTTCGGGCGGGCAGGCTGCTGGTCTGGACGCTGAATTCCTGCAGGGCGTCGGGGAACGGGATGGGCAGGTTCACGTTCGAGAACGAGTCGTTGTTGTCGCCGCCATCGAGCAGGTAATTGATGCCGTTGGCCTGACCGCCCGCCACGGAAATCGTGGTGGAACTGAAGAAGCTCTTGGTGCCGGTCATGCCGCCGCCGGGGGTGGTGAGAGCCGCGCCCGACAGCAGAATCAGCTGCGTCGGCTGGCGGCCGTTCAGCGGGAGATCCACAATGCGCTTTTCGTCGATCACCTGGGAGATGGTGGTTTCCCGTGTCTCGACCATGCCCGCGCTGGCGGTGACTTCCACGCTTTCGGAGACGGAACCGACCTGCATGATCACGTTGATGGTCACGTTGTTGCCGACCTGCAGTTCGATGCCGGACTGTTTATAGCCTTTGAAGCCCGGAGCGGAAACTTCCAGCTGATAAGGCCCGACCGGGAGATTGGAAAGTGTGTACCGGCCCTGGCCGTCGGAAACGGCCGTGCGGACCAGTTGCTTTTCCGTCTCGGTCATTTTGACCTGTGCGGCCGCGATGGCGCTGCCGCTCTGATCGGAGATGGTGCCGCTGGCCTCGGCGATCGCGACCGCCTGGCCGAATGCCGTGCCGGCGAAACTCAGGCACAGGCCGAAAAAGACTGCAAGTCGATCAACTCGGATCATAAGCTTCTGTAATAACCCCTATTAGGGCGATTATATGGCACTACGATGTAAGGCTGTGTAAAAAAGTTACGGGGTGTATGATGCAGGGATTCTGATCCTCCTGTTCCTCGCCAGCGGCGTGTCGGCCCTGATCTATGAAGTGGTCTGGCTGCAGTTGCTGCAGCTCGTCATTGGTTCCTCGGCGGTTTCGATGGCGGTGCTGCTCGGCACGTACATGGGCGGGTTATGTCTGGGCAGCGTGGGGTTCGCGCGCCTGTTTTCAAGGCAAGGGAATCCGCTGCGGGTCTATGCGGTGCTGGAAGCGGGCACCGGAGTCTGTGGCCTGGCGGCGCTGGCCGGCCTGCCGCTGGTGGAGAACCTGTACTTTTCCGCCGCTGAAAACGGGATGGCCGGAATCGGTCTGCGGGGGCTCGCGTGCGCGGTGTGTCTGCTTCCCGCGACGATGCTGATGGGCGCGACACTGCCGGCGCTCGCCCGGTGCATCCGGGCGTCGTCCCTCGGTCTTTACTATGCGGCGAATATCGCGGGCGGCGTTCTCGGTTGCCTGCTGTCCGGGTTTTGGTTGCTGCCCCGGTTCGACATGACGGTCGCCGTGTACGTCGCGGCCGGTTTGAACGGCGGCATCGCCGTGCTGGCACTGATCGCGTCCGGACGACACCGGGTTCCGGTTGGGGAGAAGCGGATGCCTGGCGAGTGTCAAAGGATTCCGCGGGCGGTCTTCGCGGTGACCGCTCTTTCCGGCTTTAGCGCTCTGGGCGCGGAGGTGATCTGGACGCGACTTCTCTCGCTCACGCTCGGCCCGACGGTGTACACGTTTTCGCTGATTCTTGCCGTGTTTCTCGCCGGACTTGGCATCGGGAGCGCCTTGGTGCCCGGACTGCTCGCCCGCTACCGGGGCCAAGCTCGCGGCTTCCTCGCGGCCAATCAGTTTTTGCTGCTCGGCGGTATTTGGTGGGCGGGATACCTGATTGCCGACCGCCTGCCGTGGTGGAACCGGGATACCTCCGTTCACGCCGAGCCGTGGCGCGGCTTCCTCTTCGATCTGGCGTGCAGCGCCGCCGCCTTGCTGCCGGCTGCGGTTCTGTGGGGCGCCAGTTTTCCGTTGGCCGTCCGAAGCGCCCTGCGGGAAGGTGAGGATTCGGGCCATGTGACCGGGGAGATCTACGCGGCCAACACGGCGGGCGCCATCGCCGGTGCGCTGCTGTTCAGTCTGGTAATGATCCCCTGGCTCGGGTCGCAGGATTCGGGGCGACTGCTGGTGGCTCTGACGGGAATCGCGGTTTTGACCGCTTGCGTCGCTTTGACCGGGTACGACGCCTGGCCGCGCCGCCGGATGCAGCTGGTTTTGGCACTGGCCACGGTGGCCGCGGTTTGGGCGATGCCCGCCATCCCCTGGAAGCTGATCGCCTTCGGCCGTCGTCTGTCTTTTGAAAACGGCCCGTGGAAGAACCTTTACACTGCGGAAGGCCGAAACTCTTCGATCGCTTATTCCGAATGGGTGGATAAGCGCCGTTTCTTCCACGTCGCCGGGAAGGTGGAAGCGTCGAGCACGCCGGCCGATATGCGTTTGCAACGGATGCTGGGACATGTTCCGGCGCTGCTCCATACGAATCCGAATTCGGTTCTGATTGTCGGGTGCGGCGCAGGCGTGACGGCGGGGTCGTTTGTGGTGCATCCGGAAGTGCAGCGGATTACGCTGTGCGAGATTGAGCCTCTGATTCCGCCCGCCTCCGACCGTTTCTTCGGCAAGGAGAATCATGGCGTGGTCCGCGACCCGCGCACGCACCTTGTTTCCGACGACGCCCGGCACTATGTCCGCACGGCGCGCGAGAAGTTCGACATCATTACCTCCGACCCGATTCATCCCTGGGTGAAAGGCGCCGCGAGTTTGTATTCGAAAGAGTATTTCGAGGCGTGCCGGGCGCATCTGAAACCCGGCGGGCTGGTCACGCAGTGGGTGCCGCTTTACAGCAGCGATTTCGAGACCGTGAAGAGCGAGATCGCGACGTTTTTCGAGGTCTTTCCGGATGCCGCCGTGTGGGGCAACGTGGATGATTTCGATCAGGGGTACGATCTGGTGCTGCTGGGATCCACCGGGCCACTGCGCATCGATGTGGATGCGACGCAGGCGAGGGTGATGGCGGCGCCTCGGGTTGTCGAGTCGCTGGGTGAGGTGGGCTTCCGCTCGGCGGCCGATTTGCTGGGGATGTACGCGTCGCGTCCGGCCGATCTGCGCGAGTGGCTGCGCGGGGCGGCGGTGAATCGCGACCGGAATCTGCGTCTGCAGTATCTGGCCGGGCTGTCGCTCAACCGGTCCGTGGCGGGAGCGATCTACGGGCAGATGCAGCAGCGCAGTCCGTTTCCCGAAGGGTTGTTCATCGGTTCGCCGGCGGGTATCGCGGCGGTCCGTAGAGTGTTCGACGCGTGGCGTTCGCTTTAGAGCCCGCTTTAAAAACCCTGATTCAGAAGTCCCGCGAGCCGGTAGCCGGCCTTTGCCAGTTGTTGGCGGATGACCGGCATGGTGGCGTTCATGTAGTCGTCGCCGACGGTGACGTGCAGGGCTTCCACGGCGCTCCGGCCCACATTGCAGCCGGCTCGGTCCACCTGGCCCAGGGCCGGATCCGCCACCGGGATGGCCGGGTTCAGCTTGCCATAGGTCACCCGTGCGGAGATCTCGTGACCTTCCCAGGCCCAGGCGTTCACGTCGGTTTTCGCAGTGCCCCAGGCCTGCCAGTTCTTCCCGAATTCGCGGTCGAGACCGGCTCCGTACTGTTCTGCCGTCGCGTGATGCGCCGCGAGCTCCCGGGAGAGCAGTCTGTCGTCCCAGATGCCGTGCAGATTTTCCGGCTTCTCCTGGCCGAAAAACCCGATCCTGGTGCAGTTGCCGCCCTGGTCGTGATTGTCGCTATCATGGAGGGGTTGGGACAGGTCGCCCATGAAGTGCACAAGATATCGAAGCGCTTTGGCCCGCTCGGCGCCGGGCTGGCTTTTGTCGCGCAGAATGCTCCATTCGTAAGCAATTGCCGTTGTGACACAGCCGGGGCGATCCTTCCCGTCGATTGAAGGCCCGATCGGCTCGCACCAGCGGGATACATCCGTGTCACCCGGGCTGTTTTGTTTTGCGCCCAACGGAATGTCGACAAAGTGCCAGGTAAAGGTCTTGTCGACGCTCTTCATGTCGTCCGCCCAGGAAGCGACGTCGGCCATGGGATCTTCAAGACGATTCTGGCAGTACCGTTTCGCGGCGGGATCCAGCGGGTACGCCTGCAGCAGTTGATCCACCGCGGCGGAAGTGGCCGGCGTGAGATGCGCGCGGGCAATCAGCCCGACCATTTGATGCCCGTCGCAGCCCCACCCGAACAGCGAACCGGAGAGCAGCGGGAGGCCGCAGAAAAGCGTGAGGAAGAGTCGCATCAGAGGCCATTGTAGCCGCCGGTGCCGCTCCTGGTGGTTACGATTCCATTATTTCGCCCTTTACTTCACCTGCCGTCGCAGTGTAAACGCGTTCGCGCGGCCGTTTTCCCGTTCCAGTTTCTTCCAGTCATCCTGCACGTAGAGCAGTTTGCCGGTGATGTGATTGGAGCGTTCGGAGGCCAGGAACAGGGCCAGTTGTGTCTGCTTTTCCGGCAGCACGCCGCCGGTGAGACGGACCTGCTCGGCATCCTCCACCTCCGCCGTTCCGGCGCGGAGCCCGGCACGCAGAATGTCGTCCGTGATGCTGGTATAGCACTGCCCGGGGAAGAGCGAATTGATCTGCACGTTGTGATCGCGGTTTTCTTCCGCCAGACTCTCGGCGAATCGCGCCACGGCGGCCTGGGTGGCGGCGTAAGCGGCGAAATTGGCGCGTGGGGTGGCCGCGCCGGGGCCGGAAATCAGGATCATCTTGCCGGAGCGCCGCTTGACCATCTGCGGCAGGACCGCGCGGCAGCAGTTGAGAACGCCCAGCAGGTTGGTGTCGAAAACCTCCTGCCAGTCGCGGGGACGATTCTCGGAGAAAGGACCGATGGGACCCTGGACGCCGGCGTTCGCCACCAAAACGTCCACTCCGCCCCAGGTGGAGTTCATTTTGTCGACGGCGGCAGACACCTGGTCGTAAGCGGAAACGTCGGCGCGGATCCGGATGGCCACGCCGCCCGCGTCTTCGATCTCCAGTTTGGTGACATCCAGTTCGCCCTGGCTGCGCCCGAGGAGCCCGACCCGGAAACCCGCTTTTGCGAAGCCGATGGAGAGTCTCTTGCCGATCCCGCGTCCGGCGCCGGTGATCAGAGCAGTTACGTTCTGCGTGGAAAGCAAACGGTTAGTCTATACCTCAAATCCGGGCCACGCGCAGGCCAACTGGTCCGAACCGGACCGCATTCCGATCTGCGACCATGAATTCGGAATGAGTCTGTCTGAACTGCCCCCGCAGCCACATCGCCGCTGGAATCCGCTGACCCGCGAGTGGATCCTGGTTTCGCCCCACCGCGCGTTGCGCCCGTGGCAGGGACAGGTGGAAAATGTGCCGCGACCGGCAGGCGTGGCTTACGATCCTGCGTGCTATCTCTGCCCCGGGAACGCACGCGCCGGAGGGGTGAAGAACCCGAACTACGCGGCCACCTTCGTTTTCGATAATGATTTCGCCGCTCTGCAGCCCGGCGTTCCGGAGTGGGATCTGCGGGACGGGGAGTTGTTGCGCGCCGTCGGCGAGTCCGGCACGTGCCGCGTGGTGTGCTTCTCGCCGCAACACGATCTCACGCTGGCCCGGATGCCGGTCGCGGAGATCGCGCGCGTGGTGGACGTCTGGACGGAGCAGTTTCTGGAACTCGGGGGGCTTCCCGGCATCAATTCCGTGCAGATCTTCGAGAATCGGGGCGAGATGATGGGCAGCAGCAACCCGCATCCGCACGGACAGATCTGGGCCAACCACAGTTTGCCCGGCGAACTGGTGAAGGAATGCGGCGCGCAGGGCGATTATTTCAGCGCGCATTCCTCCACGTTGCTCACCGATTATCTGCGGCTGGAACAGAGGCGGGCCGAGCGACTGGTGTGCTCCAACGAGCACTTCACGGTGCTGGTCCCGTTCTGGGCGGTCTGGCCGTTCGAGACTCTGCTGATCGGCCACCGCGCGGTTTCGGGGCTGGACGAACTCACCGCGGAAGAGCGGGTTGCCCTGGCCGATATCCTGCACCAGATCACCGTCCGTTACGACAACCTCTTCCGCACACCGTTTCCTTACACGATGGGCTTCCACCAGCGGCCCACCGACGGCGCAGACCACCGGGCGTTTCAGTTGCACGCGCATTTTTACCCGCCGCTGCTGCGTTCGGCCACGGTGAAGAAGTTCATGGTCGGGTATGAGCTGCTGGCGATGCCGCAGCGGGATATTACGCCGGAAACGGCGGCCCGTCTGCTGCGGGAACTGCCGGATCGCCACTATCTGGCCGGGTAACCGCTACATCGAGATCAGGGCCGCCATCAGTTCGATACCGTCCCAGAGATTCTGCACACGGATGTTTTCGTTGAAACTGTGCTGGCCGTTGTCATGGTTGGCGATGGGCACGCTGATGGTGTGAGTTCCAACGGCGCGTTCAATGGCGTCGAGGGGGACGCTGCCGCCCATGGTGGGCACTTTCACGACGGGGCCGCGCGCGCTTTCCACCACGCGGAGCACTTCGCGCGAGATGGGCAGATCCATCGAGGTGCGGACGGCGTTGTACCCGAAGCCGCTCGCGGTGACCAGCGCCACTTTCGGATGCGCCATCCGGACGTCGCCACCCGGTTCGGTGTCCACCACGAAGAAGCCTTGCCTGCGGATATGCTCCCGGAGGCGTTCCACCGTTTGCAGATGGTCCATGCCCTTCACGAGCCGCATGTCAATAGTGGCGGTCGCGCTGGACGGAATCACATTGGAGGCCTGGGCGCCGGTTCGCGAACTCGCCATCCCGCGGATGTTCAGGGACGGCTGCTGGAGGAGTTCGATGAGCTTCTTCGGCGAGCCCTCGGTGCCCCCGAGCCACAGTTCTTTCATCAGATCGGCGTCGGGGACCGGGGCTTCGGCAATGGCGCGCTTTTCGGTTTCGCTCAGCGGGGCGATACCGTCGTAGAAGTGGTCCACCAGCACTCGGCCGTTATCGTCTTTCATCGACGTCAGCAGCCGGGCGAGCGCCATGGCAGGGTTCGGCGCCCAGTTGCCATAGTGGCCGCTGTGCAGTTCGCGCCGGGGTCCGTAGACCGTGATGTTGACGGTGGTGACGCCGCGAGCCCCGAACGCGACCAACTGCTGGCGGTTCTGCGCTACCGGACCGTCGCAGATCAGCCAGACATCGCCGGTGAACAGCTCTTTGTTGGCGGCCAGAATCTTTTCGAGATTGGTGGAGCCCGCCTCTTCCTCGCCTTCGAACACAAACCGGATGTTCGAGTGCAGCCGCAGCCCGGCGGCGTGGAGGGCATCGAGCGCGGTCATCATCGCGAGTATCGGCGCTTTGTCGTCGGAGGCGGAACGCGCATACAGGCGGGCTTCCGGATTCAGAGGGTATTGCGCGGCCGGCCAGGGGATCACCTGCCCGTCCTTCTCGATCAGGCGATCGCGCAGCACGGGCGTAAAGGGGGGCGTTGTCCATTCCTTCGCGTCGAGCGGCTGCCCGTCGTAGTGCGCGTAGAGCACGATGGTGCGGGTGGCGCCGGGCGTTTTCAGCTCTCCGTAAACGACCGGATTCGCGCCGGGAATCCCGACCAGCTTCGCCGCAACGCCCCGCTTCCGCATCATCCCCAGGATGGTGTCCGCATTGCGCCGGATGTTGGCGGTGTCGGTGGTTACGTTGGGGATTGCCAGCAGATCCACGAACTCGCCCATGATCGCCTGTTCATGGCTTTGGCGCCATTGCCGCGCGGCTCTGGTGGTGGCGGAAGGGACCGGCGCGGGGTTCGGCTGTGCAGCGGCGAACCCCGCGAGAGTGGTCAGGATCGGGATGATGACGGCGGTTCGGACCATAGAGGGATGGTCCATTGTAATTCCGTTAAGGTTTTGCTTTGACCGGCAATACCGTGGCGTTCGCCGGCTGCCCGTCCTGCGAGAGCACCAGGGCCAGGTCGCCGTTCTTCGCCGAAGCGGGCACGGTGAAGTTGATCTGGTAGATGCCGACCGTTCCGGGTTGCAGTCCGGCAAAGAGGATCGCGGCCGGATCGCCGTCGATGGTCAGGGTGGGCATGGACACCGCATTCGCGAGGGGATCGGCGGGAGAAACCGCGCCATCGGCCACCGCCGTGTCGGTCAACCCGAGGCCGGCGCCGAGCATCACGAGCGTTTCGCCGGGCGCCGCGGGCGCCATTTCGGTGACGGCGCTCCCGTCGAGGTGCATCGCCGCCACCAGGCCGCCCGTGACCGTCGCGAGTCCGGGCGAGGTGCCGGAGAGTTGAACCGTATCCGGCGTCGTCAAAGCCCCGTTGGCGCTGACCAGGATCTGGTACTGCATCCCGGGCGTCAGCCCAAACGGTAACTCCGCGGCGATGGATACGGGGCTCACCAGGGAGAGCGGGGCCGGGATGCCGCCGATGAGCACCTGGGTGCCGTTCAGCGTGGTCGGCAGAGCTCCGGGGGGAGCCGCCATCGCTTTCGAGGACAGGCCCGTGCCGGACACCTGCACGAGCGTGCCCGGGGCCAGTGCTCCGGCCGCCAGCGGATTGAACATGTGCTGCGTACTGTTGCGCGCGAGCAGGGGCGCGGAATTGGGTGTCACGGAGCCGGAAATCTGGGTCGTAACCGACGTGAAGCCGGGGGCCGTCGCCCGCATCGTAATGGTGGTCTGCTGCGCGGTGCGGCGCGGCGTCCAGGTGCCGGAGTAGAGGCCGGAACTGCCATCCGCCAGGGTAAGAGGCAGCGGCGGATCTCCATTGGTAAAGGCCGCGACAATCTGACCGTTCGCCACCGGACTGCCGCAATCGTCAACGAGGCGCAGTTCGAGAGGAGTTGGCCATGCTGTGGGCTGCGAGAAGTTGGTCACCAGTCCGGTCTGAGCCGCCGCCATCAGTTTCGGCGCGCAGGTCGCCGCCGCGTCCTTTGGGGAAAGACCGGTGACGAAGGCCGGTTTCGGGGTGGTGCCTACAATCAGCGTGACGTTGACGGTGCGCACCGCCAGCCCCGTATAGGCGTAGCTGACGCCGCCGGTATAGACGCCGGGAGCCAGCTTCGACGCGTCCACCGATACTTTCGTGAGCAGGGGATTTCCCGGCTGTGCCGATCCCGTGGACGGGGTTACCGACAGCCATTTGGCGCCATCCGAAGTCGCGGCGGAAACCTGTACCGTCACGGGCGAGACGGAACTGGTGGAAATGGTCACGGTCTGCGGAGGTGGAGCGACGGTCGCCGAACCGATGAACAGGAGTCCGGCGGGCGAGGGGTTCGGCCGCTGCACATTTCCGGCTGGCGCTACGTTCAGCACCACCTGGAAATCCTGCGGTGAATTCACAACCCCTGTCGACGAAATCCGTATGGTGGCGTAATAGGTCTGCGGGGGCAGCGCGGCGATGACGACGGGATCGAGCGCGAACGTCACCTGTCCCGGCTGACTGGCCGTGGCTGTCCCGGAGGTCGTTGGCACGGACAGCCAACTGGCGCCGGGCAAGACGCTCGCGGACCAGTTCACCGGGGCGGATCCCGTGACATCGATCAGAAACGACGGGTTCTGTCCATTGGGTACGCCTCCGGCCTGGGAAAGGAACTGCTGTCCGGCAGGCTGCAGCGAAAGCGAGGGCGTTGCCGAGACGAACAGGGTGACCGGTATGGAAGTGGTGCCGGTGGAAGCCTTGACGGTCAGCAAAGTCCGGTAGTAGCCACTCGTGAGCGCGGAGGGGTCCGCCGAAACCGTAACGGTGGCCGTCTGACCCGCCTGAATCGAGCCCGGCGTGCCGGTCACACCGCACCAGCTTGCCCCGCAGGAAACGGAGGCGAATCCGATGCTGCCGCCACCTGCGTTCTGTAGTCCGAGAGGCTGCGTCAGCATCTGGGCCGTTCCCGGAATGGACGAGAACGAGATCAGATCGCTCTGCACATTCAGTTGAGGAGGCAGGGTTTTCACGGTGAGATTGACGGCGATCGTCTGGGAGTTGGTCGGGCACGGCGCCGGCGGCATGCAGCCGAGCGAGATGGTTCCGTGATAAGCGCCCGCGGCAAGTTGCGGCGCTTTGCCGGTGAGAGCGATGGAGAGGCTTCCCGGAGTGGCAGCGGAGGAGCCGGGCGTCACCGTAAACCAGTCTGCGGAAGCAGGTCCGGCGGAGATCGAGAAGGGGATCACTACGGTCGGCGTGCTCGACTGCACATTGATCGTCTGCGGCATCGGCAAACTCACCGACCCGGTGGTTAGCTGGAAGTCAACTGAGCCCCCGGACAGGACAAGGTCGATGGAGAAGGGCGCGACCGTCAGAGTCAGCGATGCGGTGGCCGCCGTGCCGGCCGTGTCCGTCGCGGTGACCATGAAGGAAAACGTGCCGCTGGCGTTCGGGAATCCCGAGAGCGTGCCGTTCGGGTCGAGCCGAAGTCCTGCCGGCGTGTTGGCGGAGGTGAAGGTGTAGGGCGGCACTCCGCCCGTGGCCGTGATGGTCTGCGACGCATATTCCACCGAGATCAGCCCTTTGGGCAGCGCGGGGGCGACGATTGTCAGGGGAATCGGCGCGATGGTCAGGGTGGCGGCGCCCACGACTGAAGCGCCGGTCACGTCGGTGGCGCGCACGCCGAAACTGAATACGCCTGCGCGCGAAGGCAGACCGGCGATGTTGCCGCCGCCGCGCAGGCTCAGGCCGTCCGGCAGGGCGCCGGACGCGAGGCTCCAGGTATATGGAGGGGCGCCGCCGCCTGCTCCGCTCACAACCTCCGAGTAGATCTGCCCCACCATGCCTCCGGGCAGCGTGATGGCGCCAACTGATAAAGGCGGAGGAACCGTAAACGTGAGGGAAAGAGTTTTCGACACCATGACGCCGTTTGCGTCCGTGACCGCGACAACGACGTTCCACGAGCCGGGTTTGGTCGCGGTCCCCACCACCGCCCCGGACGAATTGCCGACTAGTCCCGCCGGCAGCCCGGAGAAAGAATACGTGTAGGGCGCCGTGCCGCCCGCGACGGTCAAAGGCGCGAAGTACGGAGAAAAGGGGATCCCGGGCGGGAGCGCGGCGTCCAGAATTCCGAAGACGTTGAAACTGACGGTTCCCGACGCGGAGGCGCCCGCGGCGTCAGAGACCTGCAGTCTTACGGTGTAACGTCCCGGTTGTACAGGAATGCCGCCAATCCGGCCCGCGCCGCCGGCGCTGATTCCCGCCGGTAATGCGTCGGGCGGCGGTGAAGAAATAGGGTGGCGTGCCCCCGGCAATCACAAGAGCACCCGAAATACCCTGTCCCAGAGCCACCGTGCCCAGATCGACCGACGTCACGGTAAGCGGTCCGCCGTTCGAAGGCGGAGGAATGGTGACGGTTCCGTTGCGGACCTCGAAAACGTACCTGCCCGGTGTTGTGGAGTTTCGGCTGTTCGAGACCAGCGCGTTCGGGCCGCCATCGATCAGCGCGCCGTTGACCATGGAGCCAGGAAGCCGAAAATAGACATTCGCGTCGCCCGTCAGACCGTTCGAAAAACCGGCCTCCGCGGATGTGCCTCCCAGGCCGTTGCTCCCTCCGCTGGCGTCGCCCGTGTCCCAGAGGATCTGGTTGTAATTCAGCTCGATATCGAAATTGCCCGGACCGGTGTCGGAGCGGTCCAGCAGAACAATCTGGAACGAGTTGAGTTTGTCGTTGTGCTCCCCGTAATATCCGACCCCGACGTAGTTGACCACGAACGCCTGGTAGCTTCCGATTGTCGCGTTGCCGTACATGACGGGCGAGCTGTTCCGGGTATCCACATCGGCGAAAAAGGGAGCGATAATCGGCTGCCCCACACCGGTTTTCAGCCCTTCCGGAGTGTAGGTTTCAGAAGCGCTTTCAAAGGTTATATTGCCGTTGTTATTCACGTAGACCCGGGTGAATTTTTGCCCAAAGAAGTTGATTCCGGATTCTCCGCCGATTCGCAGCGGAATCGCGTCCGTGGATCCGTCATCATTCCCGGGCAGCGTATTACTCAGCGTCACCTGCCGAACGGCACCGGCGGGCCCGGCCAGCGCCGCGGAAACCGACAGTTGGTAAAGAGCACAAACTCCGAAAAACGAAATCAACAGACGAGTCATAGAGCGTCACGTACTACTACAGCGCGGTTCGGGATAGGAAATCTATATTCCCTTTGTGGAGGGAGGGATACGCCACCCTGTGACTTGGCTCAATGATTTGTTACAAAGCGTACGAAAAAAGCTACTGCAGTTTGCCGCGTGCTTCCACGTTCCAAACTTCTTCGACCACGCCATTGCGCACGCCGTAGACATACTCGTGCAGGTTCACGACCACGCAAACGTGGTTGGGGATGATCCGGATTTTCTCTCCGATCTGAAAAGTGCGCTCGGCCCTTTCCAGATCAATGAACCCGTGCTCTTCATTCATCTTGTGGAAAACCGCGCCGGGCGCTTCCATGACGCGGCCATGTCCCGGACCGCCGGAGGACAAGCGATCGGACGAGAATGTTTTGGACCCGCCGTCGACGATCATCCGGCCGGGTTCGGCGTGGGAAATCACGGTGGCGAGCACGGAGGCCGCGCAATCCTCCAGCGCGCACCCGCCGCCGGCCACGGTGTTCAGGTCGTTGAAAACATAGGTTCCTGGCCTGATCTCGTTCAGCCCCTGCACTTTGTGGGAATGGAACAGCAGGGGCGTGGAACCGCCGCTCACGATTTCCGGTTTCAGCCCCACCGCTTCGAACGATTCCAGCAGGGAACCGATCACCTGGCTGAGTTCCGCGACTTTCGCCTCGTTCTGATCTTTGATATGGCCGGGGTAAAACGTTATCCCGCGCCACTCCAGCCCCGGCAGTTTTTGGATTTCCCGTGAGAGGTCCAGCGCATCGGAAGGGGCCACGCCGACCCGGCCGAGGCCAACATCGGTCTCCACCAGAATGCCGAAGCGGACCCCGGCCGCGACCGCGGCGGCCGATAACTGCTGAGCGCCGTACAGGCTGTCGATGGCGACGGTGATCCGGGTAATCGCGGCCAGAGAACTCAGCCGTCGTAACTTCGGCTCACCGATGACCGGGAACGCCACCAGCAGATCGCGCGGTTCGGCCCCGAGCATGACTTCCGCCTCGCCGGTTTTGGCCACGGTAAGCCCCGCCGCGCCCAGACCGAGTTGCCTGCGGGCGATAAGGATGGATTTGTGCGTCTTGGTGTGGGGCCGGAGCCGCAGATTGTGCGCGGCCGCGTAGTCCGCCACGCGACGCAGATTGCGCTCCATGATGTCGAGATCGATCAGAAGAGCCGGAGTATCGAGATCCTGTATTTGCGTCACCGGAATTGCATCCTGAGTTTTCCTGAAGTCGTGGTGTAGATGAGCGCCAGATGCTTCGGCTTTTCTTTATCGAGCGGGAAGAATAACAGTCCCGTTACGGTTTCCGTGACCGTTCTTTCAGCCAGAATCTTCCGTTTGAGCGCGCTCAGCATCGGGTCTTTTTCGGTGCTTTCCTTCATTTCCACTTTGCTGCGGTCGCTGGTATCGGGCGCGCCCATGGCGCCGCCGCCCATCATGATCCCGCCGAAGCCGCCGGAGAACCCGCCCTTACTCCGGGGAGGATCGCCGCGCTTTACCACCAGGGCGCCCTGCCCGGCAATCTGCGCGGCCGCGAGCGGTCCGGTGTGTTCTCCGGACATGTCGGATCGCAGCAGGAAATCGTCGAGGCGGACATCCAGAGGTTTGCCGCCTTTCGGCGTCAGCGTCACCTCGATCACGGCGTAACCGTTGTTGAAATCCGATCCGAAAGTCTGCTTGAGCTGCTCGGAATCGAGCGCAGTAGCCAGGATCTGAACCACGTCGTTACCCGCTTCGCCGGACGGGAGCTTCTTTTCCTTGCCGGACAGAAGAGATCCGAACGAGAACGCGAACAGCAGCAAGGCCGCCACGGCGGGTTTGCTCGTCCGAAAGCGGGAAATCCACATGCGAAAATTATAGACTGTGTCCCGCCAGGGGAAATGGCGGCGTTGAAGTCCTGTGGCAGATTGAGGTCGCGCGCGCGTCGTCTACAGAGCCCGTTCCGCCCTCCCCGGTGTTGCCCGGAGGTAAGTCCCGCAACGAGAACGGATACCACCGTGTGAAAATCGGTAGGAATGAAGACACTCGAGCTGGTGTTCTTCGATGCCGGAGGCGGGCATCGCAGCGCCGCGAACGCGCTTTGCGAAGTAGTGAAACGGGAAGAACGGCCCTGGGAGATGCAATTGATGAATCTTCAGGAGCTGCTCGATCACATCGACATCTTTCGTAAGATGACGGGGATTCGCCTGCAGGATGTATACAATCTGATGCTTCAGCGGGGGTGGACGCTCGGCTCCGCCCAGTTGCTTCCTTTCATGCATGGCCTGATCCGGGCCTACCATCCCCAGCAGGTGAAACTGCTGGTCGACTACTGGAAGGACAAGCGGCCGGAACTGGTGGTTTCGGTGATTCCCAACTTCAACCGGGCCTTGTTCGACGCCATGAGCCGGGCTCTCCCCGGCGTCCCGCTGGTCACCATTCTCACCGACATGGCGGATTATCCGCCGCACTTCTGGATCGAGAAACAGCCCCAGTATCTGATCTGCGGGACCCGAAAGGCCTACGATCAGGCTCTTCGGATGGGACACACGGCGGATCGCGTGTTCCTGACTTCCGGCATGATTCTGAATCCCCGGTATTACGAGCCGGTCGCCGTGGAAAAGGACTGCGACCGCGAGGCATTTGGCCTGGAACCGGACCTCACGACGATTCTGATGATGTTCGGCGGCGAGGGTTCCACCAAGATGCTCTCGATCGCGAAGCAGCTGAACGACAGCGATCTGCCCCTCCAGATCATCGCCATTTGCGGCAAGAACGAGAAGCTCCGGCAGGACCTGAGCGCCATGCCGCGGCGCATCCCGCTGCACGTGGAAGGTTTCACGCGCGAGGTGCCGAAATTCATGCGCCTCGCCGACGTTTTCATCGGGAAACCCGGCCCCGGCAGCATCAGCGAAGCGGTCGCGATGGGTCTTCCGGTGATTGTGGAGAGCAACTCCTGGACGCTTCCGCAGGAGCGTTACAACGCCGAATGGGTGACCGAACAGGGCGTCGGCATCGCGCTCCGCAGCTTTCGGGGGGAGGTGGTGGGAGCGGTCCGCCGCATGATCGATCCCGGGCAGCGGCGGAAGTTCGCCTGCCGCGTCGCGGCGCTGAAGAACCGCGCTGTCTTTGAGATTCCCGATATTCTGGCGGAAATCCTGCAGCGCCATGCGTAGGTTGGTTTTCGTCTTCGCCCTCGCCGCCATCTCGCAGGCCCAAACGCCGGAGTCTCCGGAGAAGGCGCTGACGGGCTGGATGAACCAGACCGCGCAGAGGCAGCTGAGCGAGCGGGAAGCGAAGGTGCGGGCAATCCGGAACGTGACGGATGCGCGGGCGCGCCAGGCCGCCGTCCGCGCGAAAATTCTGGACCTGCTGGGCGGCCTGCCGGACTACGAGGGGCCGCTGAACGCGCGTGTCACCGGCTCGATCCGCCAGTCCGGTTACACCATCGACAAAGTCATTTTCGACAGTCTGCCCGGCTACCACGTCACCGCGAACCTCTACCTGCCGGGCACTGCCGGCAAACACCCCGCTGTGCTCTACGCGATCGGGCATTGGGAGGAAGGGAAACCGAACGGCCAGCAGATCGCCGGGAATCTCGCGCTCAAGGGCTTTGTGGTCCTCACCTTCGATCCCGTCGGTCAGGGCGAACGGGTGCAGGCGTTCAATCCGCTTGTGCAGACCTCGCTGCTGGGCGGTTCCACCGAACAACATACAACTCTGGGAGCCCAGTCCATCTGGCTGGGCCAGAGTTTCGCCCGCTATCGGATCCGGGACGCAAAACGGGCTCTCGACTATCTGGTGAGCCGTCCGGAAGTGGATGCCGACCGGATTGGCGCGACCGGCTGCTCCGGCGGCGGCACGGTAACCACTTACATTTCCGCTCTGGACCCGCGGGTCAAAGTGGCCGCTCCCGCCTGCTATATCAACACGTTCCGGGAAGTCTTTCCCGGTCCCACGGGCGACGCCGAGCAGAGCGTCCCCGGATTCCTGGAAGCGGGGCTCGATATCGCGGACTACATCGAACTGTTTGCGCCCAAGCCCTGGCTGATCGGTTCCACGCGCGAGGATTTCTTCCCCGTGGCGGGCGCGCAACAAGCTTTCGAGGAGGCGCAACGCTGGTACGGCTGGTTCGGCGCGGACGACCGGATCAAGTGGGCGGTCGGACCGGGCGGCCACGGCACGCCGGTGGAAGTCCGGGAGGCGATCTACGGCTGGATGCAACGCTGGCTGGGCAATCCGTCGGCCGACGCTCACGATGTCCCGGTAAATCTGCTGCCCGACTGGCAATTGTGGGCCACGGAAAGCGGTCAGGTGGACGGTCGGCAGCTTTACGAGTATCTGCGCGACGAGTATAAACGCCTTCACCGGCCATTGGGCCGGGAGGCCCTGGCCGCCGAAATCCGCCGGATCGCCACCGGCCCGGTCGCGGTGGGCACGGATTTCGTGCCGGTTCCGAAATTCGACTTTTCCGCCGGCGGCGATCAGATTCTCATCCGGGCCGGGGACCGGGTGCTGCTCTTCAAGTCCGTGGTGCCTCGCGCGTTTACGGGCAACTGGATTCTCGCTTTGCGAGCGCTGCTGATCGGGGAAACGCTTCCCGGGATCCGAATTCGGAGCATCCGCGCGGCCATCGACTCGCTCGGCGCCGACAAAGTCGAGATTGCCGCCCGCGGCATGCCTGCGGTCTGGGCCGCGGCCGCCGCACTGATCGATCCGCGTATCACCCGGCTCTCTCTGGACCGCATGCCCGTCAGCGTAGCGTCCGCCTTCGAAACTCCGGTGCTTCGGAACCCGCTCGATGCCCTGCTCTTCCTCGGCTTCGCCCTGCACTGGGATCTGGCGGATCTTCTGGACTCCCGGGCGGTCCTGAGCGATCCGGTTGACTGGACCGGCACGATCGTTCCGCGCCGAGCCGGTGTTCGCTATCACGCCACCAGCGAAATCGAAACGATCCTGTTCTAAGAAGCCGCTCGGGTTGTAGCGGCCGGACTCGGCTGAACCGGTGGCTCCCCGGTCAGACGGCGCTGCGCCCGGCGTCTCCCGGGCTCTTGAGTACCTCCGATACCCTCCAAAGGTATAGATGAATACCGTTCGGAATATGCCATAATCCGAACTAATGTGTCAAATAGTCCGATTTCGCGCCTTTAGCGTCGTTCTGGGCGTGTCTTTGTTAACGTCAGTACTGCCTTCGGCTCGCGCAACTATGGTTCCCCGGCTGTCGTTCGAAGAACTGACAGACTCGTCCGATCTGGTCGTTTCCGGTTCGATTATTCGGTCCTGGGCCGCCTGGGATTCCGGTCATAAGTACATCTGGACTCATTACGAAATCTCCGTGGCCTCCGCGCCCAAGGGAAAGACAGCGTCTACGGTTGAGTTCGCGGAACCGGGGGGCACGCTCGGCGGCGTGGCGCACGCGATAGCGGGCTCCGTTTCCTACCGGCCCGGCGAACAGGTGGTTGTGTTCCTGCAGAAAATGCCGAACGGCTACCTGCGCACCACCGGCTGGGGACAGGGCAAGTACAGTCTGGATTCCGCCGGCCGGGTGCACGGGTCCGCATTGCGCGCCGCCGAGGTGGTCGGCTTGCGTCAACCCTCCCGGGCGTCCACATCGCTCGAAACGCTTGACGGCATGAGTCTTCGCGATCTGGCGCTTCGCGTTTCCGCCCGTGTTCGCGGAACGGCGCCGACCGCGGGAGGTGCAAAGTAATGTTTCACAAGGGAATCTACCGCCGCCGGAGTATTTTTGCCGTGACATCCGCTCTGGTCTGCGTACCGGCGGCGTTCAGCTATATCCGGCAGTCCTATACCGACCCGTCGGGGTCCGTGCTTTACAACCGACCGGATGCCGCCGGCATCCAGTTTATGATCAACGACAAGATTGCGCCGGGTGAAGTCACCACGTCGGTGGGCGCGCCGTTTACCGTAGTCACCGCTGGCAGTAACCCGGTAGCGGCCGCCCGCGCCGCTCTGGCTTCGTGGAGTAACGTGCCGGGCTCGAAACTCCGGTTCCTTCCTCTGAAATCCACCCCGGCGGCGCACGACGCGAACGATTACCAGAATGTGATTACTTTTGCCTCGACGGACGACCTGAGTATGCTCGGCTTCGTGCCCGGCAAAGCGGTCGGCGCCATCGCGGTCACCTTCAACAGCCTCGCCCCGGCGGACGGCCCTCTTTCAAACGGCGTGGTCGCGAAGAAAGGTGACATCATCGATTCCGATATCGTGCTGAACGCTTCTCTGGCGTTTTCCACGGATGGCACCACCGGCTACGACATACAGGGCGTGCTGACTCACGAACTTGGCCATGCCTTGGGCCTGAATCATTCGGCGCTGCTGGGTGCCTCGATGTTCCCCTACTCCTCGATCACGACTACGGGACAGGATGCAACGCCGCTGCTGAACCAGCGCTTTCTTTCCACCGATGAAGTCGGCTTCGCGGTTTCGAGCTATCCCGCCGCGAACGCGCCGAAACTCGGTACCCTCAGCGGAAAAGTGATCGCCTCGGACGGAAGCCCGGTTAAGTTCGGTTCCGTGACTCTGGTGGACAGCGCCGGGGGAGCCAGCTACGGTACCCTCACCGCAGCCGACGGCACGTGGTCTCACCAACTCCCCGCGGGAACCTACAACGTGTTCGTGCAGCCTCTCTCGCTCACCTCTGTGGTGCAGGCAGCCAACATCTACACGTCCTCGGGGTCGCTGGACCCCGCCCAGACAACGACGAATTTTCAGCCCTCTATGCTGGGCGGGTCCAATCCGACCGCGATAGCGGTCACGGCGGGCGGGACGGCCACCACACCCGATCTGACGGTCACGGCGGGCGTCAGTTCACTGAAACTGCCGTTCTTCAACTTTGCGCCGGCGGGCGGCACGGGAGGCAGTGACATCGCCGGTTTCCCCGGGATCGCCGGGCCGCGCAGCCTCACCTCGGGCCAGACGCTCGATCTCATCTTCCTCGGCGGCGGGATGGACGGCACGGAAACCATCCAGGTCATGGGCGGCGGCATCACGCTGAAAGCCGGCACTCTCCGCATTATCAAGAACAGCAACGACCCGACTTCCCCGCTGATTCGTGTCACGGTGGACGTGAAAGCTTCCCAGACGGCGGCGCTCGCCAGCCTGTTTATTTCGAAACCCTCGGGAACGCTCGCGCTGGCCGGCCTGATCGTGGTAACACCGCCCAAGCCGGTATTTACCTCGAAGAGCGTGGTCAGCGCGGCGAGTTTCAAAGGCGTGAACGGCGATGGCGCCGTCTCCGCCGGGGGAATTTACTCGATCTACGACACGATGACTACCAGCCTGGGTCCCGTCGCCTTCGCGCAGCCCCCGGGGTACGACGTTTACGGCAATCTCGCCACGACTCTCGGCGGCGTCACGGTGACGTTCGACGGCGTGCCGGCTCCGCTTTACCTTTCCTACGCGGGGCAGCTCAATCTGCAGGTGCCGTTTGAAGTGGCGGGCAAGTCTTCCACCAAAGTGGTGGTGAACTTCTTCGGCAGCCAGAGCGACGCCGTCAGCATTCCGGTGGTGCCCGCCCAGCCCGCGTTCTTTACGTTTACCCCGGCCGGCACGGATGCGATTATCCAGAACTTTCCGGATTTCTCGCTGAACTCCGCTTCGAATCCGGTCGCAAAGGGAGGCATCACGCTGCTTTACGGCACGGGGCTGGGGAAACTGAACTACGCGCTCGCCACCGGACAGCCCGGTGTCGTTCCGCCCTCCACCTACGCCAGCACGTACTCCTGCTCGTTCGGCGGTAAGACGTCGAGCGCCTATGTTTACTGGAACTACGGTTTCGTCGGCGAGGCCATCTGGACCGCTACGATTCCGGCCGATGCCCCGACGGGGGCCGTTACGTTCACCTGTACCGATTCCGCCACCGGAGCGTCCACACAGCCTGGTACCATCTACGTCAAGTAGGTTTGGTGAAACGGATCCTTTTGAGTCTGCTGATCTCCTGCGCGGCGCACGGGCAGGAGATCGGCATTTATTCCGAGTTCCTGCGCTTTAACCCGTACGGTGAAGTGGTGCGGCCGGACCGGGAGTGGACCCCGCGGGAAATCCTTTCGCCGGCGGTACCCCGCAACGGACATCTCTCGGTCCATGTCGTTGTCACGGTTCCGACCGGAACCAACTACTTTCTTTATGCCGGCCAGAGTCCGTCCGACACGGTGGACATCAAGGTCTATCGGGAGCATTTCGTCCCCTGCGGGGTGGATTACTGCCCGGAATGGCTGACGGAGCAACGTTTACCGTCGTTCGGCGCCATGCCGGAATCCATTTACCGAATCCCGGGCCAGACCACCCGCTGTTACCTGTTCGACATTCATGTGCCGCGCGACGTGCCACCGCGCCGCGTTCGCGTGGAAGCGCTGCTGAAGGTGGGCTACTGGCTGGTGGCGCCGATGGAACTGCGCGTCATTGCGCCCGAACTGCCGGACACGGGCACACTTCCGCGGTCCGAAGATCTCGCGCCGCTGGAAGCGCGCTCCAGCGATACTGCGCTTCGCCAGCTCAACAGGTACCTGTTCGGCCTGCCTCCGGAGATACCTCCGGCCATCCTGCGAGTGCGCGACATTCTGCAGCGCAACGCAGCCGAGGACATGCTGCTCGCGAAGAATTTGGGCTATCGCAATCCGCAACTGAATCTGCTCGCCGCCACGCCTCTTGTCTACCCCCAAACCGGGGCGGAATGGTATCTCCGCGTTCGGGATCTGATTTATCGCTATACGCATTAACGGTCGCGATACGCACGAACGACCGATACAATCGGTTTTAGTGCCTCCAAGTCCTGAAGAACAATTGACCTACCTCCGCAAGGGCCTCGCAGAGGTGATTCGCGAGGAGGATCTGAGGGAGCGCCTGCTGCTCCGCGCGCGTGAGGGAAAGCCGCTCCGCGTGAAAGCGGGTTTCGACCCGACGGCTCCCGATCTGCATCTCGGCCACACCGTACTGCTGCGGAAGATGAAACATTTTCAGGACATGGGCCACCAGGTCATCTTCCTGATCGGCGACTCCACCGCCATGATCGGAGACCCCACCGGCCGCAACGCCACGCGGCCCCCGCTCACGCGCGAGGATATCGAGGCCAATACCGAAACCTATAAGAATCAGGTTTTTAAGATCCTGAATCCCGAGAAAACGGAGGTTCGGTTCAACAGCGAATGGCTGGGGAAGATGGGCTATGAAGAGATCGTACGTCTTTGCGCGCGTTACACGGTCGCGCGGCTGCTGGAACGAGACGATTTCTCGAAGCGCTACGCCGCGGGCGTCCCGATTTCCATGCACGAACTGCTCTATCCGCTCGCCCAGGGGTACGACTCTGTGGCGCTGGAGTGCGACGTGGAAATGGGCGGCACCGACCAGAAATTCAACCTCCTGGTAGGCCGGGAACTGCAGCGCGATTTCGGCCAGTTGCCCCAGATTGTCGCCACCTCGCCGCTGCTCGAAGGCCTGGACGGCGAAAAGAAGATGTCGAAGTCTCTCGGCAACTACATCGGCATAACGGAGTCACCCGAGGTGATGTTCCGGAAGATCATGCAGATCAGCGACAGCCTGATGTTCCGTTACTACGAGCTTCTGACGGACACCAGCATGAGCGAAATCGCGGCCATGCAGGAAAAGATCGCCCGCGGCGAACTGCATCCGATGAATGCCAAAATCGAACTCGGCAAACTGGTGGTGGCGGATTTCCACTCCGTTTCGGACGCCGCCGCCGCCGCCGACCAGTTCAATCGCGTGGTGCGGCAGAAGGAAATCCCGCCGGATATTGCGGTGGTCCCCCTGCCGGACGGCGTGCGCACCGAGGCGGGCGTTCACGTGGACAAGCTGCTGGCCAAAATCGGGCTGGCCGAATCAGTGGCGGACGCCGGCAGGAAGCGCAAAGCCGGCGCCATTCAGATCAACGGCCAGAAGGTCAGCGAACTCGTCTTCTCTCTGGCCGGGCTCAGCGAACTACTCATTCAGGCGGGAAAAAACTGGCGCCGCGTGAACTTAAGCTGATCAGTGAATTGTTAAGGCCGGGGTAGCCATATCCTGCAGCGCCGGAACCCGCTGCGGCTCCGGCCCCGGATGGATGCAGCCGCGTTCCGGTTTCACCAGCCCCGGGGCCGGATGGCCGAACAGAAAGCCCTGCATGCACTGCACGCCCAGAAGCCAGAGATTTTCCATAACGTGTGGCCGTTCGACGCCTTCGGCGATTACGGTCGCGCCGGAAGCGTCGGCCAGTTCCACCAGCTTACGAATGGTGGCCGCGTAAAGGGGCCGTTCGATATTCTGCGCCAGACATTTGTCGAGCTTGACGTAGTGGGGCCGCAGTTCGCGAACCAGCTGCATATTGCGGGAACCGGTACCCACATTGTCCAGGGCGAACCCGAACCCGTGCGTCCGGTAATAGTCGCAGACACGGGGGAGATGCGCCGGATCCGCGGCTAGTTCCGATTCCATCACCTCGAACACGACGTTGCGGGGCTGCAAACCGGAATCCTCGAGCGTGCGCAGCGTGGATCGCAGGCACAACTCCGGGTTGTGGATGGAGCTCGGCATGAAGTTTACAAAGTAGACCTGCGCGGTGGACTGACTGGCCGCCGAACGCAGTGAGAGGGTCCGTGCGTACGCGTCGAACCGGTGCTCGTCCCTGCGCACCCGTGCGGCATCCACAATTTCGGCCCCGCCGTACACCCTGCCGTGGCAGAGCCGCATCAGACATTCGTAGGCGAAAATCCGTCGGCCGCCGTTCTCTGAAACGGAGGTGTCGACGATCGGCTGAAACCAGGTCACGAACTCGTTCCCGGAAAGCGCGCGGTCGAACCACTCGGTTTCAAACACCCGCCACCACTCGTCGAGCGTGCGGGGCGCCGGAAAATCAAGGCCGTCGTCGAGGAAGGCACTGATCGCTTTCCGCTCGGATGGCGAACAGACCTGGCGGAGGAGAGCGACAATCCGGCGGTAGTCCTGCCGGTTCTTCCCGTCCGGCGCCAACAGTGTGAACAGCCGGTTCCGACGGTCGAAAATAACCCGGTGCTCCGCGAGGATACCGGCCAGCAGATCACCCATTGCCGAAGTCGCGGCAAGCAGGTGGAAGTTCAGATCGTCACGCACGCGGCCGGACCGGTCGCGACCGCTGCAAAGAGCGCAAGACATGCTGCTTAACTCATCGTTGTTTTCAGTGAAAAGCTTTATTTTTCAATCGTTCCAATTCGGCATGGGACACTGGTTACTTAAAGATGAATCGCAAGATCTATTACTGGAAGCTGCGGACGACGGAGTTGCAGCTGGGTGAGAGGACGCTTGTCATGGGCGTTCTCAATATCACCCCGGACTCGTTTTCCGACGGCGGACGCTATCTCGACCCCGAACGCGCGTATGCGCGGGCGCTCGAAATGGAAGCGCAGGGCGCCGATATTATCGACATTGGCGCGGAATCGACGCGCCCCGAATCGAAACGCATTACCGCCGATGAAGAGTGGCAGCGGCTGGTTCCGGTGCTCAAACGCCTGCGGGGACAGCTTGGCATTCCCCTCTCCATCGATACCTACAAATCGGAAATTGCCGAGCGCGCTCTCGACTACGGCGTGGAGATTATCAACGATCCGAGCGGCCTGACCTTCGACTCGAATCTGGCGAAAGTGGCCGCGGGCGGCGACGCCGGTCTGATTCTGAACCACATGCGCGGCACGCCGGAAACCTGGGGTGGTCTGCCGCCCCTGCCGGACGTCACCGGAAGCGTGCTGAAAGATCTGGATGCCACCACCAGCCGCGCCCGGCGCGCGGGGGTGGAGAAGAATCGGATCGTGGTGGATCCGGGGCTCGGCTTCGGCAAGCGCAAGGAGCAGAACTCGGAGATTATCGCGCAGCTGGGCCGGCTGGCCGAACTCGATTATCCCGTTCTGGCGGCTCCGTCCCGGAAGCTGTTTCTGACGCACGCGGGCGATGGCGGCGAAGTGGTTTTCGCCACGGCCGCCGCGGTTACGGCTGCCGTTCTGCATGGCGCTCACCTTGTGCGGGTGCACGATGTGAAGGAAATGCGGGCGGTGGTGCTGATGTCCGACGAGATTGCCCGGCTGCGCTTTACCGCGGTGAAGGCCGAGGAAGAAGAAGAGGCGCGCCCGCGGGTGCGTGCTGCCAGGCCCCTTCCGGCGTATCTCGGAGAAGAGAAGCGCCCGGCCATGCGGCCGCCCATCCAGCCTCCTCCGGTGAGGCCGGCGCTGGTGGTGAGCGAGAGGGTGCCGGAAAAGGTTGTGGAAGCGCCGAAGCTGGAAACGACGGAGGAAGTGGCGGCCGAAGCTGCTGTGCTGCAGGCCCTGCCGGCCGACGCGTTGATCGCGGATACCGTGACTCCCGAAGCTGTAACTCCCGAGGCTGTAACTCCCGAGGCTGTAAGTCCCGAGGCTGTCGCTGCCGATGCTGTCCCTGCGGAAGCCGGCGCCGCTGTCCCCTCGCCGGAACCGGTCAAACGCACGCTGCCGCCGCCTCCCTCGGCTACCCCGCTGGTTATCCGCCGTCCGCCGCAAACCGAACCTTCCAAGGGATGGGGGCCGCCCCGGCGCATGGAAGGCCCGGGCGGCGATCGTCCGCCCCGGCGCGACTACGGCGACCGCGACGCTCGTCCCGCTGCCGGGGGGGATCGCACTCCCCGCACGCCATTCGGCGATCGTCCCGCTTATGGTGGACCGCGCAAAGATTACGGCGATCGGCCGCCCCGCCAGGACTATGGAGATCGTCCGCCGCGTCAGGATTATGGTGACCGGGGCCCTCGCAAGGATTATGGGGATCGGCCTCCGCGCCCGGCTTTCGGTAGCGACAGGCCTGCGTACGGTGGACCGCGTAAAGACTTCGGTGACCGTCCGCCGCGCAAGGATTTCGGTGATCGTCCGCCACGGAAGGATTTTGGCGACCGTCCTCCGCGTCAGGATTTTGGTGATCGGGGCCCTCGCCCGCCGTTCGGCGACCGGGGTCCACGAAAAGACTTCGGCGGCGATCGTCCGCCTCGTCCGGAGTACGGGGATCGGCCCCCGCGTCAGGATTTCGGCGACCGCGGCCCTCGTCCCGCCGGCCCGCCGCGTGGAGAGTGGAATGACCGGCGTCCGTCAGGTGGCGGTTTCGGTGGGGACCGCCCGCCCCGTCCGCCTTTTGGCGACCGCGGCCCGCGTTCGGACGGCCCTTCGGGCGGCAGACCGGGTGGCCGGCCCGGGGGGAGGCCTCCGCAGGGTGGCCGTCCGCCACAACGCCCGTTCCGCAAACGCCCGTAGGCGCGTGATACGGATCGACAGGTGAGGGTGCGGAACGATGTCAACAGCATCGCTCCGCGTTTCGGTTTCGCTTATCGGGCCCCTGTCTCTTATCAATGAGCGTGGCTGCCGGGCTACGGGAGGGCGAACTCATCAGTCCCTTTCGCGTCGGACAGTGTTTCCGTTTTGGCGCCGAGATCGAGATTCGTGATCGTGACGGACGCCCCGAATCCGCGGCGCGTCGGTCTCTGGCAGCGTTTTATCGGCAGCGCTTCGGCCGGCGTGATTTCATCGACCGTCGGCTCGCCGCGCGATATTCAGGGGAGTCTGCGGCTGACGTTTTGAGGAACCGCTCGGGTTGCAGCCGTCGGGCGCGGCTGAACGGGTGGTTGCTCGGCCTTACGGCGCCGCGCCCGACGGCTCCCGAGCTTCTAAATCCACCGCTTCCGCAACAGCCAGACTTTGGTCAGTTGCGTCAGCGCCATGTAAGTCAGCACTGTCGCCGCGAGCAGAGGCCAGTAGAGCCGAGGCAGGGCCGTGAATCCCAGAGATGCGGCCATTGGCGAGTACGGCAGCCAGACTCCGAACGCCAGAATCGAGAGCGTGGTGAGCGTGAGCGGCGCGCTGGCACGGCTCTGGAAGAACGGAATGCGGTTCGTGCGAATCACGTGGATGATCAGGGTCTGCGTCATCAAGGATTCCACGAACCAGCCGGTCTGAAAGAGCGAGGCACGCGACGGATCCCAGCACCGGAACACCACCAGCATGATGAAAAATGTCGTGTAATCGAAAATCGAACTGATTGGCCCCACGAACAGCATGAAGCGCTTGATTTCGTCGATATTCCAGGGCCGGGGCCGCGCCACCTGCTCGTCGTCGACGTTGTCCGCGGGAATCGGCACCTGCGAGAAATCGTAGAGCAGGTTGTTGGTTAAGACCTGAATGGCGGCCATCGGCAGAAAGGGGAGGAAAGCGCTGGCGCCCAGGACGCTGAACACATTTCCGAAATTCGAGCTGGCGCCCATCCGGATATATTTCAGAATATTCGCGAAAACCTTGCGGCCTTCCACGACCCCGCCCTGCAGGACCATCAGATCTTTTTCGAGCAGAATCAGATCGGCGGATTCCTTCGCGATATCGGTTGCGGTGTCCACCGAGATGCCCACGTCCGCCGCCCGCAGCGCCGGGGCGTCATTAATGCCGTCGCCCATGAAGCCGACCACGTGACCTTTCGCGCGCAGCGCATGGATCACGCGCTCCTTGTGCGCGGGCGAGAGGCGCGCGAAGAGAGTGGTCTTTTCCGCGGCCTCGCCCAGTTCGGCGTCGGACATCTTTTCCACGTCACCGCCGGACAGCATCGGGTCCGGCGTCAGGCCCACGTCCTTACAGACCTTGCGGCTGATCAGCGGATTGTCGCCGGTCAGGATTTTCACCGCCACACCGTGTTTGTGAAGGGCTTCGAGCGCCGCGGCGGCCGTGCTCTTCGGAGGATCGAGAAAAGCCACATAGCCTCGCAGCACGAGCCCGCTCTCGTCTTCCTTCGAGCAAAGCTTCTTGCCTTGCAGTTCCCGGCTCGCCACCGCCAGCACGCGGAAGCCGTCGCTGCTCAGGTCTTCGTACTGGGCTTTCAGGCCGACGATTCGGGCGGGATCCATGGGGGACAACTTCCCGTCGAGTTCGAACTGCGCGCACTGGTGGAACACCTCTTCGGGCGCGCCTTTGGTCAGCAGGATGACCTTGCCGGCCGGGTCTTCCACGAGGACCGACATCATGCGCCGGGTGAAATCGAACGGCAACTCATCCAGCTTTTTATACTTCGCGATGGCGGCTTTTTCGTGGAAATCCGTGCTTTCGAGAATGGCGCGGTCGAGCAGGTTGCGCAGGCCGGTCTGAAAGTAGCTGATCAGGTAGCCGCTGAGGAGGACATCGTCGGTCTCGCGGCCGGCCACGTCGCAGTGGCGCATCAAAACCACGCGATCCTCGGTGAGCGTGCCTGTTTTGTCGGTGCAAAGGACATCCATGCCGCCGAAGTTCTGGATGGCGTTCAGGCGCTTGACGATCACCTTCCTGCGGCTCATCGCCAGCGCGCCCTTGGAAAGGCAGACCGAGACCACCATGGGCAGCATCTCCGGCGTGAGGCCCACGGCCACCGCCATGGCGAAGAAGAACGCGCCCTTCCAGTCGTGCTTCGTGAAGCCGTTGATCAGGAACACCGTGGGCGCCATCACGGCCATGACGCGGATCATCAGCCAGGTGAACCGGGTCAGTCCCTGATCGAAGCTGGTTTCCTCGCGCTCGCCCGTGATGGCGTCCGCCATGCTGCCGAAGTAGGTCCGGACGCCGGTGGTGATCACGACTGCCGTGGCCGTGCCGCTCTGGACGCTGGTCCCCATGAAGCAGATGTTCTTCAGTTCGGTTGGCGATTCGGCGGCGGCGGTTTCGGGATCGTGGAACTTTTCGACCGGCAGGGATTCACCGGTGAGGCTTCCCTGGCTGACGAACAGATCTTTGGACGTCAGCACGCGAACGTCGCCCGGAATCATGTCACCGGCCGAGAGTTGGATCAGGTCGCCCGGGACCAGGTTTCGCAGCGGGATTTCGGCCGGCTTGCCGTCGCGGATCACCGTGGCCGTGACGTGGATCATGGCCTTCAGCTTCGCGGCCGCCGAATCCGCGCGGGCTTCCTGCAGGAAACGGAGACTGACGCTCAGGACCACCATCATCGCCATGACGCCGCCGGCTCGCGCGTCTCCGGTGGCGAATGAAACGGCGGAGAGGGTTGCGAGGAGAATAACCAGGGGGTTGCGGGCGATTCGGAACAGCCGCACCGGCCAGCCCGGGGGCTTTTCCTGCGCGACTTCGTTGGGGCCGGTTTGTTGCAGGCGGTTGTCGGCCTCTGCCTGAGAGAGTCCGCCTTCGGATGTGCCCAGGCTGGCGAGCAGATCGGCGTTGTTCCTGTGGGCGGCATCGAGCACTGCCGGTGCGACCTGAATGTGCTTGCCCTTGGCGATCGCGGTCGGCGCCGGTCCGGAAGTTGTCATGCTGCTTCTGTTGTATCCCGCGCCGGGCGTTGTCTGGGCTCAGACGCACCCAGGCAGGGAATCGAGAAGGATCCGCATCTACGGTGCGAATGCGAGTGTTCGGTCGAGACTTCGCGCGGCGAACGCAATCACTGCATGTACCTGCTTTCGGTCAAGTCCCTCGAACCACTCCATAATGTCATTGATACTTGCCCCGGCCTCGATATTTTCAAAAATGGCCGACACGGGCATGCGTGTTCCCAGCAGCACCAACGCGCCGCTCACTTTGCCAGGCACACTTTCCACTGCAGGACACTGCAACCAGTCGAGACCTGCCGTCATCCACGCTCCTTCTGTTCGGGTTAGCGTGAAAGCGGCGTATTTTGACCCGGGAGTACAATGATCGTCAGAGGCCGCCGTGCAGCCTCGGACAACAAAAATGCTCCGCAAAATCACACTTCTCGCCGCCCTGCTGACCGCCTTCGCATGGGCTCAGAAAGACCTTCCGGAAGGCGACGGCAAACAGACCACGGTGCGCGTCTGCACCAGTTGCCATGGCGCGGAAATGTTCTCCGCCACGCGCCTCGGCAAGACCGAGTGGGACGCCAAAATCGCCAATATGACGACAGAGCGTGGCGCCGCCATCACGGATGCCGACTACGCGACCGTGCTCAAGTACCTTTCGACGTACATGAGCCCGGCGCCGCCGAAGTAAGCGAGGCCTCTCAGTATACCGGCGCTGTTGGCGGGTTTCCAACCCGCTGCCGGATGCCATCCGGCCCCACAGTGAGACGACAGCTGGTCAAGTACTAGATAGCTCGGGCCTTCATCTGGTCCGCCAGATACTCCGACGCGCGCATGGCCAGCGCCAGCATGGTCAGCGTGGTGTTCTGCCAGCCGCACGTCACAAAACAGCCGCCATCCACCACGAACATGTTCTTGACGTCGTGGCACTGGTTCCACTTGTTCAGCACGCTCGTCTTCGGGTTGTCTCCCATGCGGCAACTGCCCACTTCGTGAATGCTGTAGCCCGGCGGGTGGAACTTATCCGTCTTCGACAGGATGTCCCAGCCCGCGGCCTTCATCATCTCTTCGGCCGTATCCGCTGCGTCTTTCGCCATGTTGTACTCGTTCGCGCTGTCTTTCACGTCGATGTGCAACACGGGAATGCCCCAGGCGTCTGTCACGTTTTTGTTGATCCGCGCATGGTTTTCGAACCGCGGCACCCGCTCGCCGTAAATCGACGCCGTCATGCACGCCCCCGCATGCAGATCGAGCTTCTTCTGCAGCTCTTCGCCGTACTCCCGGAAGAAGCCCGGACTCGCGCCGCCGCCGCTCGCGATCATCATCCCGTAGCCCTTGATGAAGTTCCTTCCTTCACCCTTTTTCAGGTTGCGGAAACGCGGCAGCAGCGCGGTGCCTCCCATCATCCCCTCCGGCACATTGCCGCCGCGCGCTTCGGGCACGGACGCCACCACCTGAACGCCATACAACTGGTCGATCAGATAATGCCCCAGCACCCCGCTCGAGTTCGCGAGGCCGGAATTCAGCAGCAACCGCGTGCTTTCGAGCGTCCCCGCCGCCAGCACCACCACACGCGCTTTCACATGGAGTTCCTCGCGCGAGTGCCGGTCCACGAAATACGCGCCGTTGGCGAGCCCCGTGTTCTTGTCGACGGTGATCTGGCGGACGATCGCATTCGGAACAATCTGCAGTTTGCCTGTCGCCAGCGCATCGGGCAGCAGCAGATTCACCGAACTCGCCTGGCCATTGCGGCCGTTCGACGCGCGGATTTTGGAAACCAGAAAACCCCGCGCCGTGGCGATATCGGTAATTTTCTTGACCGTAGTCGAATCCGGCCCGTAATCCGCATCCAGAAAGTTTCCGTCCGGGAAATGCGCTTTGCCTTCCTTGCGGCCCGAGACGCGGAAAATTGCCTCGGTCTTCGAGTAGAAGGGATCCAGATCCGCATGGCGGATGGGCCAACTGTCGCCGGTTCCGTCGATCTCCGCGGCATTAAACTCCCAGTCACTCAGACGGAACGACTGGCGGCCCCAGAACAGTGACCGGCCGCCGACAAAACGCACGCGCACCCAGTTGTAGGGATTCGCGGGATCGTGCGTGTACGGGATCTCCTTCTCGTCCACCCACTGGTTGGCGTTGAATTCATTCGCCTGGACCACGTGAGGCAGGCGGCCGGGCTTGTTGAAGCCGCGGTATGGCAGATCCCACGGGGCTTTTGAAACCCGGTTCTTCGTCAGGTCGACTTCGGGACCCGCGTCGAGCATCAGGCAGGAGATGCCCTTCTGCGTCAGAACGCTCGCCGCCATGCCGCCGGAATGGCCGGAACCGATAATCAGTACGTCGAATTCTTGTTTTGGCAAGGCCTTATCCCTTGTAAATCGGATCCACCGGCAGGAAGTACAGCTGGGCACCAAGCGGTCGTCGGCCCGCCGCCACCGCCGCGGCGCTCACCTCACGCGAGTTGCGGGTAGCGGTGCGGATATCGTCATGCGCCGCCGCGAGGAAACGCGCGCCCGGTTCTTTGGGGAGTTCGAAGGACCACGGCACCAGCACCAGCAGCGGCCGCACGATCGCATCGGCCTGCTTCGCATCGAGTTCCGCGAACGGCTTGCCGAACTGCTTCGCGGCGTGCGCATTCAGCATGTCCAGGCCGGAGCGGTAAAGCTGCTTGCGGTCCGCCGGCGACTGGCCAATCAGAAAGTCGAGAAACTCCGGCACGCCGGCGTCCAGCGCGCCCGGTTCGCCCTTCATCGGCGGCATCAGAAGATCGCTCAGACGGCGCAGCGCGGCGAGTTGTGGCGCGGTGAAGAAATGCGCCACCGGTTCGCCCACCGCATCGCGTTTTCCGTTCGCAATCGGCTGGCCCGCTGGACGGGCGGCCGGCGTCTGGGCCTGCGTGGCTTGTTCCAGAACCAAAGCGGCGGGGACGGCCGGGGCGGCGGCCATCGTCCGCATAAAATTACGGCGTTTCACGTCGAGTAGGTTACCAACTGGTGCCCATCGCGTCAACGCGCCGCCGTTGTCCGCGCCATGCCCTATATTGGTTAATGAGATCGGAATCCGATCCTGAGGTGGAAACCCGTGAAACGCGCACTCCTCTTACTTACTCTCTTCGCCCTCGCTTCCCTCTCCGCGCTTGCCGCAGACGTCTCCGGCGTCTGGAACTGCACCAACGTCAACCAGACTCTGGACATCAAACAGGATGCCTCGAAACTTACCGGCACCCTCAAGAACAATCTGGGCACCCTGCGCATCGCCGAAGGCAAGATCGACGGCGATAACATCACGCTCAAATTCATGGTGGTTCTGAGTAACGGCGTGGACCCCCTGCATATCGCCGGTTACGACTCCCTGGCCGAAGAAGGGCAGGTAACCGAAATCACTTATAAAGGCACGATTTCCGGCGGCGAGGTGAAGTTCAAAGTCACGCAGGAACGCCTCGACGCCGAACGTGAGTTCACCTTCCGCAAGACCAGCTGACCACGTGCGCGCACTCCGGCGCTTCGCCCCCGCGCTCGTCTTTCTGACCGCGCTGCCGCTGCTGTGGCTGCGTTTCGGGCACTGGTTCTTCCTTTCGCTCGATGAGGGTATTTATCTCGACGGCAGCCGGCGCGTGGCTGCCGGGCAAGTCCTCTATCGCGATCTGTTCAATATCACCGGGCCTGGCACGCTCTGGCTTTATGGCCTGGTTTTTCGCTTGTTCGGCGCCTCGCTTCCCGCCGCCCGCGCCGTGCTGTGTCTCGAACTCGCGCTGGTTTGCGCGCTTGTCTGCTGGCTGGTGAGACGCTCCGCCGGGACTGCGGTAGGGGCGGCATCGGCGCTGCTGTTTCTGGCGACGCTGCTGACGACTCTCTACCCCGTCTACATCACCCATCGCTGGGACAGCAACGTGATCGCTTTCGGCGCTCTTTGCGCGGCCACGCGGCGCTGGCTGTTTCTGGCAGGCGCGCTTGCGGCACTGGCGGCGTGGATCACGCCTCCGCTGGTTTGGATGGTTGCGGCGCTGGGCTTATTGGCCACACGGAACGGCCTCCGTGGGTATCTTGCCGGCGTCGCCGTGCCGACGTTCGCGGCCGTCGCGGTGCTGGGGTATCAGGGCGCGTTGGGGGACATGGCGCACTCACTGCTCTGGGATACGGCAAACTATTCCGCGGCCAATCGCCTGCCCTATGGAGCCCTGACAGGCACCTTCGAGAGTTTCCGTCGACAGGGTACGCTGGCCGCGGCCGTGGTTCACTACACCGACTCGCTGCTGCCCGCGTTGCTTCCGCCTCTGGCGGCTGTCGCTTTCGCCGTGACACGACGCCCGCTGGTGCTGCTATCGGGAACCGCGTTCGCAGCCCTTGTGGCCTGCTTCCCCCGGCCCGGGGCCGCGCAACTGTTGTTCGCGGTTCCGTTCTTCTGGGCCGTCTGCTGGTGCGCCGCGGGGCTTCTGCTGCCCCGCCGCGCGCGGCATTGGCTGGCGGCATGCGCATTGCTGCTGGCGGTGGGAGCGGTGGCTGTCGCATGGCCCCGCAACGTTTTGAAGACCATCGAAACGCCGGCCGGCGTGCTGGCTGTTTCCCGGCTGCACTTCGTCACTCTGAACGACCTGATCTCCACAGTCCACCCTGGCGAAAGGGTGTTCGTGTACCCCTATCTTCCCGCGCTTTACTTCATACTGGGCGTCGATAATCCCACCCGATATTCCTGGCTGCAGCCCGGCATGATGGGACCTCGCGACGAGATGGCCGCGATCGCCGACCTTACCTTGCGCCCGCCGCAACACGTCATCTGGCACGATTTCACCGATGCCTATATTCTGAAAAACTGGCCGGCCAGCGACCGCGGCCGTCTTCATTTCCCGGCGATCGAAATGTATCTGAATTCGAACTATCATGTGGTGAATCCGGATGGCGTCGTCCCGACGGGCTACCGGCTGCTGGAACGAAACTGAATGGTCAAGTCGGCTCTCCTGTTTGCGATCCTGGCCGTCAGCGCCCGCGGTCAACAACCGAGCCCCGCGGCCATTGCGGGCAGCGGTGAGGACGAAGCAGCCGTGGTGCGCGGCGGTGAGGCCTTCGCGGCCCAATGCGCGTCCTGCCATGGATCCGCGGCGCGCGGCCTCACGCCGCAGACGGACCTGATGCGCTCCGCGCTCGTGCGCGCCGATACCAGAGGCGACCGTATCGGGCCGTTCCTTCGCGCCGGCCATCCCCCAACTAAACCAGCCACGCTGAACGAAACGCGGGCGGCGGACGTGATCGCGTGGCTGCATGCGCACCTGTACGGCGTCGCTCACGCGGGTGCGTCCGAATTCCTCAATCTGCTCACCGGCGATCCGCAAAAGGGCCGTGAGTTCTTTGAAGGGAAAGGGGGCTGCGCGGCCTGTCACTCCGCGACCGGCGATCTTGCCGGGGTTGGCGAAAAGTACGACCCGCCGGTTCTGCAGTCGCTCTGGCTGAACCCGCGCCGCCGCCGTGCGGTTCGCACCGTGACGGTAACACCGCAGTCTGGTCCGTCACGCTCCGGCACTCTGGAACGAATCGACGAGTACAACCTCGTACTGCGCGACGGCGACGGCGCGTACCGTTCGATAGCGCTCGAGGACGACGAGCCCCGCGTCGAGATTCACGATCCGCTGCAGCCCCATTTCGACCTTTACCGCCGGCTTACGGATGCGCAGATCCACGACATGACTGCCTATCTCGCCACGCTCAAATGAATCGTCTTCTCATTGCCGCGCTGTTGTTCTCCTGCCATGCGGCAGCCCAGCCCGCCGACTCCTGGCCAACCTATAACGGCGACTACTCCGGGCGCCGCTACAGCCCGCTCACCCTTCTCAATGCCACCAACGTAAGGCACCTCTCGCCGGCCTGGGCCACTCGCTTTGTCGGCGGAGCGCCCGCA
The DNA here is from genome assembly GCA_903851195.1 of uncultured Acidobacteriia bacterium. Lineage (GTDB taxonomy): Bacteria > Acidobacteriota > Terriglobia > Bryobacterales > Bryobacteraceae > BOG-234. The sequence continues at coordinate 201,316 of CAINNJ010000064.1, forward strand.
GGCGGCGTCCGCATCTCGGGCACCCCGCTGATGGTCGATGGCGTCCTGTACTTCACTTCCCTCGATAATGTCTGGGCCGTGGATGCCCGCTCCGGCCGCGAAATCTGGCATTTTTACCGGGAATCGAAGGGTGACATGCCCCGTACCGGCAATCGTGGCGTGGGCATGTATCGCAACTGGCTCTACTTCGTCACGCTCGACAACTGCCTGATCTCCCTCGATGCGGCCACCGGAAAACAACGCTGGATTGTCCCGTTCGCGGACCCGAAGCAGCTCTACTTTTCCACGGTTGCGCCTGTTGTCATCCGAAACCATGTGCTGATCGCAACCGGCGGCGATTCCTTCGACATCCCCGGCTACGTGGAATCGCACGACCCCGAAACCGGCGCCCTGCAGTGGAAATGGCGCACCACGCCCGCCTCGGACGAACCTGGCATCGAAACCTGGCCGGGCGAGTACGCGGCCAACGCCGGCGGCGGCAATCCGTGGATCTCCGGCACTTACGACCCCGACCTGAACCTCTATTTCGTGGGCACCGGCAATCCCGACCCCGTCGGCGCGGGCCAAAGCCGCCAGGGCGCGAATCTCTGGACCTGCTCAATTGTGGCCCTGAATCCGGATACCGGTAAGCTCGTCTGGCACTTCCAGGCCTCGCCCCACGACACGCACGATTGGGACGCCGTGGAAACCCCGGTCCTGATCGACGGGCAAGGCCGCAAACTTCTGGCCCAGGCCAGCCGCAACGGTTACTATTTCCTGCTCGACCGGACCAACGGGAAAAGCGTTGTCAGCGTGCCCTATCTGAGTACCCTGAACTGGTCGCTCGGTACGGACGGCAAAGGCCAGCCCATTCCGAATCCCGCCAAAGAGCCGGCCCCGGACGGGACGCTGGTTTCGCCTCCCACCAGCGGCGCCACCAACTGGCCTCCGCCCGCTTTCAGCCCGCGCACGGGCCTGTTCTATGTCGCCACGAACGAAGCCTGGAGCCTCTTTTACCGCACCGATCCCGACCCGCACCCGCAAGGTTTTGCAATCCGGGAAGCAGCCCTCGGGGGGGCCAGAGCCGCGCTTCTGGCACTGGATTACCGGACCGGCAAACCCGCGTGGCGCCACGAGTGGCGAACGCCCGCAGGAGTCGCCGGAATCCTGGCCACCGCGGGAAATCTTGTCTTTACCGGAAAGGGCAGTTACTTCGTCGCCCTTGACGCCGCGACCGGCAGGACTCTTTGGCATACCGGACTTACTAACCCGCTGACGAACGGCCCCGTCAGTTATCTGCTGGACGGGAAACAGTACGTAGTTGCCGGAGCGGGAGACACACTCTTTACTTTCGCGCTGAACTAACGTTCTGAATAAATTCTTTACATTGCCGGCAACCCGGGTTTCGGCAAGCCGGCAACTGCGAGGGTGTTTCCGTCGGGAATGAGAAATTTGAGCGAACTTTTCTGTACCAACAGTACTACGCTGATCGGATTTTTGACTTCCGTTTGCCTGCCTGCTGGCTTACTTTTCTCCGGTCACGTCCGCTCTTCAGTTACCGCCCTTGCGGAGAATCGTCCGATCGGGAGTTAATTGCGGAATTTTTAAAAAAATAACAGGAAGGTTGCGGTTTTGTAACCGGCGGGAAAGAAACGCCCTGAGTACGAGCAGGTTACCGCTAAAACTGTGCCCAAATGAACGCGGTACGGCAAAAAACGGCGCTCCGCGCGGATTAACCGGCTGGCGTTCCGTCGAGCCGGGCTCCGCAAACCCCTCAGTTAACCGGGTAAAGCGGCCCTTTTCGCCGAATGCGGACCCGATTTGCTTGACTGGCAAAGCGCCGGTCCTGTAATATTAAACAGCTATGGGCAAATTTCCGGACAGCCTGCCGGAATTCAGCACGCGTTTTCGCGGCGGAGCAGGCCTGGCGGAAGAGCGTGCGCGCGGTCGGCGCGCGCTGGCGTTGTAAATTTCGAGCGGTTCGGGCGGTCGGTGACGGACGTTAAGACGCGCGTTGCCGGACTGCGGAGGATATGACTGTCAATCCTGAAACCCGCGGAGCAAATGTAGTCCGGCTGCTCCGGCGTTGACCTCAGGAAAAGCGGTTCGAACCCGGGTTGCAGTACCGGTACCTGAAAGCGTCGTCCCGAACGGGCGGGTTTCCGCCGTGGTCCGGGTCGTGGCGCGGGGCTGTCGTATTCTCTCAGTCCCCTTACGGTTCAGCAGGTCGGCCGTGAATTTAATCGGGAGCGGGAGAAGTGTATACCATCAGCAAACAGTTTTATTTCAGCGCCAGTCACCAGTTAATGGGCCTGCCGCCGGAGCATCAGTGCGGACGGCTTCACGGGCATAACTACCTGGTGGAAGTGGTACTGCGCTCCGCGCAGCTGTCCAGGCATTCTTTCGTGGTCGATTACGGCGACTTATACCCGCTCAAGGAGTATCTTGACAGCCGGTTCGACCACAGGCATCTCAACGACGTCTGCAGTTTCGACACGACTGCCGAAAACCTTGCCAAACACCTCTTTGATTTCTGTAAAGGGCGCTGGGCCGAGACTGTCGCGGTAAGAGTCAGTGAAACGCCCAGAACCTGGGCAACTTACGAAGAGGATTCGCAATGGTAGATTATCAAAAGCTGCTGGAGATCGGAAGGGATCTTCTCATTGCCATCGGAGAGGACCCGGAGCGCGAGGGAATCAAAGAGACCCCGCGGCGTTTCGCATCCTACTGGCGGGAGTTCATCGAGCACGAATCCGGCAATATCGAAGTCGACTTCGCGTTAAGCGACACCGGCCAGATGGTCGTCGTCTCCGGGATCAAGGTATGGTCTCTGTGCGAGCATCACCTGCTGCCCTTCTGGTGCGATATCTCGATCGGCTACATTCCCGGCAAAAGGCTGCTGGGCCTTTCGAAATTCGCCCGGATAGCCAATCAGTTCGCGCACAGACCGCAGATACAGGAACGCCTGGTGTTCGAAATCGCCGGTGAAATTTCCCGCGCGACGAACACCGAAGATGTGATCGTGATGGGCACCGGCGAGCATCTCTGCATGAAGATGCGCGGCGTGAAATCCTCCGGAGCGATGACCACCGTATCGGCACGGGGCCAGCTGGGAACGAACGCGAACCTTCGGTCTGAATTCATGCAGATCGTCGGCCAGAATATCCGGGCGTAGGCTTCATGGTCAGCTTCCAGCTCAGCGAAGAACAGGAGCAGATGCGCAAGACCGCCCGGGAATTTTCCCGGGCGGAAATCCGTCCTGTAGCCGCTCATTATGACGAAACCGAACAGGTTCCGTGGCCGGTGCTGGAACGCGCTTCGAAGCTGGGTCTGACCACTTACCGGTATCCGGAAAAGTACGGGGGCGGCGGCATCGAAAGCCTGTTGACCGCCTGTGTAATCACCGAAGAGCTGAGTCACGGCTGCGCGGGTATCGCCAATACGCTGCTGGGATGCGACACAGTGGCGATCCCCATATTGCTGACGGGAACGGAATCCCAGAAAGAACGCTGGCTGCCCCTGTTTTGCGATCCGAACAAGGTGCGCCTGGGAGCTTTCGCGCTTACGGAAGCAGAAGCCGGCTCCGACGTAGCGGCGCTCCGGGCCACGGCGAAACGCGACGGGAACTTCTATATTCTGAACGGCCGCAAACAGTATATTTCGTTTGCCGGAATCGCCGATCTCTATCTTGTTTTCGCCAAAGTGGACGGGTCGGAGATTACCGCGTTTCTGGTGGAAGCCGGCACTCCCGGTTTGTCCGTGGGAAACAAAGAAAAGAAGATGGGGATGCGGGCCTCACAGCTTTGCGAGGTGATGCTCGACGATGTCCGGGTGCCCGTTCAAAACCGGCTGGGCCAGGAAGGTCAGGGTTTTTATGTTGCCATGAAAACCTTCGAGTACAACCGGCCGCTGATTTCCAGCCTTGCTATCGGCGTGGCCAGAGCCGCCTATGAGTACGCCTTAACCTACGCGAAGCAACGGGTCCAGTTCAACAGGCCTATCATTGCCAACCAGGCGATCAGTTTCCTGCTCGCGGACATGGCGACGAACATCGAGGCCGCGCGCCTTCTGGTGTGGAAAGCCGCGTGGATGATCGACCAGGGTCTGCCGGCCAACGCCGCCGCCAGCATGGCGAAGGGCTATGCCGCGGATTTGGCCATGCAAGTCACAACCGACGCCGTGCAGATTCTGGGCGGAAATGGTCTGATGCGGGACTATCCGGTCGAGAAGTGGATGCGCGACGCCAAAATTCTGCAGATCGTGGAAGGAACCAGTCAGATCCAGCGGATGATTATCTCTCAGCTGCTGGCCGTGCCGCAAACCTGATATCACCGGGGCGGCGCACAGCGGAATTGAGTGGTGGAAGCGCAGTGAGATTTTTTTGGGGGAGACGCGGGCATGTATGAACGAGAGAGCGTAACCGGCAGGTTGCCTCAACACGGAGGAGCGGGACTGGCCGATCCGGCGGAGCCGCTGTCCCTGCCTTACCATTGCGTTCATCAGGCCTTCGAAGCGCAGGCGAAAGAATGTCCCGAAGCGCCCGCGCTCACCTTTGGCGACTCCACTCTGACGTACGGTGAACTGAATCTCCGGGCGAATCAGCTGGCACATTACCTGCGAACGCTGGGAGTCGGCCCGGAAATTCTGGTGGGACTTTGCGTCGAGCGTTCCGTCGACACAATTGTCGGGATGCTGGCGATTCTGAAAGCGGGCGGAGCGTACGTTCCGCTGGATGTCGCTTATCCTCAGGATCGCTTAGCCTACATGATCCGGGACGCGCGCATCCCGGTTATTATTACGCGCAGCGAACTTAGACCGGGACTGGCGACGCATCAGCTGAAAGTCGTCTCGCTGGACGCGGACCGGGACAGGATCGGCAGTGAGTCAGGAGAAAACCCCGATTCGGGCGTGTCCGCGGACAACCTGATGTATGTGATCTACACGTCGGGTTCAACGGGCAAGCCGAAGGGTGTGATGGTCACCCACGGCAACGTGGCCCGTCTTTTCGAGGCAACCCGGCCGTTTCTTCAGTTCGACGCCGGCGATTCCTGGACGCTCTTTCATTCCTGCTCCTTCGGTTTTTCGGTATGGGAAATCTGGGGCGCTTTGTATCATGGCGCCAGACTGGTTATTGTTTCCCAGGCGGTCAGCCAGTCCACGGATGATTTTTACGAACTGGTCTGCCGCGAACGGATCACCGTTCTCAGCCAGACTCCCTCGGCGTTCAGCCTTTTTCTGCTGGCCGATGCGGCTTCAAAGCACGAGTTCGGCCTGAATCTGCGATATATCGTCTTCAGCGGCGAGCGCCTCGAAAACCAGCGCGTGGAGTCCTGGATCAAGCGGCACGGCGATGAACAGCCACGCCTGGTCAACATGTACGCGATTACCGAAACCGCGGGTGAAATTACCTACCAGCGAATCACGCGTAAGGACTTATCGGAGAGCACTCGCAACGTTATCGGCGTGCCGCTTCCGGATGTTCAGATCTATATTCTGGACGAAGATGGAAAGCAGGTCCCGGCCGGTTCGCCAGGTGAGATGTATGTCGGCAGTTCCTGCGTTGCACGGGGTTATCTGAACCTGCCGGAGCTGACGGCGCAGAAGTTCCTGCCTAATCCGTTCGCCGACGGAAGGCAGGAAGGGCTTTACAGAACCGGCGACCGCGCGCGCGTGCTGCCCAACGGCGAGATCGAGTTTCTGGGCCGGGCGGACGATCAGGTGAAAATCCGCGGTTATCGGGTGGAACTGTCTGAGATTCAGGATGTCTTAACCGCCCATCCCGCCATTCAGGAAGCCGTTGTTTCCACCGAGCAATCGGAAACAGCCAGCCAGGCCCGGTTGATCGCGTTCATAGTCCCGCACGGCGCGTCGCCCGCAACAGCGGATCTGCAAAGTTATCTGAAAGCGAATCTGCCCGAGTATATGATCCCGGGCTCGTTCGTGACACTGGACAGGATTCCGCGGTCCCCGAACGGCAAGATCGACAGGCAAAAACTACTGTCGATGAAAACGCCCGCGGAGACAGCTCCACGCTATAAGGCGCAGACAAGGGAAGAGCAGGCTTTGGCCAGTCTTTGGGCTCTGGGCGCCGCGACGGAAGCGCCGGTAATTCCCTTTGGCGGCAACCCTTCTCCCGCAAAGGAAATCCGGAACGACGATGCGCAGCCGGGTACGTCCGTGGAACAAACATTGGCTCAGATCTGGAAAGAAGTCCTGGGCCTGAACAGAATCGGCTTGCAGGATGATTTTCTTGAGCTGGGTGGAAACTCACTCCTGGCCGCGCAGGTCCTGCATCGGACGAACGATGTTTTCAGGGTAGATCTTTCCACGCGCCACTTCTTCGATGCGGGCACGATCGGGGGCCTGGCACGTCTGATTACGCAGAAGCAGACGGATCAGCTTGCGCCGGATGAACTGGCCGGCATGCTTGCGGAGCTGGAGGAATTCTCCGACGAAGAAGCCCGGCAACTTCTTGCGAACCGGGCCGGCGAGGCAAATAGCGCAGGCACCGGCAGTCTCGCAGCCCTGGAAATTCCGGCAAGCGGGACGCAACACGATCGTTATATGCGCCTTGCGATCGGGAAGGCGAAGGAAGCTGTTCGGGAGCACCAGACGCCGATCGCGGCTTGTGTTGTGAAAGACGGCGAGGTGGTCGCGTGCGTCCACAATTCCGTCCGGCGCGATACGGATCCGACAGCGCACGCCGAAGTGCTGGCAATTCGGGAAGCGTGCCGCAAGCTCGAGACGACCGATCTGTCCGGATGCGTGCTCTATTCGACGCTGGAACCGTGTCCGATGTGTTTCAGCGCCTGCACCTGGGCCAATTTATCGACGGTCGGATACGGCGCGAGAAGAGAAGACGCGGTTCAGATCGGTCTTCCCAAAGCCGGGACCTCCGTTCAGTCACTCAAGACTTACCTGCGCAGTTCCGTGGAACTGGTGGCGGATATTTTGCGGGATGAAAATCTGGAAGTCTTCGAACTCTGGAATCAGGCCAGAGGAGCCCGGACTTCGCAGTACGACCGGATCGCGGAACAGTTCAAACAGGTGAGGAACTCACCGGTTAACAAGCATATTGTCGATCACACGCTTTTCTCGATGATCGGCGACCTCGATCGGGGGCAATCCGTTCTGGATCTTGCCTGTGGTGAAGGCCACTACTCCCGGAAGCTGAAGCGCCGGGGGGCTGCACTCGTCACCGGCGTCGATATCTCGTCGCAGATGATCCGGCTTGCGGAAGAACAGGAAAACAGCGATCCGCTCGGCATCACCTATCTCTGCAGCGATGTGCTCGAACTCGGCGTTATCGGCCAGTTCGACGTGGTGGTTGCGCCGTTTCTTTTGAACTACGCCAGGACGAAAGAGCATCTGATCGACATGTGCAAAATCGTCTGTTCCAATCTGAAGCCAGGCGGCCACTTCATCGTTCTTACCGAGAATTTCAACCAGTCACCGGAAGATTTTGGCGGCTATGAACGGTATGGCTATTCCAAATCCGTCGCTCACCCCTCCGGTGAAGGCGCCGTGATTACCTACAGGATGTCCACGGGATCGGAGGAACTCCGGTTCGACGGGCACTACTGGTCGGGCGCGAGTTACAGTGACGCGTTCGAAACCGCCGGATTCAAGGATATCCGGACACACAATCTGTCGTGCTCACCGGAAGGGATCGAGGAGTACGGGCATCGCTTCTGGAAGACCTTCCTTGATAATCCGCCCTTCATCGGGGTGGTCTGCCGGAAATAGGGAAAAGCCATGAATAACGCGAACAGTATCGTCGATGTCGCTATCCTTGGCGGTGGTGTAGCGGGCTCGACCCTCGCCCTTCATCTCGCGCTGCATCTGCCGGAGGTTACGGTCGCGGTTGTGGAACCGAGTCCGGAGCCACCAAGATTCACTCATAAAGTGGGAGAATCGAGCCTTGGTCCGCAGGGCGCTTATTTCGCCAAGTGGCTGCAGCTTGAGGATTATCTCAATCGGGATCACATAGAAAAGTTCGGAGCGCGCTACTTCTTCGGAAATCCGGATGGCCCCTTTTCCGAAAGGCCTGAGATCGGGCCCCGGCATGCGGTTACGGAATTTCCGATCTTCGAATACCAGGTGGATCGCGGCAAGCTGGAGAGCGATCTCCGGAAAATGGTCACCGACCGCGGTGTTACCTGGTTGACCGCTCAGGCGACAGGCGTTGAAGCCGGTCAGTCGGAGAATTCGCATACCGTTTCCCTGCAGGACCGGGCGAGTGGTGAAACATCGCAATTACAGGCCCGCTGGCTGATCGATGCCACGGGGCGCCGCCGTTTCCTGCACCGTCTCCGTCACGGCCGTGTCGCTCCGAACGGCCCCTGCAGCGCCGCCTGGTTCCGCGTTCCTGTGTGGATCGATGTGGACGCTTTTGTCCCGGCGTCCGACACCGAATGGCACGATCGCGTGCGTCCGCAACACCCGCGGGGAATTTCCTTCGGACGGTTTAACTCCACCAATCACCTTTGTGGAACCGGGTATTGGGTGTGGCTGATTGCGTTGCCGGAGGGTGTGATGAGCGTGGGGATTGTGGCCAAGGAGGAGCACATCCCGTTTGAAACCTTCAACACGCGCGATCTCGCGCGGCGCTGGCTGGCGGAGCATGAGCCGCAGGTCGCCGCCGCGATGGAAAACTGCGAAATGATGGATTTCCGCACGATGCGGCGTTACTCGTATCCCGTGCAGGATTTTATTTCCGCGGATCGGTCAGCTCTGGTGGGCGAGGCTCTTGGGTTTGCCGACCCGTTCTACTCCCCCGGCGGCGACATGATCTCGCTCGCCAATCTTATGGTGGTCGAGTCAATTCGGCGCGAACGCGCTGGTCAACTCGATGAGCAGGCTTGTCGGGCGCTGACGGAAAGCATGCGGCGCATTCAGGCCCTCTCCGTGGAATCCATTCAGTCAATTTATCCCTGTCTGGGCTCTTCGCGCGCTGCCGGCGCTCACGTCATTCTGGACTTTTTTGGTCTGGTCACGCCAATGTCGCTGCTTGTTAACAATTTCAGCGCCGGGATTTACGACTTCCTGGCGAGTGAAGAAGCGCATCTCGTGCTCGGGGAACTGGCGGAGATAAGGCAGGAACTCAACCAGCTCATCAAGACCTGGGCCCGGGGCGAGAACTCTCAGCTGCCTCCAGGTTCGCACCTCGATCACACGGAAAAGCTCTACGAACTGATCGAGAGTATCTGGAAGGACTCAGAGGGAAGAGATCTGCACTCGCTGGTTAACTTCTTACTTGAGAATTTCAGAAGGGTCGCCCGCTCTTATCGAACGCAGGGACTGGACTGGGAATTCTTCGATCCTTCATTGATGCCGGCCGTGAGCCATCTTCAGGAGCACACGTGACACCGGAAGCAAACTCCCGGATGTTGGAGCAGCTTGCGCAGCTCTCTCCGGAAAAGCGGGCCCTTTTCGAGGCACGACTCAAAGAAAAGCTGCAGGGCTCGGGCAACAAGACCGGCATCGTCCGCGGGGAAGAATCGTCGACCGCGGCTCCCTCGTTCACGCAGCAGCGCTTCTGGTTCCTCGACCAACTGGAACCGAATTTACCGGTCTATCATGAGTGGACCGCGGTTCGCCTCCGCGGTCCGCTGGACGCCGCGGCGCTGGAAGACAGCGTCAACGCCGTCGTGCGCCGGCACGAAGCCCTGCGCACAACTTTTTCCGTTCGCGACGGGCAACCGATTCAGGTGATTGCTCCGGCACTCAAAATTCCGGTTCACGTGATCGAACTGCAGAATTTTCCGGCGTCCGGGCGTTGGGACGAAGCGCGGCGTCTGGCGACGGCCGAGACACAGCGGCCCTTTGACCTTGCGTCCGGACCGCTTCTGCGGGTAACGCTGTTTCGGATGGAAGGTGAGGAGCACATTCTGCTTCTCACCTTCCATCACATCGTGATTGACGCCTGGTCGGCGACCATCTTCTATCGGGAACTCGGCGCTATTTATGCCGCGCTACTGCGGAAGCAGCCCGCCGGTCTGCCCGAACTCCCTGTTCGATATTCGGATTTCGCGGTTTGGCAGCGCGCGTGGCTGAACAGTCCTGCGTTTGCGTCTCAATTGTCTTACTGGCGAAAACAACTGGCCGGTCTTACTCCCCTTCAGATACCGACGGATCGGCCACGCCCTCACAGGCAAAGCTACCGGGGCGAGCAGCAGTCCGTTGTACTCGCGGCGCCACTGGCGGCATCGCTCCAGGCCATAAGTCAGAGTGCGGGCGCCAGTCTGTTCATGACCCTGCTGGCGGCATTTCAGGTCCTGTTGCACCGTTATACGGGGCAGGACGATATTGTTGTCGGCTCACCGATCGCCAACCGGAACCGGCGCGAAGTCGAAGGTTTGATTGGCTGCTTCACCAACACGCTGGCACTGCGGAGTGACTTATCGGGAAATCCCGAATTCCGCACGCTGCTTAGCAGGGTGCGCGCGACCGTGCTGGACGCGCTGACTCATCAGGATCTGCCTTTCGAGAAACTGATGGAGGAGTTACCGCAGGAACGGGACCTGAGCCGGACGCCGATCTTTCAGGTCATGTTCGTGTTCAACAACACGGCACTGAAGTTCAACCAGTTTGGCTCCGTGCAGGCGGAGCCGGTCGATTTCCAGAGCACCATCGCAAGATTCGACCTAACGCTCTCCGTCATGGAGCTGGAATCGGGACTGAAGGCGGAACTGATTTACAACACCGACCTGTTTGACGAAGTCACGGCCAGGAATATGGCCGGTCATCTGCAAACGTTGCTGGGCGGCATTGCCGCCGATCCGGAGCGACGAATCGCGAACCTGCCATTGCTGACCACGGCGGAGCGCAATCAGTTGTTGACTGCCTGGAACGACACCCACACCGACTATCCCAGGAATGCCTGCCTGCACGAGTTGTTCGAACAGCAGGTCAACCGTACACCGGACGCGGAAGCGCTGGTTTTTGAAAATGAGCGCTTGACCTACCGCGAACTGAACGCGCGAGCCAACCAACTGGCACACTATCTGCGGACCATGGGCGTGGGTCCGGAACTTTCCGTCGGAATTTGCCTGGAGCGATCCGTCGATCTGCTGGTTGGGGTGTTGGGCGTTCTGAAAGCCGGCGGAACCTATTTAGCCCTCGATCCGGCCTATCCGGCGGAACGAATTGCCTACATATTGCAGGACAGTCAGCCACAGGTACTGCTGACACAGGCCTCGGTTTTGCCGTCTTTGCCTGCAGTCGCCGCGCGAGTGCTTTGTCCGGACAGTGAGCGGCAGGCCATCGCGCAGCAGCCCGAGTCCAACCCCGACGGTACCGCGAACGCCGGCAATCTGGCTTATATTTTGTACACGTCCGGATCGACTGGTCGGCCCAAAGGGGTGGAGATAGAACATCGCAGTGCCGTGGCGCTTGTCGACTGGACGCGGCACGTCTATCCGCAGGAAGAGATTGCCGGGGTGCTGGCGTCCACCTCGATCTGTTTCGATCTCTCCGTCTTCGAAATTTTTGTTCCCCTGAGCCGGGGCGGGAAGATCATTCTTGCTCTGAATGCGCTGCACCTGCCGACGATGCCGGCTGCGTCGGAGGTGACGCTGATTAATACCGTGCCTTCGGTGATGGCCGAACTGATCCGTAACAACGCGCTTCCCGCCAGTGTCACGGTCGCCAATCTGGCCGGTGAGCCTTTAAAGAAGGCGCTGACGGAGCCGCTCTATAAGCACAAGAGTGTGCGTCGTGTGTTCAACCTGTACGGTCCGTCGGAGACTACAACCTATTCCACATTTTCTCTGGTTGACCGGACCTCGGGAGCGGAACCGACCATCGGCCGACCCATCGCGAATACTCAGGTCTATATTCTGGACAGCCAGATGCAACCAGTGCCGGCCGGTGTAATCGGTGAACTCTACATTGGCGGTGAGGGCGTGGCGCGGGGCTACCGGAACCAGCCCGAACTTACAGCTGAGAAATTCCTGCGGAATCCTTTCCTGCCCGAGGACAGGAACGGCCGAATGTACAAGACCGGGGATCTGGTGCGGTATTTGCCGCTTAGCTCGGGCGGAGACGCACTGTCCGGAGCGAACCTCGAATTCCTCGGGCGGCGTGATAATCAGGTCAAACTGCGCGGCTTTCGGATTGAACTGGGCGAGATTGAAACGGTTCTGAGTCAGCATCCGGCGGTACGAGAGGCCGTCGTGGTGGCACGGGAAGATGTACCCGGGGATACACGTCTGGTCGCTTACATCAGAACGACCGACGCGCAGGATCCGAGTCCTGACAGTCTGAAAAATACGTTAAGCGATCATGTGCGGCGAAGCTTGCCACACTTCATGGTGCCAGCCGCATTCGTATTCCTGGACGCCATGCCGCTAACCCCGAATGGGAAAGTGGATCGCCGTTCGCTGCCTGCCCCGATTGCAACTCACCGGTCCGCGCCCGATACTTTTACGCCGCCAGGCACCCCGACCGAAAAGCGCATCGCCGATATCTGGACCTCGCTGTTAGGGGTGGATCAGGCTGGTATTCATGACGATTTCTTCGCGCTGGGCGGCCACTCGCTCCTGGCGACGCAGGTAATCAGTCGCTGCCGTGAGGCCTTCGAGACCGAAATATCGCTGATCAGCCTGTTTGAAGAGAGAACGATTGCCGGCCTGGCCGGACGCATCGACCAGATCAGGCTGAGCCGGGAACTGCAGCAGACCGTTTACACCGAGAACGAAGTCCGCGAAGAAATTGCTCTATGAACAGTGTCTTCGCATTCCTGTCGGAACTGAGCCGGCTCGACATCAAACTGCGGATCAGCGATGGTCAACTGCGGATCAGTGCTCCGCAGGGCGCGCTGACTCCCGAGCTAACTGATCAGCTCAGGTCGCGGAAAGCGGAGATTTTAGAGTTCTTAGATCGGAATCAGTCTGAGTCCGGGGTTCCGCCGATCCAGCTGGTGTCCCACACGGAGCCGCTGCCGCTTTCGTTTGCGCAGCAGCGCCTCTGGTTTATGGAGCAACTGGGCAGCGGCGCGATCTACACCATGATCGCTGCCTACCAACTGCAGGGGCCGCTTGATGTACCTGCGCTGGAACGGACTTTTACCGAAATCGTCAGACGTCACGAAAGCGTGCGAACGACGTTCGAAGAATCCGCAGGGCAGGCCCGGCAGGTCATCCAGCCGGCTACCCCGATGCATGTGCCTGTTGTGGATCTCCAGCATCTGCATTCCATCGAACAAGCGGCGGAAGTGCGGCGCCTCACCCACGAGGAAACGTTACGGCCTTTCGATCTGACAAAGGACCGCCTGATCCGCGCCGTGCTGCTGCGGCTTAGCGCGGAAGAGCATGTCCTGTTGTTATCGATGCACCACATCTCGTCCGATGGCTGGTCGATGGGCGTGCTCATCCAGGAATGCAGCGCGCTGTATGGAGCGTTTGCTAACGGCCGGCCGTCGCCGTTAAAAGACTTGCCCGTTCAGTACGCGGATTTCGCCGTATGGCAGCGAAACTGGCTGCAGGGCGGTGTGCTCGAAAAGCAACTCGCCTGGTGGAAAGAGAGGATGGCCGGCGCGCCCGCACTGCTGGAGTTGCCCACGGATTTTCCACGCCCGCCGGTTCAGACGTTTCTCGCGAGCAAGATCGATTTTCTGATCGATGCGGACCTGACGCAAAAATTGCGGCAACTCAGCCGCGAATCCGGCGCCACGCTGTTCATGACGCTGCTGGCGGCGTTCCAGGTGCTTCTGTCGCGCTACAGCGGTCAGGACGACATTGTTGTTCATTCGCCCATTGCCAACCGTAATCAGAAGGCGATTGAACCGCTGATCGGGTTCTTCGTCAACGACATTGCGCTGCGCGCGGATTTATCGAAGGATCCCGCATTTACCGAGTTGCTGGCGCAGGTCCGCCGGGTTACACAGGACGCTTACGAGCACCAGGATCTTCCTTTCGATCATTTAGTCGCCGCCCTGCAGCCGCAGCGGCATCTCGGCTATAACCCGGTCACGCAGGTTTCGTTCGCACTGCAAACAGGTTCGAACGGCGACATGACTTTGCCGGGCCTGTCTGTTCGTGCGCTGGATCCGGAAATCCAGCGGACACGAATGGATCTGGAAATCCATTTGTGGGAGCAAGCATCCGGTCTTACGGGCAGTCTGATCTACAGTACGGATCTCTTTGCGAGCGTCACCATCGAGCGCCTGATCGGACACTTCCGGACGCTCCTGGCCGGCATTGTGGCCGGTCCGGAGCAACAGATTTCCGACCTGCCGCTGCTGACCGAGGGGGAGCGCCGGCAAGTACTGACCGACTGGAACGCCACCGACACGAAAGAAGCCCACGACAAGTGCCTGCATCAGCTGTTCGAAGCGCAGGCAGAGCGCACGCCGGACGCGCCGGCCGTGTTTTTCAGCGAGCAACAGCTGACTTATCGGGAACTCAACGCGCGCGCCAATCAACTGGCGCACTATCTGCAGGCGCTGGGCGTTGGCCCGGAGAGCCTGGTCTGCATTTGTGTCGAGCGTTCGCTCGAGATGCTGGTGGGCATGCTGGGAATCATGAAAGCCGGCGGTGCGTATGTGCCGCTCGATCCGGCTTATCCCGCGGAACGATGTGCCCTGATCCTGCAGGAAGTTCGCACGCCCGTGCTTCTTACTCAGGAACGGCTAATATCCGGCCTGCCCGATCATCAGGGACTGGTGATCGCGCTCGACACCCGGTGGGCCGAAATTGCCGCTTATCCGGACGTTAATCCCGCCAGTGGCGCTGGGCCCCGCAATCTGGCGTATGTGATCCACACTTCGGGCTCGACAGGAAAGCCCAAAGGGGTGATGATCGAACATGAAACCGTGGCCGCTCACTGCAGGCAGTATGGGCGCTTTTACGGACTGACTCCCGCGGATCGCTCACTTCAGCTGGCCTCTTTTCATTTCGATGCCTCGGTAGAACAAATATTCCCTGCTTTATTGGCCGGCGCCAGCGTCATCCTGCCGGAGTGGGATCTCGATCCGATCACCTTCTCACACAATCTTGTTCGTTCCGGCGTCACGATTCTCGATTTGGCTGGGCCCTACCTGTGTGTGTTGCTGCAGGAGTGGGTTGGGAGTCCCGCGTTGCTGGCCGGAAGTTCGCTCCGCATCGTGATTGTAGGGGCGGATGTGATGCCCGTTAATGTGGTCGCGCTGTGGCGGCAGACGAAACTACGCGCCCAGGCGCGCCTGTTCAATGTCTACGGCCCCACGGAAATCACCGTTGCCGCCACGGTCTTCGAAATCACCGAGGAGTTCGACAGTAATCAGGCACGTATTCCGATTGGCCCTCCGCTGGCGAACAAGAGAGTGTACGTGCTGGACCGGCGTCGGCAACCAGTACCCATCGGAGTTCCCGGAGAACTCTATATCGGTGGCATTGGTCCGGCTCGGGGATATCTCAATCGGCCGGAGCTGACTGAGGATAAATTCATTACTCTGCCCCTGGATGGCAGTCGCGTCTATCGCACGGGTGACCTGGTGCGCTGGCTGCCCGACGGCAACCTCGACTTCCTCGGTCGAATCGACCAGCAGGTAAAGATCCGTGGTTTCCGGGTTGAACTGGGCGAGATTGAGACGATTCTCGGCCAACATCCCCTGGTCGATCAGGCGGCAGTGCTGGCGCGCGAGGACGGCAATGGTCAAAAGCGCCTAGTCGCTTATTTAACGCCGCAGTTGCCCGAGGCGGGCCTTACCGAACTAAAAGCTCACTTACAAAAGAAGCTACCCGCTTACATGGTTCCGGACATCCTGGTCCCGCTGGATCAGTTTCCGAAAACCCCGGTCGGTATTCTGGACCGCAACGCATTGCCCGCGCCTGGAGCGGCCCAGTCCGCTGTCCCCTATGAACCCCCGGGGAATGCCGCGGAGCAAGCCATTGCCGCTGTCTGGGAACAGCTTCTGAATCGCAAAGGACTGAGCATCCACGACAGCTTTTTCGAAGCGGGCGGCCATTCCTTACTCGCCATACAGGCACACAGTCTCCTGCGCGCGGACTACCCGGCACTGAAGCTCGTGGATATGTTCAGCTATCCCACGATTCATTCGCTCGCGAATCACCTCGCTAAATCCGCAGCGGACGATTCGGGGAAACTGGCCGGAGCGGACCGGGGCGCAAAACGCCGGGCACAGCAGGCAGCGCGGCTTGAACGAAGGACGGCGTCCGTCTCATGAGCGAAACCGGATCGCTGGGAATCGCGGTTGTGGGATTGGCTGGGCGTTTCCCGCAGGCCCCCGATATCGATGCGTTTTGGACGCTCCTGAAGGACGGGCGTGAGGCCGTTGTTGAGTTCCAGGACGAGGAACTGCTCGCGGCCGGCGTGGATCCCGCGTTGCTAAGCAATCCCGAATTTGTAAAGTCCGGGACGGTCGTCGACGATATTGAATACTTCGACGCCGGCTTCTTCAGGATGAGCGCGCGGGACGCTGAGATTGCCGACCCGCAGCACCGGTTATTCATGGAATGCGCATGGCAGGCGCTGGAGCACGCCGGTTATCCGCCCGAGAGGACGGAAGCCCGCGTCGGACTCTATGCCGGAGTGGGGGAAAATACCTACCGGCGGCTGCATCTTGAACCTAATCAGGCGTTAATGTCCTCGGTTGGCGCCTACCGTATCGCAACACTCAACGTCGCCGATTTTCTGGCGACTTACACCGCGTTTAAACTGAACCTGACTGGTCCGGCAGTTACCGTGCAAACCGCCTGTTCCACTTCGCTGGTAGCGGTACACATGGCCTGCCAAAGCCTGCTGAATTTCGAGTGCGACATGGCGTTGGCTGGCGGTGTCTCCGTTTTCCTTCCCCAGCGACAAGGCTATCTTTACCAGGAAGGCATGATCGCGTCTCCGGACGGCCATTGCCGCGCTTTCGACGCGCAGGCGCAGGGGACCATTCATGGTGGTGGTGCCGGAGTTGTGCTGCTGAAGCGGCTTGACGAAGCAATTGCGGACGGCGATACGATTCACGCCGTCATTCTTGGGTCCGCGGTTAACAACGACGGCGCGAGTAAGATCGGCTTCACGGCTCCCGGCGTCGGCGGGCAAACCGATGTGATTCTGGAAGCCCAGTCCGCTGCCGGTGTTCATCCCGATGAGATCAGCTACATTGAGGCGCACGGCACGGCGACACCACTTGGCGACCTTATCGAGATGCAGGCGCTCACCGCCGCGTTTCGGGCGCACACGCAGCGCAAGAGCTACTGCGCGATCGGTTCCGTCAAGACGAATATCGGCCACTCTGACACAGCGGCGGGCATCGCGGGATTAATTAAGACCATCCTCGCGCTTCAGCATCGCCAACTGCCCGCAAGTCTGCATTTCAGCGCGCCCAATCCTCAGATCGATTTTCCTGACAGCCCGTTTTTCGTGAATCATCGTTTGCGGAATTGGGATGCGCCGGGTGCTCAGCGGCGCTGCGCGGGTGTGAGCGCATTCGGCATCGGCGGCACGAACGCGCATCTCATAGTGGCGGAAGCGCCGGCCGCCAGGGCTG
This sequence comes from uncultured Acidobacteriia bacterium, assembly GCA_903851195.1. Lineage (GTDB taxonomy): Bacteria > Acidobacteriota > Terriglobia > Bryobacterales > Bryobacteraceae > BOG-234. The sequence goes on from CAINNJ010000064.1 coordinate 218,780, forward strand.
TTCCACAGCTTGCTCCCGCTAAGCCGTCATGGCAGCTATTATGCCTGTCGGCGCGAACGGCAACGGCTCTCGAAAAAGCGCGCCGGAATCTGAGCGATTATCTCGCGGATCGCCCCGACACCGACCTGAACGATGTCGCGTATACGCTTCACTTCGGAAGACAGGATTTTCGTAACCGGCACGTTCTGGTGTGCCGCGACAGCCGGGAAGCGGCATCGCTGCTTTCCACTCCGGCTCCGCAGGGGAACATTTCGCGGGCGGCGCCCGAGTCGGCTCCGGGAGTTGTTTTCCTGTTTCCCGGCGGCGGCGCGCAGTATCCCAACATGGGCCGGGATCTTTACGAGGCAAACGGTATCGATGGCTTCAGCGTGTACCGGGAACAGGTGGACCGCTGTCTCGCCGTTTTTCAATCGACATTCGGTATCGACCTGAAGCCGCATCTCTTCCCCGCCCGCGACGGAAACGCGGAACAGACTGCGCAGGCACTGCAAGACGCCGTGATCGTGCTGGAAAAGCCTTCTCTTGCCTATCCGGCGCTGTTCATAACGGAGTACAGTCTGGCTCAACTCTGGCTGTCCTGGGGAATTGATCCGGTGGCCATGATCGGGCACAGCATGGGCGAGTACGTGGCGGCCTGTCTTGCCGGAGTCTTTTCGCCGGAAGATGCTCTGTCGATTGTTACCTGGCGCGGCCAGCTCTATGAAACGCTGCCGCCGGGAGCCATGCTAAGCGTCGCGCTCTCACCCGCCGACTTACAGTCCCGCCTGAGTGGTGACTTAGCAATAGCCGCGATTAATAAGCAGAATCTTTGCACGGTCTCCGGGCCGGCTGACGCCATCGCGAGGCTGGCCGAAGGCCTGACCGCGGAGGGAGTTCCTTCCAACCGGGTCCGAATCGCCTTCGCCGGCCATTCACCGATGCAGGAACCCATTCTGGATGAGTTTCGCAGTCGGCTGCAACGGGTGCGTTTTTCCCCTCCCAAAATACCTTTTATTTCCAATGTCAGCGGCGGCTGGATTCGCCCCGATGAGGCGGTAAGCCCGGAATACTGGGTAAGGCATTTGCGCCACACGGTGCGCTTTGCCGATGGTGTAAGTGAGTTGCTGCGCGAGTCCTCCCGAGTGTTTCTTGAGGTTGGGCCGGGTCAGACCTTACGGCCTCTTATCGAAGCGCACCCGGCAAAACAGAAAAGCCATACCGTGCTTTGCTCCATGCGTCATCCCGCGGACCCGACATCGGACTCGCCCCACCTTCTGCGGACGGCGGGTGAGTTGTGGCGCAGCGGCGTAGCCGTGGACTGGAGGAGCTTGCGTGCACACCGGTCGGGCCGCCGTATTCCGCTGCCGACTTATCCGTTCGAGCGCGAGAAACACTGGATCGACGCGCCGCGCCAGGACACCCGGCAGACCACGCAATGGCTGGAGACGACCGTAACGCGCCAGGACGCCCCGGTGCCTCAGGCCCGCATCGAAAGGCGCGATCTCTCGCCTCTGGAACGGGAAATCGCGGCCGTCTGGTCGCAATGTCTGGGGACCAACGAAATCGATCCTGAAGCGGATTTCTTTGCGCTCGGCGGCGACTCTCTGCTGGCGACACAACTGGCTGCCCGTCTGCGCGACCAACTGAACGTCCCTCTGGATACGCACAGTCTGCTCAATGCGCCCACCGTAGCGCAGTTAGCCGCTTTCATTGCGGCCGAGGGCACACACTCCGGGACGCAGCCGGCCTTGCCTGAACTGGTGGTGGAACTCCAGGCCGGGAAAGCTGATCGTAAGCCTTTGTTCCTGATGCACCCGGTAGGCGGGCATGTTTATTCTTACCGTGACCTGGTGCGGCATCTGGATCCCGATCTGCCGGTGTACGGCATTCGGGCGCGCGGAGTAGAAGGCGAGGCGGAACCGCTCGCCAGCGTTGCGGAGATGGCGCGCGTCTATACCGCGGCGGTAAGAGCCACGCAGCCAGATGGGCCTTACCTGTTGGGCGGTTCCTCGTTCGGCGGAGTCCTGGCATTCGCCATGGCGCAGGAACTTCTGGCGGAGCGTAAACAGGTGGCTTTCCTGGCTCTGATCGATACGCCTGGGCCCGGAAACATGCCGGAGCCCTTTGAAGAGATTGCCGACATTCTTTTCTACATGCTGAAAGTCGGTCAGGACATGGACGTCGATATCGCGGCGCTGCGGTCGATGGACGAAGCGCGGCAACTGGAGTTCTTTCTGGAGCACAGCCGGTGGCGCTTTTCATCGCCGCGGGACCTGAAAACCATGCTGACAATCTTCAAAACCAACGAGCGCGCCATGTGGGACTACGTTCCCGAAACGTATCCGGGTAAAGTGCATTTTTATCTGGCCCGTGAACGCGATGCGTTTACCCCGCAGACTCCCGCTCACGGGTGGATCGGACTGGCCGGCCAGGGCATAGAAATTCATACGGTTCCGGGAAATCACATCAGCATGACCGAAATGCCTCACGTCAGGCATCTGGCGGCATCCCTGGGACAAAACCTGAAGGAATCTGTAAACCGTTTTAACTAACATCTGAAGGACGAAGCAAACTATGAGAATACTGGGTCTTAATTCGGCGTTTCACGAAAATTCAGCCGCGCTGATCGTCGATGGCCAGGTTATCTGCGCTGTAGAAGAGGAACGCTTTAATCGGATTAAACATGGCAGTTCGGCGCGTGTCGATAATCCGCATGAACTGCCCGCTCAGTCGATCCGTTACTGCCTGGAGCAGGGCAAACTGCAGGCTTCCGATCTGGATGCCGTCTGCTTTGGTTTCGACCCGGAGTTGCGGCTGCGGGAATGGCGCCCCGATCCCTATGCGCTGGCCGACGACTGGGGACACCCCGAAGGCGAACAGACTTTCTACAACAACCTGCTGAAGATTCCGGGTACATTGTCGGAACTGCTGGGAACGGATCTGTCGTCGCGTTTCCGCTGGGTTCCGCACCACATGGCTCACGCGGCCTCCGCCTTCTATCCTTCGAACTTCGACAAAGCCGCCATTCTGGTTGTCGACGGAATCGGCGAGGACGCCACGGCGCTGCTGGCCTTCGGCGATGGCGCGCGCATTGAATCGCTGCAGCATATCCCGATGCCGAACTCGCTCGGCTTCCTTTGGGAAAAATTCAGTAAGTTTCTGGGCTTCTCCGAATATGATGCAAGCCAGGTGATGGGGCTGGCCGGCTACGGCAATCCCGACATTTACCGGGAACACTTCTCCCGGTTCCTGCAGTACAACGCGGATGGGACGTTTCACGTGAATAACGACGTGCTGCAGTTCCGCCAGCCGAACTGCGACAGCCTGGTAAAACTGTTTGGCGCGCTCGACGGGCATACGGCTCCCTGCCGCGGTCAGAAAGGGCGCGATATCGCCGCCACCCTGCAGGCTGTCACAAATGAAATTATCCTGGCGTTGGCCGCGCATCTCTACGCGCAGCGGCCATGCGATTCCCTTTGCCTGGCGGGCGGCGTCGCCCTCAACTGCCAGACGAACTGGATTGTCAAGGAACAGGGGCCTTTTCAGAACGTCTATATTCCTTCCGCTCCGCACGACGCCGGCACGGCAATCGGCGCGGCTCTCTGCTTCCATTACAACCAGACAGAGCGCGCCGCAGCGGGCCTCGCGCCGGCATCGCGCGCTACGAGTGTTATGCCGCATCCTTACACCGGTCCTTCTTTTATGGACGAGGAAATTGAGGAGATTCTCGGGGCGCAACCGCTGCCCGTCAGGAAGTCTTCCGACGTCGCGAAAGAGGTGGCGGAACTGATTTCAGCCGGGAATATCGTGGCGTGGTTCCAGGGCGGCATGGAGTTGGGGCCGCGCGCTTTAGGGAATCGTTCTCTGCTGGGCGATCCCCGGGACAGGAATGTGCGCGAGGTGATGAACCGCAAGGTGAAACATCGTGAGTTATTCCGTCCGTTTGCGCCGAGTGTTCTCGAAGAGGTTGCCGATGAGTGGTTCGAGATCGGCAAGCCCTCTGAATCGGCGCGCTACATGCTTTTTGCCTGCCCGGTACCCGAAGACAAGCGGGAACGAATTCCCGCGGTGATTCACGTCGACGATACGGCCCGGGTGCAGACGGTGTCGAAAGACCTGAACCCGAAGTTCCATGAACTGATTTCGCGCTTTTACGAAATCACCGGCGTGCCCATGCTGCTGAATACATCGTTCAACGACAGTGAACCGATTGTGTGCACGCCACAGGACGCGCTCAATACATTCAATAAGACCCGCATCGATGTCCTGGTTCTGGGGAACTACATGGTTCGCCGGAATCCCGCCGAGCATCAGAGCGCCGATGTCGCGGAGTCCTCCGAGCAACCCGAAGAAATGCTGACGGCTATCTAGTCAGGAGATGAAGATGAACGCTATCCAAACCACGCTGCAGGCGGCCATTCAGAATAAACGCCTGAGCGTTATCAATCAGCGCCCCATCCTCACGGATGCCCTGGACTACCGGGCCATCGACCAGGTGTTTCCGCTGTTCGCCGAACAACAGTTCTTTCTGGACGAACTGCAGCGCGATAAGATGCAGGGCGCCGAAGTGCTGGAGATCGGCCTCGGGTCCGGAGTTTTGTCTGTCGGGGCCGCGCTGGCGGGAGCAAAGCGCGTCACGGCTCTCGAGATCAACCCTCGCGCGAAAAACTACGCCGGTTTCAATATCGTGATGAACGGCGTGGAAGACCGGGTCAGTATTATCGACGGTCAGGCGCAGGTCTGGCAACCCGTTCAGGGACGCCGGTTCGATTACATCATGTCCAATCCTCCTTTCGAGCCCACGCCGGAGAAGACGGACTACTTTTACCACTCCGCCGCGGGCCCCTACGGGCTGGACTTCCTGGAGAGGATTTTTGCCGGCCTCGACAATCATCTTGCCGAGGGTGGCCACGCCCAGATCGTCACGGCGGCGCCCGGGAACAAGCAGGAACCGGACCTGCTGTTAGACATGATCCGTCGGCAGTTGAGCGGCACGGCGACAGTTCTGCTCAATCCCGACCTGATGACCTTCGATGAGATCATGGATCGTCTGGCCGATAAGGAAATGGGTCCCGCCGAAGAAGTGGACGCCCTTCGTCGCAGGGCTAAGGCCGATGGCGTGACTCATTTTCATCTGTGCGTGATTCACTATGAGAAGGGCCCGAAGCGTTTGCAGGTGGAGTCTTCAAAGAAGGTTTATCCGAACTATTGGGATATTCCGGTTCCGGAGTACGTTTAGAAGCGCACAGGCCGCTTTCGGCGGCACCAGGGGAATGAGGAACTCCGCGGTTTTGGGCGCCGGAAGCGAGTCCGTTGTGCGCGAGTTCCTCAAAAGACGCACAGGCCGCCACGGAGCGGCGATTCCCGTAAACGGCGGATGAAAGAGGAAACCATTGTCAATCCTGAGTGCTTTGTCCAAACTTGCCGGCAGCGCGGCGTCGCTGAGTACCGCGCTTTACGGAGAGATCAGCCGCTCCGATACAACGAAGCAACTGAAAGAGAAGACGATCGCGCTGCGGGGCCGGATCGAACACGATGTCTCGCCTCTTCTGAAGGACGCGAAAGTCCTGCTGATCAAGGACGCGCACTACTGTCTGGATCAGCTGGAGCACACGTTAACCACCCTTCCGGATCAGGCGCCGCAGTTGCCCCGAAAACTGACCGATTCCGTGGCGGTCTGGGAACAACAGTGCCAGGTGCTGATCAAAACCAGGGTCGATCCGCTGTTTGGCGGCAAGAGAGAGTCCCTCATGCAGGAACTCCAGTCCGGGGAGCATGAGGAACTGACCTTTACGCCGGAGGAGCGCCAGTTAAACCGCAATCTCACGCTGGCGGGAATCGTCACGGGCGCCTCCGTCGTGACTGCTCCGATCAGCGCCGTCTTGTCTTTTGCGGTGTGCGTACCCATAGCGATGTACCTGATCCACTACACGGCTCAGGCTGCGTACCGGTCTTTAAAAGAAGAACGCAAACTCTCGATTCCGGTGTTGATGACCGCGAACCAGCTGATGCTTTGGTTTGGCGGATATTTCACGCTGGGCGGCATCATCCTGATTTTCTCTTTCGCGGGACAAAAGCTCGGCTACATTACGTACAACCACTCGCGCAAGCAGCTTAGCGACGTCTTCGGCAAGCTTCCGCCGCAGGCTCTGGTTTTGCGCGACGGAGTCGAACAGCTGATTCCGTTCGGTGACCTGATGATTGGCGACGTGCTGGTAGCGAACGCCGGCCAGACAATTCCCGTCGACGGCGTGATTGTCGATGGCTACGCCTCCATTGACCAGCATCGGCTGACCGGCGAAGCGCAACCGGCTGAGAAGGGAATCGGCGATTCGGTGTTGGCTTCCACGATGGTGCTCTCCGGGCGGGCACACGTGCGCGTCGAGAAGTCGGGCAACGGAACGCTGGCGGCCAGGATCGGAGAGATGCTCCAGGAGACGGCCAGCTATGAAATGGCGCTCACCACGCGGGCCCGCCAGATGGCCGACCAGTCCGTGGCGCCGACCCTGGCAATGGCGGCGCTGGCCGGAGTCGTTGTTGGCCTACCCGGTGCGATTGCGATTACCAGCACGATTTTCGGTCTGAATCTGATGTTCTGTGGCCCGCTGGCGCTGAGAAATTACCTTTCGGTGGCGGTGAAAAAAGGCATTCTGATCAAAGACGGCCGGTCGCTCGATCTGCTGAAGGAAATCGACACCGTCGTTTTCGACAAAACAGGCACACTGACGCTGGAGCAGCCACACGTGGCGGCAGTTTACAGCTTCAGCGAAGTAAGTTCACCGGAGATTTTGCGCTACGCTTCCGCCGTCGAACAGCATCAGAGTCATCCGATAGCGCGGGCGATCCTCACCCATGCCCGGGAACAGAACGTCGCGGTGCCGGAGATCGATGAGGCCCATCTTGAAATGGGCTATGGCCTGCGGGCAGAGATCGAATCCCGTCTGATTCACGTCGGCAGCGAGCGTTACATGACTCTGGAGAAAATTGCGCTGCCGCCCTACGCGGAGTATTTACAGAGCGCCTGCCACGAACAGGGAGATTCGCTCGTGCTCGTGGCCGTGGACGGTCAACTGGCCGGCGCCATTGCACTGAAGCCGACAATTCGGCCTGAAGCGAAAGCGGTGATCGACGAACTGCGGCGCCGCAAACTGGAGGTGTGTATCATCTCCGGCGATCACGAAGGTCCGACGAGCGTGCTGGCGAAGACGCTTGGGATTGATCGTTATTTCGCCAACACGCTGCCGGAAGATAAAGCAAGGCTGGTGGAGAAACTGCAGCAGGATGGCCGCTCGGTCTGTTTCGTGGGCGATGGCATTAACGATTCCATCGCTCTGAAAAAGGCCAACGTATCGGTCTCACTGCACGGCGCCACCACGGTGGCCATCGACACCGCCCAGATTGTTCTGCTGGATACGACACTGGAACAACTGCCGACGATTTTCCGGCTGGCCGATGAAATCGCCGGCAATCTGCGGGCGGCGCAGGCACTCGCGGTTGTGCCCGCCCTCGGTATCTGGACCGGCGTTTTTGTTTTCCACCTCGGCATCCTGGGAGCCGCTCTGATATTCGAGAGCAGCCTGTGGCTGGGTATTGCCAACGCCTTCCGGCCGCTGGTGAGATACAAAGAAGAGTCCGGGGAAACCGCGCAGCCGCAACTCAGTCTGGATCAGCAGGCTCAATTGCCGGTCTGAGCTCATTTGCCCGTGGTGGCGGTGGCCTTCGCTTTGGGCTGGATTCCGTAATCGGCCGGCGTCTCGTTCTTTTTCATGATCAGGGGCGCCGCCCAGCCATCGTTCAGATAGTAAATGTGAAAGCCCTGTCCGCTGACATTCACTTCGGCGTACACGGGCATCCCGTCGGGATAGCCGAATTTCAGCGCCCAGGGTTCGAAAAGACCGGTGTGCCAGCCTTTGCTTCCAGGCGCGGCGCCGGCGAACTTTGAGAGATTCAGGGCCAGGTCGACCTGGTCCTGCGTGATAGGGTCTCCGTCTTTTGGAAGGTTCATGTGGAAACATTAAGCCGAATTCCGCACGAGAACAAGCCTTAATGCGCAATGACATGAGCTTTTCAGAACAATTGGGTAATTTCGCTTATTGAACCCGCTTACTGACTGACTGCGGCTACCACCATCTCCAGCAACCGTCGCACGCCGTCGTCGCCGCCGACAGGACCGTCGTGAAACTGGTCGTGGGACAGAGGTTTCCAGTTATCGCGGGAATGGTCGGGCTCATAGCCGAGCGGCAGTCCGGTAAGTTCGGGGTTAAACTGCGCGTCCGAACCGGCCATCTTGTAGAGCACCAGATCGAGCGAAGGAACGATGTAGATTCCGGACCCGCCCGCGCCGGACTTGAAATAAGCATCACGCGGTGCGCCGAAAACGTGACCATCCGCATTGACCTCGAACATCAAACCCATCGGCGAGTGGGGATTGTAAGGCGAGGGCTTGGAACACAGGGCGACGTATTCCGCCGGAACCAGTTGCCGAGTGCCCCACCTGCCTTTGTGAAGCAACAGGTAAGGAAACCGCACGGCGTCCGTAGCGCGAAGCGCGATGCTGCCGCCCCCAGGCGTGTGCGGAAGCGTTACGCCATTCCGGTGAAGCGCATAACTCCACGGACCGAAGCCCATGGGTTCCGCGAGCTTTTCCTGAATATACTGCTGCATTTCCATGCCGGTCAGATTGCGGAGCACGATGGACGCGATGTGGGGAGAACCTGACGCATAGGAATATCCGCCGCCTGGTTTCGTCCAGAGCGGCGCGTGAAGCGCGGATTGGTCCTGATCGGGAGGCGAGGCGGGCGTAGGCAGCGGGTCGAGTTTCTGAGTGACGCCGTTGACGAAGCCCGGGTTGCCACCGTCTCCGTGCAGCCCTGCCGTCATCGACAGAAGCTGTCCGAGCCGGATATCGGCTTTGGCCGGATCATCCAGCGGGAACGCCTGCGGCAGGTACTTCTCTGTAAAAACTTTGGTCTCGAGACCATCCGGGATCTGGGCGTGTTTCTCGCTCAGCATGATTCCCGAAGAAATGCTGGTGAAAGCTTTCCCGATTGAAGCCATGTCCGGGTGTGCTTCGCGATTCCCCTTACCGAAATACTTCTCATAAACCAGATATCCGTGGCGAACGACCACCAGCCCCCCGTGCTGGCTGGTCTCCTTCTCGAATTCGAACGCCTGATCCAGCCGAGCGAGGTCCATGCCGGCCACCTTGCGGATTTTCGCGGCGTCCGTGAGTGTCCGCCAGCCGCCGTCTTTATCGGAAGGCGGAAAATAGTCGCCCGATTCCGCGAAGCCAAAGGCCGCGCCCAGAATCGTCGCGAGAAACAACGGCATTCGCCACGGAAGATAACTCGTGTTCATAGTGCTCCCTCAAGATCGTATACCGCGATGGAGCCCGTGCGCGCTGAACGCGATATGCTGGGCCTGCGAAATGAGGAGATCCACATGCACTTAAGGGCAGCCTTTCTTACCGCTAACATCGTCGCGGCAAGTGCGTTCGGGCAGGAACTGAACTGTGACATGACCGGTTACAAGCCGCAGGACGGCCTGCGAGCTCAGATGCGCGCAGGTATTCTCGAACTGACGTGGACCGGCGAGCGGCAGGAACAGTTGCGGGCGGCGTTCACCATTCGGAACGGGCAGCCGATGGTGGAAGAACTGGCGGCGCGAAAGAGCGGCGGCAAGTGGATTGAGCTCGGCAGAAACCTGACGCCGGAGTTCGAAATCACCAGCGGCGTGCGGCGGCTTTCCGAGCAACAAATGGCGCCCCTGCGGGAACTGAAAATAGAGCTGACGCCCGAAGTGGTGGAGCGCGAGAAATGGAACGCGTTCTGGGATTCGCCGCTGATGGTGCCGGGACGGCCGGGCACAAACCTTGGTCTGCCGCGCAAGCCGGAGGAGATCCGGAAGACCTGGGCGAAATTCAACTCCTCAGGTTGTCAGGTGAAGACAGACGGCGCGCGCATCGAAGTGGTGTTTCCCGGTTTCGACGGCGGGATTTTTTCGGGTTCACTGCAATACACGGTGTATCGCGGCACGAATCTGTTGCGGCAGGAAGCGATCGCAAAAACGAACGAGCCATCCGTCGCGTATAAGTACAACGCGGGCCTGAAAGGCTTCGCTTTAACGGACGATTCGCGCGTGGTTTGGCGGGACACCGCGCGCGGCTGGCAGCATTACAGCTTCGGCGGGGCCGTAAACCAGGAAGTGGTGGGCCTGAAGGCCCGCAACCGGCTGGCGATTCTGGAAGCCAACGGCGGCTCGCTCGCCTATATGCCGCCATCCCACAAATTCTTCTGGTCGCGCGAGATCGAAACGAATCTCGGCTACGTGTATTACCGCAAGGACAGCGATCGTTCTTTCGCACTGGGAGCGCGCCAGGCCGACCGGGAGATCGGGGCGAAGGCGTGGGGCGTGTCCGACGAAGTCTGGAACCGTCGCGTCGGAGAAGCCCGCGGGGATCTGAATAATTTCGCGCTCTACAATGCGCCCCCCGGCACCCTGCAGCGCATGCCCGTCTACTTCTACCTGAGTCCGCAGGACAGCAGAACGACGCAGCAGGCGATTATGGAGTTCACGCACGACGATGTGTACAAACCGCTGCCCGGCTATAAGGTTCTGGTCAGCCATTTCCACTTTCACTTCAATGAGCAACTGACGGACGCCGGGACGATGGATCAGGAGCCTTCGTGGCTGCCGGTGTTCCGCTCGCTTGGCATCAATCTGGCCATCCTGGCGGATTTCCACAGCGATTCCCACGCCACCGACACAGGCAAGGTGCGGTTCAATGAGCAGAAGGTCTATTTCGATGGCTGCGAACGCTTCTCGGATCGCGACATGCTGCTGATTCCGGGTGAGGAACCCGACGCCAATTTCGGCGGCCACTACATGTTCGTGTTTCCGAAGCCGCTGTTCTTCAGTCATGTGAAGGAGCCGGCTAAAGGCCCGGCCGGACAGCCGTTCTCGGAAACCTTGGCCCCGTTCGGGCAGGTGTATCACACGACCACGGCCGGGAATGAACTCGCCCTGCTCAATCAGGAGAACGGACTAGTCTGGCAGACGCATCCGAGGACGAAGGGCTCGGCAGGTTATCCCGACGCGGTGCGGGAGAAGGACTTCTTTCGAAGCGACCGGTTCCTGGGCGGTTCCTATCAGTCACTGCCGGTCGATCTGTCGCAGAAACGGCTGTGCGAGGTACGTTGTCTGGGTCTGCTCGACGACATGAATAACTGGGGCCGGCCGAAATACATGATCGCGGAAGGCGACACGTACATGAAATATCCGGACGATGAAACTTATCCGCAGCTGGTGGTCAACTACGTGAAGATGGATCGGGTGCCAAAGTTCGGCGATGGCTGGAATTCGGTGCTGGAAACGATGCGCAAGGGCGATTACTTCATCACCAGCGGCGAGGTGCTGTTACACGGTTCCGGCGTGGAAGGCAGCGGCGCAAAGCGCACGTTCACGGCCGAGGCGGAATGGACGTTTCCGCCGGAATTCGCGGAACTGGTGTGGAGCGACGGCAACACGGTGGACCGGCAGATCATCGGTCTTTCGGACAAGGCGCCGTTCAGTTCGCAGAAATTCCGGCTTCCCTTCGACGCGACCGGCAAGAAGTGGGTGCGGTTCGCGGTTTGGGATTCGGCGGGAAACGGCGCCTTTACACAACCGGTGCACCTGCAGCAGGATCGGCAGTAAGCGTCCGGTTTGAAGCAACGAGGGCAGGCCCCGTCTTTTTAGCCCGCGTATGGCATGGGAGGTACCTTGCCGAGAGAACGGGAGTAGACGGTGAGGGCTCCGCGGTGATGCGCGGTGTGTTCCACCATAGCCCAGACGACATCGCTGACGGGCTGGCCGCCCATCACCATGCCGGGCGGCAAGGGCGCGTCGAGCTGTTCCGGCGTCAGGTTGCCGACGAAGCTCAGAGCATTCCGGAAAGCCTCCTCCAGCCATTTGCGGGCGGCGGTAAGCGAAGTTACGCTCGCGATCTCCGCGGCATGCTTTTCAAAATCGAGGTCGAAGCCTTCGGGACGGGACGCACCCTGGACAAACCAGTCGAGAGTCTGAGCGGCGTGCGCCACCTGCTGCGCCGCGGTCATCATGCTTTCGACGGGCCGCGCTTGCGAGTCGGCTTCATCGAGCACGCGGGTGGAACGGTTGAAGAACTCCTGGCTGGCGAGCAGTTCCCGGGAGAGTTGCGTGAGTTGTGGTTGGGGACTCATGGAGCAGACTATATCAGAAAGGCGAACAAACAGGGAAGACGGGAAATGCGGGCCGGAGCCGGCGGCTGGGTCTTGACTCCGGCGACAGCCCTCCGAAAACGAAAGCGGTGATATTCCGCGTATAGTGTAGTTACCGGCGAAAATATTTCATTTCTTTTTTGGCAAATCGACCTTATCGTTATAAATTAACATTCTTTAATTATTTCAGGGCAGGCGGGAGTGAAGTTTTTGGCTTCCGCGACCGATAGAGTAGACAGAGGAATGATCGCCACCGTGGCCGGGATTCGCGACAAAACAACCGAGACACACCCATCCCCCGGTGGATTCGTGTCGCGGTTGGCCGGAATCTACATTGCCCTGGTGGTGGCGGCCGGAGCGGCGGCACTGGGTCATGGGGTCGGGGCGTGGGGCCTCTGGAGTTTCGACCGGGCTGACCAGGGCAGGTTCTTCTCATGGTGCCTGATCACTCTGGCGGCGTCGGGGATGAAAGTTCAGCTTCCCTCGGTATCGGCGACCATGTCGCTGAATTTTCTGTTCGTCCTGATCGGCATTGCCGAGTTTAATCCGGGAGAAGCCATGGTCATGGGGTGCCTGGGCGTGCTCGCCCAGTGCATCATTCAGGCGAAGTCGCGGCTCCGGTGGGTTCAGGTTGCCTTCAGCGTGTGCAGCGTCGCCTGCTCGATCCAGATCGCCTGCTGGGTCCATCACGCTCGGCACTTCCAGAGCTATACGCTCACCGCGGCGACGTATTTCCTGGCGAATACCATCTTTGTGGCCACCGTAATCGCGCTGACCGAACAACGGAATCTCTGGAAGGTGTGGCGGGACTCGTATCTGTGGTCCTTTCCGAATTATCTGGTCGGGGCAGCGGGTGCCTGGGTGATCGGGATCGCCAGTCACCTGATGGGTTGGCAGTCGTCCCTGCTGCTGCTGCCGATTCTCTATGTCGTGTACCGGTCGCACAATATGTACGTTGGACGTCTCGAAGAGGCCCGAAAAGGGGCCGAGAGGCAGAGAATACATGCCGAAGAAGTGGCGGCGCTTCACCGGCGCACAATCGAGACCCTGGCGCTCGCCATCGAGGCTAAAGACCAGACAACCCACGATCATCTGGAACGGGTGGAAACCTACGCAATCGAAGTGGGCCGCGAACTCGGGATGACCGAGACCGAACTGGAAGCGTTGCGGGCGGCCGCGCTGCTCCACGATATCGGAAAAATCGCCGTGCCTGAATACATCATTTCGAAGCCGGGCAAACTGACGCCCGAAGAGTTCGACAGGATGAAGACGCACACGGTGGTGGGCGCCGAAATTGTGGAGCGAATGCGGTTTCCGTACACGGTGGCACCGCTGGTTCGCGGACACCATGAAAAATGGAACGGCAAAGGCTACCCGGACGGCTTGTCGGGAGAAGAGATCCCGTTGGGAGCGCGGATCCTTGCGGCCGTGGATTGTCTGGATGCGCTCTCCTCCGACCGGCAGTACCGCCGCGCGTTGCCTCTTCCGGAAGCCATCGCCGTGGTGAAGGCGGAGGCCGGAAAGAGCTTTGATCCCCGCGTGGTGGACATTCTGGCCCGCCGGTACGAAGAAATCGCGGCGCTGGTGAGCGGAGAAAAAATCGAGAGACTTCCCGTATGCGAGAGGGTGGAGCGCGGCGACTCGCCCGCGACTGGTTTCGAGCGAACCAGCCGGAGTGCCGGCTTCGGCCCCGGTGGCGGCAGCGATTCGGTCTCCGTCCGCGATTCGAGGGACGATCTGGCCAGCCTGAATCAGGCGCTCGGTGGATTGCAAAGAACGCGCGAACTGCCGGCGCTGATCCGCAGTCTGACCCAGTGCAAAGACTGTGCTGCCGCTTTTGGAGCCTTGCAAACCACTCTTCCTCAGGTAATCTCACACGAGACGATGACGATCTATCTGCGGCGCGACCAACACCTGATTCCGGAGTTTTTTGTGGGCGGCGAGTACCGGTCATTCGGTTCCCACGACATTCCCATCGGTACCGGACTTTCCGGTTGGGTGGCGGAAAACTGCAAGGCAATCGTGAACGGAAATCCGATGGTGGAACCTGGATACCTTGCCGATCCGGCGAAATTCCGGAACCTGCGGTCCGCGCTCGCGGTCCCGCTGACCGGCGCGCAGGGCGTGCTCGGGGTGATGGCGCTCTATCACTGTGAAGGCAACGCTTTCGACAGCGGAGATCTGGCGGCACTGACGTCAATCGGGGCGGCGTTGTCGGCGGTGCTGGGAAGTTCGCCTGTAATTGCAAGCGCACAGGCGCGGGATCCACAACCGTTGGGCGCGGCATAGCCCCGTCGAAAGTTTAAGGATTATGCCCGGACCCATCGCCTCTCTGGTTTACGATGTGTTCGTGGAGGATCGCCGCCATCTCTTAAAACCAGCTGCGGTCTTCTTTCTCGTGTTGCAAGCCATGGCCGCTCAGCCCGTAACTTACTCACGGGATATCGCGCCGCTTCTGCTCGATCGTTGCGCCCCCTGTCACCGGCCGGGCGAGGCCGCTCCCTTTTCGCTCCTGACCCTGGAAGACGCGCGCCGTCATGGCACGCAGATAGTCCGCGTAACGGGCCTGCGATATATGCCCCCGTGGCCTCCGGAGCCGGATCACGGGGATTTCGCCGGCGCAGGGAGACTGTCCGCAGAGCAAATCGAGCTCCTGCGCCGCTGGGTGGACGGAGGAATGCTTCCCGGTAACCCGGCCGAAACACCCGCTGCGCCGCGATTTGCCCCCGGCTGGCAGCTGGGCGAGCCGGACCTGATTCTCAGGATGCGCTCCCCTTATCGGTTGGCCGCGGAGGGCGGCGACGTGTTCCGTAACTTCGTCCTGCCCGTGGAACTGAAGGAGACGCGGTACATCCGCGCCATGGAACTTCGGCCCGGCAACAAGCGCGTGGTCCATCACGCCAATCTCATCGTTGACCGGGCGCGCCGCCTGCGGCGCCGGGATGGCGAGGATGGCCAGCCCGGCTTCGGCGGAATGGAAGTGGAGACCGAAAGCACCGGCGACTTCGACCCGGATTCGCACTTCCTCTTCTGGAAGCCTGGGTCGGCGCCACAGGAAACGCCGGAGGATATGGCATGGAAGCTGGATCCCGGGTCTGACCTGATCGTGAACCTTCACCTGCAGGCTTCCGGGAAGCCGGAGACGATCGATGCCACAGTGGGGCTGTATTTCGCGAAAAAGCCGCCCTCGAAATTTCCCATGCTGCTGCAGCTTGAGCACGACGGAGCGATCGACATCCCGCCAGGAGCACGGCAGTTCCGGGTGACCGATCATCTGCGCCTCCCTGTGCCCGTTCAACTGCTCGCCGTCTATCCCCATGCGCATTACCTGGGTAAGCGCGTCGAAGCCTGGGCGGAACTGCCGGGGGGCGCGCGGGTGCCATTGTTGCTGATTGAGAACTGGGATATCAACTGGCAGGCTATCTATACCTACCGGAAGCCGATAGACCTGCCGGCGGGCAGCACATTGGCCATGGAGATCGTTTACGACAACTCGGCGGGGAATCCGCGGAATCCGGGGCACCCCCCGATACGTGTAACGGCGGGGAACCGGAGCGCGGATGAGATGGGGCATGTGTGGTTTCAGGCCCTCCCGGTGGTCGCGGAACAGGGGAGCGGGGACGAGCAGGATCCGCGTCTGGAGTTGCAGCAGGCACTGATGCGGCGGCGGATCGCCAAATACCCCCACGACTTCGAGGCCCACTTCAACCTGGGCGCGGCGCTGCAATCCTCCGGCAAACCGGAGGAAGCGCTTCCCGTGCTTGCGGAGGCGGTTCGTTTGAAGCCCGGCGATGCGACCGCGCACAATAACCTGGCGGTATCGCTGTTGGCTGCGGAGCGCTATGCGGAGTCCGCTCGCGAGTTGCGCGAAGCTTTGCGCCTGGATCCGGCTTACCGGAATGCCCGTTACAATCTGGCGCGTGTTTTGCAGCAGCAGAACGATAACGATGGCGCTTTCCGGGAATTGCGAACCTACCTGCAGGCGGCGCCGGACGATCCGCAGGCGTACGAGTTCGCCGGGCGGTTGCTGGCCGCGCAAAAGCGCTACGGCGAAAGCGTTTCGTTTTTCCGGAAGGCCGCGGACTTGCAACCGGGCGACGCTGCGTTCGAGACCAATCTGGGGGCGGCGCTGGCGCAGTCCGGCAACCTGCCGGAGGCGATTGCGGCCTTTGAACGCGCCCTTCTGGCGGACCCGGTGAACCAGACCGCAAGGGACAATTTGTCGCGGGCACGTTCGGGTCTGACGAAGCGTCCCTGACTCCGGACTGCCGCCCCGAGTCGTCAGTCGAAATTTTTCCTGGTTATACCGCAAAAGCGCGCGGTGATATACAGAATTTCCTGGAACCTCCGATTATCTCTGCAGAATGTGTGGTCACGGTCCTTCTGCGTGCAAGACGGCAAGCAAGTCCCGGAAAGCTCCCGCCGGTCTCTTGCTCCTCGGTCTCCGGCGCGTCAGCCTCCGGGGGAGAAGCGCATGCTAGAGCACCACCAGGACATCATCGGCGAGTTCCTGGTCGAGAGTCACGAGAACCTTTCGCGTCTGGACCTCGAACTCGTGGAACTGGAAAAGCACCCGAAAGACGGAGCTCTGCTGGCCAGCATCTTTCGCACGATCCATACGATCAAGGGAACCTGCGGTTTTCTGGCATTCACGACGCTCGAGAGAATCACGCACCATGCCGAGACCCTGCTCAGCCAGCTGCGGGACGGGCGCCGCGACCTTACGCCGGCGCTGGTATCCATTATTCTCGAGACGGTAGATGCAACGCGGCGGGTTCTGGCGTCCATCGAGGCCAGCGGGCAGGAAGGTCCGGATCCGTTCGACGACCTGACGAATCGCCTGAGCGCGGCCGCCCAATTGCCCTCGCCAGGCGAGGAACCATCAACGCCGGTGGCGGCTGCGATGCCTGTCACGCCGCTCCCTGTCACGCCGCCGTCAGGAGCGCCGCTGCTGTGCCCTGGAGCCACGGAAGAAAACCACGGCGGCGAAGGCGCGGGAACCGGAAAAACAACAGGGGAGACGGTGCGCGGTTCGTCGGTCGCCGACGCGAATATCCGAGTGGGCGTAGTTCTTCTGGACAGGCTCATGGATCTGGTGGGCGAACTGGTGCTGACCCGAAACCAGATTCTGCAGTTCAACGCCGAGCGGGACGACGCCGCACTGAACGCCACATCCCAGCGGCTGAATCTGATTACCTCGGAACTGCAGGAGGGGGTCATGAAGACCCGCATGCAGCCGATCGGGATGGTCTGGAACTCGTTGCCACGCGTGGTGCGCGACATGGCGGTTGCCCTCGGGAAACAGATCCGATTGGAAATGGAAGGCGAGGAGACCGAACTCGACCGTACCATCATCGAGGCGATTAAGGACCCACTGGTTCACCTCGTCCGAAACTCCTGTGATCACGGCGTGGAGGCGCCCCACGCGCGGGTTCTGGCGGGCAAGCCCGCCGAGGGAAAGCTGACACTTCGCGCGTATCACGAAGGAGGACAGGTGAATATCGAGATCGGGGACGACGGCGCTGGTATCGACGTGGTCAGGGTGAAGCAGAAAGCCATCGAAAAAGGCCTGCTTCGGCCGGAAGAAGCCGATAAGCTCAGCGAGCGCGAGGCTGTCAACCTGATCTTCCACCCCGGCTTTTCCACGGCGCCGGCCGTCACCAAAGTGTCCGGCCGCGGTGTCGGAATGGACGTGGTGAAGTCGCACATCGAAAAAATCGGCGGCGCGGTGGACGTGGCGAACCGGCGCGGCAAAGGAGCTACGGTAAAGCTCAAGATTCCGCTGACGCTGGCGATCATCCCGGGACTGGTGATATCGAGCGGCGGAGAGCGATTCGTGATTCCCCAGGTGAGCCTCCTCGAACTAATCCGGATCGAACGGGACTCCCCGGAAAAACAGATTGAACAGGTCAACGGAACGCCGGTTTACCGCCGCCGGGGAAGTCTGCTTCCCATCACGTATCTGAACCGGGTGCTCGGGCTGAAGACGCCGGACTCGGCCGACGCGGTGAGCCTGGTGGTGCTGCAGGCGGAGGACCGGCAGTTCGGTCTGGTGGTGGACGGCATCAACGACACGCAGGAAATTGTCGTGAAACCTGTAGGTAAGCAGCTAAAGGGACTTACTATCTATGCTGGTGCCACCATCATGGGGGACGGCCGGGTCGCTCTGATTCTGGATGTGTTGGGAATCGGCCTGCGTTCCGGCGTTTTGGCGGAATCCCGGGAGCAGGCACGCGCCGCCTCCGAACAAAAAATCCAGACTGCGGCCGAGCACCAGCGGTTGTTGCTGTTCCGGGCCGGCACTTTCGAACGCCTCGCCGTGCCTTTATCCCTCGTCGCAAGGCTGGAAGAGTTTCCCCGCTCCTCCATCGAACGGGCGGGCGGGCGTGAGGTCGTGCAATACCGCAACCGCATTCTGCCGCTGGTGAGCTTACAGACCGTGCTCGAATCGGCCGGGCCGGCAGAGGCCGAGCCGCCCGATCCGCTGCAGGTGGTCGTTTTCAATGATGGCGACCGAAGTCTGGGCGTCATCGTCGATCAGATTCTGGACGTCGTCGAAGACGCGGTGACCATGCGACAGAAAACCGCGCGTAAGGGGCTGCTCGGTTCGGCAGTGGTCGGCAAGCAGGTGGCGGATTTCCTCGATTTGCATCATGTCATTGAAAGGGCGGGTGACGAGTGGTTCCAGACGGTCAACGCCGCAGCCGGAGAAACCAGAGTCCTGGTCGCCGAATCCTCTCCTTTTTCGCGGGGTCTGATCCGGAGCGGACTCGACATGGCGGGCTATCACGTGATCGAGGCAGCCGACCTCGACGACGCGCTTCGACGGCTGGAGCAGCAGCCGGTCCATGTCGTTTTGACCTCACTGGGCTTGCCGCCGCGCGGCGGATCGGCGCTGCTTTCGGCCATGCAGCGGCGGCCCGACTGGCAGGACATTCCGATCGTCGGTCTGGCGGATTCCGCGGAGCAGATTCAATCGCGGCCCGCCGGTCTGCGGGATTGCCAACTGAACTCGGATCGGGAAGCCATGCTCCAGTCCGTGGCAAGGCTGGCGGCGGCCGTTGAAGGGGAACCGGTTGGAGCAGGATTCGAAAGGCAGCGATGACACAGAACGCCGCAATCACAAGCTATCCCGGAACACCGGGCGGGGGGCAACTCTCCACGTTCTTTGTGGCGGATCTGTTCTTCGGCGTCGACGTATTGCGTGTGCAGGAGGTGCTTCGTTTCCAGCCCATGACCCGGGTGCCCCTGGCGCCGGAAGTCATCGAGGGTCTGATCAATTTGCGCGGGCAGATTGTCACGGCGGTGGATATGCGCAGAAGGCTCCGGCTGCCTCCGCGCCACGAGGAACAGATGCCCATGAACATGGTGGTGCGCACCGAAGATGGCGCGGTCAGTCTGCTGGTCGATGAGATCGGCGACGTACTCGACATGGAAGCCGGAGCCTGGGAGCGGTCCCCGGAAAATCTCGACCCTCTGACACGCGAACTGATCCAGGGCGTGTACAAGCTGAAGGACCGGCTGTTGCTGGTTCTCGACGCCGAACGGGCGGCGGATCTCGCCGTTGGCAAAGCAGCCTGAGACGAGGCACGCAACCGGCAATACAGGAACCAGGCGAGTTGATCAATTTCAGGAGAATCGATCATGGCAACAAAAAGTAATGACACCCGAAGAGTTCCCTCCGGCCGCGGTTCGGCGGCCGGGACAGCCGTGCTGGACGCGCCATCTTCCCTGCGTGGCCTTTCCGAGCGAACCCGCGCCTCGCAATACTCCTTTCCGGAGGTGAGCTGGGCACAGGGGAGCGACAGCCTGGCCGATCGGTTCGGGATGGATGAAAGCGGTATCGCGCAGCGGCGGGAATTCATCCGTCTGGGTGCGGAGGACCGTCGGTTGCTTGCCGAGATGGCCCCCTGGGCTCAATCGGTGGCGGCAGAAATTGCCCGTGAGTTCTACGACTGGCAGTTCGAATTTCCCCCGACCCGCGAGTTCTTCGAAAATTTCGCGAGAGAGCGAAAGCAGCCGATTTCGGCGGTTCGCGCGCATCTGGAAGCGGCCCAGTCGGCTTACATCACGGAGGTATTCGCCGGCGCCTCCGTCAACTGGGATCTCCGGTACTTCGGGAAGCGGTTGCAGGTAGCCGCGGTGCACTACCGAATTGACCTGCCCATCAAGTGGTACGTGGGATCGTACCCGGAATTTCAGCGGCTCATTGGCGAATACCTGCGTCGCGACAGCGATGACGAAGAAAAGATTCGCCGGGTCGAAGCGGCTGTTTCGAGGGTCTTCAATCTTGACTTGCAGGCAATCGCGGACGCCTCCATTCTGAACTGCCTGCGCGGCATGCTCCGGGCGACAGGTATCGATCTGGCCGATGTCACCACTCCGGGGGACCAGGGTGAGCAGGTCGGCGCCATTTTGCAAGCCTTTGAAAGAAGCCTCCGGAGCTTCATCGCCTCGATCAAACACATGTCGGAGGAGCACAACAGGGGTGACATCGACGTGGCGATCCCGGCGGACGACTTCCAGGGCGTGTACAAAGCGATGGCTACTGCCGTCAACGAAATGGTGGCCGGTCATATTGCCGTAAAGAAGAACGCAATAGCATGTGTCGCGGAATTCGGAAGGGGAAATTTCGAAGCTTCGCTCGAAAAGTTCCCGGGCAAAAGAGCCTTCATCAACGACACCATCGAACAGGTCCGTTCCAACCTGAAGCAACTCATTGGCGACACGGATCTGCTCGCGCATGCAGCCAGGGAAGGCAAACTGGCAACACGCGCCAACGCGACAAAGCACCCGGGAGATTTCCGCAAAATCATCGAAGGCATCAACCAGACGCTTGAAACCATTGTCGAGCCGCTCCGGGTGACCGCCGATAACGCCTCGGCGCTGGCGTCGTCATCCGAAGAGCTGTCAGCGGTCAGTCAGCAGATGGCGGGCAACGCGGAAGAAACGGCGATGCAGGCCAATGTCGTGTCCGCCGCCTCGGAAGAAGTGTCGAAGAACGTCTCTTCGGTCGCGTCCGCATCCGAACAGATGCAGGCCTCCATCCGGGAGATTTCGAAAAACGCCAACGAATCCGCTCGCGTCGCCAAGAACGCCGTCAGCGTGGCGCAGACCACCAACGAGACGGTGAAGAAGCTGGGCGAATCCAGTCAGGAGATCGGCAAGGTGATTAAAGTGATCACCTCCATTGCGCAACAAACCAACCTGCTCGCGCTCAACGCCACCATCGAAGCCGCCCGCGCCGGTGAGGCCGGAAAGGGATTCGCGGTAGTTGCCAACGAAGTCAAAGAACTGGCCAAACAGACCGCCAGGGCCACCGAGGAGATCGGTCAGAAGATCGAGGCCATCCAGACCGATGCGAAAGGCGCGGTAAACGCAATCGAGGAGATTGGCGCCATCATCAACCAGATCAACGATATCTCCAACAGTATCGCCTCGGCCGTGGAAGAGCAGACGGTGACGACCAGCGAGATTGGCCGCAGCGTTTCGGAAGCGTCGAAAGGCGTGAACGACATCGCGAAGAACATCGGCGGCGTGGCTCTGGCCGCCAGGAACACCACGCAGGGGGCCAACGACACGCAGGCGGCGGCACGCGAACTCAGCCAGATGTCAGGGCGTTTGCAAACGGTGATTTCGCGGTTCACCTTCTAGAAGACACCACCGGCGGAAGGGAATGGATCCGACGGGCCAACAACGCCCCCGGACTCCTTTCCTGTGTGGAGCGCAACACCAACAGGGGAACAATGCCAAAAGCACTGGTTGTCGACGATTCAAGAGCGGTCCGGATGATCCTGGGGAGAACGCTGAAGGAGCTGGGATTCACGGTTCACGAGGCCGGCAACGGAAAGGAAGCACTCGCGCTGATGAAGACGGAGCGCGAGGGAATGTCGCTGGTTCTGGCGGACTGGAATATGCCGGAGATGAACGGGCTGGAACTCCTCCGGCTGCTGCGCGCGGATCCCACGCTTGCGTCGCTGGTCGTCGTCATGGTGACCACGGAGACGGAGATCGGCCAGATGACAGCAGCGCTCGAGGCAGGCGCGAACGAGTATGTCATGAAGCCATTCACCAGAGAGATCCTGGTCGGGAAGCTGCA
Organism: uncultured Acidobacteriia bacterium; assembly: GCA_903851195.1. Classification (GTDB taxonomy): domain Bacteria; phylum Acidobacteriota; class Terriglobia; order Bryobacterales; family Bryobacteraceae; genus BOG-234. Next base: position 241,094 of record CAINNJ010000064.1, read on the forward strand.
AATGGCCGGCGTTCATCCCTGAGGACGACGCCATGGTTTCCATAAAAAAGAGATCGCTCCGGCAGGGCGAGCGAATTCGGGTCCTGGTAGTCGACGACTCCGTGGTGATCCGCCGTCTGGTCACGCACGCGCTGGACCAGGACCCCGAACTGGAAGTAGTCGGCGTCGCGTCGAACGGCGAAATCGCCCTCCAACGCATTCCGCAACTGAATCCCGACGTCCTCACTCTCGACATCGAGATGCCGGAGATGAACGGACTGGAACTGCTGCGCCGAGTCCGGAAAGAGTATCCCCGGCTTCGGGTCATCATGTTCAGCACGCTGACCGGGCGTGGGGCGCCGGCAACGCTGGACGCATTGGCGCTCGGGGCCGACGACTACGTCACGAAAGCATCGAACGAGGGCTCTCTCGACCGCTCGCTGGCTCGTCTTCGTGATGAACTCGTGCCGAAGATCAGGCAGTTCTTCCAATCTCCCGTGCTGCCCCCGTTCGTGAAAACCGATCGTTGCCAACCGACCGGCGGAACTCGCTCGGGAGCGCCGCCCAGGCCAGGGATAACCCCGCATCCGCGAGTCGTGCTTATCGGTGTTTCGACGGGCGGTCCGAACGCTCTCGGAGAGATACTGCCGCAATTACCGAAGAGTTTCCCGCTGCCGATCCTGGTGGTACAACACATGCCGCCGCTCTTCACGCGGCTTCTCGCGGAACGCCTGAATTCCACCTGCGAACTGCGGGTGGACGAGGCATGTCAGAATGACGCCGTGATCACCGGCCGGATCCTGATCGCGCCGGGGGATTTTCACATGACAGTGGTCGCCGCGGAGAGCACGATTCGGGTCTCGCTGGACCAGACCCCGCCGGTGAATTCCTGCCGGCCCGCCGTGGATGCGCTTTTCACGTCCGCCGTGGAAGTTTATGGGGGCGCCGTCATTGCCGTGATTCTGACCGGCATGGGACACGACGGACTGCGAGGCGCGGAGATCCTGCGCTCACACGGCGCCCGAATTCTGGCCCAGGACGAAGCGAGCAGTGTGGTGTGGGGAATGCCCGGTGCGGTGGTCGGCGCGGGACTTGCGGATTGCGTGCTGCCGCTCCATGGCGTGGTGCCGGAGATTCTGCGCCTCGCGGGAAGACACTGAGGAAGCCCGGATGCAGAACCAGACTACGGCCGCGGATATTCACATAGATAATTACAAATACCTGCAGAAGCAGGTCTATTCGCTCTCCGGTATCGTGCTCGACGCGGACAAGCATTACCTGTTCGAAAATCGCCTGACGCCGATCGTCCGGCAGATGGGTCTCGGTTCCATCAACGATCTCTGCGCCCTCCTCAGAGCGACGGGAACTCCCGAAATCGGCCGAAAAGTCGTCGAAGCAATGACCACGAACGAAACTTACTTCTTTCGGGAACCCGCTCAGTACGACCTCATCAGGTCCGTTTTGCTTCCCCGGTTACGGACGGAAAAAGGAGATCTGAAACGCCTGCGCTTCTGGTCGGGAGCGTCATCGACCGGGCAGGAGGCCTATACGCTCGCGATGATCCTGCTCGACGAAGGTTTGGGCGACTGGGATATCCGGATTCTCGGGACGGATTTTTCCTCGAACGTTCTGGAACGGGCACGGACCGGCAAATACCAGCAGCTTGAGGTGAACAGGGGCTTGCCCGCGTCCGTCCTGGTCCGGCACTTCCGCCGGTCCGGCATGGACTGGCAGATCAGCGAAGCGGCGCGGCGCATGGTCCGCTTTGAACCGATCGATCTCCGTCGGAGCCTGCGCGCGCTCGGGCCATTCGACCTCGTGTTTCTCCGCAACGTTCTGATCTACTTCGACGCGGAAACTAAAAAGAACATTCTCAAAGAAGTGCACAGCACCCTCTTCCGCGGCGGCTGGCTCTTTCTGGGAGGAGCGGAGATGAATTTCGACGCCGAGACCTGGTTCGAAAAGCAGACTTTCGGGAGCGCGGCCGTGTACGTCGCGCGTTAAGAAAAACGCAAGAGGAAATCTATGACTGCCGATTTAAACACAGACCTGCTGCCGGGTGAACTCGCGCAAATCGTCGTATCTGTCCTCGAGACGATGACCGGTCTTTCCGTGCGGGAAGGCGGCGCCCCCTGGTTCGCGAATCCGGACCGGTTGACGTCCGCCGTCCATTTGACCGGAGACTGGACCGGCACCATCGTGCTTGAATGTGAGCGCAGTCTGGCGTGCCGGCTGGCCAGCCGTTTTCTCAGCGCCCCGTTCACGGAGGTCGACGACGTGGTTCGCGACGTCATGGGCGAACTCGCCAATATGGTCGGCGGCAACGTCAAATGCGTGCTGGCCGGGGGAATTCGACTGTCCATGCCCTGCGTGGTGGACGGCAGCAACTACCGGATTCGGATACCCGGAACGGAAGTCCGGCTCCGGCTCGCGTTCGACTCGGAGGAAGGCACGTTCTGGGTGACGGTTCTCGGTGTGGACCCGATCCGTTCGTGAAAACACTGGATTACAACACTCTGCGCTGGTCGCCGTCCCGGCTGGTGACATGTTCGCGGTCCAGATACTCAAGCAAGGGAATCGCGTATTTCCGGGAGATGCCCGTCCACTCCTTGAATTCGGGCACGCCGAAGCGCTGGCCGGCGCGCGACGCGACCTCCTGCCGCAATTGCCGGCAGGCCGCCGCATGCAGCACAAGGTCCTCGGAAACCCGCACCAGCTTCCCTTCGCGCAGCAGAATCTGCAGCACCGATCGCGCCCGAACCATTTCGATGCCGGAAGCCTTCAGCACCTCGCCAACCGCCGGCGTCGCAAGGCCGGCCCGTTCGAACGCCAGTTCAATCGTCGTCCGGGCCTGTTCTTCATCCACCTTCAGCACCACGCGATGCGTTTTCAGCCGAACGACATCGGCATCCTGCACCACTTCGGGCGCCGCGGCGTCCAGAACCCGCTGGAAAGCCTCGGCGGGGGCGTCGGGCAACAAACGGCTTTTCAGATCCTGTTTGGGAATTCCGGGCAGGAGGGTATTCGCTTTGTGAAACTGGCGGACCGTGACAATCACCTGCTCCTTCAGCGCGGCTACCCTCTGGCTGTCGATCAGCCAGGCGCCGGCCGGACCCGTGTCGTACAGGCCGCTGATCGAGATCAGTCCGGCACGCGAGACTCCGTTCAGCCGTTCCGCCAGCAGCAGCGCCGCGCGCGTTGTGGCATCGCCGGCGAGCAGCGCGGCCAGACGCCCCGCCACATCGTCAGTGCGTTTGTATTTGCGCGCGCTGATATCCGCCACCAGACCGCCGCCAATCGTGGTCACGGGCGAGAACATGCGAATAATGAACCGGTCGCCTGGAAGGGCCAGCACCGGGGCTCGCAAAGCCATCCGGGCCCACGCCGAACCGCCGGGTTTCAGGGCCGCGCGCCGGTCGAGGAAACGCACCTCCGCCTCGGTTTCCGCCGACCCGATATGCAGGTGAACCGGCGCGTTATTCTTCAGAGCCTTCGCCGAGGGCAGGAGATCGACGCGTGCGTCGAACACGCGGACCGGCGAGAAGCGTCCGGCCTCGCTCAATACCATGCCTCGCTCGATCTCGCCCGCCTCGATATCGGCGAGATTCACCGCGGTCCGCTCGCCGGCGATGGCCCGGTCCGCGGGCTCGCCATAAACCTGCAGACCGCGCACGCGCAGGCGGCGGCCCGCCGGGTACAGTTCCACCTCCTGCTCGCGCCGCAGCGACCCCGAAATCAGCGTGCCCGTTGCCACCGTGCCGAAGCCCTTCATCGTGAACGCCCGGTCTACGGGAAGCCGAAACCAGCCCTCCGCGCTCTTCTGCCGCACCGCGCGCGCGGCGGCCTCCAGTTCCCGCCGCAGCTCCGGAATTCCCTGCCCCGTCGTCGAACTGACCGCCACCCGCGGCGCGGCTTCGAGAAACGAACCGGCGACAAACTCGTCGACTTCCATGCGGACCAGTTCAAGCAGATCGGGATCCACCAGGTCCGCTTTGGTAAGCGCGATGACGCCCGCCTGCACGCCCAGCATCCGGCAGATTTCAAAATGTTCGCGAGTCTGCGGCTTAATCGATTCCTCGGCCGAAATTACGAACAGCACCAGATCGATCCCGGCGGCGCCGGCCAGCATGTTGCGGATGAAGCGCTCATGGCCGGGAACGTCAATGAATCCGATACGGACATCCTCAGCCAGGCGCAGATGAGCGAAGCCGAGATCGATGGTAATTCCCCGGCGCTTTTCTTCCGAGAGACGGTCGGCATCAGTGCCGGTAAGCGCTTTCACCAGCGACGTCTTCCCGTGATCGATGTGTCCCGCCGTGCCCACGATCACGTTGCGTGCGGCCATAACGTTGCGTGCGGCGATAATGTCTCTCATGGCGCCGTTCTCATCGTATTATCTTGCGCCACTCGGTCCTGCCGCGCCGGTCGCCCTCCTGTTGCTGGCCCTGCTGACGGGATCCCTGGTCTATTGCGTGCTCGCCATGATCGCGGCGCGGCGGTACCGGCACAGCGGGACTCCCCTGCTGCGGGAATTCCCGCCCGTCTCCGTCCTGCGTCCGCTCGCGGGAGCCGAAGACAACACCGAGCAGAACCTGCGCAGCGTGTTCGGTCAGAATTATCCCGAATTCGAGGTGCTGCTTTCGGTGCATGAGGAAACCGACCCCGCGTGCGAAATCGCCCGGCGCGTCATGGCGGATTTCCCTCACATTCCGGCGCAACTAATCAGAGCCGGCATATCGCCGGAACCGAACGCGAAAGTCTGGAGCCTGCGCGCGCTGCTCCCGGAGGCGCGCCACGCTCAAATCGTAATGGCGGACAGCGATATCCGGCTGGAGACCGACTGCCTGCGCGTGGTGATTTCCGAACTCAGCCAGCCGGATGTCGCGCTGGTGACCTGCCCCTACCGCGCCGCCGGAGGACCCGGTATCTGGTCGCGTCTCGAATCCCTCGGGCTGAATACCGACTTCCTCGCGGGCATGCTGACCCAGCGAATGCTGAACGGCATGGATTTCGCCATCGGCTGCACCATCGCCACTCGCAAAACCGAACTGGAAGCGATCGGAGGGCTGCGGGAACTGCAGCGGTATCTGGCCGAAGACTTCATGATGGGCAACCTGATGCACCGGCGCGGACGCAAAGTGATCCTTTCGCGCAGCGTCATCGAGCATCATATCGGCAACGACGCTTTCCGGAAAAACTGGGGGCACAGACTGCGATGGGCCCGCAGCACGCGGCGGAGCCGGCGCATGGGCTACGCGGGCGAGATCTTCACCAAGCCCACCGCGCTTGCGCTTCTGCTGTGGCTGGTCGCGCCCGGAGCATGGTTCCTCGTGCCGGTTGCTTTGCTCTTCCGAGCGGGCGTGGCTTGGGCGACGGCCGTGGAAATCCTGCACGATCCGCTGCTCCAACGTTACTGGTGGCTGTTGCCCGCGGAAGACATTTCCGGCTTCCTCACCTGGGTGCTGGGTTTTTTCGGGAAGACGATCACCTGGCGGGGCCGAAAGCTGGTGGTTGCGCGCGACGGCAGCTTCGAAATCTGAACTCAGGAAAAGACGGTCAGCGTTTCCGCAGCAGTTCGAGTTCGTCGAGCGTGCGCGGCCAATCCGCGCCGAGCAGGCGGGATAGCCCCCGGTCGGCCAGCACCTTACCTGCGGTCTGGCAAACCGCGCAGTAGTTCGTCTCGTTGTCGGCGTAACGGATGCGCAGGATTTTTGCGCCGCACACGGGACAGGGCTGGCCGTAGCGCCCGTGCGCGGCCATGTCCTCCCGAAACGCCGTCACTTTCTCCGGGAAAGCGGCGCGCGCTTCGGCACAGAGCCGATCCACCCAGAGCCGCAGGGTGTCCTGCGCGGCACGAAAGAGGCGCTCCCATTCCGCGGGCTTCAGCTTTTGGGTCTGCGCCAGCGGCGAAAGTTTCGCGGCGTGGAGAATCTCATCGGAATACGCGTTGCCGATGCCGCTGAGCACTCGCGGATCCGTCAGCGCCCGCTTCAGCGTATGGTTCTCCGCGATCAGCGCGGAGCGAAAGTCGTCGAGCCCGCAGGTGATAACGTCGATCCCGCCGGGATCGATGGATTGCAGACCCTCTTCGCCCTGGAGAAGATGAAGCGAAGCCCGGCGTTTCGTGCCCGCCTCGGTCAGAGTCAGCGATCCCGCCGGAAAATCGAAAGCGGCAATGTTTTGCCGGCCCTTGAGCGGCGCGCCCGCGGGTCGCCAATGCAGACGCCCCGCGATCATCAGATGCAGCACGAGCCAAAGGTCGCCTTCCACCCCGAAGGCAATGCGTTTGCCGACTCGCCGGAGCTGCCGGACCACACGCCCTTCCACGTCCGCCAGAGGTGGCTGAATCGTTCGCAGCAGGAACGGGTTCGCCAGACGGACCCTCTCCAGAGGCTGGTTCAGAACACGCGGTTCCAGCGCTTCCAGATAAGCGGCGATGTCCGGCAGTTCGGGCATTGGCGCCCCTCGGCTTACTTCTTCAGCTCGTCAATCAGCGCCGGCACAACCTGAAACAGATCGCCGACGATACCGTAATCGGCCACTTCGAAGATGGGCGCTTCCGGGTCTTTGTTGATCGCAACGATGGTTTTCGAGCCCTTCATGCCGACCAGATGCTGAATAGCGCCGGAGATGCCGACCGCCAGGTACATCTTCGGAGCTACCGTCTGTCCCGAACTGCCGACCTGCCGCTCCATGGGCAGCCAGCCGTTATCGCAGATCGGACGCGAGGCAGCCAGTTCCGCGCCGAGCGCGTCGGCCAGGCCCTGCACAATCGCAATATTCTCGGCTTCGCGGATACCGCGGCCGACCGAGACGATGATGTCCGCCGCGCCCAGGTCCACCGCGCGGGCCGACTCCCGGAACATCTCAAGCGGCTTGGTGCGGATCTGTTCCGCTTTCAGCTCCGGCGTGAAGGCTTCCACCGGAGCGGACCCGGCCTCGAGCTTGTCCGCGCGCCACGCGCCCGCCTGCACGGAGAGCAGATGCGGAGCCGCCCCGCTGAACGTCACATCCGCGTTGATCTTCCCCTGGAACAACTGGCGCACGGCGGTGAGAGAGCCGTTGGCGGTGCGATGTCCCACCACGTCGCTGACCAGCACGCGGGAAAGCGAAGTCGCCAGTTTGGGAGCGAAGTCGCGAACCTGGTAGGTATGCGGAAACACCACGTAATCCGGCTGGTGCGCGGCGATCAGCTGCCCGAGAGCAAGGCTGTAACCATCGGGCGTGTAGTCCTTCAGCAGCGGGTGGTCCACGGTGTGGATCTTCGCGATCTTCCAGCCCGTCAGCGACTGCGCCGCCGCTTCCGCGCCACTGCCCGGCACGGCCGCAAATACCGGCAGATTCAGTTCGGCGCCGAACTGCTGACCGGCCGCCAGCGCTTCAAGCGCCATCTTGTGCAGTTTGCCGTCCCGCTGTTCCAGTACCACCAGAATGCCGCTCATATTACCCTCGCTTCGAACCGGAGTTTTTCGACCAGTTGCGCCGCCGCTTCCTTCGGCGGACCGTCGAACACCTGCGAGCGCTTCGACTTCTCCGGCAGATAAATCCGCTCCAGCTGCACGGGCGAGGCGCCCGGCGCGGCCAGTTCGTCCGCGGCCAGAACTTTCACTTCCTTGCTGCGCGCTTTTTTGATGCCCATCAGAGTGGCGTAGCGCAGTTTCGTGGCGCCGGACTGGATGGTCAGCAGCGCGGGCAGCGGCAGGTCGACGTGCTGGAACCAGCCGTCTTCCAGTTCGCGCTTGACCCGGATCCCGTCGCCTTCCGGTTCAATGTTCATGATCAGCGTGGCGTGCGGCAGGCCCATGATTTCGGCCAGAATCACACCGGTTTGTCCGTATCCGAGATCGTCCGACTGCAGGCCGGTCAGAACCAGATCCGGCTGCTCGCCGGAAAGTGCCTGCGCCATCATCTGGCCGAGAGACAACGGATCGCTCTGGCTGCCTTCTTCGGTTTCAATATGAATCGCCCGGTCCGCGCCTTTGGCGAGAGCCTCGCGAATGGTTTGTCCGGCGCGGTCCGGACCCGCGCAAAGCACGATGACTTCCCCGCCCTGCTTTTCCCTGAACTGCAGGCCGGCTTCGAGGGCGTAGGCGTCCGGTTCATTAATTTCGTAGGTGAGATCCGCGTCTTCGATCCAGACGCCGGACGCGTCCACCTTCAGCAGGCTGTCCCGTGCCGGGACCTGCTTGATGGCGACAACGATCTTCATGTTTGGTTACTCCGTGAATCTTTTGAAAATGAGCGCGCCGTTGGTGCCGCCGAAACCGAAGGAATTGGACAGAACGTAATCCAGTTTCATCGGCCGCGGTTCATTAGGCACGTAGTCAAGGTCGCAGCCGGGATCGGGCGTCTGGTAGTTCGCAGTCGGCGGAACGACCTGATTCATCAGGGCGCAAACGGCAATGCCGGCTTCGAGTCCGCCCGCGCCACCCAGCAGGTGACCCGTCATGGATTTGGTGGAACTGACCGCGAGTTTCCTGGCATGATCCCCGAACGCGCGTTTGATCGCGACGGTTTCCGCCTGATCGCCCAGGGAAGTGGACGTGCCGTGGGCGTTGATGTAATCGATCTGCTCGGGGTTGAGTTTCGCGTCCCGCAGCGCGACACGCATCACGCGGAAAGCGCCTTCGCCATCTTCGGGCGGCGACGTGAAATGGTATGCATCGCCGCTCATCCCGTAGCCGACGATCTCCGCCATAATGGGGGCGCCGCGGCGCCTGGCGGTCTCGAGCTCTTCGAGTATCAGAATGCCCGCGCCTTCGCCGACGACGAAGCCGTCCCGATCGCGATCGAACGGACGGGACGCATGGGCCGGATCGTCATTGCGCTGCGACATGGCGCGCATCGCCGCGAAACCACCGATGCCCATGGGCGTGATGCAGGCCTCGGTGCCGCCGCAGATCATCACGTCGGCATCGCCGCGCTGAATAATCTTGAACGAATCGCCAATGCAGTGGGCACTGGTGGTGCAGGCCGTCGCGGTGGCCGAGTTCGGGCCTTTCGCGCCGGTGCGGATGGAAATGTAACCCGACGCCAGATTGATGATGGTGGCCGGAATGAAGAAAGGCGAGATACGGCGCGGGCCGAACTCCAGCAGATTCTTGTGCTCGCGCTCGATAACTTCGAAGCCGCCGATGCCGCTGCCGATGTAGACGCCCACCTGTTCGGCATTTTCCGGAGTCACCCGCAGGCCGGAAGATTGAAGGGCATCCTCGGAAGCCGCGATGGCCAGGTGGATGAAACGCCCCATCTTCTTGATTTCTTTCTTTTCAATAAAGCGCGCGGGATCGAAATGCTTGATCTCTCCCGCGATTCGGCAATTGAAAAGCGACGCATCAAAAGACTGAATTTCGGAGATCCCGCTGCGGACCTCCATCAGGCCTTGCCACGTCTCGGCTGTGGTGTCTCCGATGGCGGTCAGCAGACCAACGCCGGTGACTACGACTCTGCGGGGAATAAGTGACTCCTTAGGTTCGCTCCGCGGCTCGATGCCCGCTCCGGTGCGGCGGGCTAATGCGGAAGCGCCAGTGCAAAAACGCTATTTCTTTTTCGCTTCGATGTAGGTGATGGCGTCGCCGACGGTCGTGATCTTCTCGGCGTCCTCGTCGGGGATCTCCAGCTCGAAGGCTTCTTCGAAAGCCATTACAAGTTCAACGATATCGAGGGAGTCGGCACCCAGATCATCGACGAATGAGGCCTTGTTGTCCACCTGGCCCTCGTCAACACCCAACTGTTCGACAATAATCTGTTTAACCTTCTGCTCTACGGGCGATGCCATAACTTCCTCCACTATACCCTGAATACGCCTCGCATCCGGCCCCGGAGGCGGGAGAGAGGCGCAAAGCTCTGATTCTACACTATGGACGGAAAATCAGTGTAAAAATCCGCTTTCGCGCTGCCCGCCGGCCTGCCGGCGGACGACGAAGAGGCCGGACGACGAGGCGGGTGTGCCACCATCGGGTCATCGGCACCGCACTCACAGTAGTCCTTGTTTCTCCGCGCAATCCGCTGAACATCGGCGCCGCGGCGCGGGCCATGGCCAACTTCGGCTTTGACGATCTGCGCCTCGTGGATCCGTACGAGGTGGCCTTCCGCGAGGCCGTGTCCGCGGTGGGCGGCGCGCACGTGCTGCAAAGCGCGCGGGTGTACGCAACGCTGGGCGAGGCGCTGGCGGACTGCTCGCTGGTGGTGGGAACCACCGCGGGGCAGAAACGCGTCCCGCAGCAGCCCGTGGATCGCCTGGAAGCCGCTATGCCGCGCGTGCGGCAGAATGCGGGGCGCGCCGCGCTGCTGTTCGGCTCGGAAAAATTCGGTCTTTCCAACGACGACATGAGTCACTGCCACGCCCTCATCCGGATTCCCACGGCGCCCGGCACGCCGTCCATGAATCTTGGTCAGGCCGTGGCCGTGTGCCTGTGGGAACTGGTTCGGGACGATACGGCTGTGGCCGCGGTGAACGCGCCCGAAAAGAAGACGGATTCCGTGTCCGGCGAAGAGGCCGAGCGGCTGACCACCATGCTGCTGGATGTGCTGCGGGAATCCGGCTACACGAACCGGATTACGGCAGTCTCGACGGATCTGAAAGTCAGACGCTGGTTGCGGAGGCTGCGCATCAGCCGGCGGGATGCGCCGTTGTTGCTGGGCATCCTGCGGCAGATTTTGTGGAAATTCCGGACCCGCTGATCTTAAAGGAAATACTTAGCGGGCGAATTCGACCTGGATCCGGTGCGGAATCAGGCCCACTTCGAATCCTTTATCGAACATCAGCTGCGCCGCCTCCGGGATGACCGTGCCCGCATCGACCGTGTAGTGGTTCACATACATGCCGACGAACTTTTCGGCCAGGCGCGGCTCCATGTCGCGCGCGAACTGCAGCGCGTAATCGAGCGCCTCGGCGTGGTTGTCGAGAGCGTACTGGATACTGTCTTTCATCATCCGGCAGCACTCGCTCCTCACATCCTCCGGCAGAGCGCGCCGCAGTACGTTGGCGCCCAGGGGCAGAGGCAAAGAATATTTCTCTTTCCACCACTTCCCCATATCGAGCACGCGATGAAAACCCGCTTTGTTATAGGTGAGCTGCGCTTCGTGGATGATCAGACCGGCATCGGTGCCGCCCGCTTGCACCGTTTCCAGAATTTTGTCGAAGGGGACCGACACCGGAATGATGTCCGGCTCGAAGATTTTCAGCGCCAGATACGCGGTGGTGAGAGTACCGGGAATGGCGATCCGCTTCCCCTTGATCTCGTCCGGTTCCATGGGGTGCAGTGCGACCACCATGGGACCATACCCATCGCCGATGCTGGAACCCGCCGCCATCAAAACATATTTATCGGCGACGTAAGGATAAGCGTGATAAGAAATGGCGGTGAGGTCGTAGACTCCCTCCATCGCTTTCCGGTTCAGGCTTTCGATATCGGACAGCACGTGCCGAAAACTCAGTTTCGGAGAACGGATCTTCTTGGTAGCCAGCCCATAAAACATGAAAGCATCGTCGGAGTCCGGGCTATGGGCACTAACGATTTCGAAGGGAGTAGAATCCGGCATACTGACTAGAGGCAGAATCGTTCAGTATCGCATGCCACAAGGGGTACCGTTTGAGGGAATCGGGAACGCGGCATGGGGGAGGGAAAGAAGTCGGGCAAAAAAACAAGGGCGGCTGTTCCTCAGGTCGTAAGCCAGAAGCCGGATTGCCACCGATCCATATCGCGCGAGGCGCGTGCGCAATTTTCGCGCAGTTCCCGGTGGTTCTGAAGCTTCATCACTGCCTGCTTACGCACGCCTGACGGAAACGGCCGCCCTCTGGCTGGCACGGTTCGATAGCCACCTCCCCCCGCGATACGATCGCGGTTCCTGGACGACTCAGGGGCAGATCTAAATAAAAAAATTCCGCTCCTGGCCATATGTTCGCGCTGCCGTGCCTCAATGTCAATGAATTTTAATGTTCCGGAGATGGCATCCCCGACACCGCACTCCGCTCCCGTACACTGGAGTCATGAGAAGACGCGAGTTGCTCGCACTCACGCCGGCTGTGTTCAGTTCCGCTGTCTTTGTGCAAAGTTGCGGCTCCTCGCCCGAACCGAAGGTGGAGAAGAAGCCCGCCGTGCCGGTCACGGGCCTGCACGCGCTTTATGCCATGTACGGCAAGGGAAGGCTGTGGGCTCCGGACATCAAGCTGGTGCGCCTGTCCAGCATCGATATTGCCCAGGTGAAGCGCGAGTCCGGCAAGGCGCCTGCCTGGCAGGCGATCTTCGCGTCGGAAAGCCTGGGACAGAAACGCGCGTATACCTACTCGGTCTTCGACGCCAGCACGACGCTGCGGGAAGGCACGTTCCCCGATTCGCCGGCCGCGTGGTCGAATGACAACCGGGCCATCTTAATGGCGGCGATACGGACGGACACCGACAAGGCTTGGGAGACGGCCCTGAAGCATGGCGATCAGTACGCGAAAAAGAACCCGGACATGCCGATTTCCTATCTGCTGGAGATGGGCCGCCAGAACAGCGAGCCGCTGTGGCGCGTAATCTGGGGAGAAAGCGTCACAAGCAGCGCGCTGTCCATTCTCATCGACGCCAGCACCGGCGAGTACCTCGAAACTCTGCACTGACGCCGGGGCTGCACGAACTCGCGACTTATCCTTTGATGCAGACCGCTGTCAGCGTCTTGCCGTCACTGCAGGGAATCTCGCCGACAATGCGGAGTCCGGCATGGCCTGTGAGCAGCCAGCGGAAGGCTTCCGGCGTGAACAGATAGCGAAAATTCAGCAGGATGCGCTCGCCGCGCGCCACGGAAAACTCGGAGCCCGCCACCAGAAGGCGCAGGTCGCGGGACGCCATGAAGCGCCGGGTAAGCATGAACATGCCGTCCAGCCGGTCGTCCGGACGCTCGCTGAACTCAATTTCCCCATCGTCCGCCAGCACTCCCGCGGAAGCGAACGGCGCGAAGACAAACCGCTTCTGCGCATCCGAAACCAGGTCCGGAGTGCCGGGATGCAGATGGGCATCGATGATGAGAATATCGCCTTTTTTCACACAATCGGCTACATGGCGGATCTGGTCCATGGGGTCGAATCCGCCGAGCGTGCTGCCCACCATCAGAAAGAGGCGCGGCGCCTCGCTGACATCGGCGGCGAGCACCATGTGCATGGGGCTGGAAATATCCGCCTTGATGCCGAGAACTTCGCAATCGTCGTCTTCGGCGCCGGCGCAGGCCGTCTCCAGCAGTTGCTGGCTGGCATCGACCGGAAAATACCGAACTTCCCGCCCCGCCGCGGCAAGGGCGCGGAGCAGGATGCGGTCCTTTTGCGCATCCCCCGCCCCGAAACTGATGACGGGCACGGGTCCGTTGAAGACTTTGGTCAGATCGGCCGCGCGCACGGCCAGGCTTTCCCAGGTGGACTGCACGGATTCCGCGGATTCAGCCGACACGTCCTCCCAGGCTTTCACCGACTGGGGCGTCCAGTAGAAAAACTTCTCCGGCAGATCGCGCGCTTCGATGGACTCGGCGAACTCGGCCGCAATCTCCGCTTCGGTGAGAAGAACCTCGATATTCATTCATCACCAGCTTAACGCTATCGACATACGCAGTATCGACAGACGCAGCCCGATGTAAACAGCCCGGGATTCCGGACGGCTCCCGCCAAAAGCAAAACGCGGACGACCGGTCACCCGGAGTCCGCGTCTGGCCAGCGATAAGGAACGAAGAACTATTTTTGGGTGTCGCCCAGGGCAACTTTCACCCGCGTGTGCAGACGGCTCTTGTAGCGGGCCGCCGTGCCCTGCTTGATGTAACCCTTACGGGCGGCTTTGTCGAGCAGCGAGAACGTGGAGCTGAGAGCGGTCTTGAGATCGCCCGGCTGTTTGGCGGCCAGCGCTTTGCGCATCGCGCGGATCTGGTGACGCAGACGGGTCTTTGCAAAACGATTGAATTCCGTGCGACGTTCGGTCTGCCGGACACGCTTCAGGGCAGAAACATGATTTGCCATTACTTCGATAATCCTTCTTTGATCTGGAACGCGCCGTCTGGCGATCGGAAACGCACAGCGGTACGCCGTTTTCGCTGGAAACGAATTCTCAGGATAACACACAACAGGCGCGAACTTCCTCGCGGTCACGTGCGTAGTTTCTGAAGGAAAGACATTCCGATGCTGAAATTTCTTGTCTGGTGCATTCTGCTGGTGGCCTGCTGGCCGCTGGCACTGCTGGCGCTGATTCTATATCCCATTATCTGGCTGCTGCTGCTGCCGTTCCGGATCGTGGGAATCGCCGTGGGATCGGTGCTCGCCGCGGTGTGGGCGCTGGTGATGCTGCCTGCCCGGATTCTGCGCGGAATCGTATAACCCGCTATCGTTTGAACAGGAGAAGCTATGGACACACTGCACACCGACAAACTGCACGTCATGGTCGAAGAAATCAAGGTATTCGGTCACGAACTGGCCGACAAGGTCAAGACGCTGATTCACGAAGGCAACGTGCGGCGGGTCATCATTAAGGACGAGCACGGAAACACCTTCGTCGAGATTCCGGTGACCGTCGCGGCAGTCGGCGCGGTTTTCGCGCCCGTGCTCGCCGCGGTGGGGGCGATTGCGGCCATGGCGGCTAAGTTCACCATCGTCGTGGAGAAGTCGGTGCCCGCTCCGGAGCCCCACTCCGCAACGGCACACGAAAACGTCGTACCTGAAAACTAAGGACGGCGCGATCCCGTCACGGAAGATACGAAGGCGGCGCCGACGATCAGCACTCCTCCCGCGAGTGCCCCGATCCCCGGCGCCTCACGTGCCAGAGCCCAGGCCCACACCGGATTGAAGACGGGTTCTGCCAGGAGCAGCGTGGCGGCTTCAAACGCGGGGACGTGGCGGATCGAGCGCGTGAGGAAAACGTAGGCCAGTCCCACCTGAAAGATGCCCAGATAGAGAAGCGCTGCCGCATCCGCCGCCCCCACCCTGGCGACCGGGAGAGCGGCCGGCAGACACGCCGCGAACGCAATCAGATTCCCCGCGATAACGGCGGCCGCCGCCGGGTTGGCGGTCGTTTCCGCTTCCGCCCGCTTTCGCCCCAGCCAGCGGAGGCTGGTCAGCGTGCACGCCCAGGCAAAGCCGGAAAGAACGGCCAGCAGGTTGCCTTGGGCGGAACCGCCCGCCGGCACACCGGAGACCGCGGCCCGCGAGCCGGACGAAAACAGCACCATCGCAGCTCCCGCACCCACCGCGGCAAACACCACAAGATCGGCCCGGCGCACCTTTTCGCGCAAAACCAGGGGGCCGAGCACCAGCATGTACAGCGGCGCCGTCGACTGCAGATAGATCGCGTTGGCGGCGGTCGTGAGCTTATTCGCCAGCGCGAACGAAACCAGTGTCGCGGCGTAGGCGGCGCCGGCAGCCCACGTGCGCCAGGTCCAGCCGCGGCGCGCCTCGGGGAGAAACACCAAAAGAACGCCCGCCGCGATACCGGACCGAAATCCGGCCACCTGCCAGCCCGTCAGCGAGCAGGCTTTGATGGCCACGCCGCCCGTGGAAAACAGAAACGCCGAGAGAAAAAGAAGCAGGCGGTAGACGTTGCGCGGGCTTCCGTCATGTCTGGGTGATATGTGCGGCAAATTTCAACGGTAGCGCGACCCCGCCTATCGCCATATCCGCTCCGGCGCGGTTAACATAACAGCAGAGAAGAAAGTTTCAGGGAGCCGTCCGTTGCACATCATTGCTGAGAAGTCCGACGTGTCGGCGCCAGGAGACGTCGCCACGGTCCTGCCCGCCGAACCGTTGAAACCCTGGCGACAGACCGTAACCTATCTGTCCCAGACGGAAGTGCATGTTTATGGTCTCGCCATCGCCGCCAGCGTTCTGCTTAGTTTCTTCCCGTTTCTGATCGTCATGCTGACGCTGCTGCGGAATGTGTTTCACTTTCCCGCGGCGGAGCGGGCTCTGGTTCTGGCCCTGGGCGACTATTTCCCGGGCGACCTGGGCCTCTTCATCATCCGGAATCTGACCAAAGTGAATCACGGGCGGTTTCAGATTACGTCCGTCATCCTGCTTCTGTTCACCGCGAACGGCATCTTCGAGCCTCTGGAAGTCGCGCTGAACCGGGCTTGGGGAGTGACGAAAAACCGCAGCTATTTCCGGAACCAGCTGCTCAGCCTTTTCCTCATTCTGCTCTGCGGCGGGCTGGCGCTCGGTTCGGTGCTTCTGACCGCCGTGAACCAGCGGCTGATCGCGAACCAGTATGGCCTCCACGTGATTCCGCCATGGCTGTCACTGACCATTTTCCGCGTGGCCGCGATCCCGGTGACCATCCTCTCTCTGTTTCTCACGTACTGGATACTGCCGAACCGGAGAGTGCCGGTGCGCCGCGTCATTCCCGTCGCGGCCATCGCGGGAATCGGCATCGAGGCCCTGAAGTACCTGTTCCTCTTCTGCTGGCCCTGGCTGAACCGCAAGTTCACGAACGAATACGGGCCGTTCTCGTACTCGGTCTCCATCATGGTTTTCGCCATGGGCACCTCGTTGCTGGTGCTGGCGGGGGCGGAATGGTCAGCGCGCGGCGGGAATCAGGAGTAGCGGGCGGGCATTCCGGCCGCTTCCGGCATCATCGGCTGGCCGGGCCAGTTTAGCTGCAGGTCGGCCGAGACTTCGTCCAGCATCTGCAACGTCGTCACCCGGCTTTCCATTGCGAATGCCGTGAGCATCAGATTGTCGCAGACGGAGTTGATCAGGCGCGGAATTCCCTGCGTCCGGCGGTGGATTTCGAGCAACACATCGGCGGGAAAAACGCGCTGTTCCCGCAGACCCGCGCGACCGAGCCGCGTCGCGATGTACTGCGCCGTCTCGCCCGGCGTAAAAGGGCGCAGCCGGCAGCGCAGCGCGATGCGTTGCCGCAACTGGCGATACTGATTCTGTTCGAGTTTCTGGTCCAGTTCCGGCTGCCCGGAAAGGATGATCTGCAGCAGTTTGCCCCGGCGATTCTCCAGATTGCCCAGCAGCCGGATCTCTTCGAGCACATCCCAGTCGAGGTTCTGCGCCTCATCCACGATGAGGGCGGTCGTGCGATTCTGATTGGCCCGTTCGAGAAGCATGCCGTTGAGCGCGAAAAGGACTTCCATCTTCGAAGTTCTGGTGCAGGGCAGATCGAAATCGTACGCGATCATCTCGAAAAACTGATCCGACGTCAGACGCGAGTTGAAGACGAAGGCAAACGGCGTGTGATGGGAGGAAAGATGGTCGCGCAGGCACTCGAGCATGGTCGTCTTGCCGGTTCCGACCTCACCGGTAAGAACAATGAAGCCTTTACGACTCTGCACGCCGTAGATCAGATTGGCCAGCGCTTCCTCATGGTGCGGACTCCGGTAGAGAAAGGCCGGATCCGGACTCAGATTGAACGGGTTACCGGATAAGCCAAAAAACGCCTTGTACATGCGAGACGTTTCAAGCGTAGCACGCAGGCCGGAAACGGCAAAAAGCGAAGTACTGTAATGGAATTCGCTTTTCGGCTGTTTAGTAATAAATACTACGTACGCTTCCGTTCGGTGTAACGGCAGCGCGGGCGGATGCTGTTTACGGGTAAACTGGAAATGTTCGCATACTTGCTTTTCGGGGGCTACCACCGGTTTTATGCAATATCGAGTCTGCCTGGGAACCGCCGCCGCGCTGGCGGCCGCGCTGTGTCTGCATCCTGTTGTCCGCGCCCAGGAGCCGATCCGGGTCACGGTGAACGATGTCATCGTGCCGGTGACCGTAACCGACGATAAAGGCCGCTTCGTTTCCAATCTGGAGAAGAGCGACTTCCATCTCTACGACGAAGGCCGGGAACAGAAAATCAGCTTTTTCAGCCACCAGCAGTCGCAGCCCATCGTGATCGGTTTCCTGCTCGACCAGAGCAACGGGATGAAGATCCACTGGGAAAAATACAAGGAAGCGGCCACCGAGCTGATGCTGAATCTGCTGCCGCTCGAGAAGAAGTACAGCGGCTACCTGATCACGTACGGAAACGAGCCCGAACTGGTGGCGGATACCAACAGCGATTCCGAAAAGATGGTGGAGAAGCTGCGGAAGATGAAGCCCGGCGGCGGCGCGGCGCTGTTCGACGCCATTTACATGGCGTGCACCAGCCGCAAGACCATCAAGGGCGAGCCTTACGAACCCCGCCGCATCGTGGTGGTGATCGGCGACGGGCACGATACGTCCAGCAAGAAAACGCTGAAGGAGGTCATTGAGATCGCCCAGCGCAACCTGGTAACCGTCTACGCCCTGAGCACGGTCGCTTTCGGCTTCCACACCGACTCGGAGGACAATCTGGTCCAGCTGACCGAGCAGACCGGCGGCCGTGTCGTGACGCCGCTGAACGATGTCTATAAGGACATTTCGGGATATCTCTCGACACCCTCCGACGCCGGAAACTACGCCATTACGGTGGGCACCGGCGGGTATACCGCCGAAGTATCCAGCGCTATTTTCCGCGCGATCGCAAATCTCGAGGGTGAAATTACAACCCAATATGTGATGCGATACACACCCGATGTGGCGGAAAAGGGCAGTGATCGACAATTTCGGCGAATCCGCGTCGCGGTGAATCTGCAAAATGTGACCGTACGGTATCGCAACGGCTACTATCCCTTCGGCCCGCCGCAATAAACAATCCATCCCGCGGCACTAGCTCGTTCCGCTCCTCACAAGCCACTATTCCGAAATCCCTCCCGCGCTGTAACATAAGGGAACGGCATTTCCGTGAATAGAGCGTTTTCCATGCTCGCGGCTCCGATCCCGAAGCCACTGCCTGATGAAACAGGCCGGCTCCGGCGGGCGCACTGGTGTCTGATCGAGGTGGCGCGCCCCGGCCACTCGCCCGTCCCTTTTGCCATTCTTTTCGCCGACAGCGATACGGACTTCCTCTATATTCGGTGCCGGCGGGCCGCGCACCTGACAAATCCGGAAGAAATGGACGAACTTTCCGAACAGGAAACGGATATTCTGGAACTGCTGCCGCGGGAACTGGAAATTCGCGCCCGGGAACACGGCGCGGCGGCTTTGCTCGCTGCTCTCGAGGACTCCCTGAGCGGCTTCTTCCGGATCACCGACCGCACCGCGATTACCTATTCGGGAAATCCGCAACGGGCCACCGACCGGCTTTTCGACGAGCACGTCGACCCCGAAATCCGCCCGTGGGTAACCCATCTGCCGCTTTACGGACTGCGCGTGGCGGCAACCCGCTTCGGCGAGGGCCACGCAGTCGACAACGGCAGGCCCGGGGAAGAGGAAGCCTGGCTGCGAATGCCGGAGGGCTTGCGGCTCGCGCCAGGCATGTTCGTGGCGCGCGTCGTCGGCCGCTCCATGGAGCCTCTGATACCGGACGGCAGCCTGTGTGTGTTCCGGGCGAACGTAACCGGCTCGCGAAAAGGAAAGTACGTGCTCGTTGAAAAGTTCGGAGAGAACGACTTCGAAGCGCGCTACACCGTCAAGCGATATACCAGCGAAATCCGGCGGGCGGGCGATCACCGGGCAGATCACCGGGCAGATCACCAGGAAGATGACCGGCAAGCCGACAGGGAAGATGGCTGGGAACACAGCCGGATCCGGCTCGAACCTCTGAACCGGAGTTTCGAAGCCTTTGAACTGGGGCCGGACGAGTTCCGGGTGATCGCGGAGTTCGTGGAGGTTCTGGGGCCTGCCTGAAACTCCGCGTTCGCACGCGCGTCCGGATCCCGTTGCCTTCCGGCGAGCGCTGCTGACCTGGTTTGCCGCTTCGCGGCGGGCTTTGCCGTGGCGTGTGAACGCGGATTTCTACCGCGTTTGGATCTCCGAGATCATGCTGCAGCAGACGCGTGTCGAAGCCGTCATCCCTTATTACGAACGCTTTCTCGGCAGATTCCCCGACATCGCCGCGCTGGCCGCCGCCCCCGAGCAGGATCTTCTCGCGGCCTGGAGCGGTCTCGGCTACTACAGCCGCGCACGGAAACTGCAGGCCGCGGCCCGGCGCATCGTCCGCGAAGGCATACCCTCCACCTGCGAAGCGATTCGGGAACTGGACGGCGTGGGCCCTTACACCGCCGGCGCCCTCGCCAGTATCGTGTTTGGTCTCCCGCACACCGCCATCGACGGCAATGTTCTGCGCGTCATCAGCCGGCTGACCAACGACCCTGCGGAGATCTCCGCGCCCGCGACGAAGCGGCGTTTTGACGCGGTCGCGCTCACCCTGCTCGATCCGGTCCGCCCCGGCGACTTCAACCAGGCCATGATGGAACTCGGCGCCACGGTCTGCAAACCCCGGCTGCCGCTTTGCGACGTCTGCCCGGTCCGGACCTTCTGCGCCGCGCGGGAAGCCGGGACGGAGCGCGCACTGCCCGTGAAGCGGAAGCCGCCGAAAACGCGCGAAGTCCGCCTTGCTCTGGCCCTGTTCCGCAATGGGTCCGGCATATACCTGGTGCAACGCGATGCGGGCCAAAGCCGTCTTGCAGGATTCTGGGAATTGCCCGCGAAGGAACTGTTTCCGGGTCTGCGCGGCCGCGTGGCGGCGGAATTCTCCCACCAGATTGTGAATGACCGGTTCCGCGTCCGCGTGAGCGATTGCCGGGTCCCGGCGGAACTGCCGGCGGGGCGCTGGGTGAAGCCGGATGAGATGGACGCCCTGCCTCTGGCGACCATTACCCGAAAAGCGCTCTCGGCTGTCCGGAACGCCCCCGGCTTTTCCGCCTGACGGCTTTGTTTCGAAAAGCGGCTGACGGCTCTTTCCGGAAAAAAGCGGCTGACGGCTCTTTCCGGAAAAAGCCCCGTCACCGAATTTTCGTTCCGGCCGCGGCGAACGGCGCGTCCACAGAGGTAGCGCCCGGCGTGCGTGAGTTAAACTCTGAAAACCGCTTGCTTATTGGTAATGAAAGACGCACTCCGATTCTTTCGGCAGGGCGTTCAGGAATTTATATCGCAATGTTACAAAAAACGACAACCTTTGTATTGAAGTTCTCTCTGATTTTGGGCCTTGTTCCGTTCGCGGCGTTTGCCTACCCCGAGGGTCCTCCGGCCTTCCGGACCGGAGCCCCCGGCGACCAGGGCACCTGTCTCGGGAGCGGCTGCCACTCCGGCTCGCTGAACCCGGCCGCGGGCAGCGTAAAAATCGTTCTTCCCGGGGCCAACACCTACACACCGGGGGTCAAACAGCACCTGATGGTGCAGATTGTGGACTCCACGAAGCAGAAGTTCGGTTTTGAACTGACCGCTCGTCCGGCCAGTAATATCACTGGCGGGCAGGCGGGCAACTTCACCTCCAGCGACCAACTGACCCAGGTCATCTGCGCCGACGAGAGCAGCCAGCCCTGCGCGGCGAAATTCGCCCAACAGTTCGTCGAGCACACTTTCGCCGGCTACTCCGCCTCGACCACGGGGGGCTATACCTACCAGTTCGACTGGACTCCTCCTGCCACCGATGTCGGCAACGTCAACCTCTACGTTTCGTCTGTCGCCGGACCGGGTGGCGCGGCGAACCAGAACAACGCGAACGTCTACACCGCGAGTCTGACCCTGACTCCCGCCGCCGCTCCTGCCAATGCGCCAGTCATCCCGCCGGGAGGCGTGGTGCCCGTATACAGTACTTCCACGACCGTGCAGCCAGGGTCGTGGTTCTCCGTTTACGGCTCGAATCTGGCGGCGGCGACGACGATCTGGAACGGAGACTTTCCCACCAACCTGGGCGGCACCACCGTCAAGGTAAACAACAAACCGGCTTACCTGTGGTTCGTCAGTGCCGGGCAGATCAACGCGCAGGCGCCTGACGACACCGCGACGGGCACGGTGCCGGTATCCGTTACCACCGCGAACGGGACGGCGAACACAACCATTACTCTGGCGCCCGCCAGCCCCTCTTTCCTGCTGCTGGGTGACGCAAAGCATGTCACCGGGATCATCCTGACACCGGACGGGTCGGGTTCTCAGGCAGGCGGCGTCTACGATCTGCTGGGTCCCGCGGCAACCGGCGCGGGTTTCCGGCCCGCGAAAAAGGGCGACAACGTCGCGCTTTACGGGGTTGGCTTCGGACCTCTTCTGAGTCCGGTTCCGGCGGGTAAAGTGTATGCGAGCGCCTCCGGCGTGGTGACCCTGCCCACCGTCACGCTGGGCGGTGTGCCGGTCACGGTGGATTTCGCGGGTGTCGTCGGCGCGGGACTGTACCAGCTCAATTTCAAGATCCCGCAAAACGCTCCCAGTGGTGAACTCGTTCTTGCCGCCACCTCGAACGGGTTGCAGACACAAAGCGGCATCCTCATTTCGGTCCAGTAACACTGGGATCTGAAGAGAGGTATAGAAATCCCGTTCGCGACGGCCCAGAATAAGTACTGGAATCAATGATGTGGCCGGGTGTTCGGAGCGGGAACCGATTTCGTTTCGGTGCCGCGATCCTCGGGATCGCGGCACTCCCTTCCCTTTTAGCGGCAGCGGTCAATACCTACCCCTCATACACAGCACAAAGTATTGTCAGTACTGCCACCCAAACCGCGCAGGCACTGGCGCCGAACAGTATCGCCACCATTTACGGCGCAAACCTCTCGGATTCCACCTCGGCGGCGTCCGCCCCGCCCGGTTCCACCCTGCCCATAACGCTGGCGGGTGTCAGCGTCTACGTGAACAGTTTGTTCGCGCATTTATTCTATGTTTCCCCCACCCAGATCAACTTCCTGATCCCTTACGAACTGATCCCGGGCACGGTCACGATCCAGGTCGCACGCGACGGACTGGCCGGGCCTCCCGTCGAGATTCTCCTCAACAGCACGGCGCCGGGATTATTCCCCTGGAACGGGAATACGGCGATTGCAACTCATTTGAGCGGAGCGCTGTTGACGTCTGCCGCGCCCGCCGGTCCGGGGGAAATCGTCATCCTGTACGCGGCGGGACTCGGGCGGGTGAATCCCGACACCACTTCCGGACGTCTGGCCATCTCGGCCGCAACTATTCTGGCGTTGCCACAGTTGCAGATCCTGTTGGCTGGTTTGGCCGTTCCCGCGCAAAACATTCTTTATGCCGGGCTTGCGCCGGGCTACGCCGGGCTGTACCAGATCAACCTGCGGCTGCCCGATACGCTTACCGCCAATCCGGAAATCCGGATCCTGGCGGCCGGTCAGATCAGCCCGCCCTCGATTCTGCTTCCGGCCAACGCCAGCGCCCCGTCTTTAAGCAAATAGAAACCGGGAGCGACGGCACCGCGTTCTTTCTACAAGCTGCGTTCACTCTACAATAGGGAAGGGTACAACTATGGCCTTATATCCGCGTTCGGGAATGGCGCTCTTTTTCGCGCCGGCTTGTCTGTTTTTGGCCGCCGCCTTATCGCTGGCGGGTCAGGAATCGCCTGAGCGGGAGAAGGGCGGCACGGCTCCGTACACGGTCGATACCGGTACGCACATTGCACTCGGACTGATCAACAGCGTCAGCACCAAACATTCCTCACCCGGAGACCGGATCTATCTGGAAACGGTGTTCCCCATCGTCATCCAGAATCACATCGTGATCCCGCCGGGAAGCTACGTTACCGGCACCGTGACGGACGTGAAACGGCCCGGCCGTGTACGCGGACGGGGCGAACTGTACGTCCGGTTCGATTCCATTACTCTGCCCAACGGCGTGACCCGCGACTTCCGGTCCCGGCTCGGCGGTATCGACGCGCGCGGCTCGGAGCACCTCGACAAGAAAGAGGGCATGATCAAGGGCGATTCGAATAAGGGCGGAGACGCCCGGACCGTGGGAGAAGGCGCGGCGGCGGGAGCCTCCATCGGCGCGATTGCCGCGGCGGCCTCGGGGCATTCCGGGCTGGGAGCGGGAATCGGTGGAGCGGCGGGCGCCGCCGCGGGACTCGCCGGGGTGTTGCTCACCCGCGGCCCGGACGCGGTCCTCGCCAAGGGCAGCACCATCGAGATGGTGCTCGACCGGCCGCTGGTTTTCGAACCTGCGGAAGTCAACTTCAATACGGCACAGAACTCCGGACACTACTCCGACGGCCCCGGCCCCGTGCAACCGAACAAAGGCGGCGGGCTGCAGGCACCCGTCCGGCGGATGCCGTTTTAAACCGGCGGAAGCCCGTTTCAAAAAAGATTTCTACATCAGGAAGCCGCTGAGAGCGGTTACAATCCCTACCGTCGCGCTGATGATTCCGATCACCGGGAACAGCTTCGAACGCGCAATGAAGTAGAGCGACGTCAGCACGAGCCCGATTTCCAGCAATCCTTCGCCAAAATCGTAACGCAGCCCCTTCGCCTCGATCTGCTCGGTCTCCTTTTCCGTTTCCGTGGCCTTTTCCTGGGCTTCTTTCGCCTCCCGGTCGTACCGTTTCTTTTCGGATGCGTACTTTTCGAGCGTCTTGTCCGCGGTGGCCGATCGCGCCGGCATGGCGTTCAACAGGTCCTCTCCCGTTTCCAGGAGGTGATATTTTGTTTTTTTAGCCTGGTAGTAAGACCATTGATCGTTCGCATCGGCTTTGAGCAGCACTGCTTTGGTATGCGCCCTGTGCGAAATAAT
Source organism: uncultured Acidobacteriia bacterium (assembly GCA_903851195.1). Taxonomy (GTDB): domain Bacteria; phylum Acidobacteriota; class Terriglobia; order Bryobacterales; family Bryobacteraceae; genus BOG-234. The sequence continues at coordinate 265,548 of CAINNJ010000064.1, forward strand.
CGTCACCACGGCCAGCAGAACAGCCAGGATCGACGCCACCACGCCAATCGCTTTACCCGCCGGATCGTGATGTTCGGTTTCGTGATGAATCTCTAATTCAGCCATATTGTCAGTTCATTTTACAGGGTTAGTCCAGAGGCCGCCCGATTTCCCAGTGGTGGCCGAACGGATCCACGATTCTTCCGAGACGCCAGCCGTACTGCTCGCTGACCGGCCAGACCACCGTCGCACCCGCGGTGACGGCCCGGTCGAAAGCGTCGTCCGGATCCGCTACCGTCATCACCATCCTCGCGGTCCCGCCGCGCAGCGTCTCCGGACTGAAATTCTGGTGCTCCGGAGACTCATCGGCGACCCAGAATTCAGAGGTTCCGACGGCGAGACGCGCCACCACGGCGCCGTCTTCACTGTCGATCCGAAAAAGTTCCGTTGCCCCGAAGGCGGCTTTGTAGAAATTGATTGCTTTTGCCCCGTGGCGCACCGAGAGCATGGCGGCGAGCGTGGTGGTGGAATGGTCCGGCATTCGTTCAGACTACACCGGATGCCGGCTAGACGCGGGCTTCGTTCAGGATGCGGTAAATCTGCGCGCCGTACTTCTCCACCGCCTTGATGCCGATGCCGGGGATGGCCAGCAGTTCGGCGGCGGTCCGCGGCTGGTTCTCGGCGATCGCGAACAGCACTTTATCGGACATGATGCGGAAGGCCGGCACGCTTTGTTTTTTCGCGACCGCGCGCCTCCATTCTTTCAGCATGGCGCCCGCGCGGGTTTCTTCCTTTTCCGGCGGCGTCTGGTCGGGCGGCTCCCCCGCGAAGTGCAGGGATTCGTCCGGGGGAAACGGGGCAGCAAAATCGGGCACCGGCTCCGGCCGGCTCAATGGAGAACGTGCCGCTTTCTTCTTCACTGCCTTCGTCTTCGGAGCGGACGCCTTCTTCTTCCGTCCCTTCCTCGCGTTTTGCGGCGCGGCCTCGCGAATGGTCAGTTCGAGCGGCGTGTCCTCATCCACATACTCGGCATCGCGCGTGAGGCTTGCCTTACGGAACGGGATCTGTTTGCCGTCTTTCTCGAAAACGGAATCGACCAGGCGCACCAGGCCGAGCCGCGCCAGCGAGCCCATCAGTTCCTCAAACCCGTCGCGGCTGATACCGTTGGCGGCGCACAACTCGGTGTGCAGTTTGCCCACGGACCGCCCGTTCAGGCGGAGCGAGTCCAGCACATCCCGCGCCACCGTCTGCTCCTGTTCCGTCGCTGGCCGGAAGCGCTGGGCCACGCAGCTTTCCGGCGCGCAGAAATCGCAGATTCCACAGGGCTTCTGGCTGTCCGCGGTGTCGCCGAAGTGGCGCACCAGGCTCGACATGCGGCACTGGTTACTCTGCGCATAGCGAATCATCGCTTCGATCTGAGCCTGTTTCTGCTCCCCCTGGGAGATGTAGGAATCGCGCCATTCCGGCGTGCCGAGGCTCAGGTTATCGGAGGCATCGATGATGACGCCACTGTGTGTCCAGAGCTTTTCCAGCGCTTTCTCGAAGACATCTGCAGGCACGCGGCTCTGCTTCTCGATCAACTCGCGGGGCTGCGGCTGCGCGCGCAGACCGCTGTAGATGCGGTCCAGCAGTTTGACGTCCGGATAGTCGCGCTCGAAGAAGAAATCGTGCGTGTGCCGGTCCGCGTAGGAGTGCATCAGGATGGCGCGGCTGGGTTCGCCGTCGCGTCCGGCGCGCCCGATCTCCTGATAGTAGGCTTCGATGCTGCCCGGCAATGCGGTGTGAATCACGGAGCGGATGTTCGACTTGTCGATGCCCATGCCGAACGCGATGGTGGCCACGATGACCTCGAGTTTCCCTCCCAGAAATCCATCCTGCACGCGACGCCGGCGATCGGCATCCAGTCCGGCATGGTACGCCGCCGTGGGGAACTCGCCAGCCAGCAACGCCGCCACGCTTTCGGCCTGCTTGCGGCTGGGCGTGTAGATGATGGCCGGACGATGGTCGTCGTCGGAAAGCAGTTCTTTCGCCAGGTCCGGCCGCTGCGAGGGATTCGTCTCGACCACTTCAATCGCGATGTTGGAGCGGCGGAAGCCGTGGATGAAGCTCGCCTGCTGATCGAGTCCCAGCTGGTTGCAGATATCCCGCTGCACCACCACCGTGGCGGTCGCGGTGAGCGCGATCACCGGCGCGGGCCGGAAAGTCGGCAGATAGCCGCCAAGAAGGCGGTAGTCCGGCCGGAAATCATGGCCCCATTGCGAGATGCAGTGCGCTTCGTCGATGGCGATCAGAGACGGCTTGCGCTTCGCCAGCATCTCGGGAAAACCGGGCACTCGCAGCCTTTCCGGCGCGATGAAGAGAAACTGCAGCTTGCCGTTCAGATAGTCGATACAGACCTGCCGGGATGCCGCGCGGTCCCGCCCGGAGTGGATGCACTCGACGGCGAAACCCCGCTCCCGCAGCTTCGCGTACTGGTCTTCCATCAGCGCGATCAGCGGACTGATCACCAGCGTAGTGCCCCCGCGCGCGAGGCCGGGCAACTGGTAACAAAGCGACTTGCCAGCGCCGGTTGGCATGACCAGCAACGCGTCGCGGCCTTCGATCACCGTGCGGCAGACTTCTTCCTGATTCGCCCGGAACGCGTCGAAGCCGAAGGCGCGGTGAAGCAAAGCGTTGAGCGGCTCGTCAGGTGCAGCGTAAGGCGTTTCCGGAGCGATCGCGGCGGGCGCGTTCAGGGCAAGCGGACGGACATCGCCCTGTCCGGCCGGCTGCCGGAGCGATGCCGAAGCGGCCACCGGTCCCCCGCCCCCGTTTTGTCTTCGCGGCGCCGCGGGGATGTGCCCGACCTTGCCGACCACCTCGCGCACATAGTCTTCGATCCCGCGCAAGAACGGTTCCAGCTGAGCCTCACCCCGCTGGATGCGCTTCAGATAGGCCTCCCACTGCCCCGTCATGGCCGGGCTCTTCACTTCCGGGTGGACCACCTCAATCAGCTGAATGCCCTTGTCCGTCGCCTCCAGATTTTTCGCGTTGCGCACAATGTACTCGCGCTTCAGCAGCACTTCGATGATGGAGGCGCGGGTGGCCGGAGTTCCCAGGCCGTTCTCTTTCATCGCATCCGACAGCTCTTTCTCATCGAGCGTCTTACCGGCCGTTTCCATGGCCGTGAGCAGCGTGGCCTCCGTAAAGCGCTTCGGCGCGCGCGTCTTCTTGCGGACGGACTCGGCATCCAGAACATCCTGGGCCTGCCCTCGTGCCAAGCCGGACGGCAGAGCCTGATCTTCTTCCTGGGCCTCTTCTCCGGCTTTGGCTTTTTTAGCCTTCTTCTTCTCCGTCTGGAAATCGAGGACCTTCCAGCCCACCTGCTGAATCGCTTTGCCGGAAGAGTGGTAGCGGTCGATCACAGCCGCGCTGGTGATCGCGGTAATGATGGTGGTCACGGACCAGATGTGGTCCTCATGCCAGCAACTCAGCAGCCGGCGGCAGACCAGATCGTAGATCTTCTTTTCATCGGGCGAGAGATCCACGCGGTCGGGCGAGGTGACGGTGGGGATGATGGCGTGGTGATCGCTGACCTTCGTGTCGTCGACATAGCGACGGCCCAGTGGCTTCTCGCCCGTACCGGGGGCAATCAGTTCTTTGTATGGCCCGGCAATGGTTTGCACGATGCGGGGCAGCGTGCCGGCGACATCCTGAGAAAGATGGCGGCTGTCCGTACGCGGATAGCTCAGCAGCTTATGGCGTTCATAGAGGGCCTGCGCGACGTCCAGCGTATGCTGCGCGCTGAAGCCGAAGAGCCGGTTGGCGTGGCGCTGCAGTTCCGTCAGATCGTAGAGCGGCGGCGGTCCCATGCGCTGCGTTTCCGCTTTCACGGACTCGATCGCGGCGGCGCCGGTCCGGGCGCGCTCAACGATCTGTTTGGCCTCCACGCCGTCCGCGGGCAGTCGCGCCGATTTCTGGATCTCTTCCACGTCGCGGACCCACGTCCCCCGGTAGGCTTCGGCGTCGGGCCGTCCGGTGGGGCGAAAGGTCGCGATCACCTCGATGTAGTCTTCCGGGACGAAGCGGCGAATGGCCAGTTCGCGATCGACCACCATGGCGAGCGTGGGAGTCTGCACGCGGCCCACGCTTAGTTCATCACCGTAGGTGAGCGTGTAAGCGCGGGAGAGATTCATGCCGACCAGCCAGTCTGCGCGGCTGCGTCCCTTGGCGGCGTTGGCGAGCGGTTCGTAGTCTTCGCCGGGTTTCACCGAGTCGAAGCCCTTGCGGATGGCCTCCGGCGTGAGCGAAGAAATCCAGAGGCGGCTGATGGGCTTCGAGCAGCCCGCGGCTTCATAAATGTAGCGGAAGATCAGTTCGCCTTCGCGGCCCGCGTCCGTTGCGCAGATGATGCGACCGACGCGCGCCGACGACAGAATCTTCCGGACGACTTCGAACTGGTCTTTGGTCTTTTCGTAGACGACCAGCGGCCAGGCCTGCGGAAGCATCGGCAGGGACTCCCGCCGCCAGGCTTTCCACTGCGGCTGTATCTCATGAGGCTGCGCGAGAGCCGCGAGATGGCCGATCGCCCAGGTAACGACGTAGCCGTTGCCATGCAGATAGCCGTCGCCTTTGGTGGTGGCACCCAGCACTTTGGCGATATCACGCGCAACCGAGGGCTTTTCGGCAAGGACGGCCACGGCCCCGGTCTTTCCCGATGGAGGATCGCCTGCGGTATTGCTCAATCCTCTATTTTAGTGGCAGTGCGGTGTTCGGGGGTAAAACAGGGGGGTAAAACACGGAAGATGTGCGGGAACGGAGGATGCGTTAGAATGAAGTTTCGTGCACCCGTAGCTCAGCTGGATAGAGCGTTTGCCTCCGAAGCAAAAGGTCGCCTGTTCGAATCAGGCCGGGTGCACCAAAACCCCGCAAAATCAACAAGTTGGCAAGGGTTCAATCAAAAACGGAACCTTTGCCCTTCGAACAAGCGATCGAGTTTGAACTCCCACAGTTGTAAGGAAGGCGAAATCCGCCTCGCGGAATACCTGACGGCACTGCCGGCTTGCGCAGTGCTTGAATCAAAGCTGCATGCTTCGCGCAAAGTTGCGCGACGAAATGGGCAGCAAGCAGAGGGATGTCCCCGGTCCGCTCACGCGGCGGAGGCATGCGCAGATGGATTTGCCTCAACTTCTCAAATAGATCTTCACGAAACCTCTTCGCCTGCACTTCGGCGAGCAAATCCCGATTTGTCGCGGCGATCAAGCGCACGTTGCTCGTGAACGGCTTTCCCCCTCCAACCCGCGTTTCCTCGCCACCGTCCAGGACCCGGAGCAGCATCGCCTGAACAGTGAGCGCAAGCTCTCCGACCTCATCCAGAAACAACGTCCCCTCATTGGACTCTTCGATGAGGCCCGCCCGGTCGATGGCCTCGTTGAAGGCTCCTTTTCTGGTCCCGAAAAGCTCAGATCTCGCAGTTCCAGGGTCGCCGGCGAACACGGAGCAGTTAACCGCACGGAAACTGCCCCGAACGCTCTCGTAATGGATGGCGTGTGCGAGAACGTCCTACCGGTCCCGGTTTCCCCGTCGATCAACACTGTCAAACTGTCTTCCCGCTCAGTTCGGCGCGCGAGGGAAATCAGATCTTTCAGCGCCTGACTGTCTCCCACAAGGACGCCAACATCGGAAATGCCGCGCAGAACTTCACGCCCTTTCGAATTCAGGCTCAAAGACTCCGGCGACTACCGGACCCGAACGGAGTGGCACGCGTGCGTGGTTTGGACGAGGCTGGCCGGCTGGGCCGCCAGCCTGAAGAAAGGCGCCTTTATCGAAGTCGAGGGCGAACTCCGGTACCGCGAGTTCCAGCCGAAAGATTCCGACCTCAAAGTCCGCGCCGCAGAAATCCACGTGACCTCGATCATCACGCTGGATCGTGCGGAGAAGTCCGAGACCGACGATACCGGCGGCGGCGAGTCGCCGACTGACGACGACACTCCTTTCTGAATCTGACCTCAGGGCGTTCACCCGACCAATGGACGCCCTGAACTCTCCGACGAGCCCGCTATGCCCTGGCGGTCACACTTGCGCTTCGTACCAATTATGCTTTGGGGGATGCAGTCCGAGAAAGGCTCTGTGCCTCGCGATCACCTGGCGCACCGGCCAGCCAGTCAACCCATCGGCATGCTATTGTGTACACAGAGTACGCAATCATGGAAACTGAGAAGATCGGTATGCGCGAGTTCCGTGAGAACCTGGCGGGCTATCTGGAAGCTGGTAGGCCTCTTGCCATCACTCGTCACGGCGAGACACTCGGCTTCTTTATTCCTGCCCAAAAGAAGAGCCGCAAGGCCGAGGTCGAGGCCATGCGGGCAGCAGCCAGAGAACTCGACACCATGATTGCAGCCTGGGGCGCGTCCGAAGACGAACTCATGCAGGAGTACAAGGAGATCCGTCGCACCAGCCGCGAGAAGAAACGGAATGCCGGCTAAAGCGCTGGTGCTGGACGCCAACATTCTGATTCGCGCGGTACTTGGGCGGCGCGTTCGCCGCATTCTCGAGTCTCACGCCGATACCATTTCATTCTTCATTCCCGAGACAGCGTACGCGGAAGCCGCGGAACATCTGGCCGCACTGGTCGTTAGGCGCGGTGGCGATCCCGCGAAGGCAGAGCGCTTGTTGCGAGCGATGGCCGGACTCGGGACCCTCGTGAGTGCGGAAATCTACGCGGAGTTCGAAGCGGAGGCTCAAAAAAGGCTGGGAACCCGCGACCCCGGGGACTGGCCGATTCTGGCCGCCGCCTTAGCTCTCGGTTGCCCGATCTGGACGGAAGACACTGATTTCTTCGGTTGCGGAGTCGCAACGTGGACATCCGCAAGCATCGACAGCTTCCTCACGAATTAGCCACCCCGCAAGCAATTCCGATTAACGATCTTTCGCAGGCCGCAGCGCCGAAGAAAGTCGGCCGTGAAGCCACTCTCGAGCTCGGTACGCGAGCCCGATGTACCCCGTAAATTCTACACCGAGAGTGCCACTGGTCGAGCACCGACGGGCGCCCCCAGTCTCCCGCTTCACGCTGTTCTCCGCGGCACTACCGCAATTCCCCTATTGAGTTCCGGAAACGCCCCGCTCTTCGCCAGCGCAGCCGGGCATTCCGGCCAGTAGAGCCGGACAAGTTCCAGCCAGCTCTTCATTCGCTCGTTAACTCCCGGAACAAACAGTCTTCGGTTCGACCGTCATCAGATTCAACAACTTAAGCTCTCTTCTGCCTCAATCTATTTTCTGCCCGCACGCGAATTCCAGATTGTCTCGACAGTGTCAAGACAATTCATATCCATCCTTGGCGCCGGACTTCAACCTCCCGAATCTGTTTCACCGCAGCCTGAGGCGCGCCCGAAGACGAACTCACGCAGGAGTACACGGAGATCCCTCGCACCAGCCGCGAGAAGAAACGGAAGGCCGGCGAAAGCGCTGGTGCCGGACGCCAACACTCTGATCCGCTCGGTACTCGGGCGGCGTGTTCGCGGGTTCCGCGAGTCTCACGCCGAGACCATTTCCTTCTTCCTTCCGGAGACTCGGAACGCACTGGAGTCCCGCCCTCTGCGCGGAGTTCGAACCATGTGTTAGCCGCTTTTCCAACGGCGATCGGCGCTCACCCCCTGGGAATTGGACCCTGAACTAAGGCCCCCATCCGGACTTGCTCCCTCTCCACCCAAAAAGCCAGGCCGTCGTGCCATTCTTATTGTTCAGCTTTGAAGCCACTTTTTCTCACCCTTGATCGAACGCTCGACCCGGAATGGGTCGAAGCCGCACTGGAACGATTGGCAGGCTGCGCCGGTCCGGTTGTGATGACCGGCTCCCCGGATGTCTTCTGCCAGGGGCTGCCTCTCGAACGCGTCGGGACGGGCGCAATTGACGCTCCTGCCGCGGTACATCGCCTGGTACTCCTGCTGGACGCCTTGCACTCCGGACCCTGGCCAGTAATGGCCGTGGTCGAGGGAACCGCCCACGGAGGAGGCGTTGGCCTCGCGGCCGTGGCCGATCTGACCATCGCGCATCCGAAAGCTTCGTTCCAGTTGCCCGAAGTTTTGCTGGGCTTGATCCCGGCAGCGGTGCTGCGCTCAGTCGCCCACAGAACCGGCTGGGCGGTCGCCCGCCGCATGGCCCTCGGCGATCCGGCGATGAACTCCGCGGAAGCGTTGCGAACCGGCCTTGTGGATCTTGTCAGCGAAGATCCGCGTCGTGAGATGGAGTCGCGCCTTTCGAGATGGTTGCGCGCCGAACCTGCCGCCATGGCGCATGTCCGGCGTCTCTCCGCTCAGGGGTGGCCACAGGCTGAAGCGCTGAACGCGTTTGCCGGTCTGTGGGCCGGCCCTGCGCAAGGGCGCATCCGCAGATTCATTGCGGGTGAAACACCCTGGGGGGAGGACGAACTGTGAGAGTCGCGGTCTCTGGCGGAACGTCGGGCATCGGGGCCGCGCTGGTTCGGGAAGGTGAAGCGCGAGGCTGGAAGATGATGCCCGGCAGTCGCAGGAACGGACTCGACGTTCGCAGTGAGACCAGCATTGAAGAGTTCTTCACGGAACCCGTGGACGCCGTGCACTGCGCCGGAGTATTCATCGACGGCTAATCGTGAACCTCTCGCCCGCTGACGCCGAAGAGATCTGCGCACGAACCTGGACGGGGCCTTCCTTTTCGCGCGAACAGCCATTCGGAGGGGAGCGCCGTCCGTGCTGTTCATCGGTTCGCTTCATCAAATGCCGTTTCTGCGGGCTCCAAAGCGGCTCTCACCGGTCTCACCAGCGCGCTCGGACGCGCGGTGTCCCTGCGTGAAATTGCGCGCTGCGCCGCGGATGTCCTTGCATCTCCCCTTCGTGAAAATGCGCTGGCCCGGTTGCCCGCGGATGCCCTCTGCCTTATCCTGCAGGGCGGCAGCGGCGTCTTCAACAGCGGGGCCACGCGCGACGGCCTCATGGATCCTGACCGTCCCATCACGGAGTATGTGGGCGAGATCCCCCGAATGATTCTGAATCTGCCGATGCCGACGATCACGGCGATGGCAGGTCACGCCATCGGCGGCGGCCTGCTTCTGGCTTTGGTGTGACCAGATCGTGCTCGCCGAGGTCCGGTTATACGGAGCCAACTTCATGGGCTTGGCTTTACGCCGGGAAATGGGCGCCACCGTGGCGCTGGAATCGGCCTTCGGCGGGTATGTCGGTCTGAAACAAGCTCTTTGCCCCCGTGTAACGCGCTTCGTGGATTCCCCCGGGATAGCCGTCCTCACTTACGGGACGCCGCTTCCATCTTCCGCTTACACCTCGACTGCGGGAAGGCATTCGAGTGTTCAGGAGCCGGCACAGCTATGGAAACGGGAGTGATTGCCTCGGCCCGCCCAGGTCCGCGAGTGCGCCGATGATTCCGCGACGAGTGCTTATAACCGGTGGTACACGAGGAATTGGCAGGGCATTTTGCCATGGAAGCCGCTCGCTGCGGTGCTCGGGTCCGTGTGACCCATCGCTGGGGGAGTGTGGATCCGGAAAAACTCGACGGGATTTTCCGCCGGGAAGGATTTCCGACCCCACGAATCGAGGAGTGCGACGCTTCGGACCCCGAACAGACGAATGCGATGGTAAAACGGCTCTACACCGACTGGTCCGGCCTGAACGGAATCGTGAGTGGTGTGGCTTTCGCCGCACCGGTCGAGGATATCGGGCGACTTCGGCGAGGCTCTCTAAGGAAGATCCCTCCGGGAATTTTGAATCCTTAATCTACCACCCGTAATCCAGATACCAAATGGTATTTCAAATGAGAACAGTTGGAAGTTCGATAACTTTGGAGACACAGTTGGGGGCAGGACCAGCGGACCGGCCGGGCGGGAACCACGAACTTCGTCGTCATGCAGGGCAAGCGGCTGAGTGGGTGGGGCAGGGACGCTGACCATGGCCACGCAAGTTCACGCAATTCAGACTGGCTCCGTCCGGGTGAAGACCGCCCAGTTGCGGGGCCGGGGGCGGGGCATGGCGCGCCAACTGGCGATCTTCACGGATCCTCAATGGTCGGAGTGGCTGCCCACCTACGCCTTCGTGATCGGGCATGAAGAGGGAATCTTCGTAGTCGACGCGGGTCAGGGTCTCCATTTGTTGCGTCACCGCCAAAGCATCCACCCCTATCTTCGCTGGGAAGTGGATTTTCGTCTGGATCCGGAGGAGGAGATCGGCCCGCGCCTGCGAAACATGGGGATCGCTCCGCGAGCGGTACGTCAGGTGTTACTGACACACCTGCATGTGGATCATGATGGCGGGCTGAACCAGCTTGCGGGGGTTCAAACCCTCGCAACATCCCACGAAATCAAGGCCGCGGGCGGCTGGTCCGGACAATTGCGCGGCTACCTCCCGCATCGCTGGCCAGGGTCGTTTGAACCCAGGCCGATTCCATTCGAATCGGAACGCTTCGGACCGTTTACATCCAGTTACCGCGTGACGCGGGCAGGCGATGTGGTGCTGGTGCCGACTCCCGGCCACACTCCAGGTCACGCCTCGGTCCTGGTGGAGATGGGCGATGCGGATAAAACGCTGGTGATGCTCGCGGGCGACGCATCCTATACCGAGCAACTGATGATCGACGGGTTGGCGGACGGAGTGTCCCCGGTGGAATCCGTCACGATCGCTACCCTCAGGAAGATTCGCGACCTCGCGGTGTCGCGCCGCCTGGTCTACCTGCCCACGCATGATCCGAAATCGGCGGAGAGGCTCGGGAAGCTCCAGCCTGTCTTCACAGAGCCGCATGGCGGCGGATCTAAGAAAGCCGAATCACCGGATACCGTCGGCCGGATTTCCGCACAATCACATTAAATTAACGTTAAATCCCTCACTTAAGCCGCGCGATTCACATTCCGGGCATCGGATACTCGTACTTTATGAAGCAGGTCAAAACCACGGTTCTGGTCATCGGCGGAGGACCCGCCGGATCCACGGCTGCCGCCTTTCTCGCCCGCGAGGGCGTGAAAGTGGTGATGATTGAGCGCGACATTTTCCCCGCTATCACGTGGGGGAGTCGCTGCTGCCCGCGTGCATGGAGATTCTGGACCTGCTGGACGCAAGCGAGGTGGTGGCGGAAGCGGGCTTTCAGCGGAAGCCCGGCGCTTATATGGACTGGAAGGGCGAGCAATGGTCGCTGGATTTCGGCGAGCTTTCCGGGAATTTCTGCTCCAGCTATCAGGTTCCGCGCGCCGAATTCGACCATATTCTCCTGAAGCACTCGCAAAACCAGGGCGCGCTGGTGCATCAGGGCGTGAGCGTGCGGGAACTGCTGTTCGAAGGCGATCGGCCCGTTTCCGCGGTCTGCGCCTTCGCTTCGGCCGAAGCCGGCACGGCGGAAGCGGAAATGCGGATCGATTTCGACTATCTGATCGACGCCTCCGGCCGTTCCGGGCTGATGTCCACCCGCTATCTGAAGAACCGGCGGTTTCACCAGAGCTTTCAGAACGTGGCGATCTGGGGTTACTGGTCGGGCGCCATGCGGCCCGAGGCCGTGAGCGAAGGCGCGATTGCCGTGAGCTCCATTCCGCAGGGCTGGCTCTGGTACATCCCCTTCAGCGACGGCCGCACCAGTCTCGGAGTTGTCATTCATAAAGACCGGTTTCAGGCGCTCCGCAAGACGAAGTCCATGCCGGAAATTTATGCGGACGTGCTTCAGGAATCTTCCCTCTTTCAGGAAATTGTGGCCCGTGGAGAACTCACCTCGGAACTTCGCGTGGAACAGGATTACTCGTACCAGGCCGACAGGTTCGCCGGCCCCGGCTACTTCCTGGCGGGCGATTCGGCCTGTTTCCTCGATCCGCTGCTTTCCACCGGTGTGCATCTTGCCATGTACAGTTCCATGCTGGCGGCGGCGGGCATAGCGAGCCTGATCCGCGGCGAGGTGACGGAGACCGAAACCGCCGGCTGGTACGACGAGAGTTATCGCGGCGCGTTTCTGCGTTTTATGGTCTTCATCTCGGCGTTTTATGAGACGCAGTCGCGCGGCAAGCTCGGTTTCTACAAACAGGCGGAAGAGATCAGTCTGTTCGACGCGGACCCGACCAACCTGCGCCGGGCATTTCTCAACACCGTTTCGGGGATGGAAGACATCGCGTCGGCCGAACAGACGACGGCCCATCTGATGGGCGAAATGTCTCGCCGGATCCGGGAGAATCTTGACCTTCGCGCCGACAAATCGGTATTGCGGGAGGCGCGTGAGAAGGACCTCACGAAATCCAGCGCAAAGTTCTTCGATTCCATCGAAGGCCTGAGCTGTCTTTCCGAGTGCGGCGCGGTGGAAGGGTTCTACGTGCGCGTGCGGCCGCGGCTCGGTCTGGCACGCACGGTTTCCCGCCAGCCGGTGTTTGCCGAACCGCAACTCGCGATGGCATAAGCGCGCCCGGCGGATCACAGGAATACACAAATCTCCCATGGCATCGTTACTGCAGTTTCAGGATCTTGAGCCCACCGTGGAAGCGATGCGGGAGGAGGTCGTGCGCGGCCTCCGGCAGACGCCCAAACAGCTGTCCGCCAAGTTTCTTTACGACGGGCCGGGCGCTCTGCTGTACGAAAACATCTGCCGCACCGAAGACTATTACCTGACCCGGACCGAGCTGGCGATCATGCGGGATCATATCGCCGCGATCGCCGCCTGTCTGGGAGAAAAGGCGCTGCTGATTGAATTCGGAAGCGGCAACAGCCTGAAGACACGGGTCCTTTTCGATCATTTGCCGCGGTTGGCGGGTTATGTTCCTATCGATATCTCGCGCCGGCAGTTGCTCGAAACCAGCGAGAACATCGCGCGCGACTATCCGCATATCGAAGTGCTGCCGGTCTGCGCGGATTACGCCGGCGAAGTGGAAATTCCCTCGCCCGCGAGCCCGTTCTCCCGGCGGCTGATTTATTATCCAGGCTCCACCATCGGGAATATGGTTCCGCGCGACGCGGTGAATTTCCTGCGGCGCATGCGCGGGCTTTGTCAGCCTGGCGATGCACTGCTGATCGGTGTCGACCTGCGCAAAGATCCGGAGATCGTGTGGCGGGCCTACAACGACCGGGATGGCGCTTCCACCCGGTTCCGGATGAACATTCTGCAACGGATGAATCGGGAACTCGGGGCCGACTTCGCGATCTCGCAATTCCGGCCCGTCGCCGTTTATAACGAGGTCGTCTGCCGTGTGGAAGCCGGGCTGATGAGTCTGTGCGACCAGCAGGCGCGCATCGGGGACGAACTGTTCTCGTTCAACGAGGGTGAATTGGTGCAGCTCGCGGTCGCCTACAAGTACAGCCCGGAGGGCTTCCGGGACCTCGCTCTGGAGGCCGGATGGCGCGCCGAACAACTATGGACCGATGAGAGGAACTGGTTCAGCGTTCAGTATCTGACCGCCATGACGTCCTGAATTCTTCGCCAGGATCACAACCTGGGGGTGTCAGCAAACGACGCGCGGGAAGACGCACCCCGTGTCACTCAGATAAGCGTTCGGGGCCATCCGGTTCAGAACGCCGCTACCACTCCAGCCGGCCGACCAGAATCGCATGCCAGCGCCCGGTGCCGATATCCGAAAAACTCCCGCGCGTGCCGCTGAACGTCCCGAACGAGGAAGGATCCGTCTTGTTGTAAACCGAGTTCGGCGGATTAAAATTGTGGTACTTATAAACATTATTCACATCGCCGCGCAGCGTCAGCCGCAGCCTCTCCCGAAGGGTCCACGTCTTCTGGACCGAACTCTGGGGCCAGATAATCCCGGGAGCCTCCAGCGTATTGCGGCCCAGCGTGCCGATGGTATACGGCGCGGGATAGGCAAAGCCGTTGATATTCAGATAACGATTCTGGGCTGAGAACGGGAACCGGTTGGGGCCGATGTCGACGTGCTCCAGTTTCACCTGATCGTCCGGCAGAATCTGATTGGGCCGGTTGCCCACCCCGGGAAGGTAGTTATAAGGGCTGCCTGCAAACGTAACCGTCATCGGCGGGCCGCTCTGGAAGGTTTGTATCCAGACGATCTCCCATCCGCCCAGCACCGTGTTCATCAGGCCGCCGTGATTCATCCACTTCCGGCCCTTGCCGAAAGGCAACTCATAAGTGACGTTGCTCACCCAGCGATGGTGCACGTCATAACTGGCGCGGCCTTTCTCCAGATTGCGGCTGTAATAGGAGATGCCGGTCGCGTTGCCGTCGTCGTCGGCGTTGTCGAGCGTCTTCGACCACGTGTAGAACGAATTCATATTCACGCCCCCGGAGTAGCGCTTCTCGAACCGGAGCGTGGCGGAATGGTAAGTGCTGTGTCCCAGATTGCTTACCAGATTGATATTCCCGAACTGCGGATAGGGCTTGTAGCTCTGGAAATTCGTCCGGATCTTATCCAGCGTGGCGGTATCGGAGGGGAAATAACTGATCGGCTGCGTGTTGATATTCCAGGCGTTCATCAGCTTCACCCCGGCGGAGCCCTGATACTGCGCATCCATCAGCCAGGTCTGCTTAAACTGCCACTGGAATCCGCCGGACCAGTTCATCACGTACGGCGTGCGCATCTTCGGGTCGAACCAGGTCGCGTTGCGGCTGGCGAAGTTCGTTCCCACGTAGGGCACGCTCCCGTCCGCAGCCGCGGCGAACGCGATGGCGGGCGGCCCCTGCGAAAGTTTAAACACCGTGCGCGGATCGCCGGTGGGCGCCTGCACGTTGGCGGTAGCCACGTACTCCTCGAAGTTCTGGTTAATATCGTTCGTCATCAGGTCGCTCGAAATCATCCCGAAGCTTCCGCGAAACACCCAGTTGGGACGGAATGTCCAGGCGACTCCGACGCGCGGCTGAAAATTATTCAGATCCTTCGCATACAACTCTCCGGGCTTATGCACGATAGCGCCCTGCAGTCCGCTGATCGGATCCGTCGCCGTCGGGTCGAACTGCGACTGCTGTCCGTATTTGGTGGAAAACGGCGACTCGTAAGACCATCGAAGCCCCAGGTTCAGAACCACATTTTTAAACGGACGGAAATCGTCCTGCACATACAGGGCATGGCCCCACCACCGCGGCAGCCACGTCGCCTGATTGCGCGTGAACTGCGCGCTCGCGACCGTGCCGAGCAGGAAACTCGCGAACGTATTCCCGGTGTTCGGCGTAAACGGCAGTTCCGTTCCGCCCATGTTGTAAGTGCCCGACGGCAGGGCTTCCACCAGCGAGTTGTATCGCGTGCGGACCAGTTCGTAACCGGCTTTCACGGTATGTCGGCCCGCGACCTTAGTCAGATTCTCCTGCAAGGTGAAATCCTCCGCGACATTCTGGAACTTCCCGCCCTCGCCGCCGTTGAATCCGGTCACGATCTTCGGAAAAGTAGCGTCGCTCACGTTCGGGATTCCGAGTTTCGCCGCCCAGCCCTGTCCGTAAGTGGGCGGATCTTTCGTCTCATGCCTCCGGTTGTAGCCGGCGCGGAACTCATTGATCACGGTGGGCGAAAAGGTGTGCGTGTCGGAGATCACCACATTCGTGAAATCGTTCGGCTGCACGAACACGGGGTCGTAAATGTCCCAGCTGATATCGGTGGAGTAGCGGCCCGGAGCGCGGTTGCGCTGCCGGGAGACACGCGCGGCAATCCGGTTCTTCACGCTGAACTGATGATCCACCTTGTTGTCGAAACGGTTGAAGTAATATTCGCCGCGTGTAGGCAGCACCAGATCCTGCTGTGGTCCGGTCGGCGTGATCACACCCGCCGAATTGGGCTGCGGCCACGGTTTGTAAGAAAGCAGCTTCACGCTCACGGGGTCGAATCGGCTTACCGGAATCAGGTTTCCCGCGAAGGGATCCCGCAGCCATTTACCGGTGGCATCCTGGCGAGTGGTCGCCGGATCGTAAATCGGATATCCTTTGCCGCCCAGCGTGAAGTCTCCGTTGTACATCGCCGCGGTGGGCACGTTGGTGATCGCGGTTTCCGAAACCTGCTCCTGATGGCGCTGGAATCCGAAGTACCAGAACGTCTTGTCTTTGCCGTTATAAATCTTCGGGATGTAAACCGGACCGCCTGCCGTAGCCGACATTTCCTGATAATTCCACGGATTGCACGGCAGGCCGACATCGCAGCGCTTGAGCTGATCGAAATACTGGCGGTGCACCAGCGCGCCGTTCAGGTAACGGTCTTCCACCGAACCATGCAGGGAGTTGGTGCCGCTCTTATACACGGCCGAAAGAATGCCGCCGCTGGAATGACCGAACTCGGCGGGCAGACCGGTGGTGAACATCTTGAACTCCTGGATCATGTCGAGCGTGCCGGTCATGATCTTCTGGTCGTCGTTGACCGCGCCCCGCACCGGTTCCTTGCCGCTGACACCGTCGAGCATCACGCCGAGCGAGCGCTCTCGCTGTCCATCGCCGTGCAGACCGTTGATCACGTTGAGGCCCGGCATATAGAGCGTCATTCGCTTCAGCCCCTTCTGCATCACCGGAATCTTCACCACCGCGTCTCCATCCATCACCTGGCCCGTTACGGATGTCTCCGTTTCCAGCAGCGCGGCGGCGGCGGTGACCTTCACCGAATCGGTGACCGCGCCCACTTCCATCTGCACATCCACGCGCGGAGTTTCATCGATACGCAGCGTGATGCCGTCGCGCACATAGGTCTTGAATCCACTGGCCTCGATGGTGACCCGGTAAGTTCCGGGAATCAGATTCGGGACATAGTAAGAACCTTCCGCCGAAGACACGGTCTCCGACACAAACGCGGTGTTGGTATTCAGTACCTTCACCTGCGCGCCGGATATGACGGCCCCGGAGGAGTCGTAAATATTTCCAACGATTGTGGCCGTGCCGTTGGTCTGAGCAAGGGCACAGGAAGCTGCGAGGAAAACGAGGATCGAAAGTTTCATACGGCTCGTGATTGCCGTATACTCTATACCACCGTGAAGCCGGGTTCAACGGGGTCGACCGGCGTCCTGATGAACTACACTCAAGAGGCTTGCCACCCACCACCCGCGGCGAACCGGAAAGCCGTTCCGACCAGGACTGGATCAACGATCTTTCCGCCTCCGGACCGCTCCGCGAGCAGGCCCTGACAGAGTTGCGCGCGGTTCTGGTAGCCGGCCTCGCGCGCTCTTTACGCAGGTTCCCCAACGATTCGCCGCTGATTCAGGACTCCGCCCAGGACGCCCTCGTTCTTATCGTCAGCCGAATTCAGACCTATCGGGGCGACAGCCGCTTCGTCACCTGGGCTCTCTCGATCGTCATCCGGGTCGCGCTCAGCGAAATGCGGCGGGCCCGCTGGAAAGACGTGTCTCTCGACGAGATGTCCGAAGCCGGACGCATTCCCCCGCCGGTCAGCGAGGCGTCTCCGGTAAACGTCTCCTATGAACGTTCGCAACTTATGGAAGTCGTCAGAAATGCAATTGAAAACGACCTGACGCCGAAGCAGCGCGACGCGATTCAGGCGGAACTGGGCGGCACTCCACCCGATGAGATCGCGAAAAGACTCGGCACCAACCGCAACGCCCTGTATAAACTTGTTTATGATGGGCGCGTGCGACTAAGACAGGCGATTCTCCGCGCCGGCTGGTCGGAAGATCATATCCGCGGCGTGCTGAACGGAAAATAGCTTATGAGCGAAACAGACGCCAAACTGAACGCCGTAATCGGCATGGCCATGTCGGTGCTCCCGGAAGAGATCGGATGCGACGACTGCTTCGATTACTTCGCCGCATATGCCGACCACCTCACCAATGGCACGCCGGTTCCGGAACCCCTCCGCATGGTGGGATCGCACCTCGAACGCTGCGCCTTCTGCATGGAAGAACTCGAATTGCTCCTCGAAGCCATGAAGGCGCGGTGATAAGACCCGTTACTTCTTCCCGGCCGCCTCCAGAATCTCCGCCGAAGTCGTGCGATCACCATGCTGCCCGCTGACCTTCTCGAACACAATCACGCGGTTCTTATCGAGCACGAAAGTCGAGGGATAAGCCGTCTCCTTCGGGGCGTCCCACCGCAGCCCATAGAGGTTCGTGAACTTGTAATCCGGATCGAGTAACATCTCGTAGGCCGCCGGGAAGTTCTTGTCCTGCAGGAACTCGTTCGCGCGCTGCCCCAAATCCGCCGCGGGCCCCGGGTACACCGTCACGACTTTGAGACCTGCCTTCGCGAATTCCGCTTCATTCTTCACCAGGTCCTGCACCTGCCGATTGCAGAACGGGCACTGGTACCCGGGATATCCGCGCAGAACAACCAGCACCACGCGGGACTCGCCCGTCAGGGTCGACAACCTCACCTCATCGCCCCGGGACGATTTCAGGCTGAAGTCGGGCGCCTGGCTCCCCTGTGCCGGCGGATGAGCCGGTTCGGCAGCCACGGCGACCGACAACGCGGTCAGGAACATCGGTAGCAACATGCTTCTGGTCATAACCGGAAATGACCGTTCCTGGCCTTCCTATTCCACGCCGCGTTTGAAATCAGGCCTTTGCGGCACTTTGTGCCGGCGAAGCGAGCAGCGCCCGAATCTTCGACGCAATGAACCCGCTCTCCTCTTCCAGCGCGAAATGGCCGGTGTCCAGCAGGTGGAGTTCGGCCCCGGGAAGATCCCGCAGGAACGCCTTCGCGCCTTCGGGCGTAAAGAACGGATCGTTCCGGCCCCACACGATCAGCGTCCGCGGCTGATGTTCGCGGAAATACCGGTGCCATTCGTCGTAAAGCGCCACATTGGACGGATAATCGTGCAACAGATCGAGCTGAATCGAGTCGTTCCCCGGACGGTCCAGAAACATCTGGTCGAAGGTCCAGGAGTCGGGACTCACGGCCGCGGGGTTCTTCGCGCCGTGCGTGTACTGGAAGCGGGTCGTTTCCGCCGCCAGCAGGGAGCGGACGGGTTTTTCGGTCTCCGCGTCGCGGTTCGCCCAGAATGCCTGCATCGGTTCAAATGCCGCGCTGATCCCTTCCAGATAAGCGTTGCCGTTCTGCACCACAATACTCTCAATCGCTTCCGGATGCCGCGACGCAATGCGGAAGCCAACCGGCGCGCCGTAATCCTGCACGTAAATACTGAACTTCGTCAGGCCGAGAACGTGAAACAACAGCTTTTCCACCGTCGCGGCGATGTTGTCGAAGGTATAGGTGAACGCCGACGCCGCGGGCGCGTCGCTGTACCCGAAACCGATATAGTCCGGCGCAATCACGTGAAAGCGGTCGGCAAGCTGAGGAATCAGGTCGCGGAACATATGTGACGACGACGGAAAGCCGTGCAGCAGCACGATGACCGGGGCGTCCGCGGGCCCGGCTTCGCGATAGAACACATTGAAACCGTCGATCGAAACGTTGTGATTTGTTGTCATGAGTTTCCTTGTACAGCAGCAAGATGACACAAGCCGCTGAAATGATTCCGCTCTGTCTGATCGGGACCGGCCAAAAAAGTAAGGCCAAGAAAAGTAAGGTAAGACATCCGCGCTTCATCGCGTCTCCCTTGTGCGGAACTCAAACCGCAATCAGGGAGACAACATGAAATTTACGGTTCACACAATCGAGACGGCGCCCCCGGCCGCGCAGGCCGATCTGCAGGCCGCCCGCAAGGCCAACGGCTTTATTCCCAACCTCCTCGGCATCATGGCGGAAGCGTCCATCGCGCTGAAAGCCTATATGGAGATGTCGGAACTGCTCGGGAAGTCCGGCTTCACCCCCGTTGAGCGGCAGGTGATGATGATCGCCGGCAGCGTTACGAACGAATGCGGCTACTGCATTGCGGCCCACAGCACCCTTGCCGTGAAAGTCCGCATGCCCCCGCCGGTCCTCGCGGCCCTGCGCGACGGCAACACCCTTCCGGATGCCAAACTGGAAGCCCTTCGATCCTTCGTTTCGGAAGTGGTGAGCACGCGGGGACGCGTCTCCGACGCCCGCATTCAGTCGTTTCTCGACGCCGGTTACACCCGCGCCAATGTTCTCGAAGTCGTCTTCGGCGCCGCCATGAAGACCCTCAGCAATTACACCAACCACATGGCGGAAACGCCCGTCGATGCCGCCTTTGCGCCGCAGACCTGGACCGCGAACGCGCTCGCCGGAGCGTGACAGTTCACCAGATCGGCATCCGGACGTTTCAGACGATACCGGAGAAAATGGCGGCCATGCCGACCGCCGCATGAGATAGCGCGACAATCAGGGTTTTCCGCGTCGAGTGGAACAGCACGGCCCAGATCAGTCCGGCGGCCAGCGTCAGCAAAACCGTCGCGAAATCCCTGTAGATGATGTGCATGAACCCGAACAGTCCCGCCGATAAAAACACAATTGCACTTTGCGGAATGCGCGCCGCCCGCATCTCCGCGAACAGAAAACTCCGGTACACAAACTCCTGCGCCGGCGCCGACACGAAAACGAAGAACAGATAGAAAACGGTGTGGCCGGGCGTAGCCACACGGTGCCCGGAATCTCGCAGCAGCACCAGCCCCATCAGAAGCGCCGCCGGAACCACGGACCACGCCGCCAGCGGCCCCAGGCGGGGCCGTGTGAGCCCGAGGTTCACCGCGGAATGTCTGGTGAATGAAAGTGCCGCGGCCACCAAGGTCATCAGCAGCAGCACATGAAACCGCAACTGAAAGGGGATGACGCCCGACTCCAGCAGCATCACCGGGCAAACGTAGATGCCCGCGACAATCGCCGCCGGGCGCAACCAGGCGGGAGTCCTTCGCGTTTTGACGCCGAAATCGTCCAACTTTCATATTACAATTCGGTTACTCACGCTCCGTGCGCCACGATCCGGGTGCGCGCCGGATTCCGTGAACGAAGACCCATCGCTCGCCGCATTGTAAAATACAGTACATCGAGTTCGCTCTCAGCCCGGTCGGTGCCGGCGGAAGCCTGGCCATCCCTGCTCCATCGCCACCGCACCCGACTTCCCGGATCCCATGAATCACCCGAAAGTCAGCGTCATCGTGCCCGTTTACAATGCCGCGGCGACAATCGCTCCCTGCGTCCAGTCTCTGTTACAACTCGATTATCCGGTCGACCATCTCGAACTGATCCTCGTGGACAACGGCTCCAAAGACGGATCTCCGGAAATCCTGCGAAGTTTCGGCGACCGCATCCGCGTCCTGCGCGAAGAGAAGCGCGGCGCCTCGGCCGCCCGAAACCACGGCATCCGGGCCGCTCGATTCCCCCTCGTCGCGTTCACCGACGCCGACTGTATCGTCGACTCCCAGTGGCTGAAGCACCTGGTCGTGCCGCTTTCCGATCCGGAAGTTGGCGTGAGCGGAGGCGCGGTCCTCGCCCGGCGCCCCTGCAACCGGATCGAAGCCTATGGAGAAACCGTCCACGACAATTTCCGGGCAATTACCTGCTACCGGCCGGCGTACTGCGATACCGCAAGCTGGGCCTCGCGCGCCGAGGTCCTGCAGCGCCTCAACTACTTCGACGAAACCTTCCTGCGCGCTCAGGATTGTGAACTCTCCTGCCGTGTGCAGCAGGCCGGACTCCGCCTGGTCTTTGTCCCGGAGGCCATCGTTTATCACCGCAACGAAAGCACGTGGCGCGGCCTGTTCCTCGAAGGCATGACCCACGGCAGGAACAGTATTCAGTTGCTGGAGCGGCACCGCGAATTCTATGCCGGGTTCGGTTATCGGCCGCGTAATCCGGCGCCCTACCGGCAGTTGTGGGGACACATCAAAGACTTCGCCCGCGGGGAAAAGCCGGAGACCGCCGCCTGCAACGTGGTCTTTCAGGCCGGCAAACGCCTCGGCCGCCTGGCGGGTTCTCTGCAGGCCGGAGTCCTTCACCTGTGAACGGTCCCAACAGTCTGTTGCGCGAAGCCGTGCTGCGGACCAACCCGTTCTTTCCGTTTTCGCGGCTGAACCGGGAACCTTACCGGTTGGCGATCCGGGCATTTCTGCGGCTTTGCCGCAAATTTCCGGAAATTCGGGGCGTTTATATACGCCACGGAATGGCCGGCGCTGGCTGGGTGCCGGGACTCAGCGACATCGACCTTACCGTGACCTTCTCGCCGGACCTGCGCGAAGCCGACGAATTCAGGTTCCTGACCGCTTTCGCCGAAGAACGCGCGGCCCTGCGGCGCTGGTTCCCCATGCTGACCGACGTGGTGATGCTGAACGAAGCGCATCTGCCTGCGTGGACGCGGCACGGAATCCGCGGCCAGGAAGCGCGGCGCTGGCAAGCCCTGTACGGCCCTCCGCCCGCTTGTGAGTACCGCGACGAGGATGCCGCGTACGATCAGAAAGAAGACGCCCTGATCCGGTACTTCGAATACCTGCTCCCCTGGTACTTCGAACCTCTTTCTTATGTCGGACTGCGGCGCATGCAGCGCGTCGCCTCCCGAATTCTTCGCCACGCGCCGGCGAATGTGGAATCCTTCCGAAATCCGACAAACGATCCGGCTTTGCTCGTCGCCCGCGTGCTCCTGGCACTCGATCAATGGATAGGCGCCGCGCCGGGCACGCACGAGCAATCCGTAACCGTTCATCGCGACACTTTTTTTCTGATTCCCGGCGGGCGCCCGAACGAAGACTCGCTGCGGCAGAGCCTTCTCCATGCGAGGAATTATCACGCGGACGGGAACACCGTCCGCATCGCCACGGGCAGCGTGGCGCGGTACTGGTTCCGCGTGATCAAACCACACCAGCATCACGACTGGACCGCGGAGTCCACCGTCTTACACGGTTCCCATCTCATGATCGGGATCGAACCGCCCGACGAGCGGTCCTGCGCGCGAAGTCTGCTGCAGTCCGTCTCCGCCGTGCTGGATTTCCCCCAACTCGAAAAGGTCGTCGCGCAGAAACGGCCGGAATGGTTCGCCGAAGATGGATATCGCTCGCTGTTCGAACGCGGCTGTTATCTCCGGCTCCTTCTGGAGCACGGCTTTCAGTCCCCGCAACACGCCCGGACCATGCGGGAAGCGGAACGCTGTTACCCGTCGGAGATGCGCGAATTGGCGGAGATCCGGAGCCTCGCCATGGCGGGTAACGGCGCCCTGACGGACTTGCGGTATCGGGCATTTTGTCTGCTCCGGCGAAACGCTTCGGCCGTCAACGCAGCAATGGGAGAATCCTTAGCCGCATGCAACTGATGGGAAGACCGTACAGGAATCTGGTCCGCGAGATGACCTGGTCGCAGTTCGCCGTGCGGGACCAGAACTCGGTGCTCGGTCTGGTCTGGAGTTTCCTGCACCCGGCGGTGATGGTCGGCGTCCTGTTCGCGTATTTTCGGGCGAACGCCGGGAAGGATGTAAAGCATTACGGTATTTATCTTCTTTTCGGCATGATCCACTACACGCATTTCTCGAACACCACCTCCGGAGCGATGAACTGCCTGCACGGCATGGCGCAGCTGACCCGCCACACGGTGCTCCCGAAAGAGGTGCTGGTCATCAGTTCCGTGATCGCCGCAAGCATGGAATTCGCCGTTTCCATCGGATTTTGCGTATTGCTCGCCTGGTTCTCCGGAATTCATCTTTCGTTCGCCGTGCTGGCGCTGCCGCTGGTCCTCGCCCTCCAGATCGTTTTCGCGTTGTGGGTATCGTTCCTGCTCGCCACCATACGCGTCTTCGTGAAAGATCTGAATCACATCTACCAGGTGTTTCTGCGGCTGCTTTTCTTCACGACGCCTATCTTCTATGCCGCCGCTTTTCTGCGCAGCCCTTTTGCGCAGCGCCTGCTTCACTTCAATCTGCTGGCGCAGTTGATCGGCTTCTCTCGCAGCCTGGTGATCGGCGGAACGCAGTTCCCGGTCGCCTTTTTCCTCGCGCTCTGGGCGTTTCATGGTCTCGCCCTCGCGCTCGCCTTCCTCCTCTTTAAATACTGTGAGTCCGGATTTGCCGAATATGTCTGAGCGGGATCTCGTCATCCGCCTGCGCAACGTCTCCAAGCGGTTTCCAAAAGGCGACCGGCGCCGCTCCCTGCTCCGCACGCTGCTGGGCCGCGCCCGCGGCGAACAGAATTCGGAATCCACGTTCGCCGCCCTGAACGACATCGAACTCGACGTTGCGAGCGGTGACCGCGTGGCGCTGATCGGGAACAACGGCGCCGGCAAGTCCACCCTGCTGCGGGTCGTCGCCGGACTGCACAGGCCCACCTCCGGAAGCGTACAGGTGAAGGGGGAAATGACGCTCCTGGCCGGCCTCGGCGTCGGTATGGTGGACGAACTCAAGGTGGAACACAACATTTTTCTCTACGGCGCCATGCACGGCATCGCGCGCGAAGACATGCGCGGCCATCTCGACGAAATCCTGGACTGGGCCGAACTCCGGGACTTCCGGCACGCGACGCTGAAAACGCTCTCCACCGGCATGCGCAGCCGCCTCGCTTTTTCCGTAACACGCTATTTCCGTTCGGACATCTTCCTGTTTGATGAAGCTTTAACGGCCGGCGATAAGGATTTCCGGGAAAAATGCGCGGAAATCTTTACCGGTTACGCCCGCGCGGGCCGGACCATGCTCGTCGCCTCGCACGACCTGAAGTTCGTGGAACGCCACTGCACGCACGCCCTTTGGCTGCGCCGCGGCTGCCGCATCGGCTTCGGACCCGTGGCGGAAGTGATGAGTCTCTACAACCCCGCGGAGCCGAAGTGAGCGTAACGAAGACCCGCAAGCGGATCCTGTTCTACGTGCCCGGACTCGAAGTCGGCGGCACCGAAAAGGTGGTTCACGATCTCGCGACTCACCTGCCGCCGGATCGGTTTGAGCCCTTCGTGACCTGGTGCTCCGTCTGGGGGCCGCTCGGCGAGAGCCTCCAACAGGCCGGTATCCCGCTCCGGTGCCTGCCCCTGAATAAACCGCCGCGGCTGGCCGAAGTAGTGGCCGGAATCCGCGAAATTCAACCCGATATCTTCCACTCCTTCAGCCACCACAAACAGGGCACGGACGTGCGGGCGGCGACGGAAGCGGGCGTCCCGGTCATCCTGACCGCACGCCGCGACATGCGGCTCTGGGATCCCCTGCGCACGCGCCAGCCCTGGGAACCATCGCGGAACGAAAACACCCGGCGCATCACGGTCTGCAGCGAGGCGATCGCCGCGGTCGTGCGGGACGTCGAAGGCGTGGACGAAGCGAAAATCCGCCTCATTTACAACGGAGTCGACATGCCGGAAGCCGCTCCGGACAGCCTCCCGATCCGCGAGGAGTTAGGGATTGGCCCGCGTCAGCCCCTGTTCGGCTATGTCGGCAATTACCGTCCCGAAAAAGGCCATGGAACCCTGCTGCGCGCCTTCGGAATGGTGCTCGACGCCGAACCGGACGCGCGCCTGATCTGTTGTGGCGGCGGCAAGCCCGAGGTAAAACAACCACTCGACGCCCTTGCCTCGAATCTGGGTCTGGACGGCCGCGCCTTTCTGCTCGATCTGCAAACGGACGTCAACCGAATTTTTCGCGGCCTCGACGTTTGCGTTCACCCGTCCGACACCGAGGGCTTTTCGAACGCACTCCTGCAAAGCATGTCCCACGGGCTGCCCATCGTTGCCACCCGCGCCGGCGGCAATCCCGAAGCCATTCTCGATGGCGAAAGCGGTCTGCTGGTGCCTCCGGGCCAGCCCGAATCCCTGGCGCAGGCCATGCTCACGATGCTGCGAAACAGACAGCTCTCCGAACGGCTGGGAAAAGCGGCGCTCGCGAAAATGCGGGAGAAATTCCGGTTTCACCAAATGCTCCAGAATTACACGGCGCTTTACGAAGAGGAGTCCGCCCGCGCATGAGCGAGAGAATTCGGGTTCTGTTACACGTGGATTCTCTGGTGCCCGGCGGCCTGGAACGAAAAGTCACCAGTCTGGCCCTCGGACTGGACCGAAGGCAGTTTGAACCGATCGTCGCCTGGAGCTGGCAGTACGGAATTTTTGGCGACCAGCTTCAGGCAGCGGGCATCCAGGTGGTCGAGATCGTGCCTGTCGCCGCCCGGTGCGCCGGCGTAGGCAAGGCCACGGCGCAGATCCGGCAACTCGCCCCCGACATTTATCACACGTTCAGTTGCCGCCAAAACGCCAGCGATACGCTGGTCGCTCGACGGGCGCGGGTTCCCATCATTATTTCGGCGCGCGACAACATGCGCCACTGGGCGCCGCGCAGTCCGGCCCGCAACTGGGAGTTCGACCGCAACAGCAGGACGCAGTATGTCACGCCCTGCTGTGAGGCCGTCGCCGAACTCTGCAGAAGGGTCGAAGGTGTCAATTCGAGGCGCGTGGTCGTCATCCATAACGGCGTCGAGCTTCCGCGGATCTCGCAATCGCCTTCCATCCGGGACACGCTTGACCTGCCCCCGAACCCGTTCGTCATCGGCTACGCGGCCCGCTACCAAAAGCTGAAAGCGCATGAGAACCTGCTTCGCGCCCTGCGAAAAATCGTGGACCGCAGGCCCGACGTCCATCTGCTCTGCTGCGGCGCGGATGACGAAGGCAGGCGCGCGCAGCTTGAAGAACTGGTGGTCCGCCTCTCGCTCCAAAACAACGTCACGCTCCTCGGCGTGCAGCACGACATGGATCGCTTCTACCGCGGCCTCGATCTCTACGTCCACGCCTCCTCCAGCGAAGCGTTCTCCATGGCCATCCTCGAAGCCATGAGCCACCGGTTGCCGGTCGTGGCGACACGCGTGGGCGGCACCGCCGAATCGGTTCTGGATGGCGAAACCGGCCTGCTGGTGCCACCCTCCGACCCGCGCGCACTCTGCGACGCCGTCCTCCGCCTGCGGGACGAGACCGACGTGCGCATGTCCATGGGACTGGCGGGCCGTGACCGCGTCGCGCGCCACTTTACCGTGGAACACATGGTCGCCGGCTACGAGGCCTTGTACCGCCGGGCCACGAGTCCGCGGGTTCCACCGCTCCCGCCGGATGCTCCCGCCTTCACCGGCGGTCCGGAGGCGCGCGATCTCCCCGACACCACCATCTTCATCACAACAATCGGCGACGAAGTGAACTTCGCGGATTGCATCGCGCATCTGCAGGCACAGACCGTGCGGTGCCCCATCGTGCTCATCGACAGAGTCGCCCCCATGTCGGCCGCCTTCGCCATGATGCACAAGCTCTGCACGACGCCCTACTATGTGCAGGTGGATGAAGACATGCTGCTGCACCCGCACGCCATCGAATCCCTGCATGACGAACTGGAGCAGGCGCCGGAGGATGTCGCCTTCGTTTGCGCGGCCCTCTGGGACTGCGATGTGGAGCGCGCCATCCTGGGCGTCAAGATCTATCGTCACGCCATCGTCCGGCAGTTTCCTTACCGAAATGTGATCAGCTGCGAAGTCCGGCAGATGAACAGCATGAAAGCGGCAGGCTACAAGACCGTGCTGCATTCCACCGATGAAGGCGCGCCCTGCCTGGGTGAACACGGCAAACACTACTCCGCCGCCACCATCTTCCAGCGCTGGCAGCGGCTTTTTCAGAAACACGGCAGCATGGGCCACCTGACCTGGCTGGAACCCTGGCCCGTGCGCCTGCTCGAACGCTATATGCAAACGCGCGAACCGGAACACCTCTACGCGTTCCTCGGCTCCATTTCAGGCATCGCGGGCCGGCCGGAGTTCGATCGGGAACTGGACTGGCGCGACGCCAACCCCGCTCTGCAACGCATGAATTTTTACTTTGACGCGCATCTCAACAAGGAGCAAAAATGAGCCTGCAGGCAAGCCTCGTCATACCGGTGCTGCGGCAGCGGGATGCCTGGCTGGAACAGGCAATCCGGTCCGCCCTGGCCCAGACCATTCCCTGCGAAGTGCTGGTCGTAGTCGAGGGCGAGACCCCGGCTTCGAACCGTCAGATTATCGAACGGATCGCCGACGAGAACAGGACGAACGGCGCCACCCTGCGCCCGTTATTTCACGACAGGCCCCGGGGCTTTCCGCAGGCCCTCAATCTGGGGATGCGGTCGGCCACCACGGAACGGATCGGGATCCTGCTCAGCGACGACTGGCTCGATCCGAACTGTGTCGCCGAGTGCCTTGCGCACGACAGCGACATCGTATCCGCCGGCCTCCGCGTCTTTCTCGCCGACGGCGTCACACCGCTCGAAGGCTGTAACCGCCCTCTCCGCATGAGCCGGTTTCTCTCGCTTCCGACACTCGAAAAAAAAGCGGCCTACCTGTCGCATTTCTTCCTGTTTCAGAAGCGCGCTCTCGAACAGGTCGGCTATGTGGACGAAACCATCGGCGACTATCCTGGCATCGACGATCACCACCTGATCTGGACCCTGCTGGAACACCACGCGACCGTCGCCATCGTGGAGAAAAACCTGTACAACTACCGCGACCATGATGGCGACCGGCTGACTCTTGCGGACGCGGAACAGGCGGTCCGCAATCTCGAAAAAATTCTGCATAAGCACGGCATGCAGGAGCCCGAATTTTCTCAGGTCGTGGCCGGGCACCGCCGCTGGTACGGACGGCCGATCCATGAAGTGCTGCGGGAAAAATAGGGAAGCTTACAGCCGGAAATAAGCTTTCGTATTTCCCAGCACGTAGCGCGCGCCCTCCAGCGTCCAGTGCGCATCGTCCCAGGTCATCGGCTTCTCCGTTCCCGGAACCAGATTGGGACACTCCGCGCGCGGGCACTCCGCTCTCGCAAGATCCAGGTATTCCGCGCCACCCGCTTTCGCAATCGCTTCCGCCCGAACGGTCAACGTCTTCT
This sequence comes from uncultured Acidobacteriia bacterium, assembly GCA_903851195.1. Taxonomy (GTDB): domain Bacteria; phylum Acidobacteriota; class Terriglobia; order Bryobacterales; family Bryobacteraceae; genus BOG-234. The sequence continues at coordinate 294,090 of CAINNJ010000064.1, forward strand.
CCAGCCCGAACATCCTTTGGCGGCTGGATAACTCCTCAAACTCCCGTAGAGACCGGCTCCGCGCCAGAATCCTCGATTGCGAAACTTCAAGAACCACCTTCGGACCGGCTACGACGAGTCGCCTTGCCCCGTGCAACCGGAAGAACGCAATCGTCCCGCTTAAGTAATCCAGGTTCCCTCGGTTCCAAGACATCGCAAGCACCACCGTGTCGTAAGCGGACCAGTCGATCGACGCTTCGAACAGGTGATGGTTGTAACTCTTACACCGCTTAAAAGAACGGCCGGTCCTGGCCGGAAAGCCCAGCAACGCCTTACACCCGGGCTCGGTATCGAGTTGGAAGTCGTAGTCGGGATAAGCTGCATGCAGTCCAACGGCCAGGTCGTCCGCGAAGCTGTCGCCCACGATCGCGATGCGTCTGGTGGCTCCGGCTTGCCTGCAGGCCCCCGCGGGTGACTTCAGGCATGTCTTGAGAAAACGTCCTCTTTCGTATTCCGCCGCACTCGTGTTGCGGGAAAGGGCGGTGATTTCCCGCGTCGCGGGTTTCAGTCGCTCCGCATGGAACTTCACGAACAAGGCTGTCGACGCAAGACTCACGGCAAGAACGACGGCCCGGAGAAACAACCGCCACTGTGCTCCCGCGGAAGATGTCCGCCTGAAAGGTTGCTCGACAAACCGGTATAAACAAAGCGCCAGGAGAAAAGACAGAGCAATCAGACCCTCTTTCTCCTCCACCGAAATCGTGCGCAGCTGAAAGTACCGGTAAAACACAAACACGGGCCAGTGAACCAGGTAGAGCGAATAGGAAATCAGCCCGATTCCGGCCATGAGGGGATTCCGGAGGTTCGCCCCGCTCCATCGGGCGTTGCCGGAAACGATGATCATCCCCGCCGCGACACACGGAATCAATGCAGCCGCGCCCGGAAACGGCGTGGATTTCGAAAAAGAACGGACGCAATAACCGAGCGCTGCGATTCCGCCGGTCAGAAGGATCTCCAGCCAGGCGTTATCGACGTCTTCGAGGAACTCGCGTGCCGGAATCAAAAGCGCGCCGATGCAGAACTCAAAAATACGGAACGGGGTCAAATAAAAGACCGCCGTGGGGTCCCGCTTCAAAAAATACTGCGCCGCGCACAGCGACAGAAGCGCCACCAGCAGGATAACGCCGAAAACCCGGTTTCTGCCGCGTCTGATCCCTGCTAACGTCCAAAATGCCCACAACAGAAAAGGCCAGAACAGATAAAACTGCTCCTCCACCCCAAGCGACCAGAAATGCAGCAGCGGGTTGCTCTCGCTGAATGCATCCCAATACCCGGCCTGCGTCCAGAAATAAATATTCTGCACTCCGGCTGATGACGAAAGGAGAGATGTCGCATAGCGTTCCAGATCCGCCGCCGAGAACACCAAACAGGCGCAAGGCAGAGACAGCGCCAGCGTCACGAACATCGCCGGAAAGATGCGGCGAACCCGCCGCCGATAAAAGTTCGCGAAGGAAAAAGCGCCCTGGCTGAGCTCCGCCAGGATGTTGCGGCTGATCAGATATCCGGAAATCACGAAGAATACGTCAACGCCGACAAAGCCGCCCTCGAATCCTTTCATTCTCGCGTGACAAAGCAACACCAAAAGAACCGCAACTGCCCTCAGCCCGTCCACCGCGGGCTCGTACTCTCCGGACCTGTATCTCTGCAAACTTAATCCGCCCCTTCCAGCACATCCGGAATCAGCATCGCGGCACGCGGCAGGTGGAACGGATCCTTCACCGGCAACGCAATCAGCTCCGTAATCGGGCGCCCCTGCCGGTCGAGGCGCTGCCGCCACTCCCCCGTCTCCGGCATGCCGAAATGCGCGAAGGCCCACTCATGCACGCGCCGGTACCAGTCGAGACACCACGCCTCGCCCGTAAGCCGGTGCGCCAGCAAAAGCGCATACAACGCCTCGGTGTGCGGCCACCAGAGCTTTTTCTCGGAGTGCGGCAGAAACGGCTCCCCGCCTCGCGCATCGATGCCGAGGAAAATGCCGCCGTACTCCGGATCCCAGCCGGCTTCCAGATGCCGCCGGATCACCTCGGCGCACCGCGCAATCGTCGCCGCATCCCCCCGCCGCCGCGCCCAGTGCATCACGAACCACATCGATTCGATCGCATGCCCCGGATTCACGAAACTCCCCTCGCTGCCCGGCAGTTCCTCGTAATCGCGCGTCAGGAACTCCGGCAATAACCGGCGATCGGGCCGCGCAAACCGATTCATCACGATTCGCGGATACTCATCCTCTCCGCTGACCTCGGTCAGAATCATCGGCACGCCATGCGTCCGTCTGCCCGGCGGCAACACATACGGAGCGGTCTCCCGGAAATCCGGTTCTTCCACCCGCCGCTTCACGCGCTCCAGAATCCGGTCCGCCTCGCTCCGGAACCCGGCGTCACCCGCGGCCCGGCAATACTCGCGCAGCGCGTAAACCACGAAGCAATCGGCATAGATGCTGATCGCGCCTTCCAGATGCGCGCCTTCCCGCGTCGTGCGGTAAACGAAACGGCCCTCCGCGTCCCGGCCGTGCGCGAGCAGAAAATCCAGAGTCCGCCTCGCTTCGGTCAAAAACTCCGGGCGCCTCTCGAACCGGTTATAAAGCGCCGACAGCGTCCACGCCACCCGCGCCTGCGACCACGTGTATTTCTCCGTCGAAAGGATCTCGCCTTCCTCCGTCATGCACGAAAAAACGCCGCCGTACTCGCGGTCGAGCGCGCGCATCCAGAAGGGAATGATGCCGTCCGCCAGCAGCGTCCGGTATTGGTCTCGCAGGCTCTTCACTCAATCACGGCCTTCACTCGATCACGGTCCACCGGACCACGCAGCGCTTCTGCGGTCCCCTGCTCACATTTCGCAACACCAGAACCTGCGTATTGCCTTCCCCTGCCTGCAGCCGCGCTTCCCACTTCTTCGTATCGAAATCCAGCAGCAGTTTCACCGGCGGCACATTCGGAAACACGTACTCGGCATTCTGCGGTATCGGGCCGCCGGTCGATTCGAAAGTGCCTGCCATCGGTCCGCGATAAACCGCCTGGCCGGCGCCGCGATCGGCGAACTCTCCCACGATGTGCGGCCGCTGCGCCCGGCTCTCGGTCATGGGTCTCTTCTGCCCCGCATTATCGGCCGCATCGAACTTCAGATCGGACCGCCAGCGCAGCGCGCGATACATCGCCTCCTGGTCCGGCCCGTTGATGTCCTGACGAAGCAAACTCTCCGCCACAGGCCGGTACCGCGGCAGAATCTGCAGCGCCGTTTTTCTCCACGTCCCGATGTCGGGCATGTCGATCAGGATCCGGCAGACCGCCGCAGCCTCGGCGGGCGAAAGCTGCGGTGTGCCCGATCCGCCCATGTCGTCGAGAAACGGCTTCGCGCTCGCCGGATACCGTGCCATCAGATCGCCCAGCACCGCCGCGTTCTCTAACGTCCACGCCTCCGGACGGTGCGCCCACGAATACGCCACCACCCCCGACGCCACCCGCGCATCCGCCAGCGGCGCCATGAGCAACCGCAACCGATCCCGGCCTTCGGCGCCCCAGTGCGCGATCAGTTCGTCGTCCAGAATGTCGCGATACCAATCGATCCAGCTGAGCAGTTTCTGCACGGTCGCATCGCGGTTCGAGCCATCGGCATTTTCCAGCAACGCCTGAATTTTCTGGCGCGCCGCCGCGGGCGGAAACGGAGCCGCCTTGATTTCTTTAAATTGCGCGTGCGCGGCCGCACCCAGCGCGCACCCCAGAAGAAGGCACTTTAGTAAGTTGAATGGCACTGAATACTTCGATCCGCGCTCCTTTCCGCAGGTTTCGTCTCTCCAGCGTAATCAATCGCCCCCTTCGTCCGCGGAAAGGCCGGAAAACCACAAACAAATCCGGCCGTAATCTATATAATCCGGGCATGTCGAAAGCTCTCCTTCTATTTGCCCTTCCCCTGATGTTCACCATGCAGGCCGGCGCTCAGGACGATGCTGAGTATCAGGCATGGATGAAATCGATCCCTCCGAACGTCGGAGCGATTCGTAACGCAACCGACGCCGCCGCGGCCGCCCCCGCCGCCGGCAAACTCGCCGACACCTTCACCCAGGTGGCCGATTACTGGAAAAAGAAGAACGCCGAAGATGCCGTGAAATTCGCCGAAACGGCGCGCGACGCGGCCAAAGCCATCCAGTCCGGCGATGGCGATAAGGCCGCGAATCTGGCCAAAATCCAGGCGCAGTGCGGAGCCTGCCACATGGCCCATCGCGAAGGCAGCGCCGGGAATTTCAAAATCAAATAACGCTACTCATACCGGAGCGCGCGAATCGGGTCGATCCGGCTCGCGCGGCACGCCGGAATCAGCCCCGCCGCGGACGCGGCCAGTGTCAGCATCACGATGCTGATCCCCGCGCTCCATGCGTCGTTCGGATGGATGCCGTACAACTGAGCCGAGACAAACCGTGCCGCCCCCAGCCCGGCCGGGATCCCGAGCGCCAGTCCCGTCAGAATCAGCGCCGCCACCTCCTTCATCACCAGCCAGACCACCGTGCTCCGCTGCGCGCCCAGCGCCATCCGCACGCCCACTTCCCGCGTCCTCCGCGCCACCGCGAACGCCATCACGCCGTAGAGACCGATGGTCGCCAGCAGAGTCGCCAGCAGCCCGAACCCGGCTGAGAGCAGCGCAATCAGCCGCTCGGTCAGCAACGTTTCTTCCAGCTGAATCCCCAGCGTCTTCAGTTCGTACACCGGCATGGTCGCGTCCAGTTTCCGCACCTCGCTCTTCACCGCTGCATAGGCAGCGGACCGCGGCATCTGCGCGCGCACATAAAACGCCACGCCGTTCGGACCCCAGTTCGGAATAAACACCTGCCGGCGAACGCCCTCGCGAGGCCCTTCATACAGCGAATCCGCCACCACGCCGACAATCTCCGTCTCCAGCTTCGACCCCTTCCGTCCGTTTCCCAGATGCCGGCCGATCGCCTGCCGCACGCCCTGCGCGCCCCCAAAGAAATGCCGCGCGAAAGACTCGTTCACAATCGCCACGTGCGACTTCTCCCGCATGTCCCGACGGTCGAAATCGCGGCCCGCGAGCAGCGGAATCCCCATGGTCTCGAAGTAGCCCGGCGACACCGAATTCATGTAGGCCTGCATATCCTCGCCGTCCCCAGCCGTGTGCCCTTCCACCTGCGTCGTGCTGTCCCACTCATCGCCGTGCAGCAGCGCCACCGAGGCCAGCGCCGCGGAACTGACACCCGGCACGGCGCGAAGTCCGCCGATCAACTGCTCATAGAAATGGACCGTCCGCGGCGTGTCGTAACCGTTCAGCGCCGGCGACACCTGGAACGTCACCAGGTTGCCGGGATCGTGAAAACCCGTCTTCGCCCCCTCCAGATTCGCCAGACTGCGCACAAAAAGCCCCGCGCCGAACAGCAGCAGGAAGCTCAACCCCACCTGCGCCGCCACCAATGCTTTGCGAAAGAACAGCGACCCGCCCGATCCCGCAATCGATCCCGCCGCGTCCTTCAGAGTTCCCCACAAATCCGGCCGGCTCGCGCGCAGCGCCGGCAGCAGCCCGAACACGATGCTCGTCACCAGCGTCAGGCAAAGCGTGAACGACAGAATTCGCCAGTCCGGCTCCGGCCGCAGCAACAGCGGACTCGATTCCGACGGCACCAGCGCCAGCAGCCCCCGCGTCATCGCCGCCGCCAGCCCAATCCCCGCAACCCCGCCCGCCAGCGAAAGCACCAGACTCTCGATCAGTAACTGCCGCACCAGTCTCCCGTTCGAAGCGCCCAGCGAGAGCCGCACCGCGATCTCTTTCTGCCGCGCGAACGCCCTCGCGATCAGCAGATTCGCCACGTTGGCGCACGCAATCAGCAGCACCAGCCCCACCATGCACATCAGCACAACCAGCGCCTTCGAAAAGCTGTTCCGCAGCTGCGAATAGCCGGTTCCGGCCCGCTCCACCAGAATCGAGCCGCGCAGAAACTGCGTCCGCTCGTACGCGCTCCAGTCCTTCGCGGCCGGCAACGTCGTTTCATACTCCCGGATCTGGTGGAACAGCACCTGCAGCGGCGCGCGCGCCGTCTCCGCCGTGTAACCCGGCTTCAACCGGCCGAACACCTGGACCCACCGCGTCCGCCGATCCTCCACATCCAGCCAGCTCCATTCCGGCACCAGGTTCGGTTTCATCAGGATCGGCACCCGAATCTGCGGCGCCACCGCCGGATCCATCCCCGTGAAGCCCGGTCCCGACACGCCGACAATGGTCATCGGATAGTTGTTCACCAGGATCTTCCGCCCCACCACGCCCTTATCGCGATCGAACCGGCTGACCCAGTAGTCGTAGCTCAGCACCACCACCGGATGGCCGCCGAACACCCGATCGTCCTCTTTGGAATTGAACAGCCGCCCCGCCGCCGCCTTCACGCCGAGCATCGAGAAATAGTTGCCCGATACCATCTCGGCTTCCACCCGCTCCGTCTGGTTGCCCGCGCTGAGCGACGCCGAAACCAGCCGCCGGCACAGCACCTCCGAAAGCGGCGCACCCTTCTGCTGCAGATCGCGATAAATGGGGTAAGACTGCATCCGGTCCCCCATGTTGCTGCCATTGTGCGGACCCTTCTGGTACAGCATCACCAGCTGGTCGGGATCCCGCACCGGCAGCTGCCGCAGCATCAGTTGATCCATAATCGTGAAGATCGCGGTATTTGCCCCGATCCCCAGCGCGAGCGAAAGAATCGCCACGGACGCAAACAGGGGGCTCCGTCGAATCGCCCGCAACGCGAACCGGATGTCCGGCAGGAAACTGGTCATAAACGAAATACTGCCGTCGGACCGATTGGTTACGAAATTACCTGGCGTCCGCGGGCTTAGTTATACAATTCGAAGGCGAAAGTCATGAAGACGCTCTGGTTGTTCCCCGTGCTGGTTTCCACCGCCACCGCCGCCGGACCCGCGCTGCAATGCACGGATCTGGCCGCCAAACCCTTCGGCAAGGACGTCAGGATCGTCTCGGCGACCCTCATCCCCGCCAAAGACTCCCTGCCGGAACACTGCGACGTCCGCGGCGTCATCTGGCCCGAAGCCGGTTTCGCCATCAAACTCCCCACCGCCTGGAACGACCGGTTTCAGATGGTCGGCAACGGCGGCACCGCGGGCACCATCAGCATCGGAGCCGTGGACGGCGCCGTGCGCAAGGGCTTCGCCGCCGCCTCTACCGATACCGGACATGACGCCGCGAAAGAACCTCTCGCCACGTTCGCCTACGTGACCCCGCAGAACCCCGAGGGTCATCGTAAATTCCTCGATTTCGCGTATCTCTCGGTTCACGAAACCGCCGTCCTCGCGAAACAGGTGATCCGGACCTACTACGGTTCCGCGCCCCGCTACTCCTACTGGGTCGGCTGTTCCACCGGCGGCCGGCAAGGCCTGCAGGAAGCCCAGCGCTATCCCGAAGATTTCGACGGCCTCGTCGTCGGCGCCCCCGGCCTCTACAACACCGGCAACTCGATGCGCCGCATCTGGATCGGCCAGACCCAAACCGGCGACGGCGCCATACCGGCCGAAAAACTCCCCCTCATCACCAAAGCCATCTACGAAAAATGCGACGCCCTCGACGGCCTGAAAGACGGCCTGATCGACGATCCCCGCCGCTGCCCGTTCGAGCCCGCCCGCGACCTGCCGAAATGCGCGTCCGGAAACGGCGCCGATTGCTTCACCGCGGCCCAGCTCGACGCCCTCACGAAGATCTACGGCGGCCCGCGCACCTCCGCCGGCAAACAACTCTTCCCTGGCGAACTGGTCGGCAGCGAACCCGTGTGGCCCGACAATTTCATCCTGCCCGACAAAACCGTGCTGCCCCGCGCCGAGAGCCAGATGAAATACGAAATGCTCGATCCCGCCCCCGGCCCGTCCTGGACTTTCCGCCTGTTCAACTTCGATTCCGATCCCGCCCGCCTGTCGAAAGCAGCCGCGGAACTCAATGCCCTGAACACGGATCTGTCCCCCCTGAAGAAACGCGGCGGCAAAATCCTGCAGTATTCCGGCTGGGCCGATCAGCAGGTGAATCCCCTGCCAGGCCTCGACTATTACGAAACCGTCAGCCGCAAATTCGGCGACGCCGCCACGCGCGATTTCTACCGCGTCTTCATGGTTCCCGGCATGTTCCACTGCAACGGCGGACCCGGCTGCAACACCGCCGACTGGCTCACCGCCGTGATGAACTGGGTGGAAAAGGGAACCGCCCCCGCGCAGCTGACCGGCGCTCACATCGAAAGCGGCAAGACCACCCGCACCCGGCCGCTCTGCCCGTATCCGCAGGTCGCCCGCTACAAAGGCATGGGAAGCACTGACGAAGCGGAAAACTTCACTTGCGTGGCACCGAAACCGGAATAGTCCGGAATGCCGCGCAAACGTTGATCTTTCCGTGTAATTAATTTACGATTGGAAGTCTATGGAGCCGATACATTCCCCGGCTTTAACGGCGAGTGTCTGCGTCTCCGCGCGGAGCGCCACGCCGGCACGCGCATGATTTTTTTCCTGCCGATTCTCATGTCCGCCGCCTCGGTAACGGCGGTGACCGTCATGGAACGCAGACGCGTGCGCCTGGCGGCCAAAACTCTGCCGGTCTCGCAGCCCGCGCCCGTCGGCATGCAAGCTCCTGCCCCGCCAGCCTCGCCAGCGCTCGATGTCGCGGATGACAAGGGTATCCGCCTTCGCGCCGGCTTCGTCGGTTCTACTCTCCCTCATAGTGACGACGAAAAACGCGAACTGGCCGCGCTGCGCCGTGGGTCCGTGGGCCTCGGCCTGAGCACGGTCGGCGTTTTCTTTCCGCCCCTGCAACTGGCCGGCATCGCCCTGACCATGCCGGAGATCAAAGACGAATTCGCCGACGCATGGCACGCCCTGGTTCACGAACGCCGCATCCGTTCTTCCATGGTGAGTTCCGCCTTCGTCGTCGGCTCCGTCGCGGGCGGCTACTTCTTTACCCTCACCGCCGGAGGCTGGCTCATCGGTCTGAACCGCTGGCTGGCGGCCAAAGCGGAACGCGAATCCAGACAAGGGCTCGTCGAAAACTTCAGCCGGCTGCTGGACGACGTTCGCGTGGTGTACGACGGCAGCGAGACCGACATCCCCGCCGAACAGGTTCGCCCCGGCGATGTGGTCGTGATCCGCGCGGGCGCGACAACGGTCCTGGATGGCGTCGTCCTCGAAGGTTTTGCTTCCGTCGACCAGCATCTCCTCACCGGCGAACTGCAGCCCGCCGAACTGGGTCCGGGCGACCGCGTCACCGCCTCCACACCCGTCCTCGCCGGCCGCGCCCTGGTGCGCGTGGAACTCCCGCGCGCCGGCATCACGGCCCCGCGCCTCGGCCACGCCGTCGCCGATATCGACGGCTACAAAAAAGACCTTGCCGAGCGCCTCGAAACAGCCAGTGACAAGGCGGCCTTGCCCTCCCTGTTCCTCGGCCTGGTCGCCGCCCCCTTCGTGGGACTCGGCGGAGCCATGAGCATGCTGATGGTCTCCGCCGCCTACCGCATGAAGCTCTACAGTCCGTTGAGCATGTTGCGGCAGATGGACCTCGCGGCCGGACGGGGCATTCTGGTCAAAGACGGCCGGGCTCTCGAACGGGCGCGCACCGTCGACACCGTCGTCTTCGACAAATTCGCCGTGCGCTCCATGGAGCAGGCCCAGGTGGTCAATATTCACTCCTGCGCCGGTTTTCTGGATCCCGAAGTGCTTCGCCTCGCCGCCGCCGCCGAAACGAACCAGACGCATCCGCTGGCGCGCGCCATCCTCGCCGCCGCGGAAGCCCGCAGCATCGCCCCGCCCGTTGTGGACCACTCCGAATATGTGCCCGGCTTCGGTATCGAAGTCCGGCTTGGTGGCAGGACGGTCCGCGCCGGAAGCCGGCGTTTCATGGCGGCCGCCAATCTGACCGTGCCGCCGGCCATCGACCGCGTGGAAGCCGACGCCCGCCGCAACGGCCACTCCGTCGTCTATGTCGCGGCCGATGGCTCACTCGCCGGCGTGATCGTCCTCGAGCGCGTGCTGCGTGAGGATTGCCAGACCATGATCGTGCGCCTGCGCTCGCGCGGCCTGAAAATCTGGCTCCTCTCCGGCGAACCCGAAGAAGCCACCAAACAGATGGCCTCCCGCATCGGCGCCGACCGGCATTTTTCCGATCGGTCCACCCAGGAGAAAGCCGCTCTCATCAAACAGTTGCAGCAGGAAGGCAGCAAAATCTGCCTGGTGGGCGATGGCGTCCGGGACGCCGCCGCGCACAAAAGCGCCCTGGTCTCCGTCTCCCTGCGCGGCCCGGCCACCATCGCCGAAGACGGCGCGCAGATGGTGATTCTCCGCGGAGAAATCACGCAACTCCGGCAGGTCTTCGGTCTCGCCACGGAATTCGCGATCAGCAGTCAGGCCCTGTCGTTTGCGTCTTCCCTGCCCAGCTTCGTCATCGTCGGTGGCACCATCTTCTTCGGATGGGGCCTGCTGACCAACATGCTCCTCTACCAGGTCTCCATCCCCTTCACGCTTCACAGGATGGCGAAAACGGCGCGTTCCCGTCAGACCCGCTGACCGGCCATCTGCCTTCCGATCAGCGCCAGATCCGCCGCTTCCGGCGTGGTCTCGAACACCAGCTTCCCTTCGCTCATCACGAAGATGCGATCAGCCAGTTCCAGCAGCTCATCCAGATCCTCGCTGATCAGTAACACCGCCGCCCCGTCGTTGCGGGCCTGCAACAACTGATCGTGGATAAAATCCACCGCCTTGAAATCCAGCCCGAAACACGGATTCGCCGCCACCAGCACCCGCACCTTCCCGCTCGAAAGTTCCCGCGCCAGAATCGCCCGCTGCACGTTGCCGCCGGAAAGGTCGCCGATCGCCAGTTCTCCCTCGGGCGGCCGCACCGAAAACTTCCGGATCATCTCCCGCCCGAAATCCGCGATCGCCTTGCGGTCCAGCAGGAACCCGAACTTCTGAAACGGTGGCCGGTCGAAGAGCCGGAACGCGATATTCTCCGCGACACTCATGCGCGGCGCCGATGCATTGCGCAGCGGTTCTTCGGGCAGGATAAAAAAACGGTGTTGCAGCAGCATCTCGCGCGTCGGCAGATGCCGCTCGCCATCCACCGTGATCGCCCCGGCCGTCATCTCGCGCTGGCCCGCAATCGCCTCCAGCAGTTCGCGCTGCCCGTTCCCCGAAACCCCCGCGATCCCCACAATCTCGCCTTCGCGCACCGTCAGACGAACCTCCTTCACGGCCTCCACGCCGCTGTCGCCCACCGCGCCGATCCCGTCGAGATACAACACCGGCCCGCCCGGACTGCGTGTCTTCCCCACCTTCCGCTCCGCGCGCGCCTCGCCCATCATCATTTCCGCCATCCGCGCGGAATCCAAGTCCGCCGTGCGGCCCGCCCCGGCCTGCTTTCCCCGCCGCAACACCGTCACGCCGTCGCAAAACGCGAATACTTCCCGGAATTTATGCGTAATCAGCAAAACGCTGAGTTCGCCCCGATCCACCATGCGCCGCAACAGCCCGAGAACCTCGTCCGCCTCCTGCGGCGTCAGCACCGATGTCGGTTCATCCAGAATCAGAAAGCGCGTCTCCAGATAAAGCTCTTTCAGAATCTCGACTTTCTGTTTCTGCCCCGCCGAAAGCGTGGAAATCCGGCTGTCCGGATCCACATGAAACGGCGCCTGCTTCAGAAACTCCGCCAGCCGGACGCGCTCCGCTTTCCAGTCGATCACCATCGGCAGATCCGGCCTCGCCAGCACCAGATTCTCCGCCACCGTCATCGAAGGAACCAGCGTGAAATGCTGAAACACCATGCCGATCCCGTGCCGCCGGGCCTCTTTCGGAGATCCCACCCGCAGCGGCTCGCCATTGACCTTCACCACGCCCTGGTCCGCCGGATAAAACCCCATCAAACACTTGACCAGCGTGCTCTTCCCCGCGCCGTTTTCACCCAGCAGCGCATGGAAGACGCCGGGCGGCAGATGCAGGCTGACGTTGTCCACGGCCTTCAGCGCGCCGAATGTTTTGGTAATTCCGACAGCTTCGATATCGGGCGGCTTCATCGTGTTCTTACTTCTTTCCCAGGGCGCCCGGCATGCCCGTCAGGCTGCGGTTCGGCGAGCACGTCGCAATCATCACCGCCAGAGTCAGCAGATACGGCGACGCATTGAACAAGTGGTAATAACCATTGATTCCCAACGACTGCAGCGACGGCCCCAGCGCCTGCGCGCCCCCGAACAGCAGCGCGGCCGCCAGACATCGCCGCGGGCTCCACCGCGCGAAAATCACCAGCGCCACGGCCATCAGCCCCTGCCCCCCCGAAATCCCTTCCGACCAGATACCCGGAAAATACAGCGTCAGATGCGCCCCGCCGATCGCGGCCAGCCCACCGCCCGCCGTGATCGCGAAAAAACGCACCCGGTTGACATCGATCCCCAGTGCCCGCGCGGCCTGCGGATCGTCGCCCGTCGCCCGGATCTGCAGCCCCCAGCGCGTCCGCGTGAATACCCAGTGCAGCAGGAAACTCAGCGCGATCCCCACGAAGAACAGCGGACTGATGCGCAAGGCCGAAGCCACCGCCGGCGTGTGACTCCAGCCGCCCAGATTCAGAAGCGGCAACTGCGGCGCCATCGGGGCCACGAAGCGCTTGCCGAAGAAGAACGCGAGACCGCTGCCGAACAGGATCATCGCAATCCCCGCCGCCACATCGTTCACCGCCGGCTGCTGCGTCATCCACGCATGCAGAGCGCCCAGCAGCAGCCCCGCCGCCGCCGCGGCCAGCACACCCAGCCACGGAGACCCGGTCAGATCCGAAACCCCGAACGCCGTCATCGCTCCCATCAGGAGCACGCCTTCCATCCCGAGATTGATCTTGCCGCTCTTCTCCGTCAGGCACTCGCCCAGACTCACGAACATATACGGAATGCTGCCCCGCATCGCGCCCCCGCACAGCGCGACCACCAAGCCCCACCCTCCCAGACTCTCAGGCGGCAACTGCATTCGCTTTGCCTCCCGGAATCTTCAAACGACCGTACACCGTATCGCTCAGCAGGATGAACAGAAACAGCGTTCCCTCCAGCACCGTGATGGTGGCATCGGGGAGATCGTGCGCCCGCTGCAGCATCCCGCTGCCCGCGACCAGACCACCCACCAGCACCGAGAACAGCATCACGCCCAGCGGCGACTGCCGCGCCAGAAACGCCACCAGAATACCCGTGTACCCATACCCGGCATTCAGCGATTCATTCCCGCGCCCGTGTACCGCCGCCACTTCCACCATGCCCGCAATGCCCGCGCACGCGCCGCCCAGAAATCCTGCCATCACCACCAGCCGCCCCACCGGCAGACCCACCAGCTTCGCCGTGCGCACATTGCCCCCGGCTACTTTCATCGAAAAACCGAACGTGGTGCGCTCCACCAGAAACCACGCCACCAGGCAGCCGATCACGCCGAACAGCAGCCCGTGGTGCACATGAGTTCCCGAGAAGAAGCCCAACCGGTGATCCAGCGGAAGCGGGAACGTCGCCGGACTGTTGAAGCTCGACGGATCCCGCAGCGGCCCCTCGATCAGCTGGTTCATCAAGGCAATTGCCAGATAATTCAGCAACAGTCCACTGATCACCGCACTCACACCGCGATAATGCTGCAGCGCCACACTGAAAGCGATCCACAGACCGCCGCACAGCATCGCCGCCAGCACCATGAAAGTCAGGCTCACCAGCGAAGGCATTTGCGCAGTCGACAGTCCTGCCGTGATCGCGCCCAGGCCCCCCACCACCACCGCCCCTTCATTGCCGATCACGATGATTCCCGCGCGTGCCGGCAGCGCGGTGCAAAGGCCGCAGAGCAGCAGCGGAGACGCGCGCACCAGCGTGTTCTGCCACGAATACCAACTCCCGAAACCGGCCTTCCAAAGCGATGCATACACGCCTAACGGATTCACGCCCAGCGCGGCGCAGAACACGCCGAACACAAGCATGGCGGCGGCCACCGCGCCCAGTGGCACGAACAGATCGGGCCCTTTCAGCTTCATCGCGCGCTGCCCTCCACGCCTTCCACCAGGTAATCCATGCGATCGAGTTCCACATCCGCCACGTTGAGCGTGGTGCCCGCGGCGATCTGAACCTTCCCCTGGTTGTCCCGAACCGGTCCGCGATAGATGCCGAGCGAGCCGTTCAGAATGCCCGCCTTCGCCGCCGCGATACGCTCCCGCGCCGTCTGCGACACCGAAGGACCGTATGGCGAGAGCTTGCAAAACTCATCTTTCAGCGTGCCCGTCAGACGCCGCGGAATGGTCCCGTTGGTCACCGACAGCCCGTCCCGCGCCATCTGCGCCACGCGTTGATAAACCGTGCCCCAGGCCCACTGCGCGCCCGTCAGAAAACCCCGCGGCGCCATACTCGACTGATCGAACTGATAGCCGCAGCCGAACACCCCGCGCCGTTCCGCCGTCTGCACAATCACGCGCGGCGAACCGGTATGTCCGGTCAGCACATCGATCCCCTGATCCACCAGACTGCTGGACGCCTCGGCCTCCCGCACCGGCAAAACCCAGTCGCCCGTGAACACCACCTTCGTGGTGACCCGCGGATTTACGCTGCGCGCCCCCAGCGTGAAACTGTTGATATTGCGCAGCACCTGCGGAATCGGTTTCGCGGCCACGAAGCCCAGCTTGCCCGTCCGCGTCGACATCCCCGCCAGCATCCCGGACAAATACTCCACTTCGTCGATAAAACCGAAATAAATGCCGATATTCTTCGGGTGTTTCTTCTCGTCGTAAAGTCCGCCGCAGTGAAAGAACTGCACGGACGGATTCTCGCGCGCAATATCCACCGTGAACGGATCGAAATGGCCGAACGAAGTCGCGAACACCACCTTCGCCCCGTCCTGATAGATCATGTCGCGCATGGACTCCCCGGCGGCCACCGTCTCCGGCACGCTGGCTTCTTCCACGGCCTTCACCCACGGGAATTTTCGCAGTGTCGCCTTGCCTTCCGCATGGGACTGGTTGTAACCAAGATCGTTCTTCGGGCCGTTGTAGATGAAGCCGATAACCAGCGGATCCTGGGCGTGCTCCGCCGCCAGCAGCGGCGAACCGGCCATCGCCGCCAACAGTTGCCGGCGCGTCACGGACATGACACCGGCGCCGAGACCGCCCCGCGCGACTGCAGTTCCCACGCCACCCGCAGCAACTTCGCCTCCTGATACGGCGCGCCGATCAGTTGTACGCCCACCGGCATCCGCCCCGGCACATGCACCGGCACCGTCACCACAGGCAAACCGATAAAGGAGATCGGCTGCGAAAAGATACCGAGATTGGCGCGCGATGGCATGGTCTTCCCGTCCAGCACAATCGTCTCCTGTCCCGCGCGTATCGCCGGGCAAGGCGTGGCGGGCGCCAGAATGACGTCCGTATTTTTGAAAACTTCCCGCATTTGCTCGCGATACCAGGTTCGAAACCGCTGCGCGAAACTCACCCACGCCGCAGGGACCAGCGTCCCGGCCAGAAACCGGCTTCGCGTCAAAGGATCGAACCGTTCCGCCTGTGTGCGCAGATCGTTCAGATGATGATTGCCGCCCTCTGACGCCGTAATCACATACGCCGCGGCACGCGCCCTCGCGGCTTCGGGCAATTCCACCACGTGGCTCGCGCTTAGCGAAGCGGCCACGGCGGTCACGGCCTCGAACACCGCCGGCTCACCCTGTTTCATGAAGTACCCGCCCGCCACGGAAATGCGAAGTCCCTCCGCGCCTTTCGTTAAGTCGGACAGACAGAACTCCTGCGGCAGGTCGCTGCAGACCGGGTCGCCGGGATCCGGCCCGTTCAACACGTCGAACGCCGCCGCCAGATCCTCCGCAGACCGCGCGAAAGGACCGATGTGGTCCAGACTTCCCACAAACAGGAACGCCCCTCTGCGGGAGATCCGTCCGTAAGTCGGTTTCAGCCCGAAAACACCGCAGAAAGCCGAGGGCACCCGAATCGACCCGTTGGTGTCGGATCCCAGCGTCAAAGGCACCAGACCCGCCGCCACCGCCGCCGCCGAGCCCCCCGAAGATCCGCCGGCCACACGGCTCAGGTCATGCGGATTCTTCGTAACACCGTAATGGCTGTTCTCAGTCGTGAACCCATACGCGAACTCGTCCATGTTCAGCGCGCCCAGCAGCACGGCCCCGGCCTTGCGCAGCGCTGCCACCGTCGCCGCGTCTCGCTCCGGCGCCGCTGCACTGGCGCGAATCACCGAACCCGCCAGAGTCGGCAAGCCCTGAATATCGAGCAGGTTCTTGACCGCGTAAGGAACTCCGGCAAGAGGCCCGGGATCTTCGCCGCGGCCAATCGCCGAGTCCACCGCCGCGGCCTCCTGAAGAGCCCTTTCCGCGGTTACGGCCGTAAAGCAGTTCAGGGTGGAGTCCGCGGCTGCGATCCGGCTCAGCGCGGCCTGTGCCACCGCGACTGCCGTCGTCCGGCCCGACTTGACCGCGCCCGCGATAGCGACCGCGCCCTGTTCGCCCGATAAGAAGTCCGTCATGGTTTGAATACCGTCGCCGCTTCCACTTCCTGCTGCAGGGGAAACTCCATCAGAAACCGCGCGATGTTCCGGATGCCGTTCAGGTCGTCGCTTACCGCACTACGGTTCGCCGGATGCACCGGAACACCGATCTGCCCCGCCGCCGCGTCCAGATAAGAAGGCGGCCCCGGCAGCAGCGAAACATGCGCGGAGACAATCTTCCAGCCCTCCGGAAACCGATACCAGAACTGCGTCTGCCGGCCGTGCCGCTCCGTGCCGTCCATGGGCCGTACAAACTCCAGATTCACGATACCGGCCGAGGTCCCCAGCGTGAGGATCTCCAGATGGGAGATGGTGCGGTCGAGATTGACGCTCGGGCGTCCCTGCCGGAACGCCCGAATCTCCTCCGCCCCGTGCAGGTTTTCCGTTACGCCGTACCGTATGGCGTGAGCGGATTCCCAGAAGAACGTATTCAGTGTGGCGACGTCGTTGCCAATCAGGGCCGCTTCATAACGCGTATGAAGCGCCGTGATTTCCGCCACCACGGCGGGGTCGTTGATAAGAACCGTCATCTGAGAGACTCTCAGAACTTATAAGACATCGTCAGACTGAGAGTTCGCATCGCACTCGGTTTAATAAACACATCCCAGAACAAGTACTGAGAAGTGAAGTAATTCGAGTTCGTGAAGTTGTTCGCCGCGAGGTTAACCGAGTAGTTCTTATGGGACCAGAAAACCGATCCGCGCCACACCGCGTAAGAAGGCAGCATCACGGGCGTCAGGAATCCCGCCTGCACCTTCTGCACCCAGGTGGTGCCGAGCGTGAAACCAAAATCCCGAACCGGCGTGTAGGTGCCGAAGGCGCTGATCACGACAGGCGGCTGACCCGCCACCTTCACGGGCGCTTTGATGTTGAAGATCGAAGCATCGCCGATGAACCGGCCGCCGTAAGCCTGCTGCGGCGTCAGGCCCAGAACCTGCGGAGGAATGCCCAGCAGGAACGGGATATTCAGTTGCTCCGGCTTCTGCCAGGTATACGCGCCGGTGATGCTGAAATTCCGCGTCACGGCTGCGCGCACTTCGCCTTCCAGACCCTGCGTGCGGAAGTAGTCGATGGAGCCGCTCTGGGAGTTGAAAGACGAGTGCTTCTGGTGGTAATACGAGAGCGAGGCGAACAGCTTGTTATCGAGCGCGCTCACCTTGCCGCCGGCCTCATACATGTTGGAAGGCTGAATCCAGGTCTTGTTCTGCAGCTGCGAATAATCGAGTTCGCCGCCCTGGCCGAGATCGAGGTACCGCGAGGTCGCGTAGGTGAAGTAAGGAGCCAGATGGAACGGCAGCTTGTAGCTCACGCTGGTATTGAACGTGGCTGTGTTCCCGGTGTCCGTGCCGCGCGACAGGCCTTCCCCGTTGTCCTGACCCGTGAAATCCGGCGTGTAGTGATCGTAGCGAACGCCTTCGAGCACGGTCAGACGGTCGAAGAAAGTAAGACTGGCGTTGATGAAAGCGCCCGTATCGCCGTAATGGCCTTTTTGGTAGTAATTATAGCCCCAGGCGCCATTGGTGCTGAACACACTGGCGAAGCGATCGTTGGGCTGCGCGCCGATCGAAAGGTCACGCCGGTCGATCACCTGATAAAGGGTGCGCTCTTCGCCCGCGGTCACCGACGAGTATCGATAAGAAAAACCGCTCACGGTCTGCGCCCGCAGCCAGCGTCCGGCCTTGAACGCGTACTCCAGTGAGCTCTTGTTCTCGATCACATTGGGCGTGTAGTTGGCGCCGAAGCCATAGGTGCTGAACTTCTGGTGATCCAGCGAATCGTAGAATGTCTGGTTCTTGAAGCGCACGCCGTCTTTGATGTCCCGGATCAGATCGAAATATCCCGTGTAGGTGATCGCATCCGAAAAATCCGGGGAGTCGATAAAGATCTGATCGTTGTTCAGGTGCGTGGTGTGGATGGTCTTCGGATCCAGCGCATAGAACGCCGCCTGCGGCGTTGCCAGAAAGATCGGGGCATAATTGGCCGCATAGGCGAAATTGAGCAACTGCGCCGCCTGGAAGTTCGAGGGATTCAGATTGTAGGCATTCCCCGCCAGATTGATCATCGGCGTGCCGGCCAGATAAGTGCCGCTGTCCACCAGTTGCTGCGTCACGCGGTTCCAGCCGATGTTCTGCGGCAGCGAGCCCGCAAAGCCCTGCATGCCGAACTCCACGCGCCACTTCTTCGACAGTTCCATATCGAAGGCGATCTGTCCCAGCTTCGACCGGCTCGAGATGCCTTTGTAATAGCTCTTCGAATCTTCCACGCTGAAGAAGGTATAAAGGCCGCCCCGATGCTCCCCGAGTTTGAACGGGCTGCCGAACTCCACCGAGCCCTGCTTCTGGTCGTAGCTTCCGTAAGTAAGAGAGATCTTACCCGTGGGATGTTCCAGCCATTTCGCCGTCGTGCTGCGCGCCGATTTCGGCGTATAGTTCATGAACCCGGCCACGCGCCCTCCGCCATAGTTGGGCGAAGGCGGCCCTTTCACCACTTCCAGTTCCTCCGCGTCGCCGATCGGCGTCTGGTAGTTGCCGCGATTCTCCACGCGGCGGAAACCACGGTAAAAGTTGTCGGCCGCTTCACCGCGCACGAACAATGCGCCCGGCACGCCGAAGTAACTGCCGGTGAAACTGCCCGGCGTCGCGGCGACCAGATCGTTCACGGTCTTGATGTCATAGCGCGCGATCATCTCGCTCGGAACCACCGAGATAGACCGCGGAATCTCCGCCAGAGGCGCATCGATGCCGAAGACGCTGTTGGTGGGCGCTTCCGGCACCACCTGAAACGGATCGAGCCGCGCGCTGACTTCCACCGAACTGTTCGTCGCGCTTGGCTGTAGTGTTACCGGCAGCGTCACGCTGCCCGACGCGATGGCGAGGTCTTTCTTCTCGAACTTCGTGAAGCCGGGAGACTCCACCTGCACGGTGTAGGCGCCCGCGGGAACGGCCTCGAACGAGTACTTGCCGGCCCCGTCCGCCGTCGCGCTTCGCTCCGCGCCGGACTTCTGTTCTTTGATGTGGATGATGGCGTTCGTGATGGCGCCGCCGGAACTGTCCGCAATAACGCCAGAGAGGCTGCCGGATGCTGTGGATTGGGCCGAAAGCGCTGCGCACGCGGCCAGAAGAAGTATGCACGCACCTGTGGCGCGGGCCGAGATTTGTCGAATCATGGATGTCCCCTTCGTACGGCTAAGTCAAATGCGATACAGAATTAGCAGGTCCGAATCCCATCGAAAACGGTCACTGGAGCACAGTACGAATTGGTCGACGAAGACCTCTCCGAGCCGCGCCAGGGAAAACCGTTCGGCGGGCGTTCGGAATCGTTGGGGACCTAGAACTGATTAGTTCAATCAGAGTTTCAGCTTTTGGGGCTGAAACGTCACTATACGAATACCCGGATTTGTAATCAAATAGAAAGAACTGATGGGGGGAATCGAAGTCTCTGGTGATATGTTTGGCGTCATGAATCGACGCGATGTGCTCCGCGGTGTGCTGCTCTCGGGCGGCGGGCTGGCCATGAAAGGCGCTGCGTCCCCCGGCCCCGTGGTGCGCACACAGTACGGCCGGGTTCGGGGCGAAGAGCGCAACGGCGTCCGCGTATTTCGGGGCATCCCGTACGGCTCGGCCAGCCGTTTCCTGCCGCCCTCGAAACCCTCGACGTGGAAGGGCATCTTCGATGCCACCGTGACCGGACCTCGCTGCGTCCAGTCGCCCGGCAACCTGTTCCTGAGCGCGGCCATCGGCGAGTATTTCCGGGGCTCCAAAGAACGTCTCGATCTCACGGCGCAGAAAGACAGCGAGGACTGTCTGAACCTCAATGTCCTCACGCCCTCGCTCACTGGCAAGCGGCCCGTCATGGTTTACCTGCACGGCGGCGGCTTCACCAGCGGATCCAGCCTGCTGACCTTGTTCGCCGACGCCTTCCCGCGCGAGAACGACGTCGTTTTGGTCGGCGTGAACCACCGGCTCAACGTTTTCGGCTACCTCTATCTCGGCGGCCTCAGCGACAGGTACACAGTCGGCAACGCCGGACAACTCGACCTCATCGCCGCGCTTCAATGGGTCCGCGCCAATATCTCCCGCTTTGGGGGCGATCCCGCGAACGTGACCATCTTCGGCGAATCGGGCGGCGGCGGCAAGGTGAGTACCCTGCTCGCCATGCCCCAGGCGAAAGGACTGTTCCACAAGGCCATCGTCGAGAGCGGATCCGTGCTGCAGGTGGCAACCGCGGAAGCCGCCACCGAAAGCGCGCGGGCAGCCGTGAAGAAGCTCGGCCTGCGCGAAGACCAACTCGACAGGCTGGCCACCGTTCCCGCTACACAACTGCTTGCCGCCGGCGGAGGAACCGGTCCGGTTTTCGACGGCCGCTCGGTGCCGCGCCAAACCTGGGAACCGGCCGCGCCAGCCACCGCCGCGGGCATTCCCATGATCGTCGGAACCTGCAAGGACGAATCGACGCTCTTCTCGGCCAGCGACCCGGGGCTGTTTAGTCTGCGCGACGAAGACTTGCCCGCGCGTCTCGTGAAGGCGGGTATTCCCGAGGCGGATGCGACCGCGCTGCTCGCCGCCTGCCGGCGCGATCACCCGCGCGACACGCCCACCGACACGTGGTTCCGCATCTCCAGCGATCGCGGCGCCCGCCACCGTGCCTATGCTCAGGTGGAGCGGAAACTCCAACAGAACGCGGGGAACGTGTACATGTATTACTTCTCGTGGAACACGCCCTGCGTGCAGAGCAGTTTCCCGCTGCGGGCTTTTCATACCGCCGAACTGCCCCTGGCCATGCGCTGCGTCCGTTATCCCGAGGCCGAGCAACTCTCGAAACAGATTGCCCGCGCCTGGGCCGCCTTCGCCCGCACCGGCAACCCCTCCCACCCCGGGTTGCCCGATTGGCCGGCGTTTGATCCCACCCGGCGGTCCGTGATGATCTTTGACGCGCCCGAAAGCAAGGCCGTCAGCGACCCGGATCGGGAGCAGCGCGTGATCGTGACGAACCTGCCCTCCGGTCAGGCGCTCTGAGAGGCGTTTGCGGGGTGATAATCAGGGGATGAAGAAAATCGGCCTCGTCGTCGCCGCCCTATGTTGCGCCTCCGCGCTCGCCCAGAACCCGTCCGCCGTCCCCGCCAGAATCGTCGCCAGCGCCAACGCTTTCCTGGGCACGCTTGATGAGGGCCAAAAGTCGAAGGTGCTGTTCGCCTTCGATGATGCCGCGCAGCGCGTCAAGTGGTCGAACCTCCCCACCACGATGGTCCCGCGCGCCGGCCTCAAAATGGGCGACCTGAACGCCGCTCAAAAGAAGGCCGCGATGGCTCTGCTCGCGGCCACGCTCAGCAAACGCGGCTACGAAAAGACCATGGCGATCGTGGAAGGCGACGAAGCGCTGAAGGCGTCGAGCGGCGGCCGCGGCGGCGCCATGTTTGGCCACGACCTCTTCTACATCTCGATCCTCGGCAAGCCGTCCGTGAAAGATCCGTGGATGCTCCAGTTCGGAGGCCACCATCTTGCTCTGAACATTACGATGGTCGGCTCCGAAGGGATTCTGACGCCGAGCCTAACCGCAGCCCAGCCTGCCAAATATACGGTGGAGGGCAGAACCGTCCGGCCGCTCGGCGCCGAGAACGATAAGGCGTTCGCTCTCATCAACGCGCTCGACGAGGGGCAGCGGAAGCGGGCGATCCTCAATTACAAAGTGGCGGATCTGGTTCTGGGACCCGGGCACGATGGCAAGACCATTCAGCCGGAAGGCATCAAAGCCTCCGCGCTCAACCCGGCGCAACAGGCGATGCTGCTCGATGTGGTCAGCGAGTGGGCGGGGATCGTCAATGAGCAGGCCGCCGACGCGCGCATGGCCGATATCAAATCCAAAATCGCCGACACGTGGTTTGCATGGAGCGGCCCGACCACCAACGGCATGCCCGCCTATTACCGGATTCAGGGGCCCACCCTGGTGATCGAGTACGCGCCGCAACCGCTCGGCGGGGACCCGACCATGCACATCCACACCATCTACCGCGATCCGACGAACGACTACGGGAAGAAATCCGCGGCCCGATGAGGCGGGTGCTGCTCTGCGTGCTGCTCCTCACGCCGGCCGCGCAGGCCCATCGTCTCGACGAGTATCTGCAGGCCACGCTGATCGGGATCACGCGAACCGGCATTGAACTGGAGCTGCAACTGACGCCGGGGGTGGCCGTGCTGCCGCTGGTCCTGTCCGTGATCGACCGGGATCACAACGGACGAATTTCCCCGGAGGAGGAACGCGCCTACGCCAGCCTCGTCGCGCGTGAAGTGGAACTGAAGGTGGATGGCGCGCCTGCCGTGCTCGCACTGATGGAGAGCACGTTCCCGGACCTTGCGGCCATGCAGTCGGGTCTCGGCAGCATCCGGATCCGGCTGCGGACGGAGCGGACCGGGCGTCAGGTGCGCTTTGAGAACCGGCACCTGCCGAAGATCAGCGCCTATCTGGTGAACTGCCTGGCGGACCCGGCGAGCAAACTGGCGATCGGTCCGCAGCAGCGGGATGAAGCTCAGCGGTCGATCCTCTTCGAGTACTCGTTCGGCTCGGAGGTAACGTCTCGACAGTGGCTGTTCTGGCCCGCCGCGGTGGGGATCCTGCTGTTGGCCCGCACCGCGATGCTGGCGTACCGCCGCTAACTACTCGGTCTTGACGGCGGCCACCGAGTAGAGCGCGCCGGGCGCGTTCCGCGTCTTCTGAAACTCTTCGAGCGTCTGCCCGCGCATGGCCGCGTAGATATGCAGGTTCGAGACGCCCACCACCGCGCCCAGCTTTTCCAGCATGAAGAAGATCACTCCGTAGTGGATCATGGCCCGCCAGTCGCGGCGGCGAACCATGTCGGCTTCTTCGTCCGTCAACCGGTGCTCGGCGAAGAGAGGCTCCGGATCGGCGAGGAACTTCGCGCGATGATCCGGTGCGATCATGCGGTGCAGAAACCGGTTCAGCCGGTACGCCTTTGCGCTGTTGGCGAGGGTAAAGGGATAGGTGCCCTCGACTGTCTCCAGTCCGGCCAACTGGTGGGCGCATTGGCGGCGGTACTCGGCCACTTCCCCCGGCAGAGGCGCGGCGGCCTCATTCTCATAGATCACCGTGGTGAGGCCGGTCATGGTGGGCAGGTAGTAAGTCTGGTGGACCTTCCGGACAACGGCCGAGAGCGCGCCCCGCATGACCAGCCACATGATCACCTCAGAGCCTTCCATGCCGCCGCGCTTGACATAGTCGGCATGGGTGATGCGGGTGAGACTGACGGGGTCTTTCTCCATGCGGTCCAGGAATTCGAGATCCCACTCGGTGTTATTGAAACCGGAGCGTTCGCCGTGCACCTGATGGGAAAGGCCGCCAGTGGCCACAATGACGACGCGCAGGTCTTCGGGATAACTTTCGATGGCCCGGCGGAGGGCCTGCCCCAGTTTGTAGCAGCGCAGCGCGGTGGGGATGGGAAACTGCAGCACGCCGATCTGGAGAGGGATCATCGAGCCGGGCCATTCCGGCTGGTGCGGCCAGAGCATGGAGAGCGGCGAGAAACAGCCGTGGTCGAGAGGCTTGTCCTGAAAGAAGGCCAGGTCGAACTCCTCGGCGCTGAGGCATTCGCTGAGGTGCGCCGCGAGTGCCGGGTGCCCTTTCACCGGGGGCAGCGCCCGCACGCCGCCACCCTCGTCGGCAACGCGCCAGGTGTCTCCGATGCCGAGCGTGAAGGGCGAGTAGTGGTCGAAGAAGAAGCTGGTCACGTGGTCGTTATAGATCACGAACAGCACGTCCGGACGCTTCTCGTCGAGCCACTTCCGCACCGGCTCGTAGGCATGAAAGATCGGCGCCCACGCGGGATCGTCCTGCTTCTGCCGGTCCAGGGCGAAACCGATGGTGGGGGAGTGGGAGGTGCCGATCGCGCCGATGATTGTGGCCATGGAAGAAGTTTATCGGGAGAGGATATGATGCTGGGGTGACATACCGCGCCCTTCCCGCCGCCGCGCTGCTGCTCGCCGCCGCAGCCATTCTGTTTCCCCAGCAGCCCGCTGCCCGGAGCCCTCTTGCCGATCTGAAAGCCGTGCCTCCGGTGCGGGCCTGTTCCGAACTCTCGAACGCCGATCTGAGTGCGGCGGTCGGCAGTAAGGTCCGGATCCGGGAGTCGTCGGAGGTCGCCGATGGCCGGCCGGCCCCGTATTGCCGCGTCCTCGGAACGATTGAGCCCGCGATTCAGTTCGAGGTCCGCCTGCCTCTTGCGCGGTGGACGCAGCGGTATCTGCAGACGGGGTGTGGCGGGCTGTGCGGCAACCTGAACGTCAATGTGGGCCGCGCGGAGGGCTGTGAACCGGCGACGAACGGCGAGGTCGCGCTGGCCTCCACGGACATGGGTCACAGTAACGGTCCCGGCCGGGGCAATGCCGATCCCACGTGGGCGGTGGAGAATCCGCAGTCCCGCATCGATTTCGCCTATCGCGGGGTCCATCTCACGGCTGTGGCGGCGAAGGCTCTGATCGTTCAGTATTACGGGCAGAAGGCGAAGTATTCGTATTTCAGCGGTTGTTCCGACGGCGGCCGTGAGGCTCTGATGGAAGCGCAGCGTTACCCGGGGGATTTCGACGGGATCGCGGCCGGCGCGCCCGCCATGAACTTCATCACGCAGAACACGTTCTATCACGGCTGGAACGCTCACGTGAACACGGGGGCCGACGGAAAGCCCATTCTGACCGCCGACAAACTGCCCGTTCTGCACAAGGCGGTTCTGGACGCCTGCGACGCGCTGGACGGGCTCAAGGACGGGCTCATCTCGAATCCGCCGGCCTGCAATTTCGATCCGGCGGTCACGATCTGCAAACCGGGGCAGGATGCCTCACAGTGCCTGACCGCCGCACAGGCCAACACGGCGAAAGAGATTTACGCGGGCGCGCACGATGCGCAGGGCCACAAGTTCGTGATCAGCGGCCCGCAACCGGGTTCGGAGCTTTTCTGGCAGGGCGTTTACGTGCCGCAGAGCGCGGGCGGCGCTATTTTCAGCGAGGGCATCGCGCTTGGCACGATCCGGTATCTGGCGTACGCGAAGCCGCTCGCGCCCACTTTCCCGCTGGCCGATTTCCGCTTCGACCAGGCCAACTTCGAGGCCATCAGCCCGATGCACGCGATCTACGACGCCACCGATCCGGATCTCTCGAAATTCGCGGCGGGCGGCGGCAAGCTGCTGCTTTATCACGGCTGGTCGGATCCGCATATTTCGCCGCTGAACAGCATCGCTTACTACACGGCGATGCAGCGCAGCATGGGAGCGGCGAAGGTGGCTCAGTTCTCACGGATGTTCCTCTTTCCCGGCGGTTCTCACTGCAACGGCGGCGACGGACCGTTCGATTTCCCGCTGCTCAGCCTGCTGATGAACTGGGTGGAAGGCGGCGCGGCTCCCGACGCGATCGTGGCGTCGCATTCGGCGGGCCGGGGCAGTGCGCCGGATCGCCGCCGTCCGGTGTTCGCGTGGCCGGACGTGGCGGCTTACAAGGGTTCCGGCGACATCAACGACGCGGCCAGTTTCGAGCGCAAACCGGGGCCCGCGGTGCCGCCCGCGAAGCTTGCGTGGCAGGGCTCCGGCTTTTATCGCGCGGGGTATGAGAAATCGGAAATTCCCCGGTAACTGGTTACGAGTGTCCGAGCGGAACATGGTATTCTCCCGCAGAGGAGTCCCCCTTATGGAAGAAGCGAAGATCAAGGTCCCAAGCGGTGCGGTGCAGTTGTACAACCTGTTTATTCACGGCGAAATCGACCGCCGTGCGTTTTTCGATGGGCTGCAGAAGTTTGTGACGGGCGGCGCGGCCGTGGCGGCGCTGGCTGAAGCGCTGATGCCGAATTACGCGGCCGGCCAGCAGGTTTCGAAGACCGATGAGCGGATCAAGACCAGCTATGAGACCGTTCCATCGCCGCAGGGCAATGGCTCGATCAAGGGTTATCTGGTGCGGCCCGTGAGCGCCGACACGCGGGACGCGAAGCCGGCGAAGCTTCCCGGGATTATCGTGGTGCACGAGAACCGCGGGCTGAATCCGCATATTGAAGACGTGGCGCGCCGGTTCGCGCTGGCCGGGTTCATGGCGTTCGCGCCGGACGGGCTGACTTCGGCCGGTGGTTTTCCGGGCGACGATTATCATGGCGGGCAGTTGTTCAGCAAGATCGACGGGAAGAAGATGTTCGAGGATATGGTGGCGGCCGCGCTGTGGCTGAAGGGCCGGTCGGATTGCACAGGGAAGATCGGCGTTACGGGTTTTTGTTATGGAGGCGGGGTGTCGAATAATCTCGCGGTGAGGCTGGGCGCGGATCTTTCGGCCGCGGCGCCGTTTTATGGCGGAGCGCCGAGTTCCAAGGACGATGTCGCGAAGATTAAGGCGGCCGTTCTGGTGCATCACGGCGGGCTGGATACGCGACTGGCGGGAGCGTGGCCCGCGTATGACGCCTTGCTGACGGAGGCGAATGTGACGCACGAGGGTTATATCTACGCGGGCGCGGTGCATGGATTCCATTGCGACGCCACGCCGGAACGGTATAACAAAGTGGCCGCGGATCTGGCGTGGGGACGCACGGTGGACTGGTTTAACAAGCACGTGCGGGCGTAACGGCCGGGCTTTTCGATGCGCCGCGGGGGTCTGGTGTGGGCCACCGCGGCGCATGTGGTTTTCCCGATTTTGGAGGGCGGCGCGGGAAAAAAGTGCGTTTTTATTGGGAAATTTAGGTTCGTTTTGCAGGATCACCGCCGCGGAGGCCTTCTCCGCGGCGAAAAATCGACCCCGGTTGCGGGTCAGGATATGCGATTTTCAAAGATCTGGCGGCCGGAGGTCCTTTTTCGGGTGCAGCCGCGGGGTTTTCCTACTGCCTTACACGCGCCAGTGTGGCACGCGTCGGCGGAGTGGTGGTGGGTGTTTGCAGTTAAGGTCATTGTTTTCAGCGTGAAAAATTTTTTATTTTTGCGTTACTCGTTTTTTGACTCTTGCTGTCTTCCCCGGTTCAAACCGACCCGGTACAGGCGCGCGGATCGCGGAAGTCGGCTGGAATCACGTTATGGACTCCCATTTGTCGGTCATCGTCGGGGATCCTGAGATCCTGGGCGAAGCGTTGCCGCCCGGATTGCATGAAGGTCCTGCCTGGGTTGGCGGCTGAAGCGACTTGTCCGGCAGCGGGCGGGGCACACCGCCACACACCATGCCGCCAAGTGACTGTACGGCTTGTCTCACCGATTCAACGGTCGCGAGCTTTTGAAGAACCGCTCGGGTTGCAGCCGCCGTGCGCGGCTGAACGGGTGGTTCCACTAACTCACGGCGCCGCGCACGACGGCTCCCGAGCTTTTGAAGAACCGCTCGGGTTGCAGCCGGCGGGCGCGGCTGAACGGGTGGTTGCTCGGCCTAACGGCGCCGCGCCCGACGGCTCCCGAGCTTCTGAGATGGCGATATTTTCGATCCCTGGGTTTCGAAGTTTCAGGCTGCGCGGGTCGGTGGCGCAATGAAACGTTGCGATGATGGTCCGGTGATTCAGGTTGGTGGTGCGGTCAGGGAAGCGCGTGACCTCTTCCGTTTGTTAACCAGCCTGCGAGACCTGAACGCCGCCTGGGAATGTGGACCCGATTCGTCGAACCAGGTCTACGGGAGCGTATTCACATACAGGAACGTAAAAGGGGACTTCGCCGGCGGTTGTTCGAGTTCATCCGCGTGAACTTCCTGGCGGATACCCGCGGGCTTCCCGGCATCCAGTAACTTCTGCAATTCGGCGGCGAAGTGCGGGTCCGAGGCCAGCAGTTCGTGAAGCGTTCCTTCGAGGCGGGTTTTTATTCCGGGAAGCGTTTTGGGCACTTGCTCAATGCCGAGCACACATATCCTCGCGGCCGCGAGGCCTTAAAGGCTCGGCAGATCCAGCGTCCACACCTCGCGGTCGAAGGCCGACAGTTTCACGCAGCCTTTGCGAACCTCATCCCAGCCCCCAACGCCTGCGACCTTCCCCTCTCCGCTCCGCCTCGGCCAGAAGATCGATTCGACCCAGATCCGTGTCCAGGGTAAAGACAGTGCCGCCGTGCAGGGTCCGGTCATCCCAAATGAAAGGGAGTTCGCGAGGAAAGCCGGCAGGTCGGGGATGGAAGGGAGCCAGCGCGAGCGCCAGCCGACGCAAATTATCCCGGTTTCGCGAATAACACAGATCGAGATCGCTGGTGAGGTGAGCGCTGCCGTGCATGATGGCCGACCATCCGCCAATAATGACGAACTCGACGCCCGCATCGGTGAGCGCCTGCACGGCCAGAACGAAATTCATGAATTCCGGCGGCGCGCGATGCCCTGCAGATGTTCGGCCGCGACACAGGCCGCGTGCATCCGGCGCACACGCTCGGCGGGGGTTAGTCTTAGATTCGCTATCAGGAGGTTGAGATCGATGCCGAAATCGCGGGCGGCTTCGATGCGGCTGCCCGGCGCCGGGTGGCGAAGCCGCTCAATTGTGTTCTCCAGCCGGTTCACGACCCCATGTTAGCTCTCCGGGGCGGTGTTTGGGAGTTGACCGGGGATAAGGGGATGAGAAAGCGCGTGCGTTCGTGGCGAACTCGTCACGCCCGTTGCGGCGACGGGGCCCAAGCAGCCCGTGGCTGAATGGAGCAAGCCGCGCGGCCAGTTGCCCTCTTAGGAACTCGACCGCCGGACGTATCGTGCCCGAACCGGCCGGGCCGATCAGCGTTCGCACGGAGACCCGCTCCGGCGCGGCCAGCCACGCGTCGAGAAAGTCCAGTTCGGCCGCACGCGCGGCTTCCTGAAAGGGGACGCCCTGGAAGTACGGGATGAGCAGCCGGCGTTCCAGTTCGGGTTTTGCCTTCGTAAACTTGTTCAGGTAACGCGCGTGCGCGACGGCGGAAAGCGGGCGGTCAGCTCCGATGTGGACAGCGTTTTCTTCGCCCGCGATCATGACCACGATGCTGCTTTCGGAAGCCGTTGCCGTTTGCGCGGACATTGTGCGGGAGTTCTGAGAATAGCCGGAGTCGCCGTTGCGGGCAAGGGAAATTTCGGGGGAATTCCCGGAAAGTCACAGCGATGGGAACCGGCTGATTATTCGCGGGCGCGGAAACATTCCGTGTCAGGCGTCGACCAGGCCGGTATCGGGTTCAGAGATATTGGACTCCTGCGCAGTCGAATTCCCGCCCGGATGAGCCGCAAAATTCTCGCGTGGATGAACCACAGATCAGGGCACTTCGATGCATCTCCAGAACTGGCCCTGCTCGTCCGGTACACCCCGCTCGTTGCACCTCGTCACTGCCAGGATGGAAGATTTTTGGCGCGCGAGCTTTAATGGCATGTGTTGAATCGTTGGCGGCGCGGCTGGATCGACCGGGTTCCAGGGCAGATGCTTCGGGACAAGCTTAGTCGGCTTTGTCGGGGAATACAAAACATAGTGGAAGTTGATTTGGACCGAGTCTGGATCGAGTTCCCTGTAAAAACCATAAAGCTGCTCCAGGCGCGTCACTTTACTTCCATATTGCCCGCTGGTGAAGTGGCCGTAAGCCTTGGCCTCAATCAGGATCAGATGATAGGGAACTGTCGCCGCGGGGTCGTGGGCCACGACGAGGAGATCGAGGTCCTCCTGGTTTCCCTTGACGAGTTCGCCGGTTTTCGGCTGGCGGGTAAGGGTTTCTCCCTTCACGAACGTGAGCAACGCACCGGCAAGCCAGTCGAAGTGGAAGTCCGTAGTCCACCATGCGTGTTCCAGCAATTCCGCGGGAAGTGCAGTAGCCTCCGCCAACCGCGCACGGAAATCTTTCTCCAGAGGCAGTGGTTTGTCCTGGCAGCCGAGAATGTCGCGAATCAGGAGATTTCTTTCTTTTCGGTTAAATCTTTCGAGAATGTCAACCAGTTGGCTCAATTATTTTCACCCTGGGAAGAGGTTACACGGTCGGATCTGTCCTGCTACGCGCTCCCCGGCGCGAGGTGCGATCCTGGGATTGATAAATGCAGGCGGGGGCTATTGCCGGGGCGTCCGATCCCCGCCACCGGGCGCCAGCCACACTTCGAAGTGATTCGGGCGCGTGGCCGTGCTGTTCTCAAACTGCTTCAGATAAATCACGGTCACATTCGCCTCGCCGGCGCTCTTCAGCACGGCCGCGATCTTCGCCGCTTCCGGCTGCTCGGCGGCGTGATAGTAACGGACATCGCTGCCCTTCTGCCGGGGAAGCGCTTTCGGCACATTCTCCACGCCGAGCACCAGATAGCCCGCGGCCGCAAGCGCCTTGCGGACCTGTTGCGCCCGAGTGCTATCGTCGCGGCTCACCGTTTGAATATAGATTCTGGGCAGGAGCGCCGCGGATTGGGGGAAGGCCTCGAGCTGCCTGGACACCGCGTCCCGCCGCTGCGCCTCCGACACTTCGGAGAGCGCGCCGACCACGGCCGCCTTTTGCCGTTCCGCAAATTCCTTCTCGCGACCGAGCCTCAGGATGTCCTCCGCCAGAGTCTTCTTCTCCATTAAGAGGCGGGCGGTTTCAAGGCGCAACGCCGCGAGTCGCGAGGAGGCGAAACCGATGAGGCCCACCAGAACCACGGCTGCGACCGCGACAGAACCCCAGGCGCTGACCGCGGCTCGCTTCTGCAGACGGAGTTGCCGCCGTTCCAACACTTCCAGCGCTTTCACGCGTTCTTCGGGAGTCATGAAGGTCATCCTGCCGCTGCCTCTCCTGCCGGTGCTTGCCGCCTGCCCTCGGCGATTCCCGCCATGCGCCGGAGGATGGACTCAAGGGTCACGCGGAAATCCGCGCAGGCCGGCTGGTTGGGGCAGTAGAGTTCGATGCCGTCCCGGATGCCGCTCAACCGGAGCACCTCGGAGCGGTTGGCGTTTATCCGCGCGGTGATCGCCCAGGCGACGGCGCCGGTGACGATCAGGCTTCCGGTGGCCATGGTGCCCGTCCACAGGGTTCCGGCGCTGCCCAGGAAGATCGCGACGCCGGCAGTTGCCGCCAGGCCAACTCCGCCGGCAACCCATCGGGCGATCCCGAGTCCTTTGGCGGCACTGGCTTCCCGCGCGATCATGCGTTCGAGAATCCTGACGTCGGGCCCCAGAACGCTGGGGTTGGAGCTTTGGGGAACGGGCGCGGGGAGATGGATATCGCCGCGGCGCACTCCGCTCACGATTCCTTCGACCGCGGATTGCAGGTGCTCACCGGTCAGAAAGTCGACGCTCTGGACCGGCTTCAGCAGAAGGGGCAGTTCGGAATCGTCCAGGCGGACGGGGATGATGGGCATGTGCACGGTGAGCGCGACGTTCCATTCGCGCTGCACCCACTCGGAGGCGGCCGCTTTTTGCGAATGGAACAGGACGATGCAGCGCGACTCCCGCAGACCGGTTTGCAGCTTCCCGATCCAGGAGTCTCCGGGACGGATCTGCCCGCGGTCCCGCCAGACTTCGAGTCCCCGCGCTTCGAGCGCCCGCTCCACTCCGGCCACGCGCGGTTCGTCTTCGCGCGCGTAGCTGAGGAACACGTCGAAAGATTTGGGATCACCGGGCGCCATGGCAGCCACCAGTTAGTCTACAAATTGGCGCTGGTCGGGTCTGCCGCGAGCGTTGCAACCGTCGCGGCACTTCCGGCGGCGGGATACTCCGCAGCCGCCGAATTGCAGGCCATTCTTCCCGATGAAAAATATTTACAGGAAGAACTCCTGATTAATTGTTTACGGCGCGGCCGGTTCAGCGCGGTCCTCGCGCCAGCCGATCGGCACGGGCACCGCGGCGGGCACGCGCAAAGGGCCGGGACCCCGATATTACAGAATTCCGACAAAGGCGTTCCGAAGCCGGCGGCAGCCGGCCGCGGACGGACAGAGGCCCCGCCAACCGGCAGGATCGCCAGTGAAACCGCGGAAATCCGACTTTGACACTCGTAATAAATTGACCAATAAGGACCAGCCTGAGATAATTCAACAAACGGCCAGTCAAAATCCACAAAAGACGGGGCCGAATCAACAAAAAGGCTGTTAATGTTCCCAAATATGACCAGACGTGTACTCCCAACTCTCGCAACGACAGGCCTGCTTCTGGCCTCTACCCTGCCCGCCTTCGGGGCCAGTATCGTAAATGGCGGCTTCGAGCTGCAGTCCGACGGAAGCACCTCCTCGGTTGTCGGCCAGGTGGACGTAAAGACCACTCTGCAGGGCTGGACCGTGGGCGGTATCCTGAACAGCACCCAGCCGCATCCGTTTGTTTTCGTCGTCGACGGCAATGCCGATTCCAGCGGCTTCGGATCGGAAAACAGTTCGACCACCACCATCAAAGTCTGGGGACCCGGCAACGGCGTTGCCAACGGTTTCACGGGCAGCCCCGACGGCGGTAATTTTCTCGGCGTGGACGGCGACTACGCAGCGGCTCCCGTTTATCAGACGGTAACGGGGCTGACAGCCGGCGACAGTTATACCGTGAGTTTCAATTGGGCGGGATCTCAGTTCACCGACCAGACGGGCGCCACGACCCAGTGGTGGCAGGTCTCCTTCGGCAGCGGCGCCAGCCAGGATACGGCGCACACCGCCGTTGACAGCAAGGGATTCACCGGCTGGATGAGTGCGGCACTGACGTTCACGGCCGACAGCGCCAGTGACGTGCTGACCTTCCAGGCAAAAGCGCTCCCGTACACGGCCGGCGCCCCGGCTGGTTTGCCGCCATTCACGCTGCTTGACGGCGTTACGCTGACTGACAACACAACAACGACTCCCCCGCCGTCCTCGACGCCGGAGCCGGGCACGATCGTAATGGCTCTGACCGGTCTGGCCGGCGTGATCGGCTACGGCCGGTCGCGGGCGAACCGCCGCTAAAAGGAGTATTTCCCAGCCGTGCAGACACAGCCACTCGCGCAACCGCACCGTCTTCTGGCATTTGCCGCGGAGATGCTCACGCTGTGCGAGTGGCTGTTGTTTTTAATTGTTGTTTTCGTTCCGCTGGAGCGGGTCTGCGCGCTGCATCGCCAGAAGATCTTCAGAAAGGCGTGGAGCGCGGATCTGCTCTATTATTTCCTGAGCGGTTTTGCCCCCAAGCTGCTGATGACGCTCCCGCTGACACTGCTCGCCGCCGTCGTGCACCGGCTGGTTCCGGTCGGTTACTACCATGCGATGGCGGGTATTCCTCTGTGGCTGCGTCTTCCTGCTGCGTTTGTCGTGGGGGAGATCGGCGCCTACTGGGGGCACCGCTGGTCGCATGAGATCCGGTTCCTCTGGCGCTTCCACGCGATCCATCACAGTGCTGAAGAAATCGACTTTCTGGTGAATACCCGCGCGCATCCGGTGGACATGTTTTTCGTTCGGTTTTGCGGTCTGGTCCCGATGTATGTGCTGGGTCTGGCGCAGGCGGGGGGAAACCGGCTGGACCCGGGGCCGATTCTGATCACCGTGCTGGGTACGGTGTGGGGATTCTTCATCCACGCCAACATTAAGTGGCGTTTTGGCTGGCTGGAGTGGCTGTTGGCGTCGCCCGCGTTCCACCACTGGCACCACACCAACGACGGACCGGAATTGATCGATAAAAACTACGCGGCGATGCTGCCTCTGGTGGATAAGCTGTTTGGCACCCTTTACCTTCCGAAGAATCAGTGGCCGGTGAAATACGGGATCGACGCGAAAGTGCCGTCGAACGTACCGGAACAACTGGTTCGTCCTTTACTGCTTTCGGATTAGTTTTCCGCCGGGACTTTTGCGGCGTGGTCGATGACGAGCAGTTCCACCGGGGCTTTGCGGGCTTCCAGGCGGAGACCGAGTTGTTCCTGCACGGCGCTGAAAATATTCGGCTCCGTCCCGTCCGCGGCGTTGGGACCGTCCGGCGTGAAATAGAGCTGGAAGGTGAAGTTTCCCGTGAGGCCGGTGGCGTCGAGCACCGGGCGGCCGATGCGCGAGGAGAGCATGTCGGCGAATTTTGACATGGAGACGGCTTTGCCGGTGATGCGGGCTGAGGCGTTCTTCGTCTCGACGATCAGACCGGGGGAAGGCATGGAGAGCACGGGAAAGCCGTCTCTTCCTTCGGCCTGCTTCACCGTCGCAATCTGCGCTTCGCCCGGTTCGGCGGGGGTGGCGGCAGCTTCCGCGAGCGGCCTGATTTTCGGCCCGTTCTTCGCCGTGAGAAGCGCATAGACAGGCAGAACTTTCTCTTCCCGATGCAGGCTCATCCGAAAGCGGGTTTCGAGCAGGTTGCGTAACATCGCCTGGAGTTGTTCTTTGGTGGCGTCGCGGGGCAGGACGGCGGTGATGTCGAAGCGCAGGGTGTCGATCCAGTCCGGACCGGAGAGCTGGTAGTTTTTCACGTCCCAGGCGTTGAGCAGAACCGCCCGGAGCATGATGTTGGTGTACGCGATGCGGCCGGGGTCACTGGTGCCGGGACCGCCCCTCATGGTGTAGCGCCCGGTCTGGGCCGCGGAGGGTTTGACGGACGCTGCTTCGAAAGTTAAGGGCGGGGTCTGGCAAAGCGCCATGGCGGCCGACAGGATGAACAGTGAGGCAGAGGGGCGCATCACCCAGAATTATCACGGAGCGGATTCACGTATGTGAGATGACGGCTCAGCTAATGTGACTCGCCGCTTTTGGACTTTGACAGCAGGGCTGTTTTCGAATACTGTAGACACCAAATGTCCCTGCACAAGCTTTGCGTCACCTGGCTGGCCGTTCTGGCCGGCGCTGTCCTTGTCCCGGTGGCGGGCGCCCAGACGCCGCTCCGGATTTTCATTCGGGCGAGTGAAAAGACGCATGGCGGCGCCAACGGAAATCACGATTATCCGGCATTTCTGGAAAACTGGACGAAACTGCTGACCGAACACGGCGCGGCCGCGGCGGGCGCGCAACGTTTCCCGACGGCGGAGGAACTCGCGAAGACGGATGTGCTGATCGATTACTCTTCCGACGGCGCGAATTTCAGCCCTGCGGATAAGGCCTTACTGGACACGTTCCTGCAGCGCGGCGGCGGATTCGTGGTGATCCACGACGGGATGTGCGGCGCGGAGCCGGACTGGTTTGCGTCCGTGGCGGGCGGGTCCAAACAGCACGGGGTGAGGAACAGCCGCGCGGGAGTGATGCGGCTGCATTTCGACGACCCGGCCAGTCCCATTGTGAACGGCGCGGCGGATTTCGATTTCGACGATGAAATGTTCTATCTGCTGACGACGAATCCGGCCATGCATGTGCTGGCCAGCACTACGGACCCGACCGGCAAAGTGGTGCCACAACTGTGGACCTTCGAGAAAACCCTGCCGGGCGGAAAACCGTATCGGGCGTTCGTGACTCTGCAGGGGCACAAGAGCGCCAGCTTCGAGAATCCCGTGTTTCAGGCGCTGTTGCTGCGGGGAATCGCATGGGCGGGGAAGCGGCCGGTTGACGCCCTGCTCACGACCGGCAAGCGCTGACGAAATACCGCGCCAAAAGTTATGAAACTCATCGGATTGGTAATTGGGGTGCTGGCAACGGCCGGCTGTTATGGACAGAGTCTTTCGGTCCACTGGGAGGATCTGACGGCGGAGGATTTCGTGAAAGCTCTGGCGCAATCGCGGGGAACGTGCGCGCTGCCGTTCGGGATTATCGAGAAGCACGGTCCTTCAGGCACGCTCGGGACGGATCTTCTCAATGTTCGTTATACGGCGGAACTGGGGGCGAAACAGGAGTACACGATCCTTTTTCCGGCCTATTATTTCGGCCAGATTTTCGAGGCGCGGCATCAGCCGGGAACGATCGCCTACAGCACGAAACTGCAGCTGGAACTGCTGCAGGAGACGGTGTCCGAGATGGCGCGGAACGGCTGCAGGAAAGTGATCATCATCAACGGGCACGGCGGGAATACGAATTTGTTGCAATTCTTCGCGCAGAGCCAGCTCGATACGCCGAAGGATTACATGGTGTACGCGGTGACGGGGAACGGCGGCGCGGCGGCGAATACGAATCCGGCCGCGGCGGCGTCCAAACCGGGGGTGGACGGGCACGCGGGCGAAGGCGAAGTCTCCAATCTGATGGCGTCGAGGCCGGGCACGGCGCATCCGGAACGCGCGGGGGAAGAGTCCGGGAAAGACCTGAAGCGGCTCGACCTGCCGGCCGGCGTTTATACGGGCATCTGGTGGTACGCGAGTTTCCCGAATCATTATCAGGGCGATGCGGCCGGGGCGACGGAAGCACGGGGCAAAGCGGCGACCGAGGCG
Source organism: uncultured Acidobacteriia bacterium (assembly GCA_903851195.1). Classification (GTDB taxonomy): domain Bacteria; phylum Acidobacteriota; class Terriglobia; order Bryobacterales; family Bryobacteraceae; genus BOG-234. Next base: position 330,800 of record CAINNJ010000064.1, read on the forward strand.
GCGGCGGCGCGGATTGCGGCGGCGATTCGGGCGATTAAGTCGGACGAGACCGGTCCGCGGCTGCAGCAGGAGTTCTTCGCGGCGGCGCAGCATCCTGTCGACACGAAGCAGTAAGCGGCGGCCCCGAGTGCGGTGGGGATAGGGTGCCAACATAGCGGTTGGGCATGAAACACGTGAATCGAAGAGGATTTCTGGGCGCCTCGCTGCTTGCCGCCGCGGCCGGCGAGGCCGAACCGCAGGAGAAGGCCCCGGTTGCGGCGCCTCCCGGTGAGGTGACGCGCGGGCTGGCGCAGTGGGTGGTGGAGTCGAAGGCCGACGAGATTCCCGCGGCGGTGCGCAAAGAGGCGACCAGAACTCTTCTGAACTGGATGGGGTGCGCGATCGGCGGATCGGGTCAAGGGGCCGTGACGTGCGCGATCGAGGCGTTCGCGCCGTTCTCCGGACCCGGGCAGGCGGCGATTTTAGGGCGCTCCGAACGGTTCGATGTGTTGCATGCCGCGCTGATCAACGGGATCAGTTCGCATGTCCTTGATTACGACGACACGCATCTGCGCACCATTATTCACCCGGCGGGGCCGGTGGCTCCGGCGTTGCTGGCGCTGGCGGAGTATCGCGCGGCGTCGGGTCAGGCGGTGGCCGGCAAAGACCTGCTGCATGCGCTGATTCTGGGCGTGGAGGTGGAGTGCCGGATCGGCAACGCCGTGTATCCCGCGCATTACGATGCGGGCTGGCACATCACCGGCACCACGGGTGTGTTCGGAGCGGCGGCGGCGGCGGGCAAAGTGCTGGGCTTGTCCGCGCAGCAGATGACGTGGGCGCTGGGGCTGGCGGCGGTGCAGCCGGTGGGGCTGCGCGAGATGTTCGGGACCATGACGAAGAGCTTTCATCCGGGGCGCGCGGCGCAGAACGGCCTGGCGTCGGCGCTGCTGGCCGCGCGGAACTTCACCTGTTCGGAGCACGCGCTGGAGGCGAAAAGCGGCTGGGCGAATGTGCTGAGCAGCGCGCGGGATTACGGCGAAATTACCGGAAAACCGGGCGCGGGCTGGCAGGTCAGCCTGAACACTTATAAGCCGTTTGCGTGCGGCATCGTGATGCATCCGACGATCGATGGCTGCATTCAGCTGAGCCGGGAAAATCTGCTGACGGCGGAGCAGATCGCCGGGATTGAGTTGAGGGTGGCGCCGCTGGTGCAGGAACTGACGGGAAAGAAGACGCCCTCGACCGGCCTCGAAGGGAAATTCAGCATTTACCATGCGGCGGCCGTGGCGATTGTGGAGCGGGCCGGGGGCGAACAGCAGTTCAGCGACCGGGCTGTCCGGAATGCCGCGACGGTGGCGCTGCGGCAGCGCGTCACGGCGACGGTGGATCCGAAGATCGGGGAAGATCAGGTGCGGATCCGGATCATGCTCCGCGACGGACGCGCGCTGGAGAAAGTGATCGACCATGCGGTGGGAAGTCTGGCGCATCCGATGACGGACACCGATCTGGAGGACAAGTTCTCCGGCCTGGCGGAGGGCATTCTGCCGCGCGATCAGACGCGGCGGGTGATGGATCTGTGCTGGAAGATCGGCGAATTGCCGGATGCGGGCGCGCTGGCGCAGGCGGCACGGCGGGACAACAGGGCCTGAGTTCGTACGGGAAGCGCTGGTATGATCGTCACAGTAACGGCATTAAATTCAGGCGAGATCCAGCAAAACCGTGAACATTCGTTGCACCGATCTGGAGATCTCGTACAAATCGGCGGGTAATCGCGAAACGATCCTCCGGCGGGTCAATCTGGATATCGGTTCGGGTGAATTTCTGGCGGTGCTGGGTCCCAGCGGGTGCGGGAAAACAACGTTTCTGCGGACTCTTGCGGGCGCTATTCAGCCGGACGGCGGGCGGATCGAACGGATTCCGGCGTCCTTCGGCGAAAGCGGGCCGCCGCTGCTGATCCGGCAGGAAAACTCTCTGTTTCCGTGGCTGACCGCGCTGGAGAACGCCTGTTTCGGTTTGACGATGCGGGGCACGTTGCGGGAAGCGGGCAGACAGCAGGCGCTCGATTTGTTCGCGCGGTACGGCCTCGAAGGGAAGCAGGGCGCGTATCCGCATCAGTTGTCGCTTGGCATGAAGCAGCGCGTGGCGCTGATTCGCGCGTTTCTGTGCGATCCGCCGGCGCTTTTGATGGATGAACCCTTCGCGGCGCTCGATGCGCTTTCGCGGCTGCGGCTGCAGCAGGAACTGATGACGCTTTGGGACTCGCGGGAGCACATCACCGTGGTCTTCGTGACCCATGACGTGGAGGAGGCTCTGCTGCTCAGCGACCGGGTGGCGATTCTGGGTGGCCGGCCGGCCACGGTGGAGACCGAAATCGCGGTGGACCTGCCGCGTCCGCGAACCGCGGCGACCACGCTGACGCCGGAGTTTCTGCGGCTGAAGGCGCGGGTGCTGAACTGTCTGGGAGTTCCGGTCGAGGAAGCTGCTTTTGTATAAAGCCGCGGCTTATTACGCCAGAATGGCCTGGCATTTCGGCAGGTTTGTCCTGACGCCGCCCATCGCGGATCCGGAAGGGGCCGTGCGCGCGAACCTTTTGCGGCGGGAGGAGAATTTCCTTGGTCTGGTGCGCCGGGGTGTTTTCGAAAACCCGCGTTCGCCTTATTCGCATTTGTTCCGCCATGCAGGTTGCACCCACGGGGACCTTTCCCGACTGGTGAGGAGCGACGGGCTGGAAGGTACGCTGGCACGGCTGCGCGAGGCGGGCGTTTACCTGACGCATGCGGAGCTGAAGGGCGGGCCGGTGCGGCGGGGAGGGCTCGAGATCCCGAACGATGCGGCGGCTACGGGCAATCCGGCGGCAGGCGCAGGCATCGAAACGGTGAGTTCCGGCAGCCGCTCTGGAGGGACGGCGACTTCGAGTTCCAACGAATACCGACGGCACCGGGAGTGCTATGAGGTTTTGGCGCGCAAGGAACTGGCGAGAGAGGGAACGGCGTGCGCGTTCCTGAGGCCTTTCCTGCCGCATCCGGGGGCATTGATCGGAATGGCGGGGTGGGCCGCCGCCGGCGTGCCCGCCGAGCGCTGGTTCGCAACGGGGAAAGTGCAGAGCGGCAACAGCCGGGCTTACGTCGCAGCCACACGATTTCTGGTGGCGGAGGCACGCTTGGCAGGTCGCCGGATTCCGTTTCCCACGTTTCTGGCACCCGATGATTTTTTGACGCCGGCACGATGGATCGCGGACAACAAGAGTCAGGGGCGCACCACTTTCCTCCGGGCCGGTGTGAGCGCCGCGGCTCGTGTTTGCGCGGCGGCAATCGATGCGGGGCTCGACGTGTCAGGAACGTCGATTCTGGCCGGAGGCGAAGCCTTGTCTCCGGCACGGCAACGGGTTTTCGATGCTGCAGGCGCGACGGCTCACGGGCGGTACGCCATTTCGGAGATCGGCACGGTGGGGATCGGCTGCAGACAGATGAAGGGCAATTCCGTGCATCTTTTTGGCGACGCCGTGGCTGTGATCGGGCATCGGCGGCCCGCGCCTTACGTGGGTGCCGAGGTCAACTCTTTGCTCTTTACGTCGGTTCATCCGGACGCGTCGCGGATTCTGATCAACGCGGAGATGGAAGACGCCGCTATCGTGGCGCCCGCCACCTGTGAGTGCGCTTTTTCGCGGCTCGGGTTCAACACGGTGCTGCGCGACATCTACAGTTTCGGAAAGCTCAGCGGGCATGGAATTACCCTGGCGGGGGACGTCCTGCTCGGGATTCTGGAGGAGCAGTTGCCTGCGCGGTTTGGCGGGCGTCCGGGCGACTATCAACTGGTGGAAACGGAGGGAGCCTCGCAACTGGAACTGCGGCTTCGCATCAGTCCCCGAACCAAACCATCGAATCCCGATGAGGTGCGGTTGTTCTTTCTGGAACAGGTGCGCCGGGTTTACGGCGGTGAACTCTCCGCGCGCACATGGGAGACGACCCGGAGCATACAGACCGAGATTGCCGAACCGCACGCCACGCGGACAGGGAAAGTACATGCGCTGCATCTGACCGCCTTTGGAGGCAAAGAATGACCGTAACGAGGCGAGAGTTGGGGGCGCTGTTCATCGGAGCTCTGGCCGACAGCGGGTGCAGCCGCATGAGGCGCGAAACAATGCCCCTGCGGGTGGGCGTCGCGCCGAAAGTGACGCACGCGGCGGTTCATCTGGCCGACGAGAAAGGACTCTTTCGGGGCGAGGGTCTGGAGATCCGGTTCTCAGAATTTTCCGGAGAGATTGAAACTCTGCCGGCGATCGCGGGAGGCAAGCTCGACGTCGCGCTGATGGGCTTTTCCGCCGGGCTTGCCAACGCAGTCTGGCAGGGCGCAAAGATGCGGATCGTGGCGGGGCGCGAGTCGCTGAAACCGGGCTGCAACGACCTGGGCGCGCTCTATTACCGGCGGTCACGGTTCCCCTCCGGACCGGAACACGGGCCGGACTGGAAGGGCGCCCACATTGCGCTGCCAACGAGCCAGAACATGTCGGCGTTTTTCCTGGACAGCGTTCTGGCTTTTGAAGGGGTTCCGGCCTCTTCGGTACAGATATCCCGCATGCCGATGGAGGACGCCGTGGCGGCGGCGGCGGGCGGTCATCTGGATGTGTTCTTCGGATCCGGGCGCCCGGAATTTCTGTCGGGCGGACTGCCGAAGGACATCGGGCGCTCCGATCTGCTGATGTCCGCGCTTGGTGAGTTTCAGCATACCTATGTCCTGTTCGGAAGCGGTTTGCTCGAAGGGGATCCGGCAACAGGGATCGCTTTTTTGCGGGCCTATCTGCGAGGCGTGCGGCGCTTTGTAAGCGGGGAGACACCACGTTATCTGACTGAACTGGCGGGGAGAATGCACCTGAATCCGGAGAAGGTGAAGGCGAGTTGCCGGAATGGTGTGTCGACTACGGGCGAGGTTCGCGAAGGCGACATCGGCAAGTGGCTGGCCTGGGCGGTCGCGAATCAACAGGTGACCAGGCCGGTGACGGTGGCGCAGATGCTGGATTTGCGGTTTCAGCGGGCCGCAGCTGCGAGTATCGGATGAAAAGCGCGAAACCTGTTTTGTTGCGGATCTGGCTTCCCGTGGCGGCGCTGGGTGTATGGGAGTGCTTCACCCGCTACGGCCTGCTGGACCCGATTTTCTTTCCGGCGCCATCTGTTTTAGCGCGCGAGGCGTTCGGGATGATCGGGACCGGAGAACTGACCGGGCACGTTCGGGACACGCTCTGGCGAACGCTGCGGGGCTTCGTGCCGGGCGTTCTGGCGGGTGTGATCTGCGGGATTCTGATGGGCGCGAGCCGGGCGGCGCGGCAGTCTTTGGAATCGCCGGTTTCGGCGTTCGTGGCGACACCGAAAATCGCCCTGTTGCCGGTGCTGATGCTGGTGCTGGGAATCGGCGAGGCGCCCCGAATTGTGTTGATCGGAGCGGCGGCATTTGCGTCGTCCGCGCTGGTGATGCTGGACGGCGTGCGCGATCTGGACGCGAATTTCGCGGAACTGGCCCGCAATTATGGGGCGGATTCGTGGCAGCTGGTGCGATGGGTTTATCTGCCGGGATGTCTGCCGCCGTTGCTGACCGCGACGCGGCAGGCTCTCAGCAGAGCGCTGGGACTCTCCGTGGCGGTGGAAGTTCTGACGGGCCGCACGGGTTTGGGGAGTCTGATCTGGGCGGGCTGGCAGAGCTTTCAGCCGCAACATGTGTATATCGGCGTGCTGACGGCGGCGCTGCTGGGCGCGGTGCTGCACGGGTCGATGCGGCTGATCGAAAAGGCGCTGGTCCCCTGGAAAGCGTAGCGGGTCAGATATTGAGATAAGTTTGCAGGATATTAAGCGATTGCGGACCGGAATGACGGGAACAAATTCTTTTGCAGGGATTCTTATCGCCCCCCAAATCTTAAAGATCGCCGCACGTTCGGACGCGCGCGGATCTCTGGGAATACTGGAGTGGAGCGATGTGCCGTTTACACCTCGGCGCCTGTATTTTCTCCATGAGATTCCGGCGGGCGCGGTTCGGGGCGGGCACAGCCACCGGAAATCGGAGGAGTTGCTGATCGCTCTGAGCGGAGCCGTTACGGTGACCACGATTCAGGATTCCTCGAAAAAGCGGTTTCGTCTCGATAACGCCTCGGATGGCCTTTATATTCCGGTCGGCGTGTGGCACCAACTGGAAGACTTCAGCGGGAACGCGGTGGTGCTGGCGGTGGCGTCCGAACCGTACGATCCGGACGATTATTTTTCATGAGCAACGAAGCCGGAACGGTGCCGTATTTCGACGCGCGGCCGGCGTGGACCGAGCTGCAGGCGGAACTGGAAGCCGCGTGGCGCCGGGTGATGGATTCGGGCAGGTACATCCTGGGCGACGAACCGGAACGGTTCGAAGCGGAGTTCGCGGCCTTTTGCGAAGCGCGGTTTTGCGCGGGCTGCGGAAACGGTCTGGACGCGCTGCGGCTGATTCTGGAGGGTTACGGGATCGGGCCGGGCGATGAGGTGGTGGTTCCCGCGCATACTTTCGTCGCCACGTGGCTGGCGATTCTGCAGACCGGGGCGAAGCCGGTGGCGGTGGATGTTCGGCCAGGCAGTTTCAACGCCGATCCGGAAGGAATAGCGGCGGCGGTCCGTGCCCGCACGCGGGCCATTGTGGTGGTCCATATGTACGGGCAACCGGCGGAGATGGAGAGGATCCGCGCGATCGCGGAGCGGCACGCGCTGCCGATCATTGAGGATGCCGCGCAGGCGCACGGGGCTCGCCGGAACGGCCGAAGGGTTGGCTCACTGGGAGACGCGGCCGCGTTCAGTTTTTATCCGGCTAAAAACCTGGGAGCGTTCGGCGACGGCGGGGCGGTGGTGAGCAACGATGAGCGGCTGATCCGGCAGATCCGGAAGCTGCGGAATTACGGCTCGGAAATCAAATACGTTCACGATCTGAAGGGCGGCAATTCGCGGCTGGACCCGCTGCAGGCGGCTTTTCTGCGGGTGCGGCTGGCTCGCCTGGATGAGTGGAACGCGCGGCGGGCCGCGATTGCCGCGCGGTATCGGGCTGAGCTGACGGGGTGCTGCGCGTTGCCGGAAACGGATGCCGGCACGGATCCGGTGTGGCACGTGTTTGCCGTTTTGCATCGGGAACGGGAGAGACTGGGGCGGCATCTGGAAGGGCACGGGATACAGACGCAGCGGCATTATCCGGTGCCGCCTCACCTTTCGGGCGCGTGCGCGGAAGCGGGATACCGGCGGGGGGAAATGCCGGGCGCGGAGGAGATTGCGGAGACCGAACTGAGCCTGCCGATCGGCCCTCACATGCCCGCGGAGCACGTGGACCGGGTAATCGCGGCGGTGCGGTCTTTTTCCTGAGGCCGGGAATTTATGCCTGTCGTTTCGGTGGTTGTCTGCGTTTATAACGGCGAGCGTTTTCTTCGCGAAACGATGGAATCGGCGCTGGCGCAGACGTATTCCGATCTGGAAATCGTCGCGGTGGACGATGGCTCGCGGGACCGGTCGGGCGAGATTTTAGGGAGCTTTGACGATCCCCGATGGCGGGTGGTGAGGCAGGCCAATGCGGGGGCGGCGGCGGCGCTCGCGACGGGCATCGCGGCGGCAACGGGAAAGTACGTGGCGCTGCTCGATCAGGACGACGTTTGGGACCGGGAGAATCTGGAGAGTCATGTCAGGGCGCTGGAGGCGAATCCAGGGATCGACCTGACTTTCTCCTGGTTCCGGATTATCGGCGAAGACGGATCCGATTCCGGATTGCGGACGCAGCGCTACCGGGGAACGGCGGATTTCCGGACGTTGCTGGAGGATTTCGTCATCGGGGCGTGTTCGAACGTGGTGATACGGGCCTCGGCATTGCGACAAACGGGTGGTCCGGACGTGTCCCTGCCGCGTTATTACGACCTGGACCTTTGCCTGCGCGTGGCTCTGTTGCGGCCACGGAATGTGATGGCGGTTGAACGGATTCTGATTTGCTACCGGCGGCATTCGAACCAGATCACGCGGGATTTGTCCGGCATGCGCGAGGAATGGAGGCGGGTTCTTGGCAAGATGGCGGGGCTTGCGCCGGGGGAGTTCGCGGCAGCGGGGCGGCAGGCGGATTCGAACATGCACCGGTACTTCGCGCGGCTGGCTTATGAAAGCGGGGAATTCGGCCTGAGTTTGCGGCTTATGGCACGGGGATTTTGGCTTTTTCCGGATTTTTTCGTGCGCGACGGGCGGAACTGGCAGGTGCTGGGGGCGGGGTTCGCGGGACTGGCGCTGCCGGGGGTTGTGCGGAGGAGGCTGGAGCGGATTGCCGGGTACCGGCGGGCGTGAGGAGCGGGGGCGGAGAATGACTGAAGCTTCTTAAGAATGAAGCGCGTTTTACGCCTGAACAGGAAGCGCTTCTCCCTTGCCGGACCGACGTTCGAACGATCAGATTGCGCACCACGCAGACAAACCACCGGTTGAATCTCACGCTCTGCGCCAAAAAGCCCATCTCTTCTTCGGAGCAGGTTCCGGGGTCGGCGGGGGCACCGGCTCAGGCGATATTTCGACCGGGGAACCCACCGATTCAGCCCGCGCCAGCGCCCTAACCTGAGCTGAAGGCGCCGCCGCGATCGCGGGCTCTTTACTACCAAATTCAAGGTCCCGGTAAAAAGCATGTCCATCGCGCGATCCCGGCGAGTTCCAGAGTTCCGTCTCCTCATGGGCCTGATATATCACGGTCGCTTCACTGAAGGAATTCCCCGAACTTAAACTCCGTGGCGAGCCCAGACCCCCTTCCAGCGAGGGCCGGCGGGATGATGCCGTCTGCCCATCAACGGCATCCTGGAGCAGCGAATCGTCTTCCGGCGCCGTTGCTGAAATACGAGGGGACGGCTCCGGCGGAACGAAGGTTTGACCCACTGATTTCCGCCAGCCGGTAAAGCCGGGTCCGAACGATTCAACCTTTATCTCCGGGGAGATTACAGGAGTAACGCCTTTAAGAGTTTGCAGCCCAACAGTAAATCTGGAGCTACCGACCTCCGGCGTCGTTGACACAACCGGACCCCGGGTCGGGGCCACGACTTCCGGGACAGCGAGACCGCTATCATCGCTCGCCCCCAGGTTTTCGGGATGGGCGGCGGATGTGGCACAGTCACCTCTTCGCCGTTCCCGCATCCGCAGTGCGGCCTCATAAATCTCATTCATTTCCGGGAACACCCTCCGCGATGATGCCCATTCCGACGGTATTGCCAATAACCGATTGTAAGGATCAACATCATCGGCTATATTAGCTTTTTGTACCATGCAGTTCAATCGTGATTCCCCGCGAGACAGATTCCACTCATTCAAAGAACACTATGGCGAAATTAATCGGGAAATATGTCGTGGAAGAGCCACTTGGCGCCGGCGCCTTTGGCGAGGTTTACAAGGCTCGCGATCCCGATCTCGAGAAAAGTGTAGCCATCAAGAAGCTTAAAGCGCAGCACTCCGGCAATCCGGTCGACACAAGATTGCTATTCACCAAAGAAGCGGTTGAAACCAGTAAGTTATCCCATCCAAACATTGTCACCGTACATGGCTTCGGTATAGATGAGAACGACCGCGCTCCCTACCTGGTGATGGAATTTCTGGAGGGCCAGACGCTGGAGAGTGTGATCAGCAGGAAAGCAGCCAGGACTCTGGTGGAAAAAATGGAAATCATGCAGCAGGTGGCCGAAGGGCTGCAATTCGCGCACACCCGGGGGGTGCGTCATCGGGATATTAAGCCTGCCAACATCATGCTGCTTTCCGACGGAACGGCCAAGGTGCTCGATTTCGCGGTTGCTCCGGAAGGGTATGTGGTGGGCACGCCGGCTTATATGGCGCCAGAACAGTTTGCGGGCCAGTCCTCCGACGTATTCACGGATATCTTCAGCTACGGCACTGTGTATTATGAGCTGGTCACCGGCGAGCGTGCGTACGATCCCAACAGAAAAGACCGCGCTCAGGCATCGCCTTACGAGCCACCCCGCCTGGCAACCTGCATTCCGGATTGCCCGGGCTGGCTGGACGACGTAGTCTCCCATTTGATGAAAAAGCGTCGGGAGGATCGTATCGAGAGCCTGGAGGACATGCTGCTTTACACCAGGCCAATCCTGCAGAAGCTGAAACAGGAGCGCGCCGCGGAACTGGCAGCCGGACTCCCTGCGTTGATGAGTCGCGCGCGAAGAGAAGAGGCAGACTCGCTGATCGACACCATCCTGCGTCTGGATCCTTTGAACCGGCAAGCTCGCGATGCCCGCTCCGGCCGCCGAGCGGACCAGCGTGGTCAGGCGAGGGCCCGCGCTCAGGAGAACGCACGAGCCGGACAGGCCTACTTTGCGGCCGGCGATTTCGCGAAGGCCCAAAGAGCTTTTGAAGATGCGCAACTGGAAGACCCCGACGCCGCGGACGTCGCGAGATTCCTTTTCCACGCGAAGGCGAAAGCGGACGATCAGAGATCCGCAAACAGACTTCTGGACGAGGTGCTGGATTACATCATCGACGCCGGTCCGGAAAGGACGCTCGCGCCATTTCAGCTGGCCAGTGTGATCGAAAAACTGAACCGCGCCACAAGCCTCGATCCCCGATGCAGCGACGCGATGGAATTGCGGCTGAAGCTGCTCCCGCTGTACGAAGCCGCGAGCAGGAAGCGCATGGAGGCGGCGGTGGCCTCGGGAGTTCCGAACGTGGCCAGTGATCTCTACGAAAGGCGGCTTCGCGACGCACAGATCGCGCACAAGAAGGCTCGCGTCAAAGAGGAATACGATTACGCGGAACTGGTTCTCCGGAACCTATTGACATATGCAACCGACGACCGCGCGATAAAGGAACTGGGCGCCGTACTCGCGGATCGGGAGGCAAGGATCGCCGCGAACCATGCCCTGCAGGCAGCAGCGGACCTGCGCGCGCGGAGCAACTACCAGGAAGCGCTTCAGGTGTTGAGCGAATATGCCGTTCACCACCCCAGGCACGCCATGGCCGTTCAGGAACCCAGGAAGGCTTTGGAAAAGGAACTGGGAATGAGGGACGGGGTCTCGGAACTGGAAGCGATGTGACCGGCAGGGCTATGCGCTCACTACACTCTAACGCAGAGGGATCTGCGCCGGAGTAGAGTGAGCGCGACTTCGGTTCCGTTACTGCCGGTGCGCAAAGAACCAGCGCATGAAGCTGCCGGGAGACTGAAGACCGGCCTTCGCTCTCAGACTATCGAGCCGCTGTCTCGCTTCGCCCGCGGGGAGGGGCGACAGGTCCTTGCCGCTGTAATTACCGACTCCTTCAACAAGACGGATAAGATCCTCCGAATTCTCGAAGTCGTACCATACATCCCATACCTGCGCGGTTCTATCCAGCGATGCGGTTACCAGTCTGTGGCTGTCCGGAGAGAAAGCCGCGTCGAGGACGAAGCCGCGATGCGGAAGCGGGGCTGTAACCGCGCGGCCCGTCAGAGCATCCCAGACTCGGGCGGTATTGTCTTTTGAAGCCGTCGCCACCCTTTTTCCATCGGGACTGAACGACGCGGAGTAGATCGTGCTTCCATGCCGCATCGGATCGCCGACGGGACTTCGCGAAGCGATGTCCCAGACTCGGGCGCTGCCATCAGTCGACGCGGTCACAACGCGGGTACCGGAACCGTTAAATACGGCGGACCGAATCTCTCCCCCATGGCTCATCTCGTAACCGGCAGGCGCGCCGGTAGCGGATTCCCACAGGCGGGCAATCCCGTCAGAACAAGCAGTTACGACCTGTGTTGCGTCCTTGTTGAAAGAGGCGAAATTCACAGAACGCGTATGAAGCAGCGGATTACCAGTCTTTGCGCCCGTCGCCGCATCCCAGATCTGAGCCGTTTTGTCTTCCGAAGCGGTTACCACCAGCCGTCCGTCTGAGCTGAACATGGCACTGGTCACTCGTCCCGCATGATGGAGCACCTGGAGCTGGGTCCGCCCCGCAACATCCCATACGCGGGCAGTCTGGTCGTTGGAGGCGGATACAATGCGACGGCCGTCGCTGCTGAACGCCAGCGAGGTGATCCCGGATGTGTGACCCGTGAACTCGCCAAGAGAACGGTTCGCACGCCAGTCCCAGAGCCGAACCAGTTTGTCGGCAGATGCGGTTGCGAGTTGTCTCCCATCGGGACTGAACACTGCCGCAAATACTCCGGCAGGATGGCTAAGCGCGGGATGAATGAACTGCTCCGCGCCCGCCGAGCCGGGAGCGACGGGCGGGGCCCATGCGCCGCGAAGCAGCAGATCGAAAGCCAGGCTGCGCGCGCCCATGGAGTCCGGATTCAGAGTGAGAGCCCTGGCGACATTGCCGAGCGCTTTCGCGGCCTGCCCCGCGCCAATCAGGCTTGGCGAATCGTTGACCAGGTTTTGCGCAACTTCCTTTTCCGTTTCCCGATTCTTCCGTGCAAGATCTTCGTTAGCTTTTTGTTCAGACAACTTTGCGGCCAGCGCTTCCGCCTCATTGGCCTTAGCCGTCGCTTCGGCGGCTAATGCCTTTGCCGCGTCTGCCCTGGATTGAGCGGCTGCCTGATTGGCCAGAATCTTCGCCTTATCCGCCTCGCTGGCCGAAGCCAACGCGTTCCTGGTAGCCACGGCTTCAGCGGCAGCAGACGCCTGCGCCTCCTCGGACTTCTGTAGCGCCGCTTCCGCGTTCTTCCGCGCTTCTATGGAGTTTTTCTCCGCTTCCTCAGCCTTGGAATCGGCGCGCAGTTTTTCAGCCTTTGTCTTCTCGCTTTGCTCTGCTTCCGCCTTGCGCGCCTCAATAACGCGCAGTGTCTCGGCACGCGCCGTCGCGAATTCCACAAAGCCGAACACGGCGGCGGCGACCGCGACTACGGCCACACTCCCGAAACTCAGGACGAGTTGCCTGCTGCGCCGGAGCTTACGGAGAGCTTCCTGCTTTTCCTGTTCCTGGCGCGCCCGCTCCTCCGCGCCCCGGCGAGCGTCGCGACTGGCGCGCACAACACCGATCAAAATGTCATGAGTGAGTTCCAGACGCACCTCATCCTTCACTCTGCCGCGCCGAAACTCCCTGCGAATAAGACGACGTTCAACAAGTTGTTCGAGAATCGCGGAAGTCATGCCGCTGTGACCCAGAGCATTTTCCTGCGGCACGCTGTCCCTCGCGCCGGCCACCGTGATGAGTTTCTCTTCTACAAATGCCCGCACCGCGGGGGGCATGCCTTCAAAACTCCGGTTGTAAAACGCGCTGAGAACCTGCTCCTGTTCACCTTCCAGCAAATCAACCGAGATACGCCGTTCGCCCTTCTGACGGCGCTTCTCATTCAGTTCGCGGCAGACCACGCTCAGCAGGGCAGGCTCGACATCCAGATCCTTTAAGGGACGGCCGCGGCGGCCTCCTCCGAGTCGCTCGCCGGCGGCGACATATCGGACAATCTGTTCCGCTACGGTGGAATCCACCAGGTCTTTAGCCTGACTGACAGCCAGCAGGGCGCCTTCGCCGTTCATCTGCCGAAGCCGATACCGGTACTGGGGAATGGTGGCGATTCGCCTCTTCTGATCCAGAAGTTCGGCGAGAAAGTCCTCGCGAAGCGAGATGAGGACCTTGAACTCCCCCTGCTCCGCGTATTCATCTTTATCCGCCGGGTTCCTGGCCCAGCGCTGTGTGACGGACACCGGAACGGTCCCTTCGGCCAGATCCGCGAGTTCGTCGAGGAACGCTTCGGACGCGTTGGCCCAATCGGGCGCCCTGCCGGGAGTAAATATCTCCTCGAACTGATCGAAAACGAGCAGGGGCAGAGCGCGATCCTTATCGCTGGTCCAGAAGTCCGCCGTCACATGATGAAAATATTCCCAGAGCGTTTGCCCCTCGCGCGGCGAGGGTGTTGAGACTCCCGCCGCGCTGCCCGCGTGAGAGATGGCGCTGAAAACCTGCCCCCGCAAGTCCGGATTCTGGCCGACGTAGCGGAGGCGGATGTAGACCGGAAAAATCCGATCCCGGCGCAACTCCGGAAACACGCCGGCCTGGAGCAGTGAGGACTTGCCGATACCCGACAGGGCAAACACCACAGTCAGGCGCTCCAGCTTGACGTGCTTCACCACTTCCATGGTCTCTTCGCGGCGCCCCTGAAACCAGCGCTGGTCCGCCTCGCGAAAAGATTCAAGGCCGGGCCAGGGGTTCTCCGCACTGACCACCGAGTTTTCCAGCGCCAGACTGGTTGTTTCTTTTAGACTCATCGCACTCTCCTGGTTTCCGTTTATCGCCGTCACACCGAACAGTCTATTGTGTGCAGGACCCGTCTTTCACCGTACCCGCCTTAAAGTCGAGGCACAAATGCTTAGCAGAGTCTCCATAGCTGTTGCGCAGGTAAGTTTCCACCGTGCCGATCGCAGCAATATCCCCCGAATAGGAGAACGTGAAGTTTGTTGAGAATTTACTGCCGGTCGGATAGGAGGACACACGCTCATACCAGGTGCTGATGTCCGTGGCAAGACACGAGTTTAGTTGACCCGCATCAAGGATTGTGCCGGGAGCAGCCGAGAATTTGAAACAGACCTGCTCATTGGCCTTGTTGGCGCCGCGAGGCGTGGAATAGCCGGCAACGTTAATCTGAAGACTCGACGTGGAAGAGTCTCCTTTGGCCATGCTCGTGAGTACCGGTTTCACAGGAGGAACTGTGACCGTGATGGTTGTATCGTCAGGGTAACTCACCGGTGTCGTTCCATTCATGAATACCGTCTGCAGAGCGAGTGTGCCCGCTACCGTACCCGTGCTCAGGGACGCCAGGCAACTCTGCGCGGCGGAGGCAGAACACTTACCCAGAGCGATATCGTAGAACTGGTCAGTGGTGCTCGCGTCACCCGTCCACACGAAAGATGCGCGCTGGAGTGACGCAGTCACGTTCGCCTTAGCGCCGGCGGTACAGAAACTCCCGGCAGGAAGGGAGGCGAAGGCGGAAGAGGCAAGTCCGACATCAAGCATAACGGGATCGCTGAACGACTGCAGCGGGGAGATGCCGGTATAACTGAATGGCCCCGGCAAGATGGCGGAGCCCGTGAGAGAAACCGGGTTAGCTTTCGCGCCCTTCACGACAGGGGTGATGTTCAGGGTACCAGCCTGTATCGATCCCGATCCGATACATTGCGGTGAAAATACCACGTTCACCTGGATGCTCTGCCGGGGCTTGAGAACACAAGCGGCAAGATCGGGACAATCTCCGCTGGTCGCCGTATATAACTCCGGATGATCCGGCGCGATTTTGACGGTGAGCGGAGCGGCATCATTGGCGGTAATGAGCAGTGACTGCGAAGCACTGGCCTTTCCAAGAGGAATTCGGTTAAAGCTGAGGGTCGGCTGTGACACCGAAAGGCAACCCTGCATGGGAACGGAATTCAATTGTTTGAGAAGAATGATTTGCCGGCCCGGGAGTCCCACCGAGCCAAGACTCACGGTTGCGGAATCGTCCGCGCTGGGACAAGCCCGGGAATCGACCGTTACCCCGAGTACCAAAGTTTCGAGAGGCACGTTCGGACCCAACGCGGCGGTAGTCGTGAGCGTGCAGGTGACCGCGGATCCGGTAAGTGTGCAGGTCCACGGGCCGGAGACACCGGAGATGTCGGGCACGACGCCGGAGTTGAACACATCCGTGATCTGGACGATGGAATTTTCGGGAAGCCCGTTCGCGCCGGTTGTTGCGGTCAGGCGGTAGGTTGTGCCCGCAAATGGGGTCAGAGAGGTCGCCCCCGAGACTGTCGAAAGCGAGAGAGTCCCTGCCGGACACTGATCGGTGCCGGAGGGTGTAGCGAGGGCTCTCACCGAAATCGGACCCGGAACACTCGTTCCGTTCAGCAGGTTCAGCACGGCGGACAACTGATTGAATTGATTCAGGTTGCCCGCCGGACACGCACCGAGGTCGACCGAAGCTATCGGTATCTGAATGGCACTGAAGGTGCCGGGAGCCCGCCGGCTACACGAAATGCTCCAACTCTGACCGATGTCCGACGGCGGCGTGGTTGTGCAAGTCCATCCGGGTGAACTGGCGTTGATAATGTCACTCGCTACGGGAGTAAACCCTATCGGTAACGTGTCGGAGACATTTACGACGCCGAAGTCCGGAGCCGTTCCCCGGTATGTCGCTTTCAGAACATAGGTTCCGACACCCGCGTTGGGATCGGCTCCGCCGATCGGGAAAGACAGAGGCGCCTGAATGCTCGGCTGGAAGCACCCGGAAAGGGGAAGGTTATCGACCGTTACGCCATTGTCGATCCGATTAGAACTGACATACGTCGTGCCGGTGATTCCGGGACAGGCCGTCGCCAGAACGTTATAGACGACCTTGATTGGTTCGTAGCTGGCCCCGGCGGCAACCGCATCGCCGCGACTGCAGGAAATCGCCTGCCCCGTGATGGAGCATGTCCAGTTGTCGCCCGACACGGATGTCGGCGCGAGACCGGTCGGGAGAACCTCCCTCACGTTTACATCCGAGGCGATGTCCTGCCCGCCAGGATTTGAAATTATGAGCGTATAGTTCCCGTCCCTGTCATCTACGCTGACCTGAGACGGATATGTTCTGGTAACCGTGAGGCAGGAGGGTCCCGGGATCCCGAATGGAACGTCGTAGGCTTGTCCCTGCGTTGCATTCTGTATCTGCAGACTAAGGCTCCCCATAAACACGCCGCAAGGCGCCGAAGGAGGCGGAATGACAGTCAGCCGGAGTGGCATCGACTGACCGGATTGTATGACCGTCTGAGGCGACAACCGGCAGGGCACCGGATTGGTCGTCGTGTCACAAGTCCAGTTCCCGTCGGCGACCTGAGTTGCGGCGAAGTCTGCCGGAAGCGCAACCTGGACAGTCGCGGTGGTATCTGAGAAATCACCCTCACTCGTATTACTGACCATGATGTTATAGATCCCGGCGACAGCATTCGCATTGCTGTCACGGGGCTGCGCCTTTGTCGTCTTAGGCGGCGAGCTGGTTTTGGACAAACCTGACACGGCAGACCCGACCGGGGGAGTATACGACCCGGAAAGAGTGATGCAACCGATGCCGTTGATGCTGGTCGGATCAGCGGAAACCGACTGCAACACGGCGCCCAGAGTCGCCTCTGAAAGAGATACGGTGGCGGCGTCCGTAACATAACTGCAGTTCGGACTGGTGACCACAACCGGCAGCGTTATCACCGAATCGATCTGGCCGGGTTGATACCCCGATCCAGAGAGCGTACAGGAAATCGCCGTATTGTTGCCCGTCGCCGAGCACTTCCAATTCCCCTGTGACTGGCCCTGGAGCGCTGTCGCGTCGATCATCAGAGGGCTGGCGAGAACATCCGCTATCTGAATGACACTGGCCGGGAGAGTTGCGGTCGAAGCATTGCTCACCGTCAGTGTGTAGGTCCCGGAGCCGTTTACAGTTCCGTCCGCCGACTGGGGCGTGAAGCTTTGGATGTGTGATTTGGTGATCTGGAGGCAGCCGGCGATTTTCAGGGCTGTTTGGGCCTTGGTATCGTACGGGAAGCCTCCGACAAGAACTCCGGCGCTGTAACCGACCGGTCCGCCGCAGGCTTCGTCCGCTACGGTGAAGATAGCCGTCACGTCAGCAAAAGCGGAGTTGGAGCCTCCGGCCGGCGCAAGAACAAGATTGTCGGACCGAACGCAGCTGATAGTCGAAGAACCGGACGCAGAACAGTCCCAGCCCGCCCCGGAGGGCAGACCCTGAACGACCAGTCCGGAATCCAATGTCATCAGTATCGTCGCCTTGCCGGCAAACGGCGTCGTGGCGGCGTTGGCGACGCTAACGGTGAGGGTGTTGACGCCGTTGTCGTGCAGAGTAAGGACGCCGGAGGGAGTAGTGGTTGTGTACTTAGTTGTCAGCCGAAGTACCGGCAGCACATTACCAGCGAAAGTGGAGACAAGGGAGGCTCCTTTCAGGCTGTCCTGTACCTGGACACCATAGCGATAGCCGGAAATTTCCGAGTCAGGACGCCCTGCAATGGTAAACGTCCTGTTATCGGCCGAGGTCTGCCCCGTCAACCCATGGGGAAGTGCGCCGGAAGCAATCAGCCACGTATAGGGAGGCGTTCCGTGGAACGCGGTGCAGACGGAAAGGTACTGCTCGCCGATCTGCAGAGGCCCTGAAGAGTTCGTGCACTGGATGGTCGGTAACTGCACCACCGTTCCGGTAAAGGATTGTGCGGCCGTCTCACCCACCGCGTCCGATATGGTGACCGTGAAGTTATAAGGCGCATCCGCCGGGGGTGAAAGCTGATTCGGGGAGGATGAAAGAACCGCCTGAAGTCCCTTACTGTCCGGGGTCAGCTGAGTAGTGGCGGGGTAATTACCCGACAAGGCAAACGTGTAGGGAGTTGTTCCGCCGGTGCCGCTGCAGGTTACGGCATTGAAAGGCACACCCGCTTCGGCTGGTCCAAGAGAAGAACTGCAGCCGATACTGACCGCACTCCGGATCGCGCCACGGTACACCAACGAGAAAGCGCGAACGCCGTTTATGTCCGTGGCCCGAATCGTGTAGCCAAAGTTCTCGCCCGCGACAAGGGGCGTACCGGCTATCGTAGCGGTCGAACCGTTCGGAACGAACTGCAGACCCGAGGGGATATTGTCCCCGACATTGACAAGAGACCATGCCACACCGCCGACTCCGCCGACAGTGCTGCAGCTGTTGAAGTAGGGGACTCCAACCTGAACGGGAGCTGTCGGGTTGGTGCAGATCATCCGCAGAGTATCGTTGACGGTAACGGAGAGCTGCGTGGATTGCGTCACCGTTGTCGGTGCGCTGTCGGTGATCGTCAGTGTGGGGGCGAACGGCGAACCGCCTGAAGTCTGGGTGGGAGAGAACACCACTGCCACGCTCGTCTGGTTCGTCGTAAACGGGAAGGCGACGGTCGGTGAAGTCGCCGGTCCCGCTGAACAGTACCCGGCCGATGCCGCGGACGCGGACAAACTGAAATTCACAGCCTGAACAATGGACCCGGAACCTCCGGGAACGTTGACGGATGTAAACCGCAATGAAGTCGGCTCCGCTCCATAAAGGTAACAACCGAGCTGGAGCGGTGGACTGCTGCCGGCCAGAAAACTGTAAGTCGAGACATCGATCGAACATCCCATGGCCCCGGCCGAAAAGTTACAGGCAGGTGCGAGAGACGGGTTCAGGCCCGGCGCATCGGTCAGGGTAACTTTGTAAGGTTTCGTGCCGCCGTCGATCGAGCAAACGGACGGGCCCGCCCTCGACTCGCCGATCTCCAGTGTTGGCGTCAGCGTGCAGTTGACGGTCAACGTCGCCAGAATCGCCCCTTTGTACTCCAGCGCGAGCTTAGGGAGCGTCGAAGAAACAACGGAATTGTTCAGATTGTCGATCACTTCCACCGCGTAGTCATACGAAGTATTTTTCATCGTTGGACTTCCGTTGATGGTGGCTGCGTCGTCGACGGTTTTGAGTTCGATACCCGCGGGAAGGAGATTCGAACCGGAATTGCCGGTCCGGTCTTTAATGGCCCACGCAAACGGCCCGATACCGCCCGTCACGTTACACGTGTTGGTGTAATACACACCGACCTGCGTCGCCCCCACGTATTGCGTTCCCAGGGGATAGCCACCGCTCGTCATCTTGGTGTTCGTGGCTTGCGACGCGGTCAGGTTGTCCACGCAGGTGAGAAGCGGCCTGGAACTGACCTGTCCGGAGAACGATACGGAGGAACTCTGGTTCGCGTTTGCCCCGCTGTTATCCTTCGCGCTGTCTGTCAGCTGGATCGGGTAACTGAATCCGACGGGATTGGCCCCGGGGTCGATGGGCGCCGTGGGTGTAAAGTTCAGGGTCGCGGTCCTGCCATCGGCGGTTACAGTCAGGTTCGCCGTGGTCAGGCCTGCCGGCGGGGCCGGAACGGGCACCCCCGTGGTGGGGATCCTCCAGGTAAAAGGTCCGGTGCCGGACCCTGGCGGGATGCTGCAGATTGCCCTGTACGGAATGCCTGTTTCGATTGGCCCGGCAGTAACGTCGCACGTGGCGACGGGCGCGGGCAGGATTGCGCCTGTAAAAGTCGTATCGGGAGGCGGCGCCGCAATCGATGCGGAATCCGTCAGTTTGAGTCCGAACGTGTAACTGGCGGTTGCACTGGTGGGAGCGCCGGAAATCGTAACGGTGTCGTTGCTGTTTGTGTTGGTGGCCGTACTCATCACGAGACCGGCCGGCAACGCGCCGGTCAGTGCCCATGAATAGATTTTCGTGCCGCCGCTGGCGGTACAGGTCACGGCGAAGTTAACATTGACTTCGGTTGGGCCGGCGGTTCCCGCGGGGCTGCAGGTGTAACCTGGAGTCGGCTGAACCGTGCCGGCAAACGAACCGGAAAGCCCCGACTGAGGTCTTGAAGTGCCCCCGGCATCAACCCCAGTGTCCGAAACCTGCACGGTGTAGTTAAAGGTGCGGTTTGCCGCGCCGGCAGCGGGCGTGTAGTTGATCGTGATGGAGGATCCACTGCCGGAAATGGTGAGCCCGGGCGGCAGTACGGAGCCACTGCCTGCGTTCCAGGTGTAAGGCATCTGTCCTCCGGATACGCGGCACGTCGTCGTATACGGGAGGTTCACTTCCGTGGGTCCTGTCGTTTTGTCGCAGGTTACAGTGGGGGCCGCAAGAGTCGTTCCAGGCCCGAAGGTCTGTGTGGCCGTTTGTACGGCAGCGCTGGAATCGCTGGCTTGCACCGTGAAGGAATACTGGCCGACCGGAAATGAGGTGCCACCGGCGTTACTGCTGACAGTAGCCGTGGCGCCGGTCGTGGGGCTGATGGTCAAACCGGTAGCGACAGGAAGTTGAACCCACGTATAGGGTGGCGTCCCGCCCGCGGCTGTGCAGGTGGCGCTATAAGGAATGCCGTACTCAGTGGGTCCCAAAGAGGGCGAGCAGGACACGTGCAATCCCTGAACGGGTGTTACCGAGTAGTCCTGAAAAGCCATTTGCGGTTGCGGTTGCCCGTTCGCTCCGATTGCGCCATCGGCGACCAGGACGCCGAAATTGTAGAGCGTGCCAAACGTACTGGGAGTGCCGAAAATACTGAATGCTCGCGGGCCGTTCTGAGATTTGAACAGACCCGGGGGCAGGCTGGCTGCCGCATGGCCTACAGTATTGTCCACGATGGAGAAAACAAATCCCGTAGGCGTGCCAGGCTGAGTTCCGTTGACGACGGTACAAACGGACGAATAAGGAACCCCCATGTGATCCGGCAGCGTCAGGACGCCGCCCACCGACGGCTGGCACTGCAGCGTCGGCGGAGGCACGACCGTGCCTCCCAATAAATCCGCGCTGTCGACGGCCGTAACGGGCGATGTAGCACCGTCCTTTACTTTCAGGGTAAAGGGAAAAGAGCCAGCAGTTGTAAAGGTTCCGTTCACCACCACCTGTACCGCAGAAGAACCGTCACCGGCGGCGATCGCGAGCCCCGGCGATACAGGCCCCGAGTTCAACATCCAGGTGTAAGGTCCAACGCCGCCCTGCACGGAGCATGCCACCGAGTAGCTAACATTGACTTCAGGTGTACCCACCGGAACACAGACTGGCGAGTTCAGGGCCGTCGCTACGTTAAGCGAGAATGTTACCGTCGTGGACTGCTGGTTAGTCGGCTGCGCGCTATCGGTCAAGGTAACCGTCACCGGGAAAGATCCGGGTGCGGTCGGCGTTCCCGATAAAGCGCCCGCCGGTGTCATCGTAACTCCACCGGGAAGACCTGTCGCTGTCCACGTCAGCGGCGCCGTTCCGGTCCCTGCGACCGCAGAACATATGGAAGCCGCGCTCGTAATCAGGGCGCCAACTTCAAGATTAGTGGGCGGGACACAGGAATTGATCGCTGGTTTCCTGGTGACGGTTGCGCTCACCATGGCATTCGTGGCGGTCGCGGCCGACCCTGCCGCGTCGTTCATGGAAACGGTGAAACTCACAGGGACTCCGCCATCTGAGGACTGGGGCGTACCCTGCAAGACAAGCGGGGCGGCTCCACTGACCGAGGTAATGTTCAGCCACGCCGGCTTACCCGGGACACTCCAGGTATAGGGAGGAGTTCCGGCGGGGCTTACACTGCAATCGAATTCATAAGCCTCACCAACTTCTAACGTGACGTTGGCCGGCACGGGCGTGCACGTGAAAGCGGGACGAGCAGCGACAACACCGCCCAGGGACTGCGCTACGGAAGAAATTGCCATAAGGCTGTCCCTGACCTGCAGGGTGAAAGGACCGCCCCCCGCGTTCGTAAACGTTCCCGCAAGTACCTGGACCGGGCTATTGGAAGAGGTCGTGAAGTTTGGCACGAGGCCGGCCGGCACCGTGCCGCTGCTCACGGACCAGTTGTAGGGAGGAGCGCCTCCTGTCACGGTGCACGTAACAGAATAGGGGCTTGCGGTGGCGCCCTGTTCCAGTGCGCCCGTTCCGGGCGAGCAACTGCCGGAAAGGGCGCTGAAAACGGTGCTCGGGGAAAACACCTGGGTGGAATCCACACCGAGCGAATCGTGGGCGTTCACCGTAAAATTCACAGTTGTCGCGGTCGGAGTCGCGGATACGAGCCCGGTGCTGTTCACGGCGGCGGCAGCGGGGTTGGGTGCCGCCAGAACCGACCAGGTCAACGGACCGACTCCCGTGCCGTTAGCGGTGCATTGTGAGGTGAATGGAAGTCCGACTTCCCGTGGACCGCTCACATTCGGGCAACTGATCGACAGTGCCGGTGCCACGGCGGTGTAAATGAGCGTTTTCGTCGCGACGATTGACGAAACCCCATCCTGCAGGCTAATGGTGACCGTGCCGGTTTGTCCCGCGACCGACGGCGTGCCGTTGTAGTTGAGCATGGAGCCCGATGCGGTTGTGGGGAAGACAGTTCCGGCACTGCCTGGCGACCCGGAAATCGTCCACGAATATCCGGCAGGTGTGCCTCCTGTTGCCGTACACGCCGAAGAATAGGTTACGCCTACCTCAAACGGCCTCGACGGTAAACAACCCGCGCTAATGGTGGGAGCGGATATAAGAGCGGCATTGAAGACCTTTGTATCGTGGGTCGTTCCATCGTCGGCAGTGACACTAAAGTTGAGCGCGGCGTCCGTGGTACTTCCGCTCAGTACGCCGGCCGAGGTAATCGCAAAGCCGGGTCCGGCGTTAGCATTAGTGATCGACCAGGTGACCGCACCCACTGCGCCCGAAGCCACGCAGGAAGAGCCGGGAGCGATCGGTTGGCCCACTTCGATCGGGACAGGACAGGACGTAATGGACACGGCCCCTTGCGACGAAGAGATAAACCCCGTCAGCAGGAGTGTAAATGGCAGCACCTGGCGAATTTTGCGCATGACGCTTACCCCCGACGTCATCAGCTCTGCCCGCATTATTTTTCCTCCCCGACGACCGCGGTCCGCGGCGAATCACCTGACATGAAAACAACCTGAGCGGAGTCGCCGGAGCTGTTCAGGACAGCAAGCGGAGACCTGGTGGAACTGGTCAGCAGGAAGGTGTCGACGCCGCGCACGCGCTGCATTTGCGTTGCGACACACGAACACGACGTTGCCGATAATGGCCCGCCCGAGAGGGGAACCGAAAGGAAAGTGCCATCGCGGTTCAGAATGAAAGCCCGCGTGCCATCGGTCGATCCCGCTACCGCGAGAGGGCCGGTTACTCCCGAGTCCATACCGGCAACTACTGTCGCACTGGGCGACCCGGCTATGTCGCGGACACGGATTACCCGATTTTCAGCCGGATCGGCCAGAAGAACGTCGTTCGTGTTTCTCAGGAAGTCCATGCCGGAAATGAGATTCGCCGAATAGACAACGGCAGGCGCGGAGGAAGCGCGGTATGCATAAACCCGGGTGGAATCGGAGGTAACAGCAAAGAGCGGAGAAGCGCCGGCATCGTCGATGGCGAGCGCCGAGAGTCTCCCGCTCATCCCGGACAGATCCAGGTCGCGGAGTAATCTCGGCGATGCCGGGAACCCTTCGAAGATCTGCGCTCTACGGGATGCCGAGGAGACGACCAGAGCAAATGTGCCGGCCGGACTGAGGGCAATGCGATCGATTCCGGGAATGGACCCGGTGAGCAGAGTCGCCTCCGAGGGAACTTCCCCGAGACCGATCATCGACAGCAAAGCGACATCGGACGTAGCCGTCAGGGCGTAATCCTGCATCGGTGACACGGCTACGGTGAGAGCACCAGCGCCTGCGGACAAGGCCGGCCCGAAAAATCCGCTGCCGGGGACGCCGATCACGGGCTGAATACGGCGTTGGTCCGGATCATAGAAATGGCCTAATACCGGCGCGCCTATCTGAACCACGGGCGCGCGAACAGCGGGATCCGCAAGTGCGGCAGCAACCGGTCGTGCCGTGGTCTGCGCACAAAGACCGGTCGCGGTCAACGTCAAAGCGGCTAATCCGTAATATCTGCTGGTGTTAAACACAAGTATCTCCTGGACTCCACGCTAAAGTCTTCATAGTCGCCATCCCGCCCGTTTGACTTTTACTTCGGCGGCGTCGTCGTCGGCGTCACAGAACCCAGTGTTCCGGCGGGCGGCCCGGGCTTCAATGTCTCATAAAGAATGATGCCGGTGGCCGCCATGCTGCCGGCTACGATCCCTTTGCACTTTGAGGGGCAGAGAGGACCACGCTCGTTTAACTGGTTGACGGTCTTACTTCCTTCCTTACCTTCAAAGGCCGCCCTGACCGTCACGCGCGACTGGCCATTAACCCGGTTACCCACGACGCCGGTAATCCGCGCCTTGCCCTCCGCGTCCGATATCGAATCAATCTTCGTCTTTTCCCCTTCGAAAAC
Source organism: uncultured Acidobacteriia bacterium (assembly GCA_903851195.1). Lineage (GTDB taxonomy): Bacteria > Acidobacteriota > Terriglobia > Bryobacterales > Bryobacteraceae > BOG-234. The sequence continues at coordinate 355,523 of CAINNJ010000064.1, forward strand.
GACGGCGGCGAGCTTCTGGCCTTCCTTCAACTGCACGGGCTTCTTTTTCCTGCGGGCTTTCGGCTTCCCTTTCGCGTCCGCCGGTGCGATCGGGTCTTCGGCGGAAACGGCGGCGCCGGGCAACACTTCAAAGGTGATTGCCGCGCCAGCCTGCGGCAACTCGAGTTCGTTCAGTACCTGGACCTCGATGGTGACGCCGCCTTTGTCGGGCTTGTCAGCCGGGTGGTGGACGGCCGCCTCGCCCGCCGTAACAATAATCCGGAGCTGGTCGGGAGCCTGGCACCAGGCAGGCGAGCCGGCGGCCGCAATAAGCAGAGCCGCGACAAATGCCGCGCGCGGGACAGTCGGATTTGCCGGCCGGGCCGATCTCATGATGATTTTTTTTGCCGGAACACGATAAAAGTTATAGGCGTTTGTCAGCACTAACGTAGTCCTCGTCATCTGGCCGGCTGAAAAGGACTCAGGTCTTTCGTCTGCAGCCAAATCTGTCCGGCAATAATCCGGAGTGCACACGATTGTCGCACTACGCGGAGAGCAAACTCAAGCAATTTCATAATAAGAAAATCCGTTCGTCCCGAAACAAAAAGAATACCGGGGTTTTCCGGCATTCCGCCGGTTCTCGCAGCCGCTCCGACGCCGAACAGTCTTACCTGTATTTGTAAGCGTAATCCAGGGCGCCGGCAGGACAGAATATTTCCGGGTTTCCGAAAAAATCTTCGGGCGGCGTAATTCGGCGCAGATTCATGACAGGGGTGTTCCGGCTTACCCTGAATATCCAGGACCGAAGGCGGCGCGCCACGCACCGGTTCAAGCCAGGACGGGCGGGCCGCCGTGTCGTACCCGAATGCCGGTCCTATTTGGCTCTTATCGGTTCTTTCGGAGTCCCGGGCTCGGCGGGAGTCCCTGAACCTTTGCTGCCGCCGCTGTTGATTTTCACCATGGTCCCCTGAATGGTGACGCCGGCGGGTCCGATATCCACAAATCCGCCGGCGCCGATCAGTGAGATCTGCATCCCGGCCTCTATGATTACTTTCACTCCGCCTTTGATATGAATCTCCTGCCCCGATTCCAGACTGTAAACCGACCCGACCCTGGAATCCTGCTTACCGCCGATCGTGACCGAGACGTCGCCGCCGATCGATTCACGGCGTTCGCCTTTAACCGTAAGATGCTTGTCGCCCGTCACTTTCTCCGCCTGCGAACCGTCCACCAGAAGATGACGGTCATTACCGACGTACTCAAGCGTGTCGTGCTCGACAAATTCGTTCAGGTCTTTTTCGGCATGGATGCGGATCACTTCACTTCCCCTTTTGTCTTCCATGACGATTTCGTTGTAGTTAGCAGCCTGGCCGTTTTTGGAGCTCCGCGACTTCCACCCGCTCAGCGTCTGATCGGCCGGGAGGTCGTAAGGAGGCATTTGCTCCGCATTGTAGACCCGGCCGATGATCAGCGGCCGGTCGGGATCGCCTTCCAGAAAATCAACGATGACTTCCTGGCCGATTCGCGGGAGATTGATGGCCCCCCAGTTCTTACCTGCCCAGGCCTGTGAGACACGGACCGGGCATGAGCTCTTATCTTCCCGATCCCAGAAAAAATGCACTTCCACACGGCCGTATTTGTCGACCACATTGAAATCCTCTCCGGCCGGGCCCACCACCACGGCCGTCTGTGTCCCCTGCACGAGCGGCCTGCGGGTGACACGCGGCGGCCGGTAGGCTATGGCCGAAGGGATCGCGCGGAAATGGTTTTCGTAGATGAACGGCTCAAGTCCGTCGGAGCGGTAACTGGTCGCGCTCGCGGAGTGCGCGACGGAAAGCAGGACGAAGGTGTCGTCCGCAACCTGCCCGGTGATGTCATGCAGATCAAACCTGCAGCCGGCGATGAACTGGCGGCAATTGCCGGTGCCGCCAAGCGTGAATCGCTGGACTTCCTGTTCTTCCAGCTGGATTTTCGCGTAACGCTGACCCGTTTCCAGTGTCAGATAACGGCCCGGGTAGTCGTACAAATCGTACCGGCTGGTCGTTGCGCGGACGGCGAGACTGTTCTTTGGCTTCTGAAAATCGTAGTCGGTCAGTGAAACCGTCCTGCTTCTGACGGAATGCTCCAGTGCGATTGTCTTGACCACGTCCATTGCCAAAGTGGTGTCCGAGGAGTATCCGTACTCCACGCGGGCCTCGAACGGACATGGTTCGAAGATGCTCGCGGTATCGGCAATGACGATTGTGTGTTTTTCCGCGGTATGCCGGAAATAGTAGAAGATGCCCTCTTCTTCAAGCAGTCTGCAAACAAAATCCAGACACGTTTCCCGATACTGAACACAGTACTCACGTGGTTCGCCGGGGTCTGTGACTTCGAACTGGTAATCGGTAAAACCGTTCCTGTCGAAGACGGCTTTTACGATATCCGGCACGGTCATCGCCTTGAATATCCGGCAGTCCGTCGAAAGAGAGAGAAACCACGTCCACGGAACCAGTTCCAGGTGATATGTGGTAAGCCCCTTCATGCGCTCCAGTCGCACCGCGCGGTTCACGATCCCGTGAATGCATCGCCCCCCGCCCTGTGCCTGCGCCAGCGTGACGACAACCGGCTTCTGGAGAAGATCTTCGAGTGCGAGGGCGCCATCCGTCGAAACCGCGCGGAGCTGAAAGGAGAACTGCTGGGAGACCGCCTCGAAGCCCGTAAACTCCTCCAGCAGAAGAACATCCGTGCCCAACGGGGTATCAAGCCGGATTGGCCGGCCATCCTGGGTGTAATCCATGGAATTCCTTATTTCCCCGAACTGCGGGCCCCTTCGCCGGCGAGCACATACTGAAACGCGCCTCCATCCTCCTGCAGGATCCCGACTGTCCGCACCGGTTCTCCCTTCGCCATGCTGGTAAGCAGGAGCAGGGAGATCTCGGGCAGTACCGTATTCGTCAGAATATTGTCGATATTGCGGGCCCCGGTTTCCACTTCGGTGCAGCGCCGGGCGATGGAATCCACTACGTCGTCGCTGTAAGTGAGTGTTACACGGTTGTTTTCCATCATTCGCCGTACGATCTTGTCGAGTTTTAGCCTCACGATCGTCCTGAGAGCCTGATCCCGAACGGGATAATAAGGAATGACCACCAACCTGCCGAGGAAAGCGGGCTTGAAGATTTTCACGAGTTCCGGACGAATGGCGGATGCCAGCCCGGCAACGGACGGCATCGTCTCCGGGTCGGCGCAGAGCTTCATCATGGTGTCGCTCGCTGCATTGCTCGTCAACAGAATGACGCAGTTCCGAAAGAATATCTCGCGGCCTTCACCATCTTCCATCACACCCTTGTCGAAAACGCGGTAGAAGAGTTCCAGCACATCGGGATGCGCTTTTTCCACCTCATCCAGCAGCACGACCGAATACGGCCGCTTCCGGACTGCCTCGGTAAGAATTCCCCCCTCTCCGTAACCGACATATCCGGGAGGCGCCCCTTTCAGAGTCGAAACGGTGTGGGACTCCTGAAACTCGGACATATTGATCGTGATCAGGTTGCGCTCCCCGCCATAGAGTAAGTCCGCCAGCGCAAGCGCGGTTTCGGTTTTGCCGACGCCGCTTGGCCCGGTCAGCATGAAGACCCCGACGGGGCGGTCCGGATCTTCCAGATTCGCGCCCGACGTCCGAATGCGCTGCGCGATGGCGTCGAGAGCGTGATCCTGTCCGATCACCTTCTTCTTCAGTTGCTCATGCAGCGTAAGAATATTATGCAGGTCGTCACGCATCATCTTGCCGGCGGGGATTCCTGTCCAGGCAGAAATCACTTCACCCACCATCTGTCCGTCGGCGCAGACGCGGACCAGCGGTGTCTCGCCCTGAAGCAACCCGAGCTCGGCGGTTAATTCCGCCAGCTTTGCCAGTGAAACCGGGCCGGACGGGTGACCGGCTTCGAGACCCTCCAGTTCGTCACGGAGTTGGCGTACCACCCGGACCAATTCCATTTCCTTCTCCCATCGCGCTTCAGCGTGCGCCAGTTTCCCGGAAATATCGGCCCGGAGCGCCGAGATTTCGGCGAGACGCGCGGTGTGGTCCGAGCCCACAGCGGTTTCCCTGAGAAGAATTCGTTCCTGTATTCCCAAATCGTCGAGTTGCAGGTGCAGGTCCTGAAGAGAACCGGGCCGGGCATTTTGCCCGATATTGAGGCGGGCGCAAACAGTGTCGAGGACGCTTACTGCTTTATCGGGAAGTTGCCGTCCCGTCAGAAAGCGCCTCGAAAGCCGGACTGCCGCGGCCAGAGCCTCATCCAGGATCCGCACGCGATGGTGCTTCTCGAGAGACGGCGCGAGAGCCCGCATCATCAGCAGACACTGCGCTTCGTCCGGCTCCTCCACTTTCACCACCTGGAAGCGCCGGGCCAGCGCCGCGTCTTTCTCGAAGTAGCGTTTGTATTCCGACCACGTTGTGGCCGCGATCGTCCGCAATTCCCCGCGCGCGAGTGCAGGTTTCAGGATATTGGCGGCGTCGTTCTGCCCGGCCTGCCCGCCGGCGCCGATCATCGTATGCGCTTCGTCGATGAAGAGGATGATGGGGACCGGTGAAGACTTGACTTCATTCACCAGACCCTTCAGCCTGTTTTCGAACTCACCTTTAACGCCGGCGCCCGCCTGCAAAAGTGTCATGTCAAGGCTGTGCAGTTCGACATTTCGAAGTTCTTTCGGTACATCGCCGCGGGCGATATTCATGGCGAGTCCTTCGACCACAGCTGTTTTTCCGACTCCGGCCTCACCCGTCAGGATCGGGTTGTTCTGTCGGCGCCTCATGAGAATGTCGATCAACTGGCGGATCTCAGCGTCACGGCCGTAAACGGGGTCAAGCCTCCCGCCACGGGCGCTTTCCGTAAGATTCTGCGTGTATTGCTGCAGGAACGGCGTGGACCCGGCGGAAGCGGGCAGTTCCCGCGCCTCTTGCGCCGCGCCACCCGGGGACTCCGGGCCCGCAACCGCGGACTCCGGCGAGCCGGAAGTAATGAGCCTGAATTCCGCGTGGAGCGCCTCGGCATTCACTCGCGTCCATTCCGGAGAAACCTTCGCCAGCATGCGAGTGATATCCGCGTCTTCTGCCGCGGCAAGAGCCACAAAGCCGGAACGAATCTGTGCGGCCTGCAAATCGATGGATCCGAATGCCCAACCGTTGACCAGAGACTTCACCAGAGTCTCACTCAGGTGGGGGGTCCCCTGATTGCCGGCCTTCAGATAGTTCAGGCTGCGCGTGAGGTCCGAAGTGAAACGGGACGCGTCGACTTTGAACTGCCGCAGAATCCGCAGCAGATCGTTATCGGTATCCTCGAGCAGTTTCATGAAGAAGTGTTCAATCTCCACTTCATAATGTGCGCGGGAGAGGCAGAGTCCCGCCCCGCCTTCAAGCGCACTGCGCGATTTTGCGTTCAACAGGTGAATCAGATTCTGCAGGCTGACGTTTATCATTTAAATTACACTCAGGGGCGAATTGGTTAACCAGAGAGACACGGACTATAACCGGATAATCACGTCGTCGGCGTCGCGCTCGAACTCTGCGCTGAATTTCTCCGCGCTTTCCGCGACCGAACGAGCCCATGTTGTCCAGCCAAGGCGGGAATACATCTCACCGTTACCGTCTTTGTCGCCGTTCTCTTCGTCGGCATGAGGCTCCGAAAGAAGACGCGTACCGGGAACCTGATCCTTCTTCAGGACCAGCTGAACCTCAAAAACCATCTCATCCCGGGAAAAGAACCGGCAGATTTCCGCGACGCGGCCGAGGGCGGAACCTCGGCCGACAAAGTCCGTGTAATCGGAAAGATCCAGCGGGCCAATGCGGAGCCGAACCATGAACTCCTGGCTCCAGTACTCCTCACTCACCACAACGCCGACCCCCAACTGCTCCGACTCCGTTTCCCGGTTGCCCATACGGCAGATACTCTCGCCGTCCAGCTGGTACCAGTTGCCGGCGAACTGGCAGACTTCGACAGGCACTTTCAGATCGTCTGAAAGGATCGTCTCGAGGGCGGACGCGGAACGAGGCTGAATCGCCAGAAGTCCGGCATACTTCGCGAATATTTCGTCGGAGATAACATGACGGCGCTGCAGGTATTCAGTGCCCATCCCGGCGAGACTCAACAGCATCTGGCGGAAAAAATCGTGATCGGGTCTTCGTTCCTGCACGACGGGAAACCGGTACTTTTCCCAGCCGAAGTAGAAGAGCATGGCCATGCGGTGGTTGAAGATATCGAAAAACTCGGCCGTCGCGGGATCCTTGCGCGTATTGTCCAGCAAAAATTCCGTATACCAGAGCGGAAGAACACCGGATGAGCCCGTCAATCCCATGAAATTCACGAGCATCTTCGCCTTCTGATCCGGCCGGGCGGAATCCGGCAGCGGGTCAAGCGACTGGATATCGCTGGCGGGAAATCCGAGTGACTGGTGAACGCCAATGCGGACCGGCTCATTTGCCGAATCGTAGCGGCGGGTCTCGGCGAGAGGCGTATCGCCATGAGCGCTGTTTCGGAGCAGTATCCGCATGGCCTGCGGGAACTCAAAACGCCACGGTTCGGCGAACAGCTGATCGAGAATCGGATCGGAACTCATGGGAATCGACATGCCTCAGATCACGATCTTCGCGCCGGAACGCGGCGGCCAGGTATGAATGACGCGGTCTCCTCGCATACTGGATGTCAGGCTGAGCTGGGAAAAGGAATTCAGAGAGGTGTAAAGGGCAAGGAATCGCTCGATGATATTGCCGAAGAGAAAGGCCCCGGTGCTTGTAAACCGTCTCTCATCCAGCGCGATCTCGACGAACTTCCCGCGGACGAACGCCATTCCGTGTTCCGACATAACCCTCGCAAAATGAGGCCGGCTTTTCACCGCGCTGATGCCGTCGATGTTCTCATCGCCGAAATCCCGGCCTGCCAGGTTATGGACCCGCAACAGACACTGCAGCGCATTTCTGCCTTCCTCCACAAGCGACAAATGGTTCAGAGAAAGCTGTGACAAGAGTCGCCACAGACTTGTTTCGGTGGAGGGCGCGGGACCGCCCCGTGACGGCTGCCGGAGACAAACGATTTTCCGGATCTCCGGATGGTCGTTCACGAAGAAATCTCCGTGACTCTGATTCATGGGAAGGTGGAAAGGCCAGTCGCGGTCCGTACAGGTCAGACCCGCCGTCAGACTGTTCACCTGAAGAGCAGGCCGCCCCCCGTTCCGCTCAAACAGGCTGAGGAACATCTCGGAACTGTTTTCGAGGAAGCGGCTGGGACGTCTGACCGCGTTCCAGTACCCGGCCGTGCCCTCCATGCCTTCTTCCCGTCCGCAGTCGATGTAGCGTTGGTAGGAAACCCGTTCCGCGGCAGGCCGGGTTTGCCCATGGACACTGTCGATCGAATAGACTTCCATGCGCGACGCGACCGGAACGGGCAGTTCGAAAACGTTCTCCCGGACCTGTATGGGCGCGGACGCAATCGAAAACAGATTGACGATCGGGGAACAGTTCAGACGGAAGGTTCTGGCGGAGACGCCGTGCTCCAGGACGTTACGCCATTCAGCGCGGTCAAAGGGCGATATCAGAAAGAATAGAGAAGCCTCTCGCGCTCCTCCTAATTTCGCGAGGGCTTCCATTCCAAGCAGGTCGACGAAATGGAATTTCTCCGGAAATGCGAAATAGTCTTCGAGCAACTGGTAGCCGGCGAAACTTCTTCGGCTTCCGGCATCCCGGCAGAGAGAATCCTCGGAATCGAACCCAGCCGGTGAAAGCCGCAGCCTGACGTCGTGGGTCTCGGCTCCGGCTTTTGACTGCCCGGAATCGGACGCATCCCGCAGGAGGATGGTGTGGCACCTGCTCAGAAGGAGTTCGTACAGAGGGTAAACCACATCGCGGCCGCCGTTCAGGTAAAATCGAAGGCTCCCGAGATTCTTGAGATCCCCGAAGCAAACATCCGGCGTGCAGGCGATCCGCAGTTCGAGAACCGCGGCCGTGGATTGCTCGCTGATCATGGCCGGCGGCAGAGAACTGCCGGGGCGCCATGTTGCGCTCTCAATTGCGAGTGGCCAGAGTTCGGTATTGAAGCAGGTACGGAACCGGCACACAAACTCTTCCATGGGGCGGGACTGTGGCGAGGTTTCCCTGGAGATCCGATTCGATTCGAGAATGGTTCCCCGGGGTATGCTGCGGTTCGTGGTTTGCCTGCCCCGCTCCGGATCGGTCTGAAACTCGACCAGGGACACGGACGGTACGGGCCTGATGAAATTCGGGTACAGTTCCTCCAGAAGGGCACCCGCGATCTCGGGAAATTCATCGTCGATACGCGCATGAATGCGGGCCGCAAGAAACGCGAAGCCTTCCAGCAAACGCTCGACGTGCGGGTCGTCGCAATGATCCGGGTCGAGCCTCAGCCTGGACGCGACGCCTTTGTGATTTTCCCCGAAGTCGGCGCCCAGGCGGCGGAGATAAGACAGTTCCCGGTCGTAGTAGCCCAGAAAATTTTGCCGACGGATCCGTCGCTGCCAGAGCTCGTCATCCTGAGGGGAGCCGATCGGCCCCGATGCGGAATCAGCCAAGTTTGTCTCCCGAAGCCTCGACGCGGTAGTCTCCCCGGGTCACATCGAGAGTCGTGTCGAAGGATACTGGCTGCGGCACAGGCTTCAGCCTGAGTCGCCCGAAGATCTGAAACTGCAGAATCCCGCCCGGCCCGGGCCGCTCGCGAACACTGACGCGAACGTCCAGAATTCTCGGCTCGAATCTGGCGATCGATTCTTTTATAAGTGAGGCAAGGCGATCCTGATGCAGTTCATTTTTCTCAGGATTAAGGTTCATCTGGGAAAAGTCCGGCAGACCGTAGTTGTACACGGATTCCTGGATCTCCCTGTATTGCTCCGGAATGTCCTCGGGAACTCGTCGCGTGTTCAGAAGCCACTCAATATCCCTGATTACCGCGTTCCGGTATTTCGCAAACTCGCCAGCGGAGACCGCCGCGTCTCGCTGCCTCGGAGAGCGTGGATTTCTCGTTCTCGAATCGCTCTCCGCGCCGGCCGCGGTTTCCCCGTGCTCGCTGCCGAGCCTGTTCAGAACAGAAAAGACGATCATGACCCTGTGGTGAGTTCAAGCGCTTTCAGCGGCGCAACCGAGCAGATTCTGTCGTAAACGAGCCGGCGCCTGTCCTCGCACTCGTTGGCGTGTTCGTAGCAGCGGTAGAGCATCGCCAGAGGCACAGCCACGAAGTCCGCCGACTCCCAACCGTCCAGCTGTCTGGAGTCGATCACGGCGCAGATATCCTGCAGAAGCGGTAACGCGATCCGCTGCTGGCCACCCTCCATGCAGATCCTCGCCAACTGAATCCGCCGCTGCAGTTTGCCGCGGCCGGTTTCTTCGCCCGCAGAGGCTTCGGTCAGGACACGAACCGCCTCGCCGAAACGGCCGGCGTTCAACTCGTTCATGGCGATGTCGAAGGCGTCGGGCTCCTTCCCGTCGAAGGGGTCGTCTTCGAAGGAACGCACTTCTTCAAGCGATTCCGTTCGTTCCTTCAGAGGGTCCGACTCCACTTCTGTCCGGATCCATGTAAGCGTATCGGGACTGGCCGCCGGTGAGCCATCCAGCATCACGGCATATTGCAGCCATGGTTGCGCCCGCAGGTATGTCGCGGTCAGCCCCCGTATAGCGGCGGCGGTGGCTTCGTGGCCCAGTTCCCGGCAGGCGCGGGCGGAATATTGTTGCAAGTCAAGCCAGCACGTGCCGCATTCGGCTTGCATCCCCCGTTCCGTGTTCTCCAGAACGCCGAACCAGTCGTTGTTCAGGTAAGCACGCCGAAGTGCCACTTTCAGCTCGGTGGAAGGCGGCTCCAGTGCATCCCCGGCGGAACTTCCGCGGGACAGCATCGGACCAAAACGCCAACTGCGCAGCAGCATGTAGGGCACAGGATCGGCCGGGTCGTCCCGGCGCATCGTCGCGGCAAGCTGAAAGATGTCGGAAAGACCGGGACAGTCGGGCGCCGGGACCTCGGCGTTCACGGAATCCCGCGACTCGGAAACGCTTAGCGGCCGTGTTGGCGGGGATTCGACTGTTGGTGGTGGTGGCGGTGGTGGCGGTGCTGGCGGTGGTGGCGGCGGGGGCGGTTCGGGCCGTGTGCGGGGTTTGTCCGGTGTCCTGAACCGTTGCGCCGCTTCGACGGTAAGCGCAAGCTTCGACAGTTGCTCGCACAACCTTGTCAGGTACGGACGGTCGTCGGTCTTGAATTTATCTTCACAAACCCTTTGCAGGTTCTGGGCGGCCTCGACAGCGGAGCGCACTTCAGAAAGCATTTGCTCATAAAAGAGTCCACTCGTCTGATCGACGGATCGCTTGAGTTCTTCCGGGGAAACCAGACCTTCGGCCAGAGCTCTCTCGCGTTTTTCCCTCTGGCCGGTGCTTTCGTCGGCCTGAAGCACGGTCGGAACATCACAGGAAGCGTTGAACTCATGAACGGTCCGGCTGCCGTCCTGGGTAATCGGGAGGTGTAAGAAAGCGCTGACAAAGGCTGTATTGAGCCTGTTCAGCGGCTTTGCCCGAAACCCTTCGTCGCCATCGTCAGGGTCGATTTCGGGGAATATCGTCGGCCAGTAGCGGTCGAGCAAGTGCTGAATCAGGCGAAGTCCTTCCGCAAGACCACAGAGCGAGTGATGGCGAACCAGCGCTTCGGTCAGCCAGACGGCAACGTCCAGATCTTTCGACTTCGTTGCGATCACGTTGCTCGCCGAGCTGATGATCTCCGAGTAATTTACCGGTTTCGCCACGGAGGCAACCGGATCCTGAGGCTTGAGAGAATCACGGATGCGATCATAAGCCGGGGTGTTTCGAAGAGATACTCCGCTTGGATTGTCGCCCGGGATGGCCTCGAGCAGAGCGCTCCACTCCAGCAGGTTTTCCGTGGTAAAGAGCTCTTCAGACATGCGCCGTCCCCCCCCACTGTGGCGGTGGTCCGAATGCGACCGAGCGAATATCGAGCAGGGGAACTTCCTGATCGCCGATCAGAAGGATTCGCTGGCCGAAAGGGAGTTCCTGCCCCGACCCGGAGATTGCAAAATCCGTTGTGCGCCCCAACCGGGTCTGGTCATCGTCGAACAGATAACTTTGGGGATACAGAACTGGTATCAGTACGCCGTGCAGCGATTCGGAGCTCATTTCTTCACACAGCTCGATGTTGGCGCTGCGCCAGTAAAGGTCCCGGAGTCGCTTTGGCTCATCCAGCCGAATCGCTTTCAGATTTCGGAATTCGATGCGATGGTATTTGCCCGCCGTCAGGAACTCCAGCGACGGCCCCAGACGGGGATCTATATCGCGGATCCCCGAAAAGGGCCGACCGTTCCATATGCCGCTGACAACGGAATCCGGTTCAACGCAGTCTTGTTGCCCTGTCGCTTCCGATTCCGCCCCGGCGAACGCCGGAGTTTCATACCAGCGCTGCCGTTCCTCTTCGGCCGTAAGGGCAGCTGCGTAAAACGCTGTCCCGAGACGATTTTCGTTCGAATCCCCGGCCAGAAGCAGAAGATGCTTTCGGGCGCGATCGAACTCGCCCGTAAAACAAAGCAGCTCAAAGAGAAAAACGCGCGCTTCCTTATCCGCGGGGCTGTCCCGCAAATAGTTCTGAAGCTGACCGATAGCCCCGGTCAGATTGCCCTCGCGATAAAGTCGCCTCGCCTGCTGCATAATGATCGTTCACCCGGTGCCGAACACAACGTTCCGGCGAGGCGGACGAATCTCAGACCTTCTTCATCGTTTTCACGTTGAAGCCGCCCGCGACCGTGCCGGTCAGCGCGCCCTTCTCGTTTTGTTCCTTATATTCGAAGTTGATCTGGGTGAAGTTCAGACCAATCGTTTCCGAAGGTAGGCCTTCCACGCTTCCGGCCGCCTGAACGGACGCCACGACCACGTCAGTCAGCGTGATAATGATGTAGTCCTGCTGGTCGCCACCGGCCTTGCGCGCCGAGAGCACGGCCTTCGCGATGTGCGCGCCGGTCGCGCAGGCAACAAAAAGTTTGGGACTCGCCTTATCGACGTAATGGGTGAAGGTCAGGTCATGGATTTGCACCTTTCCGACACCCGCGCCGCCTCCAACCCCGGACGAAGCAGGCTGGTCAGCCCCGAAATGGAAGGAGAGAACCTGGATCTCCTTGCCGTGCTTTGAATCCGGGCTCTCGCCCTCAATGCTGTCGATTTTGATAAATGCGTCAATTGCCACTGTGAACGCTCCTTAAATATTCGGACGGTTGGTCGTCGGCCCGGAATAAGAACCGCTTACCCCTTGGGCTTCGGTATTTCCGCAACCAGCCGGAGCGAAACGTTGAGTTCGTCCAGCTGGAGGTGAGGCTGCAAATACATCGTCGTCTGGTACGATCCCGGTTTCGCCGGATCCTCTTCGACTTCGATTCTCGCGGCGCGCAAAGGGCGTTTGGCCTTCTGCTCATGCGAACCATCGTCCATGTCGAGGACAAACTCGGCAATCCATGTCGAGAGGAATCTCTGCATGTCGCCTTTGGACATATATTTACCAATTTTGTCCCGAACCAGGACTTTCATGTAGTGCGCGAAACGGCAGACGGCGAACACATACGGCAACTGCGCGGAGAGCCGCGCATTCTTATTCGCCGAATCGGTATAGTAGATCTTCGGTTTCTGGCAGGACTGCACACTGAAGAAAGCGGCGAAATCGGTATCCTTGCAATGCACCAGCGGAATAAAGCCCTGATCGGCCAGTTCCTTTTCACGGCGATCCGTGACCTGCGCTTCGACCGGGCACTTCATGACCATGTCGCCGTCCCAGGTCTGGAAATTGTGGACGGGCAGGCCTTCCACCTTACCGCCGCCCTCCGGCCCCCGGATCGCGGTGCAGAATTCGTATTGAGCAAACGCGCCGGTCATTTTGCTCGCCAGAGCATACGCGGCGTTTCCCCACAGATATTTTTTGTGATTCGTGCCGTCCACGTCTTCCTGATAGTCGAACTCCTCCACCTGACGGTCCTTGCCGTAAGGGACACGCATCAGCATGTGCGGCATGGTGAGACCAACATAGCGGGAGTCTTCAGTCTCACGGAAAGATTTCCATTTGGCGTAGTCGGTCGCGCCGAATGCGGCCGAGATATCGCGGATGGAACTGATCTGCGTGAATTCGTCGATGGCGCCCAGCGAGGATGCGCTTGCCGCCGAAAGGAAAGGGCAATGGGCCGCGGCAGCCGTTCCCGAAATGTACTCCAGAAGTTCCACGTGTTCCGCGCGCTTGGCGTCGAACTCATAGTCACCGACGAGCACGCCATAGGGAGCGCCGCCGTAAGTTCCGTAGCCCTCTTCGTACACTTTCTGGAAAAGGGCGTTCTGATCAAATTCCGACGCCTTTCGGTAATCCTTCAGCAATTCCTGCTGCTTAACGTTCAAAACTCTGATTTTCAGCAACGGCCCTGTCTCGCTCTGATCGAGAAGGTGCCGTAAGCCCCGCCACGTCGCCTCCAGCCTCTGGAAGTCCTCGTGGTGGAGAATCTGATCGATTTGTCTGGAAAGCAGAGTGTCGATCTCGGCAATCCTGGCGTTGACGGTCTCTTCGACGTCTTTCCCCAGTTTCGCTTTTCCCTGCAGGATTTCGTCGACGAAGGTACCGACCAGGTCTTTCGCCCGTTCCGGCGCGCTGGTAAACCGCCCGCCTTTAATAACAAGGTCGAGGATTGACGGCTCGCTTTCCTGCACGACGCCGGCTGCTTCCGGGCTCTGCTGTTTAGGAGCTTCGGACTGACTCATTCCGGATTCCTGGAGTTCTGAATTTCCGCGGCCAGCTTCCCGCGGGTCTCGGTATTCCGCACAATGCTGTCCAGTTGCTCTTCCCAGTTGGGATTTCCCTGGAACGTCGCCTTCAGGTTGTTCAGCTTGGTCCGAAGTTCCAGCAACTGTTTCAGCTCCGGAACATTCTCCGCGATTCGCTGGGGCTCAAAGTCCTCCAGCTTTTCGAAGGTAAGATCGAGTTTAATCCGCCCCTGACCCTCCTTTTCCGGCTGAAGTTTGTTATCGACGGTCAGAGCCAGGTGTGGTTTCATGCTCTTCAGCACGCTGTCGAACTTATCCGGATTCACTTCAACGAATTTCCGGTCCCGAACGAGCGGGAGCGGACCCGTCGGTTGCCCGCTGAAATCTCCCAGAACGCCAACGACAAAAGGTAGCTCCTTCATCTCGATAGCGTCGCCGGTTACAACGTCGGTCGTAACATGAACGCGGGGTTTGCGCACTCGCGTTAATTTCTGCTGCTGATTAGCCAAAAACCCTCCGTGCCAGTGATTGTAAAGCAGCAAGACTACTATTACAAGCCTTATTATTGGTCGCGCGGATGATTCCTGTATTCAGTTCGCAACTACACCTATAAAAACCGGCTTTGTTTGGGATTGCCCCGGCGTGCCGCCCCGGAGCGGTGTCGTCATCGACCCCTTCCGGAGGTCGCCAGCCCCCCGGGCGATGATCTTCTTACCCGGCAACAGACAGCTACCCTGGCCGTCGCGGCGCTTACCGGCTGTATTCATGGTTTGGGCTCAGTTCGGATATTCCGAAGAACAAGGTCAAATCGGAAAAACAGATACCCGCTTCGACAGTTACTGGTGTAAAATCCTGTTTCCGGGTCGCGCGGATGCACCGGTTACGCGGGACGTCCGCTTTCCCTGGCCGCTCTCGGTTTTCACTCATTTGAGACCAGCGGGCACCTCGGGCGAATGCGGCGTGAACACTATGGAATGGAGAAGGGATTGGCATGGGCTGCAGGCAGGCCACGAAGCACCTGCGCCCCAGAACCGCCTGCGTACGGCATGTCCATACCGCTTCGCGTGACGCACGCGTAAAGACGCGCTTAAGATAAGGAGAAGAATTGAACTACAGAGAAGCTGCCGCGATGCTGGGCAGTCCCGACGTTGAGGGACGTGTCGCCCACATGTACCTGGACAGCAAGGGCAAAGTGACGGTGGGCGTCGGGCAACTGCTTCCGTCGGCGAGTATTGCCGCGGAGTATCCCTTCTTCCTCGGCGCCGGGAAGCCCTCGCAGGCAAGCATGTCGGGATCAACCGCGGGTGGCGCCGTACCGGCGATGTCCAACGGCGGTACCGGCATCACTGTCGGACGCCGTGCTACCCGGCAGGAGATTGAAGCCGAATTCCGTAAAGTGAAAGCGCTGACGCCGAACCTTCCAGCCAGATGGTATGGCAAGCACACTACACTTGTATTGAAGGAAGAAGAAATTACTGCGCTCCTGTTTAAGCGCATCAGGACTTTCGAAACTTCTCTGCGAGGGGTATTTCACGAGTGGGACAAGTTCCCCGCTTCCGCCCAACTCGCTCTTCTCGACCTCCAATACAACACCGGCAGCGTCGCGTCAAAGTTTCCCTCGCTTACCAGGGCGGCGAAGGCGCACGACTGGGCAAGGTGCGCAATCGAGTGTCATCGCGCGCCGCCAGTCGGCGCGAAGCGTAATCTGAACACCAGGCTTCTTTTCCTGCAGGCGGCTCAGATCGATAAGCTCTCGTTAAGAAGCGCTTCCGGCGCCGGGGTTCACCGCTGAAAACCCGGCCCCTCATACCGCTTTCTGACTGTTATCACGACATCTGTGCCTTCCTGGTCCAGAAGAAATAACCTCGCTGAAGTCCAGGAACTGTTGATCCCTTCGGTGAGCGAGCGGATCATGACTTGCTGCCGGCCGCCACCGGAAAAGTCGGCACGCGCCATTTCGGACAGCCTGGTAATATAGTGGGGCTCGGTGATGATAATCTCATCGTTCTCGCCGGCGTGAACTGTCGCGTTCGGCGATTCTGCTTTCCATGAAAGGCCCGCCCGCGACGCCAGGGAAACGCGCGCCTCGTCGTCGTCAGAAACGACCGGTCCAAGTTCGGGCGGAAGAAGGCGAAGAACGTCCATCGTCAGGTGAAACATTCCGATACTGGACAGTCTGGCGGGTTTCGCGTTCCGCAATCCGTCGATTGCCAGACAATCCACGGATATACGCATCAGAGAAGGTCCGTCCGATTCGGGCTCGACACCGACGCGCTGGCCCCGAAAGGCAAGATATTCCGCACAGCTCTGAACAGTTGCGCCGGTATTGCCGTTCCGAAGCTCGAAGCTGACGTCCCAGGGCTCAGTAAGCCGCCTGTCGATATCTCCAAGAGATTTCAGACCAAGTGCCGGCGACCACGTCACAGGCAGCATGCCGGAAGATCCGGGCTGCCGATCCACCTCCACACCCGGACCGCGGGTTCCGCAGCCGAGCAGGGTGAGACAGCTTAGAATAAGGGACAGCGGAAAATGTGGCTGCGAACGACAACCGATCATAGCTTAGATTACCCACAGACTTCGCAAAGGCGAAGCGAGGTACAGGGGTTTGTGGCTGTATCTCTTTATCGTACGACCGTCCATCCCCCGTCAGCTCCCCGGCAATAGATAACCTCCACGTACGCTGCCGTTTGCCGGTCCGTCGTCATGTAGTAAAGCGGCGATTGCCCGTTGGGGATTTCCAGACGAGCAAGCCTTCCTCCTCCAAACAGACGCAACCGCGCATTCTCCACATATAACGGTCGCAGACTATATTTGCTGTCATCGAATAGCTGAGCATAGAGTTGCCTGGTGTCGGCAACCTTTTCGGTCAGGGTCTCGTAAACCGAGGCCGACTCTTCCTGGTCCCGAACGGCAAACCGCGCCGCGATAGCATCCAGGTTTTTTGCGGCGAATAAATCGTGCAAGCGTTGCAGTTCTCCCGTCAAGGCTGCCACCGTGGTCTCGCCCGGAACAATTTCCTCGGATGTGAACCATCGAAACATTGCAAACGGAAGCCGGGCGCCGAATGGCATACTCACGATCGTGTCCCCGCCTTCCCGACGAACCGGGGCCGGTCCCGGATATTCCAGCCGCGCCACTTCGGTCCGTTTCTCGCGCTCCTCGCTTTTGTTCCGCCGATACACCGCGGCGGAGCACCTGCAGTCATTCCCGAGGACCGTCTTACCCGGCAGGGCGCGAAGATGAAGACTGATCTCATTCGCCCCGCTGCGAAGCCACCTGTTCACCGGGATTTCGACCACCAGAGGAAACCCCTTCACATTCTGATAGAGCGGACCGTCGTTCACGCGAACGTCGTAAACGCAGCCTGCCAGATTGAGGTGAACGGTGTACCACGGCTGCAATTCTCCCGCCATTCAGTTTCCCTCGTCGGCAAGAAGGAAGTAATGATGCTCTTCGCTGCCAAGCAGCGTGGCCGGGCTCAGCACCTGCCAGTCGTGCTGATACACGATGCTCCCGGATAAACCTTGTTTCATGCTGGCCTCCACTGTTTCATCACCCGACGTTTGGGATACGGAAGGAGGGTCCTCGAATTCGGGCGGCCATGTAAAGGTCAGGCCGCCATCCACCGCAACCATCGCGTACAGCGTGAGGCCTTCGAAGGACAGACACCCCTGTGCGTATGCGCCCTTTTCATCGGAACCCGCCGAGATGTCCGACAGGAAGGTGGCTCGCCCCCCTAATTTGCCCTCCGCGCCGGCGTGAACAAACAGAACTTTGAAGTCGCCGCTGGCGTGCCCTTCAAGCGTCATTTCCAACTCTCCGCCCAGATGACCGTCCGCCTCGCCAGCCTGGAAACCGGCCTTCCGGTAAGCGAATTTCCCGTCTATCGTGCCCTTCGCCTCAAAGAAGATTTCCACATCGGCCTCTTTCCTCACGGCCTCGCGAAGCCGTTCTATCGCCTGGCCGATTGCCGGAAATTTCTTCACCAGAAACTCGACAATGTCGAGTCTTAGTGTCACCCGCACGAGGGGCGCAAAAGCCAGACTCCAGTCCGAGACAAACCCGCATTTCGGACTCGTCCCGATTTCCTTCCGGCCCCAGGAACCCTTGAACCGCAGTTGAGGCAAGTCGAACGAAATCTCGACTCCGCCGAGTTCGGCACCCAGCCTGGTGAGGAACTTCGTTATCTTAAAAACAAGGGCGACTATGTTCAGAGCCCGGTTCAGATCCGATTTGATCTCCCCGCCAAATTCCCTCTTCCTGCCGGTCACGGTAACCGCAACTTTACCGTTGAAATCCAGTTCCAGCGATTCCTCGCTCGTCGCGGCCGAGAGCGAAATGTCCACGTCCCACTGAATTTGCGGGTAAACCAGAACCGTCGCCGTAAGCGGTTGTGTCTGTTGGCAGGACTGAGTGCGGATCGTAAAAGTGTGCGGGCTCCAGGCGCCGCAGGAAGAAAACAGGTCGGCAAAGGACGCAAGCTGAGCCGACGGGTCGTGAGCAGCCCTGAAAACAAGCCGGGAGTCGGTTCTTGTTTCCACGGAGTCACACGGGTAAACGTCGAACACCTTGCCCTTGTGAATGGTGGTGCAGGGACCGGACAGAATCCTGGTGGTGCAGGTGATCGTTTCCCCGCCGTCGTCGATCACCTCAAATTCCGTCACTGGCGGCGACCCGTCACTTTTTCCCGGCGGCAGTTCCAGGGTAAATTTCCGTTCACCTTCGTGGCTGCACGCCACGACCAGCGTCTCGGCCCTGCAAGGCTCCGCCTGTTGTTGAGGAGTTTTGATCTGGACAGGAATCTTCCCGGCCGGACCGGACCCGGCTTTCATCCTGACACCGCCTTTGCCTGGCAAAATGATAGCGGGGATCGTAACACCACCTGCCTTTGCGGCGCAGGGGACGCAGGCCACCTTTACACCTTTGCCTACGACTGCTTTCGAGTTCCGGACCCGCGCCGCCACAGCCTTCCATTCCTCGCGGTAAGCACGGTCCGCAGGACCATTTGTCAGCTTGCGGGGATTCCCGCGGCTGTCGACCAGGTTCGCCGGAAGCGTGCCGCCATTTTGCTTTTTCACCTGATCGTAAAACGCCTGGTCAACCCTCTTGACAAAGCCGGAGGTGCCGTGCTCCATGCCACCCGAGGGCATCAGGCATTGTCCCCAAAATACAACCCGTCTTCCAGCATGCGCAGAACCTGTTCCCCGGGCCGGCCCGGAAAAGTGACCGTGTCATGAATCCATTCAGGCCGGACCGGCGATCGCAGATCACTAAAGCTGACGAAAAGCTCGATTAAACGTTCCACATGCGGCTCCTCGGTTATCCCCCATTCCTCCCCAATGGCCGACACTCTGTTTGCGAAACTCCGGAGAAGGTCGTCGTCGAGACCGAACACCTCCTCCGCAAACATTTCGCGCAGATGCAACATCATTCGGTCTGCAAAACCGCTGGCCTGCTGCACTTCGAGGGCGGCCAGGTGTTCGGCCCGGATCCTCAGCATTTTACGATCCGGTCCCCCCCGGCTCACTCCGCATCTGCTCGCATATCTTGCAGAAGGGCGTGCCGTATTTTTTCGCTTTGCTGAAAGAAGACGCCTGTGCGCCGAACGCGCCACCCGTGCTTAGCCAGTCCGTTTTAATCGGGCCTGCGGCAGCACTGTCGCATCCCATCTTCGCGAATGCCGCACCAGCCAGCTTCGCTGCGTTCATCGTCCCTGCCTGGGCGCCACCGCCGCCGCCCATTCCGGTGTCGCCGATGATCACCGTCGGGCAACCGACAACGATAACGCCGCCGTGCGCCGTCTGGTCCCCGATCCTCGCCGCGGGCATGTTCCCGATGATTACAGTCGCGGAGCCTTTGGCAATCACATCCGGGGGACCCACGCACATTGCCATATCCCCTACACGGGCGGCCGGCAGAAAGCCGATCAGCACCGTCGGACAACCAGCCGGCAGGATGGGACCCCCGACATGAGGAACCAGTCCCGTCACCATGGGACAGGTATGCATATCTGTAATGCGGGCAGCAGGCGGCATCTCAGGAACTCTGACCCACTTTCATAATCCGAACTTTTCCTTCATCCATGTCTCTTACCGCGTAGGCCTGTATGGGACCGAAGAAACTCCTCAGTTCGTCGTCGTTCGACGATTCCAGAAACACCGGCAGCACCCGGGGGTCGTAAAAGCGAAAATACCAGTGCTCCCCCTCCGGACTCTGGACGATCAGAAATCTCCGGAAGTGCGCCCGCACTGCGGCCAGGTCCGCCGTGGATATCACAATAATGCCCCAGGGTTCGGAGCCGAGCGACTCCTCAACCCAGGTCAGCAGTCGCTTGTCCGCTTTAAACAGATAGGGCGCGATCGCCCAGTAGTCCTCCTGGGCGGTTCCATTATAGAGGGAGGTTGCGAGTTCCGGACCGAGATTATGGGCTTTCCTCGGAACTGCCGGGGCATCGCAGGCATCCAGAATCAGGTAGACGTAGCCGTTGTCGGCCAGTTTTCCCAACTCGTCCATCGTCGCTTGCCGATTCTGGATCCGCATCTGTATCAAATTACAACATTTTCGGTCAATCTGTGCATCAATCCTGCCCATCTCACCGACTTAATTTTGAAACTGACGCGAAGGAGATGACTGAAGTGCGCGGAAACCGAACTCTTCGGCCTGGTCCCCGAGATACATGCGGCATTCCGCCCAAAAGCCAAGGATAGAAAACAAAGGTTCCCTGCCCGGGAGAAATTGTTGTAAAATCGCCGGAAGATGAATCTGTCAACTCCGCCGAAGTTCTCAGCTATCGCGGATCAATCGGTAAGATCGGCTTTTGTTTCGGGCTGTCCCGAAGTTGTTCGGTGGCTGCCACCCGCGACGAGGCTGTTCAAGTGGACGACATCCCTCATTACTCCACGCGGAATCACTCCGTGGTGGCAGTTTGTGGAGTCTGTGCGGCTGTCCACCGGAGCGACCGTGCCGGGGATTCAGGAACTCCGGACGCGCGCTGCCCGGCTCGGCGGCCGTGACCGCGATTTTGCGCGCGCGAGGCTTGCCGTCAGCGAGGAATGGAACCGGATGACGGACCTGATCGGCGTTTCCCTTACCAATGGTGCGTGGGGTTATATCGGAAAAGCCGCGGGCCAGCGAAAAAACCTGGATGATTCGAAAGTGTTGCTCATTGGCGGTGAATACCAGGCATGGATCCCTGGACTGACCGCCAAAGACGTGATCCGGATAACGCTCCGGGAATTCAGCCCCGGCGGGAATCGCTGAAAACGCCGCTTGCGCGGGCCCGACCTTCTTATTCCTTTCGGACAACTTCCGGCGGCACATTGCTAAGGTAGATTCACATGAGCCAACTTCAGTCCGTCCTGTGGAGCAAGGGGGCATTCCTCCAGCCGCAGCACCTGCAAAGCCAGGACCTCTATCTCGACAGCCAGTTGAAGTTCCTCATGGACTCCATGATTGGATATCCTTACGGATTCAACACGCTTACGATAGATGCGGCGCGGCTTGCCGGCGGCTATTTTGGCGTGAAGGAGGCCTCGGGCTTTTTCCCCGACGGACTTCCATTCGATTTTCCCGGTTCGGATCCCGAACCGGAACAACGCTCTCTTGAAGGAGCTTTTGGGGAGGGGCAACCGGCTCTGACCGTTCTCCTTGCCGTACCCGAATACCATCCTGGTCAGAAGAATGTCTCGTTTGAGCCCGGAACGAACAACTCGACCCGCTTTACCGCGGGGTTGCTGAACCTGCGGGACGAGACATCCGGCCTGAATGAAAAGCCCGTCCAGATCGCGCACAAGAATCTGCGTTTCCTTTTTCCAAAAGACGATCCCTCCGGCTACTCCGTCCTGCCGGTGGCGCGAGTCGCCAGAAAGGGCGACCGATATGAACTGGACCGTGCGTTCGTTCCTCCGGTCCTGCGGGTGTCCGCGAGCAATTACCTGGTATCCATCCTGCGGGCTCTCGCCGGCGTTCTCAGTGTAAAAAGCCAGGAACAGGCGCAGAACCGAAGAGGGAGTGGCCAGGGGATTGTCGATGTGACCACCGGGGCGGAAGCGTCCTCCTTCTGGCTGCATTACACGGTGAACCAGCATTATCCCGCAATCCGCAACCTCCTGAACCATCCTCACCTCCATCCGCAGGAGCAGTTCGCCGAAATGCTGGCGCTTGCAGGCGCGCTGACCGCCTTCACTTTAAAAGTGGATCCGAACAATCTGCCTTTCTACGACCATGACGATTTGGGAAAATGTTTCACGGAGCTGGACGGGCTGCTGCGCGACCTGCTCGAGACAGCCATCCCCAGGTTCTTCGTGTCCCTGCCGTTAAGACTCACGGAGCAGGCCTGCCTGTACTCGGTTTTCGTTCCGGAAGACCGCTTCTTCGCGGAATGCCGGGCGGTTTACCTCGCTGTAAAGTCCGAACTCCACCCGGAACAGCAGGTAAATGCGGATTCTTTGAAAGTTGCGTCCTCGGACCAGATGCAGCGGATTCTGAATACGGCCATTACAGGCGTCACGCTCACGCGCGTACAGCAGATACCGAACGTAATCAGGATGCGGCACGGATACCAGTATTTCCAGCTCGAAACGAACGGGGATTACTGGCGGGGCGTTGTGAACAGCCGAAATTTATCGGTTTATGCGTCGGTTGTGGCACAACCCATCATGGAACTGATTATTTTGTTAAACTCACGCATCTGAGATTGGAAGCTTTCCGGGCCGCAGATCTGGAGTCACCTTGGCCGGGCGAACCCATCTTAACCCATGAATTCAGTAACGCCAATGATGGCCAGCACCAAAAGCACGAGGATCGCGGCAAAGATCACTACCGTCTTCATATCGAACGAGGACGGCAGGCGCCTGCCTGCTTCTGTCTTTGTCGCGCTTGCGGGAGTGTAATCAGCCGGATCGGGGCGCTGAGAAGGGTATACGGGCTCCATTCCACCGGCAGGTCGCTGGACGTGGTCCACCACCGGGAGATCCTTCGAAACGGGAAGAATCGGAGACCCGACCGGAAACGGCCGAGCCGGGGGCACCCAAGCCGAATCCCCGAGGGAAGGGATAGCTGGCGTGGGCGCGCTGGCCAGTGAATGGCCGAATTCTTCGGCGCGGGTATGAGCAATTGCTTCCTCCGGGGGCGGCGTTCCTGAGGACGAATCCGGTTTTGAAAATACCCAGGTTCCCAGCCCTGGTGAGGCTGGTGCGACGACTGAGGGAGGTGCCGGCACTGCGTTTCTCGGCTGTTCCGGCGGAATAAACGTGCCCCCGGGCCCTCCGGAACTGCCGAACATCTTCATCATGAATTCCGTCTCACCACCCGAGCCAGACGGGGGAATACGCGACGGCGGCGGTCCGGCCGGGGGGCCAGGCGTCAGCTCGAAAGGGGGTCCTGTTGGTACGGAATCATTGACAAACGGAGAAGAAACGTTCGATGACGGCGACACGCGGGCGTCACGTCCGCCCTCCTGCAGCATTTGCGCGAATTCGGTTGTGCCGTCCGATCGACGTGCCGCCGAACTTGTTGCGGACACGGGAGAAATCGGAGCCGCGGAGATCGAAATACCGGGGACCGGGGCGACCGGGCCATCGGGCTGGTCGTAGAGTTGCCGCATAAACACGGTGGCCTCGCCGGACCGCGGAACCGGATCGGTGACCGGATTCGGAGTCGGCGTTTTAGCGGATGAATTAACCGTCCCCACTGAAGGCTGAGTGCTGGAGGCTGTCAATCCCGCTGCTTCGGGCGGCACGGTCTCTGGCCCCGGCAGCATCGGAGAGAGCGGGGCTGGGTGAATCTCCATTTGCCTCAGATTACCGGCGGTATTCGCGCTGACTGCAGGGACTGATCTGGCGCGAGCGGAGGTGGCCTCGCGCTCAATCCAGGTTCTCAGAGATAATCCGTCCGGGATAGGTTCCGTAACAAAGTAGTGTCCACCCTCGCCCTGCCCGAACCTCACAATCCTGCTGCGGGCGGTGTCCGGCAGAGACAAAACGAGCTGCCAGAGCCGTTGCGCCTCCGCCGAGCCGTTTGACGGGAACAAATGAATCTGAACGGGCTTCTTCGAACTGCGCTCCTGCCCGTTCGAAACCATGACCCCGTCCTTCTGACTGAACTCTGAAAAATCGTATTCCTGATAAAGTTTCATGGCGACCCGGCTTCCGGCGGTATATATAAACGATACTATCCTGAACGAAAGGTTGTAAGGAAAAGCTCTCCTGGGTATAGTAGGAGTTCCTAAATCGGGAGAAAACCCAACTATAATGCGCCCGAGGTTACACAAGCTCGTCTGGAAAGAGGGAATGCACCTCGCGCCTCAGCATTTTCAGTCGCAGGCGCGTTTCTTTGAAAACTCCGTGGCATTTCTCTCCGAATGCTTTTGGCCGTACAGTTTTGGTTTCACGAACATCGAGATCGACCAGGCGGAACTGCGCAGTGGTTCCTTCCGCCTGCATCATCTTAGCGGTTTCATGCCGGACGGAATGGCCTTCGATCTCACGCGGAATGAGGACCTCCCGCCCGTTCTGGCTTTCGCGGATCTTTTCCCCGATTCCGGGCAGCCACTACTCCTCTACCTTTGCGTCGATTCCTATCGCCAAAATAAGCCCTGCCTGGCGCACGGCAATCCGGGCGATTCCGGGCGACGCTTTCGGTTTCAGCCTTCTTCCCTGGAAGTGCCGGACGCCAACACCGGTCAGGACGTCAGATCTGTCAAGGTGATGAGACCGGATCTGCGCGTGGCAGCACCGAGGGAAAGAACCGAAACCGACGTTTCCATGCCTTTGGCCCGCATCCGGCGGGAGGGGGCAAACGCCTACGTCCTCGACCCGTCTTTCGCGCCTCCCTGTCTGCGGGTTTCGGCCAGTCCCCGACTGCAGAATCTGCTTGAGCGCCTGCTCGGGATCCTGACCGAGAAAAGCCGCAATCTGACCGCGCTCCGCCGGGATGCGGCTGCATCACAGTTGAGGGGCAATGAGCGGGAGCTGGTCGAGTTCTGGCTGCTCCATACGGTGAATGCATCTCTCCCGGTCCTGCGGATGTGGAAAGCGGGAAGAAGCCCTCATCCCGCGCAGCTCTATCGGGACATGAGCCGTCTCGCGGGAGCCCTCTGCACGTTCGCGTCGGATTCTACGCCCATGTGTTTGCCGGAGTATGATCATGAGGCACTGGGAGAGTGTTTCGGCGCGGTTGACGAACATATTCGGCGTCACCTGGAACTGACGCTGCCGACCGACTGCTTTTCTATTCCACTCCAGGCATTCGACCCCGGCGGCGGTCAGACCCCCGGTAGCGGGGGGGAGATGTTCCTGAAGGGCGCGGTGCCCGACGAGCTCTGTATGGCCCGCGCGCGATGGGTAATGTCTGTTTGCGGCAGCGCGTCGGAAGCAACGATCATCAACCGGATTCCGGACGTGGTGAAGATTTCTTCATGGGAACTGATCCCGCGAATTGTCGCGCGCAATCTGCCGGGCGTGCCTTTCAGCTATCTGCCCGTGCCGCCTCCTTCCCTGCCCCCCGCGCGCGCCGGTGAAGTGTACTTCGGTATCGACACCGGCCACAAGTTCTTCGAAGCCGTCCGGAACTTCCGGAGCGTGGGATTTTCAATCCCGTCGCTAATACCGAATGCCGAGTTGAAACTTTACGTGATCCTGGACAAACCTGAATGACCCCCGCGCTCGCAGTCGTTTCGTCTCCGAATCTGGCTTCCTCTTATCAGGAAATCTTTATTCTTATCTCCCGGCTGAAACTGAAAAAGATATCACTTCCCGATTCGGCGCGCTTCCGGATGCAGATGAGGCAGGCTCTCCTAGATGCCCAGGAGTCGGCCCGGAATCTGGGGTACACTTCCGACGACATCCGGTTTGCTTCATTCGCCGTCGTCGCGCTGGTCGATGAGACCATAATGACCTCATCAAATTCCGCTTTCCGGGAGTGGGCCCGAAGCCCGCTCATGCACGACCTTTTCGGCACGTTGAAAGCCGGCGAACAATGCTTTGACCACATGCAGGCGGCCCTGAATCGTCAGGAAACAAAGGCCGGGATCGATTTACTGGAAGTCTACTTCCTGTGTCTCGCGCTCGGATTCCGCGGCAGGTACGACTCCGCTCCTCCGGAGTACATGAGGGCATGGCGCGACCCCATGGCGGAGAAAATAATCAGAACCAGAGGCGGCGCGGATCCCGTTAACCTGTCGCCCTCATGGCGGCCAACGACCAACGTCGAGGCGCCCGTCGCTTCCAATACACTTACCCGACTGGCCCTGATTTGCGGCGTCACCGTGTTCTTACTGTGTGTGCTACTTGGACTCGTCTACCACGCCCTGCTTTCCCGGGGTGCCGCGGAGTTGGCGCGTTACGTTCCAAGATAGGGGCAAACATGACTGCGAAAAGCCTGCTTCTGATCCTGCTTCTGCTGGCTGTCCTGGTCGTTCTCGGCCTCGGGTTTTTCCTGTGGTGGCGAAAACGGAAGACTTCGGGCAGACCTGCGGACCGAAGTGCTCCCGGCAGTGAAACCCCGTCGGATGTTAACCGCATCTGCGAACTGCTGCGAGACGCCGAAAGGATTCTCCGGGACTCCGTGAAGATGAAGGGAGCTTCCCTTTCGACCTTGCCTGCATTCCTTGTGATCGGACCCGCCGGATCCGGAAAAACCAGTTTCGTGGAACGCTCCGGAATGGATCGGAAGTTGCTGGCGGGCCAGGTGTACTCCGACGGCGCGGTCACGCCGACGAAGCACCTGAATATCTGGCTCGCTGCACAATCCGTATTCATCGAGGTTTCCGGGCAGTCTGCGCTGGACCCGGTTTCAATGGAAGCGATACTCCGGCAACT
The DNA here is from genome assembly GCA_903851195.1 of uncultured Acidobacteriia bacterium. Classification (GTDB taxonomy): domain Bacteria; phylum Acidobacteriota; class Terriglobia; order Bryobacterales; family Bryobacteraceae; genus BOG-234. Next base: position 382,082 of record CAINNJ010000064.1, read on the forward strand.
CACGCCCCGCGGCGTTTCCTCCCTTTCCGGCAAAGATCAACCGGTTCGCGGCATCATCCTGTGCATGGACCAGGCTACCGTGGCCGCCGCCAAAGTTCCGGACGACATCGCCGCACTCGCCCTCCCATGGAACGCCGCGCTGGAACGCGCGGCCGAGATCATGGGCGTGCAGTTGCCTGTTTACGTGGTGTTCACCAGAATCGACGGGATACCAGGCTGCGCGGAGTACTTCAGTAATCTTTCCGCCAAAGAGCAGAGACAGGCTCTTGGGGCTACCATAAAACCGTTTAATCCGGCGGCTCCCGGCGTCTACGCTCAGGACATGGAACAGGTCCTCAATCGTGAATTCTCGGGAATCGCTTCTGCGCTGGTTGACGCCCGCGTTCCTTTGCTCAGTCGCCAGCAAGACGGCGCCCGGATTCCACTGGAATACCCGTTCCCGCGCGACTTTCAAAAGCTGAAGAAGAATGTCACGCAGTTTCTTCTGGACCTGGCTCGTCCCAGCCAGTTGCATGTCAGCCCCTTCCTGCGGGGTTTTTACTTTACCGGCACCCGCAGTGTGCCGGCTGACCCGCTTGAGAACCGCGAAGTCCAGGTGGCACCGGAGACATCGGTGAAATTTGACGGCGCGACCTCGTTCATAAAACAGGGTATTCCGGCGGCGCCTGCGCCTCAGAGTCCGCCGGGGCGCCCGGGCGAAATGACTGTTTGGCTCTTTCTTCCGCCGCTTCTCGAGTTCGTGATCCTGCAGGATAAGTCCGCTTTGCGGGTTTCAGCCAAAACCTCCCGAACAGACCGAACAAGGGCATTGCTGATTGGCGCCGCCGGAGCAATGGGTCTCCTGCTGCTGCTGGGGCTGAGTGTTTCCTACGTCCGGAACCGAAATCTGGAAAAGGATCTGATCGCCGGCGCCAGACTGGCAGGAGAGAATGCTCCGGGAACTTCGGTGCGACGTCTCGATGAACTGCGCCGACCGCTCGTCCGGTTACTGGGATATCGCAGGACCGGAGTAGATCTTAGCATGCGGTGGGGATTGTACTCAGGCGAGAATCTTCTGCCGCAAGCCGAAGCCGCCTATTGCGGAGATCTGCGGCAGCAGGTTTTGGGTCCCGTTCTGCAACAGATCGCCGCTCATCTGAGCGCATTGGCCGGGGCCAGCCCGGGCAACGCGGAAGATCTGAGCTATTTGAAGGCGTACATGATGATGACCACACATCCCCAAAAAGCTCTGGATGAGGATTCTTTCCTCAGCCAGACCCTGCTCGATGCGTGGAGTCAGACCCCGAATCGCGCTACCTCGGAAGCACCTCAGCTGATCGCAGAACAGTTCCGAACCTACGGTGCCCTGCTTCCCCTTGCGGAAGCTCAGGGCGCCTGCGTCTTCCCGGCGGGTCCTGGGATTATTCGGGACGCGCAGCATTACCTGCGGCAGCTGAATCTCAACGACAGGTATCAGTCTCTGCTTCAGCAGGCGGGCAAAGGTCTGGATCCAGTCGGCTATTCAAAGGATCCGGTCATTGATTCAAAGGTGGTTCCCGGATGGTTTACAAAACAAGGTTGGGCGCAGATGCAGCAAATCCTCGCCAATCCCGCAAAATACCTTCAGGCCGATGACTGGGTGCTCGGAGAAGCGAATCAGTCGGCACCCAGGAATCAGGACACGATGGCGAAAGAGCAGGGGCAACTCGTCTCGACATACCGGTCTCATTACCTCGCCGATTACGTGAGAGCCTGGAAGGACTTTCTGAGCGCGGCCCGCGTTGCTCCCTATGCGGATCTGACGGATGGGGCAAACAAACTGGAAAGAATTGCAAGCGCTCAATCCGCACTGCTCAATCTCATCGGCGTGGCGGCGGACCATGCCGCTCCTCTCGGGAAAATAAATTTGCGGATTTTTGAACCCGCCAGTGCCGTAGTGCCTTCACCCGGCGATTTTCAGCCCGATGCCGAGTACCTTACGGCGCTGGGCATGCTCAAGAACCAACTTACGAAGGCTGCGGCTTCCAGCGGTCCGGCGCACGAGAAGGATATTCAGGAGGCCCGGGACGCTGAAACTCCGGCAAGGAATGCGGTGGATAAGATTGCTCTCAGTCCGAAGTTCCGGGAGGATACAGGGGTTCTGGTGAAATCGATTCTGCTGATGCCGATCACGCAAATCGACGCGATGCTGAACAGGCAGAACGAGGACGCCGTGAAAAGCGCGACCGCGGATCTTTGCCGCGCATACGGCCAACTTGCCCATACTCTGCCTTTTTCCGGCAAAGCACAGCAGTTCGCTTCGCTGGAAGATGTCCAGGCTCTCTTTCAGCCGGAGAAAGGGCAAATGTGGAAAGTCTATAACGAAACATTGCGCGACAGCCTCGATTGCGCGGGCCCCGACTGCGTCCTCAGGAGCAGCCCCAGATTTAATCTCCCGGATAACTTCGTGAAGTTCTTCAGGACGCTGAACCGCTGGGACCGGATTCTTTACGGCGTAACGGCGGACCCCGTGATGCACCTCCAGCTTCGCGCCACGTCCCAGAACCATGTCAAAGCCCTGGAGTTACAGCTCGACGACCAGAGAATATCCCTTCCGGTCGGCGCCGAATTCCAGAACGTCACGTGGGATCTCAGAAAAGGTCAAAAGCTCCAGGTAGCAGGAACGTTCGAAGGTGAGGCCCAGGGACAGGATCTTTTTCGCACCGACGGTCGTTGGGCAATCTTCAGGTGGCTTTATGACGCGGAAAACGGGAGCGGTGGCCCCGCAGGCTTCACCTGGCTGCCGCGCGTGGGGCTGACGACCCCCGCCCAACTGCCCAATGGCAACACGAAGCAGTACAGGCTCGAAATAAAAAGCGGGGACGGGAAGTATCTTGAACTTCCTGCTCTCGGAGTCTCCTGCGCGTCTTCCGCTGGCCATTAGGGGCCCGTTAGCTTCGCCGGAATGAGTGAACAGAGTTCAGCGTTCTTTTCGGATCCCGGACCGCAAACGCAATGCCCTGTCCGGGTCGTAGTGCACCTCGAAGAGGGCGAACAGGAACCTCGCGAGTTTTCGCGAACCTTTCGGATCGGCCGGGTCGAGGAATGCGATATCCGCATTTCAAATAAATTCGTCAGCCGCACTCACGTCGAGGTCTCCTGCGACAACGGGTTCTGGTCCGTCCGCGATCTGAACAGCAGCAACGGTTTGTTTCTTATGGGCCAGAAGACCGCGCTGGTGAGGCTTACGGAATCCGTCACGCTGCGCCTCGGCATGGGCGGGCCCTACGTTACTTTCACCGTACTCTCACAATCGCCGCCGCTGGCGCCGGTCAACCGTTTGATCGCCGCGGATCCGCTGCCACCTGATGAGACTCCGGCCCAAGAGCCCGTCGTTCCCGCCCCGACGTCGGTCCCGGCACAGCGAAGCGTTTCTGGGTACGTCGATCACTATTTCGGCGAAAAGCCCGAGGGCCAGCCGATCGGGCAGCACACGATGTTGGTACGAATGGCGTATTCGGAACTTCAGAAAAAGAACAGGCAGCAGTGGCTGGCTCTTGTGGGCGTATTGATGTTGCTGATTGTCGCCGCGACGGGATTTGCTGTTGTCGAACACAGGAGAGCACGCAGGCAACTGGCTCTGGCCGAGAATCTTTTCTATTCGATGAGGTCGCTGGACGTGAACATTGCGAACTTCGAGCGTGTCGCCATCCAGACCAACAACGAAACGGTCGTGCGCCAGCTGCGTGAATCGCAAAGCCGCCGCAGATTCATGGAACAGCAATACGACAAGTTTCTTTCCGCCCTGAAGACCGACGACCCGAAGCTGACGCCCCAAAGCAGACTGATTCTTCGGATATCGAGGATTTTCGGAGAGTGCGAACTCGCCATGCCACCCACGTTTCAGGCTGAAGTTGAAAAATATATCCGTAAGTGGCAGTCCACTGGTCGACTGAAGCGTGCGATTGCTTTAGCACAGGAGAAAGGATACATCCAGACTATTGGAAAAGAGTTGCTCGCCGCGGGTTTACCGCCTCAGTTTTTCTACCTGGCGCTGCAGGAAAGCGATCTTGACCCCTTCATAAGCGGACCGGAAACCCGCAAGGGAATAGCGAAAGGGATGTGGCAATTCATCCCGGACACGGCAGTAAAGTACGGGATGAAGGTTGGCCCGCTCGTAAAACTGCGCAGACCGGATCCGGCGGATGATCGACATCACTGGGATATTGAGACCAGGGCGGCCGCGCGCTATATGAAAGATCTTTACGGCAGTGACGCCCAGTCGTCGGGTTTGCTGATTATGGCATGTTACAACTGGGGGGAAGACAGCGTGCTCCCGCTGGTTCGGAGTCTGCCTCCCAATCCAGGCGAGCGAAACTTCTGGAAGCTTCTGTCGAAATATCGTGCCAGGATTCCGGACGAGACTTATGATTATGTATTCTCGATCGTTTCCGCTGCCGTAATTGGTGAAGACCCAAAACTCTTCGGATTTGACTTCGACAATCCGTTTGCCACGCTGGAGACGCATTGATATCGTCCGGAAATCACAAAGCAAGGTCGGAAGATATCGAGGCTCTGAAATCCCCGGGTTTTCTGACTCTTTCGCTTCGGCGAACCAACCCGGCACGAATCGAGGATGTGTCCTTTCGGAATTGGCCAGCGAATCGGCGGTGGGCGAGGGTGCACGCCCGACAAGCGATATTCGTCTCGGGATTTCTCATGGCAAAGATGAGCGTGGCCGGCGGAGCATATACGGCACGAATCTGTTGATCTCACTTTAATGCCGAACTCCGGGGCGTCGGCACCGACACCCTCATCCGCCCGTTCCAGGCGTCCTCAAAATAGGGCAACCCATCCTCCAGACGCCGCACCCGCTCCGAACTGCGCACCCCCTTCCACCCGGCAAATCAGCGTTCTGACATGGTCCAGGGAACTGGAGGATCCGCCAGATCTTCCGCTTCTGGGTCGATCGCAAATGGATCACCGAAAACCCTGCCCTGAAACTGCGGCGGAGGCCGAAAGATCCGCAACCCGCCGACGAGCGCAACCTGTACACCGCCGAAGAACTCGAACAGATCTTCCGCGCCGCCGATACCTTCGGCCGCGGCCCCTACGAACGGTAGCGCGCACGAGCCATGCTCACGCTGATGTTCTATTGCGCGCCCCGCATCTTCGACGTAGCTCTGTTGAAAGGAAATCGTCCATCCTGCTCGACGGGCCGACGGGCGATGCGATCATGTTCCGTACCTAACAAGACCTCGAAGCCGATCTGGCCGCCGCCTATCCGGAAGTGAAGCAGGTTCTCAAAGCTCTTGTTTTCAGTAGTTCAGGTGGTGGCGGAAGAGGGGGTCGAACCCTCACGTAGAGTGAACTACGCCAGATTTTGAGTCTGGTGCGTCTGCCAGTTCCGCCATTCCGCCAGGAATGCTCTTCACCAGTCTACCGAACCCTCCCCCATTTCCCAACCCGTTCCGCACGATATAAGATATGCCATCATCGTTCCCATGCATCGCCGCCGCTTCCTCTCCGCCTCCACCACCGCCCTTGCCGCCTTCCAGTTCGATTCCACAGCCAAAGCGCAAAAAGCGGTCCTCTCCGCCGCGGGCCGCCCGGCGGAGGTTACGGCGCGCGACGAAGATTTCTGGTTCCATATCCGGGACGCCTTCACTATCGACCGCACCCTCATCAATCTGAACAACGGCGGCGTCTCCCCCGCCCCCCGCATCGTGCAGGACACCGAAATCCGTTACCTCGAAATGCAGAACATGAACCCCACCTATTACATGTGGCGCATTCTCGACCCCGGCATCGAAACCTGCCGCCGCCGCCTCGCGCGCGCCTTCGGATGCGATGCCGAAGAAATCGCCATCACCCGCAACGCCAGCGAAGCCCTCGAAATCGTCCAGTTCGGCCTGGACCTGAAAGCGGGCGACGAAGTCATCACCACCAATCAGGACTACCCTCGCATGATCAGTTCCTGGCAGCAGCGCGAGCGCCGCGACGGCATCGTCCTGAAACAACTGAAATTTCCGGTCCCGCCCCCCGGCCTCGACTTCCTTGCCAAACTCATCGAAGACGCCATCACGCCGAAGACGAAAGTCATCCACATCTGCCACATCACCAATCGAACGGGCCAGATCTTCCCGGTGAAGAAGATCTGTCAGATGGGCCGCGCCCGCGGCATCGAAGTCATCGTCGATGGCGCCCACGCCTTCGCGCAATTCCCGTTTAAACACGAAGATCTCGATTGCGATTACTACGGCGTGTCCCTGCACAAGTGGCTGCTCGCGCCCATCGGCACCGGCATGCTCTACATGCGGAAATCGAAGATTCCGAAGATCTGGCCCCTGATGGGCGCGGACGAGTCGCTGGCCAACGATATCCGAAAATTCGAGCAGATCGGCACCCACCCCGCGGCACAGCGCAACGCCATCGCCGAAGCCATGAACTTCCACGAAAGCATCGGCGTGGAACGGAAAGCCGCCCGCTTCCGCTACCTGCGCGCGCGCTGGTCGGACCCCCTCCGGGCCTTTCCGAACGTGCAACTGCACACCAGCGACGACCCCGCGCAATCCTGCGGCATCGGCCTGGTCGGCATCAAAGGCATCGAATCCGGCAAGCTGGTCGGCTATCTGTGGAGCAAATACCGGATCTGGGTCACCGCATTCGTTTCGCCGGGCGAGTACGAAGGAATCCGCGTCACACCAAACGTTTACACCACGCTGGAAGAGATCGACACCTTTACGGAGGCGATGATCGATATCGCCAAACGGGGCACGCTGCCGGCGTAAAACACCTACGGAGTTTCGGGTTGGTCGTTCAGTTGCTCCACTGCCCGGCATGCAATGGACACCGGGCGGAACCAGTGAAGACGTCGAAGATCGACGCGGAGAGAGCGGCGGAGGCGGTTTTGGCGGGAGCGGATTCGGAGGCGTCCACCTCGGTGTGGGCGGCGCCATCATCGTTGGCCTGCTCAGTCTGGTTTTTCACCAGAACTTCTTCAGCATGCTTTCCGGTGGCCCGGCGAGTTCCCCTGCCGTTGCAGACCGTCAGGAACCCGCACAAAATACTGCGGAGAAAACCGCGGTGGAATTCGTCTCCTTCATCGTGGATGATGTGCAGAAAAACTGGGACAAACTTCTGCCTGCCGAAACCAAAACGCCCTATCACCACGCGAAACTGGTGCTCTTTCGGGATTCTTATCCTTCCGGCTGCGGCACGGCGCAGACCGCCGTGGGACCGTTCTATTGTCCGGAAGACGAAAAAGTTTATCTCGACCTGAGCTTTTTTCAGGAACTGAAGACCCGCTTCGGCGCGCCCGGAGAGTTCGCCCAGGCTTACGTGATTGCCCACGAGTTCGGCCACCACGTCCAGAAAATACTGGGTATCGAACCGAAAGTACGTCGCCTGCAGCAGCAGAATCCGGACGAGGTCAATCCTCTTTCCGTGCGGCTGGAACTGCAGGCGGATTGCTTCGCGGGGATCTGGGCTCACACCACGCAGGAACGAAAACTGATCGACGCGCAGGATGTCAACGCGGCGTTGGGCGCGGCGGCAGCGGTCGGGGACGACCGCCTGCAGCGCGCGTCCCGTGGCAGCGTCAACCCCGAGACGTTCACGCACGGGACTTCGGCACAACGCACGAGCTGGTTCCACCGCGGTTTCGACTCCGGAGACGTCTCCGGCTGTCAGACCTTTTCGCGGTAAACCCTAATTCGCCTGCATCGCCGAATGAGTCCGGGTAGAGGGCGTGACAACGCCCTCACTGGCCGGCTCATAGACGAACCGGCGCTCCCGAAGTCCGAACTTGTGCATCAGGCGTCCCACGTGATCCTGGTCATAGCGGATTCCCAGCTTGCGCTCGATGGCAGCCGCCAGTTTGCCCGTCGTCCAGCGCTCCGTTTTAAAACCGTGCGCTGTGGCGCCTTCGAAATACATGGCGCGGATGCAATCCACCTGATCGGCCGTGAGTCGACTGGGGCGTCCGGTCGCACGCCGCTTCCGCAGCGCTTCCACGCCTTTCACCACGATGGACCGATGCCAGCGGGACGCAGTTGTGCGGCTCACGCCATAACGGCGCGCCACGTGTGATTGAGTAGCGCCGTTCAGCAGCTCTTTTGCAGCTGCCAGACGGCGGATTTCCATGTCGTCGCGATTCTGAGACTTCAGCGGGGCAAGCGTCATCCCGAAACGCGCGGAGTGATACCAGAGCACCCTCAGAATACAACAGGCGCCGCACATCTGTAAAATCGTTCGTTGGACAAGCCGAACCAAAACATCCCGTTTTTCAGCGAAGAAGACGTCCGTCGACACCTTCCCTTCGAAACGTTGATTCCGGCAATCCGCGACGCCCTGATGGCGTTCTCCGCCGGCACCTTGCAGCAACCCGTGAGAACCGTGCTTCGAATCGCGCCGCAGGGCGGCTGGTTCGGTGTCATGCCCGCGGTAATGGGCGATGTATTCGGAGCCAAGCTGGTCACCTTCTTCCCGAACAACGCGGGCAGGCTGCCGACTCATATGGCGACGATCCAGTTGTTTCGCGCTGCCTCCGGGGAGCCGCTGGCGATTCTCGACGGCCGCCTGATTACGGAGATGCGCACCGCCGCGGTGTCCGCCGTCGCCACCGACCTGTTGGCGCCTCAGAAGACGCCGGTGCTGGCGCTTCTCGGCTCCGGTGTCCAGGCACGCTCTCACCTCGAAGCGCTTCGTCTGGTCCGGCGCTTCGAAGAGGTCCGCGTGTGGAGCCGAACCGAGGCCCATGCCCGCCGGTTTGCGGAAGAAACCGGCGCCAGAGTGGCAGACACCGCCGAGGACGCGGTGCGCGATGCAGCGGTCATCGTCACCGTCACCAGTTCCGGCGAACCGGTGTTGCGCGGGGAGTGGCTGGCGCCCGGCGCCTACGTGAACGCGGTGGGCGCGGTGGGACCAGACCGGCGGGAGACGGACGATGCCGTGATGCAGGGTCGAATCGTCGTGGAATCGCGCGCCGCCGCGGAAGTGGAGTCCGGAGACATACTCCTCGCCGGAGCGACAATCTTCGCGGAACTGGGCGAACTGCTCGCCAACCCGGAGCGAATCGTCCCCGGCCCGCGGTTCGTTTTCAAATCGCTGGGTATCGCCGTGGAAGATCTCGCCGCCGCCGTGCTGGTGATCCGGCAGAGCGGTATCCTCGCCGTAGGGTAAAATGCAGTTTGCCGTACAAGACGCTTCTCGCTCTCCTCTCGCTCGCCGGCGGACTCTTCGCCCAGCCCACCGTTCGCTTCCATACCAACGTGGGCGACATGGACGTGCTTCTCACTCCTTCGGCGGCTCCTCTGACCGTGGCGAATTTTCTGAATTACGTCAATTCGGGCGCGTATAACAACACGATTTTTCACCGCTCGGTGCCCGGCTTCGTAATCCAGGCAGGCGGCTACCAGGCGGTCAACAACCTTCCGGTCGCGATTCCCCAAAACCCCGCGGTGCAAAACGAGTTCAACGTCAGCAACACCCGCGGCACCATCGCGATGGCGAAGCTGGACGGCAATCCGAACAGCGCCACCAACCAGTGGTTCTTTAATCTCGCGAATAACGGCTCGCAGCTGGATGGCCAGAACGGCGGTTTCACCGTCTTCGGGCACATCATCAATAACGCCGGCCTCACGATCATGGACCGGATTGCGGCTCTGCCCGTAGGAGACGCCAGTTCGCTGTACGGCGCGGACTTCAGCACCTTGCCTCACAGCGGTACGAACTTCGTGATCGTCTATTCGATTCTTCCCGTTCCCGCGATCACCGCTCCGGGCTTTGAAAGCGCGGCCAGTTCGGCCTTTAGCGCCAACAACGGCATCTCGCCCGGAGAGTTTCTGGCGATCTACGGCCAGAACCTGGGACCGGCCACTCTCACGACGCTCCAGCTGAACAACGGAGTCGCGGCGACATCGCTCGGTGGCACGCAGGTGCTCTTTAACGGTGTCGCGGCGCCAGTCGTTTACACGTCCGCCGGACAGCTCAGTGTCATCGCGCCGTACAATATCACCGATTTCGAGACGATCAATGTGACCGTCCTCTATCAGGGAGTTGCTTCTAATACGCTCGTTTTTCCGGTAAAACCGGCTAACCCCGCCATTTTCACGCTGAATGCCTCGGGATCGGGCGATGGCGCGATCGTGCGCCTCGATGGTTCGATCGTGAGCGCCACCAGTCCCGCGCAGACCGGCGACATTCTGGTGCTCTACGGCGAAGGCTACGGCGCGCCGACACCCGCCACGAGTTTGCCTGACGGCGCTATCGTCGCGAGCAAGCTTCCCGTCCCCGCCGACCCGACCACCTGGCTGCTGATCGACGGCCAGAAAATCGACACACTCTACTTCGGCGGCGCGCCTTCGCTGGTGAACGGCGTGTTACAGGTGAACTTCAAGGTCCCGCAACTGGCGCCCGGCAGTCACCAGATCCAGTTGCAGGTAGGCGACCGGAAGAGCCCCTCCGGCGTCACGCTGCAAACAAAATAACTGAGAATTCCCGGTCCGCGGCACACCAACTAAGCGGAGCAGTTCCGCTCCCGGGAAAAGTGTGCCATGCCGCTCTTCAAAACGCGTAGCGCTGCAGTTTATGGAATCGACGCCCATCCGGTGGACGTGGAAGTCGATCTTTACCGGGGTGGCGTCGGTCGCGATTTCATGCTGGTCGGCATGCCCGATACGGCAGTTCGGGAAAGCCGGGAACGGATTAAGTCCGCGCTGATGAACTCGGGCTTCGGGTATCCGAACCAGGCAGTGACCGTGAACCTGGCGCCCGCGCACGTCCGCAAAGAAGGTTCGGGATTTGACCTCCCCATGGCCCTCGCCATTTTGGGCGCGATGGGAATTTTCAAAGGTCTCGACCGGCATCTGGCCATCGGGGAACTTTCGCTGGACGGCGCGGTCCGTCCCGTGCGAGGCGCGCTGTCTATTGCCGTCTGCGCGCGCGAAAACAGGATCGAGAACCTGATCGTGCCGGCGGAAAACGCTCCCGAGGCCGCGGTTGTGGAGGGGGTCAGGGTGTTCGGCGTCCGCCATCTGGCGGAGGTGGTGGCGATGCTGACAAAGCCGGAAGACTTCGCCCCGCACATGCAGGAGAGCCCGGGTTCCGCGCGCGTTTTCACCGAACCCACACACGATTTCCGCGATGTCCGCGGACAGACCACCGCCAAGCGCGCTCTCCAGGTGGCCGCGGCGGGAAATCATAACGTGCTGATGGTCGGGCCGCCTGGTTCCGGCAAGACGATGCTGGCCAAACGACTGGCCGGCATTCTTCCCCACCTGACCTTCGATGAGGCGATTGAAACGACCCGGATTCACAGTATCGCCGGCCTTCTGCCGCCGGGCGGCAGTCTTCTTCGAACGCGGCCCTTCCGGGCGCCGCACCACACGATCTCCGACGCGGGACTGATCGGCGGGGGCTCCGGCACGGCGCGGCCGGGCGAAGTCAGTCTGGCTCATCACGGCGTGCTCTTTCTGGACGAATTCCCGGAATTCCCGCGAAACGTTCTGGAGATCCTGCGTCAGCCTCTCGAGGATGGATACGTCACCATTGCGCGTTCCGGCATCAGCGTGCGTTTTCCGGCCGGCTTCATGCTGGTGGCCGCCATGAACCCCTGCCCGTGCGGCTATTATGGCGACCCGACGCGCGAGTGCCGGTGCACGCCCGCCATCATCCAGCGCTATCTCGGGAAAATCAGCGGGCCTTTGCTGGACCGCATCGATATTCAGATCGAAGTGCCGGCCGTGCCCTATAAGGAACTGCGCGCCGGCGAAGTCGCCGAAAACTCAGCGGACATGCTGGCGCGTGTGGAACAGGCTCGTGAGGTCCAGAATAAGCGCGGGCAGACCAATTCCCTGATGCCCACTCGTCTGATCCGCAAACTTTGCGCGCTCGACGATTCCGGCGAGCGCACGCTCGAAATGGCCATGCGAAAGATGAGCCTTTCGGCCCGCGCGCACGACCGCATCCTGCGGGTTTCGCGCACCATCGCCGATCTGGATTCTTCGGCCCAGGTGGGAGCGAAACATATCGCGGAAGCCATCCAGTACCGCAGCCTCGACCGGAACTACTGGAACTGACGCCTCAGTTTTTCAGGTATTTATCCAGATCCGGATTGATTTTTGCCTGAATCTCCGGCGTGTCCATATTCTCGTGAGTCACCAGGGTCGGCGAAATGTTCTGGATACGCTCCGGATTGCCCCCCTTCAGCTTCTCCACGGCCGCTTTCATCGATTTGTAGCCCATCTGGAAGGGATCCTGGGCGATCAGCGAATTGATGACACCGCTCTTCAGAGCTTCCAGCAGTTGCGGGCTGGAATCGAAACCGACCAGCGTCGTGCCCTGATGGCTTTTCAGCGCGCGCGCCGCGCCGACGGAACTCGATTCATTACTGGCGAACATCCCGTTCAGATCCGGAGCGGCGACCAGCATATTCTCGGCGACTTTCAGAGACTGCGCGAAATCCGCCATGCCGTACTGCTTATCGACGATTTTGATGCCCGGGAAATCGGATGCGATCGTTTCCTCGAAACCCTGTTCGCGCGCCATCGTGGAGGCGCTGCCCGGCTGGACGGCCACCTCCGCGATCTTGCCGGTTCCTTTCAGGAGTTCGCCCATCCGCTTCGCCGCCATCTGGCCGCCCTGATAGTTGTTGGTAGCGATCTGCGCCGTGAACGTCTCGGTATCCACCGGCGAGTCGAAGATAAACACCGGAATGTTCACAGCCCTGGCATGCTCCACCAGGGTCACCAGGATCTTTTTGTCGATCGGGGCGAGGCAGATGGCGTCCACGTGCTGATTGATGGCCGCGTCCATGATTTTGATCTGCCCTTCGTAGTCCGTTTCCGACGCGGGGCCGTTCCAGATGATCTGATAGCCGGGGGTCTCCCGCATGGCGGCAATCGCGCCGGCGTGCACGGACTGCCAGAACACATGGGCGCGGCCCTTCGGGATGAACGCGATCCGCTTGTCGCCGGAGCGATTACAGGATAGAGCGGCCAGCGAACCACAAATCAGGAGTACTGTGCCGAGACGGCCGCGAAGAGAAGTTTGCATGGAAATTGTCCGTCTCATTATCTCGATAATGAACGAGTGTGACAAACTGTCGAATGCGTGAGATTATTCGGAGCCCTTGAGGCAGGCGGCACAAAGTTTGTTTGTGGAGTTGGAACCAGCCCGGAAGACCTGAAAACCGTTCGTTTTCCGACCCGTTCGCCCGATGAGACCATCGACGAAGCGATCTGTTATTTTCGCGAGGAAGCGGGAGACGCGCTCGCCGCGGTAGGTATCGGCGCCTTCGGCCCCGTCGATCTGGATCCGGCCTCGGCTCACTACGGCCACATCACCTCCACTCCGAAAGCGGGCTGGCAGTACACGGATCTTGCCGGCAGAGTGCGGAACGCGCTGCAGGTGCCGGTCGGCTTCGATACCGACGTGAACGCCGCGGCGCTGGCGGAGACCTGCTGGGGCGCGGCGCGGGACGTTTCGAGCGCGCTGTATCTGACGGTGGGAACGGGTATCGGAGGCGGCGCCATCCTGAACGGCGCCCTGCTCCACGGCATGATGCATCCCGAGATGGGCCACGTTCGCGTTCCGCACGATCTGGCAGCCGACCCCTTTCCCGGCATCTGTCCGTTTCACGGCGACTGTCTGGAGGGGCTCGCCGCCGGACCCGCGATGCAGGCCCGTTGGGGGCAACCGGCCGCCACGCTGCCACCCGACCATCCCGCCTGGGCGCTGGAGGCCCGCTACATCGCGCTCGCTCTGGCAGGCTTCGTTTTTACTCTTTCCCCTGGCCGGATCATACTGGGCGGCGGCGTGATGCAGCAGGCCGGGCTGTTTGACCGGATTCGCGGCGAGCTGAGTTCGGTCCTGAACGGCTACATCCGGATGCCGCAGGTTCTGACGGAGATGGACCGGTATGTGGTGCCTCCGGGTCTGGGCGACCGGGCCGGAGTGCTGGGCGCGCTGGCGCTCGCGGAAAGGGCGGCCAAATCATGACACTTTCTTCGGCGCTGATTCGCAGCACCGTGGTGGCCGCGCTGGGTGGCCTGCTTTTCGGCTTCGACACCGCCGTCATCGCCGGAACCACCGCGCAACTCCAGGAAATCTTCCGCCTTTCCGACGCGAACCTCGGCCTTACGGTGGCCAGCGCGCTGGTGGGTACCATTCTGGGATCCCTGTTGGGCGGGATTCCGGGCGATCGGTACGGACGCCGCGACAGTCTGCGCCTCATGGCGGTGCTTTATGTTGCCTCGGCGCTCGGCTGCGCGGTCGCCTGGGACTGGTACTCGCTGCTGTTCTTTCGCCTCATCGGCGGTCTGGGAATCGGCGGGTCGTCGGTGCTCGGCCCCATGTATATCGCCGAAATCGCCCCGACGAAGTGGCGCGGCCGCCTGGTCGGGCTGTTTCAGTTCAATGTGGTGGCGGGAATCCTGATCGCGTATCTTTCGAACTATCTGGTCGGACTGGCCGACTTGGGACCGGCGGAATGGCGCTGGAAGCTGGGCGTTTCGGCGTTGCCCGCTGCGATGTTTTTCCTGATGCTGTTCGGGATTCCGCGGAGTCCGCGCTGGCTCGTCTCGAAAGGCCGGGTGGACGAAGCGCGGCAGGTTCTGCGGCTTACCGAAGGCAACGGGGCGGAGGCGGAGTTGCAGTCGATTGTCGCTTCGGCCAAACAGGACGATCTGTCGCGCGGCCAGCCGCTGTTCAGCCACAAGTTCCGGCTGCCCCTGTTTCTCGCCATATCGATCGCCATGTTCAACCAGCTTTCGGGCATCAACGCGATTCTGTACTACCTGAATTCCATCTTCGCGGCGGCGGGCTTCAGCAAGGTTTCGGGCGATCTGCAGTCGGTCGCGGTGGGCGTGACGAATCTGCTGTTCACCATGCTGGCGATGTCGATCATCGACAAGGCGGGCCGGAAAACGCTGCTGCTGACCGGTTCGGTGGGCACGGCGGCGTGTCTGGCCGGCGTGGCGGTGATCTTCCGTTCCGGCGCGCATCAGGACCTGCTGGCGTGGCTGCTGGTCGGCTTCATCGCGTTCTTCGGCTTCTCGCAGGGCGCCGTGATCTGGGTGTATATCAGCGAGATTTTCCCGACCACGGTGCGCGCCAAGGGGCAGAGTCTGGGCAGTTTCACGCACTGGGCGATGAATGCGGCGATCGCGTGGACGTTCCCGGTGATCGCGGCGTCGTCGAAGGCCGCGCCGTTTGTGTTTTTCGCGGCCATGATGGCGCTGCAGTTCTTCGTGGTGCTGTTTTTCTATCCGGAGACACGGAACGTGTCGCTGGAGGAGATGCAGAAGAAGCTGGGGATCGCGTGAGGGCGCGGCCTCGGGTCTGTTACAGGGGCATGCGTTAAACTGGGGAAGTCTTCTGTTTCTCTCCTCTTCCCCGATCGTCTAACGGTAGGACAGCGGCCTTTGGAGCCGTGAATCGTGGTTCGAATCCATGTCGGGGAGCCAAGATCTTACTTTCAGTAGTTTACGAATTTGAGCGTACGAGTCGTGTACGAATGCTGCCTCAACATCATCTTGCCTTTTGTTCGGCTTAGGCAGAGCCTTGATTCCAAATTGGTAAGAGCATTGAATCGAGTCGGATTTTGATGCTCGGGCCGAAGTCGCGCCTCAACGGGCGCGAGTAGTTTCGCTGTGGCTCCGCTGGACAGGGCTGGAACCCGCGTTGAACTGGGAGCGAAGATTACCATCAAGATGGAGAACGGGGTTCGCGACGATCGACGCGAACGCGGCTGAACGGAGTCGATGAGGAAATGAAGGAAATCGAAGTCGGTGAGGATTCGTATCTTTCGCTGCTGAGGGAGCTCAAGGAGCGAATCCGCTCAGCCCAATTGGCCGCACTTCGCTCGGTCAACCGGGAACTGATCGATCTCTACTGGGACATTGGCCGGTTGATCGTCCAGCGTCAACAGGGCGAAACGTGGGGCCGCGGCGTGGTCGAGAGTCTCGCGGCGGACCTCCGGACGGAATTTCCGGGCGTGACGGGGTTCTCGGCGGCTAACCTTTGGAGAATCAGGGGTTTCTACGAGGGATACCGGCATGACGAAAAACTCGCACCACTGGTGCGAGAAATCAGCTGGTCGAAGAATCTTGTGATCTTCGAACGCTGCAAGGTGTCCGAGGAACGAGAATTCTACATCCGGCGCACGCAGGAGTTCGGTTGGAGCAAGAACGTACTCATCCACCAGATCGAGAACCGAACCTATCAGAAGACGCTTCTCAACCAGACCAACTTCGAGGCGGCGCTTCCCGAAGCGATTCGAGCGCAAGCCAGCCTTGCCGTGAAAGACGAGTATACGTTCGATTTCCTGGAACTGGCCGGCGAACACAGCGAGCGCCAGTTGGAACAGGCAATTCTGGCGAAGGTTGAGCCGTTCCTTCTGGAGATGGGCGGGATGTTTTCGTTCATCGGGAGCCAATACCGTCTGGAGGTCAGCGACCGCGAGTACTTCATCGATCTGCTGCTTTTCCACCAGCGGTTAAGGGCACTCGTCTGCGTCGAACTGAAGGTCGGCGAGTTTCAACCGGAACACATCGGGAAAATGCAGTTCTATCCGGCCGTCCTCGACAATACTGTGCGTTTGGCCGACGAAAACCCTTCCATTGGCATCCTTATTTGTAAAACGAAGGACCGGACCATCGTGGAATACGCGCTGAAGGTATCCTCCAAGCCCATCGGCGTCGCCAGCTACAGGATTTTCACTGCGGTGCCGCCGGAACTGAGTACGGATTTGCCGTCACCGGAAGCGATTGCCAAATTGGTCAATGCCTAAGGAGTTTGCGATGGGGGGCAACCAACTGCTGGGCTGGACCTGAAAGAGACACACACAATTGACCGCAATCGGCTTTGGGCTCAACACCGAACGGCACCAAGCCATTCCATGCGTGTCCGGGTGGCGGCTTCAACCCAATGCGGCTCAAATAGAGACGTCCCGCCGTAATGGCGCCAAATACCGCAGACCCGCGCCACGCCCCAGTGCGCCATGTGGCTGCTCTCCGCGCACTTCGGCGCCGAATCGAGCCAGCCGAAGCGCCACTCGTTCCTACAGAGACTACAAAGTCAGAGACTACCAGTGAGAGCTTTTTCAGTCTCTTCCGCGCGCCGCGATGCCATCACGGGCCGCATCGTATTGGCAAGGACTCCGGCCGCGAGCGAATAGCCGAAGAAGAGAACGCCGCCCACGTTCAGATGGAGGAACAGAACGGCCCCCATCAAAGCAAATCCCCCGCCCGCGCTCAGATAAAAACTCGTACGGAGATTCCTGTCGACCTCGCGCGCCAGATCGATCAGCAGCGGGAGATTCCGCAGGCTCCGGTCCATGAACACGATTTGCGCCGTGTCCGTGGCCATCGTGGTTGCTCCCAATAATGAAATCGACACGTGCGCCGTTTTCAGGGCAACGGCATCGTTTATGCCGTCCCCGATGAAGCATAGCGAGCCCCCTTTTTCCTGCAGCTCGCGCACAAGATCCGCCTTCGCATGGGGCAACACATTTGCGTGATAATCTTCGATACCCAACTCTTCCGCCAAACGCCTGGTAGGCGCTTCCTGATCGCCTGAAACGATCCGCGAAGAAATCCCGCGTTTCCGCAGTTCCTGAACCACGGCCCTGGCTTCCGGACGAACGGCGGGCGACAGTTCGATTGCGCCGGCGACCTGCGCGCCGATTCCCACGAAGACCATGGAATGCCCCGCTGCATCCGCGCTCGCCTGAATTTGCGCAACCTCTTCGGGCACCGCGACTCCCTTGAGAATCATGTAGCGTCCGCTGCCCACACGGACGACCAAATCCGGCGAGGTGTCCGGCACTTCGGAGTCCGCTGACCCACGCTTCCGGATGCCGACCTGAATTCCGTAGCCGACCTCATATTGGCCGGCCTCGATTTCCGGCAGTTCGAGCCCCCGTTCCGAAGCCTCCTGGAGAAGCGCGCGAGCGATCGGGTGAGCCTGATGACGTTCCGCGGCAGCCGCAAGGCGCAGGACCTCATCCTCCGACCACCCGCCGAACAGATGAATGCTTTCCACATTCGGTTGCTCCAGGGTCAGTGTCCCGGTCTTGTCGAAAACCACCTGCTTCACATCGTTGAGAAGTTCCAGAACGCGTCCGTCTTTGACCAGGATCTGTCTTTCGGCGGCATAGTTCAGGAACCTGAGCAGCGAAATGGGGCCGGCAATCAGAAGTTCGACCCCCGGCATGGAAGCCCCGAGCAGCGCCACAGCGCGTCCGGCTCCCAGAAACGGGGCCAGTAACACGGATCCGGCGAGTGCCGGCGTCATTGTGCGTTCGGCAAGCCTTTTGCCTTTCAGTTCGATCCCGAGGTGATGGCTCGTGGTCTGATCGAGCGTGCGGGCGATCTCGCCGGCCAGCGTATCCTGGCCCGCTTTTTGCGCTCTGACGCGGAGTGTGCCGGCCAGCAGCAGCGTGGACGCGAGAACCTCGGCGTGGGGTTCCCGTTCGACAGGCCGGCTCTCGCCTGTGAGCCGGTGCTGGTCGACCATTCCCATGCCATCCTCCACCAGCCCGTCGACCGGGATCACCTGGCCGGCATGGACGACGATCTGGTCGCCCTCCCGGATGCGCTCGTAGGGAATCTCCGTTTCCTCACCGTCCCGCCACAGCAGAACGATGCGCGGGTGCGACCCGAAAGCGTCCTGCATCCGTGCCCGCGCCACCTGTGTGGCGGATAGTTCGATTTTTTGAAACACTGTGCCGGCGCACATCGACAGCGCACCCGCTAACATGCTGCCGGTAAGGGGAATCCCGGTGGCGAAGATCGTAGCGAGGATATTGAACGACAATCGTTTGTTGAGCCGGAGATCCTGGTACGCCGATCGGTACATCGGCGCCAGCACGGCGGCATAAAACGGTATCGTGACCAGCAGCATGGGCGGGTAAAAGCTGCTGGCGCCAGCCGCGCAGGAAAGCAGGGCGACGGTTCCAAGCTGGTTGTTCAGGTTCTGGTGCGGTTCCGGTATCTCTTTCGGATCCGATAATTGACTGGAAAGAGACTGCCGTTTTGACCCGAAAGTGCGATCAAAATTGTTCTGGACTGTTATCTGCCAGCGCCCGCGCGCCGCATCCACGATGCGGGCGACCGCAGTCCACTGCGGTGTCTCGACAACGACCAGCCGGACATCCTCAAGAAGCCCCCGCAGTTCCCGCGCCGTCTCCGCGGATTCCCTGTGCCTCTGCTTCCTGACCGATTCGGGGACCCGCTTCCGGCTCCCGAGAGAGAGCAGGACAGCGGCGCCACCCGCGGCACCCGCCAGGAGAGGAATCATGACGGTTCAGCGGCTCCCGACAATCAGACGGCCAGACGTACAGGCGCATCCGGCGTCTTCCGCGCGGTTTCGCCTTCCATCTCGCGGACAAGGCTGGCCGGACGCATGTCGGTCCAGTTTTGCTCGATCCAGCCGAGACATTCCGCGCGAGGCCCCGGACCGGCCACGGTTCTCCAGCCCGCCGGAGTTTCCAGGAACTCCGGCCAAAGCGAGTACTGATTCTCGTCGTTCACCAGCACAATGAACACGCCGCTTTCGTCGTCAAACGGGTTCGTAGACATAATTAGTCGCCCTGCAATGTTTTATTGCGATTTCACGATCTCGCCAGCTTATTAGAGCACATCCGACCTGCATCCGGCGGACTTATCGTTTACGAATCGCTCGAACAGTCAAAAACTCGTTAATTATCATCTGTTTGGAAAGAAAGCAGGACGCGGGATAGTTTTCCGGATGCAATATGCTGTACACTCGGTTGTTCCAAGGTTCGGCAAACGGGTTCGGCAAACGGCACACTGCCGCTGGATGGACCATGAGCGAAGCTGTGTTATCACCCGGCACGCGACATGGGATTCGACGCGGAGATTAATTTTTATGCGCTACTTAGGGAGGCCGTTTGATCGTACGCAGCGTTGAGGAAATAAGTGGCTCCGACCGGGATATCGCCGGCGAAACCTGGACCAGCCGCCGGCTGTTGCTCAAAGCGGACGGCATGGGATTCTCGTTGCACGATACCGTTATCTTCGCCGGCACGGAGACGCGGCTTTGTTACAAGCATCATCTGGAATCGTGTTATTGCGTGGAAGGCCGGGGCGAGATCGAAGCCGTAGCCGACGGGAGAAGATACGAGATCGGCCCCGGTGTGCTGTACGCCCTTGACAAGCACGATCCTCATATCCTGCGGGCACATACCGATATGCGTCTGATTTGTGTATTCAATCCCGCCTGCGCCGGCCACGAGATACACGACCCGGAAGGAAGTTACCCGCTTCCTTCGGAGACTTAGCCCCATACCCGCCGCCCCGAACGGACTTACAGGTTAGCCAGCGTGTGTGGAATTATCGGACTTTTTCATCTGAAAGAATCCATCGGGCCGGATCTCCGGGCGCGGTTTCTTACAGGACTTGGACAAATGCGGGGGCGCGGCCCCGATGGATACTGGATTTACTCGGACGACCGGACCCTGATCGGCCAGACCCTGTTGTCAATTACCGACCCGGACGGGCCTATTCGTCCATACGTAAGCGACAATGACCGCATTATCGGGTGCGCCAACGGAGAAATCTATAATTCCGCCGAGTTGCGGGAATCGCTGCGGCCCGACGCATCGGGTTTCCAGTCCGGCTCGGATTGTGAAGTCATCGCGCACGGATATGCCCGCTGGGGTGACGACATCTTTCCGCGTCTCGACGGGATGTTCGGAATAGCCTTACTGGACCGTGCCGCCAGGCGGCTGACCCTTGCCAGGGACAGAGTGGGAATTCGCCCTCTGTACTACTCCATCCAGCCCACCTACGTGGCGTTTGCATCCGAACCGCGAATGTTGATTTCGAGCGGCCTCGCATCGCGGGAGCCCTGCGAGGAGGGATTATTTCACTCTCTCGTATTAAGGAGGCCTCTTGAGCCGCTCACCATGTTCCGGGAAGTGCGCGCGGTCATGCCGGGGGAACGGCTCACCTTCGATTCGGCCGGACGACTGTCGAGTTTCACCTTTGCCAGGATGCCCAAACAGGCCCTGGAAGAGGAAGGACGCGCACCCGCGACGACGGAATTGTCGGCGTTGAAGCAAGTCCTGATCCGAGCGGTGGAGCGACGAATACCCGACCGCTCCAAATACGGACTTTTCCTGAGCGGCGGCCTCGATTCCACGATCGTGAATCTTCTCGCCCCAAAAGACGGGGTGAACCGGCTGCCTTCCATGGTTGCCGGGTTCCAGTCCGAGGGGATGGCTGACGAGCGCGTCATGGCCCGGACCGCGGCGGAACTGGTGGGAGTGCCACTGATAAGCCGAAGTGTCTCACGGGAAAGCTTTCTGACCCTGTGGCCCTTTCTTGTCTGGGCCGCCGGCGAGCCGCTCATGTTCAACTCGGCAATTCCTTTGTTCCTTCTGTGCATGGAAGCCCGGAGCATGGGCGCCAAGGTCATGCTGTCGGGAGAAGGAGCCGATGAGATGTTCGCCGGATATCACCACTATCCGGACTACCTTGCCAGAGAAGACGACGGAACCCCCGAGTATCTGTTCGATCATAATCCGGAAATCAATTCACCCTCGTTTGTGCTGTCGAACTGGATCGCCGATGAGTCATGGGGAAAACGCCAGTGGGGCTTACTCCGGGCGAGGATTGGCGCCGCCGTTCCATTTCAGGGCGCTCAGCACGGGCTTGCCAGAGTTCTGGAATTCGACCGTCTTACCTTCCTTCGATCTCTGTTGATGCGCCAGGATCGCGTCGGGCTGACAACCGGGATCGAGATCCGCGTGCCGTTTCTCGACCATGAGGTATTAGCGTTGGCGACGACGAATCCTGCAAATTCTCACCTCGACGGAGGCGCTGGCAAGAAACTTCTTCGAACGGCATTCGCGCCCGACCTGACCAGCGATTTCGTCAGGGTGCCGAAGGTGGGATTCCCGGTGCCGATCGGCGAGTGGGCAACTCACCCCGACTTTCAGAATCTCGTCACAACTCTGAACGGACAATTAAACCGAAGCGGCTTTTTCCGGAAAGACCCGCTGTTGAATTTGCCGGCAGACACCGGTCCACAACGAACCGGCCGTAACAGGTACTTATGGACCCTGAGCAACTGGGCGATGTGGTGGCATTGCAGATCGTCGCCTAATCCGCCTCATGGACTCTGGTCCGATGTGGTCCCGCACGATGCGCACGTTCGGCTCGATCATCTGGCGGGCGAGACGATGCGGACCATCGATCCGGCGCCGGTCGCAGAAGCGCTCGGGCGGTCGGATTCCCCTTGTTATCTGGTTTCAGCCGGGTGGGGGCCGCTCACTTGTACCGGCCTGAAGCGCATGCCTGAGGCCGTGTCCGCGACCTGACTTTTCCGGGACTCTGAGCCCGGCGATCAAGGAACTTTGATGAACATCCTGAAGCTTAGTCCAGGCGTAAAATACGCACCCGTGTCGTTCGAACAGGAGCGCATGTGGACCCTGGACCGGTTCTCCGCCGGAGGCGCAGAGTTCAACCTCGCCGATGCCGTGTGGATAGCGGGTGAGGTGGATGAAGCGCTGCTGGTAAAGGGACTGAACGCTCTGATCCGGCGGCATGAAATCCTGCGAACCTGTTTCGAGGTAGTGGATGAACGGCCGCAACAGCGGATTCACGATGAGATGCTCATCGACATTCCGGTGTCGGATCTTTGCGGACTTACCGCGGCCGGGAAGGAAGATGAGATTCGGCGCCTCACGTCGGAACTTCAACTGACGTCCTTCGATCTGGCTGCGGCGCCTCTTTGGAGTTTTCGGCTGATCCGATGCTCCGGTACCGAACGACTGGCACTGCTGAGCATGCATCACAGTATCTGCGACGGCGACTGGTCCATGCGGCTGTTTTTTGAAGAACTGGCGCGGTTTCATGAAGGTATTTCCGACCGTAGCGATTCCGCGGAAGGTTCGACCACAACGCAGTATCAGGACTACGCTCGCCGGCAACGGGAACATTGGAGCGATCGGGAATTCGGCGCCGATATAGCGTACTGGCGACAGAGGCTCGGCACGGAGGCATCTCAAAGCTGGGGAACGCGGCCTCGCCCTCCGGCAAAGACCAACGGAGGAAGTTCGCGGACCCTGGTCATGAGTGACCCGCCGCGAGGCCACATCGCCGCGCTTGCCGAGCAAGCCGGCGTTCCGCTTTTTGTGTCGCTCATTGCCGCGTTCAAGATTCTGCTTTACCGGTATACGCGCGAGGAGAAGATTACGGTCGGATATCCGGTATCCGGGCGGCGGCAGCCCTCCACTGAAAACCTGATTGGCTATTTCGGCAATCCCATGGCATTGCGAACCAAGATCGGCGGCGATATGTCGTACCGGGCGGTTCTGAGGGAGGTTGCCGGGACCGTGATGGAAGCGGAAGCTCACCAGGAATGTCCGTTCCAGTATTTGGTTGAAGCCCTCCGGCCGGCACGCGATCTTACCGCCACCCCCTTTTTCCAGACGTTGTTTTCGTTGCGGAACTGCGCCCAACAGGACTGGAGCCAGAGGCGGGATGCCGGAACAACGGATCGGGTCTCTGCAGTTAACGCCGGCAGAGATCGACTGCCACGTGACAGCTTACGACATGGCGATGTTAGTGACCGATTCGCCGGACGCGCTTAGCTGGCGATGCGAGTACAACACCGATCTGTTCGACGAGTCAACAATCGTTCGCATGCTGGGCCATTTGCAGACTCTGATCGCCGGGATCGCGGACGATCCGGATCGGCCCATCGCCCTGCTGCCGCTGCTGACACCCGCGGAAACCGGCCAAATCATGACGGGTTGGAACCGGACCGATCGAACTGAGTACGAGCGGGTTTGCATTCATGAGTTGATCGAAGCACAGGTTAACCGGACCCCGGATTCGCCGGCAATCGAGTTCGATTCGGAGTCGCTCACTTACCGCGAACTGGACCGGCGCGCCAATCAGCTGGGTCACTATCTTCAGCGGTTGGGGGTGGGACCGGACCAGTTGGTGGGATTGTGCATGGAGCGCTCGATCGAGGTATTGGTTGCGATGCTCGCAATACTCAAAGCCGGCGCTGCCTATGTGCCTCTCGACAGCTCCTACCCGGCCGAGCGCATTCAGTATATGCTGTCGGACGCCGGCATCACCGTGGCGCTTACCACCACCCGGACCCTGCTCGCCTATCCCGATATCGCCGGAATTCTGGCTGGTATTTCATCCATTCGGGTGGATGAGCAGTGGGACCTGATGGCTCACGAAAGCGGGACTAAGCCGGTTAGTGCCGTTACGCCGGACAATCTGGCCTATTGTCTTTATACTTCCGGCTCTACCGGCCAGCCCAAAGGCGTGGCCATGGAACACGGCGCGCTCGCGAATCTGCTGGCCTGGCACAAACACGCATGGCTCTCGGAACCGGGCGTGCGGGTACTGTTGTTCTCTCCGCTCAGCTTCGACGTATCGTTTCACGAGATCGCGGCGGCGTTGAGCACGGGCGGCGTCCTGATCCAGCTAAGGGAAGAGGTGAGGCGGGACGCCGTCGCGCTGCTCGACTTTCTGACGCAGAGAAACATTCACAAAATCTACGTCCCGTACGTAGCGTTGCAGCAGCTGGCCCTGGCGGCGGATTTTCGCGGGATGCCTTCTTCGTTGCGCGAAATCGTGGTTGGCGGCGAGCCGCTGCAGATTACGCGGGAGATCGCAGCGTTCCTCCGGCAAACACGCTCCGTTTTGCGCAATCAATACGGGTCGACCGAATGCCTGGTTGTAACCGACTACACTCTTGAACCCGATGCGACGGTCTTTCCCGAATTTGTGCCGGTGGGGAAAGCCTCGGTCTTCAACACCAGAGTGTATGTGCTGGACGAGGCCATGCAGCACGTCCCGATCGGAATCACGGGCGATATCTATGCCGATAGTGATTGCCTCGCGAGGGGCTACCATAACCGGGCTGAGCTGACGCGCGATCGCTTTCTGCCGAATCCCTTTGTCCCGGACTTTTCCGGACGACTCTACAAGCTTGGCGATAAGGGCCGCTATCTGGAGACCGGAGATATCGAGTGTCTGGGGCGGGCCGACCACCAGGTGAAAATCCGGGGTTTCCGGGTAGAACCGGGTGAAATCGAGATCGTTCTTGCGCGGCATCCGTCCGTTGCCGAGTGCGTTGTCATGCCGCGTGAAGATGCTCCCGGAAGAAAGCGGCTGGCGGCGTATGTCGTGCCTCCTTCCGGAGTCGGACACTCCGGGCTAAGTTCCGTTTTGCGTTCCTATCTGAAGGAACTGCTGCCGGAGTACATGGTTCCGGAAGCGATTGCCGTGCTGGATCGTTTGCCTCTGACGCCGAGCGGCAAGGTGGATCGGGGCCGTTTGCCGGCGCCTGAGTCCGCCAGAACGCCCGAACCGTTTTCGCCAGTGGCTCCGGGATCGGATTTGGAAAACCGGATCGCGGCTGTGTGGCGCGAATTGCTGGGAATCGAAAGTATCGACATCCGACATAACTTCTTCGATCTGGGCGCGAACTCTTTGATGATTGTTCAGGCGCATCGAAGACTCACCGAAGCGCTGGGAATGAAGCTGCCGACACTGGCCTTGTTTCAATATCCGACGGTCGAAAGCCTGGCGCGTGGTCTCGCGCAGTCTCCGGAAGCATCGAAAACCATAAAGCCTGAAGCGGCTTTCCATCCGTCCGACGGACGTTCCATCGCCGTGATTGGTCTGGCTTGCCGCTTTCCGGGCGCCAACGATGCCGAGGCTTACTGGAACAATCTCCGGGCGGGAGTGGAGAGCCTCAGCTTCTTCCGGGACGAGGAACTGGAAATCGACCCTGCGGCAGTTAACGCACAGGCTAACTATGTAAAAGCGGGGGGCGTGCTAACCGATGTAAGTCTGTTCGACGCCCGTTTCTTCGGCTTCAGCCCTCGCGAGGCTGAGACGACGGATCCGCAACTGCGGTTCCTGCTGGAATGCGCGTGGGAGGCGTTTGAAGATGCCGGCTACAATCCATTAACCCTCGGGACGCGTGCAGGCGTTTATGTCGGGTCGGGCCTTAGCACTTATCTCATCAACAATGTGTCGCCCGGTTTGGGCGTTCCGCATGAAGGGCCGTTTGTCGAATCCAACTCTCTTCTCGCCAGAATCGGGAACGACAGGAACTACTACGCCACGCGCCTGTCTTACAAGCTAAACCTGAAAGGCCCCGGTCTGACTGCGCAGACCGCATGTTCCACCTCGCTGGTCACAATCCATCTGGCCTGCCAGAGTCTGCGCAATGGTGAATGCGAAATGGCGCTGGCGGGCGGCGTCGCAATCCCTGTGCCGCAGAAGACCGGATACTCTTACGAGGCGGGAAACGTCCGATCTCCCGACGGACACACCCGGACCTTCGACGCGAAGGCGCAGGGCACTATGTTTACCAGCGGCGTCGGATTGGTGCTTCTGAAGCCTTTACGGCGGGCGATAGAGGACGGTGACACCATTCACGCGGTCATCCGCGGGTCGGCTATCAACAACGACGGCGCGGTAAAGGTCAGTTTTTCGGCGCCTGGAATAGAAGGGCAGGCTGCCGTTGTGGGCGCCGCCCTCGCCGATGCCGCGGTGCATCCGCAAACAATCGGATATGTGGAAGCGCATGGCACCGCCACGGGCATGGGCGATCCCATCGAAGTCGCCGCGCTGACGAAGGCGTTCCAGGCCGCCGCGCGATGCAACCCGGCGCAAAGCAGCGGATTGGAACTAACGCATCAGTTTTGCGGCCTGGGGTCCGTCAAGACGAATATCGGCCATGCCGATGAAGCCGCCGGGGTGGCCGGGTTTATCAAGACCGTCTTCTGCGTTGAGCGTGGCGAGATCCCCGCGAGTCTCCACTACCACGAACCGAATCCCGCAATCGATTTCCCCGCCAGCCCGTTTTATGTGAACGACACCCTCCGGGCGTGGAAGACCGATGGTGCGCCCCGCCGGGGCGGGGTTAGCGCGTTCGGCATGGGTGGCACGAATTGTCACATCATATTGGAGCAAGCTCCCGAACGGCCGACCGGTAACGGCGTGCCGGAAACAGCCCGCGCCCACATACTGGGGCTTTCCGCGCAAACTCCCGGAGCGTTGCGCGAGTTGGTTGGCCGCTATGCCTCATTTCTCGAAAAGAACGGCGCGTCATCTCTGGCGGATATCTGTTTTACCGCCAATACAGGACGGAGGCACTTTCCACATCGACTGGCTCTGGTGGCGTCGTCCGTCTCCGGATTATCGGCAGGCGTCAGGGCTTTTCTGGAAGGCGGCGCCGGGCCACAGGTCTTTCGCCCCACGGAAAGCCCTGTCAGTCCGGGCAGGATCGCTTTCCTGTTTTCCGGACAAGGTTCACAGTATGCGGGCATGGGCGTCGGTCTATACAACACGCAACCGGTCTTTCGCGTCGCGATCGACCGATGCGATGAGCTTCTGCGTTCTGAACTCGGTACTCCGTTAATCGAAGTCCTGAACTCGCCAGGCATCGATTCGACAGCACTGGCGCAGCCCGCGTTGTTTGCTGTCGGGTACGCGCTGGCGCGGTTGTGGCAGTCGTGGGGAGTAACTCCGTACGCGGTGGCGGGCCACAGCGTCGGCGAGATAGCCGCGGCTTGCTGCGCGGGTGTGTTCAGTCTCGAGGACGGAGTCCGCCTGATTTCCGCGCGCGGAACGTTGATGCAGTCTCTCCCGACGGGAGGCATCATGGCATCCGTCCTGGCGGAGGAGCAGCGCGTGCGTAAAGCTATCGCGGAATATGCTGAGACCGTTTCCGTTGCGGCGGTGAACAGTCCGGCTAACACCGTGATCTCCGGTGAAAAAGAACACGTCCAGGCCATTTTGGACAGCCTGACGCGCGCGGGCATTTCATCCCGGATCCTGCATGTCTCACACGCGTTTCATTCTCCGCTGATGGAACCGGTCTGCGACCGTCTTGAGGAAGTGGCGCAAGGGGTCCACTTAACTCCGCCCGAGATTCCGATAGTTGCGAATCTGACCGGACGCCTCGCGGACCGGGAAACTTTCACGCCGGCCTATTGGCGGGCCCATGCACGGCAACCCGTTCAGTTCGCCGACACAATGGCAACGCTGGCGGGCATGGGCGTCGATACGTTCATTGAGGTCGGACCTGACAGCACGCTGCTGTCCCTGGGCAGGCAATGCCTGCCGGGGGATGAGCGGTTGTGGTTGCCGAGTCAGCGCCGGAAACAGGCAGACGACTCCACTCTCCTCGGCGCTCTGGCGAACTTCTATGTTTGCGGTGGTGAGGTCGACTGGAACGGGGTTTATCGGGACTGCGGACCGCGACGGCGGATTCCCCTGCCGACCTATCCATTTCAGCGCGAGCGTCACTGGATTGAGGCGCCGCGGTCAACCGCCGCGGAGTCCGGGTCGAGGGCGGCCATCCGACAACAACTGCGCCCCCTTCTCGAAAAGATGGTGCCGCTGCCGCGTCACAACGAGGTTGTGTTCGAGGTTGACTATACCGAGGACAACCTTCCCTACCTGGCCGATCACGTTGTATTCGGCACTCGGATGGCGCCGGGTGCGCTTCATCTCGCGGCTATGCTGAGCGCGGCGGAAGTTCTGTCGGGACATGCGGATTGTTCGCTGACGAACGTTGTCTTGCCCGCTCCCTTCGTCGCCCGCCCTGAGGAGCGCCCCCTCGTTCAACTGATTCTGGGAGCATCCGTCGATCGCGGAAGAGACGCATCCGGGCAATTCGATGTCGAACTCATCAGCTTTAAAGAAACCGGCGGCAGAGGCGAAGAGCATGCCAAACCTGTTATTCATGCCGCCGGAACGCTTTCCCTGAAGTCGGCGCCTTTAACGGCTTCGCTGGATGGTCCCCGGCAACGCTGCGTTGGGAAATTGCCTTTGGAGCAGGTCTACGAGGGCTCGCCCGCCTTTGAATTCGGCCCCGCTTTCCGTTGGCTGGAGGCGGTCTGGACCGGACATGACGAGGCGCTTGGCCGAATACGCCGACCCGCGGCCATCGCCGGACTGGAGGGCTATGTACTTCATCCGGGGCTGCTCGACGCTTGTCTGCAGGTGACGCTCGCCGAAGACGCGGATGAAAAAGCCGCACTGCCTTTCGCCATCGCGGAGCTTACGTTGCGCGGCGCGGTCGCGGGCGAAGCATGGTGGTGCCATACAGTCAAAACCGGTTCTAACACCTGGGACCTCAGTCTCTTCAGTGAATGGGGAGATCCAATCGTGGGAATTCGTGGGTTTCAGGTTGCACGCGCGGCTCCCGAGGATGTGCGTCAGGAGGAAATTCGGAAGGACTGGCTCTACTCCGTCGATTGGGAGCCGAAAGAAACTCCGACCCAGGGTAAGGCGAGCGAGTCGTCGGGAAGCTGGCTTATTTTAAGTGAAACGTCAGGAGCCGGCAAGGAGCTATCCCGCCGCTTAGAATCTCATGGACAGCATTGCTTACTTCTGGATTGCAGCGATCTGCCGAACGAGCAAGTTGCGGCACGTCTACGCCAGTTGGGTTCCGGAATGCAACGGGTGCTTTATTTGGCCCACAGCGGCCCGTTGGCGATGGAAGAGTCCGAGGCGCCTGACGCCGTCGTGAAAGCTTGCGGCCGATTCCTCAGAATTATCCAGGAACTGGATACCCTGAACAGGTCTCTGCAGCTTTGGTTAGTCACCAGGAATGCGAACTCGCTTTATGCAGACGATCCGATACGACTCGTGCATTCACCTCTCTGGGGATTGGCCCGCACCGCGCGCGCGGAACTTCCCGGTCTTAACTGTTGCTGCGTGGACCTGGATCAGGCAGTCCAGGAATCTGAACTGGCGGACCTGATGATGACCGAATGCCGGGTCCCAAATCCGGAGCCGCAGGTTGCTTACCGCGGACGTAAACGATATGTGGCCCGTCTGAAGAAGCACGAGACGGAGCCTCGCAAGACTCCTGCCGGGCCCGTGGAAGTGTACCTGAGCGATTACGGCAGCCCGGACTATCTGGGGTTCCGCGACCTGCAACGCCGCGCCCCCGGCGCTGGCGAAGTGGAAATCCGCGTCCACGCGGCGGGGCTCAATTTCCGGGACGTTCTAAATGTGCTCGGAATGCTGAAAGAGCATTACGCCGCTGAATACAACATCCACCGCGCGGAGGATTTGCGGCTTGGCTTCGAATGCGCGGGAATTGTGGAGAGAGTCGGGCCGGAGGTCACCAGGTTCGCCGCCGGAGACAGGGTCATGGCCATCACCGAAGGTTGTCTCGGGGATTTTGTCACGATCGCATCGGAGAAGGTTGCCATTCTTCCGGCCGGAGCGACCTTCGAGCAAGGCGCAACCATGCCGGTCGCTCTGCAGACGGCCTGCAAGGGTCTTTACGAACTGGCGCAGCTAAGGCCCGGAGATCGGGTGCTCATCCATTCCGCGGCCGGAGGCGTCGGCCAGGCCGCAATTCAACTGGCGCAGGCGGCAGGCGCGGAGATATTCGCCACCGCATCGCCCGCAAAATGGGACTTCCTCAGAGCCCAGGGTATTTCACGAATCTATAACTCGCGCACGCAGGACTTCGCGACGCAGATACACACCGACACTCGTGGGATGGGCGTGGACGTTGTCTTCAACAGTCTGCCCGATGAGTTTATTCCGAATAGCCTTGCAGTTCTTACTCACGGCGGGCGTTTTGTGGAAATCGGAAAAATCGGCATCTGGACGAAAGAACAGATGAGCGCGCGGCGGCCCGATGTTTTGTATTACCCTTTCGAGCTCGGTCAAACCAGCGCGGATTACC
Source organism: uncultured Acidobacteriia bacterium (assembly GCA_903851195.1). Classification (GTDB taxonomy): domain Bacteria; phylum Acidobacteriota; class Terriglobia; order Bryobacterales; family Bryobacteraceae; genus BOG-234. The sequence goes on from CAINNJ010000064.1 coordinate 412,766, forward strand.
CCTCTCTCTTTGCCCGGCTCCGGGAACTTTGGGAAACCGGGAAGATCAGACCGTTGCCATTTGAGGCTTTTCCCGCGCGACAGGTGGAGAGAGCGGTTCGCCACATGCAGCAGGCGAAACATACGGGCAAGATTGTGCTCTCGTTTGAGACTGCCGGAAAAGATGCGATCTTCATAAACCAGGCTGGTAGTTATCTCATCACCGGAGGGCTGGGCGGTCTTGGTCTGAAGTCGGCGGCGTGCCTTGTGGACGCCGGCGCGAAAGGTCTGGTCCTGGCCGGAAGGCGGACCTCGCTCTCACCTGCGGAAGAGACGTTGGTCTCGGGATGGCGTGCTGCCGGCGTCACGGTGGAAGTGAAGGCTGCCGACGTTTCTCGGTTCGAAGACGTACGTGAGCTTCTGGAATGCTGCCGGCGCATCGGGCCTCTGCGTGGCGTTCTTCATGCGGCTGGAGTCCTCGACGACGGCATCCTCGCGATGCAAAGCCCCGAACGCCTCGAAAGAGTCATGGCGTCCAAGGTTCGGGGGGCCTGGAACCTGCACCTGCTTACTCAAACGCTGGAGTTCGATTGGTTTGTCTTATTCTCGTCGATGACATCGGTCGTGGAAACGCCCGGGCAGGGCAATTATGCGGCGGCCAACGCTTTTCTCGACGGACTGGCTCACTACCGTGCCTCCCGGGGTCTGCCGGCGCTGAGCATCAACTGGGGCCCGTGGACCGAGGTAGGAATGTCGGCCGGGAGTTCGTTTGAAGCTCAAGGCCTGTCGTCGATGACTCCTGAGCAAGGTGTGGGAATTCTCCGGGCGTTGTTACAACAGACCCGGCATCCGGGCACATCGCCGCGGAACCCGCAAAAAGCGCAGATCGCCGTGCTGCCTGTACATTGGCCGCGCTTCCTTTCCAGTCAGGGCGCTTCGCCTTTTTACGAGAAAATTCACAGGAATGACAGGCCGGACCTGGCGGAATCCCGTCCGCAAGTCGGCGTCCGCGCGGAACTCGAAGCCGCCGGGCCACACTTGCGGGAGGAAATCCTGTCGCGGACGCTCCGTTCGTTGGTGTCCAGTGTGCTCGGTATCTCCGGCGACGCCATTCACCCCACGCAGGGCCTCACGGAACTGGGCATGGACTCTCTCATGGCCGTGGAACTGCGAAATAAGTTAGGCAGAAGTCTCGGCATCGCCTTGCCGGCCACTCTGATGTTTGAATATCCCAACCTGAAGTTGTTAAACCGCTATCTGCTTTCGGAATTTTTCAGCGAGCCTCCGGAGCGGCAGTCGCCGGGCGCCTCCGCCCCGTTCCCCGAAACAGCCCCTGAAAAGGCGTTGGCGGAAGAAGACGAGGATATTGAAACGCTGTTGGCCCGCGCAGTCTATTCAGGAAACGAAGAATGAACACCAGCCAGCCCGATCAGCGCAACCTCATGCAGGATGCCCTGAAGAAAATCCAGACACTTCAGGCGAAACTCGCCGCCGCCGAGGCTGAAAAATCGGAACCGATCGCGATCGTTGGCATGGGCTGCCGGTTTCCGGGCGGCATCACGAATCCCGCGCAGTACTGGTCGTTTCTGCGGGAAGGCCGCGATGCCGTCACTTTAATTCCTCCGGACCGCTGGGAGATCGGGAGCAGGCGCGACGCCGATGCCTCAGGCCCGGAAATTTCTCCGGTGCGCCATGGCAGTTTTCTGGACAACATCGACGAATTCGATCCCGGATTTTTCGATATCTCCCCTCGCGAAACGGCGTCGCTCGATCCGCAACAACGTTTATTGCTGGAGGTGAGCTGGGAAGCGCTTGAGAATGCGGGGATTGCTCCGGCGACTCTCGCCGAGAGCGAGACGGGGGTTTTCATCGGCACAACGGGCAGCGAATTTCGCGACCGGTTGCCCGAGTCCTCTCTGACCAGTGGCCTTTACGGCGCGACGGGAACCGATGGCGGCGTTAACGCGGGCCGTCTTTCCCACATTTTCGGGTTAACCGGGCCCTGTATTTCCGTCAACACGGCGTGTTCGTCTTCCCTCGTCGCGGTGGATCTCGCCTGCCAGAGCCTGCTCCAGCGTCGCTGCGGGCTGGCACTGGCGGGAGGCGTCCACATCCTGCTCGACCCGATCTATCACGCCGCTTTCTCAAGGGCGGGAATGCTGGCCCCGGACGGACGCTGTAAGACCTTCGATGCGGCCGCGGACGGGTACGGGCGGGGCGAGGGCTGCGGGGTTGTCGTTCTCAAGAGATTGTCGGAGGCGCGGAGGGACGGCGATCCGGTTTGGGCGGTGATTCGCGGCTCAGCGGTCGGCCACGACGGCCCGAGCAGCGGATTGACCGTGCCGCGGGGACCCGCGCAGCAGCAGGTGATTCGCCGCGCGTTGCGGCAGGCGAAGACGGAACCCGGTCAGGTCGGATATGTCGAGGCGCACGGCACCGGCACGTCTCTGGGCGACCCCATTGAGTTGCGGGCACTGGGAGCGGTATTTGCCGGGGGCAACACCCCGCTGTGGGTGGGTTCGGCGAAGGCGAATTTCGGCCATCTGGAAGCGGCCGCGGGGATTGCCGGACTCATCCGGACCGTTCTCATCCTGCGACATCGGGAGATCCCGCCTCACCTGAATTTTCACACGCCGACTCCGCATGTGGATTGGGACACGCTCCCGGTTCGGATCGCCACGCAGGTCAACCCGTGGGATGCCGCGGGTCGCGTCGCGGGAGTGAGTTCGTTCGGTTACAGCGGCACCAATGCGCACGTCGTGCTGGCGGAAGAGCCCTTGCCGATAAGCTCGGCGAGCGAATTGCCGCCTGATGGCCGTTTTCACGTGCTGACACTCAGTGCAAAGACAGCGCCCGCCCTGGCGGAACTGGTGGATCGCTATTGCGAATATCTGACCACTCACTCCGATCCGGATCCGGGCGATCTTTGCTACACGGCCAGCGCCGGAAGGGATCATTTCGCGCATCGGCTGGCGGTGGTCTCCAACTCCGCGGCGGGCTTGCGCAGGCAACTTACTGACTGGCGGGACGGGCGGTCATCCGGCGGCGTTTTCTCCGGGCAGGCTTCGCCGGCCCGCGAGATCGCATTTCTGTTTCCCGGTGAAACGAACCAGAGCGTCGCCGGATTGGGAGACCAACTCTACGCAACACAACCGGCGTTCCGGGCGGCCATGGACGAATGCGTCGCGTGCGGCTGCGACCCGAAGGAGGCCGGTCCGGGCTGGTTCGCATTCCGGTATTCGCTGGCCCGCCTGTGGGAGTCGTGGGGCGTGCGCCCGGAGGCGGTGACGGGATCTGGCCTGGGCCAGTATGTGGCCGCCTGCATCGCCGGTGTGTTCAGTCTGGCGGACGGAATCCGTCTGGCTTCCGCGCCCGGAGATCGCGAACGGGAACGGATTTTGACGGAACTGAAGCGGAGCCGGCCACAAATACGCATGATTTCAGGCTCCGCGCCCGTCGCGCCGGCGGGGGAATCGCCTGACTTTCTGGAAATTGGCCCGGACGAAACCGATATTTACGAGTATTTGCTGTCCGGCGCCGCGAGGCTTTACGTGCGGGGCCACGCGTTGAACTGGGCCGCGGTTGCCGGAACCGGCGCGCGCCGGAAACTGGCGCTGCCCACGTATCCCTTCCAGCGCAGGCGATACTGGCCCGAACTGAACGGACACGTAGCGAACGGCCACGATACGAGCAGGAATGACAACGCAGTCAGCCTTCCTTCCGCAGCCGGACCGGACGGCACGCTCGAATCGGTTCGTCAACTTGTCGGGGATTTGCTGCAGATGGACGCGGGCGAAGTCGCAATCGACCGGGACCTCATCGAGATAGGCGCGGATTCGCTCATCCTGCTGGAGTTGCGCGACGCGCTTGAAAAGCGCTACCGGCTGAATGCCGGCATCCGGCAGTTCTTCGAAGATCTCAACACGGTAACCGCCATCTGGCAACGCATCGCCGGAGGCGCCAGGACGGAACCGGAGCTGGAGACTGCGCCGGTGGTTGGCGATAAAAGCCGTCCGGACCGCCGGTTTCCGCTGACCGCGGCCCAGCGCCAGCTCTGGCTGCTGGCCCAAATCAGCGCGGAAGGTTCTCTGGCCTATCACGAGCGGGTGCTGGTTCAGCTGGACGGAGCGCTGGACGCGGCCGCTCTCGCGGCGGCCATGCAACATGTGGTGGACCGGCATGAAGCTCTGCGGGTCCGCTTTGACGCGGACGGTGAGTTTCAGACGGCCGCCGCCGAGCTCACGATTGAGACGCCGGTGTACCGTGTGGCGCCGCGCGAAGTAAATGCATGGCTCGATGCCGAGAGCCGCCGGCCTTTCGACTTCGCGCACGGTCCGCTGCTGCGGGCGGCGCTGCTCGAAACCGGTCCCGAACGCCATTTGCTGGCGCTGACGGGTCATCATATCGTCGTCGACGGCAAATCGCTCGACATCGTTTTAAGTGAAATAGCCGCTTATTACTCGGCGGCGGCTGAAGGCAGTCCGATGCCGCAACTGCCTCCCTGCCGGCAGTTCAGCGAGTACGTGGAGTGGCAGTCGGAGCAACTGCGAAGTGGGGCTTTCGAAAGTCAGGCGGATTACTGGCTGGCCCGGACGGCGGACGCTCCGGTTCTCGATCTGCCTTCCGACCACCCTGTTCCGGCTGACAACGGCTTTGCCGGCGGGTCGTGCGCGAGAGAACTCGATCCGGCATTGGCCGAGGGTTTGCGGCGTCTGGCGAGAGAGAACGGATGCACGGATGCAATGGTGCAACTGGCCGCTTATCTGGCCTTCTTGTCCCGGCTGAGCGGACAGGACGAAGTGATGGCGGGGATGGCCACCGCCGGGAGAGGCCTGACGCGAAGCGAGAACATGGTGGGTTACTGCGCCCATCTGCTTCCGATCCGGGCCCGCATCGATGCGCGGCGGACTTTCGTGGAATACCTGCTGGAAATCCGGGGAGTGTCGCTGGAGGCTTATGAGCACTCCGATTTCCCGTACGCCGAACTGCTGAACCGGATGGAAATACCGCGTAACACGGTTCGCCCTCCATTAATCGGAGCCATTTTCAATACCCTGACGCTGAAGTCTCTTCCGGAAATGACCGGTCTGAAGGTCGAATTTCCGGCAAATGACAAGGCATTCGAACATTTCAGCCTGGTTTTGGACATCATCGAGGCCGGCGGTCGGCTGGTGACGCGCTGGAAATACGCCTCCGGCCCGCTGGAACAAAGCACGGTCGAGCGCTGGGCGGATCATTTTGTCACTTTCCTGGGTGGAATTGCCGGAGAACCGCGACGGCAGCTGAAGCATATTTCGTTGTTGTCGGCAGGCGAGCGGCACAAGCTGCTGGAAGAGTGGAACGACACGGCGATGCCCGTGCCGGATGCAACCTTGCCGGAGCTGTTCGAAGCGCAGGTGGAGAAGACGCCCGATGCCATCGCGGTGGTGTTCGAAGACGAGTCGCTGACGTACGCGGAACTCAACGCGCGGGCCAACCGGCTGGCGCATTATCTGATCGGGCTGGGAGTGGGAGGCGACGATGTGGTTGCCATCTGCGCGCATCGGTCGTTAGAGATGATCATCGGGCTCTTCGGCATTCTGAAGTCCGGTGCCGCGTATCTGCCGCTGGATCCGGAGTATCCGGCCGAGCGAGTAGCGGCCATCTGCGCCGATGCGTCGCCCAAATGCATTCTGGTTCAGCCGGGACTGCAGTCTCCGTTGACACGGGATGGGGAGCACAAACTGGTCTCGCTGGAAGCAGATGGTTTCGACGGCGAGCCGAACCACAACCCCGAACCCCGCTGTCTTCCTCACCAACTGGCCTACGTTCTGTTTACCTCCGGTTCCACGGGACGGCCCAAAGGCATAGGCAATTCCCATGCGTCGCTGCGCAACGTCCTTTGCTGGATGCAATCCCTCATCCCGCTCGGCGCAGCGGATGCCATCCTCCAGAAGACCACCTACACCTTCGATGTATCGTGTCTGGAGTTTTTCCCGCCTCTGGTCTGCGGGGCCCGGCTGATCATGGCCGGTCCCTCCGATCACCGGGATCCGGCACGGCTGATCGGTCTGATCGCGCGTTGCGGTGCGACGGTAATACACTTCGTGCCTTCCATGCTTTCCACGTTTCTCGACGCGCGGGATCTGAGCGGGTGTGCCAGCCTGCGGCACGTCATCTGCATCGGTGAGGCTCTGACAGCCGAGTTAAAGGACCGGTTTCGCGCCGCGCTGCCCGCGCAGTTGCACAACCAATACGGCCCGACGGAGGCCGCCATTATCGTCAGCGGCTGGGAGTGCGGCGGAGAGACGGGATCCGTGCCAATTGGCAAGCCGGTGGCCAACACTCGGCTGTACGTTCTGGATGCGGCACTGCAGCCGGTGCCTGCGGGAGTGGCGGGAGAACTCTACATTGCGGGAGCGCAGTTGGCGCGCGGCTATCTGAGTCGGTCTGGTCTGACGGCGGAGCGGTTCGTCGCCGATCCTTATGGCCCGGCGGGGACGCGTATGTACCGGACCGGCGACCTGGCGAAGTGGCGGGAAGACGGCAATCTGGAGTATCTGGGCCGCACCGACCATCAGGTGAAGATCCGGGGCTTCCGCATCGAACTGGGCGAGATCGAAGCGCAACTGCGACGTCACCCGGATTTGAAAGACGCCGTGGTGCTGGCGCGCGAAGACGGACCCGGCGGCAAACATCTGGTGGCTTACATCATTGCGGCTCCCGGACTGGCTCCCGATCCGGCCACCCTGCGCCTGCACCTGAGCGCAACCCTACCGGAATACATGCTTCCCTCGGCATTCGTGCCGCTGGAAGCCTTCCCTCTGACTCCGAACGGCAAGCTCGACCGCAAAGCCCTGCCCGCGCCGGAAAGGCGATCGGAACACGGATTTCAGGCCCCGCGCTCAGCCCGGGAAGAGATCCTCTGTGAACTGTTCGCCGAAGTTCTCCGGCTGCCCCGTGTCGGCATTCACGAGAACTTCTTCGACCTCGGCGGCCACTCTCTTCTGGCGACCAGACTGGTCAGCCGCGTCCGCGCCTCGCTGGGCGTCGAACTGCCCATCCGCGGCCTGTTCGAAGCGCCGACCGTGGCCGCCCTCGCGCCGCGCCTGCGGAACGAAAATGCGGTGCGCCCGCCGGTGACGGTGCAACTCCGGCCGGAGCTATTACCGCTCTCGTTTGCCCAACAGCGGCTGTGGTTTCTGTACCGTCTGGAAGGCCCTTCGGCCACCTACAACATTCCGGTCGCGCTGCGTCTGCCGCGCGAAACCGGCCACCTGGCGCTGGAACAGGCGATTCACGATGTGGTAACCCGTCACGAGAGCCTGCGCACCGTATTCCCGGAACGGGAAGGCCAGCCGTGGCAGCGGATTCTCACGCCTGAGGAAGCGCGCGTCCCGCTGGAAGTCGGGCAGATAGTAGAAGGGGATCTCGCCGCGCGGCTGAGAGAACTGAGCGCCGCGGCCATCGATATCGCGAACACTCCGCCGCTGCGCGCGTGGCTGATCGAAGTGGATCGGCGGAAGCCGGTGCTGCTGCTGGTGGTGCACCACATCGCGGCGGACGGCTGGTCGATGGGACCGTTGTTCCGCGATCTCTGGCAAGCGTACAAGGCGCGGACGGAACACCGGGAGCCCGGTTTCGGACCCCTGCCGGTGCAGTATGCCGACTACACGTTGTGGCAACGGGAACTGCTGGGCGAGGCGGACGATCCGGAAAGCCTTCTCAGCCGGCAGCTCACTTACTGGCGCAAGGCATTGGAAGGAGCGCCGGAAGAACTGGCGCTGCCTTCCGATCGCAGCCGTCCGGCGGTATCGACATACCGGGGCGGATCTGTGGAGTTCCGGCTGGAGGCGGCCCTGCACCGGCGGCTGAAGGAACTGTCGCGAACGTGCGGGGCAAGTCTGTTCATGACGCTGCAGGCGGGCTGGGCAGCGCTGCTGAGCCGGCTGGGAGCGGGCACGGACATTCCGGTGGGAAGCCCGGTGGCGGGGCGTCGGGACAGCGCTCTCGACAATCTGGTGGGTTTCTTCGTGAACACGGTGGTGTTGCGGACGGATGTCAGCGGGGATCCGAGCTTCCGGACGCTGATCGGGCGGGTGCGGCAGACGGCGCTGGAGGCATACGAGCACCAGGACGTGCCGTTCGAACGGCTGGTGGAGTTGCTGCAGCCCGCGCGGTCGATGGCGCGGCATCCGCTGTTCCAGGTGATGCTGGTGCTGCAGAACGCCGGGGAGCGGGACGAGGCGAACGAGGCGGAGTTCGAAGCGATAGAGGGCCGGACGGCGAAGTTCGACCTGACGGTGAGCTTCGGGGAAAGGCTGAGCCGACAGGGAGAAGCGGAAGGCATCGAAGGCGGGCTGGAGTACGCGCTGGATCTGTTTGACCGCGCGACGGCGGAACAGCTGGCCGCAAGGCTGGTGAGGCTGCTGGAATCGGCGGTCAGCGAACCGGACGCGCCGCTGCACCGGCTGGAGATTCTGGGCGCGGAGGAGCGGCGGCGAATTCTGGAAGAGTGGAACGACACGGCGGTGCCTGTGCCGGACGCGACCTTGCCGGAGCTGTTTGAAGCGCAGGTGGAGAAGACGCCGGATGCCACCGCGGTGGTGTTCGAAGACGAGTCGCTGACGTACGCGGAACTGAATGCGCGGGCCAACCGGCTGGCGCATTATCTGAGACAGATCGGAGTGAAGCCCGACGGTCGGGTGGCGATGTGCGTGGAGCGGAGCGTTGAGATGGTGGTAGGTCTGCTGGGAGTGCTGAAAGCCGGAGGCGCGTACGTGCCCCTGGATCCAGCCTATCCGTTGGAGCGGCTAAGCTACATGCTTGCAGACAGTAATCCGGCGGCGCTTCTTACATGCCGGTCGACGGTGGGATCGGCAGGCGCAATGGCTGAGAGCCTGCCAGTGGTCATGCTTGACGGCAACGAGTGGAAGGATCAATCAGAGTGTAACCCGGATGCGGCTTATTCCGGCTTTACTTCGTCGCACCTCGCTTACGTAATCTATACTTCGGGCTCTATGGGAATACCCAAGGCCGTCATGGTCGAGCACGGCGGGTTGCTGAATCTGGTTTCCTGGTACATCGGGGAATACGAGTTCACCCCGGAAGATTCAGTGTTAGTCGTCACATCATACGCGTTTGACGCTACGCTAAAAAATATTCTGGGATGCTTACTCGTTGGGGGAAGGCTCTTCTTAGCTCCGAAGACCTTCGATCCGGAAGTAATTAGCCTGCTGATTGCGCGAAATCGAATCACGACGATGAACCTGACCCCGAGCGCGTTCTACTCGTTGATCGATGAGGGGCAGGAGGAAATCGGGGTATTGCATAGAGCCTTTCTCGGAGGTGAGCCACTTCAGCCATCGAAGCTACTTCCGTTGGCGACGCCCCAACCTGAATTTATTAATCTTTATGGACCGACTGAATGCACAGATATCGCTGCATCCTATCGGCTGTCGGCCGGAATTGAGCGATATACAAATCGGACAGTGCCTATCGGACGATCAGTCGCGAACACACGGATCTACATACTGGACGGTAATCTGCAGCCGGTTCCGGCGGGAGTGGCGGGAGAGATCTACATCGCGGGAGCGGGACTGGCCCGCGGCTATCTGAGTCGGCCTGGCCTGACGGCGGAGCGGTTCGTCGCCGATCCTTACGGCCCGGCGGGGACGCGTATGTACCGGACCGGCGATCTGGCGAAGTGGCGGGAAGACGGCAATCTGGAGTATCTGGGCCGTACCGACCATCAGGTGAAGATCCGGGGCTTCCGCATCGAACTGGGCGAGATCGAAGCGCAACTGCGACAGCATGCGGCGATCAAAGACGCCGTGGTGACGGCGCGCGAAGACGGACCCGGCGGCAAACACCTGGTGGCTTATGTCATTGCGGCTCCGGGCGTGGTTGCCGATCCGGCCGCACTGCGCCTGCACCTGAGCGCAACCCTGCCGGAATACATGGTTCCCTCGGCTTTCGTGCCCTTGGAAGCCTTTCCGCTGACTCCGAATGGCAAGCTCGACCGCAAAGCCCTGCCCGCGCCGGAAAGGCGATCGGAACAAGGCTACCAGGCCCCGCGCTCCGCCCGGGAAGAGATTCTCTGCGAACTGTTCGCTGAAGTCCTCCGGCTTCCCCGTGTCGGCATCCACGACGGCTTCTTCGAATTAGGCGGGCATTCGCTGCTGGTCATCACGCTGATCGGTCGGATGGCGCGGGCCGGACTGCGCGTGGAAGTGCGCAACTTTTTCACAACGCCGACCGTGGCCGAACTGGCCTCCCTGGCCGCAGTCACGCAACCGGCGGACTTCGAAGTTCCCAGCCGGATTCCGGACGGCTGCGTGGAAATCACGCCGGAGATGTTGCCCCTGGTACGCCTGACTCCGGAGGAGATCCGCTTGATCGTCGGCAGCGTGGCCGGGGGAGCGGCCAACGTGCAGGACATCTATCCGCTGGCGCCTCTGCAGGAGGGCATTCTCTTTCATCACCGTATGGGCGGCGAAGGCGATGCCTATTTGCTGGCGACGCAGTGCAGTTTCGACAGCCGGACGCTGCTGGACGCCTATCTGAATGCCATGCAGGCGGTGATTGACCGGCATGACATTCTGCGCACTGCCGTGCTGTGGGATGGATTATCGGAGCCGGTGCAGGTGGTTTGCCGAAAGGCGGTTCTCTCTGTCGCGGAGGTCGAGCTGGAACCCGGCGCCGAAGACGCGGCGGAGCAACTGTATGCCCGCTTCGACCCGCGGCGCCACCGCATCGATGTTCGACAGGCGCCGTTGCTGCGAATCCATATCGGTTACGACGCGACGCGGCATCGATGGCTGACGATGGAGTTGCTCCATCACCTGGCCGGAGACCACAGCACGCTGGACGTGATGAGGGAAGAGATCGAGGCGCATTTACTGGGGCGGGAAGCTGAATTGCCCGCGCCTTTGCCCTTCCGGAATCTGGTGGCGCGGGCGCGTCTGGGAGTGAGCGCGGAAGAACATGAAGCTTACTTCCGGCGGCTGCTGGGCGACGTGGATGAGCCGACGGCGCCGTTCGGGCTGGTGAACGTGCAGGGGGACGGGACGGGGATTCGGGAAGCCAGCCTTCCGGTTGGAGGGAGCCTGGCCGAACGCCTCCGGCAGAGCGCGCGCAGGGTCGGGGTGAGCGCGGCGAGCTTATGCCACGTGGCATGGGCGCAGGTGCTGGCGCGGGTTAGCGGGCGCGCGGACGTGGTTTTCGGGACCGTTCTTTTCGGGCGCATGGAGGGCGGGTCGGGCTCGGACCGTGTCATGGGCCTGTTTATCAACACGCTTCCGGTGCGGATGCGGATCGGGGAGGAAGGGTCGGAGGCAGGCGTCCGGCGGATGCATGACCAGTTGGCCGGCCTGATGCGGCATGAGCACGCGTCACTGGCGATGGCGCAGCGCTGCAGCGCCGTGCCCGCGCCTTCGCCGTTATTCTCGGCGCTGCTGAACTACCGGCACAGCGAGGAAGCGACCGATGACGGCGCGGAGGAGAACAGCCGCGTGTGGGAGGGGATGCGGGTGTTGCGGGCCGAAGAGCGCACCAACTATCCGGTTGTACTGTCGGTCGACGATCTGGGGAAGGAGTTCCGGTTAACGGCGCAGACCGAAGCGACGGTGGAGCCGGAGCGCGTCTGTGCGTACATGCACCGGGCACTGGAATCGCTGGTTGAATCGCTGGAGAACAATCCCGGCGCGGCGCTCCGTGCGCTTGAGGTGTTGCCGGAGGGCGAGCGGCACAAGCTGCTGGAAGAGTGGAACGACACGGCGATGCCTGTGCCGGACGCGACCTTGCCGGAGCTGTTCGAAGCGCAGGTGGAGAGAACGCCCGATGCCATCGCGGTGGTGTTCGAAGACGAGTCGCTGACCTATGCGGAGCTGAATGCGCGGGCCAACCGGCTGGCGCATTATCTGATCGGGCTCGGGGTGGGTCCTGAGGATGTGGTGGGCGTGTGTCTCGAACGATCTCCGGACGCGATCGTGGCTCTGATGGCAGCGGTCAAGGCCGGAGCGGCGTATCTGCCGTTAGACCCGGATTACCCGCCTGCCCGATTGATTCACATGGTGAAAGATGCGGCTCCTTCGGTCGTGCTGACATCGGCGAACCTGGCGGAACGCCTTGGCGGCAGTCAAACGGCATTGCTGTTCGACGATCCCTCCCTGCGAGCAGCGCTGGCCGAATCTGCCGACCGCAACGTGCAGGATCCGGACCGAACAGCTCCGTTGCATACAAGCCATCCGGCGTATATCATCTACACTTCAGGGTCCACGGGATTGCCGAAGGGCGTCGTCGTTACGCATACAGGCGTTCCGTCCTTAGCCGGAGCGACGGTAGCCGCCTTCGGTCTCAAGGTTGACTCGCGAGTACCGCTGCTCGCCTCTCTTAGCTTTGACGTCTCCGTCTGGGAAGTAGTTATCGCTTCTAGTGCCGGGGCGGCGCTGATCCTGCCCCGCGCCGAGCAATGTGCCGGAATTTCGCTTGCAGGTTTTCTGCAAGACCGGCACATCAGCCATGTGTGGCTTCCTCCCTCGGTTCTGGCGAGTCTGGAGCAAGGTACGAGCTTGTTTCCAGAGTTCCTGGCGGTTGGCGGCGAGAGTTGCCCTGCATCAATGGTGGCGAACTGGTCTCAAGGCCGCCGAATGATCAACTCGTACGGTCCGACGGAGACTACTGTTTGCTCGACCATGACGGTGGAGTTATCCGAGAATGCCCCACCTCCGATCGGGCGCCCCGTGTGGAACACTCGCGTTTACGTTCTGGACGGCAATCTGCAGCCGATGCCTGCGGGAGTGGCCGGAGAACTCTACATTGCAGGAGCCGGACTGGCGCGCGGCTATCTGAGTCGTCCTGGCCTGACGGCGGAGCGGTTCGTTGCGGATCCTTACGGCCCGGCGGGGACACGTATGTACCGCACCGGCGACCTGGCGAAGTGGCGGGAAGACAGCAATCTGGAGTATCTAGGCCGTACCGACCATCAGGTGAAGATCCGGGGCTTCCGCATCGAGCTGGGCGAGATCGAAGCCAGTCTGCGATTGCATTCCGATTTGAAAGATGCCGTGGTGCTGGCGCGCGAAGACGGACCCGGCGGCAATCACCTGGTGGCCTACATCATCGCGGCTCCCGGACTGGCTCCCGATGCGGTCGCACTGCGCCTGCACCTGAGCGCGACCCTGCCGGACTACATGGTTCCGTCGGCTTTCGTGCCGCTGGAAGCTTTCCCGCTGACTCCGAATGGCAAGCTCGACCGCAAAGCCCTGCCCGCGCCGGAAAGGCGATCGGAACACGGCTACCACGAGCCGCGCTCAGCCCGGGAAGAGATTCTCTGCGAACTGTTCGCCGAAGTCCTCCGGCTGCCCCGTGTCGGCATCCACGACAACTTCTTCGAATTAGGCGGCCACTCGCTTCTGGTGATCAGACTGATCAGCCGCATCCGCGCCTCGCTGGGAGAGGAACTCTCGCTCAGAACCGTTTTCGAGTCGCCTTGCGTCGCCCAACTGGCCGAGTCGATTTCGTTTCGTACTCCCCGAAACACGGCGTTCGAACGCATTTTTCCGCTCAGAACCCGCGGATCGGCCTCGCCCCTTTTCTGTCTGCCTCCGGCCGACGGTTTGGCCTGGGGCTATTCCGGACTTCTCCGCGAGATTGGTGCCGAGCGTCCGATCTACGGGTTGCAGCCGCCAGGGCTCGATGAAGACCTGCTTTTGCCGGAGAGTCTCGACCTTCTGGCGCGGGACTATCTGCGTGTGATCCGGCAGATTCAACCTGCGGGCCCATATTGCTTGCTGGGCTGGTCCCTGGGAGGAAACGTGGCCCACGCGCTGGCTTGTATTCTGCGCGAAGAGGGGGAACAAATCGGAAGCCTCGTCCTGTTAGATAGTTTTCCCCCGATGGCACAGGTTGAAGGAGCTGAAGCCGACGAATCTGTCCTGCTGGAAGGAGTCCGGCAGGTCTTCTCCGAGTTGATCGGATCGGATTTTGTTGGTGCGCCGGGTGAACCACTCGACTTCGCAGCCATGGTTGAGAAGTCGAGGCACAACGGAATGTGGGAGTTCCGGATTGAGCACCTGCAACGAATTGAGCGCTGGCTGAGACATGCGCCGAAGATAATGACCGGCTACGTGCCTGCCATGTTTGACGGCGATACTTTGTTCTTTGCCGCCGTCGATGGAGCAACGCGGAAACCAGAAAGCTGGGCGCCCTATATCACTGGCCAAATCGAAATACATCCGATCGGCTGCGGGCATATGGAGATGGCACGTCCCGGTCCAATCGCGGAGATCGGTCGAAAAGTGGCGGAATACCTCCGCAGACGGTAAACCGCGGATCGGCGAACGAACGAAGGTTATGGGACCTTCGACTCTTGGAATCGGGTCGGCCGCTGGCTTACGGGGAAGAGGTGTTCGTAGCGGAAATGGTTTCGATTCCGCCTCAGAAGCAGCTCCGCGGGCCGCCCGAGGCGTTGGTACTCATGCCAATGTTCGGGCCTCTTTCGGCTCATCTGATCCTTGACGCATTGACGAATCTCTGCCTCCAGATCCGTGTACGAATCATCTACGAATGGGGCTCTTTCTGGCCCAATGGGGCATTTAAGGCCATTGAAAAACCTGCAAATTATTGATTCTGAAATGGTTAATGGAATCGTGGTTCGAATCCATGTCGGGGAGCCAGCTTTTCTGGCAGTCAAAGCAAAGACTTGGCGGATTGAGTTCTCCCCACTGGTGATTTCGGTGGACTCATCAGTTCGAATGTAAGCGTCAGGGGAACAGCACTTCGGACCGATCAGGCTGCCCGAAGCTTGGCCAGCCGTTCGTAGCGGTAGTGATTCCGGATATGGCTTAGGAAGTAGCGGCCATGGGATTCTGCTTCAAGAAATTCCCGATACTGCTC
>CAINNJ010000065.1 GCA_903851195.1 uncultured Acidobacteriia bacterium
AGTCCGGCTGACGCCTTCTCTTCGGGCCACCTCGGCAGCGGCTGACCATAACTCATCCGGGATCGCCGCTTTCCCCGTCCGGTTCTGTCGCCACTCGTCAAATCGCGCGTTGACTTCTTCAAGGCTGAGGGCTGGTGCCTTGCTTCGCGTCATGGTCTTCCTCCCCGCCGGGGTCCGGCGGCAGAACGACCTTAACAGTTATCCGCGCTGGGTTTCATGCACGCTTGCCGGAAACTCACATCTTTCAATGATTTTCCTTCCGATCAAAGCTTTCCTTGGCTCGCTACCAACACCGGTTCTGGGGCTGACGGCGCTTGTTACTGCCGGCATGGCCGCAAGAGCGAAGGCTTGAGAGTATCGGCTTCCGCCAACTATCGTCGCGGCGAGCAAAGAGACGCGCTTGCCGCGTGCCTCGCGAAGACGCTGGCGGCCAGATACGCGAAGGCGCTTTGAGGTCGCGCTCGTCGTGCTCAACCCGCCAGTCCCGGTTCACAAAACGCCGTGATCAAGCCACGCTTTTGAGCGTTGCCTTACTAGATTTTTCATGCACAGGCAATTGAGATTCAACTTTAGCTGGGTGCGGGATCTGAAGCTCTACCGCCCGAATTCACACACGTCAACCAGAGTGCCCGTTAGTGTGATGGTGATTGGCTCGATACGTGACGTGACCGTTCTCTGCAGGCCAAATTGAACAGCGGTTCTTGCGTCAGCGAAAATTCTAACCGGTGTTCTGATCTCCAGTGGTACCGGTGTGTTTCCGGTCGCTCGGGTGTAGAGGAAGTGCCGCGCCGGCGCCCATTGATTGGTCAAGACATTTCGCACTGCTGTGCGCAACTCTATCGCGAGGTATGTATTGCCGGGGTGAACTCCCTTAACCGCGATGTTGTCGATCACGAGAAAGCGGTCCGTCGGAACTTGGGGAATCACCGTGTTGAGGATCGGCTCGGTTCCACCTCCCTGCTTTGCTTCGAGTGCGTCCAGGGTCTGAGTTAACTGGACTGGCAACCGAGGAAAAGCCCGAGCCGCCTGCGACGGAACACAGACGGCGGGTTGTGCCTGAACAGAAGACACAAGGACGATGATAAGCAAGAACGTTCGCATATACCTCCTCACCGCGGATTGCGCAAATGCGTCTTTGCATCCACGATTCTAAAGAGTTTAGCGCAACGGCGGCCAGAAATGCGACATATGTTTTGCAAACTAACCTTTGATTACTGGATCTCGTCGAGAAATAGCTTACAGGCGTTATTTTGTGGCCCGGAAGTTTGTCAATTTTTCGATTTTGATACTCGCCCCCTCGGTGTTGCCGCCCGTCCGCCTCAGGTCTACGCCATTGACGCGTGAACTCTCACCCGCCCCGCTCAATGCTATCTCACGAGGCTGTTCGTCACTAACGCGTTGCCTTTGATCTGAAGCGCCGTGCTTGCGGCGATTCTCCGGGCTGTAGAGATCAGCGGGTCATTCGGCCCGAGTTCCTCATCCGAACCTGCGGATCGAAGAAGCGCCATCTCGAACAGCATCCGAATCAATTCGGGTTCCGAAGCGTTCTTCGCGATCCGCTGCAGCTCATGCGTAGCGGCGTCCGGCTCGCGGCTTTCGTCGGTCCGAATGGCATGCCGCTGCATCATGGCTTCCCAGTCTTCGAAGTCGAGCCGTTCGATTCCGGCGAGAACCAGCATCTGGTAGTCCTGGCGACCGAGCGAGGCCGGCACGTAATCCAGCACGATGTCGAGAAGACGACCGTTACTGACCCGATTCGTTTTCGTCTGCTTTTCCCGCCGAATCCATTCTCTGGCGGAGATAATTTCTGCCATGGTTGTTCCTTTCTGTCGATTACCTTGACCGTTCATCGCTGCCGCTTTCCACATGAACCTCGCCTGTGCGGTGCAGCGCCGCAAGTGCCTTCTCCACCGTGTACTCCGCGTAATATCGCGGATCCGGTTTATCCTGCCGGTTCGCTTCTATCGCCCGCGCCACCTGCTCCGGATCGTCTCCCCGCGCGAGCGCGCGCATCGCGAACGCCCAGTCCCGCTCGGACTGGCTGGTGCCACCAGCAGACTCCCGTGGTCCTGGTGGCGCGCTCGTCCGATGCCGCGCTAAGCTACGCTGTGGCTCCTCGACCCTGAACTCCGCAAAATTCGCCGGCTGATACACCTCGTCCGTCAAATTCTGCACCGTCACGAAGTGCGGCCGTTCGTATTTGTGATTGAAAAACGACGGCAGCCGGAGAACGCGAGACGAGTCGGTGGCGGCGGGATCGGCGCCGAAGTGCCGCACCATGCCGCGCATCAGATTCTCGGCGCGATCCGGATCGAAGTTCTCCACCCGCCAGACCACCTGGTACTTTCCCGGCGAACTTTCGATCACGTGATTCGGCGGCGGCACGCCATCGCTTTGTTTCAGCGCTTCTACCGCGGCCGGTCCATCTTTGTCGAAATCGAGATAGACGTGCCGGATCTCGCCGATGTCGCTCTTCCGCCGCCCCCGCGCGGCTTCGTGTAACGCATTCATCGAAACATAAACCTCAAATTTCTCCCGGTTCTTGTACCGAAGCCAGGCCTGAAAAGGTTCCGAAGCGATTCTTGCCGCGCTCGCGACCCGCTGTTCCGTCTCGTCAGTCCTCTTCCGGATCAGCACGACGGCGAGCTTGTCATCGTCGCGGAAATTCGCCCGAATGTATTCGCTGGCTGTGTGTCTGTCCACTGGACCTCCTGACCTCCCGGACGCAGTTCTCCTCTGGGCTCCGAAGAGCCTTTCCTATGTGCCGCTTAACTGGATTTCGCCGGTTCCGCTAGGTGCCGGCAAACGACCAGAACACGGCCGCAGTCCGGGCACTGAAACTCATAAACAGACCGCGCCCGCAAAGCGCGCCTCCGTGTTCGCCGCACTCCCGTAAAGAGACCGGAAGCGGACTGAATTGCTGTCCGCGTCGAAGCCGTTCAGCTCGATCAGTTCCGACACAATCCTCTGCCCATGCCGCCGCTCGATATGAAGGATCAGATCGACCGACTCCGCGATGCCGGCCCGGATCGCCTGAAACGGAAGCTGCACGTCCGACTGCAACACGCAGCTGGTAAACCGGCTCACGGACTGGCTCGCGTTGTTCGCGTGAATGGTGGCGAGGGTGCCGGAATGTCCGGTGTTCAGCGCCTGCAACAAATCGAAGGCCTCGGCCCCGCGAACCTCGCCCAGAAGAATCCGGTCCGGTCGGTGACGCAGGGCGGCCTTCACCAGATCGCGGATGGTGACGGCGGGAGAACCCGGCTGCTCCCGCCGCGCTTCGAAGCGCACGAGATTCGGCTGCAACAACTGCAGCTCCGCCGTGTCCTCGATCAGCACGATCCGGTCGGTCGGATCGATGAAGGTGGCGAGCGCATTCAGTACCGTGGTTTTGCCGGTGGAAGTTCCTCCGCTGATAAGAATGTTCCGGCGGTCCGCCATGGCGCGCCTCAGCAACTCAACCAGCTCCGGCGAGAGCGTCCCGACGCCCACCAGCTCATCCACCGTAAACAGCTTCGATGCGAACTTCCGAATCGTGAGGGTGCTCCCGCCGATGCTGCAGGGAGGAAACACCGCGGCCACGCGGGAACCGTCCGGCAGCCGGGAATCGAGCAGCGGCCGTTCGTCGTTGATCTCATCTCCCAGGCGCCGGGCGATGTTCTTGATCGCCACCTGAAGGGTCTTCTCCTCCATGGTGGCGCCGAAAATCTCCTCCAGCCTGCCGCGCCGTTCAATGAAGACCCGCGCGCTGCCGTTGACCATGATCTCGGAAATATCGGGATCGAGAATCAGGTGCTCGATGGGCCGCAGGAAAGGCAGAATCACATCAAAGCTCATGGCTCACAGCAGTCCTTTCTCAAGCTGCTCGAAATAGCTGA
Source organism: uncultured Acidobacteriia bacterium (assembly GCA_903851195.1). Classification (GTDB taxonomy): domain Bacteria; phylum Acidobacteriota; class Terriglobia; order Bryobacterales; family Bryobacteraceae; genus BOG-234. Next base: position 3,879 of record CAINNJ010000065.1, read on the forward strand.
GGTTGGCGTCCAGGTGCGCCGGTTTCAGATAGCAGAGCATGGGCGGCAGCGGGTTGACTCCGTCGTACGCCATCACGATGGCTTCGGCATTCTTCAGTTCCGCGAAGATCTTCGGCTCGAAGACGAAGTCGCGCTGCAGCACGTAGCTCTTGCTGGCGCTGATGCTGGATTTGTGTGCGGTCGTCCGGCCGGAGAACAGGCTCACCCGAGCGTCTTGGCCGTTTTCCGAAATGCTGTAGTTGAGCTTGAACTGCTCTTCCTTGCCGCACATTTCCGAGGCGGTCTTCGCGCTGAAGTCGTCGGACAGCGAAAGGAAGATCTTCGTCCGGAACGTCTGCAGCAAAGTCCGCCATGCCTCGCCCGTCAACGCCGACCGCAGCGAACTGATGCTCTGCGTGGCCACGATCGGAATGCATTTGGCTTGACGAGACAGGGCGAAGAACTTTTCGTCACCGCTCGGATCGCTCTCGCCAACGGTGGCGAACGAGTGGTACTCGTCACACAGAAACATCACCGGGCGGAAGTGCCGTTTCGGGTCCTTCGCCATCTCCGGAATCCGGCCGATCATCGCTCTCTGAAAGTCCTGCTTCATCAGGGTTCCGATTGTCCGCGCCAGGCCCGGATTGGCGACCACGGGGAAGTTGAGCGCCACCACCTTGCCGGATTCGATTACGTCGCTGAACCTGGGGAACGCCCGCCCGTATCTGTTGTCGGCGTTCAGCTCAGCGTCATACATTTCTTTCGGCGGGCAAAAGGTGTACTTCACGTCCGGGTTGTCGTCGAACAGCGACAGGAAGACCGAGATGCCCTCCACAATCGAGGTGCGAAGCTTGGGCTCGATCTTCATCCAGTCGTACGTGTACCAGCGCTTCACGGCGGCTAACTGGTCCTGTTTCCGGGTGTTGGCGCTCACCTGGTTGCCGCTCTTCGAGAACAGGTCGTACCGGATCTGCTTTTCCTTCAGATGCGCTTCAAGCGGTTCGGACCGCGCCGCCTTCATGCAGTGGGCGGCGTCATCCCGTTCGAACGCGAAGTGGTCCAGGTCTTCGTGGGCGAGATACGTGTCGATGTCGATCATCACGTAGTGGTCGCTCATCCGGGTTTCGCCCTCCTGAATCCTGCGGGCGAGAAGTTCCTGATTAATGGCGCACTCGTAGACGTCGAACAGGGTGATGTAATCCCAAACCGTCTTGTGCAGCAGGATAATGAACTTGATCATGTTCGTGTAGGCCTGCTGCCAGAACGGTTCTTTGCCCTTGCCGAACAGGTTGTTCATCAGGCTGGCGATCCCGTAGGCGAGAGTGTAGGCCTCCAGGTCGCAGTGCAGCGGATTGTACCGGTAGCCGGATTCCAGACCGACCTCCAGATAATCCTCTTTCCTGCCGTGCTTCGCGAGCAGTTCCTGCACCTTATAGCAGAAGTCGCCCTTCACTTCGAGGATCATCGCGCCGGCGCGGCGTTTGGGATCCGCGGCGGCGAACGCGAGAACCTGTTCGGCAAACGGGTACATGGTCGAGCTCGTCTTGCCGCTGCCGATCGCGCCAAAGATCGCCAGACCGGTATACAGACCCCGTTCGGGTATCGCCATCCAGCCTGGCGTCTCGGCGGGTCCCCTCTTTCGTGGATGGTGAATTTCGCCGACAACGACGAACAGGCTCTCCCGCGTCCCCGGTGCCGGATACGGCGGCAGCTTCGCGATGTGAAGTTGCCGCTCCTGCTTCATCACGAAGATGTAAGCGAGAGACAGCAGGACCGAAAAGCCAATATAGGGCGTGGTGAACAGCATGGCCGTGTACGTCCACTTCAGGCTCTGGAAAATGAGCGGCCGCTGAATGCGGATGAGGTCGAGCACGGCGTTATCCGCCGGAAACGGGCAACGGAAGAATAGGGTCATCCCGATTGCCGCCGCCAGCAGGAAGCTGATAAAGAAACGGCTCTCAACGGCCTGTCTCACAAGCGCCTCCCATCGGCTCAGTTCGCGGGCACGCGCTTCCGGCCGGCACGGCCGGCGCCATCCGCACCCGGCTCCGCGTGCCGGGCATTCCGCCACGTCGCGAAGGTCTTGTCTTTCCGGAAGGCCTTGCGCAGGATCTCGGTAACCACGTAGCCCTGGGGGCTTTCGAGGAATTCGGCATACTCGCGGAGCGTCTCCACGACCCCGGCATCCAGCCGGACCTCGATCTTCTCTTCATTCTGTTTTCTCTGCGGTTGGATGAACGTTCGCATTCTTCTCCTTCAAAGGTTTGGGTGCACTCCGCGTGATCGTTAGTGGAGGTGTCTGGAGCGACCCCCGCAGCCGACGACAGGAGCGAGGAAAAGGCTGTGGCGGCAATTGCCGCCAATAGCCGGGGTCGCTCCAGACACCTCCACGACCCCGTACCGCGCCACGCCCGGCCTGAACCCGCCGCGTAAAGGCTGAACGGCTCGGCAACTAAATCAACACAGGGGGTGAACGATCGGGAGAACCGGAAGGTGAACGCAGCGTGCACCGCCCGGTTCACTCCCATGGCCACCATTGCGCGACTCAAGCGACCCTCCGATTTCCATCCGTCAGCGTGCCGAACAATTCGTAACGGAAGGGCGAAAGATAACTGTGGAAAGTGCCTCGGGACTCTGATCTGGTTGCGGATTCCGGAGACAGAATGCGCAGGACCTCCGCATCGCCGCCGTCGATCCAGATCCTGAAAAGCGCCTCGAACTTCTCTCCGGAAAACGATTTGCGGTCCTCGCGAAACCGGATCAGTTTCGCCTGATCAAAGCTCGCCATGTCGCGGCGCTCGAATAACGCCCGGGCCTGAAAGTAGCTGAGCAGCCGGGGGACGGAGGGATCTTCCGGAATTCGGATATTGCCGTTGCCAATGAACTTCTCGAAGACCCTTGCCGCCGCGGGAAAGTTGTTCGGATGCGTCGCCACGTAAATCAGCCGGAAACCCGCCAGGCGCATGAACAAGGGGCGATACTGTTCCACGTAAGTTCGAAACCCGGACGTGCTGTGAAGTCCTTCGTCCACATAGCAAAACTCGACGGCGGAATCGCCCGTGGACGATTCCGGACTCAGCGCAATCGGGAACTTGTCGACGAAGTAGCGGGCGGTGCAGGCGGGTGAATTCTGAGCGCGGTAATGCTTCGCCGGCAACTGGTCCACTTCGATTCCGGCGGTCTCCCGAAAGTAATCGACTTTTTCGCGTTCTGTCGCGAAAAACCGGCGATCCCGGTGTTTGAGAACGAAGTCCAGACCGATCAGGCGGTTCTTGATGGTGAACACCTCGTGCCGCCGTCGATTCCGGTTATCCACTTCCCCGATTGCCTCGAAGAACGGCTTCGAGCAGAAGCTATAGACGGTCCGGTTGTGACGAAACTCCAGAGCCTTCGCGTGCCCGGAACCGACTGCCTTGTCGGCCAGTCTGGCATCCAGCTTGCCCCGCTCGCGTTGGGTGAATCCGAGAAACTGCCGCCGCACAAAGTAACCACTGTGAAGCGCCGCGACACAGAGGAATTCCGCCTCGCGGTCGGTGTAGCCCAGCGTTTTCAGGTTGGCGATTCGCTCTAAGTGAGTCATGCCGTTTACCTACAGCGAGATGAGACCGGCGACGATCTCGGGGTCCTGAAATGCGGGGCTTCCCGCGGCGCTGTCGGGCGCGTAAATCTTCAAACCCGCCGCGTGTTTTGCCTGTATCTGGCTGCCCTTGTAGTCCGCGGTTGCCAGTTCGAGATCCACTTTGCCCATCTCCTGATTGCCGCGCTCGTATTCAATGCGGAGGTCAGGGAAGACAACCCGCCCGTCGACGACTTTCAGTCCGTTCTCGTTCGCGATGTCGAGCTTCCGGGCGGCATACTGCGGATCGGACCGATCGCCTGCCCGGTTTAGCTTGCCGAACACTTCCTTCTTCAGTTCGAAGTCCAGAACAACGCGTTTCACCTTCCCGCCGTCCCGCTCGATGTGGGACTTTTCGGCCTGGTACATCCGATAGATGCCGGCGTCGTGGCGTACCTCACCGGGCTTCACAAATCCAGCGTGAAATTGCTGCCGGGTTTCGCCCTCCGGCTTGTCCCGTTCGAGTTTTCGCAGGCCGTTTCTGCCTTTCTGGATCAACACCACCACCTTGAATTCCTGACCGGATTTCAGATGCCGAACGGTTCGTTGTTCGGCAAGTCCGGCTTCGGAAAGGACGCGCATGTCCTGCCTGAAACGGCTTTCGTTTCCGTCGTAACGATGCCGGATGACGTCCTCCGCTTTCAGTGTTCGGAACTTCCCGATTTCCGCCAGTGTGGCCTGCTGGTCGGAATTGAGTCCGGAAGTTCGGTCGCGCAATCGCGCGGCCCGGTCTTCCTGCGGATTCCTTCCCGATTGATTGGGAGTCGCTGCGTTCTCCGGGCGCGGGAAGCCGGCCTTTTCGAGAGATTGACGAAGGGTGCCATCGTCGCGCGCGGCATCGTACTGAACACCCTTTCTGTTTTGCAGGCCCTGCGCCGTGTACTCGCGCCCGAGACGGGATCCCTTCACCGTCGCGCCCTTAAACCGGTATGACATTCCGTTTAGCCGACCGCTGGACTGCACGCTCGGTACGACGTTCACACCGCTCTTCTCAAGCCTCGCGACGAACTCCGACATGGTCGGCTTATCCGCGGCCGCGCGATTGATGATGCCGGCAAGCTGAGTGTGGGATCCGCCTCCACCACCATCCGAATTGCGCCTGTTGGCCTTGTCTTCCGGCCGTCGTTCCGTCTCCTCCGAACCCGATCCGCCGCCCTGCCCGCGGGTTACGGCCGAAACGCGCTCGCTGTCGTCACGGTCGAGGGATCGGCTCATAGTCCACCTGAAATGCGTTCCGAAAGTTCGTCGGAGATACTCGATCCGGTCCTCAGCTGTTTCTCCACATGGGCGAGTTTCCGGCCCGTGTCTTTGAGGAACAGTTTCCGGTTGAGCGCGAGGATGCCGGCGAAGAGATTCCCCAGAACCAGCGCCGCGAACCACGCGACCGTCGTGCCGTACTGCCGCAACAGGAACGCGCCCTTCGGCGCAAGAAACCTGAGTTCGCCGAGCAGATAGAATGCCCAGACGAGCACCAGAAGAGACGCAACGAAAATGGAGTTCGCGATCATTACTTCGGCTCCTGAAAGGCCTGGTCGTCGCGGAAATACGTGATGGTGAGGCCCAGCGGGTTGACGGGAATGGTTTCATTGGGAACCGCGTCCCGGAAGGTGAACAGAAAACTTCCGACGTACTTCTCACGCCGTTTCTCCGTCCGGTCGCGGCCTGACAGGTACACCTTTTCGAAGTCCACTGTGGCGCGGAACGGTGGCGTCCGAAGGTCCTGCAGGACGATGTTTTGCACGTGCACCTCGATCTCCTCATTGCCTTCGACAATGAACTTCTCGATTTCTTTGGTACGGCGGTTCTGCTCCATGCGCGCCGCGGCCAGCCGCGCATCCACAAAGAACAGCGATCTCGCGAAATCGTCACGAACCGTGGCGCGGTTCCGGCTGTAATAGTCGTGAACGAACTGCGTCAGGAAGTAGCGGATCTCCGGAGCCTGCGGCTTGTACTCCATTGCCGCGTAGGCAAGCGGCTCGGCTCGCCCGACGTCGTTAATGCGAATCACCAGGGGTTTGAAGTTCCGGAACAGCGCGTAAGTCTTGAAGTTCAGCACGAGCGCCCCGACGGACACGATCGAGAGACACAGGACGGCGACGCGAAGGTACATGTTCGTCACCAGCGCGGAGCCAAACTGCTCCATGTATTGCCGCTTCGCGTCATTGAAGCTCTTCTCCGGGGGCGGCAGAAACTGCGTTGAATTTGCCATCAGATCGTTACCTCCACCAGCCGATTCCAGGGAACGAATGGTCGCCCGATCGGCCGGAAAATATCGACGAAACCAGTGTCGGCACCTTCAGAACACCCCACACAAACGCCATGCACATGAACGCCAGGTGAAGGAAAAGCCCCGCGATCACGGAAGCGTTATAGGGTGGCGGGTGGAGGTCAAAGAAGTTGAGGAACAGCTTTCCGTAAACGTAGATGAAGGCGTTCCCGATAACCGGGTAAAACGCATACTGGACCAGCGTTTTAAACCATCCCCAGAACATCCACTCCATGTGCGGAACGATAAAGAACGGTATGAAGATGGGACCCACCAGCGCGCAAACGCCCACGGCGACAAATCCGAACGAGATCACGGCGAGAACCGCAGCCTGAGCGAGGGAGAGCACGAAGACGATGCCGTAATACCGGACCACCTGCATCACGTCGAGGATCGATGGCCCGCTCGGCTGCTGCAGTTTGTCGTACACCTCGGCAAGCTTCTTTCCCACCATTTCCGTGCTCTGCACTTCGATCTGCCCGGCCAGACTGGCTCCCTGATCGGTAATCAGATTGTGAAAGCTGAAACCGATGCCGGGGAGCGGGTTGTCGTAGTAGACGAGCATGGCGTAGACGAACGCGATGCTCATAAGCAGGCTCGCGAAACGGTCGAAACGCAGACTCGCGCCGGAGACGCTGCCGAGCGCGATTTGGCACCCTGTCCAGGCGATCAGGATCAGCGAGAATCCCTTGAAAAGGTTCATCCCCAAGGCCGCGAAGACGGTGGAGTGCGCCGTCAGCAGTTCCGTGGTCGCCTGCGTAATCCAAACGAAATAGCTATCGGATCCCATCAGTCCTCTTTGTCTACGGCAGTCTGTAAGACCGGAGAATCTCCGTCGATCCCGTCAGATGCTGGTCGTCGATATCGGCCGCCATCTGGCGCAGCGCAATGTCGTTGTTGATGCTCTGGACTTCGGCATCGCGGCGGGACTTCGCCTCAACCATCTGGTGATCGAGAATGGACGCCAGCAGCTTGTTGGTGTCCTGCCCGTTCCGTACGCCGATGACGGAACCGGCATTGATCTTGTTGAGAACGCCAACCTCGGTGTTCATGGCCTCGGCGTCGGACAGAGAGTCTGTTTCCAGGGTGTCGATAGCGTTCTCAACCGCGCCTGAGTTCGCGCGGACCCTGCCCAGTTGATCGAGCGCGTTCACGGTCACGCCGTCCGACAGTTCCACGGTCGCGTAGTTCCGTCCGAGCTGCATCTGCTGACTGTTGTCAATGCGGTCCCACACGGGTCCGTAGTTTCGGAGCGGCGTCACCGCCTGCTGGTAGCCCGCGAGGGAACCGCTGCCGGAATTGAGGGCGACGATCCATCCGCCGGTGGTGCCATAGGTGTTGCCCGCCTGTGGTGCTATCCAGGGCGTGAGGGCCGCTCTCCATCGCGCCTTCGACCCGATCATTCTGGCGTTGGTGACGATCTGACGGTACTGGTTGGTGACGGTGCCATAAATATTCAGGAGTTGCGTATACTGCCGCTCCATCTCCGCGATCTGTCTGGCGAGTTGTAACCAGTTGGTCGGGTCATAAACCGTGATGCCCAACCCGAACTGCGCGACGGCCGGCACCACCGTGATCCCTGCGCACAGGAGCGACGCTGCGATTCTCTTTTGTAAGCGTCAGGGGAACAGCACTTCGGACCGATCAGGCTGCCCGAAGCTTGGCCAGCCGTTCGTAGCGGTAGTGATTCCGGATATGGCTTAGGAAGTAGCGGCCATGGGATTCTGCTTCAAGAAATTCCCGATACTGCTC
>CAINNJ010000066.1 GCA_903851195.1 uncultured Acidobacteriia bacterium
CCAAAGGCTCAGGCAGCGACAGAAAAACCTCCTTCCAGAAGCTACCCCGCTCGTCCACCTCATCTAACCTCTGATACCCTTCCAAAACCCCTTCTGCGCGCCTGAGCCTGGCTTTACCGCCAGGCTCTTTCGTTTTCGCTGCTATCGCTTATTTGCGTTCGTAGATCTGGCAGAGCGTCCGCAGTTGCCGCGCGGTTTCCTCCGTCAGCATCTCTTCGCGATAACGCCAGCGCCAGTTGCCCGAAAGTGTCGCCGGCTGGTTCATGCGCGCCTCGCTGCCCAGCCCCAGAACGTCCTGCAGCGGGATCAGCACCGTGTCGGCCACCGACGCCAGCAGGGTACGAATGAACGCCCAGTGGATCGGTTCACCGGAGGCGTGAAGATATTGCATGGTGTGCTCGCGCTCCCGGCGAATGTCCTCGCCGCTGCGGGTACTTTCGCCGCGACCCGTGCTGGTCCACCACCCGACCGTCGTGTCGCAATCGTGCGTGCCCGTGTAGGCGACAATGCCGCGCGGGTAGTTGTGCGGGCGGAAGGACGGCCCTTGCGGATCGTTGCCGAAAGCGAACTGCAGGATGCTCATGCCGGGGAAGCCGAACTCCGCGCGGATGGCCTCCACTTCCGGTGTGATGACGCCCAGGTTTTCCGCCACCAGCGGCAGCGGTCCCAGTTCCGTCCACAACGCACGAAAGAGAGCCGGACCGGGCCCCTTGACCCACTTGCCGGTAGCTGCCGTGGGCGCACTGGACGGGATTTCCCAGTAAGCCTCAAAGCCGCGGAAATGGTCGAGGCGCACCATATCCACCAGCTTCATCACGCCGCGAAAACGTTCGATCCACCAGCCGTACCCGTCGCGCGAGAGCGCATCCCAGCGATAGAGAGGATTGCCCCACAACTGGCCGGTCGCACTGAAATAATCGGGCGGAACGCCGGCCACGGCAGCGGGATCGCCGGCGTCGTCCAGCTGAAAATAACCGGGGTTGGTCCAGACGTCCACGCTGTCATGCGCAACGTAGATGGGAAGATCGCCCATGATGCGGATGCCGCGCTCGCGGCAGTAGGCCCGCAGCGCGCCCCACTGCACGAAGAACTGGTGCTGCAGGAACTTGTGGATCGCGATCGGCTCGGCGAGTTCGGCGGTCCAGCGGCGCAGCGCTTCCGGCTCACGGGCGCGCAGTTCGGGCGGAAAGCGGCTCCAGATGCGCGCGGGTTCCTGCTGCTTCAGCGCCATGAACAGGGCAAAGTCGTCCAGCCACTCCGCGTTGCTGTTACAAAAGTTCTCGTAAGCCTGCTTTTCCACAACGCCCGCGTTCGCGTGGAACTGCTTCGCCGCGATTTCCAGCGCCGCCGTCTTCCACGGGATGACGCCTTCGAAGGAAACGCAGTCCGCCGGGAAGTCCGGAGGGGTCGGCAGGTCCGTTGCGGTGAACCAGGGCTCCTTCGCGAGTTCCTCCAGGCTGATCAGCAGAGGATTGCCGCCCAGCGCGGAGAAGCACTGGTAAGGCGAATCGCCATAGCCGGTAGGACCGAGCGGCAGCACCTGCCAGAGGGACTGACCGGCCTCGGCCAGGTAATCGGCGAAGCGACGCGCCTGCGGGCCCAGGTCGCCGATGCCGTAAGGGCCGGGCAGAGATGTAGGATGCAACACGATACCGCTCGAGCGGAGGAACGCCATGGTAAACAGGGGACTGCACCTGGCACGCCAATTGCCGCTCTGCGGGAACTTACATGTCTGTTTCCGGAAGCGCCCGCGATCCTCTCTGGTTTAAAGATGCCATCATTTATGAAACGCACGTCAAGGCCTTTTTCGACAGCGATAACGACGGCATCGGCGATTTTAAGGGCCTGACGCAGAAGCTGGATTATCTGCAGGATCTGGGCGTCACGTGCCTCTGGCTGCTGCCGTTTTTCCCCTCGCCTCTGCGCGACGATGGCTACGATATTGCCGACTACCTCACCGTGCATCCCAGCTACGGCACGCTGGACGATTTCAAGGTTTTCCTCGAAGCCGCGCACTCGCGGAATCTGCAGGTTTTAATCGAACTGGTGGTGAATCACACCTCCGACCAGCATCCCTGGTTTCAGGCCGCACGCAAAGCGCCGCCCGGTTCGCCGGAACGGGAGTTCTATGTCTGGAGCGACTCGGATAAGAAGTACTCGGAAGCGCGCATCATCTTTACGGATACCGAGAAATCCAACTGGTCCTGGGATGCCGAGGCGAAAGCCTATTACTGGCACCGCTTCTTTTCGCACCAGCCCGATCTGAATTACGATAATCCGCTGGTGCTCGAGGAAGTGTTGCGAACCATGCGGTTTTGGTTCGATCTGGGCGTGGACGGCATGCGCCTCGATGCCGTGCCGTATCTGGTGGAACGCGACGGCACGAACTGCGAGAATCTGCCGGAGACGCATGCCGTCATCAAACGCATTCGCCGGGAACTGGACGAAAATTACACGAACCGCATGCTGCTCGCCGAAGCGAATCAGTGGCCGGAGGACGTGCGGGAGTATTTCGGCCAGGAAGATGAATTCCACATGGCGTTCCACTTCCCGCTGATGCCGCGTTTGTTCATGGCGCTGCGCCTCGAAGACCGCCTGCCCGTGACGGAGATCATGGCGCGCACGCCCGCCATTCCGCCGACGTGCCAGTGGGGCGTGTTTCTGCGCAACCACGATGAGCTCACGCTCGAAATGGTGACCGATGAAGAGCGCGATTACATGTATTTCGCCTATGGCGCCGATCCGCGCATGCGGCTGAATGTGGGCATCCGGCGGCGTCTTGCGCCTCTGATGGATAACAACCCGCGGCGGATCGAGCTGATGAACAGTATCCTGCTCTCATTTCCCGGCACGCCGGTGATCTATTACGGCGATGAGATCGGCATGGGCGACAACATTTATCTGGGCGACCGGAACGGCGTGCGCACCCCGATGCAGTGGTCGTCGGACCGTAATGCCGGCTTTTCGCGCGCTAATCCCGCCCGTTTGTATAGTCCCGTGATTATCGATGCAGTGTACGGCTATGAAGCGGTGAACGTGGAGGCACAGCTCAGCGATTCCTCCTCCATGCTGCACTGGATGCGAAATATGATCGCGTTGCGAAAGCTGTTTCGCGTCTTTGGCCGCGGCGCCCTGGAATTTCTAAGCCCGTCGAACCGGAAGATCCTGGCTTACCTGCGGACTTATGAGAACGACCGTGTGTTGTGCGTGGCGAATCTGTCGCGATTTTCCCAGCCCGTTGAACTGGACTTATCCGCGCTGGCCGGCATGACGCCCGTGGAGATGCTCGGGTACACGGAATTTCCCAGGATCGGGCCGGAGCCGTACCGGCTGTCGCTGAGTCCTTACGGGTTCTTCTGGTTTGAATTGCAGGGCGGATAAGCGCAGCCGATCCGCCCTGATACTGCGACTAACCCAGACGGGTAGCGTTCTGCCGGGGGATCATCCAGCCGGGATATTCGGGCGGCAGGGCGCTCGCTTCATCCAGCCGGGCGATCTCTTCGGCGCTGAGCCGCAGATTCACCGAAGCCAGATTCTGCTGCAGCTGATCCGGACGCTTCGCGCCGATGATGACCGACGTGACGAAAGGCTTCGCGAGCACCCAGGCCAGCGCCACGGTGGCAACACCCGTCTCGTGCGCGGCGGCGACCGGACGAAGCACGTCGAGAATGCGCCAGGCGCGCTCTTTATCCACAATCGGGAAATCGAAAGTAGAGCGACGCGACTCTTCCGGCGTCTGGTTCTCGCGCGAGAATTTACCTGAAAGCAACCCGCCCGCCAGCGGACTCCAGACCAGCAGGCCGGTACCCTGATCCTTCAGCAGCGGCACGATCTCGCGTTCGAGGTCGCGCCCCGCGAGCGAGTAGAACGACTGGATGGTGCACATCTTCGCCAGGTTCTTCGATTCCGAAAGTCCCAGCGCCTTCATGAGCTGCCATGCATACCAGTTGGAACAGCCGATGTACCGAACCTTGCCCTGCGACACCAGTGTGTCGAGCGCGCGGAGCGTCTCTTCGATCGGCGTGATGGTGTCGGAGGCGTGAATCTGGTAAAGGTCGATGTAATCCGTGCGCAGACGGCGCAGGGAGGCTTCGACGGCATCCATGATGTGCCCGCGCGATGCGCCGACGTCGTTGCGGCCAGGCCCCATGCGGCTGAAGGCTTTGGTCGCGACCACGATATCTTTGCGCGCGATGCCGGTATTGACGATGGCCTGCGCGAGCGTTTTCTCGGATTCGCCGTTGGTATAAACGTCGGCCGTATCCACGAAGTTGACGCCGGCGTCGAAGGACATTTTCAGGAGCTGATCGACGCCGTCCTGATCGACGCCCGCGATGGGTTTCCACATGCCCTCGCCGGCGGCGAAGGTCATGGTCCCGAGACAGATTTCCGAAACGAGGAGGCCGGTCTGGCCAAGGGTGTTGTATTTCATGTGAGCTTTCCCTTTATTGTGACCCGCCGGCCGGCCCCGTTGCGCCGCCTTCCGCCCGCAACCGTCAGAAACGGAACTTCAGCCCGACTTCCATGATCCGCATCGGCTGCACGGAAGTCAGGTTCCACGTCCCGACGCCCGTCCGGTATTGGTTGTAGACGCCCAGCGCGTTCAGGTTCGATGCCTGCGCCCGCTGCGCCAGTTGATCCGGCGTGTTGTAAACCGTGAAGCCCTGCGCGAGTGTGGCGCCGTTGGCCTTGTATTGCACGCTGGTGTTGTAACTCCCCCGGCGCACCTGATTAAACGCGTTATAAGCGTTCACGCGAAGTTCCAGCGACCGCTTCTCACCAATATTGAAGCGCTTGGTGACCGTCATGTCGTTGGCGAATGCCCACGGCGCGGTGAGTTCGTTGCGCGGACCGGTTCCGTTCGAAGCGGGGAAAATACCCGGCACCGTGAAGCCGGCCGGATTGAAAAACAGGTTGCCCGTGGAGCTGAGGCTGCCGCCCACGCCAAGGCGGGGAGTCAGATCCGGAGTGCCCAGGAAAACGTTCCCCAGACTCACGCTGCTGCCGGTATTGGCTTCCTGGACGCTGAAGCCGGGTGTATAAGGCACGCCGCCGAAGAACGCCAGAAGATGCGCGAACTGCCAGCCATCGAGCGCCGTGCGCGCGACGATGTGATTCCAGCCCAGCTTCTTCGAGTAATCCGGAAACTGGTAAATGTAATTGTTCACCAGCGTGTTCCGGCGGTTCGCATTCGAAACGTAACCGGTGTACTGTTTCCAGAGATAGTTGTAGAGACCCACGTTCTCCACGCCGCTGATCAGTCTGCCGTTCGTATAAGCCGACTGGAACATCAGACCGGATCCGAACCGCTTGTTCACGCTGATCTGCAGCGAGTCGTACCGGTTATTCCCGACGTTGGCCGTAGCGGTCAGCGTGTTGAAGCCCTGATAGGGCCGCATCACGAGCGCGTTCTCCGCGTTGCTGCCCGGCAGAGGACCGGGATTGGAAGCCGTGATGGGGCCGTAGAAGTTATAGCCCACATTCGTCGAGTCCACATACTGGGGCTGGAAAGCAACGCCCGGGGCAATCGCGTTGATATTGAAATTAATCGGCTGGTGGCGCTGGATGTTGCCGACATAGGCGACGTCCACCACCATCCCCCACGGCACCTGACGCTGCACGGACAGCGAGTAATCGTAAACGGTCGGCGCCTTCGAAGACGAGTTGTCACGGGCGGCGAAACTGGCGGGTGAAATGTGAGGCACCGAGGACGTGCTGGTCAGCGTGGACAGGCTGGTCTGTACGTAGTCGGCCGTCTGCGTCAAACCGTTATTGAAGGAAGTTACGGCGTCACCGATGGAGTTGCGATTATAGCCCCAGCCAAAACCGCCGCGAATCACCGACTTGCTGCTCCACTCGGGCGACCATGCAAAGCCGCCGCGGGGCGCGATCAGCAGGTACTTCGGTCCGAGGAGGCCGGACGCGCCCGCCTGGGGAGATCCGAGCGCATAGACGCCGTCGAGCGGATTGCCCGAGCCAGGGACCAGCGTATACAGAAGGGTCGAAGCCAGCGCGGCGGAAACCGGAGTGCCGGGGTTGGCCGGATCGATCACGTTCTTGGAATTCTTCGGATCCGGCACGTAATAGCGGGGCGCTTTCGCGGGATCGTAAAGATTGGGAAGAAAGACCGCGTCCTTCAGCGACGAAGGATTCACGTCGCGCTCACTGGGCAGATGATAAACGCGCAGACCGTAATCGATTGTCAGCCCGCGTGAAACCTTCCAGGTATCCTGCGCGAACAACTGGAAATCGTGGAACACAGAATCCTTGTGTGAATAGGAAGAAACCTGCGTGTATTCATTCAGCGCGCCGACCAGAATATTCGAAGGGCCGTAGTTGGTGTCGAAAAGGCTGTGACTCGCGCTGAAGTCGTAAGTGCCCTTGTCGTTGGCGGCCGTAATCTCCTGCTTGGTGTCGATCAGCATCTGGCCGCCGAACTTGTAAGTGTGGTTGCCTTTGGTCCACGTGACAGTCGTGGAACCCTGCCACTCATTGGCGTCGGCGAACGCGGGCAGGCGGTTGAAGTTAAACGTCGGATAAACGCCGCCCGCGTTAATTCCCGGAAGAATGTTATTGGTGGTGGGAAAGGCGCTGGGCAGACCCGTAAGACCGAGTTTGGTCAGGTCGACAGCCGAAGGATCGGTGGGATTCACGCTCACGTAGTCGTAACTCCAGGAGAAGAAACTCTCCATCACCACGGACGACGAGAAGGTATGCGTCAGATTGCCGGCCGCCGCGCGATCGGGCCGGTACTGATTCATGATGTTGAATGGCAGGCCGGCGGATGTGTTGTACGTTCCCAGAGCGCGGTTCGTGCCCCCGTCGTTCGAGTAACGGAAATACATGCGCGTGCTGTCGCTCACGTTCCAGTCCACCTTGGCCACCTGCGAAAGGCGCGGCGACAACGACTGGTAGCTCAGGATGTAGTTGTTGTTCGGATCGTTCGTATTGTTCGGCATCGGATAAAGCGACATAATCGCCTTTCCGAGCGGATTGATCAGAGACGAGGGGATAACGTTATTCGGAAACGCCACCGGATTGCCGTTGTACTGCGTGCCGGGCTGGTAAATCGACGGGCGCGTCCCGTTCGAGTTAAACGTCTGCGAAAAATCGCCGTTCCGTTCCAGAGCCGTGGGGACGCGGCTCTGCACAATGGAGCCGGGAACGTTCTGCTTGAAATCCTCAAAGTTATAGAAGAAGAACAGGCGGTTCTTCTTAATGGGACCGCCCAGATTCGCGCCGAAGTAGTTATAGCGATACTGCGGGCGAGGCAGCCCCGTGTAATTGTTCGACCACGAGTTCGCGTTCAGATCCTCATTCCGCAGATTTTCGAAGGCCACGCCATGATACTGGTTGCTGCCGGACTTGGTGACGATATTGACGATCGCCCCGCTGCGGCTTCCGTATTCCGCCTTGAAGTTATTCGTCAGCATCGAGATTTCCTGAATCGATTCGAGGCTGGGCGACACCGTCACCTTGGCATCGCTGCCGTGATCCACAATGCTGCCGCCGTCCAGGTTGACCTGCGTCGTATTGAACGACTTGCCGTTGATATTGAAGTCCTGATAGCCGTAATAGCCGTACTCGCGACCGTTAATGCCGGTGTCCCCGATCGCGTTCGAACCGGGAATCACTTTCATCAGCGTGGCCCAGTTGCGCCCGTTATTGGGCATCTCCGCCACCTGCTGCGACTGAACCGTTTCGGATCTTTCGCCCGAGTCTTTCACCAGTTGCTGCTCCGCCGTGACGGTGATCTGGGACGCGGGACCCGAACCGACCTCCAGCGCGAGTTCCGGAAACGAAAGCTCCTGAAAACCGTTGATCACCAGGTTGTCCAGCTTCTTCTCGCGAAATCCCGGCGCCTGGACCGAGAGCGAATACTTGCCGGGAACCAGCGAAGGCAGGTTGAAGTTACCCTGAGCGTTCGTGTTCACTTCACGAGTGGAACCCGTGGTGAGCTGCACCAGCGTGAGATGCGCGTTGACGATTGTCGCGCCCGATTTATCGACGACGCTTCCGTTGATAGTGCCGAGGCCTGCCTGGCCGAAACACGACATGGTCGCCACGATCAGGGCGCACGCCGTACGCAAAACGGTGGATTTCATTTGTGACTCTCCGAAGACTTTTTGGGACTTTGTCAACTTTATCACGCCGGGATCGGCTGCCCGGCAGCGCGATTCCCGGTGGGTAACAGTCGCTGCGCGCCGAATCACCACTTATGGCACGGGTGGATTTCTGTACCGCTCCAGCATCGCAGTGGAAATTTCCGCGTTCGTGGGCCATTGGCCACGACGTTGGCCTGCGTGAGTCTGGTAGTCCCGCAATCGGTCCGGATCGGGCTGAACGACATGCCCGTCCCTCAAAAAAAGAAGTCCTGCTTTGTCGGTCGGCATTCTGAGAACAAATGCCTCCGCTTCATCCAGAGCTGTCCGCAAGCGGCGGGAGATCTCCTTCGGATCGAGCGGCTCGCTGCTGATGAGCTGCAGCCATTCGGCGATGGGATAGTTCGAGTTCCGGCGAATTTCCGCGATGAGTCCTTCCGGCGTGAAGCCGGGTGATTTTTCCACCGCCGCCCAGATGAGTGGACCCAGCGGCAGGATCGTTTCATCGATCGTGACCAGGTCGACCAGGTCCCGCAGTTCGCGCCGCCCGGCAGCGGCCATCACTTTGTTCATCGCAAGGTCCACCGGGTGCAGCACGTAGCCGAATAAGTCATCCCGCATGGTCGGGAAAAACCGATAATCGCTGTCCACCACCCATTCGAGGCGGGTGCCTTCGTCGTCTTTGGTCACACCGGCGGTGTAAATCATCGGAAGTTGACGAAGCCACGCGACGCTGAAATTCGCCGCCTGAAGGATTGAGGCATCGTTCAGCGCAGCTTGCGCCACTCGCTCCTGTCGGTCATGGAAGACGTCGATATCGCTGGAGTACCGCGGTGCCGCCCGGTTTAGCGGCGTGGCGTCCGCCACATAGCTCTCGGGGTCACGATGAGCGGCCAGCAATCGCAATACTTCGGTCTGAATCTTAGAAAGCGGCACGGCAGGCGCGCTCAATCTGTTCGGCCAGACGTCGGGCGTCTAAATCCCCCTCCACCCGCAGGTTCCTGGCGATCGTCAATGCCTGTTCCGCGGTGGGATGTTCGAGTTCGCGCACGTTCCAAAGCGCCCGCAGCCGGAAGTCCGCAAACGCGCGGTGATACTGAATTTCAAAATCGGGCAGGGGCGATTCCGGGGTCATTGCTCTCTTCGAATGGTATAACCGTTGAGGTGCAGCATGCCAGGTGAGAGTTTGGCTCATCCCTATCGGATCCGCCTGCGCGATCAATCCATTGAACCGGCACCGCCGGTTTCCGAAAATATGTGGGATCAGATCTTCCTCGCCGTGCAGGAACAGCGTCTCACCAGCCTGCGCGCCGCGGGACAGATGACGAATGCGCTGCTCCGGCGCGTCGCGCGACTCGATCACCTCACCGCGCTGCACCTGGAAGGTTCGGCGCACGTCACGGATGAGGGTCTCGCTCATCTGGCGGGAATGCCGCAACTCGAATCCCTGAATCTCACCGGGTGCGATATTACCGACCGGGGACTTGCCGTGCTGCGTGAACTGCCGGCGCTCCGTGAGTTCGCCCTCTATCACCACCGCAAAGTCTCCGATTTGGGCCTCAGTCATCTGGCAGCCTGCCCTCACCTCGAACGCGTGGATCTGCTGGGCTGCCGCGCCGGTGACGGCGTGATCCGGGCGCTCACCGGCAAACCGAAACTGCGGCACTTCACATCCGGAGAACAGGTGACCGACGCGGGCCTGGCGCTGCTGCACGAATTTCCCTTTTATAAGACATGGCAGGGCGGCGCGCCCGAATATTCGCTGATGACTTTTGACCCGAAACCGAATCATCTGCTGCTCAGAGGACCGATTACCGATGAAGGCCTGCGAAGTCTGGCAGGTCTCCACGGCCTGTTCTCTCTCAACCTGGATGACTCGCGGCTTCACATCACGAACGCCGGACTGCAACCGCTCGCGGAATTATCTCACCTGAACTGCCTGGGATTCGCGGCCACGGACGAAACCATGGCCTCCATCGCCACCCTGCCCCATCTGCGCCACCTGATTTGCCAGGACACCACCGCCGGTGACGAGGGCTTCACAGCTCTCAGCGCGAGCCGAAGCCTCGAATACATCTGGGGACGCCGCTGTTACAACCTCACAGGCCGTGGCTTTCTCGCGCTCTCGCGCATGCCCGCGCTGCGCGGTCTTGCCGTGAGTTGCCGGAACGTAGACGACGAGGCACTGGCAAAACTGCCGGAGTTCCCCGCCCTGACCGAGTTCATGCCGATCGATGTCCCCGATGCCGGTTTCCGCCACGTTGGACGCTGCGAGCGACTCGAAGCGCTCTGGTGCATGTACTGCCGCGATACCGGCGACATTGCGACGGAACACATTGCCGGACTACGCCGCCTGAAAACCTATTACGCGGGACGGACCGAAATCACCGATCGCAGTCTCGAAATTCTCAGCGCGATAACTTCTCTGGAGCGAATCACCTTCCATGCCTGCGCCGGGATAACCGACGCCGGTCTCGCGAAACTGACAGTTCTGCCCCGGTTGCGCGAACTCATGGTGGACGGCAACTAAGAACATCACTTACAAATGATGGAACTGCTCTTCCCTTTCGCGTTCCAGCCTTTCGGTCTGCCGCTCCTGCTTCTCCCAGTTGCGGCTCACCATATCTTTCGAGCCCAGACCCACCGCGAGAGCCAGAGCCAGCACAATCCCGCCGAAAAGAATCGCGAATGAAAGATGCACCACCATGCCGCCGATCTGCAGGTGATCCAGCGCCATCGCCACCGTCAGCACGATCACCAGCCACTTCACGCCGAGGCTCAGCAGGCGCGCCGACTGGATCTGCATATTCGTTGCGCTGATAAGAACATTGCGCGCAAGGAAGCGGGAAACCACCGCGCCTACCGCGAGAATCACCAGCGCTGCGGCGACATTTGGCAGGTAATTAAAAAGGCGCAGCAGCAATTGCGAAGTAAGACGCGAATCGAGTGCGCTCACGCCGATCAGCGCCCCGAAAACCAGGATCACCAGGAAACAGGCGCGCGCAATCAGCAAACTCGGACTCCGCGCGGGCGACCAGTCGTTGACCGCCGAGAACCCCCACTCTTCCATGTGATGATCGAACCCGATGCGCAGCAGGGAACGACGGATAATGGCGCGCATCACGATCGCCAGGATTGCCGTGAGGACCAGTATCACCAGAAATGCCAGCAGCCCCGGCACCAGATTCGCCAGCGCCGTGGTGGTTCTCGCAATGGTCTGCCGCAGCACCTCGTTGACTTCCGTATTCATGCAAAACTCCTTAGCGGGGCGGCTTACGGATTAAAAGTATCCGGCCAGCGCCAGCGTGAAATCAGATAACCCTTCTGCGCCTCATAAGCCAGACAGAGCGTTTCAAGGCGTTCCTGCGCCTCCTTCGGGCCCGCATCGCGGATAGAACGCACCCAGGACGCCACCCAGCCGAGATAGACGGGCGTCAGAGCGCGCAGCAACTGATCCCGATCGATAATACGCGCTCTCCAGGCAAGTGCGAAATCGTAGACCACGCGCGCCCAGGTCATGTCGTCGAACAGATACGCTTCAGGCGACAAATACAGCAGGCGTTTGAGATCCATGAGTGAAGCCGGCGGCAAAATCAACCTGTAAACGTCCTGCAGATTCTGATAGCCGAGCCGGAAGGACTGCAGCATCGGCGCCGGGTCCGCCGGAGTGGGCTCGGGCAGTGGTTCGAAGCGCGGACCGAAGCAGGGCACCGCGAGCGAGCCGCGCGTGCGCTGCCAGGCCGTTGCGCTGCGATTCATCTCCGTGAACACCGCGCTGAGCGCCTGCGACAGGATCGTGCTCACTTCGGGCGCGGGCTCTTTTGTGTTCAGCACTCGCGGCCCCACGCAGGCTTCCGCCACCGTAAAATTTCCCGTGATGGCCTGAATCGTCATCCAGGCATCCACGCCGGTGTTGGTGGCGTCCGCCTCCGGCTGCGGCTGCTTCATCAGATGGCGGACCAGTTTGCCCGAAAGCGCATACTCGCCGCCCACGGGCTGGTGCACTCTCCTGCCGTAAAGCGCCCGAATCAGCGGATAAATCACGCCCAGCAACAGCGCGCCGTCGTACTTCTGGCGCACGTAAGAGGGCGCGACGAAATCGATCTCCTGTTCGGTAACCGGCTGCAGCAGAATGCTCGCCCAGTCTCCGCTCAGACTGGCAGCGCTGGAATCCACAATCGCGCACGCGCCGGCGTTCAGTTCGGCCGCAATCTTAAAGACCGCGTTGACTGCATTGGCCTTGCCCGGAACTCCCCACGTCTCGGGAGAAATTTTCTGGGCGGGATAAACCGGATAGGTAAGTTGTACGAAATCATTCCGGTCCTCCACCGCGGAAGCGGCCAGTTCCGCTGTGCCGTCTTTCGACCCGCCATCCGCATTCACCATCACACAACGAAGAGCGGGAAAAGAGGCGGCCAGAGCGCGCTGCGCTTCTTTCGTTACGCCGGCGATGTTACCGGCATTGTTGTAACTGAGAATACCCACCACAATATCGGCGGCGCCCGCATTCCTGAGTTGTTCTTCGGTGTGCTGCTGCACGCTGACTTCTGGCATCGGTAGGCGGTTGGAACCGTTAACGTCCTTCTTTCCTATCATGACAAAGCCGCGAAAAGCCGGGCCGATGAGAAGTAAGGATCGGCACAGTGGCCACGCCTCTGCCTTAACCGACGTTAATGACCGGCACCGGCACGCTCACCACTCCACTGGCGAAAGTGTGGACCAAGGCGGACTTACTGGACTTTATCGGGGCCAATATGAAAGGCGTGCGCCTGATTGTGGTTTCCAACCGTGAGCCTTATAGCCACCGTCACACGGACTCGGGAATTCAGTGCATGCAGCCGGCCAGCGGCCTCGCCACCGCGCTGGATCCCGTGATGCGGGCCTGCGGCGGTGTGTGGGTGGCGCACGGCAGCGGCAATGCGGATCGCGAGGTAAGCGACGAGCATGGCCGGATTTCCGTGCCGCCGGATGATCCTGCTTACACGCTGCGCCGGGTATGGCTCGATAAGCAACTCGAAGACGAGTATTACTACGGCTTGTCGAACGAGGGGCTTTGGCCTTTATGTCACATTGCCTATCATCGTCCCCGCTTTACGCAGCGCAACTGGGACAGCTACCGGCGGGCAAACAGAATTTTCGCCGACGCGATTCTCGAAGAGGCCGCCGGTGAACCCGCTTTTGTCTTCATCCAGGATTACCATTTCGGCCTGCTGCCGCGCATGCTGAAGAACGATGCGCCGAATCTGCTGGTGGCTCAGTTCTGGCACATTCCCTGGCCCAACCGTGAGACCCTGCGGGCTTTTCCGTGGAAAGAAGAACTTCTCGACGGCATGCTGGGTAATGACTTACTCGGTTTTCATCTCCGTTATCACTGCGCGAATTTCCTGAACGCCGTCGAGCGGGAGGTGGAAGCCAAGGTGGATCGTGCCCACGCCGAGATTACGCGCGGCGGCAAGTCCACCATGGTTCGCCCCTTCCCCATCAGCATCGATTTCGAATGGCATAATGACGCCTCACAGGGTCCGGAGGTGGAAAGCGCGATCCCTGCCTGGCGTCAACGCATTGGCGTGATGCCGGAATTCCTCGGCATCGGCATCGACCGGCTGGATTACACCAAAGGTATTCCGGAGCGCCTGCGCGCGTTCGATCTCTTCTTCGAAAATAATCCCGAATACCGCGGTAGAGTGGGCTTCGCGCAGGTCGGCGTACCGAGCCGCATGGAAATCGGGGATTATCAGGAGATCAACAACGAAATCGATCGCGAAGCCTCCCGGCTGAACGAAAAATGGGGCAGCGGCGACTACCAGCCGCTGCATTTCTTTCGCGGCGAGTATTCACAGACGCAGCTGATGGCGCTGCATCGTCTGTCGAATTTCTGCATGGTGACGCCGCTGCATGACGGCATGAACCTGGTGGCCAAGGAATACGTGGCCAGTTGTTTCGACGAAGACGGCGTGCTGATTCTGAGCAGCTTCGCGGGCGCCGCGCAGGAACTGACCGACGCTCTCATGGTGAACCCTTTTTCCACCGATGAGATGGCCAACGCCATTCTGCACGCCGTCACCATGACGCCGGAGGAGAGGCACCGTCGCATGCGGCGCCTGCGCACCGCCATCGCGGAAAATACCATTTACCGCTGGGCCGCGAAGATTCTGATGACGCTGCTGCGGATGGATTCCGCGGAGTCCGGTGACTCGTGACCGAACTGGCATCGGAAGAACTCGAAACCATCGCGCGAGAACTCCGCGCCACCCCGCATCTCTTACTCTGTCTCGATTTCGACGGCACGCTGGCGCCGATTGTCGAGGACCCGGCTCGCGCGCGGATTCCGGAAACTACGAAGCAGGTGCTTGCGGCGCTGTCCCGGCGGGCGGATATGACTCTGGCGATTGTCAGCGGCAGGTCGGTGTCCGACCTGCGTACCCGGATCGAATTCGAGATGATTCTGGCCGGCAATCACGGGCTGGAAGTAGCGGGAAATCGCTATGACCTCCGGAATCCGCAGTCCTCGCAATGGCAGCGGATGCTGCGTGAGATTTGCCGGGAACTGCGGCCGCGCGTGCAGGAAATTCCAGGCGCGCTTCTCGAAGACAAAGGCCTCACCGCCAGCGTGCACTATCGCAACGTATCCGACGCCGACGTGCCTGCGGTGGAAGCGATGGTGAACGCCGCGACAGAGCCGAAGGCCGGCCAGTTCCGCGTGCGCCACGGCAAGAAAGTTCTCGAGATCCTGCCGCGGGTGCACTGGAACAAGGGTTCGGCGATCCGCTGGATCGAAAGGCGCCTGCGCGACGAGAAAGGCCACGAAATCGGCGTCTGTTACATCGGTGACGACGCGACCGATGAACTGGCGTTTCGTGAACTCGGCCCGGGCGCGATCACCATTCGCGTGGGCTACGATTGTCCGACGGCGGCCCGGTTCCGCGTGCGGGGCGTACGGGAGGTCTGCGGCTTCCTGCGCTGGCTGGGTGAACAACGCTGAAGAGCCCTAACGGCTCACCGGTGCGGCGGGAATCGGAATCATCTCATAGGTCAGGACCAGTGCCTGCTCGATGTGCATGACGCGTCCCGTCTCATTCAGATAAACCGCGGTACGGCTGATGAGCACGTTATCGGGACCGAGAATACCGTTTTCCCCGATCTGCGTGAAGGAAAAGGGCGTCGTTTCCGCGTCGTGCCGGGCCGTGATGGACTGTTTCACGTAAGCCATGCAGGCCGGATTGACATCCGCGCCAGGCTTGGCAGTCACGGCGTTCGAGACAAGTCCCCAGGAGATGCCGGCGGTGGTTCCTTCCGGCACCGTGCCGCGCGCAAACGAAGACAAGCTGCCCGCCGCCGAAATGATGTGCACCTGATAACCGGCCGGCGGATAAAACCGGATGATGGTGTCGTCGTAATCGGCATTGCCCCAAACCTTACCAGGCCACTGAATCGCGCGCGGATCCGGTTTTCCGGCCAGATCGGCACCGACATCCAAAGCGCCGCCCGAGAGTGGCGCCACGATAGTTTTGGTTTGTGCAGCGGCGATTCCGGCAAACAGGAAAATCGTTCCAGTTAAAACGCCAATATTTAACCTGCGTCTCATATTTTCTCCTTCACTCGCTGCAGCGAGCGATGGAATGGCTTTCCGCCATGAATTCGTGCGGAGCGGACGCGCGGACGTGCCTTTCGGTACCGAAAAGCAAACGGATCCGAAGTTCTCAACGCGGAGAAAGAATGTTCGTGCCACGTCAGAAAGTTGAGCGACTCGGTTCAGCGTTACGGAAATAAGACCGGTAACCCGGCGAGTTTTGCGGAAACAATCACAGATACCAGTGGCTCGCTACACTTGCAGCCAGGCAGCGCTTTCAGGAGTGGGCCTGTGTTCTATAAGACGGCTCTAACCGAGGGCTCCGGGGACCTTGAGAGCACCAGTTCGTACAAATTTTCCGCAAGCCGCTCATCCGGCTCTTGTTCCTGAGGCGGATGCCCGTCAGCGGGGCGGGAAACGTTTCGGGCCACTCTGTCGTAAACGATCCTCGAAATCTCTTCTCTCGGCGCACTCCGGCGGGCACGATCGGCGCGGACCCGTCTGACCTCCGTTTGCACGACCCAACGGCCTTTCAGCATCAGGACGGAGTACGTAGTGGTTGTGCTCTCCCCTTCTACTGAAATCACTCTGAGAACCACTCTTCCGGGCTTCCCCGACCGAAGACAGGACCAAATCAACTCCCGAACCGGAGCAACGGAAGAAGACCAGGTTTCCCTGGCTGCGGGAAGGCGAACGGTATAGGTGTTTCCCACAGGCGAGAGCGCCGGTGCCGTAGTAAGAGACAATCTCAGAGCCACGATGAGAATAACTCGCATTCTCAATACGTAGCCGCGGCCCACTTCTTCCACAGCCCCTCATCCGTCAGCATCTTCATAAACAGCCCGCCCACCACGCTCCGAGCCTGGAAGCCCCGCTGCTTCGCGTCCTGCGTCCAGTACCAGTCCGTCAGCGGCACTCGCGACGGCGAATCCTGCGCGAACTTCCACGTAGGCTCGATCAGCGCGTCGAAATCCTTCTGCGACCCCGCCAGTGACGCCGTCCAGTAAATCCAGTCCAGTTTCGTATATTCGGAGCGATTATCCAGCGGCAGCCCGTACTTATTCTGGTGCGTCAGGTAATACGCGATTTCCTTCTGCGCCACGCTCGGCGGGAACAAATCCAGGCCAAGCGCCTTGTCCCACACCAGATTGTATTTCTGGCTCCACGTGCCCTTCTTATCGAACGCCAGCACATAGTGGTCGCCATCCGCCGCCATCTCCACCCAGCGTTTCGCGAACTCCTGCGCGGTCTTCCGGTAAGTCGCCGCTTCCGCCGCATGCCCCGTTGCCTTCGCCAGTTGCGCATAGGCCCCGAGCGCCACAATCGCCTTAATGGAAAGATTCGAGTTGTGCGCCAGGTGCCCCGCGAAATCGTCCGTGGAAAGCTGATTTTCCGGATCGAGGCCCTTGTCCTTCAAATACGCCGCCCACTTCGTCAGCGCCGGCCAGTAGCGCTGCGCAAGCGTCGTGTTCCCCTCCGCCCGCGCCATCGCCGCCGTCAGGATAATCATATTGCTCGATTCCTCCACCGGCATCTGATTCTCTTCGGTCTTCTCCCCGCCACCGTACACCTGGCCGTTGGCTTTCGGATACCGGCCCAGATCGTGCGGCGCGAAATCGAACCGCCATCTCGGCATCGACGCATACGCCATCACCGGCTCCACCGACCCCGCCAGCAGTTTCGGATTCAGCAGCAGAAAGAGCGGCGCGCTGGGATAAAACACGTCCACCGTGTCGATGCAGCCATTCGAAAAATTCTCCTTGGGGAAGAAGAGCAGCGTGCCGTCCGCATCCACCGCCAGCTTATGAGCGGCGATGGACTGCCGATAAGAGAGCGCCGTCATCTGCGCGAAATGCTCCCCGCCGGCCTTGCGCAGATCGGCCATCAGATCCCGGTCGAACGCCTCGGAGCGCTGCAGCAGGGAAGTAAAATCGTGCTCGGCCGACAGCAGCAGGTCCGCCGCGGTCGCGCCGTTGCGACGCCAGTACGGGCGCACACGCCGCTCCAGATAGGTCAGCGACCAGAGATCGTCATACGCCAGCAACAGATGCCGTGAGACCGGCGTGGCGCCGACGTTCCCCATCGGAACCGAGACCGCCAGCCCCGCCGCCCCGCGCGCGCCGGCCGGACGATTGGTTTCCGTGTCATCCACCACCGGCACCTTGCCGGAAGCCGCGAAAGCCGTCCGCAGGCCGTTCAGACCGGCCGCGGCTTCACCCGCATGCGCGTCGGCCGGGGCCGCCAGATACAGATAGCCCCAATCGATCCGCAGATTGTCGCCGTCTTTTTCAAGCACGGGCTGCTGCTGCGAACCCAGCCGCAAGGCATCCATGCCATCGAGCCGGAATCGCGACCACTCCACCGGCTGGTCCGCCGTGTTGACCGCGAGCGATGCCGCCGCTTCCAGGTAAACCGCCACGTCGTGCGGCTTGCCATCCACCGCATTGGCCGTCCAGATCAGGTAGGTGACCGGGCGCGACAGAATCTCCAGATCGCGCGGCAGAGCCGGCGTCAGGAAGGTGAACTGCAGATGCACGCCGCTGCCCTCGAAGTTATAGATGGTCCGCGTCGGCAGCACTTCCACGCTCTGCTGCGGCAGTGCGGCGAAAGCGCGCGGGTCGCGCCCCATCACCCGAAACGTCACCCCGTCGATCCGGATCAGCGACCCGAGCGCCTGCTCCGTGCCTGTCCAGTGCTTCGTGTTCTCGTCGGTCAGACGGTCGGACATCGACCAGATGCTCAGATACGGATCGTGCGCCACCAGCGGCACGGCCGGCGGCCGAAAGGCCTGTTGCTGCGCGAACGCGGTCAGAGCCAGCGAGAAAACGAGCGGAGTCAGTCGTGTCAAAGCATTTCCAGCGTACCTCAGAGTTGACACGCTCGCTATCATGGGTAAGGCGTGTCACATATGCCCTGCCGTCTGCTGTAACACGACCGTAGCCGGGCAACGACACCGCCAGCGCCGCCGATTCAACAGGGAGCAATGACGACAACCCAACCGCATCCTCTTCAGAAGATCCTCGAGAACCGTATCGCCATCATCGACGGCGCGATGGGCACCACCATCCGCACCTACGGCATGACGGAAGCGCACATCCGCGGGGAACGCTTCAAAAACTCGACCAAAGACCTGCTGAATAACGGTGACCTGTTCTCCCTCACGCAGCCGGAGATGATCTGCGACATCCACCGCCGGTTCCTCGAAGCCGGCGCGGACATCATTGAAACCAACACTTTCGGCGCCACCACCATCACGCAGAGCGAGTTCTTCGTCGACGATCCGCGCGAACACGGCGGCCGCAAAGACCCCGCGTTTTATCAGAACATCATCGAAGATTCCTTCCTGCGCGGCCTTGCCTGGGAAATCAACGAACAATCCGCGCGCCAGTGCCGCGAGTGGGCCGACCGCGTCGGCAACGCCACCGGCCGCCAGCGCTTCGTGGCCGGCGCCATCGGTCCCCTCACCGTCTCGCTCTCGAACTCGCCCGACGCCGACGATGCCGGCTTCCGCGTTGTCACCTTCGATCAGGTGAAGACCGCCTACATGGAGCAGATCCGCGCCCTGATGGCCGGCGGCTCCGATCTGCTTCTTGTCGAAACCATCTTTGACTCCCTGAACGCCAAAGCGGCGCTGGTGGCCATCCGCGAAGTATTCGAGCAGGACGGCAAAGAGCTGCCGATCATGATTTCCGCCGCCGTGGGACGCGGGGGCGAGACCATGATTTCCGCCCAAACCATCGAAGCTTTCTGGAATGCGGTGCAGCACGTGAAGCCGCTTTCCGTGGGCCTGAACTGCTCGCTGGGCCCGGATCTGATGTACCCGTTCCTCGCGCAGCTGGCGGAGAAATCGAGCGCCGCTGTTTCCTGCTATCCGAACGCCGGCCTGCCCAATCCGCTCTCGCCGACCGGATTCGATCTCGGCCCGCCCGATATGGCCCGTTACCTCGACGGCTTCGCGAAAAACGGCCTGATCAACATCGCGGGCGGCTGCTGCGGCAACACGCCCGAACACATCGCCGCCATCGCGCAGGCGCTCAACGGCGCGCCACCTCGCCGCCGCGACATGGTCAGCGTGGTTCAGGAAACACCGAAGCCGCTGTGCCTCTCCGGCTCCCAGCCGTTCGTGCAGCAGCCCGGCGTCTACATGATGATCGGCGAACGCACCAACGTCGCCGGTTCCCCGAAATTCGCCAGGCTGATCAAGGAAGGCAAGTTCGAAGAGGCCGTCAGCATCGCCCGCCAGCAGGTGGAAAACGGCGCCAATGTGATCGACATCTGCATGGATGAGGGCATGATCGACGGCGTCTCCGCCATGACCCGCTTCCTGCAACTGCTCGGCAGCGAACCCGAGGTCGCCCGCGTGCCGTTCATGGTGGATTCCTCGAAATGGGAAGTCATCGAAGCCGGCCTGAAGTGCCTGCAGGGCAAGGGCATCGTCAACTCCATCTCGCTCAAAGAGGGCGAGGAGAAATTCCGCCAGAACGCGCGCACGGTCCGGAAATACGGCGCCGCCGCT
Organism: uncultured Acidobacteriia bacterium; assembly: GCA_903851195.1. Classification (GTDB taxonomy): domain Bacteria; phylum Acidobacteriota; class Terriglobia; order Bryobacterales; family Bryobacteraceae; genus BOG-234. Next base: position 20,189 of record CAINNJ010000066.1, read on the forward strand.
GTCGTCATGGCGTTCGACGAACAGGGCCAGGCCGCCACCTACGAAGACAAGATCCGCATCTGCGAACGCGCGTACCGCATCCTGGTGGACGAAGTCGGCTTCCCGCCCGAAGACGTCATCTTCGATCCGAATATCCTCACGGTCGCCACCGGCATGGAGGAGCACAATAACTACGCGGTGGATTTCATCAACGCCACCCGCTGGATCAAGGCCAACCTTCCCCACGCCAAGGTCAGCGGCGGCGTTTCCAATATTTCGTTCAGCTTCCGCGGCAACAACAAAGTCCGCGAGGCGATGCACTCGGCGTTCCTCTATCACGCCATCGCGGCCGGCATGGACATGGGCATCGTCAACGCCGGCATGCTGGAAGTGTATGAGGAGATCGAGCCCGAGCTGAAAGTCCTCGTCGAAGACGTGCTGCTGAACCGCCGTCCGGACGCAACCGAGCGCCTTGTGGAACACGGCGAGAAGCTCAAGAACATCGGCACTGTAGTCAGCGAAAAGAAGGCCGAGGAGTGGCGCGCCGGGACGGTGGAAGAGCGCCTCTCGCACGCCCTGGTCAAAGGCATCGATACCTATATTGAGATCGATACCGAAGAAGCCCGCCTGAAGCTGGGCCGCCCGCTGCTCGTGATCGAAGGGCCGCTGATGGACGGCATGGGCGTGGTCGGCGATCTGTTCGGCGCCGGCAAGATGTTCCTGCCGCAGGTGGTCAAATCCGCCCGCGTGATGAAGAAGGCCGTGGCGCATCTCACGCCCTTCATGGAAGCCGAAAAGGCGTCTCTGGTGGCCGCCGGGCACACCGTGAGGGCGCAGGGCAAGATCGTGCTCGCCACCGTGAAGGGCGACGTGCACGATATCGGCAAGAACATCGTGGGCGTGGTGCTCGCCTGCAACAACTACGAAGTCATCGACATGGGCGTGATGGTCTCCTGCGAAAAAATCCTGGAGCGCGCCAAAGCCGAGAAGGCGGATCTGATCGGCCTCAGCGGCCTGATCACGCCGTCTCTCGATGAGATGGTGCACGTGGCGCGCGAGATGGAGCGGCAGGGTTTCAAACTGCCGCTGCTGATCGGCGGCGCCACCACCAGCCGCGCGCACACCGCCGTCAAGATCGCCCCGCATTACAGCGAGCCCGTGGTGCATGTGCTCGACGCCAGCCGCGCGGTTCCGGTCACCACCAGCCTGCTGAGCGACGATGGCAAAGCCGCCTTCGTGGAACAGCATCGCGCCGATTACGAAGCGCTGCGCCGGGCCCACGCCGCGCCGCGCCAGAGCATGGTTCCGCTCGATACCGCCCGCGCACGTCGCACGCCGATCGAGTGGCGCGCCGGGGACATCCCGGCGCCCGAGTTCACCGGCGTCCGCGTGCTGGACAATTTCCCGCTCGCCACCCTGCGCGGGTTCATCGACTGGTCCCCGTTCTTCCACACCTGGGGCCTGAAGGGCATCTATCCGCGCATTCTGGACCACGAGACGCAGGGCGTCCAGGCGCGTCAGCTTTTTGAGGATGCCAACGCGCTGCTCGATAAGATCGTCGCGGACAAGCTGATCACAGCGCGCGGCGTCTATGGCTTCTTCCCCGCCGCCGCCGTGCAGGACGATATCGAACTGTATGCCGACGCCTCGCGCGGGACGGTGCTCGAACGGTTCCACTTCCTGCGTCAGCAGGCGCATCGCGAAGGCAGCGAGCCGTGCCGGTCACTGGCCGATTTCGTCGCGCCGAAAGAGACCGGCCTGCCCGATCACCTCGGCGCTTTCGCGGTCACGAGCGGCATCGGTTTGAAAGACCTCTGCGACCGCTTCCGCGCGGACAATGACGATTACAACGCGATTATGGCCGAAGCCCTGGCCGACCGTCTGGCCGAAGCGTTCGCCGAGTGCCTGCACAAGCGCGTGCGCGAGGAGTGGGGTTACGGCCGCGACGAAGGGCTGAGCCCCGAGGAACTGATTCACGAAAAGTATCGCGGCATCCGTCCCGCCGCCGGTTACCCCGCCTGCCCGGACCATACGGAGAAGGGGATTCTCTGGCGTCTGCTCGACGTGCAGGCGAACACCGGCATGCAGATTACGGAGAGCTTCGCGATGTGGCCTGGATCCAGTGTGAGCGGACTCTACTTCGCGCACCCGGAATCGCGCTACTTCAGCTTAGGAAAGATCGACCGCGATCAGGTGGCCGATTATCATGTGCGCAAAGGAATGACAGTCGCCGAGGTGGAACGCTGGCTGGGGCCGAATCTGAATTACGACCCGGCGTAAGAGCCGGGTCCGATGTAATCAAGGCCCTCGGCCAGCTACTCAACTCTGTTCGAGTTGAGTAATTCGATAAACTCGCGCAACTCCCTGTTCAGCGGCATCCGGGTGCATCCGGGCCTGCAGGTCCAAAACCATCTGGATGCGCTGCTGCGGCGTCAGCCTCAGGTCTTCCTCGACATCGGCGGCATCGGCCTCTTCGAAACTTTTGAACACGCGGATGACCTTCTCCACAACCCTATCCTGGTTCCTCAGAGCTATTTCGCCTTCGCGATCTCCACCGCATAAACATGCGTCGGCCCCAGAATATTCGACCGGAAAACAATCCACTTCTTATCCGGCGTAAACGTCACGTTCGGCTCCAGCCGGTAATCATGCTTACCCATATTCACCAGCCGTTCCCCGTTAAAAAACCCGGTATCGATTAAACTCACCGAATTCGGCGCCTTCACGCCCGCCACATCCGGCACCCGCTCGGGACGAAACAGATAAATCCACTTCCCGTCCGGCGCCCGCGCCACCATCTCGTTATCGCCGCCATCCCCCGCGAACAAACTCCCGTCGTTCGACACATTAAAATGCACCGACCATTCATTCCGCTGCAGGTGATACCACGTCCGCTTGCCCGTCGCCACTTCATAACCCGCCAGCCAGAAATCCTGCCCGCGCGGCGTCTGCAGGTCATACCAGATCATCCTGCCGTCGGCCGAGAAAAACTCGTGCCCGGCGATCTCCATATTCATCGTCCGCGTATGCAGCTTCTTCAGCTCCGAACCATCCGTCCGGACCGTCCACACGCGGTCCACTTCATGCCACGTGCCCTCATGGCAGAACATGATCAGCGTCGGATCCGTCGGCGAAAACTGCAGGTGATTGATCCACTCATGCTCGCGCACCAGTTCCTTCGTCTCGCCGGTCTTCGTATTGATGGTGAACAGCACCCGCGGAGCCCCGGCGCGCGTCGCCATCAGCGTATTATGCAGCCGCAGGTCCTTGGCATCGGCATACGTCATCGGCTTGCCATCCAGGCCCACCGCCTCATAGTTCGGCTGCCCGAAGCGCGCATCGGCGCCCGGCAGACGGCTGGTGGCGGGCGCCGGAGTATCCACGCCATCCACATAAGTTCCCGCCAGCAGCGTCTCGTCCGCATTCAGTGTCGCCACGCTGCGGCCCGGCGGCAGCTTCACCACCTCGCGCGTGGCTCCGGTATTCACGTTCGTCGCGAAAACTGCCGTCTCCGCCGGTCCCCGCCCGCGCCCGCCGCCCGGACGCTTCGTGTAATACACTTCGCCGCTCTTGTGCCCGGCCACCAGCACCGAAACCGGCCCCGCCACCAGCGGCTTCAGCTCCCGCGTGGCCAGATCGATGGTCGAAATCCCGCCGCCCTGCGTGGTGACGATCAGCTTCTTCCCGTCCGCCGTGTAAGCGTTCTGGTTGAAGTAGAGGCTCTGCGTGCCGTCGTCCTTCGAAAGCCGGATCACGCGGTGCCCGGTATCCTTATCGATCCACTCCGTGGGCAGTTCCGCCGCCACACACACCGAAGCCGCCAACGCCAGCGCTATCCAAACGATCTTCATTTCCCACCGTCCTTCGCCCGCGCAATCTCCACCGCGAACACATGCGTCGGACCCAGCATATTCGATCGGAACACCACCCACTTCATGTCCGGCGAAAACGTCACATTCGGCTCCAGACTGTAGTTGTGCTTCGCCAGATTCACCAGCCGCTCGGATTTGAAATAACCGATATCCGTCAGGTCCTTCTTATCCCGGAACGAACTCGCGTTCACCATCGCCGGCCGGAACAGATAGATCCACTGCCCGTTGCCCGGCGGATTCAGCACCTGATTGTCCGGCGACCGCGCCGCCACGCTCGAAGGCCCGCCGCCATCGCCCGCGAACAGCTTCCCGTCCGCCGACACGTTGTAATGCACGGACCATTCATTGCGCTGCAGGTTGTACCAGGTACGGTGCCCGCTTGCGAGATCCACCCCGGCCACCCAGAACACCGTGCTCCGCGGCGTCTGCAGGTCATACCAGACCGTCTTGCCATCGGCACTGAAGAACTCATGCCCGGCGATTTCCATGTTCATGGTCCGCTCGTGCATGAGGCGCAATCCCGTGCCGTCCGTGCGGATGGTCCACACGCGGTCGTTATAGTGCCACGGCCCTTCATGACAGAACATGATCAGGTTCGGATCGGTGGGCGACATCTGCAGATGGTTCGTCCAGTCGTTCTCGGTGTAAATCTTCCGGAACGCGCCGGTTTTGATATCGATCGTGTAGAGCATCTTCGGCGTGCCCGCGGCCCAGTTCGCTTCGAGGCGCCCGCCCTGTCCGTTCGGCGGCGGCGTGCGCGGCACGGTCTTGCCATCCGGATCGGCCGCGATGCCCACCAGCAGCGTCTCGTCCGCATTCACCGCGATCGCACCGCCGCGCCCCGCCTGTGCCGGAATCTTCGCCACCTGCCGCGTGGCGTGCGTATCCAGATCCGTGGCGAAAATCGCGCCGTCTTTCGTGTAATAAATCTGGCCGGTTTTGTGTCCCGTCACCAGAATATTCACGCGCCCTTCCACCACCTGATCGAGGGCGCGCGTTTCCAGATTAATCGTCGCGATCCCGTGCCGATTCGTGACCACCAGCTTCTTCCCGTCCGCCGAATACGCGTTCTGGTGGAAATACAGAGACGCCGTGCCGTCCTCGCGCGAGAGCCGGATGACGCGATGCCCGGTATCGGGATCGATCCACTCCGTCGGCAGCGCCGTCTGCGCCGCCAAAAACCGGACACCGCACAGTGCCGTCGTCAGAAACGATCGTCGCCTCACCGCGCCGCTCCGCCTTCCAGCTGCTTCACGCCCTCCCCGGTGCCGATCAGGACCTGCGACGTCATGCCGATGAACAGACCATGCTCCATCACGCCCACCGTGGCGTCCAGTTCCCGCTGAAGCGCCGCCGGATCGTCGATGGATCCGAAACCGCAATCCAGAATGTAATTGCCGCCGTCGGTGATGTAGGGCTTCCCATCCGCCCCCACACGCAGCACCGGCGCCGCACCCCGCCCGGTCAGATGTCGCGCCGTGGCCTGCCAGCCGAACTGCGCCACTTCCACCGGCACCGGCGCGCGCGAGCCCAGCTTCTTCACCAGCTTCCGCTCGTCCACGATGATCACCAGCCGCCGGCTTGCCGCCGCCACGATCTTCTCGCGCAGCTGATTCCCGCCGCCGCCTTTAATCAGATGCAGCGTGTCGAGTTCCACCTCGTCCGCGCCGTCGATGGTGACCTCGATGTCCGAATACTCGCCCAGCGTGGAGAGCGCGATGCCCCGCTCCACCGCCAGACTCGCCGTCTGCTCCGACGTGGGGATGCCGATAATCCTGAGCCCGGCCTGCACGCGCTTGGCGATCGCTTCCACCGCGAACCGCGCCGTGCTGCCCGACCCGAGCCCCACGATCATCCCGTCGCGCAACTGCGCCGCCGCTACCTCCGCCGACGCCCGCTTGAGATCGTCGATCGCTGCCTGTTGTTCTGAATCTGTCCCGGTACTCATGTCGAACAACTATTGTCTTCCAACGGCAGTGCCACCGGCGACAAAAGTACGGAAGTGCCGGATTTTCAGAAACTCATCAAGCCGGAAACGGGCGCGATCGATTCCGGACGGTTCCGCCGCTTGGCGCTGTACATGGCCGCATCCGCTTCGCGCATCACAACGTGCGCGCTCCCGCCATCGTCCGGAAACAGAGCCACTCCGCAGCTGATCCGGATGCGCTCCGGCTGGTTCGGCGTCACCGGTTCGCGCTCCACCGCCAGTTTCATGCGAGCCGCCAGATCCTTCACCTGGTTCCGGTCCGCGGCGCGTTCCACCAGCACCACGAACTCGTCCCCGCCGATGCGCGCCACACAGTTCCCCAGGCCTGCCGTCAGCTTCATGGCCGCGCTGGCGCGGCGCAGGATGTCGTCTCCCGCGTCGTGTCCCAGCGAGTCGTTCAGCTGCTTGAAGCCATCCAGATCCAGATAGATGAGCCCGAAGCGCTGGCCCGTCATCAGGGCGTTGTGCTCGGAAGCCTGCAGCCGGTCGAGCAGCAGCCGCCGGTTCGGCAGGCTGGTCAGGGGATCGAAATTCGCCTGCTCCTCGGCCTCCAGGCGCAGGCGCGTGTTCGAGGCCAGCATGATGCTGAACGCGCTGCCGATGTAGGCGATGTTGGAGCAGATAATGGAAATCGTCTCGATCGTCGTTGCCAGCGGCGCTCCCGGATTGTAGAACCCGGACAGGGCCAGCGCCATCCGGATGGTCAGAAAGGTTGCCGTAAACAGAAAAACAAATCCGATGGGCCAGTGAATCATCCGGCTGCGCCGGCTGACGCCGCGGAAAGACGACATCGCGCAGTCCAGCGAAAGCAGCGCGCATACCGGCGAAAGCAGCGCCACGCGAAACGGATAACTCGGGCGGATCAGAATCCAGTAGAGAAAAGCCGCCGCAACCGGGACCGCGATACCCGTCATCAGCGCGCGCGACAACGGAGGCAGATCCCGAAAACGCCGCATCCCCTGCGCCACCGCAACCAGTCCCCCGACCGTGAAGGCGTTGAACACAAGCAGGACGACCGGACTTGGGAAGACCACGCGGAACAGGCCCACAACAGATCCAAACGAAAGCGCCAGCAGTCCCCAGGCAAACCGCCGCATCCCCGGCACCCTGCTGTTCAGCCTCCATGCCAAAAGCGTGGCCAGACTGACGAGAACAACCGTCACCTGCGTCATGAAGAACACGCTGAATGCGTCGAGAGAGAACATGTTTGTGTTGTAACGCCGTCGCCAGGGATTAAAATTACAAGCGTACGCAAATTCAGCGCATTACACCAGTGCGCTTTGGTTAATGCAGATAATTCAGGTAGGAGATATCGGACGTGGGGATGGTGGGCCTGTGCAGACTCGAACTGCAGACCTCTACCGTGTCAAGGTAGCGCTCTAACCAACTGAGCTACAGGCCCGTAACCGGATGAACCAGCGCGGAAAAACCAGTATAGCAACCGGCCTGTCACAGAACCGGTCCTCTCAATCCGTGATCGCGACAATCGTCGCCGGCGAGTTTCCCTCCAGCCGGTTGTTGACGAAAATGAATGCCGGCTGACCGTCCACCAGCGCCACGTCCACCAGTTCCCGCAACGCGTTCCGCACCGGCTGATTCACGTCCTGCACCCGGTCGTAAGGGCTGAACATCCGCACGGCATCCTCGTACGCCCTCCCCTGCCGCAGCAGCGCCCGGGCAACAATCAGATCGCTTGTCCGCGAGCCCCTCATCGCGAACTGCTCCTGAATCTCCGGCATCGCCGTCCACGCGTTGTACACATGCGGCACGTTGTGCGCGCGCAGGCAGTCGAAATAGCGTGGTGTCAGGAAATCGGCGTTCCGGATCTCCACCGCGTACCGCCAGCCGCCTGGCAATCTCCCGAGAAACGGATCCAGCGCCTCCACGAACTCCGCCGCCGATTCGAAGCTTCTTTTCCCGAACCGGCCGAACTCGAAAATCAGCACGCCCACGCGCTCTCGATACGGTTCGAGCGGGCGCAGAAACGCCTGTTCGAACAGCCCGGCATCCAGAAACGTCGGATTTTCCAGACCCGCCGTGGCCCCGTAACGCGGCTGCACGGGCCACACCGGCACGCTGATCTGTTCGGGAACCTTGAAACCCCAGCGAAACGACGGCGGCGCCTGCCGGAACAGCTTCGCCCAGAACGCCTCCGAAGGGAACTGATAAAACGCAAAATCGCCGCAAACGGAGGGAAAGACCGACGCGTATTCAGCCAGACAGGTCTCTTCAAACAGTTTTTTCGAGAATTTCCCCCTCGTCTGGTAGAGATATCGCGAATAAATCTGATCGAGCCAGCCTTCGTACTTCCACGAACTGCCGCCGATGAAGACCCCGCGCGCCGCCAGCGTCCGCAGCCGTTCCCGCAATCCGTCGCGGTCGAAGCCGGAAGGCTCGTGGAGATCGAAAAGCGTATTCAAGGCGATTTAGTTGGCCCGCATGGACCGGTAGCCCCAGGGATCCGCGCCCGCCTCGAACACCCCGCCCGGCGTCACTTTGATCAGCACCGGCGCCGCCCCGCTGTTCCAGCGCGACCGCGTCTCAATCTTGTGCCCGCGCTTCATCAGTTCCTCCATCACCGCGGGAGAAGTCCGTTCGTCGAGCAGCAGATCGCCCGGGCTCATGGCGTGATTGTCGAAGCTCGACACCAGATGCCGCGTCTGGAACCGCGGCGACTCGATCGCCTGCTCGGCATTCATCCGGAACAGCGTCGCGTTCAGCAGCACCTGAATCAGGCTCTGCTCCTGGTTGTCGCCGCCGGGCGTGGACAGCACGGCATACGGCGAACCGTCGGCGCGCGTCACCAGCGTCGGGCTGAGCGTCACGCGCGGCCGTTTGCCGCCCGCGAGTTCGTTGGGATGCCCCTGCACCAGCAGAAAACTCTGCGCGCGCTCCGTCAGCGGAATTCCCGTGTCGCCCGCGATTACCGACGGCAGCCAGGCGCCCGAAGGCGTGGCCGAGAACATGATGCCTTCTTTATCGACCACGTCCACGCACGTGGTGTCGTGCGCCATCAGGAAATCGTCGATTTTGGTCCGCACAATCGCCGAAAGCGACGGGTGAACCGAATGATAGCCCTCGATTTTTCCGGGCAGAAACTCCTGCGAAGCCGTCTTGCCCATTAACGCCCGGCGCTCGTCGGCGTACTTCATGGAGAGAAGCGTCTCTTCCGGAATCTTCGTGAATTTCGGATCGCCGTAATATGTATCGCGATCCGCGTAAGCCAGTTTCAGCGCTTCGACCAGCGTATTGATGTAATCCGCCGAATTGTAGCGCATATTCGTGAAATCGATGCCGCTCAGAATATTCAGCGTTTCGATCATCGCCGGCCCCTGGCTCCAGAAACCCGGCTTATAAACGCGAACGCCGTGGAAATCGGTGGACAAGGCCTCTTCGGGCGCCAGCCGGAACGCCGCCATATCCTCATACCGCAGCAGCCCTTTGTTCGCTTTGCTGAACGCGTCGATCGCTTTGGCGACCTCGCCGCGATAGAAGTAATCGCGCACCGCGTCGATCGCCGCCACCCGGCTGGCCCCGGCCGCCAGCGCCTTCCGTTCCGCCTCGGCCATGCCGCGCAGCGTGCGCGCCAGATCCGGCTGGCGATAGATCTCGCCCGGCAGCGCCACATGCCCGTTTGGCACGAAATGCGCCATCGACGTGGGCCACAGCGTAAAGAACTCTTTGCTCGATTCGATTGAATTCGAGCGCATCTCGTCGATCGCCGTCCCGTCGGCCAGTTCAATCGACGGCGCGATCACCTGCGCGAACGATTTCGTCCCGTATTCCCGCAGCGCGACCAGCGACGCCTCCGGCAGGCCGGGCACCAGCGCGCACATCAGTCCCGCCACCGGCACGAAGCCCTTCAGGCCGTTCTTGGCCGGCGGCTCCAGCACTTCGCCGATCTGCAGGGGCCGGTTCCGGAACAGTTCCGCCGACGCCAGTTTCGGCATGGTGCCCACGCCGGCCAGCGCATGGACTTTGCCGTCCTTCGTGCGGATCAGAATCGGCGCTTCGCCGCCCCAGCCCACGTGCGAATACTCCGTGGTGGCCGCCGCGAAGATGGACGCAACGCCCGCGTCCACCGCGTTGCCGCCGGTCTCCATCATGCGCGATCCCGCGTTGGTCGCGTAGTCGCTGCCGGCCGCCACGGCGTAATGCGTGCCCCGCGTGGAAAACCGGACCAGCCTCTCCTGTTGCGGCCGCTGCGCCAGACCAATGCCCGGCACAAGCGTGAGAGATGCCACGGACGCCGCGGCAACGGCGATGAAAACGGGTTGGAATTTCATATTTGCTCTCCCTCGGAAATCTCGGCGCGAGACATGGCGCGTTTTTCGATCCTTTCGCGGTGAGACCGAACCTGAGGAGCGGGTCCTGGCCGCCGTTCGCGGCGCCGTAACCTGATGGAACCACCCGTGCAGCCGTGTGCGGCGGCTGAAACCCGAGCGGTTTCTCCAATGAGACGCTACGTATAATATGGCTGGATTCGTGCCACCGCCGCAACCACCTTCCGTCTCCCCGGACCCGGAACCGGACCGGACCACCCCGGACGACGAAAACGCCATGCTCTTCTGCCCGGTCTGCTCCACCCGGCTGCAGAATCAAAAGTGCAAGCTCTTTTGCGCTCTCTGCGGCTACTACCTGAGTTGCGCGGATTATTATTGAGGGAGTCCACCATGACACCTGACCTCCAAAGCGCGCTCCACGTGTTCCGGCGCGGACCCGCCATTCTCCAGGAAGCGCTTTCGGGCGCCAGCGAATCCGAGACCACCTTCGTGACGGCGCCCGGCAAATGGACCATTCGCCAGATCGTGCGGCACGTGGCCGATACCGAGATCGTGGTCGGCATGCGGCTCCGGCAGATCGTCGCGGAAGGCTCGCCCGCCGACGCCCCGCCGGGCACGAAACAGCCGATCCTGATACCTTTCGATCAGGAAGCATGGGCCGACAATCTGGGCTACGCCGTCGCGGATCCGTTCGATGCCTTCGAGCGCTTCCGCTCGGTTCGCGAGGACACCACCGCGTTACTGGAAAGCCTCCCCGCCGCGACCTTCGAACGCATTGGCCTGCACCCCGAGCGCGGCGCGAAAACGCTGCTCGAATGGGTTCGGATTTTCGGCGCGCACGTGGAACGTCACGCCGACCAGATTCGCGGCATTCGCGACGCCGCCGCGAAATAAGGGTGGCCGGTCCGTCCGGGTCGACCTGAGACTGCTGCGTTCAAAGCGCCCCCGGCTCGCAGACGCCGCGATGCTTCCGAGACGATTTCAAGGCAGCGGGTCACTGCGTACAACGTTCGGGTGTCGTCTCGAAATGTCTCGTAGTCCGGACCAGACACAAACTGATTGGCGAGTTCGATATGGTGTTCCATGTCGCGAAGGGCAGTCTCTCCGGACTTAGAAAGCATAGATTGCGTCAGCGGTCGCCGCGTCCCTCACATATCTCTTCAGTCCATCCCGGTTCACCACATCCACCGGACCCTCGAAAAGTTCGGCGATATAACCCTTCAGATTCGCGTAGTCGAAAACGGTGACCTGTGCCGAGGGTTCGAATTCGATCCGGATATCCGTGTCGCTTTCGGCGCGATGATCGCCCCTCGCTCGCGATCCAAACAGGGCCGCGTGCGCCACGCCGCGCGTCCGAAGCGTATCTTCATGTTCTCGCAGCCGGGTGAGGATCTCTTCGCGATTCATGGTTCGTGCGGGTGCTCCGCGCGAGGTCGCCTTCCGCCTCGATTGTACCGTTCCCGCCAAATGGGCAACTCGCCGTTAACCTCCGACAACTCCCCATGGACAGGAGTCACGGTCCCACCAAAGACAGGGCAGTAATAACCACCAAAATCCTGAATAGTTATTACAGAACGCACCTCGTCGCCGGACTCGGCGCGGGAGGCACTTGTGACCTTGAAAAAATTCTTCCCTGTTCCCGCCCTGCAATCCAGGGCGCCCGGGCTGTTTTTCGCCCTCTTGTCGCTTTCGGTTCCCGCGCGCCCAGCGGACCTCGACGCCCTGACCGTTCCGCTTCCGCCCGGCGGCGCTGCCCTGCGACTCTCCGTCTTTACCGGCCCTGACAAGACCACACAGGCCAGTTGCGACTGCCTGTTCCATCCCGGCGACCGGGTCGAGGCCGCGCCCACCGCTGCCGAAGCCCATCTTTGGATCGCCACCGATCCCCGGGTGGACGGCTCGACGATCACAGCCGCCCTGCCGGCCGCGCTCGCCTGGAACGAGGAAACCGCCCGCTGGAACCGCGAATTGCACAACCTCGCGGCGGGCTCCGGTTCCATCCCCGCCGGGCTGCCCGGCGCGCCGGATGCCGGTACCGTGCCGGAACCCCGCACCCTTCTGTTCGCCGCATCCGCCCTGGCGTCGATGTGCTTCGCCCGCCGCCAAACCCGCGCCCGATACAATGCGTGAATGCCCGACTGGAAGACCCATGGCGTGCGCATCGTGCGCGCCGGAGAGTTTGACTCGAATACCCCGCAAACGCCCGGCATGACCCGCGCCGCCGCCATTACGGCGGCCAAAGCGGGCGCGCAGAAGTTGTGGGCCGGAACCGTTCGCGTCGATCCCGACGCCCGAACCGCCGCGCATCATCACGGCGACCTCGAGACCGTTCTCTACATCATTAAAGGGACGGCGCGCATGCGATGGGGCGATCATCTCGAATTCTCCGAAGAAGCCGGTCCCGGCGACTTCATCTTCGTCCCCCCGTGGGTGCCCCATCAGGAGATGAACGCCCGCGCCGATGAGCCCGTCGAAGCCGTCGTCGTCCGCAGCGGCCAGGATCCCGTGGTCGTGAACCTCGATATCGCCGAGGCCAACCAGTTCCCCGCCCCCTTTCATCCCCCCGCGGACGCAAACCGGTGACCACGTTTCTCATCCTGATCGCCGCCGCCATCCTGGGAGGCGCCTCGAATGCTCTCGCGGGCGGCGGCACGTTCCTCACGTTTCCCGCCCTGCTGCTCGCCGGCACCGCGCCCGTGCGCGCCAACGCCACGGCATCCCTGGTGCTGCTGCCCGGCGCCTTCGCCTCCGCGTGGGTCTATCGCGGACCCATCCTGAACAACATGCCCCGGCCGTTTCTCTGGATGATGCTGGCCGCCAGCGTCCTTGGCTCCATCGCCGGCAGCCTGCTGCTCATGGTGACCTCCAACAACACGTTCTCCGCCCTGGTGCCCTGGCTGCTGCTCGCCGCCACGCTGGTTTTCACGCTCGCGCCCTGGCTGCGCCGCGTCGCCGCGAAATCGGCCGGACATAACTCCGTGCCCGCTCTGGTCATCGGACAGGCCGTCATCTCCGCCTATGGCGGCTACTTTGGCGCCGGCATGGGCGTGCTCATGATCGCTCTCTATCTGGTGGCCTCCAGTCTCGACGTCCAGGCCGGCAGCGGGCTTCGTATGATCTGTTCGTGCGCCATCAATCTGCTGGCGGTCGTCATCTTCGCGCTGAAAGGTGCCATCGATTACCGGGTCGGGATGCCGATGCTGCTCGCCGGAGTGGCCGGTGGCTACCTCGGAGCCGTCCTGGTCAAACGCATGAACCCCGACGTGGCCCGGCGTTCCATCCTCACTTACGCCTGGGCTCTCACCGCCTGGTTCTTCGGGCGCATGATCTACGGCCAGTTCGTCCGGTGAGCCGCCGGGATTCGCTGGAACTGCTGGTTCTCTCCGCCATCTGGGGAGTCTCGTTTCTCCTGATCAAAATGGCGGGCGTTTCGTTCCCGCCCTCCTGGGTCGCCCTGCTCCGCCTGTTCTTCGGCGCCATCGTCCTCTGGATCGCCCTGTGGCTGCGCAAGCGCCCGCTGCCGCCGAAGCATCTGCTCGGTCCGCTGTTGTTCGTGGCGCTTCTGAACAACGCCATCCCGTTCACCCTGATCGCGTGGGGAGAGCGGACCATCCCGAGCAACATGGCCGCCGTGCTCAACGCCACCGCCACCCTGTGGGTCCTCGTCTTCGTGTTTCTCTTCGGTCATGACCATCTCGGCCGCCGCGCCGCCGCCGGAGTCGTCCTCGGCTTTGGCGGCGTGGCCATGGTCGTTTCGGCGGGCCAGGGCAGCGGCCCGGTGCAGTGGCTCGGCATCGCACTGGTCGCCTTCGGGGCCATTTCCTATGCGATCGCCACCTCCACCGCCAAGGCGCGCTTCAAAGGCGTCGACCCGCTTGGTCTCGCGACCGCGCAACTGACCCTCGCCTTTCTGCTGATGCTCCCTGCCGCCGCCTTCGGACCGAAGCCCGCCGCCGTGACCCCGCAGTCGCTCCTCGCCATCAGCCTGCTCGGCATCTTCGGCACCGGTATCGCGTACCTCTTTTACTACGGACTCCTCGCCCGCATTTCGTCCATTCAGGTGCAGTCCGTCACGTATGTTTTGCCGGTCTGGGGCCTGTTGTGGGGAGCGCTGGCGGGCGAACCTGTCGGGATTGTCTCGGTCCTCGGAGTCGCCGTCGTGCTGGCCGGTCTGGTTCTGCTCCGGGGCGGCTCGCAGCCACGCAGATAATCAGGCGCGCAATGATTTAGAATTCTTACCAGGAGGGTGGTTGTCCAAATCGGAAAAGGCGGTCGCCGCTCCGGCGTCTGCTCGTCGCCGCTCCGTTCTTCGCCAACTGCGGACGGCCCTCATCGGCACCGATCCCGAAGGCGCCATTACGAGCTGGAATCGCGGGGCTGCGGCTCTCCTCGGCTATTCCGCGAAGGAAGCGCGGGGCCGCCATATTTCCTTCATCTATATCCCGTCTCCGGCAGCGGACTCCCTGCGCTCTTTCTGGAACGTCTCCGCGCTCTCACGCGGCGCCCGCGACTTCGACCTCCCGGTGCGAACCAAAGCCGACGACGAGCGTGTTCTTCGCCTTTCCCTTTCCCTGATCACGGACGATTCCGGTCACCCCCACCGCATCCTCGCCGTTGCGCTCGACATCACGCCGCTGAATACGCGGTTCGCCCAGGCCGAGGCCCTTCGGGAAAAAGAAGCGATTTTCCGCGGCATCTTCGAGAGCAGCCCCGACTGCCTGAAAATTCTGGATGCCGACGGGCGCCTGCTGGAAATGAACGGTCCCGGCCTTCGCCTGCTGGGAATCGACAGTTTTGACGGCATCCGGGGCAAAATCTGGGCCGACCTTTGGGGCGAAGGCTCGGCGCAGGCCGCTCGCGCTCTGGAGCAGGCCAAAACCTGCGGCACGGGACACTTCCAGGCGTCTTTCGGCGCGAAAACCGGGGTGATCCGACATTGGGACGTGAAGGTCACCGCCATTCCGGATACCGCCGCCACGGCCCGGCGCTTCATCGCCACCTCGCGTGACATCACCGGAGAGCGGAACAAAGAACTCGCGCTCCAGGCCGGTGAGCGCCAACTGCAGCAACGCGCCACCGAACTCACCCGCGCCAACGAAGACCTGCTGCATTTCGCCTACGCCGTCAGTCACGACCTGCAGTCGCCCCTGCGCACTGTTCATACCTTTGCTCAGTTGCTCGACCGGAAGTTCCGCCCCGCGCTCGAAGACGAAGGCGGGAAGCTGATCGCCGGCATCGTCTCCGCCAGTTCCCGCATGGGCACCCTGATTCAGGACCTGCTCCGGTTTGCCAAAGTAGCCGGCACAGTGGACGCCGAGGGCACAGAGGACGCCGCGGGCAGCGCGGAGGCCGCGCACGCCGCCACCCCGCTCGGGAAGGCGCTCGAATCCGCCCTGCAGTCCTGCGCCGGCAGCATCGCGGAGTCGGGCGCGAAAATCACCTGCGACCCTCTGCCCGTGCTGCGGGGCGACGCCGGACAATTCGCGCAGCTCTTCCAGAATCTGATCGGAAACGCGATCAAGTACCGCAAACCCGGCACGCCGCCTGTCATTCACATTTCCTCGGCGCGAAACGGCGCGGAGTGGGTGATTGCCATACAGGATAACGGCATCGGTTTCGAGCCCCAACACGCTGAACGGATCTTCGGCGTGTTCCAGCGTCTGCACGGCAGTGAGTATGCCGGCACCGGTATCGGTCTCACCATCTGCAAGCGCATTGTGGAGCGCCACGGCGGCCGCATCCGGGCCGAGTCCACCAGGGGCGAAGGCGCGCGCTTCTCTTTCTCTCTTCCGGCGGAGGGACATCCGGCCGCGGCCCTGATCCCCGAAACCGGCAAGCACCCCGTTCCTCCGGAACCCGCCGAAACGGCCATCCTGGGCGAACTCTTCCACACTCTGGACCTGGCACAGGCTCTGGTCCGGAACCTGGAGGGAAAGATTGTGGTCTGGACCCGGGGCGCCGAACGTCTGTTCGGGTTCTCCCAGACCGAAGCCCTGGGGCAAAATGCCGGCGACCTGTTGCACAAGCAGTTCGCCTCGTCCCGGCAGGAGATCGAAGCCGAACTGCTGCGCGCCGGGGAATGGACAGGCGAACTGCAGGCCCGGAAGAAGGACGGTTCCGCGATCTGGCTGGCGAGCCACCTCTCGCTGCACCGGGATGGCAGCGGGCGACCCCAGTCCGTGGTGGAAGTCCACAACGGCATCAACGAGTTCAAAGAGGCCCAGGCGGCCCTGCGGCGCAGTCTGGAGCAGCGCGATCTTGCCCTGCGCGCCGGCGGCATGTCAATCGGCCACGTGGATCTGGTCAACGAACTGGTGGCGTGGGACGAGACCCTCGGCCGGATTATCGACGGCGAGCCGAAGGCATTCAGCGGACCGGCCTCGGAGTTCGTGGCGCGCATGCATCCCGACGACCTGGTCGCCGTCCGCGCGGAGGTTGGCGAGGCGCTGGCGCGGACGCGCGAATACCGGATCGACTACCGCTTTCGCCGCACGGACGGATCCTGGTGCTGGCTTCGTAGCCGGGGGCAGGGAAGATTCGACGAAACCGGACGTCCCATCGGCCTGATGGGAGTGACCTGGGACAACAACACGCAGAAACACGCCGAACTCGATCTCAGAGAAAGCGAGGCGCGTTTCCGGGCGTTGTTCTGCGATTCGCCCACACCGATGTCGGTCACCCTGCCCGACGGCCGATATCTGCAGGTCAACCGCGCCTGCTGCGAGATGCTCGGCTACACCGAAGCCGAGTTGCTGCAGGAAGACGACGTAAACGTCACCCATCCGGACGACCGCGCCGCCGCGCTGGAGGGCAGCCGCCGGATGCTCGCCGGCGAGATTCCCCTGTACCGCGCGGTTAAGCGTTATCTGCGCAAAGACGGCCGGGTCGGCTGGTGTGACACCAGCGTGGCCGTCGTGCGGAATTCCGACGGGTCGGTCGCCGGTTTCGCAACCCAGGCCCGCGATATCACGGAGCAAAGGAACGCAGAGGAGGCGCTGCGCGCCAGCGAAGCCCGCCTCAAAACGATTTTTGAACACAGTCCCATGGGCATCGCCTTCTGCGATCTGACCGGCGGCCTGAGCGGAGTCAACGCCGCTTTCGTGAAGATGCTCGGCTACGAAGAGGCGGAACTGCTGGGCAGGAAGTTCCCGGAATTCACGGTGCCGGAGGACTTGCCGGCCGAACAACAGTACATCCAGGAAATGTTTGAGCGGAAACGCGACAGCTATACCCTGGAGAAGCGCTACATCCGCAAGAGCGGCGAAGTGATCTGGGTAGATCTCTGCTCCACCCTGTTCCGGGACGACAAAGGCAATCCGACTTTCGGAGTCGCCATGGTCCAGGAAATCGGCGCGCGCAAACAGGCCGAACGCGACCAGCGGTTCCTGCTCGATCTGAGCGCAAAACTCACCCAGGCCAGACTTCCCGACGAGATGTCCGCCCTGGCCGTCGCGGAAATCGCGGGCTTTCTCGGCGTTTCCCGCTGTTCTTTCATCGCGATCGACGTGGACGCGGATACCGCCGACGTGCTGGCCGACGTCAACACCCACGGTCCCGCCGCTCCCGGCAAGTACGCGCTCCATGACTTCGGCAAGGCGATGGAGTACCTGCGCGCCAACCAGGTAATCGCGATCGGCGACACCCGCACCGATCCGCGCACCGGAGCCGCTTTTGACGTCACCTATGCGCCGCTGGGTCTCCGTTCCACGCTCGGGGTTCCGCTGCACCGGGATTCCGTGTGGCGGGCCACTATCAGCGCCTCGCATCACCAGCCCCGCGACTGGCAGGAACGTGAGATCGCGCTGCTCCGCGGCGTCGCCGAACGTCTGTGGCCGGCGCAGGAGAATGCCCGCCTCTTCGAGGAAGCGAGAGCAAGGAAGGCGGAGTCGGACGCGCAGGGTGCCCTGGCCCTGGCGCGCCTGGCCGAGATTGAAGCGCTCTACGCCAACGCGCCGGTGGGTCTGTTGTACCTCGACCGCGACCTGCGCTTCGTCAGAATCAACGAGCACCTGGCTCGCATCAACGGCATCCCCGTAGTCGATCACATCGGTCGGACCCTGGCGGAAGTGCTTCCCGAACTGGCGCCGACCCTCGAACCGCAGTTGCGCCGCGTCATGGAAACCGGGCAGCCGATCGTGGAAAGTGAACTCCGCGGCGCAACTCCGGGCAGCCCGGAAAGCGGGTCCGTCTGGCTGGTCAGCTACTTTCCTCTGCTCGCGGCCGATGGCAGCGTGGTGGGTCTGAATGGCGTGGTGCAGGATATTACGGCGCGGAAGCAGGCCGAGGAGGCCTGGCTGGAGTCCGCGGAACGGCTCCAGATCGCGACGGTGGCGGCCGGCCTGGGCGTGCTTTCCTGGGATGGCCGAAACAACAAAATGATCTGGGAGAACCAGCTTGCGTATGAGATTTTCGGCCGCACGCGGAGCCAGGGTCCATTCGGCAGAGAAGAATTCCTCGAAACGGTTCTTCATCCCGACGATCTCGAATCCGTCACCCGGTTTAACCGGGAAGCGACGTCCGGCAAGCGGGCCAAGAGCGATCCCTGCCGCATTCGGCGTCCCGATGGCGCCCTCCGCTGGATCCAGTTCCACGCCTCCGCCGAGTTCGCGCCCGACGGCTCGCCGCAATCCATGATCGGCGTTGTGGCGGACGTGACCGATCAGATGGAAGCCCGGAATGCCCTGCTGGAAGAGCGAAGACACCTGCGCGAGAGCGAGGAACGTTCCCGTCTGATGCTCGATTCCATCGACCAGCTGGCGTGGACCGCGCGGGCCGATGGCTCCATCTACTGGTACAACCGCCGCTGGTATGAATACACCGGAACCACCGCCGAACAGATGGAAGGCGGGGGCTGGCAGTCCGTCCATCACCCCGCCCGGCTGCCGGAAGTTTTCGAGCGCTGGACCGCCGCCCTCCAAACCGGCGAGCCCTTCGAAATGGAATTCCCGCTGCGCGGCGCCGACGGAATCTTCCGCTCCTTCCTCACGCGCGTTCAGCCGCTGCGCGATTCCAGCGGCCAGGTGGTCCAGTGGTTTGGCACCAATACCAATATCGAGGCCATCCGCCAGGCGCGCGACGTGCTGGAGGAGAGCGAACGCAGATTCCGGGAACTCGCCGAATCGCTGCCGGATTTCGTCTGGGCCGCCGACACGCAGGGGCAAATCACCTACAGCAATCCGCAGTTTTATACCTACACCGGCGCCGCGGATGGCCAGGCGTTGCGCGAGAAGTGGCTGGACTGCGTTCATCCCGAGGATGTTGCCGCTCTCGCGTCGAACTGGAGGCGCGCTGTTGCCGAGGGCGTGTCGTATAAGTCGGAGGCCCGTTACCGACGCCATGACGGCATCTACCGCTGGTTCCTCAATCGCGCGGAACCGCTGCGGGATGAGCGCGGACAGATCGCGAAATGGCTCGGCACCTCCACCGACATCCATGAGCAGAAACTGACCGAACAGGAACTGCGGCGTTTGAATGCGGATCTGGAGCAGTTCGCCTATGCGGCCAATCACGATTTGCAGGAACCCCTGCGCGCGATTACCACCTACTCGCAGTTGCTGGAACAGGCCTATAGCGACAAAGGCGCGCAGGCCGCGCTGTTCACGAAGTTCATCGTTAGCGGCACGAAGCGCATGGACCGGCTACTGAAAGGCGTGCTCGAATATTCCGGAGCGGGCGACTCCGCCGAGAGTATTGCGGTTGTCGACAGTAAAGCCGTCGTGGAAAAGATCCTGAGGAGACTGGAACCGGAGATTGCGGAGAGTGGCGCAACCCTGATCGTCGGCGCGCTGCCCGAAGTGCGGTTCCACGAGCGCCAGTTCAGTCAGCTTCTGGAGAAATTGCTTGGCAACGCTCTTCGCTACCGGGCAAACCGGCCTTTGCGGATCGAAATTTCCGCGACCCGCGAGGGAGAGTGGCAGAAGTTCAGCGTGGCCGACAACGGCATCGGTATCCGCGAGGAGTATCTGGAACAGATCTTCGGCGTGTTCAAACGCCTGCACAGGGATGAGTACCTGGCGGGCGTGGGACTGGCCGTCTGCAAAAAGATCGTGGAGCGCCAGGGCGGACGCATCTGGGCGGAATCCGCGTTTGGACGGGGCAGCACCTTCTTTTTCACCATCCCGGCTTCTCCGCCGGACTGGCGGGTTCAGGCACCAGGGTTGGAAGTAAGATGAACCAAAGGTGCCCTTTAAGCTTTTGATCGCGGAAGACAACGACGCCGACTTGTATCTGATTCGCGAGTCCCTCAACGCGTCCGGACTGGAGTACGAGGCCAGGGAAGCCGGAAACGGGGAGGAGGTGTTCGCGCTGATCGGCGGGCCATCCGGCCTGTGCGGTTTCGATGGGCTCATTCTGGACCTCAACCTCACGACGCACAGCGGACTGGACATTTTACAGACAGTACGCAAAAACACTGCCTTCGCCGGGATACGCGTCATTATCCTGACATCTTCCCTGTCGCCTGATGACGAGCGCCGCGCCCTGGCTTTGGGCGCGGACGCTTACCTGCACAAACCGATGGATCTTCTCGAATTTATGCAGGTGGGAACGCGCATTGCCGCGCTGCTGCAAGGTTCCAACGGCCAAGCCGCAGGCGTGTAAGGAGAAGCCGCAGGCGTTTAAGGAGAAGCCGCAGGCGTTTAAGGAGAAGCCGCAGGCGTTTAAGCAGGTGAAAACGGTTGCTGCCGGACACTGGTGCGGAACATGCCCGGTGTCGGGTATGGTGAGAACTTCCGTCCGGCTGCTTTTTGCATCGGCCCTGCTGGCTTTCTGCACGACCGGTTGCGCCAACCGCGATAACAAGCCCGGGCCGGAAGGCTCTCCCACGCCCGGGGCGTCCCGCGGAACCGGACAAGGCGCGTCCGGCGTTTATCAGGGCAACTCCGGCAAGCCGAACGAAAAGGCGATGGAGTCGCAGCCTGGAACGAAGCCCGCCGAACCAAGGACGGATACAGGATCGGGCGTCCCGCCCGATAAGCCCGGCAGCGGCACCGAAGCGAGCGGCAGCCCCAAACCGCGTCCCTGAGATAGTTCAAAGCAAGGTTCAGATAGCCGCGCGGACGCTCGAAATTCTATCAATCTTCGGGCGGTGACCATTCGGCTGAAACTTTTTTCCCCTATTGAACCAATAACATACCTCGAATTCGAGGATCTCTCGTAACGGGTCGATCCGAATCCACTGCTACCTTGTGGCCATAAGAGTCCGGCCGCCCCGATCTGTGGCCGGATCACGAAGCCGGCCCATTTCCTCGAGGCTCTGCGCAGGCGACCGTACAAAGATCCGGGGGTAGGCGCTGCCATCTCATGCGGCCGGGGGACTGGATCCCCGATAACAACCAGTAAACCTCGGGGCGCCCCGAATCATAAAACATGAAAACGTAGTCTTCACTACTACTTGCGGCTGAAAATGGGTTCGCATTTTCAACCGGGCATCGGCTCCGCGTTTGCCGAAACACGCGATCCGATACAATGATGTTTACCCCACGCCAAGGAGACTGAGCGCAACTGCGACCATACCCGCGGTGCGCGAAGGAAAATGCCCGACTCAGCAATCCTCGCTCTGGAAGACGGAACCGTCTTCGAGGGCAGGAGTTTTGGTGCGCCCGCCGAACGTTCCGGCGAAGTCGTTTTCAACACCGCCATCACCGGATATCAGGAAATTTTCACAGATCCCTCTTATTCCGGTCAGATCGTCATCCTCACCAACCCCCAGATCGGCAATTACGGCACCAGTTCGCTCGATAACGAGGCCAATCGTCCCTATATCGAAGGTCTCGTCGTCCGCGAGTTTTCCGCCGTCACCAGCAACTGGCGTTCGGACGAAGAAGCCCGCGGCTTTCTGGGCCAGGCCGGCATTCCCGTCGTTTCCGATCTCGATACCCGCACGCTGGTTCGCCACCTCCGCAGCCGCGGCGTCATGCGCGGCGTGCTGTCAGCCATCGAAAAGGATCCCGTTAAGCTCGTCGAAAAAGCCCGCTCCATCCCCTCGATGGCCGGTCTCGACCTCGCCAGTCGCGTCACCACCAAATCCCGCTATGAGTGGACGCACGGCGTCGAGCCCTGCTCCCCTTCCGAACATCTGGCCGCCGGACTCGCTCCGAGCCATCACGTGGTCGCCTACGATTTCGGCATCAAGCACAACATCCTGCGCCGCCTGGTTCACTCCGGGTGCCGCGTCACCGTCGTGCCCGCCCTCACTTCCGCCGAGGACGTGCTCGCGCTGAAACCGGACGGCGTCTTCCTCTCAAACGGCCCCGGCGACCCCGAACCGCTGGTTCCGCAGATCGAAAACGTGCGCCGCCTGGTCGGCAAAACGCCCATCTTCGGCATCTGCCTCGGCCATCAGATTCTTGGCCTGGCCCTCGGCGGCAAGACTTACAAACTGAAGTTCGGACACCGCGGCGCCAACCACCCGGTCCTCAATCACCTCACCGGCAAGGTGGAGATCACGTCCCACAACCACGGTTTCGCCGTGGATCCCGATTCGCTGCGCGACAACGACATCGAGATCACGCACAGGAATCTCAACGACCAGACTCTCGAAGGCTTCCGCCACAAACGCGAGCCGGTCTTCTGTGTCCAGTACCACCCCGAGGCCGCTCCTGGCCCGCACGATTCGCACTATCTGTTCCACGATTTCGTCACCCTCATGAACGACAGCCGCACCGGGAATAAGAGCTAGATGCCGCGCAGAAACGATCTCCATCGCATCCTCATCATCGGCTCCGGCCCCATCATCATCGGCCAGGCCTGTGAGTTCGATTATTCCGGCACCCAGGCCACCCGCGCCCTGCGCGCCGATGGCTACGAAGTCATCCTCGTCAACTCCAATCCGGCCACCATCATGACGGATCCGGATCTGGCGGACCGCACCTACGTGGAGCCCCTCAGCCGCGCCTATCTCGAAGAGATCATCGCGAAGGAACGCCCCGATGCCCTGCTCTCCACGGTCGGCGGCCAGACGGCGCTGAACCTGTCGGTGGAACTGGCCGAAGCGGGCGTGCTCGATCGCTACGGCGTGGAACTGATCGGCGCCAAAATCGACGCCATCAAGAAGGCCGAAGACCGTCTGCTGTTCAAAGACGCGATGCGCAAGATCGGCCTCGAAACGCCCCGTTCCCAACTGGTGACCGACGTGGAAGGCGGCCTGGCGTTCGCGGAAAAGCACGGCTACCCGGCCATCCTCCGGCCCAGCTTCACCATGGGCGGTTCGGGCGGCGGCATCGCCTACAATCGCGAAGATCTCGTCAACATCTGCGAACGCGGTCTCGACCTTTCGCCCGTCCACGAAGTGCTCATCGAAGAGAGCGCTCTCGGCTGGAAAGAGTTCGAGCTCGAAGTCATCCGCGACCTGGCCGATAACGTCATCATCGTCTGCTCCATCGAGAATTTCGACCCCATGGGCGTGCACACCGGCGACTCCATCACGGTCGCCCCCGCCCAGACCCTGACCGATCGCGAGTACCAGATGATGCGCGACGGCGCCATCCGCTGCCTGCGCGAAATCGGCGTCGATACCGGCGGTTCCAACGTCCAGTTCGCCATCAATCCGAAGGACGGCCGCATGGTCGTCATCGAGATGAATCCGCGCGTCTCGCGCAGTTCCGCGCTGGCTTCGAAAGCCACCGGTTTCCCCATCGCCAAGATCGCCGCGAAGCTCGCCGTGGGCTACCGGCTCGACGAACTCCGCAATGACATCACGAAGGTGACGCCGGCTTCGTTTGAACCGACCATCGATTACGTCGTCGCCAAGATCCCCAAGTGGGCCTTCGAGAAGTTCCCCGGCGCGGACCAGACGCTTGGCACGCAGATGAAATCGGTCGGCGAAGTGATGGCCATCGGCCGCACGTTCAAAGAAGCGCTCAGCAAGGGGATTCGCAGTCTGGAAACCGGCCGGAAGTTCGGCTCGGAAACCTACGACGTTCGCCAGATCCGCAAGAAGCTGATCACCCCGACGCCGGATCGCCTCAACTATCTCCGCTTCGCACTTGCTTCCGGCTTCACGGTGGAAGAGATTCATGAGCTGACCTCCATCGACCCGTGGTTCCTCGAACAACTCCGCCAGATCGTGGATTACGAGACCAGTCTCAGCGGCGGCTCGCTTGAAGGCGCGGACCGTAAGCAGTTCCTCCAGGCCAAGCGCATGGGCGTGTCGGATCCGCAACTCGCCGCGTCCTGGAACTCGACCGAAATCGAAGTCCGCAACCGCCGCAAGGAACTGGGCGTGGCGGCCGTGTTCAACCGCGTGGACACCTGTTCGGCGGAGTTCGAAAGCTTCACCCCGTACCTCTATTCCACCTACGAAACCGCCTGTGAGTCCAACCCGACCAGCCGGAAGAAGGTGATGATTCTGGGCAGCGGCCCGAACCGCATCGGCCAGGGTATCGAGTTCGATTATTGCTGCTGCCATGCGTCTTTCGCGCTGCAGGGCGAAGACGTGGAATCCATCATGGTGAACTGTAATCCGGAAACCGTTTCCACCGATTACGACACCAGCGACCGCCTCTACTTCGAACCGCTCACGCTCGAAAACGTCCTGAATATCGTGGATATCGAGAAACCGGACGGCGTCATCGTGCAGTTCGGCGGACAGACGCCGCTCACTCTCGCGCTGCCGCTGAAGCGCCTCGGCGTGCCAATTATCGGCACCGACCCCGAAAATATCGACCTCGCCGAAGACCGCAAGCTTTTCGGCAAACTTCTCGACGACCTGAACATCCCGTCGCCCGAGAACGGCACGGCGACCAGCGTGGAATCCGCCGTGAAGATCGCGGAGCGCATCGGCTATCCGGTGCTGTTGCGCCCCAGCTACGTGCTGGGCGGCCGCGCCATGGTGATCGTGTACGACGAAGACAGCGTGCGCCGGTACATGCGCGAGGCCGTCACCTTCTCGCAGGATCGTCCCGTGCTGGTCGACCGCTTCCTGGAAGATGCCGTGGAAGTGGACGTGGACGCTCTCTGCGATGGCGAAAACGTGCTGATCGCCGGCATCATGGAGCACATCGAAGAGGCCGGCATTCACTCCGGCGACAGTTCTTGCGTACTGCCGCCCGTCTCGCTGGGCGAGGCCGAAATCAAGACCATCGAAGAGTACACCGTGCGCCTCGCGCGCGGCCTCAAGGTGATTGGCCTGATGAACGTCCAGTACGCCATCAAGGACAGCAAGGTGTACGTGCTCGAAGTGAATCCCCGCGCCTCGCGCACGGTTCCGTATGTCAGCAAGGCAACGGGCGTGCCGCTGCCCAAACTTGCCGTGCAACTGATGCTCGGCAAGAAACTGCACGAAGTGACGCACCACACCGGCCGCCTGCCGGTGCCTCTGAAGTTCGTGAAGTCCCCGGTATTTCCGTTCAACAAGTTCCCCGGCGTGGATCCGGCGCTCGGTCCGGAAATGCGTTCCACCGGCGAAGTGATGGGCGTCGGCGAAAACTTCGGCGAGGCGTTTGCCAAAGCGCAGTTGAGCGCGGGCACGCCACTACCCGGTAAAGGCACCGTCTTCATCAGCGTCAACGACCGTTACAAGAGCGAAATCATTCCGGTTGCCCGGCGTTTTGCCGATCTCGGTTTTGAACTCGTCGGCACGCGCGGCACGGCGCGAACTCTGCAGAATGCCGGCCTGAACTGCCGCACGGTATTCAAGGTCAACGAGGGCCGGCCCAACGCGGTGGATCTGCTGAAAGGCGGTTCCATCCAGCTGGTGATTTACACCACCAACGGAGCGCTCTCGTTTGAGGATGAGAAATCGATCCGCCGATCCGCGGTAACCTATCGGGTGCCGTGCATCACCACGCTCAGTGGAGCGCGCGCCGCCGCCGAGGCCGTTGCCTCCCGGCTCCGCGACCCCATCCGCGTGTGGAGCCTGCAGGAGATTCATCGACCATGAAGTCTTTGATTTTGCTCTTCGCTTTGACCATGTCCGCAGCCGCCCAGCAACGCCATACTCCGACGGAGTGGAGACTCGCGCTCAACGAACGCCTGGCTTTCTACGGACATCGCAACTGGATCGTGGTGGCCGACGCGGCTTATCCGCTGCAGTCCGGCCCGGGCATTGAGACGATTCTTTCGAACGAGAGCCAGATCGAGACCGTGCGCCACGTACTGCAGACGCTTTCGAAGGACGTGCGCGTCCGGCCCGTCGTTTATGTGGATAAAGAGCTGAGTTACGTGCCGGAGCCGGATGCGGTGGGCGTCTCCGCGTACCGTCAGTTACTCAGTGGGATTTTTGAAAAGCTGCTGCCGGGACAGAAGGTCGAAACTATTCCGCACGAGGACATTATCCGCAGGCTGGATGAGGCGGGTAAGACGTTCAATGTGCTGATTATCAAGACGAATATGGTGCTGCCCTATACGTCTGTGTTTCTGGAGCTCAGAGCGGGTTATTGGGGCGACGAACAGGAACAGCGGCTGCGCCAGGCAATTCCGAGGTAGGCTTATCGGGTGCGGATGAGGGGCTCTTCGAGCCGCGTAATCCGCGCTTCGTGATTGTCCAGCTTGTTCTCGATGCGCTGAAGCCTTCGCTCGATTTCGTCGAAGCGCCTGTCGATTTGGTCAAAGCGAATTTCCAGCATTTCCTTCAGGTCATCGAATCTGCGGTTCTGGTTCATCACCGAGTCGTCAAACCGCTTGTTCTGGTTGAGCACGGAAAAGATCACGCCCATGAATCCGAGCACCAGTGTCACGAGAATCGGCAGTTCGTTCATCAGATCACTTTCATCGTAGCAATTCCGCCGGATGCTGTCTAAGTGGCTACCGGGTTGTCCAGCCTGTTCTCGATTCGTTCGAGGCGGCGCTCGACATCATCGAAGCGACGGTCCACATGATCGAATCGGTGGTAGATCGACTCCTTGAGGTCGTCAAACCGCTTGTTCTGGTTGAGCACGGAAAAGATCACGCCCAGGAATCCGAGCACCAGGGTCGCGAGAATCGGCAGTTCGTTCATCGGATCACTCTCATCGTAGCAATTCCCGATCAGAGCGGCGGTTTCGGGGCCTTGACTGGCGCCCACGCGGTTACGCCCCTCTGCTTCACAGCCCGACGGAAGAGCTTCGTCCCCTCAGCGACATACAGCCAGTCCAGATCCTTGCCGGCGAACGCGATGTTCGAAA
Source organism: uncultured Acidobacteriia bacterium (assembly GCA_903851195.1). GTDB lineage: Bacteria > Acidobacteriota > Terriglobia > Bryobacterales > Bryobacteraceae > BOG-234. Next base: position 47,412 of record CAINNJ010000066.1, read on the forward strand.
GCGTCCCGCGCTCCGGTTTGCTGACGATCCCCGCGCAGCGGCCGTTCTGCTCGCAGTACTGAATGCCCAGAGCGGTCGCGAAGTAGACCTGCCCGATGTTATCCACGGCCACGCCCGCCACGCCACTGGCCGGAGAAATCTCTGGCATATCCACGCGAAAGAACGGCTCGCCGTTGATCAGCCCGCCATCCTTCGCGATCTGCAAAGACCAGTTGAAACGAAGCTGCGCATCGCCCACGATCAGCATCGCCTGATCCGGCGACAGGCTCAGCGCAACGGGCTTCTCAATTTCACCGCCGCTGTAAACCACCCGCCTCTGCCCCTTCGCGTCGACGAAGCCGACGGTCTTCGCGGCCGTGTCGGTGAAGTAAATGCCGCCCTTCGCGGTGAGCGCCAGATCCGAAGCTTCCACACCCGCCGCGATCTGTTTCTCATCGCCCGCGGACCCATATGAAACGATGCGTTTCCGCCCCGGCTGCGACGCGTAAAGGCGCCCGTCCGCGCCCACGCGCAGCGCCAGCGCGCCACCGGTATTCTCTTTGAACAACGTGACTTTGCCCGCGGCGTCCGACTTATAAATGCGACTGGCCACCGGGTCGGCGAAATAGACATTGCCGTCTTTATCCGAAGCCGGACTCGCCACGGACTTATACGTCTCGCCCACCTGCTCCCACGGCTTCGCGGCGGACACGACGGAATAGACCTGACCACGCGGTTCCCAGCCCGCCGAGTTCATGGCCGGCGGCTCATAAACAGTGATCGGATTCGGATAGCCGCGCCACAGCCAGCGCAGCGCTTCCGGCATGATCGCGCCGCCCTGTTTCATGTTGTGGCCCTCATCGCCCAGCACGAACTTCACGTCGTAACCGCCGAACTGCAGCGCTTCGTACATCACCCGGTTGTTCATCGGCCAACTGCCGCCATAGAAGACGCCGAAGGGCTGCTCCGGCGACAGATGGTCGTTCTTACCCGCCTGCAGAAAGACGCGGAGGGGTTTGGGCTCGGTGCGCCGGATCGCGGCGGGCAGCGTGTCCGCGCCCTTCAGAGACACGAACGTGCCAATAAAGCTGAGCACGCGGTGGAACATATCGGGACGGTGCCAGGCCGCGACGAACGCCCCGACGGCGCCGGTGCTGACGCCGGCAATCGCATGGTCATCCGGGTTCGCGGAAAGGTTCACTTTCTTCCCCACCGCGGGAATCAGTTCGTCTTCGAGGAAGTGCGAGAAGCGGTCGCTGATGTTGTCGTATTCGAAGATGCGCTCATAGCGGCTCTGGGCGTCGTCGGAGAGAGCCGGCAAGACGCCCGGGTCGATGAAGATACCAACCAGCGGCGGCAGGTCGCCTTTGGCGATCAGATTGTCGAACACCACGGGCACACGCTGTCCGTTCCCCAAAGCTCCGCTACCATCCAGATAGATCATGAACGGCGCGGGTTTGGCGGCATTGTACTGCGCCGGCACATAGACCGAGTAAGTGTGCGGCACGCCCGGATAGTACTTACCCGGCGCGAGCGTGTACCTGGTCACGACACCCTTCGGCACGTTCGGCTGCGGTTGTGAGTCCGGGCCGAGCACGTAGTCCTCTGCCAACACCAGAGACGCGCTGCACAACAGGGCCAAAGCGAGGGTTCTCATGAATGCAAAGTATATCGTCCGCCGCGTGTTGCCCGTTACAATGCAACGAGTGAATCAACCCACCCGGCAGCGCCCTTTTTACACCACTTTGCACTTTCAGGTACTGGCGGGCATCCTGCTGGGCGTGGCGCTGGGCATCGTCAATCCGAACCTCGCGCAAGCCATGAAGCCGCTGGGCGATGGTTTCGTGAAGCTGATCCGGATGATCATCGCGCCCATCATCTTTTGCACCGTGGTGGTCGGCATCGGCAGCGTGGGCGACATGCGAAAGCTCGGGCGCATCGGCGTGAAGGCGCTGCTCTACTTCGAAGTAGTGACGACTCTGGCGCTGCTGATCGGTCTGGTGGTGGTCACAATTTTCCAGCCGGGCGCGGGCATTAACGCGACCGCCGCGACGCTCGACGCGAAGTCCGTGCAGGATTACGCGACGCCGGGCAAGGCGATCCATACGGTGGACTTCCTGCTCAACATTATCCCGGACACCGTGGTGAACGCCTTCGCGAAAGGCGAGATTCTGCAGGTGCTTCTGGTGGCGATTCTGTTCGGCCTCGCGATCTCGAAGATGCCGCATGGCAGGGCGCTGCTGGCCGGCTGCGAGCACATTGGACACGCGTTCTTCGGCATCATGGAGATCATCATGAAAGCCGCACCGTTCGGCGCGTTCGGCGCCATGGCGTTCACCATCGGTAAGTTCGGCGTGAAGACGCTGATCCCGCTGGCGAAGCTGATGGGCTGCGTCTGTCTCACCAGCCTGCTGTTCGTCTTCGTAGTGCTTTGGCTGATCGCGCGGGCGCACGGCATCAATCTCTGGAAGCTGCTGGTCTATCTGAAAGACGAGTTCCTGGTGGTGCTGGGAACATCCTCCTCCGAGGCCGCCCTGCCCGGCCTGATGCGCAGGCTGGAGGAACTGGGCTGCGCGAAATCCGTGGTGGGTCTGGTGGTGCCGTCGGGTTACTCGTTCAACCTCGACGGCACGTCCATCTACCTGACCATCGCGGCGATGTTCGTGGCGCAGGCGACGAACACGCATCTCACGATCAGTCAGGAAGCGGTGCTGCTGGTGGTGCTGATGCTGACGTCGAAAGGTTCGGCAGCGGTGACCGGAGGCGGCTTTATCACGCTGGCGGCAACGCTCTCCGCATTAGGAACCGTGCCGGTGGCAGGGATCGCGCTGCTGCTTGGCGTCGACCGCTTCATGTCCCAGGTGCGCGCGCTGACGAACCTCGCCGGTAACGCCGTGGCAACGCTGGTGGTGGCGCGCTGGGAGAACGAACTCGATCAGGAACAGACCAGGCGCATGCTCGATGTCAACTACTCGGAAAGCGCGAAGGCCACGTAGACGCCGTTGATCTTCCCGCCCGCGTTGGGCGGCGAGGGCGCGGCGGACGCGCAGAACACCACGTATTCCCGTCCGCCGACCTCATAGATCGCCGGCATGCCTTCCACGGCCGCGCCGGCATCCGCTTCCCACAGAACTTTACCCGTATCTGCATCGAGGGCGCGGACCTTGCGGTCGCGCGTGCCCGCGAAGATAAGGCCGCCGGCCGTGACGACAGGGCCTGTTTTGGGATAGAACGCGCCGGTGTCTTTGAAGCCCTTCGCCGCCAGTTCCGGGATTTCGCCGAGCGGGATCTTCCATTTGATGGTGCCGGCGTTGAGGTCGAAGGCCGTAAGAGATGTCCACGGCGGCTTAATCGCGGAGAGGCCGTTGCTGGTGACCATGAAGCCGAAGGAACTTTTGTAACGGCCGTGCACGCCGGTCTGCGCGGGCGCGCGCAACGGGTTCGCGAGATAGCCGATGATCTGATTCACCTCGCCGTCGGACAGCTGCTTGAAAGCGGGCATGGCTCCGCGGCCCGACCGGACGATCTCGCGAATCTGGTCGCGCGTAAGTTTAGCGCCGGGAAGATCCTTACGGTCCGGGCCGTGGCAGACCAGGCAGTTCTGATTGAAAACGAACTGGCCCTTTTCTTCGGGAGATCCCGTCATGGCCGCGGCCTGGGTGCCATCGGGCTCCAGTTTCAGCAGCGCCGGATAGTCCTTCGAAACCACGTATAGAAGGCCTTTCTCGGCATCGGCGGCGCCGTTGTTCCAGTTCGCTCCGCCGTTGTTGCCCGGCATCTGAATGGAACCGCGCAGAGTGGGCGGCGTGAAGAGCCCTTCGTTGCGAGCGCTCAGGATGGTGTCGCGCAGGCGGGCGCGCTCCTGCGGGTCTTCGATGAAGGGGCTGATATCGTCCGCCGTGAACTTCTGCCGCGCGAACGGCGGCGGGGCGGTGGGGAACGGCTGCGTGGGCCAGGCCTTCTCGCCCGGCATGTCGGAGGCGGGAACGGGGCGCTCTTCAATGGGCCAGAGCGGCTCGCCGGTGTCGCGGTTGAAGACCCAGACGAAGCCCTGTTTGCCGGCCTGCGCGACCACATCCACCAGTTTGCCGTCGTGGCGAACGGTGAGCAGTTTCGGGGCGGTGGCGTTGTCGTAATCCCAGATATCGTGATGCACCATCTGGAAGTGCCAGCGCCGCTTGCCGGTGCGGGCGTCGAGAGCGATGAGGCAGTCCCCGTAGAGATTGGCGCCGAGGCGGTCCGCGCCGTAGAAGTTGTATTTCGGGCTGCCGGTGGGGACGAAGACGGTGGCGCGCTTCTCGTCGACCGTCAGTTCGCCCCAGGCATTGGCGCCGCCGACGGTCTTCCACGCGTCTTTGGGCCAGCTCTCATAACCGTATTCACCGGGGTGCGGGACGGTGTGGAAGGTCCAGGCGAGTTTGCCGGTGCGGACGTCGTAGGCGCGAATATCGCCGGGCGCGGAATCGTATTCCTGGTTGGTGGCGGAGCCGAGGATGAGCAGGTTTTCAAAGATTTTGCCGGGAGTTGTGGACTGCACCAGCGCGAGCGTTTTGGGGTCGCGGCCGAGGCCTTCGCGGAGGTCCGTGCGGCCGTTGACGCCGAAGCCGGCGACGGATTTGCCGGTCTTCGCGTCGATGGCCTGGAGGAAGTTGTTAGCGGCGAAGAGGAGGCGGCGATCCTTGTGGTCCGGGCTCTCCCAGTAGTTCAGCCCGCGATTGGTGATGATGGCGTTGTCGGGGCCGGTGGGGTGGACCCAGACCTCTTTGGCGGTGGCGGGATCGAGCGCCACGATGGCGCTGTTCTTCGCCATGACGTACATCAGCCCGCCCGCGACGAGCGGGTTGAAGAAGTAGCGGTTGCCGTCCGCTGTGGGGTAGGTCCAGACGGGCTTGAGTTTGGCGACATTCTCGCGATTGATTTGGGTGAGGCCGGAGTATTGAGCGGAATCGGGGGCGCCGCCGTAATCGGACCAGGTGAGATGGTTCTGGGCGTGCGCGCAGGAGGTTGCGATCAGAAGGCAGAGACCGAGTCGGTTCACGATAGCTTTAGTTATATCGCTGCGGGATTTATATCGCTGCGAGATGGGCGTTGAGTGGGTTGACCCAGCGCAGGTTCGGAAAGCGCCGGAAATCCTGATCGGTGGAAGCAAGCGTGGCCCCGTGTTCGATCGCTAGCGCGACCAGCACGGCGTCGGTCATCATGGGTCCGACGGCCGCGTGTCTGACGACGAGTCTGGCCAGAATTTCCAGATGCAGCGGGCCGGGCTGCAGGGCGTGAACGCCCGGCTGGGAGAGCCACTCGTTGACGATGGCAAAGGCTTCGGCAGCGGGTTTCGGGTTGGCCCAGATTCTGGAGTTGGTGCTGATCCGGACGAAGGCCCAGAGGGTTACCCAAGGCAGGCCGATGGTCTCGCCGCTTTCAAGCAAACCGGTCAGCCATGCCGCAGCCGCCGGCTGTTCCGGGGCGTCCAGATTGTACGCGTAAAGCAGGACGTTCGCGTCCAGGATGGTCAACGGTGCCGGTCGCCTTCGCCGTACTCGAGGAGGGACTCGATATTGTCGTAGTTCAGGCCGGGCTTATGGCCCATGGACGACGGCGCGATGCGCATTATCCTGCGGGGGGCCGGATTTTCCGCCTTGAGCAGGGCGGCGCGCAGGAGGTTGTTCAGCGTGTCGCGAAACGACTCGCCGCGCAGTTGCCCCTCCCGCTTGACGCGGGTCAGCACATCGTCGTCCAGAGTCACCGTGGTTCTGATGCTCATGATGCCAGTAGATTAGCATCAAATGCATCACAGGGTCAAAGACTGCCGCACGTGTTTCGACAGGCGGAAGGCGCGCTTCTGTCAGATGAGCCGCCGAACCATATCGACCAGGCGTGGAGACATATAGAAAGAGGTGCCAGAAAGCTGCGCGAGCGAACTGTCGAGGTCCAATAGTCCCCGACGGTGTGCTTCGACAAGGATCCCGAGGGTGCCGGTCACCTTCAGGTTTCGCCGTTCTGCCTCAAGGCGTCCATCCATGTCATCCATCAGGATTTGTGTCGCCTGTATCAACAACGCCAACGAGATCGCGGAGCGCTCGCCGGAATCCAAAGAATTCAGTGTTCCGTCGTCTGCCGGATTGGGTTGAATGTCGAGCCATGCCGGCGGACTCGCGACCCAGTTTCGAACAATTGCAGGGAAGGAAGAACGTCCACGTGGCCAATCAGCAGAAGATAGTTCAGCGGGCCTGTGTCACCGACAACGATCATGCCGGGGGCAAGACTGTCTTCAGAACGGCGAGATCGCGCTCCAGGTCTTCGACGGAGTAGGTTTCGATCCGGCGTTCCTTGAGGAATTCCCAGAAATCATAACGGGAAGGTATGCCGAGAAGCGTACGCAATTGGTATCCGGTCAACTTCCGTTCGCGGAAGGCTTCGAGCGCCATCGCCTCGAGCGCGGCGCTGGCAGGATCACGCTCCGTCAGATTGAGCGCGGCGGCCAGATCGTCCGGAACTTCTACCGTTACCTGCATGCCTTTACTCTAGCCGATTGCCGGTTCACCACACGGTCCTTAAACGGCGCGGGCAATCCAGAGTTCGGTTTCGGAGATGCCCGGGTGTTCGATGCGGCGGCGGACTTCGAGGGCGCGCGTGAAGGCGCGGTGGGCGAGCGCGGGTTCGCCGTTGGCGAGGTAGGCCTCGCCCCAGGCCTGGGCTGCATCGGCCTCGCCCCACGCGTAACGGCAGTCGGGATGGGCGGCGAGGTCGAGGGCCTCGCGGGATGCCTGGATGGCTTTGGGCGCGTCGGGCCAGGCGAGACGGATGCGGGCGATCGTGACGAGCAGTTCGATGCGGAGCAGGCCGTAGCCGCAGGTGACGGCGTGGAGGAGACCCGTTTCGGCTTCGCCGAGGGCGGATTGGGTGTCACCGCCGGCGAGCAGGTGGCGCGCCGTCAGGAGGTGCGCTTCGATGATCCATTGCATGTCGCCAGTGCGTGAGGTCCAGGCGCGGATCTCGTCGAGGTGGGGCGTTGGGTCTCGGTCTTCGGCCAGGTCGATGCGAGCGAGCATCGCGTGGTGGCGCGGGGAGTCGAAGTTCCAGTTGTTTTCGCGGGCTGTCGCCAGACAGTGGGCGGCGAGCAAGCGGGCGGCGGGGAGGTTACCCAAATCCACATGGTGGCGCTCATATTGCATGCCACTAAGCGTTGTCAGCGGCCCACGGTTTAGTTCGGTCGCGGCGTCGAAGCCGGCACACGCAGCGGCGATGTCGCCCAAGCTATGAGTCGCATGAGCTCGATAAGCCAGCGAAAATTTCCGGTAAAGGTCACTCTCCGCGATTTCGGCTTGGTTCAACGCCTCGGCAGCGAGCGTCCGCGCTTCGGTGAGTCGGCCAAGGATTGATGCTACGTGGCTGGAGTTCTGAAGCCCGATCGAGGTCTGGGCGGGCTTGCCAAGGGTCTTCTTCCAGTTGTCGTCGAACCTCCGGATCGTCCGTGCCTCCGCCAGTCGCCCGAGCTGGAGGGCGAACAGGGCGAGTTCGTTGGCCAGAAGCGACCGCTCTCGGAATTCCATGGTTGGGCCGAGGTCCTCCGCCCGTCCGGTCACGCTGAAGGCGGCCGTGATGCGGTAGCCGCGCGCGTACTCCCCGAGTACCCAGCCAAGGTTGCTATGGCTTCCCAAACCATACCAATAGAGCTCGAACGCCTCCTGCTCCCTGCCGGCAAGCCTCGTTGCCTCGATCAGGCGTTCGTAACGGTCGAGCACTTCCGTCTCGGTCGGCTTCACGTCGGGGTGCCTCTCTAATCCGGCACCGAGGGATTGGGCGACCACGTCGAAAACCCTTTCGCAGGGACAGCCGAGCAACTCGCGGAAGCGCTCGCGCAGAAAGGGGTGCGCGGTCCAGGTGACGGTTGCGTCGCTACGGTACTGAAAGACCAGCCCGCGCTTTAGAAGGCTGCCCAGAAGCGCGAGGAGGCGCGGCTTCGCCTCCACAAGCAGCCCGGCCACCTCTCCTCCGGCATCCACCAGCACGCCGAGCAGGTCAAGCGTCACCCCGCGAGGGAACACGGACAATCGGGCGAGCAACTCCCGCTCCTCGTCCGGCAGTCGCTGCGCATAGTAACCGAGCACCCGGGAAAGCTTGGCCGCCCTGGGGTCGTCGCCCGTCACGGCGTCGAGGTCGAAGTCCTTCACCGCTTCGATGCGTCCGTCCGCGAACGAGCGCAGGTAGGAGCCGAGCACCGCCAGCGAAAGCGCGTGGTAACCCACCTGAGCCGCAGCCGTACGCAGCGCGACCTCCTCCCCGCTCACGCCCCAGCCACGCAGGACGGCCACTGCAGCATCGGGCGGCAGGTCGTCTAGGCGCGTGTCGCGGTATCCCCGGTTTGTCCAGGACTCCAGATCGACCAAGGGGAAACGCGAAGTCACCAGCGCCCGCGCTCGGCCAAGGCCGGCGGCCAGCACGCGCAGCAGCAGCTTGAGGCTGTGGTCCGACAGTTCACCCCGCACACGGCCACTGCCGGCATCCTCCTGCACACGTTCCAGCCCGTCGAGAACCATCAGGTGTGGGCGTCCGTCGCGTAGTCCCCGCTCCAGTCGCTCCAAACGTCCACCGGCCTGGCCTGCGGAGGCGCTTTCATCCTCGCCAAGGAAGAGTTGGTTGCACTCGCGCAGGAAGGCGTCCGCGTCCGGCCGCTCGTAGAACGACCACACCAGCACGTTGGCCTCGCCGGGCTTCATACCGGCGACTACCCGCTCAGCGATCGCCGTTTTGCCGGTGCCTCCTGCCGCCACCAGGGACCAGACGCGGTCCGGCGAAGCAAGGTCGGACACCCAGGCGTTCAGTTCTTCGACCAGCGCGTCCCGGCCCCGAAAATGGGGCGCGGGTTGGAGTGCGTGGACAATACGGACCTCGCCGCGCACAGGCGCAATTGGCAGTTGGCGCCCATCAGCTTTGCCCTGTACCCAATTGCTTAGCGCGATGGCGATTTTGCGTCCCAAGTCGTCCGGAGTGGTGAACGCATCGCAGACGAAGGTCGCGCGCAGCCAGGTTTTGAATTCAACGAGCGCCTGCATGCCCGCGACGACATCCGCCACACGCGCCGAGTCCGCGAGCACGTTCGGGTCGGCGAGCAGATCCTGCTCTTTCTTCTCAGGCCAGGGGTGATCGTCGGCAACAATCCACACCAGCACGTCTTTGCCTGCCGCCCTGGCCGCTTCCACTTCCCGCCGCGTGATGCTGCCCCGGCCCTTCTCCGGGACGTGGCCGTAACGGTGCGCGACAATGCAGACCACCACGTCACTCTCGCGAGCCTTGCGCTCACACTCTGTCACCGGTTCGCCGGGCAACGGACCGAAGCGCTCCATCGCCACCGATTCCTGCGAGAGCCGCAGAATGGTGTCGTCGGCCACCTTTCGGTGGCCCATCAGGTCGTTTGCAGTAGAGGAGAGAAATACCCTGATCACGCTTAACGGTTACTGTACTATTCGCTACATCAGCCCGGCAAAATCTGTGCAATTCGCGCTAGAAGTGCCGAGGCGGTGAAGGGCTTTTCAATCAACCCCGCGGCGATCTCCGGTTCCAGCGGGCGATCACTATAGCCGGACATGTGCAACACGGCAATCCCCGGGTGAGACTTCCGGATGGACGCCGCCACTTCCCGCCCGCCGAGTTGCGGCATGATCAGATCGCACAGCAGAAGATCGATGGGTCCGGCGTGCCCTGCCGCGATTTCCAACGCTTCCCGGCCGTTGGCGGCTTCCAGAACCCGGAAACCATTCGCGGACAGAACGACGCGCACAAAACGGCGGACCTCGGCTTCATCCTCGGCCACCAGAATCGTGCGGTTGCCGCCTTTGACGATAGGGCGCGGCACTTCGGCGGTCTCGCCGGCCTGCTCCAGTGCGTCCGCGCCGGCGACGGGGAACAGGATCTTGAACACCGTGCCCTGCCCGACCACGCTGTACACCAGGATCACGCCGCTGTTCTGCCGCACGATGCCATAGACGGTGGAAAGACCGAGGCCGGTCCCTTTGCCCTGTTCCTTGGTGGTAAAGAACGGCTCGAAGACGCGCGCCTGGACTTCGGGCGTCATGCCGGTGCCCGTGTCGGTCACACGGAGCATGGCGTAGTTGCCGGGGGGCAGTTCGGGATGGCTGCTGCCGTAGGTGGCGTCGACGGGGAACGGCACGGTCTCCACCAGCAGCCGGCCGCCGTCCGGCATGGCATCGCGCGCGTTCACCACCAGATTGACCACCACCTGTTCGAGTTGCGAGGCGTCGGCGAGAATCGGGCCCACCTCGTCGAGACCCAGGATGAGGTGGATGTTCGCGGCGATCAGGCGGCTGAGCATCTTCTCCAGATTCCGCAGCAGGGCGGTCAGCGAAAGGACGCGCGGGACGGCTTTCCGGTGGCTGCTGAAGATCAGCAACTGACGGGTAAGATTGGCGGCGCGATCGGCGGCGAGCGAGATCTGGTGCAGCGGCTCGTGCAGGGCGTCGTCCGGGGGCACAGAGGAGAGCGCCATCTCGGCATAGCCGCTAATCACCACCAGGAGGTTATTGAAATCGTGGGCGACGCCGCCGGCCAGTTGCCCGACGCTTTCGAGCTTTTGCGACTGGAGGAACTGGTGGCGAAGGGCGCGTTGTCCGGAAACATCGCTGATCAGAGCGAGGGTCAGCTCGGTGTCCGCACGGACGACGCCCCAGCGAATCTCGACGGGAAACTCCGTGCCGTCCTGCCGAAGGCCGAAGAGGTCGCGCATGTGCTCCAGGCCTTGAGATGGCGGAAGGCCGGTGGAGGCCAGGGTCTTGAGCAGGGTGTCGCGGAAGCGCTCCGCGACGAGATTGCGAATATCGCCGCCGGTGGATATAGAAGACCCGAACATCTCCCGCAGCCGCTGGTTGGCGAAGACGATGGCTCCGGAGGGATCGAAGGCGATGACGGTTTGGGGCGCGGCATCGAGCAGGGCGCGGAAACGGGCTTCGCTGTTTCGCAACGCGGCCTCGGTGAGCTTGCGGATCTCCAGGTCGTCCCGCAGCCGGGTGTTGGCGTCCCGAAGGCGGCGGCGGCCGCGGCTCTGCACGAACGCGAAGGCGGCGGCCAGCAGCAGGATGAGAACGCTGGCCGCGGCGGAAAGCCAGGCGATCTGCCTCTGGTAGCGCGTCCGCAGGACTTCCGAGAGGCGGGTGGCGTGCGGGGTGGAGACGGGCGGATTGCGGGAAGCGATAGCGGCGAGCGTGCCATCGGAGGTGATGGTATCGAGCGAGGCGCGAAGGTCGCGGACGGTGTCCGCGAGCGCGGGGCGGGCCACCAGAACGTAGTCGAGCCGCGCGTCCGCGTCGAGCGCCCGCAGACCGACCGCCGCACATGCGGAGGCGTGGTGGAGCAGCAACTCGGGCAGGTACATGGCCGCGATGATGCCGGCGCTCGCGGTCCCGGCACAGACGGCATCCGCTACGCCCGTGGCCGACTGGACGGGCATCAACCGGCTGGCTCCGAAGGTTCGGGCGAGTTCGTCGCCGGCTCCGCGGGGAATGGCGAGAAGCCCACCCTGCAAAACGGCTTTCAGACCGGCCGCATCCCGCAGGGGACTGTCGCCGGGAACCAGGATCGTGAGACCGGTGGACCACCACGGTTCGGTAACAAAAAATTCGCGGCGGCGCTCCGGGGTGTCGATTCCGGTAATGACATCGATCCCGCCTCGCCGCAGGCTTTCATTGTTGGCCTGGATATTGCCGACGACCACCCATTGCAGGGTGATGCCGGAGCGGCGGGCGGCCGCTTCCATGGCCTCCACCACGAAGCCCCGCGGCTTGCCGAGAGCGTCCTGGTATCCCATCGGCCGGGATATGGGTTGACTGACCCGCAGTACGGGCTTTGGCTTCTGTTTGCAGGCGGCAGCCAGAAACAGGGCCATCAAAACCAGCGAAAGTGCCGAACGGCGGCGCGTCCTCATTCAGGCGTTTCCGCCGTTACGTGACGTTGGATGGCACAGCGGCGGGCTTTGGTTGTGTCTTCAGGTGCCAGGGTTTGCGGAACTCGCGATGCAGATATTTCGCGGCAGCTTTGTTGCCGACAATCTGCTCCTGTTTGTCATCCCAATGGAGGCGGTCGCCGGTGCGGAAAGCGATGTTGGCCAGCAGCCCGGCCTTCGACAGGCGATGTCCGTAACGAACGTTGCAGGTGGTGTCCAGATTGCGCGATTTGACGGCGTCGAGGAACTCGCGGATGTGGCCGGGGGAGTCCGGAATGGACTGCGGCGGGCGCGGGAAGTCCTCCACGAGTTTGCCTTTGACCCAGACTTCGTTCTTCGAATAGTTCGTGACAAGAGAGGCTTCGGTGCCTTCAAAAACCGCGCCGATGCTGCCCATGTGTTCGAAGCCGGGCAAAGGCGTGGGGCGCAGGCTGAAGGTGTAGAGCAGATCGGGAAATTCCATCACGGCGTCCACGACGTCCGGGGTTTCCGTCTCGTCGGTCTGGAAGAACTTGCCGCCGGCGGAAGACACGCTGAGGGGCGCTTTCAGATCGAGCGCCCAATACACCACGTCTGAAATATGGCACCAGAAATCGATGAACATGCCGCCGGAATAATCCCAGAAATAGCGGAAATAAAAGTGGGAACGGAGCGGCGTGTAGGGCTTCTTCGGGGACGGTCCCTGCCAGAAATCGTAGTCGAAACCGGGGGGAATAGTGGCGGGTTCCTGGGTGGTGTAATTCGCGGTCGGCGACGCTTTCCACGCATGCACGCGGGTAATCTTGCCGAGTTTACCCGATTTCACCATTTCGACCACGCGGCGATAGTTGCCGGTGGTGTTGTGGATGTGATTACCCATCTGGCTGACGCGTTTGTGGTTGAGCGACGCGTCCGCCATGGCGCGGCCTTCGGCGACGCTGAAGCTGAGAGGCTTTTCGACGAACACGTCTTTCCCGGCTTCGAAGGCCTGCACGGTGGGAATGGCATGCCAGTGATCGGGCGTGACGACGGTCACGGCGTCGATGTCTTTGCGGGCGAGCAGTTTGCGGAAATCGGTGTATTTTTCAGGGGCTTCGCCTTTGGCGGCGCGCACCAGTTCCACGGCGCGGTCGAGATGGCGGGGGTCCAGATCGCAGATGGCGGCGATGCGCAGGTCCGGCTGCCGGACGAACTCCCGCAGGCGGCCGGTGCCCTGCCCGCCGACGCCGATCAGGCCCATGACAATTTGGTCGTTCGGTCCTTTTTGAGCGCCGAGTGCCCGGTAGTTTTGCGCGCTCAGAGCGGTGAAAGCGGAGGCCGCGGCGGTGGTGCGGAGGAAGTCGCGCCGGGAGGGGATCCGGATCAGGTTGTCCACTTCGTCAGTTTAACCGAACGGAATTATCTGAAACGCGCCTGGCCGGTTTTCAATACGCGATATTGGCGGGAAAGTCCGGGAATTTCTACGGGCTCGAGAAAGCCTCCGCGCTCCAGGGCTTCGGCGGAGCGGCGGTAGGCCGAGGATTCGGCGAAATCGGGATCGGGCGTGAGGATCAGGTAATTGACGCCGTTTTGCAGGAGGGAGGAGGACAACTGGTCCGGCGTGACGGCCAGACCGCTTGCCTGGTAATGCGTTTTGTAGCCGTTCGGCGCGAAGCCGCGAACGGTTTTGCGCCCGGTCTGCAGGTAGAACAGCGGATCGAGATTGGCGGCGAGGATAGCGTCGGGCGCGCTGTTGGCGCGGAGCCAGCCGAAGAGTTTGCCCATCTGATTCCAGTCGTCGGTCCCTTTGGCGGTCGGCGGGAATTCGCCGGCGCGGAGAGTGGCCGGCAGGCGGCGCAGGCTGGCCCCGAGGGGAAGAATCGCGAGGATCAGGATGACGGCGGCGATGGCCTCCCGGCGGGGAAAGTTGCGGAAGACGCGCCAGAAGAGCCAGAGGATCAGGGGCAGAACGGGCGCCAGCCACCGCTGCGGGGGTTCGGCAAAACAGACCAGAACCAGGCAATAGAGAAAGAGGAAGATGTCGGGCAGCAACTGCCGGCGCTTCCAAAGGCACCATCCCAGCAAGATGACAGTGAAGAGCGCGGCGTACATATCTTCAATACCGCTCAGCAGAGAGAACGGGCCGGAGAAAAGAAAGAGCAGGTTGGTGGCGAAGACGGTCGCCTTTTCGCTGGCGGGCAGGGTGGTGAGAATGCTGGCGGGGGTCTGCGCGGTGGCATGCGCGAGAGACCAGCCGAACCACGGGGCGGCGAGCAGAATCGCGGGAAGCGTGAAGGCCACGGCACGGCGAAAGCGGCCGCGCACCACGAGCGTGATGGCGCAGCCTGCGATCAGCGGAAATCCGGCGGCGCAGGTGAGTGTGGCGAGCCCGGCGAGGATGCCCGCGAGGATCATGCGATCGGACAAGAGTGCCAGGAGCGCCGCCGCGATGAACAGGGCGAAGAGGGATTCCGGGACGAGGTTCGTGCTTAAAAAGATGACTGCAGGGGAGGCCGCGGTGATACCGGTAATCAGGATGGCGCCCCAGGCATCCGCGCCCATTTTGCGGAGCAGTTGCCAGGTGACGGTGAGCCAGGCGGCCGTCGCGAGCAGCGGGAGCAGTTTGAGCCACGCGGGTTGTTGGGAGACGGCGGCAAACACTGCGAGCAGCAGCGGGAAAAAGGGCGGCTGATCGGTCCGGGGCACCGGCACGGGCTGGCTGTCGAGCGTGTAGCCGTGTCCCGCGAGCAGAGCTTTGGCGGTCACCAGGTTGACGGCGTCTTCATGGTAAAGGCCGATGGAGGGGGCGAACCAGGCAATCCCATACGCCACCGCGACTGCGAGGAAGAACAGGGTGATGAAAGAACGCAGGACGGCTTGGGTCAACTTCATGGAGGAGCGATTCCCTTTTGTAGCACGCGCTTGACTGGCAGAGCCCGGAGTCAGAAACTGTAGGGCAATGGCTCTTCGACATTTAGTGACAGCTCTCGGGCTGGCGGGCGCGATGTTTGCCGCCGAGAATCGGATCCCGGCGGAAAAGCATTCCCCCGGTGTGAACTACAACATTCCGCTTTGGGAGGCCGGCAAAGTACCGCTTTCAAAGGGCGATGGTCCGCTGGATACTCCTTTCCTGACGGTGTTTCAGCCCGCGGAAGGCAAGCGCAACGGCGCTTCGGTGGTGATCGCGCCGGGCGGGTCGAACATCATGCTGATGTACGGGGCGGAGGGCATCGATATCGCGGAGCGTTATAACGACTGGGGCGTGACGGCGTTCATCCTGACCTACCGCCTGGCGCCGCGTTATGGCGACGACGCGCGGGTGGCGGACGGGAAACGCGCGATTCAGCTGGTGCGGTCGCGGGCGGCGGAGATGAAGCTCGATCCGGCGCGCGTCGGTTATATCGGCTTTTCAGCGGGCGCGAACATGGGGCGGCCGGTGGTGAACGCGTCCGGTCCGGGCGATGCGAACGCGGCGGATCCGATTGACCGGATGAGTTCGCGGCCGGATTATCTGGCCTTGGTCTACGGGCCGGGGCGCGCCATGCCGGGCGAGGTGCTGAAGAATTTTCCGCCGGTGTTTTTGATGGCCGCGGCGGGGGACACGGGGCCGGCACTGGGCTCGGCGCAGTTCTTCATGGATCTGACGCGGGCGGGGGCGACGGCGGAGGTCCACCTTTATCAGAAGGGGCATCACGGGTTCGGAGACGGGTACGCGAGCGGCACGTTTTCCGACTGGATGGGCCGGCTGGAGCATTTTCTGAAGCAGGGCAATTTCATTCCGGGCGGTAAGGAATAGTGAAGCAGATCGCGATTTTCAGTCTGGCCCTGCTGGCCGGAGCCGCCGTGTGGGCGGCGGTGGGACCGAACCCTACGGTCAATGATGGCCATGGCGATTTTATTCTGATTCCGGGCGGGGCCTTTAAGATGGGCGATAACTTCGGCGATGGCTTGCCGCGGGAACGCCCGGTCCATACGGTGGATGTGGACGCGTTCTACATCGCGAAATTCGAGACCACCAATGCCGAGTGGAAGAAGTTCCGGGACGACGCGGGCTATGACGACCCGAAGTTCTGGCCGGGCGGGCGTGCGGTGCCGAAAGATCAGATTCCTTACTGGACGCAGGCGAATAACCATGGCGGCGGCACGCCGGACAGCGACGCCTATCCGGTGCTGGGCGTGAACTGGGACTCGGCGGTGGCCTACTGCAACTGGCTGAGCGCGAAAACGGGCAAGAAGTACCGGCTGCCGACCGAGGCCGAGTGGGAGAAGGCGGCGCGCGGCACCGATCAGCGGCGCTATCCGTGGGGCAATGAGATCAACCACACGTTCGCGAACTATGTGGGGTCGGCAAAGTTCGACACGGGCATGAAGGTGGGGAGTTTCCCGACCGGCGCTTCGCCTTACGGCGTGATGGACATGGCCGGGAACGTGGCGGAATGGTGTTCGGACTGGTACGGCCGGGATTACTATGCGTCGTCCCCGAAGAAGAATCCGAAAGGACCCGCGACGGGCGCGTATCGGGTGGTGCGCGGCGGCAGTTTCTTCCTTGAAGCCTTCGATATGCGGACTTATGCGCGATCGGCGGCGTGGCCGTCATTCCAGTCGCACCGGATGATCGGATTCCGCGCGGTTCGGGAACCGTAGCGTGCGGATTCTTGCTCTTGCGCTCGCGGCGGCGTTCGTACTGAGCGCGCAGATCTTGCCCGTAACGCCCGCGATGCGGCCGTTCGTGCGGGTCGGCGCGGGCACGGTGGCCCTGACTCACGTGAAAGTGATCGACGGGACGGGCGCGGCGCCGCGCGTCGATCAGACGGTGATTCTTTCGAACGGGCAGATCGCGGCGGTGGGGAAATTCGGCGAGGTCGCGGTGCCGGCCGGCGCCGAGGTTCTGAACCTGCCGAATCACACGGTGATCCCCGGTCTGGTCGGGATGCACGAGCATCTGTTTTATCCCTCCGGCAGAGGCGTGCCGATTTACACTGAGCACGCCTTCAGCTTTCCGCGGCTCTATCTGGCGAGCGGCGTGACGACGGCGCGCACCGGCGGCGGTCTGGAAGTGCAGACCGATCTGATGGTGAAGAAGTGGATCGACGAGGGGCGTTACGTGGGGCCGGAGATGCTGGTGACGGCCGGGTATCTGGAAGGGCCGGGGACATTCACGCCGCAGATGCTGGAACTGCGCGATCCGGCGGACGCGAAGGCGTTCGTGGAGTATTGGGCCGGCGCGGGCGCGACTTCTTTTAAAGCCTACATGCACATCACGCGGGCGGAACTGGGCGCGGCGATCGCGGCGGCGCATGCGCGGAATCTGAAGGTCACGGGGCATCTGTGTTCGGTAGGCTTTCGGGAGGCGGCGGAGCTGGGCATCGACAATCTGGAGCACGGACTGATTGTGGACAGCGAGTTTATGCCGGGCAAGAAGCCGGATGAGTGTCCGAACGTGACCGCGGCGAATCTGCAGGGTTTGGATATCAACGGCGAAGCGGTGCAGACCACGATTCGCGAACTGGTGCAGCGGCATGTCGCGGTGACGTCCACGCTGGCGGTGTTCGAATCGGCCCCGCCGGTGAGCCCGCGATTCCGGGACGCCCTTTCCCCGCAGACGCTGGCGGATTACATGTCGGCGCGGGAGAAGCAGAGCAGCGCGACGCGGGAGTTCAGCGCGGTACGGGTGAAGAAAGAAGTAGAGTTTGAACGGGCATTCGTGAAGGCCGGCGGGCTGTTGATGGCGGGCGCGGATCCGACAGGTAACGGCAGCGCGCTGGCTGGGTTCGCCGATCAGCGCGGCATCGAGATGCTGGTAGAGGGCGGCTTCAGCGCGGCGGAGGCGGTTCAGATCGCCACGCTGAACGGGGCAAAGTTTCTCGGAATGGGGGATCGGATCGGGTCCGTGGAGAAGGGGAAGTGCGCGGATCTGGTGGTGATCGAAGGGGATCCGGCGAGCCGCGTGGCGGAGATCGAGAATGTCCGGATCGTGTTCCGGAGCGGCGTGGGCTTCGATTCGGCGAAACTGCTGGAATCAGTGCGCGGGACGGTCGGGGTCCACTGACCGGAAAAACGCTTCCACTTCGTCAGAGAACTCGTATTCCGGCGGCGGCACGGGCATGCCGTTGTCGATCAGCGCGCGGGCGCAGCCGAGCCAGTCGCCGCCTTTCACGGTAATGGCTTTGGACGCGAAGCTGAGTGTGCCCATCACGTTATCGTGATAGCCGTGCACTTCGTTCCATGTGGCGCCGTGTTCCAGCAGAAAGCGGGCAAGCGCGGCATCCCCGCGGAAAACGGCATGATTCAGGGCGCTCGCGTGCCAGTCGCCGCCTCGCGCGGTGATCGGCCAGCCGTGTTCCACCATCACGCGGACGGCATCGCCACAGCCGTCCTGCGCCAGGTTCGGCAGCTGGTGGAGTTGTTGCGGGGAGAGTTCGTCGACGATGCCGGGGTGTTGCGCAAGGATGCGGGTGGCTTCCGCGGCGTCGGCGTAAGCGCAGGCGGCGACGAACTGGTCGGTGAGGGAGAGCGGTTCGTCCGCGCCGAGTTTTCGCAGCATGTGCGCGACCTCGGATAAGCCGTAAAGGGAGGCCATGCGATAAGCGCTGTCGCCGTCCGACGTGCGGGCGCGCGGGTCAGCGCCGGCTTCGAGCAGAAGGCGCGCGTGTTCGGCGGAACGTCCCCGGCGAATGGCGTGGAGCAAGGGGCTGTTCAGATGGCCGCTGTGTTCGTTAGGGTCGCCGCCGTGCGCCAGCAGCAGGCGGAGGCCCTCGGGATTATCGAAATCCAGCACGCGGTAGAGGGCATTGCAGCCCGTGACCTTCGCGCCGGCTTCCAGAAGCAGGCGGGCGCAGGTCAGGTCATCAGTTTCGACAGAGTGGTAGAGCGATTCGTTGTCGTTGGGATTCGCGCCGGCCCGCAGCAGCATTTCGGTAAGAGGCGCATCGTGGTTTCTGCCCGCCGCGCCGTAGAGGGCGCTCAGGGATTCGTGGCTCTGGTTGGGGTCCGCGCCGGCATTGAGCAACAGCCGGGCGCAGGAGCGGAGGCGTTCGGTGTAATCCGGCAGGCGGATCAGCGAGGAGTGCGTAACCGCGACCAGAGGCGGCATGCCGAGCGGGCCGCCAGGCTGGTTGGCCCACTGCGAGTTGGCCTGCAAGGTCTCGCGGAGAAGAGGCTCATATCCGGAGGCACAGGCCAGATACGGATCGGCCGTGGCGAGATCGGGATGCGGGCCGAAAAGCTTCTGCGCTTGCGCCGGTCGCGGGGGATGGTAGCCTTCCCCGTAAACGAAGCGCAGGAAATCGGTGACGATTGAGCTCACCGAAACATTATCACCGACTGAAATGGTATTCCTGGCCGATATCGGTGAGGGCGACGCGTTCGATGTTTTTGTCAACAGCCGTCAGCAGGCGTCCGATCGGTTCTTCCACCGGCTCATTGCTGAGGCTGAAAGTCTGGTGATGGACCGGCAGAAGCACTTCCGCACCGGCGTCTTCCGACATGCGGAGAGCCTGTTCGGGCGTGCAGTGCGCGTGAATCCACGGGTTGTAGGCGCCGATCGGCATGATGGCGAGATCGATGGCGCGGGAGGAGCGGACTGTGCGGAAGGAGTCCGTCATGGCGGTGTCGCCGCCGAAGAGGACGCGGTAACGCGGGGTTTCGATGACGTAGCCGTTGAAGCCGCGATACGTGTCGGAACGCACGCGGGCACCCCAATGGTTCACTTCGAAGGCGCGGACGTTCAGGCCGTTCACGGTGGTCTGTTCGCCCCAGGCGAGTTCCTGCACGGAGCGATACTTCCGGACCGGCAGCAGATCGCTGGTTTTGGAGGCTGTGACGACGCTGGTTTGCGCGGATTCCAGGCTTCGCAGGCTGGGCAGATCGAAGTGGTCCATATGCGCGTGGGAGAGGAGGATCAGATCGGGCCGGGGAAGCTCCTGGCGGGTCAGGGCGGGCGCGACCATGCGCTTGAGGCCCAGCGTGACCGGACCGATATTCAGGCCGACACGGTTGCCCAGTACGGGATCCGTGATCAATGTCACACCGTCGATCTTCAGCAGCACTGTGGAGTGGCCCAGCCAGGCGGCGTGGAGGCCGGTATCGGGCCAGCGTGCGGGATTGGGATGATACGGGGCTTCGGCGATGGAGCGGCGTCGCTCCTTTGAATAGCGCTCCCAGAAGCGGGGCGCCATTTCGAGTGCGAGAGCGCCCAGTTTGGAGACGTTTAAACCGCTGCCACGGAAATTTCTGGTCAACACGACCTATTGGACGCGCGAGCCGGGGTCCGGGACTCCGGCAACATCCGGAGCCGGTACGCGGGTGGCCGGTTCATGCGTGCAGAGCGGGTCTGAGGCAAGTGGATCGCCGGTGGCTTCGAACGCGCGGGCGCGGGAGCCCCCGCAGAGCATATGGTACTGGCAGGCGCCGCAGCGACCTTCGAATTCCGTGGGATCGTGCAGAGAGCGGAACACGGGCGAGTCACGGTAAACCTGCGGCAGTTGATCCTCGCGAATATTGCCGGCCACGAGAGGCAGAAAGCCGGCGGGGCAGATTTCGCCGGTGTGCGAGACGAAGACGATGCCGTGGCCGTCCCGGATGCCGAAACTGCGGTACGCCGAACTGCGCTTGACCTGCTCGCCGTTTAGTCCTTCAGAGAGCATCTGTTCGAGTGCCACGCGGCGGTACGAGGGCGCTTCGGTGGTGGCGACGATGAACGGGGCGGTGCGGGAGGTTTCGAAGATCCAGCGCATCAGGTCTTCGGCCTGTTCGGATGAGACCGGCTGAAGAACTTTGCCGCGCCCGACCGAGATCAGAAAGAAAAGGCTCCAGCGCGCGATGCCGAAGGATTTCAGCAGTTCGTAGATGGCGGGGATGTCGTCCAGAGTTTCGGCTGAGACGAGGGTGTTGACCTGCAGCGGCATGTGGAGTTCCTGCGCCCAGCGCATGGCGAGCAGGGTTCGGGCGAAGGTGCCGTGGATGCCGCGGATGCTGTCGTGGCGTTCCGCCGTGGACCCATCGAGACTGAGTCCGAGACCGTCGACGTGGTGTTCCACGAAGTCTTCCAGCACTTCACGCGTGAGGGCGGGGGTGGCCGCCGGAGTGACGGAGACGCTGATGCCCAGGCGGTGCGCCTCGTCGATGATGGCGAAAAGTTGGGGGTGGTGCAGGGGATCGCCGCCGGTGAGGATGAGTTGCGGAAGAGGATCGCCGAAATCTTTGATCTGTTGGAGCAGAGCCTTGCCTTCCTCAAAGCTGAGCTGTTGCGGGTCGGGGGTAAGAGAGGCTTCGGCGCGGCAGTGGCGGCAGGCGAGCGCGCAGGCACGGGTGATTTCCCAATAAACATTGACCGGGGTGCGGGAATAGTCGCGGGGAGTGGGGTGGGGGCGGTGGCTCACTCCCTACACAGGTGCATTTCGAGCACCTCCGGATGTGACTGAAAATGCGGCAGGCGAGGCGCGGGTGCTGCGTTATTTGGCGCAGGTCGACCGAAACATCTGGGTTTCGGGGCGCAGCGGGCGATTCTAATATTCCTTTGTGTTATGTTCGGTAATTCGTCCCTCAAAATGCGTGTTACTTCAAAAGCGCCCTGCCGGGTGGATCTGGCGGGCGCGACTCTCGACATCTGGCCACTTTATCTGTTCCACGACAATCCCGTGACGGTGAACTTCGCGGTGAACCGTTACACATCCTGTGAGCTGGCGACGCGGGAGGACACGGCGATCGTGCTGCGCAGCCGCGATCTGGGTCTTGAGGAACGCTTCGAATCTCTGACGCAACTGCGCGAGGCGAAGCGTTACCGGATCCCGCTGCTGGCTTTGCTGGTGCGGTTCTTCGCGCCGGAGACGGGACTGGAACTGGAATCGGCGTCGGAAGCCCCGGCGGGCGCGGGCATTTCGGGCTCCTCGTCCCTGATGATCACGGTGGCGAGCGCGCTGAATAAATTCACCGGAGCGGGCTATAAGATCGAAAAAATCCGGGAAATTGTGCAGAATATCGAGGCGCAGGTGATTCGCGTGCCGACCGGCGCGCAGGATTATTATCCCGCGATGTACGGCGGCGTTTCCGCCATCGAGCTGTTGCCTTCCGGGATCGTGCGGAGTGAACTCGCGGTAGCCGCGGACGAACTCAACGAACGGTTCGTGCTGGCCTACACGGGCCTGCCCCGGAATTCCGGTATCAACAACTGGGAAGTGATGAAGGCGCACATCGATGGCGACAAGGAGGTGCACCGGAACTTCACGCGCATCGCCAGTATCGCCAACGGAATGCGGCAGGCGCTGAACGAGCACGACTGGCCGGAGGCGGGGCGGCTGATGCGCGAGGACTGGTCGAGCCGGCGCAAGAACATCCCGACGATCACGACGCCGATGATCGACGATCTGGTGACGGCCACGCGGCGCGCGGGCAGCACCGGCGCGAAGGTCTGCGGGGCGGGCGGCGGCGGGTGCGTGGTGTTTCTGGTGGAGCCGGGCGCGAAGGATCGCGTGGCACAGGTGATTGGGGAAACCGGCGCGCAGGTGCTGGACACGGCGGTCGCGCCGGAGGGTGTGAAAGTGCGCGTAAGACAATAGCTGCAGTGCCCGAACCGGTCCGCAGAAAACGCGACCCGATCCGCCCGTTTCTGGGAGCGGCGACCTGCGCGTTCTTCTACTGGGTGGCGCTGAACGTCATGCTGCCCATCGCTCGCTTTCTGGGCGGTGAGATGATCGCGATCACGGTGCCGCCCCTGGTGGCCGCATCGGTGGCCTGCGCGCTTGCAATGGCGATTTTCGAGTCGCGGACGTTCGGAGAGTTGGGTGTGGCCTGGCACGGGGGGGCGGGGCGGAACCTGCTGACGGGGATGGCGCTGGGCACGGGCGCCGCGACGCTGGTGATTCTGCCGGCCGTCGCCGCGGGGCTGGCGCAGTATGCCTGGCTGCCGAGCAGCGAGCTATCCGGAAGCGGGTCCCTGTGGAGGGCGGCGCTGTTCACGCCGTTTCTGCTCTTCTGCGGGTCCATGGGAGAAGAGGTCGCGTTCCGGGGGTACATCCTGCAGGTGCTGATGCGGGGGTACGGGAAATGGGTTTCTATCTGCACCTTAGGCGCGCTGTTCGGTCTGCTGCACGGCTCGAATCCGGGGGCGACGACGCTGGGAATCGTGAACACGGCGCTTTTCGGCGTGCTGTTTGGCGCGGCTCTGCTGCGCACGCACGATTTGTGGTTTCCGATCGGGATGCATTTCGGCTGGAATGTCATCCTTCCGTTCCTCGGGGTGGAGCTCAGTGGTCTTACAATCAGAGTGACGGGGTACAAACTCGTATGGAAAGCCGGAAACCTCTGGAGCGGTGGCGAATATGGACCGGAGGCGAGCGTTCTCACCTCCGTGGTGCTGGTGATTCTGAGTCTCGCGGTCTGGAAAGTTCCGGTGCACCGCGGGTCGGCTTACTTTCTGGAAACGGCGGCGGCGGACGACGGCGAGATGCCCTCGGAGCTCTCGGCGTCCTGATCTCGGGCGGCTTCCTGATTTCGGGCGGCGGGCCGGGCTGCTTCAGCGCGCGGGCCGGGGTGATTCCCGTTCCGAAAGACAAGCTGACCGACGACGAGAAGATCGAGATCCTGCGGAACCTGTCGGCTGAGTTCGCCAAGGCGAAAACGTATCTGCCGCGTTCCAAAAAAGCGCTCGAATACGACATGGATGGCAGCTGGGACAAGGCCGCGTGGCAGCGGATGTCGCAGGGCGACAACGTGACAGCGCGCGTGGGGGATCAGATCAAGATCACGCACGTGTCCTTCGAAGGCAGCAAGCTGCTGCTCGAAATCAACGGCGGGCTGAAGAGCGGCAAACACTGGTACGACCATATCGAGACCGGGATGGGCAACTCGACCAGGCCGATGGGAAACGGGGATTACACGCCTTCCACGGGAACGAGTATCGAGATTAATTTCCACAAACCGATGGAGAATCTGACGTCGGGCGAGGTGAAGAGAATCCTGCTGCCGCTGATGGATTTCGATCCGAAATCGGCGGCAAAGCTGTACAGCGAGACACTGCCTCCGGAGACGCAAAAGGCGATTGCCGAGAAGCGGGCGACCGAAGGAATGGATCACGATCAGGTGCGGCTGGCGCTGGGAAATCCGCTTCGTAAATACCGGGAAACCAAGGACGGGAACGATCTGGAGGACTGGATCTACGGACAACCGCCTGGCAAGGTGGTATTCGTGACTTTCCAGGGTAATAAGGTGGTGAAGGTGAAAGAGCAGTATGCCGGTCTGGGAATTCAGACGGCTCCGCAGGTCAATATCACTCCGTAGCTGCCGTCGGGCGGAGCTCTAACGGGTCGAGCGGAGCTCTAACGGGTCGAGCGGAGATCTAACGGATGGATGCGGCTTCGGAATCTTCGTTCCACCACGTGGCTACCGACGAAAACCGGATGACGATCGCCTGGGTCCATTTCGGAACCCGCGTCGAGAGCGGATTTTCGATGGTCAGGTAGACCGCGCGGGCGATCAGAATACTGAGCGAGAGAATCAGAAGCTGGCTCGACCAGAAAACGACCGGGGTAAACGCCAGAGGACCAAGCAGGGGAACCATTCCGTGTTGGAACGCTTTGATCGCGATGCCGTGGGTCAGGTAATACGAGTAACTGACCGCTCCCAGTTCACAAAGGCTCGGGCGGGAAAGAACCCGCTTCCACCACTCCGGCCCAAAGTAGGCGACCCAGACCACGCCGAAGAGCGCCACGGCGGTGACGCCCACTCTGATGAGAGCGAGGGGAATCGGGGTATGGGGTCGCTGCAACATCAGTTCCGTCCGGATCCAGACACCGGCGACGAAAAGAGCGACCGCCGGAACCGTCAGGCGGGCGGCCCAAATGAGGCGCCTTCCCATGATGCCGTGGATTACCTCGCTCAACGCCATACCAACCCAGAACATCGCCGTGCGCGGTTCGAAGCGGTTGGTTTGCTGTCCGAAGATTGCCCACACGACACCACACGCGATCAGGATCAGGATACGAAACGGACGCATCACCGGCCAGATTCGGAAGAGTCCGGCTACCAAACCAGAGATGAAGTAGAACAGGACCACGAAACTGAGCGTCCAGGCAACGTCCATGAGCGGGTGAACCGGCAGCACTCCAGGCAGGAAGAAAAGAGTTTCCAGCAGAAAGATGCCACATTGCAGCGGGTCGGAAGGTAGTTTGGAGTGTTTCGGGTACAGCATTTCCCCCGCGACATAGGCGGCGCACAGGAGGAGGTACAGAGGGTAGAGACGGTAGCATCTTCCGCGGATAAACAAGCCGAAGGGTTTTCCACGCGACAGGGTTCCGTAAGCGAACAGCCCGGATAAAAGCATGAAAAAGCTGCTGCCGATGGTGGCATCGGCGTCGATGACCCGGAGATAGATCTCGGCGAGGCCGCCGGGGTGGGGAAGCAGCGACCACATGGAGGCGAAATGCCCGAAGAACACGAAGAGCATGGCGATGCCGCGCAGGCCATCCATTTGTCTCAGGCGCTGGGCGCCGGGGGCAGACTTCGAAGGGCTCGTGGACGGACTCACGCCTTCATATCTCCCGGGATTTCCCCTGCTCTCAGTCGCATTCGCGGTCTCCTCCGGCAGTGTCAGACATGTCCACGGCGGGCTGTCCTCTCACACACATAAGCATTACATAATTAAAGGTCGGATTTGTCACAAACAGGCGAAATTTTTGTGTGTTCCGGAAGCCGCCCCAATCTTCGTTAAGGCGATGTATTAACTACGGTTAGCGTTTGCGTAACGAGATATTCCCAAAGGCTTATCCGGTATGATCCAGCCCGCTCATTCGCTGCCGCAATAGCGCAGGTACGCTATATTTTGGGGAGTGAAAGTGTCTCTGGCTGCTCTCGCTCTCTCCGCGACATTCGGACTAATCTCGTGTGCGGCGGAGGAACTACATTTGGTGGGCACGGCCGAGAGACTGGAAGACCGGATCCGCCTGACTGCCTCGTTACCCCAGCAGGTGGGAGCGGCATGGTACCCCCAAAAACAGGCGGTCCGGGGCGGCTTCGAAGTGACGTTCGAGTTCCGGATTACCGAGCCACGCGGGCTGGGTCCGGGAGCGGATGGTTTTGCCTTTGTGCTGCAGAACAGCGGGCCTGAGGCGATCGGGAACCTGGGATCGGCGGGGGGATTCGGGCTCGGAGAGCAGGATAAGTACCCCGGAAACAAGGGTATACCGCGGAGTCTGGCGGTTTTCTTCGACTCCTTTAAAAACGGCGAGGCGCACGACCCTTCCGACAATTACATCGCCATCTGCACGGCGGGCACGGTGAAGAAGATGCGCTGGCCGCCGGCGCGGCTGGGCCTGGTGAAGAAGCTGCCGTTTCAGATGAAGGACGGCCGGGTCCACGCGGTCCGGATTGCCTATAAACCGCCGATGCTGTCCCTTTACCTCGACAATGCCGCAAAGGCGGTGTTGAGCACCCCGGTGGATCTCTCGGCGGTGACCGATGAGCAGGGGATGGCGTACGCGGGCTTCACGGCTTCGACCGGCAACGGGTTTGAAAATCACGACATTTTGAACTGGGTGATGCGGGCGGATTCGTCGTCGACGATGACCTCCGTCGATTCCAGCGTTCAGTTTCTGGAGAAGGTGAACTGCATGGAGGGGCGAAATCTTTGCACGCCGAAGGATGGCGTCGCGGAAGCGCGCGAGGGCGGCGGCTTCCACGTGATCCTGCCCGGGCATTCGAACTGGCCGGTAAGTATCCCGAATCCGGCCGGAAGCGCGGTGGCAGTGGAGAATCTGCACGGCTACGTCTGCCGGGAGAGTTGCGCGGGACAGGTGATCACGAAGTCCGAAGGCGGGCGGACCTGGTTTTCGGTGGATAAAGTCCACCCGGACAATCAGGGCTTCTTCGAGTTCGACGCGGTTCTGAAAAAGCCCTAAGCGAGAATGCCTTTGACGATCTTGCCGTGCACGTCCGTGAGGCGGTAATCGCGGCCCGCGTGGCGGTAGGTGAGCCGGGTGTGGTCGAGACCGAGCTGATTCAGGATGGTGGCCTGCAGATCGTGCACGGAGACCTCGTCTTCGGCGACCAGACCGCCGATTTCGTCGCTGACGCCATACGCTTTGCCGCCCGCGAAGCCTCCGCCGGCCACCCAGGAACAGTACGCCGTCGCATGGTGGCCACGGCCTTCGGCGGAAGGATCCGGCACGAGCGGATCGCGGCCGAATTCGGTGGTCCAGACGACCACGGTATCGTCCAGCATGCCGCGCGATTTGAGGTCGCGGAGCAGTCCTGCGATGGCTTTATCGACGGGCGGAGCGAGTTTATCGTAGACCGGCATGAAGGCGTGGGCGTCCCAGTTGTGATCGATGCTGGTGCCGCCGTCGATCAGTTCCACGAATCGCACGCCGCGTTCGGCGAGCCGGCGGGCCACCAGACACTGCCAGCCGAAACCGCGCGTGCTGCCGCGCTCCAGCCCGTACATTTTCAGGGTCGCGTCGGATTCCTTGGAGATATCGAAGGCTTCGGGCGCTTCTTTCTGCATGCCAAAGGCGGTCTCGAAGGATTTGATGCGAGCGGCGAGGTTGGAATCCGTCTCGCGTTCAGCGAGGTGCTGGCGGTTGAAATACTCGGTCAGCTGGAGTTCGGTCTGCTGAATCTCCGGGGTGGGAGCGCGCCGTTTCATGTTGCTGATGGGTTCGGGACCGGGAATGATGCGCGTGCCCTGGTGAAGAACCGGCAGGAAATCGGAACCCCAGACCTGGCCACCCGCGTAGGGGAGTTCCGGGGCGATAACGACGAACGACGGCAGATTCTGGTTTTCGGTGCCGAGACCGTAGCTCACCCAGGAGCCCATGCTGGGGCGGTTGAAGGTGGCCGAACCGGTGTGGATGCCGATGGTGGCGCCGAAGTGGTCGCCATTGATGTTCTTCATGGAGCGGATGACGCAGATGTCGTCGATCACGCTGCCGGTTTCCGGGAACAGGTCGCTGACTTCGATACCGCTCTTGCCGTAGCGGCGGAACTTCCAGTCGGCGCCTTTGTAGAAAGATTTGCCCTTCGCGGGCTTGCCGTGGTTCGCGGTAAGGAACGGTTTGGGATCGAAGGTATCGATGTGGGAGACGCCGCCGGTCATGAAGAGGAAGATGACGCGTTTGGCCTTCGGGGGGAAGTGAGGCGGCTTCGGGGCGAGCGGATTATCCAGTTCGGCGGCGCCCAGAAGTTCGGAAAGAATGCCGGGAAGCAGCAGACCACCAGCGGCCAGAGAGCGGATTGCGGTACGGCGGTTGGATGGATGGCTGAGCATGGGATCTCCTAATCGACGAACAGAAACGGGTTGCTGGCGAGCATGGAGTGTATGTAGCTTTTCCATGTTTGACGTTCGGGATTCTGAGCGCCCTGAGCCGTGTATTCTTTGCGGAGCGTGGCGAGGAACTCCTGACTCTGGCGGAGTTCCGCCGGATTGGGCGTTTTGCCGAAGATGGTCTCGTAAGCCCAGCGGACGCGGGCAGGCGCGGCGCTTTCCGCGGCGAGCGCCTTCGCGGCGATCAGGTCGCTCTGCTTTTCGAGGAATTCTGAGTTCATCAGATAGAGCGCCTGCAGGGAGGTGGTGGTGGAACGCCGTTCGCTCATCGGCAGATTGCCGTCCGGACCGTCGAAGAGGTCGAGATACGGGTTCTTCTGGATGCGCTGCTGCATGCCGTAGACGGCGCGGCGCGGGTTGTCGAAGTTGCCGGTGAAGGGCTCGTGCTGGCGGTAGAAGTACGTGCGGTCGTTGGGGAAGGGCTGGCGGCCGCCCATGGAAAGATCGAGCGTCCCGGAGATCAGGCGGATGGAGTCGCTGATCTGTTCGGCGTCGAGGCGTTGCCTGTTCTGACGCCAGAGATAGCTGTTTTGCGGGTCGGTGGCGGAGTTGGCGGGAATGTCCGCGCTGGCCAGTTGATAAGCCTCGGAGAGCAGGATCAGCTTGTGCAGCTTCTTAACGGACCAGCCGTCTTCGATGAAGCGGGCGGCCAGGTAGTCGAGCAGTTCCGGATGGGTGGGGGCGGAGCCGCGAACGCCGAAATCCGAGGTGGTAGCGACGATGCCTTTCCCAAAATGGTAGTGCCAGATGCGGTTGACCATGACCCGGGCGGGCAGAGGGTTGGCGGGATCGGTCAGCCATTCGGCGAGTTCCTTGCGGCCGCTGCCCGTTTCCGATTCCGGCACTTTCATACCGCCCAGAATCAGCGGGAAGCCGCGACGAACCAGAGCGCCGGTGTTCTTCGGCTCGCCGTAGATCTGAATTTTGACGTCGTGTGGTTTGCCTTCCGACACGGCCCAGGCGGTTTCGAGCGGCGGGTAGGCCTCCGCGACGGGCTTCAGGTTTTCACGAACTTCCGTGAGTTCTTTCCAGACCACTTCGCGGGAGCGGCCGGGCGTGAGGACCTTTTTGTCCTGAAATTCCTGATACTCGTTGAACTTCTGCCGTTCCAGCTTCTTCCAGGGCGCGAAGGCTTCGTCGAACGGTTTCAGGATCTCGGCGGCTTTATCTTTCCCGACGCGATAGACGAAATCGCCGCGATAGGGATTGTGCTCCTCGCCGGAGAAGGGGTAGGTGGTGCTGTCGAAGATGCCGTAGAGCGCGTAATAGTCGGCGGTCGGGATGGGATCGAACTTGTGATCGTGGCAGCGGGCGCAGCCGACGCTCAGGCCGAGCATGGTCTGTCCGAAGTTCCCGATGGTGTCTTCGAGAGTGACGTGGCGATCTCCTTTGGGGCTGACGCCGACGCGGCGCGAGACGGTAATGTAGCCGGTGGCTACGATCTGCTCCCAGCGCTGGTCGTCGTCTTTATAAGGCAGAAGGTCGCCGGCGATCTGCTCGCGAAGGAACTGGTCGTAGGGTTTGTCGTTGCGGAAGGCGTTGATGACGTAGTTCCGGTATTTGTACATCTCCGGAACCGGGAAGTCGGCGGCGTCGCCCGCGGTATCGGCATAGCGGACCACGTCGAGCCAGTGCCGGCCCCAGCGTTCGCCGTACTGCTGGGAGGCGAGCATCTTGTCGATCCGGTTTTCGAAGGCTTTAGGCGAATTGTCGGCGATGAAGGCCGCGATTTCCTCGCGAGTAGCGGGAAGGCCGGTGAGGTCGAAGGTGGCGCGGCGGAGGAGAGTGGCTTTGTCGGCCTTTTTGCCGGGCTGAAGGCTTTTTTCCTTCAGCTTCGCGTAGATGAACTGATCGACCGGAGTACGGTTCCACTCGGGTCGGTCGGCCGGCGGCGGGGTGGTTTTATGCAGGGGCTGGAAGGACCAGAAGGCTTTCTGGTCGGGACGGAGCACGTAGGCGGGGGTCGCCGCGGCGCTGGTTTCGGGCCAGACCGCGCCATCCTTCACCCATTTTCCCAGGCTGGCGATGGCGTCGTCTGGAATTCGTCCGGCGGGGGGCATCTTTAAGTTGTCGTGATCCTGCCGGACCGCCTGCATAAGGAGGCTGTGTTCGGGATCGCCGGGGATGATCGCGGGGCCTGACTTGCCACCTTTAAGAAGGGATTCCCGCGAATCGAGGCGCAGACCGGCGCGGGCCGCATCGCCGTGACAGCCCATGCAATTGGAATCCAAAACGGGTTTCACTTTGGAAAGGAAGAATTCGCGGGGGGATTCGGGCCAGACCGCGCCGTCTTTCACCCACTGCGCGAGATTGGCGACTTCCTGGGCTTCGAGTTGCCCGTTTGGGGGCATTTTGAGGCGGGCGTGACGATGCGCCACGGCCTGAATCAGCAGGCTGTCGTCGGGCTTGCCGGGAACGATGGCGGGGCCGGATTTGCCGCCTTTCAGGAGCGCCGCGCGCGAATCGAGACGCAAACCCGCGGTGGCGGTGTCCGTGTGGCAGGCGTAACAACGGCTGACCAGAAGCGGTCTGATTTTCGCTTCGAAGAATTCGCCGGCCGCTTCCGGAGTGCCCGGTTCGGCGGCAAAGGCGACGGAGGCAACGGCCAGAAGAATGACAAAACGCATCGAAACAATTCTACAGGCAAACAGGCGAGGGCAGAAAAGGGATGGCTACCAGAGTGCTACGACGAAGGGATGACGGATCGGCACGCAGCCTTTGTCCGAAGAGTTTCCTGGTTCGTGCTGTTGTCCGTTTCGGCAGGCGTAGCGTCTACGGCGCCGGCTGACCTGCATCTCATTCGGGGCATTGAACAGGCGCAACTGGCCCGCGAAGAGGGAATCGTGTCGTATACGGTACAGGAACACTACACGCTGACCAACACCCGCTTTAATGAGGCCGCGGAGATGCGGGTGGCGGTGATGTACGTGAAAGGCACGGGCAAGACTTACCATGTGCTTTCGCGCACGGGGCCGTCGTTCCTGCAGACTTCGGTTTTCGACCGCGTTCTGAAAGAAGAGGCGGCCATGAGCGGCGGCGAAATCCGGCTGGCCGCCCTGGTGACGCCGTCGAACTATCACATGAAATTCCTCGGCGAGCAGGTCCTGGAGGGCCGGAAGTGCGAAATCGTGGAACTGCAGCCTCTTCGAAAGAGTCCGCATCTGTTGCGCGGCAAGGCGTGGGTGGACGCGGCCAGTCATAACCTGATCCGCATCGAGGGCAAGCCAACGGCCAGCATGTCGTTCTGGGCCAGCAGTCCGTACGTGGTTCGCGACTATATGGAGGTGGGAGAGTTTTCTTTCGCCCGCGTCAGTCATGCGACCAGCCACTCGTTTCTGCTCGGGCAGAGCGAACTGGTGGTGGAATACAGCGATTATCAAGTGAAACTTGCGGAGAAGAAGTAATTGTTTCGTGCGATTTTCGCTTTTCTGATTTTCCCGGCGGGCTGCGCGGGTTACTCGGTCCTGACGCATGAGGCGATTGTGGACACGCTTTGGGCGGACGGTATGGTGCCGGTGCTGCACAAGAAATATCCAGGGGCGAGCGCGGAAGATCTGAAGAAGGCGCACGCCTATGCGTACGGCGGGTGCATCATTCAGGACTTGGGCTATTACCCCTTCGGGAGCCACTTTTTCAGCGATCTGGTGCACTACGTCCGCAGCGCGGATTTCGTGCAGGCTCTGCTCGACGAGGCGAAGGATGTCAACGAGTTGGCGTTTGCGCTGGGCGCGACGGCGCACTACGGGGCGGATGTGGACGGCCACGCTATCGCCGTAAACCGCGCGGTGCCGGTGCTGTTTCCGGATCTGCGGAAGAAGTTCGGCGATGAGGTGACGTACGCGGACAGCCCATCGGCGCATCTGAAAACCGAGTTCGGGTTCGACGTGCTGCAGGTGGCGCGGGGCCATTACGCGCCGCAGGCTTACCACGACTTCATCGGCTTCGAGGTATCGAAAGACCTGCTGGATCGGGCGTTTGAGCGGACATACGGGCTTCGCCTGAAGGACCTGTTCGCCACGCTGGACCTCTCGCTCGGAAGCTACCGGTTCTCGGTTCGCACGCTGATTCCGAATGTGACGAAGGCGGCGTGGTCGCTGAAGAAGAAGGAAATTCAGAAAGCACAACCCACGATTTCCCGGAAGCAGTTCCTCTATAACCTCAACCGGGCGAGCTACCGGAAAGAGTGGGGCGACAACTATGAGCGGCCACGTTTCTTCGCGCGGGTGCTGACATTTCTGGCGCATCTGCTGCCGCGATTCGGGCCCTTCCGCACTCTGGCGTTCGTGGTCCCCACGCCGGCGACGGAGCGCATGTTCGAGGACAGCTTCGACGCGTCCGTGAATCGCGACCGCAGGTCTTTCGCGGAGGCTGCCCGGGGCGAGTTACAGATCGTCAACCGCGATCTCGACACCGGCAAACTGGTGCGGGAAGGCGAGTATCAGTACACGGACCGTACCTATGACAAGCTGCTGGTGAAACTGGCGGAAAAGAAATTCGCGGGCGTGACGCCGGAGTTGAAAGCCAATATTCTGGGCTTCTACGGGCGTAAGAGCGTTCCGGATCCCCACGGAGTGTTGGGCGAACTGGCGGCGTTGCGGGAATATACGCCTGCCGGGGAGTGAGACGGTGCTTTGAGACGTCCGGTACGGATCGGTGGAACTGAGGGCGGTCCGTGGTGGATCGTTTGTCGCGGATCCTCATCCGGTAGTTATGGCACATCGGGTGGTAATTATCGGCGGCGGCTTCGGCGGGTTGTATGCCGTGCAGGCGATGAAGCGGGCGGATGTGGAAGTGACGGTGATCGACCGGCGAAATTTCCATCTGTTTCAGCCGCTGCTGTATCAAGTCGCGACCGGCGCACTGTCACCCGGTGAGATTGCCTCGCCCTTGCGCTATGTGCTGAACCGGCAGAAGAACGCGCGGGTGCTGCTGGGTGAAGTGGTGGATTTCAACATCGCCGGGCACGAAGTCCTGATGAAGGATGGCGACCGGGTGCCGTACGACACGCTGGTGGTAGCCACGGGTTCGACGCACGCTTATTTCGGGCATCCCGAGTGGAGCAAGCTCGCGCCGGGGCTGAAGACGATCGAAGACGCGACCGAGATTCGCACGCGGGTTTTGCTCGCCTTCGAGCGGGCGGAGAAGGAGACGGATCCGGAGGAGCGCCGGGCGAATCTGGCGTTCATCGTGGTGGGCGGCGGCCCTACGGGGGTCGAACTGGCCGGGGCGTTGGGCGAGATTTCGCGCGACACGCTCCGGAAAGACTTCCGGAGTATCAATCCGGCGGAGGCCAACATTTTTCTGATCGAAGGGTCGGGCCGTTTGCTGCCGCCGTATCCGGAGAAACTGTCCCACGCGGCGGAAAAAGCCCTGATCGGGCTGGGCGTGCAGACGCGGGTTGGCGCGATGGTGACGCAGATCGACGCGGAAGGCGTCACGGTAAAGGCCGGGGACTCGGAGACGCGGATCAAATCGAAGACCGTGTTGTGGGCGGCCGGCGTGCAGGCGTCGCCGCTGGGGAAACTGCTGGCGGAACGGACGGGTGTCGCGACGGACAGGGTAGGCCGCGTCAAGGTTGCGCCTGACCTCTCCATTCCGGGACATCCCGAGGTTCTGGTGATCGGCGATCTGGCTTATTTGGAACAGGACGGCAAGCCGGTTCCGGGCGTGGCGCCGACCGCGATGCAGATGGGCCGGTATGCGGCGGATCTGATCGGGAAACGGCAGCGGGCCGAGGCCGTAAAGCCGTTCCGCTACTGGAACAAGGGAAGCGTGGCCACGATCGGACGAAATCGCGCGGTGGCGGAGATCGGACCCTTTCAGTTTTCCGGCCACCTCGCCTGGCTCACCTGGCTTTTTATTCACCTGCTGTACATTGTGGGATTCGAGAACCGGATCCAGATCGCCTTCCAGTGGGCTTACGACTATTTCACATTCAACCGGGGAGCGCGACTGATTACCGGCGAGTGGGCGTCGGCGGACGAGGCGCTCGGCCCGGCGAGCCTCAGCGGGCGCCGCTGAGTCACTGGCTTCGGTGCTTTCGCGCGAACTTCCGTTCGAGGTCCGGCCAGAACTCTTTCACGATATTCGACGCCATGTCGACGCCCAACTGCACGCCGAGTTTCGATCCGGCGTCCGCGGCGGTGCGGTTATTGGCATAGTAGGAGTTCGAGATCGCGACCGCGGTGGAATTGCCCAGAATTTCCGAGTAGTTGAACTGCACATGACCGGAATCGCCATGGGTGAGGAAAATCTGGCCGGCCGAGTACGCCATGCGGGACAGCGTGCTGCCGTGGCCGCGGCGGAAATAGCGGGGATCCTGATGCAGCAGTGAAGGGAAAACGCCTTCCGTCATGTAGTCCCCGATGACGAAATCGCCCCACGCGGTGGCAAGGTACTTAGAGTAGCCAGCCACGCCCTGGCCGAAATCCCGGTTGCCGTTCGAGAGCTGACTCTGGCCCGCGAACAGCGCCGCAAGCGCGACCGTGCCGCGGTCGAACGAATCCTGCGAGGCGATGTGGAACTTCTCCTTCGCGTCAATCGGCTGGTAGACCTTCATCTCCGGGATGGTCCGGAAGTTCGGGATGATGCCGAGGACGTGCTTCGACGCGGGCGGCTCCGGAACGACGGCCGGCGCCGCGTCGGAGGGGCCAGATGAAGACTGCTGCGCGAAGCAGGTCTGAGAGAAAAGCAAAACGGCGACCGTCGCAACGGCCAAACGCTGAAGCATGAGAAATGTCTCCCGGCGTTTGGATGCTTCGCGACCGGGCGGAGTTGCCGGTTAAAGCGACAAAGTCGCGCTAAGCGTCCGGTGTGAGAACGCAGACATCGCGCAAATTCCGATACTTTTCGGCAAAATCGAGACCGTAGCCTACCACGAACTCATCCGGTATGTGGAAGCCAACGTACGCGGCGTCCACCGGGCGAATGCGGCGGTCCGGTTTGTCGAGAAGGGCGGCGATGCGGACCGACCGCGGATTGCGGGTCTTGAGAAGGGCGGTGAGGTAGTTCAGCGTGATGCCGCTGTCGATGATGTCCTCGACAATCAGCACATCGGCGCCGGCCAGCGAAATATCCAGATCTTTGATGATTTTGACTTCGCCGGAGCTGGTCCGCTCTTTGCCGTAGCTGGAGATCGCCATGAAATCGATGAAGGCATCGCGCTGAATGGCGCGGGCGAGGTCGGCCAGAAAGAAGCAGGCGCCTTTCAGGATGCAGATCAGGTAGAGAGTGCCCTCCGGATAATCGGCCGTAATCTGCGCGCCAATTTCGAGAATACGCGCCTGAATTTGTTCTTCGGAGATGAGGGGACGGAGGGACATAAGGGGAATTAACCAGTGTACGTCCGGCAACGAAATGCGCGGGAATCAGGAATCGAGCACGGCGCGCAGCTTTCGTCCCAGGGCATCGGCCGTGAAGGGTTTCTGGATGAGCTGGGTGTCGCCGGAGAGAACGCCGTGACTGGCCAGCATGTCGTCGGTGTAGCCGGACATGAAGAGCACGCGGAGGCCGGGGTTGCGGTCGCGCAGCTTATGGGCCAGTTCGCCGCCGCTCATCTGCGGCATGATGACATCGGTGAGCAGGATGTCGACGACGCCTTTGGCCTCATCCCACCGCCGGATCGCCGAAGCCCCGGATTCCGCAACCAGCACCGTGTAGCCGAGGCGCCTGAGGATGGTATCGGCGAGCAGGCGGACGGAAACTTCGTCTTCCACGAGAAGCACGGTTTCGCTGCCGGCCGCCGAACCGGCAGCGCGAACGACAGCGGGTGTTTCCGTCGCCGGAGCGGCCTCCGGAAAGTAGAGTCGGAAGGTGGTGCCCTCGCCAACCGTACTGTCGACGTCGATGCGGCCTTTGCACTGCGAGACCACGCCGTAGACGGTCGAGAGCCCGAGGCCGGTTCCCTTCCCCGCCTCTTTGGACGTGTAGAACGGATCGAAAATCCGCGAGCGGACGGCTTCTTCCATGCCGATGCCGTTGTCGCTGACGGTGAGCAGTATCGCCAGAGGCTCCCCCTTTTCCTGGGGGATCGGGTGCGCCAGACGGCCGCAGCGAATCAGGAGTTGGCCACCGAGCGGCATGGCGTCCCGCGCGTTGACGGCGAGATTCATAATGGCCTGCTCCATCTGGTTCGGATCGGCGTGGATCAGGCAATCGTCCGAAGTGCATTTGACATCGATTTCGACGTGTTCGCCGATGACGCGCTGGAGCAGACGGTCCATGCGCGCCAGGAGGTCGGAAAGGTTCAAAACTTTGGGCTGGACTGCCTGGCGCCGGCTGAAGGCGAGCAACTGGCCGGTGAGGCCGGAGGCGCGGCGGGAGGAATCGAGAATCTCCCGCATATACGTGATCAGGCGGTCTTCCGGGACGGTCCCGATGCTCTCGATGGCCAGCTGGCTATAGCCGGCGATTACCGTGAGCAGATTGTTGAAATCGTGCGCCACGCCCCCGGCGAGCCGCCCCAGCGCTTCCATCTTACGGGCCTGGCCGAGTTGTTCCTCAAGGATGGTGCGCTCGGTGATATCGATGCCAATGCCGCAGACCATGGTGACCCGTTCGTGTTCGATGATGGGGAACTTGTAGATGAGCCAGGAGTGCGGGCCATCGGCGTGCAGCACGGGTTCCACCCATTCCGCGGGCCGGCGGGTGCTGACGACCACCGCGTCGTTCTGGCGATAGCGGGCGGCATGGTCGGCGGACCAGATGTCTTCATCCGTTTTGCCGACGATCGCTTCCGGGCGGATGTGGAAGAGATGCCAGGCCGCCTCGTTGTAGTAGACGTAGCGGCCGTCGAGATCCTTAATGAAAGCGATTCCCGGCAGGTGGTGCATGAACGCGGCGAAACGCTGTTCACTCTGCCGGAGGATCTCCTCCTGGATCTTTCGCTGGCTGATATCGACAACCGTGGAGACGATCGTGCCGCCAACTTCGCCGGGAGGGGCGTCGAGCATGCGGGCATTCAGCAGAACCCAGCAACGGGAACCGTCCTGCCGCCGGAAGCAGATCTCGTGTTCGCTGAGGCGGCGCGAAGTGCTCAGAAGGCGGAGAACCCGGTTGCGATCGGAGGGATCGAAGTAGATGCGGGGGGCGCGCAGGGACAGGAGGTCCTGCTTGGTGGAGTAGCCGAGCATGCGGACCAGGGCATCGTTGCAATCGACAATGCGGCCATCGACCGTTACCCGGATAATGCCGGCGAGGCTCTCGTTATAGATGATGCCGTTGACTTTCGCGGCGTCCTCCAGCGCCAGATCGCGTTTTTTGCGATCGCAGACGTCGCGGACCGTGACGACGATGGCGCCGACCACACCGTCGGGACCGGAGACGGGCTCGGCGCCGATTTCCATCCAGCGGCGTTCGGCGGTGTGGAGCCGGCGGATCAGATACTCCTGAAGCGGGACCGTCTCGCCGCGGAAGGCGCGGGCAAACGGGAGTTCCTGATGGAGCAGGATGCGGGTGGCGGAGGGATCGAAAAGCTGAAAGTCTTCGGCCAGGTTGATGGCCGGGAGTTCCTTTCCGGGATTGGCGGCGAGCAGAACCGAGGCTGCGGCGGGGTTCGCGAAGAGAACGCGGAACTCCGGACTCAGGACGAGGACTCCGTGAGGAAGCGCGTTCAGAATGGTCAGATACGAACTGTCTGACCCCGCGGTACTACCTGCGAGCCGGCTAAGGAAATCGGACACCGTGCGAACCCCGATTATAGCGGCGTTTCCGGGGGGAGTGGCACTGCCGAAGAGTTGCCGGACCCGCTCATCTGGCGTAAATGGCACAGTCAGTAGTAAAATTCAGTCTGCGTTCATAATGAAGCGGAACTGGAAAAGGACAGCGATTTGCGCTGCAATCGCTGTCAGCAGCGTCGTCCTTACGCTTCTGCTCGCGAACATTGAAGTCTTCCGGCTGGTGGATCTGAAGGCGCAGGACGCCCACTTTCTGCTCCGCGGACCCCTGCCGGTCAAGGATATACAACTCGTCGAAATCGACGACAAAGCCCGCGACAAATACCCTGAATTGCTCTCGGTTTGGCATCGGTATTACGCGGATGCCATGCGTGGCATAGCGCTCGGTGGCGCAAGGGTAATGGTGCTCGATGTCGCATTCGGGACCAACGTCGCTAAATACGATCCCGAAGCGGACTCCGTGCTGGCGGGCGCTTTCGCGGAGACCGCGCCGCAGATGCCCGTCATCTGCGCCTTCGTGCCGGCGAAACTGGAGCAGCAGCAGAGCACGGATTTCATGGTCCCGCTCAACATGATGGCCTCCACCTTCGGCATGGCGGCCTTTCCGAATCTCACGGCTGACGGGGATGATTTTATCCGGCGGCAGGTGCTGATCGAGACTCCTCAGCCCGGTGTCCCGACGGAAAGCCTGCTGCGGGGTCTGGCGCTGCGCGGGGCGGAAAAGTTCGCCGGCAAAGACGCCGAACTGCGGGACGGAAAGCTGTTCTTCGCCGGCCGCGAGGTCCCCCTGGACGCGGAAGGCAATCTGCTGGTGAATTTTGCCGGTCCGGCCGATACTTTCCCGGTGACTTCCATGGCGGACGTGATCGAGGCGTATCGGGCGGGCAACCGATCGCAGCTCGAAAAGTGGCTGAAGGGAAAGGCGGTTCTGCTCGGAACGGACGATCGCGGGGATCGCCGGGCGACGCCGTACTTCAGCGCCGCCGCGGTGGGCAGCAAGTGGAACACGCCCGGTGTGGAGATTCACGCGAGCGTTCTCCGCACGCTGTTGACCGGCGAGTTTCTGCGGTTCGCGCCGCGCCCCGCCCACATCCTCGCTTTGGGAATCGCCGCGATTCTGAGCGTGGCGGCCGTCACGGCGTTCGCCGCCGTGCCACAGACCGCCGCCAGTTCTCTGTTCGTCCTGCTGCTGCTGATGACCGGTACCCATCTTCTGTTTCGCGCCGGCTGGCTGGTGTCGAGTTTCCAGATTCTGCTCGCCTTCGTGATTTCGCAGCTGGGCGGCGTGATTTACCGGTTCGCCACGGCGGAGAGGAAGAGCAGTTTCTTCCGCAATGCCGTCGCGTTGTTCGTGGGCAAGCAGGTGGCCACGAGCCTTGAGGAAACGCAGCAGATCGAACTTACCGGCAAGCGTCAGCTGGTGACGATTCTGTTTACCGACATCCGCGGCTTTACCGCGTTTTGCGAAAGCAAAGACCCCGCCGTCGTCGTCGACCTTTTGAACGTTTATATGTCCACCATGGTCGGGATCATCGTGAAGAACGGCGGCCATGTGAACAAGTTCATCGGCGACGGCATTCTGGCGGTTTTTTCCGACGACGACGCGGGCGCCAAACCGGGTGACCACGCGCTGCGCACTGCCCTTTGCGCGACGGAGATGGTGGAACAGGTGATCGGGGAATTCCGGACCGGCGCCGGCTTTCACTCGGGGGAAGTGG
Organism: uncultured Acidobacteriia bacterium; assembly: GCA_903851195.1. GTDB lineage: Bacteria > Acidobacteriota > Terriglobia > Bryobacterales > Bryobacteraceae > BOG-234. The sequence continues at coordinate 87,009 of CAINNJ010000066.1, forward strand.
TTATCGGCAACGTCGGGTCGATCGACAAACTGGAATTCACGGTTCTCGGCAACACCGTCAACCTGGCATCCCGACTGGAGAGTCTGAACAAGGACCAGCAATCCCGGCTTCTGATGAGTGCGGAATCACATGAAATGTTAGGGGGGGCAATCGACACTGTGTACCTGGGTGCCGTACCTGTAAAGGGGAAGACGGAAAAGATGAAGCTGTTTTCCGTGGCGTCGCTCTTCGATGAAGAGCGGCTGGCGGAGATCCGGTCCCGGCACTCTCAGGACGAGGTCAGTTTGCATATGGGGCGCGCGGCGAGGGATGAGCGGGAGCTGCGGGCAGAACAGGTCTCATGACGAGACTCCTCTGCGCCGCGGGATGGCTGTCCTTTGTTTTATCCGCGCTGCCGGTTCAGGCCGCCCCCGCGCGTGAGGAGCCCGTGGGGTTGGTGCTGGCCGCCGGTGGCGGCAAAGTGCTGCGCTCCGGCACCGAGACTCCGCTGGCCGTTCGCGCCGGCGACGTGCTCTTTTCCGGCGATGCGGTGCGCTCTGACGCCGGAGCCACCAGTTTTCTGTTCTGTCCCGGCAAGATCTCGCAGATTCTGGAACAGGGCGCCGAGGTGGCTCTCGACAGCAAAGGGCTGAAGTTGAGAGCCGGCAAACTGGGCGTCTCCAAACCCGTCAATACCTGCTTTCTGCCTCAACTGGTGCGGGTCGCCGTGGCCAGCCAGCAACATTACGGAGTCAGCATGACGCGCGGGCTCGCCAAACCCGAGGGTGAGGTGGTCGCCTTCGACGCGCTGCCCGCGAATGTGCGGGCGGAACTGGCGCCGCTGGAGGCCAGTCTGCAACGGAATCCGGCGGATACGCAGTCGCTGGTGGAAGAAGCGGCGATTTATGATCGGGCCAAACTCGAAGCCAACGCGCTGGCGGCGTATCGCAAGGCCGCGCTGCAATGGCCGGACGCGGTGTGGATTTCCGGCCGGATCTTCGAACTGGAAGAGTCGCTCGCCACGCAGGCTGCCATCAAGGCCGCGGCCATCTCGCCCGATGCAAAGACGTACGCGATGATCGTCGGGATCGGGAAATACCAGAAACTCCCCCAAGACCTGTACCTGCAGTATCCGGAGGCCGATGCCAAAGCGTTCGCATCGCAACTCGGCAGCCCTCGCGGCGGGGCGATTCCGCCGGACCGAATGCTGGTGCTCACCGATGAGCAAGCCACCACCGCGGCGCTGCGGAACGCGTTTCAGACGTTTTTGAAGGCGCGTCCGGGGAAGAAAGACACCGTATTTATTCTGCTGGCCGGACACGGCACCGTGGACGGCCGCGGCGCGTTCATCCTGTCCTACGACAGCGATCCGCAGGACCTCTCCTCCACCGCGATTCCGATGACCGAGATTCAGGCACTGGTCGAGGAGGAACTGTCGAAAGTCGGCCGGGTGGTCTTGCTGGCCGATGTTTGCCGCGCCACCTCCATCGGCAATATCAGGAACGGCTCAATCGGCACCGCCGTGGAGAAACTGGGCGAGGCGCCGGGCGAAATGCTCGGGCTGGTGGCGTCGCGGCCAAAGGAGACGGGACTCGAAGGGACGCAGTTCGGCGGCGGCCACGGGGCGTTCGCATATTCGATAATAAAAGCCCTGGAAGGCGGCGCGGACCAGAACAAAGACCGCTCCGTGACGGCGGGCGAACTGATCGATTACGTGCGCGCCGACGTCGCCGCGCAGACCGGCAACAAACAACATCCCCGCGATTTCGGCAGCATGGAAGGCGCCACTGCGTTGTCCGACCTTTCGAAACCGGGCCTTAACATCACGCGTTTCAAGACTTTGTTCGATTCGCGCAACGGCGGTCCGCTTCTGCTGGCTTCCGCCGCGGATCCGCCGCCTGTTTCGCAGGAAGCGCAGCGGGATATCGACGCGTTCGAGGCCGCGATCAGGGCCAGAAAACTGCTTCCCGCCGAGTCCGGCAGCGCGTTTGGACTTCTCGATAAACTGCGCACGGAACTGTCGCCCGAACGAATGCTGATGGAAGAAAACGATCTTCGAGTGGCGCTCGAAAATCAGGCGCAGCAGATGCTGCTGCGCTATCTGGAAGGCGACCAGAATCCGCAGGTCAAAACCGATTTCGACGCCGGGTCGCGTTATATGGAAGCCGCTCTGAAGCTGACCCCGGAGTCGCTCTGGCTGCAGGGGCGCGACTCGTTCTTTGCGGGGCGCGCGCTGCTCTTTGAAAAGCAGTTCAGCCAGGCCGCCGAGCTTCTCGAAAAGGCCGTCCGGATCGATCCGGGCGAGGCGTACGGGTATAACGCCCTGGGGATCGCATACCTTGAACAGGCGCAGTTCTCGAAGGCGATTCCGGCGTTTCGCGATGCCGCGCGGCTGGCGGCGAACTGGTCTTACCCGCTGCACAATCTCGCGGTTGCGTCAGTGGAGGCGGGCGATTCGGAAAGCGCGGTGCGCGCTTACCGGCAGGCCATGAAACTGGCGCCGGATTTCAGTTATCTTCCTTACAATCTCGGGCTGATTTACCAGAGGACCAACCGCCGGCGCGAGGCCGAAGAGGCTTATCGCCGCGCGGCCGAAGTCGCTCCCGGTTCGGCCGAGCCCTGGAACGCACTCGGATCCCTGAAGGCTTCCGAAGGAAAAACCGCGGAAGCCGAGAAGTATTATCGGGAAGCGCTGCGGAAAAATCCGAATCTTTTGCCGGCCCGGCATAATCTCGCTCTTTTACTTTCCGTTTCGATAGGACGCGAAGCGGAGGCCATCGCCCTGTGGAAAGAGAATCTGGCGGCTCAATCCGGTTTTCTGCCTTCGCGCCTTGGTCTGGCGGAACTCCTGGTGAAGCGCGGAGAAACCGCCGCGGCAATCGGGCAATATCGGGAAGTAATCGCGGCGCGCCCGGAGTATGTGGCCGCCAGAGTGGCGCTGGCGGAACTGCTGGGCAAAGCGAACCAGCCGGAGGAAGCGCTTTTACAGTGGCGCGCGGCGGTGCAACCCGACGAGCAGAACGCTTCCCTTTGGGAAAAACTGGGCGACGCGGAGCGGGCGCTCAAACATGACAACGAATCGCGCGAAGCGTATGCCAGAGCTTTGCAGGCCGGCGCGACCAAAGCAGACCGAAAACGTCTTCAGACTAAAATGGCTTTCTAAATGTCAGATGCTAGCGTACGGCTCAGATTCTGGGGAGTAAGAGGGTCCACTCCCACGCCCCAGGTGGAAAACCTGACTTTCGGCGGCAACACGTCCTGCGTCGAAATCCGCACCGCCGCGAACGACTGCATTATTTTCGACGCCGGCAGCGGAATCCGCAATCTCGGACAGTCTCTGATGAAAGAGGCGGCCGGCCAACCCGTCAACGTCAAACTGTTCCTCACCCATTTTCACTGGGATCATATTCAGGGTTTGCCGTTCTTTATCCCGATTTACGGTCCAAAGAATCACATTTCGTTTTATACCGGGATTCAGGGCCGTCCGCTGCAGGAAACCCTGGAAGGCCAGATGGCCAAGCCGTATTTCCCGGTCGATTTCGATCAGGTGGCGGCGCGGCGCGATTTCAACACGATCGATCCGGGTAAGCACGTGGACGCGAGTGGCATGAAGATCATTCCGTTCCCCCTGAACCATCCGCAGAACGCTTCGGGCTATCGCATTGAAGCGCCCGGCGCCGTGATCGTCTACGCCACCGATTACGAACACGGGCATCCGACTCTCGACTCCACGCTGCGGGAATATGCCCAGGGCGCCGATCTGCTGATCTGCGATTCCCAATACACTCCGGCCGAGTACGAAAAGCACAAAGGCTGGGGCCACAGCACCTGGCTGAATGCCGTGCACGTCGCGCGCGACGCCAAAGTGAAGCAGCTTTTCCTGTTTCACCACGACCCGACGCACGACGATCAGCAGATGATGCGGATCACCGAAGACGCCCGCATGCAGTTTGAAAACACCACCGCCGCGTGGGAAGGCTTCGCCGCCGTTCTTTAAAAATATTTTCCGCAGTCTGTCGATTCTCCCGGCCTCGCGCGTCGTATCGCTGAACAGGCAATTCCGAAACAGGCAGTTCCGGCTGAACATCCGGAGCAAGCCGTTCCACGACCGAAAAAGGAGACTCTCATGATTTACGCAATGTTGATCTACACCGACCACGCTGCCGACGCGCAAGCCTCGCCCGAACAGCAGCAGGCCATTATGGGCGCTTATTACGGCTTCACCAACGAAGTCAAAGAAAAGAACCTTTACAAGGCGGGCGAAGCGCTGCACCCGACCACCGCCGCCACCACCGTCCGCGTGCGCGACGGCAAGACCATGACCACCGACGGCCCTTTCGCCGAGACCAAAGAACAGCTGGGCGGCTTCTACCTGCTCGACTGCAAGGACCTGGATGAAGCGATCGAGTACGCCGCGAAGATTCCGGGCGCCTCGCACGGCTCGGTGGAAGTGCGCCCGATAGTAATCTGGTAGTTTGTCGCCAGGGCCAGCCGCGCCGGAAACCGCGAAGCGTATCGAGCGGGTTTTTCGGGAACAATCGGGCCGGATCATGGCTTCCCTGATCCGGCTCTCCGGTTCCTTCGATCTCGCGGAGGAGGCGCTGCAGGACGCTTTTATCCTCGCCTTGCGTGCGTGGACCGAGGCGGGCGTTCCCGATAATCCGGCCGCCTGGATCACTACCGCCGCGCGCCGCAAGCTGATCGACGCCGCCCGCCGCGAACGCACGCGGCGCGAGAAACACCCCGCCCTTCGTTACGAATCCGCCGCCTGGCAGGATCCCGACACCTCATTCGAAGCGGAATTCTCCCCCGACATGCCAGACGATCGCCTCCGGCTGATCTTCACGTGTTGCCATCCCGCGCTGCACATTGAGGCGCAGATCGCGCTCACGCTTCGCACTCTCGGCGGCCTGACCACGGCGGAAATCGCGCGGTCGTTCCTGCTGCCCGAAAGCACGCTCGCCCAGCGCCTGGTGCGCGCGAAGAACAAAATCCGCGACGCCCGGATCCCCTATGAGGTGCCTTCCGGGGGCCGCCTCGCCGAACGGCTGAGCGCCGTGCAGGCCGTCATTTACCTGATTTTTAATGAAGGCTACACGGCCTCGTCCGGCTCCGGCCTGATTCGGGGCGATCTGTGCAGCGAGGCAATCCGTCTCGCCCGGCTTCTTTGCGAACTCATGCCGGAGGAGTCCGAAAGCCGGGGCCTGCTCGCGCTGCTGCTGCTGCAGGATTCCCGGCGCGCGGCCCGCGTGAATCGGGAAGGAGAACTCATCACCGTTGAAGAGCAGGACCGTTCGTTGTGGAATCGCGCGGAAGTGGACGAGGCTCTCGGCCTGCTTGCGCAACCCGCCGGCCGCGAACCCAAGGCGCCGGGCCGCTATGAGCTCGAAGCCCGCATCGCCGCCGTGCATGCCCGCGCCGCTACCCCGGCCGAGACGGACTGGCGCGCCATCGCGAGGCTTTATGAAGAGCTCTCCTGGTTCATTCCGTCCGCCGTCGTCGCCCTGAACCAGGCCGTGGCTGTCGCCATGTCGGATGGCTTCGAAACCGGGCTTGCGCTGATGGACCGCATCGGCGAACTCGACGGCTACTATCTCTACCACTCCGCCCGCGCGGATCTGCTGCGGCGGCTCGGCCGGAACCCGGAAGCTGCCGCCGCGTACCAGCGCGCGCTGGCGCTGGTCACCAATCCGGTGGAACGGGCCTATCTGACGCGGCGCCTCGAAGCCGTGCAGGCCGTACCATGAGGGTATGCAGTTCGACAGTCTCGATCATGTAGCAATCCCCGTTCAGGACATTGCGGCCTCGGTTGCCTGGTACACGCAAACCTTTCGCTGCAAAATCAAGTATCAGGACGCCACCTGGGCTCTGCTGGGCTTCGACAACATCAATCTTGCCCTGGTGATTCCCGAACAGCACCCGGCGCATCTCGGCTTCGTGAGCCCGGAGGCGGAAAAGTTCGGAGCGCTGAAAACGCACCGGGACGGCACGCGCTCCTGTTACATCAGCGATCCTTCCGGCAATTCGGTCGAGATTCTCGCGGCCGACTCCATGCCGGCATAACCCGGTTCTGATAGGTTGAATGCCATGATCTTTCGACTCGGCCCGGTCATCACCGCTCTGTCGTTTAACGCTGTGTGTTTCACCGCTCAACTGGCGGCGCAGAATACGCCCTCGCCGGCGCTGCTCATCCTTTCCAAGACCGATCAGACGCTGGCCATCGTGGATCCGGCGACCCTCAAGGCGGGCGTTCGGCTGCCGTCCGGTCCGAATCCGCATGAGGTGATCGCGTCGGCCGATGGAAAGCTCGCGTTTATTTCGAACTACGGCGGCGGCGCGGCGAACACGCTTTCCGTGGTGGATGTCGCGAACGGCAAGGCGCTTCCGCCGGTGGATCTGGGGCCGCTGCGTTCTCCGCACGGACTCGATTTCAACGGCGGCAAGGTCTGGTTTACGGCAGAGGGGGCCAAGGTGATCGGCAGCTATGATCCCGGCACGCAGAAAGTGGACTGGGTGCTCGGGACGGGACAGAACCGCACGCACATGATCTACGTGTTCCGGGATCAGAAGAAGATCGTCACGTCCAACGTGAGTTCCGCAACCATGACTTTTATCGAGAAGTCGGCCGGTGGCGGTCGCGGTCCTGGACCGGGTCCGGCACGTGGGCCTGGCGGACCGCCTCCGGGTGGCTCGCCTCCGGGTGGCCGTGGCCGGGGCGGTCCCGCGCCGGACGATTGGGAAGAGACCGTGGTGGCCGTCGGCCGGGGCGCGGAAGGCTTCGACGTTTCGCCGGACGGCAAGGAACTCTGGGCGGCCAACGCGCAGGACGGCACCATCTCCATCCTGGACGTGCCGGGCAAAAAGGTTGTGCAAACCCTCGCCGCCAACGTCAACAGCGCGAACCGCCTGAAGTTCACGCCGGATGGAAAACTGGTCTTTGTCTCGACTCTCGGCGGTCCGGATCTGGCCGTCTTCGATGCCGCGACGCGCAAGGAAATCAAGCGGATCCCGATGGGCCACGGGGCCGCCGGAATCCTGATGCAGCCGGACGGCACGCGCGCTTTCGTCGCCTGCACGCCGGATGATTACGTCGCGGTGGTGGATCTGAAAACGCTGCAGGTGACCGGGCGCATCGACGCCGGTAAACAGCCCGACGGTCTGGCGTGGGCCGTTCGGCACTGAGCCCCTCCGGCGAATCATCCGCATGACGTCCGAACAGCAGCTTCGCGAGAAGCTTCGTAAGATTTCCGCGCTCTTCGAGGGCGCCACGACAACGGGCGAGCGCAATGCCGCCGCCGCTGCCATTGAGCGCATCAAGGCTTCTCTCGCCACGCTGACGAAGACAGAGCGCCCGGCCGAGATCCAGTTCACTCTGCCGGATCGCTGGCAGCGCAGGCTGTTCGCCGCGCTCTGCCGCCGCTACGGGCTCGATCCCTATCGCTATAAAAGACAGCGCCACACCACCGTCATGGTGCGCGTGCCGAGATCGTTCCTCGATCACACGCTCTGGCCCGAGTATCTGCAGTTGAAGGAAGCGCTCGACATCTATCTGAACGAGGCCACCGAGCGCATCATCCGAGAAGAAGTCTACGGCGACGACGAGGAAGCGCAGGAGCGCGGCGGGTGATACTGAAAACATGACCGAAACCCTCGGATTTATCGGCCTGGGAAAGCTGGGCATGCCTGTCGCGGAGAAGCTGATGGAAGGCGGCTACGCTCTGCGGGTTTACAATCGCACGGCGGAGAAGGCGGCCGGGCTCGTCGCGAAGGGCGCTGTCGCGGTGCAGACGCCTGTTGACGCGGTGGTCCACGGTGGCACGGTGGTGACCGTCCTGGCTGACGACCGCGCGCTGCTCGAAGTCGCCAATGAGGAATTCTGCGAAGCGCTGGGAACCGGCTTGCACGTCTCGATGAGTACGGTTTCACCGGTCACCTCGCGAACTTTGTCGGAGCGCCATGCGCAGTTCGGCGGGAGGTTTGTCGCGGCGCCGGTGTTCGGACGCCCTGAAGCCGCAGCCGCGAAGAAACTGTGGATCTGCGCGTCGGGCGCGGCGGCGTCGAAAGAGGCCGCGAAGCCGTTGTTCGACGCCATGGGACAGGGCGTTTTCGATTTCGGCGAGGACGTGGGCGCGGCGAACGTCGTCAAACTCGCGGGCAATTTCCTGCTCACGGCCGCGATCGAAGCGATGGCGGAAGCCTCCGCGATGGCCGAGAAGAACGGCGTGCCGCGCGCCGATCTGCTCAACATGTTCACGTCCACCATCTTCAACTGCCCTATCTACGTGAACTACGGCAAAGCGATTGTGAACGCCCGGGTGGAGCCCGCCGGATTTCCGATTCCGCTGATCCTGAAAGACATGCATCTGGTGCAGAAGACCGCGTCGGACGCGCGGGTCCCCATGCCCATGCTCAATCTGCTGATCGACCGGTATCTGACGATGCTCGCCAAAGGGCTCGACCGGTACGACGCGGTGGGGCTCGCTCTGGGTGTGGCGGAAGACGCGGGTTTGCACTGGTAGGATACGATCAGCGGAGCGGTTCCGGCCGCTTCAGAATCAAGGAGAAATCTCAATGAATTTGGCGAAAACGGCGTCGCTTTTCACGCTGTCGGCCATGATGGCGGTGGCCCAGGTCAACGTCGGTGAACAGAAGCCCGAGGCCGGCGTGCCCTTCACGATGACCACCGTGGCCACCTTTAAGCTGCCCTGGCGCGTGGCGTTCCTGCCCGATGGCCGCATGCTGGTGACGGAAAAAGTGGGGCCGGTCTGGCTGGTGTCGCAGAAGGGCGAGAAGATCCAGGTGGGCAATACGCCCGCGGTCTACTATCAGGGCCAGAACGGCATGCACGGCGTCTTCCTCTCGCCGCACTACGCCACCGACCACAATATCTACCTCACCTACGCCGAACCGGGTGAGTATGGCGGCGGTCTGGCGTTGGCGCGCACCCAACTGAAGGTCAGCGGCACGACAGCCAATTTCGAAAAATTCGAGGTTTTGTGGCGTCAGATGCCCAAGGGCAAGGGCGGCCAGGAAGGCGCGCAGATTGCGTTCTCGCCGGACGGCAAGTATCTGTTCCTCGCGGTGGGCGACCGCCAGCGGATGACGCCCGCGCAGGATCCGGACCAGCCCGTCGGCAAGATCCTCCGCCTGACGCTGGACGGCAAGCCGGCCCCTGGCAATCCGTTCGCCGGCAAGACCGGCGCGGCCACCATTCCTCTGATCGATCCGCCCAGCGACACCGAAGCCGCGAAGAACGCCAGAGTGGTCAGCACCTACACGTTCCCCGGCCCGAACCTGACTCCGGCCGAGACGTGGGCCAGCGGCGTCCGCACGCCCTACGGCCTGGCGTTTTCGCCCAACGGCGAACTCTGGGAAGTGGAGCACGGCCCGCGCGGCGGCGACGAACTGAACCTGATCGAGAAGGGTAAGAACTATGGCTGGCCGCTGGTCTCGTTCGGCGAGAATTACAATCGCGTGCCGATTCCCAAGTCCGACACGCACGTGCAGTTGACGAGTCCCGTGCTGTACTGGGTGCCGGTGATCGCGCCGGGCAATCTGATGTTCTACACGGGCAGCAAGACCTTCCCGCAGTGGAACGGTAACGGTTTCGTGAGCGGCATGGCGACCAAATCGCTCACCCGCATCCTCTTCGACGGCCACGGCGGCGCGAAGACGGCCGAGCGCTGGGATGCGGGTCACCGCATCCGAGACGTGGAAGAAGGCCCGGACGGCTCGCTGTGGATGCTGGAAGATGCCGATCCCGGCGCTCTGATCCACGTCACTCCGAACAAGTAAACAAGGGAAAGGGCCGGAGCGATCCGGCCCTTTTACTTTGCGCCCCGCTTTTTCTTCGCGTTCTTCTCCACGCGCATTTTCCACGCCGTCCGCAGTGCCCCGGTGAGGATGTCCTCGTCCGCCGCGGCCAGCCGGATATGGGTATGGCCCATTCTTCCGAACCCGCCGGGAATGGGCATGAAAATTTCGGGTGCGTCCTCCACGAAAGCGGCCTGCTGCTCGGGCGTCAGCACCAGATTCCCATAGCCCGCAGCCTGAGAAGCGAGGGAAGCGAACCGCCGCCCTCCAACACGAAATGCCGGCAATCCGGCGTGCGGAAACTCTTCAGCTCCTTCGAAACTCAGCGCGATTCGCTGGAAGTCCGCGGGAGTCATGACCCACCCAAGTTACGCTTCCACCTGCCGCAGTTTCGGAACCAGCAGATGGATCATCAGCAGCGCGACTAAATACGCTAATCCCGAGGCCACAAACAGCGGTCCGTAGGTCTTGTGCGAATAGTCCAGCCACATCCCGATGGCCGGCGCCACCAGCATTCCCGCGATCGATCCACCCATACCGCCCAGCCCGACCACCGAACCGACGGCCTGCCGCGGGAAGGTATCCGACGGTATCGTAAACAGATTTGCCGACCAGCCCTGATGCGCCGCCGCGGCCAGACTGATCAGCCCCACCGTCAGCCATAACTGGCCGCCCGTGAACATGATCAGCGAAACCGGCGTCACCGCAATCGCGCAGATCAGCATCGCCAGTTTGCGTGCCGAGCCTGGCGCGATGCCGCGCGCGACCAGCCCTTTCGAAAGCCAGCCGCCGCCGATGGAGCCGAAATCGGCCACCACATAAATCACGAACAGCGGCAAGCCCAGGTGCGTCAGATCGAGCCCGTATTTGTCGTGCAGGAAGCCCGGCACCCAGAACAGATAAAACCACCAGACCGGATCCGTCATGAACTTGCCAAACAGGAACGCCCACGCCGCGCGTTTGGTCAGCAACTGCGAATATTTCAGGTGGACTTTCGGCTCGTCCGCGTGGTCGGCCTCGATCAGCAGGCGTTCCTGTGTGGTCAGGAGTTTGTGTTCGCGCGGCTGGCGATAAAAACTCAGCCACAGCACCAGCCAGACCACGTCCAGCCCGCCGGTGAAGATGAACGAGGCGCGCCAGCCGAAGTGCGCCGCCACAATCGGCACCATCAGAGGCGCCACCATGGCGCCGATATTGGCCCCGCTGTTGAAGATGCCCGTCGCGAACGCGCGTTCCCCGCGAGGGAACCAGTCGGCCACGGTCTTGATCGCCGCCGGGAAGTTGGAGGATTCACCGATCCCCAGCGCGAACCGCGCCGCCGCGAACTGCAGCGGCGTGCTGGCAAGGGAATGACACATGGAGGCGAGACTCCACACGGCCACCGCCAGCGCGTAGCCCAGCCGCGTGCCCAGCCAGTCCATGGCGCGCCCCGCGAACGGCATCATCAGCGCGTAGGCGAGCTGAAAGGTGGACACCACCAGCCCGTAATCGGTGTCCTTCCAGCCCAGTTCCTTTTCGAGGACCGGCTTCAGGATGCCGAGCACCTGCCGGTCCACGTAGTTCACGGTGGTGGCGAAAAACAGCAGGCCGCAGATGGACCAGCGCAGCTTCGCGCCGAAGATACTGAGGCGCTCTTTGGCGGCCGGGGCGTCGGCGGGTGCTTTGGTGATCATCAGAATTTACGCCGCGTAAACGTTTCGAAGTTGCCGCGGAACATTCGGGTTATATCATGCCGAATATCTTCCTGCGTCACCGGACGGCCATCCTCGCTCATCAGTTGGTACGAATTCGCAAGAATCGGGGTCAGTGTCCGGCGCGTGTTGCGCCACTTGTAAATTACCTGTTCCAGCACGCGCGCGTCGGAATGCTGCGGAATGAAGCTGGTGCCCAGCATCTCCAGCCGTTCCCGCGTCATCTCTTCCACCACCGACGGATTGTTGAGGAACCACCAGCAGCCGAACGGCATCAGATTGGCGAATTTTCGCGCATAAACGCAGAGTTCATGCTGATTTTCCCGGCTTAAGAGACTGGTGAGGAAGCGGTTCTCCGGGAAATCGACGCAGAGCCGTTCAAGCGCCCGCAGGTCGGCCTTCCCCGCCCCGTCCCCCGCCAGGCGCAGTTCCGGATTCACCAGATAGCGCACGCCGATCATCACCGACAGCGGGATCCCGCGCTCGCGGCACACCGGCAGCACGCACTCACGCAGGAAGCGCACGCGCAGGCTGTCTTCGGGATAAGCGAAGGTATCCGGCAGCGAAACGGCCATGTACACCGGATCCATCCGCGCGGACCACTCTTCCAGAAAACGCCGCACTTCGGACATCGTCTTGCCTGACCCGTCAGCCGCCACGGCAAAACCCTTTTGCTCCAGCGTTTGCCAGTTCTGTTCCCATTTATTCAGAATGCGGTCGAGCCGCAGGACGGCGTGGAACTGTGAATCGCCTTCGGCGCCGGCTTCCCAAAGCGGCGCTTCGTCGGGATCCAGCGGATCGTTGGTCATCACCACTTCGCTGATGCCCGCCATGCGGAACACGTCTTTGATGTGGCTGCGGAGTTCGCGCCCGGCGAAGAACTCACGCGCGTCTTTCAGGTCGCCGCTGGTGGGCAGTCCGAACGCGTTCAGCACGGCCACCACGCCGCGGGTGGCTTCCGAAAGAGGGGCGTTTTCCACGAACAGCGTCTGCCAGATCAGATCGGCTTTGGCGCGCTTCGAGAGTTCGAAATACGCGGCGGGCTGGATATCGTGCGAACGGAACAGTTCGGCTTCGAGGTAATGGTAGGTGATCAGTTCATCGATGCCCCACAGCCCGATGCTGCCGAGCGAAGGCATGAAGAGATGCGTGTGGATATCGATGAAGGGGATGGCGTTGAGTTCCCGCTCAACGGCGGCCCGGATCTGATCGGAAGGAATGACGGAAGAAGGCACTTTCTTATGAGTACCGAATCCCGGACCAATGCGCAATTCAGGATTGCTGAACGCACCGTTCAGAGTTTCGGCGGCGAGGCGTTAGACTCAAGGGACACGCGTGGCTTTTTCGCATACCATCGGCGGTGTGGTGCACCGGTTTGACGACCTCAAAACGCTGCTGGCGAAGGCGTCGCCCGCCCGTTCCGGTGACGATCTGGCGGGCATTTCCGCGCGCTCCGCCGAAGAGCGCGTGGCCGCGCAGATGACGCTGGCGGACCTGCCGCTGCGCGCGTTTCTCGAGGACTTCGTGATTCCGTACGAGTCCGACGAGGTCACCCGCCTGATCGCCGACAGCCACGATGCCGAGGCCTTCGCGCCGGTGTCTCACCTCACGGTCGGCGAGCTTCGCGACTGGCTGCTGACGGATCAGGCTACCGGCGACGTGCTGGCGAAACTGGCGCCCGGTCTGACGCCGGAGATGGTCGCGGCGGTTTCGAAACTCATGCGCGTGCAGGATCTGATCGCGGTCGCCGCGAAGATCCGGGTCGTTACCCGTTTCCGCACCACCGTGGGGCTGCCCGGCCGGCTCTCCACGCGCCTGCAGCCGAACCATCCGACCGACGATCCCGCGGGCATCGCAGCGGCCATTGTGGACGGCCTGCTGCTCGAAAGCGGCGATGCCGTGATCGGCATCAACCCCGCGTCGGACAGCGTGGAGAGCACCATCACGTTGCTGCGTTTGATCGATCTGCTGCGGACCAGTTACAGCATCCCCGTGCAGAGTTGCGTGCTGGCCCACGTGACCACGCAGATGGAGGCCATGCGCCGGGGCGCTCCCGTGGACCTGGTCTTTCAGTCGATTGCCGGTACCCAGGCGGCGAATGCATCATTCGGGGTCGATATCGCGCTGCTCGACGAAGCGTGGCAGGCGGCCCGCGAACAGCGGCGCGGCGAGATCGGCGAGAACGTCATGTACTTCGAAACCGGTCAGGGGAGCGCGCTCTCCGCCAATGCGCACCACGGCGTGGATCAGCAAACCTGCGAAGCCCGCGCCTATGCGGTGGCCCGGCGTTATCGTCCCATGCTGGTGAATACCGTGGTGGGCTTTATCGGCCCGGAGTACCTGTACGACGGGAAGCAGATCATCCGCGCGGGTCTGGAAGACCACTTCTGCGGCAAGCTGCTGGGCCTGCCGATGGGCTGCGACGTCTGTTACACCAACCATGCCGAGGCCGATCAGGACGATATGGACGTGCTGCTCACGCTGTTGGGGAACGCGGGCGCGAACTACATCATGGGCGTGCCGGGCGGAGACGACATCATGCTCAATTACCAGAGCACTTCTTTTCACGATGCGCTGTATCTGCGATCCCTGCTCGGGCAGCGCCCCGCCCCGGAGTTCGAGGCTTGGCTGCAGCGGACACGAGGCGAACTACCCGGCGCCATGGCCCGCCTGATCGCATGACCGGCCGGCCGAAGTTCACGCCCGTGCGGGAGATGCTGGCCTTCCAGCTGGCGCATGCCCGGGCGCGCGATGCCGTCTACTTTCCGCTGAACGCGGGCGAATTCGAAGGCGTTGCCCTGAAGAGCGCCGCGCGGGACCGCGCTGAATATCTGCGAAGGCCGGACCTCGGGCGGCGCCTCTCCGACGCTTCCGCGGCGCAACTAAAAGCACTGCGAGGCCGCTACGACGTGGCTTTCATCGTGGCCGACGGGCTGTCGCCTCTTGCCGTGCATCGCCAAGCGCCGGACCTGCTGCGACAGGTGACCGCGCATCTGGAAGGCTGGAAGATCGCGCCGCTGACCGTGGTGGAACAGGGCCGGGTCGCCATTGGCGATGAGATCGGCGCGGCACTGGGCGCGTCTCTCGCCGTGGTCCTGATCGGCGAACGGCCGGGCCTGAGTTCGCCGGACAGCCTCGGCGTCTATCTCACGTGGGAGCCGCGTGCGGGACGCACCGACGCCGAGCGCAACTGTATCTCGAATATCCGTAACGAGGGGCTCACCACCGGGGCCGCCGCCGAACTGCTCTGGCTGCTTATGAGCGAAGCGCGAAGCCGGCGGCTTTCCGGCGTGCAACTGAAGCCGGACGGAAAGTTCTTGCCACCACCCGGAATCCCAGCAGGATAGACGTCGCGGCCAAGGCGACACCGCCGAGCAGCAGCGCGATCACCAGCAGGTCCCACGCTGGACGGTGATTGTAGAGCCACGGGAGATCGAGTGAGTGCAGTCCGTGATAGAGATACCGCGTGACCCAGCCTTGCGGGCTGTAATTCCCTTCCACCTTTGCGGTGCGCGGGTCCACGTAGTAGCGGCTGCCGTTGCGCATTTGTACCAGCAGCACCGGTAACGGACGGCGCCGCTCGCGGTCGAGGTAGTAAAGATCGTACTGCGTGAGCGTCCGGATTTCCTGCGTCTCGCCAGCCGGCAGCATAGCCCTGATTACCCGCTCCATCCGCGACGCTTCGAATTTCTCCGCCGGGGCTCCGTTGACCGGCACAATCCGGCTCTGCCCGGATTCGCCGTACGCCACATAGACGGGCTCGCCATCGAAGGAGGTAAACTCCAGTTCCTTCACCGCCCAGCCGCGCAGCAACCGCAGCGCTTCAGCCGGCGGCCTTGCCGCGAAACTTTCCAGTGCTGCCGGATCGGCGCGGAACGAAGGCAGTTCGCCATCACGTTCCAGGTGAAACGGATCCATCGACATCATCCCGCTGAACGACCACGTACACGCCATCACGCCAAAGAACAGCCCGAGCAGCGTATGCAGGCGTTTCGGGCCCCGGTATGGAACCCGCTTCGCCGGCCAGTACAACGAAAGTCCCACCAGAAGGCCGAGCAAGGCAGCTACCGACGCGAGGCCCGAAGCCGCGATCACCACGTTGGTCCACAACTGCAGATGTTTGCGGAAAGGCAGGAAGTACAGCCAGTGCGGAATCGGCCCCAGATAGGCGAAGAACCGCGACCGGGCCGTGGTGTACTGCACCACTTCGCCGGTCCGCTCCGAGACATAAACCTGCTGCCCGTCCGGCCACGAACACTTCAGCAGCGGACGGAACTTCCGAAACGTGCCTTCGACCGTCCACTGATCCGCGTCTGTCAGCTGTTCCACCGCCGCGAGCCCTGCCGGCTGACGGACCCAGGCCGCGGCCGTGCGCAGATTCAGGTCGCGGGGAAAGCCCTGCTGCTTCTCGCCGGTATCGGCGTACACGATTTCACCGTTCCCGTAGACATACGCGGGCCGGCCGTCGAACATCCGAAGCCGTGCCGAATCCGACCGCGCGCGATCCGGCGGAAACCGGACCGATCCCGCGTTTAGAGGCCACGCATGAGCCAGCCGGTCCGCCGCGGTGACGCCGGGAAAATCCGCGTACATCATGAACAGACCGGACACGAACCACCACGCGAACAACAGACAAAACGCCAGCCCCATCCAGCGATGGCAGAAGATGGCGATCCTCATCGCTGCCGCCCTCATCGCCACCGCCGCGGCCTCACTTCGTCGCGCCGGTCAGTTCACGAATCAGCGCGACCTCTTTCGGGTCATATGGCGCGCCGTCGGTTCGAAACACCTCGTGGAACCAGACGGCCGGCTCGCGGTCCGTGTAAGGTTTCTGCCACGAATCCCAGGGCAGGAACGTCTGCGTCTTGCCGGCCACGAAGCCCCAGTTCATGGCCGCCACATGATGCTTCTTCGCGATCGGCAGACTGCCCTCGAAGGTGCTGCCGTTTCCGCGCGCCATGTACTCGGTGCAGAGCAGCGGCTTGCCGAGTTTTTCGAGATCGGTAATCCGCTTCTCGAACGCCTCGGGCTTCTCATAGCTGTGGAAGGAGATCACGTCGGACAGCTGAATCTGCAGCTTGCCCATTGGCCCCATGGCGTCGAGAGACGTCCAGTCGCCCTTCCAGATGCCGCTGGTCAGCGGCTGCGACGGCTTGGCCTCGCGCGCCCAGGCAAACGCCTTCGGCAGCAACGCCAGCACGAGTTCGGTCTTGTTCTTCGGTTCTCTTGTTCCGTAGCTCGAATGGTTGTCGTTGTCCGGCTCATTCCAGACATCCCAGGCCAGCACCCGCGGATCCTGCCCGAACGCCGCGACCACGCCTTTCACATAAGCATGCAGGCGGACCTCCTGCGCGGGATCCTGCAGCGCCGCCATGCCGGGCCCCTGCACCCAGCCGGAGTTGTGCACGCCCGGTACCGGCTCGCGCTGTTTGCCCTGCGCGGGCGCGGGGTCCCAGCACGAATCGAAGAGGACGAACATCGGCTTGATGTGGTGCTTCGCGGCGATTCCCAGGAACGTGTCGATCCGCTGCCGGAAGCCCTCCGAACCTTCCTGCCAGACCAGGTCATGCAAAAACACGCGCATGGTGTTCATGCCCAGGCTTTCCGCCCAGCCCAGTTCGAGGTCGATGCGCCGCGGGTCGAACGTCTCGGCCTGCCACATCTCCAGCTGGTTGATGGCGTTGGCCGGCATGTAGTTGCTGCCCACCAGCCAAGGCTGTTTACCGTACCAGTCCTGGGCTTGGGCGGCGGTCCAAGTCGTATTCTGTGCAAAAAGCGGACAGGCGCCCAGCAGCGCCAGCGTCAGAAGCAGCGAACGTCGTGTCATGAAGCTGTATTTTATAGCCCGCCCCCTGTACGATCCCGAGCCGGTTCACGGTCCAAAACATTTGTCAGCTAAAATGTGGTTGTGGATATCCGGAGGTTTTCTGTGAATATCCCGCGCTCCGGCGCGCCGGAATCGGCGTCCCGGGGGATTGCGATTTGCACAGTTGTATTCCTCAGGCGCCTCCGGTTACTGTAAGGTCCGTCCCCTGCCATGTCCGTGAACCCCCGATCCGCGATGGAGCATGCCGCCCTCGAAAGAGGTCTGCCGGTCAACATAGACGCCGAGCGCTTTATTCTCGGCTCCGTGATGCTGGACGATGCCCGTTTCATCGAAATCGCTGGCGTGATCATGGAGGAGGATTTCGCGCTCGAAAAGCACCGCCGCATCTTCCGGCGGATGAGCGAACTGCACGCGCGCAACGAGAAGATCGACCGCGTAACGGTGGCGAACGAACTGCTCCGTTTCGGCGAACTGGAATCGGTGGACGGGCTCAGCTATCTGGTCTCGCTCGACGACGGACTGCCGCAGATTTCCAATCTCGACAGCTACACCCGGATCGTTCGGGACAAGGCGATTCTTCGCCGGATCGCCGTCTCCGCGCAGCATCTGATGAACCGCGCGCTGGCGGGCGAAGAAGACCCCGCGGACATCCTCGCCGGGGCCGAAGAGACGCTGCTCAAGCTGGGCGAAGCGCGCACGGAAAAGGGGCTGATGACCCCGCTCGACGTCATCCAGAATTATGCGGGCGGTCTGAACGCATTTCTCGATCCGAGCCGTCGCGTCAAGGGCGTCAGCACCGGTTTCACCAAGTTCGACGAGATGACCGGCGGCATGCACGGCGGCGAGCTTATCATTCTGGCCGCCAGGCCGGCGATGGGGAAGTGCCTGGGAGCGGACGCCGAAATCGTGCTGAGCGACGGATCCGTCAAAACCATCGCGCAGATCTGCTCGGAGCGCGCCGGGCACATTCTAACCCTGCGAAACGACGGCAAGCTCCAAACCACCACGCCGTCAGCCTTTGTCGACGATGGCATCAAGCCGCTCTTTCGGGTCACGACGCGCCTCGGACGAAGCGTGGACGCGACCTTGCCCCATCCTTTCCTCACCTTCGGCGGCTGGAAGAAGCTGCAGGAGCTTCGCCCGGGCGATACCATCGCCGTGCCCCGCCGGATTCCGGTCTTCGGTGCCGGCGAAGTGCGCGAGGAACACGCGAAGATTCTTGGCTATCTGCTTGGCGACGGCTGCCTCACCGACACCACGCCGGAGTTCACGAACTCCGACCCGAGGCTGCGGGACGAGTTTGTGGAATGTCTCTCCGCCTTTGAGGGGGTCGATTTCCGTATCGACGATTCCGGCGGAACCCGCACTCCCACCGTGTGCGTCGCAAAGGACCGGGAGTTCGTGTTCGGGGAACGGGTCCGGTTCGCTGCCTCACTCGGCGACGCGCTGAAAAAAAGCGGCCGTTCGGACGGAAGTCTGGCGCGTGAACTGGGCGTCAGCGCCTCGCTGGTCTGCATGTGGAAGCAGACGCGCTGCGTTCCGGTCGGCGAAATGACGACCCAGCTGTCCGGTGCGCTCGGCGTGGAGGCGGAGAGCTTGTTTCCCCTGGGCGCCGACGCGATCAGCGGCAACGCGAAGAACGAACTGACCAGGTGGTTGCAAAACCACGGGCTGTGGGGAAAATCCTCCGCGCACAAGTTCGTGCCGGATGTGATTTTCCGGGCCCGCCGGAACTCCGTCGCCTTGTTCCTGAACCGCCTGTTCGCCACCGACGGCTGGGCCACCGTGTTGGCCAGCGGACAGGCGCAGCTTGGTTTCAGCAGCATTTCCCGGCGGCTTGCGGGACAGGTGCAGCATCTGCTGCTTCGCTTCGGCGTCATCGCCCGGTTGAAGCGGCGCTCCGTTCTTTACCAGGGGGAGCGAAGAAGCGCCTGGCAACTCGATATTACCGACGCGGAATCGATTCGGACATTCGCGGCGGACATCGGAATCTTCGGCAAAGAACGGGCGCTCGAACGTGTCCTGAGCGCGCTGGCATCGAAGAAGGCTCACAACAATCGGGATTTGCTCCCGAAGGAAGTGTGGACGCGGATTGAAGCGGCGAAAGGGGATCTGTCGTGGGCTGAGGTTTCACGGTTACTGGGCAGCGGTCCCGCCGGAAGCAACCTTCATGTCGGCAAGAGGGGCGTTTCCCGGCGAAGACTGTTACGCATCTCGGAAGCGCTGCAATCGCCGGAGCTCAGAGCGCTGGCGGAAAGCGATCTGTACTGGGACCGGATTGTTTCCATCGAATATCTTGGCGAGGAACAGGTCTACGATCTGACGGTACCGGAAACACACAACTTCGTCGCCAACGATATTTGTGTCCATAACACCGCCTTTGCGCTGAATATCGCCTGGCATGTCGCCACGCAGAAGGAGCCGCTGCCGGTCGCCATCTTTTCGCTCGAAATGTCGCAGGAATCCCTGCTGACCCGTATGCTGTGCGCCGCCGCCCGCGTCGATTCCCAAAGGTTCCGCGCCGGTTACCTGACCGCGCAGGAGCGCCATCACCTTCGCGAGGCCGCCAACCGGATGGTGGAATCGCCGATTTATATCGACGACACCTCGGGCGTCCACCTGATGGACATGCACGCCAAGCTTCGCAAGCTGGTCCAGTCGGGACAGAAACTGGGCCTCGTGGTGGTCGATTATCTGCAGCTGATGAGTTCCAAGGGCCGGGTGGAAAACCGCAACCAGGAAGTCAGTCAGATCTCGCGCGGTCTGAAGCTGATGTCGAAGGAGCTGGACTGCCCGTTTCTGGTGCTCTCGCAGCTCAGCCGCGCCACGGAAACCCGCGTCGGCGACCACCGCCCGCAGCTGAGCGATCTTCGCGAATCGGGATCGATCGAGCAGGACGCCGATATCGTCGGCTTCATCTTCCGCGAGGAAGTCTACAAGCGCGATCGCGAAGATCTGCGCGGTCTGGCCGAATTCATCGTCGCCAAACAGCGTAACGGGCCGGTGGGCAAGGTGGATCTGGTGTTTCTGCACGCGCAGACGCGCTTTGAAAACCGCGCCGAGGACCTTGGCGAGCCGCCGCCCGCGTAGGCGATAATACAGGGGTGCAGACCACTCCTCTCGAATCCCTCGACCAGTGGGACGACGCTGTCCGGGACCGCTACGATCCCAACCGGAAAAAAGATGAGTTTCGCGTCTACGACGATAAAACTCCGCCCGTCGTGCGCGAGTTTTACCGGCAGAATCATCAGTTCCAGACCCTCGACTCGGTGCTCGCGCGCGAGAAGGAGTTCGGCCCGCTGAACCGCGGCGAAATGGGCATCTGGGAGGCCATGGAAAAGCTGAATACGCTGGTGGACGACAGCGATCCGGACACCTCGCTCTCGCAGATCGAACACAATTTGCAGACCGCCGAGGCCATTCGCCGGGACGGGCATCCGCGCTGGATGATTCTCACCGGTTTCATTCACGATCTGGGCAAAATGCTCTGCTTTTACGATGAGCCGCAGTGGGCGGTCGTCGGCGATACCTTTCCGGTGGGCTGCGCGTGGTCGGACAAAATCGTTTATCCCGAGTTCTTCGCCGCGAACCCCGACCGCAACCGGCCGGAACTGCAGACACCCAACGGCATTTACGAGGAAGGCTGCGGACTGCGCAGCGTGCATCTCTCCTGGGGGCACGACGAATACCTGTACCGCGTGACCCGCGAGTATCTTCCCGAGCCCGCGCGGTACATGATCCGGTACCACTCCTGCTATCCGATTCATCGCGAGGGCGCCTACACGCACCTTCTCGATGCGCACGACCGCGAAATGCTGGAATGGGTTCGGAAATTCAATCCGTACGATCTCTATTCGAAGAGCCATTCCCGGCCGGAACTGTCGCAACTGCGCCCGTATTACGACGAGCTGGTCGCGGAATTTTTCCCGAGCCGGATCCGCTGGTAATCAGTCGTATTTTTCGTAGATGATGCGTTTGCGATCGAGGCCCGCGGCCTTGAGTTGCAGGCGCAGTTCGTCCACCATCTCACGCAGACCGCAGATATAGACGTCCACGTCGCGGCGTTCGCCCAGCGCCGCGAGCGCATGCGGCTGCACGCGGCCCGTCAGACCCTTCCAGCCTTCCGGCGGTCGCGTCAGCGTGGGGCGGTAGTGAAAGCCCGGGTAGTCGCGCTTCAGCGATACAAACTCATCGTGGTAAAGCAGCCCTTCTTCGTGCCGGACACCGAAGATCAGCGTGAAATGCCGGTCCTGATTCTCGCGCATTTTCGCGTGCAGCATGGAGCGGAACGGCGCGATGCCGGTTCCGGTGGCCACCATGATGGAATCCGACACCGGACGCCGCAGAATGAATGCGCCGTAGGGGCCTTTAAAGCCGATCTCATCGCCCGCCTGCAGATGGAACAGAAACGGAGAGAAACGCCCGTCCGGCACCAGATTGGCGCACAGCGCGAAACGGTTCCCGCGCGGCGGCGAGGCGATCGAATAGGCCCGCGTAATTTCGTCGTCGCCGATCCGCTGCGTCACGGAAATAAACTGTCCGGGCTCGAAGGCCAGAGGCTCCTCCTCCGCGGTTTCGAACTCAAAGTGCCGTGTGTTCGGGCCGACCTCCCGCGATAACACCAGCCGTGCTTTCACCCCAGCACCTCCGCCGCGCGCGCGACCAGAATCCCGGCAAGCGCCGGATGCCCGTGCAGCGGCGGCGTCACGCGGATCCGGATCCCGTGCTGCTCTTCGAGCCCGGTTACCAGCTTCGGCAGATCGCGCTGCAGGTGAATCCCGAGTGTCAGGAAATACGGCAGCACCAGGATATCGTCCGCGCCCGCCGCAACCAGCTTCGCCACGGCCTCCTCCAGCCGGGGAGAGACTTCGAGGAAGGCCGTCTCACACAACTGCCACTGCCCCGCGCCGGCCGCGGCTTCCGCCACGGTGCGCACCGCGTCATTGGCGGACGCCACGCTCGATCCATGCCCGAATACGACGATTCCCGTTTGCACAGCTTATAGGATGATCAGCGGTTCTTCCGGGTCCACGGTTTCCGCGGATTCTTCCGCGTCGAGGCCCGGCACATGGAACTGCAGCAGAAAATCGAGAAACGCGCGGCTGCGCTTCCGCCCGTTGTTGTTGGAATATTCCAGACGCTGCAGGAAAACCACGATGGCGAGCACGGTTGCGTCCGGCAGCCTCATCGGCGCCGCAACTTCCACTTCCGTTTCCGGCGGCGCGGCTGCCATCCGTTCGCGGATCTCTTCCACCCGCGCCCGCACGGCATCCACGATGTTCGCCGCGAAGGGATTCGCCGGTCTCGCTTCGATGATGAGCCCGGACTGCAACGCCCGGTACGTTCCGATCAGCGATTCCAGCCCGGCGCGGATGTCGTAATCGGTGGTCGCGGCGGCCTGTAAAGCACCATCCACCACGGCTGAACTGAGCAGAACCAGCAGCCACTCGTGTTCTTCCACGAATTCTTCCGGAACGCGGATATCCTGGTTGGGCAGCGTGGAGGGATCCAGTTCCGCGATGCGCTCGTGTTTGTGCGCCTCTTCCAGATACTCGCAGCCCAGCGGGCAATCGATCGATTCTTCCCGCTCCCGGCCGCAACAGATGGCACAGATCTGGCCGTTTACTCCGGGGCACTGCCGCTTCGCTTTGCGGATTCCGCAGACAACACAAGTCACTCTTTCAGTATAGGAACAGCCGGGACGCACGAGCGCGGTTCAGAATAGGAGAGAGACATGCGAACGAACTTATTTATTAAGGTCCTGGTGGAACACGACTCCAAAGAGCAGCCGGAGAAACTGGGCGCGGAATTGTGCCGTCAGCTGGAGAAAAACTACGTGGTGCGCGACGCCGAACTGTCGACCTACGCGACCGTTGAAGACTAAGCGAAGAGCTTGCCGTAAACCTGCAGGAAATAGCGGTCCGTCATTCCCGCAATGTAATCGCAGACCGCCCGGTGCCGGGGTGTTTGGGCCGCGTCCAGTCCGGCTTTTTCCGGGTTCTCCATCAGATACCGGAACATCTGTATCAGGTGTTCCATGCTGGCCCGGCGATCTTCGCCGAGTTTCCCCGAACTGTACACGTGCGCATGTAAGAAACGCTTTAGTTGCAGGCTCGTTTCGCGCGTTTCACCCGAGAAAGTCGCCAGTCGCACGGCATGGCGGCGCACACCGTCGGCCCCTTGCACTCCGGCGGCGCGCGCGGCGGACACGGTACCTTCGATCAGGCCGGAAACCAGGTCGTCCACCAGTTGCCGGATGGATTCCTGAAAACGCTCCCGGTCGGTCGCGCCGGGGAACTGCGTTTCCACGGTATCGAGAATCTCCGCATAGGCCGGCACCTCCGCGGCTACCTGTTCGGGCCGCAGCAATTCCGCCTCGAAAGCATCGTCCAGGTCCGCCGTGTTGTACGCGACTTCGTCCGCCAGATCGATGAGCTGAGCTTCCAGCACCGGGCGCAGACCGGGCAGATACTGATCGAGAAAAGGCGATTCGCCGGGCTCGAAATCCCGCGAGTGTTTCACGACGCCTTCGCGCACTTCAAAGGTCAGATTCAGACCGGGGAATCGGGGATAGCGGTGTTCGATTGAGTCGACGGCGCGCAGGCTCTGAATATTGTGGTCGAAGCGCTCACCGAACTGCTGCATCATCTGGTCAAGCGCGGCTTCGCCGGCATGAGCGAAGGGAGGATGTCCCACGTCGTGAACCAGCGCCAGGGCTTCGGTCAGGTCTTCGTTCAGACCCAGCACGCCGGCGATGGTGCGCGATATCTGCGAGACCTCAATAGTGTGGGTGAGGCGGTTGCGGAAATGATCGGAGAGAGTGGGCGCGAAAACCTGGGTTTTGTGTTCCAGCCGCCGGAACGCGCGGGAATGCACGATGCGATCGCGATCCCGCTGAAACGCGTTCCGGTAGGGATGCTCCGGCTCCGGATAACGGCGACCGAGCGAAGACCCGACCGGGAACCGCAGGTGCGAAAGCATCGTGAAAAAACGAAGCGATTTATTGAGGAGGCAGATCCTGCATCGCCGCGACCGCCGCCTGGCCGCCTTCACCGCCGGCACTCGCCAACGGCAACAGCAGCTTGCGCGCTTCCGCCGGCTGCGTCGAAACCAGACCGCGGGCGAGGGTGAAGGTCGCCTGATTCTTCGACACCAGATCGGTCGGATGATCGATCAGGTCTTTCAGAATCGTTCTGGCGTCGGAAATCTTGTTCTCCGCGAAGTCCAGTTGCGCCAGACCGAGCTTGGCCAGCGAAGCGTAGTTCGTTTCGGCGTGGTCGGCAACGTCCTGAAACTTCGTCCGGGCGTCGGGATACTTGCCCGCCTCGGCGTCCATGGTTCCGAGCGTATATTCCGCGATGTAACCCTCAACGGAGCCGCCAAATTCGGTGGTCAGCTTCGAATAGGCCTTGACGATGGCGTCTTTTTTCGCAGCTTCCGTGGGGAAATTCATACCGCCATTCGGCGGCGGGGCGCCGACCGGAGCGCTCTGCATCTGAATGGCATCGGCCAGTGCCTGCTGACGCACGCCCTGCTTGTAGCCGGTGTAGTAAAAGCCGGCCCATACAATGACGGCCACCGCGAGGATGCCCCCGGCAATGCGAATCGTCTGTTGGCGGTGCGTGGTGAGGAAACTGAACGTTTCCCCAACTTTGAGCGCAACGTTATCCTGCGTCAACTCTTTGCGCGTAAGATGATCGGACACGAAAACCTCTGAATGGATTAAACTTCCATGCTAACACGCGGTGCGAAGCGCACTTTATCGGGGGACGGGACGGAGAAACGCCGGCTGCGGAACAGGCGTACTATAGAAGGCAGGAATTTCCTATGCGCCTCCTGGCACCACCGCTGCTCGTCCTCCTGCTTTCCGCGCCGGCTGGCGCCCAGTATGGGGGCCAGTATCCCGGTGGACAGTACCCCGGTGGGCAGTACCCGCAAGGCGGCCAGTACCCGCAGGGTGGCCAATATCCCGGCGGTCAGTATCCGCAGGGCGGACAATACCCGCAGGGCACCGTGCCAGGCCCCATGGGGATCCCGATCGGCATTCCGGGCATTCACATGCCGAAGCGGAAATCCAAAGACTCGGCAACCTCCAAAGTCACGGTCGAATCAGTGGATGGCACGCTGCGCCGTCTGAATGAAAAAGATCTGCTGCTGCAGACCCAGCCCAACCGGATTCTCCGTTTCCGTCTGATCGCCAAAACCGAATTCCGCGGGAAGGACGCCAAACCGATCCGCGATTCCCTGCTCCACCCCGGCGACCACCTCACCATCGACACCACGCCCGACGACCCGGAAACCGCTATCCATGTAATTCTGGTCCGTGCTGGTAGCGCTTCCGAGCGGGAGGCAGGCGAGGTTCCCGTCGATCAGGCCCGCATCGCCACGCCGGAGGCCGGCGACTTCGGCCGCCCTCACACTGCCACTGAACGCAACACCGACGCGACGGGTTCCGACTCCGCTTCTTCGGACGATTCCGACCGCCCTGTATTGCAGCGGAAAACTCCCGACAAAACCAGCGAGGAACCCGCGCCCGAGCCTGCCGCCAGAACCTCCGCCGCACCGCTGAAGCGCGAGGTGGAAGCGAAGCGCGAGGTAGAAGCGAAGCGCGCTGTGGATACCGATCCGAATTTCGACCCCGTCATCAGCGACGCGCGATCCGCCGCTACTTCGTTTACGTCCGATCTGCCGAACTTTCTGGTGCAGCAGATCACCACGCGCTACACCGGCTCCCGCTACGTCGATAACTGGCGCGCCATGGATGTGGTTACCGCCGATGTCGCCTCGGTGGACGGCAAGGAAGATTACCGGAATATTCGTGTCAACGGCCGCCCCACCACACGGCCCGAAGACTCCGGCTCGTGGTCGACCGGCGAATTTCAGATCACCCTGGAAGACATCTTTTCGCCCATGACCGCGGCCAACTTCAAGCGCATCGGGGAAGACCGCATCGCCGGCCGCCCCACCGTTGTCTACAGCCTGAGCGTGGAGCAACCCCGGTCGCACTGGACTCTGGTCGCTCAGAGCGGTCGCAAATACAACCCGGCTTACAAAGGCACGGTCTGGATCGATAAGGAAACCAGCCGCACGCTGCGCATCGAGCAACAGGCGATCGGCATGCCGCGCGATTTCGCCTACGACAAGACCGAGACCGCGCTCGAATACGGCTTTGTGAGTATCGAAGGACAAAAATATCTGCTGCCGATTCAGAGCGTGAACATGGCCTGCATGACCGGAACGCCGAGCTGCAGCCGCAACGTTCTGGAGTTCAAAAACTATCGGAAATTTTCGTCCGAAACCAGCATTACGTTTTAAGGCGGCAACGCTGCCTGTGGGATCCTGACAGACGTTGGTTCCTCCACCCTATCTTGAAAAACTGAGCCTCTGGCTCGCCTGCGCGTCGGCCATCGCGATCCTGCTGGGCATCTCGGTTTCGCAGATCCTGCTGGCGGTCGCATTGGGCGTTCTTCTGCTTTCCGGCGTGCCGTTGCAATGGCCGCGCATCAGCCTGCCGCTAGGGCTTTTTCTCCTCTGGACGCTGCTTTCCCTCGCGTTCTCGCCGGACCCCGCCGGCGGCCTGGATCAGGTCCGCAAGATGTTCGTGTTTCTCACGCTGCTCATCGTGTTTTCGAACGTGCGCAGCGTCAAAACCGCCAAATGGCTGATCTTTGGCTGGATGGCCGTGGGCACCTTCACGGCGGGGCGCGGACTGTTGCAGTTCGCGCGGGACGTGGCCGGCGCGCGCGCCGCGCACCGCGATCTCTATCACTACTACATTGCCGACCGCATCAGCGGCTTCATGAGCCACTGGATGACGTTCTCGGGCCAGGAACTTTTCATCCTGCTGCTGCTCGCCGCGTTTTTGCTCTTCGCGCCGAACGTGAAGAAGCACCTCTGGCTCGCCATTCCGTGCGCGCTCGCCGTGGGACTCGCGCTGATTCTGAGCGACACCCGCTCCATCTGGATCGCTTCCGTGGTGGCCGGTTTTTACCTGCTTTGGAACTGGCGACGGGCCGCCGCGCTCGCGATGCCGGTGGTTCTCGCGCTGGGCCTGCTGGTGGCCCCGGCGCCCATCCAGAAGCGGGCGAAATCGATTGTTTATCCGGAGACCCAGACGGATTCCAACCAGCACCGTAAGATCTGCTGGCGCACCGGCTGGCAGATGATCCAGGCGCATCCCGTGCTGGGCCTGGGGCCCGATGAGATCCGGAAAGAAAAGATCTTCTTCGCCTACCTGCCGGCGGACGTTACGAAGCCTCTGCCGGATGGCTTTTACCAGCATCTGCACAACATCTACATCCAGTACGCGGCGGAGCGCGGCGTTCCCGCGGCGCTGTTTATCACGGGCGCGATGCTGCTGGCGCTGTGGGATTTCCGGCGCGCCCTCGCCCTGCTGCCGCCGGGCCGGTCCGACGCGCGCTTCCTGCTCCAGGCCGCGATCGCCTGCATCATCGGGACCATGGTGAGCGGCGTGTTCGAGTACAATCTCAACGATTCCGAAGTGCTCGCCATGTTCCTCGCGCTGATGTGCGTCGGGTATATGGTTCGGGCCAGAACCGGCGAGGAAAGCCAACCGAATGCCGTTGCGTAACCGCGCGATTGTGCTGGCCGGCGGTTCCGGAGGCCTGGGGGCAGCCTCGGCTCAACTCCTGGCGGACCACGGAGCCGACCTTGTGATCGGTTACCATCGGGACCGAACGCGCGCCGAGGAACTAGCCCCGCTCGGCCGGATCGTGCAGGCCGATATCACGCAACCGGACAACCGCGCGCGCCTTTTGGACGCGGCGCCGGCGCTGTACGGGCTGGTGATTTTCACCGGCATGGCCGCGCGCGTTTCGAGCGACTGGGATGAGCAACTCCACGTGAACTACACCGGCCCCATTCTGCTGGCCCGCGAAGCCGCGGAGCGGATGAAGGCCGCGGGCGTCTCCGGCGCCATCGTTCTGATCGCCACCATGCAGACCGTGGGTCTCTTCCCCGGCTCCAGTATTTACGCGGGCGCGAAGGCCGCACTGGTGCATGCGGGACGAATTCTGGCCAAAGAAAATCGCGGGCCGGGCGGCATCCGCGTGAATATTGTCAGCCCCGGCGTCATGAATGCGGGCATGGCGGCCGTGAGTATTCAGTCCGGCAAGTACGACCGCTATCTGCAGGATCAGGCCATCCCGCGCTGGGGTCATGCGGACGACATCGCGAAAGCCGTCCGGTTCTTTCTCGAACCGGATAATTACATCACCGGCCAACATCTGCTGGTGGATGGCGGTCTGAATCTCTAAGTCATGAAATCACAAGCCCTGCTTCTTTTCTTCGCCCTTTGCAGTCCCGCCCTTGCCCGGGACTGGTCGCGTTTCCCGGCCGTCGTCGAAGTCGACAAGGCCCCCGAAATCTTCGCTGTCGGCGACGCGCACAGCGATCCCGTGCGGCTCGCCAAAGTCCTGCAGGCCGCTCATGTTATCGACGCCCAGCAAAACTGGATCGCCGGGTCCGCCGTGCTCGTCAGCACCGGCGACATGATCGACAAGGGGCCCAGTGGACTCGGCGTCATCCGCCTGCTTCGTAAACTGCGCGACACCGCGCCCGCGAAGGGTGGCCGCGTCGTCCTCCTCGCCGGCAACCACGAAGCCGAGTTCCTGTCCGATCCCACTCTCGCCAAAGTGAAGATGTTCGCGGCCGAACTGAAAGCCGCCGGAATCCAGCCCGCCGATGTGGCCGCCTGCAAGGGCGAGATCGGCGAATTTCTCTGTACCCTGCCCTTCGCGGCGCGAGTCAACGACACCTTCTTCTCCCACGCCGGCAACTCCGGGGGCCGCACCATAGCGCGCCTCGAAAAGGACATCGAGACCGATTTCGACCAGCACGGCTTCGCGGCGGCGCAGTTAATCGGCGATGGCTCCGTGATCGAAGCCCGTCTTAATGGAGAAGGCAAAGGCCGGGAGCCCTGGATCGACGCCGGCCTGCCGCAGCGCAGCGAAAAGCAACTGCTCACGGACTACACAAAGGCGCTGGGCGTCGCGCGCATCGTGGAAGGGCACGTCCCCTCGGAAGTGAAGTTCGAGGACAATGTCACACGGGCGCACGGCGAAATGTTCCAGAAATCCGGCCTGCTCTTCCTGATCGACACCGGCATGAGCGAAGGCGTGAATGACAGCCAGGGCGCCGTGCTTCACGTGACGTTCAAAGCCCCGGCCAGCGCCGAGGCCATCTGTCCGGACGGACACCCCACGCCGCTCTGGGATGCCGCCGCGAACCAGCCTTTCGGACGCGCCGCGGCGTGCGGCCGCTGACCTACCACTTCAGCCGCGCCGTCAACTGAACCTGCCGCGGCCGGAACCCGAAGCCGCCGTAGGAACTGCCCAGCGTCACGATGCCTTCACTCGATGGCGTCACCGTGCCCTGATTGTTGGTCACATTGAACAGATCCACATTCATCTGCAGCTGCACGCTTTCCCGGATCCGCACCTGCTTCTGGAACGAGGCGTCCATGTTCCAGTTGAACGGTCCGAGCAGATACTGGTTGCGCCACGGATGCAGCCCGCCGTTGTCGTAAGCGATCCGCTGCGTGGACCCGTCCTTCAGCTTCAGATAGACCACATTGGTGTCGTACTGAGCGCCGTTCGGATCGCTGGTCGAACCGCCCGCCGGCCACGGTGTGATCGGCAGAATCGCGGGCTGGTAATTATCCGGCAAGCCGAACACGCCGTTGCGCAGGCCCGCGGCATTCCGGCTGTTGATCACCCGCTTTGAGATGTAGCCGTTGAAGTAGAGATAGCCTTCGGTGCACCGTTCGTCCGACACCTTCGTGCCGTTCGCCGGTGTGCCGCGGCAATCGAGAATCTTATATTTCTTTCCGTAAACTTCCACTTTTCCCAGATAGCCCCAGTTGTCGGTGGGCAGCGCGAACCAGGAACTCACAATCGTGCCCGAGCCGGAAAAATGCCAGTTGCCCAACACGACGTCGAGGGCCTTCGGGATCCGTCCGCCGAACCTCTGCCCGCGCCCGAACGGGACATCGTAGAGCCAGTTCCACCGCACCCGATGCTGCGGCACGGAGGTGTCGCGCGCATAATTCTCAAACCGGTTAATTGCGTCGAAGTCCGTCGACGGCAGCGCACCCGGCAGGTAGGCCGAGGGCGGCTGATAAACGCCATCCCGGAAGGAGTTTCCCGCCAGGCGCATCGTGTTGGTGAGCGTGTAGAAAGCCTGAAAACCCAGCCCCTTCGTGAAACGCCGCTCCACCTGCGCGGTGAACTGCTGCGAGTTGATCAGTCCCGTCTTCTGCAGCAGGCGCACGGAGGCGTACGCGCTCTGGTCATAGGGCCGCGTCGCCACACCCGAATAAGCTCCGGTTGGCGGCACCGTGCCGGTCTCCGTCTCCCATGCATAAGTGGTCGGCGCGGGATTGATCTCATTCAGCTGATCCATATGCACGCCGTGTTTGCCGTCGTAAGTCAGCCGGACTACCAGGGTCGGGCTGACCTGCTTCTCCAGCACCAGATTCCACTCGTGCACTTTCGCGCTGGGCTGATCGGGAGAAAGCCCCACCACGGTCTGCCCGCGTCCAACCTGCGACGGATTATTCAGATCGATCAGATTCGACGTGTTCACGCCCGCCACGTAGCCCGGATTGACGCGCAGAAGATAATTGGGAATCGAATCCGGACTGTAAGTCGCGTTGTTCGGGTTGTACTGGAAGGTCGAACGGAACGGCGCCATGCTGGAGAACTGCGCCAGCAAAGTGCGCATCGGCAGTGGGGAAATATACACGCCGTAACCGCCCCGCACCACCAGTTGTTTGTTGCCGTCGAACAGTCGGTACGCGACTCCCAGCCGCGGCCCGATATCGAAGTAATTATTCGGAAAAATATCGGGCGAGATCCCGGCCTGCTGCGCCGTCTCGAACGTGACGCCGACGTTCGAGTAAATATCCACCACCTTTTGACTGGTGAGCCCCAGTTTCGTGTAGTAATCGATCGGCTTGGGCAGCACGATCGCGTGGTTCTTTACGTCGAAGGAATTCAGCTGGTAGTTCTTCTCCGTGAAAGCCGGACTGATATCCCAGCGCAGCCCGGCAAACACCGTCAGCCGGGGCGAGACTTTATAGCTGTCCTGCGCGTAGCCGAAGAAAGTCCGGTTGGTCAGGTGCATCACGCTGCGCTTCAGAGTCACCGTGTAACTGGCGGCGTAACCCAGATAAAAATTCGCCGCGTCGAAGCCCGTCTGCGCCACGGCCGAAGGGCTCGCGTCGGAGCCGCTGGTGGAGCTTTCGAGAGCCGTTGCCAGGCTGTTGAACGCGGCGGATCCGGAAATCGCGCCTTCGTCCGGCAACAGATTCTGGTTCTCCTGGGAGATTCCGCCGCCGAACTGAACATTATGCGTGCCTTTGATCCACGAATAATTCTGCTGCGCGCCGAAGATTTTGCTGTGCAGGCCGCGGCGGTTGTCGCCTTCCACATAATTCATGAACTGCACGCTCGTAATATTCGGAAAACCGATATCGCCCAGGGGATTCGGCAGACCGAGAGCCTTCGCCCAGTCCTGCTGCACCGGCCCGTTCACGGTCTGCGTCGCCTGCCACGTCTGGTTCGCGTTCGTCTCCACGAAGAATGATGACGAGAACACGTGCGTCCAGCTGGCCGCCACGGTAATGGCGTCCATTGGCAGGTAGGTGACGTTCGCTTCCTGTCCGTTGGTCGGCGCGCCGGTGGTGCTTCCCGTGCCCTGGAAATTCGTGTGGCGATTGCCGCCGTTCACTTTCACGAAGAAATTGTCGTTGTTCCCGACGCGGTGATCGATCTTGACGGTGGTCGGGTTGTCGCTCAGATTCGGCAGCCCGTTGGTCGGCACCGCGACCCGCAGATTGCCGGTGAATACGGGATCCGTGGAGTCGGAAGGCAGCGGCGTGAATCCCCAGACGGTCTTTGCCAGCGGGCTTTCCAGACTCGCCGGAATGATGTTGCGGGGGAAAGGCGTGCGCATCGCGATGTGGCGCGTTCCCACCGGAACGATTGTCGTCGTGCGCGGATCGTAGATCGTGAGCGGACGGTAGGACGTGTCGGTGATCCCGCTGAAATCGCCGCCGCGCATGGCCACGGTCGGAACGCTGAACGATTTCGTCAGCCCCTCGCGCAACTCCGTCCCTTCGCGCGACACGAAGAAGAACGTCCGGTTCCGCCCGTCATAAAGCCGGCGGCCGTTCAGCCCGAAAGACGGCAGAAAAACCGGGCCGCCAATGGTGCCGCCGAACTCGTTGCGAATGAGTTTCGGCGTCTGATAAGGAGCGCCGCTCAGATTGACGTCCTGCCGCGCCCGCGCCACGCCGAACGCGTTGTTGCGCGCCGTCTCATAGAGCGAGCCGTGAATCCGGTTGGTGCCGCTTTTCGTGGTCACCACCACGGAGGTCGGCGTGTTGTAGCGCGCCGACGACGTGCTCGTCTCCACTCGAACCTCGCCAATGGAATCGAGGCCCTGCTGATTCATCGAGCCGCCGAACTCCCGGTTGTTCGACGGGGCGCCGTCCTGCACGAAACCGGTGCCGTACACCATCAGCCCGCCGGACCGCACGCCGCCGTTCACGTCGATCACCTGCTCCACGCCGGGGGAAGTCTGCTCGATGAGCGTGTTCAGATTCCGGCCGTTAATCGGCAGTTCTTCGATTCGTTTCGCGTCCAGGGTGTGCGCGTTGGTGGGCTCCGTGGTGGTGACCAGGGGAATGGAATCGGTCACCTCCACGGTATCGGAGACCTGCCCCGGCGAAAGCACCGGTTCCAGGTTCTCGATATGCCCGGTTTCGAGTGTCAGTTCGCTTTCCCAGGCCTTCATTCCCGTGGCTTCCACACGGACTTTGTAGCGCCCGATCTTCAGCGGCGGCGTGGAAAAGAAACCCGCGCCATTGGCGCCGGACCGGATGACTTCCCCCGTTTCGACATGCGTGATCTGCAGACGGGCGAGCGGAAGCGTGGCGCCGGAGATGTCTTTAATCGTCCCCTGAATGGTGCCCCCGCCCGCGCTCGATTGCGCGAAACAGCAGGTGGAAAGGAGTAATGAGACGAATATTCCGTACATTCGGGAAATCATGGTTTCGAAGCGCTCTTTATCGAGCAAGTATATCGGCTGTTTGCGAACACGGAACCGCCGGGTATGATGTCATTACAATCACCTCTTTCCCCACGCCGCTGAAACAGGTCCAGGAGCTTTTAATCGATGGCGTTCAACTTCCGTTTTTCCCGGCGCGTCCTGTTACCGGTCGCCGCGGGTTCCCTTGGTATCGCGGGTCTTTTGTGGGCGCAGGTTGCAACGCGCCCCGCGGCGCCGAAACCCAACCAGTCCACCGACCCGCTTTTGCGGGGCTTTGAATTCCGGTCCATCGGTCCGGCCGTGATGATGGGCCGTCTCGACGACATCCAGGGCTCCGCGAAGGACCCGATGTTGTTGTACATCGGCTTCGCCACCGGCGGCCTCTGGAAATCGACCGACGGCGGCAACCACTGGAAGTCGCAGTTCGACAACATGCCGAATGAATCGGTGGGCGCCATCGGCATTGCGCCGTCCGATCCAAATGTCGTTTACGTCGGCATGGGCGAGGCGAACAACCGCCAGAGTTCCTCCATTGGGGACGGCGTCTGGGGCACCACGGACGGCGGCAAAACGTGGAATCATCTGGGTCTTGACGACACGCAGTCCATCAATCGCGTGGCGGTCGATCCCACCAATCCGAAGATTGTCTTTATCGCGGCCATGGGCCATCTTTTCGGGCAGAACGCGGAACGCGGCCTCTATCGCTCGGTGGATGGCGGCAAGACGTGGACAAAATCGAAATACATCGATCCCGACACCGGTTTCAACGATGTGGCCATCGATCCCGCGAATCCCAAAATCGTCTACGCTTCTTCTTTCCAGCGGCGTCGCACGTGGTGGGGTTACAACGGCGGCGGACCGGGCAGCGCGCTCTGGAAATCGACGGACGGCGGCAACACCTGGGCCAAGCTTGAGGGACCGGGCTGGCCAAAGCCGAAGGACAATATTTACGGGCGAATCGCGATTTCCATCTTTCCCGCGAAATCGACCACGATTTACGCCCAGGTGGAGGCCGGAGCGAGCGCCGGCACCGGCGGCGGCACCACGGCCGAGGGCGGTCCCGCTCCGGCCGGCGGACGCGGCGCGGCGGCAGGCGAATCCTCCGGACCCGCGGGTGAAGCGGCAGCCGGAACGCCCGAGGCGGCGGCAGCGGCGGGCGGAGGTCGCGGAGGACGCGGCGCGGCCCCGCCCCCGCCCAATCCGAACGGCAGCGGCGTGTTCCGCTCCGACGATGGCGGCGCGACCTGGACCTTCCTCAGCAACCAGAACCAGCGCCCCACCTACTTCAGCCAGATCCGCGTGGACCCCGTCAACGACCAGAAGGTCTTCGTCGGCGGCACCCCGGGCCAGATGTCGCTCGATGGCGGCAAAACATGGAAGGGCCTGACCGGCTCCCACACCGACTACCACGCGTTCTGGATTAACCCCTCGGATCCCCGAATTGTCGCCGTGGGCCACGACGGCGGGCTCGATATCAGCCTGGACGGCGGCTACACGTGGGATTACCACAACACCATCGCGACCGGCCAGTTCTATCAGGTCTCCGCCGACATGCGCCGCCCCTATTTCGTCTGCGGCGGTCTGCAGGATAATAATGCCTGGTGCGGACCCAGCGCGCTACGTTCCACCGGCGGCGCCGTGAATACCGACTGGTACACCATCTCCGGCGGCGATGGCTTCTACACGCGGCAGGACCCCACCGACTGGGCCACGGTCTACGGCGAATCGCAGGACGGCAACATGAGCCGGCACGATCTGCGCGCTTCGACCCAGAAGAGCATCAAGCCGACGGTGGCGCCTCCCCCGCCCACCACGACGGCGGCGACTGCAACACCGACTGCAACGCCGGCTGCAACCCCGGCCAACGAAAACCCGACGCCGGCCAATCCGGCCGCGACCAATCCGACAGCCGGTTCGGCGCCCGCTGAAGCCGTGCAGGCCGCGGCCGGCGGACGTGGCGGCGCAGGTGTTGGCGGCGGTGGACGCGGCGGTACCCCGAACGTGATCAACGCGCCCCCGAAGCTCGATCCGCTGCGCTTCTACTGGAACGCCCCCTTCGAGATCTCCCCGCACAATCCTGCCGTGCTCTACATGGCGTCGCAGTATTTCTTCAAGTCCACCAACCGCGGCGACACGTGGAAGATGAATCCGAAGGACCTGACGAAGAACGTTTATCGCTGGTCCCCCGAACTGCCCATCATGGGCGTGGCGGGCGACAAGCCGATGGCCGAGAAGCACGACGGTTATTCGGCCAATTCCCTTGCCACGCAGGTGCGCGAATCGCCCTCGAAGCCGGGAATCATCTGGTTGGGCACCGACGATGGCAGTCTGCAGGTCAGCCAGGACGGCGGCGACAACTTCACAAGCGTTTACGCCAACATCACCGGCGCGCCCAAAGGCAACGTGCAGATCTCCCGCATCGAGCCTTCGCACTTCGACCCCGGCACGGCCTACGTCGCACTCGACGCGCATCGTCTGGACGACTGGGCGCCGTATCTTTTCAAGACCACCGATTACGGCAAGACCTGGACCAACGTCACGCGCGATCTGCCGAAGAAAGGCAACATCAACGCGTTGCGCGAAGACCTGGAAAATCCGGATCTCCTCTTCGTCGGTACCGAGTTCGGCCTCTACGTCACGCTCGACGGCTGCAAGTCATGGAAGAAGTTCATGAACAACATGCCGAGCGTGCGCGTGGACGATATTCTGATCCATCCGCGCGACCGCGACCTGATCGTCGCCACGCACGGCCGCTCGATTTTTATTGCGGATGACATCTCGCCGCTGGAACATCTCGGGCAAGCCGGCGCGCAGGAGGTCACCCTCTTCGATCCGCGCCCCGCGATTCTCTGGAAGAACGATGTGCAGAGCCAGCGCCATGCGGCGAACCGTGAATTCGTCGGCCGCAATCCCGAAGGCGGCACCGCGATCAGCATCCTCGCCAAATCCGCGCTCGGCGCGGGCAAGGTGGAATTCCTGCAGGCCAATAAGGTGGTCAGCACCATGGATGTGAACATCGAGGCCGGCATGAATCGCTTCCAGTGGAGTATGCGCGGGCCCGTTCCGGCGGGCGCCGGTCGTGGCGGCGGCGGCTTCGGCGGGGGCGGTGGTGGTGGCCGTGGCGGCCCGCCGCCGGAGATGGTTCCGGAAGATCCCACAGCCCCGCCCGTTCCCCCCGGCGCGCGTCCGGCCGGGCCTGTCCCGGTGCCGTTCGTCGCGGGTGGACGCGGCGGTGGTGGCGGAGGCGGCGGTGGTGGTGGATTCGGGGGCGGCGCGCCCGCGGGGCCGCTCCTCGAACCCGGCACGTTCATGATCCGTCTGACCGTGGGTGGCCAGACTGTCATGTCGTCGGTCAACATCCTCGAAGATGTCTGGCTGCGTCCCCTGTAAACACCCGCTCTGATAGCATGTGAGCCGTACCGGAAAGGTTGCGGACACATGAGCACTGATTTGTCGGGAACCCGACGAGACCTGTTACGCGGCGCCGCCGTCACCATGGGCGCCGCGTCTTACTCCCGCGTCATGGGAGCCAATGACAAACTGCGTTACGGCATCATCGGCGCGGGCGATCGCGGCCAGCATGACATGGATCTGTTCACCACGAATTCCAACGTGGAAGTCGCCGCGGTCTGCGACGTCTACGCCGCGAAGATCGATCAGGTGAAGACGAAGCATCCCAACGCGAAATCCTACAAAGATCACCGCGCCTTGCTCGAGCAGAAAGATCTGGATATCGTGCAGGTCACCACGCCCGATCACTGGCACGCCGTCTGCGCCATCGACGCGCTGAATGCCGGCAAGGACGTCTACTGCGAAAAGCCGCTCACACTGAAGATGGAGGAAGGCCCGAATATCGTCAAGGCCGCCCGCGTGAATGAACGCATCTGCCAGGTGGGCATGCAGCAGCGTTCCGGCAAGCACTATCTGCAGGCGAAGGCCGAGTACATCGATTCCGGAAAAATCGGCAAGGTGACGCTCTGCCGCACCTGGTGGCACGGTAACACCTACCACCTGCGCAAAGCGCCGGCCTCGCTCGCCACGCGCCCTTCCAACCTCGACTGGGCGCATTTCCTGGGACCGCTCAAATGGCGCGATTACGATCCGCAGCAGTATTTCAACTGGCGGGCTTATTTAGACTTCGGCGGCGGCCAGGTGACCGATCTGTTCACGCACTGGATCGACGTGGTCCATATGTTCATGGGCCAGGACATTCCGTTTTCCGCGCAGGCCGCCGGCGGCGTCTACAACTACAAGGACGGCCGCACCGCGCCCGACACCATCAACGTACTGCTGCAGTATCCCGGCGATTACACGGCCACTTTTGAGGCCACGCTCGCTCCCGGTATCAGCGGCGCGGCGGTCGAAATCTGCGGCACCCAGGGGCGTCTGTTCATCGACCGCAGCCACTTCGAATTCTTCCCGGTGGGCCGCGGCGCGCAGTCCACGGTCGTCAAAGTCGAGCCCGGTCCCGACCCTCTGACGCAGGCCCACGTCAACAATTTCCTCGACTGCGTGCGTTCGAGGAAACTGCCGAACGGCGACGTGCTCATCGGCCATCGTTCCGCGCAGGCTTCGCACCTGGGCAACATCTCCTACATGCAGAAGCGGCGTCTCGATTTCGACCCGATCCGCGAAGAGATTCTCCCGTTCTAATGACAAACACCAGCCGACGTGAGTTCGTGATGGCCGCCTCCGGCGCGGCCCTCACTGCCGTGGAGGGCACAGCGCAGACCGCGCCGGCGGCGAAACTCCCCTGGTATCGCCGCACCATCCGCTGGGGCCAGACCAACATCACGGAGAAAGATCCCGACCGCTACGACATCGCCTGGTGGCGCGCCTTCTGGAAACAGACCGGCACGCAGGGCGTGATCATCAACGCCGGCGGCATCGTCGCGTACTACCCGAGCAAATACCCGCTGCAGCATCGCGCCGAATTCCTCAACGGCCGCGATCTCTACGGCGACCTCGCCAAAGCGGCCCATGACGATGGGCTGACCGTCATCGCCCGCATGGATTCCAACCGCACCACCGAGGATTTCTTCAAAGCCCATCCCGACTGGTTCTGCCGCGAGAAAAACGGCAACCCCTATCGCGCCGAAGACAAGTTCGTCACCTGCGTCAACAGCCCGTATTACGACGAATATCTGCCCGCCGTGCTCACCGAAATCATCGAGCGCAGCCACCCCGAGGGGTTCGCCGATAACAGCTGGAGCGGCCTCACGCGGGACAGCATCTGTTACTGCGACAACTGCGCCCGCAAATTCCGCGAAAAAGCCGGCTCGGCACTGCCCGCCAAAACGGACTGGAAAGACCCCGCCTACCGCAAGTGGATCGACTGGAATTACGCGCGCCGCATCGAGATCTGGGATCTGAATAACCGCGCCACGAAAGCCGCAGGCGGCCCCGACTGCCTCTGGTTCGGCATGAACAGCGGCTCGGTTTCGTCGCAAAGCCGTTCGTTCCGCGACTGCAAAGCGATCTTCGGCCGCGCCGAGATGGTGTTCCTCGATCACCAGGCCCGGGGCGTCGGCGGCTTTCAGGAAAATGCCGACACCGGCAAACTCGTCCACGGCGTTTTAGGCTGGGACAAATTGGCGCCGGAAAGCATGGCGATGTACCAGTCCGGCCGGAACTCTTTCCGCGTCGCCAGTAAGCCCGCGCCCGAAGCGCAGATGTGGATGGTGGAAGGTTTCGCCGGGGGCATTCAGCCCTGGTGGCACCACATCGGCGCCTATCACGAAGACCGCCGGATGTACCACACGGCTGAGCCGCTCATGAAATTTTACGCGGCCAATGAGCGCTATCTGCTGAACCGGCGTCCGCTGGCGAATGTCGGTCTGGTCTGGAGCCAGCGCAACACCGATTTCTACGGCCAGGACCGCGCGGCCGACCTCACCGACGCGCCCTACCGCGGCTTTGCCGACGCCATGGGACGCGCGCGCATTCCCTACATCCCGCTGCATATCGACCATCTGGAACGCGAAGCCGCCAACCTGAAGGTGCTGGTGATGCCCAATATCGCGGTGCTGACCGATGCGCAGTGCGAGGCCGTGAAGAAGTTCGTCGCGGCGGGCGGCGCGCTGGTCGCGACCGGTGCCACCAGCCTCTACAACGAAATGGGCGATGCCCGCGCGGACTATGGTCTGGCCGACCTCTTCGGCGCGCACTTCACCGGCACGGCAGGCGGGGAGCGCGCCACGGCCGTGCAGAACCTGCACACCTACCTGCGGCTCAGCCCCGAAATGCGCGGCGGCATCTGGGGACCGAACGCGGGCGACGAACCGAAAAATCAGCCGGGCGCAAAACGCCACGCCGTGCTCCAGGGCTTCGACGAAACCGATATTATCCCGTTCGGCGGCGCGCTGCAGGCCGTTCGCGTGGCCGAAGGCGCAACGGTCCCGCTGACGTACGTGCCGCCCTTTCCCATCTACCCGCCCGAGACCGCCTGGATGCGGCAGCCGAAGACGGATATCCCCGGGTTGATTCTCCATGGCAACGTGGCGTTCCTGCCTGCCGATCTGGATCGCCGCTACAACAAAGACTCTCTGCCGGACTATGCGAACCTGCTCGCCAACCTGGTTCGCTGGGCCGCGAAAGGGGAGATCCCGCTGCGCGTCGAGGGTCACGGCACGTTCGATTGCAACCTCTACACGCAGCCTGGCCGCGTGATCGCCCACGTTGTCAATCTCACCATTACCGGGCGGTTGCCCATCGACGAACTGGTTCCGTCGGGACCGCTGAAGGTCAGCGTGCGTCTGCCCGCCGGAGTCCGCGGGCGCACCGCGAAGCTGCTGGTCGCCGGTAAGTCCGCTACTGCGAGCGTCTCGGGCGGATGGCTCCATACCGAACTTGCTTCGGTTCTGGACCATGAG
Source organism: uncultured Acidobacteriia bacterium (assembly GCA_903851195.1). Classification (GTDB taxonomy): domain Bacteria; phylum Acidobacteriota; class Terriglobia; order Bryobacterales; family Bryobacteraceae; genus BOG-234. The sequence goes on from CAINNJ010000066.1 coordinate 127,265, forward strand.
GTCGTCGTTATCGAATAAGTTGTCATCGTCATCGAATAAGTTTTTGCTAACCTTTGTTTTGCCAGTGCCCGCTCACCCGCAAACCGACAGAACCCGACCATGAGCAAGCACGAGCAGATGCACGAGGAGCACCTCGGCAAAGTTCGCAAGGACCGCCCGCAGAAGAAGGCCGTTGAGAAACGAGTCGGTGGCCCTTCCGCTCTGGTGATCGGCGTGAGCGTGAAATCGTGCACGGTCTCGCAGAACGGGACCACGCGCACCATCCGCTATGAAATTCCGGTGGCGCCCGGCGATGAAGTCTCCATCCGCCATGAGAAGGTCTTCGAAATCGCCCCCCGGCGCACCACGCTTTCGCGCACCGACCCCGCGAACGTCAACCGTCAGCGCGTCATCGCCGCCAATATCGACGTGCTGCTGATCGTGGCCGCCGCCGCGAATCCGCCCTTCCGGCCGGGTCTGGTGGACCGCTACCTCGTCGCCGCGGCCCGTGGCGGTATCCGTCCGATCCTCTGCATCAACAAGGCGGATCTGGTCGACGACGTCCCGGAAGCCCGCGTCTTCGAAGTCCCTACCGTGCTCTGCTCCACCGTCACGGGAAAAGGCATCGACGAACTTCGCGACCTGATCGCCGACTGCACCGCCGTTCTCGCCGGACACAGCGGCGTGGGCAAGAGTTCCCTGCTCAACGCCCTCGCCAGCGAAGAACGCGCCGTCACGGGTAAGGTGAATGACGAAACCGGCGCCGGCCGACACACCACCACCACCTCCCGTCTTTATGAACTTTCGAACGGTGCCCGAATTATTGATACGCCCGGTATTCGGGAGTTCGGCCTGGGGCACCTGACGCTGGCCGAAATTCAGGCGGCGTTTCCGGAGTTCAATCAGTACGCCTGCCGCTTCCGCGACTGCGCCCATCGCGACGATCCCGATTGCGCGGTGCGTGAAGCCGGCGGCCCGCGCTATGCCTCCTACCTGCGCCTGCTCTCGGAACTCTGATCGCGTCTACTTCGGTTCTTCGAACACCACACTGCTGTCCACTTCGAATTTCCTGTAATCCAGGAACCGAATATCCTGCGAGCCCTGTGCCCTGATGAAGTTCGCCACGTGCAGGTCATAAGTCAGCAGGCTGTGAACCGGCAACCAGCAATCGCCGCCGATCTTCTCGAAATCCATCACCCAGACGGACCCCGGCTGCACCCCGTTCAGCGGCTCCAGAAACTCCGTGCGCTGTCGCAGCACGGCCTTTTCCTCCGGATCGACCCACCAGGTCTGCTTTGTGCCCCGCGCGTTCTTCTCCTGCTCCGTTACTGCGGTTACGCCGGCGCGAGGCGTCCCTTCCAGCTTCCACACCGCGCGCCCGTTGAACAAATCTTCGCTCACCGAAACGTCGTAAAACTTCGGGGCCTGCGCGATTCCGCCCAGACGTATCGTCCGGTGAATCAGCCCGTTCCGGCGCTCGCCCGCGCGACGCGCCTTCTCTTTGGCCAGTTCCGCTTCCACCCTGGCCTGCTGCTTCGCCGCCAGCGGTTTCCCGTTCTGCTGAATCAGCTTGCGGTAAGCCGCGCCTTCCAGAAAAATAACGTCGAAAGTCTCGGTTTCCCGCGACGATTCTTTCCCGTCCTTGCCGAAATGCAGTTTCGTTACTTCTTCGCGACGGGTATAACTCTGGCGCCTGACAGCTTCCGACTTCTCATGCGCGATCACGCTGCTGACCATCGAGTTCGCGTCCGGGAGCAGCGAGACGGCAAGACAAAGCAGAAGAATCATCTGCTCAGTGTGTCATGGAATACACGAGGTAATTGGAGGCGATGCGAATTCCCATGGCCGAAAATTTTTCGTCGTACTGCGGATCGTCCGCCCACTCCCACGAATCTCCCAGGTCCATGTTGTGGCAGATCGCGACCACCACGCGGCCCTGTTCGTCGTAAATCCCGGCCCATTTCGGATTAAATCCGTTCTGCTCCCAGGTTCTGCCGCTGCGCAAATACTGCGCGCCGGGCACCTGATACTTATCGTCGAGATCGTAAATGGTGTGGAAGATCGGCTCGGTTTTCGGCAGGTCGACAATATGCCGGTCCGGGAAGACTTTCTGCATGCTTTCGACGAAGGTCTGCCACTCGTTGACGTCGTGGAAGTCGTCGCACATGAAAAACCCGCCGCGATCCAGATACTCGCGCATTTTCCGCGCCTGCTGATCCGTCAGCGCCCAGTGCCCCACTTCAACGGCGTACAGCCAGGGGTAGTTGTAAACGTCGTCGTCATCATCCAGGTCCACCGGTTGCTCTACGGAGCGGACGTGTACGCGGGTCAGCCGCCGCAGCGCTTCGGACAAATGCCGGTCCGCGCGGGGATAATCGGTGGTCCAGCTCGACGCGCCCTGCTTCCAGTTCCCGCCGCCCCTGAATCCACCAAAGCCGCCACCTCCAAAACCGCCGCCGCGCCGACCGCCGCCGCGAAAGCCGCCCTGCGCCTGCGGATACATCAGGCGCGCAAACTGCCACTCGGTTTTTTCGGCGTAATCGGTGGGAAGCGGGAAATTCTCGTACTCGCGGCCGGGATACTCACGAAACGGCCGGGGCTTCGATTCCCGGTGCGTCGATTCCAGGCGAGTGGTTTCCACCGCCCGGGCAGACCCCAGCAGCAACAACAAACCGCCGGCCGTGATCAGTGCAGCGCGTGTTCGCATGTGATGGCCCGAGTGGTTCTCAGCGTATCACGACGCCCGAACAGCCCTCAGTGCGTCATCGAATACCTCAGTGCGTCATCGAATAAACGATATAATTCGTGGCGATCTTAATTCCCAGCGACGAATATTTTTCGGGATAGGCCGGCACGTCCGCCCACTCCCACGAATCGCCTAAATCCATGTTGTGACAGATCGCCGCCATCAGACGCCCGTTGTCGTCGTAAATTCCGCGCCACTTCGGTTCGTACCCGTCATACTCATAGACGCGGTGCGAGTAAAGGAACTGCGCTCCGGGCACCTGATACCGGCTCGACAGATCGTAGAGAACGTGAAAGATCGGGTCGTCGTTCGGAATATCCACAATCTGCCGGTCCGGAAACACTTTGTTCATGGTCGCCGTGAAGCCGCGCCACTCCTGGGTGCCGTGAAAATCGTCGCACATGAAAAACCCGCCCCGCAGCAGATACTCCCGGAACTTCACCACCTGCTCCGGCGTGAGATTCCAGTAGCCCACTTCCACTGCGTACAGCCAGGGATAGTTGAAGACATCGTCGCCGTCGTCCAGATCGACGGGCTGTTCCACGGACCGCACATGCACCCGTGTCAGCCGGCGCACGGCCTCGGAAAGATGCCGGTCGGACCGCGGATAGTCCACTGTCCAGTTCGCCGCCCCGTGTTTCCAGTCCGGATTGCCGCGAAAGCCGTAGGTCGGCAGCGCCGGATACATCAGCCGCGCGAAAACCCATTCGGTTTTTTCCTGATAATCCGGCGGCAACGGGAAGTTCTCATACTCCACGCCCGGGTACTCCCGAAACGGCTTCTGCCACGCCACCGCGCTGCCGATCACCAGCAGGCTGGTCACACCGACGAAAATAGCGGCTTTCAGGCGCATCAGTTCTTCCGGGCGTCTTCGATTCGCTGGGCCAGCATGTCCTCAAACCGGTCCGGGATGAAACCCGTCATGCGGCTGGAGATGCGGCCGGTCTTATCCAGCACCACGATGGTCGGAATCGAGCCGATCTTCAGCATCACGCCCAGCCCCGCGTCGTAGTAGACCTTGTGGTCCCACTTCATCTCTTTTACGAACTGCCCGACCACCCCATGATCGTCATCGGCATCCACCGAAAGAAACACCACATCGTCCGACTTCCCGAAGCGCTTCTTCACGTTCTCGATCATCGGATGCTGCACGCGGCACGGCCCGCACCAGGTTGCCCAGAAATCCATCACCACCGCCTTCCCCTTGAGAGACGCAAGAGAGAGAGTTCCGGTGCCGTCCACTTCCGGAATCCGGAAATCGGCCAGTTCCGTGAGCCCGATGTTCGGGTCCATGAGACGAATCTTCGCGAGATGCTCCGCCCTCATGGCCGCCATGCGGTCGTAGGACTGCAGGATCAGGTCGCCCAGACCCTTTTCTGAGCCGTGCGCTTTCACATAAAGGTCGCCCAGGCGCGCCCGATCTTTCGCCCGGTCGCTTTCGGCCCCGCGGCCTTCTTCGACGGTGAAGGCATTCGCATAGAATTCAATCGCCACGGCAGTCCGGTTCAGTCTTGCCGCCCAGCGTGCCACTTCCCGGGCGGATTCCAGATTGGCCTGCGCTTCCCACGCGCGCTGCGCGATTTTCGCCGCCTCTTCCGGATTCCCCGCGTTGCCTGTCGCGCGCGCTTCGAGGACCAGCGCGCGCGCCCTGCCCTTGCTCACCTCTTCGGCCCACTGACCGGCGCTCAGGTGCCCTTCCGGCGCGTGCGCGCCACGGGCCTCCACCGCCGCCCCATATCGTTTCGCCAGAGGAAGAGCTTTCTTCGCGGCTTCGGCATCGTCGGTTTCGAGCAACGCCCGCGTCACACGATCAAGGAGGGGGAGATCGGCATTCGCCGGCTCCGCCTGCAGCAAACGGACGCCATACTGAACGATCCGCGCGCTGTCGTTCGCTTCCATGGCCGCCTGCGCGAGCGATTTCTCGATCTGCGGCCGCAGCGCCGTTTGCGGATATTTCTCCAGGTGCTTTTCGACCGCGCGAATGAAATCGACGGGGCTGCCGGTCGATTCACCAATGGCTTTACTAAGTTCCGCCTGTTCCTGTTCGCCCACCGCGCCGGCCGGAGCCGGAGCCTGCGCCCACGCCGCGCTCACCGCCAGAAAACCGATCGCGAACCATCTCATTTCGCTGCCCGAATACTTTCTGTCAGCGCCGCCGCCCTCGACCGCGCCATGTGGATGTAGTTTTCGCTCTTCACAACCCGGTACAGCAAGGGCAGAAACTGTTGTTCGGCCACCAGTCGCTTCTGGTCCCGCGTGACTTCGATCCGCAGAATGGCATCGTTCACGCCCAGCTTATCGAACCGCACGGCCCGTTCCAGATCGATCAGGCTGCGCTCGGTCTCCGCAATCCGCTCGAACCAGTCGAGCAGCGTCTTGGCTTCCAGGTTTTCGGAGTAGTTGAAGGAACTTTCGTGCGGTCCGCCATCGCCCTCCCAGCGGAACGTCTTTTTTCCCATGAAGGCGATTTTCAGCCCGGCATCCAGCGGTTCGGCGAAGTGGTTGAGCTTTTCGCTTAAGGTGAACAGCGCTCCCGATTCCGCGTCCGTCAGCTGGAACTTCAGGGGATTCTCGTCTTTGGGATCTTCCTTGTACTCCGCCTCGCCGCTCTTTAAAACCGAGATCTCGACGTACGCGGGGGTGCTGCCGGGGAACGATTTCGTGAAGATCAGCCGGGGGTCGGCGGCGTGGAGGCTGCCCGACAATACGATCAATCCGAAGAGCAGGCTTTTCAAGCCATGGCCTCCAGCATCGGAATATGCGTGGCGTGGCAGATGGCAATGGCCAGCGCGTCGCAGGCGTCTTCCGATTTCACCGGTTCCGCCATCCGCAGCAGCGACGTCACCATCTGTTGCACCTGTGCCTTCTCCGCCCGCCCGTAGCCGACCACGCTCATCTTCACGGCCAGAGGAGAGTACTCCGCAAACGTCACGCCGGCCTCCGCGACGGTGAGCAGAGCCACGCCTCGAACATGCGATAACTTCAGCGCGCTCTTCGCGTTCACGGAAAAGAAGACCTCCTCCACGGCGGCGTAATCCGGCAGGTACTGCGCGAACAATCGCCGGAGTTCGCCCGCGATGTTCAGCAGTCGCTTTTCCAGCGGGTCTTTCGTCGAGGAACGGATGCACCCCGCCGCAACGTAGCGATGCGCCCGGCCATCGCTGTCGATGACTCCGTACCCGGTCCGCTCCGTGCCGCAATCGATTCCGAGTACCCGCATCGGGCTCCGCGCCTCGTCTCCGCTATTAGGCTTCTTCCTCGATATCGGAATTGGAGTAAACGCTCTGCACGTCTTCGTGCTCTTCAAGCGCGTCGAGCAAACGGGTCATGCCCGCGGCGTTCTTGCCTTCGAGCGCGATCAGGTTTTTCGGCACCATCGCGACTTCCGCCGAAACGGTCTCGATCTTCGCGTTCTGAACGGCTGCCAGCACGGCGTCGTGAGCCGAGGGGTCGGAAATCACTTCCCAGTGATCGCCGGAATCCTTCAGATCTTCCGCGCCGGCGTCGAGAACAAGCGCCATCAGGGCGTCTTCGCCGGCCTGTTCTTTCTCGATCACGATCTGGCTTTTGCGCTCGAACATCCACGCCACGCTGCCCTGCTCGCCGAGATTCCCGCCCTGCTTGCCGAACATGTGCCGGATTTCCGCCACGGTCCGGTTCCGGTTGTCGGTCGCCACATTCACCAGCACGGCCGCGCCGCCCGGTCCGTAGCCTTCGAACATGATTTCGTCGATCTGTCCGCCTTCCAGTTCGCCCGTGCCGCGCATGATGGCTTTCTTGATGTTGTCGGAGGGCATCGACACACCTTTCGCGGCCGCCACGGCTGTGCGGAGGCGGGGGTTGCCGTCGACATCGCCGCCGGCGCGCGCCGCGATCTGAATTTCTTTGATGAGGCGCGTGAAAATCTTGCCGCGCTTGGCATCGGTGGCGGCTTTCTTGTGCTTAATTGTCGCCCACTTGGAATGGCCTGACATGCTCTGGAAATCTCCGAAAAGGGAAATCGGCGCTCTCGCTGCCACGGTTTGCAGGCGAGACCGCGCCGTTAAAGTCCTGATTTATCAGGATAGCAAACCCGGCGTCCCTGCTCCGGCTCACAACCCGCCGTATACTGGGGATTCTTTTATGCGCAGCCTGTTCCGCCGGTCGGCGGCCGCATTCGCCGCGTGCGCCGCGCTGACGGTATCATCGCTGACGGTCTCAACACTCACGGCTCAGACCACCCAGGGCCTCATTTCGGGACGGATTCTCAACTCGGTTACGGGACGGCCCGTGTCGGGCGCCACCATCTTCTACACCAGCAGTACACTCGCCGCCAGCGGCACGTTGCGAAGCGACGCTTCCGGCTACTATTTCCTGCCCCTGCTCTCCGCGGGCGTCTACACGGTGCGGGCGAGCGGGGAGAAGTACCAGCCGCAGGAAATTCAACAGCTGGAACTTCCCGTGGCGGGCCGGATTCAGCTCGATTTCCGGCTGCGCCCCTTGACCGACGTCTGGGAATCGGGCCAGTACCGCAGCGTTTTCCTGCCCGGAACGAAGACGATCGTGACCTTTTACGGTCCGGACGTGGATTCCAGCCGGTCCGGTTCCTTCGAATCGCAGAAAGGGCAGAAGGGTGCGCTCGACACGTCCGCGTCCTACGTGATCGACCCGGTTCAGATCGGGGATTTGCCGCTGCCGGGGCGCGATGTTTACTCGATTCTGGTTGGACTCCCGACGGTAGCGGCGGACAGCGCCACCGGCCGCGGGTTGGGAATCAGCGTGGCGGGCCAGCGGCCGTCTTCATCGAACTATCTGCTGGACGGCGTGGAAAACGACAACTATCTGGTCACCGGGCCGCTCAATCCGGTGGCGCCGGAGGCTGTGCAGGAGTACCGGATTTCCACCAATAACTACTCGGCGGAATACGGCAGATCGGCGGGCTTTATCGCCAATGCGGTGACGCGTGCCGGAGGCACTTCATATCACGGGACGGGCTACGAGTACTTTAAAAACACCGCCCTGGACGCCGCCGATTTCGGAGATAACCGCACCGGCCTGGGGCGCCGGCAGGACAACGGAAATCAGTTCGGCTACCAGACCGGGGGGCCGCTGGTTCCCCGGCGGGAACTGCGGGACCGCCTCTTTTTTTCAAGCGCTCTCGAAGAACTGATCAGCCACAGCCGGACGGATCCGCAGACCTACATTCTGCCGACCACCAACCTGATTCCGGCTCTGCGGATTCCCACGACCGCCCTCGCGAGAATCCTGCTCGAAAAGTACCCTGGCCCGGTGATCGACGCACGAAATCTGACCGCGAACTACACGGTGGCGAAACCCGTGGTGATCGACCGGACGCTGGCGCTGGAGCGCTTCGACTTTTCGCCGAAAAGCGGGCGCGACCACTTCATGGCGCGGCTGGCGCTGGCGCGCTTCGGGGAACCGGATTTCTTCTGGACGCCCTACCCCGATTTCACGTCGGGAATCAACCAGCACACCACGGGGATCGCGGCCAACTGGCAGCGCACATGGACGCCGCGGCTGACGAGCGAGTTGAAATTCAGCTACAGCGACGACAATCTCTGGTGGGACCGGGCGCACCCGGAGATCCCTACGCTCGGCTCAAACGACGGCACTACGCTGCCCGGCAGCCAGGCGCTCTATTCCTACCGCAATCACAACCGGTCCCCGGAGTTGATCTACAGCACCGTCTGGACGCGCAACCGGCACGTGATCGCCGCCGGGGCGGGCGGCTTGTTTCGCTTCAACAGCGGGTACCTCACGGAACTGCGCGACGGTGAATACCAGTTTTCCGGCATTCTCGGCTTCGCGACGGACCAGCCTAACTATATTCAACTGGCGCTGAACCGGCTGGCGAGCACCAACTCGCAGCCGGCCTACGACCGGGCGTACCGCCTGAACCAAAGCTTCTTCTTCGTCCAGGACAGCTTCCGGCTCTCTTCCCGCCTGACGCTGAACTATGGTTTGCGCTATGAGCGGTTCGGCTCGCCGACCAACACGAGCAACAATCCGGACGCGCAGATCGTGCTGGGAAGGGGCGGCGATTTTCCGGCGCGAATCGCTTCCGCCAATCTGGCCGTTCCCGCGGGAGGCAACCAGCAACTGTTCGCGCCGGACAATCGCGACTGGGCGCCGCGTTTCGGGTTCTCCTGGGATCCGCGCGGGAAGTCGCAAACCGTCGTGCGCGGAGGCTTTGGCCTGTTCTATGACCGCCTTTTCGACAACCTCTGGCAGAATACGCGCCTGAACCCGATCGACATCACGATTTTCCAGATTTCGGCGAAGAGCACCAACTATCTGCAGCCGATCTCATCCGTGCTGTCTTCGTATAATTCCGCCAATTTCTTCGACCGGCTGCAGGAACCCGCCACGCTGGTCGATCCGAAGCTGCGCAACGGGTATACGCAGACGTTTTTCCTCGGCGTGCAGCAGGCGGCCGGCGACAATCTCAGTCTGGAAGTGAACGGCACCGGGGCGCTGGGACGCCGGCTGATTACGTCCGACCTGGTAAACCGCTACTTTTCCACGGCGACCGGAGCTCTGAACAATGCCCTGCCGAATATCATCTGGCGTTCGGGCCAGGGACTTTCGGATTACTACGCGATGAGCGCTCTGGCCCGGTACCGCGGGCGGACGCTGATCTTCCAGGCCGCGTATACATGGAGCCACTCCATCGACAACCAGAGCGATCCCCTGATTGGCGAGTTCGCGGATCTGAATATCACGACCGTGAACGGCGGCAGCGGCAGCACGCCGCGTTCCTCGTTTTTGGCCCAGTTCGACAGCCGCGGCGACCGGGGTAACTCGGCCTTCGACCAGCGGCATAACTTCTTCGTGTCCGGAGTCTGGCAGCCGGAAACCCGGGCGCACTGGCAGCGCGGCTGGGCGGAAGGCTGGAAAATCGCCTGGCTGGCCGCGTTTCGGACGGGAACACCTTATACGGTCCTTTCGCCGACGTTCCTGCCGCCGTCTTCCGGCGGCGAGTTTTACAACCAGAGAGCGGATCTGATTCATCCGGCGGCGGCGATTCCGGCGCAGCGAGTCCAGGGCGATGGCGGCGTCTACCTGCTGGATCCCGCGGCGTTCGATATCCCGGATCCCGAGCGGCCCGGGAACACGGCGCGGAACGCGTTTCGCGGCCCGGGCCTCTATAGTGTCGATTTTTCGCTCGCGCGCACCTTTCGGCTGCCGGAATTCGGATCGCCGAAGTGGCGCGAAGGCCTGCATCTAACCGTACGGGCAGACGCGTTCAACCTCCTGAACCATGCCAATCTGGGAAATCCCGACAGCCTGCTCGGCTCGCCCACGTTTGGCCTCGCCACTTACGGAAGACAGGGGACGGCCTCGGGTTTTCCGGCCGTGACGCCCCTGAACGAAACAGCCCGGCAGGTGCAACTTCTCTTACGCGTGGAGTTCTGAACGGTACTATATCCGCCTTTGGATAGTAATCTTTATAACATGCTAACCTGACAGTAACCGTTAGAGAGTATGCCGAACCAACTATCCAGGGGTCATGCTCAAACTTTGATTGCCGTGATTTTGACAGGACTCGCTGCTACGCGACCCTGTTCCGGCATCACCCTGCCCCCCGTTTGGGAATCCGCCTTCGGTTCACCGTTGATCTCGTCAAATCTGGCGGCGAGTGACAAATCGGTGAATCTGCCTTTCAGCTTTGTCCTGTTCGGCGAGACCTACACGTCCGCATCGGTGTCCTCCAAAGGCTATGTAACCTTCGGCGGCAATGCGGGCGCCCAGCCGACGCCGGGGTCGCCACAGTTTGTGCAGGGGATTCCCCGCATCGCCCCGGCCTGGTATGACATCGACGTGGTGAACAGCGGCGGCACCATCTTTTTCAATTCCTTCGACCATCGCGCTGTCTTCACGTTCCTGGACGTCGGTTCTTACGCGCCTCCGCCGGGTTTTTCCCCCGAAGCCTCGAACCTTGCCACCTTTCAGTTGCAGATCTACGACGATGGCACGATTGTTTTCGGTTATGCCGCCTTCAACTCGCTCGATCCGAACGTCACCGGCGAAGTCAACACCTTGCTCGGGTCCCCCTTGGCTCTGGCGGGAATCACGCCCGGCTTTGGCGGGACAGATCCCGGGAGCACGGATCTGCAATCGGCGATCGAGAGTGCGCCCGGTTTCGCGTACACCACGGCCAACAGCACGATTTACCAGAAGATCATGAACGATCCGGCTACCGGGACGAACTTCGCCGGGCTGAATCTCATCTTTACGCCCAACCAGGTCACCGGATGGGTTATCACCGCAACTCCCGATGCCGCCGCTCTCACCGGTGCGCCGGAACCAAACACAGGTTGGTTTGCCGGCTTCGCCGGCGCCGTCTTCCTGCTGGGCCGGAGCACGCTGAAACGGCTCGCAAGGCGGGTCGACGGGTGAACCGTTTGTGAGGATTGACCTTACCCGGTTATGCCTCCTGGCGGCGTTATGCGGATTTTGCCGTCACGCAGAGGCGGCGTTAACCTTCCCTGGAGCGCCCGCCGGGTTCATCATCCTCAGCAATGCAACCGTGGGCCAGAGCTATTCGGCGCAGGTTCCGGTAGCGGGCGGAATCGCGCCCTATAAATGGTCCACTCTCGACAGCTCAACGCCGGCTGGACTGGTTTTCGACAGCACGGGCTTGTTGAGCGGAATACCGCAAAGTGCCGTCCAGCAGACCACGTATTTCCAGGTCTCGGTTACGGACAGTTCGCCGTCACCGCAAAGCGCCAAACTGCTGGTTGGGCTCAAGATCAACCCGGCGCCGCTGGTGGTGGTTACCCAGTCCCTTCCCGCCACGATCGTGGGCGCGGCGTTCAGCCAGACGATCCAGGCATCCGGAGGAATCCCGCCTTATAGCTGGAGCCTGCTCAACCCCGGTTGCCTGACAGGCACGGGGCTCTCGTTTACGGAAGCGGGCGTGCTGGCCGGAACGACAATCACGGCCGGGACGATCGACTGTTCCATACAAGTGGGAGATCAGGGCAGTTCGAGTGCGGTGCAAAAGCTCAGTCTGGTGGTGAGTCCCAAGACTTCCGTGACCACGCTGGCGGGATCGCCGAATCCGTCTACGTTCGGGCAGATGGTGACGCTGACGGCGACCGTCACCCTTTCCACGGCTTCCGGCAACGTCGCTTTTAAAGACGGCACGACGACGCTCGGCACTGCTGCGCTGAACAACGGCTTGGCGAGTTTCACGGTGTCGAACCTTTCGGTCGGGGCTCACTCGCTGACAGCGGCATACGGCGGGGACACCAACGACGCGACGAGTGTCTCGGCAGCGTTGACCCAGACCGTCAACCCGACGTCAACGACTGCCATGCTGTCAGGGTCGCCGAATCCGTCTACGTTAGGGCAGGCCGTAACGCTGACTGCGACGGTCACACCCGCGGTCGCTTCCGGCAACGTCACATTCAAAGACGGCACCACAGCATTGGGCACCGCCGCGATGAGCAACGGCATGGCGACGTTCACGGTGTCGAACCTTCCAGTCGGGGCTCACTCGCTGACAGTCGCCTACTCCGGGGACACCAACGACGCGGCGAGTGTCTCCGCAGCGCTGACGCAGACGGTCACCCAGGCTTCCTCAACCACGACCTTGACGGGATCGCCGAATCCGTCTACGTTCGGGCAGACCGTAACGCTGACGGCGACGGTCACACCAGCGGTCGCTTCCGGCAACGTCACATTTAAAGACGGCACCACAGCATTGGGTACCGCCGTGATGAGCAACGGCCTGGCGATGTTCACCGTATCGAACCTTTCGGTCGGGGCTCACTCGCTGACAGTCGCCTACACCGGGGACACCAACGACGCGGCGAGTGTCTCTGCAGCGCTGACGCAGACCGTCAACCAGGCTTCCTCAACCACGACCCTGACGGGATCGCCGAATCCGTCTACGTTCGGACAAACCGTAACGCTCACAGCGACCGTCACCCCGTCCACCGCTTCCGGGAGCGTCACATTCAAAGACGGCACGACAACTCTGGGCACCGCCGCGATGAGCAACGGCGTGGCGACGTTCACGGTGTCGAACCTTCCAGTCGGGGCTCACTCGCTGACGGCGGCATACGGCGGAGACACGAACGACGCAGCCAGCATCTCCGCGACGCTGACGCAGACCGTCAACCAGGCTTCCTCAACCACGACCCTGACGGGATCGCCGAACCCGTCTTCGTTCGGGCAGACGGTGAC
>CAINNJ010000067.1 GCA_903851195.1 uncultured Acidobacteriia bacterium
AACTCGGAAGAGCGTCTGCGCGAGCAGGCAAACCACAGGAACAGGGGGGCCAGATCAGACCATCAAAGTGGGCCAAATGACAGTATCACAGGTGGGCCACACCTAGTTGACAAACACAACGATCTCGGCAGCCGTGCGGGGCGGGTCGCCTGCGTTCTGCCATTGCCGATAGGGCGCCAGTTCCGCGGCCGCTGGGCCCAAGGTTCGGCAGAGATGCAGGGCTCGCCCGAAGACGATGTGTTCGGCGATTTCGCCGGGCGTGCGGCGGCCTGGCAATGGCCGTTGTCGTAGTTGCTCCGCCGTCAGGGGAGCGACGGCGCGTTTGAGCGCGTTCTGATATTCCTGCCAGCTGAGGAACGCGCGGGATTCGGCGATTTCGGCTCTTGTTTTCACAGCGGTGCTGTCACAGTCGTGCGCCGGTTACTTCCAGTCCGCCGTGAACACATTGAACTCGTAACGGGCGGCGGCTTTCCAGTCGGTTACAAAGACCAGTTTTTTGCCATCCGGGGAAAACTCGGGGAAGGAGGTGAACCCATCGAGATTCGTCACCTGACGCAGGCCGGTTCCATCCACGTTGATGAGATATAGCTCGAACTTACGACCGTCGCAGTTGTGTTTGTTGGAAGAGAAGAGAATCTGCTTCCCGTCCGGAGTAAAAGCGGGCGCGAAGGAGGCGCAGCCGAAGTCGGTTATCTGCTTCACATTCGAGCCGTCGATGTCGGAGACGAAAAGCTCCATCTTAAAGGGGCTGGTGAGGTTTTCTTTGAGCAAATCGCTGTATTTCTGCTTCGTCTCGGGAGTGGTCGGATGGCCGGCGCGCCAGGCGATTTTCCTGCCATCGCGGGAGATGACGGCGCCGCCATCGTAGCCGAAACTTTTCGTCAGCTGTTTCTTGTGGGCGCCGTCGAGATCCATGGTCCAGAGGTCCAGATCGCCGGAGGCCATGGAGGTATAAATGATCTTCTTTGTCTTCCAGTTCACGGTCGCTTCGGCGTCATAGCCGTCGGCGGTGGTGAGGCGCTTCACATCCGTGCCGTCGTCTTTTGCGACAAAGATATCGTAGCCGGGGTAGACGGCCCAGACGTAGCCTTTGCTGCGGTCGGCATCGGGCGGACAGCCGGGCGCGGCGAGATGGGTGGAAGCATAGACGATGTGTTTGCCATCGGGCAGGAAGTAGCCACAGGTGGTGCGGCCTTTGCCGGTGGAGACGAGGTGCTGGTCGGAGCCATCGGCGTTCATGATGTATTCCTGGTCGCACTTCCCTTCGCCCCGAGTGGACTGGAAGATGAGGCGCTTGCCATCGGGGGACCAGTAAGCTTCGGCGTTCTCACCACCGTGCGTGAGTTGCAGAATATTGGAAAGCTCCTGAGCGGAGAGAAGAGATACGGAAAGAAATCCCAGAGTAATGAAGCGCAACATACCAACTCCTACGGAGAGTCTACTAGACAGGGTGTCAATGCGCGTTGGCGATCGACGCGGGCAGCACGAGGCGGCCTTCCGGGACGAACGGCGCTCTCGCCATAAAGGCCGGATTGCCCTGCCAGGGATTCTCGACTTTTTGCGCGGCGGCGGAGAGGAAACCGGCGCGCGGGTAGTAGTCGGTGTGACCGAGCACGAAGAAGAGCCGCTCGCCGCGCGCTTCCAGTTCCCGGAGGGAGTGATCCATCAACTGTAAACCGATTCCCCGGCGCTGACGATCGGGCCGCACCGCGAGGGGCGTCAGAATCGCGGCACTGGTTCGGAGGCCGTCCGGTTCGTCGACCCAGACACGGGAAAACGCGATATAGCCGACCGGGCCGGTGGAGTCCTCGGCCAGCCACTCGCCCAGAAGGCAGACGTCGGCCCGCAGCGCGTCGAGAAAGGTAACGACATCGTCGGGCCGGAAGGCGTCGTCCACAAGTTGACGGGTCGAGGGGTAGTCGGCCTTTTCAACCGGCCGGATCTGTATGGCGGTCATCTTCAGGAGGGGCGGTTCGCCAGAGCGAGGGAGATGGTCTGGCTGGCTGCTTCCAGTTCGGCGCCGGTGAGCGGGAGGCGGGGCGGGCGCACGCGGCTGCTGCCCATGCCGACGGCCTCCTGCACCAGCTTGATTAACTGCACGAATTTGGGAACGGTGTCCATGCGCAGCAGCGGCAGGAACCAGCGGTAGAGTTCGAAAGCCTTTTGTTTTTCGCCGCGCTGCGCGAGTTCGAAGA
Source organism: uncultured Acidobacteriia bacterium (assembly GCA_903851195.1). Taxonomy (GTDB): domain Bacteria; phylum Acidobacteriota; class Terriglobia; order Bryobacterales; family Bryobacteraceae; genus BOG-234. Next base: position 2,196 of record CAINNJ010000067.1, read on the forward strand.
GTTCCACGGACTCCTTCGGGAAGGCGCTGACCAGGCCGGCGATCCAGCCAACCGCGCCGGCGTAAACCGCTTCCACGATCAGGTCGTCGACGCCGCAGAGAATTTCGAGGCGCTCACCCACCAGGGCCTGCAGGGCGGCGATGCGGCGGACGTCGGCGCTCGATTCTTTAATCGCGTGGAGTGTTGGGCAGGACTCCATGAGTTCCGCCACCTGCTCGGGGAGGAAGTCGACCTTGTAGGCGATGGGGTTGTTGTAGAGCATGGAGGAGAGCGGCGTGGCGGCCATCACGGCGCCGACGTGCGCTTTCATCTCGCGCCAGTCGCCGACGTAGACGTAGGGGGGGAGAACCATGAGCCCGTGGCAGCCGGATTCTTCCGCCATTTTGGCGATGGAGACGGCCTCGTCGGTGCTCAGGGCCGAGACGCCGGAGACGACGAAGGCGCGGTCGCCGATGGCACGGACGCAGGTCTCCAGCACCTGGCGTTTTTCCGCGAACGAGAGGGTAGCGCCCTCGCCCAGCGAACCGAGCGCGACGACGCCCGTGCAGCCGTTATCGACGAGCCAGTTGCAATGGCGGGCGAGGAAGTCGTGGTCGACGGTGAGGTCGGAGTGAAAGGGAGTCGTAATGGCGGGGATGACGCCGCGCCAGATCATCTTTTTCATGCGGTTAACCCTTTGTAACAGACAGCAGGCTCTCAGTCCGAGCCGGAAAGACGGAAGGGCGCGGGCGGCGGCCAGTGTTCAGTGGCGTTGCTCAATGGCCCGGAGTCGCGTTGCGTGGTCTTTGAGGATGGTGTTCAGCGTTTCGGCGATGCGGCCGATTTTGGCGTCCGTGTTTTCGATCTGCCGTGCGATGCGCGCGTTTTCGCTTTTGAAGAGTTCGCGCATGTCGTCGAAGCGTTTATTTGTGGCGGTGGTGGAATCGGCTATCCGGACGTTGTTGAAGAGAGAGCCCGCCGCGATGGCGAACAGTGTGATGGCGATTGAGATTACGTTTGCGTCTGTCATGGCTCGCCTTTCGCTCGAAAAAGGCCGCGCTGGCCTGGGGCAGCACGGCACCTTTATTCTATCGGTTTCGTATATTTTATCGGTTTCCGTCACCGTTGCAGGCGGGTTATCCCTTTGTAACAGGGAGCAGGCTTTCGATCCTTGCCGGAAAGACGGGAGGGCGGGGGCTGCGGCCTTCATCCGACGCCGCTGGCCAGCCGAAGAGGAAGCTGGCGGCGGGTTCGCAGACACGGCCCTGGCAGGGACCCATGCCGCAGCGGGTGTGGAGTTTCGCGGCGCGGAAGCTGTCGAAAGGCCGGAGGCGTTCGCAGGTGACGTCTTCGCAGCGGCAGACGAAGGTTTCGGGCGCGGGGAGATGCTTCAGTTCTTCGCGCAAGGTGAACGTGGTATCGAGGGCAGCGGCGAAAGCGCCGGCTTTTTCCCGCTTGGGATGCAGCAGGACGGCGCGCTCCGCATAGCCGGCGGCGGTCAGACCGGCGATTTCGCCTTCGACGAAGGAGAATTCCATCTCGCCGGTTCGGGCGATGTAGACGTCCGGCGGATTCTCGCCGAGAGACCATTCCAGTTCGCGATTCGGGACGAGACCGTAGCCGATGGCGGCGTAATCGCAGTCTTCGGTCCAGGAGGAAGACGTGGGAAAACCGTCGCGGCCGCTGCGGATGGTGACGCGTTCCACGCGGCCGCGGCCTTCGGCGGATTCCACCCAGCAGCCGGTTCGGTAGGGCACGCCGGCGATGGCCCACTGCAGACTGGCGCCCTGCCAGACCTTGCGCGGGTGGCGCAGCAGTTCCGGGGCGAAGCCCGCGAGCGACTGGATATTGGCCTGTTCGGCGATCAGTTTCACTTCCGCGCCGTGCTGGCGAAGATAGGCGCCGACCGCGAGCAGCAGGGGGCCGGTGCCACCGATCACGACGCGCTTCCCGCTCACGGGCAGACCGGACTTCGCGAGCGCCTGGAGACCGCCGGCGCCGAAGACGCCGGGGAGAGTCCAGCCGGGGAAAGGGAGGAAGAGTTCGCGGGAGCCGGTGGCGAGGATCAGCTTTTCGTAGCGGATTTCGCGGGAGTTTTCGTCGGTTTCGAGCAGCAGCGTGTGGGCGGCGGCATCGGCGGCGATCACGCGGGTTCCGGCGAGGATGGGGATGCCGGAATTCCGGAATCGCTCCACCCAGGTATTGGTGCTCTCGCCGCGCCAGATCTGGCCTCCGGGCGACGGGTTATCGTCGATGACGGTGACACGCGCGCCGCATTCCTGGGCGCGCAGAGCGGCGGCAATTCCGGCGGGTCCCGCGCCCACGACGACAATCATGCGCGGATCTCCATCCCTTCCCGGATCAGCGTCTGGCAGCTGCGAGAGTGCGGTTTGCCGTCGATGGTCACACGGCACTCGAAGCAGACGCCCATGCCGCAGACGGCGGAGCGGGGTTCGCCCGAGACGGAGGTCCGGAACGTCAGCTGGCCGCTTTGCAGCAGCGCTACAGCGACCGTGATGCCGTCGGGGAAGCTGAGCGCACGCCCGTTCAGACGCAGGGTGATCATGTGAGGGTCTGGCTCCGAGAGGCGCATTCCGGCAATCGCGTTCGGCAATGCATCATTGTACAGAGAGACACATGACCCGGCGCATACACGTTATCGATTCGCATACCGGCGGGGAGCCGACACGACTGGTGGTTTCCGGCGGGCCTCCGCTCGGCACGGCTTCGCTGCGGGAGCGGCTGGAGGTTTTTCGCCGGGACTTCGACCATTTTCGGTCCGCGGTGGTGAACGAGCCGCGGGGGTCGGACGCGATGGTGGGGGCGCTGCTGTGCGACCCGGTGGATCCGGGCTGCGCGGCCGGCGTGATTTTCTTCAACAACGTGGGTTTTCTGGGGATGTGCGGGCACGGGACGATCGGGCTGGCGGTCACCCTGGCGCACATGGGGCGCATTCAGCCGGGTGTTCACCGGATCGAGACGCCGGTGGGCGTGGTGGAGGCGGAACTGCACGCCAATGGCGAGGTGACGGTGAATAATGTGCCGAGTTACCGGTCCGTGGCGGGACTTGAGGTGAACGTTCCGGGTTACGGGAGTGTCGCGGGCGATGTTGCGTGGGGCGGCAATTGGTTCTTCCTGACCGACGACTGCCCGCAGGCGATCGAGCCGGGAAACCTGGAGGCGCTGACCGAGTATGCGTGGGCGGTCCGGCGGGCGGTGAATGCCGGGGGGCATCCGGAGGTGGATCATGTGGAGATCTGCGGCAGGGCGTCCGCGGCGGGCGCGCAAAGCCGGAATTTCGTGCTTTGTCCCGGCAAGGCTTATGACCGGTCGCCGTGCGGGACCGGCACGAGCGCGAAACTGGCCTGTCTTTATGCGGACGGGAAGCTGCGGGAGGGAGAAGTCTGGCGGCAGGAGAGCCTGATCGGGAGCACGTTCGACGGCTGGGTGACGGTGCGCGGCGGGGAGATTCATCCGCATATCCGGGGCTCGGCATATGTTTGCGCGGAAGCGGATCTGATTCTGGATGAGCGGGATCCTTTTTGCTGGGGAATCGGGTCGGGAGGCGAACCGCCGAAATAGAGTCAGCCGGAGGAGCCCCGGCATCCAAAGGGTGTGAGAATCCTTCTGTACAGCGGCAAAGGCGGCGTGGGGAAGACCAGCGTCGCGGCGGCCACGGGCGTGCGGCTGGCGCGGCTGGGCTACAAGACGCTGGTGATGAGCGTGGATCCGGCGCACAGTCTGGCGGATTCGTTCGATCTGGGCGGGCAGTTGTTTCACGGCGCGACGGGACAGCCGTCGAAGGTGGCCGAGGGGCTCTGGATTCAGGAAGTCAATATCCAGAAAGAGATTGCGCGGCACTGGCAGTCGATTTCGAGCTACATCACTTCCCTGCTGCGGACCACCGGTCTGGGCGACGTGGAAGCCGAGGAGATGGCGATCTTCCCCGGGATGGAAGAGCTGAGCGCGCTGATGTACGTGAATCAGTACCGGAAGACCGCGGAGTTCGACGTGGTGGTGCTGGACTGCGCGCCGACGGCGGAGAGCCTGCGGTTTATCAGCCTTCCCACGACGCTCGACTGGTACATGAAGCATGTTTTCTCCTGGGAACGGAAGCTGCTGAAGGCGATTCGTCCGCTGGCGAACCGAGTGGCTCCGGTGGAGATGCCCGGGGAGAAGTACTTCGACAATATTCAGGATTTATTCGGGAAGATTGAGGGGATCGATACCGTGCTGGAGGACGGGAATATCAGCAGCGTGCGGCTGGTTACCAACGCGGAGAAGATGGTGCTGCGGGAGACGCAGCGGGCGTTCGTTTATTTCTCGCTGCATGGGCTGACGGTGGATCAGATCGTGGTGAACCGGCTGTTTCCGGCGGAGATCCACGACGATTTCTTTGAAAGCTGGCGGGCGACGCAGGGGCAGGTGCTGGCGGAGATCGAGAGCTATTTTTCTCCGATTCCGGTGTCGCGCGTGCCGCTGTTCCGCAGTGAAGTGCTCGGGCTGGAGCGGCTGGGTTTGCTGTCGGATATCCTCTATGCGAAGGGTGAAGATCCAGCGGCGGTGACCCGCACGGAACGGCCGTATTCGTTCGTGCGGCAGGACGGGAATTATCAGGTTCGGCTGCGAATGCCATTCGCGCAGAAAGGCGAAATCGGGCTGTTTGCGAAGGACGATGAACTGGTGGTGGAGATCGGGACGCTGCGGCGTCACATCGGGCTGCCGACGTCGATGAGCGGGTTACAGCCGGCGGGGGCTCATCTCGAAGGGGATATGCTGGTGGTGGAGATGAGGAGCTGAATATGACGGAACAGGCCGGGCACACACACGCCCACACGAACTGTTTTTGCTGCCAGGCGACGGAAGCTCTGGGGCGCGTTTTTAGTGCATTCGGACCATCGTCGGAAGCGACGGATCACTTCCGGCAGTCGCGCGTGGAATTCCTGAAGGGGATCCGCAAGGTGCTGGACGATCGGATTGAACAGGCGTCGCGGGGATCGCAGCCGCGAGGTTCGCGGATCGTTGTTGAGTAAATTCGTTGTTGAATAGGGCTGCCGCGTAAGTCAGGCACAGATAAAAAGGCCCGGCCAGCGATTTCTCGCTGCCGGGCCTTTTCGCGTTACTGCCGGGCGTTAAAAATACAGCTTGAGAGCCAGCTGCAGTTGCCGGGGGGTGTTGATCTGGCTGCCTGAACCGCTCAGGACGCCAAAGGTGCTGCTCTGCAACTGCGTGCTGCCGGTGCCGAACCGAACCCGGTTAAACACGTTGAAAGCCTCTGCCCGGAACTCCATCCGGATCCGTTCGTGGATGGGGAAGGTGCGGGTGAGCGAGAGGTTTTCATTCAGGTTCGGGAAGAGGCGCAGCTTGGGGTTATAGCGCGTATCGTTGCCGATGGAGTTCAGTGAGGTGCCCGTGCCCTGGGTGGGGAAGGGACCGGAACCGTACGGGACGAAGAAGTTGTCCACGGAAGGATCGAAGCTGCCGTTCTTCCAGCTGGACGGCTGCCATCCGGTATACGACGTCACGTAGGGCGCCACACGTCCACCGTAGCCGCTGGCGTAGATGGGCAGCGTGTAGCTGGAGCTGATGGCGACCGGCGTACCGCTCGCGTAGAGCGCGATGGCCGAAAGGCGCCAGTTGCCGATGATGTAGCCGAGCGGGCCGTTCGACAGGTATTTCTGGCCCTTGCCGAAGGGAGTATCGTAGGCTGCCGCGAACTTGGCGTCGTGGGTCACGTCGAACGCGCCGATCGATTTTTCGAGACCGCGGTTGAACTGATCCGCGGCGTAGCCGCCGCCCCAGGCGGTATCGGAGTCGGTGATGATCTTGGAGAACACGTAAGACGAGGTAAAAGTGAGCCCCTGCGAAAGCCGCTTCTGGAACTTGAAGATGGCCGCATGGTAGGTCGAGTGGCCACTGTGGTCGCCCTGACCGGCGTAGGTGTCGATGCCGGTGTACTGCGGGAACGGACGCAGCGCCTGCGCCACGGTGGCGCGGGAACCCCAGAGTGAGTTGAACGTCGGGAACGGAGCGAAGACGCCGGCCGCATTGGCCGCCGGGGAACCGACCAGACTGTTCAGAACGGTGATGCTCTGCGCGACCGTGCCCCACTTGGTGAGATAGCTGGGGCTGATGGTGTTGTACTGCAGCAACTGCGTCTGCAGATGTTCGCCCATGACACCGCTGTAGCCGATTTCAGCAACCATGGAGCTGCCGATCTGACGCTGCACGGAGAAGCTGAAGTTATCGAAAGCGGGCAGTTTCGTGGTTTCGTTGCCCTGAAACCAGGCGACGCTGGTGCCGTTGGAAACGTCCGGCTTGATGAACGGCGGCGCGGTCCACGGCGGCAGGCCGTTGTCCAGAGTAAAGGTCGGATTGATGCCGCTCGACGAGTTATTGAAACTCTGCGTGAGGGTGTAGCCGGAGTTATGGGTGGAGCCGCTGACGGACACGAGCGCGCCGAACGAACGAGCGTAGGCCGCGCGGATCACGGTTTTCGAATCCTTCGAATAAGCGGCGCCGATGTGCGGGCCAAAGCCCCACGGCCACATGTTGGCCAGCGTGCGGGTGCCGACGCAGCCCTGGCAGTTGCCGGAGAAGAGGACCGCGCCCGGAATGTTGTTCGCGCCGGGATTGGGCGTGGTCGGGGAGAAGTCGGTCCAGCGATTTTCCAGTCCGGTTGGAGGAAGGTTGCCATCCCAGCGAACGCCCGCGTTGATGACCAGCTTCGGGGTCACGCGCCAGTCGTCCTGAAAGTAACCGCCAAAGTAGTAAAACTGCTGACCGATGAAACGGATGGTATCGAGCGAACCGGAATCGGCCTGGCCGAGCAGGAAGGAGGCAAAAGCGTTGCCGCCGGCGTTCGGATTGGAACCGCCGGGGACACCCGTTTCCTGATAGCTGAAGCCGACGCAACCCGCTTCGCACTGGCGGCCGAAGCCGTTGTAGTGATTGAGCTGGTACATGCCGCCGAATTTGAACGAGTGATTCCCGTGGATCCAGGTGAAGTCGTCGTTGTAGGCGTAAACGGTGTTTTCCGAGCCGTTGTCGGCGTTGCCGCCCCACTGGCTGTAGGTGTTGCCGGTGCCACCCGCGAACAGGTTGACCAGGTTGTCGTTGCAATCCGGCACGTTCGGCAGGCAGAACTTGCTCTTCCAGTTGTTGATGTATTCCTGCGGAGGTTTGTGGTCCTGCGTCCAGTTGTTTCCACCCGCGTAGAAGTGGTTCAGTTTCGTGGAACTGAACGTCCAGTCCCAACTGAAGCGGAGGACGTCGGAAGCCTGCAGCAGGTCGTTGTAATTCGTGTACAGCCCCGGCAGGGTGGCCGGGCCATCGGGACCCGGCGTCTGGTGTTCGCGGTCGTGGGCGTAGTAGCCGGAGATGCGATGTTTGTCGTTGAAAATGTGGTCGCCCTTGATGCTGGTCTTGTTGACCGGGTAAATCTGCGAACCATTTGTGACCAGGTAGTTGTTGGCGATGTAGGCCGCCGTGCCGGGCGCGGCGTTGTTGTTCGGGGCCAGCGGCGAACCGCCGTTCTGGAAGACGCTCAGGGCTTTGACCGCGGCCGGGCTCCAGAGACTCTTCGGAACCTGGTTACCGGTGAAAACCTGCCGGGTGACGGAGCCATCGGCGTTCGCGGTCTGGGTGAGCGGGTTGTAAATCGGAATGACGGCGCCGGTGGAGGTGACCCACTTGCTGAAATCGCCGTTGTACATTTCGAGGGTCGGGACGGTGAACGTGGCGCCGGAACCGCCGGCGCGGTTGCGGAAGCCTTCATAAGAGAAGAAGAAGAAGGTCTTGTCTTTGCCGCGATAGACTTTCGGGATCCAGACCGGGCCGCCGACGGTGGCGCCGAAATCGTTCTGTTTGTAGATCGAGTTCGGAATGCCGCTGCGATTGTTGAAGAAGTTGTTGGCGTCGAAATCGTTGTTGCGGAGGAATTCGTAAGCGGAGCCATGGAACTGGTTGCCGCCGGACTTGGACACGAATGTCATGTTGCCGCCGCCGGCATGGCCGTATTCCGCCTTGAAGCCGTTAGTATCGACGGTGAACTGATCGATGGCTTCGACGGAGGGGGCGTTCGACGCCACCCAGCTTTTGGAAAGAGCGCGGCTGGTATTGGTGGAAACACCGTCCAGCGAGGTGCCGTAGGAGGCCGCCTGGCCGCCGCCGAGGCTGAAGCCGTTGTCGCCGCCGAGGTTCTTGGCATCGGGAATGAGCGCGGCGAGATCGAAGGGGGTACGGATGGTTCCGCCGACGACGAGCGGCAGGTCGTCGACCAGCTTATTCTGCAGCGTGACGCTGGACTTCGCATCTTCCGTCTGCAACTGCACGGCGGAGGCGGTGATTTCCACGGCCTGCGTGGAGGTTCCGACTTCGAGTGAAACGTCGGTGCGTACCGTCTGCGCCGCATCGAGGGAGATGCCGTTGGTCACGGCGGGCCGGAAGCCTGTTTTCTCGACGCGCACCGAGTACGTGCCCGGGGAAAGGCTGGGGACCGTGTACTCGCCCTGATCGTTGGAAATGGCGGCGATGTTGACGTTGGTGGTGGGATTGGTGATGGTGATCTTAGCCCCGGGCACTACGGCGCCGGAACTATCGCGGACGGCGCCCGTAATGGTGCCACGTTCCGACTGGGCGAAGAGGCTGCCCGCGCACAAGGCGAGACAGACGAGACTGTAGAAAGCGAGATTCCGGATAGCGACTCCGGCCCTGCAAAGAAACATAGTATTCTCCGTAATGGGTTTGACAAGAACCCGGTAAAAACCTCTGGTGCGCTGACTCTATCATTTATGACGATATAAATCAACGATCCACGGGCCGCGAGACCGTACCGAAACGGGCCGGGAACCGGGCGAGATCTGTAAAGAACTGTCATTTGCGCGCTCCGGAACGCTGCATCCGGAGACCGCGTTGTACCATTAGCGTTTCCAAGTGCAACCCTCCGAAACCCTTTCCACGTCTGCTTCCGGCAGGCTCCTCCCTTTCCTTCTGATCCTGTTCGCCGCCAGCGGCGCGGCCGGCCTGATCTATGAGATCGTCTGGCTGCAGTTGCTGCAACTGGTGATCGGATCGTCCGCCGTGTCGCTGGCGGTACTCCTCGGCACCTACATGGGCGGCATGTGCCTGGGGAGCGTGTTCTTCGCCCGCATCGTTTCCGTTCGTCAGAATCCGCTGCGGGTGTACGCGCTGCTGGAGGTTGGGACGGCGGCGTTCGGAATCGCGGTGCTGTTCGGGTTGCCGCTGGTGGAACATCTGTATCTGGCGGGAATTTCCAGCGGTCTGCCGGGCATGATGCTGCGCGGGATCGCCTGCGCGATCTGCCTGCTGCCGCCCACCTTTTTAATGGGTGCGACGCTGCCGGCGATCTCGCGGTGGGTGGCAGGCACGCCTGGCGCGTCGATCTGGTGGGGATACTTTTATGGCGCGAACATTGTGGGCGGCGTTCTGGGCTGTTTCTCGGCCGGGTTTTATCTGCTGCGCGTGCACGATATGGCGTTCGCGAGTTACGTGGCCGCCGGACTGAATCTGCTGGTGGCCCTGGCGGCGTGGGGACTGTCCGCCTCGCCGGACGCCGGCGGGGCAGCGGTCGATGAACACGGTCCGACTGAGGCTCCGGTGGTCGCCGCTTCGGCATGGCCGATTTATGTGGCAATCGGCGTTTCCGGGCTTTGCGCGCTGGGCGCCGAAGTGGTGTGGACGCGGATTCTGGCGCTGATGCTGGGCGCGACGGTGTATACGTTCTCGATTATTCTCGGGGTGTTTCTGATCGGGCTGGGAATCGGCAGCGCGGGAGGGTCCCGGCTGGTGGAGAGCCGGGGAAAACCGCGTCTCTGGCTCGGCCTGAGTCAGCTTTTGCTTTGTGGCCTGATCGCCTACGTGGCTTTCCTGCTGGGCAATTCGATGCCGTACTGGGCGGGGAATCTGAATTCCGTCAGGGGTCCGTGGAAGGATTTCCTTTCCGACATCTGGCGTTGCGCGATCGCGATTCTGCCGGCCTCGGTGCTGTGGGGCGCGAGTTTTCCGCTGGCGCTGGCGAGCGTCGCGGAGAGAACGGGCGAGCGGGGCGACCCGGCGCGACTGGTGGGCGGTATTTACGGCGCCAATACCATCGGCGCCATTCTGGGCTCGATTTTGTTCAGCCTGGTTTTCATCCCGTGGCTGGGCACGCTGGGAGCGCAGCAACTGCTGATCGCCTTCTCGGCGGCGGCGGGCGTGGCGGTGCTGGCCGGCGTGCTCGAAAAACCGGTGCTCCCCCTGGGAGGCGCGGCCCTGGCGGCGGGTTTGCTGATTGCGGTGATTCCGGCGATTCCGTGGATGCTTATCGGGTTTGGGCGCCGGTTGCCCTCGACCGGCGGCAACTGGACGTTACTGCATGAGGCCGAGGGGATGAATTCTTCGGCGGCCTGGTCGCGCTGGGAAGGCGGGACGACGTACTTTCACGTCAGCGGCAAGGTGGAGGCTTCCACCGAACCGCAGGACATGAGTCTGCAGCGGATGCTGGGGCATCTGCCGGCGCTGCTGCATCCGAATCCGCAGTCGGTGCTGATCGTCGGCTTCGGCGCGGGTGTGACGGCCGGCTCGTTCGTGGTGCATCCGGAGGTCAAACACATCACGATCTGTGAGATTGAACCGGAGATACCGCCGCAGTCGGACAAGTATTTCGGCCCGGAGAACCACCATGTGCTGCGCGATCCGCGCACGGCGATTCACTACGACGACGCGCGGCACTTCGTGCTGACCAGCCAGGACAAGTACGACATCATCACCTCGGACCCGATCCATCCGTTCGTGAAGGGCATGGCGTCCCTGTACACCACCGAGTATTTCGAGATGTGCAAGCGCCACCTGAATCCCGGCGGTTTCGTGACGCAGTGGGTGCCGCTTTACGAGAGCACGGTGGAAGCGGTGCGCAGCGAGATCGCGACGTTCTTCGAAGCCTTTCCGAACGGCACCATCTGGGGCAACGTGAATACGGACGGCGAGGGTTACGATCTGGTGCTGATGGGACAACTGCAGCCGCTGAAGATCGATATTCAGGCGATGCAGCAGAGGCTGGACCTGCCCGCCAACAGCGGGGTAAAAACTTCCCTGCGCGATGCCGGTTATCCTTCGGCGCTGGACCTGCTGGCCACTTACGCGGCGCAGGCCTCCGATTTGCGGGAGTGGATGCGGAACGCGGAAATCAATCGCGACCGGAACCTGCGGCTGCAGTATCTGGCCGGGCTTGGTTTGAATACGAACGCGGCGGGCGTCATTTACGACCAGATGCTCAGTCCGGCCCGTTTTCCGGATAATCTGGTCGCCGGGACGCCGGAATCGGTGATGGCGATGCGGGCGCTGTTTCATCGCCGGAGGTTCTGACGTTCGGGTTGGGCAGCGGCGGAATTTTCGGGCTGGTTCTTTGACCGGGTGAAGCGCCGGTTACCAACCGGCGCACAGGTTTACAACCTGCCCCACATTGGCACCCGATTCAGCGGTCGGGGGGCTAGACTAGGCGCGGGTCCGCTGATTGCGGGCGGCGTGCAGCGCGAGCGAGGCGGCGCCGAGGATACCGGCGTGAGGTCCCGCAACGGTCGCGAGAATCGGCACCGTGCGGCCCAGTAAGCGGCGGGTGCGCCGTTCCACGTCGCGGCGAATGGGATCGAACAGGGTGGCTCCGGCCTGGGCGATCTGTCCGCCGAGGATCACGATTTCGGAATCCAGCAAGTGCAGCAGGCCGGCGATGGCGCCGCCTAAATAGCGGGTGCCGCGCTCGATGATGGCGCGGGCCACCGGATCGCCCTCACTGGCGCAGGCGAAGACATCGGCGCAGGTGATCAGATGCGGTTCGTCGCCATGCAGACGCCGCATGGCGCAGTCGCAGCCGCGCTGGATGGCCGCGAAGGCCTCGATCTCAAAGGCACGCGCGGAAAACACGGTTTCGAGACAGCCCCGGTTGCCGCAGAGACAGTAGGCGCCGAGGGGATCGACGGTCATGTGGCCCAGGTGTCCCGCTACTCCGCGATGGCCACGGATCAGCGCCCCGTTCACGGCGATCGCGCCGCCCACGCCCGAGCCGAGAGTCAGCATCAGGACGTTTTTCTTGCCCCGGGCGGAGCCGAACATCAGTTCCCCCGCGAGCGCCGCCCGGGCATCGTTATCGGCACAGACGCTGACACCCTCCGGCAGCCAGCGCGGCACGAGGTCACTCAGGGTGAAACCTTCGAGATAACTCATTTTTCCCGGAAGATTTTCCACCTTCGTGTCGACCGGATTAATGACGCCGGGACAGCCAATACCGGCGCCCAAAAGCTGAGCGCCGGCGGCCACTCGCGAAAGCAAAGTGTCGGACAGTTTCCGGAAATCAATAATGGAATCAGGAGTGGGAATGGAATCCGTGCGGACGATTTTGCCGGTTAAATCGACCAGACCGGCTTTCAGATTGGTACCACCGATATCGAAGCCTAGCAGCATTTCAGGTTGCGAGTTGATGATACCGTATGGCCCTGCGCCGGTTTCCGTGAGAGCGTTCCATCGGTTCCGACGAATTCCCTCCCGTTCCGGTCAGGCATTCTCCACGTGGAAACGGTTAATCCTGTCGTAAACCTCTTTGGGAAATTCCAGATTGCGATAGACGTTGCACTGGCCGGGGTCGCCGGGATCGGGACAGACGGGAAAGTCCTGCTTTTGCATCCATTCCAGAATGCGCTCCCGTTTGGGCGGATTGTAGTCCCGGTCTTCCACCTGCGCGATGAGCGCGAGGGCCTGGGTTTCATCGCATTCCGGATCTTTCATTAGCCGGGCGCGCAGGTCGCCGGGCTCGAGAAAATGACGCCCGACCATGACAAAGATGAGACGTCCGTAATGGCCAATGCTGTGGCCTGCGTCGAGTGTCGAGATCAAATGAGCCATCATTGGCTCTTGTTTCAGGGGCTCTTGTTTCAGGGGCTCCTGTTTCAAATCTTCGAGAGGCATGCCTGACAACTGAGCAATTCAACCGCCAATTTTCGCTGTTTCTTCGCCAGCTCTTTCGTCCGTGGCGAGACGCAGCAGTTCGCGGGCTGCCATGCGGAAACGGGGGAGGCGAAGCGAGAAGGCGATGGCGGACGTGAGGCAGACACCCGCGCCGAGCGCCAGCGTGAGGGGCGCGCCGAAGTGACTGGCCTCGACGCCGGCGGTCATGGCTCCCAGCGGGCTCATGCCAATCAGCATCATCGAATAGACGCTCATGACGCGGCCCCGGAACCGGTCCGGCACCATCGACTGAATCAGGGTGTTCGTCGAACCTACCTGGATCATCATGGCGAAACCCGCCACGAACATCAGCCCACAGGACAGCGGCAGGATGCGGGAAAAGGCAAAGCCAAACAGGGCTACGGGAAAAAGGGAACCGGCCATGCCGAGCCAGCGGCTCAGGCCTTTCACGTCGGCACGTGAGGCCAGGAGAAGAGCCCCCAACATGGCGCCAAGACCCGAGGAACTCATGAGCAGCCCGAACGCCTGCGGCCCGCGGTGCAGAATGGCGTCGGCAAAGATCGGCATCAGCACGGTGAAGGGCAGCCCGGCGAAGCTCAGCACGGCGAGCATGCCCAGCAGATCCCGAATGGGGCCGGTGCGCGCCACATACACAAACCCTTCGCGAATGTTTCGCCACGCGGAAACGGTCTGGACACGCGGCTCAAACGGGGGAATGCGCATGAGTAGCAGGCCGGTAATCACGGCGATGTAGCTGATTCCGTTGGCGAAGAAGCACCAGCCCTCGCCGATTTTCGCCACCAGCACGCCCGCGACCGCCGGGCCGATGAGACGCGCGGCGTTGAACATCGTCGAGTTCAGGGCAATGGCGTTGATCATGTCCTCGCGGCCGACCATTTCGACCAGAAACGACTGGCGCGCGGGAACATCGAAGGCGTTCACGATGCCGAGGAGCGTCGCGAGGGTGAAGAGTTGCCAGATCTGAATGCGGTGCGAGAGCGTCAGGCCGGCTAACGCGAGCGCCAGCACCATGGAGGCGGACTGGGTGAAGACGATGACGCGATGCCGGCTCCGGCGGTCCGCCACGTGGCCGCCGACCGGCGAGATCAGGAAGACCGGGATCTGGTTGGCGAAGGTGACCAGGCCGAGCAGGACCGAAGACCCTGTCAAACGGTAAACCAGCCACGCCTGGGCAACCGAATCCATCCAGGTGCCCGTGAGGGAGATGACCTGCCCGGCGAAAAACAGCTGAAAGTTCCGGTGCCGCAGGGCGCGCAGCGTGTTGGTCACCCTGCCGCCTGTTTTCGGTGCTCGCTCCACTGGCCCCGATGGTAGCGCCGAGCCCCCGGCGGAGAGATTTTCCAAACTTTCCGGCGAAGGCAGTTGCAATTCCTCTCGCATTCAGGCACGATGGGAAGTTTTCACCCCTTATCCTACTTTAACGAACGCTTTCACGAATGCGGCTACGAGTCCTCTATCACGATCACTGTTTCGATGGCGCAGCCTCCGCTGCGTGGTTCAGCCGTTTTATGCGGGGGGCATTTTATCCCGACGCGGTGTTCCAGTACACCGGCATGGCGCACCGGGCCAGCCAGATCTTCGAAGACAGCCTCTTCGACGGCGATGAAAACGCCATCGTGGATTTTAAGTACTCGAACAACGACAAGCTCACGTGGTGGTTCGATCATCACCAGAGCGCGTTTTTGACCCCCGAAGACATGCGCCATTTCCAGAGCCATCCTTCGGAGAAGAAGATGTTCGATCCGTCGTTCAAGTCCTGCACGCACTATATCCGGACCAAGGCGGAGGAGAAATGGGGCTTTACGGCGCCGGATCTGGACAATCTGGTGCACTGGGCCAACATTATCGACGGAGCGCAGTACGCGGATCCGCGCACGGCGGTGGAACTGGGCGCGCCGGCGATGAAGCTCACGCTGGTGATCGAGGGCTCAAAGGGTTCGGAGACCGTGCAGAAGATCATCGGTCTGATGCAGCGCATGCCGCTGGCGGAAATCGTGGAACAGCCGGAAATTCAGGAGATTTATAAACCGCTTTACGAGCGTCACCTGAAGTCTCTGCAGATTATTCGTGAGAAAGCGGACGAAACGGGAGGCGTGATTACGTTCGACCTGACCGGATACGATCTGGAGGGCTACAACAAGTTCATCCCGTATTATATTTATCCGAACGGCGTGTACACGGTCGCGGTGAGCCCTTCGAGTTTCCGGACGAAGATTTCCGTGGGGTCGAATCCGTGGTCGCCGATTGAGCCGACGCATAACCTGGCGACGATCTGCGAGCGCTACGGGGGCGGCGGTCACGCGCGCGTGGGAGCGATCAGTCTGGAACCGGGCCAGGTGAGCGAGGCCCGGCGGATCGCGGCGGAAGTGGCCGCGGAACTGCGCAGCTAGTGCCGGTTCTGAGCGCATCCGCGCTTCGGGAGTGGACGGAGCGCGTGCTCCGGGCCGCCGGGGTCCGGGAAGACCACGCCCGTCTGGTGGCTGTATCGCTGGTGGCGGCCAGTCTGCGCGGGGTGGATTCGCATGGTTTTCACCTGCTGCCCAGCTACCTGGAACAGATTGCGGCGGGCGATGTGGATCCGGCTCAGACCGGGGAAATCGCGACCGAATCCGGCGCGTGTCTGGTTTACGACGGATGTAATGGATTGGGTCAGGTGGTGGCCGATATCTGCTGCGGCCACGCGATCCGGCTGGCGCGCGAGTTCGGGCTCGGGATGGTGACGGCACGGGAGTCCAACCACTTCGGCACGGCCGCATTCTGGGCGATGCGGATGGCGTCGCAGGGGCAGATCGGGCTGGTGTTCTGCAACGCTTCGCCGATCGTGGCGCCGTGGCAGGGCCGGGAGGGGCGGTTCGGTACCAATCCGATCTGCATGGCGGTGCCTTCCGGGCTGCACGATCCGTGGCTGCTCGACATGGCGACGACAACCGTGGCGGCGAACCGGATTTTCAAGGCGCACACCAACCGGGAGCCTTCCATACCCGCCGGCTGGGCGATGGACAAGGACGGCATCCCCACCACGAACACAGAGGCGGCTTACGGCGGTTTGCTGATGCCTCTGGGCGGTTACAAGGGTTCCGGGTTGGCAATGATGGTGGAGATCCTCTGTGGCGTGATCAGTGGCGGCGCGATGAGCACGCAACTGGGCGGATTGCGCGTGCGCGGGAAGAAGTTTCGCGCGAGCCAGACGTTTGTCGCGATCGACGTTCTGCGGATGCAGCCGGAGTTTCGGGAGCGGATCGACTGGCTGATCGGCGAGGTGAAGTCCGCCGCGCCTGCCGCGGGATTTGAAGAAGTGCTGGTCGCCAACGAGCCGGAATTGCGGATGGAGCGGGATCGGCTGCAATCGGGCATTCCGATTCCGGAGGGCACCTGGGCGGCGATGCTGGCCGGGGCGGCACGGCTGGGCGTCGCGGCGCCGGAAACGCTCTGATGCCGGGTTGCGGGGGCTGATAGAATCAGCCTTGATTCTTCGAAAATTCATTCCGGCGGCGCTGCTCGCCTTGGCGGCGGTGGGATTGTCCGGATGTGGCGCGAAGCATGAGGCCGTGCGGCGCTGCGTCGATGAGGACGGCAATAAGGTGGAGGACCGGAACTGCACGAATCCGCCACCCGGTTCGACGCATAAGTATGCCTGGGTTTATGCACCGTCTCCCGGTAAAGAAGAGGATTAGTTCTTTGACCGGTTAACAGCACCGGTTTTCACCGGCGCTTTTGGCGGGTTTCCAACCCGCCGCAGGATTCCATCCTGCCCTACATCAAGAGAATAACTTCACTTGGTGGAAGGTTTAGCCGAGGAGGAACACGGCCGTCTGCGCCAGCAGGTTCGGCATCGTTCCGACGCGCGTGGAACCGGAGAGGAAATACCGCTTCTCGATGGGAAACCCGCTGGTCCGGCAGAGATCCTCGAAGTCGTTGATGCTCAGAAAGTGGATGTTGGGCGAGTTGTACCAGTCGTAGGGGAAGAGCTTCGTCTTGGGCGCCTGGCCGGTGAACAGCATGGCGCGGCGAACGCTCCAGTGTCCGAAATTGGGAAACGACACGATGGCCCGCCGTCCCACGCGCAGCATCTCTTTTAAAACCTGCAGCGGACTGCGCGTTTCCTGCAATGTCTGGCTCAGGATGACATAATCGAAAGCTTTATCGGGATAATCCGCCAGGCCTTCGTCGATATCGCCCTGATAAGCCGAAACGCCGCGCGCGATCGCTTTCCGGACCTGCGCCGCCTCGATTTCCACGCCACGGGCGAGAACCTGCTTGTTTTCGACCAGCCAGGCCAGCAGCGCGCCCTCGCCACAGCCGAGATCGAGCACGCGGCTGCCGGGCTGGACGATTTCGCCGATGATGCTGAAATCCGGCCGTTCGGCGAGGGAGACGCGAGGAAAGACGGGAGCCATGGTGTGAGCCGCCATTACGCCGCCCTCGCCATGCGGGCCGTGCTGGCGAGGAAGCCCCGCACGATTTCGGTCTGCTCCGCGATATCCACCAGGAAGGCGTCGTGACCGTAGTTCGATTGCAGGTCGCAATACGCCACGTCGCCGTTGATGCGGCGCAGCACGCGGACGATTTCCTGGGACTGATAAGTGGGATAAAGCCAGTCCGATGTGAAACTGATTACCAGAAAACGCGTGTCGGATTTCCGGAACGCTTCCGCCAGACGGCCGGTGCCGTTGGTGAGGTCGAAATAGTCTTCCGCTTTGGTTATATAGAGATACGAGTTGGCGTCGAAGCGGGAAACAAACTGATTTCCGCGGTAACGAAGGTAGCTTTCGACTTCGAAATCCACGCCGAAATCGAAGCCGAATTTTTCCTTTTCGCGCAGACGCCGCCCGAACTTCTCGCGCATGGATTCATCACTCATGTAGGTGATGTGGCCGACCATGCGGGCCACGGAAAGGCCGCGCGCGGGCGGTTTGGTGTCGTAATAATCCCCGCCGGCCCAATCGGGGTCGGCCATGATCGCCTGACGGCCGACTTCATTGAAGGCGATTTGCTGCGCGCTGTGCCGCCAGGTGGTGGCGATGGGAATGGTGGAAAGCACCATGTCCGGGTAGCTGACCGCCCATTCGAGAGCCTGCATGCCGCCCATGGAACCGCCCGCGACACTGAGCAGACGCGGAATGCCGAGAGAATCGATCAGCATCCGCTGCAAACGGACCATGTCGCGGATGGTAATCACGGGAAACGTCAGGGCATAGGGCCGTCCGGTCGCCGGGTTTACGGAACCTGGTCCGGTGGTGCCCTGGCAGCCGCCCAGCACGTTCGAACAGATGACGAAGTAGCGGTCGGTGTCGAACGCTTTGCCGGGGCCGATCATGTTGTCCCACCAGCCCGGCTTTCCGGTCTCCTCGCTGATGCCGGCGGCGTGGGCGTCCCCGGTGAAAGCGTGGGTGATGAGAATTGCGTTGGACCGGTCCGCGCTCAGGCTGCCATAGGTTTCGTACGCGATTTCAACGGGCGAAAGAGTGGCGCCGGAGTCCAGCGCGATACTGTCAAATCTGGCAGACTTTGTTTCAACGACCATTCGGTGTCACCTCATGGTAACAGGATGAAAAGAATACACAGGAGTTATCCGCTGTTCGCACTTTGCCTGCTTGCCTCCCCGGCCGGCGCCGGCGATATGGTGTACCGCGAGGCGGTGCCGGGCTATCACTTCCAGTTTCCGGCGGATCACTTTGAACATGAAGATTTCCGCACGGAATGGTGGTATTACACCGGTAATGTGACAGATGCGAGGGGTGAACGGTTTGGTTTCGAACTGGTTTTCTTCCGGCAGGGCACGTCTCGGGGTTCCGGTCCGGCGCGCGGCCCCGTTTCGGCGTGGTCGGTCGACGACGTTTACTTGGCTCACGCCGCGCTGACGGATTCCGCCGGCAAAAAGTTCCGGTACGAGGAGCGGCTGAACCGGGGCGGACCCGGGCTGGCGGGCGCATCTTTCGACCAGCAGCGGATCTGGAACGGCAACTGGAGTTCCCGGTGGAAAGGGGAGCAGCAGACGCTGGATGCGGTGACCGACCAGTTTCGCTTCCACCTGGAACTGGATCCGGAGAAGCCGTTTGTCCGGCAGGGCGAGGATGGCCTGAGCCAGAAGTCGGATGGCCGGGGCCGGGCTTCCTACTACGTTTCGTTTCCGCGTCTTCGGGTGAAAGGTTCCCTCATAACCGGGTCCATTCCGACCGGCAGAGTGGCACATGAGGTGCAGGGGTCGGCGTGGATGGACCATGAGTGGTTCACCGGGCAGCTGGGGCCTCACCAGATCGGGTGGAACTGGTTCAGCGTGCAACTGGATGACGGGACGGAACTGATGCTGCTGGAGCTGCGCCGGGACGACGGGACGAAGGATACCCATTCCGCGGGGACGTTTGTCGGCAGGAACGGCGCCGTGGTGCGTCTGCGGCAGCAGGATTTCACGCTGCAGCCGCTCTCGACATGGCGGAAGTATCCGGTGGAGTGGCGGATCAGCGTTCCCGCCCTGAAGATCGACCTGGTGTGCCGGGCGGTCCTCCCCGATCAGGAGCTCCGGCCGAAATTCGGCGGGCCCGTCTATTGGGAGGGGGCGGTGGATTATGCAGGATCGCAAAAGGGCAAAGGTTATCTGGAAATGACGGGTTATTACGGCGAGGCGGGCCTGCGATGAAGACTCTGAAAAAGGCGCTTCCGTTTCTTGGCATCGCGATCGCGATCGCGCTGATTTACGACGGCTGGATCTTCTATTCGCGCTGGAGCGCCGCCCGGGCGGACGAACGGGCGCGCGCCGAACAGGAAACGGAGCTGGCGCGGAAAACGCTGAAAATGCTGGGCGGCTCCGAGCTGAAGATCAATTCGTTCTACGGCAGCCCGGCGGCGCTCCGGAAAGGAACGGCCGCGAACATCTGCTACGGCGTGACGGGCGCGGCGCGGCTGCGGCTGGAGCCGCCGGTGGAGGAGGTCTGGCCGGCGCTCAATCACTGCCTGCAGGTGAAGCCTTCCCGCGACACCGAGTACCGGCTGACGGCGGAGGATTCGGCGGGACATTCGGTGTCGGAAAGTTTCACCCTGCGGGTGTATCCGTAAAAATCCTGGTCCGGAAAAGCGGCCCGCGGCGCCGAATAGATGCGATTATTTCTGAATTAGGAAAAAATCGTGACGCAGAGGCCAAAAACATTTCACACACTCGCGGATTTTCCTGATATGATTTATGTCATCTTAGTGCGTTATTCAGAACAGGCGCCCCCAATCGCCGTTATTCGGGCGGTTCCGGACGGAACTTAACAGGATAAACCGGATGATTCAACTTGCAGCGTACTCCATTTCCCCGGTGGCAGCAGCCGGGCTTGGCGCGATTCTGGACAGAGAACAAGACTTTCTGCTGTCCGCTGTGTTTCCCTGCCTCGATCTTCTCGAGGCGCACCTCAACGACATGCAGCCGGGAATGCTGCTGGTCGAAGTCACCCCTGAAATCGGGCTTGACGAACTTCGGCGGCTGGTCGCGGGAGACCCCGCAAGGGCTGTTATTCTCTGGTTCGACGCGGCGTCGAGCGAATTCTTCTCGCAGGCGGTGAGTCTGGGGGTGAAGGGAATTCTTTGCAAACAGTCGTCCATCGAACAACACCTCGAATGCTTCCGCACGGTCGCGGAAGGCGGCATGTGGATGGAAAGCGACGTGCAGGGGCGGCTTCACTCGACGAACAAGGTGGCGCTGACGCGCCGGCAGCGCGAGATCATGGGGCTGATCGCGCAGGGCGTCAGCAACCGGGAAATATCGGCCGTATTAGGGATTAAAGAGAGCACTGTTAAAGTCTATTTGTCGATTTTATTCGACAAAGTCGGAGCCTCGGACCGCTTCGAACTGGCCCTGATCGCGCTGCGGAATATCGCCATGAATCAGACTTCGGCCGTCGCGGTCGCGACGCCGGGAGAGCGCGCGGTGCCGATCTACATTCCCGAATATCTGATGCGGGTCGCGCCGGCCGCGGGACGGGCCTGAGTTCCGGGGAAAACCCGTTGTCCGGGGGTTGGCGCCTCCGGACCGCCGCCTCGGGATAAAGTAGATTTCCAGAGGTGGAACAGTCCATGAAGATCCGAGCAGCCGTCAGCCTGATGGCGGCCTTCGCATTGTCCCTGCCCGCGTTCGCGCAGGCTCCGGCGCCGCCGAATCCTGCGGGCCCGGGACGGCAGGGCGCGCCGCGCGTACAGCCCCCCCTGCCGCCGGGGCCGAATCCCAACTCCCAATATCGACTTGGCCCCGATTCCCTGCCCCAGGAAGGCGTTCCGAAAGGCGAGATACGCGGACCGTACACGCTGCCGAGCAAGGTGTATCCGGGAACGCAGCACACTTACTGGGTTTACGTTCCCGCCCAGTACGACCCCGCCGTTCCGGCCGCCCTCATGATCTATCAGGACGGCCAGGCGTTCAAGGACGAAAACGGCGATCTGCGCGCGCAAAACGTGATGGATAATCTGATATACCGGCGCGAAATCCCGGTAATGATCGGAATATTCATCAATCCCGGGCGCACGCCGGAGCAGCCGGAACCAACGCCGCAGGAGTGGGGCGACCGGACCACCAATCGTCCTACGGAATACAACACTCCGGACGACAAGTACGCTCGCGTGATCACCGAGGAACTGATGCCGGTGCTGTACAAGGAGTACAACCTTTCGAAGGATCCCGAGCAGCACGGCATCGGCGGCTCCAGTTCGGGCGCGATTGCCGCGTTTTCCGTGGCCTGGGAACGGCCCAACGAATTCCGTAAAGTGCTGAGCAATGTCGGCAGTTTCGTGAACCTGCGGGGCGGATACGTTTATCCCGAGCGGGTTCTCGAAAGCGAAAAGAAGCCGATCCGCGTCTACCTTTGCGACGGCCGCAACGATAATCGCGGCATCGGCCGGGGCGGCGCGTATGACGAAAAGCGCGACTGGTTTTTCCAGAATGTGCGGCTGATGAAGGCGCTGACGCAAAAAGGCTACGACGTGAACTATTCGTGGGGAATGAATCTGCACGGACAGAAGTTCGGCGGCGCCATCATGCCGGAGATGATGCGCTGGCTCTGGAGAGATGGCCCGGTTTCGACCGATCCGAATGACATGACGGAGCGATCATTTCGTCAACCGGCTAAGAAGAATTAGCCGGCCGTCAACCGGCCAGGCCTGTGGGCGGGTTTGCGACCCGCTGCAGGATTACATCCTGCCCTACCTTGGGAGGACACTTTTAATCGCAGGTGTGAGCAGGCTTCCGGAACGGCCTGCTCGCGCGTGTGGTCGCCTACATTGGATGGGTTCCTGTTGCGGCCGCCGGTGTCCTGTTTGGTTATCATCGGGGCGAACCGATGAGTTCCGAACCTGTTATCGCCGCCCCGATGAGCCCGCCGGTCGTCCTCCGGACCGGAACTCTTCGTCCGTCTGAAGAGGTTTGTGAAAGCCTCCGCATGGAGGCGTTCACCGGACTCAAGGCCCTGCCGCGAAGGGGAGCGGAAATCGGCGGCATGCTGCTGCAAAAAGCCGGACCGGGCGATTCGGACGGGGAACCGGCGGCAATCGGCGATTTTGAGCTTTTCGCTTGCGAACACCTTTATGGCCCCTCGTTCCGGCTTTCACCGAAGGATGGGGCGGGGTTTCGAGCCAGATGCCGCGAACTGAACGAGCAGCCGGGCTGCCGGGTCGCCGGTATCTTTCGCAGTTCAACACGGGAATCGTTTGAGCCGACTCCCGAGGAAACCACTCTTGCCGGGGAGGTAGCGGGGGAGTCCGGCCTTGTGCTTCTGGTCCGCCCCTCTCTCAGCGGGAATTCCGTGTTTCGCATTTTTTCGCGGGAGGGGGGAACCTGGCTTGCGGTCGATGAATTCGAGGTTCTGGGCAAACTCCCCGCGAATCCACCACCACAGGCGCAGCCCGCGCCCCGGCCCCCCGCAGTGCGACCGGTTGAAACGGAAGTTCGGCGGACCGAGCTTCGTCGGACAGAGCTTGATCGGACAGAGCTTCATCGAACAGAGCTTCATCGAGCAACCCCCTTCGATCTGGCCATTTCGGATTTTCGGCCGGCCGAGGCGCGCCGGGTACTGCCGGCGCGGCTGCTCTGGCTCGGCGGGGCGGCCGTTTGCGTCGCGCTGCTTTTGTTGTATTCGGGCATGCGCCGGACGAGCGCGCCCGTCGGCGGAAATGCTCCGGACCTTGCGATGCAGGTGGTCCAGCAGGGAGAGCTCCTGCGGCTGACGTGGAACCGGAATCTGCCAGCGGTTCGGAACGCAGCCGGAGGCATTCTGCACATCAGCGACGGAGAGAAGACCCGCGACGTGCGGCTGGACGCGGCTCAGGTTTCACAAGGCTCGATCTTCTATTCCCCCGGCTCCGACGATGTTACTTTTCGCCTGACGATCGAGTCGGGCGAGGCTCTGCAGGTAGCCGGATTCGCGCGAGTGCTCGGGGGCGGAAAGCATTCGGCGACGGCGGAAAGCCAGCTTCCTCCCGAGTTCCCCACGAGGGAAGCGAGTGCCTCCAGACCACAGCGCCAGCCGGAACCGCGGCAGGCCGCCGCCTCCCTGCCCCCGAACAGGTTCGCCAATGCGGTGCGCCCCCCGGCGCCAATCCGCCCGTTGGCGCCGGCATCCGCCGCCGGCGCGACGGATATCCCGGCGACGGCGGGTTCGGAATCCCGGACCTCCGAGCGCCACGGCGAGGCGACGGAAATCCCGCCGCGAACTCTGGCGACTGCGCCGCCGGGAGCGACCCTCATTCCGAGCATCAATCCACCTGAGGGGAAGGGCGCGCCGGAGAAGAGTCCGGTGCCCCGGAACGAGGAGGGGACACGGTCGGCCTCCGCAGTCCCCGCCGGGGGGCCGAGAGAGGTTTCCGGAACCGAGCGGCCCGGAACCGACGCGCCGGTAACAGAACAACCCGCCACAAGAACGCCGTTGATTACTTCCACTCCGTTGGAGGCGCCCGTTCCGGCACAGCCGCTGTGGAAGGTGCTGCCCGTGGTGAAGATCGGGTCGGGGGCGCCGAGCATCCTGACGCCGATGACGATCACCATTTCCGTGTCGATCGATAAACGGGGCTTCGTCACGTCAGCGAAAGCGCTGCCGGGGCAGTCGAACTACTGGTCCGGAAAAGCGATCGAGGCCGCCCGTCAGTGGCGTTTTCGGCCCGCCACGCTGCACGGGCAAAACGTCCCCAGCAGTTCCACCATCGACTTCCGCTTCAATCCTCCGCTGAACGGCGGAAGGTAGCGGCGGGTCCCGCCGAAGCCTGTGATTCCGACCATTGGTCGTGGAAGTGCTTTTCCGCGTTCGTGTCAAAGAAAACTTCTACTCCAAATACTCCTGCCGTCACCGACGGCGGCGAGACGCATCAGCAGGCGCAGCGGGACGGGACGGTCCTGACGACCAACCAGGGCCTGCCGATTTCCGACAATCAGAATTCGCTGAAGGCGGGCGGGCGCGGTCCGACGCTGCTCGAAGACTTCATTCTGCGCGAAAAGATCACGCACTTCGATCACGAGCGCATTCCCGAAAGAATCGTGCATGCGCGGGGCTCGGCGGCGCACGGCTATTTTCAGCCGTACAAATCCATGAAGCACGTCACGCGCGCGGGTTTCTTATCCGCGCCGAATGTGAAGACGCCGGTGTTCGCGCGGTTTTCGACCGTGGCGGGCGGCGCGGGCTCCATGGATCTGCCGCGGGATGTTCGCGGATTCGCCGTCAAGTTCTATACGCAGGAAGGTAACTTCGATCTGGTCGGCAACAATATTCCGGTCTTTTTTATCCAGGATGCGATCAAGTTCCCCGACCTGATTCATGCCGTCAAGATGGAGGCCGACCGGGGCTATCCGCAGGCCGCGAGCGCCCACGACACGTTCTGGGATTTCATCTCTCTGATGCCGGAGTCCCTGCACATGATCATGTGGGTCATGTCCGACCGCGCCCTGCCCCGCTCGCTTCGGATGATGGAAGGTTTCGGCGTGAATACGTTCCGGCTGGTTAACGCGGCGGGCGAGTTCCGGTTCGTCAAGTTTCACTGGCGTCCCGTCCTGGGCACGGCGTCAGTGCTTTGGGACGAGGCCGTGAAGATCAGCGGCGCCGATCCCGATTTTCACCGCCGGGATCTCTACGAAGCGATCGCGAGCGGTAACTTCCCCGAGTTCGAACTTGGTTTTCAGATTATCGACCAGGAAACAGCCGATAAGCTGCCCTTCGATGTGCTGGATGCAACCAAGGTGATTCCGGAGGAACTGGTGCCGATCGAGATGGTCGGGAAGATGGTGCTCGATCGCAACCCCGATAACTTCTTCGCGGAGACCGAGCAGGTCGCGTTTTGCCCCAGTCACGTGGTGCCGGGGATTGATTTCAGCGAGGATCCGCTGCTGCAGGGACGGCTCTTCTCTTATCTCGACACGCAACTCAGCCGCCTCGGTTCTCCGAACTTCCACGAACTGCCGATCAACCGGCCGCAATGCCCCTTCGCGAATATGCAGCGGGACGGACACATGCAGATGCTGGTGCCGAAAGGGCGCGCGAACTATGAGCCGAACAGCATCGAGCCGAAGGGCCCGCGGGAATCTCCGGCGGCGGGTTTTCATACGGCTCCCGTGCCGGTGGAAGGCGCGAAAGTCCGGCTGCGCGCCGCTTCGTTCAACGACCATTATTCGCAGGCCCGGATGTTCTACCGGTCGGTGACGCCACAGGAACAGCAACATATCGGCGAGGCCATTACGTTTGAGCTGAGCAAGGTGGAGATGCCGGAGATCCGGAGGAAGATCCTGGGTCACCTGCATCTCATCGACGAGAAACTCGGCGCCCTGGTGGCCGATGAACTTGGCATGGCTGGTGAAGCCGAGACGATAACGCCCGCCGCGCCGCCGGTGGAACTGGAACCGAGTCCCGCGCTTCGACTCTACGGGAAATATGAGCCGACGCTGAAGGGCCGCAAAATCGGTATTCTCATCGCCCCCGGCTTCGACGGGAAACTGATGAGCACGCTGACGGCGGCAATCGGGAATGAAGGGGCGAAGGCGGCCATCATCGCGCCGAAGGTGGGCGGAGCGACCGATTCCACCGGAACGAAGCATGCGGCCGAGATGGCCCTGAGCGGTTCTCCTTCCGTCCTGTTCGACGCGGTAGTGGTACTGGCCGGAGCGGACGGAGACAAGGCTTTGACGGCCAATCCCGACGCCGTTTCGTTTCTGATGGATGCCTGCCGCCATCTGAAAGCGATCGGCGTCGCGGGCGTTCCGACTCTCTCGGAAAGGACGCATATCACCGGTTTGGCCGGGGTAAGTGAGTTGGCGGCGTCCAAAGACATAGCCGGCTTCCTGGATATTGCGCGTAACGGAAGAGTGTGGAATCGAAAGCTCCCGACTTAGTGCCGTGAGATACAATCAGGTCGCGCTGACCCTTGCGGGCCAGCGCGACTATATAGAAAGTGTAAGCACGAGTTCAAATAAAAGTAACTTCTCTTTCTTTCTTATGACCGTTGAGTGACATTTTCGCTGAGTCAAAGACCTGAGTAGCGAAACAGGAGTGTTGGTACTTCCTCTAACGTACGAGGTAAATTGATGCTGTATCAAAACACAGGTTCCAGTCCGGCGCTGCAGAAATCTCAGTTGGAAGACCCGCTTGCTCACCTACCATGCGGGAGAATATCGGAATACCGGAGAAACGAAATCATTTATAACTCGGAAGAACCCCGGCATACTTTGTTCCTGGTGGTAGACGGACGAGTGAAAGTATCACGCGGCACACCCGAAGGTCAGCAGGTAGTTATCGATATTTATCAGGCGGACGAGTTCTTCGGGGAAGGCGCATTTTTACCCGGGCACAGTTATTCGGAAACCGCGATGGCGCTTGAACCCGTGAAGGTGATGGCATGGGAGATCTCCGAGATCGAGGACATCGTCACGCGACGTCCGAAGCTGGGTATCGCGTTACTGCAGTTGCTGGTGCAGCGCTCGATGGATTTCGGGAGCCGCATTGAAAGCTTCTCGACCGATACGATTCCGCGGCGGCTGGCAAGAAGCCTGATTCGTCTCTCCGATCGTCTGGGTGAACAGGCGGAAGACGGCTCCACGCGGATGCTGCCGCTTACGCATGAGTTTCTGGCGCAGTATGTCGGCACGTCGCGCGAGATCATTACCCATCACATGAACCAGTTCCGGCGCCAGGGCTATTTGCGGTACTCCCGCAAGGGGATCCTGCTGGAGAAGTCCGCCTGGGGCGAGTGGCTCAAACAGAACTCTGCCGCCGCGTAAATCGGTATCGTTCCGCCAACAGAGGTCGCGCTATTGAGGAGCACGTGGTCCGGTTATCCCGGGCCACGAGTGCGCCATAACAACCAGATACTTTCGGGTGTATCACTTGACTGCTTTGCGGCGTAGAGTACACTGTGGAAGTAGATGGATCGTCGCGAATTCCTGTCCATTTCCGCTGTCCCGCTGACGAGTTCGGCTATCTGGTCCGGGACGGTAGAGCCTGCCTGGTTCGAGCTGACTCATACGTCCGTCCGGATTCCGGGCGCAAGGAAGCTCCGGATCCTGCATGTCTCGGACATTCATATGTCCGACGGGATGAGGGCGGAAGATCTTGAAACCAGTTTCGACGCCGGTCTTGCGCAAAAACCCGATCTGATCGGTCTTACGGGAGATTTTGTGAGCAGCCCGTGGGGGTTCGATAAGAAAGGTCTGGATCGTCTGCTGCGGCGGGCGAGGGATACCGCGCCAACGTTCGCGGTGCTCGGTAATCACGACTACAGTTCCGTAAGAACCGCTCGGGGCCGGGTTACTTCGTCGGCGACCCTGCAGGATCTGGTGAGAAGGTCCGGAGTGCGCCTGCTTCACAATGAGAACGCTGTGGTGGGCGATCTTACCGTGGTCGGCGTCGCGGATCTCTGGCAAGGCGAGTTCTTCCCGGAAAAGGCTTTCGCGGGCGTTTCGCCTGCCGCGACCACGCTGGTTCTGTGCCACAACCCGGACGGGAAAGATCCGCTGCTTTCCTGGAAATGGGATCTGATGCTCAGCGGTCACACACATGGCGGACAGGTCTGTGTACCCGGCGTGCCACCGTGGTGGATTCCGGTGCAGGACAAGCGATTTGTCGCCGGTCTTTACGAGTGGCAGGATCGCCAGTTGTTCATCACGCGGGGGATCGGTTCGCCGAGACACGTCCGGGCGTTCTGCCGTCCGGAAGTGTCGATCGTCGATCTGGTCTGACCTGCGCGAAGCCGATCAGAATACATATTTCAACGACAGCTGCATGTTGCGGGCATCGGTCGTTTTACTGGTCACGGTTCCGAATGAACCGCTGGTCGGATCGGTGACCGGGTTGGACCAGTTCGGGTGGTTCAGGATGTCGAACAGGTCGTACCGAAACTGCAGATGCTGGGCCTCGAAGATCTTCAAGTTCTTGCGGAGACCGGAGTCCCATGCCCAATAGCCGGGTCCCCGCAAGCTGTTCCTCGGCTGCACGCCGAAGGTTCCGGGAGCGGGCTGCGTGAAGGCGGCCTTGTTGAAGAAGACGGCCGAGTTGGTGAAGTCGGTCACAGCAATGGAACTGTCGCCCGTCAGATTCCAGAACTGGTTGCCGCTGCCGGTCCCGACGCCCGCCAGGTCGGCGCTGGTCCGAACCGACAGCGGCACGCCGGACTGAGCCTGCACGATGCCGGAAAGCTCCCAGCCGCCCAGTATCTGCTGCAGAATGCGGTTGCCGGTGTTCCGGAAGAACGGCAGGCTGTAGGAATAGTTCGCCACCAGCACGTGTTTCCGGTCGAAATCCGACGGCCCGTAGTAACCGGCGGCGCTGTAGGCGTTCGGCAAAACGTCCGTGAGGCTGGAACCGTCGTCGAGAGAGCGCGACAACGTATAGGCAAGGCCGACCTGCAGTCCCGCCGAATAGCGGTGCTGGATGCTCACCTGCAACCCGTCATAGCGGGAACTTCCGGCGTTTTCGGAAATGCCGATCACGCCCATCCCGAGGTAGGGACGGAGGGCGTTCGCATTGATTCCGGGATTCGCCTGGAGCGTCCCGGCAACCAACTGATTGATGTTCCGTTTCCGCTGGTTGTGCAGACCGCGCCGGCCCACATAACCAACCTGAACGGTGGTGCCGAAGCCGATTTCCCGCTGGAACGATGCGTTCCATTCCCACGCGGTCGGAATCTTGAAAACGGGGTCCTGAATGGTTTGCGTGAACGGGAAGGAACGGGGCGTGGCGCCGCCGGGCGTGTCGACCAGGCCGTTAACGACCGAAGACTGCAACTGGAAGGGAGCGTTGCCGCCGAGAGCGGTGTCGCGGTTGATCGCGGTGCGGTTCGCAAAAGAGCCGCCGCCGGCACGGAGCACGGTTTTGGGCGAAAACGCGTAGGCGATGCCCGCACGCGGCTGGAAAATGTTGTAGTGGGTCGGTGAAAGACCATCCGGCAGACCGTGATAGAGGTTCTTGTAGAGGCCGGACTGCAGCGCCGGAATGCGGCCTGCCGCGGCATCGGGCGGTCCGTTGCCCGGCAGCACGATACCGTCGTACTGGTCACCGCTCACAATGAAGCCGCCTTTCGGATCGACCACGGGCGCAGTGGCTTTGTTGTAATACTGCGGCAGGAACTCGGAGAGATTGCCCCACTTACTCTTCCACTGCGGCCAGAGGGACCAGCGGATTCCGAATTCAACGGTCAGCTTCGGAGTGACCTTCCAGCTGTCCTGCGCGAAGAGATCCAGGGAAGTGGAGACGTAGGGCGTGTAGGCCTTCGCGCCGAATTCGGAATAGGTGTCGAAGTTGCCGAGAATCGCATTGGCGATGCCGAGGCCTGTGGTGGCGGGGTTACCGGAATCGTTGAACGTAAAATCGCCGTTCTGATTGACGGTAGTGCCGGGCCCGGCCGTGGTGCCCTGAATGAAATCGTTTTGCCCGGAATGTTCCAGATAAGCGCCGAATTTCATCGTGTGGGTGCCGGCGATCTTGGTCAGGTTATCGCTGAAACCATAGACGAAACCAGCCCATGAACCCGGATAAGGACCGGCGTCCAGCGTCGTGAGGCTCTGGATGCGCAGGCTCGGCAGCTTTTCGGGAGCGATCTTGGTGCCCGGATACAGCAGCGCATAATTGACCCCGTAGGTGCTGCGCAGACAAGCCGTGCAGTAACTCCCGAACTGGATGTCGCCCTTTCCGTCGGAATTGGCCGAGAAGTTTGCTTCATTGACCAGGGTCGGGGAGAAGGTGCTGATGAGGCTCACCGCGCCGATGCGGTTGGGCCGCGACCAGACCTCTTCCATGCGTCCGAACGTATCTTCGAAGGGCGAATTGAAGTGCCAGGGAGTGTAGTTGCCGCGCACCGAAAGATGCTCGGTGTCGCTGATCAGATAATCGACTTTGAACGTGTCTTTTCTCAGGTCGGAGTGGGTGGACTTGGTGCCGATCCAGTTCGAGGCGCCCTGCGAGAAGCCCGGCACCGGCGTCGGATAGATATTCAGCAGCGCCTGTCCGTTCCGGCTGATCCGGGAGACCGGAATGACGTTGCCGGAAAAAGCGGCGCCGATGGTCGGATCGGTGATGATTCGAGTCTTGCCGAAGAACTTGTTGGTGGGATCCAGCAGTTCGCTGAAGTTGCCGTTGCGCATCGCCAGGCTGGGGACAACGCCAGTGTTCGTCGTTTCATACCGCCGTTTGGTCCACTCTTCCGCCCAGAAGAAGAACAGTTTATTCCGGTTGCTGTTGAAGTGTTTGGGGATAAAGACCGGCCCCCCGATGTCGTATCCGTACTGGTTGAAGCGATAGGGCGCAGCGCCGCTCGATATCTGCGTCAGCGGGCTGTGGTTGCGGGTCCAGGAGTTGGCGTCGAGCGCCGAGTTCCGGAAGTTTTCGACCATGTCGCCGTGCAGACTGCGGGTGCCACTTTTGGTGACGAAGCGAATCTGGCCCGCCGAGGAACGCCCGTATTCCGCTGAGTAACTGGACGTGATCACCTGCACTTCCTGAACGGTATCCACGTCGAGCGCGCCCAGCATGGAGCCTGACGAACGGGTGCGCGTCGCCACCGCGCCGTCCACCATCACGACGTACTCGTCCGCGCGGCCGCCGTTGATATTGAAGCCGCCGTTACTGACGCTGTCGGGGTCGAAGGTGCCGATACCGGCGCCGCTGACTACGCCGGGCGTGAGCGCCGCGAGATAGACGGGGTTTCGGCCGTTCAGAGTAAGATTCTGAATCTGTTTGTCGTCCACCAGACTTCCCACCGAGGCGGAGTCGGTCTGTACCTGCGCCGCGGAGGACTCGACGGTGATCTGTTCGGAAATAGCACCGACAGTAAGTTCGATATCCACCGCAACCTTCGATTGGGCATCCACGATCACGCCGGTTCGGGAATACTTCTTGAAGCCGGACGCTTCGACAGAGACATCGTAACGACCCACGAAGAGCTGGGGGAAGCTGTAGTAGCCTTCCTGATTGCTGGTGGCCTTATGCGCCTCCTGGCTGCCCTGATTGGTCGCGGTGACCGTGGCCCCGGGGATGTTGGCGCCGCTGGTGTCTTTGATGAAGCCCGCGATCTGGCCGGCGTCGAATTGTGCGCAGGCTGACAGGGCGCAAAACAGCAGCAGAGAGGATGCTCGGTTGACAGATTTCATGGTCCCCCTGAACGTCGGGACAGCGCAATCGCGGCGCGGTCCGGCGTAAACAACAGCGGCATTTTATCAGAAACCGCGTCCCAAGATCAGAAGCCACATCGGGAGATTGCAGGCCCGGAAGTAATCTGGATGCTGTGAACCGACGTCATTTTCTGAGCGCTGTCATGGCGCCGCTTGCGGCCGGAGCGCAAACGGTCCCGGCCACCGAACCGGTTATCGACATTCATCAGCACACGAATTACGCCGGGCGGAGCGATGCGGAACTGCTGCGGCACCAGCGCGCTTTGGGCGTGACGAAAACGGTGTTGCTGCCTGCAGGCTCCCGATATGGTCTGGCGGTGCAGGCGGGCGGCAACGATTCCGTGGTGGTGCTGGCGCACTCGAATCCGGGCGAGTTTGTCTTCTTTGCCAACGAACTGCCGGACATCGCCGAAACCGAGCCCGTGATTCGGAAGTATCTGGGAATGGGCGCGAAAGGCATCGGGGAACAGAAGTTTGCGGTCGAGGCGGACTCGAAGTCCATCGATCTGATCGCCGGCATCGCCCGCGAATACTCGGTTCCCGTGCTGCTGCATTTCGAGTATGAGCATTACAACCTGAATTTCACCCGATTCCATAAGGTTCTGGAACGTTTCCCCGAGGTGGCGTTTATCGGGCACGCGCAGACCTGGTGGGGAAATATCGACCGGAATCATACGCAGTCCGTGATGTACCCGACCGGGAAGGTCGCCGCCGGAGGGTATACGGATGGTCTGCTGGCCGACTACCCGAATATGTACGGCGACATGTCGGCTGGTTCGGGACTGAACGCTCTGTTGCGCGACGAGGAGCATGCGCGCGGTTTTCTGCTTCGCCACCGGACGAAGCTGATGTTCGGCACCGACTGCAACGATCGGGACGGGGGCAGCGAAAAGTGTTCCGGCGGAAAGATGCTGGCGGCGATCCGGCGGCTCGCGTCCGATAAGACCGTGGAGCGAAGCATTCTTTACGACAACGCCGCGCGGCTGATGAAGACGGCATAGCCACGCCGGAATAACCACGCCGGAATAACCACGCCGGAATAACCACGCCGGAATAGCCACGCCGGAATAGCCACCCGCACCTTGAAAACGACATGCCGGTTCAGAGCAGCAGGTCGAGGCGATGCAGCGCTCGCTCCGCTTCTTCCGGATAGACGCCAAACGATCTGCAGAGAGTGGCGGCGCCAAAGATGTGGAACCAGCACCCTTCGCCGTCTCCGCGGTCGAGAGCCACGGAGGCTTTGGCCAATTTTTTCGATGCATAGCTGCATAAATCCAGTCCCCCCGGATCCGCCGTCAGACGATAACGTTGAATCAGTCCGGTAAGAATAGTGATTTCGGTGCGGTACCGGGCGGCGGCTTCGTCGTTCAAGCCTGCCTGGTTCGGGGAGGATGCAGGCGGTTCCCTGGAAAGCAGCGTGTTCAGTTCCTTCAGCTGCTCAGAATTGTTCTCAGCAGGAAAGCCCTGGCTTGTGGAG
The DNA here is from genome assembly GCA_903851195.1 of uncultured Acidobacteriia bacterium. Lineage (GTDB taxonomy): Bacteria > Acidobacteriota > Terriglobia > Bryobacterales > Bryobacteraceae > BOG-234. The sequence goes on from CAINNJ010000067.1 coordinate 35,234, forward strand.
AGTTCGACGCCGGGCAGTTCCGCGTAGGGTCTTCGTCGTGGCATGGAAAATCTCTCCAGAGACCTTTACGCCGTCCGGGCCGGCACGGTGACCTGCGTTGTGGAACGGCGAGCTTTCGCCCGGCCTGACGTAGCCGTTCGGGCAAGCACCACCTGTACCGTCATGGAATCCCCGCCGCACTGAAACGGAACCGCCACCCGTTCCGGATTTCCCGCGATCCGCGCATCGAAGTCGCTGCCGGACACAACCGTGGGGGTGCTCAGTCCCATGGGACCAAGGCGCAGTTCCAGGGTATTTTTGATATTTCCGATGATCATGTTGGCGACTTCGGACACGACGTCCAGAACCTCCTCGTTCACGGCGGGATAGTCGCTCAGGAGCATCTGTCCGGCGATTCGGCAGGCCAACTCCGGGGCACAGCTAAACTGCCCCGACCCGGACCATTCTCCGGTCAGACCAAGAATCGCCATCACACCGGGATAGTGGCGAGATAGCCCAAGCCCGGCCGAAGAACGAGTTACGACCGTCTCACCCGGCAATGCGTCGAGCCCGACCATGGTCGAGAAGACTTCGCGGGTGGCAGCGCGTATGGCATCTCCGATTTCCGCGTGCCGCGTGGCCGGCGAGGCCTCCGGTGGGGCATTGAGCTGAGTCAAGATGGACCTTTCCGGCGTCTCCAGTTTTTTTCCCCGTTCCTCTTTTCCAGTAGGCAGTTTTTTGGAAGGCAGGAGAGGCAGTTCGCACACACTGGTCTATCGACAGGACGGAAAGGAATCTGTAGACCGCCGGCGAATTATGGCAGCCGCACCAGCAGTTTGCCGAAGTTCCGTCCCTCGAGTAAGCCGATGAAGGCGGCCGGAGCGTTCTCAAGACCGTCCACCACGTCCTCGCGATAACGAATCCGGCCTTCCCGAACCCACGCCGCCATCTCCCGCTGAAACTCGCCGGCCTGACTGGCAAAGTCGCCGACAATGAAGCCGCGCACGGTGAGGCGCTTCGTCAGGAACGCCCGCATCACGGATGCCGTGCGGTCGGGACCCGGCGCGAGTTCCGTCATGTTGTACTGGGCGATCAGCCCGCAGAGCGGAATCCGCCCGAAGTTATTCATGCGCGGCAGCACGGCCTCGAAGACCTTGCCCCCGATGTTTTCAAAGTAAACGTCAATGCCGGAGGGGCAAGCTTCTTTCAGAGCCGCCCGCAGATTCCCGTCGCGGTGATCCAGACAGGCATCGAAGCCGAGTTCCTCAACCACGTACGCACATTTGGCCGGCCCACCCGCGATGCCCACGGCGCGGCAGCCTTTGATCTTCGCGATCTGGCCCACAAGAGCCCCGACCGCGCCGGAGGCCGCGCCGACCACCACCGTCTCGCCGGCCTTCGGCTGCCCGATGTTCAGCAATCCCGCATAAGCCGTCATTCCCGGCATGCCGAGGACACCCAACGCGGTCGAAACCGGTGCTACCGCCGGGTCCAGTTTGCGCAAGCCCTTCACCGGGGCAACCGCATACTCCTGCCATCCGGTAAAGGACAGGACGGTATCGCCGGGGGCATATCCGTCTGCATTTGACTCCATCACCTCACAAACGGCGCCGCCTGTCATGGGTGCATCCACCTCGATTGCCGGCACATAGGAGGGCCCGTCGTTCATGCGGCCGCGCATGTAGGGATCGAGAGAGAAGTATTTTGTTTTCAACAGCACTTCATTGTTTCCCGGAGTGCCGGCCTCGACCGTCTCCAACCGGAAATCCGATTCCACCGGCTCTCCGACCGGCCGGGATGCGAGGACAATGCGACGTTGTTTCATGTTGTTCATCAGATCACAGTCCGGGTCGTCCGAAGTGTCCCTGTGGCCTCCCAAACCCCTGCACCATTGCGCCGATGGTCTTACAAATGAAATATTGGCGGTTTGGTAGTTCTTCTTTTCGGACCGCCGGGTTGCGGTAAGGGTACCCAGGCGCGCAAGATTCTCGACTGGCTTCCGGAGCGTGTTCCCTCGATTTCGACCGGGGAGATGCTGCGCTCGGAGATCGCCCGGGGAACGGACCTGGGGCGACAGACGAAAGCGGTGATCGCCGCGGGCGGCCTGGTAAGTGATGAGATTATCAACCGCATGCTGGCCCGGCGGATCTCCGAACCGGACTGCCGTCACGGGTTCCTGCTGGACGGTTATCCGCGAACTCCGCAGCAGGCGGAATACTTCGACACTCTGCTCACGGCACGGGGGATGGCACAGCCGCTGGTGATTCACCTGGACGTGCCGGCCGAAGTCCTGATCAGCCGCATGGTCTGCCGGCGCCAGTGCAGCGGCTGCGGCCAGATGTTCAACGTGCTTTCGAAACGACCGAAATCGCCGGGCCGCTGCGACGATTGCGGGGCTCCGTTAACGGTGCGAAAGGACGACCACGAGGAAGTGATCCGGGAACGGCTGCGCACTTACGACGCGCAGACGCAACCGGTTCTGAGCCACTATTACAATGGCAATTACTTCCATATTCCGGGTGACCGGTCGCCGACATATATCTTCGAAGCGATTACGCAGGCCCTGGAACCGGTATTGAATTGCGCGCCGACTACCTGACAGACTCCTCCGGCTTCAAGGGCCACGCAGACCAGCTTTTCACGCCCGCCAGCGAGGCGGAAGTGTCTTCCATTCTGAGAGAGGCGGCCCGGTTAGCCATCCCCATAACCGCGTGTGGCTCGCGCACGGGGCTGACGGGCGGGAGTGTCGCGCAGGGCGGCTGGGTGGTGTCGCTCGAAAACTTCCGCAAGCTCGAAATCGGTCAGGGAACGGCTCGCGCGGGCGCGGCGATCACGCTACTGGAACTACGGGACGCCGCGGCGCCATCCCGGCAGTTCTATGCGCCCGATCCGACGGAGATTACTGCGTCCGTGGGCGGCACGATTGCGACGAACGCCAGTGGCTCCCGCAGTTTTCGGTTCGGCAGCACGCGGCGTCATGTCGATGCGCTCCGCGTCGCGCTCAGCGATGGCCGCATCGAGGAATACCGGCGCGGCGACAAGGTCGATTTTCCGGTGCCGTTCGTCCCGCTGCCGGACGTGAAGAAGTGCACGGCGGGTTATCGGCTGGAGCCCGGCATGGACTGGATCGATTTGTTTTGCGGCTCCGAAGGAACGCTCGGGATCGTGCTCGAAGCCGAACTCCGGTTGCTACCAATTCCGGCGTCACTGTTTTCGGCGATCGCTTTCTTTTCGACCGACGAACAGGCTCTGGATTCGGTGGATACCTGGCGCGGCATTCCCGATCTGCGGATGCTCGAATACATCGGCGCGAATGCCCTGCAGTTGCTGCGGGAACGATTTCCCGAGATCCCGCGGACCGCGGCGGCGGCGCTTTTGATCGAAGCGGAGGATCTGGGCGGCTGGGAGTCCCGGCTGCCGGAAGAGTCCTGGGTGGCGGCCACGCCCAAAGATCGGGAGCGGATCCGGCGCTTTCGGCATTCGCTGCCGGAACTGGTGATCGCCTTCATTTCGAAGCGCGGTTTTCTGAAGATGGGAACGGATTACGCGGTGCCGGTCTCCCGGAATCGCGACATGCTCGCGTACTACACGGCGCGGCTCGAAGCCGAACTTCCGGGCCAGTACGTGATCTACGGGCACATCGGCGACGCGCATGTGCACGTGAATATGCTGCCGGCGTCCGACGAGCAGTGCGCCGTCGCAGCCGGGCTGCTCAAGGAGTTCGCCGCCAGGGCGGTGGAGTTCGGCGGTACGGTATCGGCCGAACACGGGCTCGGCAAACGCAAGGCAGGCATGCTGGCGCTGCAGTATGCGCCGGAACATATCGATGCCATGCTCGCCGTAAAGCGCCGCCTCGACCCGCAAGGTCTGCTCGGCCGGGGCAACATCTTCCCCTCCGTGTGACCTGTCGAGTAGCCCACCCCGTAACGGGTGTGGGCATAAGATGGTGTGGAATCACGTGCATCCAAACCACGCAAAAGCCAAATTAAAAGCGGGCGAGACGGTCATCGGGACTTACGTCCGCCACCCGGATACGGGGATTGCGGAAATCCTCTGCTACCTCGGTTTCGATTTTCTTCTGTTCGATGGGGAACATGCGCCCATCGGCGAGAAGGAACTGGAGAATCTCGCCCGTGTCTGCGAACTAACGGGTGTGACGTCGATTGCGCGCGTGCCCTCGAATCTTCCCTGGATGATCGGACGCCATCTGGATACCGGCATACAGGGCATTCAGGTTCCCATGGTCAACAGCGCCGCGGAGGCCGAAACCGCCGTTCGCGCGGCCAAATACGCTCCGCTCGGCACGCGTGGTCTGGCCGGAGCGCGCGCGGCGAACTATGGCCAGTTGCTGCCCTTCAGTTATCCGGCGCACATCGCGAAATCGAATGCCGAGTCGCTCGTGATCCTGCAGGTGGAAACGCCCGCGAGCATCGACGCGCTGCCGGAGATCGTGAAAATTCCGGAAATCGATGTAATTTTCATCGGACCGACCGATCTTTCGCTTTCCCTCGGCCATCCGGGCGACTTCAAGCACCCCGAGGTGCAGGCCGCTTTCGCGCGCATCATCGGGATTGTGGAGGGATCCGGCAAAGCTCTGGGCGTGCTGGCGGCGAACACGGAAGCCTCGCTCGAATGGAAAGCACGGGGCGCCCGGTACATCATGTCGGTCTTCGAGGCGATCATGGGCCCGGCCATTCGCGGCTATCTCAAAACGGTTCGGGAGAGCTGATGGATCTGGCCGAACGGACACGGCGCCGCGTCACGCTGCGTCTCATGCCGTATCTTGTTCTGATCTATCTGACGGCGTATCTGGACCGCGCCAATATCGGCATCGCAAAGCTGCAGATGCAGGGCGCCCTGCATTTCACCGATGAGATTATCGGGTTCGGGGCGGGTGTTTTCTTTCTCGGATATTTTCTGCTGGAAATCCCCGGCACGCTGATTGTGGAACGCTGGAGCGCGCGCCGCTGGCTGGCCCGCATCATGGTCACCTGGGGATTGATGGCGACGCTTTCGGGTTTTGCCGGACTGTTGCCTTTACCGCTCAGCGCGCGCGCGCAGTTCTACTGGCTGCGCTTCCTGCTGGGCGCCGCCGAGGCGGGCTTTTTCCCGGGCGTGGTGGTCTATCTTTCGCACTGGTTCCGGCCCGAGGACCGGTCGCGCGCCAAGGCTTGGTTTATGATCGCGCAGCCACTCTCCATCGTCGTGGGGCTGCCGCTGTCGCGATGGATTCTCGAAACCGTGCACTGGCACGGCCTGGCCGGGTGGCGCTGGGTGTTCATTCTGGAAGGGATTCCGCCGGTCCTGCTGGGCTTTGTCACCTTGTACTACCTGACTGACCGGCCGGAGCAAGCCCGCTGGCTGCCCGACGACGAAAAGGCCTGGCTGGTGGCGGAACTCGCGCGGGAGGAGCGGCAGAGAGTAGTCGCCGGCCGCGTGGGGGGGTTCGACGCTCTTCGGGATCCGCAGACCGCCCTGCTGGCGGCTTCCTTCTTCTTTATCGTCACCGGCAATCAGGCGATTCTGTTCTTCCTGCCCTCCATTACGGACAACATGAAGAGCATGTCCATCGTCTGGCGCACGGTGGTTAATGTTTTGCCGTACGTATGCAGCGTCGGGGGCATTCTGCTGAACGGATATCTGGCGCACCGGACGGGCCGGAACCGACTGCACACCGCGGCGCCGATGATCCTGTCCGGCATCAGCCTGGGCTGTGCCATTCTGGCGGGCAGTCATCTGGCCCTGGTGATCGCGTTCTTCTGCCTGGTTGGCTTCACGTTCCAGGCCTATCTGCCGGTGTTCTGGAGTATTCCGTCCGGGTTTCTTGGCAAGTCCGCCGCGGCAACGGCCGTGGGGCTGATCAACTCGTTCGGAAATCTCGGCGGCTTTGTCGGACCTTACCTTTTCGGCTATCTTCGAACCTCCACGGGCAGTTACCAGGCTGGTCTCTGGTGTCTCACGGGGTGTATGTTTCTTGCGGGCATTCTCGCTGCCTCGATAAGAACAAATTCATCGCCCCGGCAATAAATCAGGCGGGGGCCAGACACAGTTCCGGTTGCCCGGCTGCGTCCAGCCCATAGAGGCGGCGGTACGCGGGGCTGTTATGCCACAGCTCTTCGTGCCTCCCCACCGCCTCCACGCCTTCCTCCGAAAACACGACGACGAGATCCGCATTCTCCACGGTGGAAAGCCGGTGGGCAATGACGAATGAGGTTCTGTCGGAAATAATCTTGTCCGTTGCGTTGCGAATCAACTGCTCGCTCTCGGTATCCAGATGACTGGTCGCTTCGTCGAGCACGAGGATGTTGGGATCGCGCAGAATCGCCCGGGCGATGCCGATGCGCTGCCGTTCGCCGCCGGAAAGAGACAGCCCGCGTTCACCGACGCTGGTGTCATAGCTTTTCTCGCAGCGCTGGATGAAAGCATGCGCCTGGGACACCCGCGCGGCATATTCCACCTGCGTCCGGTCGACATCGTCACTGCCGTAGGCGATGTTCTCGAAGATCGACCGGGAGAACAGATCCACTTCCTGCGGCACCACGGCGATCTGGCGGCGCAGGCTGTGTTGCGTCACGGAACGGATGTCCACGCCATCGATCAGGATGGCGCCCCGCTGGGGATCGTAGGCGCGTTGCAGCAGGTTCACCAGCGTGCTTTTCCCGGTGCCGCTTTTTCCGATCAGGGCCACCGTGGAACCCGCCGGGGCCAGGAAACTGACGTCGCGCAGCGTCCAGCGGTCCGCGCCGGGGTATTGGAACCAGACGTTGCGGAACTCGATGGAGTGCCGAAGGGGGGCGATCTCTTCCGCTCCCGGCAGATCTTGCACGGCGCTGCGCCGGTCCAGAATTTCGAAGAGACGCTCACAACGCGAGAGATTCCGCCGCAGCCTGGGCAGGATCACGGAGAGCTGGGAGATCGGGCCGTACACCATGTCCTGCAGCGCGATAAACAGGACGTAGTCGCCGACTGAACAGCGCCGCGTGATGACGAGAAACCCGCCGGCACAGATGACCGCCACGCGGCCGGCCGTCGAGATGCAGGTCTGCGCGTTTTCCACCAGCGCCCAGAGGCGTTCGGCGCGGAACTGCCGGACCCGCGCATTTTCCAGAAGGCCGCGCTGCCGTTGGGATTCCTGCGCTTCCCGCGAGAACTTCTTCACCACCGCGACGTTGCTCGAGATGTCGTAGGCTTCTTTGCTGACCTCTTCGAACGCCTGGGTTACCTGTTGCTCGTGTTGCTGCATCCGGCAGCCCAGACGACTGACGATCAGGACATACACGGGCAGCGGGAGAACAACCGCGAGTGCAATCCAGCCGTTCTTCGCGAGCAGCGAGGCCACCACGCCGATGAATACGACCAGCGGGGGGACCAGATTCTGCCCGAGGATCTCATAAAGGACGATGAAAATGGCCGTGCCGCCCCGGTCGAGCGAGCCGACCACCTCGCCGGTATTCACGCTCTTCTGGTAACTCGTGTCGAGATGCAGGTAGTTCGCAAATGCCGCGGTTTTGATCTGATCCTCGATCGCCGCCGCCGTCCGAAAGAGCCGGTAGTTATACAACGACCGTAACATCCTGGTAAGTGCCGTGGCCGCAAAGATAGCCGCACCGGTAACCAGCAACCACCGGTAATTACCGGCTTGCGGGAACTGCAGTGAACGGATGACGCGATCAATCAAATGCTGCGAAAAAAAGGGAACGGCGATGTCGAGCGCGGCTGTCAGAACCACGAGCAGAGCCAGTGCGCCGACTTTCCATGCGTCTTCACGAAGCAGAGAGAATACCCGGAGGGCAAGCGAACGGGTCGTATCAATCGATACCTTTGAAGAGTAACTCACGGACTTACGTGAATATTCCCACAAAAGGTAAGTACCTTCAAGCGAATCAGAAAATTTTCACAATTTCGACGATTTCCGAAGTTGGTGTTGTTTCCATCCGGCGATCCCGAAACCCCACCCCAGCAACCAGAACGTAGCCGGTTCCGGCACCACGGGCACAGCCGACGCCGATGTCGCAAGACTCTGCAAAACGGCGCCGCCGTCAATGATGCCGGTGGCGAGACTGGCCCCCCGCACGAAGTCCGTGGATCCCACGGTTGCGGTGTAGATGTAGTTTCGCTGCTGACCATACTGATAAAGTTCGAGGTTGCCGTTTACGTACGCCGACCCGGCAATCCCTGTCACGCCCGTGCTGCCGAGGTCCGTCGCGCGCCCGGTCGAGGTATTGATGGAGTAGAGTTCGTTTTTCGCGCCGGGTCTGCCGACTGTGAAATAGAGCGATGCTCCGTCGCCCGACAGACTCGTGTCGTAGTTTCCGTTCGTCGCGAAGATTCCTGTGTAGCCGACCAGCGTCGCGTGACCGTCTGACGAGTTGATCGAGTACAGGTTCGACGCCGCATCCAGTTCGAAAAGGCCGTTGGCCCCTCCTCCGAAAACCGCCGTAATCGTGTTCGATCCGGCGTTGCCCACCAGATGCGCGGTCCCGCTCAGAGCGTTCACGGAGTAGAGGTTGTTGCTGAAGTCTTCCAGATAAAGCAGACCGTTCATGGCGGCAATTCCCGCGGACGCGCTGACGGGCAAAGTTCCAATCGCGGTGTAAGCGCCGGTGGCGTCGTTGAGCGTGCCATACCGGCTGTCGTAGAAGACCACACTGATGTTGTCGGCACGGCAGGACAGCGCCTGGGCAGCAAGCAAGACAAGAAGAAGGGGAGTCCGGAAGCGCACGATTATTGATCGGCGCTTCCCGCCAGGAACTTTAGTCTGGCGTTCCGTTGGCCCGCCGGAATGTCAGAAGCTAAACGATTCGCCCAGATAGATCCGTTTCACTTCCGGATCCTGCGCCAGCTGATCGGGGTGGCCGCTGCGGAAAATCTTCCCGGCGTTGATGATATACGCCCGGTCCGTCACGCTCAGGGTTTCGCGCACGTTGTGGTCCGTGACCAGAATGCCCAGACCGTCGCGTTTCAGATCGAGAATAATGCGCTGGAGTTCGATCACCTGAATCGGGTCGATGCCGGAGAAGGGTTCGTCAAGCAGGAGAAAACTCGGATCGATGGCGAGCGAGCGGGCAATTTCCACGCGCCGCCGTTCGCCGCCCGAGAGCACATAACCTTTGCTGCGCCGCACCGTTTCCAGACCCATCTGCTCGATGAGGCGGTTCATCTTCTCCCGGCGCTCGCGCCCGGTCATGCGGCGCGTCTGCAGAATCGCCATCAGATTCTCTTCCACGGTGAGCTTGCGGAAGACGGACGCCTCCTGGGGCAGATAGCTGATACCCTGGCGGGCGCGCTGGAACATGGCCATGTTCGTCAGATCCATGCCGTCCAGCAGAACCTTGCCGGAATCCGGGCTGATCAGCCCCACCACCATGTAAAAGGACGTGGTCTTCCCCGCCCCGTTCGGCCCGAGCAGGCCGACGATTTCGCCCCTGTTCACCTTCACCGAGACGTCCGCCACCACGCGCCGCCCCCGGTACGACTTGGAAATCTCCGCGGTTTCGAGCGTCTGCATCAGCGCTTTTTCTTGTGCAATTCGGTCTTCACCGGTTTCTGCGGCGCGCCGTCCACAATCAATTTGTCGTCTTCGGTGAAATAGGTCAGCTTGTCTCCCTGCGTGTTGCCCTTCAGCGAATCTTTTAACAGCGGTTCGCCTCCGGACAGGATGATCTTGCCTTCGTCCGTGTAGTACTCGGCGTGTTCGCTCGTGCCCACGCGGCTGCGGCCTTTCGCAACCTGCGTGATCAGAACTTTCTCATCCGCGAAAGCGTGGTTGATCCGGCTGTCCGCATCCGATTTATCGTCGTTCAGGAAGGCCTTCAGAATCACGCATTTCACGGTAAGGCCGGGGCGCCAGAAATCGGTTCCGCCCGTGTAAACGGCCTGACGATCCGCGTCCGTATAAACCATATGCCGGGACTTCACTATTGTGAAGATGGGCGCGGCGGGCGCGGGTTTCGCTTTTTTGGCGTCAGCGGGCACATCCGCCTCTTTTTTCTTGTCTTCGAACTGGGAGATTACCTGCCCGTCGGCGACCAGCCCTTTCTTATCGCGATCGATATCGATACGGTCGGCCTGAATCCGGTTGGAAGCCTGCCACAAAACCGCATTGCCGATGTAGTGGATCAGGTGGTTGCGGTTGGCCGAGGTGACGCGGTCGGCGAGCCCCTGGGTCGGCTCGCTTTTGTCGAGCATGTCCGAACTGGTCTTCTTTTCGTCCGGCAGACGCGTGGTGGAGACATGCCCTTTGGCATCGAAGTCTCCCGTCGTCTGCTGCAGTTCGATGTGGTCACCGGCGGTGGAACCGGACTCGTCCGACACGCGCGCGTGGTTCTCCAGATCCATCAGGTTCTTGTCCTGCTCCAGAGTCGCGCTGTCGGCCTGCGCCTTCCGCGGCCCTTCCACATAGTGGAAGTCGCCGGTCTGCTTCATCAGTTTCAGCTGTGCCTTTTCGTCGAAAGTCGCGTCGAGAACTTTGCTGTTCGTATACGCTACCGCCAGATTCGGCTTGGTCTTCTTCTTCTCTTCTTCTGAAGGGTAAGTTTCGGTGTTGGCGGCCACGGCGTGGAAGGACTGGATCTCGCTCTTCGCGCCGTACCGGATGTCCATCTCGTTCGACTTCAGAATACGGCGATGGCGCGCCGCCTGATTGGGAACGAATTCGAGGGTCCCCGGCGTGTGGGTGACCACCCGCTCCAGATCCCGCCCGCCCGGCTTCATGAAGAGGTCCAGCGCGTCCGCCTTCAACAGCTTGGTATCGCCGGTGTTCCCTTTGGGATCCGGAACCGGCCTCGATTCAATGGCGCTGTTGCCCTTCGCGACCGCACTCGACAGTTCACTTTCGCCGGACTCCGTATTGAAGAACAGATCCACCGTATTGCCGGTCATCGTGGTGACCGACCCGTTGCCGTGGGAAATCAGTTTCGCGTTGCCGGCGCCGTTCAGCTTTTCCATCTGCCCGTCATCGTTGTACTGGACATGCAGCAGGCCCGCTGAATACTCCAGTTCCTTGCCAGGACGCTTGTCGGTGCCAACCGCATCGGGCGCGTCCACGGTGTCGATTCTCTTGTTGTTTTCGGCGGTCGTCTTGAGTTTCAGCACCGCCGGACCGGCGTTGATAATGGTCTGATCGCGCGTCAGCCGCGACCAGACTCCCAGGTACACCACCGAATCCTTTTCGCTGTATTTCAGGTTTCCGGACTCCACCTTCATCGGCTTGCCCCTGGGATCTTTGCTCCGCAGATGCAGGGTCACGCCATTGGAAAGTTCCAGTTCGTGGGTTTCCGGATTGTACCCGGCGCCGGTGCAGGTGCCATAGCCGCCTTCGAAGGTGAACGCCACGGGCTTATCGGTCAGCGCCTTGCCGCTGCGGCTGTCGAAGTTAATGCCCGCCGCTTTAATGGAAGTCAGGGCTTTAAGCGGCTCGCCCTCCACGGGGACGCTGAGCGTCACCTCGGCCTCTCCTGGCGCGTAAAGCCGTGCTTCGGCGATGGAGAACTGCGCCTGCGGACTGCGGATGCGGTCGAAATGCTTCCCGTCCTTCATGTAAATCTTCAGTTCCACCTCCTTCAGTTCCATCTGGTTGTTGTCGCTGAGGCGGGAATCTTTGGCGGAGACGTGGACGGCGGGCTTCCCGTTTTCGCTCTGGCCCCACTCGTAATCCTGCGCGCCGCCGATGGTGCCGAGGGGAATGGGAGGAGGCAGCGCGCGGGCGTTCCTGCGCGCTGCCAGTTTTTGAGTTCGGTAGATCCCGGTTACGGCGGCTACGAGGGCGATGATTGCCACCAGCAACAGCCAACGCAGACTTCGCATGGGGTGAACTACCAGTTTAGCCCGCCGAACTCCGCACCCTGCCCGCGGCGGGCAGGAGCGATAGCGATAGAACTATCGGAGAGCTGGCGGGGGAGCTAGCGGCGGAACTCGCGGCGGTCTTCACGGATATCGCGGTACTCGCGGTTCCGCTCCCGATAATCGCGATTCAGGTTCTCGCGGTCGTGCGCCGCACGCCGGTAGCGGCCCTCTTCGCGGTCTTCCCGCAGTCTCCGTTCGTCCTGCCGGATGTCCGCATTTTGGCGGCGGACTTCTCTGTAATCCTGCCGGTAATCCCACCGGTAATCCTGCCTGAAGTCGCCCGCGAACGCCGCCGGCACGGCTGCCGTGCCCAGCATTGCCCATGTTCCCGTTGCGATCAAAAAATAACGCGCGATTTTGTTTTTCATGTTAATTACCTCTTTCGATGTACTCGCGCACAACGGACTCGCTTCCGGCGGCCAAATCCCCGAGTTCCTCATTCCCCAGGTGCCGCCGAAAGCGGCCTGTGCGCTTTCCGAGGCCTTCCACACCGCTAAACGCCGGCGCGGAGAATTTGTTGCCGATTATGAAAAACATTCATCGCGCGTTCAGAATTACTTCAGAATCTCCCGGGCCGCGTTGTAGCCCGGCGCGCCCATCACGCCGCCGCCCGGGTGCGCTCCGGAGCCGCACAGGTACAGTCCTTCGATCGGCGTGCGATATCTCGCCCAGCCCGCCACGGGCCGCAGGACGAACATCTGGTCGAGCGCCATCTCGCCGTGAAAGATGTTGCCGCCCGAGATTCCGAATCGCCGTTCGAGATCGAGCGGACTCAGCACCTGACGATGCCGCACAATCTCCCGCATATTCGGCGCATATTGGGAGATTACTTCCAGAATGCGGTCGCCGTAGGGTTCCCGGAGATCGTCCCAGTGGGCGTCCCGCAGCGTGTAGGGCGCGTACTGGAGAAAGATCCCCATGATGTGTTTGCCCGCCGGAGCGAGGGCCGGATCGTAAATCGTCGGACAGGTCATCTCCAGCAGCGGATTGTGCGAGGGACGGCCATACTTCGCGTCGTCCCAGGCCTTTTCGACGTAATCGATGGAAGGGCAGAGGTGCATGGTCGCCCCGTGCTGCGGACCTGGCGTGCCCGGCAGCGCAAGAAAGTCCGGCAGGCCGTCGAGCGCCAGGTTCATCTTCAGCGACGTTCCTTCGACGCGGAAATGTTCGATGGACGCCCGGAATTCGGGGTCGAGGTCGGCGGCATCCAGCAGTTTGAGAAACGTGAGCTTCGGGTCGAGATTCGAGGCGACAATCTGCGCGGTCAACTGCTCACCGTTCTCCAGTTCCACGCCATAGGCGCGCCCGCCGCGCACCAGAAACCGCTTGACCGGAGCGTTGGTGCGAATTTCCGCGCCGTGGCTGCGCGCGGAGGCGGCAATCGCCTCGGAAACGGCGCCCATGCCACCTTTCACGAAGCCCCAGAGCCCGCGCTTGCCGGCCACTCCGCCCATGCAGTGGTGCATCAGGATGTACGCGGTGCCGGCGGAGCGCGGGCCGCCGTTCGCGCCGATCACGCCGTCGGTCGCAAGCGTAACTTTGATCTCCGGCGATTCGAACCATTCGTCAAGGAAATCCGCCGCGCTCTGCGTGAAGATCTTGACCAGGCCGGTGATCTCGCGGGGGCCAAGATGGCGGAAGCGGGACAGCAGTTTCAGGTATTCGATGAAGTCGGCCGGCTTTTTCGGAGGCAATTCGGGCGGCGTCACCAGCAGCAGTAATTCCACTACCATCGCGAGCCGCTCCAGATACGCTTCGTATTTGGGAAAGGCCTCGGCATCGCGGGGAGAGAACTTCGCGATCTCCGCGAGGGTCTTCTTTTCGTCCTGCCAGAAAAACAGATGGCGCCCGTCCGGATAAGCCGAGAAGAACGCCGGATCTTTCGGCAGCACCTGGTAACCGAAGCGCTCCAGTTCGAGTTCCCGGACAATGCGATCCTGCAGCAGGCTGATCAGATAGGCGCCGGTGGAGACGCGGTAGCCCGGCCAGAGTTCTTCGGTAACCGCGCAGCCGCCAAGCATCTCACGGCGCTCCAGCACCACCACATTCTTCCCCGCGCGGGCGAGATAAGCGGCGGTCACCAGACCGTTGTGCCCGCCCCCGACAATGATTGCGTCGTAACGGCCCGCCACTTACGCCCCGGCTTCCAACTGCACAGGCTCCGGCGGCGCTTCCGGGCGCACCGGCTGGAACACGAGCATACCGAGGGGCGGAATCGTGATGGTGATGTGGTGCGGCATGCGGTGCCACGCCTTTTCCCGTCCCTGCACGCCGCCGCCGTTGCCCATGTTGCTGCCGCCAAACTGCGCGGCGTCGGAGTTCAGGATCTCGCGATACCAGCAGACTTCCGGCACTCCCACCGAATAGTTCAGGCGGGGCACCGGCGTGAAGTTGCAGACGAAGACCAGGTAATCCGAAGGGTTTTCCGCGCGGCGAACGAAAGAGATGATCGACGATTCCACATCCGAGATGTCGATCCACTCGAAACCGGGCTGATCGAAATCCACCTGGTGGAAGGCCGGCTGTTCCCGGTACAGGCGGTTCAGTTCCCGCACATAAGTCTGCAGGCTGCCGTGCAGCGGTTGCTGCAGAATTTCCCACGGCACGGAGGTGTGGTGATTCCACTCGAGAGAATCTCCGATGTCGCAGCCCATGAAGAGCAGTTTCTTTCCGGGGTGGGCATACATGTAGCCGAGGAAGGCGCGCACGTTGGCGAATTTCTGCCAGTCGTCACCCGGCATCTTCGAAAGCAGCGACCGCTTGCCGTAGACCACTTCATCATGCGAGATCGGCAGAACGAAGTTCTCGGTGAACGCGTAGAGCAGGCTGAACGTGATGTTGTTGTGGTAATGCTTCCGATAGATCGGGTCGGTGGCGAAATACTTCAGCATGTCGTGCATCCAGCCCATGTTCCACTTCATGGTGAAGCCCAGACCGCCGGTGTACAGAGGTCGTGAGACGCCGGGGAACGACGTGGACTCTTCGGCGATGGTCACCGCGCCTGGCACCTTGTGCACGAGTTCGTTGAACTTGCGCAGGAAGTCGATCGCTTCGAGGTTTTCGCGCCCGCCGTACCGGTTGGGGATCCAGGCGCCACGCTCGCGCTGGTAGTCGAGGTACAGCATGGACGCCACGGCGTCCACGCGCAGGCCATCGATGTGATACTGCTGCAGCCAGAACAGCGCGCTTGCGATCAGAAACTCGCGCACCTCATTGCGGCCGAAGTTGAAGATCAGCGTGCCCCATTCCAGATGCTCGCCCTGACGCGGATCGGCATGTTCATAGAGCGCCGTGCCGTCGAAGAAGGCCAGGCCGTGCGCGTCTTTGGGGAAGTGTCCGGGAACCCAGTCCACCAGGACGCTGATGCCTTCGTTGTGGCAGGTATCGACGAAGTACATGAAGTCCTGGGGAGTGCCGAAACGCGAGGTGGGCGCGAAGTAGCCGGTGACCTGATAGCCCCAGGAACCCGAGTACGGATGTTCCATGATGGGCAGGAGTTCGATGTGGGTATAGCCCATCCGCTTGACATATTCCACCAGCCGGACGGCCAGTTCCCGATAGGTCAGCGACCGGCCCTCCGGGCCATGCATCCACGATTCCAGGTGGACTTCGTAGATGGACATCGGCTGATTCAGCGGCGGCGTGTCGGCCCGGCGTTCCATCCACGCGGCATCCCGCCACTCATAGCCCTTCAGGGAGGAGATCACGGAGGCGGACTTGGGCGGCACTTCCGTGCGGAAAGCAAAAGGATCGGCCTTCATTTCCTGATGGCCGTGCTCTCTGGAGCGAACCAGATACTTGTAGGACTGTCCTTCTTTCGCGCAGGGCAGGAAGATTTCCCAGGCGCCGGAGTTGCGACGGCGCATCGGATGACGCCGTGTGTCCCAGTCGTTGAAATCGCCCGCCACGGAAACGTACGCGGCATTCGGCGCCCACACCGCGAACAGAACGCCCTGCACGCCGGCCACACTGACCGGATGCGAGCCGAACGTCTTCCACGCCTCGTACAGGGTGCCCTCCGAGTGCAGATGGAGGTCGAAATCGGTAATGATGGAGCCGAAGCGGAAGGGATCTTCCACGATCCGGACGTTTCCCTGATAGTCCTCAACGCGGAACTGGTAGACCGCGGGCTGGAGTTTCAGTTCCGCGACGAAAAAGCCGTCACGGTGACGCTTTTCCATCGGCACCTCGCCGCCGTCGACGAGCAGCAGCACGTCGCTCGCCTGCGGAAGAAAGGCCCGGACCTCCCACGTCGGTTTCGTTGGCTTCAGAGCCGGTTCCCTCGCACTGTCGACGGGATGAGGCCCCAGAACGCTAAAAGCATCCGCGTGGTGCCCGCCGATAATCGCTTCCATTTCTTCGACGTTCATGAGAACTTCGATTATATGGCGCTGACTGAGCTTCACCTGCATCTGGAGGGAACGGTGGATCGCGAAACCGTCATGCTCCTCGATCCGTGCGTAACCCGCGAGGAGGTGGACCGCGTCTGGGCGTTCGGGGATTTTCCGGGTTTCCTGAACTGTTTCAAGTTTATCGCGCAACGGCTGCGCGGTCCGGCGGACTACGCCTTTATCACGCGGCGCATGATCGAATCGCTGGCCGCGCAGGGCGTGGAGTATGCGGAGGTGACGCTGGCTGCCGGAGTCATTCTGTGGCGCGGTTTTGCGTTCGACCAGATCTGGAGGGCGATCCGGCAGGCCCAAAGAGAGGCCGAGGGCGAATTCCCGGTGCGGATCTGGTGGAATCTGGATGCGATCCGGCAGTTCGGCCCGGATCACGTGATGGAGGTGGCGCGGCTCGCCTCGAATTACGTGGGTGACGGCGCGATCTCATTCGGCATCGGGGGCGACGAGGTGGGCGGACCGGCGCTACTGTGTCGCGAAGCCTATCGATACGCGAAGGATTCCGGGCTGCGTCTGACCGCGCACGCGGGAGAAACGGACGGGCCGGATTCGATACGGGCGGCGATCGACATCGGCGCGGAACGGATTGGCCATGGCATTCGCGCCGCGGAAGATCCGGACCTGATGCGGCTGTTGCGGGACAGGCAGATTCCTCTGGAGGTCTGTATTACGAGCAACGTGCGGACGGGCGCGGTGGCCAGTCTGGCGAATCATCCGGTGCGACAACTCTTCGACGCCGGCGTTCCGATCACGCTGAACACTGACGATCCCGGAGTTTTTGAAACCGATCTGACACGGGAATTCGCGATCGCGCGTCGCGAGTTCGGATTTTCCGAAGAAGAACTGCTCGCGATTCAGAAACAGGCGGACCGCAGCCGGTTCAGGCAGCCATCCTGATATTGCGGAGCCGGAAGGTCCGGTTCCCGCACTTCGCGCAGCACCAGGGCAGGGCCACAAACCCGAGAATCCGCTCCCAAAGGCTTCTCCGCCGGGAACGGAGCATGGTTGTCGAGCCACAGGCGTGGCAGAAACTTCTGAAAACCCTCAGCATAAAGGGTGAATTATCGTTCCCTTCGGGCGAATAATCCGCCTCTCTGAGTATATAATATGTAGGATTTTTTACAACAATTTTACATATTGCGATTCTGAAGATCGATGCCATTTGCCACGATCTGCACCAAATCCAGCAATTTCGGGGGAGTATCGGAAACCGTCTTTAAAGCGTCGCGGAACATGGAGGCGCAGAACGGACAACCCGCGGCAATGGTATCCGCGCCCGTGGCGACCAGTTCCTCGGCCCGCGCGATCTGAATCCGCTTGCCCTTCTCTTCGCCCAGAAACATCTGGCCGCCGCCGGCTCCGCAACAGAAGGACTTCTCGCGATTACGCGGCGCTTCCAGCAGGTCCACGGCGCGCGTCAGGACTTCGCGCGGTTCGTCATAAACGCCGCGGTAACGGCCCAGGTAGCAGGGGTCGTGGTAGACCACTTTCTCTTTCTGATCGTCGGTCAGCATGGGCAGCCGCATTTTGTGCCGCGCCAGAAGTTCGGAGTGGTGTTCGATTTCGACCGTTCGGCCGGCTTCCTGCCAGTCCGTACTCATGGTGCGGACGCAATGGGGACAAATGCTGAGAAATTTAATGGCCTGACCGTTTGTCTGGCTGCCGGTCTGGACTGTCGAGATATTGTCGAGGTTTTCTTCCGCGAGCGTGGTGAAGAGCAGATCGTTGCCGAGCCGCCGGGCGGGATCGCCATTGCATTTTTCTTTTCGCAGCACGCCGAAGGTAATGTCGAGGTAGCGCAGCACCTTGACCAGAGCCAGGATGGTCTCCCGGCCGGCCGGGTCGTAAGCGCCCATGCAGCCCAGCCACAGGCAGTATTCCTGGGTCCCGTCATAATACGGAAGACCGCTTCGCTCGATGAACTTCTGGCGTTCACTCCCTGCCATGCCAAGTGAGTTACCCTTGCGCTCCATGGAGAGGAACAGTTTGGTGCCGTACGAATTCTCCCAGGCTCCGGTATTGACGGCGCCGCGGCGCAGCCCGATGATCAGCGGGAGGTGCTGGATCCCCACGGGACACTGGAATTCGCAACCGCCGCAGGTGGTGCACTGAAAGACCGCTTCTTCGGAGATGTGCGGCCCGAGGAGCGTGGCTTCCGAAGCGGGCCCGTCCGTGTTCAGATAGTTGCGCAGGCCGAGAATCAACTGTTTCGGATTCAGTTCCTTGCCGGTGTTATACGCGGGGCAGTGCTGCGAACACCGGCCGCACTCGACGCAGGAGAATGCCTGCAGCGCGTCGATTTGAGTCACGTCTTTGCCCGTGACCAGCCCGAAGTCCTCATCTCCGGAGAGCTTCGGGATGTCGCTGAAACCCTCGCGTTTGAGAACAATGGTGGCCGGACTCAGCACCAGGTGGAGGTGTTTGGTGTGGGGAATGAGAGGCAGAAAGACCAGCAGGGCCAGCGTGTGCAGCCACCAGATGAGATGCCCCGCCAGAGTGGTTTCCGGCAGTGCCATGCCGGCCAGATAGGTCAGCATGAGTGTCAGGATCAGGCCCGCGATAATGCCCGATTCCGGCGCGACTTTGCCCAGCCAGATGGGGCGGAGGACGAAACGCCGAAAGGCGAGGAAGGTGATGGATCCGGCCACCATGACGGCGAACAGCGCCACCAGGCCGAAATAGAGGCGTCCGGGCAGGCTTTCGCGCGAGAGAAGCGGAAATCCGAATCCGGTTGCGATATGGTTGACCGTGATGAGACCGAAGGCCAGAAAACCCCAGAAAACGAACGCGTGGGCCGCTCCCGCGACAGGCCGCTGCACGATGACTTTGCCCTGAAACAGAACTTCCCAGACGAAATCCCGCAGGCGCGGGCTGAGATCGCCCAATCGGAATGCGGCGTCCGGCTTGGCGGCCCGGATGATCCGCAAAACGCGGCTAAACCGGATCCAGAAACCTGCCAGCGAAGCACAAATCAGAAGGGCAAGAAGAATTTTTTCAGGAAGGGAGGCAAAAGCCATGGGCTCTTATGTGAATCTAGCATCTGAACGCCGACAAACGGCGAAAGGGGCGGCTTCGGTGGAAGCCGCCCCTTTTCTTCCGACTGTGGAGTTCCTCAGAACGTCATGCGAGCGCCGAGTTGCAGCGAACGGCCGCCGCCCGCGCCGGTGACAACTCCGAAGGTGTTCTTGGTCGGATCCGCGTTGTAGTTATTTACGCCCGTGTTCGGATTGCTGAACTGGGGCGTGTTGGTCAGACTGAACGCTTCCCCGCGAATTTCCAGCTTGTAACGTTCCCGGATGGAAATTACTTTGAACAGGGACGCATCGAGGTTGTAGAAGCCCGGCCCGTCGAAGATATTGCGGCCGCTGTTGCCGAAAACGCCCGGCGCAGTCGGCTGCGTGAACGAGGTCGGATCGAACCAGGGGCTGCCGATGTTGATGCCGTGCAGGATCGACACGGGTTTGACCTGGTCGGCGGTCTGGTTGTTGCCGGGGGTGTTGAGTGCGGTGCCGCTGGCGGAGATGGTGAGCGGGGTGCCGGTCATCAGCGTGAGAATGCCGTTCAGCTTCCAGCCGCCGAGGACCTGCGAGAGCGGACCGGACGAAAGGAACTTCTTCCCCTTGCCGATGGGCAGATCGTAGACATAGCTCTGGACGAAGGTGTGGGTGCGGTCGTAATCGTTCCGGGCGTAGTTGCGTCTCTGGTTGATGTACCAGTTCTGGGCGAGACCGCCATCGTCACCGCTTTGGTAGCCCAGGCCTTTTCCGAACGTGTAAGCGGTGGTGACCGAAACGCCCGTGCCGAAACGACGGTCCACTTTGACCTGGAGGGCATGGTAGTGGGTGGAATAACCGGCGAAGTACAGGTTGGTGGATGCCGTTCTGCCAAAGTTCGCCTCCGGCAGGCCGGCGTTACCGAGGTTGGTGCCCTTGGTGGTGGCGTTCAGGTTATAGGTGATCACCGAATCCACGCCGTGGTTGCCGACATACGCCACGTCGAGAGTGAAGTGCTGCGGAAGGGCCTGCTGAATCGCCAGATTCCACGTCTCGACGTACGGGTTCTTGAAGTGCGGATTGATCGTCAGATACGCGACGTTCGGATCCGGGTTGCTGATGATTCCGTTCGAGGGGACAGGCGCGAGAATCGGCGCCGGAAACCCGTTCTGGAAACTGGCGATCTGCCCGTTGGGAAGCAGCGCCGGGCCATAGCTCGCGACGGCCGGATTATAGACGTTGTTCTGACGGACGGGGTAGTTGTAGGCGTAGTTATTGTCCGGGAACGGCGTGTAGCTGATGCCGAAGCCCGCGCGGATCACGGTCTTATCGCGCAGACGATAGGCGGCACCCAGGCGCGGCGCAAAGTACTTGTACCGGGTGTCGAGACCGAGATTCATCGGAATGTTGCCGATTCCCGCCAGATCCAGCTGGTTATTGACCGGATCGTAGTTCGAGAAGCCGCCGGCGAAATGCGGGGTGGCCGGCGGATAGAACTCCCAGCGCAGTCCGATGTCGAGCGTGAGCTTCTGCGAAACCTGCCACTTGTCATTCACGAAAGCGAAGAACTGCCAGGCGCGGTAGGCCGGGAAGTACCCGCCCAGATCGCGTCCGACCGAGGCAGGCACGTCCAGCAGGAAGCTGGCGAAATTGTTGTTATAACTGGTGGTGGACGAGCCGCCCGAGGCCGTTTTCAGCGCCGTCTGACCGGAACCGAAGGTGTACTGGCCACGCGGATTGATCGTCTGCAGCTGCAGCAGATCGTCCCGGACCCGCCGCAGATCGGCGCCGAACTTAATGGTGTGGTTGCCGAGGATTTTGGTCCACGAGTTGACGATGTCGATATTGGCTTCCGCGCGCTTCCACGGCACACTGGCCGAATAGCCGACCAGCGGATTCGAGTAAAAGCTGCCGATGTTGATGCTGACGATGCCGCTCGAGTAGGCATCCAGATTGACGCCCGGAATACCGAGGGCGTCGGACGCCTTCGTACCGAAGTCGGTCTGGAAGGCATCGTTGTGGTAATGGGCCACGCCGACGCGCAGTTCAGAGAACAACGTGGAGGAGAAAACACGGGTGTAGTTCAGGCCGGCCGAATACGTCTTCTGGATGCCGTTACCCGCGAAGGCGCCGGCGCCCGCGCCACCCGCGGCGCCGAAGGCGGGAGCCTGGAAGATCACGGGACGCTGATAGCTGAAGCGCCCGGAAAGACGATCTTTGTCAGTGATCACCCAGTCCATCTTGACGTCGAACTGATCGGTGTCTTTGTGATAAGGCAGCGCGTCGAACCAGTTGTTCGTGCCCGAACTGCTGGCGACGTTCGGACCGGGAACCAGAGCCAGGATCTTCGCCGAAATCGGGTTGATCCGGCTGGCGGGAATCACATTGTTGGCAAACGCCGTGCGACCGGACCCGTCCGGATTGCCGCTGGTGGGATCGTAAATGGCCGTATTGCTGCCGCTCAGGTCGCCCGCCTTCTGCGGATTCGTCGGGACGGTCAGCAGATTGGCGCTCGCCTGGTGATCCGTGGTGCGCAGGTAGTCGCCGAAATAGAAGAGCTTATTCTTTCGGATCGGACCGCCGGCATTGCCGCCGAAGTAGTTGTAGGCGCGATGGCCCACGCTGGTATCGAAGAAGTTGCGGGCGTTGAAAGCGCTGTTCTGGGTGAACTCGTAAAGTCCGCCGTGAATGCTGTTCGAGCCGGATTTCAGGATTACGTTCGTCACGGCGCCCGACGCGCGGCCGAGTTCCGCGTCGAAATTCGACGTAGAGACGTCCACGGTTTGAATCGCCTCGATCGGCGGCACCAGAACCTGCAGCAGGCCGGTCCGTTCGTTGTCGTCAATGCCCTCAATCTGGTAATTGTTGCCCATGCGCATCTGACCGTTCACTTCGGTCTGCAACGAGCTCGATGCATTGAAGAACTGAGAGTGCTGGAAGGTGGCGCGGGTCGTGCCGGGGACCAGATTCAGAAGATTCTGAAAATTCCGGTTCGTGCCGACCGGCAGATTTTCGGTCTGCACCGTGTCGATTTTACGTCCGATGTCCGCCCTGTCCGTTTGTAAAGGCGGCGGCGCATCGGTGACTTCGATCGACTCACTGATGTTGCCGGGCTGCAGTTGCATATCGACGCGCGTGCTGGTGTTCACCGCCACGTCGATGCTGGGGCGTATTTCGCGCTTGAATCCGGCGGCTTCCGCCGTTACCGAGTAAATGCCCGGCGTGGTATCGGGAAACGTAAAGTTTCCGCTTTCATTCGTTTGCGCGGTACGCAAACGATTGGTGGAGGCTTCCGTGATCGTGACCTTCGCATTCGCGATTGTCGCGCCGGAGGAATCGGCAACAGTGCCCAGAATTGTTGCGTTGACCGCCTGGCCGTAGACGGAGACAGTGGCAGCCAGGCTGAGCGCACACAAGGCGCAGTACAAGCGTAAGTATTTCATCTGTGTAAAGAAACCACCCCTTGTCGCCCAAGTTATAACCACTCCCCCGGTAAAGTCAAGGCCGGTATAAGAAGCGCTACTAGCCAGGCCCTCCCGCAGTGGCTTCCGAAGCCACCGACTTCACCACGGCATTGGCCAGGCGCAGACCGGCGCGTCGCCTTTTTGATTCTTTCTTGGCGTCGTACATCAACTGGTCGGCCAGTTCCAGCAGACGCTCCGCGTCCCTGCCATCCCGGGGGTACATGGCTACCCCGGCGCTGATACTGATGAGCTTTTCGCCACAGACCCGCATGCCTGCCTCGGGACCGAGGTCGTGGATGCGCAGCATAATACCGGAAATGCTTTCGGGATTCGCATCCGGCAGCACGAGGACGAACTCATCGCCCCCCATCCGGGCAACATGATCCGAACTGCGGCAGCACTCGAGCAGGCCCCGGGAGATTTCCTGCAGAACGCGGTTACCCGCCAGGTGTCCGTGCACATCGTTGGCCTGTTTGAACCCGTCGAGATCGAGCAGGATCACGGCGAGCGTGCTTTCCCGCCGCGCTGCGTCGCGGATAGCCTCCTCCAGCAAACGGAACGCCGAGCCCGCGTTCAGCAGGCCCGTCAGTTCGTCCTTTTCCGCCGCGTGTTTGGCGCGACGGAACCGCAGGGAGTTTTCGATCGCCAGTCCCGCTTTGGAACGGATCGCCAACAACATGCGCAAATGGTCCTGGTTGAACGCGTCCGGCTTCAGCCGGTAGAGGCTCACCACCGCGACGACGTTGTCCTGCCCGTTCAGCGGCACGGAAATCGCGGACCGCAACGAGGTAATTTTCTGCGGATCGTTGAGATAACCGGGCTCGACAGCGGGATTGCCGTTCAGAATCGGCAAATCGTTCTCGGCCACCCACCCGGACAGACCCTGTCCGACGGGAATCTCCAGCGCCGAAAACAGGCGGAAGCTCTCGCCCTTAACGAACTGCGGGATCAGTTTGTCGTTCTGGCGGATGAAAATGACGATGGCGTCGTGGGGGACCATATTCCCCAGGCGTACCGCCAGCAGGGCGAGGGTTTCGTCGAGGCCGAGCGAGTTGCCCAGATCGTTGGTGATCTCGACCAGGAGTTGCACCTCGCGCCGGGCATTGGCGATGGCAAGAGTGAAGTTCCCGGCGGGTACCGGAGGGACAGGCTGCCCGTCACGTGCCAGACCGGCCGCGGGAGTGGCGCAACGCTCCGCTCTTACCCCACCGGGGAGTCGCTTGCCGCCGCCATCACCGGAATCCAGCTTGGCTTTCCACTCCAGTTCCTGATGCCGGCGCCCGAGGATCGCCACAATGCGGGGGTCGAAGCTCTTCCCGGCTTCTGAAGCGACAAACTCCATCGCTTTTTCGAGGGGCATTGCGGGGCGATACTGCCTGTCCGAAGCCAGTGCGTCCAGACAGTCCACGGCGGAGAGAATCCTCGCCCCGATCGGAATCGCTTCACCCGCCAGCCCGTCGGGGTAGCCGGAGCCGTCGAATTTCTCATGATGAGAACGGACGATGGGCACCACCGGATAGGGGAAGCACACGCGCTCCAGAATCTCCGCGCCCACAATCGGGTGGATCTTCATCTTTTCAAATTCTTCGGGCGTCAGTTTGCCGGGCTTGGAGATGATGTATTCGGGCACCGCGAGTTTGCCGATATCGTGCAGCAGGGCCGCCGCTTCCACGGCCTTCAGTTCGGCCGGGGAAAGATTCAGTTCCCGCGCCAGTTCCACCGCGTAAACCTGGACGCGCTTCAGGTGGGCGGCTGTCGTGTCGTCCTTCGCTTCGATCGCCAGCGCCAGCGCCTCGATGGTCCGCCAGTGCAGTTCCGCCATCTGCGCGATGTGCTTTTGCTGCTCCTCGACTCTTCCCCGGTAAAGGGTATATGACCGGTAGACCAAATAGAGCGGCGGTCCGCTCAGCAACAACCCCTGCCAGGGAACGATTCGGTTCATCAGATGGATTGCGCCCGCGATCGCTCCGCCAGCCAGATACTGCGGCGAGGTCCAGATCAGATTCTCCCGCCACACGAGAAATGCCGGACGACCGGTGGTGAGCGAGATCATACCCGCGACAATCCCCGTGTTCACAAGGAAGTAAACCAGGGATGCGGAACCCAGCGCCAGACAACGGGTAGGATCCAGAGCGACGATCTGCGGCACTTTCAACACTCCCCATGCGGCCAGAATCGGCGCCGGAACGGAAAACGCGCTGAAGAGGACCTGCTCCCGGACCGGTTTCTCCCGCAGGCGGATCAGCGTCTGCGCCAGCACGCCGCAGACACCGATACACACCACCGAGCCCAGCTGCAGTTCGAGCAGCCCCACGACGATGAAGAGATAGTTCAGCGACAGCGTGCCAAAAACCTCAGGAAGTGTGATTTTCAGCCCGGAAGCCGCAATCGCCGTTCCCAGATAGAGCGCGAGTTTCCACAGATTCTCGTCGCGCGGATGCCAGAGGCTGAAAGCCACACCCACAATGGCAAGACCCACAACGATCCAGAAAATCCAGTACAGGCGGGCTTGCGGCGACATCTTCATAGAACGTTGCGCTTCTCGTCTCCCCCTGCATATCGGCGGAGAGTCGCCAAAGCTTTACGTTCGAAGGCCGCCTACTTCGCGCCCGCCCGGCCGAAAAAGCGGACCCGAACCACGAAATGCCGGCCCTCGTCCCCGAAGTAGTTCCGAAACTGCGGCGAGCCGACGACATTGTTGACCGCCCCCGGATTTCTCCGTCCGGTCACGTTGTCCGCCCCGCCGCGCAACGCAAAGCGGTAACCGCGGAATGTCACCAGGCGTTCGAGGGCCAGGTTCAGACTGAAGCTGAAAGGAAAACGCTGCGCATCCACGTCCCCGCTGACCAGCCCGTTCGATTGCTGAATGGACCACGGGAAACCTGTGCGCGCATCCACCAGCGCGGCCACCGACCACTCTTTTGCGGAACCCAGCGCGCGCGGCACATGGGAAACCGGCAGATAGGCCCAGGCCAGAAACCGGTGCGGCGCGTCCCAGGGCATCGGAACTCCCTGGGGCAGCACCTGCAACGGCACAGCGCTATTCTCATCGAGCACCGCGTTGGAATGGGCGCGCGACCAGGTGTAAGATGCCATCCACTGGTGCTGATCCGAGTAATTGTGGCGAACGGACACCTGCACCGAATCGTAGTCGTCCCGCCGCAGATTCGCCAGCCGGTAAGTCCCCGCGGCGGCGCCGTTCGGCAAGGGCAAAAGCGACGGGGGAGCGTCCGGATCGAGGGTATTCAGAAAATCGAAGCCGCTGGAACTGCGCCGGCGCAGGAACCGGAGACTTCCATAAAGGCGTTCGCCGAGTTCCCGGTCGGCGCTCAACGTCCAGTTCACCGCCCGCGGCAACCGCAGCTTTGACGTTGCCGGCTCGAATGTCGTGAGCGCGGGCGGTCCCGACGGGACGCCGCGGGAGTCGAACGAAACCGTGCTGGCCACCTGATCCAGCACCCTCCCGAACGGATCCAGCGTCACCGCGTCGCGCGTTACCGCGTAGCCCGCCGCCAGACGCGTCCGTTCGTCGCGGAAGGGCGCCCACGAGACCGCCACCCGCGGGGACCAGCCCTGGTTGCGGACAAGACGGTCCCAATCCTGGCGGAATCCGGCGTCGATCCGGATCCGCCTGGCGATTCTCCACGTGTCGAGCACCCACAAGGCAAACTCCGTGTCGTTCACGTGAAAAGCGCCGGAACCCGAGAAGGTGGTTCGCGACAAAATCCAGCCTCCGGGCCCGATCAGGTCGTATCCGGTTCGGCGGTTATTGCCGGTATAGCCCAGGAAATCGAGATCCGTCCCCGCTTCGATCTGGTGTGTTCCGGCGCGGGCGAACTGCGGGAAATAGACGTGGGCCATGGCCTGATCGCGCGACGCGCGCTGATCGGAGGTGACAAAGTAGTTCCCGCTCCGGCCTTCCGGAGAGAACACGTAGAACTCCTGCCCCTGCGGAGTCTGCGCGCGCCGGAACTCGTTGTGCGCGTAGCCGGTTTCCGCCAGCCAGCCGCCCCCCGGAAAGAACTGATCTTTGACGCTGGCAAAGTATTCCCGCGAGCGCACGGTCTGGGTGGTCGGGATCGGGTCGAGGGGTCCCAGCCCCACACGGTCCTTGTTCGAAACGTTCGCCAGGAAGTCCGCGAACAGGATGTGACGGGGCGTCAGGTTCACCTGGGTGTGCAGCAGGTTGCTACCCGTCCAGCTGCTGCGTGTATTCTGGCCGGCCGGCAAACCGGTAATCAGTGCGTTGTTGTACTCGGATTCGAAGGTGTCGGCGAACCACGCACGTCCCCGCCGGATCGGTCCCGAAACGCCGAACCGCGGGTACCAGTTGCCGAGACGAACACCTTGCCGGATATCGATTCCGGGAATGAAATTTGTCGCCGTGTAGCGGAAGTCGTCCGTGCCGCTCTGTGTCGAGATCGCCATCGCCCCCGCCGATCCCTTTCCGAACTCGGGCGAGTAGCGGCCGGAGGAATATTCCAGGGAGCGAATCCCTTCCACCGCCAGCGAGGTCTGAAACTGCCCGGTCAGCGGGTCGGAAAGATTGAACCCGTTCAGCAGGTATTGCACCTGCTCCTCGGACGCCCCGTTCTGGTGCAGCATGCCTCGCGAGTCCTGCAGAACGCCGGGCATGAGTTTCATGGAGTTCCGCAGATTCTGGCTGTTGGCATAGGCCAGATCGTTGATCGCCGTCCCGCTCAAGCGCTCCGCGTTGCGGGTGCTCGCAAGATCCACCGGGGAAGAAGGTTCCTCCACGTTCACCGATTGAAAAACCTCCCGGACGTGATTCAGCGTCAGCCTGAGTTCCAGAGCGCCCCCGAGATGAACCGACTGCGCTTTCAACTCGTGGAAACCCTCGCGCGCCACCCCGATCGTGTAATCGCCGGCCGGTAAGAGGAGCGAAAACGCTCCGGCGGGGTCGGTCAGCGCCTGCCACCGGCGTGCGTTCGGGGATCCGTCCACCGGCCGCAGCACCACCTGCCTCAGCACCACCTGCGCCTGGGCCACCGGGGCATCGTTTTCATCCCGCACGAGCCCGCTCAGGGGCATATCGGAAGCGCTCGCGGCCGTGAACAGGCTCAGCAAAAGGATGGCCGGGGCGAGGAGATGGCGGGTGTTGAGAAACACTCCGTTTGGCGGAGCAAAGCCCGTGCCAATGACCCGGAGTCAGGAGACAACCCTGTGCTCTCTCACGCTTCCGCCGGGGCGGGGTGTATGACGCCGTACTTCGCGGGCGACGGCCTAACGGACGAGCGTGATACCGCCGTCCACGGCGAGGATAGATCCGGTAATGTAGGCAGCCTCATCGGAGACCAGAAACGCCACGGCGCGCGCGATATCGGCGGGGCTCCCCAGGCGGCCCAGAGGCAACTTCGCGCCTTCTTCCCGGATCTGCTCTTCGGTTGCGAAGCTGCGCTCGCCGGGAGTATCCGTCCAGCCCGGCTCAATCGCGTTCACGCGGATACCGTGCGGCGCCAGTTCCAGCGCCCAGGTGCGCGTCATCTGGTTCACCGCCGCCTTCGCCCCGTTATAGGGAGACGAATTGACGTACGGAATGTGCGCCAGCACGGAACTGATGGAGACAATGTTGCCCCGGCCGCGAGGAATCATCCGGCGCGCCGCCAGCTGGGTCATGTGAAAAACTCCCCAGAGGGTGGCGCCCCAGGTCTTTTCCACGTCGGCGATTTCGAGATCCACCAGGGGTTTGCGGACGGTGAG
Source organism: uncultured Acidobacteriia bacterium (assembly GCA_903851195.1). Classification (GTDB taxonomy): domain Bacteria; phylum Acidobacteriota; class Terriglobia; order Bryobacterales; family Bryobacteraceae; genus BOG-234. The sequence goes on from CAINNJ010000067.1 coordinate 63,638, forward strand.
CGCGGCGTTGTTGACCAGAATGTCCGGCGCGCCGAAGCGGCGTTCGGCTTCCTGAAAAAAGCCTTCCACCTCACTCCGGATGGCGACATCCGCCTTTGCGAAAAAACACTCGGAACCGCATTGCCGGACCGCCTGTTCGGTCTCCGCGCCGTCGTTGAGATCGCAGATGGCAACCCGGGCGCCGCGACGGGCGAGCTCGACGGCGATTTCGCGCCCGATGCCACGCGCGCCGCCGCTGAGAAGGGCGACCTGGTCCCGCAGGGGAAGGGTCACGGGAAAATCATCCGGGATATGGTCGAAAGTTGCCACATTATGGGAAATTTCCGGCGGATTCCTCAGCGTTGCGTTTCCTGCGCCCGTTTCCAGGCCGCATAATCGTTGGGATCCATTGCCAGCAGCACGCCGCGCATCTGACTGTGACCCAGGCCACAAAGCTCGGCGCAGGCGATTTCGTACGTTCCTGGACGGTCCACCCGGATATTCAGGGGAATTTCCATTCCCGGCACGATATCCTGCTTGGTTCGCAGTTCCCGCACGAAGAAGTCGTGAATCACGTCGCGCGAATGCAGAAGCAGCAGGACTTCCCGCCCGGCGGGGATCCGCAAAGTCGCGGAAACGATGTCGTCGCGGCCCGCTTTGTCGTCCGGATCGATGCCGAACGGATTTCCCCCCGCGTCGCTGATGAACTTCGGGCCGGTGACACCGAACTTTCCGTCGGGCCCGGTGTAGCGGAAATGCCACGCGAACTGATGCGCGTACACTTCAATAGTCTCTTTTTCCGGGGCGGTGACGGCCACTTTCGCCCAGCTTCTCGATCCGGTAATCGACAGCGTGAGGAACAGAACGACCGCGAGCGCGGTCCAGGACGCTTCCAGCCGGAAATGTCCGTTTGAGCGCGATCCCGGCGAGTTCGTGCGCTTTCTCAAAACCGACCAGGCGAGAAGAAGCTGAAGGGCAATAAAGAGGAGACCCGAGATCCAGAGTGTCCGGAGAAACTGCCGGTCAAAGGCGAGAGCGTCGGGCGTGACCGCGAGGGGAAACCAGACGGGACGGATAACGAAGAGGGCACAACTGGCGAGGGTGAGGAGAATCAGGATCAGGCCGGGCAGCAAACTTGAGTATATTCGCCCCGGGGAAATCTGCGGTCCGGCTGGCGGAATACGGCGCGCTGAGCGCCGATCCCGCCCCGGCTGGAATGCTTACGCCGGTTCGGGAAACAGGAAACCGGACTTGGAGAGGGACTTCTGCATCAGACCGATCGCGTCGGCCTCAGAGATGTTTCTCGCCTGAGAGACCTCTGAAATCAACATAGTGCGCGCACGATCGAGCATTTTCTTTTCGCGGAACGACAAAGGCTTTTCCGCCTGTAGCCGAACGAGTTGTTTGAAAACTTCCGCGATCTGAAGAAGACTGCCGGTGAGCATCTTCTCGCTGTTAATTTTGAACCGAATCTTCCAGTCCTGCAGATTCTCGACCCCGGATCCGGCAAGGTATGCCAGGACGCGGGCAACATCAGTGTTTTTCGAGAGTTTGCGCAGGCCGATAGTCTCGGCGTTCGAGAAAGGAACCATGACCGTCATGCTCGAACAAAAGAGCCGAAGGAGATAAAATTTCTCCGGCCTCTGCTCGAAATAACGGGTGCTGATATTTTCGATAGTCCCGACACCCTGGTTGGGATATACGACTTTTTCACCGACTGCGAAGGTCATCATACGTTGAGCCTCCCACCTGACCACCGTGTGAATTAATTGAAATTTAACTTCAACGAGCCACTCATCATAGGCTCAACCATTTTTTTTTGTCAAGTGGTGATTGCAAATTCATGATTCTTTGACCCTTGAGTGTTATACCCTGGAAGCGGGACCGCCGGGAAGCCAGGCTGTACTTTCGATAGGGTCCGGTCTTCTTCCTGGTGGAATCCACCTGGTGGAGGTGGCTAGTTCCCGATCCCGCCGCAGGGGGCAGTCCACCCGAAGCCGGACAGTTCAGGGTCCGGTTCTACCGGTGTGGCGGGAAACTGCGCTCTTCGAGCAAAAGCCGCCGCAGGGTGCGCAAATCGTTCAGGATCCGCCTGCTGGACGTCATATGTCCGTTCAGCTTGCTGATATTGAAATGAACGAGCTGCAAAGCTTCCACCCGGCGCGACGCCCCGGCGCTCCTCGCCACGTCCAGATCGGTTTCCACCTCAGATAAGGCTTCCTGAATGGCTTCCGACAACATCCCGACATAGTGATGGGAGCTTTCGATGTTGTCGAACGGAGTCTCGGACCGACGATCAGCCGGATATTCCGGATTCGAACGGGGGGAGTCGGGTGAGGACGGACGATTGCTATCGGGCGAACGATTAGTAGCGGACAAACGGTTGGTATCGGACAAACGGTTGGTATCGGACAAACGATTGGTATCCGACAGATGATGCGACATCTTCGATCTCCTGTCTTCTTTCCTGAGGCGTGCCCAAGGCGACGGTCCTCAACGCCCGAACCGGAATTCTAGCGCCTCCCGGTGGAAACTGCAAACGGGCGTTCGCGCACCGGTGTCTATGGAAAGCCATACAGCTTCTATGGGCCTTCACCGAACGGGTCCCGCGAGCCGCCATTCACACAAGCGTAATCCATTCATTTCGAACATGTTACCGGGATTACCCAAATGGCGTTGAAAGTGCCTGTAACAAAATATACCTATGAGTCTTTACCCTCGTATTACCAAAAGGGGATTTGCGGCGCTACTGCTGCTTTCCTCCTTTTCGACCGCATTTGGCCAGACGACCGACGGGACGATCGTCGGGTCCGTATTGGATAGTTCGAGCGCGGCCGTCACCAACGCCACCGTGCAGGTTGAAAACGTTTCGACCGGCGTCAAAGCGTCCACCACAAGCGACAGCGCCGGCGCCTATCGACTGGCGAATCTGGCGGTTGGCACCTACAAACTCACCGCGACGGCGACGGGTTTTGCGCCGCGTCAGGTGGACGGGATCGCCGTATCCCTGAATGTCACCAGCACGATCAATGTCACTCTGCAGGTCGGCAGCGTCAGCACCAGTGTGGAAGTAACCACGGCTGCCGCGGCGATCGACACCACGACGGCCCAGCTCAGCAACACGTACACGGCCAGGCTGGCCTCGGATCTTCCGGTTTCCGCCAACTCGGCAGGCGGTATTCTCAATCTTTCCCTGCTCGGCTCCGGCGTCGCGAGCGGCGGCGGTGTCGGTGTCGGCACTGGCCCGTCCGTGGGTGGCCAGCGCCCCCGCAACAACAGCTTTACGATTGAAGGCGTCGACAACAACCGCAAGGATGTCACGGGCCCGATCGTTCGCCCCCCGAACGATGCGGTCGCGGAGTTCACGCTCCTGCAGAACCAGTTCAGCGCCGAATTTGGCCATTCCTCGGGCGGTCAGTTCAACACCGTGATTCGCAGCGGCGGCAATCAGATCCATGGCGGCATCTGGGAGTATCTCCAGAACAAGAACCTGAACGCGTACGATCAGTCGTTTGCGCGCCAGTACATCGGCTCCACTCTGCCCGCGCAGCCGCGCTTCGACCAGAACCGGCTCGGCGCCATGATCGGCGGTCCGGTGAAAAAGAACAAGCTGTTCTATTTCGGTACGTATGAGTACCAGCCGTTGGGACAGGCAAGTTCGCCGTCTTCCGCCAGCTACTCGCCGACTGCGGACGGTTACGCCAAACTGGCCACGATCTCGACTGTCAATCCGACCAACCTCGGCATCCTGAAGCAGTATGCCGCGCCGGCTCCGGTGCAGGCAGCGGGAAAGGCGGGAACGACGACGGTCGCGGGTGTCTCGATCCCGATCGGCGTCCTGCCCATCTCGGCCCCGAACTTCCAGAACGTGTACCGCTGGCTGGTCTCGGTCGACTATAACCTTTCCGACAAGGACCAGATGCACGCGCGTTATCTGGACCAGAAGACTTCCACCATCGATACTTCGGCCAACCTGCCGATCTTCTTCACGCCGCGTCCGCTGACCGGCCACCTGGCGTCGTTCTCGGAATTCCACAATTTCACGCCCTCGATCGTGAATGAATTCCGGGCGGCCTATAACCGTTACAACGACAACATCGTGGTGCCGGACTTCAAGTACCCCGGTCTCGACGTGTTCCCGAATATCGGAATCAACAACGACCTCAATCTCGGCATCGGGCCCGACGGCAACGCGCCGCAGGGAACTATCCAGAGCACCTACCAACTGGTCGACAACCTGAGCTGGGTCAAGGGCCGTCATGAATTCAAGTTCGGCTTCGACGGACGTGACCTGATCGCGGCCAGCACGTTCATTCAGCGCGTGCGCGGCGATTACGAATACTCCACGCTCGATCTGTTCCTGCGCGACCAATGGCCGGATCAGCTGGCGGAACGCAACGTCGGCGGCAAACCGTACTCCGGGAATCAGACCGCGTACTACGGCTTCGCCAATGACAACTGGAAGATGACGCGCAATCTGACCGTCAACCTGGGCGTCCGGTATGAGTTCAACGGCGTCGCGCAGTCCATGCGGGATTTCGCTCTGAACGCTTTCGCCAGCACGCCGGGCGTGCTCACTTTCGCCACGCCGAAATCGCAGAAGACCAACTTCGCGCCGCGCATTGGCTTCGCTTATTCGCCCGGCGACAGCGGCAGCACCTCCATCCGAGGCGGCTTCGGAATTGCCTACGACCAGATTTTCGACAACGTCGGCACCAACGCCCGTCCTCCGCAGGCGACCGCTACCGTGGACGCGCCGGCCGGAAACTATCCCAACGGCAACTTCTTGTCTACCGGCGGTATTCGTCCGGATGCCGTGCCCTCCACGCTGAACGTTACACAGGCCAAGGCAGCCTCTTCGGCGTACCTGCCCGACCAGAAACTCGGCTACGCCATCACCTGGAATCTCGGGATCCAGCACGTTTTCCACAAGGACTACACCTTTGAGACCCGCTATCTGGGCACGCGCGGCGTTCACCTGCTGTTCCAGAACCAGATCAACCGCCAGCCGCTGATCTCCCCGACCAACAGCCTGCCGCTGTTCTATTCGCAGCCCTCGGCCGCGACCCTGAACGGCCTGGCCCTGACGCTCGCGCAACTACAGGCAAACGCCAGCACGCGCAATAACCTCTTCGCGTCTTCGGGCTACACCAGCACCATCACTGGATACCTGCCGATCGGCAATTCCAGCTACGAAGGTCTGGCCACCGAACTGACGCGCCGGTTCTCCGAACACCTGCTGTTCAAGGGTTCGTACACCTGGAGCCATCTGATCGACGACAGCACGGCGGAAGTCAATTCCACGACTCTGTCTCCGCGGCGTCCGCAGGACTTCCAGAACATCAAGGCAGAACGCGCCTCCTCCGCTCTGGACCGCCGTCAGCGCTTTACGTTGACCTGGCTCTATGAAGTGCCGTGGTTCAGCAAAGGCGGCAACTGGATGGCGAAAAATCTGCTCGGCAACTGGCAGGTCGCCGGTGTGTACTCTTACGAAACTCCCGAGTGGGGCACGCCGCAGAGCGCCACCGACAGCAACCTGAACGGCGATTCGGCGGGCGATCGTGTGATCCTCAATCCGAATGGCGCGAAAGGCACCAGCAGCGATGTGACCGCGCTCTTCAACTCCGCCGGCGCCACCGTCGGTTACCTGGTCAACGACCCCAACGCGCAGTTCATCCGCGCGCGAGCGGGTCTCTACGCCAATTCGGGACGCAATATTCTGCCCACCCGACCCATCGACAACATCGACTTCACGCTCATTAAGAACTTCTCGTTCAAAGAGCGCGCGAAGCTCGAATTCCGGGCCGATTTCTTCAACGGCCTGAACCACGCTCAGTTTACTCCGGGCGCGGTGAACAACGTCAACGCCACCAGCCGAGCCGGCGTAACCAACTACCTGACGCCGGGCAATGCGCTGTTTGGCCAGTTCGATCAGGTCTACAGCAGCAACCCCCGCAACATTCAGCTGGGCGCCAAAGTCACCTTCTGATTGGCGCACCTGTTGTAATGTAAGTCCCTTAGCCGGGTTCCGAAGAACACTTCTTCGGAACCCGGCTTTGCTTTTTCGGGGATCAAGTTGCTTTTTTGGGCCTATACTCGAAAAGAAATGCGGAGCGCGGTCCTTCTGCTTTTGCTCGCTTCGGTTCTTGCGGCACAGCCCGCCGCAGTCGAAGGAACCGTTGTCGACGCCGCGACACACGCCCCGGTTCCGGGCGTTCACATTCAGATGGTCTCAATGACATCAGGCACGTCGATGCCGTTCCCGGACGAGGCCTACGGAGCGATCAGCGGTAAAGACGGACGGTTTTCCATCGGCAACATCAAACCCGCGGCGTACATACTGTCAACCCAGAAAGCCGGGTACATCAAGGCTCCGGGAAGCGCCGACGCAGGCCGCGGCAACTCCCTCGCGCTGAAACCCGGCGAACACCGCACGGACCTCAATATCGAGATGACCCTGAAGGCGATTATTCAGGGCCGTGTGATGGATGAGAATGGCGATCCCGTGCAGCACGCGCAAGTTTCCGCGACTTCCGCTTCAGCCGGCGGACCGCAAGCGGCAGCGGGACGAATGTACGGCAGTACCGATGAGCGCGGGCAGTTTCGGATGACCGGAGCCCCGGACCGGTATGTTGTCAGCGCGGCGCCGCCGCAGAACGGGATGATCAATATGGCTCCGGAAGTTCGCAGCGACGGAACACAGCCGCCGGCGTATGCCGTGACCTGGTATCCTGCCGTTCCGGACAAAGCGGCTGCGAGTGTTGTGGAGGCGGTGTCGGGCCGCGAGACCACAGGCATCGACATCCGACTGGCGGGACAGCGCAGCGTTTCCCTTCGCGGCAGCGTCGGCGGTTTTCCCCCGAATCAGGCTCGCCCGTTTGTCATTCTGTGGACGGAATCGCCCGCGGCCCAGGTCCGCGGCGAACGGATTGCCGTCGTGAGCCCGGACGGAAAGTTTGCTTTCGCCGGTCTGGCGGCGGGGAATTATAGTGTGGAGGCGAGACTGGACAATCCCGACGGCGCTTCCATGCGGAGCACGCCGGTGCCGCTGCGACTCGACTCGGACGTGGCGGGAATGGATATCCGCCTTACCGCGGGCGAGGAACTGCGCGGGGTGGTGGAGGGAATTCCGGGACCGGCTGCGAAACGCACGATCGGCCTCGAAACGGTTACCTCCCGGCAAAACAGGATAACGTTCCCGTCCGACACGCCCGTGTCCATTGAGGCGGACGGCTCGTTTCGCATCCCGAACGTCTTCCCGGGCAAGTCGCGGGTGAAGATAACGCCCCTGCCGGAGGGAATGTATGTGAAAACCGTGCGCGCGGATACGTCCGAATCGCGCGACGGCACGCTCGACCTTTCCAAAGGTGTCGCCGGGGTGCGGGTGAAGGTGTCGGTTTCTTCCGGGGCCGCAACGATTGAAGGGCGCATTCTCAACGCCGACGGTACCGTTTCCGAGTCGCCGGTGCTTTACGCTCTGCTCGCGGAATCTCCCGACGACCTGAATCTGGCCAACGCGAAACCGATCACAGCCGGCGCCACTTACAGCATGAAAAACATCCGGCCAGGGAAGTATCGGCTGTTTGCCATGGACCCGTTGCAATCGGGCGGGGAGGACTTTCTGAAGACGCAGTACGAGAAAGCCGAACCGATCGTGATCAAAGAAGGCGACCGGCTCACCCGGGATTTGAAGTTGCCGGGCAAAGAGGGAGGACCGCGTGTCCCGTAAGGCCTGCGGCATTCTGATTGCGGGCGTGATCGCAGCCGCCCTGTGCAGCGGACAACAGGCCGCCGATGCGGACAAGACCGCGTCTTTCGCGGGTCTGGTCAACAACGCCCTCACCGGCGAACCCATGGTCCGAGCGCATGTAGCACTGCGCGGCACTGCAAACGGAACGCAGAAGCAGTACGGCGCCACGACTACGGCGGAGGGGAAGTTCTCGATCACCGGCATCTCCCCCGGTCGATACCAGATCAGCGTCGACAAGGTCGGATTTGTCATGGCGCCGGGCTCGGGCAGCCGCGCTTCGCTGAACCTGCAGGAGAAAGACAAGAAAGAGGGCTATCAGGTAAAACTGCTGCCCACCGGTGCGATTGTCGGTCGCGTGATGGATGCCGAGGGCGAGCCCGTGGAAGGCGCAAGTGTTAGCACCGAAGGCGGCATGATGGCAGTCGCGCAGACCGACGAGAAAGGCTTCTTTCGAATCGGCGGTCTCGCGCCGGGTAAGTATCGCCTGAAAGCAGTGGGGCCGGGCGCCATGCCAGTGGGTCCGGAACACCGCACGGACGGGACCGAGGAAGCCCACTATGTGCGCACCTATTATCCCGGTGTGATTTCGGCGAAAGAAGCGGCAATGGTGGAGGTGCGGCCCAATGGAGAGGCAAGCGGCGCGGATATCCGGCTGGCCCGCTTTCCGTGGGTGCGCGTCAGCGGCAGGGTCATTGGCCTTCCGGAAAACTTCGAACGGGCCATCGTGATTGCGCGGACTCTGAACGGCTTTGGCAACGCGGGCACGAGCATGGTGAAACCCGATGGCAGCTTTGAGATCTGGAGGATCGATCCGGGTAAGGCGCTGCTCAGCGCCAACTTGGGCGTCTCAGGGAATCGGCTGGAGAGAACGCCCGAGAAGGAGATCGAGGTCGGCGGCGCCAACCTCGACGGCATTGAACTGCGCGTCGTTCCGGACGCCGATCTGGCGGGGCGGGTGGAGTTCGAAGACGAAGCCGCGCGGCAACTCTTCAGCCCTCCCGCGTCGGGACCTTCACCTGCTGCAAACAACGGTCAGCCTGCCCGGAACCAGGCGGCAGGCGGGCAGCAGCCGAGGCCGCGCAAGCAGATCCTGCTGCAAAACGTCTCCACTTATTCGGGCGCACCTCCGGCGCCCATCGACGAGACAGGCGTCTTCCTGCTGAAAAAAGTGCCGGCCGGGAAATACCGGGTGACCATTCAGCCCGGCTCGGTCTATGTTAGATCGATGCAGTTGGGCCCGCAGAGTATCGAGGGCAACGTGCTCGATCTGAGCAATGGCGCGACCGGGACCGATCTGTCCGTTCTGGTCAGTTCCAAAGTGGGCTCGATCACCGGGGTTGTGGTGGATGCGCACGGGGAGGCCGCGGGCACCCGCGTGGTCCTTGCCTTCGACAGCGCCGGCAATCCGAACTCGCGACGTTACGCCACCGCCGGACCGGACGGAACGTATCAATTCAACGACCTTGCGCCGGGCACTTACAAACTTGTGGCGGTGCAGGACAGCGACAGCGATTCGGTGGTGCAGTTTGCGGGCCTGGATCTCTATGAGGATCTGATGGAGACTGTCGAGATCCACCCGGGCGACAAGGTGGTGAAAGAGCTGAAACGGCGCGCGCCGGGTGAGCCCTGAGGCGGTCAGGCGATCAGGTCGGGCTCCCGGTCGAGAAACTGGCGGGCGTTGACGATCAACGCGCCACCGTGCTCCGGAGGATAGTGGCGCAGATTGCCGGTCACCAGATACGCAGCCTGCGCGGCGACGGCGCATTCCAGGAAGCGGTTGTCGTCCTCATCGGAGGCGGCGTTCACCGGCTCGCCGGATGCCACCCGGAGGACGGCTCCGTCGAGTGCGGCAAGCAGAGTTTCGGCGCGCTCCCGCACCGCGCGGAACTTGTCCCGGAGCAGGACGTCGCGATACTCGGCCCAGACCTCGGGCGTGACGCACGCGGTGAGCGCGCCGCCGATCGCCAGCGTGACGAGGCGAGCCTCCAGGCCATCCGGTTTCAGACAGGCCGAGAGCACGATGTTCGTATCCAGAACCACACGCCGGATGCGGCTGTTTGTCACAATCGAGTGTAAACCGAACAGATGAAAGACGACCTCGGCCGCCGCATGAAGCGCGATTACGAAGATGCCCTGCGCATCTTCCTGCCACGCCGCACCCACGTCGTGATTCGCATCGACGGACGCGGTTTTCACAAATTCACGGCGGGGCTGGAGCGGCCTTACTCGCGGCGTCTCGCCGGCGCGCTGGACCAGGCGGCGCTTTGCCTGTGTCAGGAAATGATCGGTTGCCGGTTCGCGTACGGGCAGAGCGACGAGTACTCGTTCCTGCTCACGGACTACGAACGGGACGACGCTTCCCTTTGGTTCGACGGCAACGTGCAGAAGATCGTCTCGGTGTCGGCCAGCCTGTTTGCGGCTGCTTTCGCGAAGGCGTTCGAATCGGACAAGCTCGCCGCGTTCGACTCGCGCGTGATGGTGATTTCGCAGCGCGCAGACGTGGCGGGCTACTTCCTCTGGCGCCAGCTCGACGCCAGCGCGAACAGCCTGAACATGCTGGCTTCGGCGCATTTTCCGCATCCGGATCTGATGGAGAAATCGACGGCTGAAAAGCACGACATGCTTCACGCGAAAGGCGTGAACTGGGCGAAAGAGCCAGCGGATTTCAAGCGCGGACGCGTGGTGCGACGAGCAGAGACCGGTGGGTGGGTAATCGATACCGAGATCCCGATTTTCAATCGCGTGCCCGGCTATCTGGACGCGCTGATTCCCGGAACCGTATGATTTGTGCCGCGCACTGGCTGTTCGCGCTTCCCGCACACAGCGCGGCGGCAGTAGAATCCAGGCAGTGCCTTCCACATGGCTCCGGTGCCTGGTCATTGTGGGCTTGTTCCCGGTTGCCGCTGTGGCGGGCCGGATTTACAGCATTACGGGCATTCCTTTAGGTTCCGGGCTTACCCAGGTCACTGTGGCGGGCATGAACGATGCGGGCCAGATCGTCGGATCCGCCGCCACCGGCTTCCTGTACACGCCAGGCTCCGGCGTCACCAATCTGGACCTGACAGAGCCCATCGCCATCAATAATCGCGGGCAAATACTCACCCGCGCGGGCCTGCTGATCACGCCCGGCTCGGGCACGTCCAACCTGCTTCCGGAACTGCAGGCGGCCTTCCCGGGCGAAACGATTTTCTTTTCCGGACTGAATAACAACGGGCAGACGATAGCCAGCGGCGATTTGCGTCAGTCCGGGAGCAGCGTCGCCGCGCAGATTCTGCTGGTGACGCCTGGCGTCGGCTACGAAGTGATCGCGGCGGCGGGCACCAGCCGTGCTTTCGGCGGTGGCGGCGGAGCGCTGAACGACCGGGGCGACGTCCTTTACAACACCGGCTTTCCGCCACGCTGCAGTTTCGTGCACAGCGAAGACGGGCAGACAGGATTGGTTCAATGCGGCAGCGCGAACGGAGTCGCGTACGCGATCAATAACCTGGGACAAGTGGCCGGGTCGTACCAGCTGAGCGGCATTTACAGCCCGTACGGGTTTCCGGTTCTCGGTTCGGTCAACGGCCCGGTCGTGAACCTCACGGCGGATTTCAGCCAGTATTTGGGAGGCGCAGCAACCGCCCTGAACAACGCCGGGCAGTCCGTTGGCTATGTCGTGGTGAACCCGAGTGGCGCCACGGTACCCGTGCTGTTCGATTCCGGCGACGTCATCAATCTGAACGATCTTTTACCGGCCAGTTCGGGCTGGCAAATTACGACGGCGACCGCCATCAATGACGCCGGACAGATTGCAGGGTCCGGGATCTTTGACGGAAACGTCGAAGCATACGTGCTTTCGCCCGCCGCTGTCGCGGCCCCGGAGCCATCCGGCGCGCTGCTTCTGGCGGGCGTTTGGCTGCTGCTGACCGGGCTCAGACGTTTTCCGACTCGGCGAGAACACGCGCGGCGGACGTGAGATCTTCCGGACGCCCCACATCCCGCCATGCTCCCTGCATATCGAACAGGCAGACGCGGCTGCGGCACTCGATCAATTGTTCGATGGCCGTGGTGATCTCATATTCGCCACGCTCGGATTTGGGAACACGGTCGATCTCTTCGAAAATACCGGGGGCGAAGGCGTAGAGCCCGGCGCTGTTCCAATGGGTCGCCGAGGTGCCGCGCGCGGGCTTTTCGACGATCTTCGACACGACGCCGGCGTCGTCGGCATAGACGGCCGCGCCCTGCCAGGGGTCATCGACGAATTTCACGCCGACTACGGCCGCGGCGTTGTCGCGCAGCAGCCGCTCGCCGATCCCGCGATAATTCTCGGCTCCGGTCAGAATATCGCCGAAGGTCAGTAAGAACGGTTCGTCCGCCGCGAAGGCGCGGCCCAGTTTCACTGCCGCCGCCGTGCCGTTCACGGTTTCCTGCACGGCGAAGGAGATCCCGGTGAATGCGGGCTGGCCGAAGTGGTCCATGATCGATTCGCGCCGGTAGCCAGCCACCAGCAGAACTTCCTGAATGCCGGCGCTTTGCAGGCGATGGACGATGTGTTCGAGCATTGGCCGACCGTCCACCGGTAGCATGGGTTTTGGCACGTCGTCAGTCAGCGCACCCATGCGGGTTCCCCGCCCTGCCGCGAGCACCATCGCTTTTCGGATCATTCCTTCACCAGCCCCGGAGCGCTTTCACCAGCCCCAAAGCGCCTTCTCCCGCCTCCACCTGCATCAGGTAGTCGGAAAATTCCGCGCGCTCCGGTTTCGGGCGGAAATGGTCTCGCTCCAGACGGGCCATCACGTCCCGCACCTGCTGCCGGTCGCACAGGCCAACGACATAGCCGCCAAAGCCGGCTCCCATGATCCGCGCGCCGGCGGCGCCCGCCTTCCGGCAGCTTTCGACGAGTTCATCGGCCTCCGCGCAACTCACCTGGAGGTCGTCGCGCAGGCTGCGGTGGGAAGCATCGAGTAGGGCGCCGAAAGCGGGCAGGTCGCCCCGCCGCATGGCTGTGATCGCTTGTTCGACGCGGTCCCGCTCGCTCACAGCGTGCCGCAACGCAGAAGGGTCGCCGGCCTGCGCCAGAGCGCGGCGATGATTGTAGGCTTCTCTGGCGGCGCCGGACTTTTCGGCTCGCCGCAGGCTGTGCGCGACGAAGAAGGCCCAGTAAGGCGGAACCGGCTCCGGCTGCACGGTGACCGGGTTGAAACCGATGCGCAGCGCATGGCCCCGCTTGCCGGCAAGACAGACCGCGTGATCCATGCCGCCTCCGCGCGTCCCCACGTATTGTTCGCCTTCGGGCAGGACCTCCATGAGCGACTCGAACTCCGGCGCGATTTCGGCAAGGCGAAGCAGCGCCAGCACGACCGCCGTCACGAGGGCCGAGGAAGAACTCAGTCCCGCGGCGGAGGGAATGGTGCTGGTGAGCGTGCCCTCGAAGCCGCCGGCAATGCCCCAGCGCGCCGCAACCACCTGCGCGGCGGCTTTCAGATAGTTGCCGAAGTCGCCCTGTGGGTAGGGAGTCAGTTCCGGCGTCCACTCGAACTCGCGTGTGCCGTACTCGCCGCTGGTCACCCGAATGACGCGATCCGAACGCGGCGTGACGTGGAGGGACATGCGGCGCGTGATGGCCATCGGCAGGACAGGAAAGGCGAGGTAGTCGATATGTTCGCCGATCAGATTGACGCGGCCGGGCACGCAAACGGAGAATTCCATCAGTAGGTCCTAAGGAACACGCGCAGGACTTGGCCGCCGATAGCGGCTTTGCCGGTGTTTTTGGCTCATTTGGCGCCGCGTCCGGCGGCCCCTTCGCTCTTGAGGAACTCCAGCAACTGCTTTCGTTCCGGTTCGCCGAGCCATTCCTTCAAAGCGGGAGCGCCCGCGTGTCCGTCCTCCACCAGAGCCGCGGCTTCGGGCGTGTAGCGCCCGCGCAGGTCCGGACCCGGCGAGGTTCGGGAATCCGGGTTGTGGCAGCGCAGGCAGTAGGCCTTGAAGTAGGCAGCGCCCGGCGCGCTCGGGGTGTTGGCGTGCTTGCCTTTCAGGGTATGCAGAAAGGCCATCAGGTCGTCGATTTCCGCCGGACGGAAGGAGTACCGGAACGGAGGCATGCCGTTCCAGCCATCGAGAACAATCTCCCGGACGCTCTCGTCATCCACATGCCTGCCGTTACGCAGCGTCACCTTCCCGAACAGGCTGCGGAGCGACGGGCCGGCCTTGCGTTCGTCGTTCGCGGTGTTGTGGCAGCCCTGACAGGAGCGGAACAGTTCCCGGCCATTCGCGACGTCGCCCTGCGCAAACGCGAGCGACGACGCCAAGAGCGCCGGCAGAAGCACGGAGGCAAGCAGGTTCATCGGTCAGGGAGTGGCAATGCGCGCGGTCCTGATGTAATCGAGGTGCGGGAATTCGCGCTCCACGTATTTGTTGCCTTCCTCGCGGAGCAACTCCTGATTGGGACGTTCCCCGTCTTCGGAATAGATCTGGTCGACGTTCTCCATGCCGCTCACCACTTTGCCGATCGGCGCGAAGCCCAGACCGTCGAGGCGGCCATTATCGGCGTAGTTGATGAACAGGTGCGTGGAGCGGGAATTCGGCCGACCGGTGGCGGCGAAGCTGATGGTGCCCCGCGCATTGGTCTCTTTCACCGGGTCGTCGTCAATCGTCACGTCCCACTTCTTTGACATTTCGGGATCGGCGGCGGAGCCCCACTGCACCATGAATCCCGGCACCACGCGGTAGAAGCGCGCGCCGTCATAGTATTTCGCTTTGACCAGGGCGTAAAGATGGTCGGCACCGTTGGGGGCCTGATCGCGCACGATCTCCACCACGAAGGGCCCGCGCGAGGTATCGAAATTGATCCGGTAGGTAGCGGGGGCGGTTTCGGCTTTCGCCGGTTTTGAACCCGAGCAGGCCGTCATCAGCACGGCAAACAGCATGGCGAGAGGGAATCTGATCTTCATCGTCTCCATATCCATCATAACGGCGCGCCGGAAAACCCGAGCTGCGATATCATCTTCGGTGATGAATCGCAGAAACTTCTTCCTCAGCTCTGCCGTTGCCGCAGCTCCGTTCGCTGCCGCGTCCCTGGCTGACAGCGCGCAGGCTGCCGTCACGGGCACGGGCGAGATCAAGCTCAGCGTCGCCACCTATTCCTTCCGGAATTTCCAGCGCGACCTGTGCATTAAATATGTGAAGCAGCTCGGTATCGAGTACGTGGATATTAAAGAGTTTCACATCTCGCAGAACGATCCGCCGGCCGCCATCGCGGCGGGGCGGAAGGCGTTCGACAAAGCCGGTCTGAAGGTGGTGGGTGGTGGCAATATCAGCCTGCAGGAACCCGATGAAGCCGGACTGCGCAAGCACTTCGAGTACGCGAAGAACGCCGGCTTCCCGATGATGATCACGGCGCCGAAGCATGAGAACCTGCCCCTCGTCGAAAAGCTCGCCAAAGAGTTCGACATCAAAGTCGCGATTCACAACCACGGTCCGGAAGACAAGAATTTCCCCTCGCCGAAAGACGTTCTGGACGCCATCAAGGGTATGGACAAGCGGATGGGTCTCTGCATGGATATCGGGCACGCGACCCGCGCGGGCGCCGACATTGTGCAGTGCACGGACGACGCGGGTCCGCGGCTGTTCGAACTTCACCTGAAGGATCTCGCGAACACGAAAGAGCGCGACAGTCAGGTGCCGGTCGGCGACGGCAAACTGCCGATTCCGGAGCTGTTCAAACATCTCATCAGGATCGGCTACCAGGGCGTTTGTTCGCTGGAGTATGAGATCGATGGCGACAATCCGATGCCTGGCATGACGAAGTCTTTCGCCTATATGCGCGGCGTGATTGCCGGCCTGAAATCGGCTTAGAAGCGCTGTGGCTCATCACATTGAAATCGGCGCAAACCGAGAAGATTCGGTGGTGGTGGGGGACGAGCACGCCATCACCTTCCTGGGCGAGGCAGGACCTCGGGTTCTGTCGACACCCCGCATGATCGGGTTCATGGAGCGGACCTGCCGGGATCTGGTTTTTCCGATGCTGGATCCGGGGCACGACACTGTGGGTACCCACGTGAACGTCTGGCACCGAAAGGCCGCTCCGATGGGCGCGACGGTGGTGTTCCACGCGGAACTCACCGGCGTGAACAAGCGTCGTGTCGAGTTCCGGGTGCGCGCGGTAATGGGGGAGACGATTGTGGGCGAGGGGACTCACGAGCGCGCCATCATCGAAGTCAGCCACTTCGACGCGCAGGTGAAAAAGAACAGCTAAAGGGCCGCGGTTCGGAACCGCGGCCCGATTTAAACCAGTTCCTCGACCGTGTAGTCGGGTGCGAATGTGGGGCAGATTGTGAATCTGTGCGCCGGTTGGTGACCGGCGCTGTTGGCTGGTTTCCAACCCGCCGCAGGATGACATCCTGCCCCACTTCGAAGAACACCTTTACCCGGTCAAAGAACCAGGTACCCGGTCAAAGAACCAGGCGCTCAAACTAAGCGATACCCGCCTTCAGTTTCCAGCTCTTCGCGTCTTTCACGGCATCGTTCACGGCCTGAATGTTCTTCACGCCCTGCACGGACAGCCAGTCTTCGAGCGCGCCCACGCCCTTCTCGCCGTAGATCTTCACGCCATCGAGCCAGGTCGCGCGGCCGCAAAGCACGCCGGAGTAATCCGTGTTGCTCTCCGCCGCGAATTCCAGATTTTCGATGAAGATTTCGTTCGTCACGCCGGCGCTCAGATAGATGAACGGCTTGGTGGCGACCGATGCGCACTCCCGGAACAGATCCAGAGCTTCGGCGCGAGTATAGGCCGCGGTGCCCTTGAACGCCCGGCTGCCTTCCACGAAAGCGGGGTTAATGGGCACTTCCACCTTCAGCACGTCCACTTTGTACTGAGGCTTCGAGAATTCTTCCATCGCGCCTTTGACGACCGACGGCTTTTTCTTCGCGTATTCCAGCGCCTTTTCGTCCGCGCCGTTTTCGTCATAACCCACGAATTCGAGGAAAAACGGAATATCGAAGGCTTCGCATTCGGCGCCGATTCTCTCGATAAAGGCGTGCTTGATGTCGTTGACGTCGGCGGGGGTGTAGGGCGTGTAATAGAGCAGGATTTTGACCGCGTCCGCGCCCATCTCGACAATCCGCTTCACCGAGAGGTGCGGCAGCAGATCCGGCATGCGGTGCTTGTCGGTCGCTTCGTAGCCCGTTTCTTCGTAAGCCAGCAGCAGCCCGGCGTTGCCCGCGCGCGCTTTGGCGGCGGGAAGGCCCCACTCCGGATCCAGCAGAATGGCGCTTGCGTAGGGAGTCAGGATCCGTGAAACGGCAACCTTAAACTCCTCCATCATCTGATCGGTAACCTGATCCTGCGAAATTCCTTTCGCGGACGCAATTCCCTTTTTCAAACTGCCGCGCTGATCCATGGCGGCGGCGGCGATAACGCCGGCGCTGTTCGAAAGCGCATTCATGTGCTGGAGTTTCCCGGGGGAAAGACTCATTTTGTTCTCCTTTGCAAAACTCAAATTATCCCACGCGCATGCGCGCTATCCGGCGGTGGAAGCGGCTGGCCGCGCCGACGTCCCGGAGGATCTGTGTTTTCAGCGCTTCGGGCGTTTCGAATTTGCGCTCATCCCGGACAAATGCGAGGAAATCGACCTCGATCCGGGCGGGCGCGGCCTCGATCGGCGGATCGAGCAGGAACGTCTCGACCGTCAGTTCCCTGCCTTCGAAAGTGGGCCGGAAGCCAACGTTGGTGATCGAGCGCCACTCCGCTTGCGTGTTCTGGTCACGCGTTCTCGTCACGTAGACGCCGTTTTTGGGCAGCAGTTCGTTTTCCGCCGCGAGATTCAGCGTGGGCACGGTCTGTTTCGAGCCGATGCCGTAGCCGCGCACCACGGGACCCTCCAGGGCGAACGGCAGCGTCAACATGCGGCAGGCTTTCGAAACGCGCCCGTCGGCAACCAAAGAGCGGATGGCCGTGCTGCTGGCGCGCTGGCCTCCGGAGAGGATCGCGGGCATGGCCTCGACATCGAAACCCAGCGTGTTCCCGAGTGTGCGAAGTGTTTCGATGTCGCCCGATTGTTTGTAGCCGAACCGGAAATCCTCGCCGACCAGGACGACTCGCGCCCGCAGTGCGTCCGAGAGGATCCGGCCGGCGAATTCCTCGGGGCTGATTTTCGCGAATTCGAGGGAAAAAGGAAGCAGCAGAGTCGCCTCGACCCCTTCGTCTTCAAAACGGCGCAGTTTCTGGGAAATTGTTGTGATCAGACGGGGAGCCCGTTCCGGCGCCAGCACCCGCGCGGGATGCGGGTCGAACGTCAGAACGGCCGCCGTCAGATCGGTGTATTGTTCGTGAGAGATGGAAATGACGCGCCGCAGAATCTGCCGGTGCCCGATATGCAGCCCGTCGAAATTGCCGATTGTGACGACCGAAGGCCCGAAGCCCTCCGGGATTTCCTCCGGGGAGCGAAAGACTCTCATCCCTGGATTTCCAGACCGTCGTACGCCAGAAAAATCCCCGGCGGCAGGGCTGCCTCGGTGAGCTGGTGCGGCAGATCGTGGCAGATGTGGGTAAAGAACGTTCTACCGGGCTTCAGCAGACGGGCGGTGGCGATGGAATCCGCCACGGTCGAATGGGTTGGGTGCGGCTTGTGGCGGAGGGCGTCGAGGAACAGAACGTCCAGCCCGCGCAGTTTCTCCAGGGAAGACTCCGGAATCTCACTGTGGTCCGTCAGATACGCGAAACGTCCAAACCGGAAGCCCAGAACCGTGCTTCGTCCATGCAGCACTGGTATGGGCTCGAATTCCAGGCCCGCGACGTCGAAGGGCGTGTCTGTAATCAGATTGACTTCGAGTTTCGGGACGGCGGAGGAGTGCCCGCGGTCTTCGAACGCGTAATCGAAGATCCGGCGGATGACGGAGAACGTAGGGGCGGACGCGAATAACGGAATCGCGGCCTGCTGCCGGTAGTTGAAGGGGCGAATATCGTCGAGGCCCAGAATATGATCGGCGTGGGCGTGCGTGAACACGACCGCATCCAGCCGTTCCAGGCCGGACCGCAGGACCTGGGTGCGGAAGTCCGGTGTGGTGTCGATGACGATGTTGCGTCCCGCGTGCTGCACCAGAATGGACGGGCGAAGGCGGTTATCGCGCGGATCTTCGGACAGGCAGACCGCGCAGGAGCAACCGATCGTCGGCACGCCGGAGCTGGTGCCTGAACCCAGGACAGTGATCTTCAGGTTCATCGCCTCATCTATTTCGAGGATGCCGCCTGCATGGCGTGGACGAAGCGGAAGCGGAGGTCGGCGACCGAATCGTCCAGATCTTTCTGTTCCCGCGGCGTCAGATTGCCGCGCGTTTTTTCCTGCAGCATGGCCAGAAGATCGATGTTGTGGCGTCCGAGTTCGAAGTCCGGCTCCTGATTGTCCTCGAACGGCAGCAGCCCAAGATTGAGTTCGGCCTGCAGGCGAAGCGAGTAGACCAGGAAGTCGAAGTCGGCGGCCGGCAGTTCGGGCCTCGAATCCTCTTCGTCACCGACCAGATCGCCGGGCATCATTTCGGCTTCGTCACTCATTGTTTTCAGTCTACAACTCCGCGGGAAGCGCCGTGTTTGGCCGATTGACCGGTATTTTTTACGCACCTGAAAATATCATGCCTGACATCGCGAGTTCCGGTTTACGCACCGTGCAACGGGAAGGCGCTCACCGAAGTCTGGCCTGCCGATTGCAGCGTCTGGTTCCTGACAAACGCAGTCCGCATGACTCCCGAGCAGCAGACCCTCACGACTCCCCCGGACCAGCCGGGCAGGTGGACTTTGTCCGATGAGGCTAACGAGGTGGAGGCGGATGCGGAGTTGATCGCGGACATCCGTCGTGCCGCTATCGAAGCGTTCCTGGCGATTCCCCGGCGCGGTATGGAAATCGGAGGACTGCTGCGGGGGCGACTCCACCGGGAGCCGGGAACCCGAACCCGGTTTGTTTTGAGCGGATTCGAAGAGATTCCGTGTGAACACGCCAGCGGACCATCGTACCTGCTCAGCAAGCGGGATCGGGAGCGGCTGGCGGAGAGACTCGGTGAGCGCGGGGCGGAGGGATCTTCCTCCGTCGTCGGTCTCTACCGTAGTTACACGGGGCGCGAGGCGGAGCCGGATGCGGCGGATCAGGAAGTGATTCGGGCGTTCTTCCCGAATCGGCAGTTGGTTTGTCTTCTGTTGCAGCCCTTGTCAGTCGATAAGTGCCCGGTCACCGTTCGGTTCTCGGGCATTGCCGGGCTGCTCTCCGAAACGTCCGAGAAGAGCGTCCCGCCACCTCCTGCGGCTTTATCCCCGGAGGGGCCCGCACCCGAACCGCATCCCGCGTTCGCCCGGGAGATTCCGTGGCACCAGCGCTATCGGGAGGAGGCGCGGAGGCCCGCGCGCATTCCGGACCTGCGGCGTTTCGGCATGGCGGCGGCGTTCTGCGTGCTGTTCGGGATCGCGGCCGGCTCGCTTTGGGAACTGCACGAAAGGAATGCCGAACCCCGCTGGGCTCCTGTGCATTTCGACGCGCGCGTGTTCGAAGGCGACATGATCCTGAACTGGGATCCGGGCATTCCCGCGGTGACACAGGCAACGCGTGGCGTGCTGCTGGTCAATGACGGGCGAACTCCCCGGACGATTCAGCTGAGTCCGGAGGTTCTGCATCGCGGCAACCTGAAGTACACGCCGGAATCGGCCGATGTGCTGTTCCGGCTTCGTCTCTATAACGAAGGAACGCTCGCGGTGACGGATTCGCTGCGGGTGATTGCGCCGCGGCGGGCCGTTTCGACCATGGCGGCCCAAGCGGTTGCGGACAAGGTGCCGGAGCCGGCTACGCCCAAGGCCTCTGTCGAGAAGCCGGCGCCAGCGGGCAGCGTGACAGTCCGGCGCGAGGTGCAGCCCGAAATTCCGGCGGGAATCCGGAACCGGATCACGGCTCCGATCGAGATTCAGGTCATCGTCGGAATCGATGAGTCGGGCCGCGTAATCCGGGCGTTTTCGAAAACGCCCGGTCACGGGCTGGACCGCTATCTCGCGGATGAAGCCGTGAAGGCCGCGCGCCAGTGGTTATTCAGTCCGTCGCGCTCGGGAAGCTCAAAGGTTCTGAACTTTGCGTTCACTCCACCCGCGCAACAGTAGCTACTGGGCGGGTTTGTTTTCGGCCACTGGCACGACGGCGGTGTGCGGCACGTTCGGATCGTCCCGGAGTTTCACGAACAGCATGCCGCCCGGCGCATGGGGCACCGGCAGCACGGCGCCGACAAAGCCCTCCGGCACCTGAACGGAATCGGTGAAATTCGCAGCCGACGCCACGCTCTGCAGCAGGAACAGATTCGCGCCGCTCAGGACGCAGGGCGCGGCGTCTTCGGCCGGACACTTCAATTCCTTCAGTTCCGGAATTCGCACCAGGGTCGCCAGCGCCTGCCAGTCACCCGTCACGCCGCGCTCATCCACGGGACGAAAGCGCAGCGGACCAAAAGCGGATTTTCCAAAACACTTCAGCGGCTCCAGCGTGGCGAGCACGGTGTGAGGATCCTGCAGCGTGAGGCTTCCGTCGGCGATGTTCAGCATGACCCGCAGGTCTTCTCCGGCGGCGATTTCGATCTTCTCTCCCCTGGGGAACACATCGGGCACCACGGACTTCAGAGAGAAGGAGAGACGTCCATCGAGCGGGAGTTCGTTGGGATCCGTGAGCTGAATCACGGAAGACGCGGCGGCCGCCCCGGGTTCCGCCACCTTGCTCAGCAGCGTCACCCGCGGCCGGGGCGGCTCGACGGCAACCGGCACGTCGAGGCTGCGCCCGTCTTTCAGCAAGACTTTCGCTTTCAGCGCGGCCCCGGGTGTCAAAGCCGCGGTCGACTTCGCGTCCGGAGCCTGGAGCGACAGCTCGTCCGGCTTCACCAGCCCGGCCGAGGCGAAGTGGATCCCGCTCACTTCCACGCCGGCGACTTCTTCCAGCCGGGAGCCACGCAGCGTAGCGCGCGCTTCGCCCGGGACGATCAGGAAACGTTCCAGATGGCCGGTCTCGGCGTAGATGCTGATTTTCGCCTCGTCCGTGTGCGGCAAGCCGGCCTGGCTGACGGCCAAGGTGAGAGTTCCAGGCGTGGCGCTCCCGGCCGGAACCTTGACCTCCACTTCATCCGGCTTGGAAACTTTCCAGGCCGCGGCCAGTTCGTTTCCGCGCGGGTCTTTCACGGCCACTTTCACGACGCAGGCAGCGGGTTCCGCGTGCAGACTGAAGGTATGTTCATGCCCGGCAAGCAGGGATGCCGTCTCAGGCAACAGGACGCTCCACTGGGCGGGGTGTGCGCTTTGCAGAGGGAACGCGGGGCCGGTATACGAATCGAAGCCCCACTGGCCGCGCAGGGTTCCCACAGAGCCCAGATCTCCGGGCTTCCTGCCGGCCAGCAGATGCGTGTCAATGACGTAGCCGCCCCGCAGCGGATCGGCCTTCGCCGGCAGATCGACACCTGGCCCGTTTTTGCCTTCCACGCGAAGCACCAGATCGTGCAGCAACCCCGTGGAGTAGGCGAGGGGGGCGCCCGAGACCTGCAGCACCAGCGGCGTCTTTTGCAGGCAGGAGGATTGTTGGGGTTCCACGGCGCGCAGCGGGGGCGGCATCTCCTGGCGGATGGCGGGCAGCGCCGCCACGATCACCGATTTCGGATTGTGAAAAGACGGCGCGGTATTCAGCTTGAGTTGCAGCTGATCCTCGCGCGGAAGAGCCAGCGCGGGTATGTACTGATACTGCGCGGTATGCAGAGCGTCGAGAATTCTCGCCATATCGACAATGGCCCCGACATACGGGCTGAAGTAGCCGCTGCCCGCGGTCGGCGTATAAGTGATCTGGCCGATCAGATCGGATGCATGCCCCTGGGTGAGAGCGCCCACCATGGTCTGGCTGTGCCCGTCATTCAGAACGAGGTTATCGCTCTTCTGCGTGAGACAGGCCGCCTGCTGCTCGATGAGCTTGCGGAAACAATCGTCTTCCAGACGGATGCTCAGACTGCGCGCCAGCAGCACGGATTGATCGTGCACTTTCGCGGGGTCGCCGTCCGCCAGTTGGTGCATGGCCGCGAGGTAGGTATCAAGGCGCGAGCGGTCGAGGCTCGCCTGTTCGAGATCCTGTATGGCGCGCACGAAGGATCCGGGACGACCTCGCACCGCCGACCGGAGCGTGCTGAAGCCGCCCGTGGTGTCCGGAGCGAGAAAGATAACGGCCTGTTCCGCGCCTTCCGGGACCGTCACGAAAATGCCTTCCTCGCGGATCTTCCGGGTCCATGTCTCGGCCTGCGTAAACCAGTCTTCGGGAGGAGGGTTCGTCGCGCCGCGCAGAAAAGCCGCCACGAGAAGATAGCGAACGGCCTGATTGCGAGGCAGCGCCGGATGGATCCAGAGCCGGTCTCCCGTTTGCAGATTCGGCACCTGGGAGATGGGCAGAGTGCGGCCGTTGCGCTGAACCCGGACATCGATAACAGGTCCGGCCAGATCGAAGGCCGCGATATCGGCGGAGGCGAAGCGAGAAGAAAGCAGGGTGCAAAAAAGAACGCAAAGGGCCGAAAAAGGGCGCCCGAAATCCATTCGGTCCATACACCCATTTTAGGGTCCCGGAGACTGCCTCCAGGCCCTTGTGTGTGCGATCCGCGACACTAAGACGAATTATTCCCGGATGTTACCATCGGATTGACCCCACTACTTTCAACTATGCAGCAAAGTTCACACGCCACGGGTGCAGGATTTCAGCGACTGGTTGAAATTATGGCCCGGTTGCGCGCTCCCGATGGCTGCCCGTGGGATCGCGAACAGAATTTCGCATCCATTAAGAAATACACGCTCGAAGAGACTTACGAAGTCCTGGATGCGATCGACCGGCAGGACTGGTCAGACCTTCGGGAAGAGCTGGGCGATTTCCTGCTCCAGGCCGTGTTTTATGCGCAGATGGCGTCGGAAGAAAACCTCTTCAACATCGACGATTCGCTGGATGCCATTAATGAAAAGCTGGTGCGCCGGCATCCTCATATCTTTGCCGATGCCGTGGCCGAAACCGGCTCGCAGGTTCTGAAGCAGTGGAATGAGATCAAGGCCGAAGAGCGCAAGCTGAAGCCGGAAAAGCCGCAGGGATTACTCGATACGGTGCCTCGCGCGTTGCCCGCGCTGGTGGAAGCGCAGCAGATTACGTCGCGCGCGGCAGGGGTCGGTTTCGACTGGGAAAATGCCGGGCAGGTGATGGACAAGTTGCATGAGGAGATCGCCGAATTCAATGTCGCCCGCGAAGCCGTTTCCGCCGATCAGATGGAAGACGAACTGGGCGACCTGTTATTCGTGATCGTCAATCTGGCGCGCTTCGTGAAGGTGGATCCCGAACAGGCGCTGCGCCGAACGAACAGCAAATTCCGTGCCCGTTTCGGGCACATTGAACGCCGCCTCGAAGAACAGGGCCGAAAGGTCTCCGGCACACCCATTGAAGAACTGGAGGCGCTGTGGCAAGAAGCAAAAACGCATCCCCTCACATAGAAATCGAAGTCCTGCGAACGGAGCAGCAGTTCCGCGAAGCTGTCGCGCTGCAAAAGAAGATCTGGGGATTCGACGATATCGAACTGCTGCCCGTTCGCTTTTTCGTTGTTGCGACCAAGGTTGGCGGCCAGGCGTTCGGCGCGTGGGAGGCCGGCCGGATGATCGCGTTCTGCATGGCCATTCCCGGATTGAAGCCGGGCGGCAAGAGTTATCTGCACAGTCACATGCTCGGCGTGCTGCCCGAATACCGCGACTTCGGCGTCGGCAGGCGTTTGAAACTGCGGCAGCGGGAAGACGCGATGGCGCGGGGCATCGAGCTCATCGAGTGGACCTTCGATCCGCTGGAGATCAAGAACGCGTATTTCAACATTGAGCGCCTGGGCGCGGTGGTGCGGCGGTATGTGAGGAATCAGTACGGCACCACTACAAGCCACCTGCATGGCGGGCTGCCCACGGATCGCTGCACGGCGGAGTGGTGGGTGAGTTCCGAGCGTGTGCGCAGCATTGTTGCGGGCGAACCGGCGGAGTTTCCCGCGATCGCCGCGCGCATCTCGGTTCCGGCCGATATCGCCGATCTTCGCCGTAACGATCCGAAGGGCGCGCGCGCGGTGCAGTCCCGCATCGCCGACGAGTTCGAAGCCGCCTTCGATCGCGGACTGACCGTGGTGGGCCTGAACCGGAGCGCCGAAGAAGGCACCTATTTACTCGCTGAGGTAAACCCTTGAAGCTCGACCGCATCGTGCTGCGGCATCTGCAAATGCCGCTCGTCCACTTCTTTGAAACCAGCTTTTCGCGGACTTACAGCCGGCACATCGTCATTGTGGAAGCGGTGAGCGACGGGCTCTCCGGCTGGGGTGAGATCACGGCGGGCGAAAACCCGTTTTACAACGAAGAGTGGACCGAATCCGCGTGGATGATTGCGCGGGACTACGTGGCGCCGCGACTGGTGAATCGTGAGTTGGCGTCGGCTTCGGATGTGGATCCGCTGACCCGTCATATCCGTGGCCACAACATGGCGCGCGGCGGCGTGGAAGCCGCTGTCTGGGATCTGCAGGCGCGACAGAACGGGAATCCGCTGTGGAAGGAAATCGGCGGCGGCGCGCGGAAGGAGATTCCCTGCGGCGTCTCGATCGGCATTCAGGACACGGTGGAACAGTTGCTCGGCAAGATCGAACAGGAACTGGCCGATGGCTACCAGCGGATCAAGATGAAGATCAAGCCCGGGTGGGACATCGACGTGATTCGTCAGGTGCGGGAGCGTTTTCCGACGATCCGGCTCATGGCGGATGCGAACTCGGCTTATACGCTGGCCGACGCGGACCGGCTGAAACAGCTGGACGATTTCTATCTGATGATGATCGAGCAGCCGCTGGCGCACGACGACATCATCGATCACGCCGCGCTGCAGCCGCAGCTGGCCACGCCTGTCTGTCTCGATGAGTGCATTCGTTCCGCCCACCATGCCGAACAGGCGATTCGGCTGAAGGCGGGTCGAATCGTCAATATTAAGCTCGGGCGGGTGGGCGGCTTCGCGGAAGCCAAACGAGTACACGACGTCTGTGAAGCGGCTTCCGTCCCCGTGTGGTGTGGCGGCATGCTGGAAGCGGGTATCGGGCGGGCGCACAATATCGCGCTCGCGACGCTGCCGAATTTCACGCTTCCCGGCGATGTTTCGGCCAGCAAGCGCTACTGGAAGCAGGACATCATCGTGCCTCCCGTGGAGACAACCGCGCAGGGCACCATCGTGGTCCGGGACGAGCCTGGGCTCGGTTATGAACTCGACCGCGATTTCATGGACCACATCACATTCCGCACGGAAACGGTGAGTTGAACCCTTCCTACTCGCTTTACCTGCTCATCGGCGTGATGCTGCTGTGCTGGTCCGGCAACTATATCGCCGCCAAGATTGTTTTTCGTGAACTGCCGGCGGCGCTGGTGATCTGTCTGCGAACCATGGTCTCCGCCGCGCTGATGATTCCGATTTACTGGCGTCAGTCGCGCAACTCGCCTTCCGTGTGGACCGGACGCGAATTCTGGCTGCTGGTTGGTTTGGGCGTGGGTGGCATCACCCTGAACCAGTTCTTCTGGACGTTCGGTGTCGCGCGCACCACGGTGGTGCATTCCTCCATGATCATGGGCACGACGCCGCTTTGGGTGCTGCTGATCGCCGGCGCGATCGGACTGGAGCGCATCACGATGCCGAAAGTGGCGGGGATCTTCATCGCGCTGGCGGGCGTGGCGTTGCTGCAGTTCGCGCGGGTCAAAAGCGGCGCCAACGGACCGACGGTGCTGGGCGATTTTCTCGTCCTGCTGTGCGCTCTGGCGCTGGCCGCCATGACGGCGCTGGGGAAGAGACATAAGCCACAATCGGGCGGCATCGCGGTCAATGCCGTGGGATATGTGGTGGGAACGCTGCTGCTGTTGCCGCTGTTCTGGCAGGCGGCGCGGAACTTCGATTTCAGTCGCGTTTCGGCAGGCGCGTGGGCCGGCGTGTTCTACATGGGAGCGTTTTCCTCCGTCACCGGCTATCTGATTTATTACTACGCACTGGCGCGTATCCCGGCCTCGCGAATGGCCGCGTTTCAGTACCTGCAGCCGGTCTTCGCGAGCCTTATGGCAGTGGTGATTCTGGGCGAGCACCTGGGGGCTTCGGCGCTTGCCGCGGGCGCCATTATCTTCACCGGCGTGTTCGTCACGGAGAGGTTCGGATGAGCGCGTTCACCCGCCTGCTCCGGACCAACCGGAATTATCGTTTCACATGGTCCGGCCAGGTGGTCAGCGAGGTGGGCGATCACTTCAACAACATCGCGGTGATGAGCCTCGCGATGGAGCACCGGAATCCCGGGCTTGTCGTGACCGGGGTTTTTCTGGCACGGGCGGTAGCGATGCTGCTGGCGGGTCCCATCGCCGGTGTGCTGCTGGACCGGCTCAACCGCAAGAAGGTGATGATTGCGAGCGACCTGGTGCGGGCCGTGATCGCTCTGGGTTTTATCGCGGCGCTGACTTACAAGGCCGACTGGCTGCTGTTCGTACTCAGCGCGATGCTCATGTTCGCTTCGCCGTTTTTCACCAGCGGACGCGCTTCCATCCTGCCGGGTATCGCGACGCCGGAAGAACTGCATTCCGCGAATACGATGACGCAGACCACGTCCTGGGCGAGCCTGACGATTGGCGCGTTTCTCGGCGCGGTCGGCGTGCAGGCCGGATACGTGGTTGCGTTCAGCTTCAACGCTCTGTCGTTCGTGGTGTCCGCACTGTGCATCTCGCAACTAAGGAGGCCGGAGGGATTCCGCGTGGTCGGCGCGGAGCACAAACACAAGACAACCGGACTCGCGCAGTACCGCGAAGGGCTGCAATACATGCGGTCCACGCCGCTGGTGGCTGGCGTGGCGATGGTGAGTATCGGCTGGGCGAGCGGGGGCGGCGCCGCGCAGATTCTGTTCAGCCTTTTCGGCGAGAAAGTCTTCAACGCCGGCCCCGCGGGAATCGGCGTTATCTGGGGCTGCGCGGGTGTCGGCCTGCTCATCGGCGGCGCCACGGGTTACTGGCTGGGCAAGCGCCTGAGTTTCGTGCAGTACAAGCGCACCATCGCGATCGTTTACGTGATTCACGGCGGCGCTTATATTCTCTTCAGCCAAATGCCGACCATCGGCTGGGCGTGTGTGTTTATCGCGCTCTCCCGCGCGGCGGTGGCGATCAGTTCGGTGCTCAATTTTTCGCAACTGCTGCGTCATGTGGAGGATCGTTTCCGCGGCCGTGTGTTCGCCACGATGGAGTCCATTACGTGGTCCACCATGCTGCTCTCGATGATGGCGGCGGGCGCGGCGTCCATTACGTTTAGTCCGAGGACAATCGGCGCGTGGTCGGGCGCGATCAGTTCCACCACGGCGATTGCGTGGACGTGGATGAACTGGCGCGGGCACCTGCCGGAACCGCCGTTACAGGAAGTCAAAGAAGAAGATGACACTGCAGAATAAAGTGATTCTGGTCACCGGCGGCGCCAAACGCATCGGCCGGTCGATCGCCCTGGCCCTCGCCGAAGAAGGAGCCGATGTGGCGATTCACTACGGGACTTCGGAAGCCGAAGCGCGCGCTCTCGGCTTCCCCTGTTTTCAGGCGGATCTGGAAAGCGTGCCGGAGATTCGCGCCCTGTTCGACCGGGTCGCGAACCACTTCGGGCGTATGGACGGGGTGGTCAACAATGCCGCCCGCTTCACCCGGTTCGACCCGCTGGATATCGAAGAAGCGGACTGGGATTTCATCCACTCGGTGAACCTGAAGTCGGTGTTCTTCTGCTGTCAGGCCGCGGCGAAAATCATGCTGCCGCAGGGCGGCGGAAGCATCGTCAATATCAGTTCTCTGGGCGCGCTCCGGCCGTGGGAGGAACATGCCCACTACTGCGCGTCCAAGGCCGGCGTGGTGATGCTGACGAAAGCTCTGGCGAAAGCCTGGGCGCCGCATATTGCCGTGAACACAGTGGCGCCGGGCGTGATTCCTTTCGACGCCATCGACGCTCGGATCGAGAAGTTTATCGCCGCCTCGCCGGCAAAACGCGCCGGCACGGGTGAGGAGGTCGCCGAAGCGGTCCTCAACTTCCTGCGCGGCAGCCGGTTCACCACCGGACAGCTAGTCGCGGTGGACGGTGGTCTGAGTCAGCGATAGCAGACGGTCCACGTGCTTGGCGATCATGTCGCACTCCACGTTGATGCGGTCGCCAGGCTGACGCGCGTGCAGGTTGGTGGCTTCCCAGGTGTGCGGGATGATGGCGACTTTCACGACGCCGTCCTGCATGGCGGCGATGGTGAGGCTGATGCCGTCCAGACAGATGGAGCCCTTGTAGACCAGCAGCCGGTCCAGTTCCTTCGGCACCCGTACGGTGATGCCCTGGTCGTCGCGGGTTTCCAGAACGCCGGTCCCGTCCACGTGGCCCTGCACCAGATGCCCGGAGAGCCGGGTCTGCAGCATCAGAGGACGCTCCAGATTCACCGGATCGCCCGGCTTCAGGTCGCCCAGATTGCTGCGGTCCAGAGTCTCCCGCGCGAGATCCGCCGCGAAGCCGTCCGCGCGGATTTCCACGGCGGTGAGGCAGACTCCGTTCACGGCAATGCTCGCGCCGAGCGTCAGATCGTCCAGCACCTTCGCGCAATGCAGGGACAACCGCCCGCCTTCGCACAGCACCACACGGCCCACTTCTTCCACGATTCCGGTAAACACGTCAGACGTCCTTTCTGATATACGCTTCCACCGCGAACTCATCGGGCGGAATGGGATGCAGCGTGGTGCGGTCCAGACGAATGGCGTCCATGCGGCGCAACCGTCCCGCGCCGCCCACCATGGGAAGCGATTCGAGGCCGCCCAGAATCTTGGGCGCGTAGTAGAGGAACACCTTGTCCACGGCGCCCGATTCCAGCGCCGCCCAGTTGACCTTGCTGCCCGCTTCGATCATCGCCGAGAGGCACTTCCGCTCGCCGAGGACGGCCACGACGTCCCGGATGTCGGTGCGTCCGCGCGGGCCATCGAAGATCCGCACTTCCACGCCTTTGTTTTCGAGCGCGCGGCGCCGCTCCGCGGAAGCGGCCGAGGTGGTCGCCACCAGAACGTCGCCGGCGGCGGACTGCACCAGTTTCGAATCGAGCGGGAGCCGCAGCGTGGAGTCGAGCACCACGCGCAGCAGGGGACGGGCGCGGGGGAGGCCGGAGCGATCGGTCAGCAGCGGATCGTCGGCCAGCGCCGTGCCGATGCCCGTGATCATGGCGTCGGTCGCGTGCCGCAGTTCCTGCACGTGGGAACGGGCGCGCTCGCTGGTGATCCAGCCGGTGTTGTCTTCGGGCGCGGCGATTTTGCCATCGAGCGTCACGGCGCATTTGAGCGTGACGAGCGGGCGGCCCGTCCGGATGAAATGCAGGAAGCCTTCGTTCAGTTTCGCGGCTTCCGCCTGATGTTCCGGCGACGATTCGACTTCCACTCCCGCCGCCTGCAACCGCCCGACGCCTTCGCCGGAGACCAGGGGATTGGGGTCGCCCAGAGCCACCATGACTTTCGCCACGCCGGCGGCGATCAGAGCGTCGCAGCAGGGTCCGGTGCGCCCGGTATGCGAGCAGGGTTCCAGGGTGACGTAGGCTGTCGCGCCACGCGCCCGGTCGCCCGCTTCTTCGAGCGCCAGCACTTCGGCGTGCTTCACGCCTTCCCACGTGTGGAAACCGCGCCCCACCACCTCGCCGCCATTCACCATCACGCAGCCCACCAGGGGATTTGGCGAGGCGAGCGCCACGCCCCGGCGCGCCAGCGCGAGGGCCTCTTTCATGTAGTCGTGAGTCATTCAGTCGGTTTCGAGGCGAAGAGAGAGTCGATGAACTTTTCGGGATCGAAGGGCAGCAGGTCGTCCACTTTTTCGCCGACGCCGATGTAGCGGATCGGCAGGCCGAGTTCGCGTGAGATCGCCACGATCACGCCGCCTTTGGCGGTGCCGTCCAGTTTGGTGAGCACGATGCCCGTGACGCCGGAGGATTCGGTGAACTTGCGCGCCTGTTCCAGCCCGTTCTGGCCGGTGGTGGCGTCGAGCACCAGCAGCACTTCGTGTGGCGCATCCGGAATAATGCGGCTTGCGGTGCGGCGCATTTTCTCCAGTTCCAGCATCAGATTGGTCTTCGTCTGCAGACGGCCGGCGGTGTCGATGATGACGTAATCCACGTTGCGGGATTTTGCGGCCTGCAGGGCGTCGAACATGACGGCGCTGGGGTCGGCGCCCGTGTTCTGGCGAATCACCTGGGTGCCGGTGCGTTCGCCCCAGACTTCCAGTTGCTCGATGGCCGCGGCGCGGAAGGTATCGGCCGCGCAGAGCAACACGGAGCGGCCGTCCGCTTTGAGATGCGCGCAGAGCTTGCCGATGGTGGTGGTCTTCCCCGCCCCATTCACGCCGACCAGCATGACCACCGCCGGCGGCGCGTCCACGGTCGCCAGCGGCCGGTCGTTCGCCTGCAGCACTTCCAGAAGATATTCGCGGATGAGACCGCGCAGTTCGGTGGAATCGCCGACGAGTTTGCGGTCCACGCGTTCGCGAATGCGGTCGAGGATTTCTTCGGTGGTCGCCACGCCGATATCGGCGCTGATGAGCGTGTATTCCAGTTCTTCGAGGAGATCGGCGTCGATCGCCTTCTTACCGGAAATGACGTCTTCGATGCGCGAGATCAGACCGTCGCGGGTCTTTTGGACACCGCTTGCGAGCTTTTCAAGAAGCGTCGGCTCCTGTTCGACGGAACCGAAAAGGGTTTGAATCATGGGATGCTTCGATGGTAACGCGGGTTCGGGGGCCGCGCTCCGGAACTCATTGCGGGGGAGCGGTGTCTTTATCCGAATGGGCGACTTTCGATTTGCCATCCGCATGCTCCGCAAAAGCCCGGCGTTCTTCGCGACGGCGGTCTTGTCGCTGTCTCTGGGAATCGGGGCCACCACCACGGTCTTCAGCGCCTTTCGCGCCGTTTTTCTGCGCCCGCTGCCCTATGCGAATCCGGAACGTCTGGTGGAGATCACCAAGCCACGGCTCGAAGGCGGTTCGGTGTACCCGACCGCGGCCGACGTGGCGTTCTGGCGCGAGTTCGGGAAATCGTTCGAAAGCATCGGCACGTATGGCTTCTACCGGCCGCGCACGATGACCGGGGGCAGCGAACCGGTGAATGGTATCGCCAGTATGGTGCATCGGGACCTGTTCCCGACCCTCGGCGCCAAACCCGCCCTGGGCCGCGTATTCACCGCCGCGGATTTCGACGATGCCAACCCGCGAGCCGTCCTGCTTTCTTACAAGATCTGGCAGGAGGAGTTTGCGGGCGATCCGGCGGCGGTGGGGCGCCGCGTGATGCTGGACAACGAGAGCTACCAGATCGCCGGCGTGATGCCGCGCGAGTTTCAGTTCCCGACCTCATTCTTCAATATGTGGATTCCCGACCGGGAAAGAATGGCGCCCGCGGACACGAAGGTGAGCGTGATCGCGCGTCTGAAGCCGGGTGTGACGCTGCAGGCCGCTCAGGCGGAGATCAATCGCATGACGCCGGCGCTGCTGCGGCAGTATCCGGAGGCGCGCCGCCGGATCCGCGTGGAACTGCTGCCTTTCGAGCGGCGCGATGCGAAGACGTATGCTGCCTTCGCAATGCTCTGCGGCGCGGTGGGCCTGCTGGTGCTGATTGCGTGCCTGAACGTGGCGAACCTGGTGATTGCGCGGAGCGTTGCGCGGGAGGTGGAATTCGCGGTGCGCAGCGCACTGGGCGCTTCGCGAAAACGGCTGATGCGGCAGATCCTGGTGGAGAGCCTGGTGGTGGCGGCGGCAGGCGGCGCGGTCGGGTTGATGCTGGCGTGGACCGGCAATCAGACCCTGCTGGCGGCGCTGCCGGCACATTACCGCATCGGGAGGCTCGACGAAACCCGGCTGGATCTGGTGGTGCTGGGTTTCGCGCTCACCGTGACGCTGGGGACGGCGGTTCTGTTCGGTCTGGGGCCCGCGGTGGTTCTTTCGCGCTGCCGTCTGCGCGCCAGCCGGTTCCAATGGCGAGGCGGCCTGGTGATCGCGGAGGTCGCGCTGTCGCTTACGCTGCTGATCGGGGCGGGGCTGCTGATCCGGAGTTTCGTCACGCTGGCGAGGGTGGACCCCGGCTTCCGTGCGGACCACGTGCTTTCCGCCGTGGTTCCGGCCAGTACACAGCTTGCGAAAGACAAGCCGAAGCTGGTGCAAAGATTGACGGAGATTCTGGAGCGGAGTCAGCAGTTACCCGGAGTTTCGGCCGCGGGGCTCGCGACCGCCATTCCCCTTGGACAGATCAATGTCAGCATCACCTTCGCGCTGCCGGAGCATCCGGGCGAGGAGTTTCCCATCGACTTCCGCGCCGTCAGCGCGGATTATTTCGCGGTGATGGGCGTCCCGCTGCGGCTGGGCCGGATGTTCACGGCGCGGGACGACGCGGCCGGACCGAAGGTCGCGATCGTGAATGAGGCCTTCGCGCGGAAGTATTTTCCGGGAAGGAATCCGGTGGGGCAGTTGCTGGCGGGAGCGCGCGAAGTCACCATCGTGGGCGTGGTGGCGGATATGCACCGTCGAGCCGCGACCGACACGCCGGAACCCGAACTTTACGATCCCTACCTGCAGTATCTGGGACCCGCGCCCGGCGCGACGATCGTGCTGCGCACGCACGCCGATCCGGCCGGCCTTGCGACGGCTTTCCGCAATGCCGTGCATGCGCTTTATCCCGATCAGCCGGTGACGGACGTGGCCACCATGCAATCGCGGGTTTCCGAGAGTATGGCGGAACCGCGGCTGTACACCGGCCTGCTCGGCACGTTCGCGTTCGTCGCGCTGCTGCTCACGGGCATCGGCGTGTACGGAGTGGTCTCGTATTCGGTGAACAGCCGCACGCGGGAGTTCGGCATCCGCATGGCGCTGGGCGCGCGGTCCGGCGACGTACTCCGGTTCGTGATGGAGCGGGGATTGCGCCTGGTGCTGCCCGGCGTCGCCATCGGCGTGGCAGGAGCGTGGACGCTGAGCCGCTTTCTGGAGAGTCTGTTGTTCGGCGTGGGAACCCGCGATCCGCTCGCGTTTGCGGCGGGCCCGGTGGTTCTGATTGTTGTGGCCGCGGCCGGCTGTTACGTGCCGGCCAGACGCGCTACGAAGGTGGATCCGCAGGTCGCGCTGCGAACGGAGTGATCAGCCTTCCAGCGCCGCCTGGCTGTAGGCAAGGCACTTCCGCAGTTCCGCGACGTTATCGGCGCCGGCGGGCAGATTGTAGGTGCGCTCCAGCATGGCGACGAAGGTCAGCTTCTCTTTCTGCATCATCCGAAGGACTTCGCGGATGGGATTCGTGCCTTCTCCAAAGGGCACCGCCACCGCGCGCGGTTCGGCGGGCTTGCTGTCATGCGTGTGCAGGGTGGTGATGCGGCTGCCGATTTCCCGCAGGAAGGCGAGAGGGTCGGAACCCCATCCCCGCCAGCCATTGAGATCCGGATTGGCGCCGATACGGGGAGAAACCGCGAGGGCCTTGCGATAGCTGTCGCCCGACCCGATCGCGCCCTCGGCCGAGGCCATCGCCGTGGGATGCAGCCCGACGCGCATGTTGTGGCGCTCCGCCATGTCGGCGAGCAGGGGTACGGAGGCCAGAGTGGTGGCCGAGTTGACGGCCGGCGCGCCGAGGATGCGGGCGATGCGGAACACGCGGTCGAGTTCCGCTTCCGTGAACGTTGGGTTGACGGGAATGTTGAAGGCGCAGACGTCGATGCCCGCGTCATCGAAGCGGCGGCGGATCGCGCGGATTTCGTCGAGCGGAACGGTCAGCCGCCATTTCCTTATCGCCTCGCGCTGCTCCGGCGTTTGCCCGCGGCCCGGGCCTGCCGGAGCCGATGCAGGTTCGATGAAGACCGACTCCAGTTCGAGTTGTCCCATCGGTATCGCGGCCATCTGCCGCATCAGTTCGTCCAGCCCCATGCCCCGAAAACTATAAGAACAGAAGCCCAGCTGAACGCCCTTATAGACTGAATTCGCCCCGGCAAATGCGTTCGCGCCGGCTGCGGCGCCCAGTGCGAATCTGCTGAAATTCCGCCTCGATAATTCCATCTCAGCTCCGTTCCTTCACGACGAATTCTTCCATAACGGCCTTGCGAAGCAGATCCGGCGGCAGCAGTCCCTGGCCGAGGATGAAATCGTGAAAGCGCTGCACGTTAAATTTCGGTCCCAGGGCTTTCTCGGCGTCCTGCCGGAGCGCGAGCAGCCGGGTGTAGCCGTCGAAATAGGAGACCGCCTGCCCGGGTGACCGGAAGGTGAACCGCTCCACCTCTTCAGTGGCGAAAGCCTTCGAGCAAACCACATCGTTTTCGAGCACCTGCATCGCGCGTTCCGGGGTGATCTTTCCGGACTGCAGTTCGGGATCGAGGAAGGCGCGCGCGGCACGGAGCATCCGGAACTGCAGCGAGATGAGTTTGCCCTCGTTCGGCATGTAGGGCAGCATGAACCACTCGGCGTAGAGTCCCCAGCCTTCCACGTTGGTGCTGTTGAAGGCAAACACGGCGCGCGCCAGCGAGACGCCGTGTTCCACCATCGACGCAAATTGCAGTTCGTGGCCCGGGCGTGCCTCATGCGCGGTCAGAGTCCAGGCAGCCGCGGCGAAGGTGAAGTCGTCGTATTTGAGTTCCGCGCCGCCAGCGCCCCTGGTGTCGAGGGGCAGCACGAATTTGCCGCGTTCCCCGTGGTTGTTCAGCAGCGGCGGTGGCTGCATATGCGGAGCCGGTTGGGCTGCGGTCTCGGCAGCGGAGGCGATGGAGATGATGGCGGCACGCTCCGGCAGGGTTACCAGATGGTGTTCGCGGATGGCGGCCTCGAGCAACTTGAGCGTCGCTTCGTATTTCGGGAGAATCTCTTTGCCGCTGAACTGCTCTTTCTTGAGTTCGCGAATCACGTCGCGGTAGTCGGAGGAAGGCAGACCGCGCTCTTTCGCGACCGACACCGCGATCTGCTGCATTTGTTGCTGGTACTCGGTGAAAGCAGCGTGGGCGAGGCGCGTGAGTTCGTCCGGCGTGTAATCCACCCCGTAGTTTTCCAGGGCGGCGAGGTAGGTGGCGGGCGGCAGGCGGAAATCGCCGCGCGCCTTCGGCAATACTTCGCGGCGCACGAACGCATCGTACTCGGTCAGCTGTTCACGGAGTTTGGTGAGCGCTTCGCCGTAACCCTGCAGCTTGTACTTTTCGAGGAGGAGGCCGATTCCGTTGACGTAGGTGGATGTGTTCTGCAGATTTTTCTCCACCTCTTCCTTTGAAGGACCGAGGAGGCCGGGGGTGCGGAGTTTCTCGCGGAATCGCGCTTCGGCCTGCTGCGTCAGCGGCGTGAAGCCCTGTTCCATGCCGGTGTACTTCCGGAGGCGCACCAGAGCCGCCGGACGGCGCTCCGGTTTCACCTGGTCGTCCAGCAGACTCTTCTCGCCGAAAAAGATCAGCCCCGCGATGTCGGCGTAGGGCAGAAAGGTTTTTTCGTTCGCATCGAGCTGCCGGATCTGCCGGTCGGCCGCGCCGACCAGGATTTGAAGATCCTGCTTTACCAGGCGATCTGTTTCCGTGCCCAGGCGCGCCTTCAACAGGTCCCGAACCCGGATCATTTCGGCTCGAACTTTTTGCGCGCGGTCGGCCGGAAAGTCGCTGATCTGATCGTCGAGGCCGGGAACTCCCTGCGCGGAGGCGCCTTCCGGCCCGAACTTCGCCTGCAGACGGATCAGCAACTGCGCATTTTCGTTGCTCCGCGTGACCCAGGCCGGTTCCTGCGCGAGAGCGGCCACGGCAGTTAAGATGAGTAAAAACTTCACGTCCTCACCATACCTTGCGGCGGACGGCGATGGCTACCTGCGGACGCGGTCAGGGCGGGTCCACGGTGTAGGCGCGGCATTGTGTCGATATCGTATACTGGGGTTTGTTCACCTCTGAGCGGGAGTAATTCAGCGGTAGAATGTCAGCTTCCCAAGCTGAACGTCGCCGGTTCGATCCCGGTCTCCCGCTCCAAGTTTTTGCCGGCCTTGCATAATGAAAGGTAATTTTTCCTGACCTGTTATGACGGCGGGTCGGGATCCATTCAGGTGCCTTCGGCGGCGAACAACGGTGCGTTGACGCAATCGTCATGAGCGTTACAGACGGCCGGTTCACCAACCTGCTTTAACGGCCCAGCGTATCGAGCAAGAGCCGCGCCGTCTCTTCACCCGAAAAATTCTGCTGCCCGGTGATGAGGTTGCCGTCGCGGATCGCGAATCCACGCCACAATCCGGCCTGGACGTAGTTGGCGCCGATATTCTTCATCTCGTCTTCGATTCGCCACGGCATGACATGCTTATCTCTCGACAGCAGGTTCATCGACCACACGGCGTTATCGGCGAAATCTTCTTCAACGTTGGCGAAACCGGTGACAGTCTTGCCCTTCGCGAGATAGTCGCCGTTCGGGAGCCGGGCGTATTTCAGAATCGCCACTCCGTGACAGAGCGCGCAGACGATTTTGCCTTTCTCATAGAATTCGACGAATTTCCGTTGTAAATCAACAGCTTTGTCGAATGTGAACATCGGCGCCTGACCGCCGGCCACGATGATGGCGTCGAAATTATCCACGTCGATCTCCGAAGCGCTTTTCGTGCCGGCGATGAGCGCGGCGAGTTTCGGCGTGGAGAGAAAACCCATGCTGATGAGGTCGCTGGCGGAGTATCCGGAGGCGTCGCGCGGATCGGACATGGCGTCCGCCTCGCAATTGCCGCCTTCGGGGCTGAATACTTCGACCTCATAACCGGCTTCTGTCAGAACGTAATACGGATGGGTAAGTTCGCTCCACCAAAATCCGACGGGCCACTGTGTAGTGGTGGAGATGGCGGGGTTGGCGATCACGATCGCGACCCGGCGAGGATGCGATTTGCCGACGACGTTTGGATCTTTCAGACTCATGGTTTCTTCCGATGCTCCCGGGCAAATTCTAACAACAGGGTAAAAACGAGCGCTACGCACCATCGGGTACAGTAGTTACCGGAAGGTGCGTATGGCAAAGATCGTCAACATTCGCGATCGGGCGCTGCAGTCGCAG
Organism: uncultured Acidobacteriia bacterium; assembly: GCA_903851195.1. Classification (GTDB taxonomy): domain Bacteria; phylum Acidobacteriota; class Terriglobia; order Bryobacterales; family Bryobacteraceae; genus BOG-234. The sequence continues at coordinate 101,426 of CAINNJ010000067.1, forward strand.
GATGCGATCGATCTTCTTTCGAACAAATGGCGCATCACCGTCATTCACATCCTGCGCGAGGGACCTTTGCGAACAAACGAAATCCAGTCGGCCATGGCCGAAGTCTCGCCGAAGGTCCTGACGCAGACACTTCGCGGGATGGAACGGGATGGTCTGATCGATCGGGATATTTTCAACGTCGTGCCGCCCCGGGTTGAATACCGGCTGACGCCGATGGGGAAAAGCCTGATCAGGCCGCTCGAAGAGCTTTGTCACTGGGCGAAAGGTCACATCGGGCAGCGGGACGCCGCTCGCGACCGATTCGACGCGGCGTCCCGGAATCCGGCATCGAAAAAGTCGCAGCCCTCCGCCGGAAAAGATCGCGCGGCTTCACGCTGAATCGCGCCGTCTGAAGCTGAATCCGGACCAGCCGCCAGACACCAGGGTAAGTTATCTAGCCTGCGGTCCGAAAATTTTCCGGTATGGCATTTCCTGCCGCGGAAGGCTGCCGACCTACTGGTTACAGGAACTCGCTCCCAAAATCCGCGAAATGTTGTTCTCCGCGATGACGGGGTTCGGAATACCCAAAGTACTTCTTAGCCGACGACGATTTCGATTTCACCGATGTCGGGCAGGTGGCGTGGGCATTCGCGAGCCGCGCGCACTCCGCTGGCAGCCGACCTCGAACATGGCTGGACGGCGAGAGTGCGGGAACGGGTTTTGCAAAACCGGAGGAACTTCGGCCATCCGCAGGTGAACGGGCTTGTTAACATAGCCTGCAGCCATGCCCTTGTCCCGCACATTCGCCGCACTTGTGATCGCCACCGTTTCCGTGGTCGCGCAGCCCCCCGCGCCGGGTCGCGGCCTTGCCGCCGGGCACATTCACCTCAATTCGGCCGATCCCGATGCAGCCATCGCTTTCTGGAAGGACGTCATCGGAACCGCCACTTACACCAACCAGTCGATGACCGGCGTCAGCACGCTGGGCGTCACGTTCCTTTTCAACCGTCAGGCGCCTTCCGGGCCCAGCGCCGGCTCGGCGATCGATCACGTCGCGCTCAAGGTTCCGGATCTGCAGCCCTTTTCCGAAAGACTCGCGAAAACCGGGTTCAAATCTTTTCACCCGCAGTCCGATGATTACCGCCTCATGATCGACGGACCGGACGGGGTAAGGATCGAACTGACCGAGGACAATACTATGTATGCGCCGCTGGAATTCAGCCATATACACCTTTATTCGACGAATCCGGCGGAAATGCAGGCGTGGTACGTAAAGAATTTGGGCGGCAGGCAGGGAAATGCGGAGAATCCCGATACGGTTCAGCTTCCCGGCGCACAGCTGATCATCACGAAGGCTGAATCGGCGGTTCCCAGCATTCAGCGCGCCATCGATCATCTCAGCTTTGAAGTGAAGGACCTGGCGGCTTTTTGCGGCGCATTATCCGCAAATGGCGTAAAAATCGACGTTGCGCCGCATGCATCACCCGAATTGAATGCCACGACCGCGCTTTTCACCGACCCGTGGGGAACGCGGATCGAACTAATGGAAAAAGCGGCGCACTGATGAAGTCCCGGATCAACTGAGCTGTTCCGTGCTGGCCGGAATTCATCGGTGGTGAAGCCCCAGGAATGCGCTCCGGGGCGGCACGTTGCGCGTCCGCATGCGGATAGCGCATTGAATGTCTCCGAGGCCACAGACTAACGCATTTTCCGCCCGACTTCTTCGCCGCAGGCCGATATGCTCAAAGAGTAAATGAGCGGAATCGGAACCGTCGACCTGGTTTTTCTCCCCCTGCTTCTCTTCGTCGTCGTGTTCGGACTGATCGCGCGCAGAATCGGCACGCCTTACCCGATTGTCATGGTGATTGGCGGGCTGTTACTCAGCTTTATACCCGGGCTTCCGCGGTTCACGCTCGATCCGGATCTGATCTTCCTTGTCGTTCTTCCACCCTTGCTTTACTCCTCCGCCTGGACAACCTCCTGGCGCGACTTTCACTACAACTTGGTCAGCATCCTGCTGCTCGCTTTTGGTCTGGTTGGTTTCACCGTTGCCGGCATCGCGATGGCCGCGCCGCATCTGCTGTCCGGTTTCGACTGGCGGCTTGGTCTGGTATTAGGCGCCGTGGTAGCTCCCACCGATGCGATCGCCGCAACGTCCATCGCCAGACGGGTAGGCCTTCCCGGCCGAATCGTCGACGTGCTGGAAGGCGAAAGCCTGATCAACGACGCAACGGGCCTGCTGGCTCTTGAATTCGCAACCGGACTGATTGTGGATCATCATGTTCCCACGGTGTCGGACGGGCTGATTAAACTCCTCTGGCTCGTCGCGGGCGGTCTGGGAGTGGGTCTGATTGTGGCCTGGCTGGTGGACAAAGCCGAGCGCCACTTCGACGACGGACCGATCGAAATCACGCTCAGCATTCTGATTCCTTACGCCGCCTATCTTGCAGCCGATTCGGCGGGCGCCTCCGGCGTGCTGAGCGTGGTCGCCTGCGGCCTGCTTCTTTCGCGGCGAAGCGCCCATCTCTTCTCGCCTCCCGTGCGGCTGCAAATCTGGTCCGTCTGGCAGGCACTCACCTTTGTGCTGAACGGGCTCGTCTTCGTTCTGATCGGACTGCAACTTCCGTCCATACGGGCGGCGATCCAGGGGTACGGACGCCTGACGCTGCTGATCGATGGCGCCATCCTGAGCGCGCTGTTGATTGTGCTGCGTCTGGCCTGGGTATTTCCCGGGGCGCGGCTTGGCCATTTTCTGCGGACCCGCGTGGGCCACCAGCACCGGAAGACACCGGAAGGGCGCGAAGTCTTTGTCATCGGCTGGACGGGCATGCGCGGCGTGGTCTCGCTGGCGGCTGCACTGGCGTTGCCCGCGACACTTGCGGGCGGCGAACCGTTCCCGCAGCGAAACCCGATAGTGTTTCTGACCTTCAGTGTGATTCTGGTGACGCTGGTATTACAGGGGCTGACGCTGCCTTCCCTGATTCGCGCCATGGATCTGGCTCGCCCCGCCGGGCCGAACTGCGAGGAGCAGGAGGCGCGCCGCTTACTGGCGGAATCCGCGATTGCCCACCTAAACGGGGCGCGAGACCGCGATACCAAAGAAGCCGCTGCCTTGTATGACCATCTGCGCGAACATTATCGCCATCGTCTGGCCAGTCTGCAGCCCGACGACGGCAACCGGGCCGATGCCGCCTGGAACGATCGTTATCTGGAACTATCCCTGGAAGCGCTGCGGGCGGAGCGGGAAACCGTGATTCGCTTGCGTAACGAAAGCCGCATCAACGATGAAGTGATGCGGCGCCTGGAACGCGAACTGGACCTGACTGAATCCCGCCTCGCGGGCGACCAGGAGGAGTGAAGGCCCTTACCAGGCCGCCGTGAAGCGCTGCCGAATGTGCCGCGGGTTCTCGACTTCATCGGCCACGGCGATGGCGAAGTCCTCGGCCGAGATCTCGCTCTGGCCCTGGTCGTTGGTGATCAGGTTGTCTGTTCCGGTGCGGAACTTTCCGGTTCGCTCGCCGGGATGAATGTAAGCGGCGGGACTGACAGAGGTCCAGTCCAGGCCGGAGGCGCGCAAAAGTTGCAGGGCATTCCCGTGAGCCATCGCGATGCCCTTCCAGGCTGCCGGGAAATCGGGAGCATCCATGAGTTGCCGGCCCGGAGCCGTTTCGAGAGTGCCCGCGCCTCCCACCATGACGAGGCGCCGAACACCGCCGGCCGCCACGCCTGCAATCAGACTCTCCGTAGCTTTCAACAGAAGGTCGGGATTTTCCGGCCCCGGCCCGTAAGCGCTGACCACCAGGTCGCCATCCCGAACCGCGTCCGCGACGCTGGCCGCGTCGAAAATATCGCCGGATGTGCCGATTACATTCTCGCGACCGGCCAGTTTCCCGGGATCGCGAATGACGGCCGTGATACTGTGGCCGCGCGAAACGAGTTCATCCAGAATGCGGGAGCCGATCATTCCCGTGGCGCCGAAAAGAACGATGTTCATACACCAGAATCATAACTTGGGACGGCTTTGGGACCGCGGTTTGGCGGTCTTGCTCCCGTCAGGAGATTTCGCGAATGTCATGTCTTTGGATTCGATTTCGTACTCTTTACACCACTCCTCATAAAGACGTCCGTAGCTCGCGGTGATGTAGTCGGCCCGGGAGTGTCCGAGGAGTTTGGCGGTGGCATCGATCCAGCGCGCCGGTCCTTCGAGTTCGAGGAAGGTTCCGATCGGTGTTTCGTCGAGAGTCACGACGCCGGGCTCTTCGCCGCGGGTGAACTCGGTCCGGTATTTCTCATAGGTATAGGTGGGGAGGAAACCGAGTCCGGCGAAAACCGCGAGACATTCGTCGGCCTGATCGGGATGGAATTCGCGTTCTTCACGCCGTTTGTGCGGGCCGGGGATTTCTTTTCCCTTGAAGGTGCAGGTGATTTGTTTTCCGGCGGTGCGGACGCGGAGCAACAGATTCCGCGCGCGGACCGAACCGGCTTCGTCGTCCAGCACGAGGTTGCGCTCGAAGACACGAGCTTTGTGGATCCGAAAGCCGTTTTCGCGTAAAAGGGACCGGGTGCGCGCGGCATCCGCGACGGAGATTTTAACTTCCACTTCCTGAGTTTTCTTCACGCGATCAGGATAGCCCGGAGGGGTGGTTCGGGTTTTATGCGGGTCGGGCGGAGTGGTAGACTCGAAGTGGAGACGTCGGGATGTGCGCCCGTAGCTCAGCTGGATAGAGCGGCTGACTTCGAATCAGTAGGCCGGGAGTTCGAATCTCTCCGGGCGCACCAATCTTTTCAATAGTTTAAGAAGCGAGTCGGGTCCGGGAGACGCTTCTTTTCCGCAGTTTTGTCCGCACACAGCCCGAGTCTCGCACGAGCTGACTTCCGTTTTTTCGGGTTTTGTCCGCAATCTTGTCCGCAAACTTCCCTCAAGCTTCGTACAGTCAAGCATTTACGTCGATACGCATCTTGATCCGGAAGAGGATTCTCTCCTGGCAGGTTACCGGCACCGGGTCGAAGCCGAACATTCACAGAGCGGCGCATCTACCCCAGCTTTCGATTGCCCGGCAGAATGGACAGCTTGCCCCTGCCCCCGGCGATCCTTGACTGTTCAGAGTTATCGCCGAACATCTTCTGCATTCGCGCCGCCGACTCACGGTCGGAGCCCTCAAACAGGTGACCGTAGAGATCCATCGTCAGCTTTATCGAGGCGTGGCCCAAGCGCTCCGCAATCTTCTTCGGGTGAACCCCCACTGAAATCAACAGAGAAGCATGGGTATGCCGCAGGTCGTAGAAGCGCATCTTGTCAAAACCAGTACGCTTTAAAAGACGCTGGAACGAATGGAGGACATTGGACGTATCGACCGGCGTCCCGACGTTCGTGGTGAAGACCAGTTTTTGTTCCTGCCACGAAGAACCAGCAACAGCCTTCAACTCTGCCTGAAATGCCTTCTGGCCGTGTAATGCCGCAACTGTGACCTCGGGAATCTCAATCGTTCGCCTGCTTCCGGCCGTTTTGGGGTGCCGTAATTCAAACCACCCGTCAGGACCAACCTCGCTCCGGGGTCGCTTCGTGCGATGCAGTGCACGGTTGATCGTCAGATTGCCGTTTTCCAGATCCAGATCCGACCACTGCAGTCCGAGCATTTCGCCCTGCCGCATACCGGTCGTTATAGCGAGAATGTACAGGGCTTCGTATCTATCGCCGCGGACGGCCTCCACAAATGCCCGCGATTCGTCCGCCGTCAGGAACCGAATCTTTGAAAGGGGCGCGCTTACTCGCCGCTTCGCCGCCCGCATCCGTGCCGATGCCGGGTTGCTGGGAATGTACTTCCAATCCACGGCAAACTGGAGAGCCCGCCGTATCACGGCATACGCGTACTGGCAGGTGCGCTGGGAAAGATTCTTGTCCAGCATCGTCTTCATAAAGGAGTCCACGCGCTTGTGGTCGATCTCCTGTAACTTCAACTTTCCCAGCACCGGCGCTATGTGTGCCCTCACGTGATAACGGTAGTCGTGCAGAGTGGAAGGTGCCACGCACCCATCCCTCTCGTAGTAAGTCAGGAATTCCTCGAAGAACTCTTTGGCGGTTCGCTCACCGCCTTCTCGCTGCAAACCCGGACGAAATCGCTCCGTTTCCTGGGCGACTTTATCAAGCGTCTCCGCTCTGGTCTGCCGATGATTGATCGTCGCTTGCCATCCGGGGAAAATTGCGCGGGAAGTTCAACCCGATAGTAAGTTTCGTTTTCCCGTTTCATTTTGAAGATTTTCATAGCTGTGCCTTCTCCCGGAAGTTACAACGCCCCGTTCCGCACGGAATCAGTAGGTAGCGCGCCGATACCTTCCCGTGCACCACCGATCCGCGTGTTTTGCTCGATCCATTGCGCCAGCGCTCTTTGCGGCACCCGGATCGAGCCGCCAATCCGCACGGTGGGGAGCACGTTCTCCTGCATCAGGCGATAGATCTTCGCGCGACTCAGACCGAGCAGCACCTGCAGGTCTGCGGCGCGCAACAGACAATCGGGCGCGCCGGTATCGGCCGCCCGTACGGAAACATCCCGTTCGTTCTCAACAACTCGTTGGTTCCTCATAAATTTACCTGGTCCTCCATCCACAAAGGGTCGTCAGGGCCGCGCTTTTGACAAAAGAGACAAGAAATTCTTTTTGGACAAAGCCTGTCAGTTCTTCGCGCCGAGCGGACCTTTGTTTACGGAGAAGTCCGTTTCCACAAGGTCGGCTCCCCGTCAAAATGGAGAGCGCACGCTCAATCCTGAAGAAGTTGTCCAGCGAA